>CP147775.1:0-2211807 GCA_037321105.1 Campylobacter concisus | reverse complement strand
TCAACTGCGACTATGCCTGCTCTGTAGTGTGAGTATGTGCAAACGCCACAAATTCTTTGCATGAAAAAGCCAGCATCTCTTGGGTCTCTGTTTTTTACTATCTGCTCTAAGCCCCTCCAAAGAGTTGAGCCAGAGTAAGCCTCTTTGACAACGTTGTTTTCATCGACTACGACTTCTATTCTTAAGTGCCCTTCGATACGTGTTATAGGGTCTATTACTATTCTTTTTTCACTCATTTTTTCGCCTTATTCTTTATCTTTACTCATACAAGCTAGTGCAGCGTGAGCTGCTATACCGATACCTGCTAGAGCTAAAATTCCAATGCCTATTTTATCGCTTACATTATCAGCGCCAAGTCCCAAAACAGTGTCAAACAGCC
This sequence comes from Campylobacter concisus, assembly GCA_037321105.1. Classification (GTDB taxonomy): domain Bacteria; phylum Campylobacterota; class Campylobacteria; order Campylobacterales; family Campylobacteraceae; genus Campylobacter_A; species Campylobacter_A concisus_AZ. The sequence goes on along the minus strand of CP147775.1, from coordinate 2,211,428 downwards.
TATCAGCCATAGGCTCTTCAAAAGGCCCCATCGTATCCCAGAAGTCTGGCTCTGAGCAGCCTATACAGCCGTGACCTGCCTGAACTGGCCATGATGTGTGCTGGTTAAATCTCTCGCGTGAGCAGTTATTAAATGTATATGGACCTTTACAGCCTACTTTATATAAGCAGTAGCCATTTTTTGCGCCCTCGTCGCCAAAGCTTTGGACAAATTCGCCTGCATCAAAGTGACCACGTCTCTCGCAAAGATCGTGAATTCTTAAGCCATAAGCCCATTTTGGTCTGTTATAAACATCAAGTGCAGGCAAAGTGCCAAATAGCAAGTAGTGAAGCACGTTGCCAACGATGTTTTTCTCGCTTGGAGGACAGCCTGGCACGTTTATGACTGGCTTATCAGTCACCTTTGAAAGACCGATCTGAATTTGTTGGATTTGGCTTAGCTGCTTGGATACCGCCAAAGCTAGAACAGGTGCCAATGGCAAAGATAGCAGCTGCGTTAGCAGAGGCATTTACAGCGTGAGTTTTGCCGCTTGTGCCGTGAGGTCCGACTGTTAAAAAGTGCTCAGTTGCTCCAGTTGGCACGCCACCCTCAACTAGCAGGATGTATCTGCCTTTATATTTTTCTATCGCATGCTCTAAATTTTCTTCAGCCTGCCAGCCAGCAGCCGCCATGATAGTTTCGTGGTATTCAAGGCTTATGTAGTCAAATATAAGGCTATCTATGCTTGGAGCGTCAGTTCTTAGCAAGCCCTCGCTACAGCCAGTGCATTCTGCCATGTGAAGCCATATCACTGGGAGCCTATCGCTTAGCTCAGCAGCGCGAGCAACCATCGGCGTCATCGCACTTGGCAATGCCATAAAAGCTGTCATCGCACCAGCCCACTTCATAAAATCACGCCTAGTAAAGCCCTTATCTTTTAAAAGCTGCGCAATACTAGTGTCATTTTTCATCTTAGGCAATGCACTAAGTTCGCTTAAGCGTCTATCTATCTTTTGACGCAAGTCATTGTTCATATAAGCTCCTTCATTTGAAATTTGTTTATTTTGTATCTTATCTTTTTTAAAAAAGACAAATATTATTTTATTATATTAATAATTATATTTAAATAAATTTTAAAATAAAATTTTAAATGCCTTGAAATCAATAATCTTAAAATATGCTAAAAAATAATATTTAGTGAGAATTTATCCTATTTTGAGAAATGATATGGCAAAAATTCTATTTTTATGAAAGTAAATATCAATTAAATTTTTAATAATTTTAAAAATAATTTAGTATTTTTAAGAAGAGTGAAATTTAAAGTAAAAATTACAAAAGCCTAAACGGGTTAAATTTAGGCTTTTAAATTTGTATTAAAATGGCCAGATGGCCTCCATGAGTCTTGTGCCCCAAGGCTTTTTGGTAGATTTGTCTAGCTCACCCTCGGTTTTATACAAAATTTTGGCGTCAGCTATGTATTTTGAGTCGATTTCGTTGTTTTGCGAGATGTCATAAGGTCTGATGACGCCACTTACTTGCATGATCTGCTTTTCGCCGTTTATAAGTAGCTCGCGGCTGCCTTCGATGAAGTAGTTGCCGTTGTTTCACTTATATCAGCCCTAGTTATACTAATGCCAGCGCGGGATAAAAAGCTCTTAACGATAGGAAGAGAGAGTAGCTCGCAAATAGCGGTGCTTCGTCGGTTTTAGTCCAGATAATGTCACTCATTTTAGCCCTTTTGATTTTTTGAAATTTATCACGTTTTTTATTAAAGCTAGTTGTATTTTAGCCCTATTTTGCGATATTTTGATTGTGCTCGCTTAAGGTTTTTGAAAAAATGTGCTTTTTTGCCTTTTTATCAAGCACAAAGTATAAATAATCGCTCTTTGCAGGGTTTATCGCCGCTTTTATCGCACTTATTGAGACCGAGCAGACTGGGCTTGGCGGGATGCCGTCGTTTAGATAGGTGTTAAACTCGCTCATATCGCTTCTTATGCGCTCAGCTGTGATCACATCGTGCGAGTAGATGCCATAATTTAGCGTGCCATCCATCTGCAGCCTCATGCCCTTATCTAGGCGGTTGTAGATGACTGAGGCAACAAGAGGCATCTCAGCGTCGTTTGCAGCCTCTTTTGGATGATAGAGGCGATGGTTAGAATTTTAAACCACTTTTTCTCGTTGTATTCACCAAAAATTTTCCTGCTGATCTCGCTTTGCGCCTTTTTAGATGAATTTACAAGGTAATAGGCTAGATGCCTTTCGCTGATGCCTATTGGAATTTTATAAGTATTTGGTATTAAAAAGCCATCAGCGACTGGCACAAGGGCGTTATACTCGCTATTTAGTTTTGCTGCGTCAAGTCCTAGCTGGGCAGCGATCTGGTTTAAAAAACTATCGTAGTCTCGCCAGGTATTAGCGTGATCTCGGTCATCGCAGCCTTTGCTTTGGCAAGTTTTTTTAAAAAATCAATCCTTGAAATTTTATCTTTACCTATCTCGATCCAGCCTGACTGAGGCGAGCCGATGAAGCGCATGGCGTACTTGTCGATCGCACTTAAGTTAAAGTTGCGATTAGCTAAATAAGATATAATTTCGCCCACACTTCCCTTTGGCACAAAGACGACCTTGCTCGTGTTTATGGGGCGTGCCAAATAAACAAATACGCTTAGGACAACAATGAGTACGATATCAAAGAAAATATCCAGATACGGCTTTTTTATAAAATTTTTTATCATTTTGATTCTTTCGCTTCTTTTGCTTTTAAAATACGGCATAAAAATTAACGATTTCGAGTTTTACGGCGTAAAATTGGAGCAATTATATATAAAGTTAGATAAAAAAATAATTGTAAGAGCAAAGCAGATAAAGCTACCTAAATTTAAACAAAACGCAGAGCAAAAAGCCAGCGACAAGCAACTTTTAAACCTTAGTCAGGGCGTGGATTATCTTGACACCTTTTTCAAGAAATTTCACTTGAGAGCGTGCAAATCGGCGATGATTTTAAGATCAAAGTTTTATTTTTAGATGATATATTTTTCGTCGATAGCCCTTATCTAAACATCGATATCAAATTTCAAAACGAGCAGCAAAACGGTGTCGATCGCTTCATAGTAAGAAATTTGAGCCTTAAAGATTTTAACGTAAGCATTAGCGGCGAGGGCAGTGCAAATTTTGACAAGGATGATTATGAAATTTGATGGAAATTTCACCTCGCACGAGCTAAATGGCAAGCTTAGCTTTGCCTTAAAAGATACGCTTTTAACCTACAAAGCCTATGACGTAAATGCTGGCAGTATCAAGGACTTCATCGCTGAGCTTGATAGTCGCATACACCTAAACAGCGAGGTTAAAAACTGGATATATGGCTACATCGTGGCTGATGACTATCATCTAAACGAGATAAACGGCAAGGCTGACCTAGCCAAAAACGACTTTTATCTAAACGACCTAAATGCGACTGCCTATGCTAAAAATTTGCTAGTAAAATTTGAAAAAGACCTGCCCGCTGTAAATGTCGCTGAGGCAAACATCACACTTAATAACTCAACGCTTAAATTTGACCTTACAGCACCTGTTTATAAGGGCAAAAAGCTTGATGGCTCAAGTGTTGCTATAAACAACATTTTTGATGAAAAAAGTGCAAATTTAGAGCTTTTTATAAAGACAAATTCCATTTACGATGAGGCAATAAATGAGATATTAAGAGTTTATAAGATCAACGTGCCAGTTAGGCAGCTAAGTGGTAAAATGGATGCTGGCCTAAAATTTTGATAAAGCTTGACGAAAAGAGCTTAGAAAATTTTGATGAAAAAAGCGTCATCGCAAATGGCGATTTTAAGATAAGTGATGCTGTTTTAGATATCGCTGGGAGGTAAATTTAACGCTAAAAGTGCCCTTGTAAAGCTTGTAAATACTTCTGCGCTAAACATCGATGCAAGCGGCTTTGGGATTGATTTTTTCAGAGCAAATGCAAAAGCAGATATAAATTTACAAAAAAGCACCGGCGAGATAAAAGGCGTCATAGAAAGCTTTGATCTAAAAGAGAAAAATGATGAAATTTTAGCCTTTAAAAATGAGCCATTTACCGCGCTTCTTGACTTTAGCAAGCCAAGTGAGACCACGCTTAGCATTGAGCCTTTTGGGATAAATTTAAGCTTTGGTAATGAGAGCGTGATAGCTACAAAAAACAGCAACTTTATAATGCAAAACTCCCCAGTTTTAAAGCAAAATGGTGTGCTTGGCTTTGAAGATGTGAGCATAAAGAGCAATGACTTTACTAATCTTGAAATTTTGGCAAAAGGGCTTAAATTTGACATGCCGTTTTTGGATAAAAATGGCTCAAAATATGATAGTGACGACTTTTTGATCACCATCTCAAAAGCTGGCGTAAAGGTGCAAAGTGCGAGCAAAAAACTATCTTTAAATATCGCCGAAAAAGGCATAGAAGCTAAGAGCAACGACCTAAATTTGCTTGTCCTTGATGACAACAGCACAAAAGAGCAAAGCACGCCACTTGAGCTCTTTGCAAAAAATGGCGACATCATCTTAAAGGACTTAAACAAAACCTTGCCATTTACTAGCTTTAGCGCCGAGAAAAAGGGCAAAAGCACCTCGCTAAATGGGCTAGCAAAGCAAGGCAGAGTTGGATATTTTAGCGATGAGAAAAGCAGTAAATTTAGATGCAACCGACATAAGCGGCGAATTTATCAACGACCTTTTTGGCATAAAGAGCTTTGAGGGCGGTAAATTTCGCCTAAAACTGCTTGGAGAGAGCACAAAAGAGTTTAAGGCTGAGGTGAGATTTTTTGGCACGTATCTAAAAGACTACATCTTTTATCAAAGGCTTTTAAGCTTTTTAAACTCGGTGCCGTCGCTTCTTAGCTTTAAAACGCCTGACTTTAACGACAAGGGCTTTACTGTTAAAAACGGCAAAATTTTACTTACTAGAAAGGGCGACGTGATCGAGTTTTTAGCGATTGAAATGATAGGCACGAGCGCAGATATCGGCGGACGCGGCACGATCGATCTAAAGAGCAAAAAGATAAACATCGACCTTGAGCTAAAGATACTAAAAGACGCAAGCGGCATCATCGACAAGATCCCACTTATCAACCAAATCATCCTTGGCAAAGACCGCTCACTCTCAACCGTCATCGCCATACGTGGCACGACTGAAAAGCCCGAGTACTCGACGCAGATCTTGCAAGATGCCCTACTCTCGCCGCTAAAGATCATAAGAAATGTCCTGCAGGCTCCGTTTTTGATATTTGAGTAAAGTGTTGCGCAAAAATATTATTGTTTAGTATAATTGCGACGAAGTTCACGGCGGAGCTTATTATCCGCCACTCATTCTAAGTATCTTGCCAGATTCTCATCAAAACAAAACAACGCATCATTAATGAAATGTTCTAACATTTGCGGGTCAATACCTACTAAAGTTTTACCAACACGAGTTGAAATTCTCGGCGTTTGATCGAAATTTCAGCTTATAAAGATTTTCAAAATGAAATGCTCGGTTTCGAATTTTAACAGCAAGGTCATATAAAATCTTTACTTTTTGATAGTTTAAAAGTTTATTTTTGCGGTTAAATTTAGAATACTTTTTAAAATCAAGCTTATCAAGATTGACGATATCATTGTGGATTTTAGCTTCATCGATGATTTTTGCCCAAAATCCAAAAGTTTGCTTTGAGACAAAGAGATCATCTAGCTCAAAGTAGCCACCAAACGATTTTAAAATACTATCAATACTCTAAAAATCTAAATTTCTAGTGGCAATTTCTAAAATACCAAGCTTTACAGCCAGCTTGCACTAGCAAAAAGTTCTTTTTATGCTCTTGCTCGTTTTTATAGCTCTTTAGGCGTTGATTGAGAAAATTTAACACTATCCATAAAAAATCAATAAATTCATAAAATTTTACGCATTTTAATACGCAAAATTTACTTCATTTCAAGCCGCATTAGATACATATCTTCGCCGTCAGTCACCTTTAAATTTTGGCTTTTGCACTTTGGACAAGTAAAGTCATTTTCGCTAAGCTCCCCGCCAAATCCACAATCCAAACACTCGACCACAATGCCTTGTAAATTTATCACAAGCTCGGCGTTTTCGCAGATTGTGCCAGCCTTATAAACATCAAAGGCACTCTCTAGATAGTGTGGCTCCACTCCGCTTAAGCGGCCAACTTTTATCTCGATCTTGCTTATCTCTTTGGCATTTTCTTTGGCGGCATTTTTCTCGCAAAGGCTGACTGAAATTTTGAACGATACTAAGCTCGTGCATTAGCAGATCCTTGGTAGCAGCTCGCCCTTTGGCGGCTCGAGAAATCTTCTTGATTTATAGGCATTTTCGATGATGACGCGCTCGTTTTTGGCCTCCAGAACTTCGCCAATTATCATCGCATTTTGATCAAATTCTCTTAAAATTTTAAGTGCGTCATCAGCCTGACTCTCATCGACAGCCATCACAAAAGTGCCCTCATTTGCAAGCTCATAAGGCTCAAAACCAAAGAGCTCACAAACGCCCATCACTTCGTCTGCCACCTTGATATTTTCTTCAAAAACTAAGATGTCAAATTTGCTAAATTTAGCCCACTCATTTAGCACCGCACTTAGTCCGCCCCTAGTCGCGTCACGCATGCACTGCGGTTTTATACCAGCGCTAAGTAGCTTTAAAACAACCTCTTTTAGACTCTTGCAGTCACTTTTTAGATCAAGTCCAAGCTCAAATTCCTCTCTTGCTGCTAGCACCACACCGCCGTGTCTGCCAACATCTCCAGAGATTAAAATTTTAGCCCCTGCTTTTAAATTTTTAAGCTCCACGCCCTCGCAAACTATCTCGCCAATGCCTGCTGTGTTTATAAAAATTTTGTCGCATTTGCCCTTTGGTACGACCTTCGTATCGCCACAAACGACGCTCACGCCACTATCTTTGCATGTTTTTGCAAGTGAGCCAAGCACCTTTTCAAGCTCTTCTATGCTTAGCCCCTCTTCGATGATGAGCGAACAGCTTAGGTATTTTGCGCTTGCTCCAACCATCGCAAGGTCGTTTATCGTGCCACAAGCTGCGATTTTGCCGATATCGCCACCATTAAAAAAAATGGGAGTTACCACAAAGCTATCGGAGCTAAATGCGATCTTGCTGCCTAAATTTAATATCGCTGAGTCATTGCTCTGCCTTAAAATTTCGTTATCAAAAATTTTAAATATCGTCTCGTTTATAAGCGAGTTCATCTCCTCGCCGCCGCCGCCGTGGCTTAGCATTATCTTTTTCATTAAATTCCTTAACCAACTCTTGCGTATTTAAAATATGCCGCACAAGCGCCCTCACTTGAGACCATGCACGATCCTAGCGGATTTTGTGGGTTACAAACCTTGCCAAAGACCTTGCAGTCAGTCGGCTTTGCTAGCCCTCTTAAAATTTGCCCGCAAATGCAAGCCTTGCTCTCGCCAGCGCTCTCTACGCTACAGTCAAACTGCACTCTGGCGTCAAGGTAGGCAAACTCATCTTTTAGCTTCATGCCACTTTGTGCTATCTCGCCAAGGCCTCTCCAGACAAAGTCGCACGGCTCAAAGTACTTAGCTATGAGCTCTTTTGCTCTTAAGTTGCCCTCTTCTTTGACAGCCCTTGCGTACTCGTTATAGACTTCATAAGTGCCTGCGTTTTGCTGACGGACTGAAATTTAGCACACTTGCCATGATGTCAAGCGGCTCAAAACCGCTAATGGCGATCGGTCTTTTAAACTCATCTGCTAACTCTTTGTAAATTTTACTTCCAGTGATGACGCTCACGTGGCTTGGCCCTAAAAATGCATCTATCCTTACGTTTTCATCGCTCATTATAGCTCTAACTGGAGCTGGGACGGTTACGTGATTTATATGAAAGTATAAATTTTTAATGCCCTCTTGCACCACTTTTTCAACCAAATTTGCGCTCATCGGCGTCGTTGTCTCAAAGCCAATGGCAAAAAATATAACCTTTTTGTCTGGATTTTGCTTAGCGATATTTAGCGCATCAAGTGGCGTGTAAAGTGCCCTTATATCGTGCCCCTCGCCGCGAAGCTTTTGCAAGCTTGTCTTTGAGCCAGGCACTCTTAGCATGTCAGCTAGCGTGCAAAAGATCACATTATCCATGCTAGCAAGCTTACAGGCCTCATCTATGCGACTCTTTGGCATGACGCAGACCGGACAGCCTGGGCCGTGGACGAAATTTATATGCTCTCCAACCAAACTTGGCAGTGCAAATTTCATAATGCTATGCGTGTGGCCGCCACAAATTTCCATGATATTTAGCGGTTTTATACTCTCTTTTTGTATGAGTTTTGAAAGGGCTAGGATTAAATTTTTATCGCGAAAATCATTGATAAGATCCATCAAAATTTTCCCGCGTCCATATCCTCAGCGATCTTTTGATAGACCTCCAAGCTCTCCAGCGCAAACTGCGTGTCAATCTTTTGCATAGCATATCCTACGTGGATTAGCACGTATTCGCCAACTTTTACCTCTTCAGAGATGAGATCTAGGCTTACCTTTCTAGTAACGCCCAGAGTCTCAACGGTGGCAACGTTGTTTTCGTCTATTTCTATTACTTTTGAAGGGATTGAGAGGCACATTATCTTAGCTCTTTTTAAATTCCAAATAACTTATCCACTTATCGATGCCCTCGCCTGTTTTGCTATCTACGACAAAGATATCAACCTTTGGATTTAGCTTTCTAGCGTCGTTTTCACTCGCTCGATATCAAAGTCAAAGTGCGGTGCAAGCGAAGCTTTTGTGATCAAAAGCACGTCAGCAGCCCTAAACATCACTGGATATTTGCTCACCTTGTCATCGCCCTCTGGCACTGAAAGAAGCACAGCGTTAAAGTGTGAGCCAACGTCGTAGCTTGCAGGGCAGACTGAAATTTCCAACATTTTCTATAAAGACTAGATCAAGCTCATTTAGTGGCAGGTGATGAAGTCCCTCATGCACCATAAAAGCGTCCAAGTGGCAGGTCTGACCTGTGCTTATCTGATGAGCTTTTGCGCCAGCTTTTACTATGCGGTCGGCATCTTGATTGGTCTCTAAATCACCCTCGACAACGCCTATTTTAAATTTACCAGCCTTTATCGTAGCCTCTAAAAGCGTAGTCTTACCAGCGCCTGGACTACTCATCAAATTTACACAAAGTATCTTTTTTCATCAAGATGCGCTCTGTTGTGAGCGGCCTCTTTGTCGTTTTCAGATAGAATTTTCTCTATCACGTCTATGGTTTTGCTCTCGTTTAGCACAGGGTGTGCGTGAGCCTCGTGGCTATGCTCGTGTGCGTCATGAGCGTGGTCTGTATGCCCATCGTGGGTGTGTGGGTGTGAGTGAGTGGTACCATCAGCGTGAGTGTGAGTATGGGCGTGATTACCCATTGAACAACCGCAATCTTTACACATTTTATTATCCTTTTTTATTAATTTTTAGAGATTTTAACGCTTAAATTTAAAAATAAAATTAAAATTTAAGGGCATTTTATGCAAATGAGATAAATTAACCCGTTTTTTAATTACCCTTTAAATTTACCTTTGATCTTGCAAGCGAATGTTTTTATCTAGCTCTTCAAAGCTCTCGTTATCATCTGTGTAGCTATTTTCATCAAAATTTTCATCGCTATTTCTTTTTTTGCCATTTGGTGTGATGATGAGATCTTTTAGCCTTGCCCTACCATCATCCATCACCATCAAAACAGCAACAGTATCCGCATCTTGATCCATCATCTCTCGCTCGGTTTGCTGAGCCTTTTTAGTTGGCATATAAAACTCTTCGATGCCGTATTTTACAAATAAATATCCATCAAATTTGCCAGCTAGAAAAAGAGCATCTTTTGGCTTAGCAAAGCTAAATTTATCAAAAGCGTAAGTGGCATTCGCATCTTGCTTTAAAATGGCGTAAATTTCATCATTTTTTGAGAAATTTCTATCATATATATCTATCTCTTTACCACTTTTTTCATCAAATTTATACTGCTGCAAATTTGAAAAATCATAGCTTAAACTCACGTAGTTTCCGCGAAAGAGATCTCTTGGATCATAAAGATTTACCCTCACTTTTACCTCTTTTCCAAGATAAAGTGGCATGAGTGCGTATGCGAGCATCGCAATTATTAGTAAAATTTGAAAAAATATGGCTAGTATCAGTGATCTTATCTTCATTTTGTACGTCCTTTTTTAGCAGCGACTGCGAGCACGACGAAGGCAAAGATGATAAATAGCGCCGTAGCCCCCAAATAATCGCCTATTAGCTCAAAGTATCTAACCACCGCAACTAAGAATATCATGCATAGTCCAAGCGTTAGCTCGCCATTTTTGATAAGCACGGCAGCGACGATGATGTTTGCTAGCGAGAAGAAGATATTTGCATATCCCACGCCTAAGCTAAAGACAAATGGCAACGCAAAGAGTATCAAGCCAAGAAGCAAGCCGCTTTTGTTTTTCTCTTTGAAAAATAGCGCAATGCTAGCGATGCTAAATACGGCAAAAACCTTGCCAAAACTGCTATAAAAAAATGCTTTTGCAAACCAAAATTTATCTTCTTCTAGCTCGTAGATATCGCCATTTGCATAAGCTATCAGGCAAACGATCAAGATGACGATGCCAAGATACTTGCCAAAGCCTTTTACAAGGTGTGCTAGCCTATCTCTAAAGCTAGCTAACGTGCTAAAGAGCGCGACAAGTAAAAGCGCGTATGAGAGCGATAAAGTAGCAGCCATCGGCGCTCTAAACATAAGATCATAGCCATAAAATTCGTTAAACCCACTGATCCTGGCGCAAAGCGAAACGATGTAGGAAAATATATCCGCTAAAAGCACAATCGCAAGAAATGCCGAGTCACTTTTATAAAGCATGTAGGCGCCAAGGGCTATAAATACAATAAATTCATAAGCAAACTCGTCACCCATGCCCTTTAAAACAAACCAGATCGTCGCAAAAACAAGGCTTTGAGCCACCAGCAAAGCCTTTTTGCTAGCAAAAGAGAGCGCCATCGCTCCAACGCTCCAGAGCAAAACACCACCGCTTGGCTCGTCGCTAATGTTATAAATTTGAGCGATAAGCGCTATGGCTGCTCCGTAGCAGAAATTTCCCAAAAAGAATGTGGCTGTGCCAAGCTTATCTTTGCCCTTTTTGAGATAATAAACCCCGCCAAAATTTACAAGTCCAAGCGTAAATAGCACAAGCACCAAGCGCATCAGCCTTGGCATCTCCTCCCAGTAAGCTCCAACAAGGGTAAAAAATGCCAGCGCGAAAAAGAGATAAGCAACCAACTTTAAGATAAAGCTAGTCTTTTCGCTATGAGCGTTTAGATCTATTTCATATAAATTTGCTATCTTTAAAGCGGTCGCCTTATCGACTACATCCTCTTTTTGCCAGCGATCTAGCTCTTTGGCTAGAAAATTTCTATTGTAAAAATTCATCTTTCATTCTCTTTAAATGACATTTTTTGTGGCTAATGATAGCATACAAGCGCCAAAAATGCCAGAACAAAAATAAAGCAAAAAAGAGAGAAACTTAAAAAGCCAAAAAAGAACTTGGGCGGGCTTTGCAAATTTAGCTTTAGCCAAAGCCCAAGTAGAGAAACGGTCATCAAACTTTCGCCACAAAAAGATATCAGGCAAGCAAGAAATAGCAAAACCCGCTATCAATTTGCAAAAATGGATCACAAAAACTGCTAAAAACTACCAAAAAGACAAAATAAGACAAGCTCTGCAGCCAAGAGAGCGCTGCTAGCTATTTACAAAAAACCTAAATTTTAAGAGTCAAAAAAGCTTTTAGCTTAAAATTTAGGCACAGCGGCCTTTGTAAGTTTAGAAAACTTAACACCCTTTAAGCCAGCAATCCTATCAGCAAAGCGCTCTATCTTGCTAGCCTCACCTCTTATCGAGATCGTTTCTAAGCAGTTGTGGTGATCGACATGAACGTGATTTGTGCAGATGATCTTCACATCAGAGTCATGCTCGATATCCATTTTTTTATTCACCAAATCGTTGTGATGATGCACATAAATGAGCGTCAAAACCCCAATCAACTCCTCGTCAGCGTCCTTCCAGCTGTCGCTTACGATCTTTTCACGGATCAAATCCCTTGTAAATTCACTCCTAGAAGCGTAGCCTTGTTCGCTAACTTTTCTATCTAGTTCGTCTAGTAATTGACTAGGCAAAGAAACACTAAAACGTATAACACTATCCATTTTTTGCTCCTTTCTCGTTTGATTACCGTTTAAAATAATTATACATCACTTATTAGAAAATGTGGATAAATAATAATAAATTTGCCCTAAATTTACGTTAGAATCGTTACTGCAGAATTTCTTATTGATATAAAATTTCAAATTTTACTTTAGTAAATTTTTTGTAAATAAGCTCAAGCAAAGTCTTATTTTGAAAAACTCCACCGCTTAGCAAAATCTCTTTTTCTCATTTTTAGAAATTTCAAAAATAATATCAGCCATGCCATTTATAAATGCCGTTGCAGCCACTCTTGGCTTATCTTTTAAAGCACTTTTAAAGGCATCTTTAAAGCCGATAACTCCGTCATTTAGACTAAAATTTGTAACACGCATCTAAATTTTTATCATAAAGTGCCTCAAGCCTCATGCCACTCTCGCCCTCAAAACTCGAGTGAGATATGCCACATATTATCGCACCAAATGCGTCAAATATCCTACCAACAGAGCTAGTTTTTACTAAATTTAGCCCCTTTTGCTCCATCATCTTGAAATTTCTAAGCACCTTTTCATCAAAATTTACCTAAAATTTCATGCCCCTCGTCCTCAAGCTCGTACTTCAAAATAATAGAATAAGCGATGAGATAGATATTTTTTATGCTATTTTCGCCGCCAAATAAGCTAAATTCATCAAAGTGATAAACTCTTTTGTAGCTATTTTTATCTAGCCTAAAGACCTCACCACCCCAAATTTTGCCGTCCTCGCCGTATCCAGTGCCGTCAAAACAAAAGCCAAGATACTCTTTTTCTGGCAAATCATTTTCAAAGATCACACTTAGCAAATGCGCGTAGTGATGCTGCAGATGAACGAGCTCAAAGCCCTGATCTTTTGCCCATTTTGTATTTAAAAAATTTGGATGAAGATCGGCTATGACCTTGTCTATTGTTAGATCATAAGTCGTTTCAAAAAGCGTAAAAATGTCCTTAAACCTATCAAAAGTCGCCACGTTTTTTAGATCGCCGATATATGGGCTAACCATCAAAAGGCCGTCTTTGTAGATGCAAAATGAGCTTTTTAGCTCCGCTCCAAGGGCTAAAAATGTCCCTTTTTGCTTAAAATTTGTATGGATGAAATTTGGATTTAGCCCACGACTTGTTCTTGTAAAAATTATCTCATCACCAACGCAAAATGCGATACTATCGTCACTTGGCGAGTAAATTTCTCGGTCGTGATCAAGATAAAAGTCTATGATGTCGCCTAGTTTTTCTCTAAGTTCATTTTCGTCCTTTATGACGACCTCGCCTGAGATGTTTGCGCTAGTTGCGATGATGTCGTGCTTGAGGTGGTCAAATAGCAAAAGGTGTATGCCACTAAATGCGAGCATGACACCAAGCTTGTTTAAATTTGGAGCGACGCTTTTTGCGATATTTGAGCCATTTTTTGCTTCAAGCAAGACGATCGGCTTTAAATTTGAAGTAAGAAGCTTTGCCTCAGCCTCTGAAATTTGCGCTATCTCTCTAGCGTTTTGTAAATTTTTACTCATCAGAGCAAAGGGCTTGCTTGGGCGATGTTTTCTAGCTCTTAGCTCGCAAACTGCTGCTTCATTTGTCGCGTCGCAAACCAGATGAAAGCCACCAAGCCCCTTAATGGCTAAAATTTTGCCCTCGTTTATGAGCCTAGCCGCCTCTTTTGCCGCTTCGTTCTCACTAGCCAAGACTTTGCCAAATTTATCTTTTAGATAGAGCTTTGGTCCGCAGTTTGGGCAAGAGATTGGCTCTGCGTGGTAGCGGCGATTAAGCGGATCTTTGTATTCGCTCTCGCAAAATTTACACATCTTAAACTCATTCATCGTCGTATTTACCCTGTCATAAGGCAATGCTTTGATGATAGAAAATCTCGGTCCGCAGTTGGTGCAGTTTATAAATGGGTATTTGTAGCGTGGGTTTGTGGGGTCATAAAACTCGCGCAAGCAGTCGTCACAAAGTGCGTAATCAGGCAAGATAGGCGCTTGTTTGGTAGCCGACTTTGAGGCGATGATCTCAAGCTTTTCAGTAAATTTTATCTATCTTAAATTTATGCAGCTCATCGATCCTAGCAAGGGCTGGTAGCTTCTCATAAAGCTCTTTTTCAAAAGCCAAAAAACTAGCCTCTTCGCCGCTAAAATTTAGCTTCACGCCCTCATCATCGTTGTAAATTTCGCCAACAAGCTTAAATTTGTCCGCTAAAGTATAGACAAAAGGTCTAAAACCAACGCCTTGAACTAAGCCTTTGATCTCATATCTAAAGCTTGATCTCAACGCCAAATCCGAGGTCAAAATTTGTTTTTATATTTGGGTTTAGGTGTTTTTTTATCAAGTTGCTAACTACCTTATTATAAAATAAATCCCCGCTTAAAGTAACATTTTTAATGTTAAATTTATCTCGTTTTTCATAGCTAAAATCGCTCAGAAAATGCGCCAAAGACTCGGTGCAACCAAAGCTGATATTCTTCTCTCCAGCGCCAGCAAGGATAAATGAAATGATACTTTTTACAAACTTAACCCCGTCTAAACCAAAGTCATCTTTCATCTTATAATCTATCCTAACGCCCTTTTGACCGCTAAAATCGCTTGCCATAAGGAGCAAATTCTCCCTGCTTTTTTAAACTCATCACTTAAGCCAAGCAAGCGTCCAGCTATGCAAAATAGCGAGAAAAAGCTAGCATTTGAGCTAAATTTACCACTTGGCAGGGCGCGCTCTTTACTGAAGTTTTCAAGTAGTCTTTCGCCGCCCTCATCGGCTCTTATAAGCTCAGTAAATTTCTTCAAAGCTGCTAAATTTTGGCAAAAATAGAAGCTGCGTTTTGCTTGATTTTGAAAGCAGGCAAATTTCATCATCGCTAAATTTGCTAAATTTTAAGCCCCAAAGTCACTTCGCTAAAACTCTCAAGCTCAAATTTCTCATCTTTTGTATAAAAAAATGGGCTTAAAAGCGCGCTATTTTCAAGCAAAATTAGCCTTGAAAGGGCGCTTTTTTGCTCCTTTACAGAAACGCTTAAAAAGCTAAAGCCCTCTTTGTTTAGCTGCTCGCAAATGGCGTAAAGAAAAATGTCATTTGGCGCCATCACGTCAAAAAAAAGCGGTGCATCCTCGTGGTTTTGCCTGTAAATGGCTGTCGTCTTTAGTGCCAAAAGTGGCTTTTCAAAGCTAGCAAGCGCGATCTGCGCCCTATCATCGGCGATGAAAATTTTGGTAGCTGCTTTTAAATTTACAGGCATCAAGAAATTTGCATCAAAATTTACCCCAAGAGAAATTTCATATAAATTTTCATCTTGCTCTACGCAAACGCCCTTGCCATTTTTTAATAAATTTAGGCAGGTTTTTAGCTTTTCATTAAAATTATCAAGCGTTATCTCGCCATCAAATTTACTAAAAGAAAGCACGCCACTTTCATTTAAAATAGCCTTGCCATTAGCCAAAAATGCCGCCGCTTGAGATGGGCTAAGCGTACCAAATTTTATCTTTTTAATCTCATCTGCCTCGTCAAGCTCATCTGCCACATCAACCTCGCTATGCTTTATAAAAAGGCTATAGGGCAAAATGGCGCTAGCTCTGTCTGCTAGGGCGCTAAGCTCCTCGACAGAGCCACTTACTTTTAGGCAAATTTGATCATCTTTACAGCTTATAGAGTGCTTAAGATCTTTAGCTAATGAGCGTAAAAATGGCGCCAAAAAGGCTGGGTCTTTAAAGCAGTCAAATTTAAAAGCAAGTATCATTTTAAACCTTTTTTGGCGTAGTCATCGATGGTGTAGTTTAGGGTGAAATTTGCCACCTTTTCACACTTAAAATCAAGCTCTTTTAAGTGCTCAATAAGCGTTTTTCTAGGATATTAGAAGCTTTTATCACTTCATCTGAGAGGCTAAAATTTGATGACTCTATGCGGCTAGGCACGATGCCTAAGATTTTGGTTGTCGGCCTGTCGCCTGCAAGCTCCATTAGATGAAGTGTTTGAAGCATCTCGATCTCGTGAGCCGAGCCGTCCCAGCTGATAAAATTTGGTACGTTTAGAAAGTCGAAAAAATAAACATCGCCCACGCTTGCGCCATTTGCGCTAATGCAATCAACGACGATAAGATAGTCAAATTCGCTTATGATGTGAGTTAGAGCGAGGGCTAAAGTGCCCCGTCCATTAGAGTAAGCTCGTTTTTAGAGCTTGTAAATTTATAGTTTTTAGCCATCAAATTTACAAAATGAACACCTATGCCCTCATCAGCAAACATAACGTTGCCGATGCCAAGAACTAGCACTCTCATCAGTGTTCTTTTACAAATTTATAGCCACTAACGATGGCGTCCATCGCTCCATTTTTGCCTTTAACGGCGTTAAATATCGCCATATAAACGTGAATTGGCACAAATATCATGATGATCCACATGCAAATTCTATGTATCGTCCTAACATTTGCTAGTCCGCCCATAAGCTCTTCAAAGTATCTCGCTGGCTCGTAGATCGCTCCGCCAAGTCCCTCGTGATAAACGTGAGCGTAAAGCACTAGGCCAGTCAGGCAAATGAGTGCCAAGATGACGTAAAAGAAAAAGTATGAGGCAAACTGCAATGGGTTATAAACGCCCCTTAAATGCGGGTGTGGCCCCATAAAGATGTAGTACTTTATCTGCGCTATCCAAACTTTTGGACTTAAAAAGTCAAGCACGCTCATCCACTCTTTTTTGCTGTGTTTGTCAAAGACAAATAGATAGAATTTAAAGATAAATACAGCTATTAGCACAAAGCCAGCGACTTGATGCGCCAAACGCCACTTTGCTTGCATGAAATTTGTAGGCTCGCTCGTGATCTCTGGGCTCATAAAGACATAAGAGATGTAGTAGCCGCTCACAACCAAAAGCGTGATAACTATAAATCTAATCCAGTGTGTCAGCCTAACGCCGATGGAGAATTCATATTCGCTGATCCTGTCAGGATTTTTATGTGACATCTTTTCTCCTTACAAATTTGGATTTATCTTATAAGTACTCAAATCATTTCCCTTTGTGTCCATAACATGCACGGCACACGCGATGCAAGGGTCGTAAGAGTGAATTTTTCGTATTATCTCAAGTGGTTTTGAAAGATCAGCGATCTTCATACCAACTAAGCACGCCTCGTAGCTGCCCATTTGACCTTTGGCATCTTTTGGAGAGGCGTTCCAAGTGCTTGGCACAACTGCTTGCCAGTTTGAGATGACGCCATCTTTTATACGGCACCAGTGGCTTAGCGCGCCTCTTGGAGCGTTGCCTTTGAAGTGGCCTTTATACTCTTTGCTATTATCTATGACATATTTTGCGCAGGTCTCTTGATCTGTCTTTAAATTTTCGATCAATGCATTAAATGCGTCCATCGTGTGCTCTGCGACCACTTTTGCTTCAAGCATACGAGCAGCGGTTCTACCTAGAGTTGAGAAAACTGCACTTAGTGGCAAGCCACTCTTTGCTAAAACTCATCGACTACTTTTTTAACTCTCTCGTTGCCTTTAGCGTAGTTTATGACGATGCTTGCGATCGGTCCTACTTGCATAGGCATGCCATCATACCTTGGCGCTTTGATCCAGCTATATTTGCCCTTTGTGTCAAAAAGCTTGCTGTGAGCTAGCTTACCCTCGCCGTCTATGCTCTCGCCATCAACAAGGCCAGTGTAGTTTGCCTCTGTCTCGCCGTCATAAGGGTGAAGCGCTTTGTCATTTTTATACCAAGCTCTTGTCGCCTCTTCTGTGATCTTGTCTTCGTCTATGTCATAGACCTTGCTAAGATCGCCATTTAAGATGATGCCACCTTTAAATAGATGGTCATTTTTGCCGATCAAAAACTCATCGTAGCAGAATAAAATTTGATACGCCAACGTCGTTTAGAACGCTTGGCTCGTTTGCATAAGCCTTAGCAGCCATCAAAATATCTGGGTAGTAAGCTCTATCGACAAATTCTTTGATCTCAGGCAAATTTACTCATATATTCGCCCATTCTAGCTGGATCCATAAGGTCCATCACACAGGTCACGCCGCCAACTGTTAAGCTTTGTGGGTGTGGGTTTTTCGCGCCAAAGATAGCCATCATCTGAGCTGCTGTTCTTTGGATCCTAAGGCACTCTAAGTAGTGAGAGAGGACGATTAAGTTTTGCTCTGGAGTAAATTTATATGTGCTATGTCCCCAGTATGCGTTGGCAAATGGTCCAAGGTTGCCCTTTTTAACAAAGGCTTCAACCCTCTCTTTTACCTCTTTTAGCTTGTCTGCGCCTGTTGCAAATGGCGTGCTTGTGTATTTAAACGCCTCTTCGCTAGCTTTATGCACGTCTGCGCTTAGTGCAGAGACGACATCCGCCCAGTCCATACCGTGAAGCTGATAAAAGTGCACAATGTGATCGTGAAGATATAAAGCTGCGTTCATGAGCGTTCTAGTTAGCTCTGCATTTAGCGGAGGCTTGATGCCAAGGGCATCCTCAACTGCGACTATGCCTGCTCTGTAGTGTGAGTATGTGCAAACGCCACAAATTCTTTGCATGAAAAAGCCAGCATCTCTTGGGTCTCTGTTTTTTACTATCTGCTCTAAGCCCCTCCAAAGAGTTGAGCCAGAGTAAGCCTCTTTGACAACGTTGTTTTCATCGACTACGACTTCTATTCTTAAGTGCCCTTCGATACGTGTTATAGGGTCTATTACTATTCTTTTTTCACTCATTTTTTCGCCTTATTCTTTATCTTTACTCATACAAGCTAGTGCAGCGTGAGCTGCTATACCGATACCTGCTAGAGCTAAAATTCCAATGCCTATTTTATCGCTTACATTATCAGCGCCAAGTCCCAAAACAGTGTCAAACAGCCTATCAGCCATAGGCTCTTCAAAAGGCCCCATCGTATCCCAGAAGTCTGGCTCTGAGCAGCCTATACAGCCGTGACCTGCCTGAACTGGCCATGATGTGTGCTGGTTAAATCTCTCGCGTGAGCAGTTATTAAATGTATATGGACCTTTACAGCCTACTTTATATAAGCAGTAGCCATTTTTTGCGCCCTCGTCGCCAAAGCTTTGGACAAATTCGCCTGCATCAAAGTGACCACGTCTCTCGCAAAGATCGTGAATTCTTAAGCCATAAGCCCATTTTGGTCTGTTATAAACATCAAGTGCAGGCAAAGTGCCAAATAGCAAGTAGTGAAGCACGTTGCCAACGATGTTTTTCTCGCTTGGAGGACAGCCTGGCACGTTTATGACTGGCTTATCAGTCACCTTTGAAAGACCGACTGAATTTGTTGGATTTGGCTTAGCTGCTTGGATACCGCCAAAGCTAGAACAGGTGCCAATGGCAAAGATAGCAGCTGCGTTAGCAGAGGCATTTACAGCGTGAGTTTTGCCGCTTGTGCCGTGAGGTCCGACTGTTAAAAAGTGCTCAGTTGCTCCAGTTGGCACGCCACCCTCAACTAGCAGGATGTATCTGCCTTTATATTTTTCTATCGCATGCTCTAAATTTTCTTCAGCCTGCCAGCCAGCAGCCGCCATGATAGTTTCGTGGTATTCAAGGCTTATGTAGTCAAATATAAGGCTATCTATGCTTGGAGCGTCAGTTCTTAGCAAGCCCTCGCTACAGCCAGTGCATTCTGCCATGTGAAGCCATATCACTGGGAGCCTATCGCTTAGCTCAGCAGCGCGAGCAACCATCGGCGTCATCGCACTTGGCAATGCCATAAAAGCTGTCATCGCACCAGCCCACTTCATAAAATCACGCCTAGTAAAGCCCTTATCTTTTAAAAGCTGCGCAATACTAGTGTCATTTTTCATCTTAGGCAATGCACTAAGTTCGCTTAAGCGTCTATCTATCTTTTGACGCAAGTCATTGTTCATATAAGCTCCTTCATTTGAAATTTGTTTATTTTGTATCTTATCTTTTTTAAAAAAGACAAATATTATTTTATTATATTAATAATTATATTTAAATAAATTTTAAAATAAAATTTTAAATGCCTTGAAATCAATAATCTTAAAATATGCTAAAAAATAATATTTAGTGAGAATTTATCCTATTTTGAGAAATGATATGGCAAAAATTCTATTTTTATGAAAGTAAATATCAATTAAATTTTTAATAATTTTAAAAATAATTTAGTATTTTTAAGAAGAGTGAAATTTAAAGTAAAAATTACAAAAGCCTAAACGGGTTAAATTTAGGCTTTTAAATTTGTATTAAAATGGCCAGATGGCCTCCATGAGTCTTGTGCCCCAAGGCTTTTTGGTAGATTTGTCTAGCTCACCCTCGGTTTTATACAAAATTTTGGCGTCAGCTATGTATTTTGAGTCGATTTCGTTGTTTTGCGAGATGTCATAAGGTCTGATGACGCCACTTACTTGCATGATCTGCTTTTCGCCGTTTATAAGTAGCTCGCGGCTGCCTTCGATGAAGTAGTTGCCGTTGTTTAGGATCTTGATGATCCTAGCTGAGATGGTCGCGGTGAATTCTCCGCTTCTGTTGCTTGTACCACTACCTGTAAATTTCATTGCCGCCACCTGCTTTAAAGCCGATGTCGCCGTATTTGTTTAGATTTTCAGCCACGGTTGAGAGCGGTGCAGCTCCAGCTGTGAAAACGCCACCGCCAAGCGAAATGGTGCTATCTTTGTTGGTGCTTTTGCTGCCGCTTGAAATTTGACTTGCATTTTCTGAGATGACGATGGTTACGATGTCATTTACATTCATCGCCTTTCTATCTGAAAATAGTGGATTTTCGCCCTTGCCAAAGAGGCTGCCGGCGTTGCTTTCGACCGCTGCCACTATCTTTTGAAGGGAGTTGCTCGACATAAACTGGAGGTTTCATATTGATATGAGGATCTGCACTTGGGGTGCAACCTGTGTAAAAAATGCCCGCAAATGTGACGAGCCAAATCTTTTTATAGTTCATAAAATGCCTTAAAATAAGTATCTTTGTGCTAAGATTAAGCAATTTAAGTTCCCAAAAAGGTCACAAAATGAAAAGTTGTTACATTTTTTCAGACAAAAATCTAGCATATTTGCAGGAAATTATAGCTACAAAATTCAAAAAAGTTGAGATCTTTAAGATAACTCCAGATGAAAATAACAAAAAAAATCTAATAAATTTAAATGAAAAGGAGTTTTTTTTAAAATTTTATAGAGAAATTTCGAAGAGCTAAAGGAGAGAAGCGACTTCGTCATAGTCGTTGGCTGTGAGGGCTTTAGCCTCTTTGGCAAGAGCGAGCTAAATTTAAAGCTAGCTAGAAATTTAAACGCACCTGTTTTTGACGAAAATGCAAGCGAGCTAAGAGCGCTAAATTTAAACTCAAAGCTTCTAATAACTGATAAATTTGATGAAATTTTAAGCTACCAAGCCGAGATCATCACGCCATTTAAATTTCAAAGCTTGCTTCTAAAAAGAGCCAAAGCGGCAAGCAAAACAGTCGTTTTGCCTGAAAGTGATGATGAGAGAATTTTAAAAGCAGCTCACATCGTGCTAGAAAAGGTGCGGCAAATATCATCTTGCTTGGACTTGAGAGCGAAATTTCAAAAAAGCAGCCACTTTGGGGCTAAATTTAAGCAAAGCAAAGGTGCTAAACCCAGCGCAAAATGAGCTAACAGATGAATTTGCAAAGAAAATTTTACTGAGCTAAGAAAACATAAAGGCGTTGATGAAGCCAAGGCAAATGCGCTTGCAAAAGATAAAATTTACTTTGCCACGATGCTAATACATGAAGGCATAGCTGATGCTTTGGTAAGTGGCGCTACGATGAGCACGGCTGATACGATCCGTCCAGCCCTTCAGATCATAAAAACAAAGCCAAATGTAAGCGTGGTAAGCGGGGCATTTTTCATGGCGCTTGAAGAGGAAATTTTACTCTTTGCAGACTGCGCCGTCACGCCAAATCCAAGCACAGACGAGCTAGCTAGCATCACGCTAAGCAGCGCTCAAACAGCAAGTGCCTTTGGTCTTAGCCCAAAGATCGCCATGCTAAGTTACTCAACTGCTGATAGTGGCAGTGGGGCTGATGTGGAGTTTGTAAAGAGGCTGCCAAAAAGGCAAGCGAGCTTGATGCGAATTTAAAGATTGCAGCGCCAATTCAGTTTGACGCGGCGGTTGATCTAAGCGTGGCTAGCAAAAAGATGCCAAATTCCGATGTCGCTGGGCAGGCAAATGTCTTTATATTTCCAAATTTAAACTGCGGAAACATCTGCTACAAGGCAGTTCAGCGAAGCGCAAACGCCCTAGCAGTAGGTCCGATACTTCAAGGGCTAAAAAAACCAGTAAATGACCTAAGCCGCGGCTGCCTCGTCGAAGACGTGGTAAATACCATCTTAATAAGCGCGATACAAGCAGGAGAGTGATATGAGAATTTTAGTTTTAAACTCAGGTAGCAGCTCGATAAAATTTCAGCTTTTTGAAATGCAGACAAAAACAAGCCTAGCAAGCGGTCTAGTCGAGCAGATCGGTAGCTCTAGCTCAAGGGCGGTGCTAAAGGCAAATGGCGAAGTTTATGAGATAAAACGCTTCATAAAAGACCACCACGACGGACTTGAGGCGATGAACGAGCTCTTTACCACCTCGCATACGCTGCACGATCTAAGCGAGCTTGACGGCATCGGACACAGGATAGTTCATGGCGGCGAGAGCTTTTTTAGCTCGATGATCGTTGATGAGAGCGTCATCAAAAAGATCGAGGAGATAAGCCCACTTGCCCCACTTCACAACCCAGGGCACCTTGCTGGCATCAAAAACGCGATGAAAGAGAGCAAAAATGTGCCTCACGTGGTCGTTTTTGACACTGTGTTTCATCAAAGCATGCCAGAGTATGCCTACCGCTATGCCCTACCCTACGACGTTTGCAAGACTCATCACATCAGAAAATACGGCTTCCACGGCACTTCACACAGATATGTCTGCAAGCAAGCGGCAAAAATGCTTGGCATAGAGTTTAATAAATTTAACGCCATCTCGCTTCACTTAGGCAACGGCGCCTCAGCTTGTGCGGTGCAAAATGGCAAAAGTATCGACACTTCGATGGGTCTTAGCCCGCTTGAAGGGCTCATAATGGGCACAAGAAGCGGCGACATGGACCCGGCCGTGGTCATCTATCTGCTAAATATCGGCGTTTTAAAGTGGAACGAGATCGATAATTTTTTAAACAAAAAGAGCGGACTTTTTGGAATTTGTGGCTCAAGCGACATGAGAGAGGTCGTAGCTAAGATGCAAAACGACGAGCGCGCAAAGCTTGCGTTTGAGATGTTTTGCTACCGAGTGAAAAAGTATATTGGCTCATACTACGCCATTTTAGGGCGTGTTGATGCGCTCATATTTACCGGCGGCATCGGCGAAAATGCGCCAAATACAAGGCAAAAAATTTGTGATGATCTAAAGCATCTTGGTATCCACATCAACCACGAGCTAAATTTCTCAAATGAGCGAGGCGAGAGGTGCATAGATGAAGACGGCGCTAAGATAAAAACGCTCATCATCCCAACCAACGAAGAGCTTGAGATCGCCATAGAGACAGCCAGAGTGATAAAAGAGAGAACGCTTTAAGTATGAAATTCCCACTTGACTGCAAAGATAGTTTTGATAGCTCATTTATCTTTTGGCTAACTCGCTATGTCAAATTTAAGCTTAGCTCGCTTTCAAACAAGGAGCTAAGAGATCCAAAGGCGCTTGCAAGTGTAAATTTCGCCCTAAGCCGTGAGATAAAAAACATAGAGCAGCTTGATGGGCTGGTAAAAAGCGCACGAAATGCAGGTCTAACTGGCATAAATACCTACTTTAACCCGCTTAAAAAGATATATGAGACGATGAAATTTTATGAGCTTAGCAGCCTAAACAGATCGATGAAGAGTTGCTAAGTGAAATACTAGCCAGCACCACTGGCGGACTAAGTGATGCAAGCAAGAAAAACTACAGAATTTCAGTGATAAATTTCTTTGCCTTTTTAGACAAACAAAACGAAGAGGACGGCAAGGCTCATGTTTTTGATATAAATTTAAAAAACTGGGGCGGCGTTAGTGGCAACAAAGGACAAAAGCTGCCTGAGTTTATGAGCGAAGAGGAGGTCAAGAAATTTCTTGAAGCGATCGAGGAGAGCGACTTTAAGCAAAACTCAAACCGCAACAAGCTCATCATAAAAATCATCATTTTTACTGGCATCCGTGTGAGCGAGGCGCTGAAATTTAAAGAGAAAAGATATCACCGAAGATGGCGATCTTTTTATCATCAGGATCCGTGGCAAAGGCAACAAATACCGCATCGTAATGATAAAGCGCCACCTAATCGAAGCTCATCTAAACGCAATCGCCATAAACTACATCAACAAAGAGGGCTATCTTTTTATAAATAAAAAAGGTACAAGGCTCACACAGGCTTATGTTAGCCGTATCGTGGAGCAAATTTTATTTAAAGCTGGCATCAGAAAAGAGAAAAATGGCGCTCACATGCTGCGCCACACCTTTGCAACGATGCTTTATAAAAAGCAAAAAGACCTTGTGCTAGTGCAAGAAGCCCTTGGGCATGCAAGCCTAAATACTTCGCGAATTTACACACACTTTGATAGTGATAAGCTAAAACTTGCAGCAAAAGTGGCTGAGGATCTGGCGAATGAGTAAATTTAAATCAAATTTTATGCATCAATAGCGAAAAAACGTAAATTTATCATTTTATTATTGCAGAGCAAGTTGCCAAAGGACTTTGCTTCTCTCAAAAATGCTAAAATTTGATGCTAAAAGGCTTGATAAGCTGGTGGATAGCTATCTTAAATTTAAAGTCATCTATATTTGTCTTTTGGGTGGGTAACTTCATCTTTGCTGCGCTTGACATAAACCACTTTATGACGGGACAAATTTGGCTTAAAGCCCAAGCAATCCAAAGGCAAACGCCTATACACTCTCAATTTTATGACGAGGCAAATTTGGCTTGGAGTGCTAAAACTAGCCATTTTTCTAGCTCACGCCGTCCTTTTTATAGTCATAGCCAGTACGACATTTAACACAGTTACAAATGCCACTACAAACGAATATCTGCAAAATGCCATTAGACTAATCCGAGCAAATTTTATAGTTGGCGCCTTAGGCTTTATCATAACTATTTTCTTTTCAGAGCTTGTAATGCCACCAGAAAGCAAAATTTAGAGAAAACATAAAAATTGCAGATGAGCAAGCCAAAAACCTCGCGGTATAAATTTAACCCTGCTTATATAAAAAGTGTGTAGTTTTAACGCAAGATGTGGCTTGTTTTTACAACTCTTTTAAATGAGCCACCTTCATAAAGGTAGCAAAATACTAGGGTTTTAATTTTGAAATTTGATGAGAAATTTGGCTTGCTTGCAAAGTCAAATTTGACTACTTTTTAGCTGGCTCTTCGGCTTCAATAGTTTTATTTGCTTCTTGCTCTTTAAACTCTTCAAAAAGCTCATCATATCTAGCTTTGGCGTTTTCGTAGACGCCAGAAGGCAGAGTGATGTTTAGATTGTCCCTTAGGCTTAGTACGTCATCGCAGGCGTTTTGATAGCCTAGATCGCAGCTTTTCATAAAGTATCTAACGGCTAGCTCGATCTTTGAGTATCTTTTTAAGTCGCCATCCATCTGCTCGTTTATCTCTTCATTTACAAACATATCGCCCAAAGCCTCGCACGAAAGCACATCTTTTTGCTCGCAGCCCTCAAAAAATATCTCATACGCGCCCACGTAGTCACCAGTATTTAGGGCTTCGTTACCCCTGTCAAAGTCGTCTATATCAAAACAAAAGGCTAAATTTCAGTGTCAGAGCTAAAAAAAATATCTTTTTCATACAAAGCTCGGTGCGTCGTTTGAAAATAGTATAAGATCGCCAGCGCGCGTGTTTTGGGCTAAAATTTCTTGCATTTTATTCTTGTCCTTTAGGATGATGATCTTTGGTTTTACGATGTGTTTTAGCAAAATTTGGGCATTTAGCGAGCTTGTGATGATGACAAGGTCAAAAATTTCATTTATCACCTTGGCTAAATTTGGATTTTGCTCCGCATCGCTCTCGACGATACCAGGCGTTAGCAGCACTTTTCTGCCAGTGTAAGTGCTTACAAGCTCGTAGCTTGCGCTCATGCCTGAGAAATTCCCATTAAAGCTATCGTCTATTATCAGCTTGCCGCCAGCCTCGATCTTGCTTAGGCGGTGCTCGACGTTTTTCATCTTAGATAGCGCACTATCTATCGCTTCATCGCTCATTTTTAGATATCTTGCCACCTTGACGCAGACGGCTAAATTTGTAGCGTTAAATTTGCCAAGTAGCGGCGAGGCGTAGTTTTTGCCATCAAGCGTAAATGAAATTCCATCTAAATTTGCGTTTATATCTTTTAGGCTCTCATCGTAAATTTCTATATTTTCGCTTGCCTCTTTTTTGTCGAGCTATGTAAAAATGCCCTTTGCAAGCGAGCGCTTTGCAGTGCTTCAAGCTTTGTCGCGCGGATGTTATCAAGCGTTTTAAAGTACTCAATGTGTTGCGCACCGATCTCGCCAACGATGACGATTTGTGGATTTAGAAATTTAGTGATCTCTAGGATGTCGCCCTTTAGTCTAGCGCCTGCTTCAGCGATGTAAATTTGCGTTTGCTCGCTTAAAATTTTCGTTGATATCTTTGATGATGCCAGCCATTGTATTTACGCTGCGAGGCGTTTTATAGCAGACAAAGCTATCTTTTAAAATTTCAAATAAGAAATTTTTGATGCTCGTTTTGCCGTAGCTTGCGGTGATTAAAATGATCTTTAGCTCTTTGTTTGCGCCAAGTTTTTTAAGCGCCTTGTTTTTAAAGCCTTGAAATTTGATCTTTTCTAAAATTTCACTAAAAAATAGGCTCACAACCAAGACAAAAAGTGGCATAGGAGCTAAAAATGCCTTGTGGATGATAAAATTTAAAGCATAGTTTAAGATGATAGCGCAAGCAAGGATCGCAAAAAAGTGCTTTATCCTGCCTGTAAAGACTAGCTTTTTATCAAGTTTTTTATGCCAAAGATAAAGAGCTGGCAAAAGTGCAAAGTAAAAATAGATAAAAAACCACTTGCCAGTCGTGTAAAATAGCACCAAAGGCACAATGAAGAAAAAGACGTGCCAAGCGGGCTTTGTGAAGTGAAAGAGCACACGCTCAGGCTTATATGAAAACCACTGAAAGCAAGTGATCACATAAAAAGCAAGCGCAAAGATAAATAAAACTGTGCTCAGACTTAAAAATATACTCATCTTATCTCCTCGATCCCGCTCTCATCGTCATCTAGCACGACATTTTTTGCTTCATTTGGCTCAAAATTTATCCCTTTTTCTATCTCGTCGCTTATAAATTTAGCGTGGAGCAAAAAGAAAAAGTGATCGCCACTAAGCGGGAAAAATGAGCTATTTTTGATAAGTCTATCTATGCTCTCGCCGCTTGTTACAGGCGTTGCCTTGTCATTTTCTCCCCAAAATATAAAAGCCCTACCCCCAAAGTCAGCAAAATGCTTTGTAAAATCCTCATCAATGATGTTTTTTAGGGTTTCATACATCACTCTGCTCATGCCGCTCACATCTTTTGTGGCAAAGAGTTTATAAAATTTACCAAAGCCAAATATCTTTAAAATTTTAAAAATTGCTATCTTTACTCGCACGATAAATGGCTTTTTGACGACTATGCCAGCAGAGCTTAAAAGCACTAGATATGGTGGTTTTAGAAGCGTTGCGACCTTGCCACCAAAGCTATGTCCTGCAATGATGTCTGGTTTTATGCCAAGTTCAGCACAAAAATTTGCAACGATTTTTGCGTAGTCACTTGTTCTTAAAGGCTTAAAAATGGAGCTTTTGCCAAAGCCTGGCATGTCGATATATACGTGACAAAACTCGCTTAGATATGAGCCAAAAGCCTTTTTCATTATCTCTTTTGTTTGCGCCCCAGCCGTGCAAGAAGAGCACTACTTTTTTGCATTTTGGATTTACTACTTCGTAGCTGATCTCGTACTCGTCTGAGCCGTATTTGACTGCCCTACTCGCCATCGTTTTCTCTCTTTTAGCAGCGTAAATGCTCTCAAGTACGCTTACTGCCTCGCAAAGACGCTCGTACTCCTCCATATTTAAAAGGACTGCTTCAAATTTATTGTTTTTGACGATGACAGCGCGCTTTAGCTCGCTAGCTCCCACACGAGAAAGGACAGAGCTAAAATTTCTAACCACCTCGGTTGCTGTAGTAAATTTCATCTTTTGTAAAAGTTACCATTGTCGCTCTTTATGTAAAATTTTACGTAAAATATCACAAACTACTTTATATATCGCTAAATAGCCTAGAGCTTGCCGCTGCCTTTTACCGAAGTGATAGAGTTTATAAATTTATAATCAATCTTTATCTCACGCTCTTTTGGAAGTGAGTTTGCAAGGGTGTTTAGCGTGCTCTCAAAGTCCTCAAATAGATAGTTTGCAAGGCTTCCTGGGTTTGGATTGATCTCGTTTAGATAGACCTCGTCATCTATCACGAAAAAGTCGCATCTAATGATCGCTCCGTCAAATCCACAATCAGTAAATTTTAGAAAAGTTAAATTTAAGCTTTTGTTTTAGCTCTTCAGAATTTCCGCCTCTTTCACCTTATTTTCATTTGAAAAACTTAGATATTTTTGCTCATAGTCAAGAAATTCTTTCTTTTTTGGCTCTTCAACGATAGAAAATTTGATCTTTCCATCGATCTTGCAACCTGCAAGGTTGTACTCTTTGACGCCTTTTATAAAGGGCTCTACTAAAACATCTTTGTCAAATTCAAACGCCACGTCTTTTGCGTAGGCAAGCTCACTATCATCATGCACGACGCTCACGCCGATGCTGCTGCCTAGCCTTGCTGGCTTTAATATAATAGGATAGTGAAATTTTGGCTCACTTTGACGAGTTAGCATCTCGTAATCAAGCGCCTTTACACCAGCCTTTTGTGCTAGAAATTTAGTAAGCTCTTTGTTGTAGCTAAGCGCGCTTGCTTCAAGCCTTGGACCTATGTATTTGACTCCGTAAAAGTCAAAAAGTGCCGCTATCTTGCCATCTTCGCCGTCCATGCCGTGGATCAAATTTATAATGACATCGCATTCAACTTTGTTTGCGCCAAAAAGCGAGTGCGTGTAAAAGCCGCCCTTTGCTAAAGATAGCTTCTTTGAGTTTTTGTATTTGCCAGAGCTAAAAAAATTTGCCCTCATATCTTTTTGCTCGATCAGGTAAAAGTCCCTATTTGCATCGCAAAATGTAAATTTTAGCTCCTGTTTTAGGACGTTTTTTAAAACTATCGCGCTTACTATGCTTATCTCATGCTCAAAACTCTTTGCCCCAAATATCACGCCTGAAATTCATCTTTTTTATCCTTATCCTAGTTTTTTAAGTGCCTCTTTTATAAGATCGCTCGTGTTTTCACTCTTACAATCAGGCAAAATTTTCACTATCTTCTCACGCTTAAAGCCAAGCGCCTCAAGTGCCAAAAACGCCTCATTTTGGTAGCTTGGCACGCTCTCGTCGCTTATAAGCTTAGCATCGCTTAGCTCGGCTATTATTCGCCTAGCTGTCTTTGGTCCGATGCCTGGCACACTTTTAAAGGTGTCAGCGTCGCCGCTTATTATGGCGTTTGTAAATGCTTGCGAGCTAAGGCTTGAGCAAACCGCCATCGCTGTGCTAGCTCCGATGCCATTTAGCTTGATAAGCATCTCAAACATCTTTTGCTCGTTTGCGTCTAAAAAGCCGTAGAGTAAATTTCGCGTCCTCTCTTATGATCTGTGTTATGGCAAGCTCGACTTTTTCGCCTTTACTAAGTTTTGCTGAGCAAAAAAGCGAGATGAAAATCCCATAACTTACGCCGCTATTTGTCTTAAGTATGGCAAATGCAGGCTCTTTTTTTGTAACGACGCCTTCGATTGCTTTTATCATCATTTAACCTTTTGTTCCATGAAATTTATATCCGCGTAGTCTTCAAGTTTGTTTGACTTTTTGATCTTGTATTCGACCTCGCCGCCGTTATCAAATTTATCTAGCGTGATGACGTGAGCGGTCTCGTTTTGCTTCGAGACGTAGGTGACATTTTGCGGAGGATCGACGATGACAAACCTTATCTCATTTAGCTCGATCCAGTTGCCTCTGTTTATCACTTTGGCTGAAAAGATACCATTTTGCATGATCTCAAGCTCATCTTTTAGATCAGCTAAAAGCTCTTTTTTTCTTTAAATATCCTAAGCAAGGTGTTGTACTCATTAACGAGCCCTTGATACTCTTTTAGCTTTTTCATAAATGTAACTGGCGGTATCACCTTTGCCTTTGAGAGCTCTTCGATCTTAGCTTTTATCGTGTAGATCGAGTCTTTATTCTCGTTGATGACATTTTTCTTGCTCTCTATGTTTTTTAGAAGCGTAGCTAGCTCAGACTTGGTGCTTTCGATCTTGCTTAGCTGATCTTGCGTGGCCTCCGCACTCTCAGGCATCTTGCTGGCGTCAATTATAAATTTCATTATCAGTGCCTTTTAGATATCTAACGTCGATTAGGTGCGAGGCTGTGATGGTGCAGTTTGAGCCAAGCGTGTCTATCTGGATGTTTTGAGCTGTTATCGAGCCACCAACTACGCTATTAATTTTTACTCTTTTTGCTATGACAGTGCCACCTTCAAGCCTATCTATCTCGACGCTTTCAGCCTCTACCTTGCCGATGTGGATAGAAATTTTGGCGTGTTTGGCGTAAATTTTAGCCTTTTGGTGAGTTTGACCGCCGATATTTACATCGTTTGCCTTGACCATCGCGTTTGCGCCGACGTTTCCTTTTACCTCGATCTCATCAGCCTCCACGATGATACCAGTGCCGATAGCGTCTTTTATAGTGTCAGTTTCGCGAACTACTAATGTGACGTTTGTGTCGGTGCCTGCTTGGATCGAGCCAGTCGTTTTAAAATTTGCTTCATTTATCTCTATGCGCTCTTCTATATCAAAAGAGCCGTTTTTCTCGACCACGTAGCCTGCTTTTTTAGCGATATATTTTACACTCTCGTCATTTTCTACGCGCTCGATATTTTCGCTTATACTTATCTCTTTTTCGCTCTCTTCTTTTGGCTTTGGCACTTCTATAAGTTTGCCTCTTACGTCACGTCCATTTGCGCCCTCGTGTGACTTTTTCTCCTCCATTATCACTTCATCTTTTGCCACGCCAAAGACAAAGCCCCTATCAGCGTAATCAACCTTATCTTCGTCTTTTAACCCATCAAGCTTATCTTTGTAGTAGTAGATGATCTTTGCGTCGATCGCCTTTTTAGGGTTGATGCCCTGGGTTAAATTTAGCGTGTAGTCCTTGTCAAGCTCGCCTTTTACGTGGATTATTGAGGCGATTTGCTTTAGCTCCTCTTTTAGCTTGCCGATCCTTATGCCTATTAAAATTTGAGCCTTCATAAGCTGCTTTGCGATGTATTCATAAAGCTTATCTTCGTAGTGCTGCTCGTATTCGCACTCTTTGCTCGCTCTAACCTTTGCGATGACCTTTGTGATGGTTGAATTTACGCCGATGTCGATCTTTGGCAGCTTTGGCGTGGCATTTAGCCTCACGTCAAAAAACTCCACGTCATAAACCTGCTCGATCTCTAGCGTCTCGTCAAGATAAAATGTGTTGTCATCAAAAAAGCTTAAATTTTCTTCAGGGACAAAAACTGGCTCGACGTTGTCTTTATTTTTGTAGTAGGTTAAGATATTTGAGAGTTTGTAATCTATAAATTCTACCGGCACGCTGTATTGTTTGCTTAGCTCTTTAAGCGATAGATAAGGTGTTGAAGTTTGAATTTGCGTTGGCGGTAAAATTTCTCGTTTTCTTGCACGTTCTCGCTCAAATTTGATCCATTTCACATAAAATTTTGGCTCTTATTATCTCTAAAACTTTATTAAATTTGGGTTATGTAAGCTTTAAAGCATCTTTTGTTACTATTGCGTTTTAAATTTACTAGGTGGGCGATGTTTATAAAAGGCTTTTTTTCAAACTCAGTTGGCATCATGACTTCAAGGATTTTAGGGCTTATAAGAGATCTTTTAACGGCTTCTATCCTTGGTGCTGGCATATTTAGCGACCTCTTTTTATAGCTTTTAAGATACCAAATTTATTTCGCCGCATCTTTGGCGAGGGTGCCTTTACGCAGGCATTTTTGCCAAATTTTGCAAATAGCAAGAAAAAAGCGATCTTTCAAGCTGAAATTTTCATCAAATTTCTACTTTTTATAGGCGTTTTGACGCTTCTTGTAAATTTATTTACGCCCTACTTTATAAAGATCATCGCAAGCGGTTTGAGCGAGCAAAATATCACAGACGCAGTGCCACTTGTGCGCATAAATTTCTACTATCTAGCCCTTGTTTATATCGTCACTTTCATGGGGGCGCTGCTTCAGTATAAAGGGCACTTTGCCACGACTGCGTTTCTACTGCGCTACTAAATTTAGCCATGATCGCTTCACTACTTTTGGCTCGTGGCAAGAGCGAGAGTGTGGTCGCACTTTATCTTAGCTTTGGCGTCGTTGCAGGCGGCATTTTGCAGGTTTTAGTGCATCTAATCGCTATGAAATTTAACGCCTTAAATAAAATTTTTTGGGGCGGTCTAAGCGGATATTTTAAAGGCAAAAGAGCGCAAAGCAAAGGCTTTTTTATAAATTTCTACCACGGCTTACTTGGCTCAAGTGCGATGCAGATAAGCGCTTTTATGGACACTTGGCTGGCTAGCTTTTTAGTAAGCGGCTCGATAAGCTACCTTTTTTATGCAAATAGAATTTTCCAGCTCCCGCTCGCCATCTTTGCGATCGCACTCTCTCAGGCACTATTTCCAAAGATCACTAGACTTTTAAAGCAAAAAGACGAGGCAAATGCCCTAGTTTGGACAAAAAGAGCTTTTATCTGCTACTTTGCGCCCTACTAGCAGCCACGATCGCAGGCGTTGTGCTAAGTGAGTTTATCATCTGGCTCTTGTTTGAGAGAGGGAATTTTGTAAGGGCAAACACCATTGAATGCGCCAAGGTGCTAAGTGCTTATTTGGTGGGGCTCACGCCATTTGGACTGGCTAAAATTTCTCACTTTGGCTTTATGCAAATATGAAGCAAAAAGAGGCAGCCAAAATTTCTATCATCTGCCTTGTGATAAATTTGATCCTAGCTGTCATTTTGATGCAGAAATTTGGAGCTGCTGGCCTTGCATTTGCAAGCTCGCTTGGGGGATTTTTGCAGCTTATTTTATACATTAGAGCCTTTGGAGCTAAGCGATTTTTAGCTATAATCGAGCCTAAATTTATAGCCGCCATCGCTATTTTGGCGGTTTTGCTCTATTTTGGTTTAACATTTTTAAAGGATATATTTAATGCGAATTTTTGATACTTCTAAAAGAGAAAAGGTTGAGTTTAGCCCTATTAAAGATGGCGAGGTAAGCATCTACCTATGCGGTCCAACGGTCTATGACGATGCGCATTTGGGACATGCAAAGTCAGCCGTTAGCTTTGATCTCTTAAGAAGGGTCTTAAAAGCGCTTGGCTACAAGGTCAAATTTGCAAGAAACTACACCGACATCGACGATAAAATTTTAAACAAGATGGCGCAGACTGGCCAAAGTCTAGAAGAGATCACAAACAAATATATAGCGCACTACGAGAGCGACATGGGCGCTTTAAACGTGCTTGATCCAGACTTTAAGCCAAAGGCTACGCAGTGCTTGGAAGCGATCATCAGCTACATCAAAGTGCTCATGGATAAAGGGGCGGCATATAAAACCAGCGATGGAATTTACTTTGATACGAGCAAGGATAGTGGATATTTTAGCATTAGCGGCAAGGATAACAACACCGATCTTATCGCGCGCGTGGCATGTTTTTGCGAGAAAAGAGATGAAAAAGACTTTGTTCTTTGGAAATTTGATGAGAAATGGTATGAGAGCCCATTTGGCAAGGGTCGCCCTGGCTGGCACACCGAGTGCGTGGCGATGATAAGGGAGTTTTTAAGCGATAAAGAAAATGATAAATTTGAGATCGACATCCACGCTGGCGGCATCGACCTACTCTTTCCACACCACGAAAACGAGGCAAGCCAGTGCAGATGCGCCTATCATAAAAATTTAAGCAAATACTGGATGCACAATGGCTTTATAAAGGTAAATAACGAAAAGATGAGCAAGAGCCTAAATAACAGCTTTTTTGTAAAAGACGCCCTAAAAAACGTTCATGGCGAGGTGCTTAGATATTACTTGCTTACGAGCCATTATAGGGCGCATTTTAACTATTCAGATGAAGATCTAGTAGCTTCTAAAAAGAGGCTTGATAAAATTTACCGCCTCAAAAAAAGAGTTGATGGCGTGCAAGCAGGCATGGCAAGTGAGAGTTTTAAAAATGAGCTACTTGAAGCGCTAAGTGATGATCTAAACGCTTCAAAAGCGCTTGCAAGCGTCGATGAGTTTGTAAAAACGGCAAATGAAAGACTTGATAATAACCCAAAAGATAAAGCATATAAGGCCGAAGTGGTGGCAAATTTAGAGCTGATAGGTGAAATTTTAGGCATTGCTATAACAAACTATGTGGAGTATTTTCAGTTTGGCGTAAGTGACGAACAAAAAGAGCAGATAAAGAGGCTTCTTGAGGAGCGTGCAGCAGCTAAAAAGAGAGAAATTTCGCAAGGGCTGATGAGATAAGAGATGAGCTAGCAAAAATGAATATCTCTATCATGGATACGCCAAATGGCGCAGTTTGGGAGAGAAATAATGAATAATTTTGGCTTAAAAGATGTGCTAAAGCGCTTTGGTCCTTACTTTAAAGACTACATCCCACACTTCATCTTTGCCATCATCGGCATGGGGCTTGCCAGTGGCGGAACGGCGGTAAGTGCCTATCTAGTGGAGCCTGTGCTAAATAAAATTTTCGTTGAGAAAAACGAAAAGCTACTTTACATCTTGCCTTGCGCCATCATCGCGATCTACGTGATAAAAAACATCGGAACCTTCATGCAGGCCTATTTACGGCATATATCGGGCAAGATACGATTAGAAGATTTCGCGAAAAGATGGTTGCAAACCTTTTAAATTTAGATATGGACTTTTTCAATGAATTTAGAACTGGCGAGCTAATCAGCAGAACAACAAACGACATCGACCGCATAAGATCGATAGTTTCAAGCATCATACCTGAGCTAACAAGAGAGTCAGTCACCATTATAGGGCTTCTTTGCGTAGTTGTTTATCAAAGTCCAAAGCTGGCATTTTTCGCTCTTGTGGTCATGCCAGTGGCGATCTATCCGATCTCGCGCCTTGCTAAAAGGATGAAGAAAATTTCAAAGCAGTCGCAAGAAAAAACATCAGACATCACCTCTGCGCTTAGTGAAATTTTTACAAACATCGAGATAATCAAAGCAAATAACGCCCAAAAATACGAGCATTCACGCTTTGTTGATGAAAATAATAAATTTTTTAGGCTAAATTTAAAAAGCGTCAAGATCGAGCAGCTAGTAAGCCCGCTAATGGAGACCATAGGCTCAATAGGCGTGGCAGCTGTTATCATCATAGGCGGTAAAGACGTTATCGACGGGCATATAAATATGGGCGCATTTTTCTCGTTTTTAACAGCGCTTTTCATGCTCTACACCCCGCTAAAACGCATCGTAAATATCTACAATAAGATGCAAGATGCCATCGCAGCAAGCGAGAGGACGTTTTTCTTGATGGATAAGGTAAGCCAGATAAAAGACGGCCAAAAAGAGCTAAACGAAGAGATAAATTTGATCAAATTTAAGGGTGTCCGCCTAAGCTACGGCGACAAAGAGGTCTTAAAAGGGATAAATTTAGAGGCAAATAAGTCAGAATTTATAGCCCTTGTTGGCTCAAGTGGTGGCGGAAAAGCTCGCTTATGAATTTGCTTATGAGATTTTACGACGTAAATGGCGGAGAAATTTTGATAAATGGCATAAATTTAAAAGATATCAAAATTCACTCACTTCGCCAAAATATCGGACTTGTAACCCAGCGTGTCTATATCTTTAACGACACAGTTGCTAAAAACGTAGCTTACGGCAGAGAATTTAACGAAGATGCCGTGATAAACGCACTAAAACTAGCCAATGCCTATGAGTTTGTAAGCAAGCTTGATAACGGCATAAACACTATCTTAAATGAATTTGGCACCAACCTCTCAGGTGGTCAAAGACAGCGCATCGCCATAGCTAGAGCGCTTTATCAAAACCCACAAATCCTAATCTTTGACGAGGCTACTTCTGCACTTGATAACGAGAGCGAAAAAGAGATCACAAAGGCGATAAATAATCTAAGAAGCAAAAAGATCATCTTTGTCATCGCTCACCGCTTAAGCACGGTTGAAAATGCCGATAAGATCGCAGTTTTAAGTGATGGCAAGATCATTGATAGTGGAAGCGACGAGGAGCTTAGCAAGAGAAATGAAATTTATGCAAGGCTTAAGGGCAAAGCCTTAGTTTAAGGCGATTTTTGCTAAGATTTGCAGAAATTTTAGGCATTTTAAAGAGGTTAAAATGAGCTTAAACTACAATACTTTAAAATCTATATTTTTCAAATTTGATCCTGAAACTGCCCACAAGATCGCTGAAGTCGCGATGGTTGGGGCAAATAAAATCTTTCCTGGCTCGCTAAGCTTTTTGGCGCACAAATGTGTGGTCGATGACAACGCGCTAAAACAAAATTTCATTCTCAAGCACCTACCACAACCCAGTTGGCATAGCTGGTGGCTTTGATAAAAACGCCACGATGTTTGAGGCGCTAACGGCTCTTGGATTTGGACATTTAGAATTTGGCACATTTACACCAAAACCACAACCTGGCAACGCAAAACCAAGGCTTTTTAGGCTCATAGACGAAGAGAGCATCCAAAATGCGATGGGCTTTAACAACGAAGGCTGCGAGGCTATCAAAAATAGAGTAAAAAAGATATATCCTTTTACCATACCGATCTGGGCAAACATCGGTAAAAACAAGGTTACACCAAACGAAGATGCGATAAAAGACTATGAAATTTTAGTAAGAGAATTTAGTGAAATTTGCGATACATTTGTCATAAACGTCTCATCGCCAAACACGCCAAATTTTAAGAGCACTGCAAGATGAGAGCTTCATAAAAGAGCTTTTTAGCGTCATTTTGCCACTCACTAAAAAGCCGATCATCTTTAAGATAGCTCCTGATATGAGCCACGAAGATGCGATCAAGCTTTGTAGCTGCGCGGTAGAAAACGGCGCTAGTGGCGTGCTCGTTTCAAACACAAGTGTTGATTACTCGCTCTCTCACTCGACAAATTTAAAGGATTTTGGCGGATTAAGCGGCAAGGTGATCGCCAAAAAGTCAAAAGAGATGTTTAAAGCCGTGGCAGACGAGCTTTATGGCAAGACGACGCTTATCGCATGTGGCGGCATAGATAGCGGTGCAGAGGCATATGAGCGCATAAAAATGGGAGCAAATTTCAGTGCAAATTTTACAAGCTTTATCTTTAAAGGGCCGATGATCGCAAGAGATATAAATTTAAAATTTTAGAGCTTTTAAAGAGAGATGGCTTTGCCTCTATCAGCGAAGCAGTCGGCGCAAATGTTAAAAAATAGAGGGCAAGAGATTGATAAAATTTAATAAATTTAAACTAGAAAATGGACTTGAAATTTATCACGTACCAGTAAATCCTGGCTCAAAAGTGATAAGCGTCGATGTTTTTTATAAAGTTGGCTCCAGAAACGAAGTGATGGGCAAAAGCGGCATCGCTCACATGTTAGAGCATCTAAATTTCAAATCAACCGAAAATTTACGCGCTGGGGAGTTTGACGAGATCGTAAAGGGCTTTGGCGGCGTAAATAACGCAAGCACTGGCTTTGACTACACTCACTACTTTATAAAAGCCTCAAATGAAAATTTAGACAAAACGCTTGGTCTTTTTGCTGAGCTTATGAAAATTTTAAGCCTAAAAGATAAAGAATTTCAGCCAGAGCGCGAGGTGGTGCACGAAGAGCGCAGGTGGCGAACGGACAACAACCCTATGGGATACCTCTACTTTAGGCTCTACAACCACGCATTTATCTACCACCCATACCACTGGACACCAATAGGCTTTATAAAAGATATCGAAAACTGGAAGATCGCTGATATAAAAGAATTTCACTCCACATACTATCAGCCAAAAAACGCCATTTTGATAATAAGTGGCGACATCGGCAAAGACGAGGCATTTAAGCTGGCTAAGAAAAACTTTAGCAGCATAAAAAATAAAAGAGCCATACCAAAACTACACTGCAAAGAGCCTGAGCAAGACGGCGCAAGAAGGGCTATCATCCACAAAGATAGCCAAACGCAAATGCTAGCTATCGCTTATAAGATCCCAGACTTCAGACACGCTGATCAAGTGGGACTAAACGCGATAAGCGAGTATCTAGCCACTGGCAAAAGCTCAATTTTACAGCAGCGCCTTGTCGATGAGCTAATGCTTGCAAATCAAATTTATGCTTACAATATGAGCTGCGTTGATGAAAATTTATTTATATTTTTAGCAGTTTGCAACCCAGATGTCGAGGCTAGCGCAGTTGAGGCTGAAATTTTAAAGATCATAGATGATCTAAAGAGAAAGCCAATCGACAAAGAGGATGTTTTAAGAGTTAAAAATTTGATAAAAACTGATTTTATCTACTCATTTGAGAGCGCGAGCAAGGTGGCAAATTTATACGGTTCATACCTTGCTAGAGGCGACATAAAGCCACTTTACGAGCTTGAGAAAAATATAGATAAGATAGATGCCAAGCTTTTAAAAGAGATAGCAAATAGATATTTCAATGAAAAAACTAGCACGACAATAATCTTAAAAAAGGAATAGACGTGAAAAATTTGCTTCAAGGTGCGATGACAGCACTAGTTACGCCATTTAAAAACCAAAAAATAGACGAAGTCAGTTTTGAAAAACTGATAAAAAGACAGATAAAAAACGGCATAGACGTCGTTGTGCCAGTGGGAACAACAGGCGAGAGTGCGACTTTAACGCATGATGAGCATAGAATTTGCATTGAGATCGCGGTAGATGCATGTAAAGGCACAAATGTCAAGGTGCTCGCTGGAGCTGGTAGCAACGCCACTCACGAGGCCATCGATATCGCTAAATTTGCCCAAGCTCACGGCGCTCACGGCATCCTATCAGTCGCTCCTTACTACAATAAACCAACGCAAGAAGGGCTTTACGAGCACTACAAGGCTATCGCAAATAGCATAGAAATTCCAGTGCTTCTTTACAACGTCCCAGGCAGAGTTGGTGTAGATATCTTGCCAGCGACTGTTTTTAGACTTTTTAAAGATTGTAAAAATATTTTTGGCATCAAGGAGGCAACAGGCAGCATCGATAGATGTGTCGATCTACTAGCTCACGAGCCTGATTTAGTAGTCATTAGCGGCGAAGATGCGATAAACTACCCTATCCTATCATACGGTGGCAAGGGCGTCATCTCGGTCACTGCAAACCTCTTGCCAGATCAAATTTCTCAGCTTACTCACCTTGCGATGAATGAAGAGTATAAAAAAGCAAAACTGATAAATGACAACCTCTATACGATAAACAAAACGCTCTTTTGCGAAAGCAACCCGATACCGATCAAAGCGGCGATGTATCTAGCTGGACTGATTGACACTTTGGAGTACCGCTTGCCACTTTGCAAACCGAGCAAAGAAAATTTCAAAAAGATCGAAGAAGTTATTAAAAATTACGAAATAAAGGGATTTTAATGAAGGACACACTAAACGAATTTAAAGGTAAAACGCTAGTCATCAGTGGCGGCACAAGAGGCATCGGCAGAGCCATAGTCGAAGAATTTGCAAAAGCTGGCGTAAATATCGCTTTTACCTACAACTCAAACGAGGAGCTTGCCAAGAGCAGGCAAAAGAGCTTGAGGCTACCTACAAGATAAAAGCTAGAGCCTATGCGCTAAACATCCTTGAGCCAGAGACTTATAAGGAGCTATTTTTAAAGATAGATGAGGACTTTGACAGGGTTGATTTTTTCATCTCAAACGCTATCATCTCAGGTCGCGCAGTGGCTGGCGGATACACTGAAATTTTATGAAGCTAAAACCAAGAGGTATAAACAATATCTTCACAGCAACTGTAAATGCCTTTGTCGTAGGCGCACAAGAGGCTGCAAAACGCATGGAAAAAGTGGGTGGCGGCAGTATCATTAGCCTAAGTTCAACTGGAAATTTAGTCTATATCGAAAACTACGCAGGCCACGGCACAGCAAAAGCAGCCGTTGAAGCGATGGCAAGATATGCTGCGACCGAGCTTGGCGAGAAAAACATCCGCGTCAATGTCGTAAGCGGCGGCCCCATCGAGACAGATGCGCTAAGAGCCTTTACAAACTACGAAGAGGTGCGCGATATGACGGCAAAGCTTAGCCCGCTAAACCGCATGGGACAGCCTGCTGATCTAGCTGGAGCATGTCTATTTTTATGCTCATCTAAGGCTAGCTGGGTGACTGGGCATACATTTATAATAGATGGCGGCACAACTTTTAAATGAGAGTGAAATTTCTAGGCATAAAGGCATATTTGTGAGTCTAAATTTACCAAATTCACTGGCATTTTTTAGGATATTGCTAGCTCCGCTTATGTTTTTTATGCTCGTAAATGCGCAAGGAATTTTTACGCAAATTCATATAAGCTGGATAAACTACTTCGCAGCTCTCATCTTTGTGATCGCCTCGGTCACTGACTTTTTTGACGGCTACATCGCTAGAAGCTGGGATCAAAAGACCAAGCTTGGCGCTATCCTTGACCCGCTAGCCGATAAGATGCTAATTCTTGCTGCATTTTTGGGTCTTATGATGCTTGGCAGAGCGAGTGCTTGGGCTGTTTATCTTATCTTGGTAAGAGAGTTTTTTATAACTGGCTTTCGTGTCGTGATGGCAAGTGACGGCGTCGAGGTCGCTGCTTCGATGGCTGGCAAAGTTAAAACCGTTTCGCAGATGTTTGCGGTTGGATTTTTGCTTATGAGCTGGCCTGGTGGCGAGCTTTTGCTCTGGATAGCTGTTGCACTCACGCTTTATTCTGGGTTTGAATACATTTTTGCCTACGTAAAAGCGATGAAAAAGAGTTAAATTTGAGCTGTGACCTGCAAGAGATTATTTTAAAACGCGTTGCAAATTTAGAGCCGACACTGCAAAAGCAAGCCAAAAAACTAAATCAAAAGATTATTAATACAAATTTTTATCACGATGCTAAAAATTTAGAAAAGATTGGCGGTGTGATCAGCCCTGAGCTAAACGAAATTTTATTAAGCTGCGCTTTAGAATACAACAAAACCCATGCAGATAAATTTGATACGTTTAATAACGACGTAGAGACTTTGCGTGGCATTTGGAGCGCGATGAGCTTTTCAAAAAGCCCTGAAATTTTAGACTATCTAAGCACGCAGGCTACTCGCTCGGTATCGCACCGCTCGTTTGCCCACAGATACATCTTTGAAATTTTACGCTTGCAAGAGAAGGCCGGCCGTTCGCATCCACTGCTTGCAAAGCTTTATGACTATTATGATGACTTGCAAGCAAAACTGCCTATATATGAGCTTTTGCGCCGTATAGGCGTGAACCCTGCTGATCCTTATGATTTTGATATCTCGCTAAATGCTGTAAATTTTGGCTACTGGTTTAGCAATCAAGGATTAAGCGATGAGGAGCTAGCCAGGTAAATTTCACTTAGAAATTCGCCTTTTGCGCCATTTGTGTATGATCACACATTTGAGATAGAGCTTAGAAACGACGCTGTGCCAAGGGCTAGAATGAAATTTTAACGATGAGGGTATGAGCTTTTTGCAAGAGTTGCCAAATGATGTTTTGCCCTGTCCTGATATTTTAAATTTAAAGCCTTTCATTGACCAAGTAAAGTCACGTTTTGATCTGAAATTTGACCTAAACGATAAAGATAAAACTTATTTTAGCCTCAGCAAAGGGCTAAATAGAGCCAAAACACTCTCTTGGCTAAGAGAAATTTTAGCCTAAATGGCAAGGCAAATTTGAAAGTAAATTTAGAAATTTTGGCTAAAATCTCATCAATTTTTCAAAAAAAGGTAAGTTTTGAAAGGCATTCTCTTCACGCTAGCCCTGCTTTGCCTTGGGCTTTATGCGTATTCGTTTTATTTTTTAGTGACCGTTTTAGCCATTAGTTTTCTCATATTTTTCCATGAGCTTGGCCACTTTTTAGTAGCAAGAATGCTCGGCGTCAAAGTAAATACCTTTAGCATCGGCTTTGGTGAGAAAATTTATACCAAAAACGTTGGTGGCACCGACTACTGCCTAAGCGCGATCCCACTTGGCGGATACGTGCAGCTAAAAGGGCAAGACGACACCGACCCAAAGGCCAAAAACTACGACGCCGACAGCTACAACGTGCTAAGCCCCATAAAGCGCATTTACATCCTCTTTGCAGGGCCATTTTTTAACTTTATCTTGGCGTTTTCATATACATTTTGCTTGGATTTATCGGTGTTGAGAGGCTTGCGCCAAGTGTCGGACACATAGCTGAAGGCTCGGCAGCTGCAAGCGCTGGCATAGCAATAAACGATAAAATTTTCGAGATAAATGGCGTAAAAAATAAACGAGTGGGACGAGATCAGCAAAAATGTAAAACTTGAGCCAAGCACCATTTTGATAGATCGCAACGGCTCGCAAATGACTATAAATTTAACACCAAAGATAGGTGAAACGATAAATTTATTTAATGAAAAGGTGCAGCGTCCATTGATCGGCATCCAGCCAAATGGCGAAGTGGTGAAAATTTATCACACAGGTTTAGAGAGCCTAAAATTTGCCTTTGGCGAGACGATCGAGGCTTCAAAGCTCATCTTCAAAAGCTTTGAAAAGCTAGTCGTTGGAGCTGTGCCATTAAAAGAGGTCGGAGGCATCGTGCAGATCGCCGA
The DNA here is from genome assembly GCA_037321105.1 of Campylobacter concisus. GTDB lineage: Bacteria > Campylobacterota > Campylobacteria > Campylobacterales > Campylobacteraceae > Campylobacter_A > Campylobacter_A concisus_AZ. Next base: position 2,168,382 of record CP147775.1, on the reverse strand, counting down.
TGTCACTTCAAAGGCCGCTAAGATCAGCCTTATTGTGCTACTAACCATCGTGGCGCTCATCTCTGTAAATTTAGGCGTGCTAAATCTATTTCCGATCCCTGCGCTTGATGGCGGGCACATTTTATTTAACATTTATGAACTAATTTTTAGACGCGAGATAAATGAGCGAGTGCTTGTTACGCTTACCTACTGCGGCTGGGCGCTACTGCTTGGCATCATGGTGCTCGCGACATTTAATGACATTATGAGATTAAGCGGAGGTTTATGATGATAGTTTTAAAAGAGTTGCTTGAAAAGATAGAAAATTTTAAGCAAAGATGTGACGCTGATAGCCGTTAGCAAAAATGTGACATGCACTGAAGTAAGGGAGCTTTACGCACAAGGACAGAGAAATTTTGGCGAAAATAGAGTCCAGGAGCTAGCCAAAAAAGAGCTAGAGCTGCAAAATTTCACTGACATCAAATGGCACATGATAGGGCGTTTGCAAAACAATAAAATCAATCAAATGATAAGCCTAAAACCAGTGCTTTGGCAAAGCTGCGATAGCTTCGAAAGAGCCCTAGAGGTCGATAAAAGGCTTAGCTACAAGCTAGATACGCTGCTTCAGATAAACTCGGCCGATGAAGATACAAAGCAAGGTGTGAGCGTCGCAAATGCGGCTGAAATTTATGAGCGCATCCAAAGCGAGTGCAAAAATATAAATTTAAAAGGCGTGATGAGCATCGGAGCGCATGTGGATGAGCCAAAAGAGGTGCAAAAGAGCTTTGAGCTAACATATAAAATTTACCAGAGCCTAAAGCCAAAAGGCGCAACTATCTGCTCGATGGGCATGAGTAGCGACTTCGAACTAGCGATAAAATGTGGCTCAAATATGATCCGCCTTGGGACGATGCTATATCTATAAATTTACCCCTCTTGGGCAAATTTACCTTTCTACTCCTTTTTAAATTTTAATCTAAGTTATATAATTTTATAATGTGATTAAATAAATTTTTAACGATAAAGGAGTAAATGTGTTTAAAAATTTTATTCTAACTGCTGTTGCGATCTTATTTTATCTCGGGTTGCGGTAGAGCTGAAAAGATAGCTAGGATCGAGCAAAAATGCGCAAATAATGAAGTTGCATATTGTTTGAAACTAGGCAAAATTTACCAGCAGACGAGATGTAAATAAGGGTACAATGTACTATCAAAAAGCTTGCGATCTAGGCGATAAAAGGGGTTGCTATAGACTTGCAGTTTTACTAAACTCAAAATCAATCAACTCAAAAAAAGACAATGAAACGATCGTAAAATCACTAACCAAATCATGCGATCTTGGCACGCCAAAAGCTTGCTTTGAGCTTGGCGAATACTATGAAGATGACCCAAAAATGCAAGGCAAAGCAAATGAGCTGTTTGCAAAATCATGCGAGCAAAGATTTGGTCTTGCTTGCTATAAGTTAGCCGACTTTTACGGCGAGAAAAATGATGCTGCCACTCAAAAAAGCTACCTAGAGCTAGCGTGCAAATACCGCTATAAAGTAGCTTGCGAAGAAGTAGGCGAAGATAAAAAATAAATAACATTTTTTATGGGGAGGACATATCTCCCCACATTTTCTTAAACTCAAATTTTACTGGAACACCTTTTGCTTTAAACTATACAAGAAGCTAGTAGGCAAACCATGAATGATATTAGCATCTTAGGCACAAATGTAAATTCATACACTAAGCAACAGCACAAACAAGATAGATCTGCAAATTTTAGTGATATCTTTAACAAAAAGACTAAAGAAGAGAGTATCGAGCCAAGCCTAGAGCCTGCTAAATTTACTTATATCTCTTCTTCCCAAAATAGCCTCGCCTCTTTAAATTTTAATGACCTTCAAGCTTATGGCTACACAGTAGATAAAGCTGGCTTTATGGGAGCTGACTTTAATAAAGCAGCAGGCTTGCCACAGGACTTTAAAATCCACAAGAGCACGCTTGATGAGCTTAGTCGATTTGCCGAGCGCAACCATGTGCTAAATCGCATCAAAAGCAAGGACGAGCAGATAAAGATCTTTGATAATATCGATATGGCTGACACCATAAAGCACTACTACAGACTATTTGATCAAATGACCTCTGCATTAGGCGATGATAAAAAGAGCTACACCCTTGCAGATATAGGCAAACTACCAAAAGGTTACAGCACAAAAGGCACTAGCTACGATGCCAAAGGACATTTGCTAAAAGATCTATCAAGCTCCACTATCTCAAACATCTACTCTAGCGCCGATGAGCTAAATAGCGCCAAAACTCTTAGCAAGGAGCTTTCAAGTGCGGGCGTTAGGCTCATAGTAAAAGAGGTTGATTTTACGATGAGCGAAGCAGGTGATGAGTTTAGTTTTAACCCAGATATCTCTTTTTATAAGTCAGATGAAGGTTACAGCAAAGAGGCTCTTTTTATGGGATTTTTACGCAGTTCTAGACCACTGCCCAGTGATAGTGCAAAGACTAAGCTTAGCAGTGCTGCGCTAAATGATATCTCAAGCACTGGAGAGCATAAAGAGTACTTTGTGGATTTTGAAAAGGTGGGCAAAGATAGTGAAAGCATAAAAGCGCTCATAAAAGAAAGACTTAAAGAGCTAACACTTTTAATGTATGCAAGATCAAAGAACATTAACGCAGAAAGTGTCACCTCAAACGAATATGAGAAATTTAAGCCAACTAGCGAGAATATAAATTCTCTAGCAAATTCTTGGAGTGAGAGGATAAACTCCATTAGTAAGACTTTTGTATAGAGATAAGTCATATATAAATTAAATTGTTGAAAGGTCGATTTAAATCAAAGAAAAACTTTACTCAAACAAATTTTGAAAAATCGTTGAGTAGTTTAAAATTTACTAAGGATAGTAAAATGCAAATTTCTAGCTCACCATATCCTTATCTATCTAGAGAGCACATAGCTAGTGAGATGGGGTTTAAATTTAACGATATAAACGAGATACTTGATAACAATATGGGATATGGTATGAGCTTTCCTAAATACGCAAGGCTTGATAGAAAAGCTCAAGCTGCGGCTTACGATAGACATATATATCCGCTATCTGGCTTTACAAAAGGCGATGAAGCAAAAGTCACTATCATAGGAAAGCTTAGAGGCTATGATCCTGACTTTACAAGTGAGCAGCTGTCAGATCTCAAAAATTTCATAAATGAAAGTAAGGGTTTGTTTGTAGAGTATATACAAGGTCAGCAAGCAAAACCAGACAATGATAAGCCAAAGCTTTTAAGAGATACCCCATACACTGTAAATGAATTTTTAAATGAATATCGTGGCAATCACCAACTGCTATTTGTGCAAAACTCAAGGACTATCGATCTGCTTGATAGCGATATGAGCGTTGATGAGTTTAAAGAGGAGTGGGCTAAATATGCACTAAAAGAGCGGTTTAATATAACTTTATCTGGCGAAGATGCTAAAAATGCTGTCAATATACTAAAAGAGATGAATGAAAAAGGTCTTCAGGATATAGAGAGCGCTGAAGAAGAAAAAGACGATACCAAAGAGAAAAATTTACTCCCATCCAAGCTGAAAGCAAAAACACTGAAACTTATGACATTACTAAGGATGAGAAATTTTCGTTTTTACTTAAACTTCAAGAACTTGAGAGAGAACGAGGTATTGACGTGCTTCGTATCATGCAAAAACTTGAAGAAAATGGTAAAAAAGTTTTTGATAAAAAGGTTTAAATTATCTTTATATCTAGCGCAAGCCGCTGCTAAGTCATCCCATGACAAGGTTAGAGGATGATCCTCGTTCTGCTTTATTTATCAAACCATCTTATTTAAAATTTGCTTCTTATCCATCTTTTGCATAAGCTCCAAGACATCTATGCCTCTTTTTCTTTGAAATTTAAAAGCTCTCTTGCATAGAGAAATTTCTGATCCTTGTTTATATCATAGGTCTCATACTTCTTCTTAACCTGCATAGGTTTAAATTTCTTCTCACTTTGCTCTTTGGCAAAATTTGCATTGTATTCTTGTTCTTCTTTGATTATCTGCTTTCTTTGTTCTTCGACATCTTTTGTTGCTTTTTCTCTTGCTTTGGCAGATAAGCTCTTAAATTCATCTATGCTTAGGTCGGTTCTACTTAAAAGGCTAAGCAACTCCTTGTTATCATTTGGATAAGAGAAGACATGCTGTCCATAAATGCTCTTAGGTCAGCCTCTTCTTCTTTTGTGCCAAGACCAACCATCTTTCCAGATATTGTTGGCTTGCCGTTAACAGAGTTGTCCCGCAACCAATCCATATAGCCCTGAAGTTCCCAATCTATCGCTTTTTCTATGGTTTCTGGATATTTTCCGTATAGAGCCTTTCGCTCTTCTGGGGTGTATTTGTTTGATAGCATACCATCTATTTTATCTATGGTTTTTGTTATCCAGTCTTCCGTTCCTTCTTCTATGCCGATTATCTTATCTAACCCAACACCAAATGGTCCTTGCATATAAGCATCAACTTTTGCTTTCTCTTCTTCGGCGGATAAATTTTTATTGCCGTGAGCTATGTAGTCATCTAAAATTTCTTTATATTGCATTGATCCATTGTAGGTAGTAATAAACATTTCAGTTCCTTTGAAAATGGTAGCCTACGAATTTTATGTAGGCTACTTAAATTTTTTACCAACCACCTAGATCGGATTCCATTCTTCTTTTAAAAGCGTCTCGTAATTGTCTAACAATAGAAAAGAACATCTCATACTAATTAACTTTTAATAGCCTTTTTCATTTAGCTCTCTGTAATCATCACATCCTGACTGAAACCCTAAATCACAAGCCTTGCCATAATATTCTTTTGCAGTGGAAAAATTTTGCCTTATACCTTGACCCTTTTCGTATAAAACCCCTAAGAATAAGCAACCCCCAACCTCTCCACTATCACAAGCTTTTTGAAGTAGCTCAGCAGCTTTTTGGTAATCTTGTTTTACACCGTAACCGTCTCTGTATAAAATCCCTAAGCTATAGCAACCCTTAGCAATTCCACTATCACAAGCTTTTTGATAAAGCTCAGCAGCTTTTTGGTAGTCACCTTTATCGTAAGCTTTGTCTCCTAATTCAGTAAGATCTTTGGAAAATCCAATAGAAAATAAAACTACAAGTAAAACTAAAATTCTTTTCATTTTTTATCTCTTTAGTGCAAATTTTAATAAAAAATATATTTACTTTTTTATACTTATATTGTTATTAATTTTTTAAGAAATAGTCCAAAATAAGCAAAATTTTCCTTGATTTTTAAGCCAAATTACCTATTTTAAGCTTTCTTTTGCTTAAAGCAGAAAATCACTTAAGAAATCGGCAAAAATTTGTTTATAAATAGAGAAAACTTAAAAAAGATAACTAATTTCTAATACTACGCCTTTATATCAACATCTCTTTTTATACCAAGCATATCTACTAGATATTTTCCAGCTGGATTTTCATTTAGCTCTTTTACTAAATTTAAAGGTGGCATACTGAAATTTTAAAAAGCTATCCATAAAGTCTTTGCTCTTTTTGCTGTCTTTGTCTATCTCACCAAAGAGCAGCTTTAGCATTTTTAGATTATGCTCCATCATCTTTTTAAATGAGAGCTCGTCTTCTTCATACCCCCTGCGTCTATCTTCAAGAGTGCTGACAAAGCCACTTTGTAAGTCGATATAGACAAAGTCTCTTTTAGATCTGATGTAGTCTTGCATATATTTAGGCATACCTGCTATATCGTTATCGGTAGCATTTATAAAGCCAGGTCCAAATTTCATCTCACCCATTAGATCAAACAGCTCAAATGCTCTATTAAATTCTTTACTATCTACGCTCTTATCATAGCCTTCTCTTTTGCCTCTTGCGGTTGTCTCGCCCTCTCTTACATCAAGGTTGTTGTTTATGACGGCTGCTATAAGTCCGCCTTTGGTTATTGAGCCGTCTTTATTTGTGTATTTCTCTCCATGCGGATCCATAAATACACCACTTCCCACACTCTCCTTGCCGCCATTGTTGTTGTTAAAGATATCTGTTGTTGGCTTTAGTGGCTGTCTGCCGTCTCCTCCTTTAAAGCTTGGGTTGAAAAAAAGCGTGCTTATCATCTGCTTATTTGACTCTTTGCCGTTAAAATCAGCCGCAGCCAAGCCAAATTCATGAATAGAGTTATTGATCTTGGTTACTTGCATACTTTGGCGATTATAAGAAAAGCCTTGAGGGAAATTTCTATCTCATCTAAGCTAAAGCTATCTTTTGAGTTTAGTGTGTCTTCGCCAACTACTTGGGAGAGAATTTTATAGGCATTATTTACAGTTTTTAGTATATCGATGCTGTCAAAAGCCCTTTGCATATAGTCAGACTGCGTCTCTATCCTGACTAATGACTCCAGCGTGCTTGAGTGAATTTTATAATCAATTGGGATGCCAGCTTGCTTGTTAAACTCATCTGTAAAATAGCCATCCTTATCTACCTTGTAGCCTAAAACCTCTGAGCTCGTTTGGTTTGTAGAAGCTTTGGTTGATACCTTTATATTCTGCTCTAAATTCAAGTGGTAGCTACCAAGTGCGTTTATTATCTTAGATCCTTTTAGCTTTAACTCACACCAAAGATATCGTCTTTTTTATGAAAAGATTTATTTTGCAAAGGATTTCTAGTCTGCATAAATTTACTTCTAAACTCTTGTATCTACCTTTTATAAAGCCTATCTTTGCTAGATAGCTCTTTAAATTTCAAGTCGTTTTCAAGGTAGGTAATGTTGTAAATTTCTTTAGTGGTGATACTTTTGCCGTTTTCAAGTCCAATCAGGGAATTTGCTTGTAAATTGCTTTTAAACATCAGCATCAGCATCACGACCAAGACCAAAAATAGCATACTCCATATCTAGCTTATGCTCTTTCGCTCTTTTAGCTGTCTCACACTCTAACTCTTTACCACCATAAGTTGCCACTGCTTGCATACTTCTTGAAACGCTAACATTTGAAGTGAAAATTTGCACCGCATTTGAAGTCTTTTGCACACTTGATTTGATCTGATCGTCAAAGTCAGAAATCTTCTAGCTGTGCGTTTCTTTGAGGCAGCTAAGCTGTCAGTTAGCCAGGAGCGCTCTATGCCTTTAACACTTGAAGTGCCAACAAGGCTTAGTATAGGCGTCTCATCAGCACCTATTAAAATTATTTTTTCATATACCGAAGGCTTTAGCCCTTCTCTTTTTATTGCTGGGGCTTGAAACCCAGTAGTTGTTATTGCCATTTTTGCTCCTTTTATGCAATTTAATGGCAATTTATGATTTGTAGCTGTGTCAAATCTACCCAATTTTGAGAAAATCAAAAAGAAATTTAGTGTTTTTAAAAAAGTGAGCCCTAAAAGATAGGGCTTTTTAATTATTATTCGAGCTTTTAGTAGAAATGTAGCTAGTTTTTGCACCTTGACTAATTTTATTTTTAGTTAGTCTATTTACTGCCTTAGCTTTTACGCCGTCGCTTATGTCTTTATTTAATAGCACTTTCTTAACTAAGCCTACTTTATCGCCACTATTGTCTATCGCATCAAGTAGTTTAAGCTTTGGGTTCTCAAACTTCGCAACTCATTTAAAAAAGAATAAAAACATTGTTAAAATTCCAAAAAGAATTATATCAAATTTTATCAAGACATATACATTGGGGCTTTAATATAAAAAATTAATTATTTATAACACTTATTCTATACTTAGACAAGAAACAACAATGATAAAAAATTCAATTAAAATATAAGAATTAAAGCAGATTAACAACAAAGCCCGCAACGACCTACTTTTCCAACATCCCAGTAAGGGAGAGTATCATCAGCAGGACGAGCTTAGCTTCTTGGTTCGAGATGGAGCAAGGCGTTTCCTCGTCTGTATAGTCACGGGCAGTGTTAAATAAAAGATATATTAGCTAAATCTCTTATTTAACACTACTAGATAAAGTTAAAAGTCATAAACAAAGTTTTATAAAAACATATCTTATTAAGTTTTATCCTTAACAAGGAAGTGATGCTTATTAAAAGATAAGCAGACGAGCTATTAGTACTGGTCAGCTAAAGGACTTTCATCCATTACACACCCAGCCTATCAAACACATAGTCTATATGAGCTCTTAAAAGAAGATTCATCTTGGAGTTGGCTTCCTGCTTAGATGCTTTCAGCAGTTATCACATCCCAACATAGCTACCGAGCGGTGCCCTTGGCAGGACAACTGGTACACCAGTGGTTGGTTCAACCCAGGTCCTCTCGTACTAGGGTGAACTCTCCTCAATCTTCTTACGCCCACGGCAGATAGGGACCGAACTGTCTCACGACGTTCTGAACCCAGCTCGCGTACCGCTTTAAATGGCGAACAGCCATACCCTTGGGACCTGCTCCAGCCCAGGATGCGATGAGCCGACATCGAGGTGCCAAACCTCCCCGTCGATGTGAGCTCTTGGGGGAGATCAGCCTGTTATCCCAGGAGTACCTTTTATCCTTTGAGCGATGGCCCTTCCACACAGAACCACCGGATCACTAAGACCGACTTTCGTCTCTGCTTGACGTGTATGTCTCGCAGTTAAGCTGGCTTATGCCTTTATACTCTACGAACGATTTCCAACCGTTCTGAGCCAACCTTTGTAAGCCTCCGTTACATTTTGGGAGGCGACCGCCCCAGTCAAACTACCCACCAGACATTGTCCTACTTGAGGATAACTCAAGCTAGTTAGCTATCAGAATAAAAAAGAGCGGTATCTCAACAATGGCTCACCATAAACTGGCGTCTATGGATCAAAGCCTCCCGCCTATCCTGCACATTTTTATCCCAATAGCAGTGTCAAGCTGTAGTAAAGGTCACGGGGTCTTTCCGTCTTGCCGCGGGTAGGAGGAATTTTCACCTCCACTACAATTTCACTGGATCCCTCTTCGAGACAGCTCCCATCTCGTTACGCCATTCATGCAGGTCGATATTTAATCGACAAGGAAATTCGCTACCTTAGGACCGTTATAGTTACGGCCACCGTTTACTCGGGCTTCGATCAAACGCTTCGCAGAGCTAACGTCATCAATTAACCTTCGAGCACCGGGCAGGCGTCACACCCTATACATCCTCTTACGAGTTAGCAGAGTGCTGTGTTTTTGGTAAACAGTCGGGAGGGACTCTTTGTTGTAACCTTCAATGCTTACGGAGTAAATCCTTCACAAAGTTAGGCACACCTTATACCGAAGATACGGTGCTATTTTGCAGAGTTCCTTGAAGAGAGTTCTTCCACGCGCCTTAGAATACTCATCCCACCCACCTGTGTCGGTTTACGGTACGGGCAACTATAACTAAACTTAGAAACTTTTCTTGGCTCGACAGTATCAAGAATATACGATCTATTCCGAAGAATTCACGCACCCACTTGCCTCAGCTTAAAGGAATTCGGATTTGCCTGAATTCCAACCTACACACATGGACCAGCTATTCCATCCGCTGGCTCCTCTAACTCTAAGCGTCCTTCCATCGCACATTATAGTTGGCATTGGAATATTAACCAATTTTCCATCGCATACCCCTTTCGGACTTTGCTTAGGACCCGGCTAACCCTACGATGACGAGCATCGCGTAGGAAACCTTGGGTTTACGGCGTTGGGGATTCTCACCCCAATTATCGCTACTCATGCCTGCATGCTCACTTGTATTCGCTCCAGCACTCCTTACCGGTATACCTTCAACGCAAATACAACGCTCTCCTACCACTTAGTAAAACTAAGTCTAAAGCTTCGGTACTCATTTTAGCCCCGTTATATTTTCCGCGCAGAATCACTAGACCAGTGAGCTATTACGCTTTCTTTAAAGGATGGCTGCTTCTAAGCCAACCTCCTGGTTGTTTAAGTAACTCCACATCGTTTTCCACTTAAATGAGATTTAGGGACCTTAGCTGTTAGTCTGGGTTGTTCCCCTCTCGACGACGGATTTTATCACTCGCCGCCTGACTGCCATGATTACACACTAGGTATTCGGAGTTTGATAGGGTTTGGTACATTGGTGTATGCCCTAGCCCATTCAGTGCTCTACCCCCTAGTGTTACTACATGACGCTATACCTAAATATATTTCGGAGAGAACCAGCTATCACGATGTTTGATTGGCCTTTCACCCCTATCCACAAGTCATCCCATAGCTTTTCAACGCTAGCGGGTTCGGTCCTCCACCGGCTCTTACACCGGTTTCAACCTGCTCATGGATAGATCACATCGTTTCGGGTCTGCAACGTCTGACTAAACGCCCTATTAAGACTCGCTTTCGCTACGGCTCCGGGTTTCCTTAACCTTGCCAGACATCACAACTCGCAGGCTCATTATGCAAAAGGCAGTCCATCACCCTGATAAATCATAGGGCTCTGAATGATTGTAAGCAAATGGTTTCAGGTTCTATTTCACTCTGATCACCTCAGTTCTTTTCACCTTTCCCTCACGGTACTTGTGCACTATCGGTCTAGTAGTAGTATTTAGGGTTGGATAGTGGTCTACCCAGCTTCAGACAGAATATCACGTGTTCCGCCCTACTCAGGATACTGCTAAGTAAAACAAAGCTTTCATATACGGGGGTATCACCCTCTGTGCCTAACCTTTCCAGGTCGTTCTATTAGCTAAGTTTAGTCTATATTGCAGTCCTACAACCCCACTAGTAAACTAGTGGTTTGCCCTCTTACGCGTTCGCTCGCCGCTACTAGCGTAATCTCTTTTGATTTCTTTTCCTGAGGGTACTAAGATGTTTCAATTCCCCTCGTTCGCTCCGTTATACGGTAACTAATATCTCTATTAGTTGGGTTGCCCCATTCAGAAGTTCCCGGATCAAAGCCCCTTGACGGCTCCCCGAGACTTATCGCAGCCTGGCACGTCTTTCATCGCCTCTACTAGCCAAGGCATCCACCACTTGCTCTTTGTAGCTTACCTTTTCTATATTAGATTATTCTAATTCGCATCACTTCCTTGTTAAAGATAACTTTATGTTACTACATTTAAATTCTAGCTCTCAAGACGGAAAGCATTGACTACTATTTAGATAAGTTTTAAATCCTAAATAGATTGTGATGTCAAACTTTTGCATTAAATGCAAAGATGATAGAAATTTAAATCTTTAACAAGTCCTGTAAAATTGTTTTTAAAACTTGCTTGTGACTATTAACAATATTAATTAAAAGAACATTTAGACTTCGCAGACTAGCAAGCTAGTCTTTACGACCAAAGAGTTACACCCTTTGGAAACCCCTAAAGCACAAAGTTGCTTTCGGCAACTTTGTCATCAATAAAGATTAAGTACGCTTAAAAGTCTAAAGTAAATGTTTCTAAAAACACTTAATATAGACTTTTACTGTTAAACTATTTTATGGTGGAGAATAGCGGGATCGAACCGCTGACCTCCTGCGTGCAAAGCAGGCGCTCTCCCAGCTGAGCTAATTCCCCAATTAAATTCTCTGGTGGGCCTGACAAGACTTGAACTTGTGACCTCACCCTTATCAGGGGTGCACTCTAACCAGCTGAGCTATAGGCCCCTATAGGTCTATCAATCTTTCAAAACTAAACAAGGATGATTGAGAATATCTTTCTTATAGATATCTTGTGAGAGAATATCTATATGTACTCTAGAAAGGAGGTGATCCAACCGCAGGTTCTCCTACGGTTACCTTGTTACGACTTCACCCCAGTCGCTGATTCCACTGTGGACGGTAACTAATTTAGTATTCCGGCTTCGAGTGAAATCAACTCCCATGGTGTGACGGGCGGTGAGTACAAGACCGGGAACGTATTCACCGTAGCATGGCTGATCTACGATTACTAGCGATTCCGGCTTCATGGAGTCGAGTTGCAGACTCCAATCCGAACTGGGACATATTTTATAGATTTGCTCCATCTCGCGATATTGCTTCTCATTGTATATGCCATTGTAGCACGTGTGTCGCCCCGGACATAAGGGCCATGATGACTTGACGTCGTCCACACCTTCCTCCTCCTTACGAAGGCAGTCTCATTAGAGTGCTCAGCCGAACTGTTAGCAACTAATGACGTGGGTTGCGCTCGTTGCGGGACTTAACCCAACATCTCACGACACGAGCTGACGACAGCCGTGCAGCACCTGTCTTAACATTTCTGCAAGCAGACACTCTTCTATCTCTAGATGATTTGTTAGATATCAAGTCCGGGTAAGGTTCTTCGCGTATCTTCGAATTAAACCACATGCTCCACCGCTTGTGCAGGTCCCGTCTATTCCTTTGAGTTTTAATCTTGCGACCGTACTCCCAGGCGGTATACTTAATCCGTTAGGTGCATTACTGCCAAGACTAGCTTAGCAACAACTAGTATACATCGTTTAGGGCGTGGACTACCAGGGTATCTAATCCTGTTTGCTCCCCACGCTTTCACGCATTAGCGTCAGTTGAGTTCCAGCAGATCGCCTTCGCAATGGGTATTCCTGGTGATCTCTACGGATTTTACCCCTACACCACCAATTCCATCTGCCTCTCCCTCACTCTAGATTATCAGTTTCCCAAGCAGTTCTATGGTTAAGCCATAGGATTTCACAAGAGACTTGATAATCCGCCTACGCGTCCTTTACGCCCAGTGATTCCGAGTAACGCTTGCACCCTCCGTATTACCGCGGCTGCTGGCACGGAGTTAGCCGGTGCTTATTCGTTAGGTACCGTCATTGTTCTTCCCTAACAAAAGCGAGTTACGCTCCGAAAAGTGTCATCCTCCACGCGGCGTTGCTGCTTCAGGGTTTCCCCCATTGAGCAATATTCCCTACTGCTGCCTCCCGTAGGAGTCTGGACCGTGTCTCAGTTCCAGTGTGACTGATCATCCTCTCAGACCAGTTATGCGTCATAGCCTTGGTGAGCCATTACCTCACCAACTAGCTGATACAATATAGCCTCATCCTACACCGAAAAACTTTCCCTATCTAACTTATGTCAGACAGGAGTATAGAGTATTAGCAGTCGTTTCCAACTGTTGTCCTCATAGTGTAGGGCAGATTAGCTATACATTACTCACCCGTGCGCCACTAACTCATAAGAGCAAGCTCTTACTTGTCCGTTCGACTTGCATGTATTAGGCACGCCGCCAGCGTTCACTCTGAGCCAAGATCAAACTCTCCATATTAATTACCTATCTAATAGATAGGATTTTTATTATGAAGTTTTTAATCAAAAAAACTTTTAGTTTTTATATTAGTTTGTCTAATCTATTATTTAATCATAATAGACTGGCTCAATCGATCACTTGTTTAGATTTCAAAGATTGACTAATAGTTTAACAATTGTAAGTTAAAAGAACTTTCTGTCTCGCTCTTGCAAAACAGAAAGTGAAGTATATAGAAATGATGCTTAAATGTAGATAAAAATAAGGCTATTTTTTAAAAGCCCATGAAGAAATTTTGAAGTCCAACCTTTTCATTAAAAATAATATCTTTTTTATTTGGATCGTACTTAAATTTACTTACTACTTTTTTGCCATCTTCTTTTAAGTATCCAGCAGATATAAGTGTTGGTTCGATAAGAGTCATCTCAGGGAAGAGCGTATCAAAAAATTTAGCCAAAGTCTCATCCACGCTTAGCTCACCATTAAGCGATAGCTTATCGAAGATCGCAAGCTGACTTTCTCCGCTTTTAAAGCCATTAATAGCAGCATCTAGTTTCAAATTTATCGCATTATCGCCATTTTTAAAGCTTAATTTATTCACTTTCACACTCGGATTTTTCTCTAAAATTTGACCCATTACTTCGTCTAAATTTAGCCCAGCAAAGATACTCTCGTTTGTATCAACATTTACATTACTTAGTCTATCAAGTATATTATTTATAGTTGGTACGTTGATATTTGCTATCTTGCTATCTAAGATAAAATCTGTAAATTTCACTTTATTGTCAGCAACTGCACCTATCTTCACCACATCTTTTGAGCTACCAAGATCATTTGAGACTTCAAATTTCGAGCTATACTCAAAATCATCCAAAGCAACATTACTATCTTTTTCATCTAATAATGCTAGTTTTTTGATCTTAGCCTTTGCTACGTAAGGAGCTAGTTTGCTCTCAAATATCTTTGAAATTTCAACTGGCACAGTGTAACTTGTATCTATATCAACGCCTTCAAGATTAACTTCTGCTTTATTTTCTTCATTAAGATCTTTTAAAACAACTTTTTCAACGCCTAGTTTTGCGCTATTTACATTATCTTTTGCATCCAGTTTCAAGCCAAATTTCACATCCTTTGTATGAACGTTCATAGTTTGCTTATCACTAAAGTCGATGTCGCTAAATTTAACATTTACATCTTTATCACCACTCACGCTGGCCTTTGTTTTAGCCGTTGCGATGACGTTTGATCCAAGAAATGAAGCCACGATATTTTTTATCGCTTCATTTTGTATAGAAATTTTTGAGTCGATCTCAAAGCCATTTACAAATGCAAGCACTGAGTGAGAAATTTCATTTTCTACCTTAAAATTTAGATCCTCATCTACATCTTTGCCAGCTAAATTTTCAAAAGATCTTTTGAAACTACAAGATCAAATGACCCTTTTGAGCCAAAAAAGCCTTTTTGATAGCTGTTTTCTGAAACTTTAAAGCCATTTACATCATTTAGTCTATCAACTATCCTTTGATAGTTCTCCTCAACCTTGTTTGAGGCAAAATAAACAGCGCCTGCGACGACCACGATAACTACGATTAGAGCAGATATCACCTTTTTCATACTTTTCTCCTTTTTGTAATGTGTTGTAAAAACAACCAGATACCAAATAATAAGCCTACCATAGCAAGTGGCATGATATATCCATGCGCGCCAAGATAGTCACTCACACTCACGAAATAATCCCCTGCTTTATAGCTAGCAAGACCAACGATCACCGCCCAAAGCACCGAGGAGATCGAAATTTATAACACTAAATTTATAAAAAGAGTATTTTGTAAGTCCAAGTGCGATAGGCACCAAAGTTTTGACGCCGTAGATAAATTTCTTGATAAATATTATCTTATCACCGTGCTTTTTTGCCAAAATTCCAGCGTAGGCAAGCTTTCTTTTGTGATTTTTCACATAAGGCATAAGCGAGCTTTTGTTAAACCTTGCGACGTAAAAGATCAAAGTATCGCCGATCGTATTTGCCACGGCAGCGACGATTATGCTAAGAGTGATGTCCATTTTGCCTGCAAAGCTTAATATCCCAGCGGCGATAAGCGCGACCATGCCACCACCAAGGCTATAAAAAAACAGCACAACGTAGCCGTAAGTTGAGATTGAGTTTATAATATCTTGCATCATTGCCCAAAAGTTTAGAAGCAGAAGATATTAGCTGCTCGTATGCGTAGCCACTTTGTTTTAAAATTTCATCCTTTGCGCTAATGACTGCTCCGCCAAAGCTAGCTCCAGCGAAAAACCCATCATTTGCAGCATACGCATAGATGTCGCTTGAAAATTTAAAATCGCTTACTTTATTATAATTGCGCCCGATATCGCCAAATGCTACTGAAAGCTTCGTATCGAGCGTGATCTTAGCGTCTTTTATGTCGTAGATGATGCTATCTTTAAATATAAATAGCACAAGCGAGCTATCTTCATAACCAAGCTGTATGCCGATGCTGCCGCCACTTATACTAACTGGCAAAATTTCACTTGGAGAGTTGATGTTGCCAACGACCATGATGCCATCTCCGCCCATGCCACCAACCACAAAACCGACCTTTTTAACACTTGGAAAGATGATCGTCGCTTTTGACTGCTCGATGAGCTCTTTTATAGGAGCATTTCTAGCGCCTCTCATCGTCGTTATAAACAAATTTGCCGACTCTAGCACGAGCTCCTCGCTAGCAAAGCCAAGCGAGAAAACACTATTAATGATAAAATAAATTTCATATCTTGCCGTTATTTCGCAAAATCAACAGCGCGAGTCTCTCTGATGACGCTTACTTTTATCTCACCAGGATACTGCACCTTACTCTCGATCTCTTGAGCTATCTCTTTTGCCACAAGCACCGCCTCATCGTCATTTATGAGTTTAGCATTTGCAATGACACGGATCTCACGGCCAGCGTTGATCGCATAAGCTTGTTTGATGCCCTCTTTGCTTTTTGCGATATTTTCGATCTCTTCGACACGTTTTAGGAAGCTCTCAAGCACCTCGCGTCTTGCTCCTGGACGAGCTGCACTTAGTGCATCAGCCGCGCAAACAGCAGCACTTTCTATACTTGTCGCCTCTTCGTGGCCGTGGTGAGCATAGATCGCATTGATGACGACTGGATGCTCTTTATAGCGTTTGCAAATTTCAGCTCCAAGATCAACGTGGCTGCCCTCGTACTCGTGAGTTAGCGCCTTGCCGATGTCGTGAAGTATGCCAGCTCTTTTTGCTAGCTTCTCATCTCCGCCGCACTCAGCCGCGATGATGCCAGCAAGGTGAGCCACTTCAAGGCTGTGAGCAAGGGCGTTTTGACCGTAGCTTGCTCTAAATTTTAAGCTTGCCTATTAGTTTTACTATCTCTGGATGAATTTTATTTAGACCAAGGTCCATGACGATGTTCTCGCCCTCTTCTTGTATGCTTTGCTCAAATTCTTCAGTCACTTTTTTGTGCAGATCTTCTATCCTCGCAGGCTGAATTCTGCCATCCTCCACCAACAGCTCGATCACTCTTGTTGCGATCGCACGTCTGTAAAGATTAAAGCTGCTTAGTATGATAGCGTGTGGGGTGTCGTCGATGATGATATCAACGCCAAGGACCATTTCAAGGGTCTTGATATTGCGTCCCTCTTTGCCGATGATCCTGCCTTTTAGCTCATCGTTTTTGATATTTACGACATTTATCAGTCGCTCAGCCGCAAATTCTCCGGCAAATCTTGACGTAGCCTGCGCCAATATGTAATTAACCCTCTTTTTAGCCTCTCTTTTTGCCTCTTCTTCGTATTTTCTAACGATGTGAGCGATGTCGGCGCGAGACTTCTCCTCGACCTTTTTAAGCACGACCTCTTTGCCTCCTCCTCCGTTAAACCAGCAGCGTGCTCAAGCACTCTTATCGCCTCTTCTACTTTGTTTTGATAAGTTGCTTTTAAATTTAAACCCTCTTCGTAAGTGACCTTTGCATCTTGCTTGTCTTTTTCAAAAAGCTCTTTACTCTCATTTAAAAGTTCTTGCTCATTTAGCAAAATTTTCTCTTTTTTGGTCAGCTCATCAAAATTTACTTGCATACTCTTTTTGAAGCTTTGTCGTCTTGTCATCGTATCTTTTTTTAGCCTCAAATTCAGCCTCTTGCACTGAAAATTTTAGAGTTTTTAAGCGTTAGCTCAGCTTCATACTCGATGGCTTTTGCCTTTGCTTTTGCCTGCTCTAAAAATATATTGTAGTTTGCATCATTTATCTTTTTGGCGTAGAGATACCCTGCTCCAACGCCCACCACACCGGCTCCTAAGCCTATTAAAACCTCTATCATTTATTCCTCTTTTTATATAATTTTTGCTTGGGGTTATATGAAAGTCTGCTACCGCATCGTGCGCCTGCGAGAGCACATCTTTGGTGTAGAAGTCTTTTACCTCTAAGAAAACTATCAGTTTTGGCTTAACGGGCAAAGTGTCAAAAAATCTATCGTAAAATCCTTTTCCGTGCCCTATCCTTGCCATAGCTCCATCAACCCCAATCGCTGGAACTACCGCCATATCGAGTTTAACATTATTCATTTTTTTGCCAGATGGCTGTCTGACATTAAATTTATAAGTTATAAATGGCAGTCGCAATCTTACCATCTCTAAGCTAAGACCTACCATAAAAGGGGCAAAAATTTCACATTTTTTGTGATAAATTTCGTCTTATTTTAAGCACATCGACTTCGTAGTTAAGCGGCAGGTAAAAGAGAACCTTTTTAAAATTTGTGTAATTTATCAAATTTAAAAGCGTTTTTACCGCCTTATAATGCGTGCATTTTGCTCTAAATTTAGCAAGCTTTATCAAATTTGCTCTTGCATTTTTTCTAAATTCGTTTTTTTCTTAAATTAACGCTCATTTTATGCTCTTTCTTGTATAATCCTGAAACATTTTTCAAAAGGAAATTTATGACACTAAAACGCGCAATTATAACATCACTTTGTCTTTTTGCATTTTTCGGATGCGGCGACGACTCTAACAAAAAGAGCGAGCAAAACACCAGCGAGCCAGCTGTGCAAAGTAAAAATTTAGAAGAAAATGCCAGCAAAGATGAAAATTTAAGCAAAGATACGCTCACACCAAAGATAAGCGAAAGCACACAAAGTGACGAAGTAAAAGAGATAAGCCTAAAACTGCTTAACGGCACAACTATGCAGATCACAAAAAGAAGCAACGGCTTTGACGTAAAAGATGGAAAAAAAGCGACACTTTATGTATTTTTTGCCACTTGGTGCCCACCTTGCAAGGCTGAGATACCATCTTTAAACAACCTAAGTGAGAAATTTAAAAACGAGCTAAACATCGTTGCTGTCTTGCTTGAAGACAAGAGCGAGGACGAGGTTAAAGAATTTGCTCAAAAATATAAGATCAAATACGATATCGCAGTTGGCGAGGGAAATTTCTTATTTGAAAAGGCGATGGGCGGCATCAAAGGACTCCCTGCATCTGCGCTCTTTAAAGCAAATGGGGACTACGCTCAAGGTTACATCGGTCTTGTACCTGAAGAGATGCTTGAAACTGACATAAATAGGGCTATAAAATAATGCTTGAGTTTTTAAAAAGAGGCTTTGAAAAGACCTTTGGAGCGATAAGCTCGGCTAAAAAGTCAAAAAAGATCGACAAAGAGAGCTTGGAAGAAATTTTACTAGAAGCTGACGTGGCTTACGAGATCGTGGAGGAGATTTTATACTATCTGCCGCCACAAGATGAAGTGAGCAGAGCCGATCTAAGACGCGTTATGAGTAGCTATTTTATCTACGAAAAGGAGCGTGTGATCGAGCCTGATAAGCCATTTGTCGATCTCATCCTTGGCGTAAATGGCGCTGGCAAGACGACAACCATCGCAAAGCTAGCAAATTTATATAAAAATAACGGCAAAAGCGTCATTTTGGGCGCTTGTGATACATTTAGAGCTGGGGCGATCGAGCAGCTGCGCCAGTGGTCAATCAGACTAAATGTGCCAATAGTCGCCACCCAGCAAGGACATGATCCTTCAGCTGTGGCTTACGATACGATCAGCTCGGCCCTTGCAAAAGGCATCGACCGCGTCATCTTAGACACGGCTGGCAGACTTCAAAACCAGACAAATTTGGCAAACGAACTTGACAAGATCGTTCGTATCAGCAAAAAAGCCTACGAAAAGGCGCCTCACCGCAAGATCCTCATCCTTGATGGCACGCAGGGCAACGCTGGCGTCGCGCAGGCAAAGGCGTTTAACGAGATCGTCTCGCTTGATGGCGTCATCATCACAAAGCTTGATGGCACTGCAAAGGGTGGAGCGCTATTTGGCGTGGCAAGAGAGCTTGAGCTACCTATATTTTATATAGGCGTTGGCGAAAGCATGGACGATATCATCAAATTTAACCTTGGACGAGTTTTTAGACGAGCTGATGGACGCCATTTTTGAGTAGGGTAAAATTTCTTAGTAAAATTTGCTTTTTCGCTGCTCTTTTGGCGATTGATATTCTTGCATTTACTCCCAAAAGTCCTGCGATCATCGAAAATTCGTGGGACAAAGCAAATCATTTTTTAGCTTTTTTCGTCCTTTATATCCTGCTCTACCTTGGCTATGAGTTTGTAATTTTAAAAAATTTAGCCCTGCTTTTAGCTTTTGGCGTGCAAATAGAGCTCGTTCAGGCATTTTTACCAAACAGGAGCTTTAGCCTGCTTGACATCGTGGCAGACATGATCGGAGCGGCCTTTGGAGTGATGATAATTGAAATTTTAAAAAGGATATATTATGGCAAAAGCAAAGCCAGTTTTTGAGTGTCAAGCCTGCGGTAATCAACAGGCAAAGTGGCTGGGCAAATGCCCACAATGTGGGGCTTGGGATAGCTTTGTCGAGCTTAGTCAGCAAGAGATAAAGATAAGCAAAGAGATAGCAAAAAGTAGTGGCACACCTAGCAAAGCCATAAGCATAGACGAAGTTGAAATTCGAAAATTTCACGAGATTTAGCACCAAAGATAGCGAGCTAGACCTTGTTCTTGGTGGTGGCGTGGTCGAGGGCTCACTTGTGCTTATAGGCGGTAGCCCAGGCATCGGCAAATCAACCCTACTTCTAAAAATCGGCTCAAATTTCAGCAAAAGACGGCAAAAAAACCCTCTATGTAAGCGGCGAAGAGAGCCAAAGCAGGGTAAAAATGAGAGCTGACAGGCTAAATGCGGTGGATAAAAATTTACTACCTGCTAATCTGAAATTTGCCTAGAAGATATCCTGCTAGAGGTGCAAAAGAGCGACTACAAGGTGCTAGTCATTGACTCCATACAAACGCTTTATAGCCAAAATATAACCTCCGCGCCAGGTTCGATCACGCAGGTTCGCGAGATCACATTTGAGCTGATGAGACTTGCAAAGAGCCAAAATATTTGCGTTTTCATCATCGGACACATAACCAAAGAGGGTTCGATCGCAGGGCCTAGAGTGCTTGAACACATGGTCGATGTGGTGCTTTATTTTGAGGGTGACGCGAGTAGAGAGCTGAGAATTTTGCGTGGGTTTAAAAACCGCTTTGGCTCGACGAGCGAGGTTGGCATATTTGAGATGAGCCAGCAAGGGCTCGTGAGCGCAAACGAAGTTTCGAGTAAATTTTCACACGTGGCGGGGCGATGAGTGGCAGTGCGATAACTATCATAATGGAGGGCTCAAGGGCGCTTAGCATCGAAATTCAAGCGCTTGTTTGTGAAAGCGCCTATCCAAAACGAAGCTCGACTGGCTTTGAGAGAAACCGCCTAGATATGCTACTAGCCCTACTTGAGCGAAAACTTGAAATTCCACTTGGGCACTACGACGTCTTCATAAACGTTTCAGGTGGCGTTAAGATAAGCGAGACTGCGGCCGATCTAGCCGTCATCGCAGCGATAATCAGCAGCTTCAAAAACCGCCCTATCAGCAAGGATAGTATCTTCATCGGCGAGCTAAGCCTAAACGGCGAGATAAGAGAAATTTTTAACCTCGATCAGCGTTTAAAAGAGGCAAAAACGCAGAAATTTAAAAATGCGATCATTCCAAACAAACCGCTTGACACGCAAGGTCTAAAGTGCTTTTACGCCAAAGATATCACGCAAGTACTTGAGTGGATGTAGGGATAGTTTCGGTATGCTTTTTGCGCAAAATGGCAGTGATCTACAAAACCACAAAGAGATAATTTATGCTTTTGTGTCAAAAGATAAAAGATTTTTTAGTGAATATCAAAAAGAACTCACGAGAAATTTACCACTTTATCCCAGCTCAGAGCTATTGCTTATCGATTTTGCGGTTATTTAGGACAAAGCCGTCCTAACTCAAAGAGATTGTTTTAAACTTATAGCTTTATTTGATTTAGTGCATTTATTGTGCTATTTTTTAATGTAATCTCATCAATTTCACCAGCATTTCTTAGTTCTTTAATTGGGCAATATTCTTCCACATCATAAAATAAACTTTGCATAACGTCATAATAATTATTAAAAAAACCGTCATCTTTATGCAATAACTTAAAGAATTGAGTTTGATAAGTGCTCGCATCTATTTTATCATTGGCAAAATCTTTCATTAAAGTCAAAAAATTATTATAAATCACAAAACTACTCCTATTTATTGTATTTAATAATATCATCATGCTGACCAATAAAAATCATTTTAATACCCTAAAATAAAACCAAACCATATAATGTGGCTACTTGATATATGATGAAATTTATATTTACTCATCAAGCACCGATATCCCACTTGGACAAATTTTAGCAAGTGGGTTGTTATATTCTTGCTTGCATTTTTCGCACTTTATGACACCTAGCTCCGCACTTACCTGCTCTGCGTTGTAGCAATGCGGACAAACTACGTAGCCGTCTGCTTGCGTATCTACTCCGGTAGCTTTTATACTTGGGTCTTGATAGTCGTTAAAGATTTTTCTAAATTCATATCTTGAAAATGATCTTTTTATAGCACTATCAAATCTCTTATAATACGCTCTTAACGCTGGCAATTCATCGTCCCAAAATTCCTCTACAAACCCAAGATAATTTATACATTTTGGAGCAAACATAAAAATGTTCTCGTTTATCTGTCTTAAAACCCAATCAGCACCAATAGTGTCATCTGTTATAGCAAAAATATTTGCATCAAAACTCCAAGTTCTATAATCAAAAATCACTGAATAACTTATACAACATGGGTCATTTTTATTTACCTCTATCCCGCAAACTTCATACTCTTGATCTATTTTTAGATAATCACCAATAGAATTATATGTTGGTATGTAGTATTTATCTTTATCAACACCATCTTTTAGTCTTACTTTCAAATTTATCCTTTAGATTATGTCGTCTCTATAAATTTAATAGCTCTTTTAAGTACAAAATTTAGCCTATCAACGCTTGTCATCGCATCAAATTTGCCGTCATCTAGCTTCATATAACACCAGCTTTGACCGCTATTTTTTAAATACTCATATCTTGTTTTATTGTCAATATTTATGTTTATTTTAACTAGTTCATTTTCAAAATTTAGTTTAAAGTCAGATATCTTGCCTAGTGTTTGAAAGTCATTTATAGCCTTTAACTTTAATTCTATGCCATTTTTAAGTCTGTTTTGCACAACTTCTTTATCAATCTCTCTTTTTCTTTGCATAAAATTTTCCAAATACCACGGATCTTTATCTGATAATAAATAATAATATTTACCAAAATCGGACGCTATCTCATTGTACGAATAAATAATAACAAGCTCTCTTTTTGATAGCACCCAAGAAGTCGGCATAAAGTTATCTATAATTTCAAAATACTTAGAGTCGTAAAAGAAAGGATAACCATCATCGAGAGGATCAAGAAGATAACTAACCCCCATATTCTCAAAATGCAAACCATATACTATATATTTTTTATATAGTTTCAACTCCTCTCGCTTCTCGTTTATTTTTACACATCTTACTATCACTTAAGCTCCTTCATTAACTTTCAAATTTCTTTTTAGTAAAAACTTCTTTAAAATTTTGCAAGTATTTAGCGGTTCAAGCATATAAAATTAGATTATTCTTAAAAAAGATAAATTTCACACGATCATCACTGCAGCTACGGCAAATCCGCCGTCGTGAGTTATACTAAGGCTTGCTTCTTTGATATTAAAGCTTGTATAAATTCTTGGGCTAAATTTTATCTTTGGTGCGTTTCTTGCGTCTTTGCTGAGCATAATGTCTAAAAAACCACACTCTTTGCTGATGCCCACACCAAGGGCTTTGCTAGCTGCTTCTTTGGCCGCCCAAAATCCAGCCAAAGTCGCATCATTTTTTGCTAGCGCGATCTCACTATCACTTAAAAATCTCTTTAAAAAAAGCTCGCCGTGACGAGCCTTAAGTCTTGAAATTTTATCTATCTTAACGATATCGATGCCTATCATTGCACCACAAAATCAGTAAAAAATATGTTTTTGATGTAGCCATCATTTAGCACTTCATTTAGCTTGCCGACGATCTCGTCTTTTAGCCTATCCTTACCCTTTGCAGTGCTTACTTCTTCGTAAGTTTTAGAAGAGAGTGTTCTTATGATAATATCTCTTAAAAGTGCCTTTTTCTTATCAAGCTCGGCAGTTAGTAGCTCGTCGCTTTGCTCTAGATCAATCTTAGTTTTAAGAAATCTCGAGCCATTTTCACTAAGTAAAATTTACCGACAAACTGATCAAGCGGATAGATCGGTCCCATGTTCGAATAGTCGTTGCCACCGCGTTTTGCTTTGTTTTGAGCGGGTGCTGGTTGAGTTTGAGTCTGAGCTGGTGTTTGCGCCATATTTGCCTCTTTTGGCTCGTCAGAACTAAGCATCAAAAACGCCACTAGCCCTCCGATAACTAGCAATAAAACAAATATCGCGATGATGATTATCATCAAAGCGCCATTGCCACCTTTTTTTGCTTTTTTCTCTTCAACTTCTTCAGCCATCTTTCCTCCTTTAAGTTTTGGCTATAATTATACAAAAATTCGCAAAAATGAGAAAAGATGATACATAAAACCAACGCCGCTAGGCTTTTAGATAAGCTAAAAATAGAGTATGAGATACTTGAGTACGAAGTCGATCTAAACGACCTTTCAGCCGTTCATGTCGCAGCTAGCACCAAGCAAGATATAAAGCAAATTTATAAGACGATCGTTTGTCAGTGCGAGCCTAAAATTTTGTCGTTGCCTGCTTGCAAGGCGATCTGGAGCTTGATTTAAAAGCACTTGCTCATGCGTGCGGAGCCAAACGCTGCGAGCTTATAAATTTAAAAGACTTAGAGAAGATCACCGGCTACATCAGAGGCGGCTGCTCGCCACTTGCTATGAAAAAGCACTTTGCGACCTTCATCGATGAGCGAGCAAAAGAGCAAGAGTACGTGCTAGTAAGCGCTGGAGTAAGAGGCAAGCAGATAAAGATAGCTCCAAATGACCTTTTGAAAGCTTGCGAAGCGGATTACGCTGATATCGCCAGGCTAGCTCTTTAAAAACTCTATAAATTTAAACTTCTCGCCTAAAAACTGGGGCGAGAGTAGAAATTTCGCTTGTTTTGCGGCATTTTCGTAGGCTTGCTTGCTGCCTTTTTCAAGCACCAAAGATAAAATTTCATCCACGCCAAAGTCGCAAACTAAAGCATCATTTTGTTTTTTAAATTTAAGCATCAAAAAGCCAGCTTCGCAAAAAGCATCTTTTACCTGCTTAAAACAAAGGCTATAAGTTAGATCTGAGCTTTTAAAATATGGCTCGAGGTTTGAAATTTCAAACAATGAAAAAACTTGATGGTCTTTAAAAACTCTTAGACTAAACTCATTTTTTGGCTCGAAATTCGCCGTAGTCAAAGCTTAAAAATCTCACCTTTTTTGCCGCATTTGCAAGCTGAAGCGCAAATTTGGCGTAGCTAGTTGATATCTCGCCCTTTTTTATGCCAAATTTCTTTGCAAGGGCTAGTAAATTTTGATCTGCCTTTTGCCAGTGAAATTTTAGATCGCTATCCACAAAAAGCATATTATCTGCGTCTATCACCTCGCAGCTAAACGCGTCAAGCAGCTCATTTGATATGACAAAAATTTCATCAAACGAGCACTCACCTAAATTTTCATAGTGCCCTACTCTAACCTCGTTACCAAAGCGATTTTTAAATGTCTCAAGCTGTTTTTTGCGTAAAATTTCATGAGGTTCTATGATAATAAGCTCTAAATTTGACAAAATTTCTGGCTCAAGCGTAAAGATGCCTTGCGCAAAGTCAGCCAGCATATCGCCTGAGTTTGCGCCGATCTCCACGACCTTGCATGAGCTAGAAATTTCGCCATTTTTAAGTAGCTTTAAAAAGTAGTTTGCAAGGCAAGCGCCAAAGAGGTAGCCAACGCTTACATTTGTGTAAAAATCACCCTTTTTGCCGATATCCACGCCAAATTTATAGTAGTTTTCATTGATCCAGATATCAAAAAACTCGCTAAATTTCATAGATCAGGCAGCTTCCAGCCTCTATAAAATGCAAACATCCTGACCGTTATGCCAGCAGCGAGCAAGAGCATGGTAAAAAATATGTTGGTAAGGCCTAGATGATAGAGGATAAAGTAAGCAAGCCCCACGCCAAGGCTTATCGTGCCGTAAAGTCCAGTGCGCAAAAACCATGGGACTTCATTTAGCAAGATATCTCTTAAGATACCACCGCCAACGCCGTTAAAAAAGGCGATCATCATGACGCCAAAGATGTTGTAGCTATACTCGATGGCAACCATCGCACCGACGATAGAAAAGCAGATAACATCGATCGCATCGGCAAAGATAAAGACAAATTTCTTCTCCAAACCATCTCTTTTTATATGCAAATTTGTGATCCTAGATACGACAAGCATAAAGATGACGACGCTTACTGGCATGTAGTGAGTGAATGAATAAACTGCCCTGCCAACGAGCATATCACGCACGATGCCGCCACCAAGTGCAGTTAAAAATGCAGACAAAAAAACGCCCAGCCAGTCACACTCCCTCTTTACTGCAAACAAAAAGCCACTAAGCGCAGCTGATGCTATACCGACGTATTCGACAAAAAGTATTAAGCTCATATTTTTTCCTTAAAAATGGGCATTTTATAATGAAATCTCATAAAATTTCATTAATAAATTTTTAAATAATAGTTTATTTTAGGCTATAATAACAAAAATTTTAAATAAGGAAATTTGATGAAAAAAATTCTAACTTTGCTCTTTTTGATCGGCTCATTTTTTGCGTTAAAATTTAAACGCTGACGTGATCCAAAATCAAAAACTAAAAAATGCGATAAACATTTTAAACGCTTTTGGCACTAGAAATTTAAAACCAAATACCGAAATTTACAGGCATCAAAGCCATCGCCATCATCCCAGATGTAACAAAAGCAGGTGCGATCATCACTGGCTCAAAAGGCAAAGGCGTATTTATCGCTAAAAACGACGATGGCGAGTGGTCAAGCCCATTTTTTGTAAATTACACATCTGGCAGCATCGGACTTCAGCTAGGATATAGCTCAGCAGATATGATCATTTTATTTAAAAACTCAGAAGCCTACGCAAGCTTATTTAACGCAAAAGATACGATCAGCCTAAAAGCAGAAGCGACTGGTGGCGTTGGTAACGAAGTGGCGATAGCTAGCGATTTGCCTGAAATTTCAGCATTTGTCGAGGAGCGCGGCAAGACTAGTGGAGCTTTTGTTGGCGTTAGCTTAGACGTGGCAAGACTTAAGATAAACGCACAAGATACAAACGACTACTACGATAGAATGTATGAATTTGAAGATATCTACAACAATAGCCCAAAAGCTAGCAAATACACAATCAAATTTAAAGAGATAATCTCAAAATACTTCTTATAAAAACCTCGCATCTTGGCTCTTTTAAAAGAGTCAAGCTTCTTTAGCATTTTAAAGATTTTTGAAATTTCAGTTTATAATTTAGCAAGATTATGGCTTAGCCTTTTGCTAAACCATAAATAGTGATACAAAGCGTTTTTTAGGGATCGGAGAAAATTGAGTCATATATTCAAACGCCTCTTCGTAGTCGCCGTCAGTGTATTGTGCGACTTGCTCGATAAGCTCGTAAAGCTCTTCGTCGTCCATCGAGTCAAAGCTGCCTCTATTTTCCAAAACCTCTAACAAAACGGCGTCTAATTCTAGCTCGTCGTAAGTCATTTCGTTCCTTAATTCTGATTTAAAAAATGCGAAACTATACCAAAAGAAGCTTATAAAATACTTTACTTTAAATTCGTAAGAAATTTTATGCATTTTTTAGTAGCAAAGTTGTAAAATCTTTACTTTCATTATCAATTTGATAGGGATTTTGTGGAAGACTTTGAACTATTTTACAAGCATTTTAACGAGTTTTTAAAAGCTTTTGGTCAAAAAGGCTCTGAGATAAAAGAGCAAATTTTGCGTGTGCTTTTTACTAGCAAGTCGCATCTAAATGCTCAAGAAATTTGCCAAAAAATTTATGAAACTTACAAAAATGAAATTTCAATGACTTCTATATATACCTTTTTAAATTTTCTTGAAGAGCACCATCTGGCAAATAGTTTTGAGCAAAATGGTGTTAAAAACTATGAGCTAAATTTAAAATCCTCTCACGATCACTTGATATGTGAAATTTGCGGAAAGGTGGTTGATTTTGAAGATGAGATGATAGAGCAAAGACAAGATCAAATTTGTAGCCAAAGTTCATTTAGTGCAGAGTCTCATAAGATGATACTTTATGGAATTTGCAGTGATTGCCAAGCAAAAAATGGGATTTAAATTTATCATTTCATTTTACTTTTTGATAATGAAAGACAAAAAAAATTTCAGATTGATTTAAGTTGCATGTTAGATAATACGCAGACAAAATAAAAGGATGAAAATGGATATAAAAACACAAACTTTAGCACAAGTTGCAAGCTATTTTTCGATGATAGCTCACACAAATGGCAGACTAAGAGTAAGGGTTAGCCCAAAGATCAAAGAGCTAAGTAGTAGCGTAAATTTAGCCAGTTTAGATGATATGATCGCTCAGATAAATGGCATAAAAAATGTTAAATTTAACAAGATAATCGGCTCTGTAACGATCGAATACGACCATGAAATTTTCCCTAAAAATCTCTGGGAGGATCTCTTAAAAGGGCAAAATTTAGAAGAAATTTCAGCTAAAGTAAATGAAGTAGCAAGAGAAGTAAAATATGCTTAACGAGCTTTTAAACGCCTCTTATACGAGCGAAAAAAACGCACTAAGGCTATATGAAAGCCTAGCTTCGTTTGGCGAAGTATTTGATCAAATCGCAAGTGTGAGAAAAAATGCGATCATCTTGATAGAAAATTTGCAAGTGCGCATGAGTATGAGCTTGTTTGCGAAAATGAAGCTATCTTTTTGCCAGCAAAAAATAAAGAAGATGCGCTGATAGAGGCACTAAACTATGAAAATGAGCTAAACAAAATGTATGAAAATTTTGTGAAAGCTTAGACGATGAGGAGCTAAAAGATCTATTTTTTAGACTTTGGGCTACTTCAAATAATGAATATATCACCTCTTTAAAGCACTGCTTAAAAGAAATTTATAGTGGAGCTGAGGTAAAAAATGAGCTGAAATTTAAATGAAATTTCGCAAAATTTTGAGCAAAATGGCATAACAAATATTTTAGAAAGCTATCAAAATGACTTTAATGAGATAACTAAAAGCTTGCAAAATATTGCAAGTGGCAAGGCTGATAAAAGCGAGTTGGTAAAAATCACAAACAACCCAAATTTCTCGTTTTTTAGCGGGCTTGCGCTTGGGCATTAGGCATTTCAGTAGTTAGCAAAAATTTAAATAAGGATGAAGAAGATGAATAATTTACAAAATCAAACAAAGAAAGGATTTAAAATGGCATTACCATTTTTAGCAGGTTTAGCAGTAGGCGGTTTAGCAGTAGTTGCTTGGAGTAAAAGAGATAAGATCAAAGAGTGCGCAAAAGACGGCTTAGATAAAGGCAAAGAGGCGGCAAAAGATCTTTACAAAAAAGGTAAAAACGTCGCAAAAGATGCAAAAGACTTCATGGTTAAAGAAGAGAAAAAAGCAAAACGTGGCGTTAAAAAAGTAGAAAAAGAGGCTGAAAAAGTGGTTAAAAAAACAAGAAAACCACGTGCTAAAAAGCCAGCAGCTCCAAAAGCTATCACACCAAATGATATAGCTTAAGGATAGAGAATGCAAGAAAATAGTCTTTTTACACTTTCAAATACAAGACTTCCATTTGATCACTTCATCAGTGGAGCATTAATCGCTGGTATGGGTGCGGCTGCGCTTGGCTTTAGCGACTATCTAAACAACAGAGCAACTAAAAAAGATGTCGCTAAAAAGATAGCAAAATACGCCGTAACTGGTGGTTTTGTAGGTGCTGTTGGCATTCACGCTTCAAATTTGATAGCACAAAAAAAATATCTAAACGCAGCAGCTTTTACTGCAGCTGGCATCGGCGGTCTTTTAATAGCTGAAGAACTAATAAAATTGGAGAGTAAATAATGAATAACCCTTATATCAATGAAGAAAACGCAAACGAAGTAGTAGCAAATGACGCAGCAGCAACTCAGCCAAGTGCAGTTGATAATGCGATAAACAATGCAGCTCAAAATTTACCATTTGTACCTGAAAATTTTAACGCAGCTGGCTTTGTTAAAGGCCTACTTTTAGGCGGCATAGCAGCTTATGTGCTAACTAATCCAAAAGCACAAGAGTGCGTATTTAAAGCGATCATCAAAGGTGGCGAGCTAATAAACGCTGGCATAGAAGAACTAAAAGAGCGTTTTGAAGATGTCAAAGCAGAACTTGACTCACAAAAATAAGGTCACTCTAGCTCATAAGAGCAAAAATAGAGCGAGGTTTATTTGCGAGAGCCTAAACGCTAGAAGCGATGTCAGCGCCATCGAGGCTGCGATCTCAGAGCGAACCGATGCAAAAAGCGTGCGTGTAAATAAATACGCAAAAAGCATCGTTGTTGAGTTTGATAAGAGCTATGAGAAAATTTTAGATTTTATAAAAAGCTATGATTTTCCAACCAAGCCAAAAGATGAGAGCCTGCCTAGCAAAGCAAATATCTACAAAGCTGCTGCTGCACTTGGTGTAACACCATTTATGAGTAATAAAACTCTAAAATCAGCCGTAACTCTTTACGCCACAGCTCCAAAATTTAATAGAAGGCGCAAAAGAGCTAAGGCATGAGGGCATCACCTCAAAGGTGCTTGAAGCAACTGCTATTGGCACAAGCCTTGCAATGGGCGATCATTTGGCTGCAAATAGCACAAATTTGATGATAAATATCGGCGAATACATGGAGGAGAGTGCTAGCCACAGAAGTGATGATCTTATCAAAGAGCTAGCCAAACCAAACATCGAAGAGGTCTGGGTCGAGCGAAATTTAAACGGTGAAAAGACGCTTGAAAAAGTAAAAACCGAAAATTTAAAAAAAGGCGACATCGTAGTAGTCGGAGCTGGCGAGACGATAGGCGTTGATGGCTACATCGTCGAGGGTAATGCTGATGTCAATCAAGTCTCAATGACTGGAGAGGCAGAACCCGTGGCAAAAGCTAGAGGCGACCGCGTCATAAGTGGCACTGTTGTCGATGAAGGCAGGATCAAAATTTGGGCTGAAAACGTAGGTAGCGACACCGCAACCGCAAGGATCAAAGAGTACATCCAAACTTCACTTAATGAAAAATCAGCCATCGGCGTAAAAGCTCTAAAACTAGCTGACAAACTAGTGCCAGTCACACTCTCTCTTGCTGGGCTTTCGTATGTTATAAATAAAAATATGAACAGCGTTGCAAGCGTGCTTCAAGCTGACTACTCTTGCGCGCTTAAGCTTGCTACCCCAGTTGCGTTTAAATCAAGCATCTCAAAGGCTGGCAGAAACGGCATCCTTATAAAAGGCGCAAAGGCGATCGAGGCTCTAAGCTCGGTTGATACATTTGTCTTTGACAAAACTGGTACTCTAACTCACGGACGCCTAAGTGTGGTTGAAATTTACTCTTTTAAAGATGGATTTTCGGAGGCTGATATCTGTAAATTTAACCGCAAGTGCCGAGGAGCACTGCTTTCACCCGGTAGCTGAAGCGATAGTTGAGGCTGCAAACAAGCGTGGATTCAGCCACATTCACCATGACGAGGTTGAATTTATCGTAGCTCACGGTGTAAAAACTGCGATGCATGGCAAAGAGGTCGTTATCGGCAGTAGGCACTTCTTAGAAGATGATGAGATGATAAGCTTTAAAGCTCACGAAACGCTTATAAATAAGGCTTTACAAAGCGGTCTAACCCTGCTTTACGTGGGATACGATAAAGAGCTTGTTGGCGTCATAGCCATGAAAGATGATATGAGAGCAAACGCTAAAGATATGGTGGCAAAACTACGAAATCTTGGCGTAAAAGAGATAGTTATGCTAAGTGGCGACATAAAGAGCAAAGCTGAAGAGGTAGCGCGCGAGCTTGGGCTTGATAGGGTCTATGCTGAGTGCTTGCCAACCGATAAAGCAGCGATCATAGAAGAGCTAAAGAGTGAGGGCAAAAAGGTCGCTTTTGTAGGTGATGGTATAAATGACGCGCCAAGCCTAACAAAAGCAAATGTTGGCATAAGCATGCACAAAGGTGCAGATATCGCTAAAGCAACAGCTGATATAAGCCTTTTAAAAGATGACATCATGAGCGTAGCGCTTGCAAAAGAGCTTGCTAATAAAACTATGAAGTTAATTAGCTCGAAATTTCCGCTCAACCGTTGGCGTAAATACAGCCATACTAAGTGCCGCAACGCTTGGCATGCTAAATCCAATAGCAACTGCCATGCTTCACAATGGCACGACGATCTGGCTTCTGCTCAACTCAATGAAGGGCGTGAAGATCAAGTCAAAATAAAATTTGAAAGGATAGATGGTGTTTGAGAATTTCTTAAACTTTTTAAACGGCAAAATGGATGTAGCCAACGACTTTTTATATGGATATTTTTTGGTTATCATCCTTGTAGCTTCAGGAATTTACTTTAGCTACCTTACCCGTTTTGTGCAGTTTAGGATGTTCTTTGAAGCTTGCAGAGTTCTGGTAGAGAAAAAGGATAAGTATAACAAGCACCATCTAACGCCGTTTCAAGCGCTGATGATCTCGACTGCTTCGCGCGTTGGCATCGGCAACATCGCTGGAATTTCAGCTGCCATCGTCGCAGGTGGTCCAGGAGCACTTTTTTGGATGTGTTTGATGGCTTTTTTAGGCTCAGCTTCAGCCTTTATCGAGAGCACTTTGGCTCAAATTTATAAGACAAAAGATGTCTTTGGCTTTAAAGGCGGACCGGCTTATTACATCAAAACGGGCTTGGCATAAAGTGGCTTGGCTCTTTATTTGCTATCATCCTCATCATCACCTATGCATACGGCTTTAACGGGCTTCAAAGCTACACCATGACCTCTGCTTTTGAAATTTACTACGACAAAGCAGGCAGCAACATCACCTTTGCTCAAAGCGGCTTACCTATTGGCATCGGACTTATCCTTACAGCATTTACAGCTGTGATGTTTTTTAGCAAGAGCCACATCATCGGTAAAGTTAGCTCATATATCGTGCCTTTCATGGCGCTTACTTATATCTTGTTAGCTATCATCGCGATCGTTTTAAATTTCAAAGAAATTCCAGCCGTTATCAAGATGATCATAGAAAGTGCTTTTGATTTTAAAGCGATATTTGGCGGTTTTGCTGGAAGCGTGATCGTAATAGGCATAAAAAGAGGACTTTCTCAAACGAGGCTGGCATGGGCTCAGCGCCAAATGCAGCGGCTGCGGCGCACACAAGCCACCCAGTCAAGCAAGGGCTAGTACAAGCAATAGCTGTCTTTATCGATATGACGATATGCGTCACCTCTGGTATGATCGTGCTTTTTTCTCAAGCATATCTTACAAAACAAACTGGCGTAAGTGGCGAAGTGCTAACTGCTCTACCTCTTGTTCAAGCAGCAATGAAAGAGTATTTTGGCGACTTTGGACTACACTTTACGACCCTTGCAGTAGTGCTATTTGCCATCACATCGCTCATAGGCAACTACTACTACGCACAGGCAAATATGAAATTTCTAACAAAAAGCAAAAATTTAACGCTAACATTTAAGATCACAGCAGTGATTATGATATTTATAGGCGCTCAGATGAACTTAAAACTAGCTTGGAATATCGCTGATATCACGATGGCAGCTATGGCTACGATAAATATCATCGCCATTTTCTTACTATCAAAAGTAGTGATAATAGCGATAAAAGACTACGAAGCTCAAAGAAAAGCTGGTAAAAATCCAGAATTTGACCCAGAGAGTCTAGGCATAAAAAATACAAGCTGCTGGAGCAAAAACTAAAGGAGAAAATTTGGGAAAAGATATAAAGATAAGCGGCAAACTACTAGATCTAAACACCCATAGACAAGTAGCAAAGGTCGGCATGAGCGTCACTTTGGCATCTGTTTGCCTAAGCGCACTTTTTATGAAAAATAGATCTGTTAAGAAATTCCACGTAGTTTCTGGCATCGCATTTACATGCTTTGCGCTTTACCACGCTGGACTTTACGACAACGGCATCTTCAAAAAGATGATCGTAAAAGCAAAAACCGCTTCAAAAAAGGCATAAAATGAGACTAAGCGACGCTGAAATTTTAGACTACATAAATGAGGATCTACCCTACTTTGACCTCACAACGTCGCTTCAAGATATCGATAAAAAAGCTTCGCTTGAAATTTATTCGCGTGATGAAATTTCGCGTTAGCTGCGTAGATGTGGCAGCAAGCATAGCAAGGCTACTTAGCTGCGAGAGCGAAATTTTTGTCGAAAAACTCTCAAATTTGCAAGGCTGGCGATGTGATCATAAAAATTTATGGTAGCTACGAAGATGTGCATAAGGCTTGGAAACTAGCCCAAGTCGCACTAGAATACGCCAGCGCCATCGCAACCTACACAAACAAAATGTCAAAGGCTGCAAAAAGCGTCAATGAAAAATGCGAGGTCTTGGCAACCAGAAAGAGCTTCCCATTTGCAAAGAAATTTTGTGTAAAAGCCGTGCTTGAAGGTGGTGGCGGTATGCATAGACTTGGACTTAGTGACAGCGTTCTTTTCTTTAAAAACCACATAAAAGCCTACGCTAGCTTTGATGATTTTCTGTCACATTTGCCAGAATTTAAAGCCAAAATGGTCGAGCGAAAAATCTGCGTCGAGGCTGAAAATTTAGACGAAGCAAGCAAACTTTTGAAAGCAAAATGCGACGTCGTACAGTGTGATAAATTTAGCCCAGAGCTTATCAAAAACGTGCTAGCTTTAAGAGATGAAATTTCACCAAATACTATGATCTTAGCAGCTGGCGGCGTAAATTTATCAAACGCAAAAGATTATGCAAATGCCGATGCGATAGTCACTTCTGCAATGTATTCAAAAGGCGTTGCTGACATCAGCGCAAGACTTGAAATTTTGTAAAATTTTACATATAAAAATACATATAATTTATATATCAAATAATAAATATCTCTAAATCTGCTAAGTATTTTAGTAAGCGTCTATCAAATTTTAAAATTTTATGAACGAGTAATTTCGGCTCTAAAATTTGAGCTAAGCGGTAAGCGAAGCCAAATTTTAGTTCTTAGGGGTGAGTGAAATTTTAAAATTTGCAAACACTAAAGGTATGAGCAGAAAAATAAAAGATTAAAGATTAAATTTAAAGCTCATGATTTAAAAATATATAAACCCCAACCCAGCTTAAACCAGGTTGGAGTTTATTAATTTTAGTAGTTTTATTTAAACAAATTTAAGTTTGTTTAAAACTCCAAGAAAGAAGTCTTTTAAAACCTCTTCTTTCTAACCTCTTCAACTATAGCCTTAGCCATCTCATCTACTTCTGATGTGACTTCGTTTGCTTGGTTAGCAATTACCACGTTTTCTTTTGTTAGGTGATCTATTTGAGCAACTGATTGATTTATCATATTGATACCTTCACTTTGCTCTTTGATTGATTCACTCATCTCATTTATTGATTGAGCTAGGACATTTGTATTTGCTTCTATCTCACCAAGTGATTTTTGAGTACGTTCTGCTAGCTTTCTAACTTCATCAGCAACAACTGCAAATCCTCTGCCATGCTCTCCAGCTCTGGCTGCTTCAATTGCAGCATTAAGAGCTAGAAGGTTTGTTTGGTCTGCTATATCTCTAATGATAGTTATGATGTTTTTAATTTCATCACTTTGTCTTATAACATCAGCTGTCTTTTGAGAGATGGCATTCATTGAGCTAGACATTTGCTCAACTGCAGCTGCAGATTCTTGTAAGCTATTTGCTTGAGTGTTTGCTGAGCTTGCTACTTTAGAAACTGAGCTTGCTAGAAGTTTAGCTTTTTCTTCTAGTACTTGTGCTTGGTTTAGATTGTCATTTAGCATTTTAGATATCTCTATGCCTAGAGAGTTTATGCCACTTGCTATCTTACCTTCATCATCAAGTCTTTTTGTAAAGTCTTGGTTTTTATATGTATTTAGTAAATTTAATACATCTTTACCATTACTTGATATTGCCTCTTTTAAAGCAAGTTGTAGATCTTTAAATGTATTTTTTAGTTGATTTAGTGCTGGGTTATTAGTATCAGCTTCTAGGCTTGCTTCATAGTTGCCATCTTTTATCTCATTTACAAAGGTGTTGGCTTTTTGGATGAAGGTGTTTTCATGTTCTTTTGCCGTCTGTATAACCTCTATATTTTCATTTATGAGCGATGACATGATGCAAATTTCATCTTTGCCTTTTAAGCTTAAAAGTTTGGCAGAATTTGTTTTGTTGTTTAGATATAAGAAAACTCGCCAAGACCGCCCTTTACGCTATCGATACCTGAGATGATATTTTTACCAACAACAAGCGAGATAAAGACGAGTGCTACAATAAAACAGGCAAGCATTATAGCCATAAATAGCACAAGGTTGCTGGCTTCATCTTTGTCGTGTGTGGCTAGCTCTTTCATATCATTTAACAAGTAAAGCTCGTAGTTTCTGAGGCTATCGATCAAATTTGTAATACTCTTAAACCAGCTAGCCGCCTCGATCTTTCTGGCTGTCTCATCTGGAGTGGCGATAGCGTCTTTGATAATCTCATCTATTTGCTTAAATTTGTTGCTTTGCAATATATCTTTTTGCAGGCTGTCTGCGTATTTGCCGCTATTAAATTTGACATAGTCGTTTAAAAGCTTTTTGATGTTTGCGTCGTGAGAGATCAAATTTACATATGTGTTTTTGTCGATCTCATCTTTGATAAAGGCGACGTTCATTATCGCTCTTGTGATGCCATAGTACTCTTTGATCTTTGAAATACTAAAAATCCTAGCCACATCATCTTTTATAGCTGGCTTGGCGTCTTTTGAGAGAAATTTAAAAAGACAAGCGTGTTTTCTATCATACCGCTATATTCGCCAAGAAGGTTAAATTTCTCTTTTTTATCGACCTTTGCTCTTATGCCACTAAGTACTCTTAGCACCTCATCTTTGTTTGAAAGCTCTTTTACGATCCCATCGACCTTAACTCTTTGTTCTTTTAAATTTTTCTCAGAGTCTTTGCCGTTTGCTATGAAAGCTGCGCTATAACCACGCTCTTTTTGAAGCTCATGGATAAATTCGCCCTGCTTTATGATATCTTCGCTCATTGAGAGGTTTGAAATGGCTTCGCTTCTGCTGTTTAAAACGCCTTTTAAGATGTAGAACACTAGTTGCACTTAGACAAAGCAAACTCACAAAAACGATGAGTAATATTTTAGATTTTATACTTAGGTTATTCATTTAAATTTCTCTCCCTCGATCAAAAACCACGATCCAGTGGCATTTTTTGGTATTTTAGGCGGATTGTATAATTTTTATTATTAAATAAAACTTGAAACTAGAAATTACCTTTAAGAAATATTTAATAAATTTTGGCTTACAAATGCCGTATTTTAGGGATTTTGTCTAATTATTAATTACAAATAAATAATAAAAATTAATAAAAATTATTTAATTTTTTTCATAAATTTGTCAAATTTTATATAAAAAGCAGGAGATCGCTCCCCTGCTTTGAGATTATTTAGAAAATTTTGGTTCAGAAAACGCTGTAAGTTTTGGCACTTCATCGCCTTGATATTTTCTGATATTTACAAGAGCTGTGTGGCTGATATTGCCATTTGCTAGCTTACTTGTTGGGATATCTATGGTTAGCACGTTTGCAGAGCCGTTTTTGCAGATGCCACTGTCAAAGCCGTCATACCAAGCACCCTCAGCTAGTTTTACGACGCCCTCTTTGATGTTTTTAGTCACATAAGCACCTGCTAAAACCTCGCCACGAGCGTTAAACACACACACCAAATCGCCTGTTTTTACGCCAAGCTCTTTTGCGTCATTTTCGTTTATCCACACTGGTTCGCGGTTAGCGATAGCATACTTCTCACGAAGTGAAGTTTGGCTTAGCTGTGAGTGCAAGCGGTCAGTTGGGTGAGAGCTTATCATGTGGTATTTTGCTGGTTTATCTTTCATGCCTAACCATTCGATCGGCTCAAACCAAGTTGGGTGTGCTTTGCAGTCATCATAGCCCATTTTCTCGATCGTATCTGAGTAAATTTCGATAAGACCGCTAGGCGTTCCAAGAGCGTTTAGCACAGGATCTTCTCTAAATTCGCCAAGCCTTACCCAATTATCACTATCTTGAGATGAGGCAAATGTGACTGGTTTGTTTTCATTCCAAAACTCTTCAAATGGCTTCATATCGCTTGCAAGCTCTGGCACAGCCTTGACCTGAGCGTAGGCTGCGTCATAGTACTCTTTGATCCAGTCAAACTCATCTTTGCCGTTATCTGTGTAGGCAACGACTGAAATTTTAGCATAAGCCTTGCAAAGATCGGTGAAAATTTGATAGTCATCTTTTGCTTCGCGGTATTTTTCAACGACTTGTTTCATTGGTACGATATTCATGTTCGAATAATCACCTGTCATCGTGATGTCGTTTCTCTCATACTCTGTGGTGACTGGAAAGACGATATCAGCCATCTTTGCTGTCGGTGTCCAGTAAGCTTCGTGAACTACTACGGTTCTTGGCTTTCTCCACGCTTTTAAATTTGTATTAGTATCTTGGTGATGCACAAGCGGGTTGCCGCCGACCCAGTAGATAAAGTCGATGTCTGGGTAGGTGATCTTTTTGCCGTCATGATCGATCACTTTGCCAGGGTGAAGCAACGCATCAGCGATACGAGCTACTGGGAAAGCGTAGTCAGTTGCTTTTTGTAGCCAGCTTTGACCTGTGCCTGCTACTGCAGCTGCTTTTGCAACGAAACGGCCGCGTTTGTCAAATTCTCCCGTATCAGTGCCGATAAACTCGCCTTTTTCGTTAAATTTACCCACACTTGCACTATTTACGCCGCCGATGACTGCGCCTTTGCATGTTGGTGCGCCGCCGTTTGAGTAGTGGTAGCTTAAGCCAAAGCCTCCGCCTGGTAGGCCTATCTGACCGATCATCGCAGCTAGCGTTACCATCGCCCAGTGTGGTTGCTCGCCGTGGTGAGCGCGCTGCATACCCCAGCCACTCATTAGCATTGTGCGGTTGCTTACAAACGTATCAGCTAGCTCTTTTAAAGTATCTTTGTCTATACCACAAATTTTGCTCGCCCACTCTAAATTTTAGGAGTGTTGTCTGTCTTGCCAAGTAGATATGGGAGAAATTTATCAAAGCCATAAGTGTAGTTTTCGATAAATTCTTTATCGTATTTGCCACTTTCATATAGGTAGTGCATCATGCCTAGCATCATCGCTGTGTCGGTGTTTGGCACTGGAGCGATCCACTGAGCTTTGTCGAAGTATTGTGCTGTTTCAGATCTGATAGGATCGATAACGATCACTTTGATATCTTTTTTGTTTTTTAGCTCTTCAAAGTATTTAAAGCCTTGCTCATCAGTCGCTGTCCAAGCTATACGAAGTGTCGCAAGTGGGTTTGCGCCCCAGATGACTACGACTTTTGAGTTTTCAAGCACGACTGGCCAGCTAGTTTGCTGCTCATAGACCTCGATACTGCCTACAACGTGAGGCATGATGATCTGGCTAGCACCTGTTGAATAGTCGCCTAGCGAGCCAACAAAGCCGCCACTAAGGTTCATAAATCTATGAAGTAAAATTC
This sequence comes from Campylobacter concisus, assembly GCA_037321105.1. Taxonomy (GTDB): domain Bacteria; phylum Campylobacterota; class Campylobacteria; order Campylobacterales; family Campylobacteraceae; genus Campylobacter_A; species Campylobacter_A concisus_AZ. Next base: position 2,129,143 of record CP147775.1, on the reverse strand, counting down.
TTGAGTTATGCACATTGCCGCTTGACTTCCAGCCGTAGCTGCCTGCAAAAACGCTTTGTAAGCCTTTTTGCGCTCTTGTTTTTTTAAGCTCTTTAGCAACTAGCTTGATCGCCTCTTCGTAAGGCACCTCGACCCACTCATCAATGCCACGAAGCTCTGGTTTTGGGCTATCTGGGTTTTGCAAGTAGCTCTTTCTTACCATTGTGTGTTTGATACGACTTTTATAGATCATATCTGGTGTGTAGTGTTGAAGTGGGTTGTGAAATTTCACTTGTCTTTTGGATAGGCTCTGACTTTACAGCGATGCCGTTTTTAGTTGTTACTTTTAGCATGCCCCAGTGAGCAGCTGTAAGAGTTTCGCCATTTTTTACAACGCCCTTTTTAACCTCATCAGCAAACAAATTTGAAGCTGTTACACCTGAAAGCAAAGGTGTAGCTGCAAGCGCTGTTGCACCTTTTTTTAGAAAATCTCGTCTGTTCTCGTTCATTTTTTCTCCTTTTATTATCTTTAACTTCTCGCCTAGGCAAAGCCAAGGCTCCGAACGGAAGTGCAAGCACTCCCTGCACCCACCTAAAGTTACTTGTCCGACTACGCGGACTGAAATTTGGTTTAACTTCTCGCTTGAGCAAGCCCAAGCTGCGAGCAGCCACCCATCGCTCGCATCGCTAGCGATATGCTTCGCTCACTTATCCAAATTTACCAGTCCGATCAAACTGAAAATTTTGGCTCTTTAAAGGCGCTAAGCTCTGGTGCCTCACCTTTAAATTTCTTGATATTAACAAGCGTCGTATGCGAGATATTTGCATTTGAGAGCTTGCTAGCTGGGATATCGTTTGTTAAAACGTTTATGCAGCCATTTTTACAAACACCCTTCTCATCTGGGTCGTACCATGCGCCCTCGCAAAGTCTTGCCACGTTGTAGCTCACATCATCGCTCACCACAGCGCCTGCTAAAATTTCGCCTCTCTTGTTATAAACACGCACGATGTCGCCTGTTTTGATGCCAAGTTTTTTAGCATTTTTAGTGTTTATCAAGATCGGCTCACGATCAGCTACCGCGTACGTATCTCTAAGCGACGTTATGCCTAGCTGAGAGTGCAAGCGCACGCTTGGGTGTGGGTTTAGCAGATGAATGCTGGCTGATTTTTTCTTCGAGCCCAGCCACTCAGCAGGCTCCATCCACATAGCATGGCCCTTGCAGTCGTCGTAGTTCATATTTGCTATCGTCTCTGAGTAAATTTCTATAAGACCACTTGGCGTGCCAAGAGCGTTTAAGATAGGATCCTCTCTAAACTCAGCGTGTCTTACCCAAGCCTCGTTCTCTGCGGTTGAGTCAAATTTAGTAGGCTCGTTTTTCTCCCACCACTCACTAAATTTAGGCATTTTTACGCCAAGAGCTTTGTTTGCATTGATGACCTTAGCGGCGCTATCGTAGTATGACTTGATGAAATCAAGCGGCTCTTTTGCCCCATCAGTGTAAATTTCAGCTACGCCATCAGCATAAGCCTTGCTTAGATCAGAGAAAATTTGATAGTCGTCTTTTGCCTCATTTTGTTTGGCTACGACTTGCTTCATCGGCATGATGTATTGGTTAGAGTAGTCGCCAACCATAGTGATATCATCTCTTTCATAAAGCGTCGTCACTGGAAATACAATATCCGCCATCTTCGCTGTCGGCGTCCAGGTAAATTTCATTTACCACAACCGTTCTTGGCTTTTGCCATGCACGTTTTAGCTTATTTAAATTTTGCTGGTGACCAAATGGATTGCCCCCTGCCCAGTAGATAAAGTCTATGTCTGGATAGGTGATCTTTTTGCCGTTATGATCTATCGTCTTGCCAGGGTTTAAAAGCACGTCAGCTATGCGAGCCACTGGGAAAGAGGCTGCTTGCATCTCTTCTATCTCGGCTTTTAGCTTCTCATCAGCCACATCTTTTGCATATCCTTTAAATTTACCATCTTTGATGACGCCGATATCTGCAGGGTTGATACCGCCAACGACCGTTGCTGTGCTAGTTGGCACGCCGCCGCCGCTGTAGTGGTAGCTAAAGCCAAAGCCTCCGCCTGGTAGGCCTATCTGACCTAGCATAGCTGCAAGTGTGACTAGCATCCAGTAAGGCTGCTCGCCGTGGTGAGCGCGCTGCATAGCCCAGCCACCCATTATCATCGTGCGGTTTTTATACATTTTAACAGCAAGCTCTTTTATCACCTTTTCGCTGACGCCACAAATTTTGCTTGCCCATTTTGGTGTTTTTGGCTTGCCATCTTTTTTACCAAGTAGATATGGCAAGAATTTATCAAAGCCAACTGTGTAGCTCTCTAAAAACTCTTTGTCGTAGTTTTTGGTCTTATATAGATGATACGCCATGCCAAGCATCATAGCTGTGTCGGTATTTGGCACTGGAGCGATCCATTTTGCCTTGCCGTCAAAGTAATTACCCGTTAGGCTCTTGATAGGGTCGATGATGATGATCTCTTTATCGCTATTTTTTAGATCTTCTAGGTATTTATATCCCAGCTCATCAGTCGCCGTCCAGCCAACTCTTAGCGTAGCTACTGGGTCACTTCCCCATATCACTACGACCTTTGAGTTTTCAAGTACCACTGGCCATGTAGTTTGCTGCTCATAGACCTCTATGCCGCCCATAACGTGAGGCATGATCACCTGTCCTGCACCTGTCGAGTAGTCGCCAAGACCGCCGACAAAGCCACCAGTTAGGTTCATAAATCTAGCCAAAAGCGTAGTTGAGCTGTTGAAATTTCCGCTTGATTTCCACGCTGGAGACTTCGCATAAACGCTAGCAAGGCCTCTTTGAGCTCTTGTCTTTTTTAGCTCTCTTGCAACTAGCTTGATCGCGTCTTCGTACTTTACCTGCACCCACTCATCTTGACCGCGAAGCTCTGGCTTTGGACTATCTGGGTTTTCAAGATAGCTCTTTCTCACCATAGGATGCTTGATGCGGCACTTGTAGATCATATCTGCAGTGTAGCCTCTTAATGGATTTGGTATACTGCTTAAGACGCTAAGTGGCTTTGAGCCAGTCACAATGCCGTCTTTTACGCTAACATCCATCATACCCCAATACGCCGAGGTTCTAATGCTGCCATTTTGTACTAAGCTTGGTTTTACACTGCCATTTCCACTAAAAGCGCACCCGCCTAGAAATGGTGTAGCAGCTAAAGCCAAACTACCTTTTAAAAATTTTCGTCTTTGCATTAATAAATACCTTTTTTACTTCTCGCCTAGGCAAAGCCTGGGCTGCGAGCGGAAGCGCAAGCACTCCCTGCGCCCACCTAAAGTTACTTGTCCGACTACGTGGACTGAAATTTTGGTTTTACTTCTTGCTTGAGCTAAGCCCAAGCTGTGACAAACCCCATCGGTTTGATCCCGCACTAAAGACTAAGATCGCAATCCGGCGATCTATTTAATGTTCTTTAGCGGCTTAGCAAAGCCAAGCCTAAGAACCAACTCTAAAGACTAAGATCGCAATCCAGCGATCTATTTTAATGTTCTTTAGCGGCTTAGCAAAGCCAAGCCTAAGAACCAACTCTAAAGACTAAGATCGCAAGTCTGCGATCTAAATTTTGGTTTTTCTTAAGTAAAACCTTTAAATTTAAGCCCTTTGCCTTGCCAAATTTGATTAAATTTAGCCCTGCTAGGTTTTACTTATTTGCCTAAATTTACGTCAGATGAGTGTTTTTGTAGGTACTCGATAACTAGCCACTCGTCTTTTTTATCTATTGCGGTTCTGCCGATCATTGATTTTAGAAGTGACGGCCATTGATTTGCGTTAAAGTGCGTAGTTTGAGGCAACGCATGGCAAACGCCACAGCTCTCTTTATACATCTTATCAGCTTTTGCAAACATCGCATTTACATCGGTGCTAAAGCCATCTTTTTGAACAAAAACTGTCGTTTCTACCTCGTTCCATTTGCCGTTTTTGCCCTCTTTTATCACTTTGATATCAAAAGGTGCAGTTTTAGCAAACGCTACTGAGATGATCCTCGCGCCATCAGCAAAATAAACTACGTTGCTAACGGCTGGGTTTTGATAGCCTTTTACTTTGATCTGCGCTCTGTCGCCGCTAGTTTGTAAAATTTCAACTGCGTTGGTTGGTAGCAGCCTGCCTATGCTCTTAGCTGAGTTTGCGTCAGCATATACGTCCTTTACAACATCTGTGTAGTTCATACCTGCACCAAATGCAGCACAAGCTACGATGGCTGATAGAATAATTTTTTTCATATTTCTCCCTTCAAAATGAAATTGTCAAATTTAGGGGCTTTAGATTAATTACATATTAAAAGTAAAAATATAATTTAAGAATAACGCGGAAAAAATTTATTTAAAAATGAGTAAAAACACGCCAGATACGATAAGGCAGAGGGCTAAAATTTCTTTTAAATTTAGCCTCTCACCAAGAAATATAACAGCCAAAATGACAGCTAGCACAACGCTAAATTTATCAACTAGTGCCACTTGATAGACCTTGCCCGCTTGCATCGCTTTAAAATACATAAGCCAAGATAGCCCAGTAGCTATGCCACTTAGTATGAGAAAGAGCCAGTTTTTAGGGCTTAGTGAGCTTAGTGGTTGCCATTTTTTAGCCACACTTAAAAGCAAAACAAGCATAAAAACGACAACGATCGTTCTTATAAATGTCGCAAAATCGCTGTCGATGTCCTTTACGCCAAGCTTTGCAAAGATCGCGGTAAGTGCAGCAAAAACAGCCGAAAGAGCTGCGTAGATAAACCACTCTGGCATCTTTATCCTCTTAAATTTAAAGGGCAAATTTGCTTCGCCCCAAGCTAAATTTATCCCTCGTAATCGCCAAGCATATCAAGCGTAGGAGCAAAAAATAGCGCACCAGTCACTGGCGTGCTAAAGTCAAGCAGCCTATCTGAGTTGCCTTTTGGCTCGCCGATAAACATCTTTTTAAGCATAAGCTCAACCGTTGAAAAGGTGCTAGCATAAGCGATGAAGTAAGTGCCTGTTTTGCTACCTTCAGTAAATGGCATATTGCCACGCACAACCTTTTTATCGTCGCCTACATTTGCAGCAGCTGAGTGTGAATTTGTAGGTTTTACGCTCTCGTCCATCTCGATGTCATACTCTTTTGAGCGGCCTATAACTTTTTCTTGCTCGCTTACGCTTGTGGCGTTCCACTCTTGCATTTTATGGAAGTATTTTTGCACAAAAACATAGCTACCACCTTTAAATTTAGCATCCTCTTTGCCAACTTTTGCAAAAAGGTCTCTATCTTCACCATCAGGATTTTCAGTGCCATCGACAAAGCCAATTATCGCTCTGCCGTCGTGGTACTTAAAGCCTTGAGTCTCATCTGTAAGCTCTGCAAATTTAAACAAAACTTCTTTGATATTTTGCGCCATGTCAAAGCAATCGGCCGCATTTAGAGCGCGGATATGGATGTGTATATCGCCCTTTGTGCTAACAGCTTCATGTTTATCGCCTTTGATAGCTTTAAAATTTACAAGCTCTTTTGGCAATTCTTTTGAAATTTCAAGCTTTTTCCAAGCATCATGACCCACGCCAAGGACGCAATTTACATTTTCATTTGCGCCAAATCTAACTTTGGCAGTTTTATTTAAATTTACAACCAAAGCACAAAGTTTAGCAAAGCCCTCTTTACATGCCTTTTTGTCGCCTTTTAAGACCCATGTTTGAAAGACTGTGTTGTTACCAGGTGTTTGTGTGACCTCTTGTGAATTTACACTCATTTTTTCTCCTTTAAATTTAATTTTTATGCGATATTTTCTAAATTTAGTTGCTCATTTATCTGCTCGTCACTATCGTCAAAGACAAACTCGACCTTGTTTGCGCCAAAGCTCTTAGCTATCGCTTCAAGCGTGTCGCGAGCTGATTTGTGAATTTTACTTTGAAGCTGCGAGATAAGGCGAACGCTCATCTTTTTAACCTCGTTTCTAGCCTCTTCTATTAGCCTATTTTTATCTTCTTCTGTAAAAGTGCTACCAAAAAAGCCATTTAGCGAGTCAGGCAGCAAAAATGGTAGAAATTTGCCGTTTTTTTCGTCGTAAAATTTCATATCTGCGATTGAAAATTTATACTTACATGGGGGCATTTTTATCTTGTAGCTAGAGTTTGCGATCTGCATGATCTCGAGTCTAGGGCTAGTTAGATCGTAGATGAAATTTATCTCAAATTCAAATATCATCGAAAGCTTCTTTTCGCTCACTAGCCACCTTAGATACTCTTTGCCAAAATTTCCAAATGCATGATCTGTCTTTGTGACGATCTCTTTGCTATATACCTGAAAGACAGACAGTTCGCCGATGCTTTTAAGCTGCGAAATTTCAGTGCTGACTGAAACATTTTCGCTATCATCTTTTGCCTTTTTTAGCGCTTTGTTTGACCTATAAAATGCAAATGCCAAAATAGCTAGCAAGATAGCTAATATCAAATTTGCGTATTCGCTCATATTTTCTCCTTTAAAGCCCGCATTTTATCCTAAATTTGTAAAGCAAAAGAAATTTATCACTCAGGCAAGGTGATGGGGCTCTTATAAGGCATGTGAGCTCCTACTATCTTTGTAGTCTCGTCCTCCAAGCCATCAAGCACCTTTTCTCTCGTTTTTGCAGCTTGGGCTGGATCTATATCATAAGTGATAGATATGCTTGGCTCGACCTCTTGCACTGCTAGGACGTGAAGAAGGTCGGCTATAAAGATGATCTTGTCGTTATCTGCCTCAAAGTTTATCATGTTGTGCCCTGGAGTGTGGCCGTAGGCTGGGATAGCCATGATCTTTAGAGCCCCGTCAAATAGCGGCTTTTTATGGTCAAAAAGCTCTTATCGTCTTTATAAAGCGATAAAATTTTTTTGTCCTCTCATCTTTGCCCTTCATCCAGTAGTCCCACTCCTTTTCATCTATAAAAAGCTTGGCATTTTTAAATGTCTTTTTGCCCCCATCTATGAGCCCGCCTATGTGATCAGGATGAGCATGCGTGATGATAACGTAGGTTAGATCCTCTGGCTTTATTTTGCCAAAAGTTTGCAGATCATACTTTAAAATTTCCAAGCTATCTTCATAGCCGCTATCTATGAGCGCCGTGTAGTCATCGCACTTTGCAAACATTACGTTGTGTTTGTTTGGTAAATTTTAGTATTTGCCACAAGCTCTTTTTGCGCCTCATCTTTGGCTATTAGCTTATCTACTGGCGCATCAGTCGTCTTTAGTGAAAATACATAAAGATTGCATCCGCCCATAGATCCTATCCATACTTGATCATTTTGCTTGCTAACCACCTCATCATCGGCACAAAAAGCTAAAGTGCAAAACAACGCAAGGCTTAATAAATTTCTTTTCATATCCCATCCTTGAATAAATTTGCGAAATTTTAGTCCTGTAAATTTAATGAAAGTTAATAATCCTTTGAAAAAATATATAAATAATAGTTTTAAAAATAGAGATAAAAAAAATTATATTTAAATAACTAATTTTAGATTAAGTCTTTTATAAAATATTTCGTTAAATGTAAAACTAGCGTAAATAACGTATATTTTCGTAAATTTAGCCTACGATTTTTCATTAAATTATTATTATTTTAATTAATAATTTATTTTAAGAATTTTAGAATTGATTTAAATTTTATGTAAAGGACGAGATATGAAAAGATCCGTTTCAAGCAAAAAGTGCATCCTTTTAAGTGTTGCTTGCTGCACTCTTTTGCTTGCTAATCAACTAAGTGCTAGCGAGCAAAACAGAGGTAAATTTGGCGATATAAAAAGCTGGCAGAGCGATGAGTACAAGGCCGACTGGGGTTTAGTGAGCATGAACGCAGCCGTTGCATATGCTCTTGGAGCAACTGGCAAAGGCGTAACCCTTGGCGTTATGGACTCTGGTGTGTTACTTAGCCATCCAGAATTTAGTGATGGTAGAGTAAGCGCGCTAAAGGTTTCTGGTGGCTACTACAAAGATGGTCAAAGATACCCAGATACCGAGTATGGCAACTCACCATTAGTCGGAAAAGGCAGCGTAGATAAAAATAAAAAAGACTTTGGTGACTTTAAAAAGGTGAAAAATTTAGCATAGATGGTGACTGGATAGCTGGAGTAAATGACTCTCACGGCACTCACGTAGCTGGCACGATAGCTGCTTCAAGAGATGGCGTGGGTATGCACGGCGTAGCATTTGACGCAAGGCTTATAATGGGCAATACCGGCGGCACTGACGGCATGACATATGGTCCAAATCAAGACTACAACTTCTTTTTAAATTCTTACGAAGGACTAGCAAAGAGTGGAGCTAGAGCGATAAATAACAGCTGGGGCTCAAACTGTAAATTTCACAAAGCCTATGAAGGTGCTACTGGATATGATGGTGGCAACAACCTAGACATAAAAGATCTTGATGCTGCATATAAAAGCTACTATCCATTTGTAGTAAATGGCAAAAATTTCTTAGATGCAGCCTATGAGGTCGCTACAAGATATGGCGTCATCCAAATTTTTACTGCTGGCAACAGAGATGGGATGAAAGAGTCATATACAAGAGCGATGCTTCCATACTTTAGACCTGATGCTGAGAAGTACTGGCTAAACGTCACTGGCCAGCTAGAGGGCGACACGCAGCGTTACAACACACCTGGTCACTCAAAATGGTGGAGCGTGGCAGCACCTGCAAAACCTATATACTCAACCGTCGTTGATCTAAAAACTGGCAAAGCAGACTACGGCACAAAAGGCGGCACATCAATGGCAGCTCCACACGTCACTGGCGCACTTGGTGTCATCATGCAAAGATACCCATATATGAATAACGCTCAGATAAGAGAGGTGCTACTAACTACTGCAAGGCAAATTCATGATGACTTCAAAGAGCCAGCAGATACTAGAAAAATCTCAGGCTTTAGTGCTGCGCTTGGAGTGCCTGATGAGCGCTGGGGCTGGGGTGTAGTGGATCTATATAAGGCGATGTTTGGACCAGGTCAGCTTCTAGGAGTGTTTGATGTAAATTTAAATAGCGATGATATCTACTCAAATAACATAAGCGATGTGGCTATCAAATTTAGAAAAACAGAAGATGATGCAGAGGCTAAAATTTGGACCGAACGCAAGGCTGAGCTAGAAAAAATAGCAAATTTAACACCAGAGCAAAAAGCCGAACTTGAGATAGGTAACGCTAGAGAAAGAGCAAGAGAGCTAAGGGCAAGTGAGGGCTACGAAGGTACTCTTATAAAAAGAGGTCAAGGCACACTAAGCCTAGCAGGAGACAACTCTTACACTGGCAAGACCATAATAAAAGGTGGTAAGATCACAGCTCTTAATCAATCTCTAAAATCAAGCGACGTGATAGTAGAAAATGGCGGCGTACTAGAAATTGTAAGAGAAATGAGCGTGCCAAAGGTTAGTAGAAATAAATTTACCTTGCAACTATCTTTAGGAGAAGTGACCAAAAAAAGCTCAAATGACGTAGTAAAAGCCACTATCAAATCAGGCGGTAGCTACATCGTCTCAAACGGCGCTTCAAATTTAGATCTAAACTTTGAGAAAAACTCATTTATAAACATAAGTGAGCCAAGCTTAGAGATCATGCAAAGGCTCTATAACGACAGCACAAAATCAAAGACATTTACTGCAACTGGAAATTTCAAAGGCTATGAAGATACCCTTTCAAGAGAGTATGCGTTTTTTGATCTTGGCAAAAACTATAGTGATGACAAGCTAGAGCTTACTCTTAAAAAATCAAAAAATACAATGACAAGCATCGCAGCTAATGACAACCAAAAGAAAGTTGCACAGCTCATAGAAAGCACAGCTAGCAGGCCAGCGCTACTTCCTTCACCATTTAGAAGCAGGCCAGCAGTTATCACAAGCGATCTTTATAGACACTTCATCTACACTACACCAAAAGAGGCAAAACAAACTCTAAAAACATTTGCAAATGAGGCAAATTTAGCTCAGCACAATGCATTTTTACTAGAAAGCATCATGCTTAAAAATGCAGTTATCAATCACGAATCTGATCCATTTGGCATAAGAGCAAGCGACTCAAATGGCATGAAATTTTGGTCAAATACCATGTTTGACGCTATGAAATTTTAATGACATAAAAGCAAACTCTATGACACAGCTTTTTGGATTTGACGGCAGTGTAAATGACGCATTTGTACTTGGCGGTGTTCTTGGTGCTAGCACAGAAAAAGTGAAAGAAGACGGCGATGATGCCTATAAGACAAAAGGTAAAAGCATCGGCATCTACACAAAAAGTGAGATCGCTAGCACGAAACTAGACCTTGGAGTACTATACACAGATGCTAAGCGCAAAACTCAAAATGGTGCAACAATCGCAAGCTTTTACTCAAACGATCATATAAAAAGCAAAGAAAAAGCGCTTAATGCTTATGGAAATTTAGCCTAACTAGCTTTAATACAGAAAATTTCTCGCTAAATCCTTATGTGGGCGCAAGCTATCTACGCATGAAAACTGATAGCACAAGCCAAAATGTAGGAATTTTCAAAATGGATGTTGATGAAAAAACTAGAAATTTAGGCATTTTTAGCCTTGGTCTAAACCCTAGCGTACCATTTACTCTAGGTAGCACCAAGATGAAATTTGAAGCTGATCTAGCATACAACAGACTAGTTGGCGACACAAAACCAACTATCGGTGTAAATGTCGCAAATGCTGGATATCTAGAGTTAGAGGGCAAAGAGGTTAAAAACCTTGGCACAGCTAGCCTTGGCATAAAAGCAAATGTCTATAAAAATGTAAATTTAGGCCTTTCTTACACTGGAGCTTTTGCTAAAGATGTAAGATCAAACAGCGTAAATGCTAAATTTGAGATATTGTTTTAGTTAGAAATGCTCGCTACTTTAAAGGGTAGCGAGCTTGGAAATTTAGAAGAGTTGAGTGAAAGAAAAGCCGTTTTTATTAAGTGTATCTTTGATCTTTCTTGATGCTCAAGGCCCTTTGTCTCAAGCGTGATCGTGATGCTCGCATCGCCGTAGTCAAGCTTAGTAGAGAAGCGGTCGTAGTCGATCTTGACGATGTTTGCATTTGCTGATTTTAAGCTATCAGTTAGGCTCATGAGCGCTCCTGCTTATCTACAAGTGTGATTTGCAAGGTCATCTTGCGGTGAGACTTGATAAGACCCTTTTCGATGATGATAGAAAGCACCTGAACATCGATATTTCCGCCACTTAGCACCACGCCTATCTTTGCGCCTTTTTTAAATTTCGATCTTATCATGCATAAGTGCTGCCACGCCAGCTGCGCCAGCTCCTTCAACTACGATCTTTTGCGTCTCTAGCAAGAACAAAATCGCAGTTGCGATCTCCTCATCATCGACCTGCACAAACTCATCAACGCACTCAACGATATTTTTAAGCGTTATCTCGCTCGCATCACGCACAGCGATACCATCAGCTATGGTGCGAACCGACTTTGAGTTTATGCTCTTTTTAGCGCCGTAGCTATTAAACATCGCTGGAGCGCCCTTTGCGCCGACGCAAACGACTTTGGTTTTTGGATTGACTTGCTTTATACAGCTTGCCACACCGCTAGCTAAGCCACCGCCGCCAACTGGCACTACAACCATATCAAGGTCGCTTATCTCATCAAGCATCTCAAGACCCACAGTGCCCTGCCCTGCCATGACATACTCATCGTTAAATGGATGAACAAAGGTCATATCTTTTTCTTTGGCGTAATTTACTGCAAATTCATACGCCTCATCAAAGTTATCACCTTTTAAAATGACTTCAGCGCCAAGATCCTTTGTGCCAGCTACCTTTAGAAGCGGGGTTGATTCTGGCATGACGATGCAAGCATGCACGCCAAATTCTTTCGCACTTATCGCCACGCCTTGAGCGTGATTGCCAGCGCTTGCAGCCACGACGCCACGTTTTCGCTCCTCCTCGCTTAGGCTAGCTATTTTATTGTAAGCGCCTCTTATCTTGTAAGCTCCGGTTCGCTGGTAAATTTTCCTCTTTCAAATAGACATTTGCGCCTAAAATTTTGCTAAGTTTTGCACTTAGCGCAAACGGTGTTTTATTTACAAAGTGACCGATTGTTATCTTTGCTTGGATGATTTTGTTTAATGAAACCATTTTTAACTTTCCTTTTAAAATTTATCTTTTGCCTCTAGTAGCACGCCACACTCGATGTGATGAGTGTTGGCAAACTGATCAAAGAGCGCAAATTTTATCACTTTATGGCTTTTAGTAAGCTCATTTAGATTTTCTTTTAATGTCTCTGGATTGCACGAGATGTAGATGATGTTTTTGAAATTTCTAATGAAATTTATGACGCTTTCACTTAGTCCTGCGCGTGGCGGATCTACAAGGACGTGAGAGAAGTTAAAGTCGTTTAAGCTTATATCTTTTAGCCTATTAAACTCCCTAACACCAGCAAATGCGCTCATCAGCTCATCAGCGTCCATTCGCAAAAATTTGATATTTTCTGCCCCATTTAGCTCGCAGTTTTTAAGGGCATTTGCGATCGAGCTTTTTGAAATTTCAGTAGCAAGGACGTTTTTAAATTTAAACGAAAGCGGGATAGTAAAATTTCCATGTCCGCAGTAGAGCTCCAGTAGGTCAGCGCCACTTTGCACGCACTCTTTTGCCCAAGCTATCATCTTCTCATTTACCGCTTTATTTGGCTGGATAAAGGCATTTTCACTTAGGCTAAATTTATAAATTTGCCCATCAACATTTAGCTCATCGACCAAATTTAGCTCACCGCTAAGAAGCTTTTGACCACGTGACCTAGCTAGGATCATCACATCAAGCTTGCTGGCTAGAATTTTCATCGCCGCTTCAAACTCACTATCAAGCTTTTTGTGATAAAGAAGCGTGACTGAAGGTGCCGCTTTTACAGGCGATAAACTCCACTCCAAAGAGCTTTGTACGTAAAATTTCATCATCTTGCAAGCTCTCAAGTAACCTTGGCATGAGATGTGAAATTTCCTCGCAAACCTTTGGGCACTCATCTATAAAGACCCTTTTCCCCTTCTCGTTTGCGTGCATCGTATAGCTAAGCTTGCTGCCCTCGTGCCAAATGCCAAACTCAGACCTCGTGCGGTAGTGCTTTGGGCTTGAGCTAAAAAGATCAAATTTACCCTCGTAAAAGTGGGAGAAATTTTGCTTGATAAGATCAGTTTTAAATGAAATTTGCTCACTATAAGGGGTAAAAAGAGTGCATGATCCGCACTCTTTAGGTATTTGCAGTCCAAATTTATGCCGCTTTCTCTTCGACTTTTTTACCGACAAATCTAACCAAAGCCCAGATCGCTAAAAATCCGCAAGGAAGTGCGATCCAAACGCTAAGACCAAGTGCGACCGGCAAGTAGCCAACAAGCACACAAACTGCGCAAACACTAAGTGCGTAGATCATCTGCGTTGAGACGTGATCGATGTGGCTACATCCTGCGCCCATTGATGAGAGTATCGTAGTATCCGATATCGGCGAGCAGTGATCACCAAAGATAGCGCCAGTTAGAACGCTTGAGATATTTACGATCATATAAGCGTGCATCGCATCGCCATCTAAGCCGTAGTTTTTGCCCACTGCATAAGCTAGCGGGATAGCAAGAGGCATCAAAATGCCCATCGTGCCGTAGCTGGTGCCAGTTGAGAAGCTGATAAATGAGCCAAGGATGAAAACAGCCACTGGTAAGATAAATTTAGGCGTTGAATCACTTAGCAAATCAACCAAATATCTTGAAGTGCCAAGCTCTTTTATAACCGCGCTAAGGCTCCACGCAAGAAGCAAGATAACTACCGTGATGATCATAGTTTTCCAGCCCTTTACCCACGTGCTAATAGCCTCTTTTACATCAAAAATTTTGCGCCAAACGCCCATCGTGATAGCTACTATACTAGCAAGGAGTGCTGCTTGAAATAGCGATGTAGCAGAGTCAGCTGCGCCAAAAGTATCTTTAAATGTTGAAAATGAAAGCGGATTTGCAAGTGCATTTTTAAGAGTATCGCCCTCAAGTGCAGCAAGACCGCTAAAATAAAAGCTAGTAAATGCGCCGATAACTAGCACAAGAAGTGGCACGATCGCATTTGAAGCGCTTAGTTTTACACCCTCTTTTGGCTCAAGAGTCTTATCCTCAAGGTCTTGAATTTGAGTTTTGCCAGAGTGAAGCTCGCCCTTTCTAGCGCGTCTTTCAGCTGCTAGCATAGGGCCATACTCGCGTTGCATCAAAGCTGTGCAGACGATGAAAAACAAGATAAAGAGGTTATAAAATCTATATGGAATGGTCTCGATAAATATAGAATAAGCGTTTATGCCAGTCTCGCCGATAAGCTCGTAGCCCTTTTCGATGAGCGAAACCTCAAGTCCGACCCATGTAGAGATGATAGCTATACCAGCGATCGGTGCTGCAGTAGCGTCGATGATGAAGGCTAGCTTTTCGCGGCTGATTTTAAATTTATCGCTTATTGGCCTCATGATAGGACCAACGATTAGGGCGTTTGCGTAGTCATCGAAAAATACAAAGATGCCCATGAGCCATGTTGAAATTTGAGCTGAGACGCCTGTTTTTGCCTTTTTGCTAAGCCAAAGAGCAACCGCCTTTGTGCCACCCATCTTTGTGATAAGTGCGACCACGCCGCCTATACAAAGCACTTGAAGCAAGATGCCAGCATCGGTGCTATCAGCCATCGACTCAACCACTCTTGAAACGATGCCAGTAAAGCCTTTGATGATGCCCATAAAGACATTTTCATTAACGATATTTATAAGAAAAGTTCCACTAAAAACACCGATAAATAGCGACAATATAACGTCTTTTGTGATAAAAGCAAGTGCTATGGCCACAACTGGCGGTATAAGCGTGAAAACGCCGTAAATTTGTGCGTTTCTTTTGGCGACTTCTGGATCAACGCCAAAAAGAACGGCACTAAAAAATAGTAACAATAAAATTTGTCTCACATAAACTCCTTAAAATTTTCTATCGCAAGTCCAGCCCAAGTCTGCGTGTTTGCCATGACTTCGACTCTATTTATATTTACACTCTCAGGCATATTTAGACAATTTACCAAAATAGTCGCGATATCCTCAGACGTGATGAAATTTCGTATGCTCATAGATGCTATCAGCCTTTGCCTTATCGCCCTTAAATCTAACCTCGCTAAATTCAGTCTTGCAAAGCCCTGGCTCGATGTTTGTCACCCTGATATTTGTGCCAACTAGATCGTTTCTTAAATTTAGACTAAACTGCTTTACAAAGGCCTTTGTAGCGCCATAAACGTTGCTGCCAGGATATGGCCACGAGCCAGCTGTCGAGCCTAGGTTAAAGATATAGCCCTTTTCTTGCTTGTAAAGTAGCGGTAAACCGCCTTTGTAGAGTAGATAAGACCCTTTACGTTTGTATCTATCATCGTCTCAAAGTCCTCAACCTTCGCATCTATCGTCTTTTCTTGTCCCAAGGCAAGTCCAGCGTTATTTACAAGCACTCCAATGTCTTTAAATTTATCAGGCAGGCTATCAACTGCGTCAAAAACAGCCTTTTTATCACGTATGTCAGCTACGATGATGTGCGTGTTGCCAAGCTCACTTGCTAGCTTTTTTAGCCTATCTTCGCGCCTTGCAAGAGCGACTATCTTGTAGCCCTCTTGTGAGAGTCTTCTAGCGATCGCCTCGCCAAAGCCAGATGTCGCACCTGTCACAAAAGCTGTCTTTTTCATATCTCTTCCTAATTAAAATTTGGCTTTAAGCCAAGCTCTTCTAAAATTTAATATTTTTTTCATTTTTATCTTTAATCGCATAATCAAGCGCGTTAAATCCCGCATCATCAGTGGCGTTCATATCGGCACCGTTATCTATCAAAAGCTTTAAAATTTCAGGTGTCGCGTGAGCTGCTGCATGCATGAAAACGCTTCTGTTTGTATGCTCCAAACCACATGTATCCTCTATTTGCATAATGCCTAAATTTATCATATTCATCTTAGACTGCTCGTCGATGTAGCTCTGGTTTGCATTGGCTCCACTTTTTAGCAAAAGCTCGCAAAGAGGCGCATCCTCAAACTGCACAGCGTAAAAAAGCGCACTTTTGCCAAAGAAATTTTTGTGATTTACATCGGCTCTATTTTTAAGCAAAATTTTTACATTTTCTAAATTTTAAGAGCAAAAAATAGCGGCGTCTCATCGCCTAAATTTAGATCTGCCCCGCGCCTTATGATCTCTTCTATCATGTCACCACTTTTGTCATTTAGTAGTGCGATATCAAGTAAATTTGTAAGCTCCGTGGTGGTGAAATTTTTGAGTAGAGCAAATTCGCAAGCTCGTCTTGACTTAGCTTTTGAGCCATCATCTTTTGCTCTGGGGTTAAAATTTTAGCTTTATTTACATTTTTGCCGACACTAAAGCTTAAAAACTCATTTATCACGCTAGTTGCGTAGTAGGCGGCACTTGCACTATCAACACCTAGAGCCTCAGTAAAATTTAACCAGCGGAGTTTGAGCATTTTTATAAGCTTCGCTGAATTTTTTATATTTTAAGAAGTTAAACAAGCTCTCATTCGCCCAGTATCTAAAGTACTCCATCTGAGCGTCTTTTTGAGCCTCAGCAGCCTCTGGCTTTGCAAGCTCTTTTTGATATATTTCAGGAGCAAACGAGGCTTTTAGTAATATCCATCTAAATTTATTTAAATTTTCTCTATAAACGCCCTCGCCAACGCAGCTTTGAGACTCGCTCCTCACAGCTACACTCGCATCAAAAAGCTCTTTTACCTCTTTTAAATTTAAAAGCGAGCCATCGCAATAAAATAGCCCCTCATTCGCATAAGCAAGCTCGTTTGGAGTAGTTTTAAAGCTCTCTTTTTAGCAAGATCACTGCACTCTAATGCGTGTAAATTTACAAAAAGAAAACTGCTAAAAAGAAAAAAAGCTACTTTTTTCATCAAAGCTCCTTAAAATTTCGCGATATTGTAACAAATTTATATACTAAACTCGCTTATTTCATTAAAATTTAGGTATTTATAAATTTGATCTTTGTTTAAACTAAGACTATCTCTTACTATTTTTTTATACTCACTAACGCTTGGCAAACGCCCTAGCAACGCACATACAGCGGCTAGCTCGGCACTTCCTAGATAGACCTTTGCGCCCATGCCCATTCTGTTGTCAAAATTTCTAGTCGAGGTCGAAAATACAACGGCATTATCGTTCACTCTTGCTTGATTACCCATGCAAAGCGAGCAGCCTGGCACCTCTGTCCTAGCATTTAGCCTTCTAAATATCTCATAAACGCCCTCATCTTCAAGCGTCTTTTTATCCATTTTAGTTGGCGGCGCGATCCAAAGCCTAGTAGTAAGCTTGCTCTCACGCTCTAATATCCTAGCAAGCGCCCTATAGTGGCCGATATTTGTCATACAGCTACCCACAAAGACCTCGTCGATATCGTGCGCTCTTTTGCTATCAGCTAAAATTTCACTTAGCGTCGCCACGTCGTCTGGGTCGTTTGGACAGGCCAAAATCGGCTCATCTATCTGCGACAAATCAATCTCTAAAATTTCAGCGTAGCTTGCGTCCTTGTCGGCTCTTAAAAGAGTTGGGTTTTCAAGCCATTTTTGCATCTTTTCTTTTCGTCTGGCAAGCGTTTCATGGCTCTCGTATCCTGCTTTTATCATTGCCTCTATTAACGCAACGTTTGAGCGAACGTACTCAGTGACGCTAGCCTCGCTTAAATTTACCACACAAGCAGCAGCCGAGCGCTCAGCCGAAGCGTCACTTAGCTCAAACGCCTGCTCCACTTTTAGGCTCTCAAGCCCTTCTATCTCTAAAATTTACCCGCAAAAATGTTCTTTTTATTTTTCTTTTCAACGCTTAAAAGCCCTTTTTTGATAGCAAAATAAGGTATCGCATTGACAAGATCACGAAGCGTCACGCCCTCTTTTAGCTCGCCTTTAAATTTGATCAAAACTGACTCTGGCATATTTAGCGGCATCATACCAAGCACCGCTGCAAACGCCACTAATCCACTGCCTGCTGGAAAGCTAATGCCAATAGGAAATCTCGTGTGGCTATCGCCGCCAGTGCCCACCGTGTCAGGCAAGACCATGCGGTTTAGCCACGAGTGGATGACGCCGTCGCCTGGCTTTAGGCTAACTCCACCGCGAAGCGTCAGTAAATTTAGGCAAGCTCTTTTGCATCTCAAGGTCGCTTGGCTTTGGATAAGCAGCCGTGTGGCAAAAGCTTTGCAAGACAAAATCCGCCCCAAAACTAAGGCTAGCAAGCTCTTTTATCTCATCTCTAGTCATCGGCCCTGTGGTATCTTGCGAGCCAACGGTCAAAATTTCAGGCTCCACGTAGGCCCCAGCTCTCACGCCAGCCTTGCCACAAGCCTTGCCGACCATCTTTTGAGCGAGCGTATAGCCACCGCCTAGCTCTTTTGGCTGATCTGGCTTTATGAAAATTTGCTCTTCGCCAAGCCCCAAGACCTCTCTAGCCTTTTTGGTCACTTGCCTACCTATCATCAAAGGTATCCTGCCGCCTGCTCTTATCTCGTCACTTAGGGTGTTTGGGCTTAGTTTAAAGTTTGCCACGAGCTTTTTTGGGCGCCTGTGAGCTTATAAATTTCGCCTTTAAATGGATAAATTTCTATCTCATCGCCCATTTCTAGCTCATTTACGTTTGCGACTATCGGCAGTGCGCCGCTATCTTCAGCGGTGTTAAAAAATATCGGAGCTATGGTCGTGCCGATCACGATGCCGCCAGTTTTTTTGTTTGGCACGCCCTCTATCTCATCGCCAAGGTGCCACTGGATAGAGTTTATACCGCTCTTTCTGCTGCTGCCAGTGCCGACCACGTCGCCAACATACGCCACGCTCTTGCCAAGGCTTTTTAGCTTTTTTAAAATTTCTAGCCCTCAGGCATCTTTTTAACCAGCATCGCCTTTGCGTGAAGCGGTATGTCAGCCCTTGTGTATGCCTCGCTTGCAGGACTTAGATCATCTGTATTTGTCTCGCCAGGCACCTTAAAAACCACTGCTCTTATGCACTCATCAAGCGGCTTTTTATGCGTAAACCACTCAGCATTTGCCCAAGAAAGAGCACTTCTTTTGCAAATTTATTGCTACTTGCTAGCTTTGCTATCTCGTCAAAATGCTCATGCACCAAAATGATATTTTTTAGCTCATTTGCCGCAGCTTGTGCGATAGTTTCGTCGCTATTTTTTAGCGCTCGCACCAAAATTTCTACGTTATATCCGCCAAGCATCTTGCCTAAAATTTTAATGGCACGAACTGCGTCAAGGCCGTCTATTTTAAGCCCGTCTATAACTTCGCCAAGAAATTCTGCCTTTATCTTTGCCGCATCATCAACACCTGGATTTACGCGGTTTGCGAGGCAAATTTATAAGAAATTTTAGCTCGTTTTGCGCCTTTTCATCGCCACTAGAGTTGCCAGCAAGTTTTATAAGCTCACAAATTTCGCTTGTTTGCTTGGCATTTAGCGCAAGCGGTGGTACGCCCTCTTTTTCTCGCTCACTCACGTGTTTTTCGTAGTCGGTAAAAAAGCTCATAAATTTCCTTTGTGATTTTGCCAGTTTTAGTCCAAAACCGCTGATTTTGCTTACATTTTATCAAAAAGCAAAACAATCTAAAGTAAAATTTACCGAAAATTTCAAATTTCAAGGAGCAAATGTGTCAAAAGCCTACCTAAAATCGCCCATTGGAATTTTAGAGATCGTTTCTAGTGAAAATGGAATTTGTGAGATAAAATTTTGTAGATAAAATTTGAAAAAGTTGCGGTAAAAGATGAAAATTTAAAGCTTTGTTTGGATGAGCTAGAGGCTTATTTTAAGGGCGAGCTTAAAAAATTTAGCGTTAGGCTTGATATAAAAACAACCAAATTTAAAGCCAAAATTTACTGAAAATTTGCAGAAAGTGCCATACGGCGAAACGACCACATACGCAGCTCTTGCACTTGCTGCTGGTCACAAAAATGCTTACCGCGCAGCTGGATCTGCAAATGCTAAAAACCCAGTGCCTATCATTGTCCCTGCCACAGAGTGCTAGCCAGCAGTGGCCTTGGTGGCTACTCAGGCGGCGAGGGTCTGCCAACTAAAATTTGGCTACTAGAGCACGAAGCAAAGCATAAATAAGCCAAATGCAATATAAATTTTGCTTCAAAGCACCTATTAAACCGATGAGCCAACCTCTTTAAATTTATCAACAAAATGCGAGATCTCATCGATCACTTTTTGCCTTATTATTGGATAGTTTTTATTTAAAGGACTGATCTTAGGCAGTATCTCGCCTATTTGCGTTCCGCTTTGACTAACAAAGCCACTCTTTAACGACGAGCTTATAAACCTTCTTGCTCCAGCCTCATCTAAATTTAAAGAAGCGATAAGCTCGTCCGCCTCTTTTTTCATTACAACTTTTGCAAATTTAAAAAACTCTTCTATCACGCTGGCCCAATCTTTAAATTTCTCCAAGTCGCTTTGGTTTATAAAATCAACTATCAACCCCTCTTTTGAGCGATTTTCCAAGCTCGAGCGGATGATGCGACGCACCTCATCGGTAAGGGCTGCTTTATCTTTTATCTTTTTATTATGCTCAAATATCAAACCCAAAATATAGTCTAAATTTATCTCCTGAGACTTTAGTAGATCAACCTCAAAGACCACGTCATCCCAGTTTATCCTCTCTTTTCCTTCTCTTCGCCAGCCTTTTCTTTTCTTAACCACTCTCTTATATCATTATATGTCCCACGGTAGTCTTGCAAAGCCCTTGCATTTGGCACTTTTATGCTTTGCATCTCTTTGATTTGATCATCGCTTAAGCCAAATTTATCCCTAAACTCACAAACTGCTTTTTCATCGTCTAAATTTACCTCTTGCAAAGCCCTTAGAGCCACGAACTCATCGTAGTTTTGCAAAGCATTTTCCACCCTTAGATACTCTCCAAAAAGCTTTACAAATTCTTTCTTATCTTTTTGCGTCTCTATCTTAGTAGGATCAGGAAATTTCACCTCTAGCTCGCTTACTACATCTACAAAGCCCCTTCTTGCCTCGCCAGATACCGCATCTGTAAAGCCATCCATATACTCTTTATAGCTTTTTTCGAGTATGACGCTTTTGGTGCTTCCTTTACCAAAAAGAGTTATGGCATCTTCAGTCGCTTTTTCTAGGTCTCTAAATGTCACGATGTTGCCAAAAGTTTTTGTAGCACCATAAATTCTATTTGTCCTAGAGTATGCTTGTATGAGCCCGTGATAGCGTAAATTTTTATCCACAAAGAGCGTGTTTAGACAAGGTGCGTCAAATCCCGTCAAAAACATACCCACAACTAGAAGCAGATCGATCTCTTGCTTCTTTGTGCGCTCACTTAGATCTCGGTAGTAGTCTTGAAACGACCCGCCATCAACGCTAAAATTTGTCTTAAAGTAGGCATTGTAGTCGTTTATCGCGCCGCTTAAAAACTCTTTTGAGCTAACATCCATCGCCTCTGGCTCAAAGCCCTCATCAGCTATCTCGCCAACCATATCTTGCTCTTCATTTTGCGAAAAAGAAAATATCGTCGCTATCTTTAAAGCTCGCTCTTTGTTGCTTTGTAAATTTTTAAACGCTTCATAATAAAGCTTTGCCGCTTCTATAGAGCTTACTGCAAACATAGCATTAAAGCCCTTGCCACTTGCATTTAAGCGGTGAGTTTTTTGATGAAATTTCTCTAGCACATACTCAGAAATTTCTTTGATACGCTCAGGGTGCAAAAATGCACTTTTATTCTCAGCTGCACTTAGTTTTAGCTCGTCTTTTTCTGTCTCTATGCTCTTAAATTTCAGGCACGACGTTGTTATAATCAACCTTAAATTTAAGCACCTTCTCATCTCTTATGGCATCGACTATCACATATTCATGAAGTGAGCTTCCAAAGACACTTTGCGTAGTCTCAGCTCCGATGGCATTTTGAGGAAATATCGGCGTTCCAGTAAAGCCAAACTGATAAAATTTCTTAAATTTCTTCTTTAAATTTTCTGCGCTTCGCCAAACTGAGACCTGTGGCACTCGTCAAATATAAAAACAACCTCTTTTGATATATGCTTAGATCATCTTCGTTTTTCATCAGATTGTTTAGCTTTTGTATGGTTGTTACGATGATCTTTCCGTCATCTTTTTGAGTGTTTCGCTTTAGTTCTGCTGAGCTAACTGAGCCATTTACACTATCTTTTGAAAATTTTGATACTCCTTCATAGTCTGATAGTCAAGGTCTTTTCTATCAACTACAAAAAAGACTTTATCTTATAAATTCAAGCTGCGTAGCAAGCCTAGCCGCTTTAAAGCTAGTTAGCGTCTTGCCAGATCCTGTCGTATGCCATATAAAGCCACCACCCTCTGGCTTTGCGTAGCATTTAGCATTATGCGAGCTATTTATCTTCCAAAGTATGCGCTCAGTCGCTGCTATCTGATAAGGACGCATTATGAGCAAGGTGTTATTTGTGTCAAAGATGCAGTATTTGCTCAGTATGCTAAGAAGTGTATTTTTTGCCAAAAATGTAGCCGTAAAGTCCTTTATATCTTTTATGGCTTCGTTTTTTGAATTTGCCCAGTTTATAGTAAAGTCAAAGCTGGTTTTATCCCGTTTGGTTGTGTTTGCAAAGTATCTTGTATCTGTGCCATTTGAGATGATAAAAATTTGCAAGTATTTAAAGAGAGAATTTGATGAGTTAAAGCTCTCTTTGGAGTAGCGATGAAATTTGATTAAAGGCTTCTCTTATCGCCACGCCTCGCTTTTTAAGCTCTATTTGCACAAGCGGCAAGCCATTAACAAGTATAGTGACATCATATCTGTTGTGCGATGAGCCAGTTTGTTCAAACTGATTTATCACCTGCAAGCTGTTTTTAGCGATATCTTTCTTATCGATAAGGCAGATATTTTGTATATGCTCATCATCAAAAACAAAATCATATATGTGATCATCTTGTATCTTGCGGGTCTTTTCCACTATGCCATCATTTGACTTATCGATATACTCTTCGACTAGCCTTTTCCACTCTGACGGGCTAAATTTAACGTTATTTAGCCTCTCTAGCTGCTCTTTTAAATTTAGTAAAAGTGCCGTTTGAGAGTTTATATCTTTTTTATACTCATAGCCTTGTTGTTTTAGGTCATCTATAAGCTCACGCTCCATATCCGCTTCGCTTTGGTAGATTGAAGACTGAGGCAATCTCTCGTATTTATCTAAAACGATGAAATTTTCGGATTCCAATATAACTTTATTTTCTATCATTTTGTTCTCTTTAACTTGTTATCTTGAAAATGATACATAGTATTTATCTCTTGCATCAGGGAATTTCAATACTTTTTTATCATTATCTGTTGGTTCAGAATACTCTTCAGCAGAATGTTTAGAATGACTTGAAATATTAATCAATCTTGTTTCATATGGTTTAGAATCACCACCTGAAGTATTTGGTAATAAATCAGCCCATTTTTCATAACCGAGAAAAGTAGAAGTTTTTTCCAAAATATTTCTTAAAAAATTAAAATGGTACTTCTTTATCTGATTATTTTCGATAGCTCTTTCTATCTCAGACTTTAAATAAAGGTGATAAGCAAAGGGCGAGTCATTGTCTTGCTTATCAAGATCATAATTTCCGTCTTCCGTTTTCTTTAAGACTAATCTTCTGGCAGTTGCGTCAGTCTTGAAACTATTATACAAAACATTATAAAAAAGGGGACTATGAGTGGTGATTATAAATTTTAAATCCGATTCACTTTCCTTTATTCTCTTAGCCAAATTGACAGCCATCTCTATTAAATTGTTCTCATCCAGCGAACTAACTGGATCATCTATAAAAATATATTCCAAATTATCAAATTCATGTGTTGAACGACTATCTGACTCTGCTATATTTAATTCGCTTATTATTTGTTTCATTAACACATAAAAAATGCTCCAAACGAAAATACTTTCTTCTCCTTTTGAAATTTTAACATTATCATTAGGGGTATTATCACTCACAAAATGAAATAAAACTTCTGAAAAATCTTCATTAAATTTAGGCTCAAGTTTTTTATTTACATAAAGTTGAAAAATATCAATAACTTCTCCGCTTAGACCATGCACTTTAAATATCCAATCCGTAAAAACATTTGGCTGTATTTTTAGTTTTGGTTCAATATCGTTTTCTATATCATTATCCCAGTAAAATAGATCCTGCGTAAAAGCATTATAGTGAAACGATCTTCTTTTGATTAAAATCATCATTTTCATCTCTTTTTGGATCTATTAAGTTTTTAAACTCCACAGATAACCGCGTTTTGCCTGTACCATTAAAAGCATAGATTAACTGTGTCTTTTTGTTCCACTTCTTCAACTCATTTGCTACTTCATTAAGAGTTGTCATGGGGCTTATATCTCCTTTTTAAGTTCTGTAAAATTTAAAAGCTTTTCACGGTAGTATTCATACTGCTTGTGCCTTAGCTCTATCTCTCGTGGCAAGCCGTCAGTTATAGAATTTACAAGCGTATCAAATTTCATCTAATATCTCAACAACCTTTTGCTGTGTTTGAGGTGATGGGATAGGAAATTTTACTTTTTTAAGTTTAGCCATATCAACTGATGGAAAAGAACTGAGAATTTGTATTTTGCTTGCACCATTCACAAATTTTAAAGAAATAATAAAAGACAAACTTGATATCAAGTTTGTCTTTTAGCAATTCACGTATTGTAAAAGACGTGAATCGCTGATTCATTAAAAATGAATCAGCGATTGCGAGCGCGTGCTCGCCTATAGTCGCGGTGGTCGCGACAATAATTGAAATTTTAGGGATCAATTTACCTCCCTTAACAGCTTGAGGTGTTATTTTTTGTATGGACTCAGATAAAATTCTACCATTTTCACGTATATCCTCCATTCTATACCAAGATATAGTTCCATTTTCCCAAAAATCTTTATTTGCTTTTGAAGGTGTATAGCCATTTTTCATAATAAAAATATTGTCTATAATGTCCCATTCAATTTCACTTTGATCTTCGTTAAAATTTAAAAGAAAGTCGCGGTAAAATTCATACTGCTTTTTCCTGGCTGTAAGCTCTGCTGTAAGCTCTGCTGTAAGAAGCGTGAAAGAGTCCAAGATACGGACTATTTCACGCTGCACTTCTATCGAAGGCACAGGAACTTTAACTTTATCAAAATCACTTTTGTTGAGTGCAGGAATGCTTCCTCTAGCAACCAAAATATCCATATTTTTCTTTTCAATAGACTTTAAAAAATAGAATATAAATTTAGTTAAAATATAATCCTCGTCTTTTGAAGTATAAGGATAACATAATCCACCAGCCCAAAATTTACAATCAATAAATTTTACAAAACCAGCATATTCGCCTCGTGAGGCAATTGTAAAAGCATTGGCTTCATTATTGTACTTATTATAAAAGCCGTAGTAATCCCTACTTGAATTAACGACTGGATATGCTCCTTTGTCAATTAAATCTTCTTGTTTAAGTGTGCCTTTTGTTAAGCTCTTGCAAATAACTCCAAGTTCATCAAATTTCACACCTTCAGAGCAAGATTTATTTATCAGATCAAAAATTTTACTCATCTCTCGCCGTCCAGCTCTATCTGCGCGATGATATCATCTATCTGCGAGCGTAAATTTGATATCTTAGCCACGGTCTCTTTTTATCTGTAAATTTAGCTCGTTTATATCTATCTTCTCGCGTGTATCTTTTGGCTCGACATAGGAGCTAACTGCTAGGTTGTAGTCATTTTGGGCGATAGTATCATTATCCACCGATGTAGCCACGTGAGCGATCTCTTCTTTGCTAGCAAAAATTTCTACTATCTTTTTAATGTGCTCACTTGTTAAAACGTTATTGTTCGTTCTTTTTTCAAAAAACTCACTAGCGTCTATAAACTGCGTTTTATTTTCACTTTTGTGCTTTGAGAGCACAAGGATATTTACAGCGATCGATGTGCCGTAGAATAGATTTGGCGCTAGGGCGATGATGGTTTCGACGAAATTTTCTTTTACAAGATACTCACGTATCTTCTTTTCAGCGCCGCCTCTATAAAAAATGCCAGGAAAGCTAACGATAGCAGCTCGCCCCTTTGCAGAAAGGTAGCTAAGAGCATGCATGATAAAGGCAAAGTCTGCCTTGCTTTTAGGTGCTAGCACACCAGCTGGAGCAAACCGAGCATCATTTATAAGTGTAGGATCATCGCTGCCGATCCAGTTTATAGAGTAAGGAGGGTTTGAGACGATAGCGTCAAACGGCTTGTCGTCCTGAAGCTTTGGGTCTAAAAGCGTATCGCCAAGCTCGATGTGAAATTTAGAGTAGTTTATGTTGTGTAAAAACATATTCATGCGAGCAAGGTTAAATGTCGTGTGATTGATCTCTTGTCCAAAAAAGCCCTGCTCTACCTCGTGCTTGTCAAATCTCTTTTAGCTTGCAAAAGTAGTGAGCCTGAGCCACAAGCTGGATCGTAAATTTTATTTACACTTTCTTGTCCGTGCATGGCTAGCTCAGAGATGAGCTTTGAGACATTTTGCGGAGTGAAAAACTCGCCGCCTGACTTACCGGCATTTGCAGCGTAGTTTGAGATGAGAAACTCATAAGCATCGCCAAAAAGATCGATGTGGTTATCTTTAAAGTCACCAAAATCAAGCCCAGCAACTCCGTTTAAAACAGCAGCAAGCCTTCTATTTTTATCTGCGACGCTATTGCCAAGTCTGTTGCTTGTCGTATCAAAGTCAGCAAAAAGTCCTTTGATGTCTTGCTCTGACTCAAACCCTGCGGCTGAGCCCTCGATACTTTTAAAAATTTGATCCAGATCGGTATTTAAATTTGCATTATTTGAGGCATTTTTTACGACATTTTTAAAAAGCTGACTAGGATAGATGAAGTAGCCCTTTTCTTCTATAATGACCCTTTTTTGCTCATCGTCTATCTCATCGTCGCCCATGCTAGCGTAGTCGATGCTATCATCCCCAGCCTCTATGTAGTCGGTAAAATTTCGCTGATAAATCTATAAAACAAAGTTCCGAGGACATACTGCTTAAAGTCCCAGCCATCAACAGCACCCCTTACTTCATTTGCGATGCTTCAAATTTGATTTTGTAAGGCTTTGCGTTGTGCCTCTTCGCTCATTTTATCTCCTTTAAATTTCCTTGTAGCCGACTATATTTAGCCCAAAACCAGCTAAGCTTACAAATTCCTTGTTTTTATTTGAGCTTAGAAGCTCGATATCCTTTACGCCAAAGTGATTTAAAATTTGCGCTCCGATGCCGTAGTCCTTGCTTGTGTTTGAGTTGTCGCTATCTAAAAAGATCAAAATTCCACCATTTTGGCTTAGAAATTTGATAGTTTTTAAAAGCTCGTCGTATTTTGGACTGCTCAAAAGCTCGTGATCGGCTAGAATTTTTTGAAATTTGACATTTGCCTTGCTCTTTGGCTCGCCAAAAAGATAAGCTGAGTGGATTTTACCTTTGTGATCAGTGATATCGTATCTTGCTGCAGCGCAGTCTGCGATCTTGACGTCACTTTTTTCGCCAACTCTTATGAGGCTTTCATGGCTTAGTCTATACTCGACCAGATCAGAAACGCTGATCATATTTAGACCAAATTTCTTACAAAACTCCTCTAAATAATCACGCCTTGCCATAGTGCCATCTTCTTTTACGATCTCGCATATCGAAGCCATCGGAGCAACACCAGCAAGCTTGCAAAGATCGACCGAGCCCTCCGTGTGGCCTGTGCGAACAAGCACGCCGCCATTTTTAGCGATGAGCGGGAAAATGTGTCCTGGACGCACGAAGTCTTCAGGCTTTGAGCTAGCATCAGCCGCAAGCCTGATCGTCATATCGCGCTCATATGCGCTAACGCCCGTTGTTGCGTCTTTTGCATCGATCGTAACCGTAAAAGCTGTCTCGTGGCTTGATGTGTTTTTAGCTACCATTAGCGGCAGGTCAAGCCTTTTTGCATTCGCCTCATCCATCGCAAGACAGAGCACGCCCTTTGCATGAGTGATAGCGAAATTTACCTTTTGCATGTCGCTACTAGTTGCTGAAAAGACTAGATCTCCCTCATTTTCGCGGTCCTCGTCATCAACCATAATGACCATTTTTCCATTTTTTATATCTTCAATCGCTCTTAATACATTTTCAAGTGCCATAATTATCCTTTTGTAAATTTTTACGATTATATTGATATTTTGATAACTAAGAGATAAAAATAATATTTTTTCTTTGCCTGTAACCACTTTTGAGAAAAAATAGAATTTACACCAAAATTTAAGCTTTTGAGACTAAATTTAACTATTTAGTAGGATAAATTTATCTCACAAAAGCATAAAATTTAAATGTATATTTCGTGATAAAACAAATTTTAACTTTAAATTTTAAAATATGCCTTAGACAAAGACAAATTGCTATTTTAGTTCGCTAATGACGATATGAAAGATAATTGAAATTTACGTTAAATAAAAAAGTACAGTTTGATAAGTAGGTTTAAAAATTTAAATATTCTTTGTTTAGAAAATCGAGTGAAATTTACTGCTGTCATCGTTGCTTTAGCTATAAAAGATAAAAAATTATTAATAAAGAAAAATATATTTTAAATTTTTCTAAAGACAATATTTTGTGTATTATTTTACATATTATTTAACAAAATATCTTTATAAAAATTTTGCATTAAATTTAAAAAAAATAAAAATGGATATGAAAAATTTAAAAGTAGATGGCGCAGCGGACGGGGCTCGAACCCGCGACCTCCGCCGTGACAGGGCGGCATTCTAACCAACTGAACTACCGCTGCACCTAAAAGTAATGGTGGTCGCTATAAGACTCGAACTTATGACATCCACCTTGTAAGGGTGGCGCTCTACCAACTGAGCTAAGCGACCTAAAATTTAAAATATCTGGCAACCCTTAGAGGATTTGAACCTCTGTTCCTACACAGAGAAAGTAGAGTCCTGAGCCACTAGACGAAAGGGTCATAAACCCAAAAAATGGTGTCCTGCGTTGGATTCGAACCAACGGCCCCCTCATTAAAAGTGAGATGCTCTACCGACTGAGCTAGCAAGACATGATTATTTAAAAAAGAATTGAGATTATACAAAAAACATTATTATATGTCAAGAAAAGAGCATTTAAATTTTAGAATAAGTCTTTGATTTTATTTATCCATATTATTTTAAAATAAAAAATAAAATTCTAAAAAAATTATTTTATATAGTTGTCTATTTTCTACAAAATTTTGGGTTATAATTCATTCTAGCAACAAACAAGGAGCAAGGATGATTATTATAAATTCACGCCTTCCAACTCAAAATTTAAAAATAGCAAAGTCTTTATCTAGGCTCATACAAGGCTATATTTATAGCTATTTGCCAAAAGCTGAACATGACGGTTACAAACATAAAGAGAGTGGTAAAAATTTTAAAAGATCAAATTTTGATTTTAAGTTAAATGGCTTAAGCTTAGAGATAAGATTTAGCTCATTTGTACCAGAATTTGAAAAAACAATCGCTTTTGCTGTACTAAAAGATGGATTAAAACTTGGCGGCATTTGTTTGCTTGACACATCTGTGTCGGTAAAAGAGCATAAATTTCACAAAATGAGGCTACTTTTCAAGGATGTGTTGCGTGCTCAGTTGTTGGGCTTTTGGGATACAAAGTGCATCTTGAGCCGCAAGACTCTAGGCATCTTGAAATGATGAAAACCAATGCACTGCAAAGATTTGAAACACTTATGGGGTATAAATACGAGGGTGAGTTTGAGCTAAATTTGCTCTGGCAAAATTTACAAAAGCCTTTTTATTTTTACTACGGAAACAACAATATGCCAGTCAGAGCATGGCCTGCAAAATGGCACATCAAAGCAAAGCCAGAGCTTATAAATTTGATCCTTGATGCAGGAGTTGGTAGTGGATGTATGAACTGCGGACTTGGGTTTTTAGAAGTAGTGGAAGAAAAGCAAGTTATGTAAAACATGAATTTCAAATCCTATAAGGATAAAAGCTTAATACCTGCTTTTCAAAGTAGGCATTTTATATGAAATAGCAAAAAAAATCAAGCAAATTTTATGTAAATCATGATAACTTGACTTTTAAAAATATTTGGAGTAAAGTAACACCGACTTAGTTTAAGGAGCATGTTTTGGCTGATATAGTTAAAATTCTTGCTGACATAGGCGAGGTGTATGAAAAAGAAGAGCTTAAGCTCAAAAATGGCGCTCATAAATACGATAAAATCAAAGTCTATCTTTGCGACATAGCGACCAAGCAGATTGAGCCAAATTTAAACATAAGCAAAGATGATCTGATAATATGTAGATTTGGCGTTGGAGCAAATTCAGGCAACCTTTTCCCAAATTCTCAATTTTTATCCAAAGACGTAAATAAAGACGAAGCTAAATTTATAAGAGGCATTTTGAAATCTATTTCGAAATTTACCTCTCCTTTTTGAGCCAAGCATTGTAGAAAAAGACGCTATTTTTATCCATACTATCAAGCATAAATGAAGAGTGTTTTGCTGGTATTATAGATGAGATCAAAGGTCTTGATGAGCTAAAAAACGAAAAAGGCAAAAAAGTCGCTACTTTTTCTCGCTCTCATATGATGGCAAGCCGGTTTCTACATATTTTAAGCAAATTTTTGAAAATCATATCAGTGTAAAAGAGCAAAAATCATCTTACGGGTACGATATCTTGACAAATGAAAAGGGTATCGGCGGCGATGCAAATTTAGCGTTTTGCTCGGTAAATGAGATGCCTGCTAATATGCAATTTATCAAATCAAAGCTCCTGCCACTGAGCGCCAATAGCGCAAAAAAGGTAGAAAATGGCTTTAAAGCGATAAAAGATAAGCTATCGCATAATTTTTATGGTATGAAAATGGCGATTTTGCCGACTATTTTGAGCGGCTCAGGTAAATTTAGAAGAGATTGTAAAAATACTTGAAGAGACTTCAAAGAGCGACATAAAAAATATTGAAATCGCCGAAGAAGCCATAAAATTTAGCATAGATTATTATCTCGAGACAACAGCTAAAAAGCAGGAAAATTTACCTGTTTTAAATACGATTTTATTTTACACGCAAAGCAACGCTGCTATCGATTTGAAGCTTGCTATAGACGATGTTTTACCATCTTTTATCTCTCACATCTCAAATT
The DNA here is from genome assembly GCA_037321105.1 of Campylobacter concisus. Taxonomy (GTDB): domain Bacteria; phylum Campylobacterota; class Campylobacteria; order Campylobacterales; family Campylobacteraceae; genus Campylobacter_A; species Campylobacter_A concisus_AZ. The sequence goes on along the minus strand of CP147775.1, from coordinate 2,098,036 downwards.
TAATGAGCTGTTTTAACATAAAAGCCTTCTATGAAAAAAATAGCGGCACAGATGAGACGATCTATCTGCAAAATTTATTTGAAAGCAGGCTTGGTGTGATGAGCTTTTTGCTATCAAGAAATAAATTTGATTTAGAGATTATGATAGAAAGATATAGCGATCTGATTTATTATGGTAGCGTCAATAAAAGCTATGCAAAAAAGTTGGAATGGAGCAAATACTTTAACGATTTTTATAAAGAAAGAAAGTTTGAAAATATTGCAAAATATCAAAATTTCTTTAATGAGACCAATGTCTTAAACAAAAAATTAGTCTTTCAAAAGGAGTGGGATTTGGAAAATTTAACCGATAAAAAAGAACTGATCAAAGAGCTAATCAAAAATAGCGAGTTTTTAAATCAAAACGATGCGCTCATTAGCGCTTATTTGCTCGGTATGCTAAGCGCAGCCCTGATAAACTGGCAGCTTGGCGTGAACGGCGGCGTATCTTTTAGCAACTGGCTCAATGACTGCGGATCGATAAGCATGGAAAATTTGGAGCGAATTTGGACCAAGTGCGATGAGATGATTAGAAAGCTTAAGGCTGCTTCTGGCAAGCCAAATTCTAACATTGAAAATATAAAAGAGTGTTTGATCGAAATTTTACCGCAGGTCTTTTCTAATGAGAGAAAGATGGTAAAAACCTCGCATACTACGCTTGCCTTTGCTATGGGCGGAAGCGATTATCGTAAATTTATAAAAGAAAAAACAAAATAAGGAGAATAAAATGCAAAAAAAAGAGATACTTTTTTATGGGACGGAGAGAACTGGAACCCAAACGGCGATATGCTAAAAGATAACGCTCCTAGGCGAGATGATGAAACTGGCGTAGCCGAGGTGACGGACGTGCGCATAAAAAGGACTATTAGAGATGAGATCATGAAAAAAGATGAGGCGTCGATTTTTATAAAAGAATATAGGTTAGAGGATGCCCTACTAGACGCTAAAACTGCGATCAGACAAAGTATAAACATAAAGCAAGGCAAAAGCGAATTGCAAAGAGAAATTTTGTCTAAATTTATCGATATCCGCGCATTTGGCGGAGTTTTGCCTATTTCAGATAAAGACGAGATGAAACAAGACAAAGAGATAAAAACCGCAGGCGTTCAGTTTACTGGGCCAGTGCAGTTTAGACTAAGCAAATCCCTAAACAAGGTCGAAGTAGAGCATGTTAAAGGAACTGGCGCTTTCGCTAGCGACTACGATCCAAATGATCCAAAAAAACAAAAAGATCAAGCGACTTTTAGAGAAGAGGAATTTATAAAATATGCTATTTTTGCTACTTATGGCATCATAGATAACTATAATGCGGCAAAAACAGGCTTTAACGAAGCCGATGAGGCTAAAATTTTAAAAGCTTTGTGGCACGGCACTAAAAACCTAACAACTCGCTCCAAAATCGGTCAACTCCAAGATTTATGCTAATCATCACATACAAAGACGATACGTTTGCAGGCGATCTAAACAATAGCATAAGCCTAAAAAGCGAAAAAGAAGATAGAGTGATAAGAAGCATCAACGAATACACTATCGACTTTACAAATTTAAAAAATAAACTCGCAAGATACGCTGCAAATATAGAAAAGATAGAGTATATGAGCGATTATGATTTTGAAACGATAAACAAAGAAAATTTTGACAGCAGTTGGAAAAAGATAGAGGCATAAAATGAGCATTGTTGCTTTTAGATTATTTGGCGATTACGCTCATTTTTCGCATCCAGCGACGATTTATTCTAGCTTAACCTATCCAGTGCCGCCAAAGACTACCATAATGGGCTTTTTAGGCGCTGTTATAGGCGAGGAGGACTACCTTAAGCTTTCAAACATCCAATACAGCGTAAAAATAGATAGGCAAATTTTAAAAAAGAGTTTTGTTTTTAACGGCATAAAATTTGCCCTCTCAAGTAATATGCACATAGAGGAAGGATATCAAAACGCAAAGGAGAAAAAGCAATTTTACAGAGAGCTTATTTGCTCGCCGTCTTATGTCGTATTTTTAAATTTAGAAAATTTAGAGCAAAGCTACCAGGATAAAATAATTTCAAATTTAAAAGAGCACAAAACCGCCTTTACGCCGTATCTTGGGATAAACTTTTGCATAGCAGATTTTAGCTGGATAGATATAAAAATATGCGAAAAAATAGCGCAAGACGAAAGCTTTATAGATACATTTACACTTATGGACGATTTTATTTTTGACGGTATTAATGAAAATGCGAAATTAACTATGGCCAGAATGCCTTGCGACTGCGAAAATGGACGAATTTTTAAAGATTTTAGAGACTTTGTAATGGAAATAAACGGCAAAGAGCCTATAAAATCTAAAAATCACGGAAATATATACCGGATAAACGATGAAAGAGTCTATTTTATTTGACGAGTTTTGGTCTCATCCAAATAAACTTTTAGAAAACCATATAAAAAATATGATCTCTGCTGGCGACGAAGAGCTGGATAAGCAGGTCAAACTCTATCACGACATCGCAAAACTAAAAAATAATTTTCAAATTTACATCAGAGATACCTCAAACGACAAGCTGGATAAAAACCATTCGTTTTTATCGGCGTATTTTTTCTTGCTAAACTCAAAATTTGATGAGATACCAACCCTGTTTGGCTTTCTTGCCATCGTTTCGCATCATGGCGACGCAGTAAATTTAATGACGCTAGCCAGGGAAGCAAATAAATTTTTTAAAAACTCAAAAGAGCTAGAATACTGGGAAGAAGTAGCTAATGCTGCAAAAAATACCCAGGTTTATTCGGGATTATCTACGAAAAAGGATGAGTTTTTAGATAGGGTGGAACGGCTTCGCCAATACCTAATTTTATTGCAGTACAGATACAAATTTACTTATAGTGATTTCATAAATTTCAAAAGTCTATACTCAAATTTAGTTTATAGCGATAAATTTGAAGCTATTTTTAACACGCCAAAGCAGGAAACTAAAGATATACCGATAGATGTTTTAGAAGCTGGTATCCAAAATTTCGTCGCCAAATGAAAAGAGAGATGAGTTTAGAAATTTTGTTTTAAACAACTTTGACGAAAATTACAAACTTTTTACTTTGACTGCACCTACGGGCTATGGCAAGACCTTAACCGCTCTAAAATTTTGCCTTGAAATTTAATAAATCTCGCATAATTTATGCGCTTCCTTTCACTTCGATAATCGATCAAACCTACGATATTATCGCAAAAATTTATAAAAATAGCGATATTTCGGTTAGCAAAGCTCACCACAAAACGACGATAGATGAAGAAAATCTAACCGAGGAGGATAGGTATTCTAAGATTAAATTTTTGATGGAATCTTTTAGCGGCGAGATAAACATAACTACGCTTTACCAGCTGATATTCGCGCTATTTGGCAATAAAAACAAAGATAACGTCAAATTTAAACAGCTCAAAAATAGTGTCGTTGTCATCGACGAAGCGCAAGCGATCCCATATAATTTTAGAAAAGATTTTATCCTGCTTTGCGAGATCATCTCGCAGCGGCTCGGCACTATTTTTATATTTATGTCGGCGACGATGCCTATTATTAAAAGCGAAAATTTTAAAGAAATTTCAAATTTGGATTATTTTTCAAAGCAGGATAGATACGTTATAAAATGGCTTGATATAAGCGGCGAAGAGGAGCTTTTGGAGAAAATTTGCGAGACTGCAAGAGATAAAAATACCCTCGTCGTCGTAAATACGATCAAAAAAGCACAGGAGCTGTTCGTAAAACTAAGAGATAAATTTACCTGCTTTTGCCTAAACGGATATATGTATGATGATCATAAACGCGCTACTATCGAGGCTGTAAGGTGTGCGATAGATAAAAGCAAAGTTGATCCACTCGCAAGCAAAATTTTACTTATCTCCACGCAGTCCATAGAAGCTGGAGTGGATCTTGACTTTGACATTGGGTTTCGCGAAGTCTCGCCTATTAGCTCTATCATACAAACAGCAGGCCGCGTAAATAGGCATTTTGGAGAAATCCGCGGCGAGCTATACGTCTTTCCCGAAATAAGTAAATTTACAAATTTGATTTACGGCGATCTATATAAAGTAAGCGGGGCTATTTTGAGCGATCTTAAGCAAAAAGAGGTGCAAGAGAGCGAAATTTTAGAAATTTCAAATTTGTATTTTCAAAAGATAAGCAATCAACTGGAAAATTTGCATATAAAAAGCGAGATAGAAAAGCTGGAATTTGAAAATATAAATCAAAAAATCGAGGATATCATGAACGATAACTACAAACAAACCATAATAATCGAGCCTGAAGAAAATTTCATTAAAAATTTTGAAGCTAAAATTTTTGAGATCAAAAATAGTCCGAATGAGAAATTTACCATAAGAGATCTTTTTAAAAACCACATCAGAAAGTTATCGAAATTTAGCATAAACGTAGCGTTAAAAGATATGAATAAGCTAATGCCAAATTTAAAACAAATAAATGGGCTTAAAGATATGTTTTATCTGCCGTTTGGCTCGTCTTATTTTTATAGTGCTGAGTATGGCCTTAAAAAAGATACGAATTTAGACATCATGGACGAGGTATTTGACTAATGTTCTCAAAAGATCAGATCACAGGTACACTTGTGAATTACTACGTCACTTGTAAGCGTGAGGCGTGGCTTTACGCACATCAGATCCACGCGGACCAAGAGGATGAAAACGTGCTGATGGGCAAGGCGCTAGCAGATATCAAAGAGAGCGATTTGCAGGACTTTGCATTTTCAAATTTGAAATTCGACAAACTTTCCAAGCAGCGCGGACATTATCTTATCACCGAATACAAAAAGAGCCTAAAAAACGAGCTTGCAGGCAAGATGCAACTACTTTTTTACATCTATCTTTTAAAAACGGGTCTTAAATTTAAAAGAGATAAAGGGCAAACTAATAAGCGGTAAAAAGGTGATATTAGTTGATGACACCAGCGAAAATTTTGCTCTAATGGAGAAAATTTTAGGCGAGATAAGCGCACTTGCAAATTTAGAAAAGCCGCCCAAATTTACGCAGGGTAAATTTTGCCAAAACTGCGCATATCACGACTATTGCACTGCTTAGGAGATAAGATGTATGTGATACTTTTTTACGACATCGCAGGACGCGAGCAAAAAGAGCGAAATAACGCAAATCGCATCAGAAAAGCAGTCGAGAAATTTCTGCCTCGCGTGCAGTTTTCAGTCTATGAGGGTGAGATCCGTGAGAGCGACTTTAAAAAGCTAAGCAAGACGCTGCAAAAAGAGTGCGCTAGCGAGCTTGACTCCATCGTCATCTATACATTTAACTCGCTAAAATACTCCGAGCGCATCGTCATCGGCGTAGATAAAAATAGCCCGGTATTTAGCTAAGGAGCAAATATGCAAAAGAGCGACAGGACGCACTTTATACTTAGTCCAGGCAGACTTTATAGGCAAGATAACAATATCTACTTTGAAAAATTTGACGAGACTGGCGCGCTTGTCGCTAGTAAAATTTTGCCGATAAACGCGATCGATGAAATTTACATGCTGGTAAAGGTGCAGATCGACACCTACACCATCGCATTTTTAGCGGATAATAACATCCTTTTGCACATCTTTAGCCCGTATCAGAATTTTCGTGGAAATTCTACCCAAACACGCCAAACTCTGTAAATAAAAGTGGCTTTGTGTTGCTGTGCCAGCTCCGCTCTTTTGACGATCCGATCAAACGTGCATATATCGCACGTGAGATCACTAGAGCCCACATCATAAATGACGCCGCAAACTGCAAAAGACACGGCGTAAAATTTCGACGTGCAGCCTCACATCAAAGCACTAGATGCGGCCACTAGCGTGCCTGCTATCATGGCGGTAGAGGGTGCATTTCAAAAGCTCTACTACGAAAAGTGGAACGAGATCATCGCAGATCAGCGAAGCTTTGAAATTCACCGTCCGCTCCAAGCGCCCGCCAGCTGATAAGATAAATAGCTTCATAAGCTACGTAAATACGCGTATCTACAACATCTGCCTAAGCGAAATTTACAAGACCGAGCTAGATCCTCGCATCGGCTTTTTGCACGAGCCAAACTACCGCGCGCTAAGCCTTCACCTCGACCTTGCGGAGATTTTTAAGCCGATCTTGGGCGACACGCTGATTTTTAACATGCTAAATAAAAAGAGATCACCGCAAAGGACTTCCAAACGGACGCTGGCAGGATAAAATTTAGCAATGACGCCGTGCAAAAGATCGAGCTAAAGATGATCTCACGCCTTTGCGAGACGCTCACTGTGGGTGGCAGGGAGCTAACGTGGAGGCAGGTGATCCGCCGCGAAGCAAATAAGCTCAAAAAGTGCATCTGCGAGGACGCGCCTTATGAAGGCTTTAGGTGGGAGTAAAATCGCATTTTAATAAAGCGTTTTTTAAGATTTTAAAATGCTTGAAATTTAGGGCTTGGCGTATTTGCACATGGCTAAATTTTCAGTCAAATTTAAGGCGAAAAAATATAGACTTCTTGCACTAGAATGCCTATAAAATAGGCTTTTTGGTGCTATTACAATTTACTCCGTTGGAGTTTGAAACAGATCAATTCGCCTTAAATCATAATCAGGCAATATTAGAATTTACTCCGTTGGAGTTTGAAACAGTTGATTTTTAAACCAATGTCTTTGTACTCATAACATTAGAATTTACTCCGTTGGAGTTTGAAACACTTCTTTGTCGGTTTGTTCTACGCCAATATCGCATTAGAATTTACTCCGTTGGAGTTTGAAACTATAGATGACGCATATTCTTTCATAGAGGGCGTTATATTAGAATTTACTCCGTTGGAGTTTGAAACAGAACAAAAGCGAAACTAAAGAATGGCACAGACTTGATTAGAATTTACTCCGTTGGAGTTTGAAACTCATTTGCAAATGAGCTTATCAAGTTGGGTGTTGATTAGAATTTACTCCGTTGGAGTTTGAAACAATGATGAGCGAAGTGCAGCTTTATTAATAGGCGATTAGAATTTACTCCGTTGGAGTTTGAAACCGGCACGCTTTGCGAGATTTGAAAGATTATATTAAATTAGAATTTACTCCGTTGGAGTTTGAAACTAGCTTCATTGTCTTCTTTTTCATTGCCTATTCCATTAGAATTTACTCCGTTGGAGTTTGGAACACAAGCTAAGCAGGCAAAAAAGTTTTATAAGAAAATTAGAATTTACTCCGTTGGAGTTTGAAACTACCGCCATAGATACGATTTTTAAAGCACAAAAAACGATTAGAATTTACTCCGTTGTAGTTTGAAACCACACTCAAGATACGTTTAACAACAAAGACTATAACGAATTAGAATTTACTCCGTTGGAGTTTGAAACAATTTGTTTCGGTAATTGTAAGCTTAAATGTTACTTATTAGAATTTACTCCGTTGGAGTTTGAAACTATTTGACAAGAGTTATGCAAAACGGACAACAAAGAAAATTAGAATTTACTCCGTTGGAGTTTGAAACGGCTTTAACAAAGATATGATAACGCCACACGGCTTATTAAAATTTACTCCGTTGGAGTTTGAAACTTTTGTTCATTTTTTATCCTTTATGTAGTCGTGTTTATTAAAATTTACTCCGTTGGAGTTTGAAACGCATTTGCAAATTTTGCATCGCCATAAAGCTTTCTCATTAGAATTTACTCCATTGGAGTTTGAAACTAAGGGTGATAGCGATGCAGTAAATGCAAAAATCATTAGAATTTACTCCGTTGGAGTTTGAAACAACACATAAGCGACGATTTAATTTTCATAGAAGAGATTTAAATAATAGATCAAATAGACAACAATTGCTATCTTGCAAAGATGTATCAAACAAACGATAATATTGTTTTATGCAGATACTTCGAAAAACCAAAACCCCAGCCAATACAGCAAAAAAAGAAACTAGAAATAATAATGAAATAGACTAAGCATAAACCAGCTTAATATCAAGAGCATTAACAACCTTAAATATACTTTCAAATCTAGGCTTTGAATTCTCTTTAAACATCTTATAAAAGCTTTCTCTATTTAAATTTGCTTTCTTTGCAACGTTTTCAATGCCTTTTGACTTTGCTATATAAAATAATGCTCTTTTAAATTCTTCAATATCGCCATCAGCTAGAACTTGATTTAAATACTCTTTCTTAATTCATCAGTTGTTAAGTAGTCTTCTAAATTAAATTTTGTAAATTCTTCTTTCATCTATAATCCTTTAATATCTCTTTTGCTTTTTTAATATCATCGCTTTGGCTATCTTTATCGCCAGCATTTAACAATATAATTATTTCATCGCCATCAAAGGTAAAAAATATCCTTAACCCACCACGATTGAAAAATCTAAGTTCGTATAAGTCTGTATCGATAAATTTATAATCCCCTAAATGATCTTTTGCTTCTATCTGCTCTAATCTTCTTAATATAGAAACCTTAACAATAGGATTATTTAACTTATGCAACCACTTATCAAATGTCGAACTTTTTAGTACTTTCATAGGGCAAATTTTAACAAATGTAGCTTAATGGCTACTTATAAGAAAAGCCTACAGCACTCATAACCCGAAGGTCGGCGGTTCATTAGAATCTACTCTGCTGGAGTTTGAAACTCGCCAAACATGATTGATGATAACCGCAATCACTCTTTTGATAGTCGTTTTTTGGGACAGTTCCATATAAATTTTTAGTTGGCAAAGTTAGATGGCAGCTATTTTAACACCATTTAGAAAAACGCCTTGACTAAAGATTAAAATGAAGTAAATTATCTGATCAATGAAATTTGAAGAAGATTATGAAATTTTTGTCAATTATAATTAAAAACAAAAAATATACTGAATTTATAAAACCCACTTGTAAAGACAAGCAGGTTTTAAAATGTTTTATTTCTCTAGTTTTTCTTTAAGTTTTTCTTTTTTAGATTTAGCTTTTGAAGCAGCTTTTTCTTTCTTTTCTTTTACTTTGTCAACAACTTTATCTTTTTCGTCTTTTGCTTTTTCACCCATACTAGTTTCATCTTCTTTACTAGAAGTTAGCTCTTCTTTAGTTTTAGAAGCTTTCTTTTTAAATTTATTTTTTTTATCAGAGATTTTTTCTTTCATCTCGCTCTTTTGCCTCATCCATTTTCTTCTTACCAGCTTTTGCTTTTTCGCTTACTTCGCTCTTGCCAGTAGTAGAAATTTCACCTTTTAGGTTATCAAAAGTTTTATCGCCGATGCCATTTACATTTTTGAGATCGTCGATTGAGTTAAATTTATTTGCTTTTCTATACTCGATGATAGCATCTGCTTTTGCACTGCCGATACCATCAAGACTCATAAGCTCCTCTTTTGTAGCTGTGTTTAGATTGATTGCTGCCATAGCCAAAGATGCAATAGCTGCAAGTGAAATCAAAATTTTTTTCATTTCCATTCCTTAAAAGTAAAATTTGATGTAAAATTCTAGCAAAGAGTGATTAATGAAGTATAAATATGAAGTGATATAAAAATGATTTTAAATATAGTTTATAGGAGAGAATCCCTGAAAATTTCAGGGAAAAAGTTTTATTTTCTAAGTTCGCGGATCTTAGCTGCTTTACCGCGTAGTTCGCGTAGATAGAATAGCTTAGCTCTTCTAACACGACCTTTTCTAAGAACTTTTATCTCTTCGATAGAATCGCTAAATATTGGGAAAATTCTCAACACCAACACTATTAGCACCTATTTTTCTGATTATAAATGTTTCGCCGGTGCCGCTACCACGTCTAGCTATACAAATGCCTTCAAAATTTTGCAATTCTCGTTTTGTCTCCCTCGTGAATACGAGTAGCCACACGCAATGTATCTCCTGCACGGAAGTCAGGGATATTCTTACCAGCAATTTGAGCATTTTCAAACGCTTCAATGTATTTATTTCTCATGTTTTTCCTTATTTATGTGGCTTTAGCTTTTGATATAAATCAGGGCGAAAGTACCTTGTTTTGCAGTGAGCCATCTTGTTTTTTAAGTTGTGGATTTTAGCATGATTACCCTTTAAAAACTCTGAAACCACAAAGAGGGATTTAAAATTATCAGGTTTTGTAAAAGATGGGGCTTCAAGCAGATTGCCTTCAAAACTCTCCACTTCAAGGCTCATGTCATTTCCTAAAACTCCGGGCACATTTCTTGATATCGCGTCACTCATACAAAGTGCTGGCAGCTCTCCGCCAGTTAAAATAAAATCACCTATGCAAAGAACTTCGTCCGCCCAAAGTTCAACAACTCTCTCATCAAGACCTTCGTATCTGCTGCAAACAAAGCAAATATGATCTTTTTTGGAAAGTCTTTTTGCATCATTTTGACTAAATTTTTTACCAGCTGGTGTCAAAAAGATCATATGAGCATTTTTATATTTTTCTTTTACAAATTTGATCGACTCATCCAAAGGCTGTGGAAACATCAAAAGCCCTGCTCCACCTCCGATCATATAGTCATCAACTTTATTATGTTTGTCGTTGGTAAAATTTCTTGGATTTATGAAATCAATTTCAATAAAATTTATTACTGAATCGCACGTTTTAAAATAGAATCACAAAAGTAAGGTTTAACTAAATTTTCAAAAAGTGTAATAAACGTAAATTTCACTGAATTTTCTAAGATATCTCTAGCGCCTTTTACCAAAATCTCTTCACTATCCAAATTTACGTTTTCAATAAAGCGCTCCAAATATGGAATGTAAAATTCTTTGGTTTGCCACCTGCGATAAGCTCATCATCTGTTTTTATATATAAAAGTGAATTTGCAAAATTATCTTGGATATCTTCTACAATACCTAAAATTTCGCCATTTTCTACAACTTTTAAACCAATGATATCAAACTGAAAAAATTCATCTTTTTTTAGTTTGCAGTTTTTTCTGGTGAGCTCTTTTGTGGTATAAATAGTTTTGTTTACAAGTGTTTTAGCAAGATCTAAATCATCAAAATTTTCAAACAAAACCAGCTCTTTTTGTCTATTGTAGTCTTTCATGATGAGCTGATTATTATTTTTATCAAAAAAGGTTGCGCCCTTTTTAAATTGCTCTGGGAAGTCGCTCTTGTTGTGAAGCTTTAAATAGCCCTTTAAACCAACACATCTCCCGATGGTAGCGACTTCAACAATATCACTATTCAATAGCTTTTACCGTTACTCTATAACTTGTATTGTCTTTGGCTTTACAACCAATAATAACGGTCTTTATAGCATTTATCATTTTGCCGTCTTTACCGATAAGCTTTCCAGTATCAACCTTATCAGCACTTATAATGATCTCGACAAAATTTTCACCAAGCTCTTGACGCTCAATAGTCACCTTTTCAGGAAAATCAGCTATCAGCTTGGCGTATTCGTATAAAAATTTTCAACCATTATTTTGTAATTTGCGCAACTCTGTCGCTAAGTTTAGCACCGACGCTTTTCCAGTAGTCCAATCTCTCTTTGTCGAAATTTATAACATTTGGCTCAACCATAGGGTTGTAATAACCAATGCTCTCTATCCAACCGCTATCGCGTCTTTTTCTGCTATCTGTAACAACTATACGATAAAAAGGTCTTTTTTTACGTCCCATTCTTGTTAGTCTTACTACTGTTGCCATATTATATTCTCCTCTTGTTTTTAAATAAAGCTTAAATTTCAGATAACAAATATCCAAATTTAAACCCTTTTATCAAACAGGTCTTTTTAAATTTGCTTGTGAAAGCATATTTGCAAGTCCTTTTGCTCCGCCCTTTCCTGAAAATTTCTTAGCAAGCTTTGAGGCATTTTCAAACTGCTTCAAAAAGCGATTTACCTCTACTTGAGATAGTCCAGAGCCAGCTGCCAAACGCCTTTTTCTGCTATTGTTTAAAAGGTCTGGATTTTCACGCTCTTTTTGCGTCATAGAGTTTATCATAGCCTTAATATGCAAAATTTCTTTTGAACTATCAAGGTCTATATCTTTTATCTGATTTGCAATATTTGAAAGTCCAGGTATCATACCCATCAAAGACTTCATGCTACCAAGCTTTTTAACGCTTTCCATTTGGTCCAAAAAGTCATTAAAGTTAAACTGACCTTTTTTTATCTTTTGGTTTAGACGCTTCGCCTCTTTTTCATCAATGATAGTTGATGTTTTCTCAACCAAAGTAGCTAAGTCACCCTCGCCCATTATACGGCTTACGATGCGATCTGGTATAAAGCTCTCAATATCAGCTACTTTCTCGCCAGTACCGACAAATCTAAGTGGAATATTTAGCTGTTTTGCGATGCTAATAGCTACGCCACCCTTTGAGTCAGAGTCGAATTTAGAAAGGATAACTCCAGAAATTCCCAAAATTTCATTAAAATTTGTAGCTGTCTTTACAGCATCTTGTCCGCTCATAGCGTCAGCTACGTAGAAAATTTCATGTGGATTTATCGCATTTTTTACATCTTTTATCTCTTGCATCAACTTTTCATCAATCGCAAGACGACCGGCGGTATCCACCAAAAGCACGTCATAAAGACCGCTTTTTGCTTTTTCTAGTGCTTCTTTTGCTACTTTTATAGGGTTGTTTTCGTTTTCTATATAGAAAAGATCGATCTCATTTGCAACGCAGAGCTGCCTTAGCTGTTCAACCGCTGCTAATCTTTGCAAATCACAAGCTGCAACTAAAACTTTTTTCTTTCTTAGTTTTAGATAGTTTGCAAGCTTGATAGTTGTCGTTGTTTTACCGCTGCCTTGCAAGCCAGCCATCAAAACAATGGTCGGTGCAACTGGCGCATAGACAAAGCCTTGATTACCAGGAGCTGTTAAGATAGTCGTTAAATTTGACTTGATCGCATCTAGGAAATTCTTTTGACCAACGCCAGTTTGCTTTAGTTCGCTTTCGATAGATGCAAGTAGATCTTTTGTGACTTTGTGGTGAACATCAGCTTTCAAAAGAGCTTTTTGAGCACGTCAAGTGCGTTTTTTAGAGCTTTTCGTCATCTACAAAACGTATCTTGCTAACGGCTAATCTAAAAGACTCGCTAATTTGTTCGAACACTAATCACCTTTCTAAGTTGTTATTAAAGGGCGTATATTACTAAATAATTTCTTTATTGCTCTTTAAATTTCAAATTTATTAGATAGCTCAAATCCAAGAGAGTTAAATTCTTTGGGATCGGCGCTTTAAATTTATAGTCTAAAAGAGCGATGTAATAGGCATGCAAGAACATTCTATTTGCCCTATTTTTGCCGTATTTTTCATCGCCAACGATAGGTAAATTTAAACTAGCCAAATGCACTCTTATCTGGTGCGTCCTGCCTGTTTTTATGGCAACTTTTACAAGCGTTTTTTACCCACAACCATGAGCGGTGAAATTTCACTGATCGCCTCTTTGCCATCTTTTGATATCTTTGAAAAGGCGCCATTTTTATTTTTTATCGTTAAGATCGGCTCATTTACGACCACTTCCTCGCTCATGATGCCCCTAACTGCAGCCACGTAAATTTTCTCAACCTTCATCTTTTTAAACTCATTTATGGCAAGGCTCGCAAATTCATCATTTTTTACAAGAAGTAGCACGCCGCTTGTGTCTTTATCAAGTCTGTGAAGAAGCGGAAATTTCTAAATTTGACTGATTTTTTCGCTAGTTATGGCAGCTGGCTTATTGATGGCTATTAAATTTTCATCTTCAAAGATAACACTTGGCTTTGGCATCTCTTCGACGCTAAATTTAGTATTTTCGCTCATTAGCGCACGGGCGATCATCACCTTTTGTCCCTTGGCATAGACTAGTCCGCTGTCGATTAGCTCCTTTGCTTCGTTATTTGAGATGTTTTTTTGTTTGGCTAAAATTTTATACGCTTTTTCTTCACTCATAAAGTGCTCCTTATATCTTCTATGATCGCATCAGCGCTGGCCTGCACGGTGATCTTACTCTTTTTGGCATCACTACCCATTATGTCGCCGATCTCGCTAGCCTTTGCGATGTAGATGTTTTCAACTAGGCCAAATAACGCCTTTTGGTTAAATATAAACTCGCCACTAATTATCACTGGGTTAAATTGTGCGCACTCGATTGGATTATGCCCACCGATATTTGGCACAAAACTGCCGCCAAGCACGACTACATCGCTAATAGCATAGACATTTACAAGCTCGCCTAAAGTATCAAGCAAATTTACTTTAGCTTCAAATTTATGTGTTTGGCTAAATTTAGCAACGCTAAAGCCATATTTTTTAGCATACTCGCCTGCAATCTTTTCAACCTCTGCAAATCTCTCAGGATGGCGTGGTGCGATGATTAAAAGATCGTTTTCTTTTAAATTTAAATTATCTAAAATCATCTCTTCTTCGCCCGCATGCGTGCTTGCTAACACGATCACTCTAGCTTTTGGCTTTTCATACATTTTACTCACGCTTGGTAAAACGCAGCTTTTATGTTGCCAACGACCTCTATCTCGCCTGCTCCAAGCGACTTTAGTCTCTCTTTATCAAGCTCGCTTTGGGCGTAAATTTTATCTAAAAATTTAAAAAGATATCTGTAAAAAAAGCCAAATTTCAAGTAGCTTTTGTAGCTTCTATCTGAAATTCTTGCATTTATCAGTATCACGCGACTGCCTTTTAGCTTTGCCACGAAAACTAGCATGAGCCAAAGTTCAGCCTCAAAAATGACTAAAATTTTGCTCTTTTTTAGCCAAAATGGCAAGAAAATTTCAAATGGCAAAAACCTCGTGTTAGAACAAATTTTGCTTGCCGCTTCAAAGCCTGTATTTGTCACCACGCTTATGGCTTTGCTGTCAAATTTTTGCATCAAAGGCTTAAGCGCTTGCACCTCGCCAAACGAACAAGCGTGAAAATGCACATCTGCGTCTTTAAATTTAGGATTATTAAAGGAAAAAAAACGTGCTGGGATCGATCTATGGTATTTTTTTTTGAAACTTAATAAAAGTAGAAAAATAGCCCCAAAAAAATAGAGTATTGAGGCTAAAAAATAATATATTATTATCACGAAACGTGTTATTGCTCTTGTTTATACAAAATTCTACCACAATGCGGGCAAGTAACGATATCTTCGCCTTTTACAACCGCAGAGAAAGTTTTATCATTTATCTGCATAAAGCAGCCATAACAAGCTTGTTTTTTAACAGGTACAACGGCTGTGTTGTGAGCCCATTTTCTGATCTTTTCATAAAATGCTAGGATTTTTTGGTTCATCGCAGCAACAAGTTTATCTTTTTTAGCATAGACCTCTTTGCGCTCTTTTTCGATCTTTTCAAGCTCAGATGAAACCTCACTTTTTATCTTTTCTAAATTTCCTTCAAGCTCTGTTTTTTTAGCGTTTAGCTCATCTTTTTGAGCATTTTTATTGTCTATTAGTTTTTCAAGTCTAGCGATCTCTTCATTTGCTGCTTCAAGTTGCTCTTTTGCGATATCTTCTTCAAGACCTAGCGCTTTTATCTCTTTTCGCTTTTTGCGCTTGAGCTTTTTTTAGCTACGTCTTTGATCTTAGCGCTAAATTCTGCGATGTGAGCGTTTGTGCCTGATTTTTGTGATTTTAGATCATTTACCTCTTCGTCAAGTCTTTCTACATTAACCGCTATAGTTTCACACTCTTCTTCTATGCTTTTATAGGCTTTTTCTACTTCTTGTATGCGCGGCGTGAAACCATCTATTTGTTTGTCAAGATCAGATAATTCAACTAATTGTTGTAAATATTTATTCATAATGTTTCCTTTTTTGTTAGCAATATGTAAATGGGTTTTTAGAATTGCTTATTATAACTTCAATTTTTAGATTTTGCAAATATTTTGCTAAAAAATCACTAAAATAACGCTCGCTTTCATAGTGGTTTATGTCGATCAAAATTTAGTCCATTTTCCTTTGCATAAAGGGCTTGATGATACTTTAAATCGCCTGTTAAAAAGGCGTCTGCTTTGACATCTTGCATGAGATCTGCGCCGCTTCCAGTGCAAATGCAAATTTTAGAAATTTCATCTTTTGCCCAAACTGCTCTTAAATTTTCTAACCCAAGTTTTTCTTTTACAAATTTACAAAGCTCACTAAATTTCGTCTTCACATCAGCGTAGATCAAAAAGCCCTCTTTGCTTGAAATTTCAAGTCCCAAAACCTGCGTTACAAATTTTTCATTTAAAAAGGCAAGGTCAGCGTTTGTATGAAGCGAGATGAGCGAGATGTTTTTTATCATCATCTCTCTTATGAGCGAGCTTGGATAGAGGCTGTAGTCTAAGCTCTTTAGCCCTTTAAAAATGAGCGGATGGTGGGTGATGATAAGCGAGTTTGGCAAGACATTTTGCAAAAGCTCACTATCAAGATCAAGACTTAGATAAATTCGCTCAAATTCGCTATCAAATGAGCCAACTTGCAGGCCGCGATTGTCCCAAGACTCTTGGCTCGCAAATGGGCAAATTTCATCTAAATTTTATAAATTTCAGCTATTTTCATCAAATTTTACTTTTGCTCTAAGCTCTCTTTATATGTTAGCGCGCACTCTTTTGCAAGCTCACGAATTTTAAGATGTAGTCTTGTCTTTGCGTCACGCTGATCGCTCCGCGCGCGTCAAGAACGTTAAATGTATGAGCCACAAGCATACAGTAATCATACGCTGGCAGTGAAATTTTAGCCTCCAAGCAGCGTTTGCACTCATTAAATGCGTTTTCAAACTGGTTAAAAAGCATATCAACATTTGCCACTTCAAAGTTATATCTACTCCACTCATACTCGCCTTGCTTGTGAACGTCGGCGTAGGTTACGATGTTGCCATTAGAGTCGTCCCAAACGATGTCATAAACGCTATTTACATCTTGTAGATACATAGCTAAGCGCTCAAGGCCGTATGTTATCTCGCCAGATATGAGCTCGCATGCGATGCCGCCAACTTGTTGAAAATAGGTAAATTGCGTAACCTCCATGCCATCTAGCCAGACCTCCCAGCCAAGTCCCCAAGCGCCAAGTGTAGGGCTCTCCCAGTTGTCTTCGACAAAGCGGATGTCGTGATTTTTTAAATTTAGACCAAGTCTTTCAAGGCTTTTTAGATAAAGCTCTTGGATATTTTCTGGACTTGGTTTTATGAGCACTTGAAACTGATAGTAAGCGCCAAGGCGGTTTGGGTTTTCGCCGTATCTGCCATCAGTCGGACGGCGGCTTGGAGCTACGTATGCGGTCGCCCACGGCTTTGGTCCAAGGCTTCTTAAAAATGTCGCTTGATGATATGTGCCCGCACCTGCTGGCATGTCGTATGGCTGAAGTATGACGCAGCCTTGCTCTTGCCAATAGTTTTGAAGCGTTAGTATTATTTGTGAAAATGTCATTTTTTGCCTTTTATTTTATTGATATATAAATTTCTATTTTGTCTTTTAGGTATTTTTCAAAGTCTGTTTATAGGTTCTTTTTAGCTCACTACTTTCAAAATATCTCCAAATTTCACCCAAAATTTTCGCAACATTTTGCGGCTCATTTGCAAAGCTAAAAAGAGCGTATTTTCCGCTTTGTATATCTAAATTTTCATCACCCTTTTGGCGTGATCTTGTGCCGATAAAGTTATCGTAATGTCCATTAAAATCGCTTTCGTAATTGCAGTAAACGCTATAAATTTCGCTCTTGCCATCATAGAGCTCGCCCATAAATTTAGACCATAAAGCTGGAATTTTGCCCTTGCCACCCATCTCGTCTTCATTTTTAGTGCGAGTTTTTACTCCGTAAATTTCAAAGCTATCATCTAAATTTATAATCTTCATAAACTACTTTTGTCCGTTAAAATTTTCAACCGCTTGGTTCCACATGAGCTTGTATTTTCGTTTTGAAATTCAACTTCATCTTGTGAAATTTTAAGCTGTTTTGTAAGCGTCTCGACCGTTTTTCTATCCTCGTCATAGAGCTCTTGCATCGAAATGAGCGCCTCTTTTAAAAATTTACTTCTCATTTCTTAAGGTCTCAAGCGTCTCATCTTTTGCGTCAAGCACCTTTTCGTGTAAATTTCAGTATCGTGCCAATCGTCTTTTCGACAAAGCTAAAACCATCTTGGCTTTGCGGTTGCAAGGATAAATTTTGCGAAACACTAGGCACCACGCTCATCGTTCCCTCGCTCGCTTCTATCAAAATTTCTCCATTTTCCTCTTTGGTTTTCAAAACGCCACGATTTATCATATCCTCGATAACTTCGCGCTCCAAGTGCACAAGTTTGCAAAATTCATCAACTCCAAGATAGGTTTGCACCGCTTCTCCTTTTATAGTATCACTTCAACCTTTGAAGAGTCTTCCTCTAAAGCCTTTATCTTTGCCTCTCTGTCGGCCTTTAGCGCGCTTGCTAGCCCCTCATCTTCAAGGGCTAAAATTTGCACTGCAAGATAGGCTGCATTTATCGCACCAGCCTTGCCGATAGCTAGGGTCGCCACTGGCATGCCACTTGGCATTTGCACAGTTGAGTAAAGTGCGTACAACGCCGCTTAAAGCCGATCCTGCCATTGGTATGCCGATCACTGGTTTTGTTGTATTTGCAGCGATTGCTCCAGCTAGGTGGGCTGCCATACCAGCAGCTGCGATGAAGACTTTTGCGCCCTTTTTCTCGGCATTTGCGACGTACTCGCTAGTTCTTTTTGGGCTTCTGTGGGCTGAGCTGATTATCAGTTCATATTTTACGCCAAATTTCTCCAGAGTCTTTGCCGTCTCGCTAACGATCTCATAGTCGCTTTTACTTCCCATTATAATAGAAACAAATTTCATATTTTCTCCCTTAAAAAACTGAAATTTTGGCAGCTTAACGCCGAGGTTTATCTCATTTTCATTGCCACTGTGAATTTCGCTCATGACCTTGCCTTTTTTGGTGATGAGCTGCTTAAATTTGATAAATTTCTTGCCATCTTGCGAATAGACCTTAGAAATTTCATTTTCACTATCATCTATAATTGCCCCAGTCTGCGCCACGATCTCGTAGCTCTTATCTGGGAAAATTTTATATTTACACTTAAAAAACTCACCATCTTCGCTTATGGCATTTACCTGATGAGTGCCCTCTTCTAGGCTGCTCGTGTGATTTTGCGTATCGGTTCGCTCATAAGGTCTATGCACCAAGTAGCCGTCCGTAAAGCCGCGATTTTTCAGTGTATTTATCTCATTTTCATAAATTTGCGTGTCAAATTTATCATTTAAGGCATCATCTATCGCCATTTTATAGGCTCTTGCCGTGCAGGCTGCGTAGTACTCGCTCTTTGTGCGCCCCTCTATCTTAAAGCTATCAATAACACCGCTATCAACGATCTCTTTGATGTGTGAGATGAGGCAAAGATCCTTTGAGTTCATGATATGAGTGCCGTTTTCGTCCTCTTCTAATCGGAAAAGCACGCCGCTCTCTTCGTTTTTGGCGTAGAGTTCATACTTAAACCTGCAGTCGTTTGCACAGCTGCCGCGGTTTGACATACGTCCGCTTTGCACTGAGCTTACTAGGCACCTGCCAGAGTAGGCAAAGCACATCGAGCCATGGACGAAAATTTCAATGTCAAGGGTTGGAATTTCCTCTTTTATCTTTATAACATCTTTTAAATTCATCTCGCGTGCCACGACGATGCGTTTTGCGCCCATGTCGTGATAAATTTTAGCGTCCAAAACGTTCATAACGTTTGCCTGAGTTGAGAGGTGTATCTCAATATCTGGAGCGATCTCTTTTGCTAGGCTCATAACGCCTGGAGTTGCGATGATAAAGGCATCTGGCTTCATCGCTGAGATGGTTTGCAGGTGCCTTTTTAGTGGCTCTATCTGAGAGTTGAAAGGGAAGGCATTTATGGTCGCATAAAATTTCTTTCCCTTTGCATGAGTGTAGTCTATCGCCTCTTTGAATGTTTCAAGGTTAAACTCCCTTGCCGATCTAGTCCTTAGCGAAAAGCTAGCCACCGAGCCATAAACAGCGTCGGCTCCGTACTCAAGGGCGATTTTAAGTTTTGTTAAATTTCCAGCTGGAGATAAAAGCTCAGGCCTTTTTAGCACTATTTTTTACCTAGACTTTCTATCAAGGCTTCGATGTCGTCGTTACTGACAAGGTTTTCAGTCGTTGTGTCACCTGCGATATGAACAGCTGAACCAACACGCTTATCATCATCGATACGACCTTCAAACAATGTATTCATATATTTGCTAAGTGCTCTCATAACGTTGATAACACGCTCGATCTTTTGTCTGTGGATGTCTTGATACTGCATCATATCCATAGCCATCATGATCTCATCTTGTCCCATTTGTAAATTTCCGATGATATTATCGATAGTGCCAAGAAGCGAGTTGTTTTTCTCTAAAGCCTCGCTAAATGCGGCGATATTTGGAAATTTCTCACTTAGCGTTGTAAATAGCTCAACGTTTGAGTTTATCGCATCTTTTAGGCTATTTGAGTCGCTCTCAGCGTCCATAAAAAAGTTATTTATCGTCTCAAGCTTGTCAAACATCTGAGTAGCTTTCTCTTCACTATCTCTTGTCACATCGTCAAGCTGATGCACCATTTTATGGTCTTCAGTCGGTGGTGGTGGTGGCCAAACGCCATCTGCACTCACTCTGTAGTTTTCGCTCTGTTTCGAGCTACTCTCTGACTTTGCTTGTGGCTCATCTGCTTTAGCACCCATTGCCTCTGCAACTTCTGCTACCTCGTCTGTTTCCTCTTTGACGTCCGCGATCTCTTGGCTGGCATCTTTAGTATCACCTAAATCATCCTCTAATCCGCCCGCCATAAGCGCGTCAAGTTCCTCTTGGGTCATAAAAGCTCCTAATAAAATTTGCCTTGATTATATAGGATTTAAATAAAAAGAAAGTTTAAAAAGCATGCGTTTATCTTTAAATTTATCAAATTTTAGGTAGCATTTTTGAAAAATAAACGACTTTAAAAGGCTAAAAATGACCGTCGATCTTCACAACCACACACCTCTTTGCAACCACGCAGTTGGCGAACCGCTAGAATTTGTGAGATGTGCCATAAAAGCTGGCACAAAATACTTTGGCTTTAGCGATCACGCGCCGATGAACTACGACGAAGCTTATAGGATGAAATTTGAGGAGATGCAAAGCTACGAAGACGAAATTTTACGTTTAAGAGATGAATTTAGCGGCAAAATAGAAATTTTACTTGGTTATGAGATGGACTTTTTAGATGGCTTTATGGATGAGAGAGTTTTTTCTAGAAAGGTTGATTATCTAATAGGCTCTGTGCATTTTTTTAACGGCTGGGCGTTTGACAACCCTGAAATTTATCGGTGGTTACAAGGGCAAAGACTTGGATCAAATTTGGCAGGAGTATTTTGACCACATAGAAAGATCAGCTAGGCTTGGTAAATTTGACATCATGGGACACATCGATCTTTTAAAGCTATTTAAATTTTTACCCAAAAAGATGTCAGGATCCTAGCCAAAAACGCTATAAAAGCGATAAAAGAGGCAAATTTCAGTCGTCGAGATAAACGCAGCTGGCTTTAGAAAACCTATCGGCGAGCAATATCCAAGCGTAAATTTACCTAGAGTTAATCGCCGAAAATGACATCACCATCACCTTTGGCTCAGACGCTCATGCCAAAGAAGATATCGGCAAAAACGGCGAAATTTGCGAGCAGATAGCTAGAAATTTGGGATATTCAAAGTGTGCGATATTTAAAAATAGAGATAGAGAATTAGTAAAATTTTAGTTTGGGGTCAAATAAAATATAAAAATAATCTTAAATATAAAATTTTGTGATACAATACGAAAATTAAAAACCAGAAGGAGATAAAAAATGGGAAAATTTGTCCAAAACATCGATCATTTTTTTGATTTTTGCAAAGAAAATGAAGTTAAATTTGTAGATTTTAGATTTACCGATCTAAACGGCGCTTGGCACAGCATAAGCTACAACATAAAAGCTGTTACAAAAGAAAATTTCACAAACGGCATCCCAATGGACGCTAGCTCGATGAACGGCTGGCAGCCTATCGACAAGAGCGATATGATAATGAAGCCAGAAGCGACATCTGCGTTTTTGGACCCATTTACCTCTGACATCACAGTCGTTGTTTTTTGCGATATCTACGACATTTACAAAGGTCAAATTTATGAAAAATGCCCTCGCTCGATCGCAAAAAGAGCGATGCAATATGTAAAAGATAGCGGACTTGGCGACGAGGCATATTTTGGCCCTGAGAATGAATTTTTGTATTTGACAACGTCAAAATCATCGACAGCCCAAACTGCGCGATGTATCAAGTAGATAGCGAAGAAGGCGAGTGGAACGACGCTGCGGACTTCAAAGATAGCTACAACACAGGTCACCGCCCACGCAGAAAAGGCGGCTACTTGATGACCCAGCCAATCGACAGCATGGTCGATCTAAGAGCTGAAATGATGCAGGTTTTAGAGCAAGTTGGTCTTGAAGTATTTTAGGACACCACGAAGTCGCACAAGGTCAAGGCGAGATCGGCGTGAAATTTGGCAACCTAGTCGAAGCTGCTGACAACGTTCAAATTTACAAATACGTCGTTCGCATGGTCGCTCACCTAAACGGCAAGACAGTTACATTTATGCCAAAACCACTCTACGGCGACAACGGCAGCGGCATGCACGTACATCAATCAGTCTGGAAAGATGGCAAAAATTTCATTCTACAAAGAGGGCAACTACGCAAATTTAAGTGACTTTGCAAGGCACTACATCGGCGGCGTTTTAAAACACGCAAGAAGCGTTGCAGCCTTTACAAACCCAAGCACAAACAGCTATAAACGCCTAATCCCAGGCTTTGAAGCGCCATCTATCCTCACCTACTCTAGCCAAAACCGCTCAGCGAGCATCCGCATACCTTACGGTGCTGGCGAGAAGTCAGTTAGAGCCGAGATGAGATTTCCAGATAGCACAGCAAACCCTTATCTAGCCTTCTCAGCGATGCTAATGGCGGGCCTTGACGGTGTTAAAAACAAATACGAGCCAGTTGGTCCAATGGATGAAAATTTATTTAAACTTCACCTAGATGAGATCAGAGAGCGTGGCATCGAGCAGCTACCACACACACTTCGTGGCAGCCTTGAAGCACTTATCCGCGATAACGAATACCTAAAACCGATAATGAGCGATCTTTTCATCGACACTTATCAACACATGAAATTTGAAACTCAGGTTTGGCCTTACGAAGCGCGCCCAACTGCTTATGAGTTTAAAACCTGCTTCTCTTGCTAAAACGCATCTCCAAGCTCATTTTGGGCTTGGAGACTTTTTTAATCAAATTTAAAATATAAAATCCTGCGATTATTAAATTTTGAGATAAACTCTACAAAGCCTTAGCGCATCTAAATTTACAATTTTAAGCTTACACCTAAAAATAAAATTTAAAACTTCAGATTTGAAATATAAAACTTACACAGCTAAATTTTCATATAAATTTGGCTTTACACAAAAGGTCAAATTTTAATAAGCAATAACACGTGTAATTTTGCAAATTTGAGATTTTGGATTTTGCTTAGCAAAATGGTCATAACAGATAAATTTATGCTTTAAATTTAAGTATTAAAGCAAAGGCGGCTAGCCAAATTTCGACTAGTTTTGCTTAGAAAATTTGCAGTAGCGAGGTTAAATTTTAAATTTAATAAGCCCAACTCATACAAATTTAGAAATTTAAAGCTTATACATAAAAATAGTCATAGCAGATAAATTTGTAACTCCAAATTTAATACGGCAGTTAAAATTTGAGCTAAATTTGATTTTACAAACAAGGGGCAAATTTGCCAGAGTTTTAAATTTATCGCCTCATTAAAAGCTCAAATTCAACAAGTCCTAGCTCTTTTAAATTTGCAATATAAATTTGAGATTTCATTTAGTCAGGATAGCAGTAGATAAAATTTATTAAAAGCTAAATTTGACCACTTTTTTTAAAAATTTACGCCAAAAAGTCAAATTTAAAGCGCTAGATCAAACAAATTTACAAAAACAGCCAAATGCTTAGCTATTTTGCACTTCAGGCTGCCCAAAAAGCCTATTTGCCTCTTTTATCACGCCCTCTTCTCTTTGCTTTTTAAGCTCCTCTGGGCTTTTGCTCTGACTTAGCGACATCAGCTCTTTTGCAAAGTCATTTTGCGGCTGAGATAGCACATTTACCCTAGTTTCAGGCACTACCTCTGGCTTGCTTGCTGGCTCATCTTTTTGCTCGTCTTGCTGCCTAGCCTTTATCTTAGCGATCTCCTCATCAAGGTAGCTATATTTATCTTGTGTCTCTTGTGGCTTAGTTTGTGGCTCTGGCTTTGGGGCTGAAATTTGCGTCTTAGCATTTACGATCTTTATTTTTTTACCAAAAATTGTATGTAAAATTTCATGCATTACGCCCAGCTTTTTTTGAAAAATGCCAGCTCATCGCCAGTTGCATTGACGATTAGCCCAAGCTCATTTTCATTTAAAAAGCTAAAACTTATGTGATTTTTAAAAATTTCACCAAGCTCAAAGCTTCTATCAGTAAAATTTTCGCCACAAACTGCTCGTATGGCGTCTTTGGCGCTTCTTTTACGGCTAAAATTTGCCTCACTCACGCCAGCTTTTGGCTCGATCACAGCCACGCTAGGCTCGCTCTTAGCAAGCTTTATCGCTTCATCGATATCTTGCAGATTTAGCGCCTCTATCATCATAAAAAGCATGAGCATCAGCACAAAGCCATTGTCGCTTGATACGCTTAGCATCGACTTTGCCTGCGCCAAAATCCTAAAAAATCTCTCATATATAAGAAGCGAAAATTTTGGTCGTTGTCTAAAAATCTCTGCTTTAAAATTTGCCAAAATTTCATCTATGATCATCTCTGGCTCATAGGTCTCAAGCTCGGTCACAAGCACTCTAATGGCGTTTTTATCGGCATTTGCAACGTATTCGATGATCTGCTCGATCCTACTTGGATCAAGAAGTCCAAGCATCGCTGCCACGCTTGATTTTGTGATATTGCCAGCGCCATAAATGATAGCTTGATCAAGCAGGGTTAGCGTATCTCTTAGCGAGCCACCGCCACTTCTAGCTAGTATCTCGAGCGCCTCCCTCTCGTAGCTCACGCCCTCCTTGCTAAGGATAAATTCGAAGATGTTTTACGATCTCATACCTGCTGATTTGCTTAAATCTAAAATGCTGCGTCCTTGAAAGCACCGTCGTTGGCAGCTTGAGCGGGTCAGTGGTGGCTAGGATAAATTTAACATAGCTTGGCGGCTCTTCAAGCGTTTTAAGAAGGGCATTAAACGCCTCTTTTGTTAGCATATGCACTTCGTCGATGATGAAAATTTTATATCTAGCAGCCGTCGGAGCGTATTTTGTCTGCTCTATAAGCTCCCTTATGTCGTCGATCTTTCTGTGGCTGGCTGCATCCATCTCAATGATATCCATGTGGCGCGACTCGTTTGCCATCACGCACTGCGCGCAGACCTCACAAGGCCTAGAAGTTGGCCCTTTCTCGCAGACCAAAGCCTTTGCAAATATCCTAGCACTCGATGTCTTGCCACTTCCCCTAAGGCCTGAAAACAAATAAGCATGGCTCACTCTGTTCTCATCAAGTGCGTGAGTTAGGCTCTTGCTTACGGCTTCTTGTCCGATGAGCTCGTCAAAATTTTTTGGTCGATATTTTAGGGCTAGTGCTTGCAACTGCTTTCCTTTTTGCAATTTTAATTTGCTGATTTTATAAAAAAAGGCATAAATTTATGGTTATGATAAAGTTAAATTTTGCTAAATTTTAGACCAAACTTTAGCGAGAAGGATAAATTTGCAAGCATTTATATCTGGATTTTTCACCTCTTTATCGCTCATTTTAGCTATCGGCGCGCAAAACGCATTTGTGCTAAAACAGGGCATCAAAGAGAAAATATCTTCATCATCTGCCTTATTTGCGCTATTAGCGACGCTGTCTTGATCTTTGCAGGGGTTTTTGGGCTTGGCAGCCTCGTGCAAAACTTCCCCATCATCAAGCAAATCGCCCTATATGGCGGCTTTTTATTTTTACTTTTTTACGCGCTAAAGAGCTTTCACTCGTGCTTTTTCAAGGATCTTAGCATGGATACCAGCAGCGATTATGCCAGATCAAATTTAAAGAAAAACATCCTTTTAACACTCGCATTTACTTGGCTAAATCCTCACGTATATCTTGACACGATGATACTAATAGGCTCGGTTTCTACTAAATTTAAAGATGAAAATTTGATATTTGGCGTGGGAGCTAGCCTTGCCTCATTTTGCTTTTTCTTCGCACTTGGCTATCTAGCTAGGTTTTTAGCACCCATTTTTGCAAGGCCCATCTCATGGAAAATTTTAGAGTTTTTGTCGGCCTCATCATGCTCGCCCTTGCTTTCATGCTCCTTTTTGCTAGCTTCTAGCCTCTTTTTAGCGCCTCTTTTTTGCGAAGTTCAAGCTGGTAGGCTTCATTCAGCGCATCTTCGTCGTCTAAATTTGCTCCGTCTAAAAATTTGCGGTAGTCTTCAAACTGCCTATTTTTTATCCCCCAAAGCACGCCAAAAAGCAGGGCCGCCCCCATCAAAACAGATACCAAAACAAGCATCGCAAGAGTCGTTGTATCCACTATTTGTCCTTAAATTTTCTAACTATAAAAAGCGAGTTTAGTATGACGCTTAGCGAGCTTGCCGACATGAAAAGCGCAGCAAATAACGGCATGACGTAGCCACACACGGCAAATGGCAGGCTAAGGGCGTTATAAAGCAGGCAAAAGAGTAAATTTTGCTTTATAGTTTTATAGGTAAATTTTGAAATTTTCACCGCTTTTGCAAGGCTTTGCAAGCTATCATCAAGTAGCACCACGTCGCTTCTCTAGGCTCACCGCTGCACCACTTCCCATGCAAATAGCCACGTGGGCAAGGCTTAGCGCAGCTGCGTCTGTTTATGCCGTCCCCACCATCAGCACCTTTTTGCCCTGCTGCTTAAGACCAGCTATAAATTTAGCCTTTTCATCAGGCAGCATCCCTGCTCCAAACTCGCTCACGCCAAGCTCATCTGCCACGTTTTTTACCACATTTTGCACGTCGCCACTTAGGATGTACACCTTCATGCCAGCGCTCTTTAGCTCGTCCATCAAAGCCTTTGCCTCGGGCTTTACGCTATCTTTTAGGTAAAATTTAGCCACCAGCTCGCCCTGCTTGCCCACAAAAAAGCTCACATTTTCTTCGCACTCTTGAAATTTCACCCCATTTTCAGCCAAAAAGCGCCTACTTCCAGCCACAAAACGCTCACCAATAATATCAGCGCTAACTCCCTTTGCCACGCTTAAATTTGCATTTTCAAGCTCAACTTTCTTTGCGCCCTTTTGCTTTAAAAACTCAGCCACTGCCACGCTTATTTGGTGGTTTGAGATGAGGCAAAGCGAGTAAATTTTATCAATACTAACGCCCTCTTTTATAAAAACTCGCTCACTTCAAATTTAGCCTTTGTAAGCGTCCCAGTCTTGTCAAATACCGCCACATCGCACTTTGCAAGGCTTTCAAAAAATTTAGCCTCCTTAAAAAGCACCTTGTTTTTAAAGGCAACCCCAAGGGCGCAAACGCTACTAACTGGCGTGGCAAGAGCAAGCGCACAAGGGCAAGCGATCACGATGACGCTCACGGCTGTGACTACCGCTTCTGAAAAGCTAAATTTAAAATACCAAAACCAAAATGTAAAAAACGCCAAAGTTAGCACGCTAAGAGAGAATTTCGAGGCGATTTTATTGACCGCTAGCTCGATATTTGGCTTTTTTAGCTCTGCGTTTTGGAGTGAATTTCATAAGCTTATTAAGGTATGAGTTTTTAAAAATTTGCCTTGCCTCATAGACGATCTGCCCGTTTAGACAGACAACGCCACTTTTAACCTCGTCTCCACAGCTTAGCAAAAGTGGCAAGCTTTCGCCTGTTAAGCTTGAGCTATCCACACTTGCCTCGCCACTAAGCGCCACCCCATCAAGTAGCGCCCTCTCGCCTGATCTAAGCACGATCTTTTCGCCTAAATTTACATCTTTTGGCTCTTTTAAAATGTCCTTGCCATCCTCTAAAACGCACACTTTTGCAAGCAGCATATCACTTAAGAAATTTGAAGTCTCAAGCGCCTTTTTCTTGCCTAAAATTTTAAAATTTACCGATAAAAACAAAGGTTATGATCATCGCTACCGAGTCAAAATAGCTCTCGCCGCTTCTTGTAAACATCGCAAAAATCGAGTAGATATATGTTATGCTAGCCCCAGTGATGACGAGCAGGTCCATATTTGGCGAGGCGTTTTTAATGGCTATTTTCGCCCCCTTGAAAAACTCACTGCCGGTGTAAAAGAGCACAGGCGTTGCCAGCACGAACTGCGCGAAGCTTAGTAGGTCCTTCACATCGCTTCTGATACCGCTAAAGTAGCCGCCATACTGCGCGATCGCCAGCCACATGATATTCATCGTGGCAAAGACGCCAACTAGCGCTTTTGCGTAGAAATTTCGCCTTTTTTTGACTAGTTCGTCCTCTTTTTGGCTCGCTGCATAAACCTTTGGAGTGTAGCCAACGGCGTAAATTTTCTCGATTATTTGCTCCACCAAAAGCTCTTGCTCATCGTAAACGATGACCGCCTTTTGGCTAAGCGAGTTGATATTTACCTCCAAGATGCCAGGCAGACTCAAAAGTGCCTTTTCAAGCAGCCAGATGCACGCTGAGCAGGTTATGCCGTCGATTAGAAGCGAAATTTTGAAAACTCGCCCTCTTTTGTCACTAGCTCGCTAAAATTTGCCGCTAAATTTTCGACATTTGCGCCACTACTTGCAGGATTTAGCGTGTTTTTGCCAAGTCGCTCATAAAACTCGCCAAGGCCGCTTTCATTTAAAATTTCATAGACGCCTTTGCAGCCAACACAGCAAAATTTTAAGCCCGTCCTTAGCCTCTATCATCGCGCTTTCATCAAAGCTTTGCTTGCAGTGAGAGCACCTACACTTCACGGGCGCTTCTTTTTAAGCTGGTCTAAATAGCCATATATCGTGATCTTTGAGACGTTTAGCTTGGCTGCTACGACCTCGATAGCGCCCTTTATGTTAAAAATGCCCTTTTCGTTCATAAAGCCCACGAGTTCTAGCTTTTGCTCCTTTTTGAGCTTTTTGCCCTCGTTTTTGGCGATGATCTTGTCGATCAAATTTAAGACGATCTTTGTCACATCGTCATTTTGCTCGCTCTTTGGCTCATTTTCACTCGTTTTTAGAAATTCCCAGCCATTTCAAAAAGGCTCTTTGCCACGCTCGCATCGACATTTACGCATATCGCCCCTATGATCTCGCCATGCTCGTCTCTGATAAATGCAGTTGAGGACTTCACCAGCTTTTCATCTTTGGTAAAAAAGTAGTTTGCCACGTAGTCGTCTTTGAAATTCTTGCTGTTTAAGACCTCGCTTACAAGGTGGTCAAAGCTTTGTCCGACCTTTCTGCCAGTGACGTCGCCAGCTGACGTAAACGACCGAGCGCTGCGGGTTTGAGAGATCGTGTAGCACGACTTCGCAGGCAAAGGGCGAGCTTTTTTGTATGAGATTTGCCGTTGGGATAAATGCCTTTAATATAGGATGCATAAGGCGCCTTTTGTTTTTGTTTAAGTTTAGCCAAAATATTTTTAAAATTTTCGATAAGAAAAATATAATTTTTTATGAAAATTTGCGAAATTTTAAGTAGTAATAATAATTTTTTATCTATAATTTTTTAAATTTTTAAGGAGAAAATATGAAAATTTACGAAACCGAAATTTCAAAAAAGAAAAAGGCTCACTACTCTTTAGCAACCGAGCACAACGGCATCCTCTACATCTCAGGACAGCTTAGTATGGACCCAGAGACCAGGCAAATTCCAGAGGGACTAAAGGCGCAAACAAGGCAGGCTTTAAAAAACCTTGATAACGTGCTAAAGCTGGCAAATGCGACAAGAAATGACATCTTGATGTGCCGCATCTATACGCCAGATATCGACTTTTGGGACGAGATAGATGACGAGTATGCGCTATTTTTTGGCGATCACAAGCCAGCTCGCGTCGTAGTGCCGACAAACAAACTTCACTTTGGCTGCCTGCTAGAGATCGAAGCTACAGCGATACTCGATAGAAAAATTTAAAAGGAGCAAAAATGCCTAAATTTATCTGCTCAAAATGCGGCAAGAGCGCAGATTTTGAGACGCCTATATTTGCGTGCGAGTGCGGTGGGCTATATGATCTGGAGTTTAAACCGGCCAAATTTGATCTAAATTTGATCGACCAGCGCGAGTTTAGCCTCTTTAGATACCGCGAGTTTTTCCCTATCAAAAACGATCTTTGGCGCGACATCAGCCTTGGCGAGGGGCTAACAAAGAGCGTGAAATTTGATGACTCGCTCTACCTTAAAATGGACTATGCGATGCCAACGCTCTCTTTTAAGGATAGGGGTGCGGTGATGCTTATTTGGTTTTGTAAAACTCATGGCATCAAAAAGATCTTGCAAGATAGCAGCGGAAACGCTGGAAACTCAGTCGCCGCATACGCTGCTAGAGCTGGGATAGAGTGTGAAATTTACGTCCCAAAAGGCACAAGCGAGAAAAAGATAAAGATGCTTGAGTACTACGGCGCAAAGGCGGTTGTCTTTGACGGCACGCGCGATGAGACGGCAGATGCTTGTAGAAAAAGGGCAAAAGATGAGGGAATTTTTACGCAAACCACGTATTTAACCCACTTTTTTACCAAGGCACTAAAACATATATATATGAAATTTATGAGCAACTTGGCTTTGTCCCTGAAAATCTCTTTTTGCCAGTTGGCAACGGCACCTTGCTAATAGGCTGCGAGATCGCTTTAAAAGAACTTTTTGAGGCTGGAGTGATAAAAAAGCTACCTAAAATTTTCATCGTTCAAAGCGAGAAGTGCGCTCCATTTTTAGGGGCGACAAGCGAGCCACGTGCGATAAAAGCTGAGCCAACTTTGGCTGAGGGCATAGCGATCGCAAAACCTGCTCGTGGCGCTGAGATATTAGCTAGCCGTTACGCAGGAGAGCGCGAGGTGATCACGATAAAAGAAGAGGATATTGAGCCAGCTGCAAATTTCCTAGCAAGCCGCGGATTTTACGTCGAGCACACCACGGCAGCGATCTACGCGGCATACGCAAGCTACGTAAAATCGCACAAGATAGAGGGCAAAAGCATCATCTCGATGTGCGGTGCTGGACTAAAAAGCGAACACTAATTTAAATTTGCAGGTCATTTTGCCTGCAAATTTGCCTATTTTAGCGACTTTGGCTGTGGCATTTCTTGACAACAAAGTTTTATTTTTATAAAATGCCAAAACTTTCAAAAAACTTTTGAAGCCCAGAATTCTGCATCTTATCCCCGCATTTAAAGAGGAAAAATGGAAAACAACAACCAAACCGAGCAAAGTGCTGCTCAAAGCGCAAAAACTACAAAAAAACATCAAGCATCAAGAACCCACGTACCAGTCAACGGACACAAGATCGAAGAGCTAAGAACGCTTAGCTTAGATGAGCTAGTGCAGATCGCAAATGGCGTTGGCGTCGAAAATCCACGCGAATTTCGCAGGCAGGATTTGATATTTGAGATACTAAAAACCCAGACAAAACAAGGCGGATTTATACTATTTACTGGAATTTTAGAGATCACAAACGAGGGTTACGGCTTTTTAAGGGCTGTTGATGCAAATTTTAAGCGACAGCTCAAACGACGCTTATGTTTCAAACTCACAGATCCGTAAATTTGCACTTCGTGTGGGCGACATCATCACCGGCCAAGTAAGAGAGCCAAAAGATCAGGAGAAATACTACGCCCTTTTAAAGATCGAAGCGGTAAATTATATGCCTCTAGCAGACGCAAAAGAGAGGCCACTCTTTGACAACCTAACCCCACTTTTCCCAACCGAAAAGCTAAATTTAGAGTATGATCCGATGAAACTAACGGGCCGTGTGCTTGACCTTTTCACGCCTATTGGCAAGGGTCAGCGTGGCCTCATCGTCGCACCTCCAAGAAGTGGTAAAACTGAGCTTATGAAAGAGCTAGCTCACGGCATCGCTAAAAATCACCCAGAAGCCCAACTCATGGTGCTTCTAGTCGATGAGAGACCAGAAGAAGTTACAGACATGCAGCGCTGCGTAAAAGGCGAGGTATTTAGCTCGACATTTGACCTGCCAGCGCTTAACCACGTCCGCGTAGCAGAGCTAGTCATCGAAAAGGCAAAACGTCTAGTTGAGATGGGCAAAGATGTCATCATCTTGCTTGATAGCATAACCCGTCTAGCGCGTGCCTACAACACGGTGACCCCACCAAGCGGCAAGGTGCTAACAGGCGGCGTGGATGCAAACGCACTTCACAAGCCAAAACGCTTCTTTGGCGCAGCTAGAAACATCGAGCACGGCGGCTCTCTAACCATCATCGCAACCGCACTTATCGACACTGGCTCACGTATGGACGAAGTGATATTTGAGGAGTTTAAAGGCACTGGAAACAGCGAGATCGTACTTGATCGCAACATCTCAGACCGCAGAATTTACCCAGCTATCAACGTGCTAAAATCAGGCACCAGAAAAGAAGAGCTACTTCAAAAGCCTGATGAGCTTCAAAAAATTTGGGCTATTCGCTCTGCGATCGCAACAATGGACGACGTCGAAGCGCTTAAATTCTTATACGCAAAGATGCTAAAAACAAAAGATAACAAAGAGCTTCTCTCTATCCTAAACAGGTAAATTTAGCTGAGCTTGAAGCGCTTGCTTTGAGCTCGAAATTTCTTTTTTACATCAAATTTATCAATAAATATTTCATAGTTATACTAATTTAAATTTTCAGTTTTATTTTTTTTTTTTGTAAAATCCAAATTTCTAACTTCTACAAAAAGGAAAAATATGAAAACAAAAGTCGTTCTTTCAGGTATTACAGCAATGCTTGCTCTTGCTCTAAATGGATGTGGTGAGCCAACTACTTTGGCTGAAATTTGTAAAGCTGATATGGGAAGTATCAAGCATTTTAAAGGTGAAGTGAAGG
Source organism: Campylobacter concisus (assembly GCA_037321105.1). Classification (GTDB taxonomy): domain Bacteria; phylum Campylobacterota; class Campylobacteria; order Campylobacterales; family Campylobacteraceae; genus Campylobacter_A; species Campylobacter_A concisus_AZ. Next base: position 2,065,127 of record CP147775.1, on the reverse strand, counting down.
TTTATAAAAGGGTAAGTTATACAACCAAATACGACTATATAAAGGACCAATCAAGACTAGAAGAAAATGGAAAAGGCTATCTGATAGTCGATAAAGATACAAAAGTTGATCTAGAAAAATTTAACGAAAAAGAATCAGACAGTTACGAGGTTATAAAAAATAGCATAGCGCAAGGGACACCTTATTATTATGGTGAGCAAAAATATGGCGAAATAGGTGACGAAAATGCGACAGAATTTTTGGCAACATTAGAAACGCTAAACCCAAGATGTATAAAAGGCGAAGAAATAAAACTAAACCGCAAAGATACAGAACTAACTCCGAAAAAATAACAAAAGGTGGGCTAACCACCTTTCAAAACTTACATCATCTCACTTTAAATTTATAAATCACTTACTAAATTTTTCTATGTCTTGATTGATCAAATTTTCATATTCGCAAAGCTCGTTGCAAGTCTTTTTGCTCTGCTCGATAAGCTCATCAAATTTAAATCCAAGCATCACGATACGATAAAGGTTTGGCTTGTGCTTTCGCCAGTTGTAAAGCGTTGCGACATCAACGTCTAAATGATAAGCCATATCACGTTTTGTCATCTTAGCCACTTTACACTCCTTTTTTTCGAGTGATTTTATAAATTTTATTCTGATAAGAAAACAATTGAATTATTTTATGTTTTTTATTAATTTCATTGAATATTTAAACTTTATTTAATATAAGAAAACTTAAAATAGCCGAGTAACATTTTTTAAATAAGGAGTAAAAATGAAAAATGTAGTTTTAAAGGTTGCTTTAGGTTTAAGCCTAGCTAGTGCCGCTGCTTTAGCGCAAGGAGCCTTTGTTGGAGTTGAAGGAGACTATTCTTTTGGATCAAAATTAAAAGTAAAAAAAGGTAATGGATCAAAAGATAGTATTAAAAAAGCGCAACCAGGTCTTGGTCTAAAAGCTGGTTATGACTTTGATGTAGCTAGAGTTTATGGTGCTTATATATATGACTTTCAAGCTAAAAAGTCACTTGGCAATGAAGATGGCACAATAGTAAAATGGAATACACATAAATTTATAGTTGGAGCTGACTATACTCCAAGCCTAGCAAAAGATCTTAAGTTAGTTCTTGGTGGCTATACTGGTTTTTCAAAACTTAAAATGGATGTGTTTGACATATATGATGGCTCTGAAAAAGGCAACGCAACTGGCTGGATACTAGGTGCAAGAGTTGGTGCTGAATACTCTATCAATGAAAATAATGCGGTTGAGTTTGGTCTAAAAGCTGATAGAACCGACTATGGTAAGATCAATAAATTTAATTTAGTCGATATTAAAGAGACAAACATCGGTCTTTATATGGGATATACATATAAATTTTAATAATTCGTAAGCTCAAAATTTCAAAGCAAATTTGAGCTTTACTAGAAACTATAAATTTACCAGCTTTTCTAAAATTTTGCCGTCTAAGCGGTAGGTTCTCCACTCAAGAGATTGATTTTTAGCGCCCATGCTTTCAGTAAAATTTGATGCTTGGCTCATTCCAGTTTAGGCAGCACCACTCAAGCCTTTTAAATTTTCATCCTTGCAAATTTCAGCTAGAAATTTAAAAAATGCCTTGCCGATGCCTTGATTTCTAAACTCTTTTTTGACGTAAATGTCCTCAAGATAGATCCCGCCAAGCCCTAAAAATGTAGAAAATGTGTAAAAATAGATAGCATATCCTATCGCCCTGCCCTCACTCTCGCAGATAAGGGCTTTTGCGTGATTTTTATTAAAGATAGAGTCTGCAAAAATTTCATTTGTAAAAGTGACTTGATCGCTCATCTTTTCATAGCTGGCAAGCTCCCTTACAAGCTCGCAGATCACGTCTATATCACCCTCAGTCGCTTTTCTTATTTGAAATTTCATTAGTTATCACCAAAGAGTGCTTTTAGATCTTTAACCATTTCGCCATTTTCGCCGCTGCTGCTAGTTTTTGAGCCAAGCTCATTTAGCTCGATCTCATAGCCAGTTAGCATGCTTGCAAGGCGGATATTTATGCCATTTTTGCCGATAGCTTTGCTCTTTTGCTCGCTCGCAAGTGTCACGATCGCCTTGTTTTCTTCGATCTTTACAGATGTGATGATGGCAGGTGCCATAGCGCGAGCTACTAAGATCGCTGGCTCAGTGGTGTATTCGATCGCATCGATGCTCTCACCATGAAGCTCTTTGCTTACGGCATTTATCCTAACGCCCTTTGTGCCGACAGTTGCGCCGACTGGATCGATGTTTGGAGTGGTTGAGATGAGTGCTACTTTAGCCCTTTCACCAGGGATCCTTGCACTTCCTTGAATGATGATGCCGCCATCTTTTATCTCAGGCACCTCAGAAGTTAGCAGCGCTTCAAGAAATTTAGGCGAAGTCCTTGAAAGTTCGACCTTTATGCCTAAATTTTTATCTGTAAAAACTTTTCTAATGACCGCTTTTACCACGTCGCCTACTTTAAATTTCTCGCCTTTTATGCGGTTTTTACGTGGTAAGATGGCACGAAGCTCGTCTATCTCGATAAATGTGTTTTCATCGTTATCGACTCTAACTACTGGACCAAAGACCATGTGGCCGCTCATCTCATTATATTTTTGTAAAATTTTCTCTTCTACTAGGCGCTGGATGTGATACTCAAGCTCTTTGTGAAGCGTTTGAGCTGCAGTTCTACCAAGGTTATCAAGGCTTAGTTCGTAAGTGAGCTCATCGCCGATCTCTACGCCACTATCTATCTTTTTAGCCTCTTTTAAGCTTAAAAAGTGCTCATTGTCTTCAGCAAGCCTCTCATCGTCGTTTGCTACGATTGAAATTTTTTGATAAAGCTTTAAATTTTTATTAGCATCGATGCTCACGTCATACTCATAATTTTCGCCATAAACCCTTTTTGCAGTGTTTATTAAGGCTCTTATGACGCGCTCTTTTACATCTTCTATCTCTAAATTTTTCTCATTTGCAATTGACTCGATGATATCTGAAATTCTTTCCATTTTTTCTCCATTGTGACGATAAATTTGGGGATTTTTCGTGAAGTTTTGAAATTATACATAAGCCATACTTTTAATAACTTTAAGCTTGTTATTAACTTTTATTTAATCCTTTTTTTATGATGATTTGGGTATATTGACCGATTAAAATTTAAGATTTTGAAAGGATTAAAAATGGAGCTAAAACTTGCAAGAGCCGAATTAGACGCAAAACCAAAAACGATTTCACTAGAAAAGATAGAGGCAGCTGTCGAAAAAGAGGGTCAGAAAATTTTCTATTTTGATAAAGAAAACACGCACAAACAACTAATCGCCTTAGTCGAGCACTTTGAAGAAAAAGGGCTAAGCGTTTATCACAGAACCGTGAAATACGGGCTCGATGATAGCGATTATATGTATGAAGTGCATATACTTTAATGAGTAAAAAACTCTTTATCCAAACTCTAGGTTGTGCTATGAATGTTCGTGACAGCGAGCATATCATAGCCGAGCTCTCACAAAAAGAAGACTACTCCTTAACACAAAACATCGAAGAAGCTGATTTAATCCTTATAAATACCTGCTCAGTTCGTGAAAAGCCAGTTCATAAGCTCTTTAGCGAGGTCGGAGCCTTTGAAAAAGCCAAAAAAAGAGGTGCAAAAATAGGCGTTTGCGGCTGCACTGCAAGCCATTTGGGTAGTGAAATTTTTAAGCGCGCACCTTATGTTGATTTTGTCCTTGGCGCAAGAAATGTTAGCAAGATCACAAAGGCTGTAAATACGCCTAAATTTATCTCAACCGACATCAACCATGACGAGAGCGAATATGCATTTGGCGAATTTCAGAGGCTCACCATACAAAAGCCATATCAACATCTCGATCGGCTGCGACAAAAAGTGCACCTACTGCATCGTCCCACACACCAGAGGCGATGAAATTTCCATCCCCTCAAGCCTCATCCTAAAAGAGGTAGAAAAGGCCGCAAAAAGCGGTGCAAAAGAGATATTTTTACTAGGGCAAAATGTCAATAACTACGGAAAAAGATTTTCAGGTGTGCAAGAAAATATCGATTTTAGCGACCTTTTAGTAAAGATAAGCGAGATAGAGGGCGTTGAGAGGATAAGATTTACAAGCCGCACCCACTTCACATGGATGATAAATTTCTTGAAATTTTCACAAATAACCCAAAAATTTGCAAGTCTATGCACATGCCACTTCAAAGCGGAAACACCAAAGTTTTACGTGAAATGAAGCGCGGATATACAAAAGAGTGGTTTTTAGACCGCGCGCTAAGACTTAGAAAGATGTGTCCAGATGTTAGCATCTCAACTGATATCATCGTCGCATTTCCAGGCGAGAGTGAAAGCAAATTTGAAGATACGATGGACGTGCTTGAGCAAGTTAGATTTGAGCAAATTTTAGCTTTAAGTATTCACCTCGTCCGCTCACAAAGGCAGCTACTTTTGCAAATCAAATAGATGATAAAACCGCTTCAGAAAGGCTAACGCGCCTGCAAAATCGCCACAGCGAAATTTTAGACGAGATCGTTGCAGCACAAAAAGATAAAATTTTGATGTGTATTTTGAAGAGCTAAGGGCAAATGGTGGCGTTGCTGGACGAAGTTTTAACAACTTTTTAGTTCAAGTTGATGGCAGCGAAGAGCTTCTTGGCACTACGCAAAAAGTAAAGATCACAAACCCAAAACGAATGGTTTTGTATGGCGAGCTGCAAATTTAAAAACACCCTTGAAAAGCTCGCCACGAGTGTTGGCGTCTTTTTCATCTACATTTTGATGTGGCTCATTTTTCTAACCTGCAAAAAGAGCTACACTCCAAATTTCTTACCACAAAATGGCTGCGTCGTCGTCTTTTGGCACGGCAGACTTAGCTTTATGAGCTTTGCTTACAGGCGCTGGTGGAGCAGTCAAAACAGAAAACAAGGCAAGGTGATAATAAGCGATCACAAAGATGGTGAGCTAATCACCAGAATAATCAAATTTTTTGGCATCGGCACCATTAGAGGCAGCAGCTCAAAAGGCGGTGCAAGGGCGCTTATAGAAGCTCTAAGAGAGATAAAGCAAGGTCACGACGTCATCATCACACCAGATGGCCCACGCGGACCAAGACACAGCGTAGCAGACGGAGCTGCAGTGATCGCGCAAAAGTCATCTTGCGAAATTTATGCTCTAAATTTCGAAGCAAACTCGTTTTGGGAGTTTAAAAGCTGGGATAAGATGATACTTCCAAAGCCATTTTCAACTATAAATTTTAGCCTCTCAGCCCCTTTTAGCGTGGCAAATTTAGAACAAAAAGAGGCAAAAGAGAAGATACAAAACGAGCTTTGGCAGGCCTCACAAAATGACGGCGGCAAGAGCGCAGAGCAAAACAAAGAGGACTTTAGGTCAAATTTAAAATTTGGTGGAAAAAATATGCGCATAAAAATCCGCAAATAAGCGACGAGATAAGAGAAATTTTGGACGAAATTTATGAAAAATAAAATTTCTATCTTTATAGCCATTTTTATAATAGCTTTGTTTGGGCTCTTTTTTTACAGCGACAACTCCTACAAGCTCGCTCTTGAAGCGAAATTTTACTACGAAAGTAAAGAGTATGAAAAGGCTTTAAATTTAAGCCAAAAAGCCCTTGATCTTGATGCTTACAACAAAATGGCCGCCACCACGCTTAATCAAAGCAAGGCAGCTATAAAATTTAACTCATACATAAAAAACGGCAAAGAGTATCTTGATCGCATCAAAAAAATGAGCCAAAACGGCGTCAGTAAGGCTGATAATGAGCGCATCAAAATGATGTGTGATGTGATGATAGAGGATTTTGAAAGCTTAAGAAATTCTGCACTGCTTGATGATGAGCTAAAAAGCGAAGCTCTGAAGATGAAAGAGGCGTTTGCAAAACTAAAAAACGAGCTGTTTTAAACTTATTTAATCCCTTTTTAGCTAACATACCAAAAATAATGCACTAAATTTAGGAGAGTTATGTCTTTTAGCATCAAAAAGCTTTTTTCAAACCTTTTCTTAAGCGCCGTGATCGAGGGCAATGAGTGCGTTTTTTACGGTCAGGTCTTTAGAAATGGCAAGCTTATAAAAACCATAAATGCTAAATTTACAGACATAAGCATCGAAAATGTCGATGAAAAGGTCATAAAATACATAGAAGAGCAAGAGAAGGCCTATTTTGGCGTCTATATTTCGCTCTTTTTAACGACGACTCACAAGGTGCGCTGCCTACTGCTAACTTTGACGAGTATAAAAAATTTAACATCAACACGCAAAATTTAACCAGCCTTGTGATGCAAGATAGCTGGAGCATATATGCAAATTTAAATGCTATAAGAAGATATAAAAACCTCTTTGGGCAAGGTAGTGTCGATCTTATCTACTCACCTATCGCCCTGCTCTTTCACGAGCTTTTAAAGCGTGGAATTTCGCCAAAAACCACGCTATATCTCTACATCCACTCGCACTCTTTTGCGCTTGCGATATTTAAAGATAAGCAGATGAAGCTCTCTACGTTTTTAAATATGAGTGACGCTGAAGAGGGCAACGAAGAGATAGAAAGCTTAAAAGAAGAGGATATAACAGACATAGATAACCTCATCGTCAAAGAAGAAGATGGCGCAACGGCGCTTGATGATTTTAAGAGTTTGGATGATTTTTAAGCGATGATAAACCAAAAGAATTTGAAGATCTAAACTACGAGCTAAACATGCCAACTTCGACCAATGTCGAGAAGTCAGTAGCGATCTTTGGGCGCGATATGAAGATGTTTGACTACATCGCAAAAGCTATGAAAGAATTTTACTGAAAATCCAATCTACGGCGGCGATTTTATCGAGCAGATCATCGTTTTTGAAAACACAAAGACAAGCGCGACCTTTTTACAATACCTGCAATCAGAGCTATTTGTGGAGACATCAAGCTATCCGATCAACACAAATCACATCATGAATGAGATCATGCAAGAAGAGATAACACTATGAAATTTAGCTTCATCACTCCAGAACCAAGACCGCTTCTATCTATCTTTAGTAAGCTCTGGCTAAGCCTCATCGGCTTTGTCTTTGTGGTGCTTTTGGTGGCAAATTTCTTTATCGTTTATAAAAACTACTCAACCAAGAAAAATATAGAATTTCTAGCAAACGAGCAAAAAGAGCTTAGCCAAAAGATAGTCACCACGGATGAAATTTCAGCCAAACTTGCCGTGCAGATAGACTCGGCAAACGACATCTTTACGTCAAATTTATCCTAAAGCAAAGCTTGCACAACCTTTTTGACCTTGTGCCTGATAGCATCACGCTTGAAGAGGTCTTTATGGATAAAAACTCACTCATCATCCGCGGCATAACGCCTACAAAGGATGTCTTTAACCAGCTCCTAGCCTCGCCGCTAAGGTCGATTTTCACCACGTCAAACACTAGCTTTTATCAGAGCAAAAACGGCTGGTACGGCTTTATAAGCACAAATAAGATTGATAATTCTGAGGGATATAATGAGTAAAAAGATACGAGCTTAGAAAAAATCGACCCAGTAAAGCTTTTACTTTTTATATTTGCTTTTATCATAGTTTGCTTCATTATGATATTTGGCTTTATTGTGCCAAACATAAAAGAATTTAAAAGCCTTTCAAGACAAAACTACTCGCAAACCTCATCATACACGAAGGTAAAAAACGAATTTGAGGCTAAATTTCAAAGCACTTGAAGAGACAAGACAAAAAGATGGCGCTATCATCTTGGCCTATGATACAGCGTTTGATAAGGATAAATTTATAAATTTTGCATTGCAATTTTTTAGCGAGGTAAGCCTTAGCAAGATAGAAGAAGGCGAGAATAACGCAACAGAGAAGTTCTTTAGATACCGCCTAAACGTCACCAGCTCACTTAAAACCCCGCAGAAATTTTATGACTTTTTAGACGCACTTAGCAGCTACGATAGCATCATAAAAGCAGAATTTCCTATCGTGATGAAGGGCGAAAACGACAAAATCCACACAACTTTTAACATAAAAGTTTTTGGGCTGAAGTAACCAAGTTTAATAAATTTCTCCGTATCAAATTTAAAATTGCTATGCCCTTAACAAAGGCATGGATATAAAAACCAGCTAGAGCCACCACCATGTTGCAAGGCACCAAACAAGCTCTTACACGCATATACTGGCGCACAAAGCAAAGTTATAAAACTATATAAAGAGCTTCAAACTACGATCATAATGGCAACAAAAGATCTTTTTGAAAATAGGATCAAATTTAAAGAAATTTATGAATACGATATGAAGAGCAAACAGCTTTTTAAAAATGGTGAAGAGGTGCAGATGCCAAAAAACGAGGCAAAACTCTTCTTTTTACTTGTGAGTAATATAGAAAAAGTTGTAAGTTATGAAGTGATAGAAAACTACGTCTGGGTGAAAAATCGATGAGTAACGAAGCGCTTAGAATGACTATCAAAAAGATAAGGGCAAAAACCGACGCCGACCTCATCAAAAACATCTCAAGTGTAGGATATAGACTTAGCAGATCAAACTGAATTTAACTTTGTGTAGCTTTTATAAATTTAAGCTACACAAATCCTTACTTTTTATCCACACATTTGCCAAGTTGGCAGGCTCTTTTGTAAAGTGCATCTGCCTTTGTTTCATCGCCGCTTAGCTTTGCAAGCAAAAAGCACGACTGCGCATATTCAAGCTCACAGCTCTTTGCCAGAAGCTTTAAAACTCTAGCCTCGGCCTTAGTTCTATCTATCTTATGAGTTTTTAAATTTTCGCTTTCGATGTAGGATTTTAGCCCCATTGCCTCGTTGTAGCAGCCAACGCCGTCGCCACTATCGCAAGCTAGTTTATAAAGTTTTAGAGCCTTTTCGATATCTTTTTGCTCTTCAACCAGCCCTTGCTCATAAATTTGACCCAAATTTGAACAAGCAGTTGCAAGCCCAGCGTTGCAAGCCTTTTCATAGTAGCCTTTTGCCTTTACAAAGTCCTTTTCATTGCTAAAATTTACAGCTTAGATTGTTGCAGTCGATGCTATTTCCGCTCTCACAGTTTTGCACCATCTTCTCTTTTTCAAGCTCAAGACGCTCCGCCCTAGCCTCCTCATCACTTTGCCAAAAGCCAAAGCTCACCATCTTTTGCCACGACCAGCAGCCACTTAGCATAAAGCTAGCAGCTACGATAAGCACAAAATTTAAAACTTTTTTCACTTATTTTCCTGCCTACATGCCAAGCTTTGCGCCAAGTCTTTTCATCTGTGGGCACGCCTTGTTTAGACCACGAAAGCAAGCGACTTTGTAAATCCCATAAGCTCTCTTTTCGTCTTTGTTCATACCAAGACCTAGCTCATACATCGCACCGATATTTGCGCAGCTTGGCAGATCTCCAGCGTTGCAAGCGTTTGTGTAGGCCTCCATCGCTAGATAGTAGTCTTGTTTTACGATCTCGCCCTTGCGGTAGGCGTTTCCTAGGTGGTAGCAAGCTTGTACGCCGCCACTGTTGCAGCTATCTTTGTAAATTTCGACCGCTTTTTTTGGATCTTTTTTCACGCCAAGGCCGTTTTCATAGAGCGTGCCAAGGTTTGAGCAAGCAAGCTGCACTTTCGCATCGCAAGCCTTTTTGTAGTTTGCGTAGGCATTGTCATACTCTTTCATAAGCTCAAAATTTACACCCAAGTCGTTGCAAGCTTCAGCATCGCCGCTCTCGCATTTTGGTGTTAAAAGATCGATGGCATTTTTTGAAATTTGCTCTTTGTTTTGCACCACCTTTTCGTCCTTTGGCTGTTGCCACGAGTCATCTTGCTTTGGCGTCTCACCGATGCCGATCACATTTAAGCAGCCTGTGAAAAATAGAGCAGTTAAAAGTAGTAGATATTTTTTCATTTTTGTCCTTTTAGTATTGTCCAAACAAGTCATTTAGCGCTTCACTGATGCTTGGGTGAGTGAAAATTTGGTTTTTAAAGAAATTTGCATCTGCTTTTAAATTCATCGCGATCGCGATCTCATTTATGATCTCATTTGCGTAGATGCAGTGAAAGCTTGCCCAAAATTTCACCACTACTAGCTTCAACGATCGCTTTTAGCATGCCCACATCGTGATTTAGCACCTTTGCTCCTGGCACTGCTGCCATGCTAAGCTTTAGCTCTTTGAAATTTAGCCCAAGCTTGCTAGCTTCTTTTGCATTTACGCCAACTCTTGCTAGCGGAGTGTCGGTAAATAGCACATTTGCATGGATGCTTCTGTTTTGTGTGGTGCGCTTTTTATCGCCAAAATTTGCGAGAAAACTATCCTAAAATCATCCAAACTAGTGTAGGTAAAAAGCTCTCCACCGCGCACGTCGCCCACTGCATAGATGTTTGACACATTTGTTTGAAGGCGCTCATTTGTCTTTATAAAGCCTTTTTCATTTAGCTCTACACCAGCTTCTTTTAAATTTAGATCATCTAAATTTGCCACTCTGCCAAGCGCTACTAAAAACGCATCAGCCTTGATGATCCTATCTTCATTATCTTGTTTAAAATTTAGCGCATTATCTTTTAAGCTCTCTATCTCGCAACCCTCTAAAATTTTCGATGCCTTGCACGTTTAGCGCATCTTTTACGCTTTTAGCTATGTCTTCATCTTCGTTTTTTAGCAGTTTTGAGCGTCCGACGATGGTCACTTTTAAGCCAAAATTTGCAAACATCGATGCAAACTCGATGCCGATAAATCCGCTGCCAACGATGACAAGATGCTTTGGCATAGTTTTTAGATCGAGTAAAGTTTTACTTGAAAAGACATTTGAGTTTGTTATCTCAAATGGCGCATACGCCTCTTTTGAGCCAGTGTTTATGATGATAAACTCACCTTCAACGACTTTTTGCTCGCCGTTTGAGGTTGTAACTAGGACGCTATTTTTATCTTTAAACGAGCCAACACCATCGATAACGTCGATATTTTCTTTATCATTTAGCATCGCATAGTTTTTAGAATTTTAAAGCTGAGATTAGCTTATTTTTATTTTCGATGCTAAGCGTGTAATACTCGTTTTCAACGCTATTATCTGCATATATTGCCTCTTTTGCAGCTGTGATTAGACGTTTTGTCGGTATGCAGCCCACGTTTATGCAAGTGCCTCCATACATCTTTGGCGATCTCTCGATTAGCGCGACCTTTTTGCCAAGCGCAGCAGCCTTTACAGCTAGCGTCTTGCCAGCCTTACCAAATCCAATAATAACAATGTCATATTTCATTTAATTTTTCCCATTATGTAGTATGTAGTTTCGTTTATCTTTTTGATATCCATTTTGTATTTATTTGCCCAGCTTTTGATGATCTCATCAACACGCTCTTTTATCTCTTTGACGGTTGCAACGTTTTTTATCTTTAGCCTATCCTCACTCCCGCTCATCGCTACAAAGCAAAGGTGCGGCTTTAGATGATCGTTTAGCTCGATCACACTCTTTGGCAAAAGGCCGTCAGTGTTATTTAAAATTCTACGCATATGCTCAGTGGTCGTTTCATCTATGTTGTAGCCAAGCTGTGTCAAAAGTGCGTTATGATCCATATCGTTCCTTTTTGCTTAAATTTGCGATCATTATAAGATAAAATTCGATAAAATCGCCTAAATTTTCAAGGACAAATATGAAAAAATTTATCATTTTTCTATTTAACATTTTGCTATTTTGGGGCTGTTCAGCGCAGCAAATTTCTGAAAATTTACGGTCTTAGCGAGCCGCCACTTGATCCTGAAGTCGAGCAGATAGCAGACGCCATCTATCTATATAACGAAGGCAACTACCCAAAGGCTTGCAAGAGATTTTATGACTACGCAAAAGATGGCAATGTCCTAGCCATGCAGCAAACTGGCGTTTGTTTTCGTGACGGCAAAGGTTTTAGCAAAGATATCTTAAGGGCACTTTTTTGGTTTGAGACAGCTGGCAGATACGGCAACATAGACGGACTAAGAAGCGCTGGATATATCTATGAGTACGGCCTTGGGGTCAATAAAAATTTAGAAAAAGCGATATATTTTTACGAAAAAGCCACCAGTCTTGGCTCAAGCGAGGCTAGCTACGATCTAGGACTTATATATCTTGGCAAAAACGACTATAAGAAAGCTAGAATTTATCTTGATGAGGCTTGCTATCACGGCAAAGAAGAAGCTTGCACGAAGCTAAAAGAGATGAAATTTTAGCTCTCATCTCTTTTAAATTTACTACGCCTCAGCCTTTTGAGCGATCAAAACGCCCTCTATCATCTTTTTGATATCTCCATCAAGTATCGCGTCAGTTTGCGAAAATGCCTCGCCACTGCGGTTGTCTTTTACCTGCTGGTATGGGAAAAGCACGTATGATCTTATCTGATGACCCAGCCGATCTCGCTCTTTTCGACGCTGTTGCTCGCCTCTTGCTGCTTCATCAGCTCAAGCTCGTAAAGGCGCGACTTTAGCATCTTCATCGCTGTGGCTCTGTTTTTGTGCTGGCTGCGGTCGTTTTGGCACTGCACGACGATGCCAGTTGGTATGTGCGTGATGCGGATGGCTGACTCGGTCTTATTTACGTGCTGACCGCCTGCGCCACTGGCTCTATAAGTGTCTATCTTTAGATCTTTCTCTTCTATCTCGATCTCTATATCATCATCTACTTCGGGGCTCACCATGACGCTAGAAAAGCTCGTGTGACGGCGTCCTGCACTATCAAATGGACTTGTGCGAACGAGCCTGTGGATGCCATTTTCTGCTTTGAAGTAACCATAAGCGTTTTCACCTTTTACGATAAAGCTCACATCCTTTAGTCCAGCCTCTTCGCCCTCTTGAAAGTCTAGAGTCTCGACCTTAAAGCCCTCACGCTCGCAAAATCTAAGATACATCCTATAAAGCATGCTCGCCCAGTCGTTGCTCTCAGTGCCACCAGCTCCAGGGTGGATCGATACGATCGCGTTTTTGCCGTCATCCTCGCCGCTTAAAAGCATGGAAATTTCAAATTTACCTATCTTTTCATCTAAATTTTAGCATCTTCAAAGAGAGAATTTATAGTCTCCTCGTCATTTTCAGAATTTGCTAGCTCAAAGAGCTCCTTTGCGTCGCTAACTGCTTGGTTGGCGTCGCTAAATTTAGCAAGCATGTTTGAAATTTTTGTCTTTTCTTTATTTAATGCCCAGCTCTTGCGATATCTTGCCAAAAGTCAGGGTCTTGCTCTATAGCCTCGATCTCTTTTAGTCTAGCCTTTATCTCGTCAGGCTTTACGATAGAGCCTATGTTTTCAACTTTTGTTTGTAGCTTCTTTAAAAGCTCGTTGTATTCGTAACTATCCAAGTTTTTCTCCAGTAAATTTTTGCCGATTTTAGCCAAAAGTTGCTTACATTTTTAAATTTACGCCCTTTTAATCCTTTTTTGTTACAATGCCAAGTTAAAATTTAGATAAAAAGAGTCAAATATGCAGATCATAAGAACTATAAACGAGCTTGAAAATTTTGTCCAAAACGCAAGCGGCAAGATCGGTTTTGTCCCAACAATGGGCGCACTTCACAACGGGCATGTTAGCCTTATAAAAAAATGCGTGAGCGAAAATGAGACAAGCATCGTCTCAACGTTTGTAAATCCAACTCAATTTCTACCAGGCGAAGACCTAGAAAAATACCCAAGAAAAGAGCAAAGCGACATCCAAATTTGCGAGCAAAACGGCGTTAGCGCTATCTTCATCCCAAACGAAAAAGAGCTTTACTTTGAAGATGAGCCTCTCATCGTCGCTCCAAAGAAGCTTTCGACCATTTTAGAGGGCAAAACTAGGCCAGGACACTTTGACGGCGTCTTAAGAGTGCTAAATAAGCTATTTCGTCTAACTCGTGCAAATAGCGTCTATATGGGCAAAAAAGACACCCAGCAGCTCATCATCGTGCAAAACATGATAAAGACATTTTTCCTAAACATCGAGCTAGTTGCCTGCGATATCGTTAGAGAGCCAGACGGCCTAGCACTTTCAAGCAGAAACGTCTATATCTGCGACGAAGATAAATGCAACGCGCTAAGACTTTCAAGATCACTAAATAAAGCACAAAATTTGATCCAAAACGGCGAAGAGGACGCGAGCGAGGTCAAGGCAAAGATGCTTGAGGTGCTTGAGCCACTAAAAGTTGATTACGTCGCGGTTACGGATAGAAATTTAAATGAAATTTCAAAGGTAGAAAAAGGCAACACCATCATCTTAGTAGCCGCCTATGTTGGCAAAACTAGGCTAATAGACAACATCTGGATCTAAAAATGCCAAAACTTCATCTTATCTCGCTTGGTTGTAATAAAAATTTAGTTGATTCTGAGATCATGCTAGGACGCTTGCAAAACTACGATATCACGGACGATATCAGCGACGCCGACGTCATCATCGTAAATACCTGCGGCTTTATCAAATCCGCCAAAGAGAGAGCATCCAAACCATACTTGAGATGCACGAAGCTCGTAAAAATGGCTCTTTGCTGGTAGTTACTGGCTGTCTTATGCAGCGCTACAAAGATGAGCTTATAAAAGAGCTACCTGAAGTCGATCTCTTTACCGGCGTGGCGGATTATGACAAGATCGACGAGATCATCTTGAAAAAGCAAAATTTATTTAGTCCAGAAACCTACTTGCAGGCAAACGAAGAGCGCGTGATAACTGGCTCAAACTACCACGCCTACATCAAAATTTCAGAGGGCTGTAACCAAAAATGCAGCTTTTGCGCGATACCGACATTTAAGGGCAAGCTAAAATCACGCTCGCTTGAAAACATCGTAAATGAGGTCAAAAATCTAGTCAAAAAAGGCTACTACGACTTTAGCTTTTTGTCCCAAGACTCAAGCTCATATATGCGCGATCATGGCGTTAGCGACGGGCTAATGAAATTTAATAGACGAGATAGAAAAGATAGAGGGCGTAAGAAGCGCTAGGATACTTTACCTCTACCCAAGCACGACCAGCAAGGAACTCATTTCGCGCATCATCGCTTCGCCTATCTTTCACAACTACTTTGACATGCCTATCCAGCACATTAGCGAAAATATGCTAAAGATAATGAAGCGTGGAAGTGGCGCTAAAAAGATAAAAGAGCTTTTAAATTTGATGAGAAATGCCGAAAATTCATTCTTACGAACTGGCGTCATCGTGGGACATCCTGGGCCAGAGCGAGGAGGATTTTGAGGAGCTTTGCGAGTTTTTAGAAGAGTTTAAATTTGATAGAATTTCAGCCTTTGCCTACTCAAAAGAAGAAGACACAGCCTCTTTTGAAATGGAGCAAATCCCAGCTAAAATCATCTCAAAAAGGCTAAGCAAGATAGAAAAGATCACTAAAAAAGCGATAAATGAGAGCTTACAAAAAGAGCTTGGCAGGCAAATTTATGCTTCTCTTGAGGGTGAAAGCAGCGAGGGCGAGATGTTTTACGCAGCCAAAAAAGATATCTGGGACAAAGATATAGACGGCGAAATTTTGATCAATGAAAGCGACGTAAAAGAGCTTGAGATCGGCTCGCTCTATCTTTGCGAGGTCAGCGATGTGGTTGATCAAAAACTAGTCGCCACCATCATTAAAAAAACAAAATGATAAGCCAAAATGTGCTTGATAGGCTAAGCTTGGGCGCAAACCTGCTTGCCTTCTCGCACGGCATCGATAGCACTGCACTTTTTTACATTTTACAAGAGACTGGGGTTAAATTTGATCTAGCCATAGTCGATCACAACGCCAGAGAGCAGAGCAAATTTGAAGTTGAAAGCGCCAAAGAGCTTGCCAGGTAAATTTGGCAAAGAAATCTACATAAAAAGCGTAAATTTGGGTAAGTCAAATTTTGAAAAAAACGCGCGCGAGGCAAGGTATGAGTTTTTTGGTGAAATTTGCCAAAAATATGGCTATGAAAATTTGATCTTGGCACATCAATTTGACGATAAATTTGAGTGGTTTTTGATGCAGCTTGGCAAGGGCGCCGGACTAAAAGAGCTCTTTGGCATGAGCGAGCTTGAGAAGAGAGAGCACTTTTGGCTGGTTAGACCGCTTTTAAATTTACGCAAAAAAGAGCTTCAAAACTACCTTGACGAGCGAGGTTTGCGCTACTTTGTAGATGAGACAAATTTAGAGGGCAAGCTTAAAAGAAGCTTTATAAGGCTGAAATTTTAGCGAGCCGTTTTTGGACGAATATTTTAGCGGCGTAAAAAAAAGCTTTGAGTTTTTGGAGGCTGATAGGCAAAATCTGCTGCCAAATATCACAAAAATGGATGATGAAATTTTCATTATAAAAAATGATAGTAACGTCGTTCGGGGCGTCGATGTGGCGGCAAAAGAGCTAAATGTGCTTTTAAGCAAGGCTCAAAAAGATGAGCTAAGCGCAAATTTAGCAAAGCAAACAAGCGTGGTGCTAAGTGGCAAGATCGCCGTTGGCTACGCTGATGGATACATCCTAGTGACACCATTTTGCAAAGCCGTAATGCCAAAAGAATTTCAAAGAAAGAGCTAGAATTTTAAGGCTCCCAGCTATAAATAGAGGCTACTTATTTACAAGCGGTGTTCAAATAGAAAATCTTTCTAAATTTTTTAGCAAATAAAGCGTTTTAGTCTGCGAATTTAATCTGCTAAAGGCTAATTTAAAACTGAAATTTTGCTCCAGTTCTTAAGCAAGCACCCACAAACATTAGTATTTAGAGCAAAACTGCAAATTTGGTTTTAGCTCTTTTTGCTTTGTCGTAGCTGCTTTTAAAGTTAAATTTGGAGTGACAAGAGCTATAAAATTAAGGTCAAATTTATAGCTCTAGCCTTAGCAAAATATGGCACTAAAGCCGCAAATTTGATCACATTGCCTACAAGCCATTAAACAAAATTATAAAAGTTTAAATTTGATATACGAAACTAAATTTTTATAAACGAGATAGTGATTTTTTGCAGCTTATTAAATTTAGCTAGTCTGCGGTGCTAAATTTAAGAAACGTGCAAAAGTATAATTTATCAAAGCTTACAGCAAAAAAGCTAGCCCATAAAACAAATTTAAACAAGCTATCAGCTTAAAATTTACCTCATCAAAGCCATTTGCATAAAATAATGCGTAAAATTTTATTACGCACTAGGCGAGGATTTTTTCTATCAGCTCTCTTTTTAGCACAAAGTCATAGCCAAAAGCATCCACCACGACGCCAGCGTAACTGCTCTCTTTTAGCATCGCAAGATACTCTTTTAGCCCTATTTCGATGCTCTCTTGCTCGCTGTCGTTTCGCCAAAGCTTCATCGCCTCTTTGCTTGTAAATGCCGGAAAATAGCTAAGCTTATCGCCCTCATCTTCAAGGAGGATAAATTTCGATATTTGAGCCCTCTTCTTCATAAACGACGCCACCATCAGGCTTTGCAAGCGCTTGGTTTAAAAGCACCGGAGCAAAAAATGTGGCCTTTTTCAAAGCCGATATTAAATTTATCTCATTTTTCTGGCAAGGATCATTTAAAAATTTATCCATCGCTTCTTGCATTTTAGCCCCTAAAAGCCTCATCTACGGCCTGACAGATCGTGTGTATAAAAAAGATGTGCGACTCTTGAATTCTTGCTGTATCGCTTGAGCTAACGACTGAAATTTAGATCACATCCTTCATTCATAGCACCACCGCCTTTGCCGCTAAGTCCAAGCACCAATGCGCCCATTTTCTTGGCACTTTTTATCGCCTCAAGGACATTTTTGCTGTTGCCGCTTGTTGAGATAGCAACGAGCAAGTCGCCCTCCTGCGCTAAAGCCTCAAACTGGCGTGAAAAAACATAGTCAAAACCGTAGTCGTTGCCAATGGCCGTAAGAGCCGAAGTATCGGTGGTTAGCGCAATACCTGGTAGTGGCTGGCGCTCGCTTTTATATCTGCCAGTTAGCTCGGCTGCAAAGTGCTGTGCGTCCGCCGCAGAGCCGCCGTTGCCACATATCAGCACCTTTTTGCCATTTTTTAGCGTATCAGCCACCATCTGACAAGCACGCTCTAGGCTACCTAGGCAAATTTACATGCTCGCTAAAGGTCTTTTGGTGAGCCTCGAGCTCATTTTTTATCATTGTTTTTAGCATCTTTTATCCTTTTTATTATCCCTGTCGTGCTTTTGCCCTCGACAAAGTCGATCAGCCTGACCTCTTTTACGATCTCGCTGCCAACGACCTCTTTGCCTTTATAGTCAGCCCCTTTTACAAGCACGTCAGGCTTTATCTTTGTTATTAAATTTAATGGCGTATCCTCATCAAATATCACGACATAATCGACAAATCCAAGCCCGCTAGCACGCAGGCTCTATCATCTTGCGAGTTTATAGGCCTAGCCTCGCCTTTTAGCCTCTTAACTGAAGCGTCTGAGTTTAGCCCAACTACCAAAAGATCGCCAAGCTCCCTCGCGCGCGCTAGGTATTTTACGTGTCCAGCGTGCAAGATATCAAAGCAGCCATTTGTGAAAACGACCTTTTTCTTGCCCTTTTGGCTCAAAATTTCCTCTAGCTCCTCAACGCTTTTAAGCTTGTGCTCGAAATTTGCCCCAAATGAGCTATTTAGCAGCTGCTCGATCTCACTAAAGCTAGCCGTTGCGCTACCTATCTTTGCCACGACTACGGCTGCAGCGAGGTTTGCTATCTTTATCGCCTCTTTTATATCAGCCCCAGTTGCTAGCATGTAGCCAAGTGTTGCCAGCACCGTATCTCCAGCGCCAGTGACGTCAAAGACCTCTTTTGCTTTTGCAGCAAAGATATGCAATTTGTCATCATAAAGCGCGATGCCCTCTTCTGAGATCGTGATGATCGAATAGGTCAAATTTCAGCTCGTCTTTTAGCTGTTTTATCGCTTTTTCAAGCTCGGCTCTATCTTTTATCTTTAAATTTGTAGCCTCGCTCGCCTCTTTTTTATTTGGCGTTAGAAGGGTTGCGTTTTTATACTTTGAGTAGTCGCTGCCTTTTGGGTCTATGAGAACTGGTATTTTTAGCCTCACGCACTCGTTTATGATCTCTTGGCAGACCTTTTCGCTAAGCACGCCTTTGCCGTAGTCACTTAGCAAGATGGCCTTAAAATTTGCAAGGTTTTCTTTGACTTTTAAGACAAGCTCATCTTCTAAATTTATCTTTACAACGCTCTCTTTATCGATCCTGACAACTTGCTGGTGAGACGCCATAATGCGGCTTTTTATCGAGCTTTCACGCCCTTTTTCAGTAAGGATGAGCTCATCTTTTACATTTAGCTCAGCCAGCTTCTCTTTTATCTTTTTGCCAGCCTCGTCATCTCCTAAGACGCTAGCCACGCTCACGTTTGCACCAAGAGAGAGGTACTTCTCACCACATTACCAGCGCCACCAAGCGTGTATGTTTCGTTATTTATCTTTACAACCTGCACTGGGGCTTCAGGCGAGATGCGATCACAACTGCCCCAGATATAGTGGTCCAGCATGAGGTCACCGACGACTGAAATTTTAACTCTCTTAGCCATTTATCTCTTCCTTATAAATTTCTTTATCTCTGGCAAGTAGTCTTTTATCGCCTCTTCTAAGCTCCAAGTCGCGCTAAAGCCAAATGCCTCGCGAGCTGGAGCCACGTCGGCCTCTGTGTGAAACTGATACGAGCCGATAAATGGGTTTTTGATATATTCGTTGCCTAAATTTACGCCGATCTCGCGTTGCAAGATGTCAGCGATATCTTGAAAGCTTCTTGCCTTGCCAGTAGCTGCGTTATAGACGCCACTTGGCGCGTCAAGCGCTTTTATATTTGCGTCAATGATATCTTTTATATAGACAAAGTCGCGTTTGATCTGGTCGCTGCCCTCAAAGAGCCTTGGGGTCTTGCCAGCTAAAATTTGAAGTCCAAACTGAAGCACCATCGAGGCGGTTTTGTTTTTGAAAAACTCGCCCTTGCCAAAGACGTTAAAATACCTCAGTCCAACCACGCTCACGCCGCGCTTTGCGTAAATTTTATTGATATTATCCATGCTTAGTTTGCTAAAACCATAGACGTTATTTGGCGCTTCGCACTCGCCAACTGTTTGTGGGCTCTTTGCGTTACCGTAAGTCGCCCCTGAACTTGCGTAGATCATCTTTGCGCCCAAACTCTCGCAGATGTCAAGCAAATTAACAAAGGCATTTACATTTGTTTTTATTAGCTCGTCTTGCTCTTTTACGGTTGTGTCTGAGATCGCTGCTTCGTGGTAGATGACGTCTGGACGAAAGTTTTTTATCTTCTCAAGCGTGCTAGGGTCGTTGATATCGCCAGCGTAAATTTCACCCTTAAAGCCAAGTAAATTTTTAAAATGTCCAAAGCTTTTTAGGTTGCCGTTGCTAAATGTCTCGTCGTTTCTAAATTTATCCACGACAAGCACGTGAGCATCTTTAAAATTTTCATCAAAATAATGTGCCAAAGCTGAGCCGATAAAGCCAGCGCCGCCAGTTACAACTATTTTTTTTCCGTTTAAATTCATAGTGATTTTTCCTTTTTTAGCTTATTTAAAACATCTCTTACATCTTTAAAATTTACTGCCATCAAGCAAGAAATTTCTGCCCACACCTGCCCTTTTGCCAGCCTCGACGTCGCTTGGCTTATCGCCTATCATTAGTGAGTTTTCAAGGTCTATGTTAAACTCATCTTTTGCGTCAAGTATCATTTTTGGATTTGGCTTTCTGCAGGTGCATTTTTGCTCTGGAGCGTGCGGGCAAAAATAGACTTTGGTGATGAAAATTTGCTCTTTTTTAAAGCTTTCAAGCATAAATTTGTTTAGAGCGTCAAACTGCTCCTGCGTATAGTAGCCCCTGCCAATGCCTGATTGATTTGTCACGACAAAGAGCTTGTAGCCAGCCCCAGCAAATTCTCTTAAGGCGTCAAAAATGCCATCAATAAATTTAAAGTCTTTGATCTCACAAACATATCCAGCGTCTTCATTTATGACACCGTCTCGGTCTAAAAAAAGTGCTTTTTTGGCTGTTTCTTTTATCATTTGGTGATTATAGCCAAAATATTTTAACCCACCCCTTGCAAATTTACATTTTTGTATTATAATGCCAGCACGTTTTTTAAAAAGGATGACAAATGAAAAAATTACTAATCGTTTCAAGTGTTGCAGCACTACTTTCAACTGCTGCTTTCGCTGCAGATGGCGCTACTATCTATAAAAAATGCGTTGCCTGTCATGGCGCTAAAGCTGAAAAAGTTTTCAATAACAAAGTTCCAGCTTTAACATCACTTGATGCAGCAGCTATCGAAGCAGCTCTAAAAGGCTACAAAACAGGAGCAAATAATTTTGGTCTTGGTGCTATGATGAAACCTATCGCTACTCCAATGAGCGATGAAGATGCAAAAGCAGTAGCTGAATACATCCAAACTTTAAAATAATCACAGGGGCGCTCGCCCCTTTTTTTCTACAATCCAAACTCACACCAAATTTCAAAAGCCTTTTTGGCATTTGGTATATAAAATCACAATATACATCTTCTTTTATCGGCACTCTTTTTTATAAGCATAGGCGATGCCATCAATAAAAGTTTGTGTTAAGCGTATTAGCTATATTTCTTTGATTAAATTTTACGTAAGTTTTTGGTGCATCTTTCGCCTGATAAATTTTGTTATCAAATTTACTAAAATGACAAATATTATAATAGGCAGCGCAAAGCTAAAAACGCTGGCAGCATAGTTGATAGTGAAATTTGCCGTATCAAAAATTTGCATTTTTATGGTGTAGTAATAGTAAAATTAAATTTTAAATGATAAATTTCTGGTTTCAAATTTTGTCCCATTTACTCTGACAACTCTTGCTGGTATGCCAACGACGGTTGCGTTTGCAGGGACATTTCTTAGCACGACCGAGTTTGCACCGATCTTAGCATTTTCACCGATCGTTATGGCACCAAGTATCTTTGAGCCAGCAGCGATAGTGACACCATTTTTAATAGTTGGATGGCGTTTGCCACACTCTTTGCCAGTGCCGCCAAGTGTGACTTGATGATACATCATCACATCATCACCGATCTCAGCCGTCTCGCCGATAACCACGCCCATGCCGTGATCTATGAAAAATCTCCTACCCATCTTTGCGCCCTGTGGATCTCGATGCCTGTCAGAAATCTTGCGATCTGTGAGATGAGTCTAGCTAGAAAAAACCACTTTTTTTCATATAAAAAATGAGAAATTTTATGAAACAAAACCGCATGGATGCCAGGAGTGTTTATAAGTATCGCCAAAAAGCAACAACTATGCACCGATGGGTCTTTTTCACGGACGGTTTGAACTAGCTCTTTTAGACTCTCCCACATATTTTTACGCTCCGTAAAGCTCTGTACTTAGGTATCTCTCGCCGTTATCTGGAGCTATGAAAAGCACTTTTTTGCCAGCGCCAAGTCTTTTAGCCACTCTTTTTGCAGCCACGTAAGAAGCGCCACCACTTATGCCTATCATCAAGCCATCGCTCTTTGCGATCGCTCTAGCTGCGTTTAGTGCGTCATCGTTGCTTACTTTTTCTACTTCGCTAACTAGGCTCATATCCATTGTATTTGGTAAAAATCCAGCTCCGATGCCTTGAAATTTATGTGGTCCTGGGTTGCCGCCACTTAAAACTGGTGATGCTTCAGGCTCTACTGCGATGATCTTAGTGTCATAGCCCTTTTCTTTTAAAACCTTTGCCACGCCGCTTATCGTGCCGCCTGTGCCAACGCCTGCTACAAAGGCATCAAGCTTGCTAAAGTCAGCCACGATCTCAGCAGCTGTTGTTAGCTCGTGAGCTTGTGGATTGTACTTGTTTTCAAACTGGCTTAGCATTACGTGATTTGGCTGAGAAGCTAGCTCAGTAGCTCTTGCGATCGCTGCTTTCATACCACCAGCTGCAGGAGTTAGCTCAAGATGAGCGCCATAAGCTGCAACGATCTTACGTCTTTCGATACTCATGCTCTCAGGCATGCAAAGGATCACTTTAAAGCCAAGTGCAGCACCGCACATAGCTACGCCGATACCTGTATTTCCGCTTGTTGGCTCAACGATAGTGTCGCCATGTTTTAGTGTGCCATCAGCTAGCATTTTTGTGATCATATTAAATGCGATCCTATCTTTTACAGAGCCGCCTGGGTTAAAAAACTCTAATTTTACATAAATTTCAGCCTCGTCAGCACCTGTTTTAACCTTTACGATAGGTGTATTACCGATCGTTTTTACGATGTTATCGTAGATCATCACTCCTCCTAAAAGTAAATTTCTCGGTAAATTTAGCATAGAATTTAAAATAAAACATAAAAAGTCCTAATTTGCGCTAAATTTAAAATAAAAATTTCAGTTTTTAATACTATCAAGCACCTCTTGTCCGCTTTGGCTTAAAATTTTGCCTTTGAAATTCTCTTTGCAAAACTCTAAAATAAGCGCATGATAGAGCTTTAAAACCTCAGTCTCGTCTAATTTCTCGCTATCAAGAAATTTGTAAATTTCATCATAATCAAGCGAACTAAACCACTCAGCCGCCTCGTCGTAGCTCTCAAAAATGTAGTCAAAATATGCCATTATCCTAAGCGCATAGGCATCAACGACCATGTAAGGCTTACCGCAGACGTATGCTAGTATCGCGTCGCAAGTCTCAGCGCCAACACCTCTTACGCTTATGAGCCACTCGCGGCTTGCATTTTCTTTGAAATTTTCAAAATCCTCAAATTCATTTTTTATAGCCAGACAAAGCGTCTTTAGCCGTTTTGCCTTTGTATTGTAAAAGCCACTTGGCTTTATGAGCGTGGCAAGCTCGCTGTTTTCAAGCGCGCAAATGCCTTGCAGGCTATCTTTGCTGGCATTTTTTAGATTATTTAGTGCTTTTTCTACATTTTTCCAGTTTGTATTTTGCACTAAAATAGCGCCTAAAATGACCTCAAAAGTGCCCTCACCTGGCCATTTTAGCTCGTCTAAATTTCTACTTTTGTGATTTAGCAGAGCTAAAAACAGATCAGTTGATCTCATTTTAAATTTTCTTTAAATGTTAGATAAAACTGCTTTGCAGTCCTGCCGCTTCTGCTGGCTCTAAGGGTGGCGAAATTTTAGCAAGCGTGTGAAGCTCATCTTTGTCGCCAGTGTAGTCTTTAAAGTAAAAATCAACCATTTTTAGGTACTCGTCGTAGTTGCCTTGATAAAAGCTGATCCAAAGACCAAAGCGGTCTAGAGAGAAATTTTCTCCTGAGCTGCGTCGCTGTAGTGAATTTCGCCGTCTATTAGCTCTGAGTTTTCATTTTCGCTTTTAAACTCGCTTATTAGATGTCTGCGGTTTGATGTGGCGTATAAAAGGACGTTTTTTGGCGGCTTTTGGATAGAGCCGTCCATGATAGGCTTTAGAAATTTATACTCATTGCTGCCATTTTCAAAGCTTAGATCGTCGCAGAAAATGATAAATTTAAACTCGCTCTTTCTGATCTCATCGATAATGTCGCCAAGATATTTTAGATCCTCGCAGCCAATCTCAATGATACGAAGTCCCTCTTTATAAAATTTAGTAAAAACAGCCCTTACAAGGCTTGACTTGCCACATCCTCTCTCACCCCAAAGAAGCACGTGATTTGCCTCGTCGCCAGCTATAAAATTTCTAGTATTTTTTAGCAAAATTTCTTTTTGTTTCTCTAGTCCATAAAGTGAATCGATATCGACAAAATCGATATCCTCAACCGGTTTTAACATCCCTTTTGTGCTCTTATAAATCGCTGCGTACTTCATGCCCAATCTATCATCTCTTATCCTTTCTTAGATAGACCAAAATTTCAGCCAAAACATCGTCGTCGTCCTTGCTGCGTGACTTTAGCCTGATCTTCTCGTCGTCATTTTTTGTTATTAGTATATTTTGCTCGCTGTTTGAGATCGTCTTTATGCCAGCTTTTAGAGCTAAAATTTTGATGATGATAAGGTCTAAAAACTGCTTTGTAAAGGTATCTATCTTGCCAAATCTATCCTCAAGCTCGCTTTGTATCTCATAGACCTCGCCCACCTCTTTGCACTTGCTAAGGCGCCTGTAAATTTCAAGCCTGAGCCTATCTTCTCTTATGAAATTCTTGATTTAAAAAGGCGCTTACGCTAAGTTTTAGATCGATCTTATCAAGCTTTGCGGAGTCTTGATTAAGAAGCTTGTTTATCTCATCTTCTAGCATTTTTAGATATAGCGAGTAGCCGATAGCCTCGATGTGACCGCTTTGCGCCTCGCCGATAATGTTACCGCCACCCCTTATCTCAAGGTCGTGATAAGCTAGCACAGAGCCAGCACCCAAAAATGAGTTGCCCTCAAGCGCCACAAGTCGTTTTAGAGCGTCTTTGCTAATGGCATCTTTATCTTCCACCAAAAAGTAGCAGTATGCCTGCTTGTCGCTTCTGCCCACACGACCGCGGAGCTGATGCAGGTCAGCCATGCCAAATTTATTGGCATTTTCTACGATTATGGTGTTTGCATTTGGCAAGTGGATGCCGCTTTCAACGATGCTGGTGCAAAGTAGTAGGTCATACTCGCCTCGCTCAAATTTCATCATCTCATCTTCAGTGACTTTCGCATTTACCTTCGAGTGAAGTATCAAAATTCTAAGCTTTGGCAAAATTTTCCTTAGATCATTTGCCGTCTGCTCGATGTCTGCGATGTGGTTGTGGATGTAAAGGTCTGCCCGCCGCGTCTTAGCTCACGCATGATCGCCTCTTTGACGACCTTTTCGTCCCACTCTCTCACGCTTGTTCTCACATCCAGCCTCGAGCTTGGCGGAGTGGCTAAAATACTATATGTTTTTATCTTGCTAAGCGCCATATTTAGGCTTCTTGGTATCGGCGTGGCGCTCATACTTAGGATGTGTGAGTTTTGAGAAATTTCTTTTAGCTGCTCTTTTTGCTTAACGCCAAATTTATGCTCTTCATCAACGACGATGAGCCCTAAATTTTCAGCCTTTACACCAAGAAGTGCATGCGTACCCACGCAAACTATAGGCTCATTTTCTTTTAGCGCTTTTTGCAAGCTTGCCTTTTCTTTAGCACTTGAGAAGCGATCCAGCCTAAAGACCTTTATGCCAAATTTGCTAAATCTTTGGCTTAGTGTCTTGTAATGCTGTGAGCTAAGAAGTGTCGTTGGCACGAAGAAAAATGCGCTAAAGCCTGATTTTATGCAGGTAAATATGGCATTCATCGCAACTTCGGTCTTGCCAAAGCCGACATCGCCACTAAGTAGCCTATCCATAACTTTTCCGCTTTTTAGCTCATCTTTTATCTCATTTACCGCCTTTTGCTGATCGCTCGTGTATGAAAAGCCAGCGTCTTGGACGAAATTTAGATAAGAGATATCCTCGTTTTTTAAAATTTTACCTGCGATTAGCTCCCTTTTGCCGCCATCGCTACGATCTTTGAGGCGATCGCAAAGAGTTTTCTCTAACCTTCTCTTTATCTTGGCAAAATTTGCCTTACCTAAGCGATCAAGCACCGCCATAGAGCCATTTTGAGCGATGTAGCGATTTATCAAATTTAGATGTTCAACCGGCAAAGAAGCTTGTCATCATTTTGGTAGGCGATAACCACAAATTCTTCGTCGCGCCCAAAACCTTGATCTTTTCAAGCCCCAAAAACCGGCCTATGCCATACTCTTCATGCACGACATAGTCATTTACTTTTAGCTCATCCACCACGAGGCTTGAGCGTTTTACTCGCCTTTTTTTCTCAAATTTATTTAGTGAGACTACGATCTTGTCGCTTGAGGTTAAATTTACTACAAGAGGCGAAATTTCAAGCTTTACGTTGGCAAAGCCATCAAGCTCATAGCCCTTAAAAAGCCCTTCATTTCTTGAAAGAACGGTTATGCTTTTGCTCTTATTTAGCTCAAAAAAGTCAAAATTTAAAGTAACTTCTAGGTCTTTATAGATCTTTGGCTCAGGCAAAATTTCAATGCCCTTAAAATTTCTCCTCAGGCGCGTCAGTAAATTTCAAAATCGATCTTCTTAACCAGCTTTGAGTCAAATTCTTTCAAGTAGTCGCTAAAGCTATCTATCGCCCAAAATCCAAGTGAATTTAGATCGCTCACCAAAGCATCACTTTGCATATCCTCGATCTTTTGGCTAACTTTTTCAAACTCATCTTTGCTCAAATTTGCTATAAAAGGCACGATCTCGGCTTCGCTTAGCTCATTTTTGTTGCTAATTTGCGTGGCGGTGTTATAATTTCTTATGCTCTCCACCTCATCGCCAAAGAGTAAAATTTTAACAGGATCGTCCATATTTACGCCATAAATGTCGATCACTTCGCCGCGAATGCTAAACTCGCCAACGCTCTCAACGATATCGACGCACTCATAGCCAAAGCGTATGAGCAAGTCGGCAAATTCGCTTAAATTTTAGATTATCTTTTAGCTTGATCGTTGAGCTTTCTAGGTTTTTTTGCGTTGGAAGTGGGTTTAAAAGCGTGCTAAATGGGCTTATGATGATCTTTTTGCCATCAAATTTATAGTATTTGCTAAGAACGGATGAAATTTCAAAAAGCTCTTCGTTAAAGCTTCTTAGATCATCGCCCTTTTTTGCTCTAAAATCAGGTAGTTTAAATGCGCTAAAGCCAGCAAAACTGGCCGCGTCAGCGCAGAGTGCCGCCTCTTGTCATCTTCGCAGATGAGAATTTGTGGGGCGTGTGTTAAAAGATACTCATAGACCTTTGCTTGCATAGTACTCTTTTAAAAAGGCTTCAACCAAGTGAAACGAGCCAAATGCTAGGTAAATTTTGCCGTTTTTTGCCTCTTTATATCGTTCATATCGCTTGGCTCAAACTCTCTATGCGAAATTTCAAGCTTGTTTAAAGCCTTATTTATGAGCTCTCCGCCAAGCTCCCTGCCCTCGCAGTGGTAGTGATAAAGCAGCACGTCCTCAATGACTGGCTTTAGAGCTGCTAAAACTGCCTTGAAATCTTTATCTAAAAATGAGTTATAAACTAGTGTTAGCTTCTTGTCACTAAACTCTTCTTGGCTAAATTTCTTAGCCACAGCCTTAGCGCCAAGTTCGTTGTGACCGACATCCACATATAAATTTGAAGCGATCTTTTCGCATCTGCCACGAAGCGATAAAGCGCCAAGCTTTTTAATATCTATGCTGCTATCTAAAATTTTAGCCGCAGCGTAGGCTAGAGTTAAATTTGAGCGCAAAAACTCTGGAAGATTAAATTTATCTGCGTAGTTTGCGATCTCGTTTAAATTCTCTTTGGTCAAAATTTCTCTTGGAAAGCTCAGAGTTGCGCCTTTTTCGCTTGCGATCTCTTTTGCGATAGCCACACTTATCTCGTTCATCTCATCATTTAAAATAGCTCTTTTGCCCATGGCTTCAAATTTCGTGCGTGAAATTTCTTCTAAGCTATTGCCTAATATCGCCGTGTGGTCAAAGCCGATCGGAGTAAATATGCTTAGCTCTTTTTCAAAGACATTTGTCGCATCCAGCACGCCGCCCATGCCAGCCTCGCAGACAAAGTAGTCGCAACCCTCAAAAAGCACCGCAGAAAGCAGCGTCATATACTCAAAATAGCTCGTTTTTATCTTATACTCATCACTCAAAAGAGCTTGCAAACGCTCGTGAGCTCTCTTAAAATTTCATCGCTAGCGACATCGCCATTTAGCCAAAATCGCTCGTTAAATTTAAATATATGTGGGCTTGTGTAGTGGCCTACTTTTGCCCCTTTTTGGCTTAAAATTTGCGCTAAAAAGCGGCCTGTGCTACCTTTGCCATTTGTGCCGATGATGTGGATTATCTTAAAAGGCTTTAGATGCCCTTTGATCGTATCATAAGCCCTTATGATCCTGCCATAGTCGATCTCTTTGTAGTAAAGTGGCTTGCCATCAAGAAATTTTGCTAGGCTCATTTTTCCTCGATTATCTTTGGCATGACTTGGTTTCTGCCGCCCTCTTTTGAAAGATAGAGCATCTTATCAGCGCCCTCAAGCGTCATCGTATCGTCTTAAATTTGCACTTCTTGTCGCCACACCAGAGCTAATGGTAACTTTGATGCGCTCGTTTTTATAGATAAATTTGAAATTTTCGATCATGCTTCTTAGCTTCTCGCCAAATCTAACACCATCTTTTAGGCTCGTACTTGGCAGCAAAATGACAAATTCTTCGCCGCCATATCTACCGACAAAATCAACCTTTCTAGCATTTTTCTTAAGCACTTGAGCAACGGCTGAAAGGATCACGTCGCCAGCTTCGTGGCCGTAGGTGTCGTTTATCTTTTTAAAGAAGTCAATATCAACAAAACAGATCGAATAGTCCGTGCCGTAACGTTTATAAGCCTCTTCGATACGCTGAATTTCACTCATCAAAGCTCTTTTTGTAGCCACTTTGGTTAAAAAGTCCTCTTTACTCTCAAGCTTAGCAGCTTCAAGCTCTTTTTCTAGACTTGTGACCCTGTTTTGAAGCTCAGAAATGGTCGCTTGCTTACTATTCATCTCAAGGCCAAGCTCCTTGCTCTCGATCTCCAAGGCACCTGCGATCTCGATAAGCATGCTCTTTACATGATCGATACTATTTGCATTTAAATTTACATTTTTAAGATCATTTTTGATGCTTTGAACCTTGGCAGAACTACTTTGAGAGCTAGCTGCGATATCTGAAATCCTCTCGCCTATGCTTTGTAAGATGTTGTTTAATGAGCCAACTTTTTCTATGATCTCGGTTCTATCTTCTTCGATCCTGCGATCGACAAAACCCTTTATCTTATCTTGAAATTCTTTGCTATTTAGGCTTTGTGGATTTTGTTTCAAAACGCTTCTAATGCTACTAAGCTCCTCGCCAAGCTCCTTTGTTATAGAAGGCTCAAGCGCAAAATTTAAAAGCTCTACTAGAGCGTTTTCTTCTGCGTTTTCATTTTTATGAGATAAAAATTTCTCAAGCTCAGCGCTCATAGTCTTTAGATCGTCAAAGTCTCTCACGCCATAATATTTCAAAAAGTCCAAAATTTCAGTGTCGTAAGAGCTTACAAAGTCAAACCATTTAAGGCACATCTCTTCAAGATTTTTCTCATCATATCTTCTAGCAAGTAGCTGCATGCCCTGCTCCGCTAGAGCTTTTGCGTCTTTGTTGTGAAGCATAGAAATAGCTTGGAGGATTCTTCTTGCAAAGGCATTTAGTGACTTTAACTTTTTATCATCGACCACTTGGGTTGCGCCATTTTTAGCACCGTGAGAGAGCCTAGCAGTCATAAAAGCTACAAACTCATCAACCGTTTTTATATGAAGGCTTATAGCTTGCGCCTTATAGTCATCACCGAGCCTTGAGATATATTTTTCTATCTTTTTGCTCTCTTCGGTAGTAAAGCCATATTTTTTAGAAATTTCATTATAAACTTCGGTGTAATTTTCTGGCGTTAGCATCAAATGGCGATCTTTTATCTCGCTCAAGGCTTCCTTGACTATTTGACTAACGGTTACTGCTGCCATTTTTATATCCTTTTACAGCTAAATTTGCGATGTACTCATCAAACGCCTCTTTTGAAGCCTCTTTTATGGCTTCATACTTTTGAGTATCACTAATAACACTATCTGCATATCTTACGCTCTTTTGACGTCTTGCCACACTAAAATCATACTCGCCAGTAGCAGGTATATCTATGACACGACCGTCTTTAAATTTGGTTTTATAATTTAGAGTTAAAAGAGCTTTATAAGATGTGATATAGCCATATTCATCATAGATTATTGCCTCGTAATTTAAACTTTTTACTGAAACTATTATCGAAGTATCAGCGCTATCTTTGCTTGATAGTGATTTATGCAGCCTTGCGACCATGCCCTCTTTTATGGCGTCTTTTATCCAGACACTATTTTTTGGCTCTTCTTTGCTGATGATAACATCAACATAAACTCTATCTCCAACCAAATCCTGCGAGATCTTTGAAACTGGTTTATAGCCACATCCGCAGATAAATATAGCAATAAAAAACGCTAAAAAATATCTCAAAATTTATCCTTTAATGACAAAATTTACTAATTTGCCTTTTATATAAATCTCTTTTAAAATTTCTTTTCCTTCAAGCCATTTAGCCACGTTTTGCTTAGCCTGTTTTAAAATTTCGCTCTCATTCTCGCTTGCTGCTACTTCAAGCTCGGCCCTTTTCTTGCCATTTACTGTAACTGCAAGAGCGATGCTATCTTTTACAAAGACATCTTCTTTTACAGCTATCTTTGTGAAATTTTTTCTACCAAAAAGCTCTTCACTAAGCTCGTTTGCAATGTGCGGCACGATAGGTTCTAGGTAAATTTAAGATGATGAAAAAGCCCTCAACATTTACATCGTCATTATCCTGCGCATTTATAGCGTTTAGTGCCTCCATACAAGCAGCGATTAAAGTGTTAAAAGCAAATGTATCGCCAAAAACCTCGGTTGATTTTTTAAGCGCTTCAGTAAATTTTAAGCCTTGCAAATTTCTCATCTTTATTTAAGCTTTCATGATCTATCTCAGGCAGCTTGTCTATCTTTTTGATAGTTTGTGCCTTCTCCCAAAGCCTATTTAAAAACCTAAATGCGCCCTCAACTGCACTGTCGTTCCACTCTAGCTCTTTTTGAGGAGGAGCGGCAAATAGGATAAAGAGCCTTGCCGTATCGGCGCCGTATCTATTTATGATATCATCAGGATCTACGACGTTGCCCTTGCTTTTACTCATCTTTTTGCCATCTTTTAAGACCATGCCTTGAGTTAGTAAATTTTCAAACGGCTCATCGTCTCTTAGATAGCCAAGGTCTCTTAAGACCTTTTGGAAAAATCTAGCGTATAAAAGGTGCAATATCGCATGCTCGATACCGCCGATGTACTGATCTACATTCATCCAATAATTCACGCTCTTTTCATCTAGCGCTTTTTGCTTCCACGTCTTCTCATCGCTTGCAAATCTAGCAAAATACCAGCTGCTCTCCACAAATGTATCCATCGTATCAGTCTCTCTGATCGCGTCTTGGCCGCATTTTGGACACTTTGTGAATTTCCAAGTTGGATGTTTATCCAAAGGGTTGCCCTCGCCTGTGATCTTGACATCTTCAGGTAGCGCGATAGGTAAATTTTCCTCTTTTTCAGGCACTACGCCGCAGCATTTGCAGTGCACAACAGGTATCGGCGCACCCCAGTATCTTTGGCGAGAATTTCCCAATCTCTTAGTTTGTAGTTTGTGATCCTTTTACCAAGACCATCTTTTTCAAATTTCTCTATTATAAAGCTTTTGGCATCCTCTGAGCTAAGGCCGTTTATAAGCTCAGAATTTTATAGCAACTCCGTATTCTGAATACGCCTTAGAGCCATCACTCTCGCCCTCAAGCGGCTTTACGACTGGTTTTATAGGTAGATTAAATTTGCTTGCAAACTCGAAGTCTCTTTGATCATGCGCAGGCACAGCCATGATAGCGCCACTGCCATAGTCAGCTAGGATGAAATTTGCAACCCAAACTGGGATCTTTTCATTTGTGAGTGGATGAATGACGTAAATTCCTAAAATTCTCCATCTTTATTGCTTGCTTGACGCTCTCTTGGGCTTTGATTAAGTATTGCTTTTATCTTTGCCTTTTTATTTTCGTCAAATTTATCACTTTCAAGAAGCGCTTTTACGATAGGATGCTCTGGCGCAAGGGCTGTGTAGCTAACGCCATAAATAGTATCAGGTCTTGTTGTAAATACCTCAAAGCCGTCAAATTTACCACCCAAAGTCTCTTTTGATGCTTCATCAAGGCTAAATTTTAACTCCAAGCCATAGCTTCTACCGATCCAGTTTTCTTGCATTGTGATTATTCTGATTTGGCCATTTACCCTCAAGAAGTTTTAGATCCTCAAGTAGCTCACTAGCGTATTTTGTGATGTTGAAGTAGTATCCTGGAAGCTCTTTTTGCACAACATCATTACCACATCTCCAGCATTTTCCGTCTTCAACCTGCTCGTTTGCAAGCACAGTTTGATCATACTCACACCAGTTTACCATGGCATTTTTTCTATAAACAAGCCCTTTTTCAAACATCTTTATAAAAAAGCTTTGCTCCCACTTTGTGTAAAGCGGGTCAGATGTAGCTAAAATTCTCTTTTTAGAGAATGAAAAGCCAAGGCTTGCAAGCTCTTTTTTCATATAGTCGATGTTTTCGTAAGTCCAAATTTTAGGGTGAATTTTATGTTTTATGGCTGCATTTTCAGCTGGCATACCAAAGCTATCAAAGCCGATAGGATGAAGCACGTTAAAGCCGCTTTTTCTATATGATCTAGCCAGCGCATCGCCGATAGAGTAGTTTCTCACATGCCCCATGTGTATGCGTCCGCTTGGATATGGAAACATACTTAGGATATATTTTTTTGGCAAGCTTAGATCATCTTTTGGTTCAAATTCCTCATTTTTATCCCAAATTTCTTGCCACTTTTTTTCTATCTTTAAAGGCTCATATTTTCTCTTTTCAGCCATTTTTTCTCCTAAAATTCTTCTTGTGATTTGCTTGATTCTATTAGTACCAAGGCAAGTGAAAATATATTTGCAATGACTGCGCCAATAGCTAGTGAATAGCTAAGCGTTGCATTTTCTGAGACTTGCAAAATAACAAAAGCTGGTATAAGGTGCAAATCAGCAACCAGCGAGCTAGCAAAAAGCTCAGCTGATAGTAAATTTTTAACGCCGATCTTAAGTAGCGTAGAAACCAAATTTATACTAGCTGCCACAAAAAGGGCAATCTCATTTTTATCATATAAAAACTCCGCCGTAGTCGTAAGACTCATCAGCGCAAAAAATATGTAGATAACTTTTCCCCAGTTCATTATCCCTCCTTACACAACGCCTTTTTCAAACATAGCACGCTCTTTATCACGCTCTTTTTTGATCCTTTGCTTCTCAGCCTCTCTAGCTCTAAAATGCTCGATGCTGAAATTTAAACCAGATAAGAAATGGTGATGAGATATAGATCGAGCTGATCGTTCCTATAACGATACCAACGATAAGGATAAAAGAAAATCCATGTATCATATCTCCACCAAATAAAAACAACACAACAACAGTCATCATCGTAGTGGCTGAAGTTAGGATGGTTCTTGAAAGTGTGGCTGAGACTGACTCGTTGATAACGCCCTCGATATCAGTTCTCTTACTCTCTTTTATGCCTTCTCTTATCCTGTCAAAAATGATGATCGTATCGTTTAGAGAGTAGCCAAGCACCGTTAATACAGCCGCTAGCGTGTCCAAATTTACATCGATATCAAATAGCGAAATAGCACCAACAGTTATAACGATATCGTGAATTTCAGTTGCGATCGCAGCAAGCGCAAATCTCCACTCAAATCTAAATGTGATATAAAGAAGCACGCCAATTAGTGAAATTCCAAGAGCCATCAAGCCCTTTTGCCTAAGCTCGTCACCAACCTTTGGACCAACGATATCAACACGTCTTACTTCAAAATTTCCAGTATCTTTTAAAATTTGCTTTATCTCAGTGCCGATGTCACCAGTTAAATTTGAACTTGATCCTGAAAATCTAATAACAGCCTCATCTTCGCTTCCAAACTCAGTAACAGAGGCGTTTTTAAGCACTTCATTTGTGCCAAAAGCGTCGCGAATTTTATCAAGTGGCGCTTTGGTGTCGTATTTTAACTGGATAAGCGTACCACCAGAGAAGTCGATGCCATAGTTTAGGCCCTTTGTTGCAAGCAAAAAGATCGAACCAACAAATAAAAATATAGAAAGTGCCAATGAAGCAAATCTAAACCGCATAAAATCATAAACTTTTGCCTTAGTGAAAATTTTGCATCTCTAGCTCCTTTTATAACCAAACCAAAGTCTGGTATTTCCGCTTTTTTCTATCTTGTCCATAACTGCATCAAACATGCCATGAGTACCTAAAATGGCCGTTAGCATCGAAGCCATGATGCCTATCGCCATTGTCACAGCAAAGCCTTTAACTGGACCAGTGCCATAAGCATAAAGCACAGCAACTGTGATAATAGTAGTTAAGTTTGAGTCGATGATCGCACTCATAGCGTGTTCATAGCCCTTTTGCACGGCCGTCCTTATCGCCATGCCTTCACGCAAAAGCTCACGTATACGCTCATTTATTATGACGTTTGCATCAACCGCCATACCAATCGTTAGCACGATACCAGCCATGCCTGGCAGAGTAAGTGTCGCTCCAAAAAGCGCCATGACAGCGACTAATATAACAACGTCTGCAACTAGCGCGATATTTGCAAAAACGCCAGAAATTCCATAATAAACTAGCATAAATAGCACGACTAAAATAGATCCGGCAGCAAGCGCTACCATGCTTTGATTGATGCTCTCTTGACCTAAAGATGGGCCAACGCTTCTTTTTTCTAGCATCTTAACAGGTGCCAAAAGTGCGCCACTTCTAAGCGCGATCGCTACGTCGTGAGCCTCGTCAAGTGTAAAGCCACCGCTGATCTGGCCGCTGCCGCCACCTATTCTTTCATTTATAACTGGAGCTGAATAGACCTTGCCATCAAGCACGATAGCAAGCCTTTTACCGACATTTGCACCAGTAAAATCACCAAAAATTCTAGCACCTTCTGAATTTAGTGTGAAATTTATGATCGGTAGGTTATTTTGCTGAGAAAATGCAACCTTTGCATCAGTTAGCATCGAGCCATCAAGCACAGGGATATTTTTAACGATGTATTTTACGCGGTCATTTTTAGCATCTTTAAAGATCACGTCGCCATAGCTTTCAGCCTCTGCCTCGCTCATGGTATTAGCCTGATCTTGTCTTTTGTCATCAACTGCCATAAGCTGCAAGTGAGCAGCCTTTGCGATAAGATCTCTCGCTCTTTGCTCGTCTTCTTCAGTCTTTATGCCAGGAAGCTCGACTAGGATATTGTCTTTGCCTTGTCTAGCGACTGTTGGCTCAGCTAGACCAAACTGATCAAGCCTGTTTCTAATGGTCTCAACAGCTTGTGAGATCGCATACTCGATCGTATCAAGCCTCTCTTGCTCTGTAAGAGTGATATGATAGTTTAGGCCATCTTTTTTGATATCAAGCCCTTTTATCTCAGCAAGCGCCTTATCAACCTTTGGAGCCTCGTCACTATCAAGTAGCGCAAAATCAACACTATCTTCTTTTATCTTAAATTTATCAATGAGCACATCTTCTTTTTTAGCATAATAATTTATGCTTCCAGCAATTGACTTGATCTTAGAGTGGATGGCTTCGTTAGTTTCAACACCAAGAAGCATATGAAGACCACCTTGAAGGTCAAGTCCTAGCGAAATTTTAGCTCCGCTTTGAGTCTGAAAAAAGATGGCACCGAAAAGCCAAAACCAAAAACCAA
The DNA here is from genome assembly GCA_037321105.1 of Campylobacter concisus. Taxonomy (GTDB): domain Bacteria; phylum Campylobacterota; class Campylobacteria; order Campylobacterales; family Campylobacteraceae; genus Campylobacter_A; species Campylobacter_A concisus_AZ. The sequence goes on along the minus strand of CP147775.1, from coordinate 2,028,953 downwards.
GGCTAATATTAATATAATCAGCCTATATGTAACTCTTGCGTTACGCATTATTTATCTTCGATCTTTTTAGCTACAAACTCACGTGCTATACGAACGATTACATCATCGTTAAGTTTAACTTTGATAAAATCATTTTCGGCTTTAATCACTTCGCATATAAGTCCGCCATTAGTTACTATCTTATCGCCTTTGTCAAGAGCTGCAAGCATTGCTGCGTGGGCTTTTTGTTGTTTTTGTTGAGGTCTGATAACCAAAAAGTAAAATATGGCGAAAAGCACAACAAGAGGTAGTAATGATGTTAAAAAATCAGCGTTTTGCATGGATTTCCTTATTTGTAAGATTTTTAAACGGACATTTTAGCACTAAAATTATAATAAAAGCCTTTGTCGGTGCTTTTTTGCTTTCTAATTTCATTTTTTTAGCCATGGCTGAAAATCAAATTTTAAATTTCATCTCACCTTTTCTCACGCTAGCTGGAATTTACATCATCATAAATTTTAAGCAGGGCTAGCTTTTTTACGGCTGGATTTTTCACTGGGATTTTGTGGTTTTACTGGATCGGCTTTAGCTTCATCTACTACGAACTAGTCTGGCTTATCCCATTTGTCATCCTCTTTGTAGCCCTTGTTTATGGACTTTTGTTTTGGATAGCCTCTTTTCCAAGCTTTGTGGCACTAAGAGCCGTTTTGTTATTTTTAATAAGCTACGTGCATCCATTTGGCTTTAACTGGTTTAATCTTGAAGCTACGCTTGTTTTAGGCACTTTTGAACCAAGCACGAGAGGGCTTATATTTATATTTTTAGCAGCCATTTCTTTGAGTTTAAAAGGTAAAATTTTAAAATTTATCCTAGCTTTTATCTGCCTGATCGCCGCCTTGCAGTTTAAAAGTAGCGAGGCAAAAACCTTGCCATTTGAGGTGGAGCTAGTAAATACCAATGTCGCGCAAAGAGTGCGCTGGGATAAAAGCTTGCGCATGAAATTTACAAATGAAAATTTTAGACATGATAAATAGCGCCATCGCCGAGCAAAAACACCTCATTGTGCTTCCAGAGAGTGCGTTTCCACTATTTATGACAAATGAGCCGCTACTTGTTGATGAGCTAAAAGAGCTTTCGAAACAGATAACTATCGTAGCTGGCGCACTTGCTTATGAAAATAAGGCAAATTTATAACTCCGCCTTTTTGTTTCAAGATGGCACTCTTAGACGAATGGATAAGAAATTTTTAGTGCCATTTGGAGAAGAAATTCCTTTGCCAAAATTTACGCAAGATGCAGTAAATAAGCTATTTTTTGGCGGAGCTAGCGACTTTAAAAGGCAGAAAATTTTAGTGACTATGAGATAGACGGGGTTAAAATCAGAAACGCTATCTGCTACGAGGCGACAAGAGAGGAGCTTTATAAGCGCAATTTGACGTGGTCGTGGCTATCACAAACAACGGCTGGTTTGTGCCAAGTAGCGAGCCTGTGCTTCAAAGACTACTTATAAAACACCTTGCTACAAAGTATAATAAAGCGGTCTATCACAGCGTAAATGGCTCAAAAAGTGAGATAATAAAGCCTAAAAAAGCGTTTTGGGATGAGTTTTAAAAGTGAAATTTAAAGTGGCTTTTAGATAAAGCCACTTTTTTGATTATTTTTTTAGTAAAGCCTTGAAAGTATCAACCGCATCAAGCTTTTCCCAAGGATATTTTGCATTTCCCACTTGACCTTTTGCAGCTACTTTTGCATATAAAAATGTATCTTTGCTTGGTTTATCAAGACCAAATTTATTAGTTATCCAGCGAGGTGTTAGAGAAAAATGCTCGCTTACAAAATTTGAAAGCATATCGTCATTTACGCCGTTTGCGTGAGTTCCCATAGTATCAACGCTAACTGAAGTTGGCTTTGCAACGCCTATTGCGTAGCTTATCTGAACGATACATTTTTTAGCAAGGCCGGCTGCAACGATATTTCTAGCTATCCAGCGCGCTGCGTAAAGACCGCTGCGATCAACCTTTGTGTAGTCCTTACTTGACTGAGCGCCGCCACCTATTGGGCTATATCCGCCAAAGCTATCAACGATTAGTTTTCTGCCTGTTAGGCCACTATCGTGAAGTGAGCTGTGATTTACATATCTGCCTGTTGGATTTATATAGATGATAGTTTTTTCTTTATTATATAGCTCTTTTGGAAGGCCAGTTTCGTCTATTAAATTTTGTATTAATGCGCGAGCTCTTCTATCTTCATGCTCACCACGCATGGCGCAGAAACGACGATGGTATGGATGCTTTGAGGCTTGCAGTTTTCAAAGTTGTCTTTACTGCCGTAATCAATCGTAACTTGTGTTTTGATATCAACGCCAAGTTTATCAGGGTTTGCTTTGGCAAATTTATATACTTTTTCACAAAGCATTCTTGCATAAGTTATAGCTGCTGGCATAATTTCTTCGCTTCGCAACTTGCAAAGCCAAACATGATGCCTTGATCACCTGCTCCGATCTCGCCGTCACTTTGATCAACGCCTTGATTTATATCTGGACTTTGTTGATTTAAGCAGACTTTGACCTCGATATCATCTGGATGCAAGCACTGCTCTTTTGTAAAGTTGCTCTTTCCGTCATATCCAATATGCGCAAGAGCGTCTTTTACGATCTTTTCGTAGTCTTTATAAGAGAGTTTTACCTTTGAGTTTATCTCTCCGCCTATTACTATATTTTTTCCAGCTACAAAAACTTCGCTTGCGACGCGTCCATTTGGATCTTGCGTTAAGATAGTATCAACAATGCTATCAGCGATGATATCAGCGCATTTGTCTGGATGACCTGACTTACAACTTCAGAAGTAAATAGATACATTTTCGTCCTTTTCCTTGGTTAAATTTTCGTGCAATTGTAACAAATCTATATAAAAAGCGAATTAATCTTTTTAAATTTCTTTATATTTAAAAATCATTTAGCTAAAATCAACAAAAACTAATTTATTAAGGTGTCAAATGAATATGTTTAAAAACATTGCAAGAAGATACGCCGATGGAAATTTGATCGTTCAAATTTTAGTTGGTATCATCCTAGGTGCCCTAGTTGGCTTTTACAGACATTATCAGGCAGCCCCTTACAACCAAATCTCAGCTAAAATTTCAAACCATCCAAAAGAGAGTGGCTTAAGCGCAGATGAAGTCATAAACTCGTCTTAGCCAAGATGAAGCAAAACAGCTTGATGAAGCCAAAGAAAAGGCTAGTTCGGCTAATTCTATCGCTGCTTCAGCCTCAGTTTTAGGAGATTTGTTTAAAGGCGCTCTAAAAGCGATTGCACCTATTCTTGTATTTGTTTTAGTTGCAACCTCTATCATTTTAAAAGATTTTGGTCATACAAAAGGCATGCAAAAATCATCACACTCTACCTCGTTGGCACCTTTTTAGCAGCTGTTGTGGCAGTCATTGCTAGCTTTTTATTTCCTATCCAGATACCACTAAAAGGTCTGCAAAGCGCTGATATGTCTGCCCCACAAGGCATCACAAACGTGCTAAAGATCTTATTTATAAAATGGTTGAAAACCCAATAACCGCCCTAGCAAATGGCAACTATATAGGCATTATCACTTGGGCGATAGGTGGCGGTATCGCTATGAGATATGCTACAGCTGAGACCAAAAAGGTATTTAAAGATATAAGCGACGGCGTAACTCATATCGTTAAATTCATCATTAGACTTGCTCCATTTGGCATCTTTGGTATGGTTGCAATTAGCATTCATGACACTGGATTTGAGACACTTGCAGGATATCTCAAACTGATCTTGGTTCTTGTTGGAGCGATGCTTGTAGTGGCATTTATCGTCTATCCAGCGATGGTTTTTGCACTAACTAGGAAAAATCCTTATCCACTTGTGATGATCTGTCTAAAAGAGAGTGCGATCTCAGCGTTTTTTACAAGAAGCTCGGCTGCAAACATCCCTGTAAATATGGCGCTTTGTAAAAAACTGAAATTTAAAAGAAGAGCTCTACTCGATCTCATCCCACTTGGTGCTACCATAAACATGGGCGGTGCGGCAGTTACTATCAGTATCCTTGCACTTACTGCGGTAAATTCGATCCCATCTATCACAGTTACATTTGGCGACGCGCTACTTCTATGCTTCATCTCAGCTCTTGGCGCGTGCGGCGCATCTGGAGTGGCTGGAGGATCGCTTCTTCTAGTGCCATTAGCGTGCGGACTTTTTGGTATCGGCAACGATATCGCTATGCAGTTTGTAACAGTTGGCTTTACGATAGGCGTCATCCAAGACTCAGTTGAAACTGCGCTAAATAGCTCATCAGACGTGCTTTTTACAGCCGTAGCCTCAGAGACTTCAGAATAATCCTCAGTAAAATTTCAGCTGAAATTTTGGCTTGAAATTTTACTTTTATCCATTTTTTTGTAAAATGTCCCAAAATTTAAAGGATAAATATGCAAATTTGGGATCTAAAAGCACTTTTTGCAAACGAAAAAGAGTGCGAGCAAAACGCACTAAATTTACAAAAAGAGTGCGAGAAATTTAAAGATAAATACCTTGAAATTTACTGAAAATTTAAAAACAGACGAGTTTTTAAAGGCATTTTGCGAATATGAAAGCTTGATAGCTAAAATTTCAAAAGTAATGACTTACGCTTTTTTAAATTTTGCCAAAGATACAAGTAAGGGCGCATTTTACGCAAAGATCGATGAGATAGCGACAAAAGCAAATGAAAATTTGATATTTTTTGAGATCAAATTTAATGAATTTGCCCTAAAAAACAAGAAGAGATCATAAAAGCTCTAAAAATATGGCTACTATCTAAGCAACCTCGCCAAAGCAAAACCGCATCAACTAAGCGTTGCCGAAGAAAGTGTGCTACTTCGCACTGCAAGCACCGGAGCTGAGGGCTTTTCAAGGCTTTTTGATGAGAGCATGAGCAAGATGAGGTTTAAATTTAAAGGCGAGCTTTTAAACGAAGAAGAGATTTTAGCTAAGCTTCATGAGAGCGACCAAAGCGTGCGAAAACTGGCCGCCAAAAGCCTTTCAAACGAGCTTAGCAAGCACCAGCACCTTCTTGGCTACATATATAATATGATAAAAACTGATCTAAAACGAGCTGCGAGCTGCGAAATTTCAAGCTTTTCTGAAGAGCCAAGACACCTTGAAAATCAAATCAGTAAAAAAAGTGTCGATTCGCTAATTGCTGTAACGGAGAAAAATTTTGACCTAGTCTCTAAATTTTACGAGCGCAAAAGAGAAATTTTAGGTCTTAAAAAGCTTTATGATTACGATAGATACGCGCCCCTTAGCAGCGAAGGTGAGTATAAATTTGATGAGTGCAAAAAGATAGTTTTAAAAGCATTTGGGACATTTTCACCCAAATTTGGCGATATAGCCAAAAGCGCCTTTAATGACGGCTGGATCGACGTTTATCCAGCGCCAAACAAGCGAGGTGGAGCATTTTCTCACTCAGGATCAAGCGACACTCACCCTTATGTTTTGCTAAATCACACAAACCAGCGTAGAGATCTTTTCACGCTAGCTCACGAGCTTGGTCACGCTGTGCATCAAAAGCTCTCATATAGCGTAAGCTACCTAAACTCAGACACACCGCTAACCACGGCTGAGACGGCTTCAGTCTTTTGCGAGATGTTAGTTTTTGACCACATAAAGAGGGTCTTAGCAAAAAAGATAAAATTTCACTGCTCGCTGGCAAGATCGAGGATATATTTGCCACGCTTTACCGCCAGATAAATTTCACCACCTTTGAAAGGGCCGTGCATGCACATGGGGGCGAGATCAGCCTAGATGAGCTAAATAAAATTTGGCTAAGAGAGAGCAAAAAGATGTTTGGCAAAAGCGTCACGCTAAATGACTACTACAAAATTTGGTGGAGCTACATCCCGCACTTCATCCATACGCCATTTTACTGCTACGCTTACTCTTACGCGCAGCTTCTTGTACTTGCACTTTTTGGGCTTTACAAAAGCGGCAAATGCAAAAATTTTGTCGAAATTTACACCGAGTTTTGAGCCTTGGCGGGAGCCTTAGCCCAAGGGAGCTTGTGGGTAAATTTGGCTTTGATATAGATGATAAAATTTCTGGCAGATCGGCATAAACGAGGTTAAAAAACTAGTAGATGAGTTTTTAAATTTCAAAGGATTAAGATGTTAGACGAAATTTTAGACGATGAGAAATTTGCGCTTTTGATGAAGATGCACGTCTATGAGTGCATTGATTTTTTACTTGAAAGGGGCTAAATTTCTCAGTTATGGCAAATTTACCGCTAGTTAGCTTTGAGCCTAGCTTGCCAGATGAGATAAGCAGTGGCTTTAGCATGCCAGTCATTATGTTCTCACTTGGTGGCTACACGCTTGAAAGTGCTAGGCTAACGCAAGATGAGCTTAGCTTTGAGGCTGGCTTTGGTAGTGAAAATTTTGCCTCAGTGGTATCATTTCCACTTGGCGCGGTGGTTCAAATTTTGGTTGAAAATAGCCCGATCCTTGTAAATTTCTCCATTTATAAGCCAAAAGAGAAGCAAGTCGATCACGCTAAAAAATCAGCCTCAGTCTTTTTGCAAAACCCAAAAAATAAAGATATATTTAAGAAAAAATAGTAATTTTAAGCATTTTTGGCTAAAATCAAAAGAAAATTTAAAAAGCAAAAAATGGAAAATTTACTATCAAATTTAAACGAAGCCCAGCGCGAAGCAGCCACTCACATAGATGGCCCAATGCTCATACTTGCAGGTGCTGGCAGCGGCAAGACAAAGACGATCACGACTAGGCTTGCCTATCTCATCGGCGAGGTCGGCATAGACGCGGCAAACACACTAACTCTTACTTTTACAAACAAAGCCGCCAACGAGATGCGTAGCAGAGCCATGGCGATGCTAAGCCAAAGCGGCAAAAACTACTCGCCACTACTTTGCACATTTCACAAATTTGGACTTTTGTTTTTAAAGCTCTACATAGAAAAGCTTGGCAGAAAAAACAACTTCGTCATCATCGACACAGACGATAAAAAACGCATCATCAAAAGCTTTGAAAGTCCAGTCGCCACGGCGATTTTGTCAAGTGAAATTTCAAACTATAAAAACTCACTTTTAAGTGTCGAAGAGGTCTATAAAAACGCAAATTTCTCCTCTTTTGACAAGAGCAAGGACAACTTTTATAAGCAAGCAGCGCAAATTTACTGAAAAGTACGAGGACTATTTAAAGGCAAACAACCTTGTTGATTTTGACGATCTGCTAGGGCTTACATATAAAATTTTAGACGAAAACGAAGATCTTGCTAGAGAAATTTCAAACCGCTACAAATACATAATGGTCGATGAGTATCAAGACACAAATGACCTTCAGTATAAACTGCTAAAAAACTCTGCCTATGCCACGAAAACATCTGCGTCGTGGGCGATGATGATCAAAGCATCTACGGCTGGCGCGGCGCAAAGATAGATAATATCTTAAATTTCAAAGATCAATTTAGCAATGTAAAGATCATCAGACTTGAGAAAAACTACCGCTCTAGCGAGGCGATACTAAAGGCTGCAAACGAGCTAATAGATCATAACCGCAACCGCCTTGGCAAGAAGCTTGTAGGCACAAAGGGCGAAGGCGAAGCTGTAAATTTGATAGAGAGTTTTGATGAGAGCGTCGAGGCTGGCAAGATCGCAAAAAATATAAAAGAGCTTTTAAGCAAAGGCGTGCAGGCAAAAGATATCGCGATCTTATACCGCATAAACGCACTCTCTCGCTCGCTTGAAGATGGACTAAACAAAGAGCAGATCTCTTATAAAATGGTCGGCGGAGTTAAATTTTATGAAAGAGCCGAGATCAAAGATATCATAAGCTACCTAAGGCTGATAAATAATCCAAACGATGACTTCTCAATAAGACGTATCATTAATCGCCCAAAACGCGGCCTAGGCAAAGTGAGCCTTGATAAACTTGAAAAAATGGCATTTGAGGGCAAAATTTCCATTTTTGAAGCAATCTCAAACATCTCTGATAACGACGAAGCCTTTAGTAAAAAGGTAAAATCAGCCCTTCTTGAGTTTGCAAACAACCTAAAAGAGCTTCAAGAAAGCAGCTCAGTTTTTGACCTCATAGATAAATTTGAAGCTGAAATTTGGCGTTAAAAAATACTACGAGAGCCTGCCAGATGGCGCTGAAAGAGCGGCGAACATCGACGAGTTTTACGCTGTTTTAAAAGATCAGATCAAGCAAAATCCAAGCTTTTGATTTAGAAGAGTTTTTAAACGAGATCACGCTAACAAGCGAGCAAGACGGCATTAGCGACGAGGCTATTAGTATTATGAGCGTGCATGCGAGCAAGGGACTTGAGTTTGAGCACCTTTTTGTGATCGGCCTTGAAGAGGGATTTTTCCCACTCATTGGCGATGGTAGCGACATCGAGGAGGAGCGCAGGCTCGCTTATGTGGCGATAACAAGAGCTAAAAAGACACTTAGCCTAAGCTTTGCAAATTCGCGCTTTTACAAAGGTCAACGCACAAGGCTAAATAAGAGTAGATTTTTAAGTGAGAGCGGTATCACGCATGGCTCACTGGTTATCGAACAGAGCAATGAATTTAAAAAAGGCGACCTTGTTAAACATAAAATTTTGGCATCGGCAGGGTGAGTGCGGTTAGCAAGATCAAAAAAGAGTTTAAACTGACTATAAATTTTGGTGGCAATGTAAGAGAGATAATGTCAAGCTTCGTGGAAAAGGCCGTATGAACGCCATTTTCGTGGCAAATAAGCCTGCTGGCATGAGCTCAAACCACTTTTTAGGACGACTAAAGAGAAAATATGGCGTTAAAAAGGCTGGATTTTCAGGTACGCTTGATCCATTTGCGAGTGGTTGTCTGATAGTCGCTTTTGGCTCGTATACGAAATTTTTTAGATTTTTAGACAAAAGCCCAAAGGTCTATGAGGCGACGATCTGGCTTGGAGCTAGCAGTCCTAGCATGGATAATGAAAATATCACTGAAATTTCAAATGTAAAAGAGCTAAATTTAGAAAAAATTGAAGCCATAAGAGGCGAGCTAATAGGCAAGATAAGCTATATCCCGCCAAAATTTAGCGCCAAACATGTAAATGGCACAAGAGCTTACAAGCTAGCAAGAAGCGGCGAAGAGTTTGAGCTAAAGCCAGAGACAATGGAAATTTACGAGAGTGAAATTTTGAATTATTCACACCCTTTTTTGACACTTCGTTTAAGTGTAAGTGAGGGGAGTTACATCCGCTCTTATGCAGAAATTTTTGGGCAAAAAGTTGGTTATAATGTAACTTTAAGCTCATTAAAGAGGGTAAGCGAGGGTAAATTTCGCTATGAAAATGAAAAATTTTAAATATTTGCAATTTTTTAAATATTAAGCAAAACACGTATTTTGGGGATATTAATAACATACTTGATGGTAAGAAATTAAAAATTAACGATTTTGAAACACAAACACAAGGAATTTATTTGCTAAATTATGATAAATTTATGAGCGTAATCCAAATCATGGATGATACTATAAATTACACTTTAAACAAGGTAGAAAAATGTTAATCTTAGCAAGAAAAGAAAACGAAGAAATTTTACTAGGTAACGACATAAAAGTCGTCGTAGTAAGTATCTCAAAAAGCACCGTTAAGCTTGGTATCGAGGCCCCGCGTAACACAATGATACTAAGAAGCGAGCTGGCAAACGATATCAAAAACGAAAATATCCACGCCACCAAAAAAGCAAGCGAAGCCGATATCCACGAGCTTGCGAAAAAAATCGAGAAATGAAAAGCTTTGCAAAGATCAACGTATTTTTGAAGATAGTTGGTACCAGAGGCAACTACCACGAAATTTTGTCACGTTTTGTTCTTTGCGAGCAGCTTTTTGATGAAATTTTATTTTGAAAGGTCAAATTCTTTTGCTATCGAATGCGACAACAAAGAGATAAAAGAAAACATCATCCAAAAAGCGATAGACGAGCTAAAAAAAGCTGGCTTTTCAAACGAGCTAGATGAGTTTTTTAGCTCTCATAAAATCATTATCAACAAACAAATCCCAATAGGTGCTGGTCTAGGAGGAGGCAGTTCAAACGCTGCCACCTTTTTACTAATGGTAAATGACGAGCTAAATTTACATATAAAACGCGAAAATTTGATGCAAATAGCCTCTAAAATCGGCGCAGATGTGGCCTTTTTTGTAAGTGGCTACAAGGCAGCAAATGTAAGCGGCATAGGCGAGATCATAGAAGAATTTGACGATGAAGTGCCAAATTTAAATATCTTCACGCCAAATGTTTTTTGCTCCACACCGATGGTTTATCAAGAATTTAGAAGCAATTTCTTACAATACATAGACGTTAATGCTGCAAAAAAGATGCAAAATTTTAAAGAGCAAAGAGCTACTTGAAATTTATAAAAACGAGGAGCTAAACGATCTTTTTGCCCCATGCTTTAAGCTCTATCCACAGATGAACGAGTTTAGGGATAAATTTCTAAGTGGCAGTGGCAGTAGCGTATTTAGCGTAAAATAAAAGGTAAAAATTTTGATAAAAGATCTAGCAAAAAACAAAAAAGCTTTGCACGACTTTAGCATACTTGAGACCTTTGAAGCTGGCATCGTTTTAAAAGGCAGCGAGGTCAAGGCTCTAAGGGCTGGCAGAGCAAATTTAAAAGATAGCTTTGTGCGCGTCATAAAGGGCGAGCTTTTTTTACTAAACGCTCATATCAGCTATCTTGAGACTACACACAGCGCATTTCGTCCAAATGAACGAGCAGCCAGAAAACTTTTGATGCACAGAAAGCAGATCGATAAAATTTTCGGTCAAGTATCACAAGATGGGCTTACTTTGGTTGTTTTGGCACTTTATCTAAGCGATAAAAACATCGTAAAAGCAAGGCTAGCCCTTGCAAAAGGTAAAAATTTACACGATAAGCGCGAGACTTTAAAAAGACGCGAGGCAGACAAAGAGGCAAGAGCTGCCATAAAAAGATATGTTTAAGGGATAAGATGAAAAATTTACTCGTTTTAATAATCGCTTTATTTGCTTTTTTTGGTTGTGGCGAAGATGAGAGCAGCAGTGCAAATTTTAAAGAATTTAGCCCAAATGAAGAGGTCAAACTTGTAGATGTAAGCGGCAAGGAGCTTACTTTAGTTAGAAAAGATCACGGCTTTGCTATCAAAAATGATGAAAATAAGGTTTTAATGATCGACATTTTTGGCACATTTTGCCCACCTTGTCAAAAGAGGCGGCTGAACTTACAAAATATCAGCTTGAAAACAAAGATAAATTTACACTAATTGGACTAACTCACTTTGAAAATGTCACAAATGAGTATGTTTTGCATGAATTTACGTAAAAATTTAATGCCTACTACTTCATAACAAACGATCAAAAGATAAATGACAAGCTTGCCGAGCAGATCGTAAGAGATATCGAATACAAACATGAGATCGCACTACCTTTTAAAGTGGTGATAAAAAACGGCGAGTATCAAATTTTAACAGACGTAGATAGCGGACAATACGGAGTTAAATACTATCTTGGCGGCATAAAAGTCACAAAAATGAAAGAAGATTTGGCAAAAATCTATGAAACAAAATAAATTTGCCTTATATTTGGAACATCATTTGCTTATAAATGTGTGAAATTTTAGAAGGACTTTAAATGTTTGTTTTAGATAGATCAAAATCTAGCCCACTCGTCGAATCAGCCCTTGCAGGCAGAGAGCTACGCCAAAAGCTCATCTCTGGCAACCTTGCAAATGTTGATACGCCATTTTACAAGGCTAGAGATGTAAGATTTGAAGATGTTTTAAGAGAAAAAGCAAATGAAATTTACAACGTTTCAGAGAGCAAAAAACTGAATTTAGCTAAAACAAACGAAGCGCACATGGCTGCGGTTGATTTTCCAAAAGCGACACAGCTCAAATTTTCTTGCGCGATGGTCACATGGCTAGAAATGACGCAAACACGGTTGATCTTGATGTTGAGACAACAGAAATGGGCAAAAACACAGTTATGATAAACGCCCTTGATAGCGCCTACAAGGCTCAGAGCAATATCTTTAAAAGCGTAATAGATGCAAGTGCTAAGAACTAGGAGAGATGATGTCATACTTAAATGATTTTGATATTAGCGGATACGGACTAAGTGCGCAACGCTTCAGAATGAATGTCATCAGCTCAAACATCGCAAACGCTCAAACCACAAGAACGGCTGAAGGTGGCCCTTACAGAAGGCAAGAGGTCATTTTTAAAGAGATGAACTTTGATAAAATTTTAAACGATCAGCTTAAAAACTCACAAAGTCTGCTTGATTATGAAAATCCACTCGATGATCCAAGCTCACCTAAAAACGCTCACCCTGCCCTAACTAGCGTGATCGTAGATAAAGTGGTGCGTGACGACAAGGACTTTCAGCTAAAATACGACCCAAGCCACCCAGACGCAAATGCAAATGGCTACGTCACATTTCCAAATATAAACCCAGTCATCGAGATGGCTGACTTGCTTGAGGCGACAAGGGCTTATCAAGCAAATGTAGCGTCATTTCAAACGCAAAAACAATAGCACAAAGTGCGATATCACTTATTTCAGGACAAGCATAATGATAAATAGCATAAATTTTAGATAAGCTAAACAAAAACGAAAATTCAAGCAAAATAGCAAAAGCGGGCGAAGAAGGCGGCTTTGAAAACGCACTAAACGACTCTTTAAAAGAGCTAAATAAGGTTCAAATAAACGCCGATAAAGCCATCGCTGATCTTGCAACTGGCGAGGTAAAAGACTTGCACCAAGCAGCTATCGCCATAGGCAAAGCAGAGACTAGCATGAAGCTTATGCTAGAAATTCCAACAAAGCGCTAAGCGCATACAAAGAAATTTCAAGAACGCAAATTTAAGCCATTGAATGAATTCCAGAAAATCAAAAATAACCATACTTTTTTTATTAATTACTTTTGGAATTTCAATCTTTGTGCTCGTTATATTTTATAGAGCAAGCATCGAGCGAAAGCTTCCTAAGCTTCAAACAAGCGATGTAAATACCGCAATCCGTGGCAATATCGTCACGAAAGACGGCTTTAGCATCTCATCAAGCCAAAAACTTTACAAAGTGATGCTTGACACCAGAAACATCGATCCAAACAAAAAGAGATGTTCATCAAGCTCTACTCGCTTTACAGCGGCGACGATCCAAACAAAGTAAGAAAGATCATAAACGGCACAAAAGGCCTTGTAACGCTCTCTTATAGCATCGACGCAAAGGGCGCTACCTACCTTCAAGAGCTCTCTAGAAAGCTAAACCGTAAGGGCATTTTGATCTCGTATCTTGATCCAAAAACTGGGCTTGCTTCATTTCAAGGTATGCGAGTGATGGAGAGCGGTCAAAACCGCAAATTTTATGTCAAAAGACGCCCTGACACCAGCTATCGGCTACGTGAGTAAAACAGAGAGCGACGCACTTACCAAAAGTAAAGGTGTAAAAGGGCTTGAGAGATACTACGAGGACTACCTAGCTCCGATACAAAACGCCAAAATCCTTGGTCCGCGCGATATCGGCAACAATATAATTTTGACCAGTGATTCAAATTTAGCAACAAGGGTCGATGGCTATAACGCAGTGCTCTATATCCGTCTTAAATTTCAAACCAAGTTAGAGCAAATTTTCAGATGAAAAACGTGAATTTTTAGACGCAAAAGAGCTAATCATCTGCATAATGAATAGCAAAAATGGCGAAATTCTAGCACTAGCTTCTAGTTCAAGATACGACCCCTCAAATATAAGAAAGCAAGATTACAGCGCGCTAAATTCAAGCGCAAGCGAGTATGCATACGAGGTTGGATCGGTTTTTAAGCCATTTATCTTCTCCATACTACTTCAAGAAAAAAGGTAAATCCTTTTGAGCTAGTAAATACCTATAACGGTCGCTATCAGCTAGGCAAAAGGATCATCAAAGATACCCACCCAGAGCCATTTATGAGCGCTGAAGACATCATCGTGCACAGCTCAAACATCGGTATGATCCAGCTAGTAGAACGCCTAAATGGTCCTGCAAATTTATCAAGGGCTTTTAAATTTTGGCTTTTCAAGAAGACTGGCATCGACCTGCCATACGAGCAAGTGGGTATGATGCCAACGGTTACAAAGCTAAATTCATCGACCTATAAAGCGACAGTTAGCTACGGATACGGCCTTCAAGCGACATTTATGCAGCTTTTAAAAGCCTATAACACCTTTAACAACAAAGGCATTGAGGTGACGCCGCACATGGTGGCATATCTTGAGCGAAATGGCAAGCGCTACGATCTGCCAAAAGCAGAGCCAGCTCAGGTAATCTCGCAAGAGACAGCAAAGATAATGAAGAGAATTTTGATAAAAACAGTTGAAAAAGGTACTGGCTTAAAGGCATTTACGCCAGGTCTTGAGATAGGCGGTAAAACTGGCACCGCGCACATCGCTTCTGGCAAAGGCGGATATAGCAACACCTATAACGGCTCCTTTTTGGCTTTGTAAACGACACAAGAGGTAACAGCTACACCATAGGCGTTTTAGCAAGAGATCCTAAAAAACCTTACTACTACTTTGGTGCGCAAAGTGCGTTGCCAACATTTAAAAAGGCCGTTGATCTAATGGTTGAAGATGGCTATTTATTTCCAGATCCTAATGTCATAGCTGAGTTTGAAGCTAAAAAAGACAAGCTCAAAAACGACAAAGCAAAACAAAAACCAGCGTTAGATTAAATTTAACTTCTAAGGTATAAATATTAAATTTCAAATTTAGAGTTTAAAGTAGAAATTTGGATCTAGGCAAGCGGCCTAAATCCAGAATTTATGCAAGTCCAAGTTCATTTAAGACAGAGCTTAAATTTACAGAATTATTTGTATTTTTGCCAAGGCTATTTTGCTTCTCAAGCAGTGTTTGGCTAGTAAGTGCCATGTTTAGCTCTTTGCGGTAGTCACTTAAAATTTTATCCATTATTTTAAGTAACTCATTTTTTTGATCCTGCGTTTTGGTCGGATCATTTATGCTTAAAAGCTCAGTTAGCTCCTCTTTTTTCTGAGCTATTTTCTCTTCTATCTTGTTTGAATTTAGCTCATTTATAAAGCCAGCAGCGCCAATCTCTGTAAGCCTTTTCTTAAACTGCTCAAGCTTGTCTGAAACCTTTGCCTCGCTTGTGATCTTATCAAGCGTTAGACTTAAAATTTCATCAAAACTATTTTTTTTATCTTTAGCTTTACTTGAGCCTGACTGCAACAAATAATCGATAATATCGTTATTTTGAACCTTCATACATCTCCTTTTAAATTTCGAGATGCTTTTTATAAGCAAGATTTATTCCTAAAGGCTAAATTCTCTAGCGTTTTTTGACTTTTCTAGGATAAAACTAGCAAATTCATCACTAAAATTTGGACAAGAAACGACTTTGTAAAAGCTAAAATTTAGCTCTTTAGCAAGCTTGGCATACTCGATAACTAGTTCAAAAATGGTCTCAGAGTTGTCTATACAAAAAGAGAGCGGATAGATAAGCGCTTTTTTGCTCTCACATTTAGCCAAAACCTCGTTTAATGATGGCTCTAGCCATTTAACTGGGCCAAGACGTGACTGATAAGCAAGGCTCACATCTTTAAAATTTAGCCCCTGCTCTTTTAGCATTTTGCTTAAAATTTGCACATGTTCATTTATGTGTTTTTCGTAGATATCACCTTTTTCTATGATCTTGCGAGGTAAAGAGTGAGCTGAAAAGATGAGGCTAACATCGCTTATATCGATATCTTTTATCGCTTCACGGATGTGAGAGATAATGATCTTATTGTAAGCATCATCATCATAAAATGGCTCGCAAAGTGAAATTTTAGCTTTTAGTTTAAGCCCCTCTTTTGCCTTTTTAAAATCAGCTAGGCTCGAAGTTATCGTAGTTTGTGAGTGATGAGGATAGAGCGGCAAAAGCACTATCTCATCAAATTTTTCATACTTTTTAAGCACATCTTTTACAAATGGCGAAGTGTAGTTCATCGCAAAATCAACCGCGTCAAATTCATTTTGCAAGCTTGAAATTTTCTCACAAAGCTTAGCTGTAAGCTCGCAAAGTGGCGACTTTCCGCCTATTTGCTCGTAGTTGTGCTTCGCAGTTTTTAGCCTGCCTTTTGTGATCATAAAAGCTACAAATTTTCTTAAAAATTTATTTTTTATACCCAAAATATATGGGTCATTAAACATATTTGTTAAGAAAATTTCGACATCGTCAAGGCTGTTTGCACCGCCCATATTTAAAAGCAAAAGAGCTTTTTTCATCAAAATAGTTCTCTTATCTTTATCGCATCATCAATGTTTGAAAGCTCGCTACTCTCGCCACTTTGGCAAAGATCATAAAAGGCCTCGTATTGCGCTTTTAGCTCGCTATTATTTGTATCTATCTTTAAATTCATCTGTCCATTTTCGCTCACTTGATGAAGCTTATGATCGATGAGATCGCCAAAATAGACGCCATTTTTCGCATTTACCTCTATCTTAAAGCGCTCTAGTGAGCCACAAAATGAGTCGGTGATATGCACTAGAATTTGATTTTTACTTTTAAAGCTTATCGCCACGTTATCGGCACTTTTGGCATTTGTCTTGTTTGTTTGAGTGTAGTAAAAGTCGCTGACTTCTGAATTTATGATATTTTTTGCTAGGTCAATGTCAGAAACTGAGAGCTCATTTATGATATTTCCGTCACAAAGTGGCTTAAAATGAGCGATTGAAATGCTATAAATTTCCTCTTCTTTTAAAAGTGCCTTTTTTAGCGACAAGATAGTTGGATTAAAACGCTCAGAAATGCCTGTGCAAACCCTAGTTTTGTTCGTTTTAGCGGCATATTTTATCTCTTTAAGATCTGCGATACTTTTAAAAACTGGACGTGAGATGAGGATATTTTGGCAGTATTTTGCACACTGGCAAAATGCCTCCACCATCTCCTCTCTTGGCGAGCAAAGCACGACTGCTTGAGGCTGAGCAACCTCTATAAATTCTTTAAAATCAGTATAAAAATCAGCTCTGCAAAACTCATCAACATTGTCTTTGTCAAAAATGCCACAAATTTCAAACTCGTTTGAGCGTCTAAGCTCTAAATAATGTTTTTTACCTGTGCTGCAATAGCCGATAATGCCGATTTTTAGCTTCACATTCACCCTTTAAAACTTTAGAAATTTTTAATTATTTTATTTACAAATCGCTTTTAAATAGATAAAACAAGAGATAGTTTTCAAAATATCACTATTTTTTCTCTTTTAGAATTTCGCAAACGAATTTTGGCTAAAATCAAGCAAAATTTTAAAACTAACGAGGATAAAAATGCAAAATTTAGATATAAGAAAGGCATATCTTGATTTTTTTAAATCAAAAGGTCACGAAGTCGTAGCTTCTGCGCCACTCGTGCCAAACGATGCAACACTACTTTTTACAAATGCTGGCATGGTGCCATTTAAGAGCATCTTCACAGGAGAAGTGCCACGCCCAACACCACCTATTCGCACTAGCTGTCAAACCTGCATAAGAGCTGGAGGTAAGCACAACGACCTTGATAACGTCGGCTACACAGCGCGTCACCACACATTTTTTGAGATGCTTGGCAACTTTAGCTTTGGCGAATATTTCAAAAAAGAGGCGATCTCTTACGCTTGGGAATTTGTCACAGAGGTGCTAAAACTACCAAAAGATAAGCTTTATGTAACCGTTCATGAAAGCGACGATGAGGCGTTTGAAATTTGGAGCACTCACATCGCAAAAGATAGGATTTACCGCTTCGGCGACCACGATAACTTCTGGCAAATGGGCGATACTGGACCATGCGGCCCTTGCAGTGAAATTTTTACGATCAAGGGGCTGAGCACTTTAACACACCTGAAGACTACATGGGCGGAGATGGTGATAGATTTTTAGAGATCTGGAACCTTGTTTTCATGCAGTATGAAAGAAGTGCGGACGGCAAGTTAAGCCCACTACCAAAGCCAAGCATCGATACAGGTATGGGACTTGAGCGCGTTACTGCTATCTTGCAAGGCAAATTTAGCAACTACGACAGCACACTTTTTATGCCGCTCATAAATGAAGTAGCAAAGCTTTGCGGCAAGCCATACGTCTATGAAAGTGGCGCTAGCTACCGCGTCATAAGCGATCACATCCGCTCGGTCACATTTTTGCTAGCTCAAGGCACGACATTTGATAAAGAAGGCCGTGGCTACGTGCTTCGTCGCATCTTACGCCGTGCGATCCGCCATGGATATTTACTAGGCATAAAAGAGCCATTTATGTATAAGCTTGTCGATAAAGTTTGCGAGCTCATGGGCGGACACTACACCTATCTAAACGATAAAAAAGCGGCTGTAAAAGAGCAGATCAAGCTTGAAGAAGAGAGATTTTTAGCGACTATCGCTAGTGGTTTAGAGCTATTTGAGAGTGAGCTTAAAAATACAAAAGAAATTTTTAGCGGAGAGGCTGCGTTTAAGCTCTATGACACATTTGGCTTCCCACTTGACCTAACGGCTGATATGCTTAGAGAAAAGGGCTTAAAGGTCGATGAGGCAAGGTTTGATGAGCTTATGAGCGAGCAAAAAGCACGTGCAAAAGCTGCTTGGAAAGGCAGTGGCGACAAGAGTGCGAAGGGCGACTTTAAAGAGCTACTTGAGAAATTTGGCGAGAAGAAATTTATAGGCTACGAAGAGCTTAAGAGTAAAAGTAAAATTCTAGCCTTGCTTGATGAAGAATTTAAAAATGTAGATAGCCTAGATGCTGGCAAAGAGGGCTGGGTGATGTTTGATGTCACTCCATTTTACGCTCAAAGTGGCGGTCAGTGCGGCGATAGCGGTAAGATAGCAGGCAAAGCAAATGTGCTTGATACGCAAAATTCCACGGGCTAAATTTATCTTTAGTAAAAACTAGCGCGGCGCTAAAAATTGGCGACGAAGTTGAGCTTGAAGTGGGTAGCGACAGAGCGGAGACTGCACGTCATCACAGCGCTACACACTTGCTTCACGCAGCCCTTAGAAGCGTACTTGGCACACACATCGCTCAAGCTGGCTCAAACGTCGAGGCAGATAGGCTAAGGTTTGATTTCTCTCATCCAAAGGCGCTTACTAGCGAAGAAATTTCAAAGGTCGAGAACCTCGTAAATGAGTGGATCTTAAACGGTGCAAATGCAAAAACGCAGGTTATGGAGCTTGAAGAGGCTAAAAAAGCGGGGCGATCGCGTTATTTAACGAAAAATATGCCGACAAAGTAAGGGTTGTGAGTTTTGGCGATGTCAGTAAAGAGCTTTGCGGTGGCACACACGTGAAAAATATAGATGAGATCGGATCGTTTTTCATCACAAAAGAGAGTGGCGTAAGTGCTGGCGTTAGGCGTATAGAGGCTGTTTGTTCAAGGGCTGCGCTAAATTTAGCAAGGTCATTTAGAGCTGAGCTTGAAGAGCTAAAAGATGAGCTAAAAAGCACAGAGCCGCTAAATGCCGTTAAAAAGCTAAAAGGCGAGATAAAAGGCTTAAAAGATAAGCTAAAAAACGCTAAAAGCTCTGGGGAGCTAGCCTTTATAAATGTAAATGATACCAAGCTTTGTGTGGCACACATCGATGGTGGCGACATAAAAACTTTGATAGATGAGTTTAAAAATGGGCACGAAAAGGCTGCTATTTTGCTGATCCAAACAGATGAAGAGGGTAAAATTTCTCTTGCAGCTGGCGTGAAAAATGCTCCATTAAAGGCTGGCGCTTGGGTTAAATTTACAGCGCAAATTCCAGGTGGCAATGGCGGTGGCAAAGACGACTTTGCAACAGCTGGTGGCAAAAATGCTCTAGCTATCGAAGACGCCATAAAAAGCTCACTTGAGTATGCAAGGCAAGCTTTAGAAAAATGATTCATCAAGAGATCGCTTTTTTTAAATTTTGATCAACTAATCATCTTCTTGCACATTAGCTTCGTAGCTCTTTTTATAGGGCTACAAGCTGGTTTAGTGCTTGCTGGAAGCTATTTTATAAAAAATAAATTTGAAGATAAAGAGCGCTATCACATCTTGCTTCACATCATAAGACGCTTTGGACTAGCCATCTTTGCGCTAGTTCTTGTCATCGCGCTAACTAGCCTGATAATAATCTTTTACTTTGATGATGGCAAAATGCAAAATCCGATGGCAAGTGCGATAATAGCGACCAAATGGGCGATAGAGCTATTTTTACTCTTGAATTTAAGCTACATCTTTTATCGATACAAAAAGGCTTTAAAAACTCTAAGATCGCACGAGATGATCGAGCTAAACGAGAGCCTAATCGTCATCATCTACTACTTCACGCCACTAAATTTACTAGCTTCGCTCGCGGCTGTCTATCTTGGCGTGAGCTATAGGGGATTTTGATGATCACTCTTGCTTCTAGCTCGCCAACAAGGGCAAATTTACCTAAAAGATGCTGGGATAGAATTTAAACAAATTTCTTGCAGTTTTGATGAGAGCATGATAGCAAAGAGCCTAAAACCAGAAATTTACGTCCAAAACGTCGTAAAAGCTAAAAAAGAGCAGTTTTTAAAGACAAATGGCAAGCTTTTAAATTTACTCTTTGCAGATAGCTGCGTGGCTTGTATGGATAAAATTTTAGGCAAGGCAAAGGATGCAAACGAGGCACTTGCTATGCTAAATTTACAAAGTGGCAATGAGTGTAGCGTCTATACGGCGATGATATTTTTAGGCGAATTTGAGCTTATAAATGTAAGCAAGACTACATATAAATTTGCTAAATTTATCGAGCAAGACCTAAAAAGCTACCTAGAAAGTGGCGAGTGGCAAGGCAAAGCTGGAGCCATGACGATAGAAAATTTTAATAAAAAATACATCATCTCCCAGCACGGCGAGACAAGCACGGCAATGGGGCTAAATTTAAAAACATTAAAGGCATTTTTATGAAATATATCTTGGCATTTATCTTTGTAGTTGCCATCGCACTTGGTGGAGCGTTTTTATACTTTTATTCGCAGGTGAGATTTGACGCTTATACCATCATCGACTACAAGCCAAAGCTTGCGACACGAAATTTTTGATAGAAACAACGAGCTTATCGCAAATATCTTTGAAGAAAACAGAATTTACGTCAAATATAACGACATCCCGCCACGTGTCATCGAAGCACTCGTGGCTATCGAGGATACGAGCTACTTTGAGCATGGCGGTATCAACGTAGAAGCCATGGCAAGAGCAGCGATAAAAGACATCAAAGCTAGAAAGCTGGTAGAAGGCGCATCCACGCTAACTCAGCAGCTTATAAAAAACCTAGCCCTAAGCCGCGAGAAGAAATTTACAAGAAAGATAAAAGAGGTCGTGCTTGCTATGAAGCTTGAAAGCGAGCTTAGCAAAGAGGACATCATCGAAAGATACCTAAATCACGTATATTTCGGGCACGGCTACTACGGCATCAAAACGGCCGCGGAGGGGTACTTTAGAAAGAGCTAAATGAGCTAAGCATAAAAGAGATAGCGATGCTAGTTGGCATGCCAAAAGCGCCAAGCACCTATGACCCTACAAAGCACCTTGATCTCTCGCTTAGCCGCGCAAACAGGGTTCTTGAGAGAATGTATAGCATCGGCTGGATAAATGAGGATGAGTACCGCAAAGGCGTGCTTGAAGAGCCAGCAGTCTTTGACGATACGCTCACACGCAACAAAGCTCCTTACGTGGTCGATGAGATCATAAAAGAGGCTTCAAAGAAATTTGACGATATAAAAACTGGCGGTTACAAGATACAAAGCACCGTCGATCTAAACGTGCAAAAGATCGCTCAGGACGCTTTAGTCTATGGCTATAATGAAATTTTAAAAAGAGATAAAAAAGCAAATCCAGAGATGCTAAATGGCGCTATCGTCGTCACTCATCCACAAAGCGGACAAATTTTAGCTCTAATTGGCGGCATCGACTACGCAAAAAGCAGCTACAACAGAGCGACACAAAGCAAGCGTCAGCCAGGATCAAGCATTAAGCCATTTATCTATCAAATAGCCCTTGATAGCGGCTACTCTGTCGTCTCTCAGGTAGCTGACATCGCTAAGACGTTTGACATGGGTAATGGCAAAGAATGGACGCCAAAAAACTATAGCGGCGGCTTTCAGGGCTACATCACGATAAAATCAGCCTTAACCCAGTCTCGCAACCTAGCAACCATAAATTTACTAAACGATCTTGGCCTTAGCTCGGTTCGCAAACAGCTTACGGATATGGGCTTTAACGATATCCCTGAAAATTTATCAATCGCACTTGGAAGCTTTGGAATTTCACCACTTGACTTTGCAAAATTTTACTCGATGTTTCCAAACGATGGCGAAGTGGTCGAGCCTACGCTCATTAAGCATATAGAAAATAGCTTTGGCGCGTCGATGGACTATGAGCCACAAAAGAAGCAGGTGCTAAAACCTGAGCAGGCATTTTTGATGACAACCTTGCTTCAAAACGTCGTAAATAACGGCACTGGACGCAATGCAAAGGTAAATGGCATCCAGATCGCTGGCAAAACTGGCACGTCAAACAATAGCATCGATGCTTGGTTTTGCGGATATTCGCCTGATATCGAGGCCATCATCTGGTACGGAAACGACGATAATAGCCCTATGAAAAAGGTCGAGGGTGGCAGCAGGACAGCTGCACCTGTCTTTAAGAAATTTACTGGAGGGCTACATCAAGCTCTACCCTACCCTAAGACGTGCGTTTGAGCAGCCTGATGGCGTCTATAAAGGATACTATAACGGCGCTGATGAGTACTACACAAACGACTCGCCGTTGCCGCAAAATACGCCAACAAATGACATCATTCAAGATCAAGAAAACGATGGATTATTATTTTAGGAGATAAGATGAAAAGATTAAAAATTTTACTTTGTCTAGCGCTTGCAAGCCTTGCATACGGCGCTGATCTAAATACAGCTAGCAAGAGCGAGCTAATGAGCCTTGGACTAAACAAGAGCCAAGCACTAAACGTCATAAAGTATAGAAAAGCTCATAAATTTACAAGTGTCGAGGAGCTTGAGAAGGTTCAAGGTATCGGCTTTAACGACATGCAAAAGGTCAAAGAAAAGCTTAGCGTAAAAGATAGCCAAAAGGCGAAAAAGGCTGAGCCTCAAAAGAAGTCAAAAAACAAGAAGCTAAAAAGCAAGAAAAAATAGTTTTTCTATTCTAAATTTCTAGCCATTTACATTTTAGCTCTATCTTTACGCCCCTGAAAGAAGGTGGCTAGAGTGCTAAACATCGACAAAATAAGACATGTAAGCTTTGTAAAATTTTAATTTTATTTGTAGCTTATATGTTTTTCATAAACTACATATTTTTATTTAAGGGCGTGTTTTTAGGGTTTTTATCGGGCAATACTTTATCTTTTTCTATACTGCTTTTTGCTCTACTTGGCATATTTTTTCTTTTGCTCTTTGTGGGAGTTTTTTGCATTTTGCTTGTGCTATTTTTGCTAAAACCTCTTGCTATCTTTCTCATCATGATTAGCAGCATCTCTGCCTACTTTATGCAAATTTACGGCGTCATTATAGATAAAGGCATGCTATTAAACGTCTTGCCTATATGTAGCGCTTATAGAGATTAGCTATGGAGGTTTTAAAAGTGTGCTTAGATCAAGAGTAAAAATAGCCCTTAGCACTTTAGCAAGTGCAGCTATAATCTTTGCACTCATGTCTAAAATTTTTATACCATTTTTTAGAGAGCATAACGTCTCAAGCGTTTTACTCCCATACTATCCTATCTACTCTAGCATAAGATTAGCAAAGTCTTTGGCACAAAAACCGCTCCCTTTTACCTACGTGGCAGATGACGCAACGCTTACTAACGATAAAAAGAAAATTTTAGTTTTGATAGTTGGCGAGACACAAAGGAGCAAAAACTACTCGCTAAATGGCTACGCTAAAAACGATACAAACAAAATTCATCAAGCAAAAAGATGTAGTAAGTTTTACAAATTTCTACTCATGCGGAACTGCCACAGAGACTAGCGTGCCTTGCCTATTTTCAGACTTAAAGCGAGAAATTTTAGCAACCGCGAGGCTAAGGCTCGTGAAAATTTAGTTGATATCATCAATAAACTTGGCATAAAAACATACTTTTTTGGCAACAATAGTGGCGGATGCAAAGGCGTTTGCGACAATCTTGATCAAAACCACACTTCAGAGCACAGAGCAGCTGGCTTTGATGAAGTGATATTTGATGAGGCAAAAAAAGTCATAAAAGATGCAAATTCCACTACCTTTATCGTGCTACATTTGCAAGGCTCACATGGCCCTATCTACTACAAAGGCTACCCAAGCAAATTTAAAGAATTCACCCAACATGCGACACCGCCGAGCTAAACAAATGCACGCCAGACGAGATAGCAAACACCTATGACAACACCATTTTATACGAGGACTATCTACAAAGCGAGCTAATAAACGCCCTTGAAGCAAGAAAAGATAAAATTTGAAGTTGCCATGTTCTTTTTCTCAGATCACGGAGAGAGCCTAGGCGAAAATGGCATATATTTACATGGCCTGCCTTACTCCATCGCTCCAGATGAGCAAAAACACATCCCAGCCATCATCTTTTCAAGCGATAGCGAGCTCTTAAAAAGGCTAAGAAGCAAGAGAGATGAAAGCCTTTCGCATGATTTTATTTTTAGCTCAGTTCTTGGATATTTTGGGGTAAAAACTAAGGCTTACGAGCCAGAATTTGATATTTTTAGGGAGTAAATTTAAAAGCCAGCCTAGGCAAAGCCCGAAGCTGGCGCAAATTTAAAAGCTGATCTCTTTTATATCAGCTACTTTTAATATCTCACTATAAATTTGACCGATGATTGCGACGCGGTTATTTCGTACTTTTTCGTTTTCAACGTTTATCATAACTTTGTCAAAAAACTCATCTATCTGCGGCTTTAGAGCAAATAGCGCTTTTAGCCTTGGCTCATATGCCAAGCTCTTATCGACAGCTTTAAATGCGTCATTTAAGGCCTTTTCAGCATCTATCTCAAAGAGGCTCTCATCGACCTTGCTAAATTTATCATCTTTTATGATGTTTGCAAGGCGCTTGAATGTCGAGAAATTTCTCTAAAATTTGGCTTGCTTGAAATTTTAGCAAGTGCCTCTATCATCTTAGTTAGCTCCAAGATGTCCTTTTCGCCGCTTTTTATGCACGCTTTTACGATAGAAGCGTTTGCGTCAAAGAAGGTGTAGAGCCTATCAAGGATGAAATTTATAAGCACTTCAACGTCAAATTTCTTATAATCTTTTGCGATATCTTCTAAAATTTCTTTTACGTTAAATTTCAAATTATGTGCCAAAACGATCTTTATCACGCCATTTGCTGCGCGTCTTAGAGCGTATGGGTCTTTCGTGCCGCTTGGGATTTTGCCGATGCTAAAGAGTCCCATTAGCGTATCAAGCTTATTTGAAAGTGCCACAACCGAGCTAAAGACCTTGCTTGGGCACTGCGCCTCCTCGCCGTCTGGCAGATACTGCTCTTTTATGGCTAGAACGACGTTTTCATCTTCATTTTTAGCCTTTGCGTAGTAAGCACCCATGATACCTTGAAGCTCGGTAAATTCATAAACCATCTGCGTTGTAAGATCAGCCTTGCTTAGCATCACAGCTCGCTCTAGCTTAGCCTCGTACTCGTCAGCTTCTTTTTTAAGTAGCTCATCGTAGTTGCTAGCAAGTTTTTTAGCCACTTTTAGCTCTCTAAGCTCTTTTTCATAGATGCTTCCAAGCTCTTTTAGGTAGGTTATATTTTTTAGTTTTTCTGGGCTAAATTCTGCCTTAAGGTCGCTTTGCCAAAAGAACATAGCATCACTTAGTCTTGCTCTTAGCACCTTTTCGTTGCCTTTGATGATGAGTGAGTAGTCTCGCGTTATGGCGTTACTAACGACAACGAAGCCATTTGCTAGCTTGTCATCTTTAAAGACTGGGAAGTAGCGCTGATTTTCTTTCATAGATGTGATGATGACCTCACTTGGCACCTCCAAAAACTCCTCTTCAAACGAGCCAAGAAGCGCTGTTGGATACTCGGTGATCGCCACTACTTCAGCTAGCAGCTCGTTATCGATCTCGATCTTTAGCCCACTTTTTTGGCTGATCTTTTCAAATTCATCAAGTATGATCTTCTCTCTCGTCCGCTTCAAGCACGACCCCACGGCTCTTTGAGCCATCAAAATACTCTTTTATATTTGAAATTTTTATCTTGTCGTAGCTAACGCTTCTGTGAGGATACGTGGAGTTGCTACTTGTCACACCAAATTTGTTAAATTTAATGACCTCATCGCCGAGCAAACACAAAAACGATCTTATCGGCGGATAAACTCAAATTCGCCGTTGCCCCAGCGCATAGACTTGCCAAAGCTAAGGCTCTTTAAAACTCCTCGACCATGTCGCCCATTATCTTAGCGACTGGCTCGCCCTTTACCTCTTTTTCGTAATAAAGCACTTCTTTGCCATCTATCTCTTTAAATTTAAGCTCGCTCTCCTCGATGCCACATTTATTTGCAAAGCTAAGTGCAGCTTTTGTAAAAGCTCCGTCTTTTAGCGCCACTTGCTTTGGCGCGCCGACAAAACTAGCCACACTATCTGGCTGAGCCTGTGGGAATTTCTCATGAAAAAAGACCAAACGGCGCGGCGTGTAGTAAAATTTAAACTCGCTTTTGATGTTGTATTTTTCAAGCACAGCCTGCCATTTAGCATTGATGTTTGGCAGCTCCCTTAAAAATGGTATCGCTGGAAGCTCCTCGACTCCGATCTCTAGTAACAACTCTTTCATATCTCACTCTTTTTATTAAAATTTTCTCTTTTTTCTCTTATCATCTCTCTTGCTTTCTCCTTCTCTTGCGCCTGCAAAATGACGCCTCTTATCATAAATACCACAAACAAAACAAACGCTGCGATCATAAAAATATCTAAAATTTGCACCATCTACTCCACAACGATCTCTTTTCGTTTTTATAAATTTTCACTCTTACATTTTCAAAGCTTTGCTCGCCTTGTTTTAGCTTTTTCTTGCTATAAACTCTGATTTTGCCATGTGACGTATGCAAGTAGCCACTCTCCAGCCTGCCTGAAATTTTAGCAATCACGTCGCCACTTCTTGCAATGCTTAGTTTTGAGCTATCAAGTAAATTTTCACTCACATCTTTTGTACCATGCTCATTTATGATCTCATAAGAGCTCACTTCAAGCGCCTCTTTGTAAAATTTCACTCGCCTAATCAAAATGTCAAGCTCATCGCCCACGCCAACACTATTTTTAGGATCAAAAACGGTAAATTCCACGGCGATTTTTCGAGATGATAAAGCCATGTTTATCTTTTAAGATGACAACGGCTCTTTCAACTAGCGCTGGCACATCCTCAGGATGCTCAAAAAGCGTCTCTATGTCAGCCTTTTTATAGTTTTGATCATCTACTTTTTTAGCTTCTTTTTTTAAATTTTCATTTGATTTAGCAGGGCTTGGTTTGGTTGAGATTTTAAATTTAAGTGCAAAATGATCTGAGTAAAGATCGCTCTTTGCAAAGCCATGCTCATCGACCACAAAGCTTGGTTTAAAGACTTCAAAACTGCCATGGGCGTAGCTTAGGTCGCCATTTGCCATAAAGCTAGGCGAGAGCAAAACGTGATCAATAGCTCGCTTTTTGCCATGGACTGCATGAGAGTATCTATCTTTTGGGGCTAAAAAGCTATAAAGATCGTAAAATCCACGAGTTGCGATGATATCATTTAAGATGGATTTTTGCCCATAAGGTGAGTTAAAATCGCCCAAAACTATGGCGTTTTGCTCGTTACCAAGAGCTGCTCTTAGCGTTCTTTCAGCCTTTTTTTGCATATTTATGCCGTTTTTATAAGCTGGGAAGTGATTAACAAAAACGCTAAATTTCTTGTCCTCCACCTCAAAAACGACCTTTAAAATGTTTCTAGTTTTTACATTTGGCACTTCAAAAATTTCACTGCCACTTGGCTTTATTTTTGACACAAGAGCTAGCCCAACTGGAGAGTTTTTTGCCTTGCTAAAGGCTATAAATTTATACTCACTGCCATCAACCAAAGCCTTTAAAACCTGCTCGTTTTCGACCTCTTCAAGTGCGATGATGTCGGTATCTATGGCGTCTATGACCTGCCTTGTTTTTTTTAGTTTCAAGCTAGCCGCCTCGCAGTCCCACTTTGAAGTGCTAGATTTAAAGTCAGGATATTCGCTGCCATCGTCCTTGCAGTCAAATAAATTTTGCACATTATAAGTTGCGATGCTTATCTCGCTAGCAAACGCCATAAAAACGGCAAAAACTAGTGCAAAGAGCGCTCTCAAACCTCGCTCCTAAAGTCAAATTTAGAGATATTTTGCCTGATCGCCTCATACGCGATGATGCCAGCACTCATGGCTAAATTTAAGCTCCTGCCCTCTTTCCCATCGGGATCGTTATGGCATTTTTAAAATTTATATCCATAAAATCTCTTGGCAGTCCCGTGCTCTCTCCGCCAAAAAATATAAAATCCCTGGCACAAATTTAGCGTCGTAGTAAAGCCTGTTTGTCTTAGTCGTAGCAAAGAAAAATCGCTCTTTGTGGCTTAAATTTGCCTCCAAAATTTCATCTAGGCTCTCCCAAATTTGTGGCTTTAAGATTTTCCAATAATCAAGCCCAGCACGTCTAACAGCCTTTTCGCTCAGATCAAAGACAGTTGGCTTAACGATGTGCAGCTTTAAATTTGCATTTACGCACATTCTGCCGATAGCTCCGGTGTTTTGCGGTATCTGAGGATGGACTAGGACTATGTTAAACATAAGTTTTTCTTGCCTTAAAAAGTGTTATAAACTGGCTCATTTTAGCCAAAATGGGCTTTTAAGAGTTTTAAAGATTAAGATTTTCTAAATTTGCGCTCGCTAAGATAGCTTGAAATTTCAAGCTCCTGTCTGCGTTTTATCTCAGCTGCTATCATCTCGTTTTTAAAGCCAGCCGCCAAGATCTCTCTCACATCTATCTTTGGCTCAAAATTTACTCTCATAGACCCCAAGCTCTTTTGCACGCTCTATGCGCTCTTTATTATAAGCTCCAAGCCACGATTTTAAGGGCATATTTAGAGCAATTTCTAGTAGCTCATTGTCACTTGGCATGTCTTTAAAAAATGGCTCTTTTAAGATAGAAAAGTAGCTCTTTGGCAGGCGCATTTTCTCTAAAATTTCCTTTGCGTCAAGCTCAAAATTTACCAAAAAGCATATACAAAAACAGCCTCTCATCATCTACGAAATTTCTAGCACTCTTTAGCTCAGCCAAGAACTCATCATTCTTGCGAATTTGCACGCCAAAATTTCTTTAAAAAGCGAAAGTTTAAAAAGATAAAACGCCCCTTTTTCAAGATGTTCTGAGCAAAAAATTTAATAAGCTCGGTATTTATCCTATCTTTGCTTAAATGCGCTAGATCAAGCGTTTTCATAAGCTCTAGCGTATCATCATCTATGCTAAAATCAAGCCTAGCGCTAAACTGCACGCCACGTAGCACCCTTAGTGGATCTTCTTTAAATTTCTCACTATCGATGTGCCTTAGTGTCTTGCTTCCAAGGTCCTTTTTGCCGCCATGAAAGTCTAAAATTTCGCCGTTAAAGATGTTCATCATCATAGCATTTACTGTAAAATCACGCCTAAGACTTGCAAGGCTTGGATCATTTATGTAGCTTACGGCAAAGTCTTTGTGCCAATTTCCAGTCTTACTCTCGCTTCGTGGCAGTCCAAGATCGTAGTTTTTGTATTTGTAGATAAAGTAGCTTTTGCCAACACCACTAGCCTTTATGCCAGCCATCAGCTCGTCAAATTTAGCTGGCTTTATATCATAAACTTCAATGTCGTAATCATAAATTTCTCGCCCCAAAAGTGCATCTCTCACGCAGCCACCTACTAGATAGACGCGCTTGCTAAAAGGGGCAAATAGCGATCTAAAGAAGTCTAGCTCGCTATTTTTGTAAATGCTTGTACCAGTTTTTGCCTCAAATTTTATTATTTTGAGAGATTTTGTAGTCTATTTTCGATGTTTGCAAGGGTAAATTCTAAAAATTTCAGTCGTTAGCTCGAGCCTTTGGCTAAGGTCTTGCTCGCTAGTTTGCTTAAGCCCCTCAAAAAGCACCTCGATGCGCTCAGCAAGGTTTGCTAAGAAAATTTCTTCATCACTTATCTCCCTGCTCTTTGGCGAAATTTGCGCTATCTTTGGCTCTGGCTCGCTTTGCGCGCTTGTCTCAAGCTCTGGCTCATCAGCCACCTCTTGCTCACTAGCCTCCATAGCCAAAAGTTCTTTTTTTAAATTCTCTCTTTCAAGCTCTTCTTGCTTTTTGTTTTGCAGTGCCTCTATCTTCTCAAGCTCGGCACTAACCTCACTAATGGCCATCCTAGCGATATCATCAAGCTTCATAATCTTATCAACCACCTTTTAAATTCATTTATCTCTTCGTCACTTTTCATCCTGATAAAAAACTCTTTCATCTGCTCGTTTTTTATCACGCGCTCCTTACGAAGTCCGCTCAGGCGATTTATCGCGCTAAGGGCGTCCTTGTTTGATGGGTCTTGTTTTAAGATATTTTTATAAATTTCAAGCGCATCGTCTTTTAACCCTTGCGCCTCGTAGATCAGTGCTTCTGTGATCGTGTTTTTCATTTTTTGATAAATCCTGCTATCACGTCGCCTATCTCGCTTGTTGAGCAAATTTCAACTGCGTTAAAAGCGGCGATATCTTTTGTTCTATATCCCTTTGCAAGAGCTGTTTTTACGGCATTTTCTATCGCATTTGCCGCCTCACTCTCGCCAAAAGCGTATCTTAGCATCATCGCTGCACTTAAAATGGTCGCGATCGGATTTGCTATGCCCTGCCCTGCGATGTCTGGAGCTGAGCCATGAATAGGCTCATAAATTCCCACTTTGCCGCCCATGCTAGCGCTTGGTAAAAGTCCTATCGAGCCACAAACCATGCTCGCTTCGTCGCTTAAGATGTCGCCAAATAAATTTTCAGTAAGTATGACGTCAAAATTTGCCTGGCGCTCTTACTAGCTGCATCGCTGCGTTATCGACATACATAAAGCTAAGCTCTACTTCAGGATAGCCCTTTGCCACCTCGCTGGTCACCTCGCGCCAAAGTTGGCTTGTCTCAAGCACATTTGCCTTATCGACCATGCAGACCTTTTTCTTGCGAAGCATAGCCGTCTCAAAGGCGATCTTTGCGATGCGCTCGATCTCAAATTTAGCATAAACCATCGTATTAAACGCTCTATCTTCGCCTTTTTCACGTGGCTGTCCAAAATAAAGCCCACCAGTTAGCTCGCGAACCACGACAAAATCAACGCCCTTTAAAACCTCTGGCTTTAGCGTGCTAGCATCCACTAGCTCGTCAAAGATGATGGCTGGGCGTAAATTTGCATAAGCTTCTAACTCTTTTCTGATCTTTAAAAGCCCGCTTTCTGGCCTTAGGCGTCTTGGCAGGCTGTCCCATTTCTCGCCGCCGATCGCTCCAAAAAGCACAGCATCACTACTAAGCGCTGAGCTTAGCGTCTCATCTGGCAGTGGCTCGCCAAAAACGTCGTAAGCTGCACCGCCCATAAGCTTGTAGTCATACTCGAAATTTGATACCAAACTCAGCACTCACTACGTCTAAAACCTTTATCGCCTCGTCAATGATCTCAGGGCCGATGCCATCGCCTTTTATAACGCAAATTTTATAGTTTTTCATCGCCGCTCCTTAGTTCATCTTCGCTTTTGCGTACTCGATAAGGCCGCCAGCATTTAAAAGCTCTTGCATAAATGGCGGGATAGCGTTAAATTTATACTCTTTTTTTGTGCTTTCATCTACGATGACGCCGTTATCTACGTCGATCTTTAGCGTGTCGCCCTCGTTTATCTCGTCGATTTCTTTGATCTCAAGTATCAAAAGCCCTGTGTTAAAGCTGTTTCTGTAAAAAATCCTCGCAAAGCTTTTAGCCACAACAGCTGCTATGCCAGCCTCTTTTAGCGCTAGTGGGGCGTGCTCTCTTGAGCTACCGCAACCAAAATTTTCGCCAGCTACGATGATGTCGCCTTTTGCTATTTTTGAGCTGAAATTTAGGATAGGCGTCTTCCATGATGTGTTTTGCTAGCTCTTTTTCGTCTGAAGTGTTTAAATATCTTGCGGCGATGATGATGTCGGTGTCGATATTATCGCCAAATTTCCAAACTTTGCCTTGTTTCATTTTTAACCTTTAGTTTTGTAAATTTGGGCTGATTTTAACCAAAAGAAGCTAAATAAATAATCAAAACTCGGCAACTATCGGTTAGTGTGAGTAAATTTAAGGTCTTTTAAACGATGTGCATGAGCTAAAAAGCAAAAATAAAAACATGCGCCACCCAGTTTAGCAGTTTAATGTCGATGCTCAGTTTTATCAAGCCAGCTAGCCTCCGCCAGCAGGATTGTGAAATTTTAAGAGCGGTTATTTTATTCGTAGTATTCGTAGCTGATTTCTAGCTTTTTATATAGGCCAATTTCCGTTATGTCGCCGTTTTCGTAGTATTTGTCAGCGGGCTTAAAATTTGACTGAAGTTTTATGCGTCAAATTTCCCCGCTCATCCCTCATTATGTCTTTAAACTGCAAAATTTGCCAGATTTTTGCCTCGGAGCCGAAGTAATTTAGCGACGTATACTCCATTTCATCGCCGTTTGCGGCGTAGTAATAAACCCATTTTGAGTTTGGGGCTTGCGTGATTTTTTCGTATTCGCCGTTTGGCTTGCGCTCGAAGCTTATCTCTATGCCGTTGCGCGGCTCCATATTATCTTCTATCCGCGTTAAAACGCCCTTTTCGTCGTAGACGTAGCTATCGTCTATCACTAGTTCCCTGCCCGAATAGACCGCCTGAGCGATCATTTTGCCGTCCTTGCCGTAGGTGGTTTTCTCCGTGCGGGGGTAAAATCTATCCTCCACATGCTGTTCTTTGGCCGTCGCGACTGAAATTTTCGCCGTCAAATTCGTATTCGTATAGATAAACGGCGCTGTCTTGATATTTTTTGCGCACTAGCCCGTCTTTGCCGTATTCAAACAAAACCGAGCTATTTGGCGTGCCATTTATTTGCTCACTCTCTTGCACTATATAGCCATTTTTGTTAAACTCCGTCTGCTTCACGCGCGTATTTTCTAGCGTGCCAGAGCCATCCATAGAGTATTCATACTCCGTAGCAGTCATGCTCTTAACCTTGCCTTTTAGATCCTTTTTGCTCCAGTCGCTTTCTGGCAAAATGGCCGAATTTAGAAAGCAAATCGCTGATGCCGCCACTAAGATAGCCTTTAAAATTTTCATTTTTATCCTTTTTAAACCATGCGTATCATACTCAAAAAGCGGCATAGTCAGTAAAATTCTGGCTTTTACGAGCTTGAAAATGCACTTAAACTGGCTTAAATTTTAAGCAAGTCTGAGGTGAATTTACATTTTTTGGGGTTTAATAAATTTAAGCCTTTGCCTTTTGTAAAATTTCTCTCATCTCATCTTCACTAAGTGGCTCAACAAGCACGTTTGCAGCGTCAATGAAGTGGTATTTTTCTTTTGGTAAATTTGCCATGAAAGCTCCATATTCACACTCATCAAGCACGTGAGCGTTACTATCATCCACGCCCACAACTAGCGTAAGCACCCAGCGCGAGACCTTGCGATCTCCAAGCGCCTCTTGTGCCTGCCACGACGGAGATGGAGCATAAGGTAAGATGGTCGGTAAATTTCCACTAAGTGTATATGTGCCAGAATTTCGTTGCCGTCTTTGTCTTGATAGAGGTGCTCTCTTGCGCTGTATGCGTCAAGATACTGCACCTGCCTCATCATCTCATCGAATTTAGCCGCAGGGCTGGCACTAGCAAAAATTTCATCTACCATAACCGCGTCAAACGCCACGTCTCGCTCCACGCCAGAGATATAAAGCGTTTGATTTTTCTCTTTTATATCTTTTAACGCCTCAAGCCCCCACATGATGTCAGTCTCGTAGTCAAATTTTAAAATTTGCTCACTATCAGTAAATTTTTTCGTTGTCGCACTCTTCTTTGAGCCAGTTTGGGCTGAGAGCTTTGAGAGTAGCTCAAGTGCGATCTGCCAGTCGCCGACGCCACTTGGAGTATAAACGCGCACGATATACTCGCCATCTTCGTAGTTTAGCTCAAAGCCACGAACGCTCTTTGCCACACGCCTGCTATCATCACGTCAGCACCCAGCTCATTTGCGCTTGGCTCCTCTTGCTCACTGTTAAAAAGAAAAGTCCCTCAACAAGAGCTGAAATTTCACGCTCGCTTAGCGCCTTTGCATATCCGCCAAGTAGCTTCTTTTTATTTTTTACACTAAATGTCAAACTCATAAATTCTCCTTTTTGCTCTAAAATGTCATCACCTGATCGCACTCTCTCACCCACTCAGACAAGATATTCATGCTGCCTTTCACCTCAGCCTCGAAATAAGGCTCTCCCACATGCAAACCGCACCTTGTTTGGCAACTACCACAAACCTTAAGCATCGCGCCACCGGCGTAAAGCTCCTTCAGCATCTCCACTAGATCAATGTCGTAGTTTTCTGGCTTTTTGGTGCTATTTCGCGCAAGATCGACCGCGTCGTTCATAAGAAATATCCTAACATCTTCGCCCTTTTCTTTTAGCGCTCTAGCTAGCCTTAGTGCGTTGTAAGCGTTGTCCGTGCCGTTATATGGCTGATTTGTAAGTATAAATAGAAATTTTTTCATCTCTTATCCTTTTGCTAAAAATGTAGTGCAAACTGGGCAAATTTTAGCCAAGCTAGGTAAAAAGGGGATAAATTTCATCTAAAAAGCAAGAGCACACCGATCGTGCAGACGATGATGGCGGTGCAAATTTCAAGTAGCCTTAGGTGCGTTTGTAAAAATTTCTTTAGCATAGCGCCACCTAGCGCGTAGATATTTAGCGCTAAAAACTCGATGAAAACAAGCGTTACGGTGATAACGCACATGCGAGTGAGGCTAAAGGGATCATCTTTATCCAGAAATGTAGGCAGCAAGGCTGAGAAAATATCCACGCCTTTGGGTTTGAGGCGCTAACGATGAGACCATTTATAAACATCTGCTTTTTGCTTGGCAAATTTGAGACATTTGTGATGCTAAGCTCGCCCTTGCCAAAAAAGAGCATCACGCCAAGATAGAGCATATAAAGGCCTGCGATGATATTTAGCGCCTTAAATGCGTACTCAAAATGATGCAATACCGCGCCCACGCCAAGCATACAGCTAAACGAGACAAAAGCGATCGCTAAAAGCTGCCCAGCCATCACGAAAAACGAGTGCTTGTAGCCAAAGCTCATACCAACGCTCATCGCATAAGTCATGTTGATGCCTGGCATCATCGAGATGGGCGCAAGGGTGATAAAAAATAGCAAGAAATTCAGTGAGATGCCTTGAAATTTTAATGAAATGCTAAATCAAAATCTATAAATTTATGATAAAAGAGCGCTTTATTAGCAAATTTAGCTTGCTTTTGGACGTGAGAAATTTGGCTTTTGGTGCTAGGGATATAAATTAATAAAATTTAGTGCAAAAGCAAGTTTGCTTTATATGTGTTTCGCAGCCTAGATGACAAATTTATCAAGTATGTTTTTATATAAATTTAATTGCCTTTAAAACTAGCTAAATTTAGAGCAAAATGGCTCATTTTTCATTTATAAATTTAGGCTATTACTGTTATCACGCCAAGCCCTTTGCTAGCGGCATTTTGATAAAATTTTAAAAGCCCAGCAAAGTGCTCTTTTAAACTCACCTTTATATCTTCAAATTCGCTCTCGCTCCCAAAAATGTCAGGATATGTCTTTGAGCTTGCAAATTCTTTTAAATTTTATCTTTGCTAAAAGTGCGCTAATCTCAACATTTTTCAACGCCATAGCCACCTCTTTTACATCTGTTGCACTAGAAAAAGAGATTATCTCGCTTAGCTCTTCGTTTAAGGCACTACGCCCAAAAATAGCCCAGCTAAAAGGCTCATTTGAGCTAAAAATATCGCCAGTCTTAAGCCTCTGCTTGAAATTTGTGCCAGTTAGCATCTTACACATCGCGTCCCACATCTTGTCCATGTCGTATTCGTCCAAAAGCTCGCCGCCACCGTCATTTTTGATCTTTTCTATATCATCTTGCAAATAAGCATAGTAGTGCGCGCTAATCCCCATTTTAGAGCCTTAAAATTTAATGTGAATTTGAAAAAGAGAGGGCGGAGCTATGAAATTTAACAGATCCGCCACGAGCGGATATCGTGAGATGATTTTAAATGTTACGCATAATTTTTCTACCAAATGAGAAAAATCAAAGCTCACTTAAAAGCACTCGCGATATCTCCGCTAAAATTAAGCTTAGTGAGTTAAGAAAAACTCTTGAATTTTAGCTTTGTCGCTTGTTTTTGTAAGAGCAAGCATCAAAAGCACTCTAGCTTTTTGAGCGTTTAGATTGTCGCTTGTTAAAAAGCCGTATTTTGCGTCATCAACTTCGCCGTTCATAGTTGTCTCGCCGCTTCCCACACGTGAGTCACGAACTACCACTACGCCAGCTTTTGAAGCCTCGCCAAGAGCCTCTAGCACGCTAAAGTAAGGGTTGCCGTTGCCAAGACCAGCGCTAATTATACCTTTTGCGCCGTTTTTAACAGCTACATTTACAAAGTCAGGATTGTCATTTGCGTGAGAGTAGATGATATCGACTCTTGGAAGCTCTTTTACGCCAGTTAGGTCAAAAGCTGAGCTTGCTGTGTGTTTTCTGATCGGATTCATATAGTATTTTACGTTGCCATAAAAGACTGTGCCGATCTTGCCGCTGTTTGGTGACTTGAATGTATCAACGCCAGTTGTGTTGGTCTTTGTCACCTCACGAGCCGCATGAATTTCGTCGTTCATAGTGACTACAACGCCCTTGCCTACGCTATCTTTGCTGATAGCTACATTTACAGCGTTAAATAAATTTAGCGGGCCATCAGCGCTTAGTGAGCCGCTATTTCTCATCGCACCTACAAGCACGACTGGCTTGTCGCTTTTAACGACTAAATTTAAGAAGTAAGCTGTCTCCTCCATAGTGTCTGTGCCGTGAGTAACGACGATACCATCAGCTTTGCCGCTGTTTAGAAGTTCGTTTATTCTATTTGCAAGCTTAAGCCAAACTTCGTTGTTCATATCTTGAGAGCCGATATTTGAAATTTGCTCGCCTTTTATGGTAGCGATCTTGTTGATATCTGGCACGGCTGCGATTAATTTATCGACCGTAACAGTTCCAGAAGTATAGCTAGAATCAAGCGAACCTGAGCCGCTTCCTGCTATCGTTCCACCAGTAGCTAGGATGTAGATGGTTGGCTTAGCAACCGCTAAAGTAGCACCTAAAATCATGAGTAACACCGCCTTAAAGATTAAACGCATTTTAGCTCCTTTGCATTAAAATTTACTAGAGCATTATAACGTCATATATTTAAAAAATTTATTAATTTTCAAAATTTATATTTATTTAAAAAATTCTTATCAAAAGCATATAAATTCCAGTCGAAACAACTATGCTAAGAAGGGCATTTTTGAATTTCAAATGCACCAAAACAGCCGTAAAAACCGCCACTATCTCGCTTAAGCCGTATGGAAACTCGCTAAATTTCGTATCTTTTAGCCCGTAACAAACCAAAACGACCATTATCATCATGCCCATGTGCTTCTCAATGGCGTCTAAATAAGGGTTTGACTTATAGTTTCTTAACGCATAAAACGGCGTCGCCCTCGTTATAAAAGTAGCCAAGGCGCTTAAAAGCACCGCCACAAAAAGCACCATCTCGCTTGAGCTTACACTTATCAAATTTTATCCTTAAACAAAAGCAAAAATACAAAACAAAGCGCCATCGAGCCAACAAGCACAAATTTAGCTGGAAACAGGCTCACTCCAAGCACGCCAAAAAAGACCGCCGCAAAGAGCACGCGGTAGTTTTTATCATTTTTAAACATCTCGATGACGACCACTGTAAAAAGCGCTGTTAAGCTAAACTCAAGCCCCTTTGTATTAGCCTTGATAAAGTCACCAAGTATCGCACCAAGAAGCGTCCCAGCCGCCCAGTATGACCAAGAAAGCACATTTAGCCAGGTAAAGACAAAGCTTCGATCACTAGCCTCTTTAGCCCTAAATTTTTAAATATCGCAAAGGTCTCATCTGTTAGCAAAGCGATGTTTAAGAGCTTAAATTTGATCCCGCTATACTCTTTTAAAAGTGAAATTCCATAAAAAGTGTGGCGCAAATTTACAAGGTAGCTCACGATAAAGACCTCAACGTAGCTCGTGCCCACACTAAAGAGTGAGAGCATCATAAACTGCGCTGCTCCGCCGTATCCAAGCATGCTAAGCGCCATAGCGATAAATGCGCTCACTCCCATGCTCTTTGCCAGCACGCCAAAGGCGACGCCAAGCGGAAAATAGCCCATAAAGATAGGAATAGATAGTTTAAAAACGTAGCTAAATGTCAAATTTTACCTTCATAAAAAGCCAAAATATTAGCAAAAATTTAAAATTTTAAATTTAAAGAGTCGTTTTTGCTTTTATAAATTTAACTGCTTACTCGCATTTTAAAACTAAATTTTATAAAATAGCAACAAAATTTATAAAGAAAATTCCTATGAAAAAGATAATTTTACTAATATTTTTAACACTAAAATTTAATAGCTCTAACAACAAATCCAAAGATC
This sequence comes from Campylobacter concisus, assembly GCA_037321105.1. Classification (GTDB taxonomy): domain Bacteria; phylum Campylobacterota; class Campylobacteria; order Campylobacterales; family Campylobacteraceae; genus Campylobacter_A; species Campylobacter_A concisus_AZ. Next base: position 1,990,290 of record CP147775.1, on the reverse strand, counting down.
AAAATCCCTCAAGCAAATAGCTGCAATATCGAGGATAATTGCATTGATTTTAGCCGCAGATACAGCGATGATGAGTACAAAAGACTATTTGGAATTTACAAAAGTGAGTGCGAGGTTAAAAATTTAGACGCATGCATCTATCTAGCTGAGTTTTACAAAAGCGGGCTTGGCGTAAAAAAAGACGCGACAAAATCACTAGAAATTCTTAACAAAGCTTGTGATGAGAGCAATAAAATTTGCCTGTCACAACCTTGGTGTCGAGTATCAAGAGACGAAAGAATACAAAATGGCTTTAGATGCTTTTAAAAAGGGCTGCGATCTCACGCTTATTCAAAGCTGTTTTAACATCGCAGTTTTATATAATAACGGCGGCGGCGTAAAAAGAGACTACAAAAAGGCTGCTAAAATTTACAAAGAAGTTTGCGAGCAAAATTTCTACGAAGGATGCTACAACCTAGCCGTTTTATACCACAACACCCCTGGCGTAAAGCGCGACTATAAAGAAGCGATAAAACTTTACAAAAAGGCTTGTGATAGCGACTTTAGTATCTCTTGCTACAACCTAGCGAGCTTATATCAAGAGCAAAAAGAGTATGAAAAGGCTAACAAGCTCTATTTTAAAGCTTGCAAGCTTGACTTTGCCGATGCTTGCAATAACCTAGCCAGCCTTTATGACGACGCACTTGGCGTAGAAAAAGATGATGAAGTGGCGTTTAGATACTACAACAAAGCGTGCAGGCTAGATAGCGCAAGTGGGTGCAAACATCTTGCATACTTTTACTATCATGGCATAGGCACAAAAAAGGATAAAAAGCTGGCAGAAAAAGAGCTTAAAAAAGCTTGCAAACTAGGCCTTAAAGAGGCTTGCGAGATCGTTAGAGATTTTCACTAAAGAGCGTTTATGAAAAAGCTGATTTTGTTTTTATCTCTCATTGTGCTTTTAAATGCAGAAAATTTAGATGAGATGTGCCAAAGCGAGGGCGATATAAGAGCAAATTTAACGAGCTGTTACAAGGGCGCTGTAAAAATTTACTAACTCATCAAGCGATGATAAAGATTTTAAAAAGCTACAAAAGATATTTTTACTAGCTTGCGAAAATGATATGAAAGAGGGTTGCTACAGCGCTGCGCTCATCTATATAAATGGCTACAACGACGTGGGTAGCGAGCTTAATCAAACTATCATAGTAAATAGATATGCCAGATTTTTAAACTACGCGCTTTTAGATAATGGCAAAAAAGAGGACAAAACGACTGCCAAAAGCTACTTTCAAAGATCATGCGAGCTAGGCTTTAAAAAGGGTTGTGATATGAGAAATTTATTAGATAAGCTTGGGTATTAAATTTGATCTCAAAAGCATATTTACTATAAATTTAGAGCTTTTTATCTAAACTTATTTAAATTTTTTAAAAGGCAGTCCATGAAAAAGATCGTTTTATTTTTAACCTCTGCGGTGCTTTTATGGGGCGTAAATTTAGAGACAAAAACGCTTGACTCTAGGTGCGAAAACGAAGATGCTAAAAGCTGCTTTGAGCTTGGTAATAAATTTGAGGAGGGCAAAAACTACCAAAAAGCGGGCGAGTTTTACAAAAAAGCTTGCGAGCTAAAACATGCAAGCGCTTGCAGCAGCGTGGGCGTGCTCTACGACATGGACTACATAAAAGATGTAAATAACAAAAATGCAGCCAAATTTTACCAAAAGGGCTGCAAACTAAACGACGGCTTTGGCTGCGCAAGGCTTGGCTTTGTCTATACGCTAGATAAAAACTATCAAAAGTCAAAAGAGCTATTTTTAAGAGCTTGCGAACTAAAAGATGGCGACGGATACTACGGACTTGGGCTTTTATACTATGACGGAAATGGCGTAGAGCAAGACGCCAAAAAGGCAAAAGAGCTCTTTGAAAAGAGCTGCGATCTGGGTCATGCTGCTGGCTGCAACAGCCTTGGCATGATGCTTCATAGCGGAAAATACGTAGAAAAAGATCAAAAAAGAGCTAGCAAACTCTTCACAAAAGCTTGCGAAATGGACTTTGGGGATGGTTGCCACAACCTTGGGGTTATCTATTTTGAAGCAAAAGGTGATAAAAATTTAGCCAAAAAGTACTTTGGCAAGTCCTGCGAGCTAGGCAACGACGAAGACTGCCAAATTTACAATGCTCTATAAATTTAATGCACCTGCCCTTTTGGACCCTTGCTCTTTGGGGTCTTATGTGAAAAGTAAAAAACATCAAGCGTAAAAGCAACAAGTATAAGTCCAACAATAGCCAAAGTCGCGTCCATACTACCTACCTTTTAAGTCCATTTACTATCTCTAACATCGAATCACTCGTAGTTATCGCCTTTGAGTTCGCCTCGTATGCGCGCTGACCAGTGATAAGATCAGTCATCTCTTCAACTAGCTGCACGTTACTCATCTCGACAAAGCCTTGTCTAATGGTGCCAAGTCCGTCAAGGCCAGCCACACCTACCACCACGTCGCCACTAGCGCTTGTTTGAAGGTAGTTATTATCGCCCATCGAGTGAAGACCGGCTGGGTTTATGAAATTTGCTAGCTCGATCTGACCTATCTGAGCCATGTCAGTTTCGCCAGCTTGAAGCACTGAGACGGTGCCGTCTGTGCCTATTGAAATTTGCGTCGCATTTGCAGGGACAGTGATCTGAGGGATGAGCTGGTAGCCGTCGCTATTTACGATCGTGCCGTTTGCGTCAAGCTTAAATGCGCCGTTTCTAGTGTAAGCTGTCGTGCCATCAGGGAGTTGAATTTGAAAAAAGCCGTTGCCAGCTATGACCATATCTAGGTTGTTGCTAGTCTCTTTAAAATAGCCCTGAGAGAAAATTTTATTTATCGCTGTTGGGCGCACGCCAAGGCCTACTTCGATGCCTGTTGGGCTTGTAGTAGTTTGGCTAGTAGCCGTGCCTGCGTACTCCATGACTTGATACATAAGGTCAGCAAATTCAGCTCTATTTTTCTTATATCCATAGGTATTTACGTTTGCGATGTTGTGTGAGGTTACGTCTATCTGCGTCTGCTCGGCGATCATGCCAGTGGCCGCAGTGTAAAGTGATCTCATCATAGTTTTATCCTTTTATTAAGCTTTTAGGGCTAGTTTTTGAACAGCATCTTGGTTAAGGTCGCTCATGTGGCTTGTCATAACCTTTTGATACATATCAACTAAGCGCTGGGTTTCTATTAGACCCACCATTTCTAAGACTGGATTTACGTTTGACATTTGAGCGTAGCCTTGCATCACGCTATCAGCCTCGTCAAGCTCGGTTATATCGTCAAAATTTCTACTCTCAAAGAGATTATCGCCGACCTTTTTTAGATCCCTTATCTCTCTTGGCTGAGCAATGTAAAATTTAGAAAATTGATTGTTATTTGAGTATAAATTTCCATTTTTATCAACGGTTAGCACCTCGCCTTGTGGCACTTGGATGCCTCTTTGACTAGGATTTTGCGCTTCATAGCCACTTGGCAGCACCCTGTAACCCTCTTTTGTGACGATATATCCGTCCGCGTCAAGGCTAAAAGAGCCATTTTTGCTTAGTTTTACACCATTTGGAGTATCGACTAAGAAAAAAGCATCGTCTCTTTTTATCGCAAAGTCAAGCGTGTTTGAGCTGTATTTAAAGCCGCCAGCGCTAAAGTCGGTGTATTCTTCGCTCACTTGTGGCACACGATCAAGCGTTCTATTTAGAAATTTAGCTCCGTCTTTTGTGTGATTTTTAAGCGGAAGCTCATCTTGCGTCTCTTTAAAAATTCTCGCAAAGTCACCGATGACTACGTCATTTCGTTTGTAGCCGATCGTATTTACATTTGCAAGGTTGTTTGAGATGACATTTAGTCTGTTAAACTGCGTTACCATGCCAGCAGTGGCTTGATAATAACCATTTTGCATAAAATTTCCTAATCAAAATTTGATTTTTTAGAATTACTAAGCAATCATCGTTCCAACTTTCTTTTTATACACTTTTAAAAAATTTTGGGTATAATCCACTTTCTTTTAACCAACACTTAAATCACAATGATACGATTTGAAAGGAAATTTATGAGCGCCGCAAAAGACTCTTTCTCAGATAGAAGAGCTATTTGCCGAAAATGCAAAAGGCTTTTTGACATACGAAAAATTAGTAAAATTATTAGACAAAGCTCCGACGGCTACGGTAGTAAAAAAGATAGAACAACTAGCAAAAACAAACAAAGTCCAGCTCATCACATCTGCTGAAGCTGCAAAGCTTAGAAATTTAGCCGATGCTAAAAAACGTCAAGAAAATGCTCAAAAAAGCGACCAGGATATCGACGAAGACCTCGATCTTTCAGGTGAGAGCGACCTTTTAGAGTGGTCAAGATCAGATAGTCCAGTAAGGATGTATCTAGAGAGATGGGTCAGATCGCGCTTCTTACAAAAGAAGAAGAGGTCGAGATCAGCAAGAGGATCGAGCTTGGCGAAGATATCATCATCGATGCATTTTGTTCGGTGCCATTTTTGATCGATTTCATACTTGATTATAAAGAACCGCTTATCAATAGAGAACGCCGCGTAAAAGAGCTTTTTAAAAGCTTTGAAGACGAGAGCGAAAATGAAAATGAAGATGGCGAAGAGGATATAGACGAAGAGGATGAGGAGAACGAAGAGAACGAAACTCCTAAAAAATCAGCCAAAAACGATAAGCGTGCAGAAAAAGTTATAGAAAGCTTCAAAGCCCTTGAAAAGGCTAAAAAAGAGTGGCTAAAGACTGCAAACAAGCAAGATAAAGTAGAAAGCGACGACACAGCTTCAAAGATGACGCTTGCTTTTAAAAAGAAAATTTTAAAAGAGAAGCTGATGGACCTTGGGCCAACAAGTAAGCTAATTAGCGAGATCGTAAAATCAATGGAGACAGCGCTAAAAAGCGACGATGAAATTGATAGAGAGCTAAAACGCTTGGAGTATCGCTTGCCAATGTTTAGCGACGAGCTAAAGAAAAATCACAAAAGCATCTTAAAAGATATCATCAAACTTAGCAAAGAAGAGATCGCTGCTCGCGTGCCAGAGGCTACGATGGTCTCAACCTACGTCGAGATCAAAAAGCTTTTTACGACAAAAGAGGCGAGCAAACAAGGCTTTGACCTTGAGCCAGCAAGACTAAAAGAGATTTTAGAACAGATCAAACGCGGAAAGAAAATTTCAGACGAAGCAAAAGCTAGAATGGCTAAGTCAAACCTCCGTCTAGTCGTAAGTATCGCAAAACGCTATACAAACAGGGGCTTGCCATTTCTTGACCTCATCCAAGAGGGCAACATCGGCCTTATGAAGGCGGTTGATAAATTTGAATATAGAAAAGGCTATAAAATTTTCAACCTACGCCACATGGTGGATTCGCCAGGCTATCTCGCGCGCGATCGCCGATCAGGCAAGGACGATTAGGATACCTATCCATATGATAGAGACGATCAATCGTATCAACAAAATCAACCGCAAATACCTCCAAGAAGAGGGAAAAGAGCCTGACGTAAGCGTCATCGCAAAAGAGGTCGGACTAAGCGTTGATAAAGTAAAACAAGTGATAAAGATCACAAAAGAGCCTATCAGCCTTGAAGCTCCGATCGCAAACGAAGAAGACGGTAAATTTGGAGATTTTGTCGAGGACAAAACTTCTCTATCACCGATAGATCAAATTTTAAAAAGCGACCTTAGAGAGCAGATCGACGATGTGCTTTCACAGCTAAATGAGCGCGAAAAGGCGGTTATTTCGATGAGATTTGGCTTGCTTGAAGACGAGAGTGACCGCACACTTGAAGAAATCGGCAAGGCGCTAAATGTCACTGGTGAACACGTCCGCCAGATAGAAAGCTCAGCTATCAAGAAACTAAAACACCCAAAAGTTGGTAGAAAACTTAAAAACTACATAGAGGGCTAACAAGCCCTGCCCTTTGGGTATCTGCATCTAAACTCTGCAAATTTCTGAAATTTACTTTCTAGTCTATAATTAAGTTATTTTGCAACCGAAGCACCAAAAGATACAAGTAAAAATTTAATGTTTTTGTATAGCGTTTTGCCCTACTTTGGTGTATATACTCTTTTTTAGACAGCTTTTCTTTGAAAAATTTGTTAGCATCCTATACCCTTTAAAGGACTTTCTCTTTGAAAATTTATAGCATCCATACTCAAAAATTGTTTTAAACATTACATATAGCTCTCATCTTAAAGTATAATTAATCTAACCTTCATTTTGAGGGTACACTTGCTACAAAAATAGATAAAAAAAGGTACATACGCTATAAAAATAGATAAAAAAAGGTACACTTGCTACAAATTTTCAAACGAGAAATATCAAATTTTTGATTTGAACATATATTCCAAAATCAAAAAGTAAAGCATAAAAACAAAAGAGAGTTTTACCGGCACAAGACCGGTAAAAATTCATTCACCTAGAAGTTTATCTAGTTTTGTAGCCAAGCTGGTAGTGTCGTGAGCTTTAGCCAAAGAGGCAGCATGTAGTTTTAAATTTGCCTTGTAAATTTTCTTCCAAGCTCTTTGCGATGTCGCTGCTATCAAGATTTTCTACGCTATTAGCATTTGCTACGCTTCTAGCAGCTAGAGCATTCATACCCTTAAATACAGCATTTTGTGTCGAGCCAATCTCTGAGCGAAGTGAATTTATATTTTTCAAGATATCGCCAGAATTTGAGCCGTCCTCTTTAACATTTAAAAGAGCATTTGTGCTTAAATTTATATTTTTTGTGCCCTCACCTGTGAAAAAGCCAAGCTCGGCGTCAAAAACGTTTTTGCCGTTAAATTTAGCCTCTTTTACACTGTCGCTCATCGCATTTTTAAGCGCATTTATCTCACCTTTTATACCCTTTTGCTCGTTCGCTGAAAGAGCTGGGTTTGAAAGCTTGCTTGATAGCTCGCCAATCTTATCCGCACTCTCGCTTAAATTTAAAAGCGTTGAGTCGGCGATCTGAAGCATACCGATCATATCGTTTGCATTTGCCATGCCCTCATTTAGGACATTTGTTTGCGAAAGTAAGCTCTCTGCGATTTGCAAATTTGCACCTGATGCTTTGATCTCACTATTTGCAGAGATGGCGTTTAGCGCCTTTTTCTCGCTATTTTTAGCTTGATCTAAATAATAGTTTCCTGAAGCCTGGTTTGCAGTATAAGTTCCTAACTTCATATCAACTCCTTTTTTAGTAGTTTCGTGATGGATTTTACTATAAATTTCATAAAAAGTTGCAAAAATATTTCTTAAAGCAAAAAATATTTTTAAAAAGATTTTAGAAAATTTTAAATTTTCTAAAATCAAATTTCATTTTTAATCCTCTAATCTCACGGCGATTGATCTTTTATGAGCCGTTAGTCCTTCGGCTTCGGCTAGTTGCATGCATGGTTTGCCAAGGTGCATGATACCTTTTCTGCTAACTGAGATGATAGAGCTTCGCTTCATGAAAATTTTCAACTCCAAGCGGCGAGTAAAATCTCGCACTTCCGCCAGTTGGCAAGGTGTGGTTTGGTCCAGCGATGTAGTCGCCCATCGCTTCAGGCGTGAAGTGTCCAAAAAATATCGCTCCAGCGTGTTTTACCTCGTCCATATAGCTCAAAGCGTCATTTGTAGCGATCTCTAGGTGTTCCACAGCAAGCTCGTTCATCAGTTTAAAGCACTCTTGCAAGTCTTTTGCGACTATGATAGCGGCTTTATTTCTCATGCTAGCACTAGCGATTGGTTCTCGTTTTAGAGTTTTTAGCTCGTCCTCTATGTGTCTTTGCACTGCCCTTGCAAAGGCCTCCACTGGTGTTATCAAAAAGGCACTTGCGATCTCGTCATGCTCGGCTTGTGAGAGTAGATCGATCGCTATGTGGCGAGGGTCCGCACTATCATCAGCGATCACGCCTATCTCGCTTGGACCAGCGATCATATCGATATTTACGTCGCCATAAACTAGCTTTTTAGCAGTCGCTACGTAGATGTTGCCAGGTCCTGTGATGACATCGACCTTTGGCACGGTCGCTGTGCCGTACGCCATCGCTGCGATCGCACTTGCACCGCCTATTTTAAAGGCTGTTTTGATGCCACATAGATGCATCGCCGCAAGAAGCAGAGGATTTACCTTGCCACCTGGTGCTGGTGTGCAAACTACGATCTCTTTTACACCTGCTACGATTGCTGGGATAGCGTTCATGAGAAGCGAGCTAGGATAGGCCGCTTTGCCACCTGGGATATAAAGGCCAGCGCGATCAACTGGGTGTATTTTGCGCCTAGTAAGATGTCGTGCTCGTCCTTATATGTCCAGTCGCTTGGTTTTGTGCGCTCATGATAGCTTTTTATCCTGTCGTGGGCTAAATTTAGAGCCACTCTTAGGGCGTTATCTAGCGAATTGTATGCCGCTTCCATCTCTTTTACGTCGATTATTATGTCGTTTTTGCTTGTGACACTAAATTTTATCAAATTTGCTTATCTGTGCAAAAAGCGCGCTATCGCCATCTTTTCTTATCTCGTCTATGATGCCTGTAACTACTGGCATCACGGCACTCATATCATTGTCACTTCGCCTAACAAGCTGTGAAAATTTACTCTCAAAATCAGCGTCGCTGCTGTGTAAAAACTTCATTTATGATCCTTTATTTTTAGTTTTCTCTCATATCTTTGCTTTTGTGTAATGTTACCTAAAATTCCGCCCTGGTGGATATGTAAAATTTCGCTCCCAAGCTTGTCTAAATTTGCAAAAAGTGTCATAAAGCCCACTGGGTCGTAGATAAGCTCAAACTCCACGCCACTTTTGCAAACCTCAAGCCAAATTTCATAAAGCTCTTTATAGAAATTTCCAAAATGATACTTCTTTGGGGGATTTAAAATTTGCACTTTGCTATCTTTATCTAGCTCGTAAATTTGCTTTTTTAGATAGTCGCTATCCCCTACGCAAGGGGCGGTAAAGACTCTAAGATCGGTGTGCTTTGCTAGGTAGCATGCGCTTGTGCCTGTGCCTGAGGGCAAGAAAATATCAGGCCTTATGCCACTTTTTTTGCTCCACTCGTTTATCTCACGTGCTTGCGTGATAAAGCCAAGCTCAGCCTCACTCTGCGCCACGCCCTCGTTTATAAATAGCGCATTTTCGCTCTTTGCTAGCTCTTTAGCAAATTTCTCGCGCTCCTCTTTCACAAAAATTTCCATGCCATTTTCAAGTGCAAATTTGAAATTTCCAACTGGATCTTGCTCTAAATTTAGAGCTTAGATGAGAGATGACGTAGTAAAATTTAAGTCCTTTTAGCTTGGCAAAAAGGCTCAGGCTATACATCGCGTTTGACTGGCTTGAGCCGTGAGATACGATGGCTTTGATGCCGCCAAGATCGGCCTTTAGAAAATACTCTAGCTTTTCTTGCTTTGTTGCCGTTAAACTCGCCTAGCAAATCATCCCTTAAAAGCCAAAATTCTCGCTCTCTTAAGCGAATTTTATCAATCACCCTTAAACTCCAAAAATTTCTCTATCTCGTTGATAGCCTCTTTGTTTGAGAGTGAAAATTTGATCTCTATACGCCTTGAAGCGTCCTTGTCCTCGGCTCCGTCTTTAAAAACTAGCTCGTTGTAGCTTCTGCCACTTGCGACAAGCAGCTTTCTAAGGCGTGCATCGTCGCTAAATGAGTTTATAAACTCCATCACCGCGTAGGCTCTTTTTTGTGAAAGCTCTAGGTTATAAATGTAGCTTCCGTCGCTATCCGTAAAGCCCTCTATGACGATCTGATCGATATTTGAGGCGATCTCTTTATCATTTAAAAGCACGTCAAAATACTTACTAAGCGTAGCCTTTAGCTCCTCTTTGACTTCTTCTTTTAAGACCGCACTGCCCTTATCAAAAAGCACTGATGAGCTAAGCTTTAGCGCGCCTGAGTTTGGGTCGATCTCGATGCTAGATCCTAGCCTATCTTTTAGGGCGGAGATCACTTTTACTCTTATGCCAGTTAGGTTTTTGACCCTATCACGAGTGACGTTTAGATCCCTTAAAAGCTCGTCATATCTAGCCTCTTTTTGCTTACTTGCTCGAGCAAAAAGGCGATCTTGGCTAAATTTTTCTCGCTGCTTGCATTTGCGTCACTAAGTGCCCTATCTTTTGATGAAATTTCATCATTTAGCACGATCATTTTTTGATTTAGATCAAAAATGCTGGCATTTAGCTCTTTTATGCTCGCATTTGCGTCTTTGTTTTCCTCTATGAGCTGGGCTAGCTTTTCTTTTAGGGCGTCTATTTGGATGACAAAAATTTCATTTGATTTTTTTAAATTTATGTTTTCGTCGCTTATCTTTGAAAGCTCGCTTTTTAGGGCGTCATTTAGCTCTTCGAGGGTGAAATTCTTGCCCTGAGCGTCTTTTAAATTTGCTAAAGCTGCGATGATAGCTTGCTCTTTATTTTCAGGGTGTTTTGAGTTAGGACGTATTTTACGACGACAGCGCCGATTAGCAGCATAAAAACAAAGAGCAGACCCGCCATCAAGTCCGCGTACGAAACCCAAAAGCTCGATTGATCTTCGTTATTTTTGTCTATTTTCATTGCACTAGATTTTCGATTTTTTCTATTACAGAATTTGCTTCTTTGTCGATCTCGTCTATATTCTTCTTAAGCTCAGCAATGAGGCTCTCACGCTCTTTTCGCGCTCCAAGCTCCTACCCTCTTGCTCATAAGCTGCCTTAAATATCGTCGCACTCTCCACTAGTGAAGCTCTAAATGCCTTTAACGCCTCGTTTTGCTCTTTCATCAAAGAGAGAGAAATTTCTTTTAAAATAGCATCAAAACTCTTGATAGTCTGCTCAAATTTAAGCTGGCTCTCTTTTGTGGCGTTTAAATTTCTACTGAAAATTTCGCCAAGCTTTGCATGCTCGGTTAAAATTTTAACCTCCATATCTTTAAAGGCATTAGAAAACGCGCCAACTGCCTTTAATATATCAGAGTGGATTTTTACAAATTCATCTTGTTTTAGTCCAGATTCATTTAGCATTTTTAAACTTGCGCTAAGCTCTGCCTTGCTTTGATTGATGATATTTTTTTCAACCTCGCAAAGCTCTTTTAGGCTATTAAATTTCTCATTTGTCTGCTCGCTTAGCTCTTTTACAAATTTATCATCAAGCACCATTTTAAAGGCATCGTGACTATCTTTAAAATAGCCCACACTTGCTTTCATGAAAATTTGCATTTAGCTCATTTTCCTGCCAGAAAAACTCACGGCTTAGCTCTTTTTGCTCGCTGTAGAATCTCTCAAATTTGCTAATGCCGATCTTTTCAAAAAACATCCACCAAAGCGCTAAAAATATGCCGTAAATCGATACATAAAATGCCGTAGCCACGCCGTTTAGCAGTATAGCGATCTCTTTTCAAGTCCATTTGCAGTGCTTGAGCTAAAGCTTGGCATAGAGATAGCGATACTGATAAATGTGCCAAAATTCCAAGCATAGGAAAGACTGCTTGGCCAATGTTTGCTAGGTTGTCATTTCTAAAATTTCTTGTATAGCTCTCAAAAAAATCTTCAAATTTAGCGTTTGCCTTTTTGACGCTTGAAATTTCAAAGAGATGAGCGATGATAAATTCTTTTAGCCTTATCTTGTAGTCTTTGGCATTTGCTAAGAAATTTGAGTAAGCGACCAAGGCGCTGTGGCGTGAAAATATAAAAGCAACAAAGAGTATAATGCCCATCATCACGATGGTGTGAAGCTTCATCTGAAATTTTATAATGCCAAGATAGGCTAGTATCGCCAAGATATAGATAGCTAAAGGGATAAAGATAACTTTAAAAAAGACAAAGAAAGAGTGAGCTTGGTGCTCCTTTGGCACGCTTAGCTCACTAAAATCATTTTGATTTTGCATAGGATTAGTTCCTATTTAGGCAGTTTAAGTCGCTAAAAGCAGTCTGAAGACGCTTAACCATACTCTCCTCGCCACTTCTTAGCCATTTCCTTGGGTCGTAGTATTTTTTATTTGGCTTGTCATCACCCTCTGGGTTGCCGATCTGCCCTTGCAAGTACGCTCTATTTTTAGCCTCATACTCGCGTACGCCGTCCCAGAAAGCCCACTGAGTATCGGTGTCGATATTCATCTTGATAACGCCGTAGCTTACAGCATTTTTGATATCTTTTAGCTCACTGCCGCTACCGCCGTGAAATACAAAATTTACTGGTTTGTCGCTTTTTGTGTTAAATTTCTTAGCAACATAGGCTTGTGAGTTTTTAGAATTTCTGGTCTTAGCACGACATTGCCTGGTTTATAGACACCATGAACATTGCCAAAACTAGCTGCGATGCTGAAATTTATCGCTTATCTTACTTAGTCTTTCATAAGCAAGCGCGACGTCCTCTGGCTGGGTGTAAAGAAGCGCGTTATCAACGCTTGTGTTATCTACGCCATCTTCTTCGCCACCAGTGACGCCAAGCTCGATTTCTAAGCTGATACCAAGCTCGCTAAGCTCTTTTAGGTACTTCTCGCACGTGCTTAAAATTTTCGTTGATATTCTCTTCGCTAAGATCAAGCATATGAGAGCTAAAAAGTGGCACGCCGTGAGTTTTTATACTCATGGCTTGCTTTTACTAGCTCATCTATCCAAGGCAAAAGCTTTCTAGCGGCATGGTCAGTGTGTAAGATGACTGGCACGCCGTAAGCCTTGGCAAGTAGATGAACGTGCTTTGCTCCAGCGATCGCACCAAGAACGGCTGCGTTTTCGCAGGCTTTACCAGCGTAAAAACCTGCACCGCCATTACTAAACTGAACGATAACAGGCGAGTTAGCAACCTTTGCCGCTTCTAAAACAGCATTTACTGAGTCGCTGCCTACGACATTTACAGCAGGTATTGCAAAACCTTGCTCTTTGGCATAAGCATAAAGTTTTGTTACATCATCTCCGCTTAAAACACCAGGTTTTACGATATCTAAAACGCCCATTTTATCCTCCAAATTTTATTTGTATTCTATCTTTGCTTTTTGGCGTAGAGCTTCACTTTTTTGTCTAACAGCAGCTTGGAATTTCTCCATTTTTACAGCTTGCTCGATCTCTGGTTTTGCTTGCTCAAAGCTTACAGTACCAGCAGCTTTGCCATCTTCTTTTAAGATAACATGGTAGCCAAACTGAGTTTTAACTGGCTTAGTTGAAACTGTGCCATTAGCCATTGAAAATGCTGCGTCTGCAAAAGGTTTTACCATTTGGCTTTGACCAAACCAGCCAAGCTCGCCACCATGTGCTGCTGAGCCTTTGTCGATTGATTTTTGGCTTGCTAGCTCTGCAAATTTCTTAGTTAGCGCCTCGCCTTTTAAATTTTTAAGTTGAGCGATGATGTCATTTGCTGTTTTTTCATCTTCAACTAAGATATGTCTTGCTCTTGCTTGAGCTGGTTGGTTCATGCTAGCTTTGTTTTTGTTATAAAAATCTCTTAAATCGCTATCGCTTACTTTTATACCGTCAAATAGTTTTCTCATATAAAGCTCAACTGCGATGCCCTCTTGTGCAGCTTTTACAGCCTTGATGTAATCAACATCTTTTTCAATGCCTGTCGCTTTTGCGTCTTTTAAAAGAAGTTTTCTGTTGATTAGATCGTCGATTATACGTTTTTTCTCATTTGGTTGAAGCTTGCTAGCGTCAAATCCTGGCATAGCTGCTGATAAAAGTGCTGAGATATCGCTATCATTTATAGCATCGCCATCAACTGTTGCAACTACTGCTGCGTTTAGAGTGACAGCTGCAGCTAAACTTAAAACTGCTGGAAACAAAAATTTTTTCATATAAATCCTTTAAAAAATTGATTTTATGGGCAAGATTATATCAAATAATGCGGTAACTTTTCATTTAACTTGCAATTTTAGGTAAAATAGCCAGATGAGAACAAAAAAAGATATTTTAGAGATAAAAAGAAGACTTTTAGACGAGTTTAAGGACGCAAAAAGCGAGCTTAAAATTTAAAATTTATATGAGCTACTTGTTTGTGTCATGCTCTCAGCTCAGTGCACCGACAAAAGGGTAAATTTGATCACCCCTGCTCTATTTGAAGCATATAAAGATGTTTTTGAGCTAGCTAGCGCAAATTTAGCCAGTTTAAAACTCATGATAAACTCATGCAGCTTTTTTAACAACAAAGCCATAAATTTGATCAAGATGGCAAATAGCGTAGTTGAGCTTTATGACGGAGAAATTCCACTTGATGAAGAGAAGCTAAAAACGCTTGCTGGAGTTGGGCAAAAGACCGCTCACGTCGTGCTTTTAGAGGCTACAAATGCAAATGTAATGGCTGTTGATACCCATGTTTTTAGAGTATCACATAGACTTGGTTTAAGCAGCGCAAAGACGCCAGAAGCGACTGAAGATGATCTAAGCCGCGCCTTTAAAACCAAGCTTGGCAAGCTTCATCAAGGCATGGTTCTTTTTGGACGCTACACCTGCAAGGCTAAAAAACCGCTTTGCCATGAGTGCATATTAAACGATCTTTGTAAAAGCAAGGATAAGGTGATATAGATAAAATTTGCTAGAAATTTCTAGCAAATTTTAGTTTTTTATGAGTTATATTTTTTAACGATACCGCGAACGACTTTTTCTATAAAAAGCGCAGAAGCTACTTCGCAGTGCTCTCTAGTAGAGTGAGGTGAGTAGATGTTTGGTCCAATAGAACATGCACTAAGACCTGCTTTTTTCTCCAAAAGCACTCCACACTCAAGGCCTGCGTGCACGGCTGTTATCCTAGCTTCTGGCTTATAAATTTTAAGCTCTTCTAAGATATCGTTTGCAAATTTATCATTTATAGGCTTCCAAGCTGGGTTTCTATCTTTTGAAATGACGTTAAAACCGACCGCCTTTGCAAGCTCAGAAATTTCAAATTCCATTCTATTTAGGCCGTCTTTACTCATTGATCTTGCGAAAAACTCCACTTCAAGCGTGCCGTCGTCTTTGATCTTTGCCAAAGAGAGATTTACGCTATCTTGTGGGATGCCTAGCTCGCAGTTGTAGGCTCTTACGCCTTGTGAAAATGAGTTGATTAATGCTAAAATTTTCTCGCCATTTTCTAAAATTTCATCTCCCGTACCAAGCTTTTTCACGCTTAAATTTTCACGCTCGCTCTTTAACTCCTTATCACTTAAAACCAGTGCAGTTGCGCCACTTGGGATAGAGTTACTTCGCTCGCCACCTTCAAATTTAACAAGCTTGCAGCCATTTTTAGTGACAAATGCCGCCAAAACCTTGATCGCATTTGGGATATTTTTATGTATCTCATTGCCAGAGTGTCCGCCAGGTAGGCCGCTCACTTTTACTTCGTAAAGCGTACTCTCTTTTGTTTTTTGGCTATTAAGCGCTATAGTGGCAAATAAATTTACACCGCCAGCGCAGCCGATAGTGACACGGTCGTCCTCTTCGCTGTCTAAATTTAAAAGCTTATCGGCTAAAAGATTGCCACTAAAGCCAGCAGCTCCGACCATGCCGACCTCTTCGTTGTTTGTAAAGAGGCACTCAATGTCGTCAAATTCGCTTATCATCTGCATCATGATAGCCACGCCTATGCCATTATCTGCGCCTAAAGATGAGTTTTTAGCTCTCATATAGCCATCATCGCCATAAACGATCTCGATCTTTGGCGCATCGCCCATGCAGACCATATCGTAGTGGCTTTGCAAGCAAAATTTTGGCTTGCCCTTAAACGCATGAACGTTGCCAAAGCTATCAACCACGACTTCACAGCCCTTATCTCTTGCAAAATCAGCTAAAAAATCACGCATCTTATCAGTCTCATAACTGCAGTGCGGTATCGTCGCAAGTGTCTCAAATTTCGTTAGAATTTCACTCTTTGACATATTTGCCTCCTTTAAATTTCTTTTATCTCGCCCTTATAGCCAGTCGCATCAACCGCCTTTAAAAGCTCTTTTCATCGACCTTGTCATCTGCTACAACGACAGCTTTTCGCTCTTTTAGCGATACGTCTGCCTTTTTTACGCCCTCAACGCTAAGTGCGGCCTTTCTTACTATCGCTGTGCAAAGCGGACAGTGCATGCTAGGCACCAAAATCTCTATCGTTTTCTCAGCGTAGCAACTAAGCGCAAGAAGGGCTAAAACTAAAATTTTACGCATAAATTTCTCCTAAAAGCTCCGGATATGTAAGGAGTAAAAGCAAAATCACTCCAAAAAGTATATATATAAGTATCCATTTTTTCTTTTTATAGCTTAGGTTGCAGCTTTTTGGCTTGTAAAACAGAGCAATACCTGAGATCACAAAGCAAATGACCGCCACGACGCTTAAAGGGACGCGGTACTGGTATAAATTTTGCTGTCCAAGATAGAAATGAAAAAGATGTGCCAAAAAGCAGAAAAAGAAGTGCCGGCAAGCAGCACAAGGTAGCGCCGATAGCACTACCTATGGATGTTAGTATCAGCCAAAAGGCTCTCATTTTAGCTCTGTTGAGACGTAGTCGTAGCTAAATTCTTTTGGCGAATAGTAGTTTTGTGTGTTGCCATCGACTTCAGCGTATGGATAGCCAAAGTTATTTAGCGGAGTTTGCTCTGGAGTTGGCTTTAAGATAAAGTCGCGTCCGTAGTTAAAGCCTATCCAGCACATCTCCCAGTTGCCAAAGCAATAATCCCTAACAGCTACGATCTTAGCGTCGTCGTTTGTTAATTTCTCGCCCAGTCTTACCTTTGTAACGTCAGCTGGATCAACCGGTATCCAACCATAGCCTTTTAGGTAAAACTCAGCCCTGCAGTGCTGTCCGCCTGAAATTTTAGCTACGCCATCTTTTGCGCTACCCATTTGATCTGAAAATCTAGACTGACCAACTCTAATGCCAAAATTTCTCTAGCTGGGATGCCAACTGATCTGCAAAGTCCCACAAAAACTGAGTTTATGTCGGTGCATTTGCCAACTAGCTTGCCGCTTTCTAGGATCGCTCTAACATCGCCAGTACCACATCCAATGACGCTGTTATCACGCTGCATAGTGTTTGCAACCCACGTATAAATAGCCTTTGCACGCTCCAAATCGCCCTTTAAATTTCCAACGATCTCAAGCGCTTTTGCTCTTACTACGCCATCTGTTGGGATGTGTGAAGTTGGTTTTAAAAACTCCAAAACAGCAGGGTCAACCTTCTCATTTGGATCGAAATTTACCTTACTAAAGTCGGTATTGCGCTCTGTTGTTTGGATCTTAAACTGGATATTTAAAATAGGTCTTTGCTCATTTTCTTCAAATTCGCCATACATTGTTGGTATTAGCGTGTCTGAGATATAGACGTTTTTAGCGGTTGTGTTTATGACGTAGTCTTGGGTTAGTTGCTGATAAGTGGTGCTTAGTGGAAGTGGCAGCCAAATTCTCGAGCTTTTGCCCTTTTCAAGTATCTGGTGTTTGAAATTTACGTCAAAATTTCTAACTACTGGGCTTGCTGGCTCGTCGCTAGCTAGGGTGACACTTGGAAGCAGACTTGCTGCACCTAAAAAACTACTGAATTTAAAAAAATCTCTTCTTTGCATAAAATGCCTTTTGCTTAATCTTAGCCAAACTTGGCTCTAAAACTGCCTGCTATTCTAGCATAAAATTTTTATTTATGATAAAATCCGCCACATGAAAAAGATTATATTTTTAGGCTTTATAGCGCTATTTTGCAACGGTTGTCTTTATATGAACGAGCGCGGAGTTTCGACGCAATATTATAATGATTGTAAAGAGTATTATGACGCGACTGGCACCTACCAAAAAGAGTGTCCGCACAACATCGTTGAACTGGAAATAGCGTGGATCTTAGCAAATTTAACGAGCAGCAAAAGCAAAATTTTAAATAGGATAGAAAATCTAGCAAATTTTGATTGCGAATTTAGCCTTAGTGAGAGCGTAAATGTCAAATTTTAAAGAGCTGGGCGCTGCGAGCAAAGATGAAATTCACAACCTCGCCCTTAGCCTAAAGCCTTGGCGAAAAGGGCCATTTTTACTTGATGATATATATATAGATAGCGAGTGGCAAAGTTTTATTAAATTTAATATCCTTGCCCCGCACCTAAATTTAGCTGGCAAGTGCGTGGCTGACGTGGGGTGTAACAACGGATATTATATGTTTAAGATGCTTGAGTACGCCCAAAAAGCATAACTGGCTTTGACCCTAGCGTGCATACATATTTGCAGTTTGCTTTTTTAAATAAATTTATCCGCTCAAATATCGCTTACGAGCTTCTTGGCGTCGAGAGCTTGCCAGAGTTTGGAGTGAAATTTGACACCATTTTTTGCCTTGGTGTGATATACCACAGAAGCGATCCTATAAAGATGCTAAAAGAGCTAAAAACCGCGCTAATCGCTGTGGCGAGCTATTTTTAGACACGATGTATATAGATATGGATGGCGACTTTGCGCTAAGCCCAAAGGATAGATACTCAAAAATTCCAAATATCTACTTTGTGCCAACGCTTAGCGCACTTGAAAACTGGTGCGAGAGGGCTAAATTTAAGGATTTTAGCTTGCTTGATACAAAGGCGACTGATCTAAATGAGCAGCGAAAAACGCAGTGGATAGATGGAGAAAGTCTTGGAAATTTCTTAGACCCAGACGATAATACAAAGACGATTGAAGGCTACCCAGCTCCAAAAAGAGCCTACGTGAGAGTTAAAATTTAAGGATAAATATGGCAGATGAAAATATTTTTGAAGCAAAAGACGAATCACAAATAATCCTCCCAGAGGACGAAAACCCGCTAAGAAACGAGATAAAAACAGCACCTTTAACAAAGCTAAATTTTAGTGGAACGGCATTTTTGCTTGAGAAAAATCACGCAAAAACTAGATTTTTTACCACGGCTGATATGGTAAGCGACGCAGAAGGACTCATACATAGCGGTTTTGTCTTCATGGGGGCAAACTACGCAGCGCTTTTAGCTATAAATGAAGAATTTTGCGTCAGCATCGGTGCTAGGATAAATTTCTTTGGACCGCTCAAGCTTGGCGATGTGGTCGAATTTTGATGCGCAAGCAAGGTTTGAAGAGAGCAGAAAAGAGAGGTGAAAGTGATAGGCTATGTAAAAGAGATCAAGATATTTGAGGGTGTCTTTCAGCTAGTCACACTTGAAGAGCATATCTTTGTCGCTCAGCAAAAAAATATCCAAAAAGAAGCCGCTATAAGACAAAAGAAAGAGCGCGAAGAGGCGCAGGCTAAAAACAACGGCTAAATTTAACTGATGAGATATAAATTTCTCATCTTTTAGCTTCAAACAAACTCAAATTTTTAAAGACAAATCTTATCTTATTATCTTATTTTGGTAAACAATCGGTAATAATTTTTGAAATTTTTAACTAAATTTAAGCTATAAAATTAATTTTCTATGATAATATCCTTTCAAAACATTTTTATCAAAAGGAGATTTAGATGAAACTTACAAAAGTTAGCTTAGCTGCTTTGGTTGCTTTAGGTGCATTTTCAAGCGTTGCAAGTGCAACTCCACTTGAAGAAGCTATAAAAAACGTAGATCTTTCAGGATTTGCAAGATATCGTTATACAAATGATTTTATAAAAAATTCAAACCAAAATAATACAGTAAAAAATAGTGGTGCTGGTCATGCTTTTAGAATGCAAACAGCATTTAAAGCCGCGATCGATGATAACTTCTTTGGTGTATTAAATTTAAGATATGATCTAACTGATGATTCTGGTGATAAAAACGCAGCTGGAACAGATAAAACATATACAACAGGAACATTTGGCGTTTATGAGATGTATCTAGGCTACAAAGCTGGCAATACTACAATTACAGCTGGTAAACAACTATTAGGTACTTTCTTTGATGACAAAGATGTAGCTGGTACAGGTCTAAAAGTAATAAATACTGACGTGCCAGGCCTTACTTTAGCTGCAGCTGCATTTGATGCAGTACAAAGTGATGGTACAGAGCTAGACGGTCCATTTCTAAAAACACTTACAGGAAGCATCAGTGACACTCCTGGCAATATATATTATTTAGGTGCAGCTGGCAGCTATGATCCAGTATCATTTAAAGCAGCTATTGCAAATGTTCAAGAGGTAGCTACACTTTACGGTGCTGATGCTGGTGTAAGCTTTAATGTAACTGATGATGTTAACCTAAACCTAAAAGGTCAATTTGTTCAGCAATGACTCAGATCACAAGGATGTAGCTGATGCTAACTTCTGGGCAGTTCAAGCTGGCACAAAACTATTTGGCGCTAAACTTAACGCTGGTTATTTAGATTTTGATGCTAAGAACAAAGACAATAATAAAATTTCATTTGTAACACTTGATGCAAATGGCGAACTTATCAACCCAGCAAAAATCCTAAATGGTGTAATGAGTGGTGGCAAACAATACTACAATAACATCAAAGGAAACAACGACTACTGGTTTGTTACAACTGGATATGATATAGACAAATTTGGCTTTGGTGCTGGATATACTCAAGGTAAAGGCTATAGCTGGGCTCTTGGTAAAGAGAGAGCAAAAAGAAGCGAATGGTCTCTTGATGCTAGCTACAAATACAGCAAAAAACTTACATTCCTTTCTTGGTATGCAGCTGCTAAAGACAAAAAAGACAGCGAAAGCTACAAACAAAATCGTATCAGATTTGAAGCAAAATATAGCTTCTAAAAACATTTATCCGAGCGAGCTTTGGCTGGGATCTTCTAGACCTCTCAATACTTAATCAAAATCAGCAAATATAGCTAATAAAATTTATATAATGCCAAACAAAAAAGGCAAAAAATGTATCTTTTTTCTCTCATTACGCATTTAGTTTGTGCCATTATCTTTATAGGTTATGTATTTTTTGATGTTTGTATATATCCATTTGCTAAAAAAACGATAAGTCCTCAAACCCTTGAAGCTGTTAAAAAGGCATATACAAAAGGCAGTGCAAAGGTTTTTGGCACGGCATTTTTACTACTTTTGATAAGTGGGGCATATATGGCAAAGGACTATCTTGGAGGCGAGCATGGTTGGTGGCAAAGCAACTTTCAAAAGCTCTTGCTAGCAAAGATCGTAGTTTTACTTCTTATGTGTCTTATCACTTTCATCTCTGTTCTTAATGTCACTATCTTAAAAAAACCAGATCCATTTGGTAAATTTTCACATCTCATAGCTCTTATTCTTTGCCTGATAATGGTCATTTTGGCAAAACTTATGTGGTGGCTTTAGCAAAATTTGGTTGTAAATTTAAACCCAAAATTTACAACCAAGCCCAAATAAAATTTAGTCTATGCTCTTTAGCTTATCTTTATTTAACCCTTCTTCTATACGCTTGATCTCCTCGCTTCCATCTCTTACGACGCTTTTGTCGTATTTTATATACTCATCTATCTTTTTTGGATATTCGACGTGAGTTAGGATAAATTTAAAGACATTTAACCTCGCCTCTTTTTTATTGTCGCTTGAGACGATCACCCACGGCGAGATGCTATTGTGAGAGGCTAGCAGCATCGAGTATTTGGCGATGGAGTACTGATCCCAAAGTTCTTGCGCTTTTTGATCTACTGGAGAGATTTTAAACTGCTTTAGCGGGTCGTTTAGACGCTCTTTAAAGCGCTTTTTTTGCTCCTCTTTTGTGATCGAGAGGTAAATTTTAAAAAAAATGATGCCTGAGTTTATGATCATCTCTTCAAATTTTGGCACTTCACACAAAAATTCTTTATGCTCAGCCTGCGTGCAAAAACCCATCACTGGCTCAACCCCAGCCCTGTTGTACCAGCTCCTATCAAAGATGACGATCTCGCCAGCACTTGGCAGATGCGTCACATACCTTTGAAAGTACCACTGCGTCTTCTCGACGTCGCTTGGTTTTGTAAGCGCTACGATACGGCAACCGCGCGGATTTAGATGCTCTGTTAGGCGCTTTATCGTGCCACCCTTGCCAGCTGCGTCTCGCCCCTCCATTAGCATAAGCACTCTAAGTCCCTTGTCTTTGACATGATTTTGGAATTTTAAAAGTTCTATCTGAAGCAGTCTTAGCTCTTCTTCGTAGCCAAGTTTATCGCTTTTTTGGTGTTTTTTATCTTTTGACATCATCGCTCCTTTTAAAAATTTCACGCTTTTTCACGATTTTACTATAAAATAGAATAAATTTAAAATTTAGACTAAAATCATCTCTTTTGATTTAGCAAGGATTAGCATGTTTTTTAAATTTATTTTTTCTCTTATTTTGTTTGCAAGCTCACTTTTTGCCGAGGTTTTAGACGTCAGTAAGGCATTTGTTTTAAGCCCAAGTATCGACGAACAAGGCGTTGAGATCAAGTTTAAATTTGGCGAAAATATCTACCTTTATAAAGATAGCTTTGAGGTTAAGCTTGGCGAAGAGAAGATAAATTCTTTGCTAAATATGCCAAAGAGTGAAAACACTGGCGAATACGAAATTTATCCAAAAGATTTTTCGCTGTTTATCCCACTAAAATTTAGTAAAAGAGCATCTTAAAAACGGCAATGCTAGGCTAAATTTAAGCTATCAAGGCTGCGCTAAAAATGGCATTTGCTACCGCCCGCAAAACAAAATTTATGACATCTTTGAGAAATTTGGCAAATTTAGCATCATAGCCTTTGAAAAAGAGCAAAAAGATGAAACCAATCCTGAATTTACCGAGCTTTCAGAAGATCAAAGCATTGCAAACGAGCTAAGTAACAAAAACTTTTTTATCTCGCTTGCGACATTTTTTGGCTACGGCCTCTTGCTTTCGCTCACACCTTGCGTCTTTCCGATGATACCGATCTTATCAAGCATCATCGTCTCAAAGGGCGGCAGCCTAAATGCTAAAAAGGCTTTTTGCTCTCGCTAGTTTATGTAGTTGCGATGAGCCTTGCTTACGCGCTTGCTGGCGTTGGAGCAAGCCTACTTGGCTTTGGCATCGCAGGGGCGCTCCAAAACATATACGTACTTGGCGCATTTGCGGCCATTTTTGTCATCTTAAGCTTTAGTATGTTTGGCTTTTACGACATCAAACTGCCCTCTAAATTTGAAAACTTGATCAGCAAAAAGTCGCAAAACAGCTCGGGTCTCATTGGCGTTTTCATCATGGGCTTTGCCTCTGCGCTCATCGTCTCGCCTTGCGTGGCAGCACCACTAGCAGGCGCACTTCTATACATCGCACAAAGCGGCGATGCGCTTATGGGGGCATCATGCTCTTTGTCATGGGGCTTGGCATGGGCGTGCCACTTCTAGTGATAGGGCTAAGCTCTGGCAAACTCCTACCAAGACCTGGTGGCTGGATGGACGAGGTCAAAAAACTCTTTGGCTTTTTGATGCTCATCATGGCCGTTTGGATCCTCGCACGCATGCTTGGAGCGTTTTTTGAGCTACTTGGTTACGGCGTCATAGGCGTCTTTGCGGCCATTTATCTTGGGGCGTTTGAGGCAGCAAATAGCGGCTGGGCTAAATTTAAAAAAGCGCTTTGCGTGCTAGTTTTTATCTACTCACTCATGCTAATTATCGGCGCATTTTTGGGCTCAAAAGATGCCTTTTCGCCACTTTCTGGGCTAAATTTCAGCCAAAAACGAGAGCGAGCTAAATTTCAAACAGGCTGAGAAATTTAAACGAGCTAAATGAGATGATAAAAAGCTCAAGCAAGCCAGTGCTAGTGGATTTTTATGCCGACTGGTGCGCTAGCTGCAAAGAGATAGAGCACATCACTTTTAAGGACGCTGGCGTGAAAAATGCTTTGGCACAATTTACGCTCATTCGCATCGACGTGACAAGTGGCGGAGCGCAAAATGATGAGATGTTAAGAAATTTTGGCCTCATCGATCCGCCTGCACTTCTACTTTTTAAAAACGGAGAAGAGCAAAAATCACTTAGAACGATCGGCTTTATAAATGCTAAAAATTTCATAGCAAAGCTTGAGAAAATTTTAGATTACAAAGGCAAATTTGGCTGGATTTTTTAAATTTATCAGCCAAATTTCTCTAGGCTTTGCAAACCTTGTAGCTAACTAGAAATGTAGCAAATAAGTAAAATCAGCTATCAAAATTTATATCATGCGATAACGTGAGTAAAATTGCAAAAGCAAAAATTGTAGTTATCTTAAATTTATAAAATTTTAAAAATATCAGCGAATTTGGTTTGCTTCTAGGATTGTAGAACAACCAAATTTTAATGAAATTTTGCTCAATCTCGCGTTGCAAACAAGACCGAAAGCCAAAGATAAAAACTTCGCTCAAGCAATCATATTAAAATTTATCAAAATTTTAAAACATGCCAACAAGTAGAAATAGAAACTAAATTTCAGTTTAGCGCCAAGGTAACCAACACAACTAATATTTAATCAAATTTTGCGCCAAATCGCGCACAGAAAAGACCGCAATGTAAAATATCAGCAAAATTTGCAATTGTCTTAAATTTAAAACATCTCAGCAAATAGACAAAATTTTTCAAATAAAATTTAAAAATATGAAATTCGTAGTAAATTTAACAAATAACACAGCTAGAGCTTAATCAAAATCACGTGTAAGCGAGCTAGACCACGAAATCAAATACAAAATATCAGCCAAACCATTACCCAAATTTATAAAATTTTAAAATTTGCCTCCACCACGGCAAAAACGTCCAAGCAGAGCAAAATTTAGGCTCATTTGCCAAATTTAGCTAGCGCTCTTTGGTAGTCCTCTTCACTATCGATGCCGATACTTTGGCTCTCAACCTCTAGCATCGCTATCTTTTTGCCATTTTCTAGGGCACGCAGCTGCTCGAGCTTCTCGGTATTTTCAAGGTTTGAAGGCATGAGCGTGCAAAACTCTTTTAGACTTTTTACGCTGTATCCGTAGATGCCAAGGTGCGCCTTGTAGCTTTTGCATTCGCTTCTGTTAAATGGTATCCTTGATCTTGAAAAATAAAGCGCATAGCCCTCAAAATCAGTCACCACTTTGACTAAATTTTTATCATCCGCAAACTCATCGTCCATCTTTTTATAGCAAGAAAACATAAAGGCATTTTGCCTATTTTGCTCGCAAAAAGCCCTAAATTTAGCGATATTTTCAGGCTCTATAAATGGCTCATCAGCCTGAACATTTATGATGATCTCGCTCCCATTTAGCCCCAAAATTTGCGCCGCTTCGTTTATCCTGTCAGTGCCACTTTGATGGTCTTTGCTAGTTAGCACCGCTTTTATGCCGTGAGCCTTGGCGATCTCTAACACTCTTGGCTCATCCACCGCAACCGCCACATCATCCACGCCGCTTACTCTAAGAGCCGTCGCCACAAACATCGGCACGCCGTTTATCTCTTTTAAAATTTTATTACTAAACCTTGTTGAGGCAAGGCGGGCTGGGATGATTATCATCGCTCGATCCATTCTAGGACGCACTTTTCGATCTCGTCCTCTTTTATGATATTTTTATGCAAAATTTTCGCGCTAAATAGCGAGTTTATCGAGCTTGGCACGCTGTCATTTAAGATTTTAGCAGTCTTTGCGAGCGCATCTTTTTCATCTTTTGTATCTTTGATCTGGCACGCTTTGATCATGCTTGGCGTAAATTTCACCCAGTGCGCGGTCGATGTGATGACATTTATGCGGCCAGCATCCACCATTTTAAAGCAAGTAGCCGTATGCGGATCGATCGCATAGCCGTCCTTTGCAAGCTTTGCGATATATGCCTCGCACTCTTTGTCGTCGCACCAGCTAGCCTCAAAGTCCTCTTTTAGCGCTTCAAGCTCTTGTTTGCTAAGCTTATAAAATTTGTTTTTGGCTAGGCTTTGCATAAGCTCATTTGTTCGCTCACTGCCAAATTTATCAAACAGCAAGCGCTCGACGTTTGAGCTTATCAATATATCCATGGCTGGGCTTATCGTCTTAACCAGCTTTTTATCCCTGAGGTCGTAAATGCCAGTGGTGAAAAACTGCGTCAAGATATTGTTTGCGTTTGAGGCGATCTTGATCTTGCCGATCTTTGCGCCCATTTTTTTAGCGTAATACGCCCAAGTGCATTGCCAAAATTTCCACTTGGTACGATGATGTCAAAGCTCTCGTTTGCCTTAAGCGCCTTTTGTTTTAGGTAAATTTGCGTAGGCGTAGGCGTGGTAGATGATCTGAAAGAGAATTCTGCCAAAATTTACCGAGTTTGCCGCGCTTAGTTTAAGGCGCTTTTTCTTAAGCTCAGATTTAAATTTATCATTTGCAAGCAGCGTTTTTAGCGCTCTTTGAGCGTCGTCAAAGTCGCCTTTTATGCCAAAAACCTTTAAATTTTCACCCTGCATGGTCTGCATTTGCAGTTTTTGCACCTCGCTCGTGCCACCATCTGGATAAAGACAGACGACCTTTATATTTTCATCATTTGCAAAAGTCTGAAGTGTCGCAGGGCCTGTGTCACCGCTAGTTGCGCACATGATAAGGTATCTTTCGCCTCTCTCTTTGCTAGCTGACTAAGCAGCGAGCCAAAGGGCTGAAGCGCCATATCCTTAAATGCCCTTGTTGGGCCGTGATAGAGCTCATTTACGTATAAATTTTTATCTATTTTTTTAAAAATGACTGGGTGCTTTGGATCATCAAAGCTTGTATATCTTTTGAGCGCTTTTTTGAAAAACACCTCAGATACGTCAAATTTAAACAGCGAGATGATGTGAAGTGCGAGCTTTTCGTAGCTTAGGTTTGAGAGCTCTTGCCACTTTGCCTTTGTGATCTTTGGTAGCTTCTTTGGCGCGTAAAGTCCGCCGTGAGCGGAGCTTGGGCTAAGCATGGCTGTGCTTAAATTTACATTTTTTACCTTTTCATCTTTCACGCTTCTAGTTGGTGTTAGTCTCATTTTTTGCCTTTTTTAGTTGATTTTTTTATCCAATTTTCGTATTTTTTAAAAACATCTTTTGGCTTAAGTGCCAAAATTTCTGGAGTTTCGTAGCTGTGGTACTTTCTTATAAATTTAGCTACTTTTTTAAATTTCACGTCCGTTTTTATGAGTAAAATTTGCTCTTTTTCATCACAAAGCTTCTCTTGCCAAAGATAAATGCTCTTTGCGCTAAAGCTACTCACGCAAGCTGCAAGTCCCTTTTTCACGAGCTTTTTGCTTAGTTTTTTTGCCTCTTTTTCTTTGCGACTGAGGTGATTAAAATTCTCATTTTGATCTAAAATTTTCCTTTTAAAAAGTGGCTCATTATAACAAAATGGGCTTAAATTTGCTGTGCCAAAACCTTTTTAAACTCCTCGCTTAGCGTAACTTCAAGCGTGATAAGCGATACTCTCAGCCCAAAATCCTTTACCTTTACATAGTCCTTTTGTGTCATCAAAAGTGAGGTGGCGCCGTAGGTTTGTAAAATTTCGCTTAGCTCTTCTTTTGAAAAGTCGTAGTGGTCAGGGAAAAAGACCTGCCCTACGCACTCGCTGAAAAATACTTCAAGGCGCACTGGGTTCGCTATGGCGGTAACTAGCACCATTTTTTCGCTTTTATTTAAAATTTCGCTCTTTCTAAAGTGAGTTTGCCCCTCGCACGCTATAAAATCACCAAATTTATAAAAGCTAAATGGATATCTATAAGCCCCGCTTGGCAGACAAAGCTTTAGCTTTGGCTCTGGGTTTGGACGCACCAAGATGTCAAATTTAGCTATATCAAATTTAGAAAATCCATCATCTAGCAAGATATACTTTGCGCCCTGCTTTTTGGCGTAGTTTATGGCTACTTTTCTATCTTCACTAACGATCACATTTGCGTTTTTAATGCTTGTGGCATATATCATCGCCTCATCGCCACTTGCTGCCACGTCAAGTAAAATTTCGCCATCCCTAGCGACAACTTGCATGCCTTTGCTCTTTCTTTTATAGCCTCTAAGGATGATAAAAGCGCCCTCGAAATTCTTAGCGATAGCGACGCAAAGTGGGTCTTGCCGCTTCCTCCAAGGGTTAAATTTCCAACGCTTATTATCTTTGTGCCAAAGTCTTTTTTTTGAGCGCTAAATCTCTTGCAAACAACGACTAGAGCGTAGATAAGACTTAGTGGTAAAAGTAAAAAAGCTAGTAAAATTTGAAAGAAATTTGGGCGAAAGAAGTAGTCATTCGCCCAAGAGTGTAAAAAGATGTTAAATTTCTTAAACACGTGATTTAGAAATTTCTTTTACCGTGTTGCAGATGTATTGCACCTCTTCGTCGCTCAAACTATGATATATAGGCAGCGACAAGACTTGTTGATACACTTTTAGAGCATTTGGGAAGTCATTTACTTTAAGCGAATATTTATTTTTATAATAGCTTAGCAAATGTATCGGTATGTAGTGCAGCGAAGTGTGAATTCCACGCTCCAAAAGCTCTCTAGCAAAGCTGTCACGGTTTTTATTTATCTTGATGATATATTGAGTGTAGATGTGCTCGCGTTTTTTGACTGGAGTTGTGATGTTGTGACACTCTTTAAGCTCTTTATCGTAAATTTCAGCGATCTTTTTTCTACGTTTTATAAGCTCGTCTGTCTTTTCAAGCTGAGCAATAGAAAACGCCGCATTTATCGAGTTTATGTCGTATTTTAAACCGATATCAACAACGTCGTAGATGTAGCTTAAACTACCAAATTTATCTATACCATTTACAAGGGCGTAGTTACGAAGTAGTTTTGCTTTTTTATAGACCTCTTCGTCATTTGTCGTGAAAAATCCAACTGTTGAGATAGGATTTTGCACGCGTGAGTTTGTCTGAAAGCATGATAAAAACGAGTCTGAACCAACCTTTTTGCCATTGTATGTTAGTCCTATGCCTCGGTTTGCATCATCTAAAACGACGATGCCATATTTTTCGCAGATAGCCTTTATCTCATCAAGCCTAGCGCTTTGTCCAGCGATGTGTGAGATAAAAGCACATTTTAGTTTTTTGTGATTTTGCTCTTTTAGCACCTTTTCAAGGGCTTCTGGGCTGATGTTAAAGTCCTCTTCATCAATATCAACAAAGATAGGCTCGGCATCAAAATGTCTAACAGCCTGAGCCACACTAGGGAAGGCATTTACTGAGCAGATGACCTTGTCACCGCGCTTTGTGTCCATAGCGCTTAGAGCCAGATGATGCGCTGCTGCGATGTTATTTGTAGTGATAACAAAATTTAGCACCAAAGTATTCTTTTAGCTTTTCTTCAAATTTAGCAACCGTATCGGTGGTATTTTCAGAATGCAAAGCCTCTTCGATAAGCTCACTCTCACGCTCAGTGATAGTTGGTTTGTAAAACGGAATTTCTCTCATCTTTAATCCTTTAAATTTTCACTATCAACGGCATTTGTCGTTTAAACCTGTTTGACACAACTCTATTTTCTATATCCAAGACCGCTTTTAATCCAAACTTTTTGATGGCTTGCTCCTTGTTATTTTCTAATTTTTGTAAAATTTCATCAATGACAGCATAGCTGTAACCTATGTCGCCCTCGTCACTTTGTCCATCCCAAAGATCGGCTGAAGGTGCTTTTTTGATAAAATTTTCATCAACACCAAGATGTTTTGCAAATTCAAAAATTTCACTCTTATAAAGCTCTCCGATAGGATTTATCGCGCAAGCCAAATCCCCAAATATCGTGCCATAGCCGAGCATAAGCTCGCTTTTGTTGCTTGTGCCGATGACTAGAGCGTTTATACTAGATGAATAATCATAAAGCAAGCTCATTCTAACTCTAGCTGCTAAATTCCCTTTCTTAAATTGCTTAAATTTGCATCTATCGTTTCGTAAAAAGCATTTAAAATGCCCTCTATGGATAAAACTTTGTATTTTATGTTTAGTTTTTCGCATAAATTTAAGGCATCGTCCATATTTTCTTTGTTTGATGATGCTGTTGGCATGATGAGTGCATGAGTTTCATCTGGCTTTGCTCTCGCACAAAGTGTCGCAACCACAGCAGAATCAATACCGCCACTTACGCCTAATAGTAGCTTTTTACCTTTAGTTTTATCTTTTAAGCTAAAAACTAAGGTTTCTTCTATTTTTTGATACCCCTTCATTGTCCCTTTGCCTAAATTTGCCTTCCTTTTGCAAAAATTATACTAATTAAAATTTAAAATTTTTCTTTAAGTTTAAGTAAAAAGATGCAAATATTTAAGAAATAATAAATTTAAGGTAAAAAATGAGAGTAATGCATAAAAATTTTGGCGATTTTGGGACAAATTGCTACATCGTTACCAAAAATGGCTCAAGTTTGGTGATAGATCCAGGCGATGGGGCAAAAGAGTGGGTTTTGCGAAATGCACAAAATTTAAAGGCGATACTTTGCACTCATGGACATTTTGATCATATTTACGACGTGAGCGAGCTAAAAAATGAGCTAAAAATCCCAGTTTATATCAATAAATTTGATGCTTTTATGTGTGAGAGTGACATTTTTGGCTATATGAAAAATACCTTTGTGCCAGATGTTTTGGCTCAAGGCGATGAGAGCTTTGTAGTGGATGACTTTTCTTTTAAATTTCACCACTTCCCAGGGCACACGCCAGGTTGTTCGATGATAGAGATAGAAGATGCGATGTTTAGTGGAGATTTTTTATTTAAAGGTAGCATCGGACGCTGGGACTTTCCGTATTCAGACAAAAACGAGATGATAAAAAGCTTGCAAAAGTGCAAAAAACTAGAGGGCGACTTCACTCTTTATCCAGGACACGGCGAAAGTAGCACGCTAAAAGCCGAGCAACAAGAGCTTAATAGATGGGTGGATATCGTTAAAAGGTCTTGATTTTGGGGCGTGGCTAAATTTTGCATTTTAGAAATTTATACTTATCTTACAAGATGATGTCGTGAAAGTGCGCTAAGAAGTGTTTAGAAATTTCAAATTTATGAGTTAAATTTAAAGAGCAAGGCTGGTTGCCCTGCTCTAGGAGTTTTACTCGACTTCAGCGTCTATAACGTCGTCGTCTTTTTTATTATTTCCGCCGTTTGCGCCAGCGTTTTCATCTTTTTTATACATAGCTTCTGCTAGTTTGTGGCTAGCTTTGCTTAGAGCCTCTACCTTTGCGTCGATTTGCTCTTTTGAAGAGTTTTCATCTTTTAGAATCTCTTTTAGGTCATTTAGCGTAGCTTCGATGTTGCTTCTATCTTCAGCTGGCACCTTCTCGCCAAGCTCGCTCATGCTCTTTTCAGTTTGATGAACAAGCGCATCTGCTTGGTTTCTAGCTTCTACTGCGTCTTTGCGTTTTTTATCCTCTTCTTTGTGAAGCTCAGCATCTTTTACCATGCTATTTATCTCATCTTCGCTTAGGCCACTTGATCCTGAGATAGTGATGTTTTGGGCTTTGCCAGTCGCTTTATCTTTTGCTGAAACGGTTAAAATTCCGTTTGCGTCGATGTCAAATTCAACTTCGATTTGAGGCACGCCTCTTGGAGCTGCTGGGATACCTTCGAGGTTGAAGTTACCAAGTGATTTATTATCCCTTGCAAACTCACGCTCACCTTGTAAAACCATGATAGTAACGGCACTTTGGTTATCTTCTGCAGTTGAGAAGACTTGACTTTTCTTAGTTGGTATCGTTGTACCTTTTTCGATGATCTTTGTCATAACGCCGCCAAGTGTCTCGATACCAAGGCTAAGTGGAGTAACGTCAAGAAGTAGAACGTCTTTAACATCGCCTTTTATAACCGCACCTTGGATCGCAGCACCGATAGCTACGACTTCATCTGGATTTACGCTCTTATTTAGCTCTTTGCCAAATGCCTTTTTAACCTCTTCTTGAACAAGTGGCACACGAGTTGAACCACCGACCATTACGACCTCTTTGATGTCGCTCTTGCTTAAACCTGCATCTTTGATGACTTCATTTATCTTAGTGATAGTCTCGCCAACAAGTGAGTCGATCATGCCTTCAAATTTCAGCGCGAGTTAGCTTTTTGACAAGGTGTTTTGGGCCAGTCGCATCAGCTGTGATAAATGGTAAATTTATCTCAGTCTCTTGAGCTGAGCTTAGCTCTTTTTAGCATTTTCAGCTGCTTCTTTCAAGCGTTGAAGTGCCATGATGTCGCCTTTTAGATCGATACCAGTTTCGTTTTTAAACTCACTTACCAACCAGTCGATGATCTTGTTATCAAAGTCATCACCACCTAAGAATGCGTTACCGCCAGTTGCCAAAACTTCAACGATGTTATCGCCAGTTTCAAGCACTGTAACGTCAAATGTACCACCACCTAGGTCATAAACTAAAATTTTCTCAGCCTCTTTTTATCAAGACCATAAGCAAGCGCCGCAGCTGTTGGCTCATTGATGATACGAAGCACGTTTAGTCCTGCGATCGTTCCAGCCTCTTTTGTAGCCTTTCTTTGGCTATCGTTAAAGTATGCAGGCACAGTGATAACCGCATCTGTTACCTTTTCACCAAGATATGCTTCAGCGTCTTCTTTTAGCTTGATAAGAATTTTTGCTGAAATTTCTTGCGGAGTATAGACCTTACCAGCGATCTCAACCGCGCAAGCGCCGTTTCTATCTACAACGTGATATGGCAAGCGAGCCTTTGCCTCTTCAGCATTTTTTTCATTACTCATCAAACCCATGATACGTTTGATAGAATATATCGTTTTTTCAGGGTTTGTAACTGCTTGACGTTTTGCGACGTCACCTACTAGAATTTCACCTTTGTCTGTAAAAGCAACAACAGATGGAGTTGTGTTTTTACCCTCTTTGTTTGGGATAACCTTGCTCTCGCCGCGCTCAAAAACGCTCACACAAGAGTTTGTTGTACCTAAGTCTATACCTATAACTTTTGACATATTTTTCCTTTATTAGATTTATTTTTTAAATTTCAGTTTGCCACACTGACCATAGCTGGGCGCAAAACCCTACCATTTATCATATAGCCTTTTTGTAAAGCTTGCACGATCTGACCGCTCTGCTTCTCCTCGCTATCGACCCTTAAAACAGCATTATGCACATTTGGATCAAACTCGGTATCAGTTGCGATCTCGCTCACGCCATGCTTTTCAAAACATTTCTTGAACTGATTTATCGTTATCAAAATGCCCTCTTTGATCTTTTTAGCAAATTCATCATCCTCTGGGTCAAAATTTGCAGCGATCTCGAGCGCATCTATGACTGGTAGCAAGTCCCTTGCAAATTTCTCATTTGCATAGCTTGCAACGTCTGCTTTCTCTTTTTCATAACGCTTTTTGATATTTTCAAACTCAGCATTTGCTCTGTAATATTTATCAGTGATCTCGCCAAGCTCTTTTTCGAGCTTCTCCACTTTTGAGATATCGCCAAGTGCGTCTAAATTTACGCTATCGCTAGCTGCCTCTTGCACAGGCTCGACCTCAGGCAGATTTTGCTCTTTTGCCTCTTCGCTCACGCGGCCTCCTTTATTAGATTTATAAATTTCACATAATCAGTATAAACACTGCCAGCACAGATCATCTGCGCCTCGCTACCAAGGTAGTTTGCTTTAAATTTTAAGCCCCATGTAATTTTCGTCAAACATAGGAGAAAATGTAAGCTTTTCGTCCATCTGCAAGCTAAAACTTGGGTCAAAAACCATCTTAAAGCGTCTATCCTTAAACATATCAAAGGCTAAAATTTCATTTTCTTGGAAGTAAATTTTAGTCCTTTTAAGCTCTTTATCTTGTTTTTTAGTTCGCTTAAGCCAACTTGAGAACAGATAAGCTCAAGCTTGTCTAAACTAACTCCGATAAGGTTGTTTAAAAATTTATACATCCTAGCGTCAAATTTAACGACGATCTCATCGCCGCTAAAATTTAAAACTAGATATCTATCATTTAAATTTAAAATTTCTAGCAACTCCTTATCGATCGTGCCAAAAATCATACAATAAAGCTCAAACTCATCACAGAGCATCTTTAAGCTTCTTGGGTCATTTATCTTTAAATTTATATCGTTTTCGCTAAAAATTTCACTCCAATATCTCCTCATCGCAGCGATAGTTGGGATCCTGCCGCCACTGATGTGAAGCTTTGTGATCTCACCCTCATCTGAAAGCTTTTTAAAATAAACACGTATCGTAGATGCCGGTATCGCCACGCTCATGCGAGAGCCAAGCTCGTTTGAGCCAATAGGCGCATTGTCCTGCAAATAGGCTTCAATGATAGAATTTAGTATCAAATCGCGTTTATTTGTTTTACTCACTTTTAGCACTCTTTCTTTTTAATTGCTAAACGGATTATACAACTTTAGTTTATCAATGTCAAGTATATAAGTTAAAAAAAATTATTTATATATATTTAGCCTATATAACTAAACTTTTCTAATGCCTATACTATAAGCTTTGCGTAAAAACAAATAAAAATTTAAAGCAAAATAAAAAATTTAACTTCAACATAAAACCCAAAATTTCTAATTTTATTCAAGAATTTAAAAGATTTTTATACGTTTTAACGTATATTATAAATAATTTTTAGTATGTTTAATACTTAATATTGATATTTATATACTATTTTACTCTATTTATATAATATTTTAGGTATATTTAATGAAATAAAACGTATAATTCTCCAATGATTGAAACAAGTGATATATTTAATTTGCTTCACAATGCAGTTGAAGCAAAAAATATCGGTAAGAAAATTTCACAAGCAAAAATGGCAGAGGATCTTGGCGTGCCAATGAGAACATATCAGGACTGGAGGCTTGGCAACTCAAAACCACAAGCTGCTGCTGCTGTTTGCAAACTGCTATGTGAGCTTGACGATGATGAAATATTATTTGTTATCAATAAAATGAGAAAATTACTAGGAAAATAGATGGAAAATTTAACACAAAAGAGAGAATCGACCTTGAGAGCGTTTTTGCAGCCATTTGCACTAAAAAAGAGTCAAAAATTTTAGTTACCTACAAGGATCTATGCTCGGCTGCAGCTTCAAAATTTCATGTAGTTAAAAATAAGATCAAAAAAGCAAGAGAAAAAAGAGCCAAAATTTAATATTTTTGGCTTGAAATTTGGATATTTTATAAACTTTGTAGCCAAAAAGGCTGTCAAATAAATTTCATCCTACCTATTTATATATAGTTTTTGTCCCGCTTATCTTAATAAGCATCTATCTTGGCTACCAAAATATCTATAAATGGTAGCTCTAGTAGCCTAACGCAAATTTATCAAATTTAATGTCACCATCCTATTTTCTATACACTTCTTTGCTGTGTATTCTTTTACATTTCTTATCTATAAATTTTGGAAGTTTTTGCAAGATCTATGAGTAAAGATGGCCTAAATAGAATGGAATTTGAAATTTCAGAGCTTGCAAAAGCAGTTGGCTTTCATGTTATTTCAAAAGATAGAAACCCAGCTTGGAAGCCTATAAATGATCAATTTGCAAACGATATCTTAGAAGAGCTCAAAATTTATAAGCCAGAAGCAAGGATAACAGCTGTGCATGCTGGACTTGAGTGTGGAGTGCTTTTGGAGAAAAGCAGGTCTTAGTGCATGTTCAATAGGACCAAACATCTACTCACCTCACTCTACAAGAGAGCACTGCGAAGTTGCCTCTGTGCTTTTTATAGAAAAAGTTGTTCGCGGTATCGTTAAAAAATATAACTCATAATAAAACAAAATTTGCTAGAAATTTCTAGCAAATTTTGGCTCTTGTAAATCTAAATTTACCTCACACGCACGAGCAAATTTATATTATTTTCCAAACTCATAAACGATCTTGCCACTTTTTATAGTAGTAGTAGCTGCACCTTTTAGCTTTTTGCCAAAGAGTGGAGAATTTACTGATTTTGAGCGGTTTATCTTTTCGTCATAAACGTACTCGATCTCAGGGTCTATCACCGCTATATCAGCTAGCATGCCCTCAGCAAGTCTGCCTTTATCTTTTAAATTTAGCATCTTAGCTGCGTTTGTAGATGTTAGCTCCACCATGCGCTCTAAGCTTATAACGCCCTCATTTACGAGCTTAAGAGTGAGTGGCACAAGGGTTTGAAGTCCGATGATACCAAATGGCGCCTTGTCAAATTCCACTATCTTTTCATCTGTGTGGTGCGGCGCATGATCGGTAGCGATAACATCTATAAGTCCGCTTTTTAGCGCCTCTCTTACCGCTTTTACGTCGCTTATCTCACGAAGTGGCGGTGACATTTTGAAATTTCGTATCGTAGGCATTTTTCAAAATTTCATCGTCGCTAAAGCTAAAATGGTGAGGTGTGGCCTCACAAGTGATGTTTATGCCCTCTTTTTTACCCATTTCGATGATCTTTAGCGAGTACTCAGAGCTTACGTGAGCGATGTGAATGTGCGCTTTAGTGAGCTTTGCAAGTAGCATATCACGACTCACAGCGATCTCCTCTTTCTCCCTCGCCATGCCGCGAAGTCCAAGTATGGCTGAGACCTTGCCCTCGTGCATGACGCCCTGTCTGCAAAGCGAGCAGTCCTCTGAGTGGCTTATACAAAAGCTACCAAACATGCTTGAGTACTCAAGTGCTGCTCTCATCACGCTTGAGCTTGTAACTGGTAGGCCGTCATCGCTAAATGCAACTGCGCCAGCCTCTATAAGATCGCCCATTTCAACAATCTCATTGCCACCAAGCCCTTTGCTGATGGCTGCGATTGGTAAAAGATCGATCAGTCCGCAGTTTTTAGCCTTTTCTATCATTGCTCTTGTGATTGAAGCGTTGTCATTTACTGGGTTTGTATTTGCCATGCAAAGGCAGGTGGTCACTCCTCCAGCCACGGCGGCCTGCGAGCCTGAGATGATGTCATCTTTATACTCTTGACCAGGATCACGAAAATGCACATGCATGTCGATAAGTCCTGGCATGACTAGCTTATTTGTGGCGTCGATGACCTTATCTGCCTCAAATTTCTCACTTCCGATTTTGGCTATTTTGCCGTTCTCTATTAGGATATTTGCCTTAAAATTTCTCGTCGCTATTTACGATAGTGCCGTTAATTATTGCTATTTTCATCGTTAGCCCCTATTTTTTGCAAGCGTATTTAGTATCGCCATTCTTATCGCAACGCCGTTTTCAACTTGGTTAAGCACCACTGAGTGTGTGCCATCAGCCACATCTGAGTTTAACTCCACGCCCCTATTTATCGGTCCTGGGTGTAGCACTATCGCGTCAGGCTTTGCTAGCTTTATCCTATTTTTATTTAGTCCAAAAATTTCGAGTACTCCCTCGAGCTTGGAAACGCCACGTCCGCACCGCCACGTTCTAGCTGGATGCGAAGCATGATGATGACATCGCTGCCCTCACAAGCCTCCTCCATATTTTTGCAAATTTGAGACTCAAAGACCTCAGCATCTTTTGGCATCATCATCTTTGGCGCAAATAGCTTTAAATTTATGCCAAATTTCTTCATCGCCCAGATGTCAGACCTTGCCACGCGGCTTCTAGCGATGTCGCCGATGATCGCCACGTTTAGGTTTTTATCCAAAATTTTGCCATGCTCTCTTAGCGTAAAAAGATCAAGCAAAGCTTGGCTTGGATGTCATTTGTGCCGTCCCCTGCATTTACAATGCTAGCATCAGTTCTTGAAGCAGGCAAATTTAGCCGCTCCAGAGCTTGGGTGACGAAGCACGATGATGTCACTTTTCATCGCAGCCATGTTGTTCATCGTGTCATTTAGGCTCTCGCCTTTTGTCACGCTCGAGCTTGATGAGCTAAAATTTATCGTATCAGCCCCGAGCCTCTTTGCCGCGATCTCAAAGGATGTTCTCGTTCTTGTCGAGTTTTCATAAAATGCGTTGATCGTGGTCTTTCCACGAAGGTAGTCATTTTTTTTCACTTGGCTTAAATTTAGCTCCTTAAACTCTTTCGCCGCCTCTAGAAAATATAAAATTTCTTCCTTGCTAAGCTCTCTAGTTCCTATCAAATCTTTATGTTTGTAGCCCATTTTAAGCCCTTTTTGATCTATTTTGTTACAAAGTCGCAAGCTGGTTTGTAGCCGTTGTCGCAAGCTTTTTTAAACAAAGCTTTTGCCTTCTCTTCGCTTTTTGCTTCATTGTCGTCTTTGTCTTTTATAAGGCCATAAGCTGTCATTTCGCCTAACTTTTCGCAGGCCATGCCCTCATTTTCGTCACACATTTTCGTAAAATTTTCTCAGCCTGAGCTCTATCTTTTGCCACACCATCGCCGTTAAATAGCATGATCGCATTCATCGTGCAAGCTTTTTCTCGCCCTCGCCGCAAGCTTTGTTAAACGCAAGATAGGCCTCGTTAAAATTTTTCTTTGCATAAAGCTCATTTGCCTTGTCTAAATTTTCATTTGCCATAGCATTTAACGCAAAAAGTGCCGCTGCAAAAACTAAAATTTTCTTCATATTTTCTCCTTATTTAAATAACTTTGGATGGTGTTTTTTCATATATTCAACTATCTCTATGACCTCGTCGCTACCGCTAGCGTCAGAGTTTTCTAACGCATCGTCGATGCACTCGACATAGAGATTTGCCGCCTCTTCAAGCTTATCTTTTTTCACGCCAGCATAGTAAAACATCGCTTCAAGCACCATGCTAAGCTCGTAGCTAAGCTCCTCTACGCTTACCTCTTCTTCTTTCATATCTCCTCCTGTGTTTTTTTAGTTATTAGATCAACTATCTGCGCCTTGATCGGCTCATAGCTAAAGCCATCTTTGAAATTTGCAAACAAGCCACCACTTGCATTGACGTGTCCGCCACCACCAACTAGGTGTTTTGCCATGGCGCTAACATCAAGTTTGCCATTTGCGCGAAAGCTTAGCGTTTTTTTATTTGTCACGTCGATAAAGAAGTCAAATTCAGGATTTGCCACTAAAAAGTCGTTGCCGATAACCGAAACATTGCCGACATTGTAGGTTAAAATTCCTTTATGATCTTTATAGGTGATGCTAAATTTCTCTTTATTTTCACTAAGTTTTTTTACGACGTAGTTTGAGATTAGATTGCTTAGCGTATCGTCTTTATCCTCTTTGAAAAATGACTTCTTTATAGCATGCACCTGCATATCAAGGCCGATATAGTCGTTTTTCTCGTTAAAAAATTTACTCGATTCTTTTAAGAGATGATCCATATAAAGGTTGTTTTCAGCTTCAAACATCACCTTATTTATCTCTTTAGCATTTGCCACAAGCCCCAAGCAGACCTTACCCATCTCGAAATTTTTATCATCTTTTAGCCAGATATCCACGGCATTTACGACGTCACTGAAAATTTCAAGCTCTTTGTTTTTGCCAAAAATGCCCGCAAAAAAATCATAAGTGATCTTTGTAGCGCACCTTGAGCTATCTAAAAAGTACCATGAGTAGCTACTCGCGCACTCGGCACCGCTTTGGTGATGATCTAGCAAAAATAGCTTTATATTTTTACCCTCTATCATCTCCTCAAAGCTCTCGCACTGAGCTAGGCTTAAATTTAGATCAGTGATCAAAATGACGTTTTTATCATCATTAGAGGCGTCTATCTCAGATAAAATTTGAGTAAATTTATCATCTATCTCTCTGCCGTAGTTTGAGTTTAGAAATTTCACATCTTTGAAGTAAAAATTTGTTATGTATTGCGCTCCGTATCCGTCAAGATCGGTGTGCGAGAGGTGATAAATTTTCATCTTTTTCCTTTATAAATTTTCTATTTCTATTACGCCAACTGTTTCAAATGGCGTATTTGCCGAGATCTCAGCAAAGCTTAGCACCACTATATCTATGGCGAAATTTGCGCAGATATTTGCTATAAATTTGCGCAAGCTTGGCTCCACGCAAAGCACCATCTCTCCGTGCTGGCTCATCGGACGCTTCTCTTTTCACGCCTAAGTGCTTGCACGATAGATGACGTCTGCGCTACATTTATCATTAGGTGATAGGCGCCGTCTTTATACTGCACCGCGTCCATAAGCTTTTGCTGTGCGGCGGTGTCTAGGATATAAAAATTTAGCTGTCCCTTTTCATCTATATAAAGCGAAGTGATGACGCGCGAAAGTGCTGCACGCACGTGCTCGATGATCATGTCTAAATTTTTACTAACCTCGGCGATGTCGCTGATGGCTTCAAGTATGCTAAGTAGGTCTTTGATCGGGATGTTGTCTTTAAGCAGCGTTTTTAAGACCTTTTGGATCAAATTTATAGGTGCGATCCTTAACGTATCCTCGACCACGACTGGGTAGTCGATCTTTAGTTTGTCTAGTAAATTTTGCGTCTCTTGGCCAGTTAGAAGCTCGGCTGCGTTTTGCTTGATAAGCTCGCTCATGTGCGTTGAGATGACGCTTGCAGGATCAACTATCGTGTAGCCGCTAAGTATGGCGTCCTCTTTGACGCTAGCATCGATCCAAAGAGCGTCTAGCCCAAAAGCTGGCTCCTTTGTCGGAATTCCTTCTATATCTTCGCTCACTAATCCACTATCCATCGCTAGAAATTTATCAGCGTAAATTTCGCCCTGACCGATGATGATACCTTTTAGCTTAAAGCGGTACTCGTTTGGCGGTAGCTGAAGATTGTCGCGGATCCTTATCTTTGGCATCAAAAAGCCAAGGCTTGAAGCGATGTTTCGCCTCATAGCGCGAATTCTCTCTATAAGATCCACGTCAGCTAGCTTTAGCAAGCCATATCCCAGGTCAAGCTCTAAAATTTCAAGCTTTAAGATGTCATTTATCTTTGTCTCTTCTTCTCTTGCGATCTCTTCGTCACTCTTCTTGGTGCCTTGCAGCCCCGCCACTCGCAGCTGCTGCCCCTGCCCCACTTGGCGTAGCAGCTCCAGCTTTTTTAGAAACAGTTTTTTCTTTTGGCGCAAGGCTTAAATTTAGCCCGCCATCTTTGGTCTGCTTGATGATGTAGCCAAGTCCCAAAAATAGCAGCGCTATAAAGCCAAGAGATAGGGTTGGAAGTCCTGGACAAGGGCAAACATAAATAGTATGAAGCCCACTATCAGCAAGGTTTTGTAATCGCCCAATAGCTGATTTAGCGTGCCCTCTGCAAAGTCCTCGTCGTCTTTGCTAGCCCTTGTGATGATGATAGCAGTCGCTGTTGAAGTGATAAGTCCTGGATCTGGCTCACAAGGCCATCGCCGATAGTTAGGATCGTATAGTACTGAGCCGATGTCGCCATATCAAGGCCGTGTTGAAACGAGCCGATAGCAAAGCCGCCGATGATGTTAATGATAGTGATGATGATGCCAGCGACTGCGTCACCTTTTATAAATTTAGACGAACCATCCATCGCGCCGTAGAAATTTGCCTCGCCGATGATAGCTTGACGTCTTTCGCGCGCCGTTTTTTCGTCTATTAAACCTGCGTTTAGATCCGCATCTATCGCCATTTGCTTACCAGGCATCGCATCAAGTGTAAAACGAGCTTGCACCTCACTCACGCGGGTTGAACCCTTTGTTACGACCATGAAATTTATGAGTACCAAGATACAAAAGACGATGGTGCCGATGACGAAGTTGCCACCAACGACGAAATTTCCAAAGCTTGAGATGATCTCACTGACCGCTTCTGGGCCGTTGTGACCTTCGCTCAAGATCATACGCGTGGTTGCGATGTTTAGCGAGAGGCGAAAAAGAGTGATGATGAGAATGAGCGTCGGAAACGTGCTAAGATCGGTTGGTTTTGGCACGTAAATAGATATCAAAATAATAAGCACAGAAATCGAGATCGAAAGTGCCAAGAAAAGTCAAGCACCGCACTTGGAAGCGGCACGATGATGATAGCAAGGATGGCAACGATGATGCCAACAATGCTAAGACTTTTAAATTTGACAATTGGCGCAAGAAACGGTGCGACAAGAGTCAAGATATTATTTTTTTGCTTTGCCAACTTTACTTCTTAACGATGTCACTTAGTTTTATCGCA
The DNA here is from genome assembly GCA_037321105.1 of Campylobacter concisus. Taxonomy (GTDB): domain Bacteria; phylum Campylobacterota; class Campylobacteria; order Campylobacterales; family Campylobacteraceae; genus Campylobacter_A; species Campylobacter_A concisus_AZ. Next base: position 1,948,707 of record CP147775.1, on the reverse strand, counting down.
TCAAGCATCTCGTCGATCTTGCCTTGAAGGCCGCTAAACATCGACCAAATTTGACAGCTTGAGGCTTTGTTTGATGGGCAACCAAGCGCTGAAGATGAGCACTCAAAGACGCTTAACTCGTGTTTTTCGGCGCATTCGATTATCTTTTTTATACTTAAATTTTCAGGTTCGCCGTTTAGTGCAAAACCGCCATTTGCTCCTTTAAATGACTTTAAAACTCCATCTTTTGCTAAATTTTGTAAAATTTTTGCCAGAAAGCTTTTTGAAATTTTAAGCTCATTTGAGATCGTATCGACATCAACTGGCGATGATTTTTGAGATATTAAAATAAGCGAAAGTAGAGCGTATTCGCTTGCCTTTGTAAAAAGCATTTATCTTCCTTAAGTCTTTAAATAGCCCTTATTTTATAAAATTTTTACTGCATTTTTCATTAATTTTTAAAAAGCGCCGTTTTATCTAATTTTATGTTTTAAATGCTATAATCGCTCTTCCAAAATTCACCAATCAGGAGGTCATCATGGCTTTGGATTCGGCTAAAAAAGCTCAAATAGTTGCGAAATTCGCTAGAAAGAGGGAGATACAGGCTCTCCAGAAGTTCAAATAGCTCTTTTAACAGCTAGAATAACTGAACTTACAGAACACCTTAAAATTTTCAAAAAAGACTTCTCATCACGTTTAGGTCTTTTGAAACTAGTTGGTCAAAGAAAAAGACTTTTAAAGTATCTTAAAAACAAAGACTACACTACATATTCAAAACTAATCTCTGAGCTTGGCTTAAGAGATAAATAATCCCACGGAGAGCGACCTGCTCTCCTTTTAAATTTCACTATTACTTTCAAAATTTCTCTTTATTTTTATAGTTGAAACAGCTTGTCTCAAACTGAAATTTAAATTTAATTTTTCATCTTTCAGCTTCTGTGTCAAATTTACACAATTTATTTCTTATTTGATAAATTTTAGAAATTCCTGCAAATTTAGCATATTTTTTAAATTCCTATATATTCGGCTTTTTAATTTTTATATAAAATATAACTTAAAATTAAAATTTTATTTTTTAAATAAAGAATTTTCATAAAAGATTAAGTTTTGCACTAGTAATATTACTCAAAATAAATATGCAGAAAATGCATAATTAGAAGGAGAAAGTGATGAAAGAAGGCAAAGTCATCTGTCCTTATTGCGGGACAGGCTGTCAAGTAACCTTGCACGTGGAAAACAACGTCGTTCGTGCCGCTACTGGCGTCGAAGACAATCCAGTCAATCAAGGAAATTTATGTTTAAAGGGCTTTTATGGCTGGGACTACGTTGCAAGTCCAGACAGACTTACAAAGCCGCTTATTAGAAAGAAAAACGGGGTCTTTTCAAAGGATGGTGAATTTGAAGAGGCTAGCTGGGACGAGGCACTTGACCTTGTCGTAAAAAAGATGAAAGAAGCCAAAGAGAAATACGGCCCTGACTCACTAGCAGGAAACTTTTCAGCACGCTGTACATTAGAGGATAACTACGTCGCTCAAAAGCTAATGCGCGCAGTTATAGGCACAAACAACGTCGATCACTGCGCTAGAATTTGACACGCTCCGACAGTAGCAGGACTTGCTAAAACAATCGGAAACGGAGCTGCCACAAATAGCTTTACAGAGATTGGCACTTATAGTAACTGTATATTAATGATAGGCTCAAACCCAGAAAATGGCCACCCAATAGCAGCTATGCACATCCAAAGAGCGCTAAACCGCGGTGCAAAACTGATCGTTATCGACCCTATCAAGACTGAGTTTGCAAGTAGAGCAGACATCCACTTACAACTAGAGCCTGAGCACAACATCCCAGTTATCAACGCACTTCTTTACACTATCATCGAAGAAGGCCTTGTAAATGAGGAATTTGTAAGAGATCACACGATAGGCATCGAGTATGTCAAAGAAGCCGTAAAAGACTATGCTCCAGAGGTTGTAGCTAAATACACAAGGCTAAATCCAGAGGATATAAGAGCAGCTGCTAGAATGTATGCCACCACAAAACCAGCCGTCATCACTCACGGCATGGGCGTAACTCACTTCAACCACGGTGTTGGTGGAGTTTGCGACGTATCAAATTTATTCTTGATCACTGGTAATATCTGCGAGCTTGGCACTGGCGACTTGCCACTTAGAGGTCAAGAGAACGTTCAAGGCTGCTGCGATATGGGCGTTTTGCCAAATATCTTCCCAAATCTTGGCTCAGTCACCGACCCAGAGCAGAGAGCTTGGTTTGAGAAATGTGGCACCTTGAGCCTGGATTTTTAAACTCAAAGATAGGTATCCATAAAACTGAAGTGCCTGATGCGATACTTGATGGCAGAGTGCATTTCTTCTGGACTATCGGCGAAAACCCAGTCATCTCTGAGCCAAATACAAACCACTTCTTAAAAGGCATTGCAAATGTCGATTTCTATGTAGTTCAAGACCTATTTTTAACTGAAACATCGCTAAAAGCTGACGTCGTTCTCCCTGGCGTGGCAAGTAGTGAAAAGAGGGTCTTTATACAAATGCAGAGCGCCGTGTCCAACACAACGAAGCTGTTATCACACCTCCAGGAGATGCTAGACAAGACTGGTGGATCGTTTGCGAGATCGCACGTGGTTTGGGCGCGACAGAGGGCTTTAACTTCAATTCACCTGAAGAGATTTGGGAAGAAGTTAGAAAATGCGACCCTAGACGCTACGGTGGCATGAGCTATTATAGACTTAAAAAATATCACGGACTTCACTGGCCATGCCCAACTGAAGATGACATGGGCGGTCAAAGCCTCTATCTTGATAAGAAATTCTTTACACCTGATGGCAAAGGTCGCTTCGTGCCTTGTCTATTTGTCGATAAAGCTAATGAGATCGAGAGCGCAAAACTTGAGTTTGCTAAGAAGATGAATATGTCGCCTGAGTATCCTATCATGGCTGGTTCAGTCGATGAGAAGACTGACGCTGAGTATCCGATACAGCTTTTAACTACAAGAAAAGTTTATCAATACACAGTTGGCACCATGACAAGACGCTCACGTGCCATCGAAGAAGGCGGAGATAGCATCGGACCTATCGCTGAGATGAGCCCAGCGCTTGCAGAAAGATACGGGCTAAAACAAGGCGACTTTATCAAAGCTTGGAGTAGATACGGCTACATCGTCGTAAAAACTGAAGTGACTGACATCGTGCCTGATGGCATCATACAGATGACCTTCCACTACTGGGAGAGCTCTTGCAACGAGCTAACAAGCAGCGGTTGGGACTACATCAGCAAGACTCCGACATTTAAAGCAGCTATCCAGATCAAAAAGATCGATGAAGAGGAATTTTTACGAGTTCGCGAGCTAAAACGCGAGAAATTCCAAACTTCAAAGATCATCTACGATGACTTCCACCACCACGGAAACGCAGCGATAAATGAGTAAATTTAGCGGGAGCTATCCCGCTAAATTTTAATTTTGAGTTGCAAATTTAGATACTATATTTTTGATCTCAACATTATTTTTAAGATCATCGCATCTATGATCTTTATCATATTGATAGCCCATTGTTAAAGCACCGTCATATGGTGAAAAATAAACATAAATACAATTTCTATTATTATAGTAAATACTCTTTGTATCTTCACCGCTACCTTCTGTATCCACTAGTTCGTCCGTAAGTCTTGCCTTTGAAAATTGACTGATTTTTGTTATGGATTTATCATTTGCAGCTTTATACTTATCGTAATCGCCTACAAGCAATCTTAAAGTTTCTAAGACATTCTCTGGCGTAGAGTGATTTTTTGCACGAAGCGACATAGGTTCAAAACCATTTTCATCCATAAGTATATCTAGCGCATGACCAGAAGACAATACATCAGTTATAAAACCGCTGCAATCTGGATCTTTTTGGTTTAATCCGCCTCTCCACTTGCCACCTCTAGAAGAGATGATTAATCTCATGCACAATTTTTTATTGTTATTATAGAAATCATAAACAGTACCTTCTGCACCAACATCTGTAGGTTTATTTAATGGCTCTGACGTCATCATATCTAGTTCATCCATATAACCATTTTTATCATAAAACTTAAGAGCATCTTGTAATATTTTTCCAAGATTTGGTGCATTATTAGTGGTTTTAAAATTCTTTGTTGCCTCATCAAAAAAATACTCTGCCATCTCCTGTCTTGCATCATCATTTGAACTAGCACTCTTTATCATAAAAAATAAAATTGCTGATATAGCTAAGCTCAATACAATAGGTATTACAACCGTTATAACCCATATAGCTATCACATTTTTTCCGCCAAACTGCACTAGCGCTGCATCATCCCCTAGATCAAGATATTTTTCAAAGCGCTTAATAACATAATACTTGAAATACATAGGCAAGACAATCATTGTAATAGGTAAAAATATGCTAAGAAAATAATAAATCACAGCTTTTGCATAAAGTTTACGATAAACAAGTGGCAAGAAATAGAAAAAGAAAGCATACCAAGACCAAGTTGGTGTTGATTTTAACATCATCTTTCCACCACTTAAGAAAATTTTTCAGCAGCTTGTGCATAAATTTCTACTTTTAATGCGTCATTTGTTTTTAGGTATAACCCCAATTTTTCACGCAGCAATTTTGGATCACTAAAGACCGACTTTGAATACTCTGTCATATTATCTCCTTAAAATAAGATTATTCTTTTGGCTTATATTTTTCAAAAATTCTCTCATACCACTCATCTATCGCAAATTCTTTGCAACTGGTAAACTTACGATCATTAAAGATAACGTCTAATCGTTTTTGTTTCGGATAAAAGTCTATTAAAATACATTCAGCAAAGCCCCATAAAGAGCGAGTATCGACATCTGGATTTGGTTTTAAAACAGGACGCTTATCTATCCTAATATTTGTAATTTCATCTAAGTTAGATACTACCCTAGAGCTCTTCTTGTATTTTTCAAAATCATTGATAATGATCTGCAAAATTTGATTTAATGGCTGTTTATACCTAGTTCTTGACGCATATCTTAAACAATACCCTTCTCCTTTAAAAGCTTCATAGTATTCATCAATATCATCTAAGTCTTCATCAAATTCTTTACAAACATCAAAATGTTTATTAACAACCTCGCCCAAAATTCGCCATCTACTTTTGAAAATGAAAATTGAGCACAATTTACACCCTTATAAAATATTTTGTATCTATCATCTCCATATTCGTCTTTCCCAGCATATTCGGTTTTTATTTTTGTCATTTTCGAAAATTCATCAAATTTTCCATTAACTACATAATAGTTGCTAACATCATCAAGCATTTGCTTTATTGCCTTAATATGCATCTTTTCTCCAGATGCATAAAGATTGTAAATACAAAATACAAAAATTAATAAAATCTTCTTCATACTGTCTCAGTTTTAAAATTTAAAAGTCATATCGCCATCATAAGTTTTTATATCTACTTGAAGTGGTTTGCAACGCAGACTATATTTTAAAGATTCGCCAAATTTTAATGTCCTATCTACTGATACACTTAGACAATTGCCCTTATTTACAGAAACACTGATCACTTTTACACTATCAACATTTGAAGTAACAGCAAGCTCTTGAGTTTTTACTACACTATTTCCTACTACCGCAACCCCTGGCAAAAACTCAACAATAAACATGTTGCTACGAGCACTACCGCCTCCAAATGCCCTATTAACCTCATTTTTCCAGTCATTTGCCAGCTTATCCAAAAAACCTGGTTCATTATCTTCTTTTGGTGCTTCTTTTTGCATAAGCGCATTTTCTAATTCATTATCAGAATTTACACTACTATTTGGCAATAAAGAACCGCCTAGTGCAACGCTAATAACAAATAGTAAAATTCCACCTACGATATTTAATGAACCTTTATTTATCAGCAACTGGTCGTTTTGCATATCTAAAATTTTTCAAATCGCTTAATTACAAGATAGTTAGCGCTCATACCTATTATAACAGGCACAAAAAGTAGCAAGATACCACTTATTACACTCTCTATTTTTCCAATCTCGCCAGGTAATCGCTGGATAGATGAAAATTTAGAATAATATTAGGCATAAATATAAAAGGAATCACCAAAAAACCAAGAAAATACATTCGTCTGCAAAGTAAAAAAAGTGGTGAAAAAATAAAAGCAAACCAGTTCCATGTTGAATCGAATTTTAAAAAAGCTTTACCGCCTTTTGCAAAAAACATCTGCGATAACAATAAGTACTTATTTGCTGCATCAATACTACCAAAATACATAATTAATTTTTTATGTAAAAGGTCACTATCCTCAAAAATCTTTTTTGAATACTCTGTCATTCTTTTCCTTTAAAAAGATATATTAATAATTTGTTTTAAAATCTCAATCGGAGTTATATTATTGTTTTTTAAAAATTTCATCACTTTCTGACATGTGGTGAGTGAACTATATAATGCATCATTTTGAATTGTTTTTTCTTTTAGGTATTTTTGAAAGACTTTTTTAAAATTATCTTCTCCAACAAGACGATTGAGTAGTTTTAAAAAAACGTTTATCTTTATTTTTAAAATTTCATTATTAAAACTAAAGTCAGCATAAGAACCCAACTTTTTGATCTCATTTACAAGCTCTCTTTTTTCTACAGGATTCTCTACAGAAATTTTTATCTCACCAATGTTTTCATCAAAATTTACATCGAGTGTATCGCAAATCCTAAGCATTATTTTTTTTAAGATGTCTTTGTTGTTTTGACCATACCTCAAATGCGCATTTAAAGTTAAATTCTTTACCTTTGTTTCACTTATTTTTAATAAATTTGATATTTCGTAGTTTGATGAATTTTCAAAATGTTTTGAAAGTAGATGAAATATAAGAATTTCCGTTTCACTTTTACTCATAGAGCCAAAGCTACCAGACAGATAGTGTTCTAAAATTCTTTACCAAAATTTTCACTCGCTTCATCTATAATGCGTTGCAGTATTAGTTCCATAAAAAATATCCTTATTTTTTATGTGTAACTATATATATATATATATGATTTAGCTTAAATTTACAAAAATAACCACTTTTTAAATGAAAATTTTACTTAAATGCAATGAAGCTCATGAAATTTCCCCATTTAAATGTGCTCTCGACACGCTTAAAGCCAGCATTTAGGGCTAAGTTTCTATTTTCTTCTTCGGTGTATGGCACAAGCACATTTTCAAGCGCCTCTCTTTTTTGGGCGATCTCGTAGCGTGAGTAGCCTTGCGCTTGCTTGTAGTCCTCGTAAATTTCTATGACGCTTTTTGTAAGCTTCTTGTCATCAAAAATGATCTTTTCACTAAACAAAAAGAGCCCATTTTCATTTAGTCCATTATAAATTTTTTGCACCAAATTTGCTCTTTTTGGCGGTCTGATAAACTGCAAAGTATAGTTTGCCAAAATCGCATCAAAGCCCTCTAACTCGCACTCCGTGATGTCGTCTAAAATAAAATTCAATATTAGCTCCATAAGCCTTTGCCTTGTTTTTAGCGTTTGCTAGCATCGCCTCAGAGTTATCCACGCCACTTAGCACGAGGTCGTTTCTAAGGTTATTTAGCAAAAGCAGGCTATTTGCCGTAGAGCAGCCAAGGTCGCACACACTTGCCTCTTTTGGCAAAATTTTAGCTAGCAACTTTGCATTTAAATTTCGAGCTCACGTCATAAAATGGCACCGAGCGCGAGATCATATCGTCAAAAACGCTCGCCACAAAGTCATCAAATTTCAAACTGCTTGCTTATAGGCTCTTTAAAAATTTCATCTCTCATATACCAGCTCCATATCCATCAAAGTATCTCATCGTCTCCCCAAAAAGAGATCGCACACGCCCACGCACTGCCTAGCCTCGTTTATATCGCGTTTTATCTGCTCTTTTAGCTCGCTTAGAGATTAAATTTTTTATTATCTCTTAAGCGTTTTATAAAGCAAACGGCAACGTGCGTCGTCACTTTTGGTGCGACCTCGTCTAAGATGTGCGTCTCTACGCTAAAATTTCCATCCGTGCTAAGTCTGTTGCCTATAAAAGTGACCGAGCCATAGGTGTATGAGCCCATCCTCGTTCTTGTCGCATAGACGCCCTCACGCGGCAAAAGATAGCTTTTTATATCTAAATTTAGCGTGGCAACAAGCTCTTTCGCGCCGATGCCCTGCCCTTTTATCACGTTGCCCTCGATCGAGTACTCCCTGCCTATTAGCCTGTTTGCCTCATCGATGTTGCCTTGACGTATCAGCTCTCTGATGGATGAGCTATGCACGCCCATACCGTCATAACAAACCTCATCAACGACGACTACCTCGCCATCAAAATTCTTTTCAGATTGTGCTTGTCCCACGCTCTATTTCTGCCAAATCTAAAATCAAATCCAACAACGATCTTTTTTAAATTTTTAAAATCCCGCTTTAAAAGTGCGATAAATTCCTCACCGCTAAGCCCTTTTATACTCTCAAAATCATACAAAAAGCAAGGATAGTTTGAGTACTCGGCTCGCTTTAGCTTTGGCGTGATGTTGGCCTTATTTTTGTCGATGACAACAAGTCCGCCAAACTCGCCAAGCTGCTTTAAAAGCTGCTTGTGCCCCCTATGCACGCCGTCAAAGTGCCCGATCGCAACGGCAGTGATGTTATCTTTTGTTAAAAGCGTAGAAAAACTCGGCATTTCCTTCCTTTCCCTTGACTTCGCACTCTTTGCAAGCTATCAGTTCAAATTTCAAGCTACTTGCTAGCACTTCAAAGCGCTTCATCGCTAAATTTACAGCCTTAGCGTCGGTGACAACGCCTTTTTGTTGCGTTTTACGCCAACGCCCACTTCAAACTGCGGCTTAAAAAGCGTGATGATGAGCGAATCCCTGCTTGCTAGCTCGCAAATGGCCGGTAAAATTTCAGCCAAAGAGATAAAGCTCACGTCACAGGTTATGAGATCAAATTTGCTTTGATTTTGCTTTGCAAACTCCCTGACGTCAGTTTTCTCAGTAAATTTTCACTCGCTCATCGCCTCTTAGGCTAGCATCCAGCTGATCAGTGCCCACATCGACGCCAGTCACGCTCTTTACGCCACGCTCAAGTAAAATTTGCATAAAGCCGCCAGTTGAGCTGCCGATATCAAGTGCGTTTTTGCCAGCTAGCTCAAATTTCATCGCTTCCAAAAAGCTCTTTAGTTTAAGCGCGCCTCGCCCAACGTAAATTTCATCAAGCAGTGAAATTTTAGCCTCGCTAACTTCGCTTGAAACCTTGGTGCAAATTTCGCCATTTGTTAGCACCTTGCCGCCCTTTATCAGCTCGCTCGCCTTGTTTCTACTTATGTTTAAAACGCTTGCGACGTAGTTATCAAACCTCAAGTTTTAGCCTCTCATACTCGCTCTCATCGATCACCAGCACGCCTAGCTCATTTGCCTTTTCTAGCTTACTGCCAGCCTCCTCGCCAGCTAGGACGAAGTCCGTTTTTTTAGAAACTGAACCAGAAACCTTTGCGCCAAAACTCTCAAGCTCGGCCTTTATCTCATCTCTTGGGCGACTTAGCGTGCCAGTTATAACGACCGTCTTGCCACTTAGCGCGTTTGAGATGCTCTGCGTCTGCATCACGCTTGGCTGCACGATCTCGCTTAGAGCTAAAATTTCGTCCCTATTTACCTCAGCAAAGTCGGTTAAACTATTTGCCATCTCCGCGCCAAAGCCCTCAAGTGAGGTTAGCTCCTCAAAGCTAGCATCAAGCCAGCCTAGTCCAAAGCTACTTGCTAGCTTTTTAGCCGCCACCTCGCCGATGTGCTCGCAGCCAAGACCCGTGATAAAGCGCGATAGCTCCGCACCTTTGCTAGCCTCAATGGCATTTAAAAGGTTATTTACCTTTTTCTCTTTAAAGCCCTCAAGCACCATAAGATCATCAAATTTAAGGGCGTAGATATCTTTTATGCAAGCGATCAACCCCTTGTCAAATAGCAAATTTACGATCGCATCGCCAAGGCCGTCTATGTTTAGGCATTTTTTCGATGCGTAGTGGATTATTGAGCCCACCACTCTTGCCCTGCAGCTTAAATTTTGGCACTTTACAAAGACCCCTTCATCAAGCAGGTGCGAGCCGCAAACTGGGCAAAATTTAGGCCTATCAATTGCTTGCTCGCTGCCATCTCGTCTATCTTTAAAAACCTTTGTGATCTTTGGTATCACATCTCCTGAGCGGATGATGCCGATGTAGTCGTTTTTCATAACACCAAGGCGCTCGATCTCATCAAAGTTATGAAGGGTAGCGGATTTTACATTTGCGCCATCTATATTTACCTCATCAAGCACGCCAACAGGCGTTACTATGCCACTTCTGCCAACCTGAAGTGCCACGTCTTTTAGCCTAGTCACCTTCTCAATAGCTGGAAATTTAAACGCCACCAGTAAATTTTGGAAATTTGACCGTGTAGCCCAGCTGCTCGCAGCGTGCAAGATCATTTACACGTATCACCATGCCATCCATCATCACGCTTTTTGAGTCGCGATTTGCCAAGAGCTCGTTATATGCGGCCTCAAGCTCGTCTTTTTTTAAAATTTTGAAAAAATCATCCCTCTCAAAGCCAAGATCACGCACAAATTTCATCACCTCGCTGTGATCTTTTAGCCCAAGGCTCTGCTCGCCCACGCCCCAAGGTATGAAAAGTAGCTTTCTTTTTGCAGTGACCGCGCTATCAAGCTGTCTTAGACTGCCTGCGGCTGCGTTTCTAGGGTTTGAAAGTGGCGCCTCGCCCTCTTTTGCGCGCTCTGCGTTTAATAGCTCAAAGTCATCTTTTCTTATGACGACCTCGCCTCTGATTTCAATGAGCCCTTTGTAGCTAATGCTCTTTGGCACCGAGCTAATGGTCCTTGCATTTTGCGTCACGTCCTCGCCTGTAACGCCGTCGCCTCTGGTTATCGCCCTAACTAAAACACCATTTTCATAGAGTAAATTTAGGCTCGCTCCGTCAAACTTTGGCTCAGCAACAAAGGTTAAGTTCTCTTTATCGCCGCGCTTTAGCCACGCATCAAGCTCGCCAAGACTAAAGATATCCTCCATGCTCCACATGCGCTTTATGTGGCTTGCCTTGCTAAAGCCCTCTTTTACGCCTCCACCCACTCGTTTTGTCGGCGAAAATAGCGAAATTTCACTGGGATTTGCCTGTTCGAAGGCTAAAACCGCGTGATATAGAGCATCATACTCCTCGTCGCTTGCAAGTGGCTCGTCCTCGTCGTAGTAGGCCTTTGCCCACGCATTTAGCGTATCTACCGCTTTTTCATACTCTTGTTTTGTCATTTTTGCTCCAAATTTACACCGCATTTTATCTTAAACATACTTTATAAATGATCCAAATTTAGCTCTCTTGCGTCACATAAATGGACATTTTTATAGACCTTTACTATCTCGTCTCTTGCCCTCATCAGCGCGAAGCCAAGTAAATTTTGCCCTCGCCACTTCATAGGATTTTGCGCATTTTCATCGCTTGCGCCCAAGCCTATGCCCCAAATTTTATCAACTGGGCTTGCCTCGACTAAAATTTTACTCCCAGTTTGGAGTAAAAAGTCACGCAAATGGGCATTTTGGCTAAATTTTAGATAGCTCGCATTTAGCACGACGCCAAATTTGACCTCATCCCAGACCTTAGCGTCAAAGCCCCGCACCTGCCTGCCAAGCCCCTTCATCTGCGCTGGATCTTTGGTGGATAAAAATTTGCTCAAAAGCCTCGTCATCGCCAAAACACTGAGCCTTTTTAGCCATCATATATTGCTCGGCGCAAAATGTATTTAGTTTCATCTTCACAAAAACTAGAGCCATACCACTGACTTAGGCAGCTTGCGCTTAAATTTGCGCTCTTTTGATGACCCCAAAATAAGAGAAATTTATCCGACTTGCCAGCGTTGTAGCGCTTTTTAAGCCATTTTAGATCATATCTAGGCTCACACTCCCAAAGATTTAGCTCGAAATCATTATAAATAAAAAGCGCGCTCTCATCAGAGCCTAGCCTCTCATCCCAGTATCCACGCCACGTCGCAGGCTCAGTAAAGAGCTTCTGATATTGGCGTTTTTCATCTTGGCTTAGCGTTTTTAGCCAGCCATTAAATTTAAACTTATAATCCTCGCCGCAACCCATCCTCCAGCCTATAGAAAATGGGCTAATATGAGGACATTTGATCCAAGGTGGCGGCAATAAATTTTTCATCTAGCCTCTTTTTAGTCAAGCGTCCTACCAAAGCGTGGCTTGGCTCATCGCCTCGTGCATATTAAAAAGCTGCTTGTGCTCGGCCACATCGTGCGTCCTTATGATCTGCGCGCCGTTTTCGAAGGCTTTTAGATGCAGATAAAGCGAGCCTGGCAAGCGGTCCTTGACCTCACTTGGATAATAGTGATTTATCACTGATTTGCGACTAGCGCCAACTAGCAATGGGCAGCCAAATTTCAAAAAATGCTCCAAATGCTTAATAAGCAGGCAAATTTTGCTCAGCCGTCTTACCAAAGCCAATGCCTACATCAAGCACTATCTTTTTAGCGCCAAGCTCCCTTGCAAGGGTTATCTTTTGCTCAAAAAAGTCTGAAATTTCGCCAATTAAGTCGTTATACTTTGGCGTGATCTGCATGGTGGCAGGATCGCCTTGCATGTGCATCATGCAAAACTGGACGTCATATCTTGCAGCAAGCGTGGCTAAATTTGCGTTTGCCGTGATGTCATTTATCATCTTAAAACCGTGGTTTAGCGCAAATTCTAAGCAATAAGGATCAAAGCTATCAAGGCTAAATTTCGCCTTTTCGTGTAAATTTAACCTGTAAAATTTCCTCAACGATATCTTTTATACGCCTAAACTCTTCTTCGCGTCCGCAATACTCGCTCCCTGGCCTTGAGCTAACGCCGCCAAGGTCGATATAGTCAGCACCTGCTTCGATCATGGCTTCGATTTTTGCTATGCCATTTTGCGTATTTATGCGGCTTTGCTCGTTAAAACTATCCGAATTTATATTTGCCACGCCCATTATAAGAGGCTTTGTGGGCTTTGTAAATTTCAGTTTCTAAAAAGGTGGCGAGCTTTTTAAGCCCAAAGTCTTGCAGCTTCTCTTTTTTAGCTAACTGCCTAAGCTGCGCGTTTGTCGCCATTAGCAAGGCTTTGTTTAGGCTCTCGCGACCTAAAATCGTATCATTATGCGTCACCAGCTCGGCGCCGACACTTAGTGCGTCTTGTTTTAGGATATTTGCCGCTGGGGTCTTTATCTCATCGATAAAAATAAAATTTATCTCACTCTTTTCGTGCATGAGCTTCGCACCAGCCGGACTTGGCGAGATGGCCTTGCAAATTTGATCAAAGTCGCTTTTGTTATTTATCTTATAAAATTTCAACGTCGTCCTTTCTCAAAGATAGTAAGCAAGAGTGGCGTCAAAACGGCGTGAGACTTGGCGTTTAGATCAGCAAGCTTTATGAGCGAGAAAAAATACTCCATCTCCTCGCCGCTAAATTTATACCCGCTATCAACCGCCTTTGTCACGATGGCGCCGACAAGCTCTTTTAGCTCGTTTTTGCCAAATTTTTGCGCCTGCTCCTCTGCTATCTTTTGATCGATAAAGCTTGTTAGCTCTTTTAGGCTGAGTGATTTTAAATTTCAGCTCCACACTCATTTTTGGCTTTTTTGTGAGCTTATTTTCTATGAGCATCCTCGATCTTATCGTTGGTAGAAGCAAATTTTTACTCTGCGTTACTATTATAAATTTGATGTTTCTTGGGGGCTCTTCGATGATCTTTAAAAGTGCGTTTTGAGCCTCGGTGCGAAAAGACTTCGCCTCTATGACTAGAAATTTTCTCATCTTTTTCGGCGATGTAGGCTTCTGCGATAACCTCTTTTGCATTTTCTAGCAAAAAATCATCGCTTATAAAAAATCTTAGATTATTTACGCCAAACTCGGCTTCAAGCTTGGCTTTTAAATTTTCAAAATCGCTTGTTATGACGATTTTATTAAGCATTTAGAGCATCACCTTTGCAAAAAGCACAGCGTCTATGCTCTTGTCAAAAAGTTTATATAAATTTAGAAGTTTGATGTCTAAGTTTTCATCGCTCGAGCTTAGCGTGAAGCTGTTTTGCGCCTGCTCGTCAAAGAGCCACATATAGCTGTTTTCATCAGTTTTAGCTAAATTTGCACGCTTATCTATGCTCTTGCCGATGTAAAAAAGATGTAGCCATTTGGAAAGGCAAGACTTAGCATATCTTTTAAAAGCTGTTTTTGCTCGTTTGTCTCGACGCTGTCAAAGGCTGGATAGAGCGATTTTAGGCTAAAAAATGGCAAAAACGGACGCTCGCTTTTTGTGCGGTTGATATTTCTTAAAAGATAGTTTTCAAACCACTCTCGCTCATCGTCGCAGATGACTATAAAAGCCTTGCTATCAAGCAAAAATTTAAGCCTAGATGCGAGTAGAGGCGTCCATTCGACGCGCTTCTCCTCCATCCAGCTCATATATCTTTCGCTTCTTATAGTCTCAAGCGTCCATTGGATAAAATCTTGCATTATTTATCTAACTTATACGCATCGTGAAGCACGCGAACTGCGAGCTCGCCATATTTTTGATCGACGATCATTGAAATTTTTATCTCGCTTGTTGAGATCATCTGGATGTTTATCCCCTCTTTTGCAAGCGTCTCAAATGCTAGACATGCTACGCCGCTGTGGCTCTTCATACCTACGCCGATGACTGAGACTTTCACGATCGCATCGTCATACTCGACATGTTTTGCAGCTGAGAGCTTTTGCATAGTCTCTTTTGCTAGGTCAAGCTCATTTTGTGGCACTGTAAAGCCTAAATTTCGTCGTGCCGTCGTGTCCTACGTTTTGGATGATCATATCTACATTTATATTTTGATGAGCTAGAGCTGTGAAAATCTCAGCTGCGATGCCAGGCTTATCGACTACGCCTCTTAAAGTTACTCTTGCTTGATTTTTATCTAGTGCTATACCGCTTACTAAAACCGCTTCCATATTATCTTCCTTTGCTATTAATGTACCTTCGTTGTGGTTAAAACTGCTTCTTGTGATTAGTTTGACATTTAGTTTTTTTGCTAGCTCGACTGAGCGATTTTGAAGCACTTTCGCCCCAGCAGAAGCAAGCTCAAGCATCTCGTCATAGCTTATCTTTTCTAGTTTTTTTGCCTTTTTTTCTATCCTTGGATCAGTCGTATAAACGCCATCAACGTCGGTAAAAATTTCACATAGATCAGCTTCAAGCGCACCTGCTAATGCAACCGCGCTAAGGTCGCTTCCGCCTCTGCCAAGAGTGGTGATATCGCCTTTGTCATCTATGCCTTGAAAGCCTGCTACGACGACGATCCTGCCGGCTTTTAGCTCAGCTTTTAGCCTAGTGGTGTCTATCTTTTCTATCCTAGCTTTTGTGTGAATTTCATCTGTTATTATCCCAGCCATTGCGCCAGTTAGTCCTACGCACGCATAGCCTTTTGCATTAAGCGCAATCGTCAAAAGTGCGGTGGTTACTTGCTCTCCAGAGCTTAAAAGCATATCAGTAGCAACGCCGTCTGGGTGCTTTGAGAAATACTCACTATATTCAACCAATTGATTTGTAACTCCACTCATCGCAGAAACTACCACAACCACGTCAGCGCCGCTGTTTTTAGTCTCTATGACCCTATTTGCCACAGCTTCGATGCGCTCAAGCGTGCCTACGCCAGTTCCGCCAAATTTTTGAACGATTAACATCAAAAATATCCTTTCTCTTTAAAATAACTCAAAACCTTGTCATAAATAGGCTTTTTGAAGTGATTTATCCCCTCTAAAGCCTTGTTGATATCTACAAATTTATACTCGCTAAACTCTGGATGCTCGGTCTTTAAATTTATGCTCGCACCATTTTTAAGCCTAACTAAAAAGTACTTTTGCGTCTGTCCATCAAATGGATAAAATCTCTTTGACGCATTTGCTGGAAAGTCGTAGCTAAGCCACTCAGGATACTCTTCTAAGAAGTCAAATTTATCAGTTCCGATCTCCTCTTTGAGCTCCCTTTTTAGCGCTTGTTTTGGACTCTCGCCTTCATCTATGCCACCTTGAGGAAACTGCCAGATATCGTCCATATCAACCCTTTTTGCGACTAAAATTTCGCATTTAAAAGGGTAAGAGCTAGACAAAATGACAGCTGCTACATTTGGTCTATATTTTTTTTGCATGTTTTTTCCAAAAAAATTTTATTTGAGATGATAACGAAAAAGAGTTAAGAGATAGATAAATAAGAGTTAGTTTTTACGCCGTTTGTAATAAATCGCACCTCCACTAAAAAGTAGCAAAACCACACCGCATGATGCCAGGCAAAATATAAATTTACCAAGCTCACCAAAGATATATCCAGCGTGCAGATCAAGCATAAATTTAGAAATTTCAAATGACTTTGGCATGGCATTTTTTGAAATTTGCTCGCTTTTAGTATCTACTAAAAGCCTAACGCCATCTCTCTCGCTAGCCCCCTTTGGCAGGTAAAAGAGCATAAATTTGATGCCACCACTATTTGCTATAAAATTTAAAGCATCAAACTCGTCCCCAAATTTAGAAATGAAAATTTCATAAGCCTTTTTAAGGTTTGCCACCTTTTGCTCATCGCTTAAGCTAAAGCCATTTTTGTTTGTAAAATTTGGCTTTTTAAAGACCTTCTCTTCGCCACAAATTTTGATTTATAACCTTAGCAAAGCTCTCATAAGAAAAGTAAAGCCCGCTAATGCAAATCACGCTTAAAATAACGCCAAGATAGATACCTAAAAAGCCGTGAAGTGAGTATAAAAACGCAAATTTCTTTGCTTTTAAATTTAGCTTAAATGCCTCCCCCGCCCTGCTTCTAAACCTCCAAAAATATATCACCGCCCCGCTTATCAAAATAAAAAGCAGTGCAAGCGTAGAGAGTGCCACAAGCTCGCTTGCAAATTTACTCGAAATTTTCATTTTTAAAAAGCGAAAGGGCTAAGTTTTTATGCAAATTTAAAACCAGCCCTATAAATTTCTCCGCGCTATTTTTGCCAGAAATTTCTCCAGTATAAGGATCTATAAAAAACGACTCAAACTCGCCATTTTCATTAGTTCCGCTTATGACGTAAGCTTTGTTTGCCTCTGCTCTTATCTTTAGGTAGCTAAGATTAAAATTTGGCTCACTTTTGCTAAAATTTTTAAAATTTTCATCTATCTCTAAAGGCTTTTTGCCAGCCACGACCTCATCTTTGCTAAAGATATCGATTATCTCATCGTGATACGAGATGATCGCCTCACTAATGCTAAGCACAAGAAGCGGCAAGGCAAAGATGAAAGCCAAGATAAGATGAAATTTTTTCAAAATTTTTATCATTTTAAAACTTTAGATTAAAGCCAAGTTCGATCTTTTGCCCGTCAGCTATCAAGATGTCGTATCTGCCAGATCTTGTCGTAAAGTACTCATTAAAAAGGTTATAAACGCTTAGATTTAGGCTGAAATTTTTAGTTACGTTGTAGTTTATACCAAGATCGGCGATCACGTAAGGTCTGATGTCATCAGCATAGCTAAATGAGTTTTTAGTCCTACCATAATAATTTATCTGAGACCAGAAATTTAGCCATCTGTTTAGCTCGTAGTTCGCTCCAAATTTAAATGTATGAAGCGGGTAGTTGTTTAAACTTTTGCCTATCTCTGCTCCATCTTTTTGTTTTGATCTTGTATAGACATAGCTTTGATTTAGCCTAAGAGCGTTTGTGACTTGCCACTCATTTGTTAATTCAACTCCGTAAATTTCAGCTTTGCCGATATTTATACTCTCCCAAATACCATTTGGATAAATTTTGCCTTTATGTCTGCAAACACTGCCTCTTGAGCAGATAGGGCTATAGCTTAACATATCTTTAAAACTTGTGTAAAAGCCAGTTAAAGACGTTTCAAAACCTTCATTGTCATTATAAACGCCGCCAAATTCATAACTTACGCTTGTCTCTGGTTTAAGGCTGCTTCTACCAAGCTGTGCTCCACGTCCTCCAGCAAATGGCAATGCAAGATCTTGCGTGCGTTGTTTGATGTCAGGCGTCGCATATCCTGTGCTAACTCCGCCTTTTAACGCAAAAAAGTCATTGAAGCTATAGATGCCATAAATCCTTGGCGAAACGTGTGAGCCGTAGTTCTCATCGTAGTTATAGCGAATGCCAGTGCTTAAGATAAACTCTTTTGTAAGGTGATAATCATCCTCGCCGTAAAGCGAAATGTCATATCTTTTTACATTTGCAGCGTCTGCGGTGGTTGCCTTTTCATCAAGCTTTTCTTTTTTGGAGTTTAGCCCTAAAGTAAAGGCGTTGTTATCAGTAAAATATGAGCCTTTTGTATCAAAATTTAGTGTTTTTAGCGTCAAATTTTGTTGCGCGATCTCTTTTATCTTGCCGTAAGACAGGTAGCTTTGAAGCAAGATATTATCAAGCCTTGCTTCGTGGCTTAAATTTATCACATTGCCCTTTATTCTCTCGCTAGCAACCGAGTTAGTACCAGTTGATAGTGTTTTGCCTTTGCTTCTTTTATATTTCACATCGCTTCTTACAAGCTCAAGCGTGATGTCGTTATTTTCATTTGGTCTAAAAAGAGCTTCGTGCCAAAATTTCTATCTTTTTGCTCTCTGTTTGCGTATGAGATTTTATCCTCTGACTTGTTTAAATTTTTACCATAAACTGAGATGCTTAAAACATCGTCTATTAGCCCAGAGTGTAGATAGAGGCTGTTGTAAAACTCGCCGCTCATATTTTTATTTCTAGCAAATTTATAGCTTGAGCCAAGATTTGCACTAAATTCATTACTAAACTCATCTGTTATGATGTTTATCACACCGCCCAGTGCGTCACTGCCATAAAGCGAGCTCATAGGACCGCGTATCACTTCGATACGGCTTATCGCACTTGCTGGTGGGATGAAGCTATATGAGCCTCCAACACTTCTTAGCCCCTTATAAGCGTTATCTCCTGGCACTGGCATGCCATTTACTAAAATTTTAGTAAATCTTGGAGAGAATCCGCGTATAGAAATTCCTCGTCTATTTGCCGCTTCGGGAGTCGTTCCAAAAAGGCTTGGCACGTCTTTTACCATGCTCTCAACGTCCTTGTGATTTCTCTTTCTAGCGCATCTTGAGTGATGACGCTAAGCGTTGCAGGGGCGTCTTTTATGTTTTGCTCAAAACCAGTTGCACTCACTACTTTAACCTCTGGCAGAACTTTATCTTCATTTGCAAAAAGCGGTAAATTTATAAAAACTGCCGCACAAATAGAAATTTTTAATAAACTTCTCACAAAAAACTCCTTATTAAAATTTAAATCACATTTTACTAAAATTAAATAATCGTTATCAATATCAGACATAACGCTAGAGGGATTAAATTTAACGCTCAAGGGATAAAATGATAAATTTCAGATAAAAGATATGGCATAAGTAAAATCTTGCAAAGCAACAAGCGGATAAATGTAGAATTTTTTAAACAAGCTAATGGCATCAGCTACCTAAAAAGCAAGATTTTATGTAATGAAATCATAAAAAGAGAGAGCGAGGGAGATAGAAAGTATCTATTTTTGATGTTTAACGAAGCAAAAGATAATCTTTGCTTCAAGCTTGATAAAAAGAGTATCTTTTAAGCAGGGATGAGTTTTGCATAGGGCTGGTAAATGACAGCTTAAAAGGCATTTTTGAATATCAAAATAAATTTTATAAAACTAAAACCTTGCTTTTTGAAAAAAACTATGCAAATAAGCTTGAAATTTTTAGTGAGCTTAGGCTTGAAGAGAAATTCGATCTTATAAAATATAAAAAAGATAAGGATCAAATTTGCGTTTTAAATGAGCTTGAGACGACAAATTTATATGATGGCATGATGAGAGAGATCTTTATAGAGTCAAAATTTTAGAGCTTATCTACAAGAGCAAAGCTTTAAAAGATGAGAAAATTTATTTTAGCAGTGACGAAGAAAAAGTGCTTTTAAAAGCCAAAAAAATCTTACTTACTCGCATGCAAAATCCTCCAAGTATCAAAGAGCTAGCACATCTTTGTGGCACTAATGACTTTTGGCTTAAGAAAATTTTAAACTCTTTTTTAAAGAGACGATCTATCAGCTTTTAGCAAAAGAGCGACTAAAGCTGGCATTTGCCCTTTTAAAACAAAATGATATCAGCATAAAAGAGGCTGCCAGCATCGTTGGTTACACAAATGCAGCGCATTTTGCAAAATTTTTAAAGGCACTTTTGGCTTTTTACCAAGCGAGCTAATAAGGCAAAAAAGCTACTTTTAAACTGCGCTAAATGCCAAATTTCTTATAATCGCCAAAATTTTAAAGAGAGAAATTTGCAAGTTTATATCCACGTGCCATTTTGCGAGAGCAAGTGTCCTTACTGCGCCTTTGGCTCAAGCGATGACGAATTTAGCAAGGTTAGTGCATATTTTAAAGCGCTTTGCCTTGATCTGAAATTTCCAGCTAAAAAGCCAAAATGTAAAAGAAATTTCAACCATATTTTTTGGCGGCGGCACACCAAGTGCGGTAAATGCTAAGCTTTATGATGAGATTTTTAGCATTTTAGCTCCACTTTGCACGCCTGAAGCTGAGATCACCTTTGAAGCAAATCCAAATTCAGCAAATTTAGCTTGGCTAAAGCATGTAAAAAATTTAGGCGCAAACCGCATCAGCTTTGGCGCTCAAAGCTTTTTTGAAGATAAGCTTAAATTTCCAGGCGTATTCACAGCAGGGAGCAAATTTTTAAAGCAGTTGAAAATGCCCATGCAGCTGGCTTTAAGAGCATAAATTTAGACCTTATCTACGACACTAAATTTGATACCAAAAGGCGCCTTTTAGCTGAGGTTGAAAATTTAAAAAGCCTTGCTATCACGCATTTAAGTGCCTACTCGCTCACACTTGAAGAAAACACCCCATTTTCTGGCAAAAAAGCTATAAAAAGGATAGCGACACTTTGGCTAAATTTACTGATAGAGCAGATCCAGATGGCTGGCTTTAAGCAGTATGAAATTTCAAATTTTGGCCAAATTTGCAAGCACAATCTTGGCTACTGGCAGGGCAAAAACTACCTTGGTGTGGGGGCTTTTAGCGTGGGCTTTAAGGACGCCACCAGATACTACGCCAAAAATAGCATAGACGCCTACATCACGCAGCCAACGCATAGACAAAGAGAAATTTTAAGCCAAAGCGAGCTAGTAAGAGAGCATATATTTTTAGGGCTTAGAAGCGTCGTAGGCGTGGAGGCTGGGCGCTTAAATGAAGCTCAGAAAAAAAGAGCAAATTTACTTGTAGAAAATGAAAAACTGCTCTTTAAAAATGGCAAATTTTACAACCCAAATTTCTTACTAAGCGACGAGATCGCACTCTTTATCGAGGGCTAAATTTATCAAAATTTGAGCAAAATCAAGATAAAATACAAAGCTTAAATAAAATTTAACAGAGGCAAAAATGTTTGGAATGAGTTTTTCTGAGATCTTGGTCATCGCCGTGATCGCTGTGCTAGTTTTGGGCCCTGACAAGCTGCCAAGCGCTATGGTACAGATCGCTAAATTTCTAAAAATGTTTAAAAAAGGTATAAACGACGCAAAATCAACTTTTGATCAAGAGATGAAGATAGCCGAGCTCAAAGAAGACGCTCAAAAATACAAAGAGAGCATAACTCAAAGTGCGCAAAGCGTGCGTAAAAAGCTCACATTTGAAGAGCTTGACGAGATCAAAAAAAGCGCAAGCGACGTCACTGAAAGCATACAAAACGTCGTAAGCGACACAAAAAAAACGGTAGAAAATATACAAAATCCAACAAATTTCAGTTAAAGATGCAATCTTAAACGATAAAAAGAGGCGTGATGTTTGAAGAGCTAAGACCCCATTTGATCGAACTTAGAAAGAGGCTTTTTATAAGCATAGTAAGCGTTTTTGTCTGTTTTGGCATCTGTTTTACATTTTGGAATCCACTGCTTGCATGGATGAGCGAGCCATTAAAGCAGGTCTTGCCAGCTGGCTCAAATATCATCTTTACGCAGATTCAAGAGCCATTTTTCACTGCGATGAAGGTCGCATTTTTTGCTGGCTTGGTGCTTGCTTTGCCTATCATTTTTTGGCAGTTTTGGCTATTTGTCGCACCTGGACTTTATGATAATGAAAAAAAATATGTGATCCCATTTGTGCTCTCTGCTTCATTTATGTTTGCGTGTGGGGCGGCATTTTGCTACTACGTGGTCATCCCGCTTGGCTTTACATTTTTGGTAAATTTTGGCGGCCAGCTCTTTACAGCACTGCCAAGCATAGGCGAGTACGTTGGCTTTTTTACAAAACTGCTGATCGGCTTTGGAATTTCATTTGAGCTGCCAGTCATTACATTTTTCTTGGCAAAGATAGGACTTGTCGATGACAAGATGTTAAAAGATTATTTCAGATACGCAGTAGTCGTCATCTTCATCTTCGCAGCTATCGTCACACCGCCAGATGTTATAAGTCAAATTTTAATGGCACTGCCACTCATCGGACTTTATGGAATTTCAATAATAGTCGCCAAAAGAGCCGGTAAAAGCGACAACGATGAACAAGATAGCGACATAAATAGCGACGCAGACGATGAGTGATATAAACGACATCTCAAGTTATGATTATTTTTTGCCTAGTGAGCTCATCGCAAAAGAGCCAGTTTTGCCCAAAGAAGAGGCGAGATTGCTTGTTTATCATAAAAAAACAAAAGAGATAAAACACTATAAATTTAAAGATCTAGCCAGCCTAATCCCAGAGGACGCGGCGGTCATTTTTAACAATACAAAGGTAGTTAAGGCCCGCATTTCAGGGCACAAGCAAAGCGGCGGGGCCTGCGAAGTGATGCTAAATCAACCGCTTAATGATAAGAAATTTAGCGTCTATATAAGAGGCAGAGTAAGTGTCGGTAGCGTTTTAAATTTCGCTGATGATATAAAGGTAAATGTGCTTGAGTTAAATGATGATGGCTCAAGGGTGGTAAATTTCACCAAAAATGGCGTCATTTTAGATACCGCGCGACTTTTTAGCGAGCTTGAAAAGATCGGTCATGTCCCGCTTCCACCATACATAAAAAGAGCCGATACAAAGGACGATGAGAGCTGGTATCAGAGCATATTTGCCAAAAATAGTGGCGCAGTAGCAGCTCCAACAGCTAGTCTGCACTTTAGCGAGCAGATGTTAGAGAGCATAAAGGCAAAACACGAGGTCGCCTACATCACGCTTCACGTGGGCGCTGGGACATTTAAGGGCGTGGAGTGCCAAAACATAAATGATCACAAAATGCACTCTGAGTTTTACGAGCTAAGTAAAAAGCTCAAGAGATCATAGGCTCAGATAAGCCCATCCTTGGCGTTGGCACGACTGTGACTAGATGCGTTGAAGAGTTTGCTAGAAACAAGCAGCCAAGCGGCTTTTGTAAGCTATTTTTAAATCTAAATAATAGACCTATCAGACAAAACTACCTTTTAACAAATTTTCACCTACCAAAATCAACGCTGATCATGCTAGTTACTAGCTTCATAGGGCTTGAGGAGACGATGAGGATTTACGAAACTGCAGTTAGCGAAAAGTATAGATTTTACTCATATGGCGATGGGATGCTTGTGATATGAAAAATGTCGATTTTGTCGCGCAAATGGAGCTTTTTTTAGAGGCACTTTTTAAAGACGCAACCACTAGAGATAACGCCATCGTCTTTAACTACAATCCAAACTACCCACGCTATCTAAGCTTTGAAGCACACAAGCTAATAGGCGCGATCAAAAATTTAAGCAAATTTTACCTAAATAGCGTTAGCAACTCAAAATTGCTCATATCCTTTACTCTAGTAAGCTATAGCCTAAGTTTGGTACATTTTGACATACATATAAGATGTACTTCATGCCCGCAAAAGCCAAATGAGAGGCTAGTAAAAGAAGCTGGTGAGCTACTAAAAGAGCTAAATGCCAAGATGAGCAAAGCAGATGATGGCTTTAATATAAGCATAAGCGTGCCACTACCAAAAAGTGGGACATTTAAAAGACAAAGCATAGAGATAGCAAGCCTCTTAGGCAAAAATGCGATAATAGCTTGCGATGATGAAAATTTATTTTTAACGCTAAGTCATGAGCTAAGCTTTACTGGGCTGAAGCTCAGCAAGCAAAAGAGCTTTGAGAGTTTAAATTTACACATAAAAGATGCTATTTTTAAGCCAGACATTATCTTCGTGCAAAAGGAGTATCTAAGCGATAAAGCAATGCTTGATGAGATGCTAACTTATCAAAAGCTTAGAATTTCTA
This sequence comes from Campylobacter concisus, assembly GCA_037321105.1. Lineage (GTDB taxonomy): Bacteria > Campylobacterota > Campylobacteria > Campylobacterales > Campylobacteraceae > Campylobacter_A > Campylobacter_A concisus_AZ. The sequence continues at coordinate 1,924,455 of CP147775.1, read as the reverse complement.
CATCGTCATCATCAGCAAGGATGAAGCTAAAAGCATCAAAAGTGAGAAGATGACTACGCTTAGACAGCCATTTACTAGCGATAGTTTGCACGAGACTTTAGGGATAGTGGCTAGGAATTTATAAAATTTTTAGGTATCTCTTTAAGATGATGGTGGCTGAAACGCTGTCGAGCCTACCATCACGCTTTGTATCGGTGTAAATTTCGCTTGCTTCGCTGCTGCTAAAGGCCTCGTCTTGATAGACGATATTAGCCTGCACGTCAAGAAGCGAGACAAAGTGCTCTATGCGCCTTCTCATCTCATCCTCGCTGCTACCACCGATTGGCACGCCTACCACTAGCGTGTTTGGAGCGTATTCATTTACTTTTTGGCTCACATCTCTTGCGGCTTGGTTGCGATTTTTCCTAAGCACCGGCTCAAGCGGCGTCACGACCTCGCCAAAACCAAAAGCAAGTCCTATACGCCTTAGCCCAACATCGATCGCCATAAATTTCTCTCTCATAGTGCGCTTTTTACTCTTAAATTTGAAATTTCAACTAGCCCATCAAGCTCGTACTCGTAGATGATCTCGCCAAATTTAGACAATGCTTCATCAAGGCTAACTCCGTTTTTGCAAAATTTTCAAGATCTCGTCGCTTGTTTTTTCTTGCTCTTTTACCTCGCCAAAAGTGAGGCAAATTTAACATAATCATCGATAAGTTCGGCCTTTTTGCTAGCTAGCAAGGCATTTGTCCCATTGCTCTCATTTATGCGCTGAGGCAAGACAAAGAGAGGGATTTTAAGCTCATTTGCAAGCCTTGCACTTTGCATCGAGCCACTTCTTAGATCAGCTTGTGCAACCACAAGAGCTTGCGCAAGCCCCACAACTATGCGGTTTCTCTCTAAAAACCTATAAGCGATCGGCGGCTCGCCCTCGTCATACTCACTTAGAGCCAAGCCGTTTTCATAAATTTCTTTTATCGACGCCCTATTTTGCGCTGGATAGATGATGTCAAGTCCATTTGCAAAAACGCCGATAGTTCGTGGCATGGCAGCCTTGTGCGCCGTGATATCCACACCGATAGCCCCACCACTTACCACGCAGACATTTGCGCTTTTAGCGCTGCGCAAAGTGCCGTGACACACTCTTTTGTATAGACACTTGCCTTTCTTGAGCCAACGACTGCTACTTTTGGCATGCTAAGAAGCGAGGTGTCGCCTATGAAATTTAGCTCTTTTGGGGATTTTTTAGCCTATTTAGTGCCTCTGGGATGATTTCAAGCTTCATAAAATATCTTTTAGATAAACAACTTCTACATCTTTTAAGATGTTGTTTTTGCTAGCTTTTATCACTGCGATCGTGTTTTTCTTTGGATGTCCGATGGCGATCGCGTAGCCTCTTTTTTGGCTAAATTTACAGCAGCTACAAGCTCACGTCTGACAGCGCCAGCCGATGGATCATCATCTAAAAATATATCTCTTGAAATGTAAGGCTGATTATACTTTTTAGCAGCCCTTGCCACTGCTGTTTGAGCGATCGTCTTACTATCAACAAAGATAAAGCCCTGCTCTATCAGCGCTCTATATGCCTTGTCCATCGCGTCATAATCGCTCGTGAAACGCGATCCCGTGTGGTTGTTTGTATATTTTGCACGTGGGAAGTCTTTACGTATCTTTTTTATCTTTTCATGCATGCTCTCAAAGCTCTCATTTACCGTAAGAGTGCCTATCTCTGGACTATCAAAGTGCTTTGCTTGCATCGGCAGATGTATCATATAAAACTCAAACGTTCTAGCGATGTTTGGCGTATCTGGATGAGTTTTTGTTGCTGGGAAAATGGACGGCGTTATCTTTAGACCGATTGACTTTACCATGCTAGCGTGCTCAAATGTCGCCACATCATCGATTATTAGCACCAGCTTTGCACGCCCTTTTACGCTGCTATTTGGAGTAAATGGCACAACAGCAAAGTCATCTTTTTTGCACTCTCTTTTTGCGGTTTTTCGCTATAAATTTGCTTTTTGGCTTTGTTGCTAGGCTCAACCTCACTTTTTTTAGTAGGCTCAGGTTTTAAAATTTCACTATGCTTTAAATTTTCTTTTATGCTTAAATTTGCCTTCAGCGCTCTTGTTTTGCTCTGTTTTTGCCTCATTTTTGCCTGCATAAAATGGCTCGATTACTTGCTCGACCTTTAATTCTGGCTTTTCTTCGCTCTTTGCTTCATGACTTGCATCTACGCTACTTTGCATATTTTTATAGAAATTTGCAAGTAGATTTTTAGTATCGTTTTGCTCTTTTTTTGGCTCTTCTTTTTTAGTTTCTACTTTTACTTCAGGTTTTATCTCAGGAGCTATCTTTTTTTGCTCTTTTGGCTCAGTTTTTGGCTTTAGAGCAAGCTTGCTTTTATGTTTAGGATCGGTAAAATTTTACTTAAATTTTCATCTTCATCAAATTTTAGAGGGTATTTTCTCTTCTCATACTCTTGTTTTTTATCTTTGCTAGCAACTTTTTGCTCAGCTTTTTTTGAAATTTGCTTCTCGCTCTTTGGCTCATTTTACTTTGCTTATCTGCTCAACATCTTTGTTTTTGATGCTAAGAGCTGCGATGAGTGCTACTATCAAAATAGCAGCAATGACGCCGATACCAAGGAAAATTTTATTATGAGAGCGACCTGCACTCTTTTTTGCAGGACGCTTCTTTGTAGTCTTTTTTTCGCTCAAGGCTTAGTTTTTGCTTTGATCTATAAGTTTGCCGTTAGTTATCCAAGGCATCATTGCGCGTAGTTTTTTGCCAGTTTTATTTAGCAAGCTTCTCTCAGCTATACCGCGCTCAGCGTTCATTCTAACATATCCTGCTTTTCTCTCAGGATGAAGTCTTTTGCAAATTTACCATTTTGAATTTCTCTTAAAACTTCTTTCATAGCTTTTCTGCTCTCTTCGCCAACTACTCTTACACCACTTACGTAGTCGCCATATTCAGCTGTGTTTGAGATAGAGTAGCGCATATCAGCCATGCCGCCTTGATACATTAGATCAACGATTAGTTTTAGCTCGTGCAAGCACTCAAAATACGCCATCTCAGGCTCATATCCAGCCTCTACAAGTGTATCAAATCCAGCATTTACAAGTGCGCAAAGACCACCGCATAGCACAGCTTGCTCGCCAAATAAATCTGTTTCAGTTTCATCTTTAAATGTTGTCTCAATGATGCCAGTTCTACCGCCACCTATACCACAAGCATAGCTTAGAGCGATCTCTTTTGCCTTTCCACTTGCATTTTGCTCAACAGCGATAAGATCAGGTATGCCGCCACCTCTTAAAATTTGCTTCTAACTGTGTGTCCTGGGCTTTTGGAGCAATCATGATGACGTCTATGTTTGCTGGAGCTTTGATCTGTCCAAAATGAACATTAAAACCATGTCCAAATGCGATAGCAGCGTGATCTTTTAAATTTGGCTCGATCTCATTTTTATAAATTTTCAGCTTGAAGCTCATCTGGTGTTAGGATCATAACTACATCAGCGCCTTTTGTAGCTTCGCTTACAGTTTTTACTTCAAAGCCCTTTGCCTCAGCTTTTGCCCGCTTTTGCCACCTTTTGCAAGACCGATTACGACACTTACGCCATTGTCTCTTAAATTTTCAGCGTGTGCGTGACCTTGTGAGCCAAAGCCGATGATTGCTACTTTTCTACTCTGAATAAGGCTTAAATCGCAGTCTTTATCATAATAAACATTTATAGCCATTGTTTCTCCTGTTGTTAAAATTTGGCAAAATTATACATTTTAGCAACAAAAACGTTGCTGAAAAAGAGCAAAAAAGTATCTTTAAGTTTTATGCTGCAGCTTTTTGCTATAATGTGACAAAATTTTTAACCAAAAGAGTCACTTTACATGAATGAATCAATTTTTAAAAAAATCAAAGCGCTTCCGCCACTAGACGACACTGTCATACAGATCCAGCGCCTACATGCTGACGAAAATAGCTCGATAAATGACCTCACAAAAGTGGTCAAAAAGACCCTATGCTAACAGCAAATATCTTGCGTTCAGCAAACTCACCACTTTACGGATTTTCTCAAGAGATCACAACTATCGCAAGAGCCATTTCACTTTTTGGCATGGCTACTATCCGCGGTTTTGCGCTATCAAGTGCCATTAAAAAGACCTTTTCTATAAATTTAGAGCCATACGACATTACCGCACAAGATTTTTTAAATATCTCAATCATGCAAAATGCTTTGATGTACCACTGGTACTCTAAGATAAAACCTAAAAATCTAAAATTCTCTCCTGCTTCATTTATGCTTGAAGTTGGCAAGATCGTTTTAGCTCATGAGCTCACAGAAAATAACCAAGTCGCTGAGTTTAAAACAAAGTTAAAACAAATTTCATCTACTTATGATCTTGCGCTTTTGGAGTCTGAAATTTTAGACATCACAAACGAAGAGGTCACGGCTAAAATTTTGAGCAGTGGAATTTAGAGATTGAGCTTGGAAATTCTATCCTCTACTCAAACACTCCAGAAGAGGCACCTGATCATATAAAAGAGTACGCAAGAGCGTTAAAAGTAGTAAAAACAGCGGTTAATATCTTTAACCAGCTTGACGATGTGAGCGTAAATAACGCAACACTTCTTATAAACGAATATGGCTTTGAGAGAGATACATTTTTAATGGCTGTTAGCAAAGTCAAAGACAATTTGTGAAAGAATTTTAACATCACTTCTCGTTGGCATCAAAGAAAAAGAGATATCAAACGAAGATAAAGAGATCTTACGTAATCTCCTAAATCTTGGTGCCGTAAGCTTACATAAAGATAAATTTTACCTAAACAACGGCTATGTCTGCGGCAAGCTAGACATCAGTCAAAATGCAACTGGCTTTATCATGCCATTTGACAAGCGCTTCAAACAAGATATCATCGTCGAAAATAAAAATTTAAACAACTCTCACCTTGGCGATATCGTGTTAGCAAAGCTTTTGCCGCTTAAGAAAAACGCCAAAGCGCTAAGATAGTGATGAGTCTAAAGCTTGCAAATGAGACAAGCGTGGTCTATACAAAACGCTTTGGGGCGGCAATTTTAGGGGTAAATTTAAAAACAGGGCTAAGCACAACCCTAAAGGCAACTCAAAAAAGCCTAAAGATGCTCCCGCTTGGGACGCTACTAAAGATAAACAACCTAAACAACGAAATAGTCGAGGTTTTAGGAAATTTAGAAGATCCGCTAAGCGATGAGAAAATTTCGCTTGCTATTTATAATAAAAATGAGTAAATTTAGCGAGGCTTGCGAGCTTGAAGCAAAGGCATTTGGCGATGAAGTCGATGCTAGCATGTATCCAAACAGGGTTGATCTAAGAAATTTAGAGTTTTGCACGATCGATCCAGTCGATGCCAAAGACTTTGACGATGCCATATATTTTGATGAAAAAAGCGTGAAATTTATGTTGCAATCGCCGATGTAAGCGAGTATGTGACCGCGTATAGCGCCATTGATAGCGAGGCTAAAAAGAGGCTTTTCTATCTATTTTCCGCACATTTCAGTGCCGATGTTACCACGAGCACTTAGTGAAAATATCTGCTCGCTAAAACCAGATGTGCCGCGCCTTGCATTTTGTTTTAAAATTTCACTCGATGCAAACAACGAGGTAAAAAAGAGGAACTTTTTGAGGCGATAATCCTTTCAAAAAGACGCTTTAACTACGATGAGATCGATGAAATTTTAGAAGACAAAAGAGAGTGTGAAATTTCATGGATCAAGCCACTTTTTAACTTACCACCAAGCTTCGCAAAAAAGGCTTTTGCACGCATTTGACTTTAGGACAAAAGAGCTTAGAATGAGCCTTGATGACGAGGGTCAAATTTCGCAAACTAGGTTCGAAAGCGACTCCGACTCACACAGACTAGTTGAAGACTGCATGCTTTTAGCAAACAAAGCTGCTGCAAAGCTCATCACAAAGGGCGTTTTTAGAAACCACGCATCGCCTGATTTTAAAAAGATAGATACCTTGCTTGAAGACTTGCAGCTTTTGGGGCTTGACTTTACCTACGAGAGCGACCTTGCAAATTTGATAAGAAAGATCCAAGCAAAGGCCGATGAGCTGGGCAACCGCGAAGAGATAGATAAGCTCATCATCAAGTCTCAAAAAAAGGCTGAATACTCAAGTGAAAATTTAGGCCACTTTGGGCTTGGATTTGATAGATACACGCACTTTACAAGCCCTATTAGACGCTGATTCTGATCTTATTTTGCACAGGCTTTTAAAGGCTAAAATTTCAAAAGATGAGAAGCTTTACAACTTCTTACTTTTAAACATCCAAAGCACCTGCGCAACCTTAAGCGAGCTTGAAAGAGAGGCCGACAAGGTGGCCTACGACTTTATGGATAGGAAATTTGCACGCTGGGCAGTTGCAAACATCGACAAAGAGGTGCGTTGCTACGTGAGTGAAAACCAAAATGTTTTGGTCGCTAAGCTTGATGATCATTTTGTTGGAGCTAGGATTTTCATCACTGGATACAGCGCAAATTTACTTCAAAAGCTTGTCGTAAAGATCACAGAGGCTGACATCGCGAGCGCTAAAATTTTGCAAAAGTGGTAAGAAAGATCGATGTATAGAAAAGATTTGGAGCTAAATTTAGCAAATGCAAATTTAAGCAACTACTTCTTGCTTTTTGGCGCGGATGAGTTTCAGATAGAGCTTTTTGGCAAGGAAATTTTAAGCTTTTACTCAAGCGAAGATGCAAATTTATTAAGCCTTTACTTTGACGAGTACAACTACGCGCAAGCAAGCTCTCACCTAAGCGAGCAGTCGCTTTTTGGCGGCAAAAATATCCTCTATGTAAAAAGCGACAAAAAGATCCCAGCAAAAGAGCTAAAAGAGCTCATCTCGCTCTGCTCAAAAAGCCATGACAACTACTTTTTGTTTGAGCTTTATGAGGCCGATATGAAGCTAGTTTTTGATACGCAAAAGGCTTTTGGCAAATTTTGCTAGATTTTTTAAGCCCTCAAACCCAGATGAAGCGATAAATTTACTAGCTAAAAGCTCAGCTAAAATAGGTCTAAATATAACCAAAAATGCACTTTATGAGCTTTATTTTACGCATAATGAAAATTTATACCTTGCAGCAAGCGAACTTACAAAACTAAAGAGCCTAAACACCCACATCGAGCAAGACGATGTAAAAAGGCTGGTTTTTGGACTTGGTGGGATAAATTTTGATGACTTTTTCAATGAAATTTCATGGCTCTAAAAGATATAAAAAACGACTTTTTTACCTACTTAGAGATCCAAATTTTAATGAAATTTTACTTCTAAATTTGCTTTACAAAGCATTTTTTAGGCTGTTTAAAATTTACTCTTACATCAAGATAAATGGACGTTTAAATTTAGACGAAGCGATCGGCTATCAGCCCCCAGTAAATGTGGCAAATTTACCTAAAAGCAAATAGCCTAAAGCTGAAGTTTAAATGCCTATTTGGAGATATTTAAAACGCTAAATTTAGCCGAGCTAGAGCTAAAAACAAATACAAAAATGGATAAAGAAATTTTTGTTTTATCAACCATTTTAAACCTCCAACACCTCATATCAACAGCAAATATTAAGTAAATTTAAGCTAAAATCCACCCTTGCTTAATGCAAAATCCTTGCTCACAAAGTGAGCTAAATATCCATAAGGAGAAAAAATGAAACATTACGAGCTTTTATTTATTCTTAAGCCGACATTGACGGAAGAGGAAGTTAAAGCCAAGGTTGATTTCGTAAAGAAGTCATAACAAAAAACGGCGGCGAGTATCGCTACTGTCGTTGAGATGGGCACTAGAAAGCTAGCTTATACCATCAAAAAATATGAGCGTGGAACATATTTTGTTATCTACTACAAAGCTCCACCATCACTTCTTGCAGAACTTACAAGAAACGTAAGGATCACAGAAGATATCATAAGATTTTTAAGCGTTAAATATGAAAACAAACGCGAAATCGCAGCTTGGGAAAGACTTTGCAAAGGTATCAAGCAAACTATAAAAAAGAACCTCGCGAGCCAAGAGCACCACGCGAGCCAAGAGCTGAAAAAGTAGACGAGCAAACATTTACAGAAGAATAATCAAGGATAAAAAATGTTCAATAAAGTAGTATTAGTTGGAAATTTAACCAGAGATATAGAGCTTAGATATACTACTAGCGGCGTTGCCATAGGAAATTCTAGTATAGCTGTGACACGCAAAATCACCTCAAATGGGGAAAGAAGAGATGAGACTTGCTTTATTGATATATCATTTTTTGGCAAGAGTGCAGAGATAGCAAACCAATATCTCAACAAGGGATCGAAGCTGCTTATCGAAGGAAGACTCGAAATTTGATCAGTGGACCGATAATAACGGACAAAATCGCTCAAAACACTCTATCGCCGTTGAAAGCATGGAAATGCTTGGCTCAAATAACCAAACGCAACAAGGCGGATACTCTATGAATAGCCAAAATAGCGGTGGCTACGGACAGCAAGGCGGATATCAAAATAACCAATATAACCGCCAGCAAGAAGCTGACACCACAAGCTGCACCGCAAAGAAAGCAAGAGAGTTATTCAGAAGTTCCTGATATAGACGTTGATGCTGATAGCTTCAACAACGAAGAAATACCGTTTTAATTTTAAAGGATAAAAAATGGCAGAAAAAAGAAAATATTCACGCAAATATTGCAAATTTACAGAAGCAAAAATTGATTTTATAGACTACAAAGATACTTCACTTTTAAAGTATTGCTTGTCAGAGAGATTTAAAATCATGCCAAGACGCCTAACTGGCACATCAAAAAGATACCAAGAGATGGTAGAAAAAGCGATCAAGAGAGCTCGCCACGCAGCTATCATACCTTACATAGTTGATCGCAAAGACGTAGCTTCAAATCCTTTTGAAGGTCTATAATCCATAAATTTTAGCCCTTTCTTGGGCTAAAATCTTTTAAATTTAACTCTTATTTTTTACTATTTCTAAGTTTTTATAAAATTTGCTCATCAAAATCTTAAATTTATAAACATTTTAAAATCACCAAGCTAGCCAAATTTTATTTAGATGTTGTCTGGTTTTTAAATTTGCGTCTTAAAATTTATCATGCTTTTCTAAAAAACTTTTTATAAATTTACTAGCTGATTTTTAAATTTTATAAGCATTTCAAAACCATCAAACTAGCTACATTTGTCTAGATCTTGCCTAGTTTTTTAAATTTACATCTTTAAATTTCATCAAGTTTTTTTTGAAAGTTTTTTATAAATTTCACTCGATAAATTTTAAATTTATGCACCATTTTTAAACAACAAAATATTCTACAAAAGCTTTTAAATTTGGCTACGCGGTCTTATATTATTTAGCAAGTTGAAATTTAGAGCTTGTCAGTGAAAATTCTGCCAACGACACAAAACGCTAGACAACACAAAAATAAAATTTGAAATTTAAAAATAGCAAGTTAAAAATGGATAATAATTTTAGGGGCAAAGCGCCCCTAGTTTTAGTAAAGACCGAAAGTTCCGTCTGTTCTTTTGTAGATGACGCGCATTTTGGCATCGACATCGTTAAATACATAAAATTGTTTATCGCTTGATTTTAGTTTATCAAGTGCCTCTTCTACCTCAAGAGGTTTGTAAATTTCAAGCTCCATAGGCACTATCTCTTCGACACCTTCGATCTTTTCTTCACCTATTCTTGAGCGAAATTCTTTATCATCGGCCTTACCTTTTACGGTAAATTTCTTATCATGTTCCCTTCTTAAAACTTTTGAAGCCTTTTCGATAGCAAGATCTATCGCCGCATAGAGATCTTTATCTTTTTGGCGGACGACTATCGTGTCTTTATGCGCCATATTTAGAGAAAATTCTGCATTAAAGCCCTTTTTGCCTTGCTTTTCATCTGCTCCTACTACGCATCTTGCTCAGATGATGTCAAGGTTGTACTTGCCAAGGGTGTCAAAAGCGTCTTGGATATAGTTTTTGATGGGCTCTGTTAGCTCAAATTGTTTTCCTACAATGCTTATGTTCATCGCAATCTCCTTTATAGAAAGTAAGATGATTATAACACGACGAAACTAAAAGCAAATTAAAGTAAAATCTTTATAAAATTTTAAAGTTTCTGAAGAGTTTGTTTGTGAAAATTTATAGGATTTGAGGCTTTTCCTGGTTTTGAACTGACAAAGACATCAAGCATTATCGTGCCTTGATTTGCTCCAGTAGTAGCCACTGCGTCACCAGAGCAAATGCCCATATCGCCAAAGTATTTTACATATACTTTAAAGGTAAAGAGATCACCAAATTCGCCAGCTATCGGATTATGCTCGTCGCCAAGGCAAACTGCTCCAGTTTTATAAAAGTCATTGCTTATGATAGCTAGCATGGCGTACTCAGTCGCTGCACGGGCTACTAGCTCACTTTGCTCTCTTAGATAAATTTTCGCTATTTTGCTTAACTGAAGTACTAGCGATCGAAAGAGCCAGCATACAAATAGAGCTTGCGATAACTACAAAAAATATCGCTGCAATGAGTGTAAAACCTCGTCTCATCAATAAACCGCCTTTGATTTACAGATGGTTATCTCTGAGTTTTTTGCTCTCATGCAAAGTTTTAACACGATGACGCCATTTTTTTCAGTAAAGACAAACCTCGTAACGTTTTTGGCAAGGGTTGCCTTTTCGCCGTTTTTATAGCCCTGCCCCATCCATGGACGATAGTCATAGTAGAAATTTTAGATCAAAGACGCCGTTTGCCGCATCTTTTGGATCAGCGCTTTGCTCTGGCACTATGGCATTTGCTGTGTAGGCTAGATGATACTGCTCTGAAATTTGCTTGCCACCAAATCCTGAAATTTCCAGCGTGTTGCCGTTTAAGCCACTTTGACCATTCTTTACACCAACTTTTGCTATGTCTAGACTGACAGGCACAGTTCCGTTGCTATAGCCAAAAGAGCTTTGCACATTGTAATAAACATCAGAAAATATCGCTACAACGCCACCATCCTTTTTTGTAAAATCCACACAAGTGGCATCTCTTGTCTCATTTCTACAAGTAATATCTTTTATAGTCTCTACAACTCCAGTAGTAAAATTACTTCCAGGACTTATCAGGCCAGTTGCTGGTGAGCTCTTAGCAAGATCTGCGTAGCCACTATATCTGCCTGCCTTTCCGCCCTGCTCTATGACATTGTCAATAGCATCAAGAGATATAACGTCATTAAAAATTTCATACGCATAGGGGATAAATTTTAAAATTTTCATAATTAGCGTTTAAATTTACTCTATTATCATTTAGCGCCAAAAAAACTCCATCAGTTTTTCTAGCGATCACGCTTGGCTTTATGCGGTGCTCTAGCCTCTTTGAAATTTGCTCCAGTGCGATCTCCGTTTGCGTCTCGAGCTCATTTACAGTCCTTGTTTGAAAGTAGTTTGAGTAGATGTTCATTATGGCGTTAAAGCTCATCATAGCGATGATACCAAGTACGACGATGACGACTACAAGCTCAAGAAGAGTAAAGGCTCTTTTCATTTCCACGCTTTCGTATTTAGCGAGCCGCCCTCACCTAGGTTAAAAGCGTAAGCTCTTAGCACTGATGTAGTCTTTTGTTTTGTATCATTTTTGTATGAAGTTGCAGTTACTACTATCTCTTTTACGTCGCTGTTATCTAGCCCTAAATTTGGCTTAAACCAGCCATTGCTCTCATTCACAATTACATTATAGTCTGAGCCAACTATATAGTCTCTATTTTGATTTGTTGTGTTTAAATTTTTATTTTTTGTTTTGTAATAATCCACAGATCTCACTGCCGTATCAAGCGCTAGATCTGATGAGTTTGTATAGGCAAAAACTCTATGTCCATCGCCTGTTATTTTATTTATCTTGTAAAATTTGTTTCTATGATCACCTGGCTTTAAGATGATAGGAAAAAAATAAGCCGTCTCAGCGCTACTGCCGCCGATATTTGTCGAGACCTTGATGACCTTGTTGCCAAAGGGAGCTTTCAAGATAAGCCCCATGTAGGTCTTAGCATTCATTAAGCTCTCTTGCGTAACCGCCTTTTGATTTAGCTCAGATGTGGTCTTTAGTACAAGCGGTATCGACGTGCTGATGATCGCCACAACGACTATAGAAAGGATAAGCTCTATAAGAGAAAAGCCTCTTTTTACCAAGAAATTCTCCTATTTGTCTTATCGCTTAGATCGTTAAAGTTATTTTCGCCACCTACGACATTTCCCACGTTGCCTTTATCTGAGCCACTTTTTAGCGTCTTGCCAGCCCAGTCGCCATTTGGCACTAGAAATCTCACTGTAAAATCATTTGTCGCTGCATCTTTATCAAATTCATTATATATGAGCCAGTTTTTTGTATGCATCTTAGCTATATCTGTAACCGCTTTTGGGTTGCTTACAAATATATAGCTTATACCATCAACCGGCGATGTTCGCTTGGTCGTATCCTCGACCGTTCTTGAGTTTTCGTTTGTATAAGTGTAGTTGTTTACTTCGCCATAAGCTGAACTATGAAGAGGATTTACATACCATGAGTGCGTACCCGCAAACTCCTCCCAACGAGCGCTTGATCCTGTTTTTGCAACATAAATTTACTCTCGTCGCAACCATTGCAATACACTCCGTAGTAAATTTTTGCCTTAAAGCCAGTGTTTGGCCCCTCATAGTAAGGTGCGTATGTCCTAGCGTAGTAAAATTTTGCCGATGTTTTTGTGGTTGGCTTTTTGTAGTTGCCATTGTTTTTTGTTTTATTTGCATCGACTAAACTTTCAAACGTAAAAGTATCACTTGTCACCTCGAAAGGATTTTTAGCCATATTCTTTTCGCGTTTGAAATTAAATTTTAAATTTACATCAGCGTAGCCACCTTTAAACGCTTCTTTTTTGACTTCAAAGAGCCCTTCGTGTAAAGAAGCTGGATGTACTTTTTCGACTTTACTAGCATCAAGATTGCCAAAAAACAAAATTTTCACTATTTAGCTTGGCTAACCCATCTGTATCGTTTTTTAGTAAGGTGCCATTGTTGTCAGTATATCCATTTATCATTTCTCCTACTTTTATCTTAAAGCGTGTATTGTTTGAGTAACAACCGTCTTTATATAAAAGTGCAGGATTATCATCAAAAAGTCTAGCTTTTACTCTAAAACTCAAGATAGGAGTAAAACTCGCATTATTTTCATTTGCGATGTAGCTAATGCCTCTTGGCAAAATTTTAACTTGCTTACTTCAAGATCATTTGGCTCAAAACCAAATTTTTTCTCGCCAAATTTGATATCGCAACCAACCTTGCCTTCGGTATTTTCATTATTATCACTCTATCAAGCACGCAGTCACTATCTTGTGGTGGAGTTTTTTTATCTATACTTGTATAGCTTTTATCCACCACATAAAATTTCAGCATTTCCGATATCAGAGAAAGAAAATCCCTCTTTATTTGTTTTTAAATTAGTTATAGCACCTACCGCTTTTGCTGGATTATCAAAGGCTATCTTTAGTTTATTGTCTTCACTTAGTCTCTTTTTTGTATCTTCGGTGATTATGCATCCTGCCTTATCCACAGGCAAGATTGATACATTATTTTCTGTATAACGATTTACACCTGTTACGGAGCTACCTGCTGTTAAGGTATTTGTATATCCATTTGCAAGAGTTGTCTTGTCCATATTATAAGCAGCTAAAGTTATGTCCTTATAGTCTTTACCTCCCACAAGTACGCTACTACCATTATATACTCCACCACTGCCTGACTTATCATAGAGCTGAAACATAGCTGGTCTTACAGCAAATGCATCAAAGACTTCACACTTTACCACATCTTGATTTTTTGGTTTGCTATGATACTTTAGCTTAACATGAAGTTTTCTATAAGGTCTTGGCACGGTTACTTTTACTTCTTCAGTGTCTTTACTTGCAAAATGAAGTGTTACAGGATGCCCTAATACGAGAATTTTCATCGCTACAGTTCTCTACAAGTTTAAGATCCACATCAGTAGGCGAGTCGGGTGCTTTTGCCTTTCCATCTATCTCACTATAGTTTGTGATGTATATACTAAAAGGTTTTTTTGCTATCTTTGTAAAAAGCCTGTTTTTATAATCCCCATTTGAATTATCATCTTTTTTACTTCGTGGATAGAAGTCATTTTCTTCTTCCTCTACGATCTTTAGATTAGGCGATGTTGGAGTGCATTCGCTTATCCTATCATCAAATTTCAAGCCTGCGTCACTATTTTGAAATTTAGCCTCATATCTTGTTTTTTTATACTCTTTTTCTATCACGCCTATGAACTGAACTCTTGCATAGTTTTGACGACCATGCGTTAGCTCTCCGCCTACTGCATGACTTGCATTTTTTCCTATTTTATATTCTAAAGTTTGACTATCAATTCTAAATAGATTTTCATTAGTATCACTAGTAAGCGTAGTCCAGTTTTCTGAATTTGGGCTTCCATCAGATATTATCACCTTACTAGTTCTTAAATTAGTAGAAGTATCCTTATAGCTCATAAATTCAGGTTCCAATTTTACTCTTAAGATAGAGCCATAAGCATCCTCGCTACCTCCATTTTCAACTGTTACAGTAGTCCTTACCAAGGAGCCTTTTTTTACGATAGTTGCTTCTCCAGAACTGCCCTTTAACTTTACAGGTATCCAGCTAGCACCTTTATCTCTACTAACCTCAAGCTTTTCTGTGTAGCATACTTTAGGATTATAGAGCAAGGTAGAAAATGCAACCATACCAATGTTTTGTCTATCGCCATGAAAGTTATTGTCCTGATCACGCTCACCAGTAACTTGAAACTGCACTTCTACTTCTGTTTGCCTAGGTTTCATTTTGTCAGAAATGTCAAACAAATCAAGATCCATCTGTCCATTATAAATTTTTCTATCATTCGCAGGTTTATTAAACCTAGCAATAGAAGAGTTAAACTGATTACCTTTTGGATTTTGTAAATTTAACGGAGACCAGACACTTTCAAAAACACCACTATGCTTTACTGCTACATCATCACCGCTTACTTCTTTTCTACCTCCAAAGCTAAAAAGCGCCAAAGTAGATTTTTTATCTCCGCTCGGTGGTGTATAAAAACCATCAAATTTCAATTCTGTAGTACTAACTCCAACTCCGCCAGGATAGATATTTGCCATACCATCATAGATATTGACAGCTTTTGGCTCTACACCATTTTTTTCACCTTCTTCTTCAAGGTCATAGACGATAGCTAAGCTCCAGCCGCCAAACTGAGAAGGTATGTAAGATTTTTGCCACTCACCATCAGCATATAAAACTGAACCATATGATGTATTTAGATCTCTTTTCATTACTTATTTTAATGCTATATTCTTTTTTATAGTTTTTAAAGACTGTTGAGACTATACCACCTACAGCAAATGTCCTACTTGCATCATCCTTTCCAAAGCTAGCTTTTACCAAGTTAGTCACATCAGCACTTGCTTGATAGATAAAGTATGAGGCACCACTTCTAAAGCCAACTGTTGAGTGCTTAGCGTTACCAAGTTTATCTGTATAAAGTGGCTTGGTAAATTGATTAGGATTAGCTGGAGTGCTGCAACCACCTCTATTTTCTGGATGATTTGGATCATAACAATACAAATAGAAAGTATCTTTTGGCACAGTAGTCTCAAAGTAAGGAGTAAAAGAGCCTTCCCACTTTATATCTTCAGGTTTTGCAGTCACAATGTTTATATTCCCATCAGGTGTTTTAAATTTAACCTTTGAGTATCCAAACATATTTTTATATATAACATCTAGCATGCCATGGTTAATATTCCACTCGTTATATACTGCCCCACCCCAGTAGAGTCTGGCATACTTAATATTTTCACCAACTGTACTATTTTTTTCATAGTTACTTTTACCATCAAAAGTAAAGGTAGCTCGAGATGAGTTTTTAAACCAATCTCTATCTATACTAGGTTCTTCATTAACATATTTTTTTTCTATTACTTGAGATGTTTGTGATAATTTATCTGAACCACCTACATTTTTATAAGGTACAAAGTCATAACCATCAACTTTTGGTATGATGACACTTGCTCCAATAATATCAACATCACCAATAACTCTTCTAAAATGTTTTCTTAACGTAGGTTTATTCTTATCATTATTATCATCCCTACTACCAACTAAATATGCTGGTATGCTTTCAGATGCAGTTGGATTATTAGTAAAAATTACATCAGTACTTCCACTAGAAACACAGTGCTTAATGCCATCATAATCAATTTTACAAGTGTTTCCAGCACAGCTAACTTCTTCAGCATGAGTACACGCCCTAACAGTAGTTGGCATGTTAAATTCACCAGCATCACCAAAAACATAGATAAAAGATAAAAGAATAAAAAAAGAATTTTCAAATTACAATCTCCTTAATGTAATTAAAGCTAAGAGCTCTAAACGTCCTTGTTTGTTATTTTTGTATGAAATTTTCTATCATTTCAGCTTGTCCGTATTGTGGATATTTTGTAACGTCAAGCACTACTTGAGATAAAGTCATATTGTCCATATTGCAAACGATAGGAGCCACGAAATTCACGGTTGATTTCTCAAGAGGGAGGGCAACTACGATGATATTGTAAATTCTAAGTTGCGAACTCTCTTTGATATCCATAAGCTCTTCATAGTAGCTTGGGATGTCAAATTCATAACTTCTTAACGCGAAAGGATTTATCATTGTAAAAGATGTTTCGTCATCTTTGCTCGCTAGCTTAACAAAAAATTTATCGAGCTCAATCAGTTCCATCGTCTTGATATGCTCGAAGCCTAAAATAGGGCTTTTAACACTAAAAATCATACTAACTCCTGTTTTGTAAAATTGCCTTATTTTAGCATAGTTTTAAAAAATTTATACAAAAATAATGCCAAAAAATGTAAAATAAGCGAATTTAAAATTTTAAGGAAAAGCATGAAAAGATTTTCTAAATTTCTAGCAGTCGTAGCTCTTTTAGGGCTTTTTAGTGGTTGTGCTGAAAAATACACCGAACTTTACAATCTAACTCCAGACGAGTGGTACGCTCAGGTCATCGCTGATATCAAAGATGGCGATCTGGAGTCAGCTGATAAACACTACGTTTCAATGGCTAGTGAGCACGTTGCAAGCCCGCTTTTGGAGCAAATTTTACTCATCCTTGCCCAAGCTCATGCAAATGACGAAGAGTATCTCATGGCAAATCACTATCTTGATGAATACATCAAAAGATACGGCGATAACGGCCCAAAAACAGAATTTGCTCAATATCTAAAAATAAAAGCAAATTTTGACTCATTTACCCAGCCAAACCGCAACCAAAAGCTAATGGAGGATAGCGTAACTGAGATCGAGAAATTTCTTTATATGTATCCAAATACCGAGTATAAACCGCTTATCGAGACCATGCTTATCAAATTTAAACTTGCTCTTTACTTCTTAGACATGCAAATAGCAGATCTTTACAAGAGAACTGGTCGTGACGTTTCGGCTAAAATTTACGAGCAAAAGCTAGAAGAGTCGCCGTTTAAAAACTCAGACCTTATCAAACCTGACGTGGCATGGTATAGAAAACTGTTTGAATAGGAGAAATTTTGCAAATAAACGAAAACAAAGGCTTTCCAACTGAGATCCCTATCATAGTTGAGGACGAGCTATTTTTATATCCATTTATGATAACGCCGCTTTTTTTAAGCGACGAAGAAATTTTAAAAGCGCTTGAGCTTGCCATACAAGGAGAAACACCGATCCTTGTCGTGCCTACAAAGCCCCAGCAAGACGGCGCTAGAGACTTTGATGGCATCTATGACGCAGGCGTTATCGGCACGATAATGCGCCGTGTGCCTCTACCTGATGGACGCGTAAAAGTGCTATTTCAGGGCATAGACAAAGGTAAAATTTTAAAACAATCAGGCATAAATCCGCTCCGTGGCATCGTCGATATGCTCCACGTAAAGCGCCCATCGCAGGTCAAAACTGACGCTCTCATCGTGGTTTTAAGAGAAAAAGTAAGAGAGCTTTCGCAGTTTAGCCACTTTTTCCCACCTGATCTTTTAAAAACGATCGAAGAGAGCGCTGAGGCGGTCAGGGTTTGCGACCTAGTCTCAAGCGCGCTTCGTCTAAAAAAACAGATCGCTTATAGCTTTTTTGTCGAAGAAAATTTAGAGCAGCGCCTACTAAAGCTCATCGACTACGTCATCGAAGAGATCGAGGCAAACAAGCTTCAAAAAGAGATCAAAAACAAGGTTCATTCAAAGATCGACAAGACAAACAAAGAGTACTTTTTAAAAGAACAGCTAAAGCAAATTCAAGCTGAGCTTGGAGCGGATACGAGCAGAGAAGAAGAGCTTGAGGAGTACCGCAAAAAGCTTGATGCGAAGAAGAAATTTCATGGCTGAGGACGCCTATAAAGAGATCAAAAAGCAAATAGATAAACTCTCTCGCATGCACCCAGACTCAGCCGACGCAAATACCTTACAAAGCTACCTCGACTGGGTACTTGAAATTCCATTTGAAAATGTGGCTAAGAAAAAGTCATCTATCACTGAAGTGAGCAAGCACCTAAATGCCGATCACTACAGCTTGAGAAGCCAAAAGAGCGCATAGAGGAGTATTTTGCATTGCGTGAGCTTTTGGAGCTTAGAGGCGTTGGCGAAAAGGTAAATAACGGCGCCATTTTATGCTTTGCAGGACCTCCAGGCGTGGGCAAAACAAGTCTTGCAAACTCGATAGCAAAGGCGCTAAAGCGTGAGCTAGTCAGGATCGCTCTTGGCGGACTTGAAGACGTAAACGAACTAAGAGGCCACCGCCGCACCTATATAGGCGCTATGCCAGGCCGCATCGTGCAAGGGCTCATAGAAGCCAAGCAGATGAACCCAGTGGTTGTTTTAGATGAGATCGACAAGGTTGGCAGAAGCTACAGAGGCGATCCGACCGCGGTTTTACTTGAAATTTTAGACCCAGAGCAAAATAATGAAATTTAGAGACTACTATCTAAATTTTAACATCGATCTTAGCAAGATCATCTTCATCGCCACAGCAAATGACGTGAGTATGATACCAGCTGCACTTCGCGACAGGATGGAGTTTATCGAGCTTAGCTCATACACCCCACAAGAGAAATTTGAGATCGCTAAAAAATACCTCTTACCTCAAGAGCTTAAAAAGCACGGGCTAAAACCAAGCGATGTGAGCATCAGTAAAGAGGCACTTGAGCTAATAATTAGCGACTACACAAGAGAGAGTGGTGTACGAAATTTACGCCGCAGGATCGCTGACATACTAAGAAAGTCGCCAAAAATATCCTCACCAAAAAGAACGAAGGCAAGATCAGCGTCACGGCTAAAAATTTAAAAGAGTTTTTAGAGAAAAAGGTCTATGAGATCGAGCCAGCGGATAAAAAAGATCAGATCGGCCTAGTAAATGGCTTAGCTTGGACGAGCGTCGGTGGCGACGTGCTAAGGATCGAGGCTATCAGGATCCAAGGCAAAGGCAATATGCAAATCACCGGTCAGCTAGGCGACGTGATGAAGAGAGCGCTCATATCGCATTTAGCGTCGTAAAAGTGCTGATAGATAACAAAAAGCTAAAAGTACCAATGGCTATCGTGCCAAAATTTGACGACGACAAGCATAAGCTTGAAGCCAGCGATGTTTATAGACGCTACGACCTTCACTTACACGTGCCAGAAGGTGCTGTGCCAAAAGACGGTCCAAGCGCTGGTATCACGATGGCGACAGCGATCGCATCGATACTAACTGACACAAAGGTCAAACACGACATCGCAATGACAGGCGAGATCACGCTAACTGGCAGAGTTTTACCTATAGGTGGGCTAAAAGAGAAGCTCATCGCCGCTCACAAAGCTGGCATCAAAACAGCTCTGATACCTCGTAAAAACTATGACCGCGACCTTGTCGATATCCCAGCCGAAGTAAAAGCTGATATGAAGATCATCGCCGTAGATACGATCGATGATGTACTAAAAAACGCTCTTGTAGCTAAAAAATAATCCATAATCTAGCCCTAATCTCACTTTAGGGCTAGATAAATTATAAATTTTGACTATCCTAAAATCCAAGCAAAAAGCCATATAGCGCATATAAGCAGTTAATAATTTAAACAATATGTTGCGAAAATTTCTAGCAAATTTTAAAATTTAAAAAATATAAAATTCCATTTGTGATACTTTTATCCAAAAGGGAGAAAAAGGGACTTGAATTACGTTCTGCTTGCAGTTGTGAGCTTGCGAAGCAAAGCCGCCCCCTATCCCACTTTTTAAATCCTCCAATCCCCTCGCACGTTAGAAGTGCATGCTTCAGTGCTTTGCACGGCATGCGTATTGTTTTAATAAAATTTTAAAATTTCATAAACGAGTAGGCTCTGATTTTAGTGTTGAATGACTATGTGCCCTAAATTTAGTAAGTTACTAAGGCGAGTGAGTAAGATTTTAAAATTTGTAAGCTTTATATTTTTGTTAAAAAAGTATAAAAAAATTGAATTACATTCTGTTTGTGGCTCGCAAAGAAAAATCTAAAAAAGAATATACACAGAAACTTACTCGTAAATTTACGAGTTTATTTGGCTCTAAAATTTTACATATATTCTTAAAAATTTTAGAGCTCACCTCTACTTGCTAAAATGTCTATTTTTTATCTTTCTCGGTCTGGACTTTATCAAGTTTTATATATCCCATTTCAACTAGCTTGTTATAAATTTGAGAGATTTTTGGTCCAGCAGCGCTACCGCCGTGACCGCCGTGCTCGACAACCATCGTTATAACGTATTGCGGATCCTCAAAAGGTGCATATGTGGTCATCCACGCGTGAGATCTTTGCAGATACGCCATATCTTCTTCTTTCATACGTTTCTTTTCAGTTTGCGAGATGCCAACGACTTGAGCTGTTCCAGTCTTTGCCGCAACCTTTACAAGACTTCCCACAAAGTGCCTATTTGCCGTGCCTCTTGGATGATTTGCCACCTCATACATCGCATGCCTAATGGCGGGTAGCTGTGACTTCTCAAACGGCGTAAAAGCATCATCTGTTGGTGTAAAATCAACATCCTTGCCATCTATGCTCTTTAAAAAATGTGGCGTCACATTTAGCCCAGTTGCAAGGCCTGCTGTGTATTTAGCCACCTGCATAGGCGTGACTAGAAAATTTCCCTGTCCGATAGAGGTGATGAGCGTCTCGCCTTGAAACCACGCCTTGCCATACTTCCTCATCTTCCACTCCCTACTTGGCAGCGTCCCCACAAATTCATTTGGCAAATCAACCTCCGTTTTTCTACCAAAGCCCATGCGCTCAAGTATTGGCACAATGGCATCTATGCCGATCTTTTGGCTACCCTTGTAAAAATAGTCATCGCAGCTCTCTCTAATAGCTGTGTTCATATTAACTGTGCCATGACCATGCGAGTTCCAGCAGCGAAATTTACCGCCCTCCAAGCTCATACGAGCCACTGCAAAAAAGCTATCATATTTGTTCATGCCATTGTCCAAAAAAGCAAGCGCCATACCCATTTTTACGACAGATCCTGGCGGATAGAGGCCGTTTATCAGCTTATTTGTAAATGGGTGATCGACGTTTTTTACAAGTTCTTCCCACTCAGCCTGAGAAATTCCAAGCACAAAAGGATTTAGATCATACTCAGGAAAGCTTCCTGCTGCGATGATGGCGCCATCTTTTAAGCTCATAACTATGACGCTTCCTGCATCCTTACCAAATACATCAGCGACGAACTGCTGAAGCTCAAGATCGACGGCGAGCTTTATGTTTTGACTTTGCGGCGCTTGATAGCTCACCTGCTCGATCTCCTCATTTAGTGCATTTACCTTGATCTTTTTAAAGCCCTGAATTCCTTGCAAGATCGGGTTATAAAAGCGCTCTACGCCGCTTCTACCGATATAGTTTGTAAGCTTTGTCAAGGGGTCATTTTCCATATCTTTTTGGTTTGCCCTGCCGACATAGCCGATGATGTGAGAAGCTAGGTCATTGTATGGATAGTGACGTTTTGATGCAGGTCTTATCTCTAAGATTTTCACGCAGAGAAAGAGGCGCAAAAAATGGCAAAAATTTATCATAATCAACAAATTCGACCACGTTTATAAAGTCTTGGTTGTAGGCTGAGTCGTTTTGATATATTCGTTTTTAAGCTTGGTGACATTTAGATCGCCAAATAGCGAGCCAATATAGGCTAGTTCATCGTCTAAAATTTTCACCTTTTTGTTTGCGCTAAGGTGCGGCTTTACATAGATAGAAAAGCCTAGACGATTGACCGCCATAGGCTTGTCGTGTGCATCAAAGATGATGCCTCTAACTGGCGGGATGTAGATAGTTTTTATCGCATTTTGCTCAGCGATCTCGTTGTAGTAGGTGTTTGAATTGACACTTAGGTGGTAAATCCGCCCAAAAGCATGATCCAAAAAAGAGCGATCACGCCAAAAACGATACGCATCCTCATAGCACTTTGTCCCTAAAAAGCACGATAGCAAGCACACTTTCAAGCGCTATGAAAAATAGATACTCTGCGCTAAAAGTCAAATTTGGCTCGTTTAAGACGTAGGCAAAAAGGTTATTTACAAGAAAAGTTAGCACATAGCCAGAGGCGACAAAGATGATAAGCAGGCAGTTTCGCCACTTCATCGTCGTATAGAGCCAGTCTAACACGAAGTTGTAAAATAGCAAAAACGCAATGATCGTTGAGAAGAGATAAAAGCCATGAATTTGCTCAGCAAAGACCAAGAAAACGAGCGAAAAATACCATGAGGGCTTAAACTCATCATACTGCTTTTGCTTTCTTGAATACTCTAAAATCATATATGTAAAAAAGATGCCAATAAGTGGTGGCAAGAAGCCAAACTGCGTAGTTGCGATCTCATAAGATAGCAAAAAAATGGCCCACCAAAAGCCTTTAAAATTTTAATGTCTAAGCTGCTTATGGTTTGCATTTTACCTACCAAGAGCGTGGTTTATGATAGCTTCCCGTGCCTTGTCGATGCCGCTTTTACTGAGTGTCGAGACCAAAATGCCACTTGGGTCAAATTTCGTTATCGCACTCTTTTGGCTTTGATTTAGCTTGTCGCTTTTTGTGTATAAATTTAAGATTTTCTGATCAGCTCTTAAAAAGCTTTTTAGGTAAGAATCCACATTTACGTCGATGTCTAGGTCAAAATGCCTAGCGTCGATTAGGTGTATAAAAAGTCTGATGTCGCTTCTAAATTTCAAAACTCATCTAAATTTTTACGCCACTCATCATGTTTTGACTTTGCAACTTTTGCGTAGCCAAAGCCTGGTAGATCGACCAAGATGAGTTTAAATTTCTCTTTTCACTCTCTTCTTTTCCTCACAAAACTCAGCCTCAAAGAAATTTATAAGCTGCGTTTTGCCAGGAGTTGATGAACTTTTGGCTAAATTTTTTTGATTTACAAGTGCGTTTATGAGGCTACTTTTGCCCACATTTGACCTACCCAAAAAGACCACCTCGCTTGTCACAAAGCTTGGAGCCTCCTTTATGCTTGGGCTTGATGTGATAAATTTCAGCGCTCAAGGCTCTTATCACTTGGTTTTATCCTCGATCTGAAAGATGAATTTAACCGGCTTTTTCTCGTCGCTATTTACGCTATATGTGCCATCTTTTTGATTGACCACGATCTTGTCGCCGTAGACATTTTTATCAGTCTCTACCTCGTGCAAGTAGCCGTTGCCAGTTACTGTGTATGTCTGCTTTGCAGGCTCGTATGTAAGCGTATCGCCCTTGCCTTCATAGTGCTTATCTTTCATGAAAATTTTAGCTCTAGCGTTGCCTGTGGCTACATATTTTACTGGCTGACGCTTTTTATCAAAATGCACAACGACTTTGTTTGCCTTTAGCTCATCGTATGAGCCTTTTTTGATATTTACATTGCCTACAAATTCGCTGATCTGCTTGTTTTCGTCAGCAAAAAAATCGTTTGATGTGATCTCAACTTGCTCTGCATTTAAAAATGTAAAGCCCAAAATCATCGCTAAAATCGCTGCTTTTCTTCTACCCATGCCCTTAACCCTTTTATCTGCGTTTGTTTTTTACCAAGATCGTAGCTGCCACTATCACCTAATGCTTTATCGCCGTTTCTAGTGATGGTGAAATTTGCCTCTGATCTTACTATTTTTGTCTTTGTATTATATATAACTTCATCGCTTTTAAATTTCAAACTATCGTTGTTTTCATAGTTTGCATTTTTTTGAAAGATTATCTCATCGTTTTGCGAGATAGCCTTGTCTGAGCTTAGAAAATGTCTTAAATTTCCCCTTAAAATTCTCGCTTTAAAGTCCAAAAACTCATCCCTGTCGCTATATCTGTTTAGCTCGTCAGCCTCATAAACTCCGCTTATCTTGGTCGAGTTTATCTCATAATCAACCACGTCATTTACCTGCATATTTGATATCTTGGTATCAACCTTTAGCACGTTTGCTAGGTATGGGTCTTGAGCCGCTAAAAATATCATCACAGCACTAAAAATAGCCACGACGAAGTAGAAAATTTTTACAACCAACGCTTAGACCACTCGTCATATAAATTTTCTGATTTTATGATCATCTCGATCATCTCTCTAACAGCGCCATTGCCGCCTTTGTGCTTTAGCTTTGTCTTCACGTCAAGCTCTTTAATGGCATCTTTTGGCTTAAAGCTCCATGCAACTGCGTCTAAAATTTTATAGTCATTATAGTCATCGCCGATAGCCGCTGCATTTTTAAAGCTAAGCCCTTCAAATTTTAATATCTCGCTTGCTACTTCAAATTTATCGCCAACGCCTTGATAGACGTGGTTTATTTTTAGATCCTCAGCCCTTCGCTCAACGATAGCCGACTTTCTGCCAGTGATGATAGCCACCTTTTTGCCAAGCTTTAGCCAGCTCTCTATCGCATAGCCATCTTTTACATCAAAAAATTTAAGCTCTTCGCCATTTGCATTGTAGATGATCTTGCCATCAGTGAGGCACCCATCAACGTCTAAAAATATAATTTCTATCATAAAACGCCTTTTGTGCTTGGAGTGCCGATCCTTGCGTTTTAGCAAGCGCTCTGCGGAGTGCTACGGCAAATGATTTAAACGTTGCTTCGATGATGTGATGAGTATTTTTGCCACGAATTTGATTTAGATGAAGAGTGATAGCTGAATTTATAGCAACCGCTCTAAAAAACTCCTCCACAAGCTCAGTGTCAAACTCGCCAACTTTGGCATTTTCATTAAAATTTTCATATACGAGGTAAGCTCTGTTGCTAAGATCTAGCGCGCAAAAAACAGCCGCCTCATCCATAACAACGCTCGCCTCGCCAAACCTCTCAACACCGCTTAATGGATATAAAGCCTCTTTTAAAAGCTGTCCCAAAACTATGCCTACATCCTCGACGCTGTGGTGAAAATCCACATGCGTGTCACCCTTGCATGAAATTTCAAGATCAAGCAAAGAGTGCTTTGTAAATGCCTCAAGCATGTGGTCGAAAAAGCCAATGCCTGTGCTTATCTTTGCAACCCCAGAGCCGTAAATTTTGAGCTTCATTGAGATTTGCGTCTCTTTTGTGTTTCTAGTTAGTTCTAAAATTTCCTCTCTCACGCCCTAACCTCTTACTATAAATGCACCTTGGAATTTGCCGCTTCTTGCGTAATCCCTAGCCTCGTCCTCGCTTCTAAAGCCATTTAAAAATACCCTATAAATGGTTGAGCCATCTATCGTAAATGTCTTAACGACTGATCTATAGCCATCTATGCTTTTATGCTCTCTTTGGTATCTATTTGCGCCTTCAAGGTTCTTAAACGAGCCAATTTGTACCATAAAATCTCCACCCACAACGCGTTGCTCTGATGAGATCACGATGCCGCCAACTGGAGCTGTTGGAGAGACTGGATTTGGCACTTTTATGCCAGTGCTTGTTGGTTTTGTTGGTTGCGCGCTAGCGGTTGTAACAGCGTTAATGTCTTCATTAAAGCCGATAACCTCCATACTAACTGGAGCTGTGCCGGTGCCGATGACATCAAGCTTCATCGCAGCTGCTTTTGAAAGGTCAAGCACCCTGTCAGCCACAAAAGGTCCTCTGTCATTTACGCGCACGATAACACTTTTTTGATTTCTTAAATTTGTTACTTTAAGTATTGTATTCATCGGCAAAGTCTTATGCGCCGCAGTCATATTGTACATATTATAAACTTCACCATTTGAGGTCGTTTTGCCGTGAAAATTTGGACCATACCAACTTGCCGTTCCGCTGGCCTTATCGCCGACACTTACGACGGTCGGATAGTATGTTTTGCCATTTATGGTGTATGGTCTCATTGTTGCTTTTTGAACTGAGGCGGAGTTGTTGCCTCTTACATTAGTTGGGCCACTTGGAGTAAATGGAGCCCCACTCCAAGAACAGCCAGTGATTAGAAGTGTAAAACTTAGTCCTAAGTAGAAATTTAGGCTCTTACGGTATGACAATATTTGCTCCGACATTTAAATTTGAACTAGCCAAAGAATTTGCATCTTTTATATCTTTTTCACTTACATTAAATTTCTTTGATAAAGATGCGATTGTATCGCCTGTTTGAACTACGTAGTTGTGAGATTTATTTTGAGTAGAAAAAGGGATTATTAGTTTTTGATTATAGCTTACTGCATTTGTGCTAAGCTCGTTGTAGTCCTTGATCGCTCTGTGGCTAACGCCTGTTTTTTTAGAGATAGAAAGTAAGGTTTCGCCTTTTTTTACAGTGTATGCGTAGAAGTTATTTTTGCCATTAAATGGCTTGAAATTATCTGAGAAAAGTTGCTTTTTATTTTCAGGGATATAAACGTAATAATCTTTTAAAGTTGGAGGTGTAAATACAAATTTTAAATGTGGGTTATTACTTTTCATCTTTTTTGTGCTAAGACCGATGCTGTCGCCTATCTGAGCTAAATTTGTACCGCCTGGCACTTTTACTTTCGTAAGTCTTAATCCGCCATTTATGTTTAGCAAAGATGACTCTTTAGATATCAAAAAGTCCGCATCTTTTGCTATATATGCCGCTCTTAAAATTTTAATGATGAAATTTCTAGTCTCAGCTGGGAGGTATTTTTTCTCAGCATCAAGAAGTGTTACAAGATCGTCTGTACCAGCTTTTTGTATAGCTTTTTTAATGCACCATCGCCGCAGTTATATGCCATTGCCGCCAAGTACCATTTCCCAAATTGATTTTTAAGTGATCTTAGATAGTTTGTAGCTGCGACAGTTGATTCGACTGGATCTTTTCTCTCATCGGTGTATTGCCCTACTTTTAGGCCGTGAATTTTTGCTGTTTGCTCCATAAACTGCCACATACCAGTAGCTTTAGCGTTTGAGACAGTGTGATTTGAAAAGCCTGACTCTATCATCGCTAGATAGAAAAACGACTCAGGCACGCCTGATTTTTTGATCTGCTCTTTTATCATTGGTATATACATATAGCCATTTTTCAAGGCATCTGTAAATGTTCTTACCTGTGAGTTTTGTATGCCTTGTCTCATCTTTGCATAGTGAGAAGTTTTCATAAAGCTAGCGTCGATGTCTAGCTCCTTTAAAATTTTAACCTGAGTGTCGTAAGAGCTCTTCTCAGGAGCGTTTGCTAGTAGCAAGGTGCTACATGCAAATAGTAAAAATATCTTAAGCATTGCTTTCATTTCTATCCTTTTTCGTGTCAAAGCTTAATGATGCTAGCATCTTAAGCAAGCACAATGCCCAAAATTTAGGCAAAGCACTTAAATAACCTTTTGGCATTATTTGAAGTCGTTTTACAAACTACTTCAAATTCAAGGTTTAAAATTTCAGCTATCTTTTTAGCAACAAATGTCGTAAACGCCGGCTCATTTCTCTTGCCACGATTTGGTTCTGGCGTGAGATAAGGGGCGTCAGTCTCTATCAATACCCTATCAAAAGGAATTTTTGGCAGAATTTCAACTAAATTCTTAGCGTTTTTAAATGTCAAAACGCCACCTATGCCAAAGTAAAAATTCCCAAATTTACAAAGCTCCAAAAGAAGTGGCGAAGCATTATAACAATGCAAAACCGCTCCAGCTTCAAGCTTTGGCGCATACTCTTTTAAAATGTTAAAAGAGTCCTCATTAGCCTCTCTGATGTGGAGGATAACGGGTTTTTTTAACTCAACTGCCAAATCTAGTTGAGCTAAAAAAACACGTTTTTGATCCGCTTTTTCTCTTAGCTTTTCTTCTTCATCTTTTGGCAAGCGGTAGTAGTCAAGCCCACATTCACCGATAGCCACGCACTTTTTGTCTTTGGCAAATTCTCTTAAAGTTTCAATATCAAAATTCTCTTTATCATAGGGATGAACTCCAACGGCAAAGAAAATATCACTTTTTTCGTGCGCTATTTTAGCCGCTTTTGGTAAATCATTAATATCAGCTCCAGGGATAATAAAGCCTTTTAGCCCTAAATTTCTGGCTTCAGATAAAATTTGCTCTAGGTCAAAATCATAAACTTTACTATCCAAATGACAATGCGTATCTATAATCATAAAGCTATTTCTACCCTATTTCTACCATTTTCTTTAGCGACATAAAGCGCTGAGTCGCAAGCTTCAAGCATATCATCTATCTCGCAGTGACCTTTCCCAAAAGAAACCCCGATAGAAACGGTCACTTTTATGGTTTTATCTTTTATGATCACCTCATTTTCAGCCACTTTTGCTCTTAAATTTACAAAAATTTAATTGCCTCCTCTTTTGCTATCTTTTTAAGAACAACACAAAATTCCTCACCACCAAACCTAGCGACCACATCTCTTCCTTTTGTATTGTCAATTAGTATCTTTGCGAGTGATTTTAGTATCTTGTCGCCACCATCATGTCCGTATGTATCATTTATCTTTTTAAAGTGATCTATATCAAGCATAGCAAATGCATAAGGCTCATCAAGCTCTTCAGCTGCTTGGACATACTCTTCTATATCTTGATAGAAAAATCTTCTATTGTAAGCGCCAGTTAAAAAGTCGCGGTTGGCAAAATTTGCCTATCTTATTTATATTTTCCATCGCCTCAATAGTGTTATTTACACGGCAAATGAGCTCTTCTTTTGAAAATGGCTTTGCTATAAAGTCGCTAGCTCCATTTTTTAAAAATATCGAAGCATCAGTCTTTTCGCTAGGCGAGGTCATCACGATCACGCCAAGGTGGTTTTTATCTTTCTCTTTTCTAACCTCTTTTAAGACTTCTAAACCATCTTTAACAGGCATTCTATAGTCAGTTATGATTAAATTTATATCAGGATTATCAGCAAAATAGCTCATCGCCTCTTCGCCGTGAGCTGCTGCTAAAACCTTAAACTGAAGGCTAGTTAAGATTTTTTTTATCATATTTCTAAAAGGTAGTGAGTCCTCGACGACTAGAACTTTGTATTGTCTATTTTTGCTTAGTCTATTTATCATTTGAAAGATGTAGTTGATATCATCCATGTTGCCCTTATAAACGTAATCAACTATGTCTTTGTTTATAAAAAATTCTTTCGTCTTATCATCGATGCTACCAGTTAAAACGATAGCACAGAGCCCTTGAGCAAGGACATAATCAACGATCTCACCATTTGGTGCGTCAGGTAAATTTAGATCCAAGATAGTCATAAAATAATCTTTGCCGTGCTCGCTAATTAGCATCTGGGCTTCGGCAAAATCGTACGCAACGTCGATCGCCATATCCTCAATGCTCTTTTCCATCTGCATGACGATTAGCTTAGCAAGTGCCTTATTATCATCAACTACTAGAATTCTTTCCATATTATTCCTGTGATTTTTTATTAAATTAGCTCGGATTTTAACAAATAAACCTAATCACAAAGCTTAAAATTTAAAACTTAAAATTTCAAGCTATTTTAAAAGTCCTTTTGCGAAATTTATCGCCTCTTCGCTGATATGCTCGCCGCTTATCATGCGTGCAAGCTCATTTACACGCTCCTCTTTGTCAAGCTTCTCTACGACTGAGCTCTCGCCGTGACGCTCTACTAAAAAGTGCAAATTTGCCTTTGAGCTAAGCTGCGGCTGATGCGAAATGGCAAAAATTTGATAAAAATTTGCAAGCTTGAGCAAGACATTTGCGATACTCATCGCCTCTTTTCCGCTTAAATTTGCATCTATTTCATCTAAAATGATGACATCTCCGCCCGTTTTTGTGATCTCGCTAGAAGCAGCTATAAAAGCCAGCCTTAAGCGGTTTAGCTCGCCTGAGCTTAAATTTTTAAGCGAGGTCTCGTTTAAATTTAAACAAACCTCATCAACTCCCAAGATATCAAGCTTTTTAGCCTCAATACTCAGCGTGATATCTGGCATATAAAGCTCTTTTAGGTATAAATTTATCATCACCTCAAGCTCTTTTAAATTTACGCTCCTTGCCTTGCTTAAAGTGCCAGCCAGCTCATTTGCCTTTTTGCTTAAAATTTCAAATTTCTTCTCTAGCTCGCTCTTTTCAAAGCTTAAATTTTCATATCTGGCAAGCTCTTTTCTTTTTAGCAAGCGCTTCTAACGCCTCCTCCTCGCTACCATAACGCCTAATGATGGCATTAAGAGCCTCTATCCTATCAAGCACGCTCTCCACGTCGATATCGTCAAGCTCCTCCATATTTAGGCTATCTCTTGCGACCCTTAGCTCGTTCATCGCATCTTCAAAAAAGCCGTTGTCAAGGTCGCTGATGCTTAGCGCCTCATTTACGCTGTGCTCTAGCTCAAATATCCGCTCAGCTCTAGCCCACGCCTCATTTATCTTATCCTTTTTACTAAGCCTTTTTTTGGTCTCCATAAGCTCTTCAAACTCGCCTTTTTTAGGCCCGACGCTCCTTATCTTCTCGATCTCAAAGCTAGCAAGCTCCTTTAGCTCCTCGACCTTTTTCTCTTCCTCTTTTATAGTGGCTAGCTCTTTTGAAATTTTAGAAATTTCTAAAAACGCCTCTTCAAATTCCTGCTTTATCTCTTTAAATTTCTCATTTTTTGAAATTTCAAGCCTGTCAAGCAAATTTAGAAATTTCTCATTTTCAAATTCATTCGCCTCTTTTGCCGAGAGATATTTGATGTGCTCGCGCGCCACTTGGGCTAAATTTTTCTTTGAGATGGCTTGTTGGTTTATAAAATACCTCGTGCTCTTATCTTTTAAAAGCTTGAAAATATTGACCTCTTCGTTTTCTATGCCAAACTCATCAAGCTCGAAATTTATGCTCCACGTCAGCTTCTATTAGCCTTGCCTCGCTATCTTTTAGTCCAAAAACAGCCATTATGGCACTCATCAGCACCGACTTACCAGCGCCACTAACGCCCGTAAAGACGCTAAGACCCTCTTTGAAATTTCAGCTCGACATTTTTAAAATTTAGATAATCCTTAATCAAAATTCGATCAATCATTATAACCCCAGTGAAGTTTCTCTTTTAAAATTTGAAAATAATCCCTGCCAATATGGCGTATCAGCCTCGCTTTTTTCTCGCTCAGACTCATGCTAACGGCTGAAATTTTACTCATATCAAAGCGGTCTTGTCCGTCTATGACTAAAATGGCGTCGCTATTTGTTTTAAATTTAACCGTGTGATTTTTGGTAAGCACGACTGGACGCTGCGTGAGCGAGTGCGAGCAGATGGGAGTTAGCGCAAAGACCTCGCTTAGCGGATAGATGATAGGGCCATTTGCGCTCATGTTATAAGCCGTGGTACCTGCAGGTGTTGCTACTATAACGCCGTCTCCAAAATATGAGTTAAAATATTTTTCATTTAAAAGCGCCTCAATATGCGTCATCGAACCGCCATTTTTACTAACGATGACTGCGTCGTTAAATGCTATCTTTTGCTCGGTTTTACCATCGTTTTTGTGAAGTGTGACATCAAGCATAAAAGGCGTTTCCACCTCAAATTTATCATTAAAAAAGTCTTTAAAAAACTTCTCGCTCTCGTTTATCGTGATATCCGTTAAAAAGCCTAGCCTGCCAGCGTGTATGCCTAGGATTAGCGGCGAGATGTGAGCTAGCTTTCTACAAGTTGAGATGATCGTGCCATCTCCGCCAAGCGTGATAAGAAATTTCGCACTCTTTGGCTAGTTTTATCAGCTCAAAGCCACTTTTTTCTACCTGTTTTGCACAGCTTTTTTCAAGCAAAATTTCTGCGTTATACTTTTTTAAAATTTTTCTAGCTTTGCTAAATCCCGCTTAAATAATGGATAATCTTTCGCGATAAGTCCACTTTTTTGGCGTTTGTGGTATTAAATTTTTGTTCATTTTTCATAGAAATGATTGTAACATATTTTATTTTAACAAAGCTTTTCAAAAGAAAAAAGCGATTATAATTGCCTAAAAAACATTGCAAAGGAGCATTTTATGCGAAGTCATTATTGCACCGATCTTAGCAAAGCTGACATCGGCAAAGAAGTAATACTTTGTGGCTGGGCAAACACATATAGAGACCACGGTGGCGTTGTTTTCATCGACTTAAGAGACGTTAGCGGGCTTATACAATTAGTTTGTGACCCTGCTGATAGCAAAGAAGCACACGACGTGGCTGCAAAAGTAAGAGATGAATATGTCTTAAAAGCAAAAGGAAAAGTAAGAGCTAGGGGCGAAGGACTAACCAATCCAAAGCTAAAAACTGGCGAGATAGAGGTGATAGTAAGCGAGCTCATCATCGAAAATCAAAGCGAGCCACTACCATTTATGATAGGCGATGAGAGCGTAAATGAGGACATCAGGCTGAAATACCGCTTTTTAGACCTTAGAAGCGAACGCTTGCAAAATATCTTTAAAATGCGTTCTCGTGCGGCGATCGCAGCTAGAAACAGCCTAGATAAAATGGGCTTTATCGAGTTTGAAACTCCAGTTTTAACACGCGCAACTCCAGAAGGTGCGAGAGACTATCTAGTGCCAAGCCGCGTGTATCAGGCCAATTTTACGCGCTTCCACAAAGCCCACAGCTATTTAAGCAGCTTTTGATGTGTTCTGGTTTTGATAAGTATTTTCAGATAGCAAAATGCTTTCGCGACGAGGATTTAAGGGCTGATCGCCAACCAGAATTTACTCAAATAGATATCGAAATGAGCTTTGTCGAGCAAGAAGATATCATAAATATGGCTGAGACGATGCTAAAAGATATCTTTAAAGCTTGCGGACACGACATCAAAACGCCATTTAGACGTATGAGCTACAAAGAGGCGACTGAGACTTACGGCTCAGACAAACCTGATCTTAGATATGATCTAAAAATGATCGATGTGATCGATATTTTTGAGCGCTCAAGCAATGAAATTTTTAGCTCTATCGCAAAAGATAAGAAGAAAAACCGCATAAAAGCGCTAAAAGTGCCAAATGGCGACAATATCTTTAGTAAGCGCGAGATGAATAGATTTGAGGAATTTGTACGTAAATTTGGCGCACAAGGTCTTGGCTACTTCCAGATGAAAGAAGATGGTTTAAAAGGCCCTCTTTGCAAATTTTCGAGCAAAGCGATCTTGACGAGATCGTCTCAAGATGTGAGCTAAAGGTTGGCGATGTCGTATTCTTTGGTGCTGGCAAGAAAAAAATCGTGCTTGATTATATGGGACGATTTAGAATTTTCTTAGCTGAGCAAATGGGCATCATCGATCAAGACAGACTTGAGTTTTTATGGGTGCTTGACTTCCCAATGTTTGAGCAAAATGACGACGGCAGCTACTCTGCGATGCACCATCCATTTACTATGCCAAAAAATATAGACGAGCCTGATCTTGAAGATATCCTCTCTATCGCTCACGACGTCGTGCTAAACGGCTTTGAGCTTGGCGGCGGAAGCATAAGAATTCACAAAAACGACATCCAACAAAAAGTCTTTAAGCTTCTTGGCATAGATGAAGCCGAGCAGCGTGAGAAATTTGGCTTCTTGCTTGATGCCTTGACATTTGGTGCGCCTCCACACGGTGGTATCGCGATCGGCTTTGACAGACTAAATATGCTTGTAAATAAAGCAAGCTCTATCCGCGACGTCATAGCCTTCCCTAAAACACAGCGCGCTCAGTGCCCACTCACAAAGGCACCAAGCTACGCTAGCAACGAACAGCTTAGGGAGCTAGGACTAAGGATAAGAGAAAAAGAGCAAAAGGCTTAAAATTTGCCTTTAAAAAGAGATGGAATTTTGTCTTTAAATATTTTTCTTAGACAAATTCCATCCTAATAATTTAAATTTATAAAAAGATGCCTCCAACTTGGCGGCTAATTAAATCAAAACTTGCCTAAGTAGTTTGAGATGATTTTTGTGGTTGCGACGTAAAATTTTGCGCAGATAGAACACTTAGTTCATCAAGCTAAATTTTACTAGCTCCGCAAAAAGCGCTCAAAAGACAAAGGCAATAAAAGGGAAAAAATGAAGAATTTATTTTTAATCATAGGCGCTCCAGGCAGTGGCAAAACAACAGACGCATCACTCATCGCACAGCATGATGAGAAATTTGCACACTTTTCAACTGGCGATCTTTTAAGAGCTGAAGTCGCAAGCGGTAGCGAGCTTGGCAAACTGATAGACGGCTTTATCTCAAAAGGAAATTTGGTCCCACTTGACGTCGTCGTAAATGCGATCGTATCAGCCATCAAAAGCTCAAATAAATCAAATATCATAATCGACGGCTACCCAAGAAGCGTTGAGCAAATGACTGAGCTTGACAAAGTCTTAAGCGGGCAAGATGAAATTTCTCTAAAAGGCGTCATCGAAGTGGATGTTAGCGAAGATGTGGCAAGAGCTAGAGTGCTTGGCCGTGCAAGAGGCGCTGACGATAACAACGAAGTCTTTAACAACCGCATGAAAGTATATCTTGATCCGATCAAATATATCCGCAAATTTTACAACGAAAAAGAGCTACTTCACGTGGTAAATGGCGAGCGTGGCATCGACGAGATCGTAGCTGACATCAAAAATTTACTAGCTAAACTTCTATAATTCACAGACCTTGCATCAAAAGGTGCAAGGTTTTAAAACTTACCATTTATTAACACCAAAAATGTAATATCCTCTGAAATTAACAACCAACCAAAAAGGATAAAAATAAAAAAAATCATCATCGCTTCACTGGCTGCTAACATCGCAATAGCTGGAGGCTTTATCTCAAAGAGCCCAAGCGAAAATGTTATAAGTGTAAAAGAAGCTTTAAAGCTAAATGATGACGCCAAAGTCGTGATTGAGGGCAAGATAAAGTCACACATCAAATCAGACAAATATGAATTTGCCGATAAAAATGGCGACACTATCGTTGTTGAGATCGACAATAACAAGTGGGGCAATGTAATAGCTAACGAGGACACGCCTTTAAGAATAATAGGTGAGGTGGATAAAGACCTTACAAAAACAAAGATCGACGTAGATAGCGTAGAGGTTGTAAAGTAGTTAAATTTACCAGTATTTAATGCAAAAAATACTAAAATCACGAAAATTTCTAATAAAAAGGACGAATATATGGACGTTTCAAAGATCAAATTTGGCTCAAACCCAGACAAAATCAATGCCGTAATCGAAATACCTTATGGCTCAAATATCAAATACGAGATCGACAAAGATAGCGGTGCGGTCGTGGTTGATCGCGTGCTTTACTCAGCGATGTTCTACCCAGCAAACTACGGCTTTGTGCCAAACACACTAGCAGCTGACGGCGATCCAGCTGATATTTTGGTGCTAAACGAGTATCCACTCCAAGCTGGTAGCGTCATCCCTTGCCGTTTGATAGGCGTTTTGGTGATGGAGGATGAAGCAGGTATGGATGAGAAGCTTTTGGCTGTGCCAGTTACAAAGATCGATCCAAGATATGAGGCGATAAAAAGCTACGAAGATTTGCCAACTGCGACACTAAATAAGATCAAAATTTCTTTGAAACTTATAAAATTCTTGAGCCAAACAAATGGGTAAAGGTGAAAGAATTTAAAGACGCAAACGCTGCAAAAGAGATTTTAGACGCTGCGATAAAAAATTATAAATAAACAAGGAGGGGTAGCTCCCTCCCAGCCCACATAATGTAAATTTATAACGCAGCTTGCTCTAAGCTAGATATAAGAGCCTCTACCCTTCTTTTTCCTGAAACTGCTTTTCATTGTGGTGTTTTACTTCATTTTTACGGTTTTTATGCATTTTATAGAAAGATAGTCCAGTAACAAGCACTGCTGGTATAAAAGCCAAATAGCTTTTAGTGAAATAAGTAAAAATAATTAGAGATATAACAAAAACAATAAAAGACGCAAAAATTATAGTAATCATATTGCCAAAACC
The DNA here is from genome assembly GCA_037321105.1 of Campylobacter concisus. Lineage (GTDB taxonomy): Bacteria > Campylobacterota > Campylobacteria > Campylobacterales > Campylobacteraceae > Campylobacter_A > Campylobacter_A concisus_AZ. Next base: position 1,888,257 of record CP147775.1, on the reverse strand, counting down.
ATATTTAATCAACGATGGCTCAAACTTTGGCAATAAATGATACCCTCGTGTGATGTTTATGAAATAATCAATATCACTATAACCACCAGTAATCTTTTCATAATTAACAACAAGCTCGTCACCATCATCAAGTAGCATATCTGCATTTTCTGTTTGAAATCTAAATTTATCCTTTTTACCTGAAAGCTCAAATGTATAGATAAAGTTATGAACAGTATATGAGGACGTATATGTCGTGCTATTTGTGCTCCCTTCAATATACTGCTTTTTATTTGCAGTTAAATCCCCTTTAAATAAATTTCCATATTTATAATTAGTTCCTATATCCGTTGTATTGGTAGTAGTTGTATTTGAAAAAGCATCACTTATGACTTCTTTTTTATATTAGCAATTACACCTCGATAAATTTCTGACATCTGCCGTCCTTTTAATAAATTTGCGATGCCCATTCTAACAAAAAAAAAAAAACAAAGTCAAGCTAAAGCTTGCTAATATATCTATAAAATAGACAGCCGGATATTTAATTATAAATATGCAAAAACCTATAAATTTAGCAACAAATAAGCTTTTTCTTGTATAATACGATTTTCTTTCAACTGTGGGTTCATAGCTCAGTTGGTTAGAGCATCCGGCTCATAACCGGATGGTCCCAGGTTCGAGTCCTGGTGAACCCACCACCTACTTTCAAGCTTTAAATTTCACTATTTTTCATTAGATTTCAAAATTACCAAATTTAAAACAATCTGCTTTTTAACAACGTCAAAGTGAAATTTAAATCTACTTTGACATAAATTTAAAATTTCTACTCGATCTTCAAACCACCACTTATGCCGTAGTTTTTATCATTATCAAGCATGCCGCTTAGCTGAGAAGAGAACTGAAATTTTCGCTAAGTTTGGTATCTGAGTTTAAAGTAAGCTTGTAGCTTAGCTTGTTGTTATCAAGTTTATAATCAACATACTCGCTTGAATTATTAAGCGAAACATAAGATTTATCTTCTGAGTTATATACACTTTGTTTTACTAAAAATTGCACGCCAAATGCGTTTTTATCGCTGTTTAAAGCGTATTCTACCCCCGCTGCTACAGCCACATTAAAGTCATTTATGCTCTTTTGGTCATATCGATCATTTTTAAATCCATCAATGCCGTTAGCGCCAAGCTCAAGTGCTAGTAGTGGCTTTATGCTTTGCTCAAACTCACCACTTTTAGAGAGTGAAATTTTATATTTATAGTAGTTGCTTGAGAGGATGCCTCTGCCTTTTACGCTAGCTTTTTGCGCCTCATCTAGGCTGCGTTTTGAGTTTATAAAGGCAAAATTTAAGTTACTTTGTATCTCGTGAGCTCCTCTTTCAAAAAGCCCATACGCACCAAAACTGTAAATTTTAGCATCATCTTTTAATACATTTGAGCTAAATTTAGCCTTGCTTACTCCAGCACTTACCCCTAAGATAAACTCGTCATAACCTCTGTCATAGCCGATATTTGTACCATAAAATTTCAAGGTCGCCATCGCTTTGCCTATCCTTAAAATAAGCACCATTTACATTTGCCCAGAAGTTGTTTCTCTCCCTGCTAGCTTCTGCTGCTTCGTAAGCCATCTTCGCGCTTGGAATGATGTCACTTTCAAGTCCAGCTAGCTTAAACTGCGAGATATCAGCCTTTGCCCTTAGCTGCGTGACCTGAAATAACCTAGAGTTCATTAGCTCATTGCTGTTTTGCAAGGCTTTCATGCTCACTTTAAGCGACGAAGTAGAAATTTCTTTCATATCTTTATCTGCTTTTTGCGCTAGTTTTCTTAGCGCCTCATCGTCACCACTTGAAATTGCTTGCACAAATTCAGGCGTGCCTTTTAGCATGCTTAGGATTTTATTTTCTCTTTGGCTAAATTTTAGAAACCCTCTCTTGCACTACATTGGACGAAATGGCTGGATTTTCTCCCTTTTTGTCGCTTAGCTTCATCACGATCTTTCCGTCACTTATGGCGTAGGTCATAAACAAATCCCCAAGTTTTTGCTCGTTGTTAAAGATAGCGCCCTCATTTATGATATTTTGCGCGCTTACTAAAGTATATGTTTTATCAAGCGCCATGCCGCCTTTAAGTGCTGTAGTAAAATCAACATCAAATTTCATCCCAGCGCCAAGAGTTAAGACCTTTTTAAAGTCAAGTACCGGCTCATTTTCACTGTCAAAGCTCTTTATATTTAGGCTCTTTTTTATGAGACTATCAGGCTCAAAGCCAAGCTTTTGCGCACCACTAACCTCTAAAATTTTCTACCTCAAATTTACCATCTCCTAAGAGCACATCTTTAGCTAAAGGCGTATCTTTGCCGTTTATAACTAGCTCTTTTAGCTTTGTTGCGCCACCTCCTACTCTTAGCAGACTATCGCTATCCATGACGATTTTATTGTCAAATTTAACGTCTTTAACAAGTAAATTTCCACTCTCAATATCCTGACGATACTTTAAGCCGTCATCATAGGTATTTGAGCCATCAAATTTATCGATATAGTGAGTTAGCTCGCCACTTAAATTTATGACCGAGTTTTTAGCTGTGATGTCGCCATTTAGCTTAGCATCTTTGCCTATGGTGAGCTCTGATGATTTAAGCTTTATGCCATCTTTTGCACTAAAATTTCTCTCGTCCCAGTCAGGCTGAGAGAGTGTGGATGGGCGAGCGAGATCCATATAGGCTGGCTCGCTTAGACCAGCTGCGGCTATCTTGCTCTTTGCTAGGGGAGTTAAAACGCTAGCATCGCCAATGGCGTGCGTCTTTGGATGTCCTTGGAGCGTAACTTTGGCGTTTTCTAGGCTCAAAGCACCATCAATGTCAAATCCTCCGTCAAAAACAAGCTCCTTGCCCTGCCCGCTATGTTTTAGCTCTATATTTTTATCAATGCTTGCGTGAAATATCGTATCTTTGCCACTTTCGCCGTTTATAGTAAGCGTCGCCCTTTGTGAGTTTTCATTTGTTATCTTCGCATCGCTTGAGTTGGCTGATATATTGTCAAAAGTCTGATCAAAGCCATTTATATCAAGCGCTCCGCCGCCATTGCCAAAGAAAATTTTATCATTTAAATTTTCATTCACGCCAAGCCTTAAGAGCCCTCTGCCACTTGTTAGATAAATTTTATCAAAGGCATTTAAAGCTCTTAGCTCAACCACGCCATCGCCTAGCCTTAGTGGCTTGTTGCCACTTGAGCTTACTATCAAGCTGCCTTTGCCTAGCTTATGCACGCTTGTGTCTGAAGTAACGTTTAAATTTAAACTAGCGCCCCCAGCTATGTCAAAACCTGCAAATTTCGCTATCTTGCTACCATTTGTGCTATTTAGCGTAAGATCTCCGCTATTTACGACGATGCCGCCATGTCCCAAGTCTAGGTTAGTGCTTAGCGTGATATTTGAGCCATTTGCGCTGCTAAATATATTATCTTTATTTTGCACTAGTGCGCTGCCTAGGACATTTACGCCACTTACTAAATTTTCATACCCTTTTTTATAGTCGTTAAAATCTCTTGCAGTAACGATAGATGCGTAGTTTTTATTGTCCTCAACTCCGGTTAAAACACCTACCAAGACCCATTTTTTAGCTACCGTGTCATAGACAAAAAACCCAGAGCCGCTATCTCCTGGCAAAAGCCTATTTCTAAAGCCCCTGTTTGAAGTCATAAATAGATAAACCCCAGGTTTGCTTACACTTGAATAATGAGTCTTATAAACTGCCGAATACGCCACTCCTATCTCATTTACGCTTGCTCCAAGTGCATTATTTACTATATTTTGGTTCTCAAACTCAGTAGCGCTCATCACCTCAGCAAAACCATCTGTATCGCTTTTAGGCTTTTCAAGAGCAAGTGAGCCTGTGCCAGCCTCGTATGCAAGGATGTTATCGCCACTAGCTCCGCCGCTATTTTTTATATCCCTAAAACGATATTCTATCTTTTTTGCATTAGCCTCATCTTTTGTTTGGTCTTGGCTAGATATCTCCAAATTTGGCACATCCAAAGGATCGATCTGCCCTTCAACTATATATTTTGAAGTTCGCAAATACGTTGTGTCTGCGCCATAAAGCTTTTGCGTAGAATTTGTCGCGTACTCATAGAGTGTGTTGCCAAACCAACCTCTGTTTTCATTAAAATTTGTAGCAGCTGAGGCAAGAAGTGTGTGATTTGCCGTCACTACAAAATTTCGCCCAATGGAGGTGAAGTTGCCTTTATTGTTTCTTGCGTTGTTGTTTGGGATCTTATCAAACCTGAAATTTAGCGCCGTTTCTTTGCGTAAATTCTAGCGGAGTATCTGTGGCTTTAAAGATGCCTTTGTTTTGAGCAAGATCAAGGTAATCTCTATAAAAATTTGTCCCTATATCCATGACCTGAGCGTCTAAACAGCTACATAAAATGCTTGATACAACAAGAGAAATGCTAAGATTATTTTTCAAGATAAACCTCCATTTTTAAGATAAATTCCATTTAAATCGCAAAAGGCATTATATACCTTTTTAAACCTTTTGACGACTGAAATCTTAATTATTTTTTAAACAATAAATTTACCTTAGCAAATTTATCCCTGCGCTTTTTAAACATGTTTTATACTTTCATAAATTTACAGGTATTACTTTGACGTAAAACAATGATAATACCTAGCATCTTTCACTACAATCCCGCAAAATAAGACCTTAACTATACATATTTTATAAATTTGTCCGATATGGCTTAGAATACAACAAGGAAAGATATGAAAGATAAAAAGCTGATCATAAAAGACATTCAGGGTGAAATTTACATCATAAGCCAAGACGGAAGCATAAAAATGCTAAAAGATGGCGATGAAATTTACGCTGGTGAGAAAATTTTTACTAAAAATTTAGATGCCAAGATCACTTTAGAAGATGGCGAGCAGATAAATTTAAACGCTCATCAAAGCGTAAATTTTAGATGAAATTTTAAAATTTTCAGCAAAACCAGCAGAAGAAAAGGGCGAGAGCGAGCACGGATACGGATCATCGGCAAGCGAGGGCATATCTCTAAGCGCGGCGAGCTTTGTCACAAGCGGACATAGCGCAAATATCCATCAAATTTACAACCAACACAGATCTTTAGAGCCAAACGTAAGTAGTACCCAGTTAGCCCAGCTAAAAAGCGCCTCAGGCGCTTCTAGCACGCTGGTAGAAAAAGCGGCGGCGCTGCAGAACCAAAAGAAGAGCCATTTATAGATACCATAAATGTGTTAAATGTCACAAACAGAGGACTGGACGCAGATATCTGGCTTTATGACTCAGCTAGAAATGATGGACGAGGGCTTGATTATTATGATATAGAGCATAATAGCAAAAGCATACTAAAAGAGTGGAGTGCAAGCCATCACGTAAGTGCGACAAGTACTTTTAATGACCTATATTACTATAGTGGGCAACAGGCTGATCCTGGATATTTCGACGCATCAGATTCAGCTAAAGCTAGCAGATTACGCGACCGTACTCCGACAGCTATGGAGCTCGCTAAGATAGGCAGAGCTTCAAATGCAGACTATGCCAATGATAGACTAAGCGAAAATATGACCAGCCCCTTCAAGCCACACAATTTAAACGGACACTATAAACTATATGATTCCAAGATAACAGCAGATGGAGTAATGGTCAGCATGGATGGCTGGATATTTATAAAAAATCGTAGTGATATTAACAATTTTTATTATGATGCAAAGCCTGAAAGGCAAAGTATTAAGTTTGAATTTGATGGTAGAGAAATTTCATGGCAGCCATTTGGATCGGCAAGTAAAAATGGCGGCAGAGACGAAGGCAATGCCCCACAAGGCGTAAGCACAAGTAGCCTAGAATTTAACAGAAGACTACGGCTTTTATAAAGTACATATAGAAGTATCTGATGATAGATATAGTTATAATTTTACAGCATTCTCTGGCATCAGCCCTACTAATAAAATTATTTCAGATGACCCTAACATAAAACTAGTCAGCAATGCCTACATGGAGGCTCTTGCTCAAAAAGGCCTTGTAACAAAAGAGAGCGATACATTTTATAAGGCAAAAGAAACAAATGGTGTGAAATTTGGCGATAATGCAAGCGATTTTGATAAGCCATTTGATCTAGAATTTAAAGGCACAAAAGACGTTGGTAGTAACTATGATGATGAATTCATCTTTAACTCACACGATATCGACGCAAAAGGTGGTAAAGACACGCTACTTTTTACCCAAAACGTGGATCTAACAAAGATAGAGGATCTAGATAAGCGCCTTGAGAGCTTTGAGCGCATCGAGCTTGATCACACAAAGGCTGTGAAGCTAAAGCTAAACGGGCAAAACATAAGCGACATGATAGACTCCAACCCTACCAAAGGGCCTGATGGCTTAGAGAGCCTAAACACCATCCTTAAAATTTCAGGCGATAGTGACGACGTGGTGCAACTAGTTGGAAATTTCGTAAAGGCTACAAGAGACGAAGTAGCCGCACTAAATGAAAAGCATAACGTTATCGGAGCTGATGATAACAAGCTCGACGAGGTTGGTGGCGAAGCGGTCAATCAAGTCTATAAAGGCGAAAATAACGCTGGGCAGACATTTTTCGTCGAGATAGATAAAAACGTGCATGTCGAGGTGATGTAGTACAAACTATATCAATTTTAAGAGATTTTCCGATATTACAATACACACTTTTTACAGGGATGAAAAAATGCCAAAATTTGACGCCATAAGGATCGGCGTTATCAAAAAGATCAAGGGTGAAGCCATCGCCATAAGCAGGGACGGCACTATGAGGGTGCTGCACAAAGGCGATGAAATTTACCTTGGTGATGATATAAAAACGAGCGAAAACTCGAACCTTACCATTGCTTTTGATGACGGTGAAAAGGCTTATGTCGGCTTTAGCTCGGTATTTCACACTATAAATGTCTTTGCCGAGCATAAAGGCGAGCTAGTCATCCCAAAAAATGCAAACATCCTTGAAAATCATAAAGAACATGCAAATGATGATGATCAAATCTCCCATCAAGAGCTATCTTCTCACGGCTCATCATCGCACAACTTCGCCTCAGCAAGCAGTAGTGGTATCAAATTTGAACTAGGGGGCCACTACTCAAATATCTACGACTTCTACACTGGTTTGCGCGCTCTTGAAGCTAGGCACGACGAGGTCAAATGGCCAGTTTGACGAGGCTAAAATCGGCGGGGTCTCTTACGCTGGATTTGGCGGTCAAAACCTAAATTTCACACCGCCAGAGCCAAACATCGTGCTAAATTTTAACCTTACAAGCGACACTGGAGAGAAAAAAGGCTTTTTAGGAGGAGCGCAGCTAAACTCACTACCAAAAACACCTGATGGTAAAAAGATCATCACAAGCATAGGCGTTGATATCCCAGACGTTGCTAAAAATGGCGACATCATCACGATAAAGACAAACATGAAAGGCGGTGGCAAAACTAGCAACTACAAAGTAAATACAATAACAAACGAGCTAATCCCAGTTGATAGCACTGGCACACCTACTGGAGCGCCTCCTATACCTATCGTAAATGGCAAAGCAGAGATCACTGGGGTTGAAATTTTAAACCATGGCAAAACGACTGTGACAAGCTCATACACCACTGGAGGCAGGACATTTACCGCGCCGCCAACTACTTATGAGCTAAACGACACGCCAGCTATCTCAAAAGTGACAGCCACGCTTGATCTTGATAAAAATGGCGACGGCGTGATAGACGCGACCGAGCTAGGATATGGCAGTGGCACGCAAACTAGCGGCATGAAATTTGTAGTGCCTGACGAGCTTAGCACTGGAGATAAGATCACGTTTAAGCTAAATGAACCAGGCAAACCACCAGTTGAGAAGAAATTTACGCTAGATAAAGAAAATGACACAGCAACTGACGAGGACGGCAACACCTATACATTTACGACCGATGAAAATGGCGCGGTTAGCTTTAGCGTGCCAAACATCGCAAACATCACGGCAGGAAGCAGCATAGAAACTGGCGTAGTTGATAAATTTGGCAACGTCTCAGCCACAAGCACTACACCAAGTAGTAACGTAAGCGACACCGTCAAAGTGACGCTAACAGCTGATAAAAACGGCGATGGGCTAATAAGTAGCGACGAGATAGGTGACGGCACTTCAAAGGTTGAGATAAATTTACCTCGCACCATAAAGCCAAAAGAGAGCGTCACTATAAACATAGGTGGCTCGCCAAAAGAATTTGTCGTAAGCGATGATGGTACAAGCGTTTATGATAAAAATAATCCAAGCGTAGTAGTGCCAATAGTTAATGCTAAATTTGAAGTGCCAGGCGTAAGCGTGCCAGTAGCACCTGGCTCAAGTGTATCTATAAATACAACGGTTAATGACGAGCATGGCACGCCAAAACCAAATGGCACAAGTAGCCAAACCACCCCAAGCGTCGTGGTAGCTCCACCTGTAAAATCAGCCAAGATAAGCTTTGATAGTGACTTAGGCTCTAGTAATAGAACACCAGATGGCAAGATAGACACTTCAGAAAACAGATACAATGACGGTGATCCAACAAAGACCGAGGCCTCTATAAAAATCCCAAGCGTGATAAAAGAAGGCGATAAGATAGCCATCGATGTCACCAACCCAGACGGCAGCAAAACGCACAAAATTTACACATATACTAACGGCAAGATAATCGCCCCTGATCACAATGAAGTGCCACTAAATGATGGTAAATTTTAAGATCACAGTGCCAATAGAGCATGGCAAAACCACAAGCATAACGACGACCATGATGGACAAGGCTGGCAACAAAGGCGAGAGCGACACAAATGAGATAAAATTTAGCGACAGCCCAGTGGCGAAATTTGTCAAAGACGCTGATGGAGATGGGCTCATAGATGACACCACTGGAGCTATAACGACCTCTGATGTAAAGGTCTTATCTCCCAAGTAGCGCAGTGCCAAAAGATGAGCTAAAGATAAGCATCCTAAACCCACTTACTAACAAACAATCAACCGTGAGCTACATCCTAGACGATGATGGCGTGCATATGATAAACAAAAAAGATCCAAGCGATATAAAAGTGATAAGTGATGGAGCTATCACCATACCAGACGTGACGGTAAGTAGCAAGCGTCCGACCCTAGTCGATGCAACCCTTATAAAAGATGACGGAAGTGCAATATCTGGCACTTCAAGCGGTAGGCTATTTGCCTTTGGAGTGCTTGACTATATAGACGATGTAAAGCTTGTTACAAAGATAGATAATGCCGATATCCACTCCGCAAAATACCTAAACGAAGAGGACTACGAGCACATCATCTCGACAAGCCAGTATGAGTCAAATTCTACCCAAAAGATAAACTACAACATCGCTCTTACGAATGACGAACAGCCATACATTAAATTTGGTATAAATAAGCCAGATACCACAAGCGACGGCAAAGGCTACGTGCTAATCGAGATAAAAGACGAAAATGGAAATATAAGTGATAGCTTTATAGCCAAGATCGAAAATAATACCGTCATAGCAGACTTTGAAAAGGTTGGCAAAAAGCTAGATAGAACGCACCACATCATAGACGCCACCTACGTGGGGACTGACGGCGTGCCTCAAAGAGATGATAACCTAACTATCACGGTTGATCTTGACTCAAAGCCTGACAAGCTAATAGAATCTGACTTTGATAATATAAAAACAGCTCTGGCAACTACGCTAGTAAATTTTAGCGGCAAAGGCGAAGCTGCAAACAATCCACACGATGAAAAATCAAAAGATGTAGAGGTCATAGACGCTGAGACATCTGAGAAAACGACACTGACACTTGATAGAAATTTAAGCTACTCTGGAAGCTTTAACGTAGCGCAAAACACTGGCAGCAAAAACTACATAGTAGAAAGACTAGATGATGCGGGAAATTTAGCTGTTCAAACCGTGACTATGGTGGCAAATAAAGGACTTGACGTTGATATGTGGTTTTTTGACTGCACAAATACAGAATTTTGGTCATACGACCCAGCAGTTACGACTGGTCCAAGAGCGGATAATATCTCTCCTGGAGGATATGGATACCACGTAGCAAATCACTATGAGGCATGGACCAAATGGGCAGGAACTGGCGTAAGTGCTACTACAACTTATAATGAGCTTTCTTTTCAAGGAGGTAAAGACTGGAAGCTAAAATCAACAAGACCACACGCAGGTGAGCTAAACACAAACGATATAGCAAAAGTAGGACACTCTCCAGAAGCAAGCGATACCGATCACACTGGGCGCATTATAATCTAAACAAGACAGGAAACTACGTCCTTGAGGAGGCGGAGCCTATAGGAACTGATCTGATCATGAAAATGAAAGGTTGGATATACATAAAAGAAGATGGCCAATACAATATAGCAGCGAAACACTTTCAAGATATGGTAGATGTAAAAATAGCAGATGAAAGTTTTGGAAAGTGGGCGTATTGGTTTGGCTCAGGAGACAATGGTCCTCACGGAGGCAATCATATTTATAATCTTAAAAAAGGATTTTATAGGATAGAGGTTGATTATGTTGATAGGACGCAAGATACATTCTTAGACATAATGATCAAGAAAAGGTCACAAAATGCTAGCGACTATAAAATCATAGGCTCAGAAGATAGCGGCACGCACCTTTTTAGTGATAGCTATGTAAAAGCCCTACATGATAAAGGATATGTTAGCGACGAAAAAGATGGTCTTATAGCTGGCAAAAAGGGGTATAGAAACTTAATAAATCAAGAAAAAGATAGTAGTAAGCCGACAAAGTATTTTGGCGATGATACGGATGATTTTAACAGAGTGATACATCTCAAACACAATAATGATAGCCTTGAAGGTAGCAACCTAAACGATGTATTTATCTACAATGGCAAGAATATAGACGCCAAAGGTGGCGTTGATAAGCTGATATTTGTTGAAGATACAAAACTAGAAAAAGTGAGTAATCTAAATGATAATCTAAAAAGCTTCGAACGCCTGCAGCTAGGCACAGAAAATCAAGCTGTTTCAATATCTTTTAACACAAAAAATGTTCTTGACATAATAGACTCTAGAACAACAAAGATCACAGAGGGCGAATACTCAACTCTAACAACTGTATCTGGCGCTGAAAGCATAAATACAGTTTTAAAGATACTAGGAGATAGTAACGATATCGTAAAACTAATAAACGATGGCACAAATAAAATTTGAATTAGCAACAAACGAAGAGGTGACTTTGCTAAACTGGAAGCACAGCAAAGCCATAGGTGGTAGTTATAACAAAGTAGAAACTGACGGTAACGGACATGTAAGAGAATTTCAACCAGATCCAACGCATAACCCAGATGTATGGAAAACGTATAAAGATGCAAGTGGCAAACCGATCATCGACTCCTACGACACTCCGGTAAATCACGTCTATAAAGGCACATACACAGATGGAGCTAGCACAAAAACATTTTTTGTTGAGATAGATAAAAATATCAAGATCACTCACGAGGGAGATGATCAAAACAATACCTTTACCTACGAAGGCAACAAGATAGACGCAAAAGGTGGCGTAGATACGCTCATATTTACTGAAAATGTCGATCTTAGCAGGGTGGTCGATCTAAATGATAAACTAAAGAGCTTTGAAACTTTACAACTTGGTAGCAATAGCGCTCAGGCGGTCTCGATAGGGCTAGACGCTAAAAGTGTGCTTGATATCATAGACTCACAAGTAACAGATGGCGGACTAAAAAGCGTAAATACCGTGCTAAAGATCAAAGGCGATAGCAATGACAAAGTAGCACTAGATGGCAAAGGCACTATCTTCACGCAAGCTACAGACAGCGAAGTGGCAGCACTGAAATTTAAAGCATAGCGCTTCAGGCGATACGCACAACCAAGTAGACGTAGATGCTAGCGGACATGCAATAAATCAAGTCTATAAAGGCACATACGGCAGCGGAGCTGGCGCACAAACATTTTTTATCGAGATAGATAAAGATGTAAGTGTAGTAAATTTTAGTACATTAAATTTAACTTTGTCGGGCTAAAAATTATAGTTTTATATTTAAATTTCTTAAAAACAAAAGCTTCTTGTAGATTTTTAAACTTAGTTTAAATATTTAAAATGTATAATCCAATTTCTTTTATCAAGGTGGTTGGATAGCTCAGTCGGTAGAGCAGCAGACTGAAAATCTGCGTGTTGGCAGTTCGATTCTGCCTCTAACCACCATTTCTTTACTAATCCCTATTTTATCGATATTTCAAAGCTTTAAGGTCTGGCTAGGTACCATCTTGGGTGCCATGTGTTAGTAATTTTTCTATTTTTAAGACCATAGCTATACATTCAAAGTAGATGATATGATCTAGAATATATAAAAAATATTTTTATAAAAATCAAACAACCTGAAACCCTTAATATTTTTAAAAGCAGCCACTTAATCCAAATTAGACAAATGGATAATTCTTATATAAATCTTAAGTTTTTATTCTAGGGATATGGCTAGTAAAATGGTAGCAATCAAAAATTTTCTTATCTGGGCGAGGATACTTTTTGTCTGACAAGTCAGACAAAAATGCCTTGTTAGGGATGATCCCTAAAACCCTATCTTCGCACTCTTTTCTTCATTTTTTAGTGCGACTTCTAGCCCAAGTCTATGGCAAAAGTCGTCGCCATTTTTTATAGGTCTAAATTTAGCTTGTCTTCTCACACTAGCAAAGTCTCCAGGTGCTAGCAAGCCTAGGTTTGAGACCTTTTTGCTTGCGTTTTGTCAAATTTTACTTTTAGCAGCGCACACTCTTTTTTAAATAAAATTTTGTGCTTGCTCTGGCAGCAAGTATCCAAACTCAAGCTTTAGATCAAATCTTCTAAGACAGGCTTTATCAAGATTATCTATCAAATTTTGTCGTGGCGATAAATATGCCATCAAAGCTCTCCATCTGCACTAACATCTCATTTACCTGCGTTACCTCCCAGCTTCTTGCAGCCATGCTTCTATCTTGTAAAAAGCTATCGACTTCGTCAAAGACTAGCACGGCTTTTTTATCTTTGGCTTCTTTGAAAGCTAGTGCTATATTTTGCTCAGTTCCTCCTACAAACATAGACAAAAGATCGCTTCCTTTTTTGATGATGATCGGCTTTTTGAGGCTTTTAGCGATAAATTTAGCGTAAGCACTTTTGCCAGTTCCAGGCACACCGTAAAGGCATATCCTTGCGGTTTTACTTGCTTTTATGCCTTGCATTAGCTCGGTTAGGTCGCAGTCTGAGTTTACGAAATTTGGATCATAGCTGCTTGGCAGATCAACACTTGGCTTCTCATCTTTTTCTATCTCATCGTAGCCTTGTGCTTTTAGGGTGTTGCTTATCACTCGCTCAAAGGCTTTGTTTTTATCTTTTGTGTTTAAATTTGAAACGACTAAGCTTGCATTACTAACGACTGCTGGAGCTACAAATCGATTTTTAGCTAGTTTTTTAACAAGCTTACTATCTATCAAATTTTCACTATATTTTTTTATGATCTTGGCTCTTACATCTTCAGTTGGTATGCCTATCTCTATGGCTAGGTTAAACCTTCTAACTACAGCTTCATCCATATCAAGGATATTATTAGTTATCCAGATAGTTGGCACTTCGTTAGTCTCAAGAGATCTATTTATAAAGGCTTTGCCATACTGCCTTTTCTCATTATTTTTGGTATTAAATATATCTTCTGCTTCGTCATACATGAGCAAATTTAACCAGGCGGACAATACACTTTGCGCAAGGCAATATGATCTTATCCTTTGGTACTCGTTTGCGTAGCCATCTCCATCATCATAAGCTACTTCGTAAAGCTTTAAATTTAACTCACTAGCTACTGCTTTACTAAACTCAGTTTTACCAGTCCCTGCTGAGCCATAAAGGAGCACATTTACTCCCTTTTGCTTTTTCCGAATGGCATTTTTTAGAAACCAGAGCAAAATTTTCACATCTTCTTTTATGTGAGGGTAGTTTTTTGTAGTTAAATTTGTCTTATTGCATGGCTTTATCGCACTTTCAAATATCTCGTCTATGCTTTTGCACTCAACAAACAAATCACCCATGAAACTATTATTTATAACATCGGTTTTTGACCTTAGCACTGTGTCCGTAACTATCTATTTTTAGTATCGAAGTCCTAGCAAAAACTCCATCTTTTCTAAAGGCATTTTGCACATCTCTAAATTTTCAGTTTTAGTATCTTTGAGATCGCTTTTATGGCCTGTCTGGTGTTTAGCTCTCCTAGCATATCACAAGCGTTTGAGACTACTTCATAGTTATACATGATCGCGGCAAATCTCAAGATCTCTTCTCGGTCTCATTAAGACCTAAATTTTCTTGAAGTAAATTTTAGGTTGTGCTCAAGCTCTTTTAGCTCACATGAAATTTTGCTTTTTTCAAGGAGCAAAAGTCTATTTTTTAGAGCCTCAATGTCTTCTTCTTTGGGCTCACTTGTGCATATATCCAAAAACTCTAAAACATCATCACTTCTACATCTCAAAAACTCTTTCTCTCCTCCGGCGTAAAAAATGGCACGAAGCACCCAAAGTGTTGCAAGCTCATATATCTCATTATCTACGAAAAATTCTCTTTTTGCATGATAAGCTCCTTTTTGCTTTTGTTGGAGTTATTTTACTTAACAGAAAAGACATTTTTATGTCCATAAAGATAAAATTTGAGAAATTTGTTGTGAAAGATAAACTCAATAAACCATTTTTTTATCTTTATTTAATGGTGTTGGCTTTATATATGCTCTAGTGGCAATGCATTTAGCATATTTTTGATTGTTCTCCAGTTTGGCAAAGACCTATCCATGTATGCTATGAAATTTTTATTATGGTGTCTTTCTAGCATATGCACAAGTTCATGAACAACTATGTATTCTAGACATTCTAGCGGTTTTTTTGCCAGTTCGTAGTTGATAACAATATTACCATCTTTTATATTGCAACTTCCCCATTTGGTTTTCATTTTTAGGATTCTTATAGAGCTTGATTTTACTCCGATTTTTGTTTCCCAAATTTCTAGTATTTTTGCGATTTTTGTCCTTAGTTCATTTCGGTAGAATTTTCTAAAATTTGTTTTCTACTTTCAAAATTTCCGCCATCTCGCACACTTAATACCATCTTATTATGCTTTACCGTCACGCCGCCGATCCCGTTTATTACCTGCATTAAATACCGCTCGCCCCACAGATAGTGACTTTCACCACTTACTATCTCTCTTGCGCCTATGCGCTCTTGCGAGTTATAAATATTTTGATGTTTACGTATCCACGCAAGCCTGCCAGCCACAGCTATGCGAATTTCATCATCGCTCACATCAAACGGCGCACTTACTCTTACTTCGCCATTTGGCGGCATTACGGAGATGTGTAAGTTTTTTATATTCTTTCGTGCTACAGTGATATAAACCGAACCTATCTTCATTGGTATTCTTTTTGCAGTTTTATAAGCCTAAAAAGCTTGTCTATATCCACATCCTTTTCGTCCGATAGCGGTTTTATGGTGCGCATTAGTTCACGTTCTTTCATTATGTTACCGATATACCCGTCTGGTTTATATTTTTTGATTGCCTCGTCTAGTCTGGCCATCCAGTCTATATCTTGACTAAAGTTATCATATATAGCTTGTTTTGCTGTGGTGTTTACCGGTGTAGGATAGGTTTTGCCAGTGCTTTTGTTTTTTAGCTTTTTGGCTAGACCTATAACCTCTTTTAGATACTTTTCATAGTCCAACGCGCCTTTTTTACGTTGCTCTATCAGCTCGTCTAGTATTTGAGATAAGTTTTCGTAAAATTTTGGATTTAACGGATTGCTATCAACGATTATGCGTCTTATATTGTTTTCTATCGCTTCTGCAGCTGATTCGTTGCCACCTAGCGCCCCATTTTCTTCTTCACTAATGCCCTCATTTTGGATTAAAATTTCGAGTAGACCTTTGTCCTCAAATTCCGCCAATACCTTACTGTCACCGGCATTTACATATCTATTGATAAGCGTACGCATGTCGCTATCCCATTTGCGCATATCTACATAATCTCCGCTTGCTAGTTTAACGGCATCTCTTAGCATAGAGAAATTCTTTACGCGATTAGTCCATTGCTGCTCTTGCTCTATACTATACCCTAACTTTAAAAGTTCATTTACTACTCCGTCATACGCTCTAATAAAACTCGCAACCGCACGGTAGAAGCTAAGCCTTCTGGTCTGCATCTCGTCTCTTAAAATTTTCTTTACTATCGCCGCAGAAATACTCTATAAATTCTTTATTTCCTTTAGGCGACTTCACGCCCTCGCATATCGCACTCAAGGTTTCCCATGTATTTTCTAGGTCTTCTTTGCCTTTTTCGAGTCTATTTTTTAAAAGTCCAGCAATATCGCTCTCGTCATACCCCTCAAACGCCTCTTTTGTATAGTCGCTATACGCTTTTTCTAAGCTCTTAAAAAGATCGCGATAATCCACGATATATCCATACTCTTTGCTCTCTCCGTCTAGTCGGTTTACTCGGCATATAGCTTGAAAAAGCCCATGATCGCGCATATGTTTATCGATATACAGATATGTCGCGCTTGGTGCGTCAAAACCAGTCAAGAGCTTATCGACGACGATTAAAAGCTTCATTTGTTCAGGTTTTTCTCTAAACTCTTTTTTTACGTCTAGCTCAAACTTATCGGCTTTAGCATCATCTACATCTTTAGTGTCTATGTCATAGTAGTTGGCTATCATCTGTTTGTGAAATTTTATACTTATATTCGCCGTCACTCATACCATCTGGAGTTATTTCATTTCTTATCGCTGACGCAGTCGGTCTGTAGCTAGATATCACGGCACATTTTTGTTCAAATCCGTTATCGCTAAAAATCTTATACGCCTCGCATGCTTCATATACACTAGAACAGACAAATATTGCATTTCCGCGCTCTCTTAGTCTAGTTTTATTTTCCATGTCAAAAAGTATATCGCCTACGATTTTCTCAAGCCTTTGTTTTGAGCTCATCAGTTTTTGTAAAGTCGCCCATCTAGCCTTTACTTGACCCTTAGCCAGGTCGCTTAGTCCTCTTGTTTTGTTTTCAAATTCTTTGTCTAATTTATCTTTTGAGCCTAGTCGCTGCTCGATATCCCTAGCTTCATATACAAGGTCTAGCACCACGCCGTCACGCACTGCTTCGTCAAATTTATATGTATGTATAAACTCGCCGAATACTTGCACTGAGCTTTTTTGTCGTTTTTTAAAAGCGGTGTTCCTGTAAAGCCGATAAAAATCGCATCAGGCATTAGCATTTTCATAGCTTCGTGTAGCTTTCCGGATTGCGTTCTGTGACACTCATCTACAAATACAACTACATCGCCGTTCACTTTAAAATTTCCCGCTCTACGCTTTATATCGTCCAGATACGCGCTCATGGCACCGTCATCGCTTTCGTCTTCCGCACCGTTTCTGCCAAATTTATGCACCAACGAGCATATGAGTGAATGCTCGGCGTTGCTTAATTTTTTTAGCAAATCAGCTCCGCTTTTTGTTCTGTAAATGCTTTCTTTTACGCCGTTAAAGACATTTTCTATCTGCTCGTCAAGCTCGGTTCTGTCTGTGATTATAAGCACCCTAGAGTTTAAATTTTCTTTTATCCATTTTGCAAGCCAGACCATACTTAGGCTTTTGCCGCTACCTTGTGTATGCCAGATGATACCGCCTTTTTTATCGCGTAAAAACTCCTGCGCACGCTTTACACCGAAGTATTGATTGTGCCTACAAGTCTTTTTTATCCCACAGTCGTATATGATAAAGTCGTGTAAAATTTCAATCAGCCTCTCGCGCCTGCAAAGCGCTTTAAGTCCGCCATACAAGCTTAGTTTTTCACCATTTTCTTTAAATTTGAAGAAGTATTTTTCAGGCGTCTCTATCACGCCGTATCTTAGCCCTTCGCTTTCATTTCCAGCCATTACAAGCTGTACGGTAGTAAAAAAGCTCTCTATAAATCTCTTGTCTTGGCTTGATAAATTTTGCCTTATGCCTTCGCTAACTGACACACTTGAACGCTTTAGCTCAAGCACGCAAACGGCTATACCGTTTATATAAAGCACTATATCGGGGCGTTTGTCAAATTCGCCGTTTGTAGTTTTTACGCTTACTTCCTCGGCTATGCTAAATTTATTTGCCAGCGGATTATCCCAGTCAATGAGCCAAATAGTTTGATTTGTCTCATTAGCTCCCTCTTTAACTTTAACGCCGTATCTTAAAAGCGAATATATGGCTTCATTTGCATCATATAGTTTTCGCCCGCCGCTCGTGTGGTTTTCATCATTTAGTTTTTTTAAGGCTTTGTTTATGAGCGTATCGTTATAACCGCGACTTTGCAGCCACGATTTAAGTTCATCTTCTCTTATATTTTTGTTGTCAAGTCCTTGCAGGTCTCCGATATATTCGTAGCCAAGCTCGTTTTTAAAAAAATCTATGACTCGCTCTTGTGTTTTTATCTCTTTTTCTACCGTATTTTCTTGCATAACTCACCCCTTTAGCCTTATTTTGCCGCTCAACAGCTCATCCATAGCGCCTTGTTTTATTATCTTTAGCTTTTCTATCTCATCTTGTAAAGCTGAAATTTCATCGTCCATATCGCTTAAAATTTTAGCAATTTTAGTTTGCTCTGATAAATTCGGAAATGAAATCCACATATCAACTAAAGTATCCATTGTAATATACGGGTATTCCCAGAACGAACTTCCTTTTCTATTCTTTCTTGTAACTTTAAATCTAAAAATTTTTTAAGTAAAAAATATTGCAAGAAAAATCCGAGAGAACATATGTTCTTTGGTAAGCATTAAATTTACCTTTATAATAGTGAATATATCCTACATTTGCACCATTCCCAGAAATCAACAATGCTTCTAAGTCGAAATTATATTTATTTATTCTATATACTTTTTTTGCACAAGTAAAAAATGGGAACTCGCCATTTTCTTCCATGGCATTTGCATCAAGCTTACCAGTTTTTATGTATTTACAAATTTCCCCAAGTGTGGCGGTATGCCAGTGGGGTTTGGGGTAAGGAGTTGCTGGGCTGCGGCTTGTTTTATCGCACGTTTTTTGTCTAAAAGTTCGCACTTGGCACCTATAAGATCATCCATATCGCTCAGCACCTGCGCGATCCTCTCCTGCTCCTCCTTATCCTTTGGAAGCAAAATTTCATATTTTAAAATTTGTGGTGCTGTTAGTTGCGCAACACCTGTACTTTCAAGTGCAAATTCTATAAATTGGTTTATATACTCAGCAACATAAAAACAAGAAATATCAATTTTTGGCTTTAGATTCAAAAGTTCACCTATGCTGCAAAATCTACCATTTCTAGCAACCGCATAGCCTATATAGCCTCTTGCTGTAACTGTCACAAAATTCCCTTCATAATCAAAATCTGATGAATATCCATAAAGTCCATTATTACTTATAGCATTTGAATAAATAGGGTTTGAAAATTTGTCTGTTTTTATAGGCGAAAAAGCCAATCTGCTTAGATCACCACCAGCTGAAATTTCAAACACTTCACTAATTTTCTTTATTTCCCAATCTTGCGGAATTTGATCGTTATAAAATTCGACTGCTCATCTTGCTTTATCCATAGCTTCAAGGTGGGCTTTGACGCGAAGCGATAGAGCATTAGCGCGCTCAGTGAGCTCATCTAGCGTCTTATCGTAGCCAGCTACAAGCGTACTTATGCGAGTTATGCACTCTTGTACCGCTCGTTCCACGGTGGATAAAATTTGCTCCTTTAGATTGCTTAACCATTTATCATCTACGACTAAGGTTTTTATCTCGTTCTCGTCAAGGGTTTTAAATTTGTCAAATACTTTTTGATTTAGCTCTCCAGTGGCGGCCTTTAGTGTGCTTTCGAGTTCTTTTTGGTTGGTTAGAATTTGAAGTGCTTTGTTATAAATCTCTTGCTCATTTTTATCGCTAGTTTGCTTTATAGCTTCTTTTAGGCTTTTTATGGTCATCTTGTCTTTATCGTCATAGGCGTTTGATAGCTCGTCCTCTCCGAACTCATCTACAAAATTTGTAAATTCATCTTGCTTTTTACTAATCTGGGCTTCAAGGAGCGAAATTTGATCTAAAATTTGCGCGAAATAACGCTTTGCTACAAGCTCTGGAGATATGATCTCGCTTATAAATTTCTTTACATTTCTTCCTGAGCCTAGGATTAAATTCGGCGTTTGTTTATCACCTTTTTCTACTGGTGTTAGATCGCGTGCTGTTAGCCAGCCGTTTTGCGCGATAGCATAAACGTCGTCGCTTAATGTATCTGCGACATAGTCCATAAAGACCTGATAAATGTCATAATCACTCACTAACTTAGTTTCTTTAAAGTGCTTTAGAAGGCTTTCGCCGTATGTTTTAATAAGCTCCTTTGGATGGTCTTTTTGTTTTATGGATTTTAAATCGTTTTCCTCGTGCCAATTATTAAAGTGCGATAAAATTTCGTTTCAAATTTTACATATTCGCTTGATGTTTGTATCGTTGCCTTTAGTTTACTTGGGACAAAATTTGGAGAATAAAGCGAGCCGTTGGAGGTAAAAATTTTAGTTTTTGTTTGTGCAAAAATACTCCAAAATTCGCCCAAGTCATCAATATCACTTTTTGGGATACCGCCGCCGTATAAATGCGCATGTAAGTCTTGCATATCTGCTTTGTCGGCACTATCGATATAACGTGGGATGTTTAGATTGTAATCGTTGCGAGAAATTTCATCCAACGAGACTAAACGGCTGTAGTGTTCTAGCTCTTTTTGCGTTGTAAAGGTATCTACTATCTTATGTATGTCTTGCTCACGAAGGCGATTTTTGTTGCCATCTTTTATAAAACCTTTTGAAGCATCTATCATAAAGACGCCCTATCGCTTAAAGCTTGGCCTTTTTCGTTAAATGTAACTTGCTTATCTATAACTATAATGCATGCCGGTATACCTGTGCCATGAAATAGGTTTGTCGGTAGTCCGATAACACCTTTGATAACGCCTCGGCGAAGTAGCTCCGTACGAATACGAGCCTCAGCATCGCCACGAAAAAGTACGCCGTGAGGTAAGATGATAGCACCCTTTCCGGTAGTTTTAAGGCTCGCTATAAGATGAAGTAAAAATGCGTAATCGCCGTTCTTTTCTGGTGGAATGCCTATTTCAAAACGGTTGTAGATGTCTGCTGTTGGAACTATACCGTTTGTCCAGTTTTTGTTAGAAAACGGCGGATTTGCCACAGCAAAATCAAAACGTTTCAGGGTATTTCTATCGGTAAATGCCGGCTTAGCTATAGTGTTTCCTTGGCGAATGTCGGCGGTGTCGTTGCCATGAAGTATCATATTCATACGAGCAAGCGCATATGTGGCCAAATCCATCTCTTGACCATAGATGCTAAGTCCTAATTTTGACTGATTAGCGGCTTTAAGCAAGAGCGAGCCAGATCCACAAGTTCGGTCGTAAACCGTTATAGAACGGTTGGCGGTGAAACGGAATGCCTATGATTTGCGCCATGATGCGCGATACTTCGGCTGGGGTATAGAACTGCCCTTTTGATTTACCGGATTCCGTCGCAAAATGGCGCATGAGATACTCATATGCATCGCCTAGCAAGTCATCACCCTCAGAGCTGTTTGACGAAAAGTCAAGGTTCTCAAAAATCGATACTAGCGTACTAAGCCTATCAACCAGTTCTTCGCCTTTGCCTAATTTATCCTCGTCGTTAAAATCAGCTTGATTTATAACACCTTGAAGGTCATTTGCTTCTGCGATAGAGGCTATCTTTTTGTTTAGCTCATCGCCTATGTTTGGTTTGTGTTTAAGCATGATAATGCTTGCATAGTCAGTGCCTGTAGGCAGTTCTATAAGCGTGCTATCCTTGCGGTCTGAGATATATTTTAAAAACAAAAGTGTTAAAACGTAGTTTTTATAAAGGCTTGCGTCCATGCCGCCGCGCAGTTCATCGCAACTAGCCCAAAGTGATGAATAAAGTTCTGTCTTTTTGAGTGCCATATGAATCACCTTTTTTGCTTAAAATTTTGATTAAATTATATCATTAAATTATAAAAGATAATGCACTATATATTTTTAGCTTTTCTAAAACCTTAACCATAGCTAGTATATCTAATTTGCAATACTCCCAAAGCGCTTTTCTAATCACGTCTTGTTCTTTTTTTATTTTGCTATTTAACTTTGCACACCCATTCATTGCCTCTCCACCGTTATGGATTAAATTCAAATTTGCATACGCATCCTTAAAATTAGGTACTATAGCTGGCAGAACTTTCTTAATAGATGAGCTTCCGCACATTTTTGGATGGTAGTAAAATTTCTTTACAAATGTTATTTTAAGGTTTTTGATATTGCTATGTATATTCACAAGGTGAGATGAAAATTGCGGAAATAATATGGCCAAATTTTATACTACTCCTTTTCAAAAGTAGCATGATAAGCTAGCACGAAAGCAGAATAAATTAATCACCATAGCAACTATTGCAGGGATTTTCACCCCTGCTTTTAGCACAGCAAAATTTCACCTATCTCAAGCTTTTGCACTATACTAGCGCGATCTTGTATTGTAGGTTCATTTTTACTATAAAGTGTTATTTATTTAAGAACTTAACTAACTCATCTTTAAAACGGTCATCTTCATCATACTCTTCGCATACACAATCATAATTTAACCTAAAATGCACATTACCGATGTACGCATCTACCATTGTTATGTTAGCAGTCGGTTTTTTAGTGTAGGCTTCGATAGCTAGGTTTGCTGGCAAAAAAGAGTCTTGGTAAGTAAATTCATTTTTGGCAATAACACATTTTTCATTTAGGTATGAATTGCAAAATTCTAAAAACTTAGCTCCTAGTTCATCTGCTAGCTCTCTTTGTGTGCTAGCTAAATCTACAAACCGCTCAATTATTGGAGCAGTTTTAACAACTTTTTTCTTTGACATTTTTCTCCTTTATTTTAATTATTTTTTGTCAAGATATCTTTGTGACATGTGAAATTATAACAATCAAAATGGACAAAAAATGTCTATATCTAGAAATATGAATTAAAAATTTAATATTTTTTATCTTACTTTAAATTTCATAGTACTCATCCCAGCAAAGCGCCATATCAACAGAGCCTATGCGCAGTATGTCTTTGATCTTATTGATATGTGTGTTGTTTTCAAAAGCTGCAAATAGATAGCAAAAATATGCCTTCTTATCAAAATAGACAGAGCTACCAAAATATTCATTGCAGTTTTGCGTCCAACGGCTCTTTTGCTTGCTCATTTCTCCAGGGATGATAGGCTCATTGATGATAGCTAAGAAATTGTCGTCATTTTCATCATAATCTGGATCGTCTTCGCGCAAGCGAAAGACCAAACGAAATTCCATAGCATAATCCTCGATAAATCCACCCTCAAACCTTGCTTTTAGCCTGTTTTCAAGCATTTTTGCATCTCTTATTAGGATATCTTGGTAACTAGCTAGAGCTTTATTTATCTTCTCTATTTGCTCCCACTGATCCTTGCTGGCATCAGACATATACTCTTCCCTCTCGCTACACTCTAGCTTCTCCAGGCAAAGATCTATAGGCGTATAGTCATACCATGAGCGAAGCTTACCATCCATCCTGTCGATAGTCAAAATTTCATCCCAGCTAAGATCCGTATGATCATATAAGCAGTGGTAAAACCAGCAGTGCCACTCGCCAGACATCTCATGTGTGGGCCAGTTTCTAAATTCGTTTTGATTTTCCGTATAAAAGTAGTCATCTATGTGATTCATGAACTGCCCATATCGCATAAGAAGTTCGTCTTTTGAGTAAAAAGAGAGCAGTAGCTCACAAAAATGATCATATGCCTCTTTTATATCTTTTGCGCAGAGATCTATCTGCTTTGCACGTGGTACTACACGGCGTTCAAGGTCATAGAGCCTTTCGTTTATGCTATTTAGCTTTAGCCTTTGCTCCTTTGTAAATTTTCCCATTTTTGTCCTTTAAAATTTAATCGTCGCAACTTGTTCGTAAATTTCTTTATCAACAAATTTTCCATCCGTATCAATCGAGTAGTTTTTACCTAAAAAATAGAGCTTAAAGCCAGTTATAGCTCCAAAAATAGGTAGAGTTTTTGTTTTTTGATAGTAGTTTTTGGTAATCTTTGAGATGACTTCTAGCTGCTCGTGCAATGCTTTAAAACAAAGCTCATCTAAAAACGGCGTTAGGCTGATATATCTTAAATGCTGCGCCATAGTAAGGGCAAATATAGGCTCGCCCTTGCGCCTAAAATCTGTATCTATATAGATATATGAGCCTCTGAAATTTCACTCGCTCGTTGTAGAGTTTTTGCACCTCGCCAAGCTCAGCGTCTATGTTAAGAGCAAAGTGCTTGCTAAGAGCTAAAATGAGCGTTTCTGAGCTATGTGCCCAGTCAAAGTGTCCCTTTGTGATGAACTCATCTAGACTCTTTGCTGCCTCTAAATTTGCAAGTGCTCTTGTGAAATTTTGCTCTCTTACGTAGCCAAGTGCTTTTGAAAGCGCCTTTTTGTCGCTGTTTTGTATGAGAATTTTAAGTTGCTCGTAGGTCATTGATTATCCTTTTTTGATTTTTATCGCCGATACATTTTTTGCGATCTGTGAAATTATAGCAACTAGAATGGACAAAAAATGTCTAGAAATTTATTAGTAAAATTTCACAAAATCTATCAAATTTAGGAGCAAATATGCAGCCAACCATCCTACTTTCCACGCTTTTAGCAAAGCACCATGCCAAAACAGCCAAAAGCTTGTGCCAGATATTTGACAAACACGGGGTCAAATACGAGTTTTTAGAGACTAAAGACATCTGGATGAGGGACTTTATGCCGATTTTGCTTGATGATGGGCGCCTTGTCTCTTACGACTACGATCCAGATTACCTAAAAGATGAAAAATATAGCCACCTAAGAACAAAGATCCAGCCATTAAAAGAGTATATAAATTTAGTCATTGATGGCGGAAATTTCGTAAGGCTTGGAGGCAAAGCCATCATGACTGATAAAATTTTAGAGAAAATCCATCAAAAACAAAGGCAGAGATCATTGAGACCATAAAGCAAAAATGCGCGCTAAAAGAGCTCATCATCATACCAAAGCAGCCATACGATATGCTAGGGCACAGCGACGCCATGGTGAGGTGGATAGATGAAAATAGCGTGCTAGTAAATGATTTTTCAAATGAGAGTAAAAGTTTTAACGATAGGCTCATAAAAGCGCTTAAAAAGAGCGGTTTGGATGTGAAATTTATGAAGTATAAAGAGGGATTTTTCACTAAAAAGAGAGACTGGGGCGCTTACTTAAAATTTTATTAAAATTAAGGATATTTTAATAGTTCCGATATATGGGATAGATGATGACGATGTTGCGCTGGAGCAGATCAAGAAATTTTATAGCAGCTGCGATGTAGAGACGATAAATTTAGGCGAGATCATAGAGCTTGGCGGAGCGCTACACTGCATAACGGCGGAGAAATTTGGGCGGTAGAGCTACCGCCTTAATTATTTCTCTATATCTGGCTCCATGCTTGTATCAAATTTCAGTGTTCCAAATTTCTGGGTCTGGCACGTCTTTTATTTCTTCTTCGCTATACCCAATAGCCTTCAGTCTTTCATTCCAAGTCTTTCTAATACCTTCAGCAATAGGCTTAAATTCTTCTGGTGAAAATTCATCGGTTTTTGCATTATTACACCAGTAGCAAGCCATGCAACAATTCTTTTTGCTATACTCCAAATTTGGTAGCATTCTATCTATCTCTAGCGTATATCCGCGGGTATCGCTTCTTTTGTTGTTTAGCTTGCCATTTTTGCCAAGCTCTTCGATCTGAGCTAGGCTTATACCGCAATATGAGCAAGTTGTTTTGCTTTTTGTCATATTTTCAAATTCTTTTAGAGGAAAAATCTTTTCAAATTTTTCTTTATACTTATCTTTTAATGGCTTTAGTTCGTTTCTTAATAGCTCTTTTATTTTAGTTTTTGATGGTATATTTTTACAAATATTATCTACATAGGCATTTTTGCCGTTAAATAATATCTCCCTTTTCTCTTTAAGCTTGGTTTGATAGTAGGTATTACTGTATAAATTTGCCAAATCATTAGCGATTTCAAATTTTTCTATTTCATCAATGTAATTTGCTATATCTTCTGTCTTAATAACTTCTTTATCAAATGATTTCCAAAATAGAAATAACTGAATTCTGGTTGCCAAGCTATCAATTAGCTTATCGTTGTATGATGCCATCTTCTTCTCCTATAAAATTTTTACTATTTTACCAAAAGAGAGCGGACACAAAAGTGTCTGATCAGTTCATTACAATTACCCAAATTTCTTTAAAAGGATCAAAATGCAAGAGAAGATAGATAAGATCAAAAAGATCATCGCGGAGGCCGATGCGGTCATCATTACAGCAGGTGCTGGCATGGGTGTGGATAGTGGATTGCCTGATTTTAGGGGAGATCTAGGGTTTTGGAGGGCGTATCCACTTTTAAGGGATAGAAATTTAAGCTTTGAAGATATGGCAAATCCTCAGTGGTTTTTAGATGATCCAAAGCTAGCATGGGCATTTTATGGTCACAGGCTAAATTTCTACAAAAACACAGAGCCTCACGAGGGCTTTAGGCTACTTTTAGATCTTGTAAAAAGCAAAAACGAAAACTACTTTGTCTATACTTCAAACGTAGATGGACACTTTGCTAAGGCTGGCTTTAGCGAAGAGAAAATTTACCGAGTGCCACGGCTCGATCCACTACTCTCAGTGCATCCACAAGCGTGATGGCACTATATGGCAGACTGGTAGCGACGTCAAAATAGATGAAGAGAATTTTATCGCTTTAGATATGCCAGTTTGCCCAGAGTGTGGCTGCGTGAGCCGCCCAAATATCGTGATGTTTTACGACTGGATGGTAAATACAAGGCGCATAAACGAGCAGTATAGAAGATATGAAGCGTGGCTGGAGCAAAACAAAGATAGCCGCTTTGTGCTCATAGAGCTGGGCGCTGGGCTTGCGGTGCCAACAATTAGAAATTTTGGTGAGAAATTTGTTAAACGCTCCAAAAAAGCAACTCTTATCCGCATAAACCCACGAGATAATTATATATCGCAGTATTTCGGCATAAGTTTAAAATGTGGCGCACTAGATGGCCTTAGGCAGATATTATGCTAGAAAAGACATCCTCTAGTCCTAATTTGGATATAATCGCCAAACTAGGAGGCCAAATGAAACCTATCATAACCAAACAAGAAAACAGTAAATTTGAACGCATAAATTTTATAGCCCTAAAGCTAAGAGAGACCGCACACGATAAAAGAGCTAACAGCCATGCTTGGAGTGACCTCAAAGACCATCCAGCGCGACCTTTATGACACGCTAGAGAGTATGGCGCCGTTAAAAAGGGGCACTACTGGAGTCTAAACGACGAGGACGCGAACGACGGACTAGACGGCGATGATAGAGTGGTGCTAAACATCCTTGATAACGTGGCAAAAAACATGGGATCAAATTTTACAGTAAGGCTCACGTGCTTCATAGAGCAAATTTCTCAGCAGCTAAACCACCCGATACTTACAAATATAAACAACGAAAAGCTAAGTGAGGATGACCTCGGTAAATTTTCAAACGCTTGAGGATGCCATAAGAGAAAAAGCGGAGATAACATGCACGTATAACGGCTTTGAGTTTCTTGTAAAGCCTCTAAAGCTGGCACTTTTTGAGGGATTTTGGTATCTGCTTTTACTTGATAGCAAAAAGGGCAATAAATTTAAAAATTTCACCTGAAAAGCATAAAAGATATAAAGCATAGCGGGAGAAATTTGAACTAAGTAGCGAGCTAGATGAGCGTGTAAAGGCGATGAACTCGGCATGGGCAAACCTAGAAGCTCCAAAAACAGCAAGGCTACTGCTAGCGCCAGAAGTGGCAAAATACTTCGAGCGAAAACCGCACGCAAAGCAGCGCATAACTGGTCAAGATAGCGACGGCTCAGTCGAGATAGAGATAGAATTTACGCACATAATGGAGATAAAGCCGCTCATCTACTACTACCTGCCATTTATTAAGGTACTTGAACCAAAAGAGCTAGCTGACGAGGTCAAAAAAGATGTCAGCGAGTATCTAAAAGAGATAAATTTCTAATCAAAGAGGCGCTATGAGCGACAACGACAAAGAAGCGCTTGAGCTTATCAGATACTACAAAAAGAGCTGGTCGCTACTGCAAAATTTGACGATGGCTCGCTTGGTCTTTGCAAAAGCGATGTAGGCGAAAATTTCATCCTTGGATATGACGAGGCACTAATGGCAGTGGATGAGCTAAAAAGAGAGCTTATGAAAAAGGGCGAGACGTCAGATATCTTTGGCGTTCAAAAGGCAGATGAATTTGAAGGGATAATAAAAAATATCTACCAGACATTTGGAGGACGTGATCTTTTAGCAAGTTCACAAGAAAAAGCGGCAAATTTGATCTACTACATCATCAAAGACCACCCATTTAGCGACGGCAACAAACGCATCGGATCATTTATATTTGTCTTGTTTTTGTCAAAATACAAACTACTTTTTAAAAGTAATGGCGAGCGCAAGATGAGCGACAACGCCCTTGTTGCACTTGCACTGTTCATTGCTCAAAGCGAGCCAAAACAAAAAGATATGGTGGTAAATTTTGATCACAAATTTGCTCGTGGATTAAAGGCTGATAGATACAAATGAGCGGCTTAAAACTTCTCCACGCTAGCGATCTGCACTTTGGCGCTGGCTATTTTGACTATATTTTGGCTCTTCAAGACAAATTTGACATCTTTTGTTTTAGCGGTGATTTTTTATATAAAGAGAGTGCGCAAGAAAAAAGAGCAAACTGCTTTGTGGCTAAAAAGCTTTAAAAAACCGGTATTTGTATGCTCTGGCAACCACGATATGCCACTATCTTGGCTAAATTCTATAAATGGCATATACTCTGATGGCACCATAAAGACTATAAACGGCGTTAAATTTGGTTGCGCGCCATACTTGCGTGATGACCTACTTGAATTTGCAGAGTGTGATATCTTACTGACCCACGTTCCCCAGCAAAGACAAATACGAGCATCAGCAAAAGGGCAAAGATCACGGAGATATAGAGCTTGCAAGGCTTATAAAAAATAATCTTTTAAAGGCAAAGATCATCCTTTGTGGGCATATCCACGAGCCAAAATCTCACACGGACGTTTTAAACGGAGTTAAAATTTATAATTCTGCAAGTAGCGGCGAAAAAGATCCATTTTATCAAGCGATAGAGCTATAGCTCTCTATCATTTTGGCTACCTCTTGATGCTCGTATGGAGTCATTTCTATATCTAAAATTTGCAAGCATATCTCTTTTATAAATTCGCTCTCACAGCCAAAGTCGTTTTTTAGATTTTGCAGTATAAATTTAGCCTCAGTAACGACATAATACGCATTATTTAATGCCTTAACGGCTTACCTGTAAAAATCTTTTGACATCTCAGTGTTGCTATATTTAGTAAAATTTGCATTATTTACGTAGTCATAGCTTGATTTAGCCTGTGCCAAAAAAGAAAACTCATCATACTCTTGCCAAATTTCTTGATTGCTCATTTTTGCTCCTATATTTTTTATTATAAATAAAAATTTGCGATAAAATTTGTCTATAAAATATCCAAAAAACAGACATTTTTCTGTCTTTAACTATTGCTAATATCCTCTTAAATTTTAGGAGGTAAAAAAATGGTCTGCACCAAACAAGAAAAAGAGCTTTTGATAGCTTTTGATCAAAAGCTTCTTGAGATACAGCGCGAGATGACGGCAGAGTATCTGCGCATTAAGGAGCTTTTTAAGACATATCTTGACCATGATAAAGATATGATAGACATTGTCTGCGAGGTTAGTTTTTATATGAAAGACTACGAGGAAGAAATTCTCTCTGTTGAGTTACAGGACTTTTACTTTGAAAATGCTAATGATCTTAGTGGTATAGAGCTATGCTATGATGGGCGACCACATGGCTTTGACTGCTCTATCATACTTACCAAGATGCATAGCGCCTCAATAACTATAGAAGAAATTTTATCTATTGATGATATATGTTGGCATTTTGAGCCACAGCTATACTACAAAAAGGAAAAAATAAGTGCTGCGCTCAACAAGAAGCTCATTTGGATGCCTATTGTAAGCTCTGATGACTACAACATATATCTGCCAAAGGGCGTTAGAGAGGCAAGCACCTTGAAAGACTTTGATAATATGTATATTCGTAACAGTTTTTTAACCTCTTGGTTTGATTTTGAATATAAAATTTTGCCAAAAAGTTATAAAAATTTTATCACACGTTTTAGACAAACGCCAACTCAAAGCTTTATAGATCTAGATAGTTTTCATAGCAAGGATTATTTATCAAGGCTATATAAAGACTATGAATTTGTTGAGCAAATAACTGGGCTTATGATATCAAAATATGTACCGCTAGATATGATCGCAAGGAGTGTTTTAGACGCATATAAAGCGATGTGCGAAGGGACTTTACATGCGTGCAAGTTAGCGCTTGAGCTAGGCTTTGCCATAAACGCTCGTGGTGGCTTTGGATACTCCACTAAAAACTCTGGTGCAGTAAAAGCCCCATATAACGACATAGCGCTAAGCGTTATAAAGCTTCACAAAGATAGGCCAGATCTTAAAATTTTATATGTAAATTTTGGTAGCAAAAAAAGCGAAGGCGTCTTTGAGCTAGCGCAAGATGATAAGAGCCTTTGGGTCTATGAGGTCTATACAAGAGGCTATGAAATTGCTAAGGATATATGCCCCAAGCTAGATAACGTCTATTGTGACTCCGTCTTGCCAAATACCACAAAAGAACAATATCTACAAAATATAAAAGATGGGCTTAGCAAAGCTATAAGCAATATAAAGCCAGATCTCATCATCTATAGCTCAGATGTGACTATGACGTCTGGTTTTTTTTAATGTAGATGCAAATTTGCTAAACGAGCGTGATGCAGTCGTGACTACTTTAGCAAGAGATAGCAAAACGCCTCTTTGCGTTTGCATTAGTTCAGATCCTTTTCAAGATACACGTCATAAGGAGATGGTGCCTTTTTACAAAAGGCTTATAAAGGATATGCTCTGCGTTATCGCGCAAAAGAGAAGCGAAAAGGCGTGATATATAAAAAACTAAGATAAAAACATACTAAAGGCTTTAAATTTAGGCCTACTTGAAAAAGATGAGTGTGTAAAGCTAACACTTTGTCGCTTCTAGCTGGCACCACGCTTAAAAGAGCTGCTTGATAAATTTGGGCGAAGTATTATTAGACATTAAAGATACAAGCCCTGTAGCAAGTCTGCCTAAGACTTTCATACAAGCTGGCTCTAAAAATGTACTAATGAGTCTGTAGTCTGTAGGTGACAATAGCGCAGTGGAGCTAATGAGAGAATTTTATACCGATACTAAAGGTAATGAGAAGAAATTTAATGAAGTCTTAAGAGAGGCAAAGCTTAAGATGATAAAAGAAGGCAAACATCCGTTTTGCTGGGCTGCTTTTATAATGAGCGGAGAGTGATACGATAGCCTATTGAACCATGCAACTATAACAAGAGGTGTGATGTCTGCAATAATGCTTTGTAGCATCACACACTATCTTACTCTCCTTGCATATTAAATATACATAAAAATTTTGAGAGATTTTGGGTAGCTTAAAAACAACATTTATCTTAAATAAAACTTAGACATTTTATCAACAAAAGTAATCTTTAATGGATAAAGTTTTGTTTAAGTTGCATCTTTCTAAATAAAAATTTCGTCCGTCTGGCTAAGACCTTACAGCAAGCTCGGTCCGAGCTTGCTAAGTAAGTTTATCAACATACTAAAAATGTTGATAAATAGACTTGAAACTTGCATTAAATTTTCTTGGATTATAACAAATAAATTCATAATGTAACATACTGCATGTGATGTAATGTGCAGTACTTGATGTAATGTATAGTACATGATGTAACATGCAGTAGGTGACGTCATGTATAGTATGTGATGTATATTTTACAGGTGTAAAGAGTGTTTGGATTTGGAGAATATTTTTCTAGATAGACATTATTGAAGTTATTTCTAAAAAGCGCTTGGCATATATCTAATAGTGATGATTATAACGGCCTTATCTTTTTCATTGACCCTATAAATCACCGTGTAGTTTTTAACAAATAGCTGTCTATAGCCCATATTGGCATATCTGCTAACTTTTCTAATAGCACCACGATTAGGCATCTCATCTAGGCTAAGGATAGCGTTTTTGATAGCCTCTAGTGTAGAGTTTGCAGCACCTGACGAGAGCAAAGATAGTGCGATATACTTATAAATAGCCTCAAGCTCTTCATAAGCTTGTGGTGAGATTAGGACTTTATATTTATTCAAGATACTTACTTTTTAAACTAGCAAAAACGTCTTTTGCTTCTAGCATCTTTGTATCCGCTGTTATCTTAGCTTCAGATGATGCAATGGCGCTATCTATATTGGCTGTGGCTACTAGTTTATCATATGTCTTTATACTCATCACAACCAAGTCTCCATAGCCATTTTTAGTTACAAATATTGGTTCATCCTTGCTATTGCATAGCTGTGAAATTTCATTTGTGTTTCTAAGCTCTTTTATAGGTACTATTTGAGGCATATGCTATTTCCTTTTAATAATATGACATGATTATAGCATAATTGTGTTAGTAATTTAGATGGCTTTATCTAACTAACTTGGCAAACTAAAAAATATAAGCCCAAATATCAAGCATTTCCTACTTTTCCTTAACCCATAATAAATTAATAATATTATAAATACAATCACAATAAAATATCAAAAACAGTAGTGGTGGCCTAATATGCAAAACAACGAAATAAATATAACCTACTCTTGTGAAGAGACTTTAAAAAAGATGAAAGAGTATATGGCTGATGCAAAGAGCGTGACGCTTTATACGTCTAGTTTGAATTATTTTACGTCAAGAAATACCATGATGGTTAATTCAATACTTAACTTGATAGCTGATTTTTCAAGGCAGGACGGCAAAGAAGCATCAATAGTAACTGATTTTTATATAGATAAAGAGAGCTTTACTGATAGTGATCTTGGCAGAGCAAGAGAATTTGAATATAGGGGTATACCTGTAAAAGTAGTTCATAAAAAGAGTGCGATCGATAAATTTTTTATAAATTTAAAAGAGAAGATAGAGCCTATAAGAAATAAAAAAAATGATGAATATGTGATAGAAGCTGCTCAAGACGAGAAAGAAAGAAACCTATTAAGAAAGCTTGGTGAAAACGAAGAGCCAACAAAAATAACAGGCAAAGTGCCTTTAAGTTTTTATGATATGTTTGATCTTGCGGTTACGTATTATGATGACTGTAAGGATATTATAAGAGATTGTTTAAATACGTTGAAGCAGGACCTGCTAAGTGACGCTAGATCCTTGATCTCTAGCGAGGGACTAGATGGGGCTAAATTTGAAAGAAGCATAGAAGAGTGTTTCGATGAGCTAGACAAAAATTTAAGCAAGCTAAATAATGACAGTGGTCAATTTCTTATAAAACAAGTAGTGCTTTTTATCCTTAGCCTAGCTGATTTGAGTGGCGAAAAAGGGATAGGCAAGATGTTGGCTTCGACTGGCTCAGGGCTTTATGAATTTATAAAATTAAACCTTAAATTATACGAATACAAAACCACTAGAGCACTTTATGGAGTATCCTTGCCTATACTTAACTTTTTTACATCTAGATTTGCTTCTATTATAAATACTATAAATGTAAATTTCTAGTTGTAATGTACTAGTATTTAAAAAGGACAAAGATGATAAGGCTGGATATTTTATAGATATCACTCATCTAAATTTTGGTTATCGCTTTCTTACAGACTCAAATAATCTAAACGAAATAAACTACAATGCAGATGAGGGTTGTAGTATCTATGGATATTTAGATGATGCAAGAGTGTTTGACTACACTAAAGAGCAGATCAATTATAATGTCGTAAATAAAAATTTAGGCTTTGGCTCTGGCGATGATACTCTTTTCGATAAGCTTAAAAAGAGATAAAAGGACTAAATGCAAATCTGAAATTTCATCTGTGCTACAAATTTCAACTCTGTAAAACTGGCCAATCTAATATCAGACAAGTCTGATAAAAATAGCAAATCTACAAATGATGAGATGAATAGCAAAGACTTTTCAAATTTAAACAAAAACTACATCGTTCTTTCAAATTCTCCTTTTAGATCTAATGCAGGGCTAAGAGAAGAAGTTATAAGCAAAAGCTTAGATCAAGAGATAAAAGATGAGCTAAATAGATCAAATAGAAGCAGCCTTGTAAAACAAAATTTTAGTGATATAAAGACCCTAGAGCCTGTTAAAGACTATAGTAAATATAGTATAGATATCAACAAAGGCAACAACAAATCAACTCTTGTTTTAAATTTATCCCCATTTGCTAGGATAAGTAAAAGCTACATAGACAACATCAAAGAAAAAATAAAAGAGTACAAAGATCTTGTCTATAATGATGACATTGAATACCTAAATCAACGTGCCAAATATGAAGAACTCCTCGGAGTAAATGTCGCTCATATAAATGCTTATGCCAAACAGCCAAATGATATGGAAAAGATTAAGAAGAACGAAGAGACTTATATGAAAAAGGCAATTGCGACTTTTAGGACCGTTTTTAATAAGGTAAATCATGGTTCTGAGCAAAGAAAATTTATAAAAAAATATCATGATGAATTAGAGCTTAATCAACTAAAACACAAGATATCAAATGCTAAAATAAGCGATGAAAACATCTCGTCTTTACAAGAAGAAATCAGAGAAAAGACGGCTCTTGATCACCCTTATAACTACTCTTTAATAGAAGTACTATCTCTTGCTGTGGCTTATTTCATAATAACAAAGAGCTTCTCTGGAAATTTAGTCAAGCAAAGTAGCAAATATGATGGAGAGTATATAGAGATATCAGAAGAGAATATAAGAGCTTTACATTTAGGATCTTCGGTAAAGCTAGGCGATAAATCATTAAGGCTATTTTTCTATAAAGAGACAGCAAAAAATAGTGGCTTAAAAAGTAGCGAGTATCTATGCATAGAAGATATCGTAAAATATATGGATAAAGCAAAAGTTGGCAAAATAACTAGCATAGAAGAGCTTTTGACAGAAAATGATGGTATAGAAGAAAACACAGAGACAAAAAATGAGAGCACAGCAAGCAACGCAAATTCTAAGAAAGATGAGAATATAGATCCAGAGCAGATAAAATTTATAGAAGAGCTACTTGATAAACAAGAAAAAGAGATAAAGGCTAACTGGAATAAAGATAATGCCGTCCTAAAAGATGCGCTCAAAGGTCAAAACCGTACCTATGACGATAGTAGAAATTTAGATAAAGAAGTAACATCGCTTATAGTAAAAACTGCAATAGAAGGTGTCTTTCCTTTGGCAGAATTTGTTAGTGAGGATGGTGTAACTAAGGTATTTGAGAGCCTTAGTTCTTTCATCTTTAGCCCAAATAAAAAAGAACTTAAAAATGAGTTTCTTGATGAGATTGGTATACTTAATATAGTAAGACAAATGTTTACCACAAAAAATATTAAAAATGTAGATAATTTTCTTAAACAGGCAACAAATTTAAAAAGCCGTGTTAAGGTATTGAGAAAGTCAAAACACAACTTAATTGTCCAAGCCATAAATGCGACAAAAATTCGTATCATAATAGGCTACTACAACTTAAACATTATTTGGAGTAAGTTCAAAAGCCTATTATCTATGAAATTCTACATTTGTGTTTAGTAAGCTAAATGTTGAAACACTGGAAAACATACTAAAAGATTATGGTAAATCACTAGGAAAAGATATGGGAATAGCTTTATTTACTGGTGTAGTAGAACTCTGGAAAACATCTTATGATCAACTTGAAGAAAACTACAAAGAGATAATGCATACAAGATATAAGTATAATTTCAATGAAGCCTTTGCATTAAATAACATATCTTATAAACCTATGTCACTATATGAAGCCTACAATAAAGATAGTACAAATACCTATTGCTACTATCCAGTAATGATCTATCAAAACTATATAAGCCTAAATTTAAATAGACTATTTCTAGGAGCTAATATAAGTAGTGGGGACTAGACTATAACTCATTTATGTACTATGACATAGATCATAAGAAAAACAAACTATCTTTTAACCTAGCTTCTAAACTAGCACTAAATAACCTTAGTGCTTATCTATGCTTAGATGAGCTAAGAGGAGCTGGCAATGAGATAGATGCAAGATATTTTAAATATGCTAGAAGTAAATATGCTATCTCTGATGTGGATATAAACTTACTAGACACAGATGTTGAGGAGGAGAAAGAGGTGTATGAAATTTATAAGCAAAGCTCATTAGCAAACGTAGCATCAGGCAAACCAAAATATCCGATAGACTCATATCAAAAAGCAGCAGTAATAATAGATAAACTTAAAAGAGGTATATTTAACACAGAAGATAACGATAACTCTCACTCTAACCTATCAAGAGAGCTAGTAGAGGCACTAGATACTATTGGTAACAATAACATAAAGGGTATATATGTGGGGTGTAAAGATAATTATAAAAATGGAGAGTTGAACATTTCTAAGCCAATAATCCCCCCTCGTCTAGTAGGTCGTCTAGCTACTACCATAGTAATGGAAGATGGTCTATATATAGGATAAGATATGAAGAAGATTATATTTATAACTTTAGTTATCTTGGCAGTCGTAGTAGTAGTGGTAATAAGCAAAAGGAAAATTACAAGATAAAGGAAATTTAATGGATAATACATATACAGTTACAGCTCCAAATGGAAATAAGGTTGAGATCGATAAGAAGACTAATTTGATAGCTTCTAAGAATATCAAGAATGATAGTGCTTATTTAAAGGAAAAATCCCAAATGCTCCTTGAAGCACGCTCCATCCTAGACTCATCTTTATATAAAAACTATAAGCCACTATACTATAACTCTAAACCAAATTCTCTAGGTCAAACAGACTATCTATCATTTAAACCATGGCTAGACATTAGCTATAAACCAAGCTCTACCAAGATAGCTCCATGGACTAAGATAGAAAAAGCCTACTATGAAAGTTTAAAAGATAAGAGAGATAGATATATCTATCTAGTAAAAGAAGCAATCTAAAATGCACTATGATAGATATCCCAGAAGATGCCATAGGTAGAGTGGATAGCAATGGCAAGCTAACAAAGCCAGAGTATGCTGAAATTTACTGATGAAGTAAATTCTAATAGAAAAACTCTAAAATCAGAACTATTTGCAGCAGAGTGGAATATATGTGCTGGAGTATTAGGAAGCACTGTTGGATTTTCAGGAGGGGTTGGACTAGGCTATGCAGGATTTAAAGCAAGAGCATATCAATCAATGTTTCTATCAGCTCAGCTTGGTCAAGATGGAGCCTTGGAGGCATTAGCTGACATGTTTCAATACTCTACCTATCTAGTAGGTCTTAATAAAAATTTACAAATGGCTGAAGAATTTAGAAAACTAGCTAAAAATCCTCCACTAGATGAATATGGAATGATACCTTATCTTGATGAGATAGTGGGGAGTTATTTTGTGATGGATTTTAATAGGGATAATTTAGTAGTTATACCAGATGGTGGTTTTTATGCCGGACTTAGAGAGCTTGTAGAAGATAAAGGTAAGCTGCTAGACCCTAGAGACCTAGATGCAAACCAGACTACAAGGGAAGAATTTGATAGCTTTATAAAGAAAGTCCTAGATGACAATAAAGAGGATTTTAAAGGTGGTTTCCCTGCAGAGTGGGATGAAAGAAGGTTATCTCTCTACATCGACTCCACCCTCCTAGAAGCCAAAATAATGTCCCTAACCCCACCAGAGGGATATCCTAATGCACCATACTACAACACACCAGAAGAGCTAACAAGACTATATGAGGCTGGTAAATTAGATAAAAAGCTAAACCCTCTAACACCAGTGATGTATAGGGATAGCTTCCCAGAAGATCTTAGGCAAAAGATATTATCTTATGCTAAAGAGCATAATATAAAGGATTAGAAAATAAATTTAATATATGGCTCCACTTGGAGCCAAACTACGTCTTTTAATAGGTCGTTATAACATAAGTATCATCTGGGATAGTATGAGAAGCTTTGCTTTTATGAAACAAACTTATATGTTTAACCCAAAAGATGTCGAAGCTATGAGAAATATGCTAAAAGGATATGGCAAGTCACTAGGCAAAGATGTAGGAGTAGCTTTTCTTAAAGGCATGGTAGAACTCTGGAAAACCTCATATGTCTATAAAAGAAGCCTATGATAAAAATAGTACGAAATAATACGGAGTAGTAGAGCCGCTATCTATATAATCATCTAAATCAATCAAAAATTGCTTAACTTGCTTATCTTTATCCCACGAATAAGCTCTCTGATAGTTTGGCACACGAATAAAGTTACCACTTAGCATTCTTCTGATTGTTGTTTTTGCTTCCATTGTAATTTTCTCCTTTTAAAATGTTTCAAAGCATTTTTTCTAAAAGTTTATATAAACCTAGATTACTTTTGACTTATAATTTTTATAACTAAAGATCACATTTTTAAAACCCAACCCTTCTTTTGTTTTCTATCTTTTTATATCTGATCTCGTCATTTAGGCGATTTGCAAATTTGTTTGCATCTGCTAGTGGGCTAAATTTATTTGCTCTTAGCACAGCCGCAAAGTCTCCAGGCGTTAAAAAGGCGAACGAGCCGACAAGCTCTAGATCGCTACTGCTAGCCTTTAGCCCTAAAATTTCACACTCTTTTTTAAAAGGCTAAGTGCTTGCTCACTTTTTAGATAGCCAAATTCTATCTTCATATCAAAACGCCTGATACTCGCACTATCAAGCCTGTCAAGCAAATTTGCTCGTAGCTATAAATATACCCTCAAAGTTCTCCATCTGCACTAGCATCTCATTTACCTGACTTATCTCCCAGTTTCTAACCGCGTTATTTCTATCTTGCAAAAAGGTATCAACCTCATCAAAAACAAGCACAGCGCCTTTTTCTCAGCCTCTTTAAAAGCCTGAGCTATATTTTTTTCTGTTTCGCCGATATATTGGTTTATTAGATCGCTTGATTTTTTTAGAACAAGTGGCTTGTTTAGCGACTTTGCTATGTATTTGGCGTAAGCACTTTTGCCAGTGCCAGCTGCGCCGTATATACATATCCTAGCGTTAGAGCTCTCTTTTATGCCACAAACAAGTTTGTTAAGATCGGTGCTTGCGTTTATAAATTCCACATTATAGCTTTGCGGCAAAGATAGGCCTTGATCGGCACTTTTCTCTTTGTCATGCCCTTGCGACTTTAGCGTGTTATCTATCACCATTTCAAACGCCTTTTGCTTGTCAAATTTCATCTAAACTTAACGCCACTTTGGCTGCCTTTTGTATGACAGCTGGCGAGAGAGAAGTGTAGCCCAAAAGCCTTTTTACGCTCTCATTTGTACTAAGGCCGTTTGAGTATTTTTCTATTATCCTTTTACGTGTTTTTTCATCTGGGATAGGCAAATTTATGGCTATATCAAAGCGTCTTAAGACAGCCTCGTCCATATCTTGCACCTTATTTGTTATCCATATAGTCGCTATTTTATTGTTTTCAAGGGCTCGATTTATCGCAGCCTTGTTTATCATGATGCCATTATCTAGGCTAAATATATCCTCAGCCTCGTCATACATCAATAAAATATTATTAGAAAAGATATTTTGCACCGCCGTGTAGGCGAGATATCTCTTTGTAGCCCTTTTGTCGTTTTCAAATTTCATTATATGCCACTTCAAAAAGCTCAAGGCCGATCTCTTTTGCCACTAGCTTTGCAAATTCTGTTTTGCCAGTGCCAGCAGGTCCATAAAGCAAGATATTTACCCCATGCCTTTTTGTGCTAATGGCATTTTTTAGATACTCAAGTGTAAGAGCTAGCTCATCTTTTATGTGCTCAAAGTCACAGCTCTTTAGATCGCCCTTGCCACAAGGCACTACGCTTTTTAAGAAATTTTGCTTATATAGTTTTTGGTATCAAACATCTCAAAAGCAAAGTCATCATTTAAAAAGCTATATTTAGCAAGAAAATTAATTTTATATCTCTCTATTACAAGTAGCCCTGAGCTTAGCAATTTCGCATCATATTTTAGTGCATTATTTACAGCACGTTGCGGTAAATTTAAGATAATGGCGATCATTTTATTAAAATCTCTATTGTGTATATCTTCGATCTTGCCGATAGTGTTTTCAAGCGTGCTTGAGTTTGATACGACGATCAAAAAGCCTAAAATTTGCTTTTGCGTCTCATCCAAATTTAACTTTTCGCTAATCATTTTTAGGTTTTTATCTAGCACAGCAGGAAATTTTGGCATATTTTTTAAGATATCATCATGCCTTTTCTTTAGCTCTTTTAAGAAATTTGACATGCCGCCTATCGCTTTTATCTGCTCCTCGCCATAGCCAAGACCTTCTATGGCCCTATCAGCTGCGCACCCATCTACTTTGTCAAATAGTCCGTTATAAAGCACTGCACGTAGTAAATAAAATGTAACAAGTCTGTCAAAATTTCTCATCTCATCTCCTTTTTATTTTTGAGATGATACTTAGCTTTCTGGACTTTTATATGTCTTATTTTTTGAAATTTTGGTCTTAAAATTTGAAATTTTAGTGGCAAAAGCCACTAAAATTTGGGGTTAGTTTTGTTTTAGATTAGAAATTTCCTTGTCATTTGTATCTATAAAACCTTTAATTTTGGACAATAAAAATTCATCAAAATTTTCTTCTACAATTTCTTCGCAAATATCAACACAGATTTTTTGCTTTTGATCCAAAAATCATCTGCTTTCTTTGTATTGTCTATTTTTGATAGATCTATTGTTTTATCTTTTTTAACAAAACCCATGATTGGATTTGTTAAATTTACACCTATAAATTCTATTGCAAAGTTAAACAACTCCCAATTTGTGCTTTCGATTTTAATAGGCTGGCAGTATTTATTC
This sequence comes from Campylobacter concisus, assembly GCA_037321105.1. Classification (GTDB taxonomy): domain Bacteria; phylum Campylobacterota; class Campylobacteria; order Campylobacterales; family Campylobacteraceae; genus Campylobacter_A; species Campylobacter_A concisus_AZ. The sequence goes on along the minus strand of CP147775.1, from coordinate 1,847,213 downwards.
GAAGCTATTTTTTCTCCGCCAATTTTGTAACAATTTTCGTTATATACTTTTTTTAACTTTTCAGATAATTTTTCAAAAATTTCATCTATTATCTTCTTTCTCGTCTCTTGATAGTTATTTGCTATCTCCGATACCGCAGTATAGTTTTCTTTAAAAATTTCTACCAAATTTGCTGTTTCCATTTCATCTATCCTTTTGTATCTATCATAAATCATCTCTATCACATCCTTGTATTGTGATAAAAATACGTTTAGGTCAGTTAAATTTGACACCTCGTTTTTGCACTTATCTATCCACTCTAAAATTTCTTTGTTATATCTGATGACTTTAAATTTTACTGATAGAGCTACCTTTTACTAGTTTGGTGTTGTCTTGATTTAGCTTGTATCCACCTAAGCTGTTTTCTTTTGGTAGCTCTCTATCTGGATGCAGATATAAAACATATATATCCTCATCTTCAGCACCTTCTTTTTTAATAGCTTTGATATATCTTGCTATCTGTGTAGGTTGATCTTTTGCATATACTTTATTTTCTAGGATAATATGCTTTTTGCCATCGCTTATGTAGATATCTATATGCTTAAACTCTTTAAAAACGGTGGCCGTGCTGGTATCTATGCTAAAGTCATCTATGCCGCACATCTCTAAAAATAGCTTTAAAAATAGATCACCCTTGTAGTGATCGCCATTTGGATCAAGCAGCGAAGCTATGAAATTTAAGTGCAAATTTACTTCATCGCTAAAATCATGAAACAAAGTAAAGATGTTATAGTCATGCTTGCCCATGGCTCTTTGCCTATCTGCCTCAGCTTTTGCCGCCATGTAGCCTTTGCTCATATCTGCAAAAAGCTTTTCAAAGTCCTCTTTTCTGACTTTATCTCCATTCTCTCTCCTTTTAGAATTTTGATATCTACATCGTCTATATTTTTTTAATATTTTATAGTCACTTTCATATCAATGATCCGCTCATCGACATAAGCTAGATCATCAGTGATGATCACATTAAATTTACACTCTTCGCAAAGCGTATCTCTTATCTGCTCCAAGCAAAGCTTGATCACAGCATCAAGTGGCATATCTTTAGAAATTTTAAAATTTATCTCGGTGCCCTTTGCGTTTTCAAGAAGCGTCAAGAGCTTATTAGATATGCTTTGACTAAGCGCATATATGTCCTGCTTTGCCCTAAATATAGCCATGTGCTTTGACTCGCCGCTGTCATTTTTATACCAAGTTTCAAAGATGCTGGTGTGCTCCATTTTCTCTCCTGCTATAAAATTTGATTAAGCGCTTCTAGGCCGCCTAGCTTTAGGCTGATGCCAAGCTGTGGGTTTAGGTCGCTATCTTTTGGATTGATACGGATAAGGGTTGCCTTTTTAGAGCGTTTTACTAGCGCTTCGCCGTGTTTTCTGATGGTTGGCACCGCTAGGCCTGCGCCGATCTCTATTATGGCTATTTTTGAGTTTTCATTTTCACTTAGCCACGCTTCATATCTTTTGCGCTGCGACCAGGTTCTTTTTGGATTAAACTCGTGATCGTAAAACATCATGATATTTGGACGGCTCACACAACCGCACTCAGGGCAAATTGGCATCTTTGTGGCGATAAATTTCCCTCATCTACTAGAGTGCTACTCTCATTCATCTTCCATATCGCCCCATCGTCGTCGTGGATACACTGAGCGTAATGAATGGAGCCATGAACTTCGGTAAATTTTATCCTTGTTAAATCCAGCCTTGGCAAAGTGTCCATCGACGTTTGAAGTGCATATGAAGTAGTTTTCGTTTTTCTGCGCGCAAAGCTCTCTAAGCATAGCAAAACCAGCGTGAGGCTCAGTTTTGTTGTAAAGCTTTAGTCTGTGGCCGTAAAATGCCCAAGCTAGCTTTGGATCATCAAAAAACCACTGCGGATTTGCTATATCGGTAAAGCCTATATCCTTATCTTTTAGCGGCGGATATGCCTTCCAAAAGCCCTGATCCCCACGAAAATCAGGCAATCCACTATCCACACCCATGCCTGCACCTGCTGTGATGACTATGGCGTCTGCATTTTTGATGATCTCTTTTGCTTGAAGTATCGCCTCTTGCAATGACTTAAATTTCATCTGTGTCCATGTTGCCTCCTATGGCTTTAAATGCTTTTGGCATTATAGCCAGCAAAACAGACACTTTTTGTCTATTTTGCCACTTCGCGCAGTTTTTCTAAAACCTTAACCATCGCTAGGGTATCTAGCTTGCAGTATGCTAAAAGTGCCTTTTTGTAGGCCTCTCGCTCATCAGCTGGCATATACGCCATAGCTTCATAGGCCTGCATCGCTTCGCCGCCATGGTGGATCAAATTTAGATCCTTATACGCTGACTCAAACTCGGGCACGAGCGCTGGTAGGACGTATTTTATAGAGTAGCTACCCTGCATCTTTGGGTGGTAGTAGCTTTTGCTAGCAAATGGCGCCATCAGGTCTTTTATGTTGTCGTGTATAGCCATAAGCTCATTTGAAATTTGCGGATAAATTTCAGCAAGACGTCTTATCACCCTTTTTTCAAAGCTCATATTATAGGCTAGCACGCAGGCATCTTGCGGGATAAATTTGATAAAATTTCAGTGCTAGTTCATATCTAGGATCGGCCCCGACCTCAGCCAAGAACTCAAAATGCTCTAAATTTTCCTTGCCATCATCTTTATGGATAGAAAACTGAAAAGGTATCTGCTCATACGGACTAAGCCCCACAAACTCAGGCACCGCCTGCTGAAATGTCTCAAAGTCAAGGTGGTAGATCGGATAGCTAAGCGTCTCTGAGAAATTCTTTGATAGCCTCTTTGTCTATGATCTGCTCTTTGGATAGTTCGGAGCGGATTTGTATCTGCTGAGAGGCGTTAAATTTCATCTAGCTCTTTGATATCTTCAAATTTAACCACGCCGCTTTTATAAAGCTCAAATTTCTTATCGCTTCTTAGGCGAGATATGTCAAAAATACTATACTCTGGTATGCCTCGCTGCTCGCGCCAGCAGTACTCCCAAGCATCGCAATTATAAGGGTCTGAGCAGTGAGGGCCGATATCAATCTCTGGCTCAACGTTTTTGCTAGAATTTCATCAAATTTACTTACAATTTGAGGGATATCTGCTTGTTTTTGTTTTACTTGCTCTGTCACGTCTTCGGTATGAAAAAACTTCTCAAGCTCGAGCTTCTCGCCTCTTACGTAGCTGTTATCTATGTGGATGATGTTTATCGCGCTCACCTTGTAGCCAAGCGAGCTAATGACGTAGTACTGGATGCTTGCATCATCGATATAGACGTCTTTTACCGAGGTTGAGCTCTTTACTTCGTTGATGATGAGGCCATCCTCGCAGATACGGAGGATATCGACCATCACGAGGATGCCATCAAAGCAAAAAGTAGCCTCATATATGACCTTTGTGCCGCGCTCTATTAGCTCCTTAGTTTTTGTCATTTGCGCGCTAAAGTAGCCCGTGTACTCTCATCCTCTCACCGCCACAAAATAGCTCACAGGCTAACTCGCCTACCGATGTGCCAGTATCAAACACAGCCTGCGCGCTATCATCTGGAGCTTGCAAAACCTCAGGCTTTTTCTTTTTAAGCCACAAGCTCTTTTCGCACTGAAGACCACGGATGTAGAGGGATTTAGAGAGCGTCATTTGTTATGCCCTGAAAAAGAATTTGTCTCATTGCATCTCCCAGTCCTTTGATTTTTTCACTGTCATAGCCTTGTTGAAGTGTATAAAATATCAGCATTTTTATACTTGAGCTTGGATTTTCTTTTATCCTTTTTAGCTTCTCGCCAAAATTATAATCACTTAAGCTAGAGTTAAAATCCTTTCTTATTAAGGCCAAATTTCCAAAATCATCTAGTGCTTTGGCATTTTCTTGCAAATTTGTAGCCCACATATGCTCTATTGTATCTTGGGGTTTGATTAGGTATTCATCTTTATTAAATTTAGGAAATACTCTTTATATCATCAGCGTAAATACCGCAGACATTTAGGTTTTCAAAATCTCGCCAAAGCAGATACTCTAGCCTATAAAACCAATAGTGCGGCACCCCAGTCCCATTATCCAAAAAGCTAGAGTTTATTTTTTCAAGCATTGACGCTTCTAGGTTTTCACCATTATAAATTTTTTCTATAACGTTATTTATAGTCTCCACCACCTTACGATATCCACTGCCATCTAAAGCACTTTTTGCTAGCTTGTTATCTAATTGCTCGAGAAATTTGATAGCTTTTTGCGCATTTTCCTCATTATACTCTCTTAGCGAGCTTTTATTTAAAAAGGCTAGTAGTGCAGCTATAAATTCGGGCTTATCGTATTCGCTGGTATAGTAAAACATCCTTTGTAAATTTAGTAGCCTTTTGTCTTTCATATCATCGTCTCTATAGACAAATTCATCGAATTTATTACGCATATCTTCTAGGAACTTAATAAATTCATGGTATATATTGGCTTGTTTTTTAAAAACCTTATCAAATTCACCTAAAAGCTTGTCTTTATTTATGATAATGTCTATTTTGAGGCCCTTTTTGGCGACAAAGACTTTTAAAACTAGGAGCAAAAACACTGGAAATTTTACCAAACTTTTTGTATCGGAATTTGTTTTGTCTTGTTTTTCTTGTTTGTCCTCAAAATTTAATCCTATAAACTCATTTATGGTTCTTGACTCGCCGTATTGTGGATATTTATTGCCTTTTTTCGACATTTGATCTTCGTATTTTTCATCCATATTTGAGATCATATCCCATTTTCTTGCTACATCTGCATAGTTTTCTTTAATATTACTTAAAAATCTAGCCTTTAATACTTGATGATTTTCAAGCTGGATACTTTTTATATTAACTAGTTCAAAATACTGAGTAGCTTTGATATTTTCAGGAATAATAGTCATCGTAAAAATAGCCAAATTTAGCTTTTCTTTAAAAGAATTCTCAAGCAAAGCTTTATTATCTTTTGTAAAAAGAACGGCATCTGAAAATTTGCTTGTTTGTATATCTGCGTTCATTTACATCGAAATTTGTTAGCTTTTCGCCGTCACCACTATCTATTTCATAATCCAACTCAAATAGTTTTTCTTCTAGTGCCATAAAAATAATATAAATAGTGGTTAGTCTCTGCTGTCCGTCTATAATTATAAATTTATCATAATGTTTTTTAACTACAATATTGCCAAGATAGTGCCTATCTTTGGCGTTTATATCATTTATTAACTTTTCAATATCCTGTTTTTTCCAAGAATATGCCCTTTGGTAAAAAGGTATTCCAAATTTATAATTATCTAAACTGCCTATATTATTTTTGCTCGCTTCCATCTTCTTTTCCTTCAAAATTTACTGACATTAAATGAGCTCTTGGTTATATATTCTTTTGTATATTTGGCCTTATCTTTTATTCTATTGTAATGCTTTTCTCTGTTTTTGCTTGAAACAGAAGTTATGTTAATATTTGTTTTTAGTTCTTTTTCTATCTTTGTTTTTAAACTCTCTATGGCACTTGAAGTATCTATGAGCTGCACCAATCTCTCAACTATATTTGCCATACTATTATAGGAAATTTTCGTATACCCACAAGCTATACCTAAAATATTAAAAAAAACTAGCTCCGCAAGTTCGTCTAGTGCCTCAACGCTAAATTTATCAGCGATATAGAGTAAAACCACGTGGCAAGCATGATTTAGGTAACTACATCCTGTAAAATCTCCATTAAAAAATATAAAATTACTTTCAATGTATTTTAAGATATCGCAATACTTAAAAACGTATTCAAAAAAATTTGCGCCACCAAGCACATCATCTACTATCGATATATTGCTTTTGTAAATTTTTATTTTTTCATCGAAATGGTTTTTAAATTCTTGAAAAATAGAGTAATTTATCCTATACCACTCATCATCTGCTCCATAATAACCAAAGATTATATGTGGATAATATGCATTAGTTTTTATATTCCTTATGGTTAGTGCAGTTCGTAGTGTGCGAAATATCAAATTCTCCCTCAAAAACCAAGAGGTATTAACCCCGTATAAAGAGTACTCGTTCCATTTTTTAGTGTAATGAAGCATTAGTTGCTTTGATTTTGTCTCGTCCATAAACATTAGGTGGTGATTTTTGAGCAGATCTGTTTCACTAAGGGGTCTGCCACTGGTATTGTGCGTATCAAAATACAAAAATGCTTCGTCCAAGTCTTCAGTTTTTACGAACGTAAATTTAACCTTTTCTTTTATATATTTTACGAGTCTTTCTTTATCTTTTGTATCAGCCCATTCTAATTTTAAAAGCTCAAAATTTCTTTTCAAAGCCTTGTGCGATAAGATATTTAGTTTATTATTTAAAAAAAGCACATCATTATCGCCTAAAGCTTTTAAAATAAGGGCCAGCGTAGTTATGCGCTGTTGTCCATCAACTATATTTATGGCGTCTGCTTCTATATGCAATATAATATGTCCTAATAAAATTTCATCAGAGTTGCCATTCTTAAACGATCTTTTGATGCTTGAAAGTAAACCCAAAGCTAGATCCTCACTCCACACATATGGGCGCTGATAGTCTGGAATTTTATATTTTTGACAATTTAGTATATCGCCAGCACTTAAAATATAGTTTGTTTCATTTTCCATTACATTCCTCCTTTATATACTCTATATCGTCAAAAAGATCTTTGTTTTAACGTTCTTGTGTGAGATCATAGCAGCATAATAGGAAATAAATTTTTGTCCGTTTTTTACTTTAAAATTCATATCAAAAAGGAGTAGCGATGAAAAAGATCAAACATATAAAAGAGCTATTTGAGGCTGGTAAAGAGAAGCAAGCAAAAGATATGCTAGGTCACTTGCTAAATGATGCACCAAATCAATGTTTCGTCTGCACAAGATGGATATACCGCACGATGTGTGGTGGGCCCAAAAACGGCATAGCTGGCGCAGCTGCTATATTTAAGCTCATGCAAAAGAACAAAAGTGCCGAGATATTTGGGCGAGTATATGAACTAGAGGATGATCTTTTTCACACATAAGCTTTCACAAATGGGCTCGCGAAGGTTTCAAAAAACTCATAAAAACCGCCACAACAAAAGAAGAATTTTTCGTTGTAGCCGATGAGGCAGAAAAATATATCAAAAGAGAGATAAAACCGCTTTCATACTACAAAGAGATCGCAGACCAAATTTCAAAAAGTGAAGTAGTGAAGATAATCCCACTAAAAAGCAAATGCTACTTCGTAAAACTCGAGCACAAGCTATTTAACTACGCTATAAGGGCTTCTATGAGAAGCTGGCAAACTTACGTCATCTGCAAAAACGCGAAGATAAAATTTTGAGTGGTTTTTAAGACCTGATGCTGAATTTAACACCTATAATGACTGTAGTGCAGAAGAAAATATATGTTTGCATAAAATATCAAGCGAATTTGGCCTTTCGGATAACGAAATTTACTTTGAAACAGATACGCTAATATGCATAAAAATAGCAGAAATTTTCTATGAAAATAAAGTTATTGACAAGGCAAAAATAATGTTACTTCAGGCCTTAAGTATGGCTTATTATAAAGGTGTATTTATAAAAAATGTTATAGCTGTTTTAAAAAGCACGGCACTGAAAATTTAGCAGCGATGGAAAATTTATAAGAGAGATCTTAAAACGCGCGATAAGCTTTAGGTATGAGCATATTGAACAAAAAGAGATAAGGTTAGCACTAAAAGAGCTTGAGTGTTATGACTACTGGGCAGAAAGCATAGACTATGAAAAAGAGTACAGTGATTTTGATCTGCTTGATTATTGTTAGGGTGGAGGGCTTATAAAATGTGGGATTTTAAATAAGATAGATGACCTAATCATTGCACTTATATTAGCAAGATATATTGGGAGATAAAATTTACATTTAATCTCCCAATCAAAAATCAAACCCCATACCACCAATATCTCTCTTTTTGACACCATTTACATCAATCTTAACATCTTTTTGTATGCGGCCTAATGCATACTTTCTAGCCACTTCTTCAAATTCTCTAGTTGCATCATGTAATTCTCTTGAAAAAATGTCTGATTCTCGGATTCTTTCTGCAAGTTTGTTAGCTGCAGTTGTAATTTTGACAACTCTTGATATAAGAATTTATACTGTTTATTGATTCTGTCTCTATACTGACTAATTCCTCTTTTAATGTCTTGAATTCCATCAATAGTTGCCCTAATAACATTACCATATCTTGCTCCCATTTCTCTTTTTCTTCTAATTGTGTCAATAATGTTTGCTCTAGTAGAGTCATTATCAAAAATCCTTTCGTTAAAAATAGTATGTTTATGATTTGTTGCTCGCCATTTGTATTTTGTTTTATCTATACCATCATTGGCTGATTTATTTGCATTAGTTAGGGCTTTTGTAGATATTGGCTCCATATGTATATCGAAATTAGTACTAATGCAATAACCGATATCCATGATATGATTTCGAAAATTTTGCATCGCTTCGGCACTCTTTTAGCTTGGATTTCAAGCCACTTATCTCGCTCTTGTATTTGTTTGTCGAGCTCTCTTTTGAGTCTTGCAAGCTCTTGATCTCGTTTTGACAAGCTTTGTTTAAATTTAACAATTCTAAATTCTCTTGGTTCTTTTGTTTCAAGCTGCCTTGCAAATATAAAACTTTGTCTTGAAGCTCCAACATTTGTTTGCGTATCTGCTCTACCTCTAAATTCTGCTGCTCTCGCTTCAGTTTTATTTCGGAGTTGCTCCATGCTTTTAATATTTCTAAATTCTTCACTAAACATATCCCCCTTGAATCTTCTAGCTTTTTTAGTGCCAGGTAATTTGACCGATATGTAGTCTTTGCTAATTCTAGTTATCTCTATCCTGCTATCATTTAAAGCTTTTAAAGTGTCGTCTCTACAAGTAAATTCTTCGATTTATAAATTTCTCGGTCAGTATTTTTTCTAGCTCAATATAGTCTTTAATGACACCAATCTCTTTTCTTGATCCTTGAAGCATATGAGCTTTTGCGGGATCTTTTGGATCACTAAAGTTAAATTTGAAATTTGTAAGGTTTTGCCAAGCGTCTATTAAAGCTCTATCTGTTTTATCGTAATATGGATTGAAGGCCATGCCGCTTTCTAGATCAATTTTTGGTATGGCAAAATTTAACTCAAGTTTAACCCTTATCAATATGTTGAACCCAAAGGATATTAAATCTCTCTTTGTATTCTCCAAAAAGCAGTGTTTCAAATTCATTTATGATTTTTTGTTTGGCATTCAAATCAATATCAGCTTCTTCAAAACTTAAACAACCGATACAGAGTTTTTGTTTTTTAGTAATATTAGATACTATCTGCCAGGTAACCACTTCGCTACCTTTTAAAACAAACGCTGTATTGTCTTTCACTCGATGATTTAAAAGATAATTGATGCCAGCAATACTACCGCCGTTTTTAGTTTTAAAGAATTTTACTAACATGTTTAACTTCTTGGATTAGCTTTTGCGATATTAGGTCGTCCAATTTTTTATTAATGTCGAGTATCTGTTTTAAAACTATACCGTCTATGGTTTTATGCGTATTAGCATGTTTTGCGATTTGATTTAGGTTATTGCCTATTTTTGCTACCTGAACTGCCATTGTTTTATCGAATTTATGAGTAGGGGGTTTGGTGTTTAATATAATATGTCTAATATAGGCGGATACCTTAAGATCAGATAAAGACGCATTAAGCTCAAGTTTTTCTTTTTCGCTGTCACTAAGGCGAACAGATACTTTATGAGGAAACTTTCTATACTTCACGATAGCGCCTCCTTGCTTTCAACGGTATGTTTTTCAAACCACTGATCCAGCTTGTATCTATCATATCTTATTATTCTATTTATCTTCACATGCGGGATTATCCCCCTCATACGATATTGCGCCTGGGTATTTACGGCTATTCCATATTCTTCCGCAACATCTTTTGGGCTCAACCAACGTTTTATAATATTATCATTCATAAAACACTCCTTATATTTTTGGGATGATAATATAAAAAATATCGGCAGAAAAGTTACAAAAACGATTAATAAAAATAGAAAATTTGTAATTTTTTAAAAAGCTATTATAGGATTAAAATTTTCATAATTATCCAATGTATGCTTTATGCTCTCATCTATGCTTACTAGAAAAGTATTTCTAGAAATTTTTGTGTCTAGCTTCATGTTTCGAAAGCTATTTATTTGTGATAAATTTTTATTTACGAGTTTCTTGTATTTATTATATGTCCTACTCAAATACATTTTGTCTATTTCTGTACAATTTCCGTATTCTTGCAAATTTAATATAGAATCTACAAATTTTTTGTAGTCTTTATTGGTATCATATAAAATATCATTGGTTTTTGTTAAAATATAAAAGAATAGATTTTTAGATAGTTCTTCCAAATCATCTTCATAATAATTTTTCATTGCAATAGTATTGCGTATCGTGTCGGCAAAGAATCCCTTTTGCCCATAAGCTCCTTTCTCTTTTCAGTTCCTTACTATATTCTATTATGTCGCCATCAAAATCTTGAAAAAAATCCATCATCCCAACCAATGCTTTATTTTCAACATAGCTACTGTCGTCTATAAAGTAGTAATTTTCAAAGAAATCAATAAGCATAGGCCTAGAACATTCTATTACCTCTCTTGTATAAAAAGCAGCATTTAAGAATTTGATCCCATCAAAACTTGCTTCACAAATTTCCATGGTCATGTTAATTCTTATAAGGTCAATAGCCCTATCCGAATCGCTGGTGAAAACAGCTCCATCTATTATAATCTTTTTATCCATCTATACCCTCCAACATCTCAAGAGCCTTACAGCTATTTATATAGGTATCGTAAGTTACGTAATTTTTATATGTAACACCATCTCTTTTGTGAGTTAAATGATCTTTAATAATGTCACTATTCGCACAAAGCTCTTCGAGTGCCGAACCACTTATATGCCTAGTACTATGCAGTTTAAAATCATCAAAACCTACAAATTTTATCTAGTCTCATCTTTTGCCTATCAGTATTTTTAATAGTTTCACCAGTTTTTGGGCTTGCAAATACTAGACTTCTTCTATCTGCAGGTATTTGCATTATGGCTTCTTTTACGAGCAAAGGAAGCGGCTTTTTGTAGTCGTTTCCATTTTTAGTATCTATTAAATAATATACGTCATTTTCTAAATCAACATTTTCCCATTTAAGGCTGGCTACTTCTCCTTTTCGTTTACCATACAAACAAAACAAGAAAAATCCTCTCCAAAACGGATCGTCTTTATAGAGCTCCAAAATAGCCATTTTTAGCTTATAAAATTTACCGACCGCATCTTTTACTATCGTTTTTCTAGTCGTTTTAGCTATTTTGGTTAGCAGAGCGCAAGGATTTACCGCTATCAGCTGATTGCGAAGCGCTATATCAAACATCTCGCCTAAAATTCGCCTTGTATTATCATATGCTGTGCACTTTGATAATACCTGCACTTTTCCTATTGTTTTGTTAAATTTTCCATCGTGCATTAGATTATGGATAACATTGTCTATTTGGACAGCTATGACGTTTACTACGATCTCTTTGCCGATACTGTCTTGCAAGTATGTCTCATAAAATGCAATGTCGCTAGCTACCGACTTTTTGCCGATATCCTTTTTGCCTTTCCATAGCTCAAACAAGTCATTAACCTTAGTGGTATCTTTAAAATTTTAGCCCCTTTACCTGCTTAGTTACGCCATCTAACCACTTTACAAGCTCTTTTTTGGCTTCATTTTTATACTCCCTCTTGCTCCATCCGCTACGAGTATCTAGCGTAAGCACTTTTGTGAAGTATTTACTGCCGATAACCTTTCTTAGCAAAAAGACGTTTGGTTTTTCTTTATGCATGAATAAGCAAGTTTCAACCTTTTTATAATTGAGTTTATTAATCGCCATTTTAACGCCTAATACAACAATCCAAATAGCCAAAGCGGTATTTTATTGCCGCTTCTCGCCTCTATTTCATCAGCAGCTATATATGAGTTTGAGATATCCTTTATCTGCTCAAAGCCCTTATTTTTACCGCCAACTTCAAATATAAATTTATCATCTACGATAAAGTCGCCTTGTTTTGGGATATTTAGCCTATGTTTTACCCTTAGCTGATTGGCAAAAAAAGTCTCTCTTATGGTGCCCGCCTTGCAATCATCGCCGTAAGCGTAAATTAAATTTGTATTATTCATATATATTTTTGCCGGCTTTACTAGTTTGCTAAGTCCCCTACTTTGCTCATCTATCATATTCACTAGCCTTGCATCGTTTAGATAGACAATATAATCATATAGTTTGGCTCTACTTATCTCGGCAAGAGCCGCTATTTTAGTGTAATTTACTTCAAACGGCTCGCTTTGGCAAACTACTTCAAGCAGTTTTTTAAGCTTATATGTATATTTTTGCTCAACTAACCCAAGAGACGTTAGATCTACGTCTATACTTAAATTAATAGTATTTAGCAAGCTTTCGTAGTATGAGCTTTGCTTATTAAAGTAGAATGGATAGTAGCCAAATTTGAGATATTTCTTAAATAGATTTTGCTTTATTTTTAAGTCATTTGCTATTGCCTGGTGGTCTTTTAGTATTGTTTCTAGGGCAAATTTCATCTATCGTCATACTGTTTTCAAGCTCTAAAAACTCTCTAAAACTAAGCCCCTCTAGACTAAATACGCTAACTCTACGCGATAAATCGCTCTTTGCATTTAGTATGCTTACCGCCGATGAGCCCGTAAAAATTACATTTAAAGGGCTCATGTCATATATGGTTTTTAGATGTGCAGCAAAATCTTCGTATTTATGAACTTCATCTAGTAACAGATATTCGCCACCATTATCTACAAATTCAAAAGCAAGTTCGCTAAGACTGGTAGAACCTAAAAATGGATAATCAAGACTTATGTATAGAGCCTTTTTATTTTGAGCTTTTAATTCAAGCAGCTTTTGAAATAGCATTGTAGTCTTACCAGCGCCACGAGCTCCCACTATACCGATAAGCTTCTCACTAAAATTTATTTCATTGTATAAATAACGCTTGTATGTTGTATTAAAATTTTTAAGAAATCTTTCTTGATACTGCTCTATTAAATTTAACATTTTTATTCCTTTATGTAATTGTCTATAAACGTAAACAATATTGAGGCATACTAACATGAAATTTTTTAATTGTCAATGTCTATAAACGATTATATTATGGTATGGTATTTTATTTAAATTTTATCTTTAAAATTTCTGTTTATTAAAGTTGCTTATGATATCTGTCTTATCTATTTTTTAACGGTTTAAACTAACTGAGTTACCATAAGCCATATGTATACATTTCTTATAATAATAGGCTTTTGGATGTTTTATAAAATTCTTTAAATCATTCTTAGCAAATTAACATACATTTACATCATCAAAAGTTATATAGTTTGGTATATGTTTATACATTACAAATTTTATTTAAAAACAAAAATCTAAGTTTTCTGATTTAGCAAATACGCTAAAAGCATTTTAAAAGATTATTCATTGGGGAAATTTATTCATTCATACATATCTCTATTTGCCTTTACTAATTGAAATGTTTTTCAAATTGCTTATTGACATACTTCTTTAAATTTCCATCAGTATCAAAAAAAGCATATCCATTAAAATATAAACGACCTAAATCACTATTATCTGTTGTAAAAACCATCTTTTCACCAGATATAATCCAAACAATACACATATTACAAACATTTAAAATTCATTTAATTTATCTTTTTTAATCAATAGTCGCTGCGCGGTTTGATTGTCTGAACTTGGGTCAAAACAAACAGTATTGCCATCTTTATCTAAAAAATATATATCTTCTTTGGAATATTTAAGTCCAAGCCCATCATATAAAATTTTAGACGGCTTACATATTTGAAAAACATCGCTCTTAGACGCATCAAATTCCACTTCCCAAAAATATTCAATTGTTGTATTTGCTACATCTATATCTTCTATTTTAAACCACTCAAATCGATAATCATCTTTTAGTGCATCATATGTTACATAGTCGTAATGCTCCATATTAAACATCTTGTAACAATCTGGCAAATCAATCAAATTATAAATTAGGTTAGGTTTATCATTTAATGTTTTAGCAAATCTAGTTATATCATGTTTTTTAACTATATAACTTCTAATAAATAACCTAACATCCTTGTGAGCTATGCTTAAAATATCTTCAGTATCAAGGGGCTCGATAAATTCTTGGTACAAACTTAAAGTAATCCACTGTTCTTTATCATTTTTACGCTCTAAAATATCGCTTAAATTTGGTAAATCTTTTTCATACTCTAGCCATTTTTTATTTTCCATATCCCAGGCAAAATTATATTCAGCGTCCCACCAAAACTTTTTAGCAAAAGTGCTATTTCTTTCATAGTCTTTTAAAAGTATCGTAGGATCAATATCTCTTACATAAGGTTCAAAAGCTCCTATATATTTTACCTCTCTTTTATCATCACCATATCCTACATACATTTTAAAATTATCGGTTATGCGTGCCATTGTCTCATAAAATGAAATCCATTGATATTTTTTACCGACTCTTTCTATCGCATGCTTATATCTATTTAAATCATATTTTGTTCTATCTTTTATATTATTTTCTGCTTCATTAAAATATTCTCCATCATATCCATACTTTTCAAAGATATTTTTTATAGCATAATTACTTATAAGTCCTGCACTGTCTTTGCATTCAAAATCATACAAAGCACTTTCAAAAACATATCTTCCAAAATTGCCATACATATATCCGTTGATACCTTTTTCAGTTGCCATTGATGATATTATCCTACTTTGATGATAATTTTTATCCCTATCCTCATATTTTTTAATCTCTTCATTTGATGGCAGTTCTTTTAATGACGGAAAATAGCTTTTATATGGCGGATATACTTTATCAATACTAATATCCAAATTTATGCCCTTTTTTATTATAAAATCAATAGAATTTCTAGCATAATCTCTTAATAATATATGTGGATATACTTCATCTTTATTGAAAATTTGATTATAAATATACTCTCCAAGCTCTTTAAAACACCTAGTTTCAGTTGTTTTTACTAAAGCACCATAAGTCGCAGCAAACAATCTTTCACTTATATAAGGCTCATTGATCTCTTGAAATTTTTGTAGTAATTTTAAAGTCAAATTTGTTCTATCAATCAAAACACAAATCAAGGCTTTTGTTGCACAGTCTCTTAGTCTTCTATTTGATGTGCAAAAGAGCCAAGCAATAGCTATAGCTGCTAAAAAAATGGACTCATCATCTATATAACTTTTATCTTTACTAGACCAACACCAATCTATCAGTCTAACTATAAGATTCATACCTGTATCAAGATAAATTTTATTTAGTATGGTTATAAAAAATGAATCTCTTTCTTTCATGCTAAATTTTAGACAGATACGCAAACATAAACTCGGCATTAAAAAGATGATTTGGCAAGGTAGCACATGAGTAGAGCATATAAAAAATATCAGCATTAAAATTTTCATTAGAAATATTTTTTCGCACTCGTTCTACTGTGCTTTGAGGTATAGAAGCACCTCTGTATGGCAAACTTTTTAAAAAACAATCAATCACCACCATATTATCTGGTTCTAATAATTCATATATCTCAGTGCCATTAAAATTTTCAGGTATAAGCACGCTAAACGCCTCAATTAGACCCCTGCGATAATATAAATTAGAAATTTATATATGGCGAAATATTATCTATAAAGCTATCTTTTAAATTATCTTTATCTAGTTTTTATATAAAGTAATTAGCCAAAAGATAATCACCCAGCTTTTCATATGCAAAGTAGATATATTCAGTATCTTCCAATATATTTTTAGCAAAAAGACCTTCACTTATCAAATCATCTAAAAAATCTCCATTAACACAAAACGGATTTAGCCTTTCATTGACTTGGATAAGTGCCTTTTCATATTCGACTAAGCCATGTTTTTCTTGCAATATTAATGAAATTACTACATTAATCACCTTTTGTATCAGTTTTAAACTTTTGCAATTTGGATATTTTTGTAAAAAATTGCACTCTGCATTATCTATATACAGTTTAATCACATCAAAAAAATTTAATGACTTATATTGATATGATTTGTCATTTGATACTCCCTTGCAAAATATTTTTAAAAATAGCGGATTTGAAAATTCAGGATTTAGTAGCGGTATTGTCGGATACGGCAACTTATAATAATCAAAAAACACCCGCATAGCATCGTATTCTACGCCGCTAAAACCCTCATGATGAATTACGCAATTTTTAGATATCTCTTTTGGTATCATATACTTAAAGTAAGAACTCCTTATACTAAAAGCCACGCTCAACCACTCATATTTTTTAATATCTTCTATAAAACTTATAATAAAATTTCTCCAAAAATCTTTGCCGGCACCCTCATTTATCGCATCTATAAAAATAATAATTTTGTGAGAATTTGCCTGCGCCTTTGAGTTGAGCGCTCCAAGAAATTCATATTTATTAAATTTTGCAAAACCAAGCAAATTTAAAATTTGCACCCATGGATCTTTAATCTCTATAAGATGCTGACCTAAAATAAGTACGGATTGTTGGTTATTTTTGGCTCTTTGTTTAATTATGTCCGCAAACAGATGCGATTTGCCAACTCCTGCATCACCGCATAATATCAAACAACGATCTTTAGTAATTTGTAATATTTTTTTATTTTCTCTAATAAAATTGTAAAAATCATATATGTTATCTTGGAATTTATCTTCATTGGATTCTTCGCTAGATGAAATTATTGAAACCAAATCATTTTTAAATATAATTTTTTGAATACCATCAAGAAGTCTTTCAAATTTATCATAGTCAAAATTGGCAAAATTCAAATTTGATACAAATTGTTTAATCAAATTAACTTCATTTTTTAATTCACTTCGAACGCTTGTAAGTAAAATGAAATCTTTACAAAATTTATTATAAAATTTCAAAGAATTTGCTTCTTATTTTTGCTAAATACTGTGAGTCCTCATCAAAAATTTTAAAATATTTATAAATTTCAAGCTCAATACTAATTTGCGGTGAATACCTAGCTCCCAAGCTCTTTATGGTATTATCATTTTGTATATTAAACCAATTATTAGATAAGTAAACATCTCCAAAAAAATACTTAACTAATCCCGTGCTTTTTTCATCTTTAAGCATTTTAATTAATTCATGGCTTCCCCAATAAACAATATCTATCTCTTTAGAATAATCACTCTTAGCCTTATCTTGCCATTTTTTGACCCATTTTTCCCATTTATCTTTAAATGATTCCTTATTATCCACTCTAGGATCAGCTCTATCAATAGGAATAGCCACATAATATGATTTTAAATTTGGGTGCTTTTCGAGTACTGTTTTTATAGAGCTATCAAGTTGATTCCATTGAGTTTGTTGTGGCGTTGATAAAAAATACTTCGCCTGAAATCCAATCTCATCACCATTTTCTTTTATTATATAACACTCGACTCCAGCATCAGGATTCCCTACTTTGATAAATTTACCATCTTTAGAAAATTCCAAACTTGCTAGCTGACAAACAAGCTCTTCAAAGGCATTATTTTGTGAGCCATTTAAACTTATAATATTATTCCAATTCATAATATAGCCATTGTATTTATTTTAGAAATTTTTTATCATATTCTCAAAAGAACAATCCAACTTTTTTGCCCACTCTATCATGCGGCAAAATACTAACTTGATAAGTAACATTTCTGGCTTGCCAATTAAGACTTTTT
Source organism: Campylobacter concisus (assembly GCA_037321105.1). Taxonomy (GTDB): domain Bacteria; phylum Campylobacterota; class Campylobacteria; order Campylobacterales; family Campylobacteraceae; genus Campylobacter_A; species Campylobacter_A concisus_AZ. The sequence goes on along the minus strand of CP147775.1, from coordinate 1,829,436 downwards.
TGCATAATCTACCAGCACTACGCTATCTTTTTTGCCTTTTATGATAACTTCAAAAAGATAGCCTTTGATTTTTGTAGTTAGCAGCACGTAATCGTTTTCCATTATATAATAGGTTTTAACACTACAATACGACGTCTTCTAGCCTGTTCGCACTCTGTTTAAAGGCTAAAGTCTATCCGTATTATATCGCCTGTATCTGACAAATAGATTATATCTATTCTTTGCAATGTACGCTACTTACATCATTTTCGCTATACAAAATTTCTGCAGTAATGTCTTCTATTAACTTAATTAGTTTTTTATCTTTTATCCATTGCAGGCTCTTCGATTTTTCGTTTTTCTGCTTTTATATTTGATTAACGTAACTTATCCTAAGCTCGCAAAAATATTATTTAGTATTCTGAGCTCTACACTATTGCATCGCTTGCTTAATATTACCTGTATACAATATCCTTTAAATTTTATTAACTATAAAATATATAACTTAAAATATATAAATCTAAAAGCATAAACATACAAATTTAAAATCTGCGTGCCGAAACAAAATACGCAGATCTTTAACTTTTAAATGGGTACCATATTGGGTACCATATATTTTATCATTTTTGTAAATTATTATAAATTAATATAAACTTAGAATATCGTATTCTAAGGAATAATATACTTATATAAACCTTAAGAAATACTAGATTGTTCGATTCTGCCTCTAACCACCATTTAAACTTTCTTTCAAAATCAATCATTTTACTTCTATCAAATATAGTTTTATTAAAAAGCCTAATTTTACACTTATTTTAAATTTACAAGCTCAAATTCTGCCCAAAATTCGCTTCCAGCTCCGGCTTCGCTTTTTACACCAAGCTTTGCACTGTGAATTTTAGCTATATTTGCAGCGATAGCAAGACCAAGACCGCTGCCTCTGTTTTGGCTTTTGTTTCTTGAGCTATCAGCTTGGTAAAATTTATTCCAGATTAGCTCGATATCTTTTTAGAGATGCCGACGCCATCATCTTTTACAGACAAAAGTGCGTGCGTTTTTGTGAGGGTTAAATTTAGCTCGATCTTAGCTCCTGCAAATTTTAGTGCGTTGCTTAAAAAGTTATCCACCAGCCTTGATACCATCAGCTCATTGCCTAAAATTTGGACATCTGGTGCTACAACGCAGCTAAATTTTAGCCCCTTAGCGCTTGCTAGCTTCTCATAGTCAGTAGCTAAATTTTGCAAGATAGAGCTTAAATTTATATCTTTTAGCTCCAAATTTCTGCCAGCTTCTAGCCTTGAAAGCTCCAAAATTTGATCTATCAGCGAGGTTATCTTTCTTGACTGCCTAGAGATGACCTCCAGCGACTCCTTGGCCTCGTCCAAATTTTGTGAGTAATTTTTAGCGTAGTCGCTCTCAGCCATGATGACAGATAGCGGCGTTCGTAGCTCGTGCGAGACGTCTGATGTGAGCTGTTTCTCGCTTTGATAGACCTTTTCTAGGGAGTCGAGCATCTGATTAAAAACGCTTGCAAGCACGTGCAGCTCGTCTTTGCCAGCAGGCAGGTCTATGCGCTTTGAAAAGTCCCTGCTACTGCCTATCTCAAGCGCAGTTTTTGACATCGTAGCGACTGGCTTCATCGCATTTTTTATCGTTTTATAGCCACCGTAAAGCACAAAAATAAACAAAACCGGCACAAAAACGCCCAGCGCTAGTAAAAATAGCCCCTCTTTTTTAAAAATTTCTCCGCATTTATCACGCCTCTGACCCAGACCCCTTTGCCTCTAGCTGCGATATCGTAGTAGTAAAAGCGGTTTTCGCCGTTTTCAAAAAGGCGCACTGCACCGCTATTCATTTTAAGTGAAATTTGAAAGTGTTTTGGCGCTAGACCGCCGATCACATCGCCTTTCGCGTTATATTTTATAAAAAATATCCCATCATCGTATGGCTCAAACTCATCCATATCGTTAGCTATTTTGGTGACTGATTTGGCTAGCTTTTTTGGCTCACATCCTCAAAAACCTCATCCGCCACGACCGCCGAGATGGCAATGAGAGCCGCCACGATAACGATGATAAAAAACGAGTACCAAAGCGTTACACGCGCGGTTATTGGGATGTTTGCAAGCGCTTGCTTAATCCTTAACAACATAGCCAAGCCCTCTTTTAGTCTGGATCACCTCGCACTCGCCAAGCTTTTTTCTTATGTTTTTTATAAGCACGTCGATGACGTTTGAGCCGCCCGTGTAGTCAAAGTCCCAGACGTGCTCTTTGATCTGGTCGCGAGTTAAAATTCTGCCCTTGTTTAGCATCAAAAACTCTAAAATTTCATACTCTTTGCCGGTGAGCTCTACCTGCTCGCCGCTAAATTGGACTGACTTTTTAGAAAGGTCGATCTTTAGCTCGCCTGCGCAAATTTCACTAGCCGCATTGCCGCTGTTTCGGCGAATGAGTGTGCGCACTCTAGCTGGCAGCTCCTTAAAGTCAAATGGCTTGACCAAGTAGTCATCTGCACCCGCGTCAAGCCCCTTTACAACGTCATCCACATCGTCTTTTGCCGTTAGTATCAGCACAGGGGTGGCTAGCTTTGCGACGCGCGATCTTTGCAAAAATGTAAGTCCGTCCATCACCGGCATCATCAGATCAAGCACGATAAGATTGTAGTGCGCCACAGCGATAAAGTCCATCGCCTCCTCGCCGTTAAATGCGCTATCGACGCTATATCCGTTTTTCTTTAGGTGCCTTGTGATAACGCTATTTAGGTCTATTTCGTCCTCGACAACTAAAATTTTCATCCCTGCCTTACCTACCTCACTTGGTTTTGCCAGCTATTTTATCAAATTTGGCTTTTTATTTTTAGATTTAAAATTTCGCCATTTGCTGCGCCTATCTTAAAATCATACAAAAAGCCGTTAAATTTAGCCCTTGCATCATAAAAATACTCCGCTCCAAGTGTGCCAAAACTTTGTTTTTTAGCTAGATAGATCGGCGAAAACTCCACCTCTTCTGGCTCTACTTTTAGGCGCTTTGTGATGAGCTCTTTAACTTTTTCTGGCGAGATGTGAGCCAGCCCTTCAAAATTTAGCCTGCTCTTCGTTTATCTTTGATAGCTCTGCCCTTTGCGCCTCGTCTTTTAGGCAGTTTGAAGCGTTTGATAGTCACGCTCCAGCCTTGCCAGTATAGATAAGCGCATCTGCTACACCTTGAAGCGAAAGCTCAAGTGTTTTTTAAAGAAATTTTGAGCTTTGCATTTTGAAAAAGCTTGGTTTAAATTTTTTGCGCTACTGCTTGCCTCGCTTGAATTTTTATCTAAATTTTCATGGCTTTGTTTGCCCTCTCCTAAATTTTCGCAACTATTTTTATAAACGCCAGACTTGGTATTTTTACTTAAATTTTCTCTTACGCTTTGACTTGAATTAATGACTTTTTGTCTAAATTTTCATTTAATTTTTTCTCTAAACCCTGCTCGCCAACGTTATCGTTTAAATTTTGCTGTAAATTTTCACTCATCTTTTTCACCTTTATAAAATTTAACGCCAAAAAAGGCGCTAGATCACTTTGTATAGTTGCCGATTATCTCGCCATTTTGAGCGTTTATGATCACTTTTTTCTCGCTCCTGTCGCGCTTAAGCTCCACTTTGTATATCCAAGCACCATTTTTACTATCAAGCTCTGCCTCATCAAGGCTCCAGCCAGCCTCGAGTGCTTGAGCTTTAGCCACAGCCTCGTCGATGCTAAGAGCAAATTTTGAAAAATCTACCGCTTCGATCGGCAAGATATGTTTTTTATTTTTATTCTCTACTTTAACGATCTGACCGCTGTTAGCATCGATCTTGATCTCTTGTTTGACTCCGTCTTTAAAAGACTCTATCTTGTAAAAAGTCACGCCCTTTTTGACGTTCATCTCGATATCTTTGACGCTTAAGCCTGGGAAGTTTTCTCAGCTATGTTTAAAGCCTCTTTTGATGTGATGGCTGCTTGCAAGCCTGTCGCTCCTAAAACTACTGCTAAAACCGCTGCACCTAATACCTTTTTCATTTTTGATCCTTTTATTTTTGATTTCCAACTTTGGTTTGGATGAGCGCATTATAAAAGCCTAAAATGAAGCTAGGATGAATGAAGGGAAATTTATTTTAAGACCACTCTACTGACAAAATTTCTAGCTATAAATGTTTTTACCTAGAAACAATCAAAGAAAACTATAAGGCAGCAAAAAAGTTGATTTAAGATTACAGCTTAGCATTTATCAACTTGTTACACCAAACTAAGCAAACATACAAAGAAGGAGTAATCAAAATTTCTGCTATGATTTTGATTTTAATACTAGACAATAAAAAATCTCTGCTGTAGCTGAATTTTCATTATCGATCACGTGTAAGATGAAATTTATAAAGGATAAAAGATGAAATTTAAAACCGTACTATTAATAAGCTTTCTAATAAGCCTTAATTTATATGGATTTGAACCTATGAACCCTAGTAGAGCTACCAAAAAAGCCAGTGATGATTATGGGCAGGTTGATGGTGGAGCTTTTTGTGATGCAGACTATGGTACCGACTTTATTACCCCCAGCTTTAAATGCTATGACGATAAAGAGAAATATAAATTTAAAGAGTACTCTTTAGAAGATTTTATATGTCAGTCAAGAAGTACTGCTTTTAGGGATAACTATTTTGCTGATCTTTATAATCTAATCTTAAAAGAAGCTCCAAATTTAAAAGATAAAGCTCAAAAGATAGCAAGAGAGAGGATAGCTAAAACTAAAAAAGAGTGTATAAATAAATTTTCAAAAGAGTTTAAACAAAATTGCAAACTAACATTTAGCATATCTGGTGCTATTCTTTGTTCTAGGTCATACTACAGAAGCTATACGGCTAAGCTTGCACTGATGATTTATGAGAACGATAAAGAGCTATTTAAAAGAATTTATGGCGAAGACTATGAGAAATTTAAAGAGGTATTTGAAGATACTTTAAAATATGTGCCTCTACTTTACTCTGAAGTAGAGCTAAATGGTATTAAAAATACAGACAAAAATCCTTATGCTGAGTTTTTAAGAAAATATGATGACTATACCGGCAATTATGGTAATTACAAAATCCATGATCTAATTTATATAGTATTAGTCCAATACTCCCTAATAGACAAAAATGGTCATTTAGTTTTGCCTGAGAATAGAAAAGAGGAGTAGTGTGTCTACTCCAAGCTTCTTTTATACCAGAATTATGATTATACTTCTATATTGCATTTCCTTAATATCATGGATAGATATTTTAAAAATATTAAATAGAACTGAGGGAAAAAGTGAAAAAATACAAAAAATAAAAAAACTTAAAGTTTTTGAAACATTGTTAAAATCGGGTTTTTAAAAGTATTTTTGAAGATAAATGGCTCCGGATGCTGGGTTCGAACCAGCGACCAAGTGATTAACAGTCACCTACTCTACCGCTGAGCTAATCCGGAACACTTAAAAGAAGTTGTATTATAGTTAGCAATCATTTAAAAATAGCTTAAATAACTAAAAATTTTAGCCATTTTTCTAATAAATTATATATTTAAAACCACTCAAACAAATTGCTTGAGTGGTTTAGAGTTTTACCAAAACAAGATCGTTTTATTTTGGTAGTTTTGTTTAAATAAGAGTTTGTTTAAAACTCTAAAGAAAGAAGTTTAAAACCTCTTCTTTCTAACCTCTTCAACTATAGCCTTAGCCATCTCATCTACTTCTGATGTGACTTCGTTTGCTTGGTTAGCAATTACCACGTTTTCTTTTGTTAGGTGATCTATTTGAGCAACTGATTGATTTATCATATTGATACCTTCACTTTGCTCTTTGATTGATTCACTCATCTCATTTATTGATTGAGCTAGGACATTTGTATTTGCTTCTATCTCACCAAGTGATTTTTGAGTACGTTCTGCTAGCTTTCTAACTTCATCAGCAACAACTGCAAATCCTCTGCCATGCTCTCCAGCTCTGGCTGCTTCTATTGCAGCATTAAGAGCTAGAAGGTTTGTTTGATCTGCTATATCTCTAATGATAGTTATGATGTTTTTAATTTCATCACTTTGTCTTATAACATCAGCTGTCTTTTGAGAGATGGCATTCATTGAGCTAGACATTTGTTCAACTGCAGCTGCAGATTCTTGTAAGCTATTTGCTTGAGTGTTTGCTGAGCTTGCTACTTTAGATACTGAGCTTGCTAGAAGTTTAGCTTTTTCTTCTAGTACTTGTGCTTGGTTTAGATTGTCATTTAGCATTTTAGATATCTCTATGCCTAGAGAGTTTATACCACTTGCTATCTTACCTTCATCATCAAGTCTTTTTGTAAAGTCTTGGTTTTTATATGTATTTAGTAAATTTAATACATCTTTACCATTACTTGATATTGCCTCTTTTAAAGCAAGTTGTAGATCTTTAAATGTATTTTTTAGTTGATTTAGTGCTGGGTTATTAGTATCAGCTTCTAGGCTTGCTTCATAGTTGCCATCTTTTATCTCATTTACAAAGGTGTTGGCTTTTTGGATGAAGATACTTTGATCTTTCATGCCATCTTCAATGGCTTTTGTGTTTTTGTTTATTAGCTCTGCCATTTGACCAAATTCATCTTTAGATGTTATCTCTATAGGCTGTGCTTTGTTTGTCTTGTGATTTAGTAGATCAAAGAAAGATAGTAGGCCTGTTTTTAGTTTGAGGATGATTTTTAGGAGGTAAGATGACATTAGAAGTGAAACTATCACAGAGATGATGATCGCTGCTAAGATAACGCCGATAGCTGAGTAAAATAGCGTATGCAAATCTTTTAAAAGCACATCCTCGTCCATCTCGCCAAATAGGTACCAATCAAGGCTTGGGATATATTTTGAGCCAATTATCAAATTTCTCGTGCCGTTAAAGTGACGGATGACGCCGCCATTTTTATTCATCAAGACATCAAATTTCTCTTTGCCAAGGACATCTTTTACATTTACTTTGCCGACCCTGTCGCTCTTTTCTATCTTTACGATACCACTTGAATCAACCATTAAAAATTTACTGCCCTCGCCCATGGTTTTTGAAGTGACTAAATTTACCGATGTCATCAAGGTTCATGCCTATCGCGCTGACGCCATAAAATTTGCCGTCTTTTTCAACCTTGCTATTTACATAAAGCGTTAGCGAGCCAGTAGCTTCTGATACTTGGATGTTTAGAGAATTTACCTCTTTACCATTTTTAACGTCAAAGTACCAGCTATCGCGTGGATTGTCCTTACTAAGCTGTTTTAAAATTTTGTCGTTTGTGTAGTAGTTTAGGGTTTTATCAGAGACAAACATCGCCGTTGAGAGGTTAAATGCCTTCATAAGGTCGGTGTTGTAGTTAAAAAGCGTTGCTAATCCGTCCTTTGGCTCGCCTTCGTCGATCCACTTGAGAAGATAGTCGTTTTTGGTCATCTGATAAGAGGTGTTAATGATCTTGTCTATGGCATAGCCGATCTCACCTGCAACGTTAGAGACGGCTAGTGGTAGCTCATCTTTCACAACTTTTTCTGTATATAGGTTGCGAGCTATGTTGTAACTAATGAGGCTAACGCCGATTAGTAGCAGCACGATCACAGCTGTCAAAATAACAGAAATTTTAATCCTTAAAGACTTCATAAATCACTCCTTGATCAATATTTGCGTAATTATTCAACTTTTTATATAAAAGTAAAATTAATTTAAATAAATCTGAAATTTTGTTTTAACTATGTCACTTTATGGGGTTATAATGACACAAATTTAAATCACTCCCTGCCATAAAGTGCTAAAATTTCTAAGCAATTTTTCAAACTGCACGCCATATCTTGTGCGATTATTATCTTTTAGCGTGATCTTGATACTCTCAAGCACAAAATTTGCTGCCTTTTTGATAGCATTTTGCATGCTTTCGCCATTTATGAGCGAGCCAAAAAGCACTGAAGCGAAGATATCTCCGGTGCCACTTGCGTGAAAGGGCAAATACTCGTGAAAATACTCCACTTTTTCTTTCGTCATTGCGTCATATGCTATAATGCCGCACTCGTTTTGCTTATATCTAATGCCCTTTAAAACGATCTTTTGCGCGCCAAAACTAGCCAAACCCTCAAGCAGCTCCAAAATATAATCCTCGCCGTATCCCTCGCTTAAAAATGGCTTTTCACACATAAAACTTGCCTCAGTTATGTTTGGCGTGATGACATGTGCCTTTGTGCAAAGCTCTCTCATCTTTGCGACAAATTTCTCATCAAAGCCGTGATAGAGCTTGCCATTATCGCCCATGCAAGGATCTATAAGCCTTAGCAAAGAGCTGCTATCAAATTCAGCAAAGACCTTTTCTATAAGCTCAAGCTGCCTAAAACTACCTAAAAATCCAGTGTAAATTCCATCAAAGCTGATACCCTCTTTGTGCCAAACCTGCGTTATAGCGTCAAATTCATCAGTTAGATCACGAAAAGTGAAATTTTTAAAGCCAGTGTGAGTTGAGAGCAGTGCCGTTGGCAAGATGCACGCCTCGATGCCTTGGGCGCTGATTATTGGAAGTGCGACTGTGAGCGAGCATTTGCCCACGCACGAGATGTCTTGTATAGTTAAAATTCGCTTCATCTATCATCTCAATTTATAAAATTTAACGCCAGCAACGTCAGCTTGATAAACCACGCCGTCTTGCAAAAGGCTATTTAAAATTTGCTTTGAGTGCTCTGAGAAATTTTCTTCAACATTTGCCGTAGTTTGCGGACGGCGCTCTAGCATAGCTAAAATTTCACTCTTGTTAAATTCATACTTTTGCTCTATCTTGTGAGCCCTAGTTATGGTGACTGGCACGCCTTTTATCTTGCTTGCTAGCTCTTCAAGCCTACTAGCATCAACGCCTTTTACATTGTAAGCTGGCGGGCGATCTATCGTGCCCACATCCACTCGGTGCGGAGCTATCTCATTTATAACCTCATTAAGCGCTATAAATTCCTCTTCTTTGTCGTTAAATCCGGCCACGACCAAAATTTCAAGTACAAGCTCGCCCTTAAATTCGCTTGCGAAATTTAACCATTGCTTTTATAAGTTCATTTACTTCTATGCCACTTTTGTTGCGGTCTATCTTTTTAAATGTGCTTTGCACGGCGCTATCAAGGCTAAATTTAACTATATCAAGCCCCTTTAGCGCTTCGCAAATTTTTTGATCCTTCACACCTGAGCCATTGCTTAAGATAAGAGTTTTTGCCCTGCCTTTTAGCTCATTTACTTTTATGATCAGCTCTTTTAAGCATGGATAAAGAGTTGGCTCGCCATTTGCTGTAAGCGTGATGACATCGATGTTTTGATGAGCTTTTAATGCTTCTTTTAAAGCGCTTATGATTTCATTAACGTTTGGCGGATTTTCTATCTCTTTAACCGGCTTTGCGCCCTTTAGCTCGCAATAAACACAGTCAAAATTGCATGATTTTTGCTTTGGGCTTAGATCGATACCAAGGCTCATGCCAAAACGGCGCGAATTTATCGGCCCAAAGATGAGAGTGCTATCTTGCACTTTTTCTTTGAACCTCTTTTATAAAATATTTTGCGTTTTCAACTGGCACATCTGGCAAGATCCCATGACCAAGGTTGAAAATGTGCAGTGCGCCTTTCATCGTGCTTAAAATTTTATCCACGCCCTCATCGATCGCCTTCTTGCTATATAGCCTTGTTGGCTCCATGTTGCCTTGAAGGACGTATCTTGGGCTGAGTTTTTCTTTTGCTAGCTCGATCGGCGTGCTCCAATCAACTCCAAAAACGTCAAATTTACCCTGAAAATTTTATCTAAATAGCCGCTGATACCTTTTGGGAAAACGATGACTGGGATCTCTGGAAACTCAGCCTTGACGCTATCAACTATTTTGTTTATGTAGTTAAATCCAAACTCAAAATAAGCCTGCTCTTCAAGCGCAGCCGCCCAGCTGTCAAAAATTTGCACGGCATTTACGCCAGCTTTTATCTGCTCTTTGACGTAAAGGATGAGTGCTTGCGTCACTTTTTCTAAAATTTGATGTAAAAATTCTGGATTTTGATAGAGCATCTTTTTGCAAACCGCATAGTTTTTGCTGCCACCACCCTCTATCATATATGTAGCTATCGTCACGGCGCACCACAAAAGCCAATGAGCGCCTTATCTTGGGCTAAATTTTCTCTTGTAAGCTTGATCGTATCATAGACGTATGCTAAGCTTTTAACCGATCTTTCGATACTAAGCGCATCAAGTGCGGCCTCATCACGCAAAGGCTTTGCAAAAACTGGTCCCTCGCCCTTTTCAAAGCGCAGATCCATGCCCATTTCAAGTGGCACGACAAGGATATCGCTAAACAAAATCGCCGCATCAACGCCTAGGATTTCAACTGGCTGAAGCGTGACCTCGCTAGCCTTTTATAGTCTTTACAAAGTGACAAAAAGTCCCCTGCTTTAGCTCTTACAGCCATATACTCTGGCAGATATCTACCAGCTTGGCGCATCATCCAAACAGGCGTGTATGGGGTCGGTTTTTTAAGGCAAGCGTCTATGAAAATCATCAAATTTCCTTTAAATTTTTAAATGGATATTATCCAAAAATAGCTAAAGAAAAGATGTAGGAGAAATTTTAAGCGTAAAAACGCTTAAAATTTTAGTGATCTCCCTTGTGAAGGAAGTAAAGTCCAAGGCAAAGCGCTAGGATAGAAGCCGCAAGATAGGCCATCTCAAGCGGTGTTGTAAAGCTTGCGTGAAGCACTCTTTGGAAGAAATTTACGATTAAAACCATGACTATCACTTTGCCAAGCTTGTCTTTTAGTTCATCAAGCGAATGCACTTCAAGCACCTTGCTCTGCTTTGACTGCTTTAGCTGTGTGATCTCTGAGATGAAAAGCTCGTAAATTCCGAAGCTAAATATATAAAGAACAAGCGCCATTAAGTAAAGATCGATCGCTCCAACGACCTCACCAACGACCTCTGAGTGGAAATTTTCAACGTGAAAATCTGCAGCAAAGAAATATTTATAAACCTCTAAAAGCACCTTTCCAACATCATAACTTGCGATGATGAAAAGCACGATCGCACCTAAAAGTCCAAAGACCACTGGAAAAAGCGTGAAACTGTTGCTTGCAAGCAAAATTCTCTCGAATATTTTACGCAATAAAAACCCTTTTATGAAAATTTAAAAAGGGGGTATTTTATAGTTTTTTCCTTAAAATTTAGGTGCAAAATCGCAATTAATTTTAATGCAAACTACTCCTGCATCGCTATCCATTTTTGTGCGATCCTGACGGCATTTGTCGCAGCTCCAACGCGGATCTGATCGGCACTGCACCAAAGGTGAAGCACATTTGATCTAAAGTTATCAACCCTAATCCTGCCAACGTAAGTCTCGTTTGTATCACTTGAGATAGTAGGCATCGGATACTCTTTTTTAGCTGGATTATCGACTACGACAACGCTTGGAGCTTTGCTTAAAACCTCTCTTGCAGCATCCGCGCTCACATCCTTATCAAAGTGGATGGTGATCGCCTCAGAGTGGCTTCTAAGCACCGGCACACGCACGCATGTCGCGCTCACTTCGATATCTTTGTGAAGAATTTTTTGCGTTTCATTGACCATTTTCATCTCTTCTTTTGTATAGTCATTATCCAAAAAGACGTCGATGTGTGGGATCACGTTTAGCGCTAGGCGGTGCGCAAAGACCTTTGGCTCGCACTCATCAAGCTTAAATTCAAAAAACTTTTGCATCTGCACAACAAGCTCCTCCATGCCCTCTTTGCCAGCGCCACTTGCTGCTTGATAGGTAGAAACATCGACCCTGTTGATGCCAAAAGCGTCATTTAGTGGTTTTAAAATTTGTACCATTTGGATGGTTGAGCAGTTTGGATTAGCGATGATGCCGCGGTTTTTCCACATGGCGATGTCGCTAGGATTACACTCAGGCACGACTAGCGGGATATCTTTATCCATCCTAAAATGGCTAGTATTGTCGATAACTACCGCGCCGCTGTCGGCTGCAAATTTGGCAAATTTCTCTGAAACTGAGCCACCTGCACTAAAAAATGCGATATCGATCTCGTGCTCGCTAAAAACTTTCTCGGTTAGCTCTTTTACTTTGTAGTGTTTGCCCTTAAATTCGATCTCCATGCCAACGCTCTTTGCACTTGCAAGTGGCAAAAGCTCACCAACTGGGAAATCAACCTCCTCCATAACTCTAAAAAGCTCTTCGCCGACCGCTCCAGTAGCACCAACGACCGCTACGTTAAATTTTCTCATCTGCTCTCCTTGGTTTCTTTTAATTTTCTTAATTTGCATAATTTTACTAGCCAAAAACTTAAATTTTTACCTATTTTTTACTTCTTGCTTGCAAAAATAGATCTTTTTGCAAAATTTCATCGCCCTCGCTTAGTATCGCTGCACGCTGCACGACTGAGATGAGCTCTCTTATGTTGCCTGGGTAGTCGTAGCCCAAAAGCTCCTCTTTGGCTGCTTTTGAGAAATTTTTAGCCTCAAAGCCATACTCTTTGCAGCATTTGTCCAAAGCATCATTCGCGATAGGTAAAATTTCATCCTTTCGCTCGCGAAGTGGCGGGATGAAAAGCGGGATCGTGTTTAGGCGGTAGAAAAGATCCTCTCTAAACCTGCCCTCCCTCATCGCAAGCTCTAAATTTGCATTTGTAGCGCAGATGATGCGAACGTCTATCTTTTCGCTCTTTGTAGCGCCAAGTCTTGTTATCTCGCGCTCCTGCAAGGCACGAAGCAATTTTGGCTGTAAATTTATAGGCATCTCGCCGATCTCATCTAAAAATAGCGTTCCGCCATTTGCCAGCTCGAACTGCCCTTTTTTAGTAGTCGCAGCGTCAGTAAATGCGCCTTTTTCAAAACCAAAAAGCTCGCTTTCTATCGAAATTTTCAGGGATAGCAGCCATGTTTAAAGCGATAAATGCTGCATCTTTTCTAGGTGAGTTTGCGTGGATAAATTTAGCAAAGACCTCCTTGCCAACGCCACTTTCGCCACTAAGCATTATTGAGGCGTCCGTTCTTGCGGCTTTTAGCGCGATATTTAGCGTTGCTTCAAGTGCTTTTGAAGTAGCTAAAAAGCCGTTATTTTCGCTTTTGCTTTCAACTTTTTTTATGCTTTTTGGGGTTTTTTGCTTTAACGCTTCTACCCTTTTTATCGCTTCATATAGCGTTGAGACGTCAAATGGCTTGGTTAAAAAGTCCTTTACGCCAAGTCTGACGCTTTCGATCGCCTTGTTTAGCGTGGCGTTGCCAGTCATTATGATGACGTCAAATTTGCCGTTTAGCTCTTTAATGAACTCAAGCCCGTCCATTTTTGGCATGTTTATGTCGGTGATTATTAGATCAGTGTCGTCGCCTAGCTTTTTAGGGCTTCAACTGCGCTCTTATAGCTTTTGATGTTTAGCTCGTCGTACTCGCCAAGTGCGATCTCAAGCGACTTTCGCATATTGATGTCATCTTCTACTATGACGATATTCATTTGATCTCTTTTTTATTGAAGTGTGCCGATGATAGCGGATTTTGGCTTAAATTCCACCATAAATCTAACTGGTAAAATTTTCAAATTTGAAGCGTTTGAGATCTGTGCATTTTTGACATGAAGCTCATTTTTTATCATAACTTTTTTTAAGGCAAAGCAGTCAAATATCTCATCTTTATGTAAATATAAAAAGCCAAGAGTTGTGGTGTTTTCATCTTTAAAAGCGTCTATCTGGCAAAGAAATTTTGGTTTTGGATTTGGCGAAAGGGTCATCGCCTTTGAAAATGAAATTTCCTCATGAGCGATGATATGATTTGTCGTATCGACCTTTGCCCAGAAGATAAACTCCTCCAGGCAAAAGGCGAAATTTAAAAGTATCGTTAGTAAGAAAAGACTTCTCGCCACTTATCTTCGTCTATCTTAAGCTCCATATTTACCTTATAAAGCCCGTCTTTGAAATTTTCACTTACGATCCTTGCGTTTTTGACAAGGCCTTGGACCTTTGAAGTGATAGATGAGTCGTTTAACATAGCGTCTCTTACAGTATCTTCAGCGTTGATCTTTACGCCGTAAAGCTTGCCAGCAAGCTGCGAATAAGCATCAGCCATCGCCGCTCTTTTTGCAAGAGTAACCGACTGAGCGTATGAGAGCGAATTTAGCGGAGCTATCCCCTCGCCTGTGGCTCTAAATGTAGTCTCTCTTGGAGCGCTATCATATATCATCTTCTCTTTTTTCATCACCTCTCTAAGATCATCTTTATCGACCTTTTGGATGACTACGTTGCGGTTTGATGTGCTAGTTGGCTCGCCCATAAAGCCGTTAAATGAGCAACCACCAAAAATAGCAACCATCAAAGCAAAAGATAAAATTTTAACCTTCATAAACAACCTTTTTTATGCTTTTATTTAAAATTTAATAGCAAAATTTCTTCCAAAAGCCCCATATCTTCGCTTGGTGCTTCATCCTCGTCCTCGCCATCATCTGCCTTAGGGCATCTTGCGATACTTACAACATCATCGCCATCGACATTTACGACGATAACGCCGCTTGTGTTACGTCCTGCTTTGCGGATGCTTTGCATATCGACTCTTATCATCTTGCCACTTGATGTTAGCGCCATAAGATCTTGCTCTTCATCAACCATCACAACGCCTACTAGATCGCCTGTTCTGCTTGTTAGCTTCATGCAGATGACGCCTTTGCCGCCGCGGTTTGTCAAGCGGTACTCATCAGCGGTTGTGCGCTTGCCGATACCTTTTTGAGATATGCTTAAAATTTCTTGGTCATTGCTTTCGATGACTGCTGCGCCTACGACCTCATCGCCTGGCTCTTTAAAATTTAATGCCAGTTACGCCGCGTGCAGTTCTTCCCATTTGGCGAACCTTGCTGATCTTAAATTTAAGACACATACCTTTTTTAGTAACGACAAACAGCATTGTCTCATCGCCTGAGTTTGCGTCCTCTTCGGCATTTGCACTATCTTCGTCGATCTCATTTTGAAGCTCTTCAACTTCAAGCACCTCTGTCTCAACGCTTAGCTCATTTTCAGGGTCAGTTACTGGGATATCATCGTATGTTTGAGCGATGAGCGCAGTTACTAGCTCGTCGTTATCATCAAGGCTTATAGCTCTTACGCCAACTGAGCGGATGTTTTTAAACTCACTTAAATTTGTACGTTTTACGATGCCGTTTTTAGTAAAGAATGCTAGCGATTTACTCTCGTCAAAGTCAGTCGTTGGTATGATCGCTTTGATCTTCTCATCAGGCTGCAGCTGGATCAAATTTACAACTGCTTTGCCCTTTGCTGTGCGGCTTCCCTCTGGAATTTTATAGACTTTTAGCCAATAAAGCTGTCCGCGATCTGTCACAAACATAAGCGTATCGTGGGTGTTTGAAGTAAAGAAGCTCTCGATAAAGTCATCATCATATGTCGTGACCGCTACTTTGCCTTTACCACCACGTTTTTGCTTCTCGTACTGCTTGCTTGGCACACGCTTGATGTAGCCGCGGTGAGTTATGGTTACGACCATATTTTCATTTGGTATAAGATCTTCGATGTCGATATCATCGTAGTCATCAACGATCTCAGTAACCCTTGGTACTTTAAATTTATTTTTGATCTCTAAAAGCTTCTTCTTTGATCAAATTCTCAAGCAATGTCTCGCTCTTTAAAATTTCATCAAGTCTTGCGATCTCAGCCATAAGCTCGGCTAGCTCGGCCTCTAGTTTTTCTCTCTAGGCCTGTAAGCTTGCTTAGGCGCATATCAAGGATAGCGTTTGCTTGAAGCTCTGAGAGGTTAAATTTACCTCATCAAGCCTTCTCTAGCAACGGCTGTATCAGCACTATTTCTAATAAGCTCGATCACCTCGTCGATATTATCAAGTGCTATCTTTAGACCCTCTAAGATGTGAGCTCTTGCGCGCGCTTTTTCAAGCTCAAATATCGTCCTTCTAATGATAACGGTTTTTCTGTGATTTAAAAATAGCTTAAGTAGCTCGATAAGGTTAAATACCTTTGGCTCTTTGTTATTAATAGCAAGCATAATAACGCCAAAAGTGCTCTCCATCGTGGTTGATTTAAATAGGTTGTTTAGCACGATGTCACTCATAGCGTCGCGTTTTAGCTCGATGACTACACGGATGCCGTCCTTGTCAGACTCATCTCTAACCTCGCTGATGCCATCTATCTGTTTATCTTTTACAAGCTCAGCGATCTGCTCGATGAGCCTTGCTTTGTTTGTTTGATAAGGCAGCTCGTCGATGACGATCACATCTTTGTTTGGCTTTTTTTCTATGTGAGTTTTAGCTCTTAGTTTGACCCTGCCACGACCTGTGCGGTAGGCCTCTATGATGCCTTTTTTACCAAAGATGATACCGCCAGTTGGGAAGTCTGGACCTTTTATAAATTCCATCACCTCTTCAAGTGTCGCCTCTTTGTTTTCAAGAAGTAGTAAAAGACCGTCTATCAGCTCATCAAGGCTGTGTGGCGGGATATTTGTCGCCATACCAACAGCAATACCGCTTGAGCCATTTAATAATAAATTTGGCACACGGCTAGGCAAAACATCTGGCTCAACCTCTCTATCATCGTAGTTTGGCACAAAATCAACCGTGTCTTTGTCGATATCTTTTAAAAGCTCTTCAGTAAGCATAGTCATTCTAGCTTCTGTATAACGCATCGCAGCTGCGCTGTCGCCATCAATCGAGCCAAAGTTTCCTTGTCCATCAACGACTGGATAACGCATAGAAAATTTCTGAGCCATACGAACAAGTGCGTCATAAACCGCCGTGTCGCCATGTGGGTGGTACTTACCGATGACTTCACCGACGATACGAGCTGACTTCATATAAGCACTTCTGCTGCCAACGCCGAGGTTATCCATAGCGTATAAAATTCTTCTATGAACTGGCTTTAGTCCGTCTCTAGCGTCAGGCAAAGCACGTCCGACGATGACGCTCATAGAGTAGTCAAGATAGCTATTTTTTATAGAATCTTCGATATCAACTGAAGCGATATCTTGAGTTAATTCAAGTAGATTGTCTTTCATTTTTATCCTTAAATTTCAGCTTGTGGGATTTTAGCCAAAAATTGATAAAAACTTTCTAAGGGCAAAGCGGCCTGGGTTAAATTTAACCCTTAGGCGCGCTCGTAATATGTAGCTCCGTTTGAAAAACGCTTTGTATAAAGTGGGGTGTAAGGCACAAGATCAGCGTGTCCTGCGTAGAGCCTGCCCTCTGGCTTAAGCATCCTATGCAGTCTCTCAACGCATTTTAGCCTAAATTCGTCGTCAAAATATATCATCATATTTCTTGAAAGGACGATGTCAAATTTACCAAGATTAAACATCGCATCGTCAAAAACATTTAAAATTTTAAACTCGCACCTTGGTAAAATTTCTTTTTTGATGAAAAATTTGTCATCTTTTTTGTAAAAAATCTCTCCTTTTGAAACTCGCTTAGCCTATGTAAGCTCCTCTCGCCATAGCTTCCGACACTACAAGCTTGTATGGCTTCTGAGTTTATGTCGATGCCAGTTAGCTGGATATCACTTTGTTTAAGGCCAAATTCGATCAGCAAGCATCGCAAGCGAATAGACCTCATCGCCAGTTGAGCAGGGCGCGCATAAAATTCTAGCCTCTCCAAGCTCTTTTGCGTAGTAGATCACGTCTTTTAGCTGTGCTAGCTCTCTATAAAAATATGTCTCATTCACGGTGACTAAATTTAAAAGATCTTGCCTAAGCAGCGTGTCAAATCTTATCATCGAAACTAGATCTTTAAAGCTTTTTATCTGGCGATTTTTGGCAAATATACTAACTCTTTGCAGTGTGATGTCCCTCTTTGGCTCCAGATCAACACCGCAAAGCGTCTTTATAGTGCTCATAAATTCGTTAAATCCATCCATATCGCTTGGTGCTTTTGCCTCTAAAACTTCGCTTTGTTTATCCACTTTGTTAAAAAGCATTTAAAAACTCCTCAAGCTCTTTTCTTATCATCATTAAATTTAACGATTTTAAATTTTGATTTAGCTCTTTAGCACGCTTTGGCATGCCATAAACTATCGCGCTCTCTTCGTTTTCAGCTATGCATTTTGCACCTGCTTTATAGAGCTTATCAAGTCCAGCTGCGCCATCATCGCCGATGCCAGTTAGCAAGATCGCAAGTAAATTTACATTTTTGGCGATCTGCGTGCCTGAGTTAAAAAGCACATCAACATTTGGCGTGTATATCGTTTTTATCTCAGGTTGTGGCTTTGCACTAACTGGCAAAGTCGCTGAAATTTCAAAATTTTGATCACAGATATAGACGATATTTTCTTTTAAATTTGTCTTTTCGCTTAAAATTTCAACATTTATGTTGCACTCCCTGCCCATTTGCGTGACAAACGAGTTTATAAACATCTTATTCATATGCTGAGCGATGACGACCATCGCACCATTTAAATTTATATCTTTTAATAGTTTTTTTATATGACCTGGGCCTCCTGTAGAAGCCCCTATTAAGACCAGTTTTTGAACCACTAATTGCCTTTAAATTTAAAATTTACCACACAAATCAAGTTCTAAATTCGCCAAGTTTTGCATTTAGCGTATCTGTCATCTTGTTTAGATGCTCAGCAGCTGATGCTATCTCTTCTACGCTTCTTGTGCTTTGAGATGAAATTTGACTTATGCCCTCCATGCTTTTTACTATATCGTCAATATCTTTGCCAGTCTTTATATAGTCTTCGATAGTTTTATCAGATAGTCCTATGGCTGATCTCATGATATCGCTCATATCTCGTATGGTGTTTTGCGCGTTGTTTGCTACGCCTGTTAGCTCGCTTATTTGCTTAGAGTTGATGCTCATTTGCTCGCTACTTTCATTTATCGCTTGAACGATGACGTTGATAGTTGCGTTTATCTCTGTCAGGCTCTTTTGAGTGCGCTCGGCTAGCTTTCTAACCTCATCAGCAACGACTGCAAAGCCACGTCCATGCTCGCCAGCTCTTGCTGCTTCTATTGCTGCATTAAGAGCTAGTAAATTTGTCTGATCAGCTATGTCGTTGATAACCACAAGGACTGATTTTACCTGCTCAGCGTCACGGCTAAGCTGTTCGATCTTGCCAGCCATTTGATTTTCTATATCAGATGTCTGAGCGATCTCTGAAGATGAAATTTGAGATGGTATTTAGCGTCTCATCAACGTAGCTTAGCGCCTTTTGAAGATCATCTTTTCCGCCTTTTGCAACTTCTATTGAATCTTTCATATATGATTGTATCTCAGCGCAATCCTTCCCAGCGCTCTGAACTATCTTACTTGAGTTTCTACCCCACGGCCAGTTTGGACGGAGGTTGAGCTAAGCTCGTTTGCGATGGAGCTGTTTTCATTTGAGATATCTTTTGCCTCGGCTATTAAAACCCTTACTTTTTCTATAAATTTATTTATGGCTTCGCTGGCTTTTGCTATCTCATCTTTGCCAACGACTTCTAGTTTTCTTGTTAGATCGCCATCGCCACTTGAGAGGTTTGTAGCTCGCAAGATTAGCTGATTTAGCGGTTTTGTGATAGAAAATTTAGAGTAAAGCATAGCAACTATTAGTGAGATTATTAAGACTACAACGGCTATGACGATGAAATTTGTAGTGTTTGCCTTGGCATCATTTTGCATAGTAGCTGAAATTTTATCTATCTCTTTATACATGCCCTCAAGACCAACAACAGACATCAGCACTACATCTTCATGAAAGAGGCTTAGTTTTAGCCCTTTTCCTATCTTTCTAGTAGTTGAGCCATCTTTTGCTTTAGCCACGAAATTTACAAAAGCGCCTTCGCTATTTTCTGAGGCTTTTTGCATGAGATCTTTTATGTATTTATAGCCATTTGCATCAGTTGCTTCAAGTCTATCAAGACCGTTATACTCAGGCACTCCAGGACTTGAGATAACCACGCCTTTTGTAGTGTAGATACTAAAGTATCCCTTTTTATCATCGCCAAATCTAGCCTTTGAGAGATAGTCGATGATATCTTCTTTTGATCTTCAATGGTCTCGTTTGCGTCGTCATAAACCTCTTGAATTTTTAGCAAAATGTTTGAAACGATATCCATCTCTTCACTTAAAGCTGCCCTTTTGTCGGCTAAGATCGTTTCAGTCAGCTGTTTGGTGGAAAATTCTATCGCTTTGTTTTGCTCGTAAATGTTTAGAAAGACTAAGATAGCTCCAAGCACCAGTAGGGACGAGACGATCATCATCGTCACTTTTGATGAAATTTTCATAATACCTCCTTTTTAATGTTTAAATTTCCTTAATTTTGAGATTATAGTACTATTAAAGTGCAATATTTACTTTTTATTTGTGATCTTATATAAAAAGCTAAATATCTCAGCCACCGCTTTATACAAATTTGGCGGTATCTCTTGATCGACCTCGACCTTGCTTAAAATTTCAATAAGATCAGGATCCTCTTTGATTGGTATATCGTGCTCTTTTGCAAGGCTTATTATCTTATTTGCTATCTCGCCAGCACCGCTTGCAAGCACCTTTGGAGCGTTATCTTGCGATCTGTTGTAGCCAAGGGCAACGGCTTTTTTCTTATTTACTTGCATCAAATTTTCTTATCAAAGCCCACATCAAGGCCGCCAAAATTTTTAAATCTATCGTTTAGCTTCACCTTTGGCAAGGTTTTGATGTTAAAATTTGAAACGATTAGTCCAAGCTTTGAGATTGCTTGCTTTAGCTCGCTTGAATTTCCTAAAATGAGCTCCTTAAACTCATTTGTCTGCGTTGCCACCGATAGATCGATATAGCGTTTATCCACAAGCCCCACCATCACATTTATCTGGCCAAATTTTTTAAAATTTTAGATCGATCTGGGCATAAAATTTATCCTTTTTGCCCTGTTTAAACGCGACATTTCCGCCCTCCACGCCGTCCCAGATATAAGGCATATAAGTTTGTATGCCTCCTTGCAAGCTTGAGACCATCTGGTGCATTTCTATTTGAGAGATCATCTTGTTTGCAGCATTTACAGTTTGGGCGTTTTGGCTCTTTTCACTTATGTTTAAAAGCGTGCTTTTTACATCTTGATTTAGCACCTTTGAAATTTCACTCTGGCTCTTTGTCGTGATGTTGTTTATATCATTAGTGGCTAGTTTTAGCTGTTTTAAAAGCGCCTTACTCTCAGATAGCTCGCTTTTTGCTGTGCTTGCTTCTGGGTCTGCTAGGCTAAGGCTGTGCGCGAGGCGTCTGGCCGCACTTTGGAGCTTATCTTGCAAGCTGCCCTCTTTCGAGACGTCGCTAACCTCGTTAAATGCCTTTACAAGTCCAGCCTCATCGCCTATGTTATTTAGCATTTTTAGATCGTTTTTTAGGTTTTCAAGGATAGCTTTTAACTCTTTGTGATTTGAGCTAAAGGCCACACTTTGATTTAGCTTTTCACTCGCTAAATTTGCTACCTTCTCGCTTAAATTTGAGATGAAATTCTCCATCTTGCTGGTCTGATTTTTTACCGCGTCTGCGCTTTGCTCTTTTGAGAAGTTTTTATCAAGAAATTTAGCCACATTATCAAGCTTATCCACATCTTTTAAAAGCGTTTTCATGCTTGAGTTATCAAGGAGATTTTTAGCGTCACCACTCGCTTTTTCAAGCATAGAAGTGAGTTTCATAAATGAGTTTTGATTATCCAAGCTCTCATCATTTAGAGTTAAAATTTGACTAAGTAAATTTTGATTTGAGAGATTTTTTATATCGCTTAGTAACTTTTGTATCGAGCTTGGCAACTTCTCTGGAGTAAGCGCATCTTTTAAATTTGCTTCAAGCATGACGCCAGAGTTTTTGATCTGATCATTTAGCGAGCCAGCTTTAAGATCAGCTATTGGCTTTAGAAATTTCTTTTAGTTTTAGTGCAAGGCTCTTTATCTCAGGGCTTTCATTTTGCGTAGCTTCAGCCTCTAAGCTTTTTGCAAGGTCTGAAAGCTCACTAGCTAAATTTGGAGTGATCTTAGTATCTTTTGCCTGAGATAAAATTTGCTCTGCTTTACTAAGGCTTGAAGCACTTTTTAGATCATCAAGCACCCTTGCAACTAGCTTACCAACGTTATCAAGGGCGTTTGAGACGGTCTGCTCACTTGGCGTCCCAGCTGGCTGATTTTTAAAAAGCGAGCCTTCATTTTTACGGATAGGCGCGTTTTGGGCGGCGTTTTGCCCAGTTTGAACCGAGGTGTTTGAGATATTTAGAGAATTTGCTACGTCCATTTTCTACTTTTTATTTTCTCTATCGGCAAAATTGCCATTTTGCTTAATAGTAGCGATGCCAGCCGTCCTTGCAACGAGCCTGTCGTTGTACTCTTTTCTCATGTGCTGCGGTATGGTCTTTTGTGTTAGCGCAAATAAAATGAGCCCAACATAAAGCACCAAATAGACATAGATAAAGCCAAATGAGCCAAAATTTTCATCGCATAGCTCATAAGAAGCGGCGAGAAAAGCGAGGCAAAAGAGTAGCTAAAAGCAGCGCACGTGCCACTTGAACGCTCTTTGTCTTGTCTGTGATCTCGTCATTTGCTCTAGCTAGCGAAAGTCCGTATGTGCAAAAAATACCGCCGCCAAAGAAAAATGAAAGTATATATTGAACGATCAAATTTGAGCCATTTAGCAAAAATAAAACCGCACTGATTAAAGATACAACGCTACAAAGCAAGAGCGCTGGGCGTCTGCCATATTTATCTGAAAAGCCTCCGATAAATGTTTGAGCCAAAAAGCCCCCAGCCATCGCTATAGTCATAAAAAATGACGCCTCTTTTGCGCTATATCCTTGAAGCAAGACAAAGAGGCTCGCCATAGAAAAAAAGCCATTTATCGCAAGCCCTGCAACGAGCGCTCCCACGAGTGCTAGCGGGACGATACCAAAATTTTGGGATGTTTATGGGTTGGCGCTGCGGGATTTGAGGCTGGTTGATGCGGATTAAATTTAAAGGTATGCTTGAGAGCATGATAAAGGCTGCGCTGATGATGAAAATTTCAAATGCGCTAAGATCAAGTGCTAAGATCAAAATTCCAAGTCCAAAGCTCGTGTAGAAAACGCACTCGTAAAAGGCGATGACGCGCGATCTTATCTTGTTTGGGATCTTAGCATTTAGCCAGCTTTCTATAACCATCAAAAGTGCGTAGTAGCAATATCCCAAAAAGGCTCGCAAAATCGCCCAAAAGATCAAATTTTCACTTATGGCGTGAAGCATAGCTGAGACTGCAAATATAGATGAAAAGATAGCAAAAGCTTCTGATGTGGCCGGTGGTTGAGATGATCCTGTGCGCTGTGATCGTGCTAATTAACGCTCCTATGAAAAATCCAGTGTTAATTAGTCCAATCGCAAGCTCGCCTACGCCATTTTGCTTAAGAAGCGCACTACAAGATGCGATGACTAGGCCATTGCCTATAAAAAGCAGGCTCATGCCTAAAAATAGCGGTCCCATCGAGCAAATGATCCTAAAACTACTTGCCATCTGCGTCCTTTCTTAAATTATTTTGAATTATCCCAAAGATAAAAGCTCCAATGGGCATCGGAGCAAGCCCCACTAAAAAGCCAGGCACGTTTAGTAAATTTTCATTTCTTAAAAATATAAATCCAAAAAAAAGTATCGCATACGCAACCAAGCGATAAGGCATAAATGCCGCCACAAAGCTTTTATCTTTAAATGAAAATTTTCTTTTTTTAGCCTTGCTTTTTCATCTTTTAGACTAAATTCTTTTGCCTCATTCTGGGCAAAATTTCTTCTTCATCTTCGTCCTCTTCTTCTATCTTGGCTAAAATTTCATCTCTTGCATTTCTAGCCTTGAGTTTATGCGATTTTTATAGGCAAAAAAGCTAGCCGTTAGGATGATAAGCGAGGCAAAAAATGAAATTTGCCGAGCTTATAAAAAATTGATTTGATAGAAATTTGCCAACCACACTAAGGGCTACCCAAAGCGCAAAGTAGCAAATAAAAAGCCTGCTAATCGTCCTCGTCATCATCGTCTTTTGTGTAGCCCTTATATCTAGCCTCATCCTTTAGCTCATCTAGGCTTTTTACCTGCGCTTTATAGGCTTTATAAACGTTTAAAATGGCAGCTGCGATGCCAAAGGCAAGCCCTATCCAAAGCGCTGGCGTGAAATTTGTAGCCTTTTTTACAAGATACCCCAGCCCAGTGCCGATCACCACAGCCACGACCATCGATATACCAAGGCTTAGTTGCTCAGCGCCAGCAACGATATCTTTTATCTTAAATTTTGCCATTAAGCTTTTATCTCCAAAAATGCCTCTTTAGCTGCATTTACCGCTAGATCGATATCCGCTTCGCTCATCGCATCGCAGATAAATCCCGTCTCAAACTGACTTGGCGCTAGATAAATTCCACGCTTAAGCATCGCTTGGTGAAATTTAGCAAAGAGTTTTGTGTCGCTCTTTAGCGCATCGTCGTAGTTTTTCACAACGTGATCTGTAAAAAAGTAGCCAAACATAGAGCCACGAACCTCGGTTTGTATAGCGATGCCAGCGCTTTTTGCTGCCTCTTTGAAGCCGTCCATTAGTTTTTTAGCTAGTTTTTCAAGCCTAGCGTATAAATTTACATCACTATTTATCTTTGAAATAGCCGCTATACCAGCGCTCATCGCCACTGGGTTGCCACTTAGCGTGCCTGCTTGATACACTGCACCCTCTGGACTTAAGCAGTCCATGATCTTAGCCTTACCGCCAAATGCAGCGACGTTCATGCCTCCGCCTATAACTTTGCCAAATGTGACAAGATCGGCATCTACTTCGTGAAATGGATATGAGCCAAGGCGAGAAGCCCTAAAACCGCTCATAACTTCATCAAGTATAAGCACTGCACCAAATTTATCGCAAAGCGCCCTAAGCTCCTGCAAAAATTTCTTATCAGCTGGCACAAGCCCCATATTTCCTGCGATTGGCTCGATTATGACGACGCCTATTTTGTCTTTATTGTTTTCAAAGATGGCTTTTACGCTCTCTATATCGTTGTAGATAGCTAAAAATGTATTTTTCACAACGTCTTGTGGCACGCCGCCGCTTGAAGCGTTGCCGTATGTCGTAGCGCCACTTCCTGCTTTGATAAGAAGTGCGTCGCTGTGTCCGTGATAGCAGCCTTCAAATTTTGATAAGTCCGTCTTTTTAGCATATCCTCTAGCCACTCTGATAGCGCTCATAGTAGCCTCTGTGCCAGAGCTAACGAAGCGAATTTTATCTATTTGTTTAAACTCATCACATATTAGCTTTGCTAGAGCGGTCTCTTTTGGAGAGGGAGCGCCGTAAGAGACGCCTTGTTTTACAGCAGAGATGATCGCTTCTTCGATATCTTTGTCGCAGTGACCAAAGATGAGCGGACCCCAGCTTTGGATGAAGTCAAGATACTTTTTGCCCTCGACATCGTATAGATAAGCTCCCCTAGCATGATCTATCATCACAGGCTCGCCTCCAACGCTGCCAAATGCACGAACAGGTGAATTTACGCCGCCTTGGATATATTTTTTAGCTTCACTAAATGCCTCTTTATTTGTCATTTTTTATCCTTTTGATTTTGTGTTTTTAAATTTGTCTTTTGATTATCTTTTTGATTTGTTACTGGTTTTACTGGCGGTTTTGGTGCCTGCGCGGTAGCTGGCTTTACAGGCTCAGCTGGTTTTGTTGGGGCCTTTTGTGCTTGCGCGGTAGCTGGCTCTACTGCTTTTGCCGCAGGGGTAGCTTTAGCAGGTTCTGGCTGTTTTTGCCCAGCAGCAGGCGTGGCTGGCTTAGCTAAATTTTGGGTGCTACTTTTGCCGCTTTTGCAGGAGGTTTCATCTGATTTGTGATGTATTCATAAAGGATGGTTGTCTCCTCGTCTGTCAAAAAGTAGCTTGGCATGACGCCTTTTGGCTTTGTAAGAGCTGCTTTAAAGCTTTCAAAATCTATATCATTTATCTTTGGTGCTCTAAGCTCATCATCGACCGTTTTGTTTGTTTTTTTGTCAAAGTGCTTGTATTTAGAGATTAGGCTGCCCTCGCCCTTTGCGCCGTGACATTTGTCACATCCTATGCCGCGTGGATTTAGGTAGAGCATCTTGGCGTACTCGGTCTTTGTGATAAAATCAGCACCAAAAATCGCCACGCAAAAAAGCAAAATCAAAAAAACAGACCTCATAAACCTCTCTTTTAAAAATTTAATTTATTTTTAGGTATGATACCACCCTTGTGATTAAAAAAGCTTTTAAGTAAGGATCAAATATGAAAATTTTAGACGGAAAAGCCGTATCTTTAAAGGTCAAAGAAAGCGTAAAAGTAAGAGCCGATGAGCTAAAGAAATTTGGTGTCGAGCCAACCTTGGCCGTCGTCTTGGTCGGCGAAGATAAGGCATCTCAAACATACGTTAGAGCCAAAGAGAAAGCCTGCAACGAATACGGCATAAAAAGCGTGGCTCACCGTCTAAGCGAAAATACAACCCAAAACGAGCTTCTAGCGCTCATAAACGTACTGAAATTTCAGACGATAGCATCCACGGCATCTTGGTTCAACTGCCACTGCCAAAGCATATCGATACAAACGTCGTGCTCGCAGCGATCGATCCACGAAAAGATGTAGATGGCTTTCACGCTGTAAATGTTGGCAAGCTTGTTAGCGGGCTTGATGGCTTCGTGCCTTGCACACCGCTTGGCGTGATGGAAATTTTAAAGAGTATGGCATAGATGTAGCTGGACTAAATGCGGTGGTGATCGGCAGAAGCAACATCGTTGGCAAGCCTATGGCAAATTTACTCCTAAATGCCTCTGCAACGGTTACGGTGACACACAGCAAGACTAAAATTTAAAAGAAATTTGCAAAAATGCTGACCTCATAGTTGCAGCCATTGGCAAGCCATTTTTCTTAAAGGCTGATATGGTAAAAGATGGCGCAGTAGTCGTTGATGTGGGCATAAACAGACTTGATGATGGCAGGCTTGTGGGCGATGTGGATTTTGACGAGGTCGCACCAAAATGCTCATATATCACGCCTGTTCCTGGCGGCGTGGGACCTATGACCATAGCCATGCTTTTAAACAACACCATCCTTGCTGCACAAGCAAAGATAGCTAAAAATTAAAGAGTGAGATAATGAAGAGAGCTTTTACTAAATTTTTATGACTTTTGCTCGAGCTGGACAGGCACGGTTATCATCGTTTTGCTTGTCATTTTCTTTGTGGCTCAAGCCTTTGTGATCCCGTCTGGTTCGATGAAAAATACGCTTTTGGTTGGGGATTTTTTATTTGCTAAAAAGTATGTTTATGGCATACCAACGCCAAGAATTCCATGGCTTGAGGTGAAAATTTTACCTGAGCTAAATGACAATGGTCACCTTATAACAGGCGATGGTCCTGCAAGGGGCGATATAGTCGTATTTCGCTATCCAAAAGATGAGAAAACTCACTTTGTAAAGCGCTGCTTTGCAACTAGCGAGGACGAGATCGTTTTTACTGAAAAAGCCCTCTATCTGCGCCCAAAAGAGGGAGATAGCTTCATAAAGGCAAATTGCCGTGAAAATTTAAATGGCAAAGAGAGTAAATTTGGCTACTCATGCAGCGACATAGCCGAGCTTGATGGCAAACTTTTCATAAAAGAGCCGTATAGATTTAGTGGCATCCATTACGACGAAAATGTAAATTTATTTGAGCAGATGGTTTTCATGCTAAATACAAACAAATCAAACGTTTTTATGAAGCCAGCGCTCATTAGCTCACTACCGCAAAATCCAAATTTTAACTTTAATGCATTTTACGTAAAAGTGCCAAAAGATGAATACTTTATGATAGGCGACAACCGCGATCACTCAAACGATAGCCGTTTTTGGGGAAGCGTGGCTTACAAAGATATAGTTGGTCAGCCTTGGTTTATTTATTTTAGCTGGGATAGCAACTACAATGTGCGCTGGGAGCGTATCGGACGCTTTGTAGATACGATAGAAAATGATGAGTTTTTCACAAAACAAGCTCTAAAAGAGGGAGAAGTTGATGGACTTCACTAATTTTGACCCCATAAAAGTCGCCACTATCGTCATCTCTTTAATAATCGCCATCGTCGGCCACGAGATCGCGCACGGATATGTCGCTTATAAATTTGGCGACAACACCGCAAAAAACCTTGGCAGACTTAGTATAAATCCCATAAAACACATCGATCCTATCGGCACTATCATAGTGCCACTGGTGCTTTATCTAAGCACTGGCATGATGTTTGGCTGGGCAAAACCAGTGCCTGTAAATACCTACACAGTCGTGCGAAATGGCGGATACAAGGCAGCTATCTACGTAAGTCTAGCTGGCATTTGCTACAACATCATCCTAGGCATCTTGTCGCTTTTTGTGTTAAAGGCTCTGCTAAATATAGAAACCTTTGAAATTTTACTTCAGTTTTTATTTACGCTTGCGCTTTTAAATTTGATGTTAGCCATCTTTAACCTCTATCCGATTCCGCCACTTGACGGCTTTCACGCGCTCGAGTATGCGCTTAGAAATTTTGGCTTTCACGCACTGGCAGAAAAGCTTGAGGGCATCTCAAGATATGGCTTTGTCATCCTTATCATCATCCTCATTTCGCCTTTAAAAGATACTATCTTTTATCCGACAAGATACGTTTTAGAAATCGCAAACGCCTTTATAAACGGCTAAATTTAGAGCAAATTTGCTCTAAATTTTTGGCTTTGTGATCTTATAAGAGTACTATTTTTTAAATTTCCCTTTTGGCGCAAGGCTAAATTTTAAGCTCCACCTTGCCATCTTTGCTGATATCTTTTTTATCAAAGCCTTTTATCTCGACCTTTACCGCCTCGTCGGCAGATACTGGCACACGATCGACCAAAGTGACATCGACACTCTTGCTTGAGTTATTTTTAACACTTATCTCATAGCCCTCTTCGCTTATTCGCTCTTTGCCAAGAAGCGAGCTCTTTTTAAATTTCATTTAAGCGCTCTTTTTTAAGCTCGATTAGCTCGTTTTGTCCTAAAAATAGCTGAGAGGGCTCATCTTTAGCTTTCATCTCAAACTCGCTTGGACTGCCAACACTCACGCCATTAACGTAAAACTGCGTTTTAGCTGGAGTTAGATCATCATTTAGCTTAAAGCTAGCTACGTTATATGCCTTTAGCGAACCGTAAAAATCAGCAAAAACGCTAAAATTTGCATCCATTTTTTGCGTATCATAAGTTATATATTTGCTCTCGCCTTTTGCTAAATTTATCCCATCTATCTTCCAAATTTTGGCAAACTCATTCTCATCTCTTTGCACACGCATATCAGCGACCTCAGCGGCGACTTTCGCGGCTCTTAGCATATTTTTCGAAGCGCCGTAACCATCAGCCTCCGCCTCGCTCTCCTCGTACCAAGGGTAAAACTTGCTTGGAGCAAGCGCCTTTTGATATCTGGTTGGATAGATGGCGAGCTTTAAATTTTTAACATCGCTGGCAAATGGGTTGGTGAGCAAAATTTCTTGTTTTATCAAGATATTTTTGTTTTTTGTGTCTGCATAAATTTCATTTAGCGTCTTTGGCGCCTCATCATCCATATATGAAAGCGTCGCCTCTTTTGGGTTGCAAGCAAATTTCATATCAAGCTGCAAAAATCCAGCCAGATCGCTCTTTGGCTCATTTTCTTTAAGCGCTTCAAGCTCACTTTTAGCAGCTGAAATTTTCTCGATATTTTCTAGGCTAAATTTATAAAACTCATCAGCTCTTTTTGTCACATCGTTACTTTTGTTTTCTTCTACTAAAGCTTGCTCTATAAACCTGCCTCTTGCATTTAGCGCCTCAAGCTTATTGTTTAAATTTGCAACTTCTTGCTTCCATTTTATGTAACTTGGGCTATTTTCTTCGCTGATCTTTTTTAGATAAGCATTCGCATCACAATCCCCATTTATAGTGATGTTCTCACTCTGCACACCTTCTGGCACAAAGGCGCTAAAAGAGCTATTTGCGTCGCTAAATTTTTGAGTGACGATGGTTTGATCTGTGTAGATCTCTATTAGATTTTCATTTGCAAAGGCTAGCGTAGAAGCCACTAAAAAGAGTGCTTTTTTCATATTTTCTCCTTTAAATTTTGGTAAATTATAGCTTCATTTTGGCTGAGAGTAAAATTTTATTTTAATGCAACTTTGACTATAATCAACAAAAATTTAACGGACTTTTCATGAAGATAGACAAAGTTTTCTTAGCTAGCGATCACGCTGGTTTTGAGCTAAAAAACGAGCTTAAAGAGGCTATTAAAGGGCTTGGATACGAAGTGGTTGATCTTGGTACAAACGATAAAAATAGTGTTGATTACCCTGATTATGCGCATTTGCTAGCGAGCAAGCTTGAGCCTAACTGCTACGGCGTGCTAGTTTGTGGCACAGGCATAGGTATCTCAATAGCTGCAAATAGACATGAAAACGTAAGATGTGCCCTTTGTCACGATGAATTTACCGCAAGGCTTGCAAGAGAGCACAATGACGCAAATGTCATCGCTTTTGGCGCAAGAGTTATCGGTGCAGGTGTGGCTATATCGGCGGTAGAAGCCTTTTTAAAGACTGAGTTTGCAGGTGGCAGACACGAAAGAAGAGTCAAAAAAATAGAGCTTGAGGCAGGCAAATGATAGGCGAGTGGATCGTTTTTACCGCTCTTGTTTGTGCCGCGATCTACCTAACCGTCATGGTTTTTTACTTCAAAACGCTTCTAAAAAAAGAGCGCGCTACAAAAGATTTTATGAAAAATAACCTCCAAGACACCGAGGTCGTCATAAGAAAATTTCAGATCCAACTCCAACGAAGTCTAGGCAACATCGACATCTTGACAGACGAGCTAAACAAAACCAAAAACGACGTAACCTCACTTCGCACAAGAAATTCCCAGTACCGCCTAGAAAACGACAAGCTAAGACAACGCATCCGCGAGCTTGAAGGCAAGATCGAAGCGCTACTATAATCTCGAAATTTAAGGAAATTTATGAAAATTTTAGATCAAAAAGGCAAAGAATTTTTACTAAACTCTATTCGCTGCATAAACGATTTTCCAAAGCCTGGCATAGTCTTTCGCGACATCACGACGCTGCTAAACAACAAAGAGGCATTTAACTTTTTGATAGATCATTTGGTGGCTAGATATGAGGACGCTAGTATCGACTACATCGCTGGCATCGAGTCACGAGGCTTTATCTTTGGTGCGGCGCTTGCGACAAGACTAAGGCTACCTTTCGTACCTATTCGCAAGCCAAAAAAACTGCCTTTTATCACGCTTTCTCAAAAATATAGCCTAGAATACGGCGTCGATGAAGTGCAAATTCACATCGATGCTTTTGGAGAAAAAGCAGGCGCTAGAGTGCTTTTGATGGACGATCTCATCGCGACTGGCGGCACTGCAAAGGCTTCAGTTGAGCTTATCAATCAAACTAACGCAACCTGCGTAGAGGCGTGCTTTCTCATAGATCTAGTCGATCTAAAAGGTAGCGAAAAGCTAAAGTCGCTTACTGAAAATTTACAGCGTTTTAGAGGTTTAGAATGGAAGAGTTTTTTATAGAACTGCTTAAAGAGTACGGCTACATCATACTTTTTGTCTGGTGTATCATGGAAGGTGAGATGGCGCTCATCATGGCTGGAATTCTCGCTCACACCACGCATATGCACATCGCGCTTGCTATCTTTGTGGCTGGACTTGGAGGCTTTGTGGGAGATCAAATTTACTTTTATTTAGGGCGTTACAATAAAAAATACATCGCAAAAAGGCTTCACACACAGCGGAGAAAATTTGCAGTGGCACACATAATGCTGAAAAAATACGGCTGGCCGATCATCTTTTTGCAACGCTATATGTATGGCTTTCGTGTCATCATCCCGCTTTGCATAGGACTTACTGGCTATGACGCTAAAAAATACGCCTTTATAAATTTGATCAGCGCTTGGTGCTGGGCGGCGATAACGACCATACCTGCTTGGATACTTGGCGAGCATATACTTGTGCTTTTGCAAGAAGCAAAAGAGCACTGGTACGTCGCTATCCCAGTGGTTGCTATATTTATGGGGCTTTTGATCTATGCATTTAAGCGCATCGAAAATAAAATTTTAAACGAAAGGAGAGACAGAAGACATGCAGTTTCAAATAGTTGATAAGAAATTAAAAGACATAAAAGCTGATATTGAACTAATTTTCGTAGTTGATAAGGATTTAAAACATAAATTTATAGGCGACAAAGAGGCTATTAAATTTAACAATTACAAAGGCGAGAGCGTCCTTATCCTAAGTGAGGCAAAAAGAGCCTACGTGCCGCTTTCTAAGCTTGATCTTGACGAGCTTAGAGTTGCAGCCGCTAAAGCTTATAACGCACTAAAATCGCTAAATATTAAGAGTATAAAGCTAGCTTCTTACGTAGCGCAGTGCCAAAAACTAAGCTTTGAAGCACTTGCTGAGGGCTTTTTGCTTGGAAGCTATGAATTTAACAAGTATAAAGAGAAAAAGAGAGATACACCCTTAAAGAGATCATCTTTTCTACTGAAGAATTTGCTGACAAAAAGGTCGATCTAAAGGCTGCAAATGAGGGCTTTAAAGAGGCAGAAATAATAGCAAGTGCTACAAATTTCACAAAAGATATCGTAAATGAAATTGCAGAAATTTACACCCCACAAAAGATGGCCGAGGACGCTTTAAATTTAGCCAAAAATATCGCAAGTATAAAGTGCGAGGTCTATGACGAGAAATTTTTAGCTAAAGAGAATATGAACGCATTTTTGGCGGTAAATCGCGCAAGCGTGCATAAACCAAGGCTCATCCATCTAACCTACAAGCCTAAAAAATCTAAAAAACGCATCATCTTTGTCGGCAAAGGGCTAACATACGATAGCGGCGGCCTTAGCTTGAAGCCGGC
Organism: Campylobacter concisus; assembly: GCA_037321105.1. Classification (GTDB taxonomy): domain Bacteria; phylum Campylobacterota; class Campylobacteria; order Campylobacterales; family Campylobacteraceae; genus Campylobacter_A; species Campylobacter_A concisus_AZ. Next base: position 1,796,623 of record CP147775.1, on the reverse strand, counting down.
TGATTATATGCTCACTATGAAATCAGACAAAAGCGGCGCAGCAGCAGCTCTTGGCATCATAAAAGGTGCAGCGGAGCTAAATTTACCATTTGAAATTCACGCCATTTTAGGTGCGACTGAAAATATGATCGGAGGCAACGCTTATAAGCCTGATGACGTGCTAATTTCAAGAAGTGGCGTTAGCATAGAGATTAGAAACACCGACGCAGAGGGACGCTTGGTGCTGGCTGACTGCCTAAGCTACGCACAAGATTTTAAACCAGACACCCTAATCGACATGGCAACCTTAACTGGCGCTTGCGTCGTGGGACTTGGCGAATACACAACAGGCATCATGGGCAACAGCGAGAGCCTAAAAAACGAGTTTAAAAACAAGATAAAAGATAGCGGCGAGCTAGCGACTATACTTGATTTTAACCCTTATCTTAGCGAGCTTATCAAAAGCCAGATCGCAGACGTTAGCAACTGCGCCTCAAGTAGATATGGCGGCGCGATCACGGCTGGCATGTTTCTAGCCAAATTTATCAAAGATGAGTATAAAGATAGGTGGCTACACCTTGATATCGCAGGCCCAGCATACCGCGAAAAGGCTTGGGGATACAACCAAGCAGGTGCGAGTGGGGCTGGCGTTAGGATGAATTTATACTTTTTACAAGCACTTAGTAAGGAGAATTGATGGGACTTTCAGTTGGAATAGTAGGCCTACCAAATGTGGGCAAATCAACAACATTTAACGCACTTACAAAGGCGCAAAACGCAGAAAGTGCGAACTATCCGTTTTGCACTATCGAGCCAAACAAAGCCATCGTGCCAGTGCCTGATAAACGCCTAAACGAGCTTGCAAAGATAGTTAGTCCTAATAAAATTCAATACTCAACCATCGAATTTGTCGATATCGCAGGCCTTGTAAAAGGAGCGAGCTCTGGCGAGGGACTTGGCAATGAAATTTTTATCAAACATCAGAGAGACTGAGCTTATTTTGCATATCGTTCGCTGCTTTGAGGACGAAAACATCACTCACGTCGAGGGCAGCGTCGATCCAGTAAGAGACATCGAGATCATCCAAACCGAGCTGATACTAGCTGACATCGAGCAGCTAAACAAAAAGATAGAAAAGCTCACAAGAGAGGCAAAAGCAAATGCAAAAGGCGCTAAAGAGGCGCTTGAGATAGCAAATTTACTTCTAGCTCACCTAAATGATGGCAAAAGTGCAAGCAGCTTTGAGCAAAGAGATAGCGAGGCGTTTTTAGCACTCAACAAAGAGCTAAGACTTCTAAGCGCAAAAGAGGTAGTTTATGGCGCAAATGTCGATGAAGAGGGACTTAGCGAGGATAATAAATTCGTAAAAGCGCTAAAAGAGTATGCTAAGGCCTCAGACCACGAGGTGATCAAGCTTTGCGCCAAGGTCGAAGAGGAGCTAATAGGCCTAAGCGATGAGGAGGCGCACGAGTTTTTGGCATCTCTTGGCACGAGTGAGAGCGGCCTTGAAAAGATCATCAAAACGTCTTTTGCTAAGCTAAATTTGATAAGCTATTTCACCGCTGGCGTCGTGGAAGTAAGGGCTTGGACGATCACAAATGGCTGGAAAGCGCCAAAAGCAGCAAGCGTCATCCACAACGACTTTGAGAGAGGCTTTATCAGAGCTGAAGTGATAAGCTATGATGACTACATCGCACATGGCGGCGAAAACGGAGCCAAAGAGGCTGGCAAGATGAGACTTGAAGGTAAAGACTACGTCGTGCAAGATGGCGATGTTATGCACTTTAGGTTTAATGTCTAAATTTAGCCCTTTTTGGGCTAAATAGCTAAAATTTGCGCATTAGATATTTAAGCCTTGGGTTGCAAGGCAAATTTAAATTTTTTATAACAAGTTTTAAAAGATACGATAAGTCGTAATCTTATATCTTATTAATATATTTAAATAATGTAAAAGCTATCGACTTAGTAAAACAAATACCAGCTTACAGATGAGCCAATCAAATCTTAATCCTAGAGAAATTTTGGTAGATAAAATAATACGTTCATCATCTTTTACAAGCCTTCATACCTATAATATTTTGAAAACTATAACTCGTATTGTAATGAATATATAAAAATTTACTTATATGCTTAGCGTATTTATTTTATAAGTCTGATCGCTTCAGAAAATTTAAGCTCTTTGTTTTTAAAAAGATTGTATCAGGTCGCATCTTTTTCGCTAAGTATGACGATGGTTGAGCCAAGCTCGAAATTCTCAGACGCTCGCCCTTTTTGATATGTAAATTTTCATACTCATAAATTTGAGTAAAATTTGCCACCACATTTGTTTGGATGCGCTCATCAAAGCAAAATTTCATCTTGCTAGCGTTTAGTGCGCCTACAAAAATAGGATCTTATCTTGACATTAGTTATTCTTTTTAAAGCCAAACAACGCAAATTTACTCTTGCAGGTTGATTTGCCACCTTGCAAATTTAATTATTTATCTTTTTGCAAATTCTTTTTATTATCCCTATGCACCATAAAGCACGCACATATAAAAACGACGATAGTTATAGCTAGGATTAAATTTTGTCCTGGTATGAAAGCTCCTACTTTGTAAATTTAAACCTCTTTTGCGCTGTTTTTAAAGACATTTACCACGCTGGCTCGTTTGTGGCAAATTTCAGCATACTCTTTTTCGCTCTTTGAGTCATAGACTATGCCAGCTCCAGCTCCGACAAAGACGTCGCTAAAGCCGTTTTTAGCTGGCACAAAGATGGCTGAGCGGATGAGGATCGCCACCTGAGCGTCGCCATTAAAATGCAAAAATCCAATGCCCCCACCATAGATATTTCGCTCAAAATTTCAAGCTCGTTTATGATCTGCATCGCTCTGATCTTTGGCGCACCGCTTAGCGTGCCAGCTGGGAAGATGCTAGCTAGCACGTCAAAAAGGTTAAGCTCCCTAGCGCACTTGCCATAGACATCGCTCACGATGTGCATCACTTTTTCAAATTTTGGATATGCATCGCATTTTTCACGACTACACTCTTTGGCTCTGAGACCCTGCCGATGTCATTTCTGGCAAGATCGATTAGCATTTTATGTTCAGCCAGCTCCTTTTCGTCGCTTAGTAGCTCATTTTCAAGCGCCACATCAGCGTTTGCATCGCCGCCTCTTGGTCTTGTGCCAGCGATCGGTGCTACAAAAATTTGCTCACTTTTCATCTCAAAAACAAGCTCAGGCGACGAGCCAACCACATCGCCATAAGGCGTAGGAAAATGAAACATATATGGGCTTGGATTTGCTATGGCAAGCTTTTTGTAAAAGTCCAGGCTGCTCATATTTGTTGAAATTTCAAGTAGCTCGCCAAGCACCACTTGAAAGACATCGCCGCTTCTTATATACTGTTTTGCCACTTCAACCATATCTTCAAAGTGTTTCTTTTCGCTACTAAGATCAGTTTTTATACTAAATTCATACTCTTTTTCAGTATCATTGTCTGCCTTTAAATTTAGCAAAAAGTCATAATACCTCTTTTTATCTCCATAAAAAGTGTAAATTTTACTTATCTTATCAAAGTGCAGATATGCTTTAGCGTCAGCGTAGATAAATTTTGGAAATTCATACTTTTTAGCCTTCTCTTCGCCGATATACTCAAAGTATCTCACGCCATCATAAGCAAAAACGCCAAAAAGCCCAGCAAAAGGTGCGAGTGATCTGTTACGATTGGTATCAAAGTAGCTTCTAAGTCCGTAAAAGTCCATATCTTTTTCATCGATATATTCGCAGTCGATGCCGATTATCGTCTGTGTCTTGTCTTCGGCTAGGTAGCTATTTTTAAATTTCTCTCTGATCGCTTCGTAATAAAAAAGTGGTTGTTCTAAGAGCATCTTTTTCCTTTTAAATTTTTATTGATTATAAAAAATTTTCGCTTTTACTTTTTAGAATTTTGGCTAAATTTTAAATTTACGCCTTTTTTACTATTTTTTTAAGAGCCCCTTGGCTAAAATTTGCACCAGTCAAGGGAGAAAAAATGCTTTTTGTAGAACTTTTTATATTAGGTATCGGCGTTGGCTATATAGCTGGATTTTTTGGCATCGGTGGCGGCACAGTCGTCGTTCCTATCATGGTCGCCTTTGGATACGGCGTCAAAGATGCCATTGGCATAAGCGTCATGCAGATGATCTTTAGCGCGACATTTGGCTCGTATCTAAACTACAAAGCTGGACTTTTAAAGCTAAACCGCGGCGTATTTTTGGGGCTTGGGGGTCTTGTGGGAGCAAGTTTTAGTGGTATCATCGTATCGCACGCGCCTGCACTCTTACTTGAGTCTATGCTTCTAGCAACATTTGTCTTTTCGCTTATAAAGCTATACTTTTCACCAAACAGCGACGGCTCAAATGCGAATAATTCGCTCTTTTTGCTATTTTTAGTTGGTGTTTTTGTTGGCGTTTTTGCCATTAGCATCGGCATCGGAGGAGGCGTCTTTATCGCACCGATCTTAGTTGGCTTTTTACGTTATGAGCTGAAAAAAGCCGTTTCTATGGGCGTATTTTTCGTTATGTTTGCAGCCATCGCTGGCTTCATCTCGCTCTCGCTAAATGGCCATATCTCATACGCTGAGGGCGCATTTTTAGGTCTTGGCTCGCTAATAGGCGCATACTTTGGCACTAAAAAGACGCAAAATACCGACAAAAAAACACTTAAAAAATGGTTTTTGGTCTTTTACATAGCGATGATATGTTTGATATTAAAAGATATGTTTTTTGAGTAAGAGCATGGCTAAATTTGCCACGCTCTTTTTTAAATTTCTTCAAAAAAGTAGGCTTCGCCTAGTTTAAAAGCAAGCTCTTTTAGCTCATCTTCGCTTAAATTTGCGCCCTTTGCGATCTCTTTAAAGCTAGCCTTGCCGTCAAATTTCAAAGCGGCTTTGATCTCTTCAACGCTTAAGCTAAGCTTGCCATTTAGCTCATTTGCTAAAGATATGACTGGCAAACTAGCCTCCAAAAAATACCCTAGATATGCCGCTGCTCTAGGCTTTAGCCTAGTTTTTTAGGCTCATAATCAAGCGCAATAAGCTTTGATGATGAAATTTTAGTGTTTTGATCGTTTAAAATTTCAAGTAGTCCCATAAATGCTTCGCTCTCGCTTTCACCAAGTGCGGCCTTTACTTCGCTTAAATTTAGACTTTGTGGATAGGCTTTGCTTAAAATTTCTTGCGTTTTTGTCCTTGGCTGTTCGCTAAAGTAAGCAAAATTTAGGCTATTTAGCTCGCTCTCTCCAAGTACCGCGTCAAAGTCATCAGCGCCATTTAGCCTTTCTTTGTGAGCGATGAGGCTTTTTCTAAAGGATCTATTAAACAAAAAGTCGTTTAGCTGCTCTTTTTTGATGCGAGTGTTGTAGCTTTGCTCGATGTGCGCGTCAAAGCGGTATATCCCAGTCGAGCTTGCAAAGATATCGTTTAGCGAGGCGTCTATGACGTAGCAAAGTCCATGTTTATCGATATGCCTAGCAAATTTATGAAAGTAAGTTGGCTCGTTACTCGCCTCCAAAAAGTCATGCAAAATGTAATAATCACTTCCCTTTGCTATGATGCCTTGCAAGAAATTTAGCTGCGTCAAAAGTAGCTTCATGCTGTCTTTATAGACGACGTCGCTTTGGTTTTGCAGGCTAAATTTCAAATAATCCTGCAAGAAATTTAGCTCCTCTTTGACGTGAGGAAGTGAGTCTTTATCGCCCCTATTTGCGCTCGCAAAAAGCATGAAATCTCTTAAGATATCAAGGCTCTTCCAGCCTGGGTAGGTGTTATAAGAGACGTAGGCGATGCCATCTTTGCTAAGTAGCGCCTTTATAGTTGCAAGTAGCGCGTCTCTCACGTTTGGGCTCACCCAGCTATAAACGCCGTGAGCGATGATGTAGTCAAACTCGCCAAGCTCTTTGATATCGTGCTCATTCATGTGCAAAAAGTCGCGCTCAAGAAGGGTAAAATTTTTTAAATTCATCTTCTTTGCGATCTTGTTGCCCTCTTCTACTTGGTGGCTTGAGATGTCGATGCCAACGACCTTTGCCTCTTTGTGCGAAGCTGCAAATGGCAAGATATTGCCACCGTATGATGAACCAAGCTCCAGCACTCTGGCATCTTTTAAATTTGCGGCCTTTAGCCCAAGAAATTTAGCAACCGCCTCTATCCTAACAGGCGAGCAGTCGCTAAATGCAGCTGAGAAATAAGGAATTTCATCGTAAGCTTTTTTTGCCTTGTTCATCAGCCGTGCTTTCTGGCAAATTTCTCATAAACTCGCCAAGTTTCTCAACGTCGCTTTGGCTAACGGCGTTGTAGATAGAGGCTCTTATGCCACCAAGATGTCTGTGGCCTTTTAGCCCAAGCATGCCCTCTTTTAGCGCTTCTTCGACAAAAACTGGCTCAAGCGCATGATCTTTTGGTATCGTAAAGCTCACATTCATATCTGATCTGCTTGATTTTTTAGCGTGACCCACGTAAAAGCCATTTGAGCTATCGATGATATTATAAAGCGTGCTTGCTTTTTTGGCATTTATCTTCTCGACCTCACTAAGTCCGCCAAGGTCTAGCAAGTGTTGCATGGTTAAATTTAAAAGATAAATTCCAAAAGTTGGCGGTGTGTTGTAAAGTGAGTTTGCCTCTACGTGCGTTTTGTAGCGTAAAAACATAGGGACATTTTGGCTGCTCACGCGATCAACTAGGTCTTTTCTTAAAATGACGATAGTCACGCCGCTTGGGCCTGCATTTTTCTGAGCGCCGCCATAAAGCAAGCCGATACTGCTAAAATCAAGCGGTCTAGCAAAAAAGTCGCTCGAAGCATCGACAACAAGGGGCGATTTGGTCTTTGGCATAGCCTTATACTGCGTGCCATAAATCGTGTTGTTTGAGCAGATGTAGGCGTAGTCAGCGTCATCGCTAAATTTAAACTCAGGGATGTAAGAGAAATTTTCATCCTCGCTGCTTGCAACGACATCTACATTTACGCCAAGCACTTTTGCCTCTTTGATGGCTTTATTTGTCCAAACGCCAGTGTTTGCGTACTCGGCCCTGCCACCTTGATATAAATTCATCGGTATCATGCTAAATTGCAAGTGTGCACCGCCTTGCAAAAATAAAATTTCATACTCATCGCCGATGCCGTAAAGCTTTCTTATCTTCTCCATCGCGCCAAAGTGGATCTCCTCGAAGGTCTTGCTTCTGTGGCTAATCTCCATGATCGAGTAGCCCTCGCCTCTGTAGTCGGTAAATTCGGCCTTTGCATGCTCTAAAACGTCTAATGGTATCGCGCTTGGGCCTGCGCTAAAGTTGATTTTTCTACTCATTTTTACTCCTTGATAATTGCTTTTTTATGTGTATTTTGCGAGATAAGCTCGATCTCATCATTCAAATTTAAATCCCTAAGATCGGCTCTCTTGCCATCTTTTCTAACCTCGATAAGCCACTTCGTGCTCTCAAAAAAGAGCTCCCTCATCTCATAAGCCTTCTCTAGCGAACCAAGAGCTGAGCCAAGAAGCAAGATCTTTCTTTGCACGGCGTTTGTTAGGGCGTTTTGCTTGTTTGCCACCTCGCTAAATTTTAGCTCGATCCTAGCTTTTAGGGCGTTTGATGAAAATTTAGAAAGCAGGTAAATTTAGCAGATTTTGCTTCTTTGTGATCTTTAAATTTAAAGCACTATCAAGATCGTCGCTGAGCCTGTCAAGATACTGGAAAAATGCCTCTTCATCAGGCAACAGATCAAGCATGGCTGCACTTGGCGTAAGCGATCTACGGTCCGCTACAAAGTCACTTATAACGTAGTCGATCTCATGCCCGATAGCGCTTATGACTGGCGTTTTGGTAGCGTAAATTTCACGCGCCAAGCCCTCGTCGTTAAAGCACCAAAGATCCTCTTTGCTGCCGCCTCCACGAGCTAAAACGATCACATCAACGCCGTATTTATCGGCTCTACGCAAAGCTTTTATAAGCGAGCTTGGAGCACTTTCGCCCTGAGTTAGCGCGTCAAATATATAAATTTCACTTAGTCTCCAACGGCTTCTTACCACCTTTAGCATATCCTGAAGTGCGGCTGAAGTGGCGCTTGTGACAAGGGCTATTTTCTTAGGTAAATTTGGTATCTCTTTTTTGCGCTGATGTCAAAAAGTCCCTCGTTTTCGAGCTTTTCTTTAAGCTGCCTAAACGCAAGCTCAAGCTCGCCCTCGCCATCAGGCAGCATCGCGCTAGCCACCAGCTGATACGACCCACTTGGCGAATAAATGGTCACTTTGCCAGTAAATTTTGACCTTCAAGCCCTCTTTTGGCAGGAATTTCACCTTTTGGTTATTCATGCGGTACATCACGGCTGAGATGCTTGACTTTTCATCCTTTAGTGTGAAGTACCAGTGCCCAGAGGCGTGCTTAGTAAGGCGCGAAATTTCGCCACTTACCTCGACGTAGTCAAGTGTCGCTTCAAGCAGCGCCTTTGCTTTTTCGTTTAGCTCAGATACGCTAAGCATTGATCTCTTTGACCTTTTTAGCGATAAATAGCGTCGAAATGTCCATGCTAAAGCCCTTGCAAAGCTCTATCTCAAAGCCAGCTTCAACTAATTCGTCGCAAAAGCTCTTTGCGTCTAAAAAATTTTCGATCGAGCTTGGCAGATACTCGTATGCCTCTTTGTTTTTCGAGATAAAGCCGCCGATACTTGGCAAAATTTTACTTAGGTAAAAATCTCTTAACGCGGTTATAAAGCCCTTTTTCTGGCGTTTGGTAAATTCAAGCACGACGACGTAGCCGCCATCAGCCAAGACCCTGTTAAACTCCCTAAGCGCAGCCTTTCGCTCGACCACGTTTCTTATGCCGTAGCTTATGCTTAAAATTTGAGCCTCACCGCTTGCAAGCGTTGTATTATCAGCGTAGGCCTCTATAAATTTAAAATTTGGAAATTTCGCCCTCGCCTCTTTTAGCATGCCACTTGATGGGTCGATGCCAGTAAGGCTTTTTACCTCTACGCCAAATTCTTTTGAAATTTCACTCCAAAGCCCCATCATATCGCCGGTACCGCAAGCCACATCCACGATATTTATGCTTTTATTTTTAAAATTTCTAGCATATATCTGCAGGCAAATTTCCTCCAGCTCACATCCACGCCAAGGCTTAGCACCCTGTTCGCGACGTCATACGTAGGAGCGATCTGGTTAACATATCAACTATTTTTTCTTGTTTTTGCATAAATTTTAGACCTTTATATGTAGTAAATTTTTAAATTTCGCGAGATCTTGCGAGTTGCTTTTATAAATTTAAGCCGTTTTTTTAGTACCTCTTCTCTGGTTTTGTAAATTTGTTTGTAGATTTTACTCTCTAGTTTTTCTTTACCAGCAGCCACTGGCAAGCGCTCCAAGATGCCCAGCCAAACGTCATAGTCTTGAAGCGCACCAAAGATCTCTTGCATATCTTTTAGCCGCTCTTCATACTTTTTAAGCCCGTCAAAATAAAAAATCTCACTCAAAAACTCGTAAGTGTATCTCACTTTTTTAAGCTCGATCCTGATCTTGTGAAAGCTCTCATTTGGGCAGTCTTGATCTAGGCTTTTTAGCCTTTTTTGTGCTAAAACTAGAAGCGTTCTAAGTTTAAACGAGCCAAGGCGCGAAAGGCTCACGTCAAAGAGCTTTGATCTATAAAACTCGCCCTCGTTTAAAAATATCTCCCACTCTTTTAAAAATGCGTAGTTTTCCTCATCACTAAGATAGCTTTTAACGTTTTCATACTCTAAATTTAGAGCCTTTTGCACAAAGTAAATAAGCTCATTTGCATGCTTTTGCTCGCTTAAAAAGCCTAAAAATATGTCTAAGTCTCGCTTTTTGTTGGTTGAGTTTGCCAAAATTTTAAAATTCTCTCCAAAAAGAGCGTCACTTTCTCATCAAAAACGCCGTTAAAAATTTTAAGTAGCGACCTAACTTTTCTTAAATTTACTCGCAGACTATGTAAAATTTCTTCATCGTGATCTTGCAGATATTCGCTCTTTAGTCTCTTTATCTCTTTAAAGATGTTTAAAAACAAAGCCCTTAGCGCCTCGCCACTTTTTAAATTTGCAGCAAAATTTGGCGAAATTTCTTTGTTTTTAAAGACAGAGTAAGCCCTTTTATAATCAATTTGTTCATTTTCATTTGCGTGAATGGCTAGAAATTTGTTTTTATATCTTATCGCAGGTGACATCAGCCCTACAAAACTGCTCCAAAAACGGTGGCAGTTTAAAATATAAAGCCTCGTTTTCATCAGGCAAATTCGATCTCAAATGTGCAAAGTCCATTTAAGCCGTCTTTAAAAACGTCGATGTTACAAGGGTTATTATTTAGCCGAAAAATGTATCTATCTTTTGTGATGACGCGTCCGATGCGGTTTTTTAGAGCCTTTTTAAACTCCGCCTTTTCGCAAAATTCCTCATTTTCTTCTCTTATAAGATCTTTGCCAACCTTAATCGTTTTTATAAATTTATTCTCTTCACTTCTGAAGCGGATCTCTTCATTTTGCGTGATTTTGGTGTAAAACTGAGAAATTTCAAGGTGCTTGAAGCTTACTCCAGCCTCTTTTAGAAAATCTAGAATTTGAGAATTTTTGAGTAAAAATTTACGCTCTATCTCCAAACCCACATTTTTCTCCGAAATTTTTGCTTATTTTAGCGAGTTAGTGCTTAAAATAATGAGAAAAAAGCTAATTTCAGGCTTGTTTGAAGTATTTTATGAAGAAAATTAAAAATTTATGTTGCATAATGCAACATAAATTTTGCCTTATCGGCAGTGTTTACAGCTTTTTACGCTAGCAACGATATTTAGGCGCTCAATGATGTTACCGATCTTTTTTTCAAGCGCTTCTTGGTATTTGCCAAGCTCTGAGTCATCATAGCTCATATCCTCGACGCTACCGCAGTTTTCGCAAACCACATGGATGTGCGGATGCTCGTAAATGTCGTATCTCGCCTTTTGATTGACGATATTTACTTCAACCACTAGACCCTCGTCTTTTAGAGTGTTTAGGTTTTTATAAACAGTTGCGAGCGAAACTGATGGATTTTCTTTCAAAATTTCATCATAAAGCTCATCGATCGTTGGATGTGTGTGACGATCAAGAATTCTCAAAACGCTAAGACGCTGCGGCGTTACTTTAAGCCCAGACTGTTTTAGCAACGATACATATTGCATAATTTTCCCTATACAAATTTTTGCTTTATGCTAGCAAAAGTAATATTAAACGTTTCTTTATTAAATGATATTAATTATTCTCTAGTAATTTTTGGGTAATTTGCTCAGCGCTTATGCCAAGGCTCTTTTCAACCTCAGCTGTCGAGCCATGCTGGATAAATTTCATCATCATACTCAAAGCTAACAACGCTTACATTTGATATGCCATTTTCTTGTAAAAAGGCACTTACGATCTCGCCAACACCGCCTTTTTTAGCGCTATCACTAAAGATATACCACTTTTTAGTGCGTTTTGCAAGACCTAGTAAAAGCTCACTATCAAGTGGCTTTACAAAGATTAGATCGACAAGGATCGCTTCAAGCTTGCCAACTCAGTAAATTTCTAACCAAATTTGCTCTGCCAACGCCGTTGCCATAGCCTAAAAATGCGGTCTCACTCTTTGCGTCAGCTAAAATTTCACCCTTGCCAAACTCAAGTGGCTTAGCCTTAAACTCATCTCTAAGATAAACGCCCCACGCGGATATCTAAACGCGCTAACGCCTTTATAAGAGTAGGCAAATTCCATAACATTTTTCATGCTCTCTTCGCACCTTGGAGCAAAAAGAACCATGTTTGGCACAGCGTTTAAAAAGCTAATATCAAAAGCACCCTGATGCGTTTCGCCGTCCTCGCCAACGATGCCCGCCCTATCCATCGCAAATGTGATGTTTAAATTTAAGATAGAAGCGTCGTGAATGACCTGATCATATGCTCTTTGCATAAAGGTCGAGTATATCGCGACAAATGGCTTAAAGCCCTCTTTTGCCATGGCTGACATCGAGGTGACTGCGTGCTGCTCGGCTATCGCCACGTCCCAAAAGCGGTCTGGAAACTCATCGTATGAGCGCGTCCATGCCAGTGCCTGTTGGCATCGCAGCCGTTACGCCAACGATGTCGCTATGCTCTCTTGCCATCTTTAAAAGCTGCTCGCTAAAGATCGCCGTGGCTGACTTGTTTGACTGTCTTTTTATAAATTCGCCACTTTTTAGATCAAACGGCCCAACTCCGTGCCAATTTTCATAGTAACCCTCGGCAAATTCATACCCTTTACCCTTTAGCGTCTGCACGTGCACGATGACTGGTTTTTTCATATTTTTAGCGGTTTCAAATGTGCTAAGAAGCGCTGCAAGGTCGTGCCCATCGACTGGGCCTATGTACTCAAGTCCAAGCTCTTCAAAAAACATGCCAGGAGTGATGAGCCTGATACCCTCCTCCATGCGTCTAGCCATGTAGGCTGCAGAGTCTGGCATATAGCTTAAAAGCGCTCAACCCTGCCTTTAAATTTTTGATAAAACTGCCCTGCCATCATCTGGCTTAGATACTTGCTAAGAGCGCCTATTGGCTTACTTATGCTCATCTCATTGTCGTTTAGGATGATGACGCAAGGATATTTTCTATCCCCAAGCTCATTTAGCGCCTCATACGCCATGCCACCACTTAGCGAGCCGTCGCCTATGACAGCTACTGGCAAGCGCTCTTCATTTTTTAGCTTGATCGCCTTTGCAGCGCCAACTGCAAGTGAAATGGACGTTGAGCTATGGCCTGCTACAAAGTAGTCAAATTTGCTCTCGCTTGGCTTTGTGTAGCCGCTGATGCCGTTAAATTTTCTAAGCGTATCAAATTTGTCCCAGCGCCCAGTTAGCAGCTTGTGCGCGTAGCTTTGGTGGCTCACGTCAAAGATAAACGGATCTTTTGTAACGTCAAAAATTTTATGCATCGCAACGATGATCTCGACTGCACCGATGTTTGAGCTAAGATGGCCGCCATTTTTACTAACGGTGGCTAAAATTTTATCTCTGATGTCGTGGCAAAGTGCGTTTAGCTCATCGACATTTAGGCTTTTAACGTCTTTATTCATTATTTACCAGCATTTTTAGCTTCTCAAGCCTTGTTTGCATCGTCGCATCGATGTTTCCGCCCTCGCTTATTATCACCACGCCACCTTTGCTTATGGCATCATCAGCGCTTACTTTTACGCGTTCGTTTTTACTAAATTGCTCTTTTAGATAGTCGCTATCTTCTGCGATTAACACGAATTTCTATATTTTTTACGTCGCTTAGCTCTTTTATAAGCGAATTTGCCAGGTGATGAGCGATCTGGCTAGATGCGCTTGAAACCTCTTTTTCTATCACCTCTTTTGCGATCTTTATCGCAGTTTGCCCAAGCTCTTCCTCGCTCTTTTTCAAAAACTCATCAAATTTAACGTACTGCTCATCTAGCTTTGCAGCTGAAGCGCTAAATTTAGCCTCAAGCTCCTTTATCTTTGCCTCGTTTGCAGCGTTTGTTTGAGCAATGCCTTCGTTTTTGCCATCCTCTTTAGCACGAGCGGTCTCAGCTTCAAGGCGCTTTGCAAATTCGCTCTCTTGATTTTCTATCTGCATTTGAAGTTTGATGATGTTGCTGCTTAGCTCATCTGTCTTTTTAAGTAGCTCCTCGACAAAGCTCGAGTCAAATCCAGGCTGGTGAGCTTGGTTATTTTGAGGCTGAGGCGCAAAGTGATTTTGCATGTTTGGCTGCATTTGGTGAACTGGCTGGCTTTGCGGCACGAAATTTTCACCACCTTGCTCTAAATTTTGCTCATTTAGCTCTTCACTAAGGTTGTTCTCTTCTATTAAAACAGGTGCGCTATCTTGGGCTCTTTCATTGCTTCCAAGCACCTTAAATCTATAATTTTCTATAAAGTGAGCCGGCGAGGTCTCACTTGTTATTACGCTACTTTTCATTCTATCATCTCATCTGCTTCGCCAACTTGGAAGACACCTTGATCAGCTAGACCTTGAACGACCTCAACGATGCGTCTTTGCGCCTCTTCAACATCTTTTACACGCACAGCGCCAAGGTATTGCATCTCCTCTTTAAAGGCTTCGGCTGCACGCTGAGACATATTTGATAAAAATTTATCTTTAATGCCATCGCTTGAACCCTTAAATGCAACCATAAGGTCTTTTTTATCGACATTTTTGAGAATTTCTCTAATCGCAGTTGCGTTAAGATTGATAATATCTTCAAATGTAAACATAAGCTCTTTGATCGTTGTAGCAAGCTTATCATCACTTTGCTCGATGCGCTCAATGGTGCTTTTGCTAGCTTTTTGACCAAGTCTGTTAAGCACTTCTGCCACAGCTCTTGGGCCACCAACCTCAACCTTGTAAGATGTGAGGCTTTCTAGTTTGCCCTCAAGCACGGTTGATACACGCTTGATCACTGATGGGCTGATCTCGCCAAGATTTGCCATCCTGATCACGACCTCGCTTCTTAGCTCATCTGAGAAAAGCTTAGCGTCTCGGCAGCACTTGTTGAGTCCATGTGGGCTAGGATTAGCGCGATAGTTTGAGGGTGCTCTTTTACGATGAAGTCTGCGAGTTGCTGTGGCTTTATCTTATCAAGATAACCAAAGCTTTTTGAGTTTTCCATACTTTTTGCAAGCTTATCTAAAATTTTCTGCGCAGCTTCTGGACCAAATGTGCGGTATAAAATTTCTTTTGCATACTCTAAGCCGCCACTTCTCATATATTGATTTGACTGCATTAGAGCGTAAAATTCTTCTAAAATAGCGCCTGCAACTTGTTTGTCTATATTTTTTGCAGTTGCTATGTAGCCTGAAATTTCAGTGATGACATCAACATCCATGTGAGAAAATATAAGAGCCGTCGCCTCTTCGCCAAGCTGTATTAGTAAAATAGCGATCTTTTCAGGCATTGAAAGATCATCATATATCATCTTTTGCTTATCGGTTAGTTTTATAGACATCAAATTTCCTTACGCATGTTAAAGTCACTATCATTTTTAACCATATCTTGGAGTAAATTTCAAATTTCCTCACTTCGCTCGGTGACTACTATCTTCATCTTTTCAAGAAGGACGTCGTATTTTAGCTCGTCTTCGTTAAATTCACCGCTAAGACCAAGCTGCTCCTCGACTTTCTTACGAGCAGCTTTAAATTTCTCAAGCGTATCTTCAGCATCCACCTCGATATCTTCAAGATCGTCCTGGCTTGCTCCTCTTCTTCTTTCGTCTCTTCAAGCATCTTTTGCATAAATGGCACGATGACTTTTTTGTAGAAGATGTAAAGTAGCAGCGCTGCAAAGATGTATTTTAGTAGTGGCAAGAAAGGCATCACGTAGTTGTTCATAAAGCCATCCATCTTCTCGCCAGTGCTGACATCTTTGCCAGTTTTAAACTCGAAGTTATCCAAGCTTACCTCATCGCCTCTATTTTGATTGTAGCCGATTGATTGCTTGATTAAATTTGTGATTGATTCTCTTTGCTCTTTAGTAAGCGGGGCAAATTCCAAGCTCGCCAGTTGGCTTGCCGTCTTTATCCTTTTTGCTTTGATAAAGCCCATCTATAACGACAGCTGCGCTTACTCTGTTTATACTAGCAAACTGCCCTTTGACGTTTGTCACTTTCTTTGAAATTTCGTAGTTTGTCTGCTGCGAGCTTTTATTGTACTGCTCTTTTAAAGTGCTATCATCTAGTCCTTGAACAGGACCTATGTTACGTAACCGCACCTGTACGCCGCCTACTTCATTTGGAGCTGAGCCTTGGCGCTTTTCTTCGATGTTGCTCTCGCTTCTTACGACGTTATTTGGGTCATAAACCTCGCTTTTTGTATCTTTTTTATCAAAGTCAAAGTCGATATTTACCTTTGCTACGACCTTATCTGCCCCGCCCACAATAGGAGCTAGCACATTTACGATCTTTTGCTCATAATTATTTTCAAACTCGCGCTTATAGCGGATCTGCTGAGCTATGGCATCACTATCAAACTCGCCGTCCTCATCGCCAAGTGCGACACCATCTTGATTTACTATCTTGACATTTTCTGTGCTTAAATTTGTAACAGAGGCAGCGACTAGGTTTTTAATGCCAAAAATTTGCTTCGCATTTAAACTAACGCTCTGCTTTAGCTCAACGACGATAGAAGCGGTCGGCAGTGCTTGTCTTTCAGTAAAGACGCTCTCTTTTGGTATGGCTATTCTTACGGTTGCTTTTTGGATAGACGAGAGGCTCTCGATCGTTCTAGCTAGCTCGCCCTCAAGCGCTCTTTGAAACTTGACCCTTTGCTCAGCGTCTGTTGCGCCAAATTCTTGCTTGTCAAAAATTTCAAAACCGATCTTGCTCTCTTTTGGTATGCCAAGCGTTGCAACCGCGATACGCTCTTTATATACATCGCTTGTTGGCACCAGTATTGTGCCTTCATTTGCTAGTTTATACTTTATGCCATCTTTGTTTAGCTGATCGACTATTAAGGCTGAGTCGCTTGGGCTGATGTTTTCAAAAAGGACGCTATATCCTGCAAAGCTATCACTTTTACTTTTGTAAAGCGTTAAAAATACCAAAAAAGCCACAACTAAAACGATCGAGCTGCCTGCGACGATCTTTTGTTTTAGTGAAAGCTTTTGATAAATTTGACTTATTTGATGAAGTAATGCCTTAAAATCCATATCCCTACTTTAAAATTTCGCTCTAACTCTTCAAAAACTCTATCGTTTTGCCATGCCTGACCGATGGTGATTCTCACCGCATTTAAGGCGTAGCTTTTTAAATCTCGTAAAATTATACCTTTTTTTAGCATCTTTTCGCATATCTGGCTTGATTTTGGCTCGTTAAATTTAAAAGTGATGAAATTTGTATAGCTTGGGATAAACTCTATGCCATTTTGCCTTGCAAATTCCTCATATCTCTTCATCTGCTCGAAGTTATTTTGCATAGTTTTTTGCACAAATTCATCATCACCAAGTGCTACGATCGCCGCTCTTAAGCTCGGTGTTGTGATGTTAAAAGGAGCTCTTAACTTTGAAAGTGCGCCTATGATCTCTTCATTTGCCACGCCGTATCCAACGCGCATGCCACCAAGTGCGTATGCCTTTGAGAAAGTACCAAGATAGATGGCATTTTTAAATTTCACCACCTCGCTTGGCTTTATCTCTTTTTTGCTATCTTTAAATTTAGCAAATTCAATGTAAGCACAATCAAGCACCACAAGCGTGTTTTCGCCAATATTTTTTATAAATTTCATAGACCTCATTGGCATCAATGCACTCGCCCAAAGGGTTATTTGGCAGGCAAAGAAAAATGACAGAGATTTCATCTTTGTGCGCGTTATAAATTTCTAAAAACTCACTCAAATTATGTTCCACACTCTTTGTGCGGTAAATTTTAGCCCCAGTTTGTTTTGCATAAATTTCATACATCGCAAATGTCACGCCAGCCATCAAAACGCCACTTTGCTTGTTCGCCTTTGCATGAAGCGCATACTCTATGATCTGGTCGCTTCCAGAGCCGATGATTAGATTTTTGCTAGTTACGCCAAATTTCTTAGGCTAGCCCCTCTTTTAGTTCAAAGTAGCTATCGTCTGGATAAAGATGTGCGTTTTTAGCGACCTCTTTAGCGCCTCTTCTACGCGTTTGCTCGTGCCAAAAGGATTTTCATTGCTCGCTAGTTTTATCACATCTTTTGCATCGATGCCAAACTCTCTAACCACAAGCTCGATCGGCTTTCCAGCCTCGTAATTTACTAGATCATCTAAAAAGTCGTTAAATTTCATTACTCTTCTCCGTTTAAATAGCTTCCAAGCCAAGTTATCTCCGCGCCGCTCTCTTTTGCGAGTTCAAAGGCGTTTTGCACCTTCTCATCGTCGATGTGCCCCTCAAAGTCAAGGTAAAAAATTGACTTAAATTTCGCGCTGCTTTATAGGACGTGACTCAAGTTTTGTGATATTGATATTTTCATTTTTAAAGATAGAAAGCAGATCAGCAAGGCGTCCTGGGCGGTGATCGGTCTTTGCAAGTACCGAAGTTTTTGAGTTTTCAACCTTGGCATTTTTAAAATCGCTTAAGATCAAAAATCTCGTTCTGTTTGCCATATTATCTTCAATAGTCTCATAGACGATTGGTACGTTGTAAATTTTAGCTGCGATTTTTGAGCAAATGGCGGCTGATTCTCTATCCATAGATGCCATATATGCAGCTGCTGCGGTTGATTTGGCTGGACAAATTCGACCTCATTTAGCAAGTGATCTTCTAAAATTTACGGCACTGGTTGTAGCCTTGCGGATGCGAGTAAATTCGCTTTATCTCTTTTAAATTTTCATTTATGCTAACAAAGCTGTGGTGGATATCTACGTAGAGCTCTGCCACTATCTTTATATCATCAAATTTACTCAAACAATCAAGCGTAGCTCCAACAGCGCCTTCAGTGTTGTTTTCGATAGGCACGACGCCGTATTTTGCCTCTTTTTGAGCTAGCTTTGTAAAAACTGCCTCGATCGTAGCAAGTGGTAAATAGGCACTCATCGCACCAAATCTACTTTGCGCCGCTTGATGCGTATAAGTGCCCTCAGGCCCTAGATAGACGATCTTTTGAGGCATCTCTAAATTTCTACTAACAGCAAAAATTTCAAGATAGATGGCCTCGATAGCAGCCTTATTTAAAGCTTTATCTTTGCTAAGGCTAGTTAAGCGGTTTATAATAGCTCGCTCGCGCTCAGGGCGATATATAGGCGTCCCAGTCGTTTGCTTTAGCTTGCCTATCTGCTCAACAAGCTTCATTCTTTCATTTAGTTTATTTAAGATGAGATCATCGATACTATCGATCTCTTTTCTAAGCTCATTTAGCTCTTGCATTAGCGCTCTCCAAAAACTCAATCTCAGGTGCCACGACATCCTCAAAACTTTCACGTCTTCTTATCAGCCTATCTTTGCCATCAAGCACGCAAACTTCAGCGGCCCTGTTTCTTGTATTATAGTTTGAGCTCATGCTAAATCCATAAGCTCCAGCCCCTTTAACAACGATGACGTCGCCACTCTTGCACTCTGGTAGCTTGATATCTTTTGCTAAAAAGTCGCCGCTTTCACAAACTGGACCGACCACATCGCAAGTGCCTAAATTTTCATCCTTGCCATCGACAAAAATTTTGTGATGCGCGCCATAAAGGCTTGGTCTTATAAGATCATTCATCGCGCCATCAGTGATGACAAATCTCTTTTACTGTTAAATTTCTCATATAAAACGCTTGCGACAAAGTAGCCAGCATTGCCTACGATAAAGCGTCCTGGCTCGCAAAACGACGGTCACATCTTGACCCTTTAGTGCGCCTAAAATTCCTTGTGCGTAGTCGTATAAATTTATCTCTTTTTCATCGTTATAGATGATGCCAAGTCCGCCACCAACATCAAAAAATTTGATATCGATCTCAAGCGCTCTTAGCTCTCTTAAAAGCTCGCTAACGATCTTTGCAGCGTCTATTATCGGGCTTAGAGAAGTTAGCTGCGAGCCGATGTGGAAGTGTATGCCAGTTGGCTCAAGAAACTCTGAAGCTTTGGCGTGGATGTACATTTTTTTGGCAGTTGTTGCGTCAAACGCCAAATTTGTTTTCATTTAGGCCTGTCGAGATATATGGGTGAGTTTTTGCATCGACGCCTGGATTTACCCTGATGCTAATCCTTGCTTTTAAATTTAGCCCTTTTGCTATCTCTTCAAGCCTTAAAAGTTCGGCAAAACTCTCGACATTTATCAGCAAAATTTTCATTTTCTAAAGCCTCTTTTAGCTCTTCATCATTCTTGCCAACGCCGCTAAAGATGATCTGATATCTCTTGGCCCCTGCCAAAAGCGCTCTTTTGACCTCACCGATGCTCACGCAGTCAAATCCAGCTCCAAGATCAGCCAGAAATTTTAAAACGCTTAAATTTCCAGTTTGCCTTTACAGCGTAGCAAACCAGAGATTTTCTAGCGTAAAATGCGTTTTTTAGCGCCTCATAGCGCTCTTTAATGTAGTTAAAATCATAGACGTAAAGTGGGGTTTTGTATTTGCTTGCAAGCTCTTTAAAATCCATAAAATAGCCTTTTTTAAAATGGCTTGATTTTACAAAAAAGTTGCCAAAATTTTGGCTTAACGATGCGATTTTATGAGATAAATGGCGTATGCAAAAAGCAAAATAACAGGGAAAACCATGCCGATCTCTGGCAAGATGACAGAGGTTTGAGCAAATTTGGTTAAGATAAAGAGAAGTCCCCAAACTACGAGTGTTATGACGACAAAGATAAATGTTGAGAGTGCGAGGTTAAAAACCTGCCAGTTACTGGCAAATGATAGTAGAAAATAAGCAATAAAAATGGCGCAAAAAATGGCGTGATAGCAAGGTTATAAATGCAGTCCTCGCGCTATCAAGCCCTATGCCTTCGTTTTTAAATGTCTTTAGGCAACTTATCGCATCAGGTATGTTAAATTTCGAGTTTTCAACGCTTGCAGCACTTTCAATGCTCTTTGGCTTAAAGCCTCTTAGCGCATCTAAATTTTCACTTTTTACCTTGCTAAAGCCATTTTCGCCAAGCTCTAAGCTTTGAGGCAAAAAGGTCTGATTTACATCTTCTAAAACCCACTCATTGTCTTTAAAATTTAGCGTGGTCGGCAAAAGTTGTTGAGAGCAAGTCGGTGCCATTAATGTCAAAAATTTCACATCATTTGCTCTTTGCTTGGCTGAGTTTAGCTCTTTTATATAGATAAATTTGCCTTCAAATTTCAAAAATGAGTCGTTTGTACTTTTTGAAAAGCGGTGTTTTTAGCAATGCTTTTTTGATAATCATGCGCATAAGCAAATGGCGTAAAATTTAGCCCAACGTAAAAAATCGTCACAAAAAGCGCGATGAGAAATGGCGGCAAAATGAGCTTGTTTTTACTGATGCCAAGAGCATAAAAGCTGATTAACTCGTTTGATCTAACCATATTTACATGCAAAATTATTAGCGCAAAAATGAGTGAAAGTGGTAAAACGTAGCTAATGGCACTTAGCGCAGTAAGGCCTACGTAGAGTAGCTGAAGGTTGGCAGATGGCGGCAGATCTTTTAAATTTGTAAGCAGATCAATGCCAACATAAAATAGCTCAAGCGCTAAAAATACGATAAGAAAAGATTTTATATAGACCCAGCCAACGTATCTGGCGTATAGTTTCATTTGATAAGACCTTTTTTTACCGTAAATTTTTGTGAAATTTTCGTTGATGTCGCTCTTTAGTAGCTCGCAAACTGCATTTTTTGTATAGGCTAAAATTTTCATCTAAAGCCTTTTTCTCCTCGTCGCTAAACTCGCCAAGGACAAAATTTTCAGCATCACCCTCATGTCCGATACCGACGCGCACCCTTTCGTAGTCGTTGCCTATTAGATTATCGATCGATTTTATGCCGTTGTGTCCGCCGCTACTGCCGCCTTTTTTAAATTTAACCGCGCCAAAAATAAGGTCAAGATCATCGTGGATGACGATTATCCTATCTGGTTTATAAAAGTCTTTTACCGCTTTAACACTTTGACCTGAGAGGTTCATAAATGTCGTTGGTTTTAGCAAGATAATGCCATTAAATTTAAAAACTTCGCCTTGAAATTTGGCTGAGCTAACATCTTTGAAATTTGAGTCTTTTAGGAGGTCTATAAGCATAAAGCCTATGTTGTGTCTAGTGTTTTCGTATTTGGTGGCGCATTTCCCAGCCCCGCTATTAGTGTCACAAAAGCCCTTTTTATTTAGCTTTAATAACTCCAAGTACCGCAACACGGTCAGCGTCAATGATAGTAACGCCTTTAGGAGCTGTGATATCACGAACCAAAATCGTATCATCAATGTCAAGTTTGCTTACATCAACGTCAAATGAATTTGGTAAATTTTCAGCTGTGCATTTTACGCAAAGACGTCTTTTTGACTGGATCAAAACACCCTTATTTTTAAGACCAATAGGTGTTCCAACTGGCTTAACTGGGATCATATATTTTGATAGAACGCCTGAAGTGCTACTTTTAGATCTACGTGTTTAAGATTGCTTGTAACAACATCTCTTTGGTAATCAACAATAACGACATTATAAACTTTTCCGCCTACTTTTACATCAAAAGCAAGGCTCTCTTTTTTGCGTGCCTCTTTTATAAAGTCATTGACTTTAAAAGCAGCTGCAACATTCTCTAATCCCTTGCCATAAATGTTGGCGATTAGATAACCATCTCTTCTCAAAGCCTTCGCAGACTTCTTACCGATACTCTCTCTAACGATTCCTTCTAACATTGTTTTCCTTTCATAAAAAATAGGTGCTGATTTTATCTAATGCTTTATAAATTTCACATAAAGTTTATTAAATTTTCTTTAAGCGCGATCACTTCAGGTTGATCTTGTTTGCTTTGAGGTTTGCCAAAATTTACACCATTTTCAAAGCTAAAACCTGCTACATTTGAGCTTTTTATCTTAAGTTGCAAATCGCCCCTATTGCTAGCATTATCAAGCGCTACTTCGGCACTAATTATCTTATTTTCATAAAGTTCAAGCAGGTGCTGATCAAAAGTTTGCATGCCATAAGTATTTTTTGACTCAGCTATGGCAAGGTCGATCTCATCAAATTTCTCTTCAGATATGAGCTCTTTTATGCGGGTATTTTTTCTCATGATCTCGACTGCTGGGCATCTTGTGCCAAAAAGCGTCTTAACTAGCCTTTGTGAGATGACGCAAGCAAGCACTGAAGAGAACATAAGACTGACCTTATCTCGCTCGCCTTGAGGGAAGCTATTTACTATTCTATTTACGCTCTCTTTTGCATCAAGCGTGTGAAGTGTCGAAAGCACCAAGTGACCAGTCTCAGCAGCTCTAATGGCAGTCTCAATCGTCTCAAGATCTCTCATCTCACCAACCAAAATGATATCAGGATCTTCTCTAAGCGAAGCCCTTAGCGCATCTGAGAAATTTAGCGCATCTGCCCCTATGGAGCGCTGATTGATTATACTTTTATCGTCATTAAATACATACTCAATCGGATCTTCGATAGTCACGATGTGCGATCTTTTTGTTTGGTTGATGAAATTTATCATGCTTGCAAGCGTTGTCGTCTTGCCACTTCCAGTTGGGCCAGTCACTAAAATGATGCCACGAGTGGTCTCTGTGCAAATTTTTCTATCACGCTTGGTAAATTTAGATCTTTTATGGTTGGAATTTTCGTTGGAGTGACACGAAATACAGCAGAAATTCCATTTATCTGCAAAAACATATTTACACGAAAGCAGTACTCATCATTTAGTTTATAAGAAAAATCTATATCTTTTTTATCCATAAACTCATCAAATTTCAGTCCCCAAAAGCTCATTTGCTATAGCTACCGCATCACTTGGGTCTAAATTTTCTTCACTAAGTGGCATGATCTCACCATTAAATCTCCCATAAACAAGGCTTGCAGACTTTAGATGAAGATCGCTACCGCCTTTATCTACTAAAGAGCACAGATATGAGTCTAGGTCTTGTTTGGTCATTAAAGTGATTTCATAATTTCATCAAATGCTGCAACAAACTGCTTTAAGCCATCATTTAAAAGCTCTTTATAAGTAGCATTTATATCGATATCATTATTTTTTATGATGTGGAAAAAGCTTGAGATATTTTCTTTGCTAGGGGCATTTTTTGCCTCAGCTTTTTCTTTTATAAATTCTTTATATTGTCTTATCGGAGCTGTGTTTATAGAGTTTTTATACATTAGCTCCCTAACGTAATAATCCCCTCTTAAGCCACCGCCTTTTACGCCAGTGCTTGCAAAAAGTGTCCTTACGTTTTCTAAGCCAAAATCCTCAATGATATGATAGATATTTGCAGCGTTCATTATGCCGATCTGTCCTGTTGGTAGGCTCTTTGCAGACATTGTCTCATCAAGCTTTCTATCAAATCTACTAACAAAAACGCTGATAACGCCTTTTGGCATCGTCGTATCCACAAAGCGGCTTGCATAAGCCTTACTGCCCTCTTTAAAAGCCTCTAGGCAGTTTTTAGCCTGATCTGGCGAGAAAATGAGCGTCGCATTTACGCTGATACCTCTTGCCATGAGTGCGCTCATCGCCTCGTAGCCCTCTTTTGTGGCTGGAATTTTTATCATGACATTTGGCATTGAGATAAGGTTGTGAAGCCTGATGCCCTCTTCTATCGTCGCAGCTGTTTCGCCACTTAAATTTGGATCAACCTCAATGCTAACAAAGCCATCATCGCCATTTGCGTAGTTTTTTAGCATTTTACATGCAGCGATCTTGATATCTTGGGTCGCTAAAAATTTCATAAAGATCTTTTGGGTGACGCTTGTTGCTGTTTTGTATGATCTGTTTATAAGCAGGTGATGCAAAAGCTGTTTTAAAGATAGCTGGGTTGCTTGTAGCTCCGTTTATAACGCCTTTTTCTAATAAAGAGTTGAATTCGTTTTGTAAAAAGTCTCTCTATAAAGTCACACCAAAGAGAAAATTTCAGCTTCATTGTCATACATTTTTTCACCTTATAAAATTTAAAATTTCACGCAGATCCTTGACATCCACGCAATGCGTCGCCTCTTTTTTTAAAATTTCTTTCGCACAAAAGGCAATTTTTAGATCACATTTTCTAAACATTGACACGTCATTAGCTCCGTCGCCAACGCACATGATCTCACTTTTATCTAAATTTAATAGCCTCTTTAAGCGATCTATCATCTCGCCTTTTGAGCTACCAAACATCATCTCTCCGCCAACTTCACCTGTCAAAATTCCATCTTTGTGGTGCAAAATATTTGCAAAATTTGCATCAAATTTAAGTTTTTCTTGTATTTTGTCAGTTGCGATGTGAAAACCGCCACTAAAGACCACGACTTTTATACCCTTTTGCTTTAGTGCAGTTATAAGCTCGCTAGCTCCTAGCATGATGGGTAAATTTTAAAATTTCATCTGCTTTTGAAAGTGGCATTCCTTTTAAAATTTTACTCTTGCTGTAAGACTTTCAAAAAAATCAAGTTCGCCGTTCATCGAACGCTTCGTTATGCTAGCCACCTCATTGCTGGCGTTATTAGCGGCGGCGAGGATATCAATCGTCTCGCCGTCCATTATCGTAGAGTCAAAGTCAAAAACACAAAGTTTTATCAAGCTATGCCCTAAAAATCACGCTTTAAAAGGCTTTCAACCTTTAAAATCGTAAGGATATTTTGATCGCGTTTGCCGATACCATAGATCATGCCTTTGTCTTTTACCAAAGTCTCTGGCGGCGGATCGATCCTGTTGCGGTCTATTCTGATAGCCTCCGTCAAGCGGTCTATCACGAAGCCTGCGATATTATCCTCATCTTTCATGACGATATATCTTGTATTTGAGCTTTGCTTTGTAACATTTAGTGAAAAACGTTTTCGCAAATCAATAAGCGGGATAACGTTTCCACGTAGGTTAAAGACACCAAGAACATAGTCAGGCACGCTAGGAACACGAGTGTATTCGATAGGTTTGATTATCTCTTGGATATTTAAAATAGGTATCGCATACTCTTCCTCGCCAACAACGAAGCCTACAAGTTGGACTATATCTTCATTGTTTTTTATCTCAGGCTCGTCAATTTGTTGTTTTTGTTTGCTTAAAACTTGGTTTAGTTTATCATTCATCGCCTAACCCCTAACCTAATTTAATATTTTTTCTAACAACGTTTTCAAGGTATTCTGACGAATATGGTTTTGTGATATATTCAGTCATACCAACCTCTACTCCGCGCAATCTATCAGTTTTAGACGTTCTTGATGTTACTGCTATTAGCGGTAAAGTGCGATACTTAGAGTATTTGCAATTTCACCAGCTAGAGTATATCCGTCCATCCTTGGCATCTCAATATCAATGAGTACCGCATCAAATGCATGCTCGCCTGATTTAATTATATTGAGTGCTTCTACTCCGTTAGTTGCTTCTATTATTGTGACACCGATTGGCTCAAGCGATTTTTGCATGATGGTTCTATCCATCTTAGAGTCATCAACGATTAGAACCTTATAATCGCTTGGTTTCTCTTTTGCTTTAGTGCTATCTTCCATTTCGGCTCTAATATTTACCTTAATATCCTTTGCCATCTCCATCATAGCACCAACGTCTATGATAAGAGTTACGCGGCCATCGCCTCTAATAGTAGCTCCAGCGATGCCTGGGATATTTTGTAGATAATCACCCATTGACTTAATAACGATCTCTTCTTGACCAACTAAAGTATCTACGATGATGCCTAGTTTTGCCTCAGCAACGCCAATAATTACGACATAAGTTTGATCTCCGCCGTCAAAGACTTTATTGACACCAAAGACATCTGAAAGTCTAACAAGAGATAAGACCTCATCTCTTAGTCTTAGAACGTTTTTGCCATCAATCGTGTAAATATCATCAATAGGCACACGAACAGTTTCAAGAACGCTCGCAAGTGGTATCGCATAAAA
Source organism: Campylobacter concisus (assembly GCA_037321105.1). GTDB lineage: Bacteria > Campylobacterota > Campylobacteria > Campylobacterales > Campylobacteraceae > Campylobacter_A > Campylobacter_A concisus_AZ. The sequence goes on along the minus strand of CP147775.1, from coordinate 1,770,212 downwards.
TTCCTCTTGTGTTCCGACAAGAAGTGATTGAATGATCGCAAGTGTAAGTGGAATTTTAAGCTTCATAACTGTGCCTTTTCCAACTTCACTCTCGATATCAATGATACCATTTAGCTTTTCGATATTTGTCTTAACAACGTCCATACCAACGCCACGACCAGATACGTTTGTAACCTTGGCTGCAGTTGAAAATCCTGGCTTAAATATAAGACCAAAAGCCTCTTTCTCACTCATCGCATCAGCTTCTCGCTCAGTGATGATGCCTTTTTCTATAGACTTAGCTTTAAGCATATCAGCATCTAAGCCCTTACCATCATCAACTATCTCAACAACGATATGGTTGCCCTCGTTGTAAGCTTTTAGCTGAACAAGGCCTTTTTCAGGTTTGCCCATTGCCTTTCTTGTCTCAGGATCTTCGATGCCATGATCGCATGAGTTTCTGATGATATGAACTAGCGGATCGCCGATCTCTTCAACGATTGATTTATCAAGTTCAGTCTCTTCACCTGAAATTTCAAGGTCGATCTGCTTACCAAGGTCGCGGCTAAGGTCGCGTATCATACGTGGGAATTTATTAAAGACTTTTGCTATTGGAAGCATCCTTGTCTTCATAACAGCAAGTTGGATATCAGTCGTAACTAAACTTAGGCTTGATACTACTTGATTTAGCTCTTCTAGAATTTCTCACCCTCATATCTCTCTTCTACGTCATCAGTAAATTTTTAACAAGCGGTTTTTACCAAGAACAAGCTCACCGATTAAATTCATCAAGTGATCAAGTCTTTTTACTTCAACACGTATCGTTTGCTCTTGTGCTACTGCACTGTTACTACTAGCTGCTGGCACTTTTTTATCTGCATCTCTTTCTCTACTAGGAGCTGGCTTAGGTGCAGGTGCTGACGCAGCGCTTGTGGCTGGAGCTATCTCTTCAGGAGATTTTGGAGCTATGCCTTTTGAAGCACGTCTTGCTTGATCTTCAGCCTTTCTAACTTTTAAAAGTCTTTCTATCTCAGCTTCAACCTCAGAGTCACTTAGCTTTGAAAGCTCAGCATCACTTACTTCAGGAGCTGCTTCTTCAGCTGGTGCGACAGGTTCTGGCTCTTTTACTGGCTCAGGTGCTGGTGTGGCTGGAGCTTCTGCGGCTGCGCTTGGTGCTTCACCTTCAGAGATTTGAGTAAGTCTTACACAAATATTTTTGATATCAATGCCAGCGGCTGCATCACTACCGTTATCTCTAATGCTCTCAAGTAGTCCCTTCATCATATCAACTGACTCGAGACAATGTCCATGATATCTGGAGTGATCTTTAGCTCGCCTTTTCTAGCTTTGTTTAAGACATCTTCCATGTGGTGAGTAAGCTCTGTTAAAACGTCAAAATTTAAAAAGCTTGAGCTACCTTTTACTGTGTGAGCAACACGGAAAATTCTATTTAAAAGTTCCAGATCTTCAGGGTTTGCCTCTAGTTCAACGAGGTCATGGTCTATCTGCTCAATAAGTTCGAAAGCCTCTATTAAAAAGTCTTCCATTATTTCTTTCATATCATCCATACTTCACCTCACTTCGCAGATTTAGAATGTGCTTCAATCACTTTTAGCACCTCTTGATAAAATACACCAGCATCAAATTTTGTAAGATACGCAGCACCACCGGCTTCTTTACTCTTAACCTCACTAAATTTGTTGCTTAATGAAGAGTTAAACACAATCGGAACATCTTTAAATCTATCATCATTTTTAATAGTTGAAGCAAAGCGGTATCCATCCATTTGTGGCATTTCGATATCACTTAAGATAACTCTAAGCTCTTTTTGTTAAGTTATCTCCATATCTTTGATAAAGCTCCTCCATCCTCTCTAAGCCCTCAACGCCGTTTTTAGCTTCAACTACGCTAAGACCCATCTTCTCAAGTGCGTCTTTTACTAGCTTTCTAGCAGTTGAGCTATCATCTAGAACTAAAGCAGCACCTTTGATCTTTTGATTGTCTGTTACGTCAAATTTGATCTTTGGTGAGTAAATTCCTAGCTCTTCAACGATACTTTCAAGATCAAGGATAAGAAGTACTTCGTCATTTTCTATTCTTGTTACACCTGTGATCTTGCCCTTATCTAGAGTACCAGCTCCAGCAGCAAAATTTGCAGGCTCTATGTCTTTCCAGTTTATACGTCTGATCCTCTTGGCCTCATGGACGATAAAACCGATTAATATACCGCTAAATTCAGCGATAATAACACGTGGTTTTTATGACTACACCCTCAGTTGGCTCGACGATATTCATCCATCTTGCCAAATTTATAACAGGGATAACCACACCTCTTAAATCAAAAATTCCCTCGATATACTCAGGAACGCCAGGAAGCTCGGTAAGATTTGGCATCTTAATGATCTCCCGCACCTTTGCGACATTGACTCCGTATATTCCTTCATATACTTTGTTTTCGGCCTTTTTAAAGATACGAAAATCAACAAGTTTCATCTCGTTTGAGCCCGTTTTTAATACGTTGTCTCCAAATATCAATGTCCTTTCAAACTCATTTTGAGCAAATTCAACTTTTGCTGGGCGTATTCTACAACAAAATAACTTTGCTCGCATGCAAAACAAGGTAAATTTATATAAAATCTATCGTAAATATCAAATAGCTCACCTTGATGATAGTGTCCCTCTATCACTATACTTGCGTCAAAGCCCTGCAAATGCTTGCTCATTAGCTCCTTGAAGTTTGAAATTTTATAGTGCAGATTTTTCTTAGTAAGTTTGGCTAGTATTGCTTTTGAAATTTTAAAATCTGAAATTTTATCAAGCGCGTTCATAAATTTCAAAAACCATCTAAGCCTTAAAAACCTAAGCGCATACTTATCTATAAAAGGCAAAAATATATCGCCATGCGCGATCTGGACGTGCTCGCCACTCATAGTTCTAAATTTCACTGGCTGAGCGCTAATGTCATAGACCTTTACCCCCTCAAAGCTTAGCCTCTCGCCTTTGTCCCAAAAATCTCTAGTTTTATTAAATAAATTTCGAAAGCCTAAAATCGTGGTTGCCCTCGAAGTAAAAATTTCCACCTTTTGTGAAATTTTATTTATAAGCCTTAAGTGCTCAGCGTAAAATTTTGCGTATATTCGCCCTCGCCCGTTAAAAAATCAAATATATCGCCAAGCAAGAAATCTGTGGTGGCTCTTTGATCTCTCCGCTATCAACGGCGCGCAAGAATTTCAAAAATCCATCTCTATTTACATTTTCATGCGCATCAGCCAAAAAGATCGCGCCTTCTTTTATAACGGGGGCATATAGGTATTCGCTCAAATTTTGCCTTAATTAAAAATTAGCAGAGCCAAAAGCAGTTTTTAGCTCTTTGCCTCGTCTTTTTAGTCAAATTTTATAGGTTTGTAGCAGATCTTAACGATCTCAACGTCACTTCTGCCTTTTGGTAAATTTAGCGCTACCTCATCGCCCTCAGCCTTGCCTAAAAGCTGCTTTGCAAGAGGCGAATTTATCGAGATATAGCCCTTGTCTAGGTCACTTTCGCTCACACCAACTATCGTGTAAGTATGCTCTACCTCGGTCTCTGTCCATTATCGTCACACTTGAGCCAAACCTCACCCTGTCATGCTCGTAGCTACTCGGATCGATCACTTCAGCATTTGCCAAAAGTGCGCTAAGCTCAGCGATCCTAGCGTCTATAAAGGCTTGCTTCTCTTTTGCTGCGTGATACTCAGCGTTTTCTTTTAGATCGCCATGGCTTCTTGCGATGTCGATCTCAGTGACGATTTGAGGACGCTGCACCAGTCTTAGATCCTTTAGCTCAGCTTCTATCTTCTCATATCCGTGCATTGTCATTGGTTTCACTCATTTTTTACTCCATATTTTTTAAAATTTTACTACATTTTTACTGCTGCCATGCCCTAAGTAAGCCCTTAGCTCATCGCAGCCTTTTAAGAATTTTGCCTATCACAGCTCTCATAAGCTTTTAGCAAATTTTCAGCCGTTGCAAACTCTTGGATAAACTCCTCATGAAGCGGCTCTTTGCCCATGAAGTCAAACATTATATTTGCAAGTCCCGCGTGCTTGATCTTTACAAATTTTCTAGCGATGAAAACATCTATCGCTTTTGCCTTGTATGCTAGCACAAATGGCGTGCCAATGAGTGCTGCTTCAAGCGTAGCAGTGCCAGAGCAAACAAAGGCAAAATCGCTCTCATATAAGGCTTCAGGCGTGTTTGAGACGATATCAAAATCGCTCACATCGCCATAAATTTCGCCTACTTTATCAAGCAAAAATGGCGGCACAACAAGCAGCCTTGTAGCCTCTATCTTTTTGGCAAGCTCTCTATAAACTGGCATCAGCCTTGAAATCTCTGACCTTCTTGAGCCCTGGTAGAAAAGCCACTTTGCCACTACTACTTAGGCTAGTTTTCTTAAGCTTTATCTCATCCATTAAAGGATGTCCAACATAGGTCGAGCGACTATAAAATTTCGCATCAAATGGCAGGATCGAAGCTAGGTTGTCACAATACCTCTCCACAACGCTCACTCTTTTTGGCTTCCACGCCCAAACTTGAGGTAAGATGTAGTATGTCACGGCTGCTTTTGCACCAGCCTCTTTATCGCCTTTGCAAGTGGCAGGTTAAAGGCTGGACTGTCGATTAGCAGCACTGCATCAGCCTCTTTTGCCATCTGGCTCATCACTTTCATCGCTTTTTTTGCCTTAAAAATAAGTGGCAAAACCTCGACAAAGCCCATCGCTGAAAACTCGCTGCTTTTCATATATGGCGTGCCAAGCTCTTCGCTAAAAATTCCCATTAGCTCAAATTCGCCCTCGAAATTTTTCAAAATTTCTTTTAAATGCAAATTTGCCGATGGCTCAAGAGCGGAAACTAAAATTTTCATTTACACACTTTCATCAGGTCTTTTTTTGGGGGCATTATACGCAAAAATTCTTTAAAATTTTAAGAAAGCTGTGATAAAATCCAACCCTTTAAAGGATAAAATTTGAAAGAAATTTTGATAACAAATGACGATGGGTTTGAGGCGACTGGGCTGCTTGCCTTAAAAGAAGCTTTAAGCGAGCTAGATGGCGTAAATGTCACGATCGTAGCTCCAAGCTCTGAAAAATCAGCCTGCGCTCACTCTTTGACACTCACAAGGCCTCTTAGGTTTATAAAACTTGATGATGGCTTTTTTAAACTTGACGACGCAACACCCAGCGACTGCGTCTATCTCGCACTTCACGCACTTTATAACAAAAAGCCTGACCTTATAATAAGCGGCATAAATCACGGAGCAAATTTAGGCGAGGACATCACCTACTCTGGCACGTGTGGAGCGGCGATGGAGGGCGTTTTACAGGGCATTAGAAGCATCGCTTTTTCGCAGTTTTATGAAAACAACTCACTAAATGAACTTGGCTTTGAGCTAGCAAAAGAGGTCGTGAAATTTATCACTCCAAAGGTGCTAAATGATGAAATTTCGCTAAATCAAAGAGAATTTCTAAATGTAAATATCCCAGCTAGAACTAGCAAAAATTTCAAAGGTTACGCCGTCGTGCCAGCTGGCAGACGCACCTACGCCACGCATGCCACGCTTAATCGCAACCCAAGAGGCATCGAGTACTACTGGCTTGGAAACGCTGCACTTGAATATGAAAAAGGCGAGCCAAGCGACATCAGCAAGGTAAATGAGGGCTTTGCCACGATAACGCCCATAAAACTAAACATGACTTCATACGAGAGCTTAGAGAGCTTAAAAGGGAAATTTGATGCAAAATGATAGATTTACAAGGATAAGATGGCTCTTTGGCGAGGATGGTTTTAGCAAGCTTCAAAGCGCAAAAGTGTTAGTTTGCGGAGCTGGAGGCGTTGGTGGGATGTGCGTAGATGCGCTTGCTAGAAGCGGGGTCGGAAGCATCACACTGATCGATAAAGACATCTTTGACGTGACAAATCAAAACCGCCAAATTTTATAGCGAAAACGTAGGCGGAGTAAAGGTGGAGGAGTTTGCCAAAATTTATCCTTGCATCACGCCTATGCAGACGCTGATCACGCCTGAGTTTGTCGCTGGATTTGACTTTAGGTAAATTTTGATGTGGTGGTCGATGCGATCGATGATATCACCGCCAAGATCGCCCTTGCAAATGTGGTAGATCCTAGGAAATTTATCGCCTCGATGGGTGGGGCAAAAAGGGTTGATCCAACCAAGATCAAGGTGGCTTGCGTTTGGAAAACTTCGGTCGATCCACTAGCTAGAAAATATAGATATGAGCTAAAAAAATCAGGCTTTAGCGGTAAATTTGACGTGGTCTTTTCAACAGAAGAGCCACTTTGCAAGCCACTTGGAAGCTTCATGGGCGCTGACCGCTTGCTTTGGGCTGAAATTTAGCCTCACTAGCTATTAAAAAGATAGTTGAGCAGTAAGCCTAAATTTACATTTCAAATTAGTTAGAGCTGACATTTTTGGATATAAATTTAATAGCTAGCTCTACAAGACACAAAATCAACAATCCAAGATGAGCAAATTCTAAAATTTTCATGAGCGAGTAAATTCGGCTCTAAAATTTGAGCTAAGCAGTAAGCGAAGCCAAATTTTAATAGTCAATTCTTGCGAGTGAATGGAATTTTAAAATTTACCTAAAAGAATAAATTTATCTAATGGAAGACAAAGGGACTTGAGCTTTGCTTCAAAGGGTCGCAACTGCACAACATGTTTATAAATTCTCATTGTTAAGGGGAAGGGGCTTAAATTACGAAGTCGCTCCCTTCCCCCTTAACAATCCCCTAACCCTACGACGTTAGAGGTGCATGCAACGGTGCTGAAGCACTGCACGCGTTTAAAAAACTAGAACAAATTTTAAAATTTTACTGAGCAAGCATATCACGGCTCTAAATTTCAGTGCTAAACGAAATGTAACCTAAATTTAGCAAGTTACTAAGGCGAGTGAGTAAAGTTTTAAAATTTGCAAAAATAGCTTGATTAAATTTTCAAATTGATAAAGCTTTAGAAATTAAAAAGCCAATAAATTTAAACCTTTATTCGAAGAGAGTTGAATTTAAATTAGCTAGCTGCAAATTTAGCAGCCAGCTAAAATTTTAGTTTTTATGGATGCGAAGGTAGCTATTTAGTGCGCCGACATAGGCCTTAGCGCTTGCCATCATCGTATCGATATCAAGTCCGTGACCCATTACAGCTGTTTTGCCCTCAAACTCGACTTTTACATCGACCTTTGCAAGAGCGTCTTTGCCCTGAGAAACAGCTGTGACCTTGTAGTCTTTGAGTGTGCCATTAATGCCGCTGATGCGATCAACTACCTTAAATATCGCATCTGCTGTGCCATTGCCAAGGGCTGAGTCACTAACGATCTCGTCGTTGTGCCTGATGCTCATAGAGGCACTTGCTAAGCTGCCACCGCTACTTTGAAGCAAGTCTGTGATCTCGTAAGCTTGCGGGATCTTGGTGATCTCCTCTGCTACAAGCGCCCTGATATCATCGTCAAATATCTCTTTTTCTTATCTGCCAAGTCTTTAAATTTCTCAAACGCCTTATTGAGCGCCTCGCTATCAAGGTCAAATCCAAGGCTAGCAAGCTTATCTTTAAACGCATGGCGGCCGCTGTGCTTGCCAAGAACGAGCGAGTTTTCTCTAAGCCGATGCTCTCAGCGCTGATGATCTCATAAGTCTCTTTGTGCTTTAGCACACCATCTTGGTGGATGCCACTTTCGTGCGCAAAGGCGTTTTTGCCAACGATTGCTTTATTTGGCTGTGGCTCGATGCCTGTGATACTAGCGATCAGCCTTGAAGTTGGATAAATTTCTTTTGAGATGATGCCAGTAAAAAGCGGTGCAAAGACGTCCTGGCGCGTTTTGATAGCCATTACAATCTCCTCAAGCGCAGCATTTCCAGCGCGCTCACCTATGCCATTTATCGTGCCCTCAACCTGCCTTGCACCAGCTTTTATAGCAGCTAGTCGAATTTGCCGTAGCCATGCCTAGATCGTTGTGGTTATGTACCGAAACTACCGCTCTATCACCTATAAATTTTACTATTTCGCTAATGCGAGCTGTGATCTCCTCTGGATACAAGTAGCCAACTGTATCAGGGATGTTTATGGTTTTAGCCCCTGCGTTTATCGCTGCATTGCAAATTTCTTTTAAAAAGCTCATCTCGCTTCTGCATGCATCCTCGCAGCTAAATTTCAACGTCATCGCAAAATGTTTTTGAGTATTGTACCGCCTCAACCGCACGTCTGATCACCTCATCTGGGCTCATTTTTAACTTATACTCCATGTGTATCGGGCTTGTTGCTATGAAGGTGTGAATTCTTTTGTTTTTTGCTGGAGCTAGTGCCTCGCCAGCTGCCTTAATATCACGCTCAACTGCACGTGCAAGCGAGCAGACAGTGATGTTTGAAGCTTGCTTTGCGATCTGATTTACCGCGTCAAAATCCCCTGGGCTAGCCGCTGCAAATCCAGCCTCCATCACATCAACACCAAGCCTTTCAAGCTGAAGTGCGATCTGTAGCTTTTCAGCTGTGTTCATCGACGCTCCCCGCTTTGCTCGCCATCTCTTAAAGTCGTATCAAAGATTATAATTTTATTTTTATCCATTTTTTGTCCTTTTATGATTTTTTATATTTAAATTTAATGAGTTAAGTAAAGAAGAATTTGCTACCTAAGTAGCAGCAGTAGAGAGTTTTTGATTTCGATTTTTGGTAAAAATTTACGCGATTTTATTATGCCATTTTCGCTCATTCGCTCTCCTTTTTTTTGTGATTTTTGCTAAACATTATGGCCGCTCTAATAATACCATAAAGCACGTAAACACTCATTACTAAAGTTGCGCTCTCGAATGGATATAGATAAAGCATAGAAAAAACAACTACAAGTGCTACTAAAATTTCGTATAACATGAGTTTGTTTTAAATTCATCTTTTTAAAACTTGGGTAGCGAATATTACTAACCATCAAGATAGCTAAAACCGCTTCAAGCAATATAAAGCACCACTCAAAACCCTCTAAAAATGTGTAATAATCTGCATCCACATAAATGCCGATCCAAAGCACACTAACAATCGCTGCTGATGGTATAGGAAGTCCGATGAAAACATTTGGTTCGTATGTGCCTGTAGTGACATTAAAACGAGCTAGCCTAATAGCTCCAAAGACTACAAACATAGCTGCTATTAGCGCACCAAATCTGCCAAATTTTGCACCAACTGTTAGATAAAATAAAATCGCTGGAGCCACACCAAATGCTACAAGGTCTGCAAGGCTATCAAACTCCACACCAAATTTTACTTGTAGTTTTTGTAAGTCTTGCCACGCGTCCATCAAGTCCGTCTAAAATCAGTGAAAGAATGATGTAAATAATGGCCTTAAAATAGTTCCCCTGAATAGATGAAATAATGCTTATAACGCCCAAAAAAGCACTTGCGGCGGTAAATAAATTTGGCAAGATATACATTAACTGCATTTTTTGTATGCTATTCATTTTATTTTTCCTCTTCAAAGTATCCAAGAAGTGAAGCAGCTTTAACGCTCTCGCCAACGCTTACGCAAATTTTAGTATCTCTTGGCAAGTATAAAATCACTTCGCCGCTTCCTAAAAAGCCAAATTTTCTAGAGGCTTTTAGACTGGTAATGTTATAAATTTCTAAACTTCTACTAAAAACTCCAGCTATGATCTTCATAGCAAATTTTGATATTTCCTTTTTCAAAACGAATTATCGCTCTTTCGTTTAGCATCTCTGAAATTTTCATAGCCTGACACAAAAAGAGCCCATGTCTTCTTTTAACTTCAGTGACGCTAGCATCGCTTATAGCCCTTAGCGTGCCTACACCAAAAAATGGCTTTGAGATAACTATCTTAGCCACCTCTTTATCATCAAAATTTGAAACGCTGATCTCTTTTATCTTACCATCTATGGGCGAAAGTAAGGCTAGTTTATCATCAGTAAAAGGCTCTCTTTCAGGGTCTCTAAAAAAATATAGAGTTAAAAGAAGCAGCGCTATAAAAAATAGTGGCGCAAACCCAAATAACACAGATATAGCAAATAAAATCAAAAAGAATAATATAAATTTATACCCTGCTTTTGCGATGTAGCCACTCATTTTTATTCCTCTTTTTTGCCTTTTTCCTCTTCTTCAAGCTCTACAAGCCTGCTTTCAAGACCATTTTCTTCTTCGTAGTTTTTGATGATCTCTCTAACTCTTTTTCCCTCGATAGTCTCTTCTTCATAAAGCGCTGAAACCATGTTTTCAATGGCACCTTTATAAATTTCAAGAAGACCAAGCACAGCTGTATATCTCTCATGAAGAAGTGCTTTTACAAACTCATCGACTTTTTCGGCCATCTTGTCGCTATAGTCTTTTATGCTTTGTCCGCCATTTAAAAATGTTGCGCGTTGCTTTTCAAGCACCATAAGACCAGCGACATCGCTCATACCATACATGCTAACCATAGCTTTTATGATATCAGTTGCACGCTCTAGGTCGTTGCTAGCTCCAGTTGATATCTCTTTTATAAATACCTCTTCAGCAGCCCTACCAGCCAAAAGAACATCGACTTCTGCAAGTAGTTCATGCTTTTGCATCATAAATTTATTCTCTTCAGGCGTATTTAGCGTATAGCCAAGCGCTGCAAGACCGCGTGGTACGACTGAGACCTTTGTTACTCTTTTTGCACCTTTTGTTAGCTCAGCTATCAAGGCATGACCACTTTCATGGTAAGTGACTATCTTTTTCTCTTTTGGATTTACGCGGCGTGATTTTTTCTCTAAACCAGCTATCGATCTCTCAACAGCCTCCACTAGATCAGCCTGCTCGACAAAAGTCTTTGACTTACGTCCTGCAAGAAGTGCCGCCTCATTTATGATATTTTCAAGATCAGCACCTGCTAAACCAGTAGTAAGCCTTGCGATATCCTCGATATTTACATCTTTGCCGATTTTAACATCTTTCATATGGACTTTTAAGATGTCACAACGTCCTTTAAAATCAGGCTTATCAACAAGCACTTGCCTGTCAAATCTACCCGGTCTTAAAAGCGCAGCATCCAAAACTTCAGGTCTATTTGTAGCAGCTATAACTATGACTGGTGACTTGTCCGCATCAAAGCCATCCATCTCAGAAAGAAGCTGATTTAGTGTCTGCTCTCTCTCGTCATTGCCACCCATCGGACCAGAATTTCTACTCTTACCCATAGCGTCGATCTCATCTATAAATACAATCGCCGGAGCCTCTTTTTTTGCATTTTCAAAAAGGTCTCTAACCCTGCTCGCACCAACACCAACAAACATCTCGATAAAGCTTGACGCTGACATAGAGAAAAATGGCACGCTAGCCTCGCCTGCAACTGCCCTTGCAAGAAGTGTTTTACCAGTGCCTGAGGGCCAACTAGTAAAATTCCTTTTGGGATTTTTGCGCCAAGTCTTAGGTATTTATCTGGGCTTTTTAGATAGTCGAACTATCTCCTGAACCTCTTCTTTTGCCTCTTCAACGCCTGCAACATCGTCAAATTTAACTTTTGGTTTTTCAGAATTTATAAGCTTTTTTGCACTTCCTATGCCAAGTATGCCACCGCCGATATTCTTTTGCATACGACTTAGCGATAAACATCCAAATAGCAAAAAATATAAATACCGGTATAATCCATGAAAATATAAGATCACCAAACCAGTTATTTTCGCTATAAACACTGTAAGTTATACCGTTTTGCTCAAGTATACCAATTAGCGTTGGATCATTTATGCGCTTTGCGAGGTAGATGGTTTTGTCATTACCAACGCCTTTTATCGTGGTTTCAGATATCGCAACCTCATTTAGTTGCTTATTTTTTAGCATATCTTTAAATTCGGAGTAGGCCACCATCTTGCTTTGAGCGTTGCTGCCAAGCCCAAAAGTACCGCCTAGTCCGTCGCCACTAAAGCTTCTAAAAGCTAGAACTATAACTATCGCAAAAATAGCAAAGATAAAGATGGGATTTTTGTTAAAAAACCCGTTATTATCGCCATTATTTTGGTTATTATTTTGATTATTCATCCATTTCCTTATAAACAAAGCTAACCCAATCATTAGCCTGTTTTATCTCAACTAGCTCCAAATCCTTAAACGTGTCTTTAATCCTGATCTTCGTATTTGTTCAAAATTCCAGACAATACTAAATAGCCGCCTTTTTTAAGCGATTTTTTCAAGTCATTTGAGAGCATAAAAATGACATCAGCAATGATATTTGCTACGACGATATCATATTTTTGCTCTAAATTTGTAATAGAACCTGTCCAAATTTTATTAAATTTAACCTCATTTAGCTGGGCGTTACTTAGTGAGCTTTGCGTGGCCTGCTCGTCTGTATCGCAGGCATCGACCTTGCAGCCAAGCTTTGCTAAAGCTATGCTTAATATCCCGCTTCCACATCCCACATCTAAAGCGGTATTGCCACTTTTTGCATATTTTTGTAAAAGTTGCAAGCAAGAATTTGCGCTTTTGTGGTGCCCTGAGCCAAAGGCTAGAGCTGGGTCGATTATGATATTTTTTACGCCATTAAGTGGCTCTTCCCAGCTAGGTCTAATATAAATTTTATCAACCAAAATAGGCTTAACTGCCTTTTTATATTCGCCTAGCCAGTCTTTATTTTCTTTTAAATTAAGAGAAATTTTTAAATCATTTGAAATTTTACGAACACTAGAGAGCCCTTTTGCATACTCTTCTACACCCCAAGCTATATCTTTTAGATCATACTCTTCCCTGATGATGATCTCATGGTCTAGCTCTTCTACACAGGTGACCCCAAAAGAAAAAACTAACTCTAAAATTTCATCATAAAAATTTCGATGTTTTGATGCTTAATTCGTAAAATTTCATCTTTCATTAACCAAGAACGTCTTCAAGCTTCTCTTTTAAAACTTGTGGCGTAAAAGGTTTAACGATGTAGTTATTAACACCTGCTTTTAAAGCTGTTATAACCTCGGCTTTCCGCCCTCTGTTGTTACCATTATGATAGGCATATCAACATATTTTTGCTCAGCTCTTACCTTTTTAACAAGCTCAAGACCATTCATCTCAGGCATGTTCCAGTCAGTAATAAGAACCTCAATACCCTCGTTTTGCGTCAAGATATTCCAGCTTCAAGCCCGTGCTCAGCCTCGAGAATTTCTTGATGTCCTAACCTTTGCAAAGTATTTTTTATGATCCTTCTCATTGTTGAGCTGTCATCTACAACCAAAATCTTCACATAATATCCTTTTAGTAAAAATTGCCCTATTCTAGCTAATTAAAATTTTATAAAAGCTTTAACGCTAGCCAACTTGTTTGAAAGCATCTTTTAAATCAAGTCGTCCCTCATAGTAAGCTTTACCAACGATCACACCAGCTATCTCATTTGTCTCTTTAAGTGCTAAAATGTCGTTCATATCGCTCACACCGCCACTTGCTATGGTCTCAAGCTTGCTGCTTCTAGCTATTTGCAAGCTAAAATCAACATTAACTCCGCCAAGCATTCCATCTTTGTTAATATCGGTGCAAATCACAGCTTCTACACCCACATCTGCAAATTTTTTTGCAAGATTCGACCGCTTTTATGTTTGAAACCTCACCCCAGCCCTGCACTGCCACATAGCCATCTTTGGCATCTATGCCAACTACGACCCTGTAAATTCCAGCCATTTTTGCTGTGAAATTCTGGATCACGAAGAGCAACTGAGCCAAGGATCACTCTGCTAACTCCAAGGTCCAAATAGCGCTTTATACGCTCTTCATCCCTTATGCCACCGCCCACTTGCACCTTTAAATTTGTAGCTTTTACTATCTTTTCGATTGTCTTAAAATTTACTGGCTTCTCCTGCAAATGCTCCGTCAAGATCGACCACATGCAGCCATTTTGCGCCGTAACCTTCAAACCTCTTAGCAAGCTCACTTGGCTCACTGCTAGTAATTTTCAGCGCTTTGCATGAGCCCTTTGCTAAGCCTAACTGCCTGCCCTTCTTTTAGATCTATCGCTGGGAAAATTTCCATCACAACCTCGCAAAATTTTCTAAAATTTTAAGCCCAACCTCGTGGCTTTTTTCTGGATGAGGCTGAAAGCCAAAGAGATTTTCATGCTGAACCGCGCTTGTAAATTCATAGCCATAGCCCGTCTTTGCAAGCGCAAATTTATCATCACAAACCACGTGATAGCTATGCACAAAATATAAATACTCAAGCTCTTTTAGTCCCAATCTTAAAGGGCTATTTTGCTTAAAGCTAAGTGTGTTCCAACCAACGTGTGGGATCTTTAGTGGCCTGTCAAATTTAGCTTCATCAAATTTAACAACCTCGCCTGGCAAAAGAGAAAGCCCATCATGCTCGCCAAATTCAAAGCTTTTTTCAAACAAAAGCTGCATGCCAAGGCAAATTCCTATAAAGGCTTTTCCACTTTTTACAGCCTCTTTTATCGCTTCATCCATGCCGTTCATCTTTAGCTTTTTCATAGCCTCGCCAAAAGCTCCAACGCCTGGCAAAACGATGTGAGAGTGCTCTTTTAAACTATCAGGCTCACTTACTAAAACGCACTCATGCCCAAGAAATTTAAAAGCATTTATCACGCTTTTGATGTTGCCCGCACCATAATCAATAATAGCAATCATCTGTTCTCTTGTCTTTTTACGCTAAAGAGATAAAAGCTAAGTGCCGCCATTAGCATAGCCACGCCGCCTATTAGATAGATAGCGTTTATGATATTTTCAGGCGCAGTGATAGCAAATTTAAATACTAGCATGAGAGCTTCGATCGCAAGTGCGATGATGATAGAGCCGATAACCTAACCATCGTCTTATAAATAACGCTATTTTCTTCGTGATTTTTGCCTAACACCTCTTCTTCAAATATCGTCTTAACAAGGTCAAAAATGGCAAGAGCTAGCGTTAAAATGATGGTTGATTCAAAAATTTCTTCGACATTTATATGCTCGATGCTCTTTGAGATAAAGCTCTTTACGCCGTGCCAAAATAAAAATGCACAGATCATAAAAAGCGATGCACAAAAGAGCGCATAGACTGTCTTTAAAAATCTACCAAAATGCTCCTCGACAAAACCGCTATCGACCATATTTAGGATATTTTCTAGGCTTATATCGATGCAAGCAATAAATTTAGCTCATTTTTTTCATTATAGATAGGCACGCTTGCTGTGACGCATAAACCTCCATTTAGACTTGATGGATATGGATCGCTTAAAACACACCTTTTCTCGCGCACGGCGGTGTAGTAGTAGGCTTTATTTGCGCGGTTTTCGCCTTTTGGAATTTTATACTTTTCATTTAGACTTATCGAGTCTTCGATCTGTATGCCATTTTCGTCTAAAATGTATAGTGCGTCAAAATTTTCTATTTCGTGGCTGATCTTATCAAAGCCAGCTTTTATGTTTTCTAAGCACACTCCAGGCAGTCTGTTTGGCAAATTTCTACTAAATAAATAGCAGATATACGCCCTTGCCTTATATCTCGTGTCACTAAATCTCTTAATATCTTTTATAACCAAAACTAGCCTTTTAAATTTTAATGCATGGTTAAACTCTGGCACGATCACCTTAAGAGCAGGCGCTACCTCGTCATCTTCAAGCTGTAAAAGCCCATTTATCTGTGAGCTTAAAAGAGTTAGATCATAAGGCTGTGAGTGTGTCACGAAGATCGACTCATACTTAGTTTGAACATCATCTTTGTTGATAAGCAGCTCCTCATAAAGCTTCTCGCCAGGTCTAAGCCCTACAAATTCGATACCTAGATGCTCTTTGTTTGAAAGCAGAAGCATCTTTTTAGCAAGATCGACGATCTTAACAGGCTCGCCCATATCAAGCACGAAAGCTCTCCACCTTTTGCGATAGAGGCTGCTTGAAGGACTAGCTGGCACGCTTCAGACGTAAGCATAAAGTATCTTGTGATCTCTGGGTGAGTGACGCTTAAAGGCTTATTTGCAGCGATCTGCGCCTTAAATTTCAGGTATGACTGAGCCACTTGAGCCAAGGACGTTACCAAAGCGCACACAAACTATCTCGCACACACCTGCTTCGTTTGAATTTAGTGCGTAAAGCTCGCAAACACGCTTAGTTGTACCCATTATGTTTGTTGGGCGCACAGCCTTGTCTGAAGAGATCATGACAAATTTCTTAGCACCATATTTTTTAGAAAGATCGACTGCATTTTTTGTGCCAAGGATGTTGTTTTCAACTGCTGAGCGAGGATTTAGCTCGCAAAGTGGTACGTGTTTGTAGGCTGCAGCGTGGATGACGATCTCTGGTCTAAATTCTTCAAAAACCTCTTCAAAGTCTTTTAAATTTGTGATATTTACAAGCTTGCTAACAGTTCTTTTATCTCTTGTATCTTCGCCTATTTTATAAAGGTTAAACTCGCTGTGCTCGACCATTATAAGCTCACTTACGCCATATTTCAAGCACTGCTTACAAATTTCGCTTCCTATACTACCGCCAGCTCCAGTGACAAGCACTTTTTTATCTTTTAAGAAATTTGAAATGGCTTCTGGATTAAGGTCTTTTGGCTTTCTAGCGAGCAAATCTTCGATCGAGATATCTTTGATCGGCTCATTTTCGATAAGCGAAAATAGTTTCATATCTCTTATGCCATATCCAGTTAGCTCATCAACTAAGGCTTGAAGCTCGTCTTGATCGAGCGCAAGCGCGATGATAGCAGTCTTTGCGTCGTAGTCTTTTATAAGGCTTGGTATATCTTTTTTATCTTGAACTAAAAATCCATCACAATATGTGCCAACAAGATCGCTTCTGCCATCTACCACGCCAACTGCGTAGTAGTCAAGATAGCCCTGCTTTAAGCCACGCAAGACGTGAAGCGCCTTTGAGGTCGCGCCTATAACGATACAAGGCTCGCCTTTGTGAGGTCTGTTTGAAAAGTCAAGCACCATACGCTTTGAAATTCTCAAAAGCCCGATAAGTAGGCATGAGATGAGAAGGTCGATAAAAATGACACTTCTTGGGTAAGGATTTAAAAAATCTTGTATGATGAAAAATACGATCGTAAATAAGATCGCCGCGCAAACGTGAGCTAGGAAAATTTTACGAGCTTCATTTAAGCCAAAAAATCTCCACGGCACCTTGTAAATTTTAAACATCCACATAAAAAAGAGCTTAAATACGATCAAAAATCCAGCCGTTACAAAAAGCCCTTGCACGTAGATATCTGGGATGTCGGCGTTAAATCTTAAAAGATAAGCCGCATATATCGAAAAAACAAATATAAAAACATCGCCAAGAAGGAAAAATACGAGCCTTTTTAACTTCGTTGCATGAAACATTTACGCATTTTCCTTGACTATTTTTATCACTCTTTCTTGTGTCTGCTCGCTCATATCGCTGCCACTTGGCAAGCAAATTCCTCTTGAAAATAGATCTTGGCTATATCCATCAACAAAGCTTAACGCACCTTTAAAGACAGGCTGCAAGTGCATAGGCTTCCAAAGTGGGCGGCTCTCGATGTTTGCGTCAGCTAGTGCTTTTATAACTTTTAAATGTGCATCTTTTTTAGCAAAAACGCCAGTTGTGAGCCATCTATTGCCACGAGAATTTGGTAGCTCTGGCATAAATTCTAAAATATCGCCAAGCTCTTTTTCATAGATATCAAATACTTTTCTCTTTTGCTCAACTCTCTTTCTAAAACCTCCATCTGAGCCACGCCAATAGCACCTAGGACGTTACTTAAGCGGTAGTTGTAGCCATAATCTTTATGCTCATAGTGAAGCAAAGGTTCTCTTGCTTGAGTGCTGTAAAATCTAGCTTTTTCCACAAATTCGCTATCCCCAACCAACATGCCGCCGCCTGAAGTGGTGATGATCTTGTTGCCATTAAAGCTATATCCGCCCATCACGCCAAATGTGCCAAGTGCCTTGCCGCCGTAAATCTGCCAAGTGCTTCGGCTGCATCTTCAACCAAAGCAATGCCTTCATTTTGGCAAATTTCGCAAATTTCTTTCATCTTTGAAGCTTGTCCGTAAAGATGAGTGACGACTAATGCTTTTGGCTTTTTAGGCAAATTTGAGATCGCTTTTTTAAGTAGCTCTGGGTCTTAAATTCCAGCTCTCGTCGCAGTCAATAAAGACTGGAGTTGCCTTTTCATAAAGTATCGGCGAGACTGAAGCCATAAAAGTAAAGCTAGAAGCTAGCACAAAATCGCCCTCTTTTACGCCAAGGACGCGAAGTGCTAGGTGAAGTGCCGCAGTTCCAGCGCATAGTGCAAGCGCATCTTTGGCGCCAGTATAAGCCTTTATGCTATCTTCAAATTTATTGACATATTCACCAAGTGGCGCTATGTAGTTGCTTTCAAAAACTTTTTTTATATATTCTTGCTCTTTTCCACTCATATTTGGTGGAGATAAAAAAACCCTATCCATTTTCATACCTTTCGTGATTTTTTGGCGATTTTAGCACTTATTTTTAAATTTATATCTTAGCGCGCTCACATGCAGGCACGCCATAAGCCTTTATGTCATCTTTTATATCTCTAACGACCACGCTTCCAGCGCCTATGATGCAGTTTTTGCCGATGTTTATGCCTTGAATGACACTTGAGCCAATGCCAACGTGCGTAAATTCGCCCACGCTCACATTTCCAGCAAGGGCTGCATTTGGGCTGATGTGAGCAAATTTGCCTATCACGCACTCATGTTCTATCACTGCGCCAGAGTTTATGATAGCGCCCTCTTTTATGCGAGCTTTTGCGTTTATCACGGCATTTGGCATAACAACCACACCTTTTTCTATCACAGCACTTTTACTCACAACCGCACTTTTATGGATCAAATTTACTATCTCAAAGCCAGCGGCCTCAACCTTTTGGCTGATCTTTTGCCTTGTTTTATTATCACCTATGGCTATTATGATGTCAGCTTTTTCAAGCTCTGGGCTAAATTTACGCTCGCTAGCATCATCTAAAAAAACTATCTCATCATAGCCATTATTTATAGCGATGTCAGCGATCACAAGGCCATGCCCACTCGCTCCGTAGATGTAAATTTTCTTAGTTTTTGCCATTAAATTTCTCCGTAGTCGCCTGCCCCTCTTTGCTGACACCACTTCGTTTTAGCACCTTTTCGATGGTCTGTAAAGCGATCTTTACATCAAGCATAAAGCTTAAATTTTAGCGTAATAGACGTCGTATTCAAATTTTTTCTCCCAGCTTATGGCGTTTCTGCCATTTACCTGCGCTAGGCCTGTGATACCAGGGCGCACGTCGTGGCGGTGCTTTTGCGTTTCGTTATAGATGGGTAGGTACTCGACTAAAAGCGGCCTTGGGCCGATAAAACTCATATCGCCCTTTAGCACATTAAAGAGCTGTGGCAGCTCATCAAGGCTAAGAGAGCGGATAAGTTTGCCAAATTTACCAAGACGCTGATCATCTGGCAAGAGCTCGCCATTTGCGTCACGCTCATCACTCATCGTCTTAAATTTATAAATTTTAAAAATTTTCTCATTTAGCCCTGGTCTTGCCTGCGTAAAAATGATGTCACGGCTTACCTTAAAATAGATAAAGATCGCCGTTGCTATGATGATGGGCGATGTTAAAATGAGCAAAAACAAAGCTCCCAAAATATCAATCACCCTCTTTAAAAAATTTCTATACATCTATAAATTTCCTATAAATTTCTATATATCTTTTTGCGATTTGCTTCTCGTCAAACTCACTCACCGCCCAATCCCTGCCATTTTGCCCAAGTTTAGTGCAAAGCTCCTCATCATCAAGTAAAATTTTTATCTTACTAGCAAGATCACTTGCGTCTTTTACCTTACATAAAAGTCCGTTGTAGCCCTCTTTTACAGCTTCATTACAGCCTGTTACGTCACTTGCAACGACTGCTTTAGCCATGCTCATCGCCTCTAAAACCGTTCTTGGAAAGCCCTCTTTATAACTTGGCAAAGCTAGCAAGTAAGAAGCTTTTAAAAGCTGCGGTATGTCGTTTCTAGCGCCAAGATATCGCACCTTGCCACCTTTTAAAAAGCTCTCGTCTGCGGTTGATTTATTACCAGCAAAGCCATCGCCCACAAAGACAAATTCGCAGTTTTTATAGCCATTTAAAATTTCTGCTGCCTCGTAAAATTCACGAACGCCCTTGTGCCACATGGCTCTTGCGATCATTAAAATAACCTTTTTTTCACCCAAGTCCGCTGCCTGCGTGATAGCTGGGTCAAATTTCGCAGTATCGACGCCGACACTTTTTATGCGATACACCTTGCTTTTATCTATCAAATTTTTTGAGATCAGATAGTCTGGATCTGCGTCATTTACGAAGATGCAAGCATCAGCCTTTGCAAAAGAGAGCTTATAAAGGCTCTCCATGACAAAACGCACGGCCTTTGTCTTAATATCATCATCGATATAAAAGCTGCCAAGGCCTTCAACCGAAATTTATCACGTGCTTTATGCCAGCGTTTTTAGCAGCAAATGTGCCAAAGACATTTGACTTGTGAGCGCCAGTTTGAAGCAGGTCTAAATTTAGCTCGCCTAAAATTTCGAGATAGTTTTTTTGAGTTATTTATCACGGTTAGCGGATTTAGGCTCGCCTTATCAAGCTCGTAGGTGACGGTGTGAAAGCTTTTAGCAAGCTCA
This sequence comes from Campylobacter concisus, assembly GCA_037321105.1. Taxonomy (GTDB): domain Bacteria; phylum Campylobacterota; class Campylobacteria; order Campylobacterales; family Campylobacteraceae; genus Campylobacter_A; species Campylobacter_A concisus_AZ. Next base: position 1,749,625 of record CP147775.1, on the reverse strand, counting down.
TTAGTGAAATTTCCTTTTGGAGCGATAGCAAAAACCTCATGCCCCATATCTTTTAAAGCCTGCATGATAGGGCGTCTAAAAAAGTGTATGCTCATATCAGCGTGGCTTAAAAATCCTATCCTTGCCATCTCTACCTCTTTAGCCTATAAACTTTTGCTGCCCCATCAAGTATGACTGGCTCAAAGACCTTAGGATCGTATCTTTCAAGCACGAAAAGCTGGATGTAGGCACTATTTAAAATGCTCTCATCAAGGATGATAAATCTACCATAATCCCTCATAAAAATGACAGAAATGTTTGAACTTTCATTATTTTTATACTCTTTTACGTTTAGCTTGCCAGCCTCGTTGTAGTCGGTCTCTATAAAAGATCTTAGTGGTAAGACATTGCCATCATAGATCAAATTTGTGACATCACTTGTTAGAGTAAATCCACCACTTAGCCTAATGCCCTTTTCACTTTGCGAGATCGCTCTTGTGGTAATGAAAAGTCCGTTGTTTAAATTTTTACCGCTTTTTAGATCGATCTTGCTAAACTGCAAAATGGTCGGGAAGATGCTAAGCATCCTATCTGGCAGGTAATAATATATCTCTCTGCTCTTTGCTGGTAGGCTAAAATTTGCCTCTTTTATCTCGCTAAAAACTGATCGACGCTTAAATTTCTATCTTTTAAAATTTTGAGCCAAGTTGCCATTAAAGTGCTCTTTGAAATTTCGCTCAGTATATTCGACATCGAGCCTTGCCATATTTGCCGAGCTCATCTCGTCGCTTCCAAGCGCAAAGCTTACGGCAAAATTTTCACGTCCAAGGTGCTTTCCGCCGTCAATTAGCGTCTTAACATCGCTGTAATATCTGATCGGATATCCATAGTCCCACCACGCAACCACGTAGTCCTCGCGTCCTGCGATACCTTTTAGCTTATTTAAAATTTCAACCTCTTTATTTACAAAGACTGGCTCAGCCTTGTAACCATAGATGTGAATGAGCGCTGGAGCAAGCACAAGAGCTGCTATGAAGGCTCTTATGAGATTTAGCACGGCTCCTTTTAGCTTTAAATTTGCAAGCACAAACTCTACTAAGTAACCAAAGCCAAGTGCCATGATAGGCACGGCATAAATGGTAAATCTAAGACCGCTTTTAAATGCCAAAAAGCCAAGTGCGAGCATGCCAAGTGAGACGGCAAACGAGCGGTTTTTATAGCAAAAAAGAGCTACACCTGCAAGCGAGATCAAAAATGTTATAACATTTGCGCTGATCCTCTCGCAAAATAGCGTAAAATCAACGACGCTTGACTCTTGGATAGTTTGATTGACATTAAAAAAGTGAAAGCTCATGCCACCAACTTCAGGCGCATCTCTAAAGACGTAAAATTTAAGTTGAAAGATTATCGGATTTAGCCCGCCACGGATGACAAAAACGACAAAGATAATTGCCAAAATGCCAAGAGCAATTTTTAAATTTATCACCTCTTTTTTAAATAGGCAAAGTGCATAAATAGCGGTAACGAAGATAAATTTAAGAGTTAGATCAAGGTTTGAAATGGCAAGTAAAAGCAGCGAAATTTCAAGGTAAAAAAGTGGATTTTTCCTATCAAAAATGAGCGTATAAAGTAAAAATAGTCCAGTTAAAATGCTAATAAGCGAAAAGGCGCTCATATACCACCACATATAAATAAGCACGCTTAAAGGCGCGATGATAAGGCTCTTTGCATCCTTTTCTCAAGCACTCTGATAAGCCCCCAGACGACAAAGACGCTAAGTGTGATGATGAGCATATCAGTATCGTAATATCCTGCCATCGTGCGGTTGTAGTAGCTATTTGCGACGACTGCAAGAAGTGCAGCGATGAAGCCAGCAAATTTTAGCTTATACTCATTTGCGATCAAGATAACAGGCACAGCGACAAGTGACGAGAAAAAGACACTCATATAAATCATCGCCGTCTCGAGCTTGACGCCTGAAATTTTCACGATCCAGTAAGTAAGCGTGGAGAGTGGATAGCCGTAGTAGCTAAGGTCATTTTCTTGGTGAAAGCCAGCTAGCATGTCCCTTGCGCCCTCGGCAAATGCGTAGCCGTCGTTTGTGCTGATCATCAGCTCATTGTTCCAGAAAAATACCGGATACTCGCTCGCCCAAAAGACCCAATAAAGCCTGCAGACCATGCCAAAGATGACTGCGGCAAATATCATAAGGTATAAAGAGTAATTTTTAAAAAACAAATTTCTATTCATTAGGATTTTCCAAAAAATTTTATAAGCTCACTCGCTATATTTTCACTATCAAAAAATTTAGCCCGATTATACGCAACATTTTCAAAATTTTGCCTTATTTCTGGCTCGTTAAGCACTTTTAATATCGCCTCTTTCATCGCATTTTCGTCATCAACAGGCACTAAGATGCCAAACTCACTCTCGCCCAAAAGCTCCTTTGCACCGCTCTTGTGCTCGGTTGAGATAATCGTTTTTTCGCATGCTAGCGCTTCAAGCAAGACATTTGAAAAACCCTCAAAACGCGAAGCACAAAGCAAGCAAGAGGCGTTTTTTATATGCCTAAAAGGGTTTTTATCAGTGCCAAGAAGCTTCACTCGCTCGCCCACGCCAAATTTCATCTATCAAATTTTGCAGCTCATCTTTTAAAGGCCCTTTGCCAAGGATGCCAAGCGTGGCGCGAGGGTCGTTAATCGAAGCTATTATTTTTATTAGCATGGCTTGATTTTTACCGCTATCAAGGCGACCTATGTTTATGAAAAATGGTTTAAAACCATCCTCAAGCGGCTCATCTTTTAGCAAATTTATAGTTTTTAGATCAAGGGCGTTATAAAGCACCTTTGTTTTTGCCTCGCTCATACCAAAATTTCGCACCAGATCATCTTTGTTGCCAGCTGCATTTGCAAGGATTAGATCAGCCTTTTTATAAAGATGAGTGAGTAAAAATTTATTAACTCTGCCGCTTAGATCGTCTTTATATAGGATCGACGGACAGCTTCGCTCGCTGATAACCAGCCTAGCCCTTAGCCCTAAAATCCTAGCAAACCCAGCGATATAGCAAGGGCGGTTCATCAGCACAAACTGCGTGTCGATGCCCAAAATTTGACAGAGCTTTTTATATTTAAAGGCAAGCATTGGCATCGCTAAAAAGAGCCTTGCAAGCTTCTTTAGCCCACTCTCGTAAGGATCGCTATTTTCTATAAAGTGGATCTGCACCTCGCTTGGGATCTCGTAAGCGATGACCTTGCTCATTAAGATGAGATGAACTTCATAACGTTTGACCAAAAATGGCAGCAAATTTGCCACATTTCGCTCAGCCCCGCCAGGTCCCATCGAGTATAAAAAAACGGCTAATTTTTTCACTTGCTAACAACCTTTTTTATAAATTCTCGCCACTGTTTGATGATATTTTCTTTGCTAAATAAATTTGCACTTTCGCTGGCGTTTTTTGCTAGTTTTTGCCTTAAATTTTCATCTTTTAAAAGCATCTCAAGCTTCTCTTTTAGATCATTTGCGTCGCCATTTTTAAAGATAAGTCCGTCTATGCCGTCACTTATAAGCTCCTTTGCGCCAACGGTGTCGCTACTTAGCCTAGCGCAACCAAAAGCGCCTGATTCGATTAGCACGTTTGAAAGCCCCTCGCTTCTTGAGCTAAGAGTGAAAATTTTTGCCTCACCATAAAGCTTTGTGACGTCATTCATGTGACCTAGAAATTTGACGTTAAGCCCTAAATTTGACGCCATTTGCTTCAGTTCAGCCTCCTGCCTGCCACTGCCTGCGATCTTTATCTCCCAGCCATCAAGCAAGCTCTTATCCGCCTTGCTAAGCGCCTCAAAATAGATATCATAGCCCTTTACCGCCTCCAGTCTTGCCACGCTTAAGATGACGTTTTGCTTCTCGCAAATTTCAGGCACGTCGATAAAAAGTGGATTATGTATGACCTCGCGATTTTTGGCAAATTTATAGTAGTCGTAGTCGCTTTTACTTAGCACGCTTAAACCATCTACAAATTTATACGAAAAGTCGCGCATAGCGCTTGCGACTTTACTTTTTAAGTAGCTATGCTCGTGGTGCTCGGTTGCTATTAGTTTGCTCTTTAACCCAGCATTTGCCAGCACGCAAGCGACGTTTGTCCAGTCGATAAAGCTAATTATCAGATCAGCTTTTTGCTCTTTAAAAAGCGCTCTAAGAGCGAGGATTTTTTTAAATTTTAAAGCAATCCCTGAGCCAGTGACGTTAAGATTTATGATATTTGTCTTTTCACTAAATTTATAAAGTCCAAGGTCCTCTTCAAGCAGGGCGATAGTGATCTCATTGTCTTTGCAAAGCTCGTTTGTAAGCACGTTTAGCACGCGCTCAGCCCCACCATTTCTAAGCGCGGCGATGACAAAAAGAATTTTCACTTCACACCTCCAAGCTTTAAAAGCTCCAGCCATTTTTTATAAATTTGCCTCCACGCTAAACTCATCAAGTCTAGCTCTTGCGTTTTTGACAAATTCGCCCATTTTTGCCTCATCTTGCAGCATTTTTTCAAGCTTTTCGCTCATCTGATCAGCGTCATTTATCTCGCAAAGCAAGCCATCAAAGCCATCTTTTATAAGCTCTTTTGCCCCGCTAGTTCTTGTCGCAACCCGCACGCAGTCATAGTTTATCGCCTCTATCAAAGTGTTTCCAAGACCCTCGAAATTTGAGCAAGAAAGCAGCACCTTTGCCCTTTTATAAAGCGAGGCGATGTCGCTTACATTGCCTAAAAACTCTACATCAGCGCCTAAATTTTTAGCTAAATTTTCTAAATTTGCTCTCTCACCACCATCTCCAGCGACAGCAAATTTATAGCCGCTTTGTTTTAAGTTTGCAGCCACTCTTACAAACATTTCGCAGTTTTTTATCTTATTTAGCCTGCCAACAAAGATGACTGAAATTTTCTTTAGCAAATCCCTCACTGCGCACCTCTTCAAAGAGCGGGTTGTAAATTTTCATCACATTTTTGCAAAATTTAGAGTAGTAGCTAAGATCCTCGTCGCTTAAGACGCTAAGTGCGTTTGCAAATGGATAGCTTATGCGTCTTAGCACCTTAAAAATGGCTCTTTTTGGCGCAAGATAGTTTGTGTGCTCGCTTATTATTATAGGCGTTTTTAGCCCAGCCGAGCTAAAGAGTACCAAGGTATTTACGGCGTCTAAAAAGGATATCACAGCGTCAAATTTGCCCTCTCTTATGAGCGCTCTTAAAGCAAGCACCTTTGAAACTCTCTTTTTAAATTTCCAACCAAGCCAAGCTCATCAGCCCCAACGCCTAAATTTACTGAGCTTTACACCGCTTGCTAGCTCGTAAAATGGCTCGTCCTTATCAAATTTAACAAGGCTTACATCGTGATCCATGCTAAATCTTGATGCGATCACCGCGCAAACTCGCTCCGCACCGCCACTTCTAAGCGTTGATGTGACAAATAATATCCTCATACGCCAAACCTTTGCTTGATCTTCACTCTAAGCTTTGAGAGTGCCGGCAAAAGCCCGCTTGGAAGCGGACTAAGCAGCAAGAAAATAAACGCTTCTTTACTAAAATTTAATGCTAAGGCTTTTAAAGATACACCTTAGCATAAGGCCATATTCGCCTGCTATTTTGGCGTAGTAAGCGGCGTTTTTATACTGCATAGCTAGAAATTTTGGCTCATTTTTGATAGCGATGTCGTAGTGCAAATTTGCTGTTTTGATGTAAGCGTTTGCAACGTTTAACGCGTGTTTGCCGGCATTTAGCGTCGCACTATCGCTTCTTGCGATGCGGTAGATATAAAGTGGCTTTTTAAGATAGAAGACATTTTTTTCAAAAAAGCGGATATAAAGCTCATTTTCGCCGCCAAAACTGCTCTCATCAAACCTAAAATCATCTATAAATTCACGCGAAAAAAGCTTAAAATACTCCCCATTTATCCGCCCGCAGTGGTAATCAACCTTACTCATCGCCACGCTTTGCTTATATGGGCTCCTGCCAGCCATCACCTCAGTCATCACGCCATCTTTTTCGCAGATCGCATCCGCAAAGACACACGAGTACTCGCCACTTTTTAAAATTTCAAAACACTCCATAATCGCCTCTGGCAAAAGCTCGTCGTCATCGTCAAGCAAGCAGATAAACTCGCCAGTTGCGTTATCAAAGCCGTTATTTTTGTTGCCATTTGGGCTCTTTTTGTGGGCTGTATTTTTTACAAATTTGATCCTTGCGTCATTAAAACTCTTGCAAATTTCACTCGCACTCTCGTCATCGCCGTCATCGGTTACAACTATTTCTAAGTTTTTATAGCTTTGAGCTAGAGCGCTTTTTATGGCCTTTTTTAAAAGCTCTGGACGCTTATAAGTCGCGGTTACGATGCTGATTAATGGCTCGCTCATTTAGCCCCTTTTAAAAATTCTCTCATAGCCTTGAAGCTTCTCAAGTCGTGAGAAAAGTATAAATTTAAATGTTTTTATGTAGGCCTTTAAATTTGCGCTATATCCCCTCTCAAGGCGCTCGCCCTCGATGTTTGAGCCACTAAGATCGGTTGGGTGCGCAAAAAGGTCGCAAAAATACATCTGCATATCATTAACGCCTAGCAAATAGTCCCAAACATCGGTCGTGCAAAGCGCACGTTTGTGAATTTCAAGCAAATTTCTAGCACTTTTTTTAGTTCAGCACATAAGCCCCTGCTCTATAAATGCTTGAAAATGAGTGCCTTGAGACCTGCCAAAGTGGCTTACTTAGGCTGGTATCCACCTTTTACCAAAGGCGCTAAACCTGCCTTCTAGCCCATCTTGCATGCCGCATATCAGCACGCTATTTTCAGGCATCTTGCTAGCTGCTAAAAAGGCCTCTTTTATAGCCTGATCATCTCCTATCACGTCGTCTTCAAAGATGAGGGCAAATTTCGCCTCACTCGCCAAAAACGCCTCGTAGGCTTTTACGTGCGAGAGCGAACAGCCAACCTCTGCTGGGCTTAAAACCTTACCATAAGCTTTAAATGATGGCGAAATGATCTTATAGTACTCCCTCGCGTTTAGCTCCCTGCCATCGACTGCGTCTATTAGCTTAAAGCTATCATAAGAGCTAAATTTCTGCTGCAAAAGCTCGCGCCTTTTGGTATCTTTTGCCAAAGAGATCAGGTAAATTTCATCCATTTAAGACCTTTTAAATTTTTTTAAAATTTTACGCCAGACTATGCCTCGCTCGAAGGCATTAAAAAACAAAAAATATCCCAAAATATAAGCTGCGCTGGCGTATATCGCAGCAAAGATAGCAAATTTTAGCCAGTTATCTAAGCTCACAAAGTCCTTGCAGGCAAACATCGCAAGCACACAAAGCGCAAAAACGGCTAAATTTTTAAAATAAACCCCATAAAACGTGGTGAGCTTCACCTCTGAAATTTAAGGCTGCATTTATAAGGTCAAAACCGAGAATCCTTATGCTATAAAAAATGGCTGCGACGATGACGATACCATAAACGCCGTAGTCACTAAATTTAAGCAGTGCGATCTGCGCTATGATCGTGCTAACGCCAAGGATAGTGTTGGCAATGGCTGGTCGGCGAAGCTTGTTTGTCGCGCTATCAAGGTTAAAAAGCGAAAAAACAAAGCTTATAAATACAATGGGCACTAGCGTGATCATCGAGACGTTGTAGATGAAATTTGACCTCGTCAGCACTTTTAAAAGGTAGCCAAAGCGTGTAGAAATCCAGCCCAAAAACGACGAAAAATGCGGCCGGAGCGCTCATCACAAAGGCGATCACCTTCATCGAAAATTTGGCCTCTTTTATGAGGTCCGTGATCATATTTTTAGAGTAAAGCTCGACAAATTTTGGCGCAAAGATACCGCTAAGCTGCGCTACAAAGCTCTCCAGTATGATAGGGGCGGCCTTGGCGACTGAAAGAAGACCCGTGGCGTTTGCATTTACAAAAATGTTGCAGATAAATAGGTCCATGCCTGTTAAAAGTATGCGATTTAGCGCGTTAAAACTATTCCAAATGCCAGAGCTTAAAAGCTCTTTGATCTTAGAAAAGTCAAATTTACTAAGGCTAAATTTTCAGTTCTGGCGTGATGTGAGCTGACATAAAAATAGTGCTAAAAAAGACAAAAAGGCTAGCAACTAGCGCTGAAATCGCGATATATGAGATAAATGGCTTAAAAAGAAAAAGAGTGCCACGATAAGGGCTGCTAGGATCGCGCTTGAGATGGCGTTTCTGATGGAGAGCAGATAGAGCTTGTTTGTCACAAACGCACATACCGTCAAAACGCCGTTAAATAGCCCAACGCAGAAATTTATAAAGTAAAAAACAAGGGTCATTCTCACGTCAAAGAGTAAATTTTCAGGGACATTTAAAAAGCTTTGCAAATTTAGTATAAAAATGGAGCTAAGCACCACGACAACGGCGCAAAGAAGATATTTACAACAAGGACTGATGAGTAGTAGGTATTTGCAAGGCTTAGATCTTTTTTGTGCCACGCGTGAGCGACGAAGCGGCCGCTCACTGAGTTTATGGCTACACTTACGACCGCTGCGTAGCTAACGATGGCGTTACTAAGTCCCACAAAGCCAAAAGCCTCATTGCCAAGGCTTTTTAAGATAAATGGCGTAAGAAGAAATTTATGCCCATTGATACGACAAAAACGACGATTGAGCTTATTAGATTGATTAGCATTAGACTTTTAACCTATAAATTTTTACGCCACTTGAGATGACAAATGGCTCAAAGTATTGCTCATCGGCTCTCTCAAATATAAAAAGCTGCACAAGGGCTGAGTTTAAGGCATTTTCATCAACTAAAACCACGCGTGCATAGTCCTCCAAAAACAAAACAGAGATTTTTGCCTTTTCGTCGATAGTTTTCTCATTTATTTGTAGCTCTTTGCCAGAGCCTTTTATCTTATAAAAGGACTTTACCGCCACTTTTTCGCCATTTTGTGTGATAAATTTTGGCTCTTTTAGCGGCAAGATATAGCCATTTCCAAGATCTATGCCTGCCTCGCTAATGCTATTTATAGGGCTAATGTAGTAAAAAAACTCCTCTTTTGGCCGCTCGCCACTCATAACATCGATGTAGCTATATCTAAAGATATTTGGAGCGATATCTATCATATCTGGTACAAGATAGTAAAAGACCTCTTTTTTGCCGCTGGCAGAGTAAAATTTGTGCTTTCAAGCTGGCCTAAAAAGGTGTTTAGATCGCTTGTGTTGTGATCTTTTAAAATTTCTTCTCAGCACTCTACTTTTTTCTCAAACGAGATGTCGCTATACTCGCTCACTACTCTAGCTAGCTTAGCTGAAGTTGCCTCATCTTTTCTTAAAGCAAGGCTAACAAAATAGCTGTTCTCGCCACCTTGCCTGCCAGGATCATTTAGCGTCTTAACATCAGCAAAGTATCTTACCGCATATCCATAATCCCACCATGAAAGCACGTAGTCATCGCGCTTAGCAACTTTTTTTAACTGATCAAGTGCCATTGCCTCATCGTGCGTGATCAAAGTATGCGGTCTATAAGAGTAAGCGATATCTAAATTTGGAGCAAGCGCAGCAGCCGCAAAGATAAAAAAGGATAAATTCTTAAGAGAATTTCTAAGATCAAATAAATTTAAAAAAAAGTGCAAAAAATATCCAAAACCAAGCGCAACAAGCGGCGTTATATACATAGCAAATCTAACTCCGCCAAATAGCGATAAAGCGCCAAGTCCAAGCAGTGGCAAGCTAAGTAAAAATGGACGAAATTTAAAACAAAGCACCAAATATCCAATCGCTGCTGCTAGTAAAATAAGGATATTTCCAGCCATGAAATAGACAAAATATAATGGGCTAGCGCTTTTTACCTCATCAATTAGCGTGTATTCATTTATAAAGTGAAATTTACTTGCGACCTCTGTGCTGCTTTTTAAAACGTAACTGCCAATCTTTGAGATGATAAAATCAAAACCGCCAAAGTAGATAAAAATAGCTAGCATAATAGCTAGAAAAATGCTCAAATTTCTAGGTGAAAGTAGTTTTTTATATTTGCAAAAAATGGCGTAAAATAAAGCAATGACCGCTAAATTTAAAATCAAAATTTTATTTGCAATGAGCGGATCTTTTGAAAAAACATTGAAGCTAACGATGCTTATAAACATAAAAAATATCGCTTGGTAGTTTTCCGTCCTACTTCGCATAAAAGCAAGCGTGTAGATAAAAAAGATAAAAATGATGCTTAAAATAAGAGCATAAGAGCTTTGATACCACCAAAGATAAAGAGATACAAAAAGCCCTGGTAAAACGATAAATTTTAGTTCATTTGTATTTAAAAGCCTGATCAAAAGATAGATGATAAAAAGCGCAAACGTGACATTTAGCATATCGCTATCAAAATAACCAAGCGACGTTCTTACAAGATAGCCTGGCAAGATAACACTCATAAATGCCGCCACAGCCCCAGCTTTTAGGGTCTTAAACTCATTTGATATCAAGATAACTGGAAGCGCGATAAGGGGTGCTAAAAGCGCACTCATATAAAACATCACGCTTTCGATCTTGAAAGGTAAAATTTTACAAATATAAAAAACTATTGTTGAGATTGGGTGATTAAAGGGGCTAAAGTCATTTTGCTGATGAAAGCCAGCAAGCATATCTCTAGCGCCCTCTGCGTAATAGTATGCGTCATTTGTCGTAAGCATAAATTCGCCATTAAAGTAAAACTCTGGCATATCCTTTGCCCACAATACCCAAAGCATCCTAGCTGCAAATCCAAACAGATAAGCAGCCAGAAAGATAAGTAAAATTTTACAATTTACGCTTACTTTGTGCACTAAATTCCTTACAGCCTAGCGTCAGCCTCTGGGTAGATATTTTTTATATCATAAACCAAGTGGCCTTTTAGGTTGAGCTTTTTAAATTCATTGTGTGCTACGGCTATCACGATGCAGTCGTAGTCGTCTAGGTTATACTCTTTTACTAGATCAAAGCCGTACTCGTGTTTTACCTCAGCGCTATCAGCCCAAGGATCAGTCACATCGACCTTGCAGCCAAAGTCTTTTAGCTCATCAACCACGTCTATAACGCGAGAGTTTCTTATATCTGGGCAGTTTTCTTTAAATGTCATACCAAGAACAAGCACGCGCGCTTTGTTGATAAGCACACCTTTTCTTATCATTAGTTTTATCACTTGATCGGCTGCGTATCTGCCCATATCATCGTTGATGCGGCGACCTGCTAGGATCATTTCAGGGTTGTAGCCTACCTCTTGAGCTTTGTGAGTTAGATAGTATGGATCTACGCCGATGCAGTGACCGCCGACTAGACCTGGGCTGAAATTTAGAAATTCCACTTCGTGCCTGCAGCCTCTAAAACGTCTATGGTGTTGATGTGAAGCTTTTCAAAGAGCATCGCAAGCTCGTTTATAAAGGCGATGTTGATGTCGCGCTGAGTGTTTTCGATGACCTTTGCAGCCTCTGCTACTTTGATGCTTGAAGCTTTGTGAGTACCAGCTGTGATGATAGAGCGGTAAATTTCATCGACCTTATCAGCGACCTCTGGAGTTGAGCCACTTGTTATCTTTTTGATCTTTGTCACAGTGTGCTCTTTATCCCCTCTGGTTTATGCGCTCTGGAGAGTAGCCGCAGAAGAAGTTTTTGTTAAATTTAAGCCCGCTTTTTTCAAGAAGTGGCACGCAAATTTCTTCTGTAACGCCTGGATAAACGGTGCTTTCATAGACAACGATGTCGCCTTTTTTTAGCACTTTTGCCACGCTCTGGGTCGCTTTTACCACTGGGGTTAGATCAGGGCGTTTGTTCTTATCTATCGGAGTTGGTACGGTTACTATAAAGAAGTTGCAACTTCTGATGTCATCTAAATTTAGGCTAAATTTCATGCCATTATCGATAGCTTTTTTCATCTGCTCATTGCTAAGTTCAAGCGTTCTATCATAGCCACTCTTAAGCTCTTCTATACGTTTTGCATTTACGTCAAAGCCGACTACTTCGTACTTTTCACTAAAAGCTGCTGCTAGTGGAAGTCCCACATAGCCAAGTCCTACTACTGCTATTTTCATTTCTCTTTCCTTTTTAAAATTTTGGTTTTATTATTTCTACACGTTCATAAATTCTTATCTCTGCGCCCACGCCTTGCGGAGTTACGATCTTAATGGGGCTAATGCCAGGTAAAATTTGAGTAAATTCATAATAAATTTGCCTCTTTTTATTTTTGCCATTGCAAGGCTTAAGCGGTTCATCATCTGCGCTAAATTCGTAATAAACCCCGCTTTTATCCCCTTTTTTATCTAAATGTCCGCCCTCTAGCATAGCAAATTCGCAATCCGTTTGCACCTCTTTAAAAAATGCAGCTTCATATTTAAAATAATCATTCGGCATCTTTGAGATGGGCAACTCAAAAACCTGCTCTTGCATCTTTGCTTCGCTTTTGCCTGCCTCATCGCTAGCAAAAAGCGCAAAAGGCAATAAACAAGCTATGAGAGATAAAATTTGCTTCATGCTTTGACGCCTATCTGAAAATACTTAAATCCATGCTCAGCCAAAGCTTTAGCGTTATACTGGTTGCGTCCGTCAAATATGACAGCATTTTTTAGCCTCTCTTTGATCTCCATAAAATCAGGCGATCTAAACTCGCTCCACTCAGTCACAAGCACCATAGCATCGGCGTTATCAAGAGCGTCATATTTATTTTTGGCGTATTTTATATCTAAAATTTGGCATATATTTTTTAGCTTCTTCACTTGCCTTTGGATCGTAAGCGACCACTTTTGCGCCAGCTTCATCTAAAAGCTTTATCAAAGTTAGCGAGCTAGCCTCTCTCATATCATCGGTATTTGGCTTAAACGCAAGTCCCCAAAGTGCGATCGTTTTGCCCTTTAGATCGCCGCCAAAGAAGTTGTAAATTTTATCAAAAAGCACTCTTTTTTGAGCCTTATTTCTTGACTCGACCGCGTTTAAAAGCTCTGGCTCAAAGCCATTTTGTCTAGCTGTGTAGATGAGCGCCTCGACGTCTTTTGGAAAGCAGCTGCCGCCATATCCACATCCTGGATAGATGAAGCTATATCCGATCCTTGAGTCGCTGCCGATGCCTTTTCTAACTAAATTTACATCAGCGCCCACACGTTCGCAGATATTTGCTATCTCGTTTATAAAGCTTATTTTGGTTGCCAGCATCGAATTTGCAGCGTATTTTGTCATCTCGGCTGATTTTACGTCCATGCAAATGAGCCTGTCGTGGTTTTTCATAAATGGCTCATAAAGCTCTCTCATCACGCTAAAGCCCCACTCGCTGCTAGCTCCGATAACAACGCGATCTGGCTTTAAAAAGTCCTCAACCGCCGCGCCCTCTTTTAAAAACTCTGGATTTGAGACGACTTCAAATTTAACCTCTACATTTCTCTTTTTAAGCTCAGCCTCGATCACCTCATGCACCTTAGCTCCAGTGCCCACTGGAACGGTTGATTTATCGACTACGATTAGTGGTTTGTTTAAATTTTCTCCGATTGACTTGGCAACTGATAGGACATATTTTAAATCCGCCTGTCCGTCAGCGCCCATAGGCGTGCCAACTGCGATAAATAGCACATCTGCATGCTCTAGCGCCTCAGTTATCTGCGTGCTAAATTTAAGCGAGCCATTTTTATAGCACTCGCTCACGATATCAGCAAGCCCTGGCTCATATATAGGCACGACGCCGTTTTTTAGCGCTTCGATCTTTTTGTTATCGACATCGACACAGATCACGCTGTTGCCCATCTTAGCAAAGCATGCACCACTTACTAATCCAACGTATCCAGTTCCGATTACTGCTATTTTCATGCTTATCCTTAAATTCTCTTTCCCACTCAAGGGCAGTTTTTATGATGAGCGCTAGATCGTCTCTCTTTGGCTTCCAGCTTGTTAGCGAGCGTAGTTTGCTTGCGTTTGAGATTAGGATAGCTGGGTCGCCGTCTCTTCTTGGTGCATTTAGCACCTTAAAATTTACTCCGCTTACTTTTTTTGCGGTCTCGATGACCTCTTTTACGCTAAATCCCCTACCATATCCCACGTTAAAGGTTTCGCTGCCATTTTGACTGATGTATTCCAGCGCGCTTATGTGAGCGTCTGCTAGGTCGCTAACGTGGATGTAGTCTCTAACGCATGTGCCATCTTTTGTCGCGTAGTCATCGCCAAAGATACCCATGCTCTCGCGCTTGCCAAGTGCAGTTTGAACGGCAACCTTGATAAGGTGAGTGGCGTTTGGATAGTTTTGACCGATAAGCCCCTCTTCGTCTGCGCCTGCTACGTTAAAATAGCGCAAAATCGCAAATTTGAAATTTTCATTTGAAGCGGCGTAGTCTTTGATGATCTGCTCGCTCATGAGCTTGCTTCTGCCGTATGGATTTATCGGATTTGTAGGCGTTGTTTCGCTAACCTCTGCCACGTCTGGCTCGCCATAAACTGCAGCAGTTGAGCTAAATATAAATTTATTTACATTGTAAGTTTTTGCGTATCTTAGCACCCTTGCGACGTTTGCGGTGTTGTTTAGATAGTATTTTAGCGGTTCGCTCATACTCTCAAAAACCTCGATAAACGCTGCAAAATGGATGATCGCATCAAATTTACCATTTGCGAAAATTTCGCTTAGATCATCCTCTAAATTTGCATTTAGAAATTTGAAATTTCCTATTTTTTGGAGTGCTTCAAGTGCTTTTTGTGAGCCCTTGCAGAGATTGTCGATGATGGTTATCTCATCTTTGCCTTGCTTTAAAAGTGCTTTTACTACGTGGCTGCCGATGTATCCAGCTCCACCTGTTACTAAAATTTTCAAGTTTAAGCCTTTCATTAAAAGTGTGTAATTTTATCAAAAATAGAGTAAAGCAAAAGTAAAGCAAGGTTAGTTTTTAAAATTTGCCTAAAAGCTGCAAAATAGATATTTCTCTTTATAAATTTAAAATAGACTTACAATCTATTTTAAATTTAATCTTTATAATCTTTCATCTACAAAAAAGGATAAAAATGAATGTCTCGATATTAAATTTTACTGCCGATAAAGCAAGGCAGTGACGCAAAAGCTGCCATAGATGCGGCCGTTAGACTAGCTATTTTTGCCGAAGATATCGGCATGAAACGCTACTGGGTTGCCGAGCATCACAATATGAGAAATTTAGCAAGCTCAGCCACGCAGCTCATCATCGCGCACATCTTAGAGCATACAAAAAGCCTACGCGTGGGCTCTGGCGGCGTGATGCTACCAAATCACAGCCCCTACTCTATCGCTGAGCAGTACGCCACTCTTGAAACGATATTTCCTAACCGCGTCGATCTTGGGCTAGGCAGAGCTCCAGGGACTGACCAAGATACAGCCGCAGTGCTTAGACGAGGAGCTAGAGAGATAAAATTTGACCTGCAGATAAACGAGCTAATGGACTATTTTAACGCCAAAAGAGCCGTGAAAGCCTATCCAAAAGTAGATAAAATTCCACCCATCTACATACTTGGCTCAAGCATATATAGCGCATACGTGGCGGCTGAGTTTGGCCTGCCTTACGCATTTGCGTCGCACTTTGCACCACGTGCGCTAGAAAAAGCAGTAGAAATTTATCGTCAGAATTTCAAGCCCTCCCACTTTCTTGCCACCCCTTATGTCATCGCAGGAGCAAATGTGATAATAGCCCAAAGTGACGAGCTAGCAAAGAGTTTAGCAACTACGCAAACGCAGTTTTTCTTAAACGTAGTAACTGGCGAAAAAGAGTATTTGCAGCCACCAAAAAAAGATAACGACGAGGTCTTTGCTACCTCTGGCAAAACAGGCGCCAAAGCTCCACATTTTGGACCGATCGACTTTAGGCAAATAGAGCTAAAAAATAGAGAAAGAATAATCACCGAAGAGATGATGGCGTGCTCTTTCATAGGCTCAAAACAAAGCGTTAAAGAGCAAATTTTAGAGTTTCAAAATAGACTTGAAGTCGATGAGATCATAGCTCAAAGTTTCATTTTTGATGAGAATGCGCAGCTTGACTCTTTTAGGGCGTTAAAAGAGATCGCGGATGAAATTTAATCCTCTCTCACCCTTAAAAATATAGGAAATCTTGGCTTGCCTTTGGCTGTTAAATTTTGAAATTTATATGTGATGATAGAGCCTATTTTTGGGGGATTTTGGCGCTTTTCATCGCTTAGTCCTGAGCCTATTTTAAAGATAGTGCCCTCTTTTGGCTCGCCAGCTTTTTCTTTATCATCTTTGCCGCCAAGCGCCTTGCAAGTGAGCGAGCCAGCAAGATTAGCGTATTTGCCGCTGCCTTTGTTTATGGAGATCACCTCGCACTCGGCATCTTTAAATTTCTAAATTTTAAGCGCATATTTGCTTCGTTTTCGCTCGTAGGGCGCATTTGGCTCACGCACGACTGCTCCCTCTCCACCTTTTGCGATAATGTCCTTTGTAAATTTTAAAAAATGGACGTTATCGCGCATCTTTATCTGTTTTATGATGATTAAATTGCCATTTGGCTCATTTTTTAGGAATTTAGCCAAAACTTCAAGCCTACGAGGCAAGCCGCCACTTGCCTCTGGCACGTCAAAAACGTGAAATTTAAGCCTGCTCCACGCCTTTTCATCTGGCACTTTATCCATAACACTTGCTTGAATTTCTTCAAATTTTAAGCTCCTTTGCATAAAGCTCGCCATCAAGTGTAAATTTTGGGAAATTTTAGTAAAACTTTGAGGTGCATTTAGCTTTTTGCCTTGCCTTGAGAGTAAATTCTCCGTCCCAGTAGGCACGCACGCCATCAAGCTTTTCGCTAGCTAGCCAGCCACTGACGTTTTGATCTTTAAATTCGCTAAGGCGTAATAGTTCAAGAGAAAATGCAAAATTTAAAAGCACCAAGGCCGCAAAAATTATTCTAATCAAGCCTTGCACTTACAAAAACAATAGTCCATATGATCATCCACCACGCCCACGCTTTGCAAAAAGGCATAGGTGCTAACAGAGCCTAGAAACTTAAACCCTCGCTTTTTTAGCTCCTTTGCCACAAAGTCAGACATCGGCGTAGTTGCTGGCACTTGCTTGATATTTTGGTAGTGATTGATGATCTGTTTGCCGTCAAATTTGGGGTCAAATTTCTTTAGCAAATGTCCCCAAAGATAGTCATAAAAGCTGCCAAATTCTTGCGTTACTGATAAAAAAGCAAGTGCGTTTGTGGCAAGCGATTTTAGTTTTAGTCTATTGCGTATCAGCCCTTCGTTTTGCATAAATTTAGCTATCTCAGCCTCGCCATAAAGCTTGATCTTTTCAGGATCAAAGCTATCAAACGCCGCTCTCATAGCCTCTCTTTTTTGAAGCACTCCATGCCACGAAAGTCCTGCTTGAAAGCCCTCTAAAACTATCATCTCAAAAAATTTTCTATCATCTTTTATGACTTTGCCCCACTCATTATCGTGGTAGGCTATGTCAAGCTCGCCCTTGGCCCACTCGCAACGTCTCATTTAAATTTTGATCCCGTAAAACTCGCTATACCACTCGACAAATTTAGCCACGCCGTCATTTACTTTTGTGTTTGGCTTGTAGTCAAAGTCAGCCACCAAATCGCTCACGTCTGCAAATGTCGCTGGGACGTCGCCTGCTTGAAGTGGGAGGAAATTTTCTTGATCTCACGGCCGATCTTTATCTCAACTGCCTTGATGTAGTCCATGAGCTCGACTGGGCTGTTGTTGCCGATATTATAGACCTTAAACGGCGCTTTTGAAGTGGCAGGGTCTGGGTGCTTTGCATCCCAAGCTGGATTTGGCTTAGCAGGGTTGTCGATGCATTTAATTATGCCCTTTACAATGTCGTCCACGTAGGTAAAGTCGCGCTTCATCTTGCCGTAGTTAAAGACGTCGATGCTCTTATCTTTAAGCGCAGCATCAACAAACAAAAATAGCGCCATATCAGGGCGTCCCCATGGTCCATAAACCGTAAAAAAGCGAAGTCCAGTCGTTGGCACGTTAAATAAGTGGCTGTAAGTGTGCGCCATCATCTCGTTGCTCTTTTTAGTCGCTGCGTAGAGGCTTATAGGGTGATTGACCCCCTCGTGCGTAGAAAATGGCATGTTTTCATTTAAGCCATAAACCGAGCTAGAGCTTGCATAGACTAAATTTTTGATTTCATTGTGGCGGCAGCACTCGAGGATATTCATAAAGCCTGTGATGTTGCTGTCTATATAGGCTTTTGGATTTATGAGCGAGTAGCGAACGCCTGCTTGTGCGGCTAAATTTACCACCACGTCAAATTTCTCTTTAGCAAAAAGCTCTTTCATCGTCTTTTCATCGGCTAGGTCTGCTTTTATAAAATTTTAAATTTGCATGCATTTTTGAGGTGATAAGCTTGCCGTAGTCTATCTCGCTCACGTCAAAACCAGCCGTTTTTAGGCGTGCAAGCTTTAAATTTACGTCGTAATAGTCATTTATCACGTCATATCCAACAACCTCATCCCCGCGTGCCACAAGGGTATTTGCAAGGTGAAATCCTATAAATCCAGCTGTTCCAGTTACTGAAAATTTTCATATTTTTCCTTTCAAATTTGACGCTATTTTAGCACACTTTTATTTGTCGTCTTAGAAAAATATAAATAAATTTATCGCACCATTATGAGCAACGCGATAGATCAAGAGCACAAGCGAGTCCCCATCCAATAAAAAATAAGGCATAAAATGCAGCGCCTGCTATATACACCATAGGAAAAGCTACGACAGTAGCAACTGTGCCAGCAGCCATTGTTGTACCTACAAGGAAACTTCCTACATCAAGATCACTGCCACTATTATTTTTTGTACAATCATCACTTGCAAAGACTTTTATAGGGTTTTGAAATTTGCCTGATTTTAAAATTTCTTTTCGCTTCTCATCATCCAACTTTACAAGTTTTCCATTCAAATAATTAAAGCTAGTCACATAACCGGCCTTTAAAAGACTTTTTATGAACTCAGAGCCATCTTTGTTTATAAGAGGGTTGAACATATTAAAAGATTTTTTTAGTTCAATATATTTTTCATCTGAAATTTTATTTTTTTCTATTGCAATAACATAAGATCCTGCAATTTTTTGTTCTTTTTCATATATACAAACAGTTGCAAAATCCTCTTCACATCTTTTGCAAATTCACTAGCAAAAAAACGTCTTATCTCATCGATATCGGCAGTTTCATTTATGCTAAAGCTATACTTATCACCAATAACATAATATTCGTTGTTATACTTATAAAGACCCCTTAAATCATCTATCTTCTTTGAAGTAGCAGTTTTACTTGCGCATCCAGAAAATATTAAAGAAAAAGCAATCGAAAAAATTATAAATTTCTTAAACATATATACTCCTCAAAAATTAGTTTTAGAACACTTGCTAAAGACACAAACTACAGGTACCCATACAGGCATAGTAAGCACAGTAACGGCAGCTACACCAACTGCGATTGGAAATAATAATATAATCTGAACTGTTGAAGCCACTTCCTCCGGTGATTCCTTTCTTGAATAAACATAATTTATATCGACATTTATAGGATTTTTAAATTTCCCTAGACTTAAAATCCTATTTTTTTCGTCTTTTGATATCTTTACAACATCACCGCTTAGATGAAACCCACCGATCAAGAACTTTTTAAACTTCGAATCAGTCCCTAAATTCAAAGCCTCTTTTTCTTTAAAGGATTTGAAAGTACTATAAAGTCTATTTCGTTCATTATCTGTAAATGAGTCAAAACCAAGTGAGACAAAATAGTCGCCAACCATTTTACCACTCGCTTCGTCTATATCTACTTTTGCAAAATCTTTAATTATGCTTTTTGAAAAATCACTTTGATAAAAATCCTTTATCTCATCAATTTTTGAAGTTTCATTTAACTTATAGCTAAATTCATCTCCTAATATATAATATCCCCCATTATGCATATAAATGCCTTGCAATTTGTCTGTTTTACTTACAGTTTCCTTATAAGAACATCCACTTATCATAAATGCAATTAAAATAAAAAATAAAATTTTCTAAGCAAAAGTTTCCCTTTTTAAATTTTGATGCATTTTAACAAAAAAACTTATATTTAAACAAGAAATTAATAAATTTAAAATTTTGGCTTATTCGTCGTCTAAATTTATCTCAGGCACTTTCTCTTCAAAAAGCGTCTTGCTCTTTGGCTCTTTCGGCTTTAGATCGCTTGCTTTTTTAAGCAGACCGCCTAGCATATCGCGGTTTAGCTCCTCTTTGCTAATGGGCCTTACCTCATCAAATTCACTAAATTCTAAAGCCTCTTTATCTACCTTTATCTCGTAGTCTAGCTTGCCAGAAATTCTTTCTAACTCGTCGCTTATCGCGGCACAAAGACCTCAGTGTATCCCCTGTGAGCGCAGTTTTTGGCTAGAAATTCACTCATCACGTTTAGGTGATTTATGTAGTCATCTTGTAAGATATTTGCCTGCAAAAGCTCAAATTTCAAAAAGAGCCAGTAGGTATTAAGCACGTCGCTTTCGCAGTATTCGTTGATCTTATCAAGCTCGCCTGCGTAGTAGAGCTCAAGCACCTGATCGCCGTGCACGTCGTATTTTCCGGGTAAATTTAAGCTAGCACAAAGCGTATCAAGCTTTAGTCCCCTAACGCTCCCAAAATCGCTTATAAAATCAAGCAGATCAAGGTGAAATTTAGGCGAATATCTGGCTCTATAATTTTCCCATTTATTTTTGTTTAGCTCTTTGTTTTCGCTCTCATAATATGCCGCCGCGTTTAGGTTGTATCGCATCGCACGCACCATAAGCATAGGCAGGTCAAAGCCACGGCCATTAAAGCTAACAAGCCTTGGGTTATAATCATTTATAAATTTTAAAATTTAGCGATGATCTCGCGCTCGTCCTTGCCCTCCATCGTGCTAACTTTTAAAAATTTGCCGTACTCATCGGCCATCACCGCAGAGATAGCCACAACTCTATGAAACATCACGGGCAAAAAGTCGCTACCACTGGCCTCTTTTTGCAATGCCATCGCCTGCACGCTCACATCTTCGTCGCTTCCGTCAATGCCGTAAATTTTCTTATCAAATTTGCATCAGGTATCGTCTCGCAGTCAAAGACGCAGATGTAACTTTTCGCCATTTTAGCCCTTTTTTAAGCATTTTTTTTTAAAATCATACCAAAATTTTATATTTAAAGTAGCCAATGCAAGATAAAAATCAGCTAAAAATAGCCATCGTCAAGCTCTCCGCTCTTGGGGACATCGTGCACGCAGCCATTGTGCTTCAGTTTATCAAAAAGCACTGCCCAAATGCTCACATCACATGGCTCGTTGATGCCCGTTTTGCAAGCCTTTTAAAAGATCATCCCCTAATCGACGAGCTAGTCGTTTTGCCGCTTAAAGAGAGCTTTAAAAAGAGCTACAAGATCATAAAAACGCTTGGCAAATTTGATAAGATCATCGACTTGCAAGGACTTTTTAAATCAGCCGTCGTTGCAAAACTACTTGGCAAAGAAATTTACGGCTTTAGCAGAGAAAGCGTCAAAGAGAAAATTTCTGCCAGGCTTTATAAACATAAATTTAAGATCGACTACAACGAAAATATCATCGTTAGAAACCTAAGCCTTGTTGGATACGCTCTGAAATTTTGGCTTTGATAGAGATGAAATTTTAGAAAAATCGCCCTGCTTTGAAATTTGCAAGAAATTTAAAAATGAAAGCGGCAAAAAACGCGTTTTAATCACTGCTTTTGCAAGCGAAGAGAGCAAAATTTATGACAAATTTAAAGATGTGATCAGACTGCTTGAGGGATGCGAAATTTACCTTTGCTACGGGAGTGAGAGCGAAAAAACAAGGGCTGAGGCGATCATTTCAGGCACTTCTGCAAAACTGCTTGAAAAGCTAAGCATAAAAGATATGATAGATTTTATCGCGAGCTGCGATCTAGTAATCGGCAATGATAGCGGTCTAACGCACCTTGCATGGGCTGTAAATAGGCCTTCTATCACGCTTTTTGGCAACCGCCCAAGCCACCGAAATGCCTACGTCACGGACAAAAACCTTGTTGTTGATATGGGCAAGCAAATAGATGCTAGAAGCATCGATAAAAACGACTTTTGCATAAGAGAAATTTACCCTGAAACAGTTGCAAATTTCGCAAAAAGGCTGCTAAATGGATAGGCTCTATCTAGCTGGCTTTTATACCTTGAAATTTCTTATATTTATATTGCCAAGCTCCCTTCAAAACTTGCTTGCTAAATTTTTAGCATTTGCCTTTATGAAGCTTAAAAAAAAGCGTTTTCACGTCGTGATGACAAATTTAAACCTTGCATTTGGCGAGACAAAGAGCAAAGAAGAGAAGCTAGAAATCGCCAAAAAATGCTACTACAACTTTGCAAAATATCTTGGTATAAATTTCATCCTCAATCAAAACACGACAAAGCAAAAGATACTTAAGCAAGTTGTTTTTAAAAATGAGCACTTTTTGCTTGATGCGATGAAGTCTGGCAGGCCCATCATCGTCACAACGGCGCACTTTGGGCAGTGGGAGATATTTGGCCTAGCTGTCGCAGCTCGCTTTGGAGCTTCATCGGCACTTGGCAGAAGGCTTGATAGCAGCGTTATGGATAAAATTTTAAGAGCAAACAGAGCGCAGTTTGATGTGGAGCTCATCGACAAAGATGGAGGCGCAAAAGATATCTTAAAAGCGCTGAAAGCTAGGCGAATAGTAGGAATTTTAGTCGATCAAAATACCGCGCCAAAAGATGGCATAAAGGTGCAGTTTTTTGGCAAAGATGTGCTTCATACGCCAGCGGCAAGCGTGCTAGCGCAAAAGACAAATGCCCTTATCATAAACGCATTTATCTACCAAAAAGGTGAAAATTTAAATGAAATTTGCTTTGAGCAGCCAATAGATATAAGCACATTTGATAAAGAAGATGCTGTGCAAAAAGCGACGCAGATGCAGTGCAGTGCGTGCGAGGAGATGGTTAGAGCAAGGCCTGAGGAGTACTTTTGGTTTCACCAAAGGTTTAAGAGATTTTACGAAAATGAGTACAAATGCTAAGCGTTGTCATTTTGACTTTTAACAGCGAAAAGTACCTAAAAGAGGTGTTAGAGAGCGCTAAATTTGCCTGATGAGATCATCGTGGTTGATAGCGGCTCACGAGACAGCACAAGGCAAATTTGTGATGGCTTTAGCAATGTGAAATTTCACGAGCAAGCTTGGCTTGGATTTGGCGCACAAAAGCAAAAAGGCGTGGATCTAGCCAAAAATGAGTGGGTCTTTGTGCTTGATAGCGACGAGGTGATTACAGACGAGCTTAAAAATGAGATCATTAGCACGCTAAAAGAGCCTAAATTTAGCGCTTACAACGTTGCTAGGCTAAATTTTTTCTTTGGCAAAGCGATAAAAAATATGGGGCTATATCCAGACTACACGGTGAGGCTTTTTAATAAAAATTTTGCCAAATTTGATGGCAGAGCTGTGCATGAAAAGGTCGTTTTAAATGACGGCTCACAAAGACTTGGAGCGCTTAAAAATCACTTCTTGCACTACGCGTATGAGAGCATCGAGCAGTTTATCGCCAAGCAAAATCGCTACTCAAGCATGGGTGCAAAAAGAAATTTGCTAAAGGCGCTTACAAGCCCAACTTGGACATTTTTTAAGCTTTATGTGCTAAAAGGTGGCTTCAAAGAGGGCTTTGCTGGCTACGTTATCGCTAGACTTTACGCCCAGTACACATTTTGGAAATATATAAAATGAAAATACTTGTGATTAAATTTAGAAACATCGGTGACGTGCTTTTAACAACGCCGCTCATTGAAAATTTGCACCACTACTACCCAGATGCGACCATCGACTTTGCCCTAAATAAAGGCACAGAAGCGATGATAGAAGGCAATCCCTACATAAATAAAATCCACATTTACGATAGGCAAAGTGCAAATTCTGGCTTTTTTAAAAAGCTAATGACCGAGCTAAAATTTATAAGAGCGATCAAAAAAGAGAAGTACGATATGGCGGTGCAAACGACCACTGGAGACCGTGGCGTCATCATCTCAAAATATGCCAAGATCAAAAAGATAGTTGGTTTTTTGGGCAAGCATAAGGCGATAAACAAGCTTTTAAGCGTAAAGGCAAAATACTACGAAAATTTCTCTCACACGGTTGATCTAAATTTAAATGCGCTAAGGGCTTTGGGCTTTGAGTCAGTGAGTAAAAAGGTGAGCGTTTTTTCAGATGAGAGCGTGGAGCATCTAAATTTACCAAAACGCTTTGTGCACGTGCATCTAACAAGCCGCTGGATGTTTAAATGCGCAAACGACGAGAGCATGGCAGAGCTCATATGCTACTGCGAAAACGAGCTAAATGTAAAAGTTGTGCTAACAAGCGATAACAAAGAAAATGAGCTAAATAAGCTTGCAAATGTGCTAAAATTTGCAAAAGTGAGCCTATAAATTTAGGCGGCAAACTAAGCCTAAAACAAACGATCGCTCTTTCAAAGCGCTCAAGCCTCTTTATCGGCGTCGATACTGCTATCATGCATATAGCTGCGGCAAATGATGTGCCAGTGATCGCCTTTTTTGGCCCTAGCGGAGCTTTTGAATGGGGACCTTGGGATAATAGCTTGATTCAAAATGGCTACACAGCGCAAAATGGCATCCAAAGCATGGGCAAGCACATCGTCTATCAAAAGGACTGGGACTTTGTGCCTTGCGATAAAGAGGGTATAAAAGAGCACGGCGTCGAGAATACTTTAATGGACTTTAGCGATGAAATGGGACAGATAAAGGCGAAAATAAGATCAAATTTGGAGCTAGCGCAATGAACATCCTCCACACGCAGACGCTTTTTAACTGGGGTGGCGAGCAAAACAAGACACTAAATGAGATGCGCTTTATGCGTGAAATGGGTCATGAAGTGATGCTCTTTTGCAACCCAAATTCGCAGATCGAAAGCATCGCGAAAGAAGATGGATTTAAGGTCATCACGCACGAGATGAATAAGAAAATTTTCATAAAAGCGTGCCAGCACTTTGCGAAGCGATAAGATCAAATAACATAGATGTCGTGATCACACATGGCTCGACTGATAGCTGGGTCGGCGCCATAGCTGGGCTTTTTTACCGCAAAAGAGGCGTTAAATTTTACAAAGAAAGACACAATCTTTTCCCTATAAAGGGGTTTGTTTCTAAATTTATGCATAAAAAGCTTTTTGACAAAATTTTATACATCTCAGGTAGCGTCAAAGAGTATCTCCTAAACATCGGCGTTAGCGAAGATAGGCTCCTTTTTATGCCAAGCACGGTTGATGTCGAAAAGATTGATAGCACAAAAAGCACTTTTAGAGATGAGTTTCATATCGCCAAAGATGAGCTAGTCATCGGTACTTTTACCTCACTTTACCGCAAAAAGGGGTCTTTGACTTCGCAAGTGCTGCAAAAGAAATTTTAAAGACAAAGGATACAACTATTGTATTTTCTGGCAACATTAGTGACGGCACAAAAGAGCAGATCACCTCTATGTTTGATGAAAAAGATAAGATCATCTTCACTGGCTTTAGAAATGATGCGGCAAATGTTATAAAAAGCTTTGATATCTACGTATTTGCCTCGCACTCTGAGGGGCTTGGTACGGTCTTGCTTGAGGCGATGAGTTCAAAGGTGCCAGTAGTAGTCTATGATAATGCTCCGATGAACGTGCTGGTTAAAGATAAAGAGCGTGGGCTTTGTGCTAGAAATTTAGATGAAATTTCACTAAAAGAGTGCATTTTAGAGCTGATAAATGAGCCTGAAAAAGCCAAAATTTACTCTCAAAACGCCTTTAAATTTGTGGATGAAAACTTTAGCCACAAGGCGCTAAAAGAGGCTATAAGAAATTTACTGGAGCAAAAATGAACTACCCAGTTTGCGTGCTAACGATGCACCACTGCAATAACAATGAAAACGACTTTGCCATAAGGCCTGAGCTATTTAAAAAAGCGCTTCTTATGGCACTTGACGAGGGCTATAAATTTATAAATTATGGTCAGTTTAAAGATATCGTGGCTGGCAGAGCAAAGGCTCCGAAAAAGAGCATTTTGCTAACTTTTGATGATGGATATTTTGATAATTACAAATTTGCATATCCCATCTTAAAAGAGCTAAATATCCCAGCTGTTTGCTTTTTGATAACAGATAAGATCAAGGATTTTAAAAGGCAGGATTACGATTTTACGTTTAAAAAACACAAAGAGATCGACTACGACAAAGACGCGGAGTATTTTTTAAATTTAGATGAGATCAGGCAGATGCAAGAGAGTGGGCTCTTTGAGTTTGATAGCCACACAGCGAGCCACTTTTCTTGCAGAAGTGACGATGAGGCAAAGCTAAGAGAGGAGTTTTCTAGCTCGCTTGCCAAGATAAAAGAGCTATTTCCAGAAAAAAGAGAATTTGGCTTTTGCTTTCCAAAAGGGCATTTTAACGAGCTTTCACAAAGGATAGTTAAAGAGTATTACGGCTTTGCTTTTAGCGTGATAGATGGCGGATTTTGCATGGGAGATGATAAATTTAAGATAAGACGTATCGATATCTCAAACAACGCAAAGAGCGAGAGCGACTACATTTTTAGGATCAAAAAGAAGCTTTTTATCTATTCGACCCCTTTTATTGGCAAAATCTACTCAAACTTTAGAAATAGAAGCTTTAAATAGCGCTTAGTTCTAACTCCTAAGAAAAGCATAAATAGATCCTAGAAAGTCATTTTGATAGATAAACATAGTCTTTTTAAGCCACTTTTCATCGCGCTTTGTCACTATGCGTTTTATCTCCTCTAAGTTGCCATCGGCCTTGTTTATGCCGCGCTTTGTCGTGAAAAACGCCTTGTAGCCATGCTTTTTAGCAGCACTTAGATACTCGTCGTTATATTTGCCTCTTGGCCAGCAAAGTGCCTCATCTTCAAAGCCAAAATTTTTCTTCATAAACTCACGGCAAAGACCAAATTCCTCGTCCAAGCTAAGCTGTCCAAAATATCCATCAAAATGCCCGTGCGTATGCGAATGAAAATAAAAGCAATCCTTCATCTTCTCAATCTGCTCTAAATTTAAAATCACATCTTGCGGCCTACTTGGAGCAAGCCTCTTACACTCGTTGTGATCAACGTTTAAAAAGCTAGCAGGCCTCAACTCATGGGCCTTTTGCGCTGCCTCTATCCAGCCAGTTATTATAAATATATTTGCTTTTAGCCCAAATTCTTTCACGATAGGATAGGCATAGATGTAGTTGTCCATCCAGCCATCATCAAATGTTATACAAACGCTCTTTTTAGGCACTTCAAGCTCGCCTTTTTTATATGCGATAAATTCATTTATACTTAACGTTTTATAGTCATTTTCGGCTAGAAATTTCATATGCGATCTAAACTCATCCACACTACTAGCGATAAAACCGCTCTTTTCAAGCACGTGGTGATACATCAAAACTGGTACGCTCATTTTACAAGCTCCATATATAAAATTTTGTGTGTTTTCTATCATTTTTTCGATGCTAAATGTCTCTTTGACGTACTCTCTGCCAAATTCACCCATCTGCTTTCTTAAATTTTCATCCAAAATGAGCCTTTCAAGCACCTTTTTAGCTCCTCTTTGTTGCCATTTTCAAATAAAAATCCGCTTTTGCCATTACTCACTGCCTCGCCAAGGCCGCCCACATCGCTTCCGATGGTAGCTAGCTTGCACGAAGATGCCTCAAGTAGAGCCCCGCCGATTGCCTCCATGTCTGAAGGTAGCACGCAGATATCAAGCGAGCCTAAAAAGTCGCTCACGTCGGTTCTGTTGCCAAGCATGAAGATATTTTTCTTATCTTTTATATACTCGTGTAAATTTTTATTTTGAGGACCGTCGCCCACGATAAAAAGGGCTGATTTTTTTAAATTTAGCTCGCTAAACGCATCGATTAAGAGCTTATGATTTTTAGCAGCCCTTAGTACTGCCACGATACAAACGCCCACGACATCGTCACTTAGACCAAATTTTTTTCATATCTATCTTAAAATTCTGGCGTATATTTTTGCGTATCGATGCCTGTATAAATTTTTAGCACCTTCTCTTTTTTCACACCTCTTTTTATA
Organism: Campylobacter concisus; assembly: GCA_037321105.1. Classification (GTDB taxonomy): domain Bacteria; phylum Campylobacterota; class Campylobacteria; order Campylobacterales; family Campylobacteraceae; genus Campylobacter_A; species Campylobacter_A concisus_AZ. The sequence continues at coordinate 1,721,600 of CP147775.1, read as the reverse complement.
AGATCAGCGCAAACTGAGTTGCAAACGCCAACCACTTTGGTGCTTAGATTGTAAGGTATTGGAGAACTTATAGGCAGCTGCAAATGTCTAGTGCGAACCACGCTAACTCCACAAATTTTGCCTACGATTGCGCCTATGGTGCCGTCTTTGCCTGAGTGAGTTGAGATGATTTTTACATTATTTTGTTTTACAAATTTGCAAATTTTAAAATTTCAAAGATATTAAAAGATTTTTTGAGGTTAAACTCAACAAATTCGCACTCTATCTGCTTTTCAAGACTTTTTGAGCCAGGATTTAACCCATAAAAAACCTTAAATTTACTCTTATCTAGTCCGTTTATCACACGCTGCGTGCGGTGCTCCTGCCCGCCAAATCCAAGAGAGCTTTCAAGCTCAAGTATGTTTATCATTATTTTTCCTAGCTTCAATATCGCTTAAATTAGCAATTTTTAGGGCATTATAGCTAAAATTTTTTTAATTTTATTTTTAAGTATTTTACTATTTGTTTTTGATAAAATAAATCCCTTAAAATAAAAATCAAATGCCTTATTAATAATTATTAATGCTACTTATCTGGGCAGTGGTTTTAGGAGTTATAGATGAAAAAAATAGTATTTTTAAGAACTAATCCAAGCGCAGTTGGAGGTGCTGAAAGATACTTAAGAAGGCTTGTTAAGGCCATAAATGAGCTTGGTATCCAAACGGAAATTCGCTCATATCTTGGAGATGCTGGCATATCTTCTTGGAAAAAAGCTCTAAATTTTAACCGCCAAGTAAAACGCCAAAAAGAGAGGATGAGTTTTACTTTAGCCTAGAGCGCGTAAGCTGCGCCGATATCTACAGGGCAGGAGACGGCGTGCACAAGGTTTATAGGGCGACAAAAAGCTTTTGGTGGCTAAACCCTCTAAATTTCGTCTATCCATACTTAGAGAAAAAGTGCTTTAAAAACTCCCAAAAGATCATCACAAACTCAAATTTCATAAAAGAGCAGATCATCACGACTTACAGCATAGAGCCAGAGAAGATCACAACCATTTATAACGGCGTAAATTTACCCCAAAGGGTACAAAAAGCCGAGGCAAAGCTCGCACTTTGTGAGGAATTTGGACTTAAATTTGAGCTTGCAACCCTGCTTTTTGTGGGAAATGGCTTTAAAAGAAAGGGGCTAAAAGAGTTTTTACTCCTTGCTGCAAAGCTAAAAATGCCCGTAAATACGCTAATTGTAGGCAAAGACAAAAACATCTCAAGCTACAAACGCCTAGCTAAAAAACTTGGGCTAAACGCCTACTTTGTTGGCGAGCAAAAGAGCACAGCTAAATTTTACGAGGCGAGTGATATTTTTATCTTTCCAACGCACTATGAACCATTTTCAAATGTCGTGCTAGAGGCACTTAGCTTTAAAAACGTGGTCTTTACGACAGCTCAAAATGGCGCTAGCGAGATTTTAGAAGATAAATTTGTACTTCAAAGCCCAAATGATGAGAGCGCGTTGGAGTTTATAGATGAAATTCTCACAAACCACGAGCTTTTAGCGAGCCTGCAAGAGAAGGCTTACGAGCTTTCTTTAAATTTTAGCATCGAAAAAAATGCCGCTCTTACGCTTGAAGTGATAAGAGACACCTTAAAATGAGAGTTTTTATCGAGCTTCCAACCTGGCTAGGCGATAGCGTGATGGCAAGCGCTGCGATTGAAAATTTGGTGCAAAGTGAGAAAAATTTACAAATCGTTTTTTTTGGCTCAATTGTAGCTTGCGAGCTTTACAAAAGCCATCCAAACTGCGAAAAAGTGGTCGTTGATGAGAGCAAAAAAGCTAAATTTAGATTTTTATCCCTTGCTAAAAGTGCAAAAAGTCTTGGTAAATTTGATCTAGCGCTTAGCTTTAGAAGCTCGTTTGCTAGCAAATTTTTGCTATTTTTTATAAATGCTAAGCAAAAGGCTATCTTTAGAAAGAGCAAAACCGTCCTTCATCAGGTGCTAAAATATGCAAATTTTGTAAAAAATGCCCTAGGCCTAAGCGAAATTTCTACCTATTTAAAGCTATATTTTACAACTCAAATTTCAGCTAAAAAAACACTAGCTCTAAATCCAGGTGCGAGCTATGGAAGTGCGAAAGATGGTACCCAGAGTACTTTGCACAGGTGGCTTTAAATTTTAAAGATGAGTTTGAGATCGTTATCTTTGGTGGCAAAGGCGAGCAAGAAATTTGTGAAAAAATAGAGCAAATTTTAAAAGAAAATGGCGTAGCTTGCCAAAATTTAGCTGGCAAAACCAATGTCAAAGAGCTTTGCGAGCGCATAGCTGGGCTTAGTAAAAATGGTATTTTCGTCACAAATGATAGCGGTCCTATGCATGTAGCTGCCGCCTTTCATGTGCCAACGATCGCTCTTTTTGGACCGACAAAAATTTAGCGAAACCTGGCCCTGGGCAATGAATTTGCAAAGATAGTGCATCTAAATTTAGCTTGCATGCCCTGTATGAAGCGAGTTTGCCCGCTAAAAACGCATGCCTGCATGAAAGATCTAAAGCCACAAATGGTGATAGATGAGATAAATTTACTAAGAAAAGAGCTAGGCTACTAAGCTAAGCGCCTAATAACCCAGCCAAGAATAAGATTACAACTTCGCGGAGATATCTGTTAGCCTATTAAGATTATCAAATTTGAAGCTAAGTTCATCTTTAAACTTAGCTACGATCTCATCTTTGTTTTCGCTAAATTTTATCTCACTGCCCAGCAAAAGCCCTTTTATAAAAAGCTTGTGATCAAGCTCATAGGCGCTTATGCACTCATTTACTACGCTAACTACTTCGCTTGCTAAAACTGGCTCTTTAAAGATAGTCTCCGCCATAAATGCCACATACGCAGCGCCTCCATCGTAATCAATCCTATAATAGCTTAGCTCCTCGCCAAGTGCCACGCAAGCAACCATGCTAATTGTGTGACCATTTACATTTTCGTCCAGCTCAAACTGCGCCGTGCTAAACGCTTCAAGCCCAAATTTCTCGCCAAACTCACGCGCTCTATTTGCAAGTCCAAGCAAGCGCTCATCAAAGCCATTTACATTTTCATAGCCCCAAAGCCAAGTGTTTGACGAAAAGCTTTCAGAGCCGATAAATTGCATATCAAACTCCTGCTTGTCAAAGTAAATTTTGCCACTTTCAAAATCAGCCTGCCACTTGCTAGCCTCAACCACTTGTTTAAAAAGCCGTTTTTGAAGCAGCATCGCTCTGCCAAGACAAGCGCTAAAAAGCTCACTCCAGTTACTTTTATCTATGCCAAGCTCGTCTAAAAAATGGCTCTTTTTTCTAAAAATATCAAACATTTTTGTCCTTAAAATTTACGCCGAAGCTGCCACTTTTTCTATCTCTGTTGCGACCTCATCGGTTACGATAAACTCGGTCTTATAGATGAAAATTTCGCCAGTTGCTTCATTTTTTATCTTCAAAATTAGCCGTTTTTGATTATTTGGAGCATTTTTGCTAAAAACTAGTGAGTAAATTTGCTCCAGCTTTTGCCTGCTAAGCTCGCTAAGGCTTAAAAGCACCTCTAGCTCGGCATACTCTCTTACTTTTTGAGGGGCGCTCACCTCTTCATTTTTACTAAATTTAGAGTTTTGCTTTAGCTTTCTAGTCTTAAAGTCTAAATTTTGCGCATCTTCTAGGCTATAAACCTCATTTAAATTTGTTCTTACAAACTGATCGTCGCGCGAGATATTTATCCTAAATGCATAAGGCAGATCGCGCTTTGCCTCGTCTTTTACGATATCTTCGATATTGCCAAGCTCCCTTTCAAAGACGGCGATCTCGATGTTGCCGTGAAAGTCCAGCACATTTATAGTGCCCATTTTTTTGCCACTTTTTGTGATCCTTGTACTAAAGTCCTCGATCTTGCCAACCACCAAAATTTCAGCACTTTGTGGCAAGGTCTCAAACTCCGAGCTTAGCGTGTATTTGATCTTATTTATCTCATCTTTATAGTCATCAAGCGGGTGACCTGAGAGGTAGATACCAACGCTCTCTTGCTCAAAATTTCAAGATCTGCTTGATGTCAAATTCATCATCTATAGTGACGAAATTTATCTTCACGTCGTTCATACTATCATCTTCACCAAATAGGCTTTCGGCTGCATTTTTACGTATCTGGGCTGCATTTTTGCAAGCTTCTACGATATTTTCTACATTTTGTAAAAGCATCTTGCGGCTAAAGCCAAACTCATCAAAGCAGCCAGCTTTTATAAGGCTTTCAAAGACCTTTTTATTGACCTTAAATGGATCGATCCTTGAGACAAAGTCATCCATGCTCTTAAACTCGCCCTTTGCGTCACGCTCAGCGATGATGTTCTCAATAGCCGCTCCACCAACGCCTTTAATCGCTCCAAGCCCAAATATAATGCCATCATGATCACCATTTTTAACGACGCTGAAATTCTTTGGTTGATTTGTTGATAGATGGTGGCAAAGTATCGATGTTTATGCGTTTTATCTCATCGATGTAGCGAACGATCTTATCGACGTTGCTCTCCTCGCTTGTTAGAAGTGCCGCCATAAATTCAGCCGGATAGTAAGCCTTCAGATAAGCCGTCTGAAATGTGACATAAGCGTAGGCTGCGGAGTGAGACTTATTAAAGCCATATCCTGCAAATTTAACGATCAGCTCGAAAAGATCATCCGCTTTTTGACCATTTAGCCCCTTTGCCTCAGCACCTTTTACAAACTCGCCCTTTAGCCTGTCCATCTCCTCTTTGATCTTTTTACCCATCGCACGGCGCACAAGGTCCGCACCGCCTAAGCTAAAGCCGCCTATGGCCTGCACGATCTGCATGACTTGCTCTTGATAGACGATGACGCCGTATGTTGGCGCAAGGATCGGCTCAAGCTCCTTAAATGCGTATGTTATCTCCGCCTCGCCATGTTTTCTTTTGACGAAGTCATCAAGCATGCCACTCTCCATCGGTCCTGGGCGGTAGAGCGCTAGCATCGCGACGATATCCTCAAAGCAGTCTGGGCGCAGGCTAGTTCCTAGCTTTCTCATGCCCTCGCCTTCTATCTGAAAAATGCCGATGGCTTGGCCACTTTGTATCATCTTATAAACGCCAGAGTCGTTTTTATCGACCTGCTCCCAGATGATATCCTTGCCAGTGCGCTGTTTAACGAGCTTTATCGCGTTGTCGATAACCGTTAGCGTCTTTAGACCAAGAAAGTCAAATTTTATTAAATCAACGTCTTCAAGGTATTTTAGGCTATACTGCGTGACAAAGCGATCTTCTGGGCTGTTTGGCTGGCGAAATAGCGGGGTTTTGTTCCAAAGCTCTTCGTTTGAGATGACGACACCTGCTGCGTGCTGGCCGGCATTTCTGTTTAGCCCCTCAAGATCAAGGGCAAATTTCCAAATTTTAGCCGCCTTTGGGTTTTGACTTATTAGCTCAGCTATCTTTGGCTCTTTCTCGTAGGCGTCTTTTAGCGTGATATTTAACTCATCAGGGATAAGCTTTGCCATCGCATCAGCCTCCGCATAAGGCATATCGCAAACCCTAGCGACATCTCTAATGACACCTTTTGCGAGCAATTTACCAAATGTAATAACGCCAGCAACGTTAAATTTGCCGTATTTTTGCGTGACGTAGTCAATGATCTCGCCGCGTCTGCTTTGGCAAAAATCCACGTCGATATCTGGCATGCTAACGCGCTCTGGGTTTAGAAATCTCTCAAAAAGCAGGTTGTATGGGATAGGATCAAGGTCGGTGATCTTTAGCGAGTAAGCCACCAAGCTACCAGCCGCGGAGCCACGTCCTGGGCCAACTGGCACGCCTCTGCGCTTGGCTTCGTTGATGAAGTCCCAAACGATCATCATATATCCTGGGAAATTCATCTTATTGATGATGCCGATCTCTATCTCAAGGCGCTTTCTATACTCTTCGTGTAAATTTTCAGGACAAATTTCAGCCTCTCTTCAAGCCCCTTTCTGCACTCGTGCTCGAAAAATACAGCGTCATTTTTGAAGCTATATCTGTTTTCTGGCTCTGGGAGGGTCAAATTTCTCTCCTTGGCGCACTCAAGAGGTAAATTTAAAATTTGGCGGAGTTGGGTTGCCAAGCTTGATCTCGAGATTGCACTTATCCACGATCTCTTGGGTGTTTTCTATCACTTCAGGGATGTCTAAAAATAGCTGATTCATCTGCTCTTTGCTTTTGACAAAAACTCATGGACGCTGTGGCGAAGTCGGTTTGGATCGTCTAAGGTTTTGTTCATCGCGATGCACATGAAAACCTCGTGTGCAGCGGCTCTTTCTTTAAAAGTGTAGTGGGTGTCGTTTGTAGCGATGACCTTGATGCCAGTCTCTTTTGCGATACGCAAGATGTCATCGTCTATGCGCCTTTGATCGCCGATGCCGTGGCGCATGATCTCAAGGTAAAAGTCATCTCCAAAATTTCTTTATACTCAAGCGCGACCTCTTTGCCTGCTCGTAGCCTTTAGCGCCAAATTTAACGTTACGCTCGCTTAAATTTAGATGCCAGCTCACCTCGCCCTGCAAGCAAGCAGAGCTGCAAACTAGGCCCTCGCTATGCTCTTTTAGGATTTTTTTATTGATACGAGGATAGTAGTAAAAGCCCTCGATATAGCTCATGGAGCTAAGATACATCAAATTTTTATAGCCAGTCTCGTTCTTGGCGATTAGGATGAGGTGAAAGCGCTGTTTGGTGCTCTTGTCGTCAAGCTGCTCACCGTTATGCACATAAGCTTCGATGCCAATTAGCGGTTTTATCCCATTTTTTTTCATCTTTTTGTAAAAATCAATCGCGCCAAACATGTTGCCGTGATCCGTGATCGCTGCTGCCGTGTCACCTCTGTCATGGAGCATGTGAGCTAGCTCTTCTATCTTGTTTGCTCCGTCTAGTAGGGAGTATTCGGTGTGTAAATGTAGGTGTGTAAAGCCAGAATTTTCACTCATTTTTTATCCTTTTTAATGAGCGGATTTTACAAAATTTTGGCTAATAAGGCGCTTGATGAAAGCTTAATGATAGCTTTAAAATTTAGAGATTTTTAAGCCTGCGACAAGAGCAAAGCGCATGGTTAAGCTGTCATACTGCGCTATTTAACGTTTGAGAAATTTTAAAATTAGAGCTGGCAAATCACATTGTCAAATTTAACCTCTATAAAATTTTAAACGGCATACGCTACGCTAGCACAATCGCATGCAGTTAAAAAACTCGAGCAAATTTTAAAATTTCATGAACGAGTAATTTCGGCTCTAAAATTTGAGCTAAGCGGTTAGCGAAGCCAAATTTTAGTAGTAAACTCTTGCGAGTGAGTGAAAGTTTAAAATTTGAAAAAAAGATTTTTAGAAATTTAAAGCTTTGTTTCTTTGTTAAGGGGAAGAGGCTTGAATTACGAAGTCGCTCCCTTCCCCTTAACAATCCCCTAACCCCGACAACGTTAGAGGTGCATGCCTCAGTGCTAACGCACAGCATGTATTATTATTTTAAAATTTTATGAGTCAGTAATATCGGCTCTAAAATTTGAGCTAAGCTGCAAGCGAAGCCAAATTTTAGTAGTCAATTCTTAGGGGTGAATGGAATTTTAAAATTTGTGCGATAGTAAATTTCTATTCTTTAAAATACAGACTTTATTTTTTAGGTTCTTTTATCCAAAAGGGAGACAAGGGGACTTAAATTACGAAGCTGTCCCCTTATCCCCCTTTTGAAATCCCCCAAACCTCTCGCACGTTCAAGGTGGCATGCTTCAGTGCTTCGCACTGCATGCCTTCTATTCAAAAAGCCTCCAGCAAATTTTAAAATTTCATGAACGAGTAATTTCGGATCTAAAATTTGAGCTAAGCGATAAGTGAAGTCAAATTTTAATAGTCAATTCTTAGGGGTGAATGAAAAGTTTTAAAATTTGCAAAAAGATTTTTAGAAATTTAAAATTTTATTTCTTTGTTAAGGGGAAGAGGCTTGAATTACGAAGTCGCTCCCTTCCCCTTAACAATCCCCTAACCCCTACGACATTCAAGGTGGCATGCTTCAGTGCTAAAGCACTGCATGCTATTTGCGCCAAAAAAATCAAGCTAATTTTAAATTTCTAGAAAATTTTAGAGCTCATCAACTTCTCAGTCATATTTTTAAGCCTAAATTCATAAAGTAAGTTTGAAATTTTATCTGCCGAGTTTAAATTTAGCCCAAGATCGTTTGCTAACATTTTGTAATAAATTTGAGGATTTTGGCTTAGATTAATAGGTGGTGATTTCGAGCTTTTAGAAAGCTTTTTGGCTCCGTCTAAAAGTAGCTTGTGGTGGATAAATTTAGCATTTAAAAAGCTAAAATTTAGCCTTTTTGCAAGGTATCTTTGAGCTAGCGTGCAAGGCAGCAAGTCCTCGCCTCTAACAACTGAAATTTACCCCCACATCTTCATCGTCAATGACGCTTGCGAAGTTGTAAGCTGGGGTAAAATCCTTTTTATAAATGACAAAATCGCCCATCTGCGCTGCCACTTGCTTGCCAAGCTCGTCATTTTCATCCACGCTTAGCCTGATAGCGGTTTTATCTTTTATAAATTTTAGCTTTTTATCTTTGCAAATTTTAGTGTAAATGCCGTTTTCATAGGCGTCTTTGGTAGCTCTTGTGCATTCACAAATGTAAATTTCATCTAGCTTTTTAAGTGCGTTTTCATATCTTTTAGCCCTTGTTTTAAAGCTAAAATTTTGCTCAAAGTCACTAACGCTTGTGGCACCTTTATCGTAATCTAGCCCCAGAAATTCTAAAACGTCAAAGATATTTTGAACAAATTCGCGCCGGTATCTGCCAAGGTCATAATCATCAACTCTTAAGTGTAAGACACCGCCCAGTGAGCGCGTCAAAAGATAAGTCAAGATGAAGTTGTAGGCGTTGCCAGAGTGCAGGTAGCCGCTTGGCGTCGGAGCTATGCGAGAGACTATGCCACCAGATGGTGGCAAATAGTCATTAATCCCTTGGTCTAGCCTCATTTACTCTTAAAGTGCGTCCGCCAAGTTCTTTTTCATTTAGTGCGTCGATAGCCTTTTGGCCCTCGTTCGCGTCGTCCATTTCAACAAATCCAAAGCCCTTTGAGCGGTCTGTTTCTCTATCTTTTACGATTTTGTGCGCCTTACTTCACCAAATTGTGCAAAAGCTTCCTTCAACTCTGCCTCTGTCGTTCTATACGACAAATTTCCTACATAAATGTTCACAGGATTATTCCTTAAAAAAATTATCGATCTGATCGATTAGAGAAATAATAGCTTATTTCCGTCAAAAAGATGTAAAAACCAAGAAAAATATTACAATTTTTTAAAAAATATCCTTAAATGCAACAAATCGCAACAATACGGCATTATAATATCTATCACTAAACAAAATTTATCCTTAAGTTTAAGTAGAATAATTAAATAAAAAATTACAATTTTTTTATAAACTATTTATAAAGTAAATCATTTTTTACTTTAAGATAAGTCTCTTCGCCAAGCAAATTTTTCACTATAAAAAGCGCAAATTCCATAGAAAAGCTGGCCCCTTGCCAGTGATGATGTTTTGATCTTTTAGCACGTTTTTATCGCTCACGTAGCCTCTTTTGTCGCTTCTTACATTTTCTTCAAAGCCAGGATAGCAAACAAAATGCTCTTTAAGCACACGAGCTGGCTCAAGCACCATAGGAGCGGCACAAATGGCACAAATTAGCTTACCTTTTTTATCAAATTCTTGCAAAATTTCTCTTAGTTTGGTGTCATTTGCGAGATTTTCTGCACCAGGCAGACCTCCTGGAAGCACGATCGCATCATAGCCTAGCTCCTCCACCTCGCGAAGTGTGACATCAGCTTTTACATTTATATTGTGAGCACCCCTGATCTGCGCGTCCTTCAAGCTAGCGATAGATGCTATAGCTCCAGCTCTACGCAAAACATCGACGGAGGTTAGCGCCTCGATCTCCTCAAAACCATCAGCTAGGATTACGGCTACCTTTTTCATAAAATCGTCCTTTCTCGTGTTATCTGTTTGTTAGGATAAATTTTATATAATCAAAGCTTATTTCACAAGAAAGGACAGAGCATGCAAGTAAAAATTATTTACTGCAACTCTTGAAACTATCGTCCGGTAGCTTCTCGTGTAGAAGATGAAATAAAAGCGAACTTTAGTGATGCAAGAGTCGAGTTGGTTGTAGGAGATGGTGGAAATTTCATCGTCGAGGTTGATGGAAACATTATCTTTTCTAAAAAGATCGCATCGGAAACGATGAGTCAAGGTTCCCACACGGCGAAGAGATCACAACTCTTATAAACAAATATCTCAAAGAAAAGTCGGCTTAATGCTAACTAGCGAGGCAGGCAACTGCCTCGTTTTGCTCCAAATTTACTCTTTAAAATTTCATCTCATCTTTTTTATATTTTTTAAGCAGCTCATTTATCTGGTTTTGAAATTTACCCCACCTTGCTTCGCCACCGTGTTTTGCGAAGAGTCTTTTGGCATGAGAGATCAAAATTTCACTTTTATCTTTTATCAAAAGATATTCATAGAGCTGATTTATCGCTGCAAGGCCGTTTTCTTCAAGTATTAGCTCTATTAAATTTTCTTCAGAGCTATTTTGCTCAAAAAATTTAAAAACAAAGCCAAGGTCATTTATTAAATTTTTATAAATTTTAGCCACGTCACTATCTGACTCTAGCTCGTAGTATGCAGCAGCTGTGCGAGTGATTTCATGTATTCTGGCTCTGTAATGGCACTCATACTCTTTTGGCTTGCTAAGCGCTTCTTTGCCAAGAGTAGCCTCTATAAAGGGGTGTAAACGCCGCAATTTATATAAAATCTCGTGCGCTCTAAGCTATTGCTGCTGCTTTTTTGAAAATTTACAACATAGATAAAATTTGGAGTATTTTTGTAGAAATTTAAAGCGCTCTTACTAAAGCCATTATCTTTAAATAGCGGCTTTAGCAGAGCAATGAGCTGGTCAAATTTCTCTTTCATAAATTTAACGTGCCAGATGTATGGTTATTTATTTGCGCGCTCGATGTACTCGCCACGAACGGTATCAACACGAATAACCTCGCCTTCTAATACGTGAAATGGTATCTGAACTACTGCGCCACTCTCAAGTGTAGCTGGCTTTTTGCCGCCTTGTGTATCGCCCTTGAAATTTGGTGGAGTCTCAACTATCTTTAGCTCGACTACTTGTGGCACTTCAACGCCGATCGCATTGCCGTTGTGAAATAAAATTTCAACCATCATGCCATCGATCATCCATTTTTTAACATCGCCCACATCCTCGTCACTGATCGCAACTTGCTCGTAAGTAGTCGTGTCCATAAACTGGCAAAACTCACCATCATCATAGAGGTATTGCATCTCTTTTTCTTCAAGGTGCGGCTGCTCGCACTTATCGCCTGCGTGAAAAGTCTTTTCAAGAACCTTTCCATCGACAAAAGATTTGATCTTTGCACGAACAAAAGCTGCACCCTTGCCCGGTTTTACGTGTTGATATTCTACGATTTTATAAGGAACGCCGTCGATCTCGATCTTTAGTCCCTTTTTTAGATCGCCCATTGAATATGAAGCCATTTTTTATCCTTTCGTAATTTGTTATATAACTGCGTATTGAGCCCAAACACAAGCTTCAAGTGCGTTTAATCTCTCTAGCGTTTCTGTTTTTATATGTTCATCAACCAAGATGACCGCAAGCGCCATGCCGTGCTCATCTCTACCAAGACGGAAGTCTGCGATGTTTATCTTCTCGTCAGCTAAAATTTTACTGATCTGAGCGATAACGCCTGGTACGTCGTGGTTTTTAAAGATGATCATCTTGCCTTTTGGCTTGAAGTCAGTCTTAAAGCCATTTACAGTCACGATGCGCTGTTGATTTTCACCAAAGACCGTGCCACCAACCGTCGCTATGCCTTTTTCAGTCGTGATACGAACGGTGATCTTATTTTTGAAAATGCTATCTCCGCCAGCAATGGTTTCTGTGACTATGCCTTTTTCATCGCATAAAAATTTAGCATTTACGTAGTTTATCGCATCGCCAAGACTCTCTTTTAAAGCGCCTACAATCGCAAAAGTTAGCATTGAATTTGCATATTCGCTAATCTGCCCGTGAGTCTCTATACGAATAGCCTTGATGGCACTTTTGTTTATCTGAGCTGCAAAAAAAGCCATCTTGCTTGTAAGATCGATATAAGGCTCAACAAACGGCGGTAGATCTTCTGTTTTTATAGGTAAATTTAAAGCGTTTGGATAGCTTATGCCGCGTGCTGCCAAGATAGCTTGCTCGACTGCCTCTACTGCGATGTTGCGCTGCGACTCAAGGGTATTTGCTCCAAGATGTGGCGTAACGCTTACATTATTTAGATCAAGAAGCGGATGACTTGTTGCTGGCTCTTTTGTAAAAACATCGATGCCAGCAAAAGCTACCTTACCACTTTTTAGCCCCTCATAAAGAGCCTCTTCGTTATAAAGGCCGCCCCTAGCGCAGTTTATAAGTCTTACGCCATCTTTCATCTTTGCTATCTCTTTAGCGCCGATCATATCGGTTGTCTCTTTAGTCTTTGGAGTGTGGATCGTGATGAAGTCACATGCCAAGATGTCATCAAAATTTTTAGTATAAGCGCCGCCCATATCGATGACCTTAGATGGATCGATGTATGGATCGTATGCGATGATATCCATGCCAAAAGCTTTTGCGCGAGCTGCTACTCTTGAGCCGATGTTGCCAAAGCCGATCACGCCTAGTTTTTTCTTAAACAGCTCAACCCCATACCACTTCTCGCGCTTCCAAATTTCTATCTAGCTTTAGATCATTGTGAGCGTATTCAAGTGATCTTGCAGCTGCTAGCATGTGAGCCATGGTTAGCTCAACTGCTGCGATAGTATTTGCAGTCGGGACATTCATAGCGATGATGCCTCTTCTTGAGCAGCCATCTATATCAACATTATCCACGCCAACACCAGCTCTAACGATAGCTTTTAGTTTCTTACCAGCTTCTAAAAATGCCTCATTTACCTCAGTCGAACTTCTAGTGATCGCTACATCAGCCTCGCCTAAAATTTTTAAAAGCTCATTTTTTGGAGTACTAACTGCGTCTATTACATTTATATCTTGTTCTTTTTTTAAAAGTTCAAAACCTACTGGGTGTATCGCATCGCAAACAATGATAGTTTTCATAATTTTACCTCTCTCACACTTGAGTGGATATCGTAAACTCTTAGCTGCAGTATGATATTTTGAAGCAACTTTGAGTCTTGAGTATTTAAAAAGATCTGGCTTTTGGCGCCGTCCTTTACAACAGTGAAATCAACCTCGCTACTTCGCAAAGTCTGCATCAAACAGAACATAGAGTAGATATCGTTTTTATCTATCAAAAGTTCGTATGCTGTGATCTTTGGCTTTTCTATCTTAGGTCGGTTGTATTCTATAAAAATTTCATTTACAGGCAATACGTAATCTTTTTTCTTAATAGTTGCCAGCTCGTTGATCCAGTTTTCACTGCCAGCTGTATTTTTAGTTATATTTTGCTCGTTTGTTATATTGTTTTCTGGGATCTGGCTGAAATTTACGCTTGCAAATTTAACAAGATAAATTCCAACCAAACCTAATATCACAAAGAGCAGAACAACTACTGATAAAAGCGTGCGTCTGCCCATTTATACTAGCGTAATTGTTCTTTTATAATGTCGCCAAGTGTTACTTTGTCGTCGTTGTCGTTGATCTCATTTAACACTTCACGCTCTTTTTGTTTTGCTAAACGGCGTATGCTTAGGCGAATTCTGTTTTTCTTCTCATCAATAAATGCAATAGCAGCTTCGATCTCATCACCGATTTTAAGCGTGCTTGCATCTACGCTACCTAGATCTTCTTTGCGGATTAGCGCATCGACATTATCGCCAAGCTCAACAAATACGCCAAACTCTTTAATGTCACGGATCGTTCCTTTTACAATGTCGCCTACACTAAAATTTATTAGCAAATGCTTGAACTGGGCTTTGTTTTAGATCTTTTAGGCTTAGAGAAATTTTTTGCTCAGCGCTGTCGATTTTGATGATCTTTACCTCAAGCTCGTCGCCAGCTTTGAACATATCTTTACATTTGTCATTTCTATCCCAAGATGCATCTTCGTTGTGTAGCAAGCCCTCAACGCAGCCTACTCTAACAAATGCACCAAAATTTGTGATAGTTGTTACAACGCCTTTTACTACGTCACCCTCTTTAAATTTCAGCTTTTAAATTCATCAAATGGCTTTGGAAGTAAATTTTAAGGCTCACTCTTAAACGGTGTCCTTTTGCGTCTATTTCGATAACCTCAACATCGATCTCTTGGCCTTCACTGATGTGATCTTTTGGATTTTTGATATTTTTATCCATGAAATTTCAGATATGTGTAAAAATCCTTCAATATCATTTCCAAGATCGACAAATGCGCCATAAGGCTCGATGTTGCTAACTGTTACTTTTATAGTGTCGCCAACTTCTAGGCCGTCGCTTATGATCTCTTCCCAAGGATCTGGAGTAGCCGCCTTGATAGATAGAGATAGATGGCGTTTTTCGTTGTCATAGCTAATAACTTTAACTAAAACTTTATCGCCTTCTTTGTATAGTGAGCTAGGATTTACTGGGCCTTTGTAGCTTATCTCGCTGTAATGCACAAGTCCGTCTACACCGCCAACATCAACAAACATACCATAAGTTGTGATCTTTTTAACTGTGCCCTCTATAACGCTATCGTTTTCTACTATGCTTGATAGGGCTTCTTTGCGTTTTTTGCGGTCGTCATCTAAAATTTTCTTTCTTGAGACAACGATACTATTCTCTTCTTTATCAACTTTTATAACTCTTACTTTGTATGATTTTCCAACTACGCCCTCAGCGTTTTTAAATCCGCTGTGCGTTCTTGGTAAGAAAATTCTACGCCATTTGCGTCTTGAGTGATAAAACCACCTTTATTTTTTCCAACTACTTTTACGTCGATTTCGCCAGAATTTTCAGGATCGTAAGCTTCGATGAAAGCTTTAACTTTCTCTTTTCTAAGTGCTTTTTTGTGCGACACTATAGGTCTTCCATTTCTTGATCCAGTTATTACAACTTTGATCGTATCGCCAACTTTATGCGTCAGGTTGCCGTTTGCGTCAGTGATTTCAGAAACATTTAAAATGCCTTCTGACTTCTTGCCAACGTCGATTAAAACCTCATCGCCATTGATACTGACGATCTTTGCGTCACTATCTTCTTCAGTCTTTTTAAAAGACTCCTCTAACATCGCAGCAAAATCGATATCTTCGATATCTTCGTCTTTTGCTTTTCCTAATTGAACACTTTTGTTCACAGCCATCTTGATCCTTTAAATTTTATTATGCCAGTAGAGGCAAATCGGCTTATTATATTTAATTGTGGCTTTAGCTAGGATAAATTTTATACTTTTTTGATTCTGTGAACGACTTTTTGTATGATCCAGTCAGGTGTGCTAGCGCCCGCACTTATACCGCACAAATTTTTGCCATCAAACCATGATCTTTCAAGCTCTTCTTCGCTTTCAATGAGATAGCTATCTTCGCAGAAATTTTTAGATATTAGGTAGAGTTGTTTTGTGTTTGAGCTGTTTTTACCGCCGATTATTATCATCACGTCAGCTCTTTTTGCTAAATTTTAGCAGCCTCTTGGTTTTCAAATGTCGCATTGCAGATCGTGTTAAAAACACGCACCTCTTTTACATGAAGCATTAGATAGTTTGCGATCTGCATAAATTTCTCAACTTTTCTAGTCGTTTGGCTAACAAGCGCGACCTTTTGTTTAAATTTTGATGCCCTCTAGCTCACTCTCATCAAGCACGACATAGACGCTACCTTTAGCGTATGACTTCACCCCTTTTACCTCTGGATGATGCATGTCGCCATAGATCACCACATCATAGCCCTCTTCGCTCATTTTTTCACAAATTTGCTGTGGCTTTGTCACAAATGGGCAAGTTGCGTCGATCACTTTTATATCGGTCTTTTTTAGCTCTGCAAGGTCGTTTTTAGTGATGCCATGAGTGCGGATGATCGCCTTTTTCTCATCTTTTAGCTCGTCTATGCCCTCAAGCGTCTTTACATTGTAGTTTTTCTCAAGCCTGTTTATCTCTTCATTATTATGTATGAGCGGACCGATAGTTGCGGCATCTCCAGCGTTTTCAGCTATCTTTATCGCTCTTTTTACGCCGAAGCAAAATCCATAACTACTAGCAAGCTCGATCTTCAACTCTAGCTCCCATTTTCTTTAAAATTTCAGCAAAATTTGGAAACGAAGTAGCGATAAATTCGCTCTTTTCTATCTGCATGCCACATTTTAGTCCAAGTACAGCAAAGCTCATAGCGATCCTGTGATCTCCGTGGCTATCTATCGTGGCAAATTTCAGCCTCAGAGCCATTTATGATAAAGCCATCTTCAAGCTCGCTAGCATCGACACCACACCGCTTTAGCGCATTTATCGTGACAGCTATCCTGTCGCTCTCTTTTACGCGAAGCTCTTTTGCATTTATTAGCTTGCTTTGACCTTTTGCGCAGGCAAATGCGATGGCTAAAGCTGGGGCTTCGTCGATGAGCCACGAGATATTTTCGCTAACCTCTACACATTTTAAATTTGGCGAATATCTAACCTCAATATCGCCGATATCTTCGTATTTGCTTGAGGTTTTGTGAAATTTTATCTCAGCGCCCATTTTTTCTAAAACTCTGTAAGCTTCGATGCGAGTTTTATTTAGCAAGATATTTTTTAAGATGATATGCGAATTTGGGATGATTAGAGCCGCGACCGCAAAGAAAAATGCCGAGCTTGGGTCATTTGGCACATCTATGTCAAGTGGCGCAAGTGGGCCTTTCATCGGCTCTAGCGTGATCTCTAGGCCGTCACGCTTTATATCAGCTCCCATGCCTGCAAGCATGCGCTCAGTGTGGTCTCTGCTTAGCTCTGGCTCGCTAAATTTGCAGCCATTTGAGTAAAGAGCTGCTAGCAAAAGTGCGCTTTTTACCTGAGCTGAAGCGATCTTGCTCTCAAAACTAAACCTTTCAAATTTCAGTCCCTCTTATACAAAGAGGAGCGTTGTTTGCGTTGTTTGCGCCATCTATCTTTGCACCCATCTCATTTAGAGGCTTTGCTATCCTTGCCATCGGGCGAGAATTTAAGTATTTATCACCACTTAGCACGAAAAAGCCGTCTTGTGCGGCAAGCAGTCCCATAAAAAGCCTCATCGCCGTGCCTGAGTTGCCACACTCTAAAATTTCATTTGGCTCTTTTATCTTTTGTGGCGGAGTGATCGTTATTTCAGTGCCGTTATCTTCGATCTTTGCGCCAAGGAGCTCGACTATTTTTAAGGTATTTAGCGTGTCGCCTGCTCTTAGGTAGTTTCTGACACGAGATGGCTTGTCGCTTAAAAGCGAAAATATCGCGCATCTATGCGAGATAGACTTATCAGCCGCGATGTCATCGATGGTTAAATTTAGACTTTTTTCTAGCGGATAAATTACTCATCTTATTCCGATATTTAGTTTCTCTTTTAGCTCGCTTAAAATTTTATCCATAAGCGCGTTTATATCGTCATCTTCGAGCGTTTTTTCCATATCTTGGAATGTAAATTTAAGGCTAAGGCTAATGGCACCATTTAGTTTTGCATCTTTATAGATATCAACTGGCAAGAACTCTTTTAGCTCTTTTAAATTTAGCCCTCTTATGCACTCAGTAAATTCGTCCAGCCTCGAAAATTTTCAGGCACGATGAGGCTAAGATCCCTTGTAGTGCTTTGGAATTTTGAGTAAGGCACTGCTAAGATCGGCTCAAAATTTAAGCTTTGCAAAATCAATCTCACAAACATAAGTTTTAGGCAGATCTCTTTTTGCCTCTACTCTTGCATCTACTCTGCCGATATAGCCGATCATTTCGCCATTTTGATAGATATGTGCCTGCTCGTATGGGCTAAGATATGAGATGCTCTGGCAAGATTTTAGCTTAAATTTGCCTATGACATTTTGCACCATCGAAGCAAATGCGTAGAAATTTGCCCTCTTCGCCCTTTGCGCCGTTTATAAGTGTTGGCTCTTTTAAGAGACCTGATACGACAAAGCCTAAATTTATACCTTGATTTGCATTTTCGTCAAAAACTTCGCCAAGCTCAAAAAGTCTAACTGAGCGTTTTGAGTTTTTGATGTTTTTCTCGCTTGAGCTTAGAAGGTGATTAACAAGTGCTGGTCTAAGCGTGTTTAGCTCGTTGTTTATAGGATTTAGTATCTTGATCTTGCAAGGTTTGAAATTTAGCTCACCTAGCTCATCAAGGCTGTCAAATACGTAGTGTACGCTTTCAAAAAAGCCATTATCGGCTGCGCGGCGCCTTAAATTTAAAGCATTTTTATAGTCAAAATATGTCTTATTTAGCCTATTTTTCTCAGAGAAATTTAGTGGCGTTGAGGCGATATTGTCGATGCCTATTATCCTTACGATCTCCTCGCAAATATCATGAGAATTTACGATATCGTGGCGAAATAACGGCACTTTTACGTTAAAGCTCTCTTGCTCAACATTTACCGCGATCTCAAAGCCAAGTTTCTTTAAAATTTTAACGACATCGTTTCTTGCAACCTCTTGACCGATCATATTTTTAAGCTCGCCAAGTGAGATGCTAAGCGTGATAGGCTCTGTGTTTAGAAGTGATTGCTGTGAGCCCGCAAAAAGGCTTAGGCTATCTTTAAAGCCAGCTAGCCTTTTAAAAAGATAGTCCGCCCCGTAAGCCAAATTTGGCTCGCTACCACGGCTTGAGCGATAAACTTGATCGCCTTTTGGTAAATTTTTATTTTCAAAAATGGCTTTTGAGACAACATCTGGTTTTACGTAGCTAGCTTCTACCAAGATCACCTTTGAGCCCTCATCGACCTTAGCTTCATCGCTTTGGTAAATTCCAGCAACACCTAAATTTTTATCCTCGCAAAAGACCACACACTCGCCATTTTCGCCATTTTTGATGTCAAAAACTGCTTTTTCGCCCTCGCCCACAAGCTTAGCGTGATCATAAGCTCTAAACAAGACGCCCGTGCAAAATGTCGCGTATTCAAGTAGTCTTTCTACTAAATTTGTCTTTTGACAATCAATCAGAGCTAGCCTTAACCTAGTTAATAAATTTTCACTTAATGCATTTTTTAGCTCAAAGGCTTTATACAAAAACGAGCCATTTACCTTATCTTCAGTTCGCACAGACGCGATCCTGCCGATGCCTAGGTAAATTTTCGCTATCTTCATTTTCGTGGCTATCTTTCATATTTAGATCAAGTGCGGTGCAAATTTCTCTTGCGATGCCGTGTAAATTTTGGCAGTCGCCCCTATTTGCTGTGACATCAACCTCGATGATCACATCCTTAAACGCTTCAAATTCGCCAAGGCTTGTGCCAAGTTTTAGCTTGCCGATACTCTCATCAAGTGGCAAGATGCCGTCATTTGTCTTAGGTAGCCCTAGCTCAGTTGAAGAGCAGATCATACCGCATGACTCGATACCTCTTAGTTTTGCCTTTTTGATCTCAAGGCCATTTGGCATCGTAGTGCCAATGAGCGCGACTGGCACAAACTGACCAGCCTCGACGTTTTTAGCCCCACACACGATCTGTAGCGTTTCGCTGCCAACGTCTACTTGACAAACGCTTAGTTTATCTGCGTCTGGGTGCTTTTCTCTACTTTTTACGTAGCCAACTACGATGCTCTTTGGTAAATTTATCTCTTTATAGCTATCAACTTCTAAACCGATTGAATTTAATGTCTTTGAAAGTGTCTCGCCGCTAACCTCGCCAAGGTCGATCCACTCGTTTAACCAATGCTTTGAAATTATCATTTAAACTGCTCCAACAATCTTAAATCTCCCTCAAAAAGTGACCTTAGATCAGGCACTCTATGAAGCAACATCGCAAATCTCTCAACGCCAAGGCCAAAGGCATATCCGCTTACATTTTTATAGCCAACCGCCTTAAATACGTTTGGATCAACGACGCCGCATCCAAGCACCTCAAGCCAAGTAGTCTGCTTGCACACCCTGCAACCCTTGCCATGGCAGAATATACAACTAATATCAACCTCTGCGCTAGGCTCCGTAAATGGGAAGAGCTAGGGCGAAAACGCACTTCAACATCACCAAACATGTGCTTTAAAAAGCCCTCTAGCATTGATTTTAAATTTGCAAAGCTAACTTTCTCAGCATCCTCCACCACAAGGCCTTCTACCTGGTGAAACATCGGTGTATGCGTTAAGTCCATATCTCGTCTAAAGACCGTGCCTGGCGCTATCATGCGAATAGGCGGCTTTTGATTTAACATAGTTCGCACCTGAACTGGGCTCGTATGCGTCCTTAAAAGTCTAAAATCATCTAGGTAAAACGTATCTTGCATATCCCTTGCTGGGTGGTATTTTGGTAAATTTAGCGCCTCAAAGTTGTGAAAATCATCTTCTATAAGCGGCCCAGTCTCGAGCGAGAAATTTAGAGCTAAAAAGTATTCAATTATCTTATCCATCGTGGCCATTACTGGGTGCAGCGCCCCGCTAGCAACAGGCTCGTTAAAGAGCGTGATATCAGCGGCCTCTTTTTCATCTTACTATCTATCTCTTGCTCGCCAAGCTCAGCCTTTTTGGCTTCTATAAGCGCGCTTAGCTCATCTCTTTGCTTGTTTAAATTTGCCTGCAAATTCCTTTTCTCATCCTCGCCAAGCTCTTTTAGCTTTGCAAAGCCTTGCGCCAAGATGCCCTTTTTGCCAAAATTTCTACCCTGACCTTCTCCAGATCATCAAGAGTTGAAATTTCATTTTTGATTTTATTAATGAAATCTTGCAATTTTTTACCTTTATGAATTTTTGCATCGATTTTATAGAAAAAGAGTTAAAATCAAGATAAAAAGCGCGAAATTTAAGCACACTTTGATATAATTTCTCAAACTTTCAAAGGAGCTAAAATGACCATATTTGAAAAGATCGTTGCTGGTGAAATTCCTTGTAACAAAGTGCTTGAAAGCGAGAAATTTCTAGCTTTTAACGACATCAACCCAAAAGCGCCGATCCACATCCTCATCATCCCTAAAAAACACTACAAAAACTTCCAAGAGATGGATCCAGTTTTGATGGGTGAGATGACTGAAATTTATCCAAGAAGTGGCGAGCTTAATGGGCGTTGATAAGAGCGGTTACCGCCTCATAACAAACTGCGGCGAAAACGGCGGTCAAGAGGTTATGCACCTACACTTTCACCTACTTGCTGGCGCAAAACTTGGCTGGAGCGAAGGCGTAGCTGATCCACAAAGCACATTTTAAAAATAAAATTTAGACTCTTTTTGAGTCTAAATTTCACTTCAAATTTTTACTTTTAAAACATCTAAATTTAAATAAAATTTATTTCCTAGCAGCTTTTACAGCTTCAAGTAGCTCTTCAAAGCCAGCTTTACTTGAGTGTTCAACGTCTTTTAGTATCTCGACACCTGCTAAATGTCCCTTATCTTTGTCAGCAAAAATCGCCATAGCCTTATCTAGTCCGTGATGGACATTTTCATGGTGCGCAGCTATGCTTGAGAGGGTTCTTGGATCTTTTATGATGGTATTTTTCACATCCTTTTCATACCACTTGCCAAATCTACACTCATGCACGTCTTGAATTTTATTTATCTCGCCAAGCAAGACGCCTCGGTAGCCATTTAGCTTCATGTTGATGTGATCTATCTTGCCATTACTGACATTGACCTCATTTGTTACGTTTAGGGCTTGATTTAGGATGTTTTGCGTGTTAGCATTTACGCTTGAGATGTTGCCCTCAAAGCCACCTAAAATTTGCATCGCATTTGCTGAAATTTTAGAGAAATTCTCGCTCATTTCGATCATTGTGTTCGCACTTTGTTTAAGGCCATTTATATTTACTTCAACCTCAAGTGTCGCCTTTTGCGTGCGTTCTGCAAGCTTTCTAACCTCATCTGCCACGACTGCAAAGCCTCGTCCATGCTCGCCCGCACGAGCCGCTTCGATAGCAGCATTTAGCGCTAGCAAATTTGTCTGATCTGAGATGTCTTTTATGAGATTTATGATCTCAACGATAGAATTTACGCTTCCATCAAGCGAAGAGGCGTCGTTTGAGAGATCGCCGCTCATCTGGCTCACTTGCTCGATCGAGCTTAAAATTTCAGCCGTTTGAGACTTAAGCTCGCCTGTTTCTTTGAAGGTTTTTTCATTTAAATGGTTTATATTTTCAAGCATTTTTAAATTTTCTTCGATGGTTGATTGCAAGAAATTCATACCATCTTGATAGCTAGTAAGCAGCAAATTTACAGCCTCTTGCTTATCCTTAGCTTGCTCTTTTGGCTCGCAAGTTTTGGCATTTTTTAGCTCATTTTTAAGTGCTAAAATTTCAGCCTTTAAAGCTTCATTTCTCTCTCTAAAGCTTCATTTTTACTACCAAGCTCTTTACTTTTGCTGTCAAAAAACATTTTTCATCCTTTAAAATTTGTAAATTTTGCGTAATTATAACTCTTTTTACTTAAGCCAGTCGTCTAAAATTTGAATTTGCTCTTCAACACTTTTATTTGCAGTGCCGCCTTTTGAAGTGCGAGCCTCTTTTGAAGCGTGCAGATCTGAAATTTGATGGCATTTTCATCTAAATTTTCATCGACACTTTTTAGCTGCTCTTTGTTTAGCTCACTTAGATCAAGTCCCAAGCTTTCAGCCTTTGCCACAGCCTTGCCAGTGATAAAATGCGCCGTTCTAAATGGGATATTTTTCTCACGCACTAGGTAGTCCGCTAGATCAGTGGCACTTAGATGACCAGTTTTTGTCGCTTTTAGCATATTTTTTTCATTAAATTTAGCCGTTTTTATCATCTCATTTAGGATGGTAGCTGAGCTTAAAATGGTCGCAACGCTATCAAAAACGCCTTCTTTATCTTCTTGCATATCTTTATTGTAAGCAAGTGGCAAGCCTTTCATCGTCGTTAGCAGCGCTACTAAATTTCCATTTACACGCCCAGTTTTGCCGCGTATGAGTTCAGCGACATCTGGATTTTTCTTTTGAGGCATGATGGAGCTGCCCGTGCTATAAGCGTCGCTAATACTTACAAAGCCAAATTCCTGCGAGCTCCAGAGTATGAGTTCTTCACAAAGCCTAGAAGCGTGCGTCATGAAAACGCTAATGTTAAATAAAATTTCAAGTGCAAAGTCGCGGTCGCTCACGCTATCCATCGCATTTTGCGTGCAACCTGCAAAGCCAAGCTCGTTTGCAACGATGCTCCTATCTATCTTGTGCGGCGTGCCAGCAAGGGCTGCTGAGCCAAGCGGACTTAGGTTGTTTCGCTCATACGAGCTAACAAATCGCTCAAAATCCCTCTTAAACATAAAAGCGTAAGCTAGTAAATGGTAGCTAAGGCTTACTGGCTGGGCGTGCTGAAGGTGCGTGTAGCCTGGCATTAGCGTACCTTTGTGGTTTTTGGCTAAATTTGCAAGCGTGGCGATGAGCTCTTTGACGAGAGATGAAATTTCTAAATTTTTCTTCAAAACATAAAATTTAAAATCAAGCGCAACCTGATCATTTCTGCTTCTAGCTGTGTGAAGCCTGCCTCCAAGCTCAGCTCCGATGATCTCGCTAAGGCGCTTTTCAACGGCCATGTGGATATCCTCGTCCTCTATCTTAAAAGCAAATTTACCAGCCCTTATCTCAGCCAAAACCTCATCAAGCCCCTTTATGATCGCCTCTGATTCATCTTTTTTCAAAATTCCGCAAATTCCTAGCATTTTAGCGTGCGCCTTACTGCCAGCGATATCCTCTTCAAAAAGATTTTTATCAAAATTTTATAGAAGCGTTAAATTCCTCAAGCAACTTCGAGCTAGCCTCGCTAAATCTGCCCTCCCACATCTTTTTATGTGCGTTTTCATCTTTTTTCATAGCTTTGCCTTTGATTAGTTTTGCGTGATTTTAACAAAATGGTGCTTAACTAGGCTTTTACGAGCATTTTAAAAATAAATTTTTTGATCAAAAAAGAGAAATGTAATATAAAAATTATGCTAGAGTAGTAAAAAAGTTATATATATAATTTACATTTAAGGTTATTAAAATATAATTCGCCCAGCAACTTTTTAAAAACTATTTCAAGTTTTTTGATTTTTTGCCGATATAGTTATAAATGAAGAAATAAACTAAAAAGGAAGGACGATATGCAAATAGATGCAAATATGAACTCAAATGTTTTCTATCATAACGGCTACACATCTATATCATCAAGTAGCGCTAAAACCAGCATATTAGTATCTTCTGGCTATGGTACAAAAGATATCGTTAGAAGTAATGACGTGCATGTCGAACAAAGAGAAGAGGTTAGACAAAAACCTACAATTATTAGAAAAGAAGATGTCACAGAGTTACAAAAAAATTTAGAAAAATTACAAGATCAAAGAAGTGATATAGCTGATCAAATTTCAAGCATCCAGCACCTGAAAGATCGTGATTCTATGCAAATGCTTCATCATCTAAATTTAGAACAATCAAGCATTCAGAATAACATTTTAAGTATTAAAACTCAGATGACAGAAATGGTACAGGCTTAAAACTAAGCCTTACCGATAATAGTTTTTAAAACCAAACAAAAATCCTCTAAAAAGTATCCCATTGACTTATAGAAGTTACTGCTAGCATTTTGTTCAAGCTCTTTTGCAAGTTGCTCGGCATAAGGTAAGAAAAATGAGAGGCTAAAAGCAGCAAGAAGTTGCATAGACTCTTTTGTCGCCTCTTTTTTAAGATATTTGCTATCAAAATGAGCTGATTTGAGATGCTATCAACTTCACCCATTTTTGGCTCAAAATTTATAGCCCTGTAAAATTGTGTCAAATCGTCTTTTGCATTTGAGAAATAGTAGCTTGCTTCAAATTTTGCCTTCAAAATG
This sequence comes from Campylobacter concisus, assembly GCA_037321105.1. Taxonomy (GTDB): domain Bacteria; phylum Campylobacterota; class Campylobacteria; order Campylobacterales; family Campylobacteraceae; genus Campylobacter_A; species Campylobacter_A concisus_AZ. Next base: position 1,696,706 of record CP147775.1, on the reverse strand, counting down.
ACAAAATCATCACACAAGGCCGCACTACTCTCATCTTTGATAAATTTAGCGTAAAGCTCATTTCCTTTTATGTTCGCATCGCTCTTTGTCTGCGTTATCCATGCATTTGTCTTTTTGATACGCATAAAAGATGAGACACCCAAGATGCCATTAAAATTTGTAGCAAGTGCAGCCGCTACGACGCTATAAAGCTCTCCAAGTCTCAAATTTAATCCTTAAGCTTCAAATATCTAAGTCTAAGTGCATTTAGCACGACAGTAACCGAGCTTAAGCACATCGCCATCGAGCCATAAACTGGGCTTAGAAGTAGTCCAAATACCGGATATAGCACGCCAGCAGCCACTGGTATGCAAATGGCGTTATACATAAATGCCCAAAACAAAATTCTCTTTTATGTTAGCAATAGTCGCATTTGCAAGCTTTACAAGCCCGCTCACGCCGCGCAAATCGTTTTTTACAAGCACAATATCACCAGCGCCTTTAGCGATGTCTGAGCCTGAGTTCATAGCGATGCCAACACTTGCTTCTTTAAGTGATGGCGAGTCGTTTATGCCGTCCCCTACAAAGATCACGCCACCTCGGCTCATGAGCTCTTTTACCTTATTAAATTTATCCTCTGGCAGCATATTTGCATAATATTCGCTCACATTTAGCTTGCTAGCGATATTTGCCACTACTTTTTTATCGTCACCTGATAGGATCACGCTTTGTAAATTTAGCCTTACAAGCTCGTTTATGACGCTATTTGCCTCATTTTTTAGCTCATCGCTTAGCGTTAAAAAGCCACTAAATTTTTGATTTAGCGCGCAAAGTATGACGCCGCTTCCATCATTTGTAGCCTCTTTTATCGCCTCAATATCAGCTTCATTTAGCAAGATATTGTTTGCTGCGAGCAGTTTTTCATTGCCTATTATTATCTTGTTACTTTCATCTTCATAGACGATGCCTTGACCAACTACGTTTTGAAATTTGCCATTTAGCTTTTGTAAATTTATGTAATTTTGTTTTGCGTATCTTACGATCGCTTTTGAGATCGGATGCTCGCTTAAATTTTCAGCAGATGCCACTAGCTCTAGCTCTTTTTCGCTCAAATTTGAACTTTTGACGCTAATTAGCCCCTTACTTAGCGTGCCAGTTTTGTCAAATGCTACAAATTTAGCATCTTTTATAAGCTCCAAAACCTCTGGATTTTTCACCAAAATCCCAGCTTTTGCGCCGCGAGCAAGAGAGCTTACGATTGCTATTGGCGTGGCAAGTCCTAGTGCGCATGGGCATGAGATGATAAGCACGCAGATCGCGCTAGAGATCGCATAGGCGAAATTTCCACTAAAAATTATCCATATTAAAAATGTAAGAACTGAGATCGCCACCACACTTGGTACAAAGATGTTTGCTATCTTGTCAGCCAGCCGTCCGATAGGCATCTTTTTGGAGCTAGCGTCGCTTAGTAGGTTTAAAATTTGAGATAGCAAGCTTTCAAAAGAACTCTTTGTTACCTTGACGCTTATGTAGCCATTTGTGTTTAGAGTGCCGGCAAACACGCTATCTCCCACCTCTTTATAAACTGGCAAGCTCTCTCCTGTAAGCATAGAAGCATCTATCTCAGCGCCACCTTGAACTATCACGCCATCACTTGGGATGTTGTAGCCATTTTTTACGATGACGATGTCGCCTACTTTTAGCTCATTTACATTTACCTCTTTACTATTTCCATCTGGCATAACCAAAAAGGCGGTCTTTGGCGAAATTTTAAGTAGCGTCTTTAGGTAGTCGCCTGCCTTTGCCTTTGAGCGCTCTTCAAGATACTTACCTAGCAAAACAAAGGATATTATCATCGCTGCGCCCGAGATATAGACGTTTTTTAGATCATCTGGGATAAAATTTGAAAAGATCACAACAAAAAGCGAGTATAAAAACGCACTGCCGCTTCCAAGAGCTACAAGCACGTTCATATCGTAGTTTTTGTTTTTAACAGCCTCTATGGCGTGAGCAAAGAAGTCTTTGCCGCTAAAAGCTAGCACCAAAAACGCTAAAACTAGCATGAGTAAATTTACCTAGCAAGTTATGAGGCGCGAACATCTCAAGTGCCATTATCACGATGCTTGTGATAAATGCAAATATAAATTTATTTCTTATCAAGGTTATATGCTCGTCTCTTTTGGCTTCAAATTCATCAATATTTGTCGCCACAAAGTAGCCAAGCTTCTTTATCTTTTGCTCTAAAACTTCACGCACACTGGCGTCTTTTAGGACAAACTCACCGCTTGCGTTTGCAAAATTTACATTTGCTTCAAGCACTCCATCTATCTTTTTGGAAACTTTCTCGATAGCGTTTGAGCAATTTACGCAGCTCATTCCCGCTATATTTAGCTTGACTTTTAAAGGCATATCAAAGCTCCTTTATAACGTCAAATCCCAGATCAGCCATTTCTGATTTAAATTTCTCTACATCGCTATCTTTTATATCAAGGCTTACTTGCCTTGGCTCTTTGCTAAGATCGACTTTTATCTCGCCAAAGTCGTCCTCAAGTGCGTTTTTTATAGTGTTTGCGCAGTTTTGGCAATGCACGTTATTTACCTCAAATGTTTTCATATTATCTCCTTTATCATGTGGTCGTATTCGTGTAAATTTATGATCTTTTTGGTGTTAAATTTAAAGCCAAGGCTCTCGTAAAATTTACCGAACTTTTGGCTTATTTACATCAACTATCAGCGAGACCTTTTTATGTCCTAGCTCTTTTGCTTTGGTAAATGAGTGCAAGATAAGCTCTTTTGCAAGCCCTTGACCTCTAAATTTCTCATCTACGGCGATGCTATCTATATAAAACTCATCCTCAAAGCACTCTTTTTCTACCTGGGCATCTTTGCCAAGAGCCTTTAGATGCTGTGAAATTTCTCTATCAAGCTGCCATGCGTCGCCGCCGAAGTAAGCGCACATCGCAGCGATGATCACGTCGTCACGTTTATAGACATAGACATTTTTATAGCTAAGTCTATTTGTCTCGCTTTTAAAGAATTTCTCTAAAATTTCATCGCTTTTTACAGGATCGTCGTAGCCACTTAGCTTGTAGGCGATATCCTCCATCGCTAAATTTAGTAGTTTTATGCAGATTTTTGCATCTTGTTTTTGAGCATTTTTTATCATGGGTATGATTATATGCCTTTAGCTTAAATTTTTAACAAATATTATTTTCAAATTTACAAATTAGGCGCTTTAGCAGGCAAACTAAAAATGTTTTAAAAAAGTATAAAATTTTTTTAGTTATAATCCGTAAAAAATTTATTTAAGGATATTTATGGGACGAGCATTTGAGTACCGAAGAGCGGCAAAAGAAGCTAGATGGGATAAGATGAGCAAGGTATTTCCAAAACTTGCAAAGGCTATAACAGTAGCGGCAAAAGATGGCGGATGTGATCCAGATATGAACCCAAAACTTCGTGCAGCCATCGCAGCAGCAAAAGCTGAAAATATGCCAAAAGATAACATCGATGCGGCTATAAAAAGAGCAAATGGCAAAGATAGCGCTGATATCAAGACTATCTTTTATGACGGTAAAGCAGCTCACGGCGTGCAAATCATCGTTGAGTGCGCTACTGATAACCCAACAAGAACAGTTGCAAATGTAAAAGCGATATTTAGCAAAAATGGCGGAGAAATTTTGCCAAGTGGTAGCCTTAGCTTTATGTTTACAAGAAAGAGCGTTTTTGAGCTTGAAAAACCAAGTGCAGATATCGAAGAGATCGAGCTTGAGCTCATTGATTATGGTCTAAGTAACATCGAAGAAGACGAAAATGCGCTATTTGTTTATGGCGATTACGCAAATTTTGGCACACTTCATGAAGGCATAGAGAAGCTAAATTTCAGTAGTTAAAAAAGCTTCACTTCAGTACTTACCAAATCAAACCGTGAGCCTAAATGAAGAGCAAATGCTTGAGGTTGAGAGGCTTCTTGACAAGCTAGAAGACGACGATGACGTCCAAGCAGTTTATACAAATATCGAGTAAAAAGGAGCAACATGCGTTTTGATGAGTTAAAAGTTTATGATATAAATTTAGACGAGCTAAAAAAAGATAAATTTGCAGTTTTAAAGACAGAAAAAGGCGATATCAAACTTGAGCTTTTTGCCGAGGATGCACCACAAGCTGTTGCAAATTTTCGTCCATTTGATAAAAACAGGCTTTTATAATGGCCTAAATTTCCACAGAGTTATACCAAATTTCGTCATCCAAGGCGGCTGCCCAAATGGCACAGGCACAGGTGGTCCTGGCTGGAGGATAAAATGCGAATGCGACAACCAAAAGGTAAAACACGAGCGTGGTAGCCTTAGCATGGCTCATGCAGGCCGTGACACTGGCGGATCACAGTTTTCATCTGCCACAGCAAGCAACCTCATCTTGACGGCGTGCATACAGTCTTTGGAAAGTGCGTTGATGACGAGAGTTTAAAGGTGCTTGATGCTATCAGACAAGGCGACAAGATCCTCTCAGCAGAGATCAAAGAGAGCCTATAAAAGGGGAATTTATGGATAGTACAAAATCGCAAAAAAGTCTCTTTGTGAGACTATTTACCAATCTCGCCGTTTGGGTTGTGATAGGTATAGTTGGCGGTGTTATCGTCGGTATGGTCGCACCTGAGCTTGGCATAGCGAGCAAGCCAGGTATTGATTATTTTATAAAAGCCCTTAAAATTTTAATCGGCCCTATCATCTTTTTAACGATCGTCTCTGGTATCGTCGGACTTGAGAGCTTAAAAGATCTTGGCACCATCGGACTTAAGGCGTTTATCTACTTTGAGATAGTTAGTACGCTCGCTCTTGCTGTTGGTATCATCTTTGGCGAGACACTTCGTCCAGGACATGGCATGAACCTTGACTACACTCAGCTTGACGCCTCAAGCGTGGCTAAATTTACATCTCAAGCTGGAAATATGGACGCAAATAGCGGCTTTTTAGCACATACGCTTCATCTTTTAAGAGGCGCTGTGCCAGTAGATGACATCTTCCCTTACGTGCACATACTTGATCCATTCATAAAGTCAAACACACTTCAAGTGCTTTTCATGGCGATAGTCGTTGCCATCGTGCTTTCACTACTTGCTCATGATAAAAAGCAAGCTTGTCTAAAACCGCTTGAATTTATCCAGCACTACGTCTTAAAGCTACTTACTTGGCTTATGCTATTTAGCCCAGTGGCTGCCTTTTCGGCGATGGCTTATTTGATCGGTAAATTTGGCATCGGAACACTTCTTGGTATGATGGAGCTTCTTGTTGTTATGGCACTTGCAAGCTGCTTTTTCATCTTTGTCGTGCTTGGTGTCATTTGCTACTTTGCTAAAGTCAATGTCTTTAAATTTATGCGCTTCATCTCAAAAGAGGTCTTGGTCGTTTTTGCGACAAGCTCGAGCGAGACAGCTCTTGCACCACTTATGCAAAAGCTAGAAGCAGCTGGCATAAATAGAGGCGCAGTTGGCCTTATTATCCCGACTGGCTATTCATTTAACCTTGACTGCACCAACATCTATCTAAGCCTAAGCGTTATCTTTTTAGCTCAAGCATTTAATATCCCGCTAAGCTTTGAACATCTAATAAGCATTTTAATCGTGCTAATGATCACAAGTAAAGGCGCTGTTGGCGTTACAGGATCTGGCTTTGTCGTCCTTGCTGGCACACTAAGCGCGCTTCCAAGCACTGGCATACCAGTCGTCACCGTGGCTGTGCTACTTGGCGTTGATAAATTTATGTCAGAGATGCGTGCTGTTGGTAACCTTTGCGGTAATGCCGTTGGCTGCATGATCGTTTCTATCTGGGACAAAAAGGTCGATATGGATAAATTTTAGATACGCGCTAGATCATCCAGACGAATTTCACTTCCACTCATAATAGAATTTTTTAAGGGGCAAATCGCCCCTTTTTATCTTGAAATTTACTTTAAAACTTAAAGTGCTTATCCCCTATTTTTACAACACCAAATGAAAATTTAAAATTTTATTTTTAAATATAGAAACTAATATTATAATTATTGAAAATTTTAATTTGGAGGAGTTATGAAGACATTAGGCATCATAGGCGGCATGGGACCACTTGCCACGGCTGATTTATACAAGAAGATCATCGATATAACCCCAGCAACTTGCGATCAAGAGCACCTACACATCGTTATCGACTCATACGCTCAGATAGAAGATAGGACAAAATTTATCATGGGTGAGGGAGAAAGTCCGCTTCCAAAGCTAATTCAAAGTGCTAAACTTTTAAAAAATGCAGGATGCGAGGCGATGCTAATGGCTTGTAACACAGCTCACTACTTTGCCCCAAGCATCGAAAAAGAGGCTGGAGTGAAGATTTTGCACATTGCAAAAGTTACCATAGATGCCTTGCAAAAAAAATATCCACACGCTAAAAATATCGCTGTCATCGCAACAAGTGGCACAAAAAAAGCTGGCGTTTATGATCGAAATTTTAAAAGAGCGCGGGCTAAAGAGCGTGGATTTTAGCAAAGAGACACAAGATGTCATCATGGAGTGCATCTACAAAGGTGTCAAAGCTGGCAAACTAGAAGAGTATGTGCCAGTGTTTTATGAAGTGCTTTCAAACATTGAAGCTGACGTTTATATCGCAGGCTGCACCGAGATACCGATGTTTTTGCCATTTATCAGCAGCGAGTATAAATTTATAGATGCGACATTTGAGCTAGCAAAAGCTGGCGTAGAATTTGGACTAGAAAGAGAGTATTTTGATTAAATTTAGCCAGATATCTGGCTAAATTTTCGTTTTAACTGCAACTTACACTAAATAAAACAGCGACTTTTATAGTAGAAATTTGAGATCAAATTTAGCTGGAGTGTTTTGGGTAAATTTTAGCTCTAGCTACAAAGATCGATTGTGTTAAATTTTTTGATATCTGATGGGTGATTTTTAGAGCTTAATAAGTGTGGTTTTATAGCGAGAAGCTTTAGAAAGTCTAGTGAAATTTAGTATTTTAATTTAAATTTAGCTGGAGTGTTTTGGGTAAATTTTCAGTTCTAACTGCAAAGACCACTTGTATTAAAATTTCTGATATTAGGCGATTAAATTTTTCAGGTTTATAAAGAGTGGCTTTTGGTTAGAAATTTTAGAAAGTCTATTTAAATTTGACCAAGCTATTTCGCAAAATGTTTTAAATTTTATATTAGAAATTTGAAAAAGAGTTATATTTCACAGCTCTAAAATTTTTACTATTTGATAGTTTAAATTTTAAAAAGCCTTGTAGGCGAAATACCCGCAAGGCTATAAATTTTAAGCTTTTGGGCCAGCTTTGGCGTACTCAACGCCCTCTTTTACATCTTCGTAGCGTTTGAAATTTTCAACAAACATTTTAGCTAGCTTGTCGCGTGAAGCGTTGTACTCAGCAGGATTTGCCCACGTGTTTATAGGATTTAGCAGTTTTGTCTCGACGCCATCAAGCTCTTTTGGGATAGCAAAGTTAAATTTACTCAAAATTTTCGAATTCGCATTTTGTGATGCTGCCATCAAGGATCGCATTTATGCAAGCACGAGTTGCTTTTATACTCATACGCTTGCCAACGCCGTAAGCACCGCCACTCCAGCCTGTATTTACAAGATAGACATTAACGCCGTGCTTATCGATCTTCTCACCAAGTAGTTTTGCATATACAGTTGGGTGAAGTGGCATAAACGGCTCGCCAAAGCAAGCGCTAAAAGTAGCTACAGGCTCAGTTATACCGCGCTCTGTGCCAGCAACTTTTGCTGTGTAGCCACTTAAGAAATAATACATCGCCTGCTCTTTTGTTAGCTTTGCAACTGGAGGAAGCACGCCAAAAGCGTCAGCGCTTAAAAAGATGATATTTTTTGGATGGCCAGCGCTTGAGCTTGGCTCGTAGTTGTCGATGTGATAGATCGGATAGCTCACGCGTGTGTTTTCAGTCTTTGAGCCATCTTTATAATCAACCACGCCGTTTTCGTCAGCCACGACGTTTTCAAGTAGCGCGTCACGCCTGATCGCTGCGTAAATTTCTGGCTCACTACTTGGATCAAGGTTGATACATTTTGCATAGCAGCCACCCTCAAAGTTAAACACGCCATCATCGTCCCAGCCGTGCTCGTCATCGCCTATTAGTTTGCGTTTTGGATCGGTTGAAAGTGTCGTTTTACCAGTACCAGATAGGCCAAAAAATAGCGCCGTATCGCCCTTCTCACCTACGTTTGCAGAGCAGTGCATGCTTAGCTTGCCCTCAAGTGGCAACCAGTAGTTCATCATAGAAAAAATGCCTTTTTTCATCTCGCCGCCATACCATGTGCCACCGATCACCGCGACATTTTCCTCGACGTTAAAGATAACAAAAACATCTGAGTGCAGCCCATCAGCCTTGTAGTCCTCATTTTTTGTCTTGCAAGCGTTATATACTACAAAGTCAGGCTCAAATTTAGCCAGCTCTGCCTCACTTGGACGGATGAACATATTTTTTACAAAGTGCGCTTGCCACGCTACTTCAGTGACAAAACGGACTGATTTTTGGCTCTTTTTGCTAGCTCCACAAAATGCATCTTGGATAAAAATTTCTTTACCACTTAGCTGATCTTTTGCTTTTTTAAGAAGCTTATCAAAGAGCTCTTTTGTGATAGGCTGATTTATCTTGCCCCAAGCGATGTATTTTTGGCTTGGATATTGCTTTACAAAGTACTTGTCTTTTGGGCTTCTTCCGGTAAAAATACCAGTATCAACCATAAATGTGCCGTTACTTGAGACTCTGCCCTCGTTGTTTGCCTTTTCAAGCTCAAAAAGCTCGTCGTAGCTTAGATTATGATTTATCTTTTTGATCTCTTTTAGACCTAGCTCGTCTAGCTTATTTATCATGTTGTTTCCTTTTAAATTTTCGTTTCTTTATAAATTCTGACCTAAAAGTCATCAAAATGTTAATCAAATTTCGCTTAACACTATCTTTTTAAAAGTGGCAAATTTATTTAAATTTAGCCACCACTTGATTGTTTGCGACACTTTGACCTTTGCTAACCTCGATAGAGCCTATGATGCCATCTTTTGGAGCTTTGACCTCTATCTCCATCTTCATCGCTTCAAGCACGACTATGGCCTGACCTTTTTTGACATGGTCTCCTGCGCTAACTAAAATTTTATGCACAGCGCCTGGCAAGCTTGCAACGATGTCATTTTCTGTTGCGCCTGCTGCTGCACTTTTGGCATTTTTTATGCTCTTTCCTTCAACTTCAGTGATTGATTTTACTTGGATGCTGTCGTTAAAACCTTCGCTTACTTCAACATTGTAGCGACTACCATTTACGACGACGCTATATCTGCCGCTTTGAGTTTGTCTGCCCTCATTTGCCTTAGTGTTTGGATCGATCTTTCTTACATTTACTTTGGCCTCGCCTTTTAAGAACGCGATGCCTTTTTCTTTACAAGCTGCTGCTATAAAGACGTTTTCTTCGGTAACCTTGATCTTATTTTGTTTTAAAATTTCTTTCACGTGCGCAAGCGACTTACTCTCATCTTTATCGGCTATATCAACTGCGTGCTTTGTAGTTGGTTTTAAGCCTAGTTGCTCACTAGCAAGCTTAATGATCTCTTTATCAGGCGTAACTGGGGTCTTGCCAAAGTAGCCAAGCACCATTTTGCCGTATCCCTCAGCGATCTTTTTCCACTTGCCAAACATCACGTTGTTAAATGCTTGTTGGAAGTAAAACTGACTAACAGGGGTTACCGAAGTGCCGTATCCCCCTTTTGCACCACTTCGCGCATCGCAAGGATGACCTCTGGAAATTTATCTAAGATGTTGTTATCTCTCATCATCTGGGTATTTGCAGTGAGCGCACCACCTGGCATAGGTGAAAACGGTATGAGTGGGCTTACTTGCACAGCTTCAGGCGGTAAGAAATACTCTTTTAAACAATCATTCAAAACGCTTTCATATTTTAAAATTTTCTCCACGTCAAGTCCGCCAAGATCGTAGTTTTTGCCTTTTACTGCGTGAAGCATGGTTAAGATATCTGGCTGACTTGTGCCGCCACTTACTGGGCTTGCGGCTAGATCTATGCCATCAACGCCAGCTTCAAGCGCTGCAAGATAGCAAGCGACACTTACACCTGCAGTTTCATGCGTGTGAAGTCTGATGTGAGTTTTTTCTGGAAGTAGCTTTCTAGCCATTTTTATGGTTTCATAGACCTTTTGTGGGCTGCTTGTACCACTTGCATCTTTAAAGCAAACGCTGTGATAAGGGATATTTGCATCTAAAATTTCTCTTAAAATTTTCTCATAAAATTTAACGTCATGAGCTCCCACACAGCCACTTGGCAAGTCCATCATAGTAACGACGACTTCGTGTTTTAGCCCGTGATGAGCGATCCTCTCGCCTGAATATTTTAAATTTTCAACATCATTTAGTGCGTCAAAATTTCTAATGGTAGTGGTTCCATGTTTTTTGAAAAGTTTTGCGTGAAGGTCGATTAGCTCGCGGCTACCAGTATCAAGCGTAACAGTATTTACGCCCCTGCTTAGGGTTTGAAGGTTTGCTTTTGGTCCTACGATGCTTCTAAATTTATCCATCATTGCAAAAGCGTCTTCATTTAGGTAAAAATAAAGGCTTTGAAATCTCGCTCCTCCGCCAAATTCAAAATGCTCTATGCCAGCCTCTTTGGCTGCTTCAAGCGCGGGCAAAAAGTCGTTCATAAGCACTCTAGCGCCATAAACCGACTGAAAGCCATCTCTAAAGGTCGTATCCATAACATCGATAAATTTCTTTGCCATATTTCACCTCATTAAATTTCTAAATTTACTAAAAAGCGGTCATAAAAATGGCTAAGTTGGGCAGAAACTCAAATTAGCCATTTCGCTTGCTTTTGGTATTTTACAACCAAAAACTTTTATATCATTTAAAAAGTGAGAGTAAGAAGTTAAATAATCCGCCGTGGCTCGCATCTAGCACCGGCTTTATCTCCATTAAAAATACGCAGAAAAAGATTAAAACTGCCACTTGGATGATGATATAAGGCACCACGCCTTTATAAATAGCAGCTGTTTTTATCTCAGCAGGTGCGACCGATCTTAAGAAAAATAGACTAAAACCAAATGGCGGCGTCAAGAATGAAGTTTGTAAATTCATAGCAACCAAGATCGCTAGATAGACTGGGTTTATGCCAAGTTTTGCGGCTATTGGCACCAAGATAGGAAGCACGATATATGAAATTTCGACAAAATCGATAAAAAAGCCAAGCACAAAGATAACAGCCATACTAAAGATGATAAAGCCCCACTTCTCGCCTGGTAAATTTGTCATGAAATTTTCAACTATCTCATCGCCTCCAGTGTAGCTAAAGACCATAGAAAAGGCAGTCGCACCAACAAGTATGGAAAAAACTAGAGCTGTAGTTTTTACGCTCTCAGCCAAAGCCTCTTTCATCATAGAAAATGAAAATGTCCTATAAAACATTGCTAGGATAATAGCGCCCACGCAGCCAAATGCTGAACTTTCAGTCGGTGTAGCAATACCTGCAAAGATAGAGCCTAGCACACAAATAACTAGCAAAAGCGGTGGGAAGATCGCAGTTAGCGCTCTAATGATCTGCTTAAATTTACCTAACACCACTCTCATCTTTTACGATAGGAGCGACCTCTGGTTTAAAATAAGCAACTATCAAAATATAAACTATATAAACACCAACTAGCGTAAGTCCTGGCACAACAGCTTGGTGAAAAAGCTCGCCAACTGGCACTGAAAAGATATCACCCAAGATGATAAGCACGATAGAAGGAGGGATGATCTGACCAAGCGTACCAGCAGCACATATCGTGCCACAACCTAGGGATTGATCGTATTTATACTTTAGCATTACAGGTAAGCTTATAACGCCCATAGCAACAACACTTGCACCTACGACGCCAGTAGATGCTGCAAGAAGCGCGCCAACTAAAATGGTGCTAATAGCGATACCGCCTCTGATTTCTCCAAAGAGCATACCCATACTCTCAAGTAGTCTCTCAGCTAGTTTTGACTTTTGAAGCACGACGCCCATAAAGACAAAGAGTGGAACTGCTATAAAAATTCTACTCTCCATGATAGAGAAAATTTTATATGGCATGAAGTTAAACATATCTTTAAATACCTCTATACTGCCAAGTAGTCCATCGCCATCGCTAAGGCTCTCTACGACGCTGCCAACCATGCCAAATATCATCGCAACCGCACCAAAGGTAAATGCCACTGGAAAGCCAATGCCAAGCATCAATAGCGCGGCTATAAACATTATTAATCCCGCCATATTTTCTCCTTACTAGCTTTCTTGTAGCGATTTAAATTTTTTATAAAAAAGCCGATCGCAAAAAATACAAGCACATAAAATGAAAAAGGGATCATCGCTTTTATGATCCATCTATGGGTAACACCGCCTGGATCTGCGCTAGCTTCTGCTGAACTATAAGCATCTCCTACAAATCCAAATGATAAATTTGAAACCAAAAGCGCAAATGGTATGACAAAAAATACAGTACCAAGCATATTTACAAGGGCTTTTTGTCTTTCTGAAAATTTAGCATAAAAGATATCAACTCTGACGTGCGCGTCCTCTTTTAGAGCATAACTCATGCCAAGCAGAAATATCACAGCAAAAAAGTGCCACTCAAGCTCCTGAAATGCAACGTTGCCGTAAGAGAAAAAGTATCTTGCCACAACGTTAAAAAATACGTCTATTATCATCAAAGCCATAATAAACATACAAATATAGCCGACTATATCGCCAGCCTTATCGAAAAATCTCTCAATCTTATCCATTAAAAACCTTTAATAGTTCATTTATCATGATAATGAGCACACAAACTGGCGCTACATATCTTAGTAAAAAATACCATGCGTTAAATACAAAATCACTCATATATGGGCTAAATAGCACATATAAAGCATCTCTTTTCATAAAATATCCTACAAATATCGCCCCACCGATGCCGCTAATTGGTAGCAAAATATTTGAAGCGGTAAAGTCTAGGAAGTCAAAGAAATTTTTGCCAAAGAGCATAAATTTATCGCCAACATTTTCTATATTTGACAAAAGGCATAAAAATCCCACTATGAAAATCCCAGCTCCAACTATGCTAAGAGCCTTTCTTCTACTCATGCCATACTCTCTGATCAAGAAAAATGCAAATGGCTCAACGATAGAGATCGCTGATGTGATACCAGCAAAGATAAGTGCAGCAAAAAATGCCACCGCTAAAATTTGACCTACCACGCCAAGCTTAGCAAATAGCGTTGGTAACGAGATAAAGACAAGACCTGGACCTTGAGACGGAGTAGCGCCAAATTCAAATATAAAGGTAAAGATAACAAGACCTATCATAATAGCAAGCGCGATGTTTATAAAGACGATGCTTAGCGTTGAAGTGGCTAAATTTCTATCATCACTTAAGCTGGCTGAATAGGTAATGATCGCTGCCATACCAAGAGATAGCGTCCAAAATGCAAGTCCAAGAGCTAGCAAGAGCGAGTTAAATGAAATTTTACTAAAGTCAGGGATGAGCAAAAACTCGGCTGATTTCACAAAGCCGCCCATCGTCATAGAGTAAAAAAGCATGATCAAAACCATGATAAATAGGCTTGGCATCATCCAAACATTTAGCTTCTCTATGCCACTTTTTACGCCTTTTGAAAGGATGTAAAAGCAAGCTGCAAATGCTATAACAAAATATAGCGTCTGCTCGCCAAGACCATGCGTCAAAAGATCGTTAAATATCACTTTTGAGCTATCTATATCACTTGGCAAGCCAGAAAAAGATAAGACAAAATACTTAAAGACCCAGCCGATGATCACGATGTAATATGACGAGATGATAGCTGCTGTGACCATGGCTAAAATTCCAACCAGCTGCCATAAATTTTTATTTTTAGCTGCTAGCTTTCTAAAAGCATTTACGCTGTCACTCTCGCTAAGCTTGCCGATACTAAGCTCCGCCATAAAGATAGGCACGCCCACTAGAAAAGTTATCAAAAGATATAGGATAATAAACGCCGAACCGCCGTTTTCACCAACCATGTATGGAAATTTCCAGTGCATTGCCAAGTCCGACAGCCGATCCAGCGACTGCTAGGACATAGCCTATTTTAGAAAATTGTTCTTTTGCCATATTATGAGATCTCCCTTATTAACACCACCAGAACTAAAAGTGGAGCCACAAATCTAATTAAAAAATACCAAATTTTAAATATAACCTTGCCCATATAAGGCACAAATAGCTCTTTTAAAAGCTCAAATTTCATAAAGTAGCCAACAAAGATTGCAAACAAGATGCCACCAAGTGGGAGCATGATATTTGAGCTGAGATAATCAAGCAGGTCAAAAAAGCTCTTACCAAAAAATGTAAGTGCATCTTTAAATTCGCTTGTGCCACTTAATGCACATAAAATTCCCAAGATATAAACCACGCAAGCAACGATTAGGATCGATTTGTTTCTACTAAATTTTAGGCTTTTGCTTAAGAAAAATATAAATGGCTCAACCATCGAGATAACCGAGGTGATACCAGCAAAAAATAGTGATATAAAAAATGTAAATGCCAAGAAATTTCCAAGCAAGCCAAGCTTAGCAAATAGCGTTGGTAGCGAGATGAAAGCAAGCCCTGCGCCTTTTGATGGCTCTGAGCCAAACTCAAATGTAAATGTAAAGACGATAAGGCCGATGATGACGCTTATTATGATGTTCGCAAAGACGACGTAGAGCGAAGAGGTAAATAAATTTGTATCATCGCTTAGACTTGATGAGTAAGTAAGTATGCAGCCGATACCAACGCACATCGTAAAAAAGGCAAGTCCAAGAGCGTTTAAAATAGCTGTTTGATCTATCTTTGAAAAATCAGGCACTAGTAGAAATTTAGCCGCTTTATCAAAGCCCTCCATACCAAAAGAGTAGCCAAGCATAAGCAAAAGCAAGATAAAAAGAGCTGGTATAAGATAGACATTTATGCGCTCGATGCCACTTTTTACGCCCTTTGTAAGGATGAAAAAATAGGCAAAAAACGCGATACTAAAGTATAAAATTTGCTCACCTATGCCATTTGAAGTGAAATTTACAAAAAGCGTCTCTGAGCTTGCGATATCTTTAGGTAGCTCGCTAAGGCTTAAAATGACGTATTTTAAAACCCAGCCAATGATGAGCGTGTAAAAAGATGCGATAAATAGCCCAGTCACCATGATAATACCGGCAAATTTCCAAGAGCTTGCCCCTTTTGTAGCTAGAGATTTAAACGCTCCAACCGTATCAAGGCGTGAAATTTTACCCATCGCCATCTCAGCAAAAAATATGCTAAGACCAACAGCAAAGGCAAAAAATAGATATATAAGAATAAATGCCGAACCGCCGTTGCTGCCGACCATGTATGGAAATTTCCACGCATTACCAAGGCCGATAGCCGCTCCAATTATCGATAAGATAAAGCCAATTTTACTAAATCTCTCTGCCATTATTTACCTGCCATCTGGTAGATCATTATGGCACAAATGGCAACTGGCACGACATATCTTAAGAAAAAGTACCAAATTTCAAAAAATGCTCTTCCCATAAAATCGCCAAAGAGCAGATATAAACTCTCTTTTTTAAGTTTATAGCCAACAAAAAAGCTAAACACGATAGCGCCTATTGGCATCATAATATTTGATGTGAGAAAGTCAAGCGCGTCAAAAAATGGCTTACCGCAAACACTAAAAGCACTTGAAGTGTCTGAATAATATGAAAGTATGCAAAAGATGCCCAAGATATAGACAAAGGCACCGATGTAAAGAAGCGCCATCTTTCTTGAAATTTCAAATTTCCTAACCAAATAATAAGCAAAAGGCTCGATCATCGAAACTGCGCTCGTAATGCCAGCAAACAATAGCGATACGAAAAATGCGACCGCCATGACATTGCCAACGACGCCAAGCTTTGCAAAAAGTGTGACAAGCGAGATAAAGATAAGGCCTGGGCCACTTGCCGTGCTATCAGCCCCATAAGCAAATATAAAGGTAAATACAACAAGCCCCATCATAATGCCTATTAAGATGTTTATAAAGATGATAGAGAGAGTTGATTTTATTAAATTTGTGCGCTCTGGTAAATTTGCAGCGTATGTTGGTATGACGCCAACGCCCATAGATAGCGAGAAAACGCAAGGCCGAGAGCCTGCAAGATAACATCTGGCGTGATCGCACTAAAATTTGGCACAAATAAAAATTTAGCCGCCTTTACAAAACCATCACCCATGCTAAGTGCGTAAAAAAGCATGCAAACTAGCAAGACAAAAAGGCTTGGCATCATCCATATATTTAGCTTTTCGATGCCACTTTTTACGCCTTTTGAAACGGCAAAAAATACCATTAAAAAAACTAGGCTAAAGCATAGCACGGCGCTGGTTAGATCATTTGCCAAAAGCGTGTTAAACTGCTCGCCTGCAGCTTTTGTATCAGATAAAAGTGGCGAAAAACTAAGATAGATATACTTTAAAATCCAGCCAATAACAACCATATAAAATGAAGCTATAAGTATCGCTCCGATCATGAAAAAGCCAGAGAGTGACCAAGCTTTTTTATTTTTTGGAGCAAGCTTGTAAAGAGAGCTTACGATGTCGCTTTCGCCAAGTTTGCCGATGCTAAGCTCCGCTAAAAATGCCACAAATGCGATAGCAAATGTAAGAAGCAAATATAAAATTATAAATGCCGAACCGCCGTTATTTCCCACCATCGTAGGAAATTTCCAGGCATTGCCAAGACCCACAGCAGAACCAGCCATAGCAAGGACAAAGCCTATCTTTGAAAATTTCTCGTTTATCATTGAAAACCTAAGATTAAGAATAAATTAAATTCTTTCAAAGATAGCATAAAAAAACTTTCATTTTTCTAAGCCAAGAATTTTTTATAGGCAATTTAAATTTTAGTGTTTTTATTTGAAACAAAGTTTTGTTTTTGTAATATTACGGCTCATAAAGTTTAAGTAGGGACAGATCCGAAAGAGCTTTAAAATTTTAAAGGAGCAACGATGAAAAAGATCGTGTTTTTAATTCTTGGTCTTGCTGCATTTGCATTTGGTGCTGACGGCGAGATGGTTAGATCATATTCAGTTATCGCTGGCGGTATCGGCCTTGGCCTTGCAGCTCTTGGCGGTGCTATAGGTATGGGTAACACAGCTGCTGCAACTATCAGCGGAACAGCTGAGAAACCCAGGTGTAGGTAGCAAACTTATGACTACAATGTTTATCGCTCTTGCGATGATCGAAGCACAAGTTATCTACGCACTTGTTATTACACTTATCGTTCTTTACGCAAACCCAATGCTTGGCTAAGCGTAAAGCTTAAATTCAGCCCCTCTTTTGGGGCTTTTGTTCTTTCTGCGATCATGGTGGAATTGGTAAACACGCTATCTTGAGGGGGTAGTGCCGCTAGGTGTGCGAGTTCGAGTCTCGCTGATCGCACCATCTTATCTCTCTTTCTAAATCAAAATCTTAAAATTTCTAAGCTATAAAAAAGGAAAATTTTATGTTAGATAAAAAACGTGCTTTAAAGCAATTACAAAATGAATCAGACGATGTTGCTATATACTCGCTTCTTGAAGCTAGCGAAAAAGACGATGAGAACAAAAAAATACTTCGCAAATTAATCACCGAAGAGAGACGCCACTATGCTTTTTGTCAAAAGATAACTGGCGAGAGCAGAAGTGCAAATTTATTCAAAGTCATTTTCTATACGATACTTGTTAAAATTTTTGGTACCTCTTTTACTCTAAAATTTACTGGAGTCACGCGAAGAAAATGCGGAGAAATTTTATCTTGACATAGTAGATGAATATCCTGAAGCTCGTGATATTTACGAAGAGGAGATGAACCACGAAAATAGTCTAATCTCTATGCTAAAAGACACAAAGCTCGTAAATGCTGGCGGTATCGTGCTTGGCATGAATGATGCTTTAATTGAGCTAACAGGCACACTTAGCGGCATCGCGCTTGCCTTTTCAAATACAAAATCAGTTGGCGCAACAGGCCTTATCATGGGTGTGGCAGCTGCACTTTCTATGGCTGGCTCAGCGTATCTCGAGTCAAAAGAAAATCCAAGCGACGAGATCAAACCGCTTACCTACTCGCTCTACACAGGCGGTTCGTACATCATAACAACGGCATTTTTGATACTTCCATTTTTCATCTTTACAAGCGGTCTTTACGCCGTCTTGTCGATGTTTTTCTTTGCGCTGGTTGCCATTATTACTTACAACTTTTATATAAGCGTGGCAAAGGAGCTTAAATTTTTACCAAGAGTGGTTGAGATGTGCGTGATAACTTTTGGCGTTGCGATCATATCTTTTGGCATCGGCTTTTTAGTCAAACACTATTTTGGACTAGATATTTAATCCAAAATTTCAAACCAACCGTAGCTATCGTCTCCGAAATTTCCACTAAAAAGTGGTTTTAAATTTAGATCAAGACTCAAATTTTCACCAATTTTGAAATTTGAGCTTTGATAGATAAGTAGCCATTTTACATTTGCTAGCTTGCCCTCTTTTGCAAGTTTTAAAAACTCGCCAGCTCCTTCAAACATGCAAAGTCCTTTTAGATCAAGCTCTTTTTGAATGCTAACTTTGCGATCTGGCACGCTAAAAAGTGGCAATGTTTCATCAAATTTATCGCTTCTTGAGTAGATTATAACGTCTGGGTTTTTGCCATTTTTTATAAGTCTGGTATCGAGCCTTGGTCGGTCTGTCCGCACTGTGTTACCACCGATCACCAATGTGTCTATGACGCTTCTAAGTTTATGCACATGCGTGCGGCTAAGCTCATTTGTGATGATGCCACCACTTGCCACGCCGTTTTTACTAAGAGCTATTTTTAAAAAGCTAAATCCACCATTTTGGTATGCCAAAAATGGCTCAAGCAGCTTATCGCAGCGCTCTTTTAAAACGCCAAATTTAACTTTCACCCCAGCACTCTGAATTAAATTCCCGCCGCCACTTGCTATTTTATTTTCATCGTGGCTGCCGATTATCACCTCACTAAAGCCAAGCTCTTTTAGCAAATTTGCACAAGGTGGCGTTTTACCATGATGCGAGCAAGGCTCAAGAGTGACATAAGCTTTTGCATTTTTTAGGTAAATTTGAGTGGTTGTTTAGTATAAATTCATAGGTAAATTTTGGCTCTAAAAGGTCAAAATCGCCCTCTTTTATCTTAGAGCTAAATTTGGCGTTATACGCTTTTATAAAATCATCTTTAAATTTTTCACTTTTTTTGCAAAGTGCAAAGAGTATCGCTGTCGGTTCAGCGTGTAAATATCCAGCCTTTTCATGAGCCTTACAAGATAAAATTTGCCCATTTTCATCAAGGATAAGGCATCCAACGGCTGGATTTGGATAGGTCAGGATCTGAAATTTCCAAGCCTCGCTTAAAGCAAGACCCATGTAAAATTCGTCGTTCATCCATGCCCTTTAAATTTAAACACACCAGCCTTTGCCAGTGTGTTTTCAGTAAATTTACGACAAGCCGTCGATCTTGCCGTCTGCGTCTATCCTCATATTGACCGCAGCTGGCACTTTTGGAAGTCCAGGCATTAGCATGATCTTACCGCAAACCGCGACGATAAAGCCAGCTCCTGTTCTAATGTCAAGGTCTTTTACGCTAAATGTAAAGCCCTTTGCTCTGCCCAAAAGCTTCGCATCGTCACTAAACGAGTACTGAGTTTTTGCGATACAAACTGGCAAATGGCTCAAATTTAGCTCTTTTATCATCTCAAGCTTTTTAAGAGCAGCCTCTTCAAAGATCACCTCGCCAGCTCCAGTAAATTTCCTTAGCGACCTTTTCTATTTTGGCTTTCGTATCGTCACTCATCTCGTATGTAAAATTTCATCTTGCTTGGCTTATCGCACGCTTTTAAAACTAGCTCGGCAAGCTCAAGCGCACCTTTGCCACCTTTTAAGAAATTCTCGCAAACTGCCACTTCTACGCCAAGCTCACGGCAATACTCTTTTACGAAATTTATCTCTTCATCGGTGTCAAAGCCAAATTTATTAAGCGCCACAACCACGTTTTGACCAAATTTACCTTTTAAATTTTCGATGTGTCCGCCAAGATTTTCGATGCCTTTTTAAGGGCATTCATATCTGGTTTTGTGATCTCGTCTTTATTTGCTTCGCCGTTATATTTTAGCGATCTAATCGTGCTTACAAGCACCACAGCGCTTGGTTTAATCTCAGCAACCCTGCACTTTATATCTAAAAATTTCTCTGCGCCAAGCTCCGAGCCAAAGCCAGCTTCTGTTATGACGTAGTCGGCTAAATTTAGAGCTGTTTTTGTCGCGATAACGGAGTTGCAGCCGTGCGCGATGTTTGCAAATGGGCCGCCGTGCACGAGCGTAGGTGTGTGCTCTAGTGTTTGAAATAAATTTGGCTTGATCGCATCTTTTAAAAGTATGC
Organism: Campylobacter concisus; assembly: GCA_037321105.1. GTDB lineage: Bacteria > Campylobacterota > Campylobacteria > Campylobacterales > Campylobacteraceae > Campylobacter_A > Campylobacter_A concisus_AZ. The sequence continues at coordinate 1,676,286 of CP147775.1, read as the reverse complement.
AAACAGCGTCTTGGCAGCCTAGATCACGCACGTAGATAGGCTTTTTATCGCTATCGTAAGCAACCATGATGTTTGCCACGCGCTCTTTTAGATCAGAAAGGCTTGTGGCTAGACAAAGCACAGCCATGATCTCGCTTGCGGCGGTGATATTAAAGCCATCTTCTCTTGGCACACCATCAGTCCTGCCGCCCTGCCCCACAGTGATAAATCTAAGCGCACGGTCGTTCATATCCATACAGCGCTTCCATAAAATTTTCTCTATTTTTAGTGGGTTTTCTTGATAGAGGCTGTTATCTATCATCGCTGAAATGAGGTTATTTGCCGATGTTATCGCGTGAAAATCGCCAGTGAAGTGTAAATTTAGATCCTCCATCGGCGCAAGCTGCGAGTAGCCACCACCTGCTGCTCCACCCTTTATGCCAAAAACTGGTCCCAAAGATGGCTCGCGAAGTGCTAGGCAAACCTTTTTATTAAGTGAATTTAGCGCGTCAGCAAGACCTATTGACATAGTCGTTTTGCCTTCGCCGTATGGGGTTGGATTAGTCGCGGTGACTAAGATGAGCTTTGAATTTGATGACCCAAGTCTAGGGAAATTTTAGCCTTAAATTTGCCGTAAAGCTCAAGCTCGTCTTCGTTTAAGCCTAGTTTTGCGGCAACTTTACTGATGTGTTCAAGTTTCGTTTGGTGAGTTATCTCGATGTCGCTTAGCATTTTACCACTCCAAATATGTTTTTGCTTTTTTTATCTCACTGATGTTGATCTCAAAAATCCCCTCTTCATTTTCAATCGCAATACTCTCTTCGTCCGCTTTTACAAGCCTTCCTGCAAATTTCTCAGCCTCGGTTTGAACTTTTACAAGCTCACCAACGCTCGCTTTAAAGTGTGAAGGCTTACTAAGCTTTCTCTCAAGGCCAGGCGAGCTAACCTCAAGGTTATAATCCCCGCTAACTGGTGGTGTCACATCAAAGATAGGTGAAAGCAGACGGCTCACTTTTTCGCAGTCATCAAGGCTCACTCCACCATTTTTTGTAATGTAAACTCTAAAAATAGCCCTGCCGTTTTCATTTGTGATCTCGCTGTCGTAAAGCTCCACGCCGCATTCGCGTACTAGTTTGTCTAAATTATCCATTTTTGTTTAAATCCTTTGAAATTTTATCAAACAACTTATCCATATGGTTTTGATACTCTAATCTATCGTCAAATTTAAAGTGAAAATTTGGACATCTATACCAGCCCTCCGCCGCCATGCAGTGATTTTGCAAGTGCCTGCAAACTCGCTTTAAATGCCCTAAAATATACTCTTGCTCGCGCTCGTCAAACATCATCTTATCAAGATAGACAAAGGCATCATATCTGCCCTTTTTGCACTCGACATCAGTGACACAAAGACCTTTTAAAATGCTATCCTCAAGAGTGGCTAGAGCCTCTGGTATGAGCTCTTTTAGCACGCTCTCTGTTCTCATACGCTTTATTTCGTTAGCGTTCATAGAGTAGCTTTCTCCTTGACTTCTTTGAAGCTTTCGATATAGTCATTTTCTCTAATGTCGTTGAAATTCTCGATACCAACGCCGCACTCGTAGCCTTTAGCAACCTCTTTAACATCATCTTTAAAGCGTTTTAGTGAGCTTACCGAGCCCTCATAAACGACCACACCTTCTCTAATAAGGCGAATTTTTGCTCCTCTGTTTATCGTGCCCTCAGTGACGATACATCCAGCGATAGTGCCAACTTTTGGCACGTGGATCACTTGACGAACCTGAGCTTGGCCAAGCTGCTCTTCTCTAATGATAGGTGACATTAGTCCGCCTAAAATCGCCTTCACGTCGTCGATTAGATTATAAATAACATTGTAAGTTTTTATCTCGACGCCGCTCTCTTTTGCCTTCTCTTTTATCTCGCCAGTTGGCCTTATGTTAAAGCCAAGGATGATACAATCGTTACTTGCGCTTGCAAGTGCAACGTCGCTTTGCGTGATGCCGCCAACACCTGAGTGGATCACATTTACTCTGATCTCGTCATTTGCTAGTTTTTCTAGGCTTGCTTTTAACGCTTCAAGTGAGCCGCCAACGTCGGCTTTGATGATGACTGGAAGTGTCTTTAGCTCGCCCTCAGCGATCTTAGCACTAAGCTCATCGATACTAACCTTTGTGCTCTTGCTAAGCTCTTTTTGGCGGATATATTCAGCCTTTTTCTGCGCGTATTCGCGAGCTTCTTTATCGGTTTTTACGCCTATTAGCGTCTCGCCAGCCTCTGCTATCTCGCTAAGACCCACTATCACGCCACATTCGCCTGGTTTTATCTCTTTTAATGGCCTACCCTGATCATCAAGCAAGCTTCTTATCTTACCGTATGCAACGCCTGCTACTACTGTATCTCCGACATGAAGTGTGCCGTTTTCAACGATGATGGTAGCTACTGGACCACGGCCTTTTTGAAGTGAGCTCTCGATGACAGTAGCCTTTGCGTTTGCCTTTGGATTTGCCTTTAGCTCTAAAAGATCAGCTTGTAAAAGCACGATCTCAAGTAGATCATCTATGCCCATACCTGTTTTTGCAGAGATCGGCACAAATTCATACTTGCCACCCCACTCTGTTGGCATGATATCAAGCTCAGCAAGACCGGTTTTTACTAGATCAGGATTTGCTGACTCTTTATCCATTTTGTTTATTGCGATGATTATTGGCACACCAGCGGCTTTTGCGTGGCTAACTGCCTCTTTTGTCTGTGGTTTTACGCCGTCATCTGCTGCAACAACGATGATAACTATATCAGTTACACCAGCACCCCTTGCACGCATAGCTGTAAATGCCTCGTGGCCTGGAGTGTCGATAAATGTGATGTTTCTGCCATTTTTATTTACCATATAGGCACCCACGTGCTGAGTGATACCGCCAGCCTCGCCTGCTGCCACGCGAGACTTTCTTATGTAGTCAAGTAGCGAGGTTTTACCGTGGTAAACGTGACCCATGATGGTTATAACTGGCGCTCTTGGCTGGAGATTTTCATCATCTTTTATCTCCTCTTCATAGGCTGCTACGTAGTCAAATTCTTTTTGATCATCGATGATATTTACCTCTACGTTAAACTCATCAGCCAAAATTTCTATCGCATCTTCATCCAAAAAGTCGTTTTTAGTTGTCATCATGCCAAGCATAAATAGCTTACCTATGACCTCGCTTGGCTGCTTATTTAGCTTTTCAGCAAATTCATAAACGCGAATTTCTTTTGGGATATTTATCGAAGTTACAGCTTCGCTATTTTGTTTGTTTTCAGGCTTTTTGTGTTTTTTTCTAGCTCTTCTTTGTATGCCGCCCTCGCCAAACAAATTTATCGTGTTATTGACGGTTGTCTTCATCGCACTTGGCTGTTTTGTCCTTTGCATCGGAGCTGGAGCTGGGGTTTTAAAGCTAAAATCAGGTAGCACCACCACATCTTCATCTTCAAGCACGATGTCACCAAAGTCGCTTCCGCCAAGCAAGTCCATCTTCTCAGCGCTATCTTTTTTGCTTACAACTGTTACTTTTTTATCTTTTTTCTTTTTTCTAGCCAAATTTTCATCGCTAGCAGAGAATATACTCTTAAAATCACTAATGTTAGTAACAGCCGCCTCGGCCTTTTTCTCCTCTTTACAGGAGCTGGCGCCTCGTAATCTTTTTTCTTTTTAACTATCACAAGGCCGCGTCTTTTTTGGGTCACATCAGCCAAGCTCTCTTTTGGTTTTGGCGCTTCTGCTGGCTTTTGCTCGACCTTTACAGGCTCTTCTTTTTAGGCTCAGTTTTAGGTTTTTCTTCTGAAATTTGCACCTCTTTTTAGGCTCTGCTTTTGCCTTTTCAGGCTTTGACTCGGCCTTAGTAGCTGCCTTTTAGGCTCAGTTTTAGGTTTTTCTTCTTTTTTGCTGACTCTTTTTCTGTCTCTTTTTAGGCTCTTTTTTTGCCTTTGGCTCGCTCTTTTTCTTTTTAAATTTATCTGGTATTACGCCAGTTTGAACGTATTCATATATTGCTTCAGCCTCTTCAAGGCTCACAGCATTTGAGTGAGTTTTGACCTTTAGGCCTAGTTCTTGAGCTTTTTCGACTATCTCTTTACTTGGATAGCCAAGCTCATTTGCGATCTCTGAAATCCTAACATTGCTCATTTAAGAGTATCTCCTTTAACTTCGGTGCATCAAGTCCGAGGGCACCTTTAGTTTGTTTATCAATTATTTTTTTTAAAATTTTGTCGTCTTTTTGCAAACAACCATCACATAGATAGAAACTGCGGCCATCTCCTTTGCCGCACTCTAAATTCTTGCCTACCAAGCGGTATCTTTTTAGCAAGTTTTGAGAAAATTTAACTTTGCAAGCGACGCATGTCCTTACTGGATTATTTTTATTCATTATACCTTTTTAAACTTGTTTTTAGCTTTGCGTAATTTCGTATCCATCGTTATCAAATGAAAAAATTTCAACTCTAAAATCACTAAATTTACTCTTTAAAACATCTTGTAAATTTTTAGCATCATCTTTATAAGCGATATTTAAAAAGCTTGAGCCTGAGCCTGAAAGTGTGCTCATTAGCGCGCCATTTTCGTAAGCTACCTTTCGCACCTCAAAAAGCTCTTTTAAAGCGCTCATTCTGCGCTCTTCATGCATCATATCTTCACTTGCTACCTTTAAAAGATCATATCTTTTTCATAAAAACAAGATGTCAAAAATGCAGCGTGAGAGAGGTTATTTACGCACTCTTTTATAGTGTAGTTTTTTGGCAAAATTTGTCTTGATGATGCGGTGCTCATCGGCTTATTTGGGATGACGACGACTGCTTTTATATCATCGCTTAAATTTATTTTATTCGCATAAACATTGCCGTTTTTTACGATCGCGCTAATAAATCCGCCGTGAAACTGCTGGCGAGATATTATCTGGATGGGTTTCATAGATGATAGCTTTATTTAAAACAACACTTTTGCTAGCCTTAAATCCAGCCATCTCGTAAGCTGAAGCTATGGCTCCAACGATCACTGCAGAGCTGCTACCAAGTCCTCTTGAAAATGGGATATTGTTTTCAAAAACTATTCTGAAGTTTTCATTTTTGCCGGTTAGCTCTAAAAAAATTTCATTAAAAATGCTTAGAAAAATGTTGTTTCTTTTTAAATTTGTGCTATCACTTCCCTCGCCATTTATAGAGACAGAGCTAAATTTAGATGGCTCGATCTTTACGCTATTAAAAAGCTTTAAACTAAGTCCCAAAGCGTCAAAACCAGGACCTAAATTTGCACTTGTGGCAGGGATTAAGATATTCAAAATTTCTCCTAAACAGCTTGAATGATATAATTTGGAAGTGTATCTGAATTTAGTTTTAATTCATCTAAATTTAAAGGCAACACAAATCTCACAGGCTCAACTTTTTCAAGCGAAATTTCACCATTTTTCAAGACAAAGCTTAAATTTTTATTTGCCCTGATCGCTTGGCCGCCATTTAGACTAAAGCCACTTACTGCGTAAAATTCACAGCCCTTTGCCAAAGAAAAAGTCTTTAAGATGACGTAGGCCACCTTTAGCCCCATGAAGCTACCTGGCGTGTTTGCGTAGATGATCTTTGTGATGTTAAATTTAGAGGATAAATTTTCTAGGATTTTTATCAGAGCTTCGCTGACATGCTCGTCAGTTGTGATCTCATCAAATTTTACGCCATCTTTATAGACTCCAACTAAAAGTGGAGTCGATAAAGAGACTACTAAAATTTCAATATTTTTTATGCAAATACCTTTTGATACTCTTTTAAAAGCTCGCCACTAAGTGTTGCGATCTCATAATTTTTCTCATCTGCCATTAAAGCAAGTGTTAGTTTGTGGTTTAGATCGTGGCTGCCCGCAAATGCTGTGTAGTCACCAAGTAAAGGTGCTCCAAGCAAGCTTAAATCGCCAACTGCGTCTAAAATTTTATGTCTTACAAACTCATTTTCAAATCTCAAACCCTCTGGGTTTAAAATATGCGTATCATCGATAGCCACGGCGTTATCAAGAGATGCGCCAAGGGCTAAATTTTGAGCTTGCAAGCGTTGCAAATCTTTTAAAAAGCCAAAAGTTCTAGCTCGAGCGATATTTTTTACAAATGAACTCTTGCTAAATTCAAAAACATATCTTTGCTCGCCGATAACTGGGTGGTCAAATTTGATCGTATAGTCAAACTTTGGATTTCTTGAAGGCGAAGTTCGCACAAATTTTGACCCCTCAACCACCTCGACCTCGCGGCGGACAAGGATGACTTTTTTACCAGCGTCAAGATGTCTTATACCAGCTTCATCAAGCAACATACAAAAGCTTATCGCACTGCCGTCCATGACAGGAATTTCATTTGCATCAACTGAAATTCTAATATTATCAATGCCGTATCCATTTACAGCTGCCATTAGGTGCTCTATCGTGCTGATAAAGCCCTTTTCGTTGCCAACAACGGTTGCCATTTGCGTATTTATAACGTTTTTAGGCTCAGCTTTAAAACTAATACCAAGATCTTCGCGGTGCAAAATAATACCTGAATTTGCATCAAGAGGTTCTAGTATAAGTCTTATCGGCTCACCCTTATGAAGCCCTATACCAACGGTCTCAACGCGTCTTGCGATAGTAGTTTGTTTCAAAAATTTTCCTTATATTTTTTTGTTCGCTTATGATAGCACTAAAAAATCAAATTTGCAAATTTAATTCTTATCTATCATCGCCTTTGCGGCATCCAAGACACTTGTCACATTGTCTTTTATCCACTTTTTATCCATCCATTGCTGAGGCCTTACCTCTTCGCCTTCGACCAAAATTCCAAAGTGAAGGTGATCTCCAAGCGCAAGACCGCTCGTTCCAGTTGTGCCTATTTGATCGCCAGCAGCAACCATGTCACCCTCTTTTACCTTCGCACTTGAGCAGTGACCATAGAGCGAATAAAGTCCAAATCCATGATCGATCACAATGTTTAAACCATAAATTCCATTCTCAGATGCTAGCACAACGCGACCTGCATTGCTGGCTATTATCGGAGCTGATGCCACGCTTGCAAAATCTATACCCATATGCCATGACTCACTTACTTGCTCGTTATTATATGTATAGAAGCGGTGGTCGGCGAAATCAGCTACTTTCTTGCCATTTCTAAGCGGGTAAAATGGGATGATATTAAAGCCGTTTGTGATGTCAGTATCGACGTTTGAAGTAAGTGCTGTTATCTTCTCTTCGTTTGAAATTTCTTAGTGTTTCATTGACAAATTTCATCTTCTCAAGCCTTGAAAGAGCGTTTGGATCTTTGGCGTATTGATCTGTTAGATCAACGATCTTTCCGTCTAAAAATCTATCATTTAAAGCAATGGTCGAAGTTTTGTATTTTACATTTTCATAAAAATATCTCACGTGAGATTTGCTCTCATTGCCTGCAAAGTCTCTTGCGATGACCTCGGCGCTAAAGTTTTCAACCTGCACTGGCCAAGCAACAAGTGCTGCGTAAAAGCCCTCTTTGTAAAATGGCACAGCCTTAAATTTCTTACCAAAATTTGTCTGGACATAGACCTCTTTTAGCTGATTATCAGTCGCTCTAAAGACAACAACTGCGCTACCACCTTTTGAGATAGAGTAAGACTGAGAAAGCACGTAAAGATCAGGCTTAGAGGTATCAAGTACGACTTCAACTTTTTTGCTTGCTTTATTGCCTGTAAAAAAGCCCCATTTGCTAGTATCGACCGCTTCTATGCTCATCTCATAAGTATCTTTTTGAGCAAAAAAGCCAGTCTTTGGAAAGGTTAAATTTACATCAAGCTCAGTGCTTGGATTTTGTATGATTTGATTTAATAAAATTTAGGTCATTTTTGCCGTCATTTATACTAATGCGCACAAATTTTATGCCGCTGTCATCTTTAAATTTGATATTCATAGGCGAGCGAAGGTTCCAATAAACCTTATCAGCAACGCCGATAATTGGCTCGTTTCGCTCAAAGTCTTTCGACATCAAAGCATATCCAAAGCCACCAGCTAATATCAAAACAAGTAAAACTACAACAATACCAAAACCGCCTATTCCACGTCTATACATATATTATTACCTTAAAATTTTATTTGCGAAATTTTACATTTAATCAATAAATTTTTAGTTAATTACAAAATTTCTCTTACAGCTCTAGCTTCGCTCATCCAATCAAAAAGCTCATCCCAGCGCTCATCTTTTATGAGATCTTTGCATAAATTTAGCTCTTTTTCAAACATATTTATCGCGGCAACAACGTTGTTCTTATTTTGCTTAAAGATATCGCTCCACATAAATGGCGAACTCTTTGCGACGCGTATCATGCCCTTAAATGTCGGTCCGCCAAGTGCAACGATATGCCTTTTATCCTCTTCTTTTAAGATCCCGCTAGCAAGCGAAAATGCAATAGCGTGAGGCAGATGCGAGATGAGACCCACGTGATGATCATGCTCTTTTGCGCTCATGAAAATGATCTTCATACCAAGGCAAGAAAATAGCTCAACGCTTCTTTTTACATGTTTTTCTGCACTCTCAGCAAAGTCGCAAACTATGACAGTTGCGCCTGTGTAAAGTGACTTAAAGGCAGCTTCTGGACCAGAGTACTCGGTACCTGCCATAGGGTGAGCTGGGATGAAATTTTTACGAATTTTTTCTGGCACGGCTTCTATTATCTTTTGCTTTGTCGAGCCAAAGTCGATGATCGTCGTATCTTCGCTAATGTCGGTTAAATTTTGCACGATGCTCACGATGGCTTCGACTGGCACAGCCAAAAAGATGATATCACACTTCTTTTTCATCTCATCGATGCTTAAAATTTCATGTACCAAGCCAAGTTCTAGCGCTTTTTTGCTGTGATTTTCATCTTTATCATATCCGCTGACACATGAGATTAATTTTTCATCTTTTAGTGCAAGACCAAGCGAGCCACCCATAAGACCAAGTCCGATGATACCTATTTTCATAAAAAACCTTTAAAATTATAAAATTTAAATTTTTTAAAAATAAAATATGATATTATACGCACTTATACTAAAACTCTAGGTTAAATTTAATGAAAAAGAAATTATTTTTACTAGCACTAGCTTTAAGCGGTCTAAATGCACAAACAATTCAGTCAATAAATTTCAAAGGTCTTATCCACCTTTCGCCTGATGTAGCCACGCAGATAATGGGGCTAAAAGTCGGTCAAGAGCTAACTCCAAAGCTTAGCGACAAGGCTATCACAAATTTATACAAGCAAAATTATTTTGATGATATCTACATAGAAGATACAGGTAATGGCAATCTTTTAGTAAAAGTAAAAGAGAAGCCAAGCGTAGCTAGAGTCGATCTAAAGGGCGTTGTGACAAACGACAAAACTGCGATCGAGTCGCTAATCAACATAAAACCTGGCAATATGTATGATGAGCTAACTATCGAAAAAACAAAAGAGAGAATTCGCCAGTACTATGAGTCAAAGGGCTACTTTGACACAGTTGTAGACGTGGAAAAACAGCCAGTTGCAGACAACGACAGCTCACTTTTCATCACCCTAAACATAAACCGCGGCGAAAATATGATAATCAAAAAGGTAAATTTAGTCGGAGCAAAAGAGTTTGACTATGACGATATCGAGCCAGTAGTTGCAAACAAAAGTAGAGAATTTTATGGGCTGGCTTTGGGGCAGAAACGACGGAAAAGTTAAACTTTTTGAGCTTGAAAACGACCCAGCAAGAATTTCAAGATAAGTATTTTCAAAAAGGTTATCTAGACGCGACAGTTTCGTCACCTTATCTAAATGCGTCATTTGATAACTACACAGCTGATCTTACATACTACATCCACGAGGGCGAGCCTTATAAGGTTTCAAACGTAAGCATCACAGCACCTGAAGAGCTAGGACTTGATACTAAAAAGATCATAGATGACTTTAGACTTGAGGCTGGCGATACGATGAACTCAGCAAGACTTCGCCAAGATATGAAAAAGCTTGACGATATGGTCGCTGATAAGGGTTATGCATTTGTCAAAGTCTATCCAAAGACTGACAAATTTGATGAAAATAAAACAGTTGATATCGACTACGAAGTTGATCCTGGCGAAAAAGTATATATAAGAAATGTTCAAATTTCAGGAAACGATAGAACGGTTGATCGTGTCGTAAGACGTGAGCTATACCTAACTGAGGGAAATTTCTATAGTAGAACCGACCTTCAAGACTCAAAAGATGCATTAAAAAGAACAAGCTACTTTGACGATGTCGAGATAGAAGAAGATCCAGTTGATAAAAATACAGTCGATCTAAAAGTAAAAGTAAAAGAGGCTTCAACTGGCTCGATAAGCGGTGGTATCGGATACGGAAGTAGCGATGGCTTGCTACTAAACGCTGCACTTTCTGACACAAACATCTTTGGCTCTGGTCTTCAAGGACAAGTAAGCGTTGATAAGAGCGATAGAGAGCTTTCAGGTCAGATAAGTCTTACAAATCCAAGAATTTTGACTCAGAGTATAGCCTTGGCGGAACACTCTATGCAAACGACTATGACTGGAGAACATATAAAGAGAGAAGCTACGGCTTTAGCACAACACTAGGTAGAAAATTAACTAGAAATTTAAGCGCATCACTTACTTATAATATCGAGCAAAGTAAAGTTACTCTAAAAGATGATGAACTAAGAGATATTAATAGATATACAGGCAAAGAAATTTATAGAGAAGGCAAGGCTATAAAAAGCGCTATAACTCCAGCTTTAACATATAACAGCACTGATGACTACTACTTACCAAGGCGGGGTATCATAGCCAGTACATCATTTGAGATAGCAGGACTTGGTGGTGATATGGATTTTGTTAAAAACCGCACAAATTTCAACTACTATCTAGGTCTTAGAGAGTACATCGACTACGATCTTATCCTAAGATATAAAGCAAGCTTTGGCAAAATTTGGGAGAGAGGCTATACTCCTATCAACGAAAGGCTTTACCTTGGTGGCATAAGAAGCTTGCGTGGCTACGAAAGCAGGACCGTATCTCCAAAAGTAAAATATAATGGCGACTACTATGAATACGGCGGCGAAACATCATTTAACAACTCAGTCGAGATGAGCTTCCCTATAATAGAGCGTGTCAAAATGCGTGGCGTTGTATTTTACGACTATGGCATGATCGGCGAAAATAGTCTAAATGAAATAAAAAGATCATCAGTTGGTACAGGTATCGAGTGGATAACACCTATCGGACCACTTCAACTAATCTTCGCAAAAGCTCTTAAACCTAAAGAGGGCGATGATACAAATACATTTGAATTTACTATCGGAAGACGCTTCTAATAAGATACTTTAAGGGGCTAGTTTGCCCTTAAATCCCCCACAAACAAACAAACTTTAAGTCATATAAGAAAAAGCAAGGCTAACATTAGATATAATCCCACAATTTTTAATATAAGTGGGTAAAAAGATGAATTTCTCAGACATTTTTTCAAAGATAAGAAAAGCTCAACCTCGTCCAGAAGAAGCACCTACACACTGGGTAAAATGCGACAACTGTCACTCACTGATGTATTACAAAGAAGTTGAAGCTTGTTTTAATGTATGCCCAAAATGCGGCTACCACATGAGATTAAAAGCTGATGATCGCATAAATTTGATCTGCGATGAAGGTAGCTTTATAAAATTTGACGCAAATTTAAAACCAGTAGATCCTTTAAATTTTGTCGATAAAAAATCATACAAAAAAAGAATCACAGAAAATAAAGAAAAAACAGGACGCACAAGCTCAGTGATATGTGGCGAAGGCAAATGCAACGGACAAGATATCCAGCTAGTTGTTTTTGACTTTGGCTTCATGGGCGGCTCACTAGCTTCAGTCGAGGGCGAAAAGATCGTAAGAGCGATAAAACGCGCGATCGAAAAACGCCAAGCCTTAATCATCGTAAGTGCATCTGGCGGCGCTAGAATGCAAGAGAGCACATTTTCTTTGATGCAGATGTCAAAGACTTCAGCAGCCCTAAAACTTCTTGATGAAGCAAGGCTCCCATACATTTCTATCCTTACAGATCCTACGATGGGCGGCGTTAGCGCATCATTTGCATGGCTTGGAGATCTAATAATCGCTGAACCTGGCGCGCTAATAGGCTTTGCTGGCCAAAGGGTCATCAAACAAACCATAGGCGCTGATCTTCCAGAGGGCTTTCAAAGGGCTGAATTTTTGCTTGAGCATGGTCTTATAGATGACATCGTGCCAAGAAGCGAGCACAAAAAATATATAAGCGATATGGTTAAATTTCTTACAAATAACAAAGCTATGATCTCTAAAAGCGAAGTGACAACTCCTAGCGAAGCTGGCTTTGAGCTAAAGATAAAAACCAAAGGGTAAGTTTGGAAATTTCGGTTTTTAGCATTCAAAAATCATCGCGCGACAACTTTGAAAACGAGATACAAGAATATATAAAAATGAGTGCAAAATTTGCCAAGATAAACGACAAAATCATATTTAATGAAAAGATAGCAAAGGCTCAAAGCAGCGGTAGAAGCGATGCGCTAAGAGCTTATGATGAAATTTACGAGCCAAATTTAAAAGGCTTTTGCGTGATGCTTGATGAAAATGGCTCACAGCTTGACAGCCAAGAATTTGCTCAAATTTTAAACTCAAATTCACAGATCAATTTTTTCATAGGTGGAGCTTATGGGCTTAGCCAAAATCTAAAAAATAAGGCACAAAAAGTCGTAAGCTTAAGCAAGATGACTATGGCGCACAAAGTCGCCAAGCTCGTACTTTTTGAGCAAATTTTAGAGGACTTTGCATAAATGCAAACCACCCATATCACAAATAAAGGAATATAAAATGACTCAAAACGAGCTAAATTTTTTCAAAAAGCTACTTGAAGAGCGAAAATTACAAATCAAAAAAAATATTTATGACTCATCAGTTGAAGTAAGCGGTTTAAGAGATAGTGGCGTAAGCGATGAATTTGACATCGCTTCAGTAAATACCGACCAGCTTATAGAGCAGTCTATCTCAACCCAACAACGAGCCGAGCTTCACGAGATCGACGAGGCGCTTGAAAAGATAGCAAACAAGACTTATGGAATTTGTGACATGTGCGAAGAGGAGATCGGCATCCCTCGCCTAAAAGTAAAACCGCATGCAAAATACTGCATAGCTTGTCGTGAGATAATAGAAAAAACAGCAAAAAACTAAGGAGAAAATATGAAAACTAGAAAATTTCTCGTTTACTGCATCATCTACACAGCAGTTGTTGCAGGACTTACCTATTCTCTTAATAGTTCAGACTTCACCTTTGAGCTCTTAGGTCAAGCCATAACCTTGCCAGTAGCTGTCTGGGTGGCACTTCCAGTAGCCCTTTTGGCGCTTCTTGCCCTACTTCACATCGCATATCACGGATACGCCTTTTATAGATATAAAAAATGGATAAAAAAAGATAGCCAGCTCTACAAAGACCTTGCAAAAGAGACACTTCTTGGCTTTGAGAGCAACAAAGACTTTAAAACCGATACTTACAAGATCGCCTCACAGCTCACTCGCTCTATCTCACCAGTAGGCGAGCTTAAAGATGTTGGCGTTGATGACGGCGAGATAAACAACATCTTACAAACCATAAAAAGCATAAAAAACAAAGAAATCGTCGATCTAAAGAAATTTAGGCTAGCAAAAGATAGCAAGCTAAACATCCTAAATGAGCTAAACAAGATCGAGCAGCTACCTACTTACTATCTTGATGTGCTTAAAAACCAAGATCAAAACGATAGCCTTAAAAAGGCAGCCTTTAATAAGCTCATAAAAACAGCCTCTTTTAGTGAGATCAAAAAAATCGATCCAGAGCTAGCAAGCGAAGATATAATGACCATTATCACGCGTTTTGTAAATGATGAGATCGACCTAAGTAGCGATGAAATTTTTGGTCTTCTAAACAACGCAAAAGTGACAAAAGCACAATACGACAAAGCAGCCATAATGCTTAAAAATAAGCTAAAACCAGATGCGTTTATCGGCATTTTTGAAAAGCTAAAAAGCATCCATGCTGACGCTGATGAGGCCTACGTATATGCGCTATTTGAGCTTCAGATGCTTGATAAAGTAAGAGAGGCTATCGAGGGTAGCGACCCTGATGAGTTTAAAGAGATAAAGGTTTTACTATTTTTACGAGATAACGGCAAAATGGTGCCTAGCTCGCTATTTTTTAAATGATAGACTTTAGTAAAAAGCCACTTTTCTTAGCGCCACTTGCTGGCTTTTCTGACCTGCCGCTAAGGAGCGTCGTCAAGAAATTTGGCTGCGACGTCACTGTTAGCGAGATGATCAGTGCAAATGCCCTAGTCTATGAGAGCAGCGACAAAACCCTTGAAATGCTTAAAAAATCCCCAAACGAAGAGCCCTACGTCGTCCAGATAGCTGGCAGTGATATAGAAAATATAAAAAAAGCCGTGCAGATAATCAATAAATTTGATGGAATTTACGGGCTCGATCTAAACTGCGGCTGCCCTGTACCAAAGGTCGTTAGACAAGGCGCGGGATCGGCTTTACTAAATGATCTTGACAAACTTCAAAGCATCATCTCAGCCATAAAAAGTGTCTCAAACAAAGAGAGCCTAAGCGTTAAATTTAGACTTGGCTTTAACGACAAAAATGAAGAAAAGATAGCAAAGGCCTGCGAAGAAGCCGGCGCAGACTACATCGCAGTGCATGGGCGTACCAGAGCTGGCGGATACAGTGCAAAGGTTGATTACGAAGCGATCGCTAGAGTAAAGGCGAGCGTAAAAATCCCAGTCGTCGCAAATGGCGATATAAACGCGCAAAATGCAGATGAAATTTTAAATTTCACAAAATGTGACGCCCTAATGATCGGCAGAGCAAGCATCGGTAGCCCTTGGATATTTCACGAGATAAAGACCAAAAGTAGCGTGGATAAGGCGCTAAAGCAAAAGATCATACTAGCTCACTTTGATGCGATGATCGAGCACTACGGCGAGCACGGACTTTGCATATTTAGAAAGCACTTGCACCAATACAGCAAGGGCATAGACGGCGCAACAACATTTAGAAACGATGTAAATTTCCATCAAAGATATGGCAGCGATGAGAGAGCGCATAAGGGAGTTTTTTGCCTAGATGCAAGGCTACATCCTGCGCGTGCAAAAGGTCAGAGACGAGGACCTTTTAGTCTTTGTGCTAACGCCAAATTTGCTCGTAAAGTCATATAGATTTTTTGGCGCACGCCACTCAAACATCATGACTGGCTACAAGATCGACTTTGAGCTCGAGCAAGAGGCGAAATTTCTACCAAAGCTTAGAAGCATACTTCATCTTGGCTTTAAATGGCTGCTAGAGCGCGACAAGCTCATCATTTGGCAGCAGTTCATGCGCCTACTTTATGATCATCTAAAAGAGGTCGAGCAGCTTGATGAAATTTATTTTAACGAGCTTGATCGCTGTGCTAAACAGATGCAGCTGCAAAATCCAAAACGCCTCATCATCGAAAGCTACGTCAAAATTTTAGAGTTTGAAGGCAGGCTTCACAGCGAGCTAGAGTGCTTTATCTGCGACGAGGAGATAGAAAGCGAGCTTTGCTTAACTCGTGGCTTTTTGCCATCACACAAGCACTGCCTTGACAGGAGCGAATTTGACGCTAGCAAGATCAAAAATTTGTTTGATACAAAAAGTACGATCGAGCTAAACGATGACGAGATAAACCGCCTTTATAAAATTTTACTTGATGGGCTTTAGACTTTAACCTTCGTCCTCTCATCAAATTCTTTTAAAACATCCATTATCTTACTTGCTAGCCCTTCAAGCGTTTGATCTTTTTTAAGCTCTAAATTTCTAAGCTTTAAAATCCTAGCTAGTATATCTTTTATATCTTTCTTGCCAGATAGTATCTCATCATAATAAGCCTTTGGTATGCCTATCTCACTCCTATCTTGCTTTGTAATTATTTCATAGTTTTTATATACACTAAGAGCCTCATCAGTAATCCTTGTTGTGCCACCTTGTAACACAAGGCCTTGCTCGTTTTTCAAAAATGCTACAAAGATTTGCTCCTTTGTATAGCCTTGTTCATTGTCATATACAGACATATCAGGCTTGAAGTCATATCCAGCACTACTAACCCACATATAAGGGATAGTATGCTCAGTTGTCATCACTTCTGGAGAAAAGTCAAGGAAATTTCCATTGACTTCTACATTTATATCACTTAGATCATTTATTAGCTTGCGTGCATTTTCTACGTCTTGAGTTGTTCTAAATACATGAGTTATCTTTTCATTACTCCTATCAGTTAGCCCATCTCAGCTCATCACTAGTCATCCTACCCATTAGGTATTCAACATGCTCTATTTTTTTATCTTTTGAAAAGTAGCCCTTTGGCATCTTTGCTAGATCTTCATTTGAGTAAAACTCTTTACCCTTACTGATCACTCCAGCTGAAATTTGATCAAAAATTTTATAGTATTGCTTTATAGTGTCTGCTAGATCGATATTTGCAAAGCTATCCTCTCCAAACAGAGCATTATCCTTTCTTGTATCCATTGAAATATTTGTATAGTTTGGGTGCTTTTGATTGTGTAGCACTATCGCATCAAGCGTGCTTTTGTGGATTTTAAAGTCCTGTGGCAAACCTGCTGCTTTGTTAAAGTCAGCTCCCATAAATCCTTTAGCATCTACACTGTATCCATAACCCTCTTGTGAAGTAAATTTGGCCTGATAAGAGAGTCGATAGCGCTAGATGAAACAAAGTCATTTTTAGGAGTAGTGGTTTGGTTGATCGAATTTATATTTGGAGTGTTAGGCAAGAAATTTGCAAAGCCTTCGCTTTTTGTCTGCTTTTGGTAGTGCTGTTTTGTTAAGATGGAGTTGTAGGAAACTTTCATAGCTTACTCCTTGAAATTTACTTCAAAGAGTAAGCAAAAGTTGTGCCGAAAATTTTCTTCTTATCTATCTTTTGCAAATCATATCACTGGAACACCTTTTGCTTTAAGCTATGCAAGAAGCTAGGAGGCAAACCATGAATGATATTAGCATCTTAGGCACCAATGTAAATTCATACACCAAGCAACAACACAAACGTGAGAGATATAGCAAATTTTAGTGATCTTATAAAGCAAAATATCAAAGAAGAGAGTAACAAGCCAAGCCAAGAACCTACTAAATTTACTTATACTACTTCTTCACAAAATAGCCTCGTCTCTTTAAATTTTAACGATCTTCAAGCTTATGGCTACACAGTAGATAAGGCTGGCTTTATGGGAGCTGATTTTAACAAAGCAGCAGGCTTGCCGCAAGACTTTAAAATCCACAAAAGCACGCTTGATGAGATAGTTAGATACAACAATAAAACATATCTCTTCACACAAGATAGAAGCAAGGCTGCCTTTGAAAAGATAGATGTAGCTGATACAACAAAGCACTACTATAACCTTTTTAAAAGCATTGTGAGCGACGAGAAAGATAGATATAATGAAGCTGATCTAGCAAATTTACCAAAAGGCTTTAGCATGGATACCAACCAAAAAACCTTTGGTAAAAATGCAAATTTCTTAAAAGATGTGAGCTTAATATCTGTTACAAATGTATATAAAACATTTGATCAATTTAACGATGCAAAGAGTGTTAGAGATGAGCTTAGAGGCTTTAGAGTAAGCCACGAGGTCTATGAGCTAAATTTTAGTAAAGCGCATCTTGACGCAAGAGCCAGCGACGAATATACATTTAACCCTGATATGTCAGTATATCAAGCAGATGATACTTATAGCAATGCTGGCGTGTTTGTGGGATTTTTAAAGAGTTTTAGCCCTATCGCTAGTGATAGTGGCGAGACGAAGCTTAGCGTGGAGGCAAGCTCTTACTCAAAGCTAATGAATGAGCAAAGCTTGGCTGATGATATAGTGCCTCTCTCAAGGCTTTTGAAAAATGAGAAGATGATCAAATTTCTCTTAGAAGAGCTACTAAAAAGAAATTTGCTCACTTCAAAAGATGGCAAAAGTGCTGGCGAGATAGTAGATAGTGTGCTAGCTCATGCCACAAAGCTTCAAAACGAGACAAAAGTTTAAATAAATAAAATTTAAAAGGTGGCTATCTTTAACCGATCAAGCCATCTTATTTAAAATTTGCTTCTTGTCTATCTTTTGCATAAGCTCTAAGACGTCTATGCCTCTTTTTTCTTTGAAATTTAAAAGCTCTCTTGCATAGAGAAATTTTTGATCCTTGTTTATATCATAGGTCTCATACTTCTTTTTAACCTGCATAGGTTTAAATTTCTTCTCACTTTGCTCTTTAGCAAAATTTGCATTGTATTCTTGTTCTTCTTTGATTATCTGCTTTCTTTGTTCTGCAACATCCTTTGTAGCTTTCTCTCTTGCTTTGGCAAATAAAGTCTTAAATTCATCTATGCTTAGATCAGTTCTATCTAAAAGACTAAGCGACTCCTTGTTATTATTTGGATATAGAGAGGACATGGTTTCCATAAAAGCATCTAGTTCAGCCTCTTGTTCTGCTGTGCCGATACCAACCATTAGCCCAGATATTGTTGGCTTGCCATCTACTGAGTTAGAAAGCAACCAATCCATGTGAGATTGTAATACATTGATCTCAAATTCCTCTAAGTTCTCTGGATATTTTGATAATAAAGCTCGCCTTTCATCAATGGTATAGCTATACTTTTTTGAAAGCATATTGTCTATCTTCTTTATGGTTTCTGTTATCCAGTTTTCACTGCTTCTGTCTTCTTTGATGTATTTTTCAACATTATCAATTATTAAATTTTGCATATATGAATCAATTAAAGCCTTTTCTTGCTCCTTTGACATTTTTGCATTTTCTTTTTGGATAGTGTTATCTTGTATTGGTGTATTGCTAAGTCCGTTTATGCTAGTTATCATTTTAACTTCCCTTACGCCTTTATATCAACATCTTTTTTATGCCAAGCATATCTACTAGATATTTTCCAGCTGGGTTTTCATTTAGCTCTTTTACTGAAATTTAAAGGCGGCATGCTAAATTTCAAAAAGCTATCCATAAAGTCCTTGCTCTTTTTGCCGTCTTTGTCTATCTCACCAAAGAGAAGCTTTAGCATTTTTAGATTATGCTCCATCATCTTTTTAAAAGAGAGTTCGTCTTCTTCATCTGAATACTTACCGACAAACCCAGTCGTTAGATCTACATAGACAAGGTCTCTTTTATACTTAACATACTCTTGCATATATGCAGGCATACCAGCTAGATCAGAGTCGCTTGCTTTGTTGAAATTTGCTCCAAATTTCATCTCGCCCATAAGTTCAAATAGCTCAAATGCTCTACTAAATTCTTTGCTATCTACGCTCTTATCAAAGCCTTGCTTCTTTCCAAAAACGGTGGTTTCACCTTCTTTGACGTCAAGGTTGCTATTTATGACGGCTGCTAAAAGCCCGCCTTTGGTTATAGAGCCATCTTTATTTGTGTATCTTTCGCCGTGTGGATCGATAAAAACACCACTTCCCACACTCTCTTTGCCGCCATTGTTGTTGTTAAAGATATCTGTTGTTGGCTTTAGTGGTTGCCTGCCATCTCCACCGCTAAAGCTTGGGTTGAAAAGAGCGTGCTTATCATCTGCTTGTTTGACTCTTTGTAGTTAAAGCTAGAAGCAGCTGCATCAAAGTCATAAATGGAGTTATGGATCTTGGTTACTTGCATGCTTTGGCGGTTATACTCAAAGCCTTGTGGGAAATTTCTTATCTCATCTAAGCTAAAGCTATCTTTTGAATTTAGCGTGTCTTCGCCAACTACTTGGGAGAGTATTTTATAAGCATTACCAGCAGTCTTTGCTATATCTATGCTTTTAAAGGTGCGACTAAAAAATGAAGTTCCTTCTGCAACATTGACTAACGACTCCAGCGTGCTTGAGTGAATTTTATATTCGCTTGGGATGCCAGCTTGCTTATTAAACTCATCTGTAAAGTAGCCATCTTTATCTATCTTGTAGCCTAAAACATCTGAGCTTGTTTGGTTAGTGGCAACTTTGGTTGATACCTTTATGTTCTGCTCTAAATTTAAGGGGTAGCTACCAAGTGCGTTTATCATCTAATATCCTTTTAGCTTTATGCTAAAGATATCGTCTTTTTTGTGAAAAGTTTTACCTAGTAAATTTAACTACTTTTACCTGCCTAGGGCATAAATTTGATTTAGCTTGTTAAAAGCTAAATTTATATTATCTTCGCTTGGCTTTAGGGCGCTGTTTTTTAGTAGCTCAAGCACTAAATTTTTAAAATTTTCTCTATCTTCTGCTAGCTTTTTAAGAGTAGCCACATCGCTTAAGCTTTTGCTTCTATGATCTTTGGTCTCGGCGGCGATGAAAGCGTTGTTTAGCAAGACTTCAGGCTTTAGCGCAGTCTCTCCACCCTCTAGGATCGCAGGGCTTTCAGACTTTAAAAAACTAATAAACAAAGCCTCTTTTTTGTAACCAGACTCCGTTTTATAGTAAGAGAGGTCTGGGCTAAAGCCACCAGTGTTTTCCTGCTCCAAAATTTGCAAAATTTAGCTTTTTGAGGTTCGTTTTTATGCCTAGCTTTGCTAGATCTTCGCTTAAATTTGATGCGAGCTTCATTTCATCTTCGCTACCAAAGATGTTTGTCACGACCTCGTTTTTGCGATTATTTAAAAAGTCAATATTTGATCTATCGCTCAAGTCTGCGTTAAAATCGATGCCTTTCATACCTTGCGAGATGTAGCCTTTGGGCAGGCTTGCTAGGTCGCTATCTGTAAAACTATCTTTGTTTAAATTTTTGCCCATTACCTGAGAAAAGATAGCGTAATACTGACCTATCGTGTCTACAATGTCGATATTTTCAAAGACGTCATTGTCAAAAAGCTTGCCGCTTGCATTGCTGTAAAGGACGCTATTTATGTTATTTTGCTTTGTTGCGAAGTTTAGAAACTCTTTTATAGTGCTTTTGTGAAGCTTAAAGTCCTGTGGCAAGCCGGCTGCTTTATTAAAACTAGCATCCATAAAGCCAGCATTGTCGCTTTGATAAGCTAGCTCGTTTTTATCTTTAAATTTCACGCTATAAATGCTTTGCTGTGTATCTTTTGTAAGCTCAAGTCTTTGTAAATTTTGTGCAATGTCTTTTGTTTTTTCATTATTTGCAAGAGCGTTTTGAAATTTGGCACTTTCGGACTGCTCTTTTTGAAGTTTCCTTGCTTTTGCCTCAGTCGCTACTGAGCTATACTTTTGCGTGCTAACACTAAAAATGCTCATTTTTCATCCTTGCTTATCAAATTTATATTTAGTAAGCAAGGAGCGTTCCTGCTTTAAAATGAGTTGTAACTTTTGGGTGGTTGTAAGAAATTTGGTTTTAAATTTCAGCTCAAAAGGGCAGAAATGAAGAGTTAAATTTACTCTTCACTGCCTTCATTGATACCAAAAAATGTATCTGTGTGGATGTTTTCAAATGCTGCTTTAAGCGATGTAAAGAGCTTTGGATTTTCTTTTCTAAATTTGC
Organism: Campylobacter concisus; assembly: GCA_037321105.1. Lineage (GTDB taxonomy): Bacteria > Campylobacterota > Campylobacteria > Campylobacterales > Campylobacteraceae > Campylobacter_A > Campylobacter_A concisus_AZ. The sequence continues at coordinate 1,654,835 of CP147775.1, read as the reverse complement.
CTAGAAGCTGCTTAGTCTCATATCTAGCGTGTGGCATCTTAACGTCAAATCTCATCGCGGGACACGCCTCATCGCCAACAACTCTTAGCTCATTTTTGATCGCATTTTCGCGAAGCTGTCTCTCACGCACAAAGATAAATGGTCTGATCACGACGATACCGTTTTTTGCTTTGTATTTTGGAGCAAGCGTCCTTAGCGCGCCATTGTATGTAAAATTCATAAAAAAGCTCTCTGCCGCGTCGTCCAAGTGGTGAGCGATTGCAAGCTTGTTAAAGCCGTGCTTTAGCGCATAGGTGTAAAGATACCCTCTTCTCATGCGAGAGAAAAAGCTGCAAAAGCTAGAATTTTGCGGATCTTCTCCTTTGATATCTCAAATATCGAGCTATCGATCACCTCGTGCTCTATGCCATGCTCGTTGCAGTGCTTGGTAAGATATGCGTAGTCTTCGCCCATGCCGTAGCTTAGCGTCACTGCCTTAAACTCAAATTTCTCAGGCGTGACATTTTGGATGTGCTTTAGCACGTGAGCGAGTGCGAGGCTGTCTTTGCCGCCGCTAAGACCGAGCAAGATCTTATCTCCGCCCTCTATCATCTTATATCTAGCGTTTGTCTGACCAACTTGCCTAAGCAGTCTCTTGCTAAGCTCTATCATAAGCTCTCCACCATTTCTAGGATAAATTTAGCGCTCACGTTTGCTGAGTCTTGCAAGAATTTATCAAAGTCAAATTCAGCCTCCTCGCCAGCTCCGTCGCTGATGGCTCTAAGGATGAAAAATGGCACGCCAAGCGTTTCACAAACTAGCGCAACACTAGCACCCTCCATCTCGGTAGCACTTGCGTTAAATATCTTTTTGATCCACTCTTTTTTCTCGTTGTCACAGATGAACTGATCGCCAGTTGCGATGATGCCTGAATTTAAGCTCATGCCCTTTTTGCTAGCGACATTTTTAGCTAGCTCATTTAGACCCTCATCACTCTTGACAAAGATACTTGTCCCTGGCACAAAGCCGTATGGATGACCAAACGCCGTGATGTCAAGGTCATGCTGCACAAGGCTAGTGGCATATAGCATATCACCTATCTTTAAGCTCTCATCAAGTGAGCCAGCAACACCAGTAAAAAGCAGTTTTGAAGCCTTAAATTTCTCTATCATCAAGGTCGCAGTGATCGCCGCATTTACCTTGCCGATCTTCGAGTAGGCGATGACTAGGTCTTTGCCTTTGTAGTTTGCCTCGTAAAATTTATTATTTGCATATTCGGTAGTTTTATACTCGCCAACCATCTCAAGGATCGGCGTTATCTCCTCTTGCATCGCTCCAAGTATCGCTATCATCTCTCCTCCAAAATCTTCACAACCTCTTCAAGGCTCGCCATGTCAGTGACGCTGTATGTCGGTTTTTCCGTGATCTTTTTGTTTATGCCTTTTAGTGTCGCAGCTCCAAGCTCGATAAAGCAATCAACCTCATTTTCATAGTTTTTGATGCTTTGCTTGTAGCGAACTGGATGCGTTAGCTGCTCTTTTAAAAGAACTAGCGCTTCGTTTTTATCAGTGTAAATTTTTGCATTTACGTTTGAAGCGACTGGGCAAAATTCGCAGCTAAAACGTCCTCAAGCTCGTTTGCTAGTTTGACGCTAGCTGGCTCAAGTATCGGACAATGGCTAGCTACTGACATATTTAAAAGCATCGCTCTTTTTGCGCCTGCTTCTTTAAATTTTGCCTCATATTTTGCAAGGTCAGCCCTCACGCCAGCTACAACTATCTGACCATCGCAGTTGTAGTTCGCAGCGTAAATTTGCAAGCCCTCATCCTGAGCTTCTTTGCAAATCCCCTCAACGACTTCATCGCTAAGTCCAAGCACCACCATCATGCCAGCATCTTTGCCAACGCAGGCTTCTTGCATAAATTTACCACGTAAATTTACAAGTCTAATCGCTTCAACAAAGCTAAATGCACCACTAACCGCAAGAGCTGTAAATTCTCCGAGCGAGTGTCCTAGGCTAAATTCTGGCTTGGCTTTTATGAAATTTGAAAATGCTAGGTAACTCATAAGCGAGTTTAAAACAATAGCAGGTTGGGTAAATTCTGTCTTGTCTAGTTTGTCGTTTTGCGTGAATAAAAGCTCTTCAAAATCAATGCCTGTGTCGTTGCAAGCGTCATTTAATAGAAGTTTTGCCGAAGAGAAATTTTCATAAAAATCTTTCCCCATGCCAACACTTTGAGAGCCTTGACCCGCAAAAATAAAAGCAAATTTTTTCATTTTGGCTTCTTAGTGGTGATGATGTCCGTGACCGCCACAACCGCAACCGCCTTCACCATGTCCGTGACCGCCGCAGCACTCATGCTCGTGATCATGATCATGTCCGCCACAACCGCAAGTGTGTGCACCTGCTACCATGCCAGTTGCTTTTTCATCTTCAGTCGCGTCTCTAACTTCTAAAATTTCAACATTAAATAGCAAGTCTTTGCCAGCGTATGGGTGGTTAAAATCAACTGTCACTTCGTCATCTTTGATCTCTTTAACGATGACGCGAACGCTTGAGCCATCTTCATTTTGACCAAAAAGCTCCATGCCTTCATGTAGGTCTATACCGGCAAATTGCTCTTTTGGAAGTGATTGGATGGCGTCTTTATTGTATTCGCCACAACCCTCAGCTGCTTTGATATTTATAGTAGCTTTGTCGCCTGATTTTAGTTTGCTAACTTCTTCTTCAAGCTTTTCTATAATGTGACCATGTCCTGTAATAAAAGAAATTTGACCACCTTCTTGCATATTTGACTCTAAAATTTCGCCAGTATTAGCGTCTTTTAGCTCATAAAACATTGTTATAACTTGATCTTTACTCACAATAATCTCCTTGGAATTTAGTTTTGATTAATGTGAGATTATATCTAAAAAAGAGTAAATTTTAGTTTCTGTTGGGAGCAGCTTTGGCTTCTTTGCTATCTGGATAGCCTACTTTTAAAGCCTTATAAAATCTATTTGCGCTTTGAGTATCACCGATCTTATCAAAGCTTATAGCTGTGTGATACAAAAGTTTTGGAGTGTAGTCAGCCTTATCTTCACTTTGTATACTTTTTTTATAGTATTGTATGGCTGTGCTGTATGATTTTTGACTATAAGCAACTTCGCCTAAATAATAATTTGAAGCACCAGTTTTATAGCCTTTTTTATTTAAGTATTCAAAATATTCAGCTGCTTCTGTGCTATTACCAGAATTTAATAGTTTAATGCCGTCAGCTAAAATATCCTTGTCGCTTTTGCCACTGAAATTTGAAGTTGGCTTATTTTGTTGTTTTGGATTTGTATTTTGCTTTGGTTGAGCAGCGTTTTTATCCATTATCGCGCCTAACTTATTTAAGGCAGCAGTAATGTTTTTATAGTTTTTATCTTGTATATCTCTAGTCTCATCAACGTAAGCTTTTAGCGATGTTAAACTTACACCAGAATCGCTTATACCACCATTGACTTTGGTTTCGATATCGTTCATTCTTTGCTCAAGTTTATTCATCCTAGCACTCATACTCTCAATTAAGCTTTGCAAACCTTGAAGTTGTTCTGAAACATTATCCATGTTTTCTTCGATATTTTGAACGCTTCTTTTGTTGCTTAGAGTTGCCTTTTCATCATCTGTTAGTCCATATGGATTTGCGCTATCCATATTGCCTGCGTCAAATGCTGAAACTTCTTGAGCTGAACCAATGAGAAAGCGGCTCCAAGAAGAGCCGCAATGATTATTTTTTTATTCATTATTACTTACAGATTAAGGAAGTACTTTGAAATCTGCACGTCTGTTTTGAGCGTCGCAAGCTTTTGTTTTGTCTGTACAAACTGGGTTGCTTTCACCAAAGCTTACTACAGCGATTCTATCAGCGCTAACGCCATTTCTTACAAGAGCGTCTTTAGCACTTTTAGCACGTTTTAGACCAAGAGCATAGTTATACTCATCTGTACCCCACTCATCGCAGTTACCTTCTACTTTTATAGAAAGCGCTTGAGCGTCAGCTTGGTTGAATACTGATGCATTTGAGCTAACAACACCTTGTTGGTCAGCTTTGATATTGAATTTATCAAAGTCAAAGTATACGCTTTTAACTTGGCTCTCGATGTTAGCGATAAGAGCTGCTAATCTATCAGCATCACTCATGCTACCTGAGTTATCTGCAGATTGATTTGAATTTGCATTCATATCAACTTCAGGGTTTTTAGAGCTACAACCGCTCAACAATAAAGTTGCAACTGCAACACTTGCTAGAACTACTTTTTTCATTCCTTATCCTTTTTGAAAAATTTGGTCGAATTATAACATATTTTTTTTAAATATTACCAATCAATAGATTGAATTTTACCTACTTTTAGTGGAAATTGGAAACTTCTGTTTTCATTTAATCTAACAACGCCAAGCGAGCTTTGACCGCCAAGTTCTTTGATAAATACGACACTTTGACCGTCACTTGAAAATCTTGGATAGTTATTTTTACCATTTGCTGTAAGCTGACGGATAAAATCTGTTTGAGTTGAGATTAGATAGATATTAAAGCCACCACTAGCCTCTCTACTTGAATAAACTACATAGTTTTCAAAAGTGCTTACTGAGTTGTTGTTTTTGCCATGAAATACCATTTGCTCAACGCTTCCGCCTGAAGTTGCAGGTGTTGCAAAGATGTTTGGATATCCAAGTCTATCTGAGACAAAAACTATTCTGCTGTCATTATCTACGAAATTTCCATTTACATCAATGCCTGGATAGTTTGTGATCTGAGTTAATTTTTTGCTACCTGTATTATAGATGAAAATATCTGGTTGATCTTTTGGAGCCATAGTTAATAGAATTTTACTTCCATCTTTGCTAACATCAGATGCTATAAGCATACCCATACTATCTATTATCTTTGTTTTAGTGCCTGAATTTAGATCATATCTAAACAAAGTCGGCTTATTATTTACATAAGATGTATAGTAAAATTTACTCTGATCAGCGCCTGCCCACTTAGGGAAGATATTTAGACCGCCACTTACTATTGTCTTTTGATACGTAAGTGTGTAATCAGCCACTATAATAGAGCTTTGGCAAGCCGAAGTGTATTTTGCTAGGATGATAAATTTCTCCATCCAGCCAACTGGTGGTAAATTTTAGCTCATTTGTTAGCTCAACTATACTTTTGTGTGCTAAAAACGGATACTTCGCACCATCTGGCATGTTATAGACTCTCTCATACCTTGTAGTTGCAGTCTTTGCATCGATGAGTTTTACTCTTAAAGTAAGAGGTGAGCCCATAGAACCCTCAAGAGCGTATCTAAAGATAAGCTCAACACCTTTGTCGCTCATTGTATTTGTAGCTGCTGTTCCCTCATAGGTTGAAGGCACGTGATCTTCGATAACCTCAAAGTCTGAGCTAACTTTCAAGTCGCCTAGCATGATCTTAAAGAATTTATCTTTAAATCCTGCATCACTAACAACTGTAGTTGCATCTTGCAAAGCAATCTTTGGCAAAGCAACACCTTGGTTTATAACAGATATGGTCGCATCAGCAGCATAAAGCCCTAGAGCAACACACAAAAAAAGAAAAATTTTCTTCATCTCTACTCCGTAAATTTCAAAATTTTAGTTTATTTTATCTTCTAAATTTAAATTAAAAGTAGTACTTTTGTCTGGATTAAATGGAAATTTCTCTGCAGTAAGCTTTTCCAGGCACTCTCTAACCTTTGCATTAAACTCTTCATTATATGATAGCTCTAAAATTTCATAGCTAAAATTTCCACTCTGATCTATCATAACTTTTACTTTGGCAAGGTTTGCAGAGTCAGCTTTATAGCTTTGCCATCTTCTTTGAATTTGCTTTGTTATGGCTCCCATCAATGGATCATAAGTGCCCGTCATTTGTGACTTTGGAGCTGTTGGATTTTGATCTATTTTTAGGCTCTTGATGATGTCGCTAGCCTCTTTTGCAGCTTTTGAGCTAGAAGCCTCGCTTTTTTTGCGACTTTGTACTTTATTTTCAGCCTTTTTTATGCCATCATCTTTTTTAAGCTTAGTCGAGTCTATGTCGCTAAAAAGATCTTTTATATTTGGCTCTTTTGTTTTTGGCTTTTCAACTGGCTTTGGCGTAGGTTTAGGCTCAGGTTTTGGCTCTGGCTTGACATCCTCTTTAGGCTCTTCGCTAGGTTTTGGGATTTCAGGCTTTGGTTCTGGTTTTTTAGGCTCAGGTTTTGGCTCTTCTTTTGGAGGAGTTGGCAAGCTTGGGGTTGGCAATGGCTCATCTGGCACAACAGGTTTATTTGTAGTCTCTTGTTTGTCTTCTTCTGACTCTTTTTTAGGTTCTGGTTTGGTCTCTTTTACAACCTCTTTTGCTTGTTTTGGCGCTTTTATGGTTTGATCAACTTCTCTATCAACCATAACTACATCCATAATAGCATCTTTGTCATCAGTATATTTTTTAGGAGGTTCACTAAAAAAAGTAAGCTTTATAAACAAAGCAAGCACAATGATAATGTAAATACAAAACGCTACAAAAAACGAACTAAGCGTTGGAAATTTAACTTTATTAGGCATCTTAACCGTTTGTCTCTAAAGCTACTTTATTAAAACCAGCACCTTTTAAAGTCTTTAAAACAAACATAACATCATCGTATTTTAAATTTTTATCAGCCTTTATGTATATAGGCGAGGTTTTGTCATATTTTGCACTCATCAGCGCAATATTATCTGGAAGTTCGGCAAGGCTCATTATACTTTGATCTATCCTAACTTGTCCTTGTGCATTTATAGAGACTATAAGATCTTTTTGTTTAGACGTAGATGTTTTTGCCTTTGAGCCATCTGGCAATGTTATATCTTCTTGATATGTTATAGTTGGCATTGTAACCATTAAAATAGCCAACAAAACAAGCATGATATCAACAAGAGGCGTTATGTTTAGCTCTGGTGTTTCGTCGTCAAATTTTAAGAGCCATCTATAACGTCTCATCATCTTTTTTAAGTGCTATCATAACATCAGCTTGACGCTCGATAACGCTCATTAGTTCGTAAGCTTTTCTTTTTATAAGCAAGTTAAATGTATATGCTGGGATCGCAACAAAAATTCCACAACCTGTCGCAACAAGTGCTTCAGAGATAGCTGGGGCTATAACTCCAAGAGATGAGCCTGCACCATTTCCTAGCTGTGAAAATGTCTCCAAGATAGATACTACTGTTCCAAAAAGACCGATAAATGGAGAAGTAGAAGCTATTACACTAAGCCATGTAAGCCCACTTGTAGCATTTTTTTCAGCAATGCTTATGCAAACATTTAGCTTTTCTTTTGAAATTTTACCACTTGCACATTTTTTCAAAGATGAGTCATTTGGTATATTTTTAGCACCCATAAGCAGTGCTTCAAGCGCATTTTGCTCGCGTTTTTGCCAAGCTCCTATGCCAGCCATTCTTGAAAAAAGAATTGTAAAACTAACTATAAAATATATTGACAACCAAGTTAAAACTATAATTGTAATAAAACTACTTCTTTGAATGTAATTTAAAAATATATCTATTCCGCCCACTTATCTTGCTCTCACTACATTTTCCATTTTTGATATAGTTGCTGCAAAAGCATTTGTATCACTGCTCATACTCTCTATCAAATTTCTAGCAGCTTCTAATGAATTTGCAAGCTCACTTTCGCTGTTGCCAGAGACATAGACCGCACCATCAGCTAGTATAACTACTTTGCCCTCATCGATCTTTGCATAACCCCAGTTAATAGCAACTACATCATGCTTTTTATGCTTATCTTCTATATCTATAATACCTGCTTTTAAAAGAGATATTAATGAGGCGTGGTTTGGCAAAACACCAAACTCACCCTCGCTACCTGGAAGCACTACACTACTCACGTCATCATTAAATATCTGACCTTGAGGAGTTACGATCTCTAAATGTAATTTATCCATTACGCTTCCTTTTTAAATTTAAGCCTTAAGTTTCTCAGCTTTAGCTAAAGCCTCATCTATATTTCCAACCATATAAAATGCTGCTTCAGGTAAATGATCATATTTACCTTCTAAAATCCCCTTAAAGCCAGCGATATTTTCGTCAAGACTGACATATTACCAGGGCTACCGGTAAATACTTCAGCAACGAAGAATGGCTGAGACAAGAATCTTTCTATCTTTCTTGCTCTATCAACTGTTAGCTTATCTTCTTCGCTAAGCTCGTCCATACCAAGGATAGCGATAATATCTTGAAGGTCTTTATATTTTTGAAGCACAGCTTGAACGCCGCGAGCTACCTTATAGTGATCTGCTCCTAAAATTTGAGGATCGAGCATTCTTGATGTTGAATCAAGTGGATCAACAGCTGGATAGATACCTTTTTCTGCGATCGATCTGTTAAGAACTGTTGTAGCGTCAAGGTGAGCAAAAACAGTTGCAGGAGCTGGGTCTGTAAGGTCGTCAGCTGTAACATAAACAGCTTGAACAGAGGTAATCGAACCTTTTTTGGTTGATGTGATCCTCTCTTGGAATTTACCCATCTCACTTGCAAGAGTTGGCTGATAACCAACAGCTGACGGAATACGTCCAAGTAGAGCTGACATCTCTGCACCTGATTGAGAGAAACGGAAGATGTTATCGATAAACATCAAAACGTCAAGTCCCATCTCATCACGGAAGTACTCAGCCATTGTAAGACCAGTTAGCGCGATACGGTTTCTTGCTCCTGGTGGCTCGTTCATTTGGCCATAGCACAAGGCAACTTTATCCAAAACGTTACTTTCTTTCATTTCGTGATAAAGGTCGTTTCCTTCACGAGTTCTCTCGCCAACGCCTGCAAATACAGAATAACCGCTATGTTTAAACGCAACGTTGTGGATAAGCTCCATAATAATAACTGTTTTACCAACACCAGCACCACCAAATAGACCAACTTTACCACCCTTTGCATAAGGAGCTAGAAGATCAACTACCTTGATACCAGTTTCGAAAATTTCACTCTTCGTGCTTTGCTCTTCAAATGGAGGAGGATCGCGGTGGATAGACCAGTGCTTATCAAAATTTACTACCCTCGCCCTCGTCGATCAAATCGCCAACTACGTTAAAAATTCTACCCAAAACTTTTTCGCCAACTGGCACACTTATAGGTGCACCAAGAGCTTTAGCCTCTAAGCCACGAGTCAGACCCTCGCTCATATCCATAGCGATCGTTCTAACTCTATTATCACCTAGGTGAGCAGCAACTTCTAATATTAGTTTATGTTTCTTGCCCTCAACCTCAAAGAAAACTTCGATAGCTTCATTGATCTTCGGCAAGTAGTCATTAAAGTAAACATCGACCACAGGGCCCATAACTTGACTAATAACACCCTTCATTCATACTCCTTTTATTTCATTGATTCAACACCACTGATGATCTCGATAAGCTCAGTGGTAATAGACTCTTGTCTTGCTTTGTTGTAAGCAAGATTTAACTGTTTGACGCGTTGTTTAGCATTGTTTGTTGCATTATCCATAGCTTGCATTCTAGCGCTGTGCTCAGCCGCCAAAGAATCAACTAAAGCATAATACATACTATACTCAAAATATTTATTGAGCAATTCATCCATAATCTTAGTATAGTTGTCCTCTGGCTCAAATTCCATCAAAGAATTTGTCTCAACCGCAACTATCTTAGACGGCTCAATAGGCACAATGTCATTTACTCTAATCTCTTGAGAAATCATATTTTTATAACCATTGTGTATTAGCACAACCTTATCTGTTATACCGTTTGTAAAATCATCAATGGCATCTTTTATGATCTTTTGAGCTTTTTCATATGTAGGAGAAGAGCTAGCTCCGACGTAAGTCTCAAGTAGTTCAACGCCTTGGAAATTGAAAAATTCTATGCCTTTTTTACCAACAGCTCTTAGTCTAACTTTGATCTTTTTGGCTTTTAGCTCATCGATCATACGCCTAACTGTCTTTATAGTCTGGACATTAAAGCCACCGCAAAGCCCTTTATCAGCGGTAACAAATATAATATCAACCTTTTCTACACTCTTTGTTGTGTTAAAAAATTTACTCTCAGTCATAACTGAAGCGTATTGATTGATCTTATAAGCTATCTCTGATAAAACCTCGTTGATCTTAAGTGCATAAACTCTAGAGTAGCGTGCAGCCTCTTCAGCCTTACGAAGCTTTGCTGTAGAGACAAGCTTCATCGCGCGCGTCGTCTTTTGAGTGTTCTGGACGCTCTTGATCTTTCGTTTTATATCTTTTAAATTTGACATATCTTAGCCCTAGTTAGCGGCAAAAGTCGCTTTAAAATCTTTCAACGCTTTATGTAAAATTTCTTCTACTTCTTTATCAAGAACCTTTTTAGTTCTGATCTGTTCAAAAATTTCAGGGTATTTTGCCTCGATATATGGATATAGCTCTGCTTCAAATTTTGTTACATTTGCAGTTGCAACGTCATCTAAATAGCCCTTAGCACCAGCAAATATGATAACTACTTGATTCTCAACTGGAAGTGGAGAATATGGAGGTTGTTTTAGTACTTCAACCATCTTTTGACCACGCTCTAGTTGTTTTCTTGAGCTCTCGTCAAGATCACTTGCAAACTGAGCAAATGCTTGTAGTTCGCGGTATTGAGCAAGGTCTAGTCTTAGCGTACCAGAAACTTGTTTAATAGCTTTGATCTGAGCTGCACCACCGACACGAGAAACGGAAAGGCCAACGTTGATTGCTGGGCGGATACCTGAGTTAAATAGGTCACTCTCAAGGAAAATTTGACCATCTGTAATAGAAATAACGTTTGTTGGAATATAAGCTGAAACGTCGCCCGCTTGAGTCTCGATAATAGGTAGAGCTGTCAAAGATCCAGCACCTAGTGCGTCATTTAGCTTACTTGCTCTTTCTAGAAGTCTTGAGTGAAGGTAGAAAACGTCACCTGGGTAAGCTTCACGACCTGGTGGTCTTCTTAAGATCAAAGACATCTCACGGTAAGCAACCGCGTGTTTTGACAAGTCATCATAGATGATTAGCGCGTGGCGAGAGTTATCTCTAAAGTATTCACCCATTGTTACGCCAGCGTATGGTGCAAGGTATTGAAGCGCAGCTGCGTCACTAGCGCCAGCGTTTACGACTATCGTGTAGTCCATTGCGCCATACTCTTCAAGTTTTTTAACGACTTGAGCAACGGTTGATTGTTTTTGACCGATAGCTACATAGATACAAATGACATCTTGACCTTTTTGGTTGATGATAGTATCGATAGCAACTGTTGTTTTACCAGTTTGGCGGTCGCCGATGATTAGCTCTCTTTGGCCTCTACCGATTGGCACAAGTGCGTCGATAGCTTTGATACCTGTTTGAAGTGGCTCATGAACGCTTTTTCTTGCCATGATACCTTTTGCTTTTTCTTCGACGAAGCGAGATTCAGTAGCTTCGATTGGTCCTTTTGCGTCGATTGGCTCACCGAGTGAATTTACAACACGGCCGATCAATGCGTCGCCAACTGGCACACGTAGAAGTTTTTTAAGTCTTTTTACAGAGCTTCCTTCTGTGATACCGCTAGTTTTTCCAAGGATAACTATACCAACACTGCTCTCTTCAAGGTTAAGAGCCATACCCTTTTCGCCGCTTTCAAACTCAACCATCTCACCAGCCATAACGTTTTTCAAACCATAAACGTTAGCAACGCCATCAGCGACTGAGATGACTTTACCGGTCTCTTCTACATCAACACTTAAATCAAAATTTTCAATACGCTCTTTGATTATCGTGCTAATTTCGTCAGCTTTAATTTTTGCACTCACGCTTTCACTCCTTTTTAAATTGCTTTTAATATATATTCACTCATTTGACTTTTTAGTCTGTCGATAGAGAAATTTACCTCGACACCTAAATCATCTAACTCAACTTTTACACCGTTGTAATCGCTCTTTGAGCCATCAAGCTTGATCTTAGAGTTAAATTTCTTAGAGAAATTGCTCTTCCAAAGCTTTTAGCTGCTCAGCGCTTAGATCGAAAATTTCCAACAACCTCGCCGCGATATGTATTTTCAAGCAGAGATTGCTCTATCTTCATCTCGTTTAAGATCGCTGGGATAAGCTCTAGTCTTTTGTTTACACCAAGAAGCTTTATAAAATTTGCAAATTTAGCGTTCTGAATTTTTTACTAGAGAAAGTATAAATTCAACCTTTTTTGCAGCTTTTAGAGTTGGCAAGCTTATGATGCTCTTAAATTTTTCGCTAGCAAAAGCGGCAGCTAGCTCTGATAAATCTTCAACAAATGCATTAAGTTCATTGGACTTTACGTCGCTTAGGATCGCCTTTACGTATTTTTTAGCTACTACTTCATTCATTAGCTAACCTTTTTAAGTATGATATTTACAAGCTCTTTTTGATCGACTTTTAGGCTATCACTTGAGAAAATGTCGCTCAAAATTTCATTTACAACGCCTTTTGTCATCTTGCGCTCTTCAAATTCTTTTTGCTCTTTGTAACCTTTTTCGATATTTGCGATATCGTTTTGAGCCTCTTTTTTAACTTTAGCAGCTGAAATTTACAGCCTCTTTTTTTGCGGTTTCTATTAGAGCATTTGCATTTTGCTTAGCCTCTTCTACACGCTTTAAAACGTCATCTTTTTTAGCTTTTGACTCACGAAGCTTCTCTTGGATGCTCTCAAGCTTATTTGCGATCCTATCGATCCTGCTTTGATAAAGAGCTTTTAGTGGCTTAGCAGCAAAATAGACCAAAATAGCAAAGAAAAGTAAGAAGTTTAGCGTTCTCTCGACTATGTCGTAGTTTGTTCCACCATGCTCGCTAGCGTATGCTAGAAATGGAAGTGCTAGAAAAAATAAAATTTTTATCTTCATAAATTTCCTTTAAATTTTAGAGAGCTTAGCATTTAAAGCTGCTCTAAGCTCAGGTAGTTTAGCTGATAGATCTGCCTTTAGGCTATCTTTTTGAGAGCTTAAAGCGTTTAAAAACTCATTATAATCAGCCTCCAAACTATTTTTTACCGCATTTATCTCTTTTAAAGACTCTTCTTTTGCCAAATTTAAGGCCTCTTGTCTTATTTTGTTAGCCTCAGATCTTGCATTTTGTATGATCTCTTCGATCTCTTTTCATGAACGCTTAAGTCGCTTGCATTTTTGCTAGTGCTCTCTTCATCATTTTTTATAGAGGCATTTCTGTCATCTATAAATTTAAGCATTGGCTTGTATAGCAAAGGATTTAAAATGGCGATCAAGACAAAGAGAACGATAGCCGTTAAAAGCATCAATGGCACATCTATTTCTAACATCCACTCTCCTTATTTTGTTATTAAGTTTTATTTAATATTCAAATCAAAGTCTGATTTTACAATAAAATACTAAAAATAAAAATAAATTTGTAATTCTATTTTAGCTTAGCGATAAATTCTTCTACCTGTGAAATGTCGCTAAATTCTAATATTAAATTTTTAGATTTTACTTTTGTTTTTATCTTCAAATTTTTAAAATTTCTTGTAAATTTGATAACTTTTTGCTCATTTCCTCTGAAATCTGAGGCTTTGGCTCTTTTACTTCTTCTTTATTTTTTATCTTTTTTACTAAGATTTCTGTATCTCTAACACTTAGCTTTTGTCCGATGATCGTATCAACGACCATTCTTTCTTCTTCACTACTAAGTCCTACGATGACTTTAGCGTGGCCTTGCGTGAGCTTGTCTTCTTGCAAAAGTCTTTGTGTGTAGTCGCTAAGCAGCAAGAGCCTCATTGTATTTGTTATCTGAGTTCTACTCTTATGGATGATGTTTGCTAGGCCATCTTGTGTGATCTTATACTCATTTATGAGCTCTTTATATGACTTTGCAAGTTCGATAGGATTTAAATTTTCACGTTGTATGTTTTCGATAAGCGCAAGCTCTCTTAAATTTTGAGACTTGATATCAGCGATGATCGCCTTTATCTTGCTTGCTCCAAGCATCTTTGTAGCACGGTATCTACGCTCACCAGCTATTAGCATGTAGCCGTCATCTTTTTTGATGACGATTATTGGTTGTATAAGACCGTGCCTTTTGATGCTGGCACTTAGCTCTTTTAAAGCCTCTTCGTCAAAATGCGTCCTTGGCTGGTAAGGGTTTGGTAAAATTTCATCTATGTTTATCTCTTCGACTATCTCAGAGTCGTTTAAATTTGCGATCTCTTTGCTGTAGGCCTGCTCTACATCTTCAAGTATCGCGCTAAGTCCGCGCCCTAATCCACCTTTTTTCGCCATTTTTTTCCTTATCTTTTAGTTTAAAATACAATATGCCAAATTTTGATATGCGATCGAGCCTGGTGATTTTATATCATAAAGTATCACTGGCTTGCCAAAACTTGGGCTTTCAGCAAGTTTTACATTTCTTGGGACGACTACAAATTCCTCTTTGCCGTCCTTGCTTTTAAAGAGCTTATTTTCAAAATGCTGCTTTAAATTTGCAATTGTCTCTTTTGAGAGATTATTTTGCGAGCTAAACATAGTCGGTAAAAAGCCCTTTATATTTAGCTTTGGATTTATCGTTTTTTTGATGATCTTAACTGTGTTTAGGATCTGCGCCAAGCCCTCAAGTGCGTAAAATTCGCACTGGATCGGGATGATCACGCTATCACTTGCACTAAGAGCATTTATCGTGATGCTACCAAGTGCTGGAGGACTATCGATGATGATAAAATCATAGTCGTCTACAACTTCTGAAATTTTGTTTTTAAGGATTAGTTTATAGTCTTTGCTTTGATCGTTAAATTCTTGCTCGATCCCGACAAGTCCGATGTTTGACGGAGCTAGAAAAAGCGTTGGGATCTCAGTTTTTAGCACGATTTGCGAGAGCTTTTTCCTATCTGTCAAGACGTGATAGATGTTAAACTCGTAGTCGCTTCTGCTAAAACCAAGTCCGGTCGTCGCGTTTGCCTGTGGATCGATGTCTATTAATAATACTTTTTTCTCAGCAACCGCCAGTGATGCGGCTAAATTTACGGCCGTTGTGGTCTTGCCAACGCCGCCTTTTTGGTTAGCTATTGTTATTATCTCGCTCATCTTAACGAATATACCTTTTCCCCATTTAATAATATCGCTCCATCCTCGCAAATTTCAGCATCTTGAAGCGAAACAGCTCTATTTGCAATATGCGTAATAAAACTTTTTGACTTGCAAAAGTCTATCCTAAATTTGCTAAAAATTGGCTTCCATAAAATCTTTTTATCAAGCATGCTAACAAAGCCCCAAACTAGCTCGTTTACGCTAGTTCTGATATCCAAAATGCCCGCGTTTTCGGGCGCACTAGCCAAATTTATCCCCATGCCGCAAATGTAAATTTCATCCACTTTATTTGTCAAAGTGCCGCCTATTTTACGCTCGTCCACGTAAAAATCATTTGGCCATTTTAGCCAGCACTTTGAGCCAAGTTCGCTCAAGACTTCACGCATCAGCATAGAAAAATATATCGAGATCGAGGGCGGAGGTATGTCGCTTGGCAGCTCATCTTCGCCTATGCAAAATGACATAAACAAATTTCCGCCAAGCCCCTCCCAGCTGTTGCCACGGCTGCCGATCCCTTTAGTTTGATTGTGTGCCACGATCATGTGCGGTGGCTTTATCTCGCCGTTTTTTAGGGCGTCTATCAAAAATTCCTGCGTCGAAGGCAGACTTTGAAAAAACTCTACTTTCAAATCACACCTTAAATTTATAGAAGTGATTTACTGGATTTTGTCCGCCGCCGATGATGACCGCGTTTTTGATAGCGTTAAAGATATAATCATGCGCATTTTTCACGCTCTCTTTTAGACTAAGCCCATTTGCTAAATTTGAAGCGATCGCACTTGATAGTGAGCAGCCTGAGCCGTGTGTCGCGGTCGTTTTTATGCGCTCGTCGCTAAAAATTTCATACTCTTTGCCATCATAAAATATATCAAGCGACTTGCCTTCTATCTCGCCACACTTTAGATAAACGCTCTTTGTGCCAAATTTCAAAAGATCCTTGCAAGCCTCTTTTAGCTCGCTCTCGCCCTTTAGCTCACGCTTTAAAATTTCGCGCGCTTCAAAGATATTTGGCGTGATCACGCTCGCAAGTGGGAAAAGCTCCTCCACGATCGCGTCTTTTGCAGTGCCCTCTAGCCAGATGTCGCCATTTTTACAGCTCATGACAGGATCAAGCACGACTGGTGGTAAATTTTTCATCTCTCTTAGCGTTTTTGCGACGCTTTTGATGATCTCAACGCTTGGGACAACGCCTATTTTTATCACATCAACTCTTATATCATCAAATATCGCTTTTATCTGATCCTCGATGAGCTTAGTATCGACTAGCTGCATGCCAAAGATGCCCTTTGTATTTTGAGCAGTGATCGCAGTGATCGCTCCCATCGCATATACGCCGTGTGCTATAAAGACCTTTATATCAGCTAAAACTCCAGCTCCGCCACTTGGATCAACCCCTGCTATACTTAGCGCATTTTTCATAACCGCTCCTTTAAATTTATTTTAATTCATCGCCAACGCTAAGGCGCTTACCATTTATATATGCTTTTGCGTTTGTTGGCTTTTTGCTTGGCTCTTGAAGCTCGTAAATTTTAACCGCCCCACCTTTGCAAGCAACCACGACGTGGTCCTTTTCTACGCTTAAAATTTCTCCACTTTTGCCACTTTTGTCGCTTAGCTCAAGCGATAAAATTTTTAGCCCACTTGCCAAATAAAGCCCTGGCCAAGGTGTGAGCGCGCGAAATTTATTATAAATTTGCCCCGCCTCTTCATCAAAGCTAAAAAGTCCGTCGCTCTTGCTTATCTTTTTGCAGTGCGTGGCCTGCTCGTCGTCTTGTTTTTGTGGCTTTAAATTTTCAAAATTTTAAGCACTTTTACGATTAGCTCACCGCCAAGCTCGCCTAGCTCGCTAAAAAGCTCGCTTGACATCTTGTTTTCGCAAGGCGTGTAGATGAAGTCTAGCATATCGCCAGTGTCAAGGCCAGCGTCCATCAGCATAGCTGTGACGCCAGTTTGCTTCTCGCCTGCTAGGATCGCGCTTTGAATGGGGCTTGCGCCTCTATATTTTGGCAAGATCGAAGCATGTAAATTTAGACAAGTCGCCACGTCAAGCACACTCCCAGGCAAAATTTTGCCATAAGCTGCCACTACGATAAATTTAGGCTCAAATGCCTTTAACTCAGCAATCACCGCCTCATCTTTTAGCGTATTTGGCGTAAAAACTGGCACGCCTACTAGCTCATTTTGTGCGTAAATTTTGACCTCGCTTGGGGTTAAAATTTGCTTTCTGCCAACTGGCTTATCAGGCTGGGTAAAGACCGCTTTTATATTAAAGCCAGCTTCTTTTAGGTGCCTAAGTATCCTAACGGCATAATCAGGCGTCCCCATAAAAACTACATTCATCACTTTCCTTTAAATTTCAACGACTTTTATTTTGATCTGCGTTTTTGCTGCTTGGCGGCCAAGAGGCGCATGGATCTTTCTGCCAGCTAATCTTTTGCAATACTAAATTTCTTAGCTCATTAACGCTAACTTTGCCACTACGATCAAGATCCAGCCTTTTAAATTCCTCACTAGTGCATAAATCTGGCGCTATTTTTAGTTCAGGTGGCGCCTTGCACGCCACCCACTCATCTAAATTTAGCATGCCATCGCGATCTATGTCATTAAAATCCAAAAGCATATATATTGGATCCGCTGGATCACAGCTATATGCACCAAGACAAAATAGCATAATGCAAAAAATTTTCTTCATTTTATCTTCTTAAATTTCTAAGTTCAAAGTGCCAAAAAGTCGCAACTCAAAGCTCCTTTTTAAGCAGCTCAAGCAGTGCAAATTTAAGCTCGTCGATGTTCTCGTTTGTCGCCGATGAGATCGGCAAAACAAAGTATGGTTTTTTCGCGTCAAAGCTGTATAGATCTTGCTTATAGACAAATTTACCAACTTGATTTGGCTCTAAATTTATGCTTTTCATAAATTCTTTTATATTTTCATCTAAATTTTCAGCCGCATCGACTCTGGTGATAGCGACCGCATAGTCCCTGCTAGCAAGCACACTTGAAAATTTAGCCACCTCCTCTTTTAGCACGCTAAACTGCTCGCTCATGCTTCTGTAGTTCGCACTATCTATCATAAAAAGCAAAATTTTATTTCTCTCGATATGCTTTAAAAACTGCACGCCAAGGCCGCGTCCATCACTTGCTCCCTCGATGATGCCAGGGATATCAGCCATGACAAAACCGCTAAACTCATCGACCTCGACAAGTCCGAGCTTTGGCGTAAGCGTGGTAAATTCGTAGTTTGCTATCTGCGGTTTGGCGTTTGAGACGGCTGATATAAGTGTTGATTTACCGACATTTGGAAAGCCAACAAGGCCCACGTCAGCTATCAGCTTTAGCTCGAGCCTGACCTCTACGCTCTCTTCTGGCATGCCCTTTTGAGCGTACTCTGGGGCTTGGTTGATAGAGTTTTTAAAGTGGAAATTTCCAAGTCCGCCCTTGCCACCTTTTAAAAATAGCGTCCTTTGCCCCTCTTCTACCATGTCGCAAAGCAGCTCGTTTGTCTGCGCGTCATAGACCGCCGTTCCTGGTGGCACGATGAGCTCTAGGCTCTCGCCCTTTTTGCCAGTCATTCTTTTGCCCATGCCAGCCTCGCCGTCGCTCGCTCTCATCGCCTTTTTGCCCTTGTAGTTTGCCAGTGTGTGGGTGTTGTTGTCGCAGACAAAATAGACATCTCCGCCGTCACCGCCATCTCCGCCGTCTGGGCCGCCTAAAATGACGTGCTTTTCGCGGCGAAAGCTTACTGCACCAGCTCCGCCATGGCCTGAACTTAGGGTTAATTTCACGCTATCTATAAACATTTTTTACCTTAAATTTATCTATTATTTAGTTTGAATTTTAGGCGAGATTATATCTTTTAAATGATTAAAATTTGTTTTGCGTTTAAAATCTCACTTTGCTTTTAGCATCTGATAAATTTATAAAATCAGCCAAATTTTTGCCTAAAATTTCATAAAATGGCGCAAAAGGATAGAGAATGAAAACACTTACGATTATTGATACTTTTGGCTTCTTTTTAGGCTTTACTACGCCATGAGCGGGCTTAAGAACAGTGAGGGCAAACCAAGTGGCATGATAAGTGGCTTTGCAAATTTCATAGCGAGCCTAAAAGATGAGTACCAAAGCGACTACCTCATCTTCGCACTTGATAGCAAGGGCAAGACCCTGCGCCATGAAATTTTGGGCGAATACAAGGCAAACAGGAGCGAGCCGCCAGCTCAGCTAAAAGAGCAGCTGCCAGTTTGTATAGATATGATAGAAAAAATGGGACTTTACAGCCTTAGCCGCGAGGGCTACGAGGCTGATGACATCATCGCAAGTGCAGTTAAAATTTGCAAAGATAAAGATATATTTGTGCGAATAGTCACGCATGATAAGGACCTTTACCAGCTCATAGAGGACGGCAAAGTGAGCATCTACAGCCCGCAAAGCAAGATCGACCACGATAGCGCTAGCTGCTTTGAAAAGTATGGCGTCTATCCAGCTCAGGTAAGGGACTTTTTAGCCATCGCAGGCGATAGCTCAGACAACATCCCAGGCGTCAAAGGTATCGGCGCAGTGGGAGCTAAGAAGCTTTTGGCTGAGTATGGCAGCTTAGAGGGAATTTATGAAAATTTCAGCCCTTCTTAGAAACGAGCGCACCAAAAATATGCTAGCAGCCGCAAGAGACGAGGCGTTTTTGAGCAAAAAGCTAGCCACGCTCTTTGATGACGCGATCACTTCACTTGATCTTGAGCAGTCTAAATTTCCAGAGCAAAATCCTTTGATAAACATCTCAGGAAATTTTAAAAGAGTACGATCTAAACAGGCTTCTTAAGAGCTTACAAAAAGAAGAAAATGCTGAATTTAAGACTTGGCTTTAGAGCAAATTTACCTGCTTGACGAGACAAGCATCGAAAAACTGCTCTCAAGCGTCACGCCAGAGACCATCGTCGCCTTTGACACCGAGACCACGGGCGTTGATAGCAAGAGCGCAAAGATCGTTGGTTTTAGCTTTTGCTTTAACTACGAGGACGCCTACTACGTGCCAGTAGCTCACAACTACCTAGGCGCACCAAAGCAAATAGACCTAAAATTTGCCACTTGGGCGGTAGGGCAAATTTATAAAGGCTGTGTGATCGGACAAAATTTAAAGTATGACTTTGAGATCGTGAAAAACAACCTAGGGCTCAATCCTCCAGCAAATTTCAAAGATACGATGATACTTGCTTGGCTTAGCGATCCAAACTCAAGTGTGGGCATGGACGCGCTAGCAAAGAGGCTTTATGACTATGACACGATCAAAATTTGAAGATGTGGTCAAAAAGGGGCAGACCTTTGGCGATGTACCGCTAGAAAATGCCGCTAAATACGCGAGTGAGGACGCTTGGATAACGCTTAAATTTTATAAAACTTTTCAAAACACGCTTGATCCAAAATTTACCTAGCCCTTGCCGATACGCACGAGTTTCCTTTTATCCTCACACTCTTTGACATGGAGCAAAACGGCATCAAGATAAATGAAGCTAAAATGCAAAAGCTCATCCTTGAAAACGACACCAAACTAAAGGCGCTAACAAGTGAAATTTACCAGCTAAGCGGCGAAAATTTCAACATAAACTCCGTAAAACAGCTTGGCGTCATACTTTTTGAGCACCTAAAGCTCCCGACCAAAAAGAAGACAAAAACAGGATATAGCACCGATGAGAGCGTGCTAGCTGAGCTTACGGACGCTCATCCGGTGATAGAGAAAATTTTAGCTTACCGCGAGCTATATAAACTGCAAAGCACCTACTGCGAACCACTTTTAGCGCTTGCAAAAAAGGACGAGGGCTGCACGAATTTACACGAGCTTTTTGCAAACTGGCACGAGTACTGGCAGGCTTTCAAGTAAAAATCCAAATTTACAAAATATCCCAGCTCGCGGCAGCCTCGCAAAGGATGTCAGAGAGTGCTTTGAGGCGCGCGAAGGCTATAGCTTCGTGGGGCTTGACTACAGCCAGATCGAGCTTAGACTGCTAGCTCACTTTAGCCGTGATCCTGCGCTGCTTGAGGCGTTTAAAAATGACGAGGATATCCACGCAAGGACGGCTATTAGCATATTTGGTAGCAGCGACGGGCAAAATAGAGCCGTGGCAAAGAGTATAAATTTTGGTCTCATTTACGGCATGGGCTCAAGCAAGCTGGCAAATCAAGTAAATATCACAAGAGCCGAGGCAAAAGAGTATATAGAGCGCTATTTTAAGGCGTTTGCAACGATCAAAGAGTTTTTGGAGAGCATAAAAATTTCAGCCAAAAACGATGGCTTTGTGCAGACGCTACTTGGCAGAAAGCGCTACTTTGACTTTAAAAGTGCCACACCTATGCAAATAGCTATGTTTGAGCGTGAAGCGGTAAATACGGTCTTTCAAGGCTCAGCAGCAGATTTAGTTAAGATGGCGATGGTAAAAGTTAGAGCAAATTTAGATGAAAACGCAAAAATGTTGCTTCAGATCCACGACGAGCTGATCTTTGAAGTAAAAGATGAGTTTGCGCAGGAATTTGGCAGAGCGACGCAAAAGACGATGGAGGAAATTTACACGTTAAATGTGCCACTTAAAACATCGCTAAATATCGCCAAAAACTGGGGCGAGTTAAAATAGAGTAAATTTGGGGCTAGCCTATCTAAATTTAAATAAGCCAGCCTATTTTTATCTTGTAATTTAAACGACATATATAATAGGTAAATTTTAGCGCGCTTTGCTTTTTTGCATAGATAAATTTTCAAACATATAAGCCAAAATGCAGCCAGCCAAGTAGCAAATAATGTCCGTCCAGTCAAATGTCCCACCAAAAATTATCCGCAATATTGAGCTTTTCACACCCAAAATTTCAAGAATTTTGAGATATTGCAAGGCTTCTATAAAAAGTGAAATGATAAAGACAACAATGGCTAAATTTATAGGAGCTACCCTAAATATAGCTCGTCCAAACACATAAAGCATCGCAGTAGCTAGCACATCGCCGATATAGTGCCTTATAAAACCACCTTTTATAAAGATAGCGATGTAAATTTCTATCGCCAAAATAATAACGCCGATCACCGCCAAACCTACTCTTCTTTTTGGCTAAACTCATCTTTTTTTATAGGCAAATTTATGGTTTCTTTGGCATTTTCTTTCAAATTTATCCTTTTAAATTTATATCGCAGATTTTAACACAGATAAAAAATGCTTCTCATATTTTAGGATTATATAAAATAAAACTTAAATTTTTTTATTAATAATTTTTAAAAACAAAGTATGAAAAATTTAGATTTTATAGTTTATACAAAGTAAAATTTATAAATTTCAAAAGAGTGGTAATGATGCAGAAATTTAGACCAAAACCACCTAAGAACAGCTTTTATCTAATGCAAAACTCTCGCTTTTGTCAAATTAATCTTAAAATATAAGTTTAATCTCAATTCATAAGAGATATAATCAACATTAAATTTACATTTAACTTAGGAGGTTTCATGGATTTTCTCATAAATTTAAGTGAAGGCGTGCAGTTTGCTATCCAGCTTCTCATCGTCCTTATCTGTTTGTTTTACGGAGCTAAAAAAGGCGGTATAGCGCTTGGTATGCTAGGCGGTATCGGTCTTATAGTTCTAGTTTTTGGATTTAACATCGAACCTGGTAAGCCTGCCATCGATGTTATGCTAACTATCCTTGCTGTCGTTGTGGCAAGTGCTACACTTCAAGCTAGTGGTGGTCTTGATGTCATGCTTCAAATAGCAGAAACCATACTTAGAAAAAATCCAAAATATGTAAGTATCTTAGCTCCATTTGTAACATGTACGCTTACTATTTTATGCGGAACTGGACACGTTGTTTATACCGTGCTTCCTATCGTTTATGATATCGCTATCAAAAACGGCATCCGCCCAGAGCGTCCTATGGCTGCAAGCTCGATAGCTTCACAAATGGGTATCATCGCTAGCCCAGTTTCTGTTGCTGTTGTAACCCTCACTAGCTTTCTTATCAACGCTAAAACTCACTTAGCTGGTTTCGATGGATACTTAGACCTTTTAAAGATCACTATCCCATCAACATTTTGTGGCGTTTTGGCGATAGGAATTTTTAGCTGGTTTAGAGGCAAAGACCTTGATAAAGACGAAGTCTTTCAAGCAAAACTTCAAGACCCTGAGTTTAAAAAATACGTTTATGGCGATAGCGCAACACTTCTAGGCAAAAAACTTCCTATGCACCAATGGGCTGCAATGTGGATATTTTTAGGCTCTATCCTTGTAGTCGCACTTCTTGGATACTTTAAAGATCTTCGCCCAAGCTGGACTACTTATAAAGACGCAACAGTCGTTCAAATAGTAGCAAACCTTCCAACTGAGCAAAAAGTCTTAAAAACCTTAAAGATAAAAGACGCCAGCATCCAAACTGAAGCTGCTGAGTTAAAAGTCTCAAACGACAAGCTAAACTCAAACCAAAAAGCTCAATCAGTGAAAATTGTCGGCAAAGACGGCACACAAACTCTTACTCGCACAGCTGATGGTGCAGTAACATATATAAATGAAAAAGGTGCAAAAGAGGAATTTCAAGGCGCTTATATCAACATAAGCAACAAACTAGCCTCTTCAAAGAGCCTAAGCATGGTTCATGTTATCCAAATTTTCATGCTTTTAACAGGTGCAATCATCTTGATATTTACTCCAACAGATGCTAGCAAGATCGGTAAAAACGAGATCTTTAGATCAGGCATGATCGCGCTTGTTGCGGTATTTGGTATCTCTTGGATGGCTGAGACCATGTTTGCAGTACATACTCCGATGATGAAAGAAGCCCTTGGTGGCATCGTAAAAGAGCACCCTTGGACCTATGCGGTTATGCTACTTATCATCTCTAAATTTGTTAACTCTCAAGCCGCAGCCTTGGTTGCATTCGTGCCATTAGCACTAAATATCGACGTTAACCCAGCTGTAATCCTAGCCTTTGCGCCAGCTTGCTATGGATACTACATCCTACCAACATACCCAAGCGACCTTGCGGCTATTCAGTTTGACAGAAGCGGCACAACGCATATTGGTAAATTTGTTATCAACCACAGCTTCATCTTGCCAGGACTTATCGGCGTTTTAGTCTCTTGTATATTTGGCTATATCTTCGCTACAGCTTTTGGCTATCTATAATAGATAAATTTCTTGCTACCCTTTGGTGGCAAGAAATTTCTTCATCAAAGCTTATCTTGAAATTTCTGCTTATTACTCATATAAACAAAGCTTAGCACTTCAGCCACAGCCCTAAAAAGATGCGCTGGTATCGTATCATCGACCTCACAAACTCTATAAAGTTCCCTTGCAAGAGG
The DNA here is from genome assembly GCA_037321105.1 of Campylobacter concisus. GTDB lineage: Bacteria > Campylobacterota > Campylobacteria > Campylobacterales > Campylobacteraceae > Campylobacter_A > Campylobacter_A concisus_AZ. The sequence goes on along the minus strand of CP147775.1, from coordinate 1,630,504 downwards.
TGGATTTTCAGTAAATTTGCACTCCGTTTTCAACCGCTACCTTTTTTATCTGAAGCGCTAAGAAATCAACCCCTTTAGCAAGTATTATCGGCGCTTCATCGCGGCTTTTATCGTATCTGATCGCCACGGCGTAGTGAGTTGGATTTGTGATGACGACATCAGCTTGTGGGATATTTTGCATCATTCGGCGCTTAGCTGCACGCATTTGCGCTTGGCGGATTCTGCCTTTTACCTGTGGGTCGCCCTCCATCTGCTTATACTCGTCCTTGATCTCTTGCTTGCTCATGCGAAGGTCTTTAAAATACTGAAAACGCACGATGAGCAGGTCAGCAAGGCCGATCACAAAAAGTATAAAAAGCATGACGCCAACTAGGATGATGAGCTTCTCTTTAGCCACGCGAGCTGGTCAAACATAGAAAAAAAGAGCGTGTGCGGAAGCTCCTTGATAAACTGCAAGAAAAAGTAAAATCCAACTCCAAAGACGATGCTTACCTTAACGACGATCTTGACGCTCTCGATCGCCTTTTTCATTGAAAATAAATTTTTTAGCCCTTTTAGCGGATTTATCTTGCCAAAATTTGGTGTAATGGGCTTTGTGGTAAATATAAAGCCAAACTGCATTACATTTGCGATTATGCCGGCAACCGCGACGCAGATGCAAACTGGTAGGATCATCAAAAGAGCCCTGCCAAAGGTATTTACAACGATCATTTTTACCGTTGGCAAAGTCAGTGGCTGACCGATAAATTTAGAGTAGTAGATGTAAAGCGAGATGACCTGATCTTTCATAAAATTTAGCATCGCAAGCAGCACGCCAATAGCAATAACTAGGGTCACAAAGCCCGATAGATCCTGACTTTTGGGGACGTTGCCGTCCTTTTTGGCGTCTTCTATCTTTTTGGGGGTCGCTTCTTCGGTTTTTTCCTGATCTTCGCCTGCCATCTTTGTCCTAAGCTCGCTTAAATTTGGGCGATTATAGCCAAAATGCGGTTAAAATATCTGCTAAATTTAACTTTTTGTGAGCCAAAAAACTAAGCCATTTTAGGCGTTTTTGGCTAAAATTAGCAAAAATAAGGAGACGCAAAATGTCATTTTTAGAAGGCTTATTTAACATTTTCAAAACCAAAAAACCACCAAAAAGCGATGAAGAGCTACTTTTAGACGAGTACACAAGCATTTACGCCCAGATAAAAGAGAAAAATTTAAACGAATACGACTTTTTGTGTGAGCTCATACGATTACTCTCTTTTTCAAGAGCTAGACGCTACGACTTTTGCCTTGAAAAGTGCCTAGCAGATGGCGACGCCGAGGGGCTAAATGATCTCATTTTTCAATACGCTAAGCTGAAATTTACTCCCAGGATGCAGCGGCGGATATGATCAGTGCGAGAAGCTCATACCGGCATTTTTTGCTATCGCTTGTGTTAACACAGATAGCATGGCAAGGATATTTCCAAAAGGCCTGCCACCTAGCAAAAATGGCTATAAATTTCTATGCGTCATGCACGATCTGCTCACAGCGATGCTTTGGCAAGATGGAAATTTACTTGCTCCTGCCTTAGAAAAAGCTCGCACCTTTGCAGAGTCTAAAAAGCCAGCAAACGAAAGAGAGGCGGTTAAATTTGTGCTAGCTCTGCATGAAAAAGATGTGGCTGCTATGAGCGAGCATTTGCAGAAATTTTGCTCTACATTTGGCAGGACAGATGCGCCCAAATTTGAAAAACGTCTCTACATCTTTGCGCACGGACTTCATGCCTTGGCGCGCTACTTTTTGCCATTTGAGCTTTTTAAAGAGATAAAACTACCAAAAAATGAAAATTTCAGGTAAATTTTACGCAAAGAGGCTCTTTCAAAATGAAATTCCCAAGCCAAAACTTTATTTTACTTTTCCGCCTGAGCTTGAGCTGATAAATGTGATCTTAAGCGCACCAGTAGCCAAGACGCTGATATATCAGCCACATTTGCCAAGTGACAAAACATTTTTATTAGATCATAGCTCTATGATAAGAAATTTAGCTGATGAGATCATAAGATCAGGGGCATTAAAGTAGAATTTATAAACTTTTGGCTAATATTCACACCTTACAACCAACAAAGCTCCATAAATCTTTTGCAAAAAAGTGCTTTTTGGTCTTACCAAATTTTAGAAAGGTAGAGTATGTCAAAATACGCTATATTTAAGCACGGCGGTAAGCAATATCGTGTTAGCGAGGGCGAGTTCCTTAAGCTAGATCACTTTAGTGCTGAAGCTAAATCAACCGTTGAGATTACAGAAGTTTTAGCTGTAAATGACGGCGAAGTAAAGGTAGGTGCGCCATTTGTTAAGGGTGCAAAAGTTGTTCTTGAGGTCGTTAATGAAGGCAAAGACAAAAAAGTAGTTATCTACAAAAAACGCAGACGTAAAGACTCAAAACTAAAACGCGGCTTTAGAAGACAATTTACACGTGTAAAAGTCGTAAGTATCGCAGCTTAAGGAGATAAGATATGGCACACAAAAAGGTCAAGGTTCAACCCAAAATAACCGTGATAGTATCGGACGCCGATTAGGTGTTAAGAAATTTGGTGGCGAGTTCGTTCGTGCTGGAAATATAATCATCCGCCAAAGAGGAACAGCAACTCACGCTGGAAACAACGTAGGTCTTGGCAAAGATCACACTATTTTTGCATTAGTTGATGGCTTTGTAAAATTTGAAAGACTTGATAAAAACAGAAAAAAAGTATCTGTTTATCCAGCTGCATAATCCAGGGGCATTCGCCCCTTTTTTTTTAAATCCACTCAAAATTTAATTTATCTTTTCTAATTCTTTGATTATTTTTATAGCTCTATTTTTCCAAGTATTTTTACTCATACTTTCATAGGCATTTTTTGAAATTTTATTTAGCTCTTCATTACTTAAAGTCTTTATATAGTTAAATTTCTCTTCTAAACTTTTTTCATCACCCGCTTCATATAAAAAACCGTTTTCGCCATTTTTTACTATTTCAGCAACTGGTGGGAAATTTGGAGCTAAGACGACATTTGAATTTGCCATATATTCAAAAAGCTTTAATGGAGTGCTATAAAGCGAATAATCACTTTTTACACTAGGTATTATCAAAATAGTATTGTTTTCAATAAGACTTTTTACAACTTCATTTTGAGGCAGCAATCCTTTAAAACATACCAAATTTTCAATCTCTCTTTCTTTAAGAGTGTTTTTTAAAGTCATAAAACTATTTCCGCTATTTTTGCCATAAAGTTCTAGTTTTATACTAGTTTTTAAGGCAAAATCTAGCATCAAATCAAGACCTTTCCATAACAAGAATGAGCCATAATAGTTTATAATTGAAAAATCAAAATCTTTCTTCTTAAAATCAGAATCTTGCTTACAACCATTATAAACAACTGCCAAATTTACTATTTGTAAGCCGAAAAATTTTCTAAGCTCGTTTAACGTACTGCTATTGTGCGAAAATACAAAATCGGCATTTTGTAGTATCTCTTTTCCATATCATAAAGTGCTTTGTTACCCAAAGTAAAACACTCATGCGCTTCAAATACAACCTTTTGATCGGGCATTTTATTTTCTAGTAAAAATTTAGCTATCTTTAAATGTCTCGTATAAAATATTGCGTCTTTATTTGAGTAGTTATTTATTATTTTTTTTAGAAAAAAATTAAAAATTTTATTACTTTTTAAAAATAGAATCTTTTTTCTTACAAACAATATGTCATTAGCTTTTAACTTTAAAGCAAATTTCTCATTTACCTCATTTAAATTTAAAGGAGACTGCGGTAAAACCAGTTTAGCATCACACATATTACTAAGCTCAAAAAATGTATTTAGTATTGCTATCTCTCTTGCATTACCTTGCGGAATTTGTTCTGGATATATGTAAAACAGTTTCATAAATCACTCCTTGTTTTGCACAAAAACACTATAAAAAGACCAAGCATTACATAAAGATGAGTAAAATACATAGTTTCAAATAATCCCCTAAATATATAAGTGCAAAGTATGCTTCCAAATATTGCTATATAAAATTTTGTTGTTTGACAAATACCTTTTAAAAGAAACAAAAAGCATATAAAAAACAAGCGCAACAAAAAAAGCAGTACCTACTACACCGTAATGATAATACTGACCAATAAATACTGGCTCGTCATGATGCGGATACTTAGTTCCATCAGCGCCTACACCAGTTGGGCCAAGGTCATCATTATTAACATTTTTGTCATTTAAAAATTTAGTATATTGTTTACCACCAAAGCCTATACCTATATAAGCTCTATCAGAGTTAAAAAGAAGCGGTAACCTCTTTGTTAAAATATCTCCTCTACCAGAAGTATAAAATCCTTGTGCAACTTTTAACTGCAAAAGCGTAGAGTTATGATAAACGCAAGCAGAGGCGGCAAGTAAAAATATGCAAAATATCATGGATTTTTTATTTATAAGATTAATTTTTTCATTTTTAAAAGTTAGAGCCAACATAACCATCAAACTTAGGACAAGTGCAAGCCATGAGCCCCTAGCACCTGTAAGCAAAATAAAAATTAAACTAACAATAATGTTAAAAACTATGATAAAAAATTTGTAAAAATTATTTTTGATAAAAAATATTGAGACCAAAGAAAAAATAAATAAACTATCAAAAAAGCCTGCATAAAATCTATCTATAGGTTGCGTCCATTGGTCTTTTTCATTTTTTAAATTTAAAAGAGTGCCATCTTCTATCCCTTTTACAAAAAAATGTATATTATCTATACTAAGTGCTGCAACCATAGCAAAAAATAACCATTTTGAGTTTTTATAGCTACCATCATGCCAAAGAAGAACGATAAAAATAAATATAAACGCTCTTTTAAATTCATTAAGCGCTGAAAGTGCTGCATTTTGCGTAGCATCATAAGGAAAAAATGATATGCCAAAAACATATAAATTTAAAAGCAAAAATAGCAACAAAATAGCTTTATTGTTCTTTGCATTGTTCTTTATATTTTGTACAACATTTTTAGTATCGACTGCAAAAAGGATCAATGTTAAAAATAGAGCTAAATATATGGCTAAATTTTTAATAGCAGTTATGTGTTCGTTATACTGACCTATTAGAAACAAAGATAAAAAAAATAAAATTGCTATATTTAAATATCTGGTAGCTTTTAGCTTTTCTTGAAAAAATCCTTTCATACCTCAACTAACTCCTGTGCAAATTTTGACCACTCATACATGCCTTTTATACTCTCTCTTGGTCTTAAATTTTCTATATTTTCTAGCGTTAAATTTATCTTTTTCTATCATGTCACTTTCATCAGAAATTTTAAATTTATACCCATTTACTCCATCTTTTATGATCTCTTTCATGCCACCGTTTATGCTAACTACGCAAGGCTTATTAGCTGCTAATGCCTCAATGACGGTTATACCAAAAGCTTCATGGCCTATGCTTGGTTGCAAGTAAACATCGCAAGCGTTATAGTACCCATTTAGCTCATCATGTCCGATAGCACCAACAAAAATGACCTTTTGATTTAAGTTAAGCTTAGCTGCTAGCTCTTTTAGGCTTTGTAAATTTTCTCCATCACCAACTAGCATAAATTTGGCGTTTTTGATCTTGTCTATATTTTTTACCATCATGCCAAAGCCTTTCCAGCCAACTACTCTACCAACGCTTCCTATCAAAATTTCATCACTTTTTACACCAAATTTCTCTCTTGTCTTCTCCTTTAGTGACGCATCTGGATAAAACTTCTCTTTATCTACGCCATTATAAACGACTTCAACCTCTCTGCCATATCTTTCTCTTAAAATCTCTGCATTTGCGTCGCTAACGCTAATGATCTTATCTATAAATTTGATAAAAAATTTATCAAAAAAGTAAAAATCCTCGCCACCGCTTACAAAGACTACTTTTAAATTCTTATCACGCCTCTTTAAAGCCCATGCAACAAAAAAATCAAATGGCTTATGCACAACTAAAATATCAAATTTCTCAGACTCTAAAATTTTCTGGCATTAAAATAAAAACTAACTCTTTCAATAAATTTTCTAAATCTATTGCCAATTTTTACGACCTTTTCTCTAGGGCAAAAACCAAACATCTTTAGATCAATGCTACTGTCTTTTAAAAATGCTGGTATAAATTTACCTCTGCCAGTACAAATGGTCACCTCGTGTTCTTTGATAAGCTCCTTTGCTACTGAGTAGTAAAATGTCTCAACACCGCCAATTTTTAGTGCAGTTGTCACGTTATAAAGCAATATTTTCAAAATTTATCCCTTAATTTTTTCATAATATTAGCATAAAAGCTGGTCTTATTTTTTCTTCATCTCTTCAAGCTCTTGTGCTAGAAATTCTCCTGTGTAGCTGCCAGTTTTTTTGTAGTTTTTGGCTACCTCTTTTACATTGCCGCAAGCTATCACTTTACCGCCCTTTGCGCCGCCTTCTGGTCCCATATCGACGATATAGTCGCAGTTTTTGATGACATCCATATTATGCTCGATCACAAAGACTCGAATTTCCAAGATCAACTAGGTGATTTAGCACCTTTACCAGCCTATCAACATCGGCAAAATGAAGTCCCGTCGTTGGCTCATCAAGGATATATAGCGTATTTCCAGTGTCACTTCTACTAAGCTCTTTTGCTAGCTTCACGCGCTGCGCCTCGCCGCCACTAAGTGTGACTGCGTTTTGTCCAAGCGTGATGTAGCCAAGCCCCACGTCTTGCAGCGTGGTGAGCTTTGAAGCGATCTTTGGCACAGCCTTAAAGAACTCAACCGCCTCATCTATGCTCATATTTAGCACCTCGGCGATGTTTTTGCCTTTGTATAAAATTTCCAAGGTCTGAGCGTTATATCTAGCACCATTACAAACGTCACAAACCACGTTTATATCAGGCAAAAAGTGCATCTCGATCGTGATCTCGCCCTCGCCTTGGCACTTCTCGCAGCGCCCGCCTTTGACGTTGAAACTAAAGCGCCCTATTTTATAGCCTCTAAGCTTGGCCTCTTTAGTCTGCGCAAATAAATTTCTTATCTCATCCATCACGCCAGTGTAAGTCGCTGGATTTGAGCGTGGAGTGCGGCCTATCGGGCTTTGATCGAGGTATATGACCTTGTCTAAATTCTCAAGTCCGTCTAAATTTACCCCAGCTATTTTTTTCACTTTTTTAGCTCTATTTAGCTGCTCCTGCGCCTCTGGGAGCAAGGTCTGAAGTACTAGCGAGCTCTTGCCAGATCCTGAAACGCCAGTGATACCCACAAGGTTTCTAAGCGGAAATTTAGCGGTTAAATTTGAGATGTTGTTGATATTTACATTTGAAATTTCAAGCCACTTCTCAGCCTTTCTATTTTTTTGATAGTCGATTTTTTTCTTACCATTTATGTATTGTGCGGTCTGAGTGTCTGAGCTTAAAAGCTCTTTTGCCGTGCCTGCAAAGACCACACTACCGCCAAATTTACCAGCTCCAGGGCCGATATCTACGATAAAATCAGCCTCTTCTATCGTCTTTTTATCATGCTCGACGACGATCACGGAGTTGCCTTTAGCTTGCAAATTTTAAGTGTTTTTATGAGTTTTAACGTATCACGCTCGTGCAGACCGATGCTTGGCTCATCAAGCACGTACATGACGCCACTTAGCCCACTTCCTATCTGGCTTGCGATCCTGATGCGCTGTGCCTCGCCACCGCTGATCGTCCTAGCATCGCGCCCGAGTGACAAGTAGCCAAGTCCCACGTCGTACAAAAAGAAAAGCCTCTCGTTGATCTCTTTTAAGATAGGCTTTGCGATCGCCTTGTCGTAGTCGCTAAGATAAGCAAAATTTTCTCATTTGAGAAAAAAGCGGTGCAGTTTTCTATGCTCATATCTAAAATTTCACCAAGCCCAAGGCCAGCGACCTTGACTGCTAGACTTTGAGGCTTTAGTCTGTGTCCATTACAAGCGTCACAAATTTTCTCACTCATATACTCATCAAAGTCCTTATAATCCTTCAAAAGCCCGTGTGAAGTTTTAACCACACCATCAAATTTTCTAAGCAGTTTATTTCGCTTCCAAAAGAACTCAACATCCTTGACGTTGCCGTATAAAACGAGCCTCTTTTCATCTTCGCTAAGCTCATAATAGGGCTTTTTGATATCGATGCCATTTTGCTCGCAAAAAGCAAGTAAAAATTTATAGTAATAGCTCATGTTATAGCCATAAAGTAGCTTGATCGCGCCGTTTTCTATCGATTTTTCCTCGTCGATGATCTTGCTCATATCTAGGCTATATCTTATGCCAAGTCCGTCGCAGTGCTCGCAAGCGCCCTTTGGCGAGTTGAAGCTAAAACTTAGCGGCTCAAGCGGCGTAAACGAAATTTTGCAGTCAAAACAAGCCATGTGCTCGCTATAATGTATAAAACTCTCTTTTAAGCCCAGCTCGTCAGCATTTGCGATCTCTATCTCGACCTCACCAAAGCTCTCATTTAGCGCCTTTTCCACGTCGCTTGCAAGGCGTTCGTGATTTTGCTCGTCGATGGCGATCCTATCAACGATGACCTTTATCGTGTGTTTTTTTGTTTTTGCAAGCTCGATCTCCTCATCAAGCCTCACCACAACGCCATCTATCTGCGCCCTTACAAAGCCTTTTTGGCGTAAATTTTCGATCAGATCCGCCCATGTTCCCTTTTTCTCACGAACTAGCGGTGCATAGATGATTACTTTTGCGCCAAGTGGGAGCTTTGAAATTTCATTTATGATGTCGCTAGCGCTCATTTTTGAGATAGGTTTGCCGCATTTATGGCAGTGCTGTACGCCAACCCTTGCGTATAAAAGCCTTAGATAGTCATAAATTTCAGTAATCGTGCCAACTGTTGAGCGAGGATTTTTTGAAGTTGTCTTTTGATCGATCGCGATTGCAGGCGTTAGGCCCTCGATCTTATCAACATCAGGCTTGCCCACACGGTCTAAAAACTGCCTAGCGTAGCTGCTAAGACTCTCCATATACCTGCGCTGCCCCTCAGCATAGAGCGTGTCAAAGGCTAGCGTGCTCTTGCCACTGCCGCTAAGACCGGTAAAAACTACTAATTTATTTTTAGGAATTTCAAGGTTTAAATTTTAAGATTGTGCTCGCGCGCGCCAGTTATTTTTATAGTATCATTCATTAAATTTATACGACCTTTTTAAAATTTTAATCTGTAAATTTCAGTCTAAAAGTGATAAAAACTTTATAAATGTAGTTTAGAGAAATTAAGCGTGTTATGAAAATTTAAGAGTATATTTATATCATTTTCAGTTTTTTTTGATATTCTACGCCAAAATTTTATTTAAGGAGAAAAAATGTCTGTAAAAATAACCGATATATGCATAAGCTGTGGTTCATGCATCGATGAGTGCCCAGTTTCAGCTATTGTTGATGATAGCGACAACCCAACTGGAGCAGATACATACTATGTTTATTCAAACAAATGCGTTGAGTGCGTAGGTTACAACGACGAGCCAGCCTGTGCATCTGCCTGTCCAACTGATGGTTGCATCGTTTGGGATGCCGTAGTAGCAGGACAACCTTCACGTGATCAAATCGGTGCTGACGCTCGCACTGGCAGCACTCCAGTTATCCAATAAATTTACAAAATTTTAGGCTCAAATTTGAGCCTATTTTATTTTTAAGCTTTATTTGATATAATTGCCAACTTCATTTAAATAACCTAAATTTTAAGGAAAATTTACTGCAAAGAACACTTTCTATTATTAAGCCTGACGCTGTTAAGAAAAATGTTGTTGGAAAGATTATAGATAGATTTGAAAGCAATGGCTTAAGAATCGCAGCTGCAAAGAAAATCAAACTTAGCAAATGCGATGCAAAAGCATTTTATGCAGTTCATAAAGATAGACCTTTCTTCAACGATCTAGTTGATTTTATGGTAAGCGGACCAGTTGTAGTTATGGTTTTAGAGGGCGAAATGCAGTTGCTAAAAACCGCGAGCTAATGGGTGCAACTAACCCAAAAGAAGCAGCTCCTGGCACTATCAGAGCTGATTTTGCTGATAGCATTGACGCAAACGCAGTTCACGGAAGCGACAGCCTAGAAAACGCTGTAAATGAGATAAATTTCTTCTTTGCTTCAAGAGAAATTTGCTAACTTTGGACTAAAATTTGATTATTCCGTTTTCTAAAATAGCAAACAAAGAGATAAACTTTGAGCTAGTAAGAAACAATGATCTAGTTTTTAGTGGAATTTTAAAAAGAAAAGACCCTTTTTTGGTAAAATGCCAAGGCACCATAAAGGGTGAGATAAAATATATTTGTGATCGATGCGGTGATGAATTTATGCTACCTATCGATCAAGACGTAGAGCTAAATTTAAGTGACGGTGTCTATAAAGACAGAGAAAATGAGCTTAGCGATACGGTTGAATTTTTTGATGGCAATATTGATTTAAAAGAAGTTTTTGAAAGCGAGTTAGAAGCTTTTAAGAGCGATTATTTTTATTGTGAAAAATGTAAAAATTTTACAAGGAGAGTAAAATGGCAGTACCAAAGCGAAGAGTGAGTCATTCTCGTGCAGCAAAACGTAGAACACATTACAAAGTTACACTTCCAGTGCCTGTAAAAGACAAAGATGGTTCTTGGAAAATGCCTCACCGCATAAACAAAACAACAGGTGAATACTAAAATATGATTCGCATTGCTATTGATGCTATGGGTGGTGATTTTGGTGCAGAGCCTATAATATCTGGCGTTATCGAAGCACTGAAAGAGGCGGAATTTAAAGCTGTATTAGTTGGCGATAGCAATGCCATAAAACCACTCATCCCACAACCCTATTTAAAAAATATAGAATTTATAGAAGCTACCGAAGTCATCTCGATGTCAGACGGAGCCACAGACGCACTAAAAAGAAAAGATAGCACGATCTACAAAGCTGTTGAGCTTTTAAAAGACAAAAATGTCGATGCTGTCGTTTCTGCTGGTCACAGCGGTGCTACTATGAGTTTAGCTACGTTAAGAGTTGGTAGATTAAAAAATGTATCTCGTCCAGCGATCGCAACACTTATGCCTAATTCAAAAGAGACAGCTACTTTGGTTTTGGATGTTGGCGCAAATGTTGATTGCAGAAGCGAACACTTATTTCAATTTGCCATAATGGGTGAAGCCTACGCAAAAGAAATTTTAGGCAGAAAAGAGCCAAAAGTAGGTCTTTTATCAAACGGCGAAGAAGAGAGCAAAGGCAATGAAGTCAGCAAAGAGGCTTTTAAACTAGTTTCTAGGCTTGATAGCTTTGTTGGCAATGCAGAGGGCAATCAAATTTTTGATGGTAGCATTGATGTCATGGTCTGCGACGGTTTTATGGGAAATATCCTACTAAAAACTAGCGAAGGCGTTGCTGATGCCATAGGCAAGATCATCAAAAAACAAGTCAAAAAATCACCCCTTGCTATGGCTGGATCGGTGCTTATGAGAAAAGTTTTTAAAACTCTAAAAAAACAAGTCAGCTACGATGAGTACGGCGGTGCTCCGCTTCTTGGCGTAAATGGCTGCGTCATCATAAGTCACGGCAAAAGCAACTCAAAAGCTATAAAAAATGCAATCTTTCAAGCAATTAAATTTGCTAACTCAAATATAAATAAAGTTATAGAAGAAGAACTTTCACACTTTGCAAGGTAAAATATGCCAAAAGCTTCATTGATCTCCATTGCGTCATATGTCCCAGAAAAAATTTTAACAAATTTTGATTTTGAAAAAATGGTCGATACGAGCGATGAGTGGATAGTAAAGCGAACTGGCATAGAGCAAAGACACATTGCAACGACTGAGATAACAAGCGACCTTGGTACAAAAGCTGCCGAGCTAGCTATAAAACGCTCAGGCCTTGAAAAATCACAAATCGATGCAGTGATATGCGCTACGATATCTCCAGATCATCTTTGCATGCCTTCAACTGCTTGTAAGATAGCTGCAAATTTAGGTTTAAATTTTGGCATTACAGCTTTTGATATAAGCGCGGCTTGCACGGGTTTTATCTATCTTTTAGAGCTTGCAAATTCCCTTGTTACAAGTGGTGCTAAGAAAAATGTTTTGATCATAGGAGCTGAAAAACTAAGCTCAATGGTTGATTACACTGACAGAAGTACTTGCATACTTTTTGGCGACGGAGCAGGTGCTGCGATTATAAGTGCTAGCGAAGAAAACGAGATCATTGACATCCACACTGCAAGCGACGGCAGACAGGCTGAGCTTTTGATAACTCCAGGATGTGGCAGTGCATTTCCAGCTAGCGAAGAGACACTAAAAAATAGACTAAATTTCATCCACATGAGTGGAAATGAGGTCTTTAAGATAGCAGTTCAAACGCTTAGCAAAAGCGTGATAGAAATTTTACACGCAAACAAAATGCAAAGCGAAGATATTGACTTTTTCATACCTCATCAAGCAAATATAAGGATAATAGACGCCGTAAAAAATAGGCTAAATTTCACCGACGAGCAGTGCGTTTTGACAGTTGCAAAATACGGCAACACAAGCTCTGCTTCGATCCCAATGGCGATGAATGATGCTTACGAGGATGGACGTATCAAAAATGGCTCTGTTTTGCTTCTTGACGCATTTGGTGGCGGCTTTACTTGGGGTTCAGCGATACTAAAATTTGGCGGAAAAATTTTAGCGATCTGTAATTAGCCGCTTTTGCACCCAAAACTCTAAATTTAATAAAATTTCTACAACACCCTCTATAAATTTTCAAAAATTTCCATTCATTTTCAAATGCATATTAAAATTACAATGTTTTAAATTTCCAGATCTATTTAATTAGAATTTAAATTTTTATGGATATAATTTCGCAATCAATAAAATTTTATTATTAAGGAGAAAATATGTTAGTAACAAAAAAAGCACCTGACTTTACAGCTGCAGCAGTTTTAGGAAACAATCAAATTGTAAATGATTTCAATCTTTACAAAAACATCGGCGAAAAAGGCGCTGTTGTCTTCTTCTACCCAATGGACTTTACATTCGTTTGCCCAAGCGAGATCATCGCATTTGATAAAAGATATGACGAGTTCAAGTCACGTGGTATCGAAGTTATCGCGGTTTCTTGCGACAACCAATTCTCACACTTCGCATGGAAAGAGACTCCAGTAAATAAAGGCGGTATCGGCAAAGTTCGCTTCCCGATCGTAGCTGACATGACAAAATCAATCGCTCGCGGCTTTGACGTACTTCTAGAAGACGCTGGCGTAGCACTTCGCGGATCATTCCTACTTGACAAAGATGGCACAGTTCGCCACGCAGTTATAAACGACCTACCACTTGGCAGAAACATCGACGAGATGATCAGAATGGTAGATACTATGCTATTTACAAACGAGCACGGCGAAGTTTGCCCAGCTGGCTGGCACAAAGGTGACGCTGGTATGAAACCAAGCACTGAAGGTGTTGCTGACTACCTTTCACACAACGAAAGCAAACTATAATTATTCAAATTTCTAGGCAGCTTTGCCTAAAATTTCCTCTTACACGAAATTTAAATATTTTTTTAATATAACTTTATATATGATAGCGATGTTTTAATAAATAACCTTTTTTTGGAGACCCCATGGAGTTTAAGGGCAGGCAAGAACTTGTCGAAAATTGCGAGGATTGCATACTTGGTTTAAGAGCTGAAATTTATAGATGAGGGTATCAAATTTTGCAGACAACTAACCCTTGTAGTGCCACACGAGCAGATGAAATTTTGCCTTGAAAGCATCTTTGACGCGCTACTCATCCAAAAGCCAAATGCCACACAAATTCGCGACGACTTAAACAGCCTAATACCAAAACTAAATGCAAAAGATGAGCTAGTAAATTTCTTGCTTTTAAATTTGACGCTAAATTTTGGTCATGCCTGCGACGATGCAGTATATGTGGGCTATTTTGTAAATGCCGTCTCAAGGATGAAAGAAATTTTATATAACACGCAGGATCACCAAGAAGCCACGGTAAAAACGATGATCGATACTGGCTCATTTTTCTACGAAGATCCGATCAACACATTTACACGCATGAAAAATGCCAAGGTCCGCCCTGAGTTTTTAAATTTATACGACGGACTAAATATAAAATACGAAGCCGAAATTTTAGAGGTTAAAGAAGATAGCGTCGTTTTTCGCGTAGATATGATGCAAATTTTAGCCATGAAGCAAGATGGCAAGGGCTTTATCCTGCCAAACAGCTTCTTCTCAAAACAACTTCGCGCCGACATCATCGACTACAATATCGCCGATAAAAGCGTCACCCTTTCAAATTTCTCGCGCACAGCGACCATGCACGCAAACAAGAGAAAATTCCAGCGCGTCTTGCCAAACCGCTTTACCAAAATTTTCTCTAAAAGGAGAGCAAGGCGAGCTTGTTGGCAGCCTTTATGACATCTCAGAGGGCGGCATGAGCATATTAAGCTCACAAGCTACAAATTTCAAAGACGGCGAAGAGTTAGAGGCAAATTTTGACATCATGCTCTCACCAAATGAAGTAAAAAACGTCTCCTTAAAGCTAAAGCTAGTCACTGAGCTAGCATACAAGGGCTACATCAGATACTGCATGCAGCTAGTTGATGATGACAAAACGATAAAAGACTTCACGCAAAAGCGCGTCAAAGAGACACTTGACGAGCTTCGCTCACGCATAAATTTATACGAATAAGGCAATTAGTGAAAACCATACAAGAGAACTTAAAACTTTTTTACATCGGACTAAAAGATAAAGAACCATTTTTTTATAAAAACAAGGACCTAACCACCCACGCAGCCATTATCGGTATGACTGGTAGCGGCAAAACTGGCCTTGGCATTACGCTTTTAGAAGAGGCCTGCATAGATAACATCCCCTCTATCATCATCGATCCAAAGGGCGACATCACAAATTTAGCCCTCACCTTTCCACAGATGAGGGCGGAGGATTTTTTACCTTATGTCGATGAAGCAGAAGCGGCAAACAAAGGTCAAAGCGTAGAGGAATTTGCCGCCTCTCAGGCCGAGCTTTGGAAAAACGGCATAGAGTCTAGTTTTCAAGACCTTGAGCGCGTAAAATTTTAAAAGAAAGCGCTAGCTTTAACATCTACACGCCAAAAAGCTCATCTGGCATAGGCGTGGCGCTACTTAGCGACTTTGCCTGCCCAAATATTAGTGACGAGGAAATTTTAGCAACTATATAAACTCACTCGCAGCCTCGGTACTATCGCTTATTGGCATGAGTTCTGAGGATATGAGCTCAAAAGAACAGCTGCTTATCTCCACTATATTTGAGAGCAAATTTAAAGAGCAAAAAGACGTCAGCATCGAAGAGCTCATAAATTTTCATAGCAAATCCGCCGTTTAAAAAGATAGGCGTTTTTGATGTGGATACCTTCTATCCAAGCAGTGAGCGTCTAAAGCTTGCCATGAAGATAAATGCGCTCATCGCAAGCCCAAGCTTTAAGGGCTGGACGCAGGGCGTTAGACTGGAAATTTCAAAGATGCTTTTTGACGAAAATGGCAAAGCAAAGTGCAATATCTTTACGATCTCGCACTTAAATGACGCTGAGAGGATGTTTTTTGTCACCCTTTTACTAAACGAGATCATCGCGTGGATGCGCGGTACAGAGGGCACTAGCTCACTTAGAGCGATCCTATATATGGATGAAATTTTCGGCTTCTTTCCGCCAAACGCAAACCCTCCGTCAAAAACGCCTATGCTCACACTTTTAAAACAAGCCCGTGCATTTGGTTTGGGCTGCGTATTAAGCACGCAAAACCCAGTCGATCTTGACTACAAAGGCCTTAGCAACATCGGCACTTGGTTCATCGGCCGCCTTCAAACAGCGCAGGACAAAGCCCGCGTGATCGACGGGCTAAGTGGCATCGCAGGCTCAAGCTTAGACAAAGCTTCACTTGAAAATCTCATATCAAATTTAGCCAAAAGAAATTTCTTACTCAAAAATATAAACGAGGACGGACTAAATGTCATCTCCACGCGCTGGGCACTTAGCTATCTAAAAGGTCCGCTAAGCCGCGAGCAAATTTCAAATTTAATGAAAGATAAAAAAGAGAATTTAAGCAGTCAAAGCGTGGATAAAAGCGAGATGAAATTTAGCGCAAAACCTATCATCTCAAGTGCGATCACGCAGCTTTATGCTAACTCAAAAAGCCTCACACCAAATTTACTAGCAAGCGCAAAGGTGAGAATTTATGACGCCAAAAAAGGCATAGATAGCATTTGCGAGGTGAGCTATCTTTACGAGCTTAGTGAAAACGACAAAGAGCCAAACTGGAGCGAGGCTAGCGAAGGCATGCACGTTGATGCGAGCGAAAATGAACCAAGCAGCGCAAGCTTTGCTGCTGTGCCAAATTTCATAACGAACGCTAAAAATTTTGACGCTTTAGAGAAAGATTTTAAAGAGTTTTTGTATAGAAATTTCAAATTTAACACTTTTGAAGCGATGGGAATTTACTCAAAAGAAAACGAGTCAAAAGAGGAGTTTTTCATAAGGCTTCAAGATAAGTGCAACGAAATTTTAGAGGAGCAAACCGCAAAGCTCACGGCTAAATTTGAAAAAGAGCAAAAGAGCTTGCAAGATAAGCTAAACAAAGCCCTTGCAAAGCTTGATAAAGAGCAAAAAGAGATGACCACAAGCGGCCTTGACGCAGCTATAAATATAGGCGCAAGCATATTTGGAGCGATATTTGGCAATAAGCTATTATCTCGCCAAAACGCGGGCAAGATCGCATCAAGTGCAAGAAGCGCAAACAAGGTCTTAAAAGAGCGAAGCGACGTCAAACTTAGCGAGCAAAGCGTAAATGATATAAGCTTAGCCATAAGCGAGCTTGAGGAGAAATTTGCACAAGAGTGCGATGCGCTAAAAGAGGCAAATGATGTTAAAAACATCACGATAAATGAAACGCAAATTTCGCCAAAGAAAAGCGACATCTACGACGAAAAAATCGTGCTTTTGTGGAGATGATTTATAAAAAAATTAGTATTTTTTTAATATCATTTCTCTTTAAATTTAAAAGGTAAAATATGCAAAATTTAATACTTTATGCCGTTAGCTACCTGCTTGGTAGCATCCCATCAGGGCTCATACTAGCAAAAATTTTGGACATGTTGATATAAAAAGAGGGCAGCAAAAGCATAGGCGCAACAAATGTTTTAAGGGTTTTAAAGCAAACAAACCCAAAACTCGCCAAAAAATTAGCCATTTTAACAGTAGTTTGTGACGTTTTAAAGGGCGTTTTGCCACTTATCGTAGCCTCTTTGCTTGGAGCTAGCCAAAGCGTGCTTTGGATGATGGCAGTTTTAAGCGTTGCAGGGCATTGTTTTTCTATATTTTTGGGCTTTCAAGGCGGCAAAGGCGTGGCAACTGGAGCCGGCGTACTAGCATTTTTCTTACCAGTTGAGATAATAATCGCTCTTGTCGTTTGGTTTTTGGTTGGTAAGTTTTTAAAGATAAGCTCTCTAGCCTCGCTATGCGCGCTGATAGCTCTCATCGCATCAAGCTTTATCATCCACCCAGAGCTTGATGAAATTTACACTCACGCACCGATACTTATCATCGCATTTTTGGTAGTTTATAAGCACATACCAAATATCGTTCGCCTGCTTTCAGGCAAGGAGCAAAAAGTCGTATGAAAAGTGAAATAACAACGATTATTAAGGATTATGAAATTTCAAACCGTCATCGGGATGTTTGACTTTGAGCGAGTTGCAAAGCAAGAAGTAAAAGTAAGCTTAGAATTTCGCTCGACTAGCTTGATTGATTATGTTTTGGTGGCTGATTTTATAAAAGAATTTTACAATGAGATGAAATTTCAAAGCGTAGAGGAATCACTGGAAGCAACCTGCAAAGCGCTAAAAGAGAGGTTTAGCTCGCTTACTAGCTTGGATATGGAGATTTTAAAAACCGAGATTTTACCAAATGCAATTGTCGGTGCAAAAATCAGCACTATTTTTTAAAATTTTATTAAAGTATCTTGAAATATTCTTAATTTATGATACAATCGACCATAAATTTTCAGTTTAAGGAAAAGAAATGCGTATTTTAATAGTAGAAGACGAAGTAACGCTAAATAAGACGATTGCTGAGGGGTTGCAAGAGTTTGGCTATCAGACAGATAGCTCTGAAAATTTCAAAGACGCTGAGTACTACATCGGCATCAGAAACTACGACTTAGTTTTGACTGACTGGATGCTTCAAGATGGTGACGGCGTCGATCTTATAAATATCATAAAACATAAATCTCCACGCACTTCAGTTGTAGTTCTTTCTGCAAAAGACGACAAAGAGAGCGAGATAAAAGCGCTTAGAGCTGGCGCTGATGACTACATCAAAAAACCATTTGATTTTGACATTTTAGTAGCTAGACTAGAGGCTAGACTACGCTTTGGTGGCACAAATATCATCAAGATAGACGAGCTTATCATCAACCCTGACGAAGAGAAGATCACATATCTTGGCCGCGACATCGAGCTAAAAGGTAAGCCATTTGAGGTGCTTACTCACCTTGCAAGACACTCAGATCAGATCGTATCTAAAGAGCAACTACTTGACGCTATCTGGGAAGAGCCAGAGCTCGTAACTCCAAACGTTATCGAGGTTGCTATCAACCAAATCCGCCAAAAAATGGACAAACCGCTAAATATTTCGACAATAGAAACTGTTAGAAGACGCGGATATAGATTTTGCTTTCCCAAAAAGCTTAAGAAATAGATTTATACTGCAATTAGCATCTGGTGCGATGATGCTAATTGCCGTTGTTTCGGTGATGCTCTATCACTACATAAGAGTCACCGTTTTTCAAAGCGTAGTTAGCGAGCTAAACCAGCAAGCCATATCTTACAAAAACAATCCTCAAAATTTTAATCCAAACAATCTAAAAACTTTTACTATAGAAACCCCAAACAAAACTCTAGCCACCATAAAAGCAGGCGAGCTTAAAGGCGAAAAACCCTACCTCGTGATGCAAAAGATCAAAGATGAGAGCACAACCACGCTAACAACAAGGCTAGATGAAAGCAACTACTTAGTCCTCGAAAAGGATACCACTCTTCAAAGCCAGATAGTAGAAGAAATTTTTATAGATATTATAATCGTAAATGTCACAGCGATACTTTTGGTGCTATTTTATGCACTATTTTTATCAAGAATGCTTTTAATACCTATAAAAATTTTAAGTCACAAGCTTACAAATTTAGATGAGAAATTTCTAAAAGAGATCGATATCAAAAGCTTGCCAGATGAGTTTTTGCCACTTGGCAATAGCATAAATAGGCTAATTACTCGCATACAAACTTTTGTCTTATACCAAAAAGAGCTTTTTGTAGGCGTTGCACACGAGCTAAAAACTCCACTTGCCGTCATGAAAACCAAAAACGAAGTTACGCTTTTAAAACCACGCGAGAGCGAAAAATACATAGAAGCGCTGAAATCAAACAACGAAGCGATCAATGGTATGAACGCCATGATAGGTTCAGTCCTTGAGATAGGTCGTCAAGAGGGCGCGCAGTTTGAAGAGCCTGTAAATACCAATGTGATCGCATTTTTGAAAAAACTTGGCAAAAACTACGAGGTGCTCGCAAAAGGTGAAGAAAAAAATCTCGCACTCGATCTAAAACCTGAAATTTTTAACCTAAATATCCAAACCAGCCTGCTAACTCACATCGTGCAAAATTTCGTCCAAAATGCTATCAAATTTTCTCCAAAAAATAGCATGATTACGATTAGTTCAAGGCTTGAAAAGAACAAATTTATCATCGAGGTTGCCGACGAAGGCGTGGGCATAGACGAGAGCAAAGATTTGTTTGCTCCATTTAAAAGATACGGCAACAAAGGTGGTGCTGGACTTGGACTATTTCTAGCAAAAGGCGCAGCACAGGCACTTAGCGCTGAGATATCTATCAAAAATAGAGAGAACACAAACGGAGCAGTTGCAAGCCTCGTTTTAAATTTTAAAAGGATAAAAAATGGCAAAGAGAACCGCAGTGATCGATCTTGGCTCAAATTCTATGCGTATGGCAATATTTGAGCGCACATCACGCTTAGCATTTTTTATACTAGCTGAATACAAAACCAAAGTGCGCCTAGGCGAAGGCGGATACGGCTCAAACAATGAAATTTTCAGAAGCTTCTATGCAAAAAGCGATCAAAGCTTTTAGCGAATTTGATAACATCATAAAAAGCTATAAATGCTCCAAAGTCCTATGTGTCGGCACTTCAGCGCTTAGAGATGCTCCAAACTCAGGCGTTTTGATCTCGCTTTTAAGAAAAAAACTTGGCATAAATTTAAAAGTTATTGACGGCAAGGAAGAGGCCACTTTTGGAGCGATAGCAGCTAAAAATTTACTTCATAATCTAGCCGAGTGCGTCACTATCGACATTGGCGGAGGCTCAACTGAGCTTGCTAGGATAAGCAACGGCAAGATAGTCGATGTCCTCTCGCTTAATATAGGCACAGTGAGGCTAAAAAGAGCTATTTTTTGATAAGAAAAATTTAAACAAACTACCAAAATTTCTGTCGCAGATCACGGCGCAGATAGATGAGCGATTTAAGTGTCCAAATTTAATAGCGATCGGCGGCTCTTTAAGAGCGATCTCATCAGCCATAATGAGCAAAAATTTATATCCGCTCTCGTCGCTACATGGCTTTTGCTACAAGCTTGGTGACGAGCAAGCCTACATCGAGAGTATCGCAAACGTTAGCGTGCTTGAGCTAAATAAATTCCCTATAAAAAAAGATAGATATGACACCATCAGAGAGGGCGCACATATATTTTTAGCCCTTGCTAAGGCACTAAACGCCAAAAACGTCATCACAAGTGGCGTTGGCGTAAGAGAGGGCGTCTTTTTAAAAGACTTTTTACGTCCAAGTCTTAAATTCCAGAAAATTTTAACCCAAGCGTCAAAAGCCTACAAGACCGCTTCATACTCTCTTGCAACAAAGCCGTGGCAAGATACGCAAAGGATATCTTTGTGGCGCTTAAAAAGCTTCATGGACTAAATGAGAGCTGTCTTGAGACGCTACTAATTGCCGCAAAGCTCCACAACGTCGGTCAAGAGATAGGCTTTTACGGCGATCACAAAAACTCAGCCTATATCATACTAAATGCCCTAAACTACGGCTTTTCACACGAGCAAAGGGCACTAATAGCCGCGGTAATTGGCACAAACGGCAAGAAAAATATTTATGAGTTTGAAAAGTATAAAAATTTATTACCAAAGGCTGAGTGTGTAAGATGGCTAAGCTTCATCCTTGCGCTAGCCAAGGCACTTGATATAACCTGTGAGAAGCTGAAATTTAGGCTTTGAGTTTAGTGGCCACACGCTAAAAATAGAGGGAGCAAAAGAATTTGCCATGGCAAAAGAAGAGATAAAAAAGATCGCAAAACCTGAAATTTTCGCCATTTCGTTTGTGTAGATCAAAAAGTTAGCGGTCAAATTTATAAATTTATTTTCTAAAAATAGGGGATGGAGTAAAGGCTTCTATTTTGCTTTGTAGGCTCACAATGCAAGTCAGATACGAAGTCCGTACACCTTACCCACTCTTTTTAACCTTCAGCACACGTTCAAAGCATGCAATAGTGCCAAAGAGCCATGTTTTTAGTGTGTCAAAACAAATTTTAAAATTTTATGAACGAGTAATTTCGGCTCTAAAATTTGAGCTAAGTTGTAAGCGAAGCCAAATTTTAGTAGTCAATTCTTGCGAGTGAGTGAGAGTTTAAAATTTGCAAAATAGTAAATTTCTATTTTTAAAATCACGGCTTTAAATTTATAGACTCTTTTTTCAAAAGGGAGACAAAGGGGACTTGAATTACGAAGCCGTCCCTTATCCCCCTTTTTAAATCCTCCAAACCCCTCGCACGTTCAAAGTGCATGCGTCAGTGCTGAAGCACTGCATGCATTTAAAAACCATGGCGAAAATTTCTTTATCTAGTCATCGTCAAATAAAATTTTAAAATTTCATGAACGAGTAATTTCGGCTCTAAAATTTGAGCTAAGAGATAAGTGAAGCCAAATTTTCAGTAGTCAATTCATAGGGGTGAGTGAAATTTTAAAATTTTGCTCACAATATAAATTTATCAAAAGTGAAACAAAAAGGTCTCGAAGTTTGCTTTGTAAGCTAGCACCAGCATAGCAGGCACAAAACTGCTTTTAAATTTTACAAAAAGAGTTTATAAAATTTTAGCAGCACAACGAAGCGGGACTAAAATTCCCGCTCATTTTGTCTTTGTAGTTATTTAGGCTATTTTGGCGCTCTTGTAAAAATGAACCAAGTTTTTTCTTATTTTCTTCAAAGAAAACAGCAAAGTCTTGCTCATTTTGGATCTTATCCTCGCCAAAGCTATCAAGCATGACGTTTGAGCTGCCAACTATCACTAGATAGCGCCTATTTTCGTAGCTTAGAAGCATTAGCTTGTTTGTGCGATCAAGATATTTTTCGTATATGATATTGACGCCACTATTTTGGTTTTTAAGCAGCCAGTTCATCGACTTTGTGTCATTTTGTGGCTGATTCTGTGGTGTTTTAAATCCACTAAAATCACTACTTTTTGAAGTGATATATCTTTTAAAAACATATAAAAATATAAGAAGCGCGATGAGCACACTTAGGACGATGAAGTATCTCGAATCAATATTAACCATAGGTTCATTTTCTGTCTTTGGCGTGCTAGCAGTTTCTATCTTTGCGCTAGCTTGTGGCATATTTTGCACCTGCGTTTTTGTGTTTTTAGTGTTACGCGGATGCGAAGCCCGAAGCTATCAGTTGTCTTTGATGCATTTACGATGATGGCGTCATTTGATCGCAAATTTAAAACTAAGGAGTTTTGCTTTGGCTCAATATCTAGCTCTTGAATGATCTTTGAGTTTATATCCTTGCTCGCGCTTTGATCGTAGCTTAGAGAATTTAGTATCAAAGAGGTTGTGTCTTTTTCACGCTTTTGAAAGATATTGCCCTCGTAAGGCGCATCAAAGCTAAGCATGATATCGACCCTGTCGGTGCGCTCATAGATATTGTATGTTAGCAAGTTTGAAGCTAAAATTTGTGTCACAAAAAGTATAAAAAATAATATTATTCTCATAAAAGTTCTTTTTTGAAGTACTGAATAACTGACTTTGAGTCCAAAATTTCATTTATCCTGATGGCTAAATTTTTCTCATAAACCATTACTTCGCCTTTTCCAAAATTCTATTATTTATATATAGCTCCACGCTCTCACCAGCTGGTTTTTCGAGGTCTATGACCGAGCCAGCTTCAAATTTCAAAAGCTCATTTATGCTAACTGTGGTAGTTCCTAGCTCAGCTATAAAATCAACGCTTATATCCATAAGCTCGTCATAGCTCTTAAAAAGCCCTAGCTGTTCTAGTGTCTCTATCGCACCTTCATCGTTCATTGTATCTTGTAGCCTATTTGAAATGTTCTATTTTTTATCTTATATATAAATTTCTCTTTTAGCTTTATGCCAAAATTCTCAACCTCGCCCAAAAACTCAGGCGTTCCGAGTTTATAAGCATTTGGCTCTTTTTCATTTAGCAAATTTTAGCCTTGCCGATGATCTGATTGGCTATCTCTTTGCAAAGATCGTCTAGATCGCCACCATCAACATCTTCGTGACCAAAAAAGGCATTCATGAAAATTTTTAAAGTATCTTTTTTAAAAAATAGATAAAACTGATACTCGCTTTTACCCTTATAAACTGGTATGCTAGCCCCGTAAAATCCTTTACCAAGGCTCTTGCCAAACTCTAAATCCAACCCCAAAGTATCCTTGCAAAGATAGCTCGTGGCTTCATCTATAACTTTTCTCATATCTCTTCCTTAAGACTTGAAATGCGCGTTAATTATACTTTGGCTTTACTAAATTAGCTATAAATTTATTAAGCATTTTAAAAGAGTTTATCGACCTCTTTAACCAGCTCTTTTGAGCTAAATTTGGCGCAAAGCTTGACTATTTGCGTGCCTATGATCGCAGCGTCAGCATATTTTTTCACTTCGCTAACATCATCTTTATTTTTGATGCCAAAGCCCACAGCCACTGGCAGATTGCTCTTTTTCTTAAGCTCTAGGACTAAATTTTTTATCCTATCTTCATCGGCTCTTTTTGAGCCGCTAACGCCGATAGCACCTAGCACGTAGATAAATCCTGAGCCAAATTTTAATATCTCATCCGCTCTGCCCCCAGAAGTGACGCTGATAAGTGGCACAAGGCACAAATTTCAGCTCCTTGCACTTTAGAACAAACTCCTCGCACTCCTCACAAGGTAGATCTGGCACGATAAAGCCGCTCACTCCAGCTTCACATGATCTTTTTAAAAATTTATCCATGCCGTAAGCAAAGATAATGTTGTAATAAACTAGAAAAACAAGTGGCTTTGTCACTTTTGCTTTGCAGCCCTCAAGCATATCAAAGACAACGTCGGTATTTACGCCACTTTGAGCTGTCTCAAAGCTAGCTTGCGCGATGAGCTTACCATCAGCCAGTGGGTCAGAGTAAGGGATACCGATCTCGACTAGATCAAGCGTGCTCTCATTTAAATTTTCTAAAAATTCCTTCGTTTTCTCTATGCTTGGATATCCAGCCACGATGTAGCCGATATTTGCCTTTTTGCCACTAAATGCGCTTCTTATCTTATCCAGTAAATTTTTCCTTTTCGTAGCCGATGACTGTGTTTATGTCCTTATCGCCCCTGCCTGAGATATTTACGACGATGACGCTTTTTTTATCAAGTTTTGGGCAGAGTTTCTCCAGATACGCCACCGCATGCGCGCTCTCGATGGCTGGGATGATGCCCTCCATCTTACTGAGAAAATACAAGGCATTTATACACTCATCGTCGGTCACGGCTTCGTATTTTACCCTTTTTATATCGTTTAAATGGGCGTGCTCTGGGCCGATACCTGGGTAGTCAAGACCCGCTGAGATGCTATGCACTGGCGAGATCATGCCGTATTCATCTTGCAACACAGTCGTTTTCATACCGTGGATGATGCCAGTTTTGCCTTTGCTAAGCGTAGCTGCGTGATAAGGCGTATCTATGCCAAGGCCGCCAGCTTCTATACCTACTAAATTTACGCTCTCGTCGTCCAAAAACGCACTAAAAATGCCAATAGCATTACTGCCGCCGCCAACGCAGGCGATGACATAGTCGGCCTTTTTGCCGTAGTCTGCAAGCTGGGCTTTTGCCTCTGTGCCGATGACGCTTTGAAAGTCACGCACGATCTTTGGATATGGGTGCGGACGAACGGCTGAGCCAATGACATAAAACGCACTCTCTATCTCATTTACCCACGCCTGAATAGCCGCCGTAGTCGCCTCTTTTAGCGTTTTTAGCCCGTCTTCTACGCTCACCACCTTTGCACCAAGAAGCTGCATGCGAAAGGCATTTAGCTGCTGTCTAGCCACGTCTGTAGCACCCATATAGACATCACATTCTAAGCCCAAAAGTGCCGCCGCAGTCGCTGTCGCCACGCCGTGCTGACCAGCTCCAGTCTCAGCTAAAATTTTCCTTTTACCCATTTTTTTAGCAAGCAGTGCTTGAGCAAGAGCATTATTTATCTTATGTGCGCCCGTGTGGTTTAGATCCTCTCTTTTTAGGTAAATTTCATGTCCGTAGTGCTGGCTCAGACGCCTTGCAAAAAGAGCGGACTAGGCCTGCCAACGTAGTTTTTAAGCAGATCATCAAGCTCGTCTTTAAACTCTTTTGTCTTTGCGATGCTCTCATAAGCATTTTCTAGCTCATCGAGGGCAAACATCACCGTCTCAGGCACGAACTGCCCGCCAAATTTTCCAAAATACGCCTTACTATTCATCTTCTACCTCACCTATGATCTTTAAAATTTCTCTATCTTTTGCGCATCTTTTATGCCGTTTTCGTCCTCGACTTTTGAGTTGATATCGACTAGGTATGGCCTAAATTTCAGCGCCTCTTTTATGTTGTGCTCGCCTATGCCACCAGCCATGCCAAATTTGAAATTTAACATCTTTTAAAATTTCCCATTCAAAGCTAGTGCCATTTCCGCCAGCATTTTCGCCCTTGCAATCAAAAAGCGCCATGTCAAAATGCTTAAAATCAACCTCTGGCAAGCTATCTTTAACGCTAAAAACCTGCCAAATCTCAAGCTCCATGTCTTTCAAATTTGCATGCAAATTTTCACTGATCGCTCCATGCACCTGAGCGACGTCAAGCCCTGCAAACTGGCAAATTTCCATTATCTCGCAATCACTTTGCTCCGCAAAAACACCAACCACTTTTTTGCCCTTGCTTTGAGCAAATTTCGCTATCTGCCTAGATAAATTTAGCTCAACCCTTCTTTTGCTTTTGGCAAAGATTAGCCCGATAAAATCAACATCCAAAGCGCAAACCGCACTTGCCTCATCTAGCGTTTTGATGCCACAAATTTTAACTAGCGCCATTAGCCCCAGCCTTTATAAACTCTTCATAAAATTTATACGCCTTGCCTGAATTTATAGCCTCTAAAACCATTTTTTTGGCCTCGTCTGGGCTCTTTGCGCCATCAGCCGCGTAGAGTGCAAACATCGCATTAAAGACCACGATGTCAAATTTCGCCCTGCTCCTCGCCTTTTAGCGTGCGGATCAAGGTTTTGGCGTTTTCTTCAGGTGTGCCGCCCTCTATATCGCTGTGAAGCGCTCTTTTAAAGCCAAACTGCTCTGGCGTGATGCTGTATTCAAAAATTTCGCCATTTTTTAGCTCCACAACGCTTGTTTCGCTACAAAGCGTGATTTCATCAAGTCCGTCATCGCCGCGGACGACCAAAGCGTGCTTTCTACCAAGGATTTTAAGCGTCTGGGCGTAGAGCTTTAGAACAGGCTTATGATAGACGCCAACTAGCTGGTTTGTAAGGTTTAAATTTGGATTTAAAAGCGGTCCAAGCACGTTAAATACGGTTCTTATACCAAGTCTTTGGCGCACTTCTCACCTCACCAACTAGCGGGTGGAAAAATGGCGCATGGAAAAAGGCTAAATTTTTACTAGCTAAATTTTCACGCTGTTTTGCCAGTGATTTTTCACTTTTTACGCCTAAAATTTCAAGCACATCAGAGCTGCCTGACTTGCTTGAAACTGCCTTGTTGCCGTGTTTTGCGACCTTTATGTCAAGGCTTGCAAGGATAAATGCCACAGTAGTTGAAATATTTATCGTCTTAAAGCCATCGCCGCCAGTGCCGCAAAGATCGATCATAGGCGTATCATCGCGGTAAGTTTGCGAGTATTTTAGGATATTTTTTGCAAGTGCAGCGAGGCTTTTTGGATAGAGGCTCTTTTCGCTAATAAGCACCAAAAGGGCTGAGAGCTGCACGATCTCGTACTCTTTGCTAGCTATTATCTCGCAAATTTGCTCAAAGTCGCTATCATCAAGCGGGATGTTTTCTTGAAGCTTGATAAGATATGGCTTAAGTGAGCGGATTTTAGGCTCTTTAGCCTCTTCTTTTGCCTTGTAATTTACAAAATTTTCAACTATCTTTTTGCCGTATTGCGTGAAGTAGCTCTCAGGGTGAAACTGGATGCCAAAGATCGGCTTATCTTTAACGCTAAGTGCCATAACTACGCCATCATCGCTCACCGCATCAGCGCTTAAGCTAGCTGGGAGCTCATCGACATAAAGCGAGTGGTAGCGCATAACCTCAAAGTGCTCAGGCAGCCCAGCAAAAAGTGGCTCTTTGTTTTTCACGTCGATGAACGAGGTCTTGCCGTGAAGCGGGTCATCTAGTCTTTTTATCTTTGCACCAAAACTAAGCCCTATGGCTTGGTGTCCAAGGCAAATGCCAAGCACTGGCACGCCAAGGTCTGCTTTTAAAATTTCTAGGCAAACTCCGCTATCTTTTGGGTGTTTTGGCCCTGGGCTTAGGATGATCTTACTTGGGTTTAGTTTTTTGATCTCTTCAAGCGTTATCTTGTCGTTTCTAACGCATCTAACCTCTTCGCTGGTGAGCTCTTTTACGTACTGCTCGACGTTGAAGACAAAACTATCGTAGTTATCTATAAGTAAAATCAATCTCTATCCTTTTAAATTTAGCGGCGGCTGCGCGGACTAAATATTATAAATTTAGGTGAGATTATAACTAAAAGAAATTTTAATTAGGCTTTTGTGCGGCTCTCGTAGGCTTTTAGGAGTGAGAGCATATCGACATTTTCTAAATTTACGCCAGTTGGCACGCCCTGAGCGATCTTGCTAAATGAAATTTCACTCATGCCAAGCTTATCCTCGACGTAAAGCATGAGCGCGTCTGAATTTAACCCAGGCGTAAAGGCAAAGACGACCTCTTTTGAGCCATTTTGCTTGATAGCGCTTCGCAGCCTCTCTATGGCGTCCTCATCGATCTCGTCAAGCACGAAGTAAAGGCCGTTGTAGATGCCATTTTGCTCAAAAACCAAGATATCTTTTGGGCTCTCAACTAGCAAGATGACCTCGCTATCCCTGCTCTCGTCGCTGCAAATGTCGCAAATTTCATTTTCGCTTAGCCCACCACAACGCTCACAGCGTTTGATAAACCTTACTGCGTCTTCGATATTTTGCGCGAGCCTTAGCCCTGCAAAGCTATCTTGCATGCAGACAAAGTAGGCAAATCTCGCGGCTGATTTTTTACCGACACCTGGCAGCTTAGCAAAAGACTCAGTTAGCTCGTTAAATTTCTCTAAGCCCCTTTTCATGCGCGTTTTGCCTTTGCTCGAAGTAAAATTTTAAAGACGTGGTAGCCATCTTCATAGTCATAAGCAAGCTCAAATTTTTGCATCTGGCAAATTTGCTCGATGATGTAAAGTCCAAGCCCCATGCCGCTCCCAGCACTCACCTTGTCGCCTCTAACAAAGGCTTGCTTGTAGTAATCAATCGGATGATTTAGCTTTTTGCCTAAATTTTTAACTGCTATAAATTCGCTATCGCAGATCAAGATGGCTTTCTTGTCCTCTGCGTATTTTAGGGCATTGTCTATCAAATTTTTAATCGCCAAACTAAAAAGCTGAAAATCCACTCTTAATAAGACGTCATCTCTAATATCACAGCTCACTCGCTCTTCAAATTTATCAAGCATGAGCATATCTTGCACTTGCTCTAAAATGAGCGAGAAATGGCACTCTTGATAGTTTAGCGCGTAGCTTTTTGAAAGGAGCTGCTCGACTTTGCTAAATTCATTTATAAGCATCTCTAGGCGCTCAAAAACGTTTATGAGCCTCATCTTTTGAGTGTCGTTTGCGACCATTTCAGAGACGATCCTACCCTTGCCAATAGGCGTCTTTAGCTCATGCATGATCGCTCGTAAAAATAGCTGCCTTGAGCGAATGAGCTCTCTGATCTTGCAAACGGCGTTGTCAAACTCGACCGCAACCTGCCCGATCTCGTCTTGCTCATTTTCATTTAGCCTAGCAGTCATCGCCATCTCCATGTTTCCGCTGGCAAATTTCCTGATATCTTTGCTAAGTCTTCTAAGCGGCAAAAGGCTTCTAAGCACCGAGACATAAAGCGAGATAAGCAGAGCCGAGATGATCAAAAATGCCACCCAAAGCGGGTCATTTACGTGTCTTGCGTCATTACTCTCAAGTAGTAGCATGAAAGATGGATTTTTAATAAGCAGATACAAATCGCCTTTGTAATTAACCGACTGCATCATGCCAAGAGGCGTGTGCTGCGTAAAAATGGCGTTTCCGCTTGTAGTAACTGAGGTGGCTAAATTTTTATTGCCGACGTATTCTAGGTTGAAATTTTAAAGTAGTGTTCCAAATCTCTTGGAGGATTGCCACGCTCGTAAAGCGCCACAAGATAGTTCATAGCGCTTATTTGTTTATCTTTTAGCTTCTCAAGCGCACTTTCTTGCTGAATGTTTGCAAATGTCACAAAGAGCAAGCACATCAGCGAGAAAGCGATGGCAAAGATGATAGTTATCTTGGTGGTTATGGAGTATTTCATCCGATAAGCTTATATCCTATGCCTCTAACTGAAAATATATGTTTTGGCGCTTTTGAGCTGTCACCGATCTTTGTTCTAAGGCGTCCGATGATGACATCTAGGCTCTTTGAGTCCTTATCTTTTAGGCTCTTGCAGTTATAAACTAGCTGCTCGCGAGATACTGAAAAGCTGTGCTGTTTGATGAGATAGGTTAAAATTTCATACTCAGCTGGTGTTAGAGCAAGGGCTTCATTATTAAAGTAAATTTCATGGCGCTTGTCGTCTATCCTAAATGCGCTATCAACGACCTCTTCTTGAACTTCGTTTGTCTTTTTATATCTTCTAATAAGACTTGTGATACGAGCATACATCTCTTTTGGATCGTATGGTTTTGGCAAATAATCATCCGCTCCAAGCTGAAGTCCAACAACCTTGTCGCTTATGTCACTGCGAGCTGAGCTTATGATGATAGGGATGTCGTATTTTTGGCGGATTTCTTTGCAAACCTCAAGGCCATCAATGCCAGGTAATGTAAGGTCAAGTATGAGCAGATCATAGTTTTTTATGCCGGCACTTAGCCCTAGATATGGGTCTTCAAAGTTAGTCACTTTTATATTAAAACTATCAAGATATTCAGATAAAATTTGTGCAAATTCTGGATTGTCTTCTATCATTAAAACGTTAATCATAAATCATCCTTTTCATTGAAAAATAGTAGAGATTATACGGCAAAAATGTAAATTCTTTTTAAATTTAAACTTTTTTGGATAAAATCTCACATTTAAAATAAGCTTAATAAACAAGGAAAAATGTGGAGTTTGATTATTACGAGATCCTTGAAATTTCAAGAAATGCAAGTGGTGACGAGATAAAAAAAGCCTTTAGAAAGCTCGCTTTAAAATACCACCCAGACAGAAACGCTGGCGACAAAGAGGCTGAGCAGAAATTTAAACAGATAAACGAAGCCTATCAGGTCTTAAGCGATGAGCAAAAGCGCTCAATATATGACAGATACGGCAAAGAAGGACTTGAGGGTAGATTTGGCAGTGGCGGTGGTTTTAGCGCTGATTTTGACCTTTCAGACATTTTTGACTCGTTTTTTGGAGGCGGTTTTGGCGGTGGCTCTAGACAGAGAAAAAGACGAAGCGAAAAATACTCAGCTGACCTTGAAATTCCTATAAATTTAGAGTTTAACGAAGCTGTTTTTGGCTGCGAAAAGAGATCAAATTTGATCAAAAAGTGCCTTGCCCAACATGCAATGCAACAGGCAGTAAAGACGGCAAAAACAAAACTTGTCAACACTGCGGCGGAAGCGGCAGGATCACACGTGGAAATGGCTTTATGAATATCGTTCAAGAGTGCCCATACTGTCACGGATCTGGCGAAGTGATAAGCGAGCCATGTCCTGATTGCAACGCAAAAGCCTATAAAATCCAGCAACAAAGCGTCAAAATCACGATACCAGAGGGCGTTGATAGTGGCATGAGGATGAGGGTCGCTGGCAAAGGCAACATCGGTGCAAACGGCGTTCAAGGCGATCTTTACGTTAGCATAAACGTAAAAGAGGACAAGCACTTCATCCGCCACAATGACGATGTTTATATAGAAATTCCAGTATTTTTTACCCAAGCCGTTCTTGGCGAGAGCATAAAAATCCCAACACTTCGCGGTGAAGCCGAGCTAAAACTACCAGTTGGCGCGAAAGATAAACAGCAATTTATCTTTGAAAATGAGGGTATCAAGGGCGTAAATTCACGCAAAAAAGGCAGACTTGTAGCTCAAAATTTCTATCCAAACGCCTGACAAACTAAGCGACGAGCAAAAAGAGCTTTTAAACAAACTTCAAGCTAGCTTTGGCATAGTTTCAGGCAAGTCAAGCACCGATGAGAGCGTCTTTGACAAGATAAAAAGCTGGTTTAAAGGTGACGAGCCAAAAGGCAAAAAGAAAAAATAAATTTAGATTTGTGACGTAAAATTTGGCGTCACAAAATCTTTCAAAATGAAATTTTATATCCTAATTTTTACAAGTAAAATTTTATACGAAATTTTAAAATTTACTGAGTGAGCATATCACACTTCTAAATTTAGTGGCGAATAGTTATGAGCCCTAAATTTAGTAAGTTGCTAAGGCGAGTGAGTAAAGTTTTAAAATTTGCAAATTTTTTTATCAAGTCAAATAAGTGTCTGACAAATTTTAAAATTTTCATGAACGAGTAATTTCGGCTCTAAAATTTGAGCTAAGCTGTAAGCGAAGTCAAATTTTAGTAGTCAATTCTTGCGAGTGAATGAAAGTTTAAAATTTGCAAAAAAGTAGTAGTTTTATTTTAAAGCACATAGTTTAAATTTCAAATTTAGATCCAGCATATCACGGCTTTAAATTTAGTGGCAAAATGAAAAATTTAAATTTGGTAGATTTTCAAGGCGAGTGCATAAAAGCGCATAAATTTAAAAGTAAATTTTAGTGCCCAAAATATCAGGCACTAAAATCCATAAATTTACTCAGTTGCAAGGTCTAAGTAATAATCAAGCTGGTCGCGTCTGATGATACGTATGAGGTTTGTGCTGCCCTCTACGCCTGTTGGGTGGCCAGCCGTGACGAGATAGGTCTTATCATGCTCGACGTATCCAGCGTCGTAAGCCTTTTTGATGACATTTGCAAGAAGGACATTTAGCTTTGTCTTTTCAAGCACAAGCGCTGGCGTCACGCCCCAAGCAAGGGTCAGCATGTGAGCTGTCTGCTCGTCGTGTGCGATAGCGATGATGTCGATGTTTGTGCGGTTTCTAGCTAGCTTTATGGCTGATTTGCCTGAGCCTGTGATAGAGAGTATCGCATTGGCCTTGATACGCACGGCTAGCGAAGCTGCGCTATTTGCGACCATGTCAGTCTCGTCAAAAAAGTCAAATTCATCAAATTTTATTGTATGGATAGATGCTTTGCGTCTGGATGATCGTTTTACTCATCGCCTCTACGACTGCGACTGGGTTTTTGCCGATCGCGCTCTCTTCACTTAGCATAACCGCATCAGTGCCGTCTAGCACGGCATTTGCTACGTCGCTGATCTCCGCTCTTGTGGCAGTTTCATGCTCAGCCATGCTTAGCATCATCTGCGTTGCTGTGATGACTGGCTTGCTGGCTGCATTTGCCTTTTTGATGATGAGCTTTTGAATAGTAGGCACCTTGTAAAATGGCACCTCTATGCCAAGATTGCCACGAGCTACCATGATGCCGTCACTCTTTGCGATGATGTCATCTATGTTTTCGACCGCGTCAAATTTCTCGATCTTAGATAAGATAGCAGCTTTGGAGCCAAATTCTTTTAAGATATTTCTCGCTTTTATCACGTCATTTGCGTCTTGCACGAAGCTAATGGCAACAAAATTTACGCCCTGCTTTGCGCCAAATTCCATATCCTCTTTATCTTTTGGCGTGATGATCTCGATACCAAGGGCGGTAT
The DNA here is from genome assembly GCA_037321105.1 of Campylobacter concisus. Classification (GTDB taxonomy): domain Bacteria; phylum Campylobacterota; class Campylobacteria; order Campylobacterales; family Campylobacteraceae; genus Campylobacter_A; species Campylobacter_A concisus_AZ. The sequence goes on along the minus strand of CP147775.1, from coordinate 1,597,190 downwards.
TTGGGAAATTTACCCCTTTGTTTGAGTTTAAAATTCCGTCATTTTCAATGATGGTTTTTACCACATCTTTGCCCTCGCCTACAACTCTTGCTCTGATCGAGCCATCATAGAGATAGACGTACTCACCAGCCTTTAGCATAGGTAAAATTTGAGGCTGATTTAGGCTCACTCTATAAACGCCCTTTTCGATCTTTTCGCCCACGATATCCTCTGCGTAGATGCTAAGCTCGTCGCCAGCTTTTAAGTAAAATGGCTCGCTAAGCTTGCCAACTCTAATCTTTGGACCGCAGATATCTTGCAAGATGCCTATGCGTTTGTTTAGTCTTTTTTCGATGTTTCTGATCTTGTCGATGTTTGATTTGTGGTATTCGTGTGTTCCGTGGCTAAAATTTAAACGAAAAACATTAACCCCTGCTTTAACCATCGCTTCCATAGTCTCTTCGTTGTCACTTGCTGGCCCTAAAGTCGCTACAATTTTCGTCTTTTTTATCATTTTTATGCCCTGTAATTTGATTTTTGCGATTATAACACATTTTAATAATGTAAATTTTTTGTATAATATGCAAAATTTTTAAAGGAGAGAGTATGAATAAATTTTTATTAGCATCTCTTGGCCTAGCAGCTCTTGCTTGCGCTGCCATGGGAGATGACAAAGTCTATAAGCTCAAGCTTGCAAGCTCATGGGAGAGCACTATGCCAGTGCTTGGTGACGTGCCAAAAGAGCTAAAGAGAAGGTCGAAAAGATGAGTAACGGCCGCATCGAGATCAGGATCGACTACCCGTCAAAGCACAAGTCACCTTTTGCGATGCTTGACTTTGCAAAGAGCGGTCAGTACGATATCGGCTACACAGCTAGCTACTACTACAAAGGCAAAGATCCTAAGACTATGTTCTTTACAGCAACACCATTTATGATGAATACCGACGAGCAAACAGCTTGGTATGAATTTGGTGGTGGCAAAGAGCTAGAAGCCAAAGTTTTTGATCCATATAACATCAAAATTTTTAGAGCTGGCAACACTGGCATGCAAATGGGCGGCTGGTTTAAAAAGAGATCAAGTCAGTTGATGATATCAAAGGTTTAAAGATCAGAATTTCAGGCTTTGGCGGTGAAATTTACGCTAAACTTGGCGCAAATATCAACACTATCCCAACTGGCGAGCTTTATATGGCACTTGAGATGGGTACGATCGACGCGGTCGAGTGGGTTAGCCCGGCTTATGACATGGCACTTGGCTTTCACAAAGTGGCAAAATACTACTACACAGGCTGGCAAGAGCCAGATGGCGAAACTCAGTTTTTCTTCAATAAGAACGCGTATGAAAAACTTCCAGATGATCTAAAAGCTATCTTTGAAGCGGCTGCTGCAGAAGTGGCAAGAGATGTAAATACTAAGGTATTTTACGCAAACGTAGAGTACTGGGACAAGATGAAGGCTGAGTATCCAGACATCCAAGTAAAATCTTTCCCACCAGAGGTCATCGCAGCTCTTAAAAAGGCTACAAACGAGCTACTTGATGAAGAGAGCGCAAAAGATCCGCTATTCAAAGAGATCGTCGAGTCTCAAAGAGCTTTCCTCAAAAAAGCAAGAGAATGGACTAAAATTTCTGACTACGCTTACATCAAAACAAACGAAGAGAAATAACCACAGCAGGGAGCTCTCCCTGCTTTTTAAAATTTAAAACCACCACAAAAACTAATCACAATAAGACTTTAAAGCAAAAGATAAGACAATAGTGAAAATTTAAAAGGATTTATGATGAAAAAAGTCAAATTTATAGTTTTTATCTGCTTGTTTATACTGCTACCACTTGCTTATTTTAATGGCTTTATAAGAATTTCCTGATCTAACTAGCGAACAAGAGAGCATAGCTAAGAAATATGGTGGTGTTTATGTATTTGATGAGAAGCTAGAGAAGGAGATAGATAAGAGAGAGGAGGAAAGGGATAAAGTTAATAAAGAAATACTAAAAGAAGTCTCAAATATACAAGACAAAGAAGAACAAAACAAACAATTAAGGTTACTACTGCAAGAGAAATTTTATGACAATCCTAAACTTGAAAGAGTTTTGTCTAATGGTAAAAAATACTACTCAAGAAAAGACAATATAAAAATAGATAACTACAAAATTCTGAATAACTATGAAGAAAAACTAAAAGAATTTATGGGTAAAGACTATGATAAATATGAAAACTATCTAAGCATAAATTTGGGATATTTCTATATAGACAACGATACTATTGTGCCTATAAGCATAGGAGTTTCTACACTTTATACAGAAGTTACATTTGGGCTATATGGCGATGAAGCAAGTGGGATAAAATTTACCAAAGAAAGCACTCAAAGACTAATTGGAGATAATGAAATTTTATCTAATAGACAATAAATTTCAAAAGATAAATAAATAGGAAAAAATAAATGAACACTCTTAAAATTTAACAAATAAAGATATGGTAAATAAGATAAAAGACTATGCTGATATAGCTGATGTTGCTTATGCTTTTTTTGAGTATATAGATGAGAATGAAATTTGGAGTTTTTCGGATAAATTTTATAATGAGAGAATTTTAAAAAAACCTAATCCTAGATGGGATTATGCTGATGGCATAAACTGGAAGAGCGAGATTACGAAAGAAAATGAAACTGTTTTATCAAAAAACAACAAAAGAGAAATAGGACAACCTACTGCTTACGCTCTTTGTGTTGAAGCTAGGTTTATGCAGGATTTAAAAATATTCAAACCAAGCGAACTTAAAAAGCAAAATCCTAAACCAGAAAAAATAAATAACAGTATCCACTCATTTATAGATGTTGATGAAACAACAAAAGAACAAATGTTGTTTTACACAATAGACAATCTCTCCAAACGTACCAAAATTTCACATCAAGGTTTAGACTTCTAAAACATCAAAAAAATGATGAGCTAGGTTTTAGTGCCACGCTCTTTGAAGATACAGAAAATAACAATAAAAGAATACTAACTTTTAGAGGCACCGAAATAACCTTGGAAGATTTGAATGCAGATATTCAACTAACAAGAGGTAAAATACCAGATCAAGCAATATCTTTAATATATTTCTTTATGGATTATGTCTTGCCCATCCTAAAAGAAGGTGAAAAGATAAACATTTGTGGTCACTCTCTCGGTGGATATTTGACTCAAGCGTGTGCTTTTACTTTTGCTGAATATATAGATGAAATTTATACATTTAACTCACCTGGATTACTAAGAGACTTTTTATTAAGCTCTTATTTAACAAACAAGATAAAATTCTATAGATGAAATATTAAAAATGTCTTTTGATGAAATAATGAAATTCTGATGATGAATACAAAGAATTAGCCAAAACTCGCTCAGACTATAAGGTAAATCTTAGTTATCAAAAAACACTTTACAAAAATATATTCTTAGCAAACAAAGACCACACCTACCTACCAGTACCTTTAAATGTTAATAACATATACCACATGAAAACAGACAATGATAGCTTAGCCTTTAACAATAAACTCTATGAAAACGCTATACAAGACCTTGGAGTTGATATAAATGGCAATGAGGTTCTTATAAATATAGGCAACGTGGATGCGATACTAAATACAAATGTGAGTGTAAGCTCGCACTTTCTTACCTATACGGCTACTACGCTATACTTTTTCTCATATCTTTTAGAGCAAAAAGATAATGATGAAAAGACAAAAAATGTGAGCTTAAAAGGCACATTTTTATATCTAAATGAATTTATGGAGCAAAACTATAAGCTTATTTTTGATCTTGATACGAAATTTATCTATGCAATACAATAGCGTAAATTTCAACATGGACAATAAAGCCACCATTTCACCCATTACATACAATAAAAACAAAAACTGGCTACTACTTATACTGTTAAATAATATAAAACATGACTTAGACATACACACAGATCACTACCTAAAAGACGAGCAAGAAGCTTTGATAATAGAAGATATATTTAAGCTTAGCGATGAGAAGCGATATACAAAGATAATAAGCAAAGAGGAAGTAGAGAAATTTAAAGAGGGTGGTTGCGAAAACATAGAAGATCAAAGGGCTATGCATAAGTGTAGGACGTATAAGGTGGTAGATGAGAGCTCTAGTGATATCACTAGCACCAAGGCACAAGCTAGCAAGCTCTACACCTATGCGTCAAATTTCACAAGATCACTTTCATCACAAGATGAGAAGACATACTTTATGAAAAGATCAGAGCAGACCTACTCACTTTTATTTGACAAAGGCACAGGCAGTGGCTCTATAAATTTATATGACGTAAAAGATAGGGGCGAGATAAAATTTGGCTTTTTATCAGCTAGCTCTAGCGTATATGTGGATAAGGATAAAGAGAGTTTAGCCATATTTACAAAAGATAAAGACATAGTGGATATTGAGAGACTATATGAGAAGATAAGAGATAAATTTGGCGTGGAAAACCCAGAAAACTACAAGGTCGATCTCTTTTTAAACGCCACACTTCTAAAAGGTGCAAACGAAGCTAAAGACTATAAATTTGGCTTTACAAATTTCAAAGATGAAAAAGAGCACGATCTTTTTGAGAACAGAGAGGATCAAAAGCCATTTTACTACTTTAGCCCAAGGGGTGATGAAAGCTCTAAAGGCTCACTTGATATCACAAATAAAACACAAGCATAAGAGTGCTTGGCTATGATATAGATAGGGTTAGTTTAGATGTAAAGCTAAAAAGAGCTAACAATGATGAGAAAAAGAGAAGCAAGCACAAGATAGAGAAGCGGCAAATCATCAAAGCATGCCTTCTGGTGCGGTAGCTACAAATTTCACCGCTCACCCAGTCATAGAAGACGACATCATCACTTGCCCGCATGGTGGCCAAGTGGTGCTAAAAGCAAAGCTGGCAAGAGTATCACATCTAATGGCATACCGCTCATACTAGGTCAAGACTTCTTAGGCTCACCGATAGTTGGCTGCTCGGCAAATTCGCCATGCACCTGCGTAGCACACGTACCAAAGAGCGCACTAAGTGCCAAAAGAGTAAATGATAACCACGCTCTCATGCAAGACCTAGTGCATCACTGCTTAAGTGACAAAGGCTGCGCGCTATCAGTGGCTAAAAAGTCAAATTTACTTACATTTGAGGGGGTGAAATACCTTGATGAAAACGGCAACGAAGTAGCGCCAAAAGATGTGCAGATCACGCAAAATCCAAGGCTAAGGTTTTTCATGAAAAGTGCTGCATCACAAAGTGATAACATGCACGTCGCCATATACTCCATAAACGGCACCGAGTACAAAGAGCCAAACGGAGCTGACGAGATCGTGCTAAAAGAGAGTGACGCAAGAGACGTTAGCGACAAGGCGCTTTTAAAGCTATTTAATGAAAATTTCAAGACTACCAGCCAAAGAAAATATGAATTTAAAGAGTACTCGCTAAAGTATGGCGCAGATGTCTTTAGGCTAAATTTCATAAAGCCAGAGTATAAGAGCAAGCACGGCATAAACGGCTACTACGAAAGACTTAGCGAATACGAAAATGACGTTAGAAATTTGATCTTTCTAACGCCAAATCAAACAAAAGATATCACTATAAAAATAGCCAAAGGGCTAGACGCTAAGATAGAAAAAGACGCCGAGATAACCGACGTCGTAGTGCTTCAAGGGCTATAAATTTACCCTTAACAAGGCATCTTTAAAACTTCTACCACTTCACCTTTTGCGATAAATTCTGTCTCTTTAGGGATGATAAGCAGTGCAGCTTCGTTTGTTAGGTTATTTACGATCGCTGAGCTACCTAGCTTTTTGCCGTTTAAATTTACAAAGATCTTGCCATCTCTGTTTTCTAAAATTTACCGCTGTAAATTCCAAAAATGGCGAGCGTTTTTTGTAGTCTTCGTCCATTATCGCCGTGATCTTTGGCTCTTCTTGGCTAAACCAAGTGTTTATAAGCACTCTTACATAAAGCACGCACATAACCATCGCCGAATACGGAAATCCCGGCAGCGCAAAGATATATTTGTCGCCTGATTTTGCCACTCTGATGTGGCGGCTCTGGTTTTATAGCAGCGCCTTCGATGATGAGCTTAAAGTTTTCATTTAAAGCGCCCTTTACAAAGTCATAGTCTCCCATGCTGATGCCACCAGTCGTCACCAAGATATCGGCTGATTTTAGTGCATTTATGATCGCTTTTTCGACAAGCTCGGCCTTATCTCTTACGATCTCACAAAGGATCGGCTCTGCGCCCATTTTGCGTATCTGCATAGCGATGCCTACGTGGTTTGAGCTGTGAATTTGCGCTGGACTATCAAGAGGCTCGCCAAGGTCTTTTATCTCGCTACCAGTTGCTAGTATCGCCACTCTTGGACGGATGAAGACGCTTACGTGAAGATGCCAAGCTCGGCAAGAAGAGCGATCTCAGCGTAGGTTAGACGTGTGCCTTTTTTTATTAAAATTTCGCCTTTTTTGTAGCTCTCACCCACTGCTCGCACGGCAAAGCCCTTTGGCACGCTCTTTTTGATGATTATTTTTGAGCCGCTTACCTCGACATTTTCAACTGGTACAAGAGTGTCGGTACCTTCGCTCATTAGCGAGCCGGTGAAGGTTTTGACGCATTTGTTGCCCTCTACATGTAGCCCTTTGTCACTACCTGCTGGTAAGTCTGTGATGAGCTCAAGCTCGCTTAGGCCATCTTTAAAGGCAAAAGCGTAGCCATCCATAGCCGAAACTGGCTTTGCTGGGTAGTTCTCAGCAGCTTTCACATCGTAGGCGATATTTCTATCAAGCGCATCTGTAATGGCTACTTTTTCGACCTTTTCCCACGCATTTATCGTATCTTTTAGAATTTTCAGGCTATCTGCATAGCTCATAAAATCTTTCATCATTTGTCCTTTTTATGAAATTTTTGCATATTTTAGCCACTTCTGTTTTACAAAAAATTAATCTTTGTTTTATTTAATGATTATTAAAATGTCGTTTAAGAAACCAGTCTGGTTTTACCCTTACACAGGAATTTACATGAACAAAACACTACTTTACATCATCGCAGGTGCGAGCCTTGGCATACTTGGTCCGGTGCTCGTTCATTTTGGCAACCCAGCAAATATGGGCGTTTGTGCGGCTTGCTTTTTACGAGATAGCATGGGTGCGCTTGGCTTTCACCAGGCCAAAGTCGTGCAGTATCTAAGGCCTGAAATTTTAGGGCTTATCATCGGAGGCTTTCTAGCTAGCATGCTTTGGAGTAGAAATTTCACTCCAGTATCTGGTAGCGCGGCATTTTCTAGGTTTTTCTTAGGCGTGTTTGCGATGATAGGCTGCCTCATATTTTTAGGCTGCCCTTGGAGAGCGTTTTTACGTCTTGGAGGCGGAGATATGACCGCTATAGCTGGCGTTGTTGGCTTGTTTGCTGGCGTCTTTGTGGGACGAACTTTTAAGAAAAATGGCTACGTTTTGCCTGAAAATGAAACCACTGCAAAAGCTATCGGGTTTTTGCCACTGATCATCGCTATTTTACTTTTGATAGCACTTATCTTTGGTCTAAAACTTGGCGAAAATGGCGCATTATTTAGCTCAGAAAAAGGCCCAGGCTTACAGCATGCAAATTTATTTATCTCGCTTATTTGCGCCATTGTCATCGGTGCATTTATGCAAAGAAGTAAATTTTGCTCAGTGGGAGCTATCAGTAAAATTTTCGAGCGTGACTTTTCGATGTTTTATGGCGTTATAGCTATCATCGTCTGCGCAAGTATCACGAATTTCAGTGCTAAATCAATACAAATTTTGGCTTTGAAGCTCAGCCTATCGCTCACAATGATATGCTTTGGAATTTCCTTGGCATGAGCTTGGCTGGTCTTTGCTTTAGCCTAAGCTACGGCTGCCCTGGCAAACACCTAGTGCAAATGGGAGCCGGAAATTTAAGCTTAGCCGTATTTGTTTTAGGCATGGGAGCTGGAGCTGCTATAAGTCATAACTTCGTGCTTGCAAGCTCAGGAGCTGGCATAACACCTTTTGCCCCGTATGCCGTAGTGATCGGCTTTATCTACGCTATTTACGTTGGATTTTTCACTAAAAAAGCTTAAATAAATTTGGCTGCCTTTGCAGTCAAATTTGCTTTTTATATATAAAATTTGTGAGATAAATTTTAGCTAAAAATAAGTTCTTAGGTTGTATAATCCAAAACTTATTTTAAGTTGTCACGGTAGCTCAGCTGGTTAGAGCGCTGGTCTCATAAGCCGGAGGTCGGGAGTTCAAGTCTCCCCCGTGACACCATAGATGTCCTACTTATCCATACTTTAACTGCCCTTTTTGCAGTTTCCCTTTCTTTAAAATTTCCTAAAAGTATGGTACACTTTTTAAAAAAAGCGGTACATTTTTTCAGGATTGTTTTATTTTACAAGATGCTTTCTATAAATTTGCTTTTATTTTTACTGATAGATAAAATTTTTATCTCAAAGTGAACAAACATAAAATTTATCTCGCTTAAATTTACGGCACAACTTTTGCTTACTCTTTGAAGCTGAAATTTCAAGGAGTAAGCTATGAAAGTTTCCTACAACTCCATCTTAACAAAACAGCACTACCAAAAGCAGACAAAAAGCGAAGGCTTTGCAAATTTCTTGCCTAACACTCCAAATATAAATTCGATCAACCAAACCACTACTCCTAAAAATGACTTTGTTTCATCTAGCGCTATCGACTCTCTTTATCAGGCCAAATTTACTTCACAAGAGGGTTATGGATACAGTGTAGATGCTAAAGGATTTATGGGAGCTGACTTTAACAAAGCAGCAGGTTTGCCACAGGACTTTAAAATCCACAAAAGCACGCTTGATGCGATAGTGCTACACAATCAAAAGCACCCAAACTATACAAATATTTCAATGGATACAAGAAAGGATAATGCTCTGTTTGGAGAGGATAGCTTTGCAAATATCGATCTAGCAGACACTATAAAGCAATACTATAAAATTTTTGATTAAATTTCAGCTGGAGTGATCAGTAAGGGTAAAGAGTTTTACTCAAATGAAGATCTAGCAAAGATGCCAAAGGGCTACTTTTCAAAAGATAAAAAAATAGAGCATGTTGAATACCTAATGGGTAGGATGACTAGTGATGAGCTAGATGGACTAACTGATAGGAGCAATGAGAAGGTAACTCATATCTTCAGGACAGCCCAAGACGCAGAAGATGCACATAGGTTATGGGATGATCTAAGCGATATAAATGTAGAAGTCAATGGAAATTTCCTTGACTTTTCTCCAGAAGTGATGACAACTGAGCATACTATCCCTTATATGTGGGTTAGTAGCGCTGGATATGACTTCAAGCCTGATATGTCTGTGTATGACAATGAACAAGGCTATACAAAGGAGCAAATCTTTGTAGCATTTTTAAAAAACGAGCAAGGTCTTGTGCTACAAGGTGGCACAACAAGGATAACCGACGAGGCTCTTAGTGTGTATAAAAACTATGAAATAATTACAAAACAAGATAGAAGTGAGATAGGCATACCAAAGGCTTATTATGATGAGATACTATCTGGTAAAAAAGATCTAAAAGATATACTAGCTAGGATTTTAAAGCTTAGAAATTTAGAGCTTAAAAAACATCACATGCTCGAGGGGCTAGCAAGTAAGATAATGGATGTTTTAAAAGAATTTTGATGAGAGGACAAAGATAAGAGAGCTTTAAAAAATATAACATAGAAGGCATTCGCTCTAAGCCATTTTGGCTACCATACTACTAAACATTTTTTATATTTGCCGATATAAGATATATATTTTAAAAGGATTTAAAATGAATGTATCACCAAATTTAGAGCCCATAAATATAAATTTACCCAAAGATATGATCTATTCAAGGGTCCTTCTTGGCGTAGATAGAGTGCAAACTTTAGACAATACAAATTTAAAGTCTGAGCTTAAAGACATAGCTACTAAGCTTATCTCAAATAGCACCTACTCTATCATCCAAAATGCTAGCACCAGTGGCGTGAAGTCAGAGTATGCTAAAGCAGACAACGGAACAAACGATGCTTTTTCTTATGTGGATATACAAAGAAGAAACTGGGACAAAAAAGACTTTGAAAACAAATATCTCTTTGGCGAAGATGCCTCAGCATTAAGAAAAGTGGATCAAACTAGAACCTATTTCTCATCCATAAATTCAAAAACTCCCATTAAGCCCATTGCGGCAGCAGATACTAAATTTACAAATTTAAATGACTACGCTTATGAAAAAACGATAAAAACCTCACTGGGTGACGTGGAGGTCTTTTTGGATCTTTATGACGATAATGACAAACTAGGCATAGGCAAGCTAGATGCAAATGGATTTTTATTTAACTTTGATAGCAACAAGGACGGAGTGATAAATTCTGGTGATAAATACTTTAATAAGCTAAAAGTTAGAGGCTACGATAAAGACGGAAACGAGAAAATTTTCAAACTAAGCGAAGTTTTAAGCGAGATAAACCTTAACGACTTTATCAAAAAAGATATTAGAAATTTAAGCCATGAGGCTATGGACTTTGCTAGCAAAAATACGGTTGATTACAGAGTTAGTTTAAATAACTCAAACCCTTATACTCTATTTTCAGCCGAGTATCGCTACCAAAAGATAGACAAAGAAGAGACTAATAAATTTTTCAAAGACCATGCAGACAAAGACGGCTGGGTAGATCTTAGGGATAATAAGATATTTAACGAAGAGAGTGGCTTAAACAACTTTGCCTATGAGAAGGTTGGCTTTGACGGCAAGAAAAAGCTTAGCCAGTTTAACCCTATCATAAAACCTTCTGGATCTAAACAAGATGAGAGCTTTTCATACGCAGGCTATCAAAAAGATAGCTTTATGAAATTTTATAACCACTACCAAAAAGAGTCTAGCGCTCACAGCAAAGATGTAGAGTGGATAAGCAAAATTTAAAAGAAAATGATGTAGAAGACGCAGATGATCTCATCTCAAAGCTAAAAGCCACAAAGTCATCTTATATGATCGCTATGGAGAGTGAGTTTGAAAAAGCGACTGCGCTTGAGTTTAGCCTAGAAAATTTAGAAAGAGTAAAGCATGCTTTTGAAAGTGATACTAGCAAGGCAGCAGCTGCTCTAAAGGACACAGACAGCGTAATAGCCATGAAGCTAAACAAAAATGGCACTATCACGCTTAAATTTTGATAGTGGAAGAGAGCTAGAGGTAAAAGAAATTTATAGCGACACTGGCAAGCTAATCAGCAAAGACGACAAAGATAGCAAAAGAGCAAGTATAAATTTAGATGCTAAGAGCATGAATGATGTAGAGCTAAATAGACTTGACTTTAAAGATATAGGCATAAAGAAAGACGAGAAGATATCTAGCCTAAAAGAGCTTGGAGCAAAGCTAGTTAAAAACCTCTCTGAGTAAATTTACAAGCAAATTCCTAATCAGACTTGAAAACGGCAAAAGTATCACCACCAAAGAAATTTACAACATCACCTACCTTGAAAATGACCTAAAATTTAAAGAGCTATCTAGCAAAGATAGGCTTTATAAAAAGGTAGATACGAGAGTTTAGGAGTAAATTTATGCAGACCAAAAACCCTTGGCAAAATAAAACTTTTTACAAAAAAGACGATATCTTTGGTATGAAGCTAAAAGGATACTAGATGATAAACGCACTTGGTAGCTACCCCTTAAATTTAGAGCAGAATATAAAGGTATCAACCAAAGTTGCCACCAAACAAACAAGCTCAGAGGTTTTAGGCTACAAGGTAGATAAGGATGGCTACTTTACAGATGAGTTTAATAAGCAAGCTGGTATTCCAAGTGATTATAAAATTCACTCAAGCACGTTGGAGTCTTTAGTCAGATCAAACGACATAATGGACCCAGACATCAAGAATTTTAAAAGTATCGATATAGCTAAAACAGTTGGCAACGCTTATAGGTTGCTAGCTCAAGTAGTTGGCGAAGATACACTAAGCTCAAAAGAAAGCTTCAGCGCAGATGATATAAGAAATTTCCCTCAAGGCTTTTCTTATGATCGACAAAGCCTGCAAGTAGATAAAAGATACGCTAGTGCTAGTGAGTATTCTGCGGTAGAAGATAGCTTTGTGCATACGCCAACAAAGACCATAAGCACGCTTTTTACAATGGCTCTTTGTCTATTGCGGCAGACAAGCAGATACATCCAAAAAATGTAACATACATCTTTAACAACGCAAATGGTGGCAAAGAAAATACGGTCATTGGTATATTTATGGATCCACACGGAGAGAAATACACTAACAAAGATGGATCTATAACCAAAGGCGGTCTCATAGCTGGTGTGCTAAATCACAACCTAGACATATACGAGGGCGAAACCACTGCGATAGGAAAATATGGCGGCTATGATAAAAACATCAACACAAAGGAATTTCAAAGGTCATTTAACGCCTTTAACGCTATGTGGCAAATGGCTTATGGGGTAAATTTCCAAAAGCAGATGATGGTGCTGTCTCTATGCTGCCTGATTATATGCAAGATTATGTAAGACACAGACAAAGCCTTGATAAATTTAGCGACCAAGAAGACGAACTATCATTTAAAAAGATGATGGAGCATAATCTAAAAATGCTAAAGCTACTCTTTGGCGAGATAGATAAAGATGGTAAGAAGAGTAAAGACTTTATGGATAGCTTTTTGAAATTTCAGTATGTCACCTTTAAATTTAATAAAAGAGCTAAATGAAAACCCAGCTGGAAAATATCTAGTAGATATGCTCGGCATAAAAAGAGACGTTGATATAAAGGCGTAAATTTAAAAGAAACTAAGGATAGTAAAATGCAAATTTCTAATAATCTTTCAACCCCTAACTATCTCTCAAGAGAGAACATAGCAAGAGAGATGGGCTTTAAAATTTAATGATATAAACGAGATACTTAGTAACGATATGGGTCATGGCATGACATTTCCTAAGTATATGAGCCTAGACGATAAAGCTAAAGCAAGGGAATACGATAGATATGATCACTCACTTACTGGCTTCGTAAAAGGTGAAGGAGAGGCGAGAGTAAGCATACTTGGCAAGCTAATGGGCTATGACGACGCTTTTTCAAAAGATAAGATAGATGAGCTAAAGAAATTTATAGATGATAGCGGTGTTTTGGGGCTTGAGAGAGCTTTTGGTGACTCAGAGACTTTATCTGTTAACAAATTTATAAAAAGATATACCAGAAAGCATGGTTTCTCTGACTTTACCTTTGGTGGAACAAAAACAGCCGAGTTACTTGATAGCGATATGAGTGTCGATGAGTTTAAAGCTAATTGGACTAAATTTGCACTAAAGAAGCGCTTTGGTTTAGAGCTTGACGAGGAGCTAGCAAAAGAGACTATAAATTCTATCAACGATCTTGAAACACAAAACGAAGAAGATAAAAAGAGAAGAAATTTACACCTATACAAGTTACTAAAAAATCTCAAACCTACAAGCTTGAAGCCGATGAGAGATTTAAGGAGATATATAAATTTATTAAGAGTGAATTTGATAGTGGCAAGAGTATGTTTGAAATTTTAGAAAAAGTGGCAAAGCTTAAAGTGGATAAGACGGTGTAAGGGAGAGTTTAAAATGATAACTAGCATAAACGGACTTAGCAACACACCGATACAAGATAACACTATCCAAAAAGAAAATGCAAAAATGTCAAAGGAGCAAGAAAAGGCTCTAATTGATAAACTAATGCACAAACCCCTTGTAGAAGTATTGCCAAAATTTATTGATATAGATGAAAGCAAAGATAACTGGATAACGGATGCCATAAACAAGATAGATACTATGCTTTCTAAGAAATATGATTTTACTATCGAGCAAAGACGTGCGCTGATAGCAAAATATCCAGAAAACATGGAAGAGCTTGAGATTAGTGTCTTACAAGGACACATGGACTGGCTACTTACCTACTCAGTGGATGGCAAACCGACAATATCTGGAAAGATGGTTGGTCTTGGCACAAAAGAAGAAGAAACAGAGTTAGAGAATTTTATGCGATCATTACCTGATGATGCGATGTCAAGTAAAAAAGGCTCTGCTCTACTTAGCCGAGCAGATCTAAGCATAGAAGAGTTTAAGAAGCTTTATAGAGAAGATGTAGAAAAAACCACAAAAGAGCATAAGGAATTTTTAACTAAACTACATAAAGAAGAACAAGAATACAATGCAAATTTTGCCAAAGAGCAAAATGAGAAGAAATTTAAACCTATACAGGTTAAGAAGAAGTATGAGACCTATGATATAAACAAGGATCAAAAATTTCTCTATACAAGAGAGCTTTTAAATTTCAAAGAAAAAAGAGGCATAGACGTCTTAGAGTTTATGCAAAAAATAGATAAGAAGCAAAATTTTAAATAAGATGGCTTAAATTTAAAGGATATAAAATGATAAACGCACTTGGTAGTTACCCATTGAATTTAGAGCAGAACATAAAGGTATCAACCAAAGTTACCACTAAACAAACAAGCTCAGAGGTTTTAGGCTACAAGATAGATAAAGATGGCTACTTTACAGATGAGTTTAATAAACAAGCTGGCATCCCAATTGATTATAAAATTCACTCAAGCACGCTGGAGTCATTAGTCAGGATAGAGACGCAGTCTGACTATATGCAAAGGGCTTTTGACAGCATCGACATACTAAAGACCGTAAATAATGCCTATAAAATTCTCTCCCAAGTCGTTGGCGAAGACACACTAAACTCAAAAGATAGCTTTAGCTTAGATGAGATAAGAAATTTCCCTCAAGGCTTTTCTTATAATCGCCAAAGTATGCAAGTAACCAAGATCAATAACTCTATTCATGAATTTGGCTCGGCTGCGGCTGATTTTAACGGCAAAGAGTCAAATAAGCAGATGATAAGCACGCTTTTTTTCAACCCAAGCTTTAAAGGAGGAGACGGCAGACAGCCACTAAAGCCAACAACAGATATCTTTAACAACAACAATGGCGGCAAGGAGAGTGTGGGAAGTGGTGTATTTATGGATCCGCATGGAGAGAAATACACTAATAAAGATGGCTCAATAACTAAAGGCGGACTTATAGCAGCCGTTATAAACAACAACCTTGATGTAAGAGAGGGCGAGACAACAGCACAAGGCAAAAGAGAAGGCTATGATAAGAGCGTAGATAGTAAAGAAATTTAATAGAGCATTTGAGCTGTTTGATCTAATGGGTGAGATGAAATTTGAACTCGGCTTTATAAATGCTACTGATAATGACATAGCTGGCATGCCTAAATATATGCAAGACTACATCAGATCTAAAAGAGACTTTGTCTATATCGACTTAGAAAGTGGCTTTGTCAGCACTCCTGAAGATAGGCGTAGGGGATATGAAGAAGACGAGCTCTCATTTAAAAAGATGATGGAGCATAATCTAAAAATGCTAAAGCTACTCTTTGGTGAGATAGATAAAGATGGTAAAAAGAGCAAAGACTTTATGGATAGCTTTTTGAAATTTAGCATGCCACCTTTAAATTTAGTAAAAGAGCTAAATGAAAACCCAGCTGGAAAATATCTAGTAGATATGCTTGGCATAAAAAAGATGTTGATATAAAGGCGTAAGGGAAGTTAAAATGATAACTAGCATAAACGGACTTAGCAATACACCAATACAAGATAACACTATCCAAAAAGAAAATGCAAAAATGTCAAAGGAGCAAGAAAAGGCTTTAATTGATTCATATATGCAAAATTTAATAATTGATAATGTTGAAAAATACATCAAAGAAGACAGAAGCAGTGAAAACTGGATAACAGAAACCATAAAGAAGATAGACAATATGCTTTCAAAAAAGTATAGCTATACCATTGATGAAAGGCGAGCTTTATTATCAAAATATCCAGAGAACTTAGAGGAATTTGAGATCAATGTATTACAATCTCACATGGACTGGTTGCTTTCTAACTCAGTAGATGGCAAGCCAACAATATCTGGGCTAATGGTTGGTATTGGCACAGCAGAACAAGAGGCTGAGCTAGAAGACTTTATGAAATCATTTTCTGAAGATACAATGATGAGCAATGATGGTGCTGCTTTGTTTGTTAGAGCAGATCTAAGCATAGAAGAGTTTAAAAAGCTTTATAAAGAAGATGTAGAAAAAACTACAAAAGAGCATAAAGAATTTCTAGCCAAACTACACAAAGAAGAGCAAGAATATAATGCAAATTTTGCCAAAGAGCAGGCTGAGAAGAAATTTAAACCTATGCAGGTTAAAAAGAAGTATGAGACTTATGATATAAACAAGGATCAAAAATTTCTCTATACAAGAGAGCTTTTAAATTTCAAAGAAAAAAGAGGCATAGACGTCTTAGAACTTATGCAAAAGATAGATAAGAAGCAAATTTTAAACAAGATGGCTTGATGAATTATAGAGAGCAATGATTGCTCTAAATTTAGTCCTTTTATACGGTTTTATCCACTTTTTTATTTGCGACTTTTTCTAAAATTTCGAATATACTTTCGCCATTATCAAATTCAGTTTTTATAAATTTGTAAAATTCTTTAAATTTCTCATCGGCTTGCATATCATAAGTTTTAAATTTTTTAGTTACTTGCATGGGTTTAAAGGCTTCTTGTTTTTGCGTGTCAGTTTGATTGTTTTGTTCTTCATGATCGTTTTTTTGATCCATTAGCCCATAGTCACCAACCTCTTGTGGCATACTCCTATTTATAACTTTAGAATATCTCTCAATAAATTCATCTACACTTATATTAGACAACTCGAGAAGCTCACGACCCTCATTACTAAAAGACACACCAAATCTTTCTAAAGTTCGACGTATCTTTTGTCCTTCTAGATCATTATCTGACGTTTTGCCCCAGATGGTTTGTTTATCATCATTGTAGGATTTAAAAGCTCCAGTAAAGTTTGTGCTATTACCCATCACTTTCTTATAATTAACTCTACTCGCAAATTCTTTTCCTTCAAATAGTGAATTGTTATTTAGATTTGGCGAATAGGTTATATTATTAAGCATTGTTAAGGTCTCGCTTTATTTAGATATTCCAGCATCTCTTTCGTAGGTTTTAATTCTTTTTTATGGTATTAATTTGCATTAGAGCATCTTGCTACCACCTATCCAGCAATGCTGTTTTATACACTAACACACATTCAGCTAAAGAATATAAATTCAACCTACTTGGGTTTAATGCTTTTATGGGCTAGAGTATAATCAATAACTAAATCGACCTTTTAGCGATTTAGTTTATATATGACTTATCCATACACAAAAGTATTACTAATAGAACTTATCCTCTCACTCCAAGAATTTGCTAGAGAATTTATATCCTCTCCAGCTGGCTTAAAATTTCTCATATTCGTTTGAGGTGACACTTTCTGTACTAGTGTTCTTTGATCTTGCATACATTAAAAGACTTAGCTCTTTAAGTCTTTCTTTTATGAGCGCTTTTATGCTCTCACTATCCTTACCCACTTTTTCAAAATCTACAAAGTACTCTTTATGCTCTCCAGTGCTTGAGATATCATTTAAGGCAGCGCTACTTAGCTTAGTCTTTGCACTATCACTTGGTAGTGGTCTAGAGCTGCGCAAAAATCCCATAAAAAGAGCCTCTTTGCTATAACCTTCATCTACTTGATATACCGACATATCAGGGTTAAAGCTAAACTCATCACCTGCTTCGCTCATCGTAAAATCAACCTCTTTTACTATGAGCCTAACGCCTGCACTTGAAAGCTCTTTGCTAAGAGATTTAGCGCTATTTAGCTCATCAGTGCTAGAGTAGATATTTGAGATAGTAGAGTTTGATAGATCTTTTAGCAAATGTCCTTTGGCATCATAGCGAGTGCCTTTTGTACTGTAGCCTTTTGGTAGTTTGCCTATATCTGCAAGGGTGTAGCTCTTTTTATCATCACCTAAAGCAGAGGTCATTTGATCAAATAGTCTGTAGTAGTGCTTTATGGTGTCAGCCATATCGATATTATCAAAGATCTTTATCTGCTCGTCTTTGCTCTTGATGCGGTTTAACACATGGTTGCGCTCGGCAAATCTACTAAGCTCATCAAGTGTGCTTTTGTGGATTTTAAAGTCCTGTGGCAAGCCTGCAGCTTTGTTAAAGTCAGCTCCCATAAAACCAGCTTTATCCACTGTGTAGCCATAAGCTTGAAGGTCACTGAAATTTAAAGAGATGAGGCTGTTTTGAGAGGGAATAGTATAAGTAAATTTAGCTGGCTCTTGGAGTAATAGAATTAAGGAGAACACTTAATCACTATATTAGTGAAATATGTACTTCTTAATTCTTTTTATTTAAGAAACTAAGAGAAAGGGGGTAAAAATGAGGAATTATGAAAAGATAACAGCACTCTATGAGAGATTAAGTCGTGATGATGAACTTCAAGGAGAAAGCAATTCTATTGTAAATCAAAAGAAAATCCTTGAAGAATATGCAGGTAAAAATAATTTAAGCAACATCATACATTTTACAGATGATGGAATAAGCGGAACACAGTTTGATAGACCTGGGCTTTATGGCAATGATGAACGGAGTTAATCAAGGTAATATAATAGGTTGTATAATCGTAAAAGATATGAGTAAACTTGGCAGAGACTATCTTAAAGTCGGTCAATGTATGGAAATCTTAAGACAAAAGGGAGTTAGGCTCATTGCTATCAATGATAATGTAGATAGCTTTTATAGAGAAGATGATTTTACCCCTTTTAGAAATATTATGAATGAATGGTATACAAGAGATACTTCAAGAAAAATACAATCTACATTCAGGTCAAAGGGGGAAAGCGGAAAGCATACGGCAAGCTCTCCACCTTATGGATATATCAAAGATGAAAAAGACAAAGATAAGTGGATTGTAGATGAAAAAGCAGCGGAGATAGTAAGGAGAATATTCAATCTGACCATGCAAGGCAATGGTCCGTATCGAATAGCAAAGATATTGGAAAGTGAAAAAGTAGATATACCTGCTTACCATCAGCAAAAATTAGGATATGGACTACATCAAAGCAAAGTGTTTGAACATCCTTATCGCTGGTGCAGTTCTACAATTGTAAGTATCTTAAAGAAACAGGAATATTTAGGTCATACTGTAAACTTCAAAACAAGAAAGCATTTCAAGGATAAGAAAAGCAAATATGTATCTGAAGAAAACTGGCTGATATTTGAAAATACCCACGAGGCAATTATAGACCAAGAAACCTTTGATAATGTGCAAAGGATAAGAGGAAATGTAAAAAGGTATCCCAATGGTTGGGAGAATATCACCCTTTAACTGGGCTTATGTATTATGCAGATTGTGGCAGTAAAATGTATGTTCATAGAACAAGTAATTACAAAAATATTCCCTACTACACTTGCAGTGCTTACACGAAAGTACCCTGTGGAACGCTTTGTCCATCTACTCACAGGATAAAAGCGGAAGCAGTCTTAAACCTTATACAGGAAACCTTAAAAGACATTAAAAAATATCTTGATGAAGATCACGAAGCCTTTATCCGTTCCATTTAAAATGAAATGGAAGAAAAGGAAAAAGTAGAGATAGAAAAGAAAAAAATAAGATTAATGGAAAGTAAAAACAGGCTTCAGGAACTTGAACGATTGATGTGCCGTATTTACGAAGATATGATACTTGAAAAAATACCAAGTAATAGATATGAGATACTTAACAGTCAATATGAAACAGAGCAAATAGCTTTAAGCAAAGAAATTAAAGACTTAGAGTTTGCAATATCAAGATATGAAAAAGAAACAGATAAGGCGAAAAAGTTTATATCTCTAATAAGCCGATATGAAAATTTTGATGAACTTACAACTACAATGATAAATGAGTTTGTAGAAAAGATTATTGTTCATGAAAGGAATAGAAAAGGTAGTCAAACATCAAAGCAAAAAATAGAGATATATTTTAATTTTATCGGTAACTATGAGCCACCAAAAGAAGAATTGACTGAAGAAGAAGAAGAAGAAGAAAGATTAAAAATTGAGGAAGAGAGAGAAAAATCAAGGAAAGAAAAGATAGACTTCATCAAAACTACTTAAAGCGTAAAGTAAATGGAAAACAACAGGAATATGAGGAAAGGTATAAGGCAAGGAGAGAACAGAGAAAACAAGAAAAATTAAAGGTTCTGAAAAGGGCAGGTATACAAGTTAATAAGTTAGAAAAAGAGATTGAAGTTAGTTAATCTCTTTTTCAGTACAGGTATCAAGTATATCAATTATGTTATTTGCAATTGCATGGATAACAGTAACGGCAACAGAATTACCAAACTGTTTGTAACTTTGAGTATCACTTACAGGAATGATATAGTTTTCGGGGAAGCCTTGAAGTCTTGCAGCTTCACGAGGTGTTAGTTTTCGTGGATTTTTCCTTTTTGCTCAATAAGTATTTCACTCCCGTCTTTATAATATCTTGCAGATAATGTATTTGTATAAGGACTGTTTTCATTGAACAATGTGTAACCAAATCCATTTCCTTTTATTTTATGTTCTTTCTTTCGTCGTTGATGACCTTGCCAAAGTGCATTTGAAATGGTGTATTTAG
This sequence comes from Campylobacter concisus, assembly GCA_037321105.1. Taxonomy (GTDB): domain Bacteria; phylum Campylobacterota; class Campylobacteria; order Campylobacterales; family Campylobacteraceae; genus Campylobacter_A; species Campylobacter_A concisus_AZ. Next base: position 1,576,680 of record CP147775.1, on the reverse strand, counting down.
TATCAACATTTTGCTCTAAAATATTTCCCACAGAAACATCTGGGCAGGGAGGAATTGGAAAAGAAAAATCTTTATAGTTATCTATTTTATCCTTATCAAATCCAACAATGTAAATACGCTCTCTATTTTGTGGAACACCGAAGTCTTTTGCTTTAAGTATAATAGAATGAACATCGTAGTTTAAATCCTTTAATGTTTTTTCTATTGTTTTATAGGTACGACCTTTATCGTGAGATTTTAGGTTTTTGACATTTTCAAGAAGAAATGCCTTAGGTCGTTTCTCTTTAATAATTCTTGCAATTTCAAAAAATAATGTTCCACGAGTATCTTCAAAACCAAGCTTTTTACCGGCTTGACTAAATGCTTGACAAGGAAAACCACCGACAATAATATCATGATTAGGAATATCTTTTTCAGATATTTTTGTAATATCTCCAAAAGGAGTTTCACCAAAATTTGCCTTATATGTTTTTACTGCAAATTTATCAATTTCACTACTGAATACGACATTTGTTTTACCTGTTTGGTAAAATCCAAGCCTTGTACCACCAATTCCGGCAAATAAATCAATGATTTTATAGGGGGCATTTTCATTATTAGGGAAAGGTACTTTTTCAGGAAATGATAAAATATGTTTCAGCTCAATGGACGATGGCTGACTTTCTCCATTTTCCCATCTGCGAATTGTCCTATCTCCGAATTTGGACATACCAACAGCATCAGCTAATTCTTTTTGAGTCATTTGTAATCTGATACGCTTATTTTTTATTAAAATAGCAGGGGAATTATCTATGATTTGTGGTATAATATTCATATATATTCTCCTTTTTATATATGTTATTTCAAGGACTAACTGTTCTCTATTTGACACTATTGTACCATATAGAAGAAAATTTTTCAAGAAAGGAAAAGAGTTATGGCAAATATTTCTCTTGATGAATATAAAAACTTAGTTAAAGAAAAAAGGAAAGAAGGCTTTAAACAGCCTTATGACTTAGTTTATGATAATTTTATTACATTAGGATACGACAAAGTCCCTAAAGAATTCTTTTTAAGTAATGCAAGTGAAGTTGTTGAAAAACTTAGAAATAGCTGTTGGAGTGAATTTCAGCCATTAGAAAAAGACTTTACTTCAAAAATGCTAAAAGAGTTAGTTGATGATGAGTATATCAAAACTCTTACACCAATAGAGGCAATTACTTGGTTTGTGGAAGAATTTCCGGAACATATATATGCTTTGACTTTGTCAAATACTCAAAGTAGGAGGAGTAGAGCAGGTAAAGAATTTGAAAGTATTATAGAACTCATTTTGATTGGTGCAGGGATTCCACTTGACAGTCAAGGTAATATAGGTAAACAAGAGTTTGTCAATAAAGGTCTTGGTAAATTGGTAGATTTAGTTTCTCCGGGTGTTTTAGAATACATTGTAAATAAGAGAAATACTGTCTTAATTAGTGCAAAAACCACATTAAGAGAAAGATGGCAAGAAGTACCTGAAGAAATGGGAAGAACAGGTGCAAGAGAAATGTTTTTAGCAACTCTTGATACTTCTATTAGCTCTGATGTATTGAACACTCTATATGAGGCTAATATACAAGTTACAACAACAAAAAATATAAAAGAAACATATTATTCCGATAATGAAAGGGTATTAACCTTTGAAAAGTTGGTTGAAATATGTTTAGACAATGTTTCTCATTGGAAAAATTTCAACTACACAGTAGAACAAAATGAGCAAATGATAGAGCTTATCACTAAGCAAATTGAAAAACACCAAAATCATAAATTTGTAGAAGAATATTATGATGAGAGATTAAAAAACATAAAGAAGTAGAACAAATTAGAAATTTGTCGGTATATCATTAAATCGCATTTTTTCGATTAAACTATGGAATACAAAGGAGCAAATAATCATGAGCGAACAGAGAATCTATTGCATGGACCTTGTAAAAAGAGGATCCGGAAAAGGCTGTCAGAACACCGTTTTATCAGACAGAATCTACAGGCGGATCGGTCTGGGTTATCAAACCCGGTTAGACATTGCAAAAGCACTATCACCACAATTCCGACGATATATGGATCGTCCTTCAGGGAGAGGGAATATTCTACCCCCAGCCTAATGAAGAGGTTCCATTCAAGAAAGGCCATGTCATAGTATCGAAGAAAGACTCCTGCCACGGAGCAAAAAATACTGGAGATGAGGATATCATCTTTGTAAGTATAGTAGCACCTGTCCCTTCCGACTATGATCCTATAAACGAGTGACAGGAAAATAAAATTCCCGTTTGACAAAGGATTGTGATTATACTTGAGAAAGAAAAATGTTTATATAACATTGGGATACATAGCTGTATATCTGGTGATATATTGGTGAGAGCAACTTGATTGGTTGGCTATTTACTAATATTTCAACTGGTGAGCATAGTTATTTATATGGTTGGTTGCTCAGTAGTAATCTGTTTTGGTATGCACTTGCGATTTCTGCGCTTCCTTCTCTTTGGGGTAAGTTTAAGTTTTCGGCTGTTACTACGGCGGGATTTATTGTAGGTATTGTAGCAGGCATAATCGTTGAGAAATACAAGAAGTAAGTCAAATTTCAGTTTGTCGAGCTGAATAATACAGATTCAAGACGATAGAAAGTAAAACATCTATCGTCTTTTCTTATGAAAAAAACTTGAAAGGAGATGAAATTTATGGACAATAAAAACAGAATTAGAAAAAGTAAAAGAAAAGATTGAAAGCAAGTAAGAAGAAAAAAAATATGAAAAGAAACTATCTCAGCTTAAAAATCAGGAAAAGAAAATCAGAAAGCAAACGAGCCTTGAAGAAAGAAAAAAGCGAAACCATAGATTGATAGAGCGAGGAGCAATCTTAGAAAGTTTAATTGAGGGAGCAAGCGAGAAAAGTAATGAAGAAATAAAGGCTATTTTGCAAAGAGCATTTCAAAAAGACTAAGAAACGCAAGGACATAGTATAATTGTAATTCCCTTAGATTTTCTAAGGGCGCAATTATACACCCTTTAGGTGTCCTTGCGACCTGCGGTGCTTTTACCCTTGCGGGGAGCAAAGAAAAAAGCCGAAGCATTTTTCCGTATTAAAGGCAAAAGACAACTGAATATAATTCATTCGCTTTTTTATCATCAAGGGTAAAGCACATTCACTATCGCTCACCCTTGACAATAAAAATTTGAAACAGATAGCTTACATTAAGCCGACATACTGAAACAACAAAAGTTAAAAGTATAGTCGGCTTTTTCTATTGTACCGTTTCAAAACGCTCATTCAGTTTATAGAAAAGCAAAAGTATTTTTAAGACCGACATCTAAAACAACAAAAGAAAAATAAGAAGATGACAAATGCCACATTCCCAAAATGGGAGTGTACCTAAATCAAAGACAGTACTAATCAAAGGGGGTAGTGAAACACGACTTCCTTAAAAGATAAAAGGAGTAACGATTTGTTGCTACATTTTCATAACAAAAGATAGGAGAGAAAAATGGCAGATAAAAGGATGTTTTCAATAAAGATAGTGGATAGCGACTTATTTTTGGATATGCCATTAAGTAGCCAATGCCTGTATTTTCATCTATCTATGAGGGCAGATGATGATGACTTAAAAATTCTAATTACAAAAGGTTTTGTAATTGTCTTTTAAAGAGGGGTTATAGTCATTACCTATTGGAAGATAAATAACTACATCAGAAATGACAGACGAAAAGAAACGATGTATCTTGAAGAAAAGCAAAGTATAACGCAAACGGAAAATGGAGCATATATCAAGGTTGAAAATCTTGGTATACCAAATGACAACCAAGTGTTAACCGTTTGTCCGCATAGTATAGTTAAGGGTAGATTAGATAAGAGGAGAATAGAACAGGTTGCCCCAGTGTCCCTTTATGGAGAGTATCAAAATATTCATTTAACCGATGAAAAATACCAAAATCTAAAAGATAGGCTGAAAGGTCATACAGATACAATGACTGAAAAGCTATTAAGATATATCAAAAGTAAAGGCACAGACTACAAAGACCACTATGTAACAATCCTTAATTGGTATGAATTGGTATGAACAGGATAAAGAAAAGCTATCACAGAAAAATAATCAAAATAAAAGCCATAGAACCTATTCAACCAACTATGAAGACAGCGACAGCCTATAAAAGGTGTTTTTAAGGGTTTAATCATAAAAGAGGTGTCAGACTATGGTTAAGATAAAAATAAGCCTTAAAAACGCATTATAGAGCCTGATGTAGAAAAGGAGACTAAAATTATGAATGATAAAGAAAATATGATTACTACAAAAATTCAAAGGGACAGATTTTATCTACAACAAAGATACTCACTATGAAGAAGACGGACATATCTATTGCAAGATTTGTAATGAAAGAATAGACGGTAAGGTAATTCCAATGTTGGATAAGCCTATGATTATCAGAACGGCTTGTAAATGTGATAGAGATAGAGCTGAACAAGAAAAAACTGTTAAAACAAGATAGGTTGAGACAAAGCTGCTTTATATCCAAAAATCAAATAGCCTACACCTTTAAAAATGCCGATGAAGATACAGATAAGGAAATCATCAAAAAAGCAAAGAACTATGTAAAACATTTTGAAGAAATGAGAAAAGATAATGTTGGACTGTTACTTTACGGAAATGTAGGAAGTGGCAAGACCTATGTAGCTTGTGCTATTGCCAACGCTATAATTACAGAATATAGCCATACAGTAAAAATGAGGAACTTTGCACAGATATTAAACGACTTACAAAAAGGCGGCTTTAATCTTGATAGAAACGAATATATCGAATAGATAACAAGCCCTACCCTACTAATTCTTGATGATTTTGGAATAGAGAGAAATACAGAATATGCCTTAGAGCAAATTTACAATGTAATCAATGCAAGATACCTAAAGGCAAGACCAACCATTATAACTACTAACCTTAATTTCAAAGATATAGAAAAAGAACAGGAAGATATAATGCTTGGCAGGATTTATTCAAGGATAATCGAGATGTGTTTACCTCTTAGGATAACGGGACTTGATAGAAGAAAAATACAGAGCAAAGAAAAGCTGAAGAAAGCACAAAACTTAATAGATGAATGAGAGCGATTGGAAAAGTAAAAAATTCTAATTGCTTTTTAATTGCAAGAAAAGGAATGATGATATGCAAAAAAATAATACAGAAACAAAAACAATAAAGAAGATTGGAAAAACTACCTATGAAGTTGTTGTACATTTTAATAAAAATACTACTGAAACAATGCAAGACAAATTGAAACGCATAATGCTTAGAGAAATTGAGAGTGAAAAACATCAAAAAAATGATAAAAATGATTAGAAAGTCCTTGACAAGTTGTTACAGGTTTGGCTCGCTAATCTTTTCTTTGGTCTTTTGGTTAAAAATATCACTAAAATTTGCAGACCTGCCTTGTTTGTGCTGTTGCTTAGTGTATGAATTTATATTGGTGCTTAAGATGCTAATATCATTCGTGGTTTGCCTCCTAGCTTCTTGCTTTTTAAGTTTTAATTAAAGTAACCATAAAATAATTGACTATCCAAATTTATCAGTCAAAATAAACAAGTGACAAATATGCCAATCACAAAAATTACAAAAATTTACTTTTACTAAGTCATTCTTTGGTGGGACTGATTTAATTCCAGTATGCGCCAAAATTCAATTCAGATATTAGGGCGAGCATACTCTATGTAGCTACAAAATGTTACCATTTGTTGCTCCATAGAGGCTCGCAAGGAGAGCTTGCCGCTCCCTTGACCCACGCTAAAAAATATTTTCTTAATTAAAAATGGCCATGCAGGATAGGCTATTTTTAATAAAATATTAAGTTTACTAAGGGTAGCCATAAGTATAAAAAATAATTAGACTAAATTATTTTTTGTGGTCTGCAAAATATATTTTAGTAGATTTTTAAAATGGCAACGTAACAAATAAGGTTTTTTGGAAGTAATAAATGAGATGGTTTGTCTAATAAACTTAATATAGTCGCTAAATTTAAAACATATCTTCTAGGCTTTGAGTTTTTCCTTGCATACATCACTTACATGGTGATGTATGCTGGTTTTTTTGGAGTATTCACGCTCCTCTATAAATTCTCTACATATTCTTGTAGCATCTTGTGCTCTATCTGTAAGCTCTCGTATGCTTCTCTCAAATTTTGGAATTTTTCTTCTGAAATTTTTAATTTTTCTTCCAAGCAAGATATTGAACTCTCGTACATATCTCTTTGTTGCTGCAAAGATTCCGTTAAGGCGTCGTTGCAATCTTTGTTCAAGCTTCTTGACTTTCTTTATTAGCGCTGTCACATTTGTCCGTAATATCACAAGCTCCTTCTCGCAGTCTTGTTGCAAATTCATTATTTCTAATTCGTGTCTGTTCCTTTCGTCTTCGATCATCTTGGTCAAGCGCTCGTTCTCTTCTAGCAATGCTTTCTCTAATGCTGTCATCCTCTACTCCATTTTCATTAATATAAATTTCCTGCGCTCGTTCTCTGTTATCTCTTCGTCTTTTGAAATTGATATGTAATATTCCCTCTGGGTCTTGTCTGCAGTAGGTTGGCTGTATCTCCATTGTTTTGGTATCGTCCAAGCTACTTCTTCCTTTAATATCATTGCGTGCACTACCCAGCCAATTGCTATTCCCAAAATTAGTGCGGTAGCAACTGATAGCGAGATTATCACCGATCTGTCCTTGTGATGCAAGGATATTGTTTTTTGAAGTTCTTTCGACATATCTTTCTTGATTAAATCTATCTCTTTTAACAATAAGCTCCTCAAGTTTTCGCCTATTTTCTCTGCACTCTGCTTGTGTATTTCTATCATGGAATTCTCTAATTCTTCTGCTTGAGCTTTGGCTGAGTTCTCCAAGTCTTTGAGCACTGGTGAAGTCTGCATCGTATATTCCTCCTTTTAGACGATTTTTTGTTTTTTTAGTAGGCAGTATGATCGTTATGCCTTTTTTGTTGATCCTGGTTATTTCGATACCATTTTGTTTAAGAAGTTCAATCATGTGGTCTCTATTTTTAATATAGCCTTGCTTAACCAGATCGTGCAGCTTTTGGTCGAGCTCTTCCAAATTTTTATAATGATTGATGTTTTTCTTGCTAGACAATATAGTTTGCTCTTTTGCTGGATCATCTGGACTTGATAGTCCATACTCATCGTTAATGATCTTTTTAATTAGATCTATTCTAGTTTGATCATATTTAGCAAAATAAGGATTAAATGACCTGTCTGTTTCAAGATCTATCTTAGGGATAAGGAAATTTAACTCAAGCCGTCCATCCTTATCAGAATGCTCTACCCATAATACATTTGTACGTTCAAGCATATATTCACCCAAAAGAGCACGTTCAAAATCCTTAATGATTTTTAGTTTTTGCTCTTCAGTCAAAAAGTCATACTTCTCTTCAAATGATAAAACACCAAAACAGGTCTTTTGTTTATAGGTGATGCCTTTTATAATAGCTCTAGTTAAATTTTCATCACCTTTTATAACTCTTGCTGTTCCAGCAGCTTTTCTCTCATTTAAAAGATAATTTATGCTCCCAAGGCCACCACCAGTATAAGTACGAAGAAATTTAACTAGCATCACTAGTGCCTTTATTTGTATTGATGCAAAGTAAATCAAGCAACATATTATTTACCCAATGCTTCATACACTTTATGTAAGACATCATTATCGTCCGCTATGATCTCAATACCAACTCTATCTAGGCTTTGCCCACTATTTAATTTGGCAGCTATTTGGTTCATGTTTTGTCCATGTCTAGATAGTTCAGCTAAAAGCTCTCTCATAATTGGTGCATAAATCTGCTTAGACAACATAGCTCTTAGGGCAAATTTTGAGAAAGTTAGGCCACTTTCTTGTAATTTATCATTAATTACCAACCATTCTGCATTACTTAGCCTAAGTCTTTTAGTTATGACTTTGGTTACCTTGCGTTTTTTTATCTTTTCAGAACTCACGTAAATTTACTCCTAATCCAAGAAGAAGCCACTCAAAAATCCTATGTCATAAAATTTTGGCAGACTTGCTCTTTAAATATCTTTTAAGATTATTTTATAAAATTTCACAGCCTAAAACAAGGAATCTGATAGGCTTCAGGCCGCTAAAATGCGTGTTTTTTAAAAATACTATGAAATATATAATATAATTTTTGTAGCTTTTAAATTTCTCTTAGAAATTTAGTCTAGTATGAAATCAAGAAAATAAAATAATAAAAATGTAAGGGGTTATGCTCATCATAAAAGAGCACTTAGATAGGACAAGCTAATAACATAAAATTAGTTACTAGCAAATCACAGAAGACTAAAGTCTAGCTTAATGCTTAGTTAAATTTATCCTTTAGCATCTTGTATACTTTGTTGTTCTCTCTTTTGCCAACAACTAGCACCAATACTACGATCTCATCATCTTTTACTTGATAGGCCAAGCGGTAGCCGACATCTCTTAGCTTGATCTTATAGACATCTTCATAGCCTCGTAGCTTGTCTTTGGTAACCTTTGGGTTTTCTAGACGCTCACTTAGCTTCTTTTTAAACTGCACCTTTATGCTATTGTCTAGCTTTTGCCACTCTTTTAAAGCGCTTGGCAAAAATTCTAACTCATAGCTCATCTAAGCTTACTTTTACTGGTTTTCCACCACTTGCTAGGGCAGTATCTACTGCTTTACTTAGATGATACTCTTCTATTATCTCTGTCATTTTTTCATAGACAGCGCTAGGTACTAGATAGGCACTAGGGACATTGTGGTTTAGTATAGCTACGACATTATCTCCAGCTTGTTTTAAAATTTCGAGCTGGAGACTTTTTTAGCTCACTTATGCTAGCTGTAAAATTTGCTTGTATAGTTTGCATTTTTATCCTTTATTTAATACCTAAAATAATACTAAATAAGATATAAAGATAGTCTTAAAAGTTTATGCTTTGAAATTTATCCCTACTCATTATCATACGATACCATCTCTACTTTAGCCTTTAGTGTGTTTGCATTAATAGGCTTGGCATAAGTGTTTAGTAAAATTTTATACTGCTTTTCATGTCCTACTATCTGGGCTATAAGGTTAGCTTCTACCTCGCGTTGCACTAGATAGTCTATAAAGTAGTGCCTAAAAGAGTAGAAGGTCTTTTTAGAGTCTTTGTCTATAAACTTTCTTTGGATCTGGCTTCTAAAAATTTCAGAGAAGTCCTTATTGCTTACCTTAAATATATTTCCGCTTTTCTTGCTATTAACATATTCTAGCAGACCTAGATCTATGAGCTTACTATGAATAGGCACAAACCTAATGCTGTTTTTGGTCTTGGTGGTTTTACCATCATTTGTGTTTATGTTAAAGCAGTAAATCCCATCTTTTAAAGCTATATCTTCCTTATGAAGCTGTGTGATCTCTTTTATCCTCATGCCACTATAAGCAGCTATCATTGTGACGTAGTAGAGCTCACTAGCCTCTATCCTTGAACTTGGTGATTTACCACTTTGTTTGATACTAGTTACTATCTCAAAGATCTTTCTAGCTTCTGATGCTTCGTATGGAAGCACTGCCCTTTCGCTAGGGTCTATGTCTATCTTGACATTCATTTTTGCAGTTATGCTTTTACCTATATAGCCACTATCAAAGCAGTAGTTAAAAAACTGAATAACCCTTATCATATATTTTTGAATAGTAGGTTCAGAGAGTTTATCGTCCTTTTCTCCCAGCTTAAGTATCTGAGATAAACTTTTATCTTTATACCTACTCTTTTGAGCTAGCTTGGTTGGAATTTTATAAAGAAGATCTCTAAATTCAAGCAAGTTATCTCTCAGTGATCCTATAAACTGGCATATCTTCGTTAAAGTATAAAAATAAGAGCTTTTTACGCCAGTAACTAATCTTTGCGTATCTGGCGACCACTTATCAGCTCTTTTAGTGTTTGTCTCAAATATCTCGAATGCATCCTTTAAGCTCTTTTGATCTTCTAAAATTTAAAGCTGAGAATTGATTGCTAGAGCCAGATGTCGCTTGCAGTACTTGCCTGATCTCATACTCTTTGGTTATTTTGGCGCTAGGATTAAAAATACTAAAGCTACTATCGTCATCTAATTTTATCTTGATATTTTTTGGTGGATTTGGATCCAATATGATATCTTCCATGCTTCTATGGCTATTCTTTGTTCTTACTAGCTTTAAATTTGAAGTTGAGCCATACTTTTGATCTAGTATGGCATAAACCGTCTCGCTAATCCTCTGAGCCATAGCCTTAAGCTGCCCATCAGTAATGGGCAAACAACCACTATCTTCAAGCTCTTTTATATTTTCTTGGAATGAAGCTATGTCCTTAGCGTCAAACGAACTAGGTTTGGCATGTTTGGCTAAGTTATCACTAGAATCATCTTCAAGGAAACAGTGCTCACGCTTGTCATCAAAGAGCACACTGCTCTTCTCAAGCTTTGATACAAGATAGTTAAGTGTTAGTATATTCTTCTCTAAAAGAGCTTGCCCTATGTTCTCTTTATCCTTACCGCTAAGAGCGCCAGCAGTGTTAGTGATATTGCTTATATCCTTAATTAAAATTTTGAGGTAGATCGCCATCTATCAAACTTTGTTTAAAGTAGTCATTGAGCACATTTAGAAATTCTACATCCATCTTCTTGTTAAGAAGAGAGTGCTCTTTGATACTCTTGCTAAGCTTTACTTTCATAAACAAATTTACAAAAGATTGGATTATGTTATCACTAAGATTCATGTGAACCGCCCTTTTTATCAGGTAAAGATTATTATCTAAATTTTAGCCCTTTTTCTGGCTTTTTCCAAGAGATTAGTGGATGTGGAGAAGCAAATTTCTCGCTTTTCGTTAAAAAATTTTCTGATGCTTGGAGCAAGTGTCGCTCGGTAGTAATATATACCGTTTCGCTCCCTTAAGTGTTGTCCCATATTTAATAGTTAACCGGTCAAAAATGGAACAGTTTTATGTAATGACTAAGTAAAAAATCGTCTAAAGTGCGTATTTCAGGCTTTTGTGAGCTCATATAAAAAATCCTCATAAGCCGGAGGTCGGGAGTTCAAGTCTCCCCGTGACACCATAAATACCTAAACTACGATGTTTCTACAATATTATATTGCAGTCACCTTTCATGAAATATAGCTTAATGTTTGTAGCAAAATAAAATTTTATGTAGCAAATTCTAAGCTTGCAGTAATTTTAACACGTTTTTTGTAAAAATTTTAAAATTTTACTAGGACATCAAAAGTCATGTGAGTTTGTGCGGAAATTATAAAAAGCTAACTTGTTATATATATTTTTTAAGTAAATATTAAAAATAAATTTTAATATTAAAAACAATATTTATTTTATTTTATGTTACCAAGAAACCATTTTTCCTTCTTGACACATTCATATATCTATAAAAAATATTTTCATAGATAAAATATCTAAGTTTCTATATAATGAGTTAATAAAAAATATTAAGAATAATTAAAGGTATGGTACTGGAAATTTCGGACGGATATATGGATTGTCCCATTGTCACTTTTAGTTTTTTAAAAGAGATGGCCATTAAGCCACCACTATTGTTTTTGTTGTATTTATATCATCATTATATTTGCTATCAAGTCCACAAGCAAATTTTATATCCACCGTCTTTGCCTTGCTTGGGGTGACATAGATAAGATTGCTCTCATCGCTTATATCATCCACAAACTGAAAAAATCCTATACCGCTTTTTGGAAGTGTTGTATTTTTATAAATAGACTCTATATATTTAGGTGTTATAAAGATGAAATTCTTATCCATTAGCGAGTATTTGAAGTTAAATGACGAGATACTGAAATTTATCCTCTCTAAAGCGAGAGCTTAGATACTCTTTTAGCTTCTTATCTTTTACATCGCTGCCCTCATCTAAATTTAGCTCCATCTCTTTAAATCCCTCTTGGTTTTTATGCTCCACATCATTTAGCTTATATATGCAAACAGCAAGGTTGTCTGCTTGATTAATGGCTGATTTTACATGCAGTCTTATGTGAGCGCTATTTAAATTTGGATTTACCACCGCTGCATTATCGTTTTCAGATGTTGGGCTACCTATACTATGAGCTAGCTTTATCCTATTTTCTTTTTTTATGCACCTTAGCGGTGAGCTGGTGTTGCTTAGGCATGCTGGCACTAGGTCTTGCATAACAGCATAGTGGTTATTCATACTTTTTAGACTAAGAGCCGCTCTTGGCACGTATGCTACCTTTGTGCAAGGGTTTTTAGCTGAGCAGCCAACTATTGGTGAGTTTATAAAATCAACATCAAGTATCACACCTTGATCATCTGATCTTATGCTTTTGCCAGCTCTACTTTTTAAGATCACATGGCCGCCATGTGGGCAAACTACCACGTCATCTTCTATTATTGGATTAGCAAATGCGGTACCGCCAGCACTTACCGCGCTACTTTTCTTTTCTAAATTTAGCCTCTCATTTGCCCGCTCAAGCGACTCTTTGGTCTCTTTGTTTGTTGGCTTTAGGTCTATATTTAGGCTTTTATTTAGTAGTGAGTAGTTTAGCACACAAGCTCGTTGGTTTTTATAATCAATAGTTAGTCTTCCTTTGTCTTTTTCCTCATCTCTTGGCTGATGAGCAAAGCTTAGTAGGTTAGAATTTGACTCCTCCCCGTCCTCTTCTTTTTTAAAGTATAGTGGATAGTCTGATTGCTCGGTGGCGGTGTTTAGGAGCATAGAGCCTAGATATACTCTTTGCTCCATATTTTCACTATCTAGTTTAAATATATCATTTAAGACCGCCGCGTCTATGATGCTTTTATCTTCAGCACTTACACTAAGAGTGTTTTCTTTTTATGAAAGATATCCCCAAAGCTCTCATTTGCAAGAGCTCTTATATCCTCAGTTGCTAGTTTATTATTGCGTGCTATATCGTTATTGCTTAAAGTTGATGGCTTATGCGCTATGACTATCGCTTCATCGCTAGAGCTTACATCACTAGAGCTAACGCTAGCTAGGAAATTCTCGTTCTCTTCAAGTTTTTTGTAGTCAGTGTATCTTAGGTTTATTATGCTTTTTAGTATCTCTATCCTATCTTTGACATACGTAGTAGCAAGCTTTATATCTACCTTCTCATCACACAAGGTTGTTATGCTCTTATAGATGTTTTTGTTATAAGAGAAGTATTTGCCTAGTTCGTCTTTTTCTATTTTCTTATCAAAGACAAATAAAATTTAAAGCACATATCGCCACTAGCATATCTATATCACCAGCTCTAGCACTACTTACTACTTGCTCTGCATTTAGCTTTTCTATATCCTCAGCATCCAAAAGCTTAACTAAGTGAGCCTCTTTCTCGCTATTTTTATCTATATTTTTGCCTAAATTCTCGATGACATACCCAACCATATCTTGTTTGAAATTTATCATCGCTAAATTTCCCTTGCTCATAAAATAGATTTAGATAAGCATAGAAGATATATAAAGGTGTATCAAGCATCGAGGTGTTGCTTATACTATCTATATCCACATCTAAATTTCAGCTTCATCCTTATACATCTTAGTTTAAATTTAAGCAACTGGATATACTCATTTATATAGTCTAGGGCACCTACGATATCTTTGCCCTCTATCTTGCTTGCGTTTTCTTTATGCTCTAAGAGATAGCACATCAAGTAAAGTATCATCACACTTTCTTTTAAAAAGTGCGACCTGACTAATATATTGATCAAGTGTCTATTATCAGTGTTTTTATACTCTATCTCATCAGCCATACCAACACCTAGCTTAAATCCAAGATCAGATATAACAGAAAGCGTAGGCTCCCACATTACATGCCAGTCTTTCGTGTAACTATCCTCATTTTTACTGATGCTTTGCTTTACACTTTCTATATGGTGTATCTCTATACCTAGATCATCACCCTTGCTAGCTCTTTTTATATTTAGGCTTGTATCTTTGTTTGAAAGAGTCTTGCAAGCCTCATCGTTCTTCTCAACTGCATTTACGCACTCTTTCACCGTGCTCTTGTCATCTTTAAAACCAAGCATGCCTTTTATCTTATTAAAAGCAGAATTTACTAGCTTTCCTAAAAAGCCATCTGGATCAACAAGTCTTGCTACATACTTTGCCCCTCTTACTATGCCTTTAGCTATAAGACTAAGAAACCTTACCACCCAAGTAAAAGCTGAGCCAACTATCCCACCATAAATTCCTGGAGCATTATAAGTATATAGCTCTTTTACTCCACTATCTTTAAATGTAACAGCATATATCTGCGCTAGGTGTCCGCCTAGTGAGTGACCTGAGAGGATGACCTCTTTAGAGCTACTAGATGCTTGCTCTTGGTTTAAATTTAAAGAGTTCTCATCCTCGCCATCCACACTATTTAAATTTAAACTATGAGAATTTATAGCTTCAACCATACTTGATTGGAGTGATTTTAGTGCAGATATCTGCATAATGGCCCTAGAGGTAATAGCCATAAAACCATCATCTATAAGGTCGTTCGCCTTCATCTCCGTCCCTCTAAAGCCTATGATATAGTTTGACTTAGTAGTATCATAAAACACTGTCGAGCTAAAGCCTGATTTTTGATTTGGTATATGTTTTACTAGCTCGTAGCGATTGACAAAGAGCTTTGTGCGAGGAGAGAGGTCTTCTTTTTTGTAAAAAATATAAGGATCTCCAACCACTTGTCCATTTTCATCTACTGGAAAATCCATAAAATTACTTATATCATTATCCAAAGTAACATCTTTTTACTATCTGGCTTAGTTATTTTTTTATCTTGCATAAACCTTGCTTCTATTGCTAAAGCATAAGCGGTAGGATCACCAAATTTTTTACCGTTATTCTTTGCTTTTTCAGATAGCTCTTCTATTGCATCACCTTTAACAATATCGTCTGCGTATCTCCAAACAGGATTATCAATTTCTTCTTTTCTACACGAATTTATTGTATTTTCTGACAAATTTTCTAATCCATGCTTTTTTGATAATCTATCTAGCTCTCCTTCTTCATTCTCAAAAATGTTATGTAAAAGAGCATAACTTGCATCAGCTATATCCACATAGTCTTTAAAACAATTTATCAGCTCTTTGCTTGATTTTTTAGGTTGCATTATTTATCCTTGCTTGCTCTTTCAAATTTGCCATTTATTATGTGAAATTCACTTCTGCTTGTCCTAGTGACAAAATTTTGTTTGCTAAGTTTAACGCCACGTCCTTCATCACCAAATAAGCCATATTTTGTTTTTACGTATGTGTAAGAAGCTCTTACTGTTATAGGTATAGCTATCCCATTGTCTTCATATAGATAAAACATTAATAACTCTGGTTTTTGTTTATTAAAATCATCTCCTATAAATTCTTTGATTTTATTTATATAAGTTTCAGGAATTTCAGCTTTTTTGCCAGTTTGGTTTTCATAGTCTATCCAGCGTGTATAATATTTTTTACCGTTTGACAAGAATTTGAGGGAGCTTCTTATCCATAATATCTAGGTCATCTCTTTTAAAATTCCTTTTATTATTCTTAAAGAAATCATCCATGTAATCACTTCTTTCTTTTTCCCTTTTCTCTATCTCCTCAACAAATTTTTGATTAAATATATAAACTCCACCATATTTACTAGCTAAATTCTCTAGTTCAGAGTTGTTTATCTTGTTGCTTGCTTGATTTGCAGAGCAAGCTATTAAAAATATGCTTGTTAGTAGTAGAAGTGTAATTGCAACAAATTTCATCCTATATCCTTTTAGAAATTTTATTTTGCTTATTTTATTGTCTTTGAAATTATAATATTATTAATTTATTATACGCTCAATAATACGCACCGTTCCTATGATCTCTACAATGATTTTATTATTTGTCAAGTAAATATAATTTACATTATGAGAAGATAGGCAAAGAAACTCGCTGCATCGAAGAAAAGATTATTGCACAATACTTAATTAAAAATGCTGTTGGTGTTTAAACATCAGAATACCTGTAAACATAGGTTATTCTTTTTTATTATTTATACTTTATTATTTATCTAATAAATCAAGAGCAATTTTTAGATCCTCTTTAAATTTATCTCTTAAACTTTTTGGCTCTAATATCTCAATATCTGGAAGCCATCGTTTTATAAAAGGTAAAATTTCTATATCCTGAGTAAAATCTATACTAAACGTAACACTGCCATCTTCTAAAACCTTTTCAAATCTTTGAGATGAGAAAAAGCTCTTCATGCCTTTACGAAAATATATAGCTACCTTGGGAGAGGCTTTAAGTAGAGCTCTTTGTGGCGTATTTGATGGCAAGCTCATGGCATTTTGTATTTTATTAAAATACGTTTTGTACTTTGACAAAATCTTTTTTTGATAGTTTTTTGAACTTTTGGTTAAAGATACTATAAAAGCCACCCTTAAAAGCCTAAAATTTTCGTTAGCATCCTCTATAGCCAAATACCAATTTCCATCAGTAAAGACTATTTTTAGGCATTTTGCATCGGTTAAATTTTCGACTTCATCGATATATTTATACTTAATGTCTCGGTACTCTCTATTTGCAACTGCATTACGAAGCTCACTCAAATACCTTTTGCTAGGCTCATCTTGTAAATTTTCTAAAGGATTTGTTTTAAATAAAAATATATCTGAATTTTCTTGTAGCTGCTTAGATACCTCTTTTCATGTTTCTCTAAATCATTCAATAAGCTAGGGTCGTTTTCGTTTAGTAAAGTTATTAGCCAGCCTAGGTTGTCGCTATTTTTTAAAAGATACTCTAAAACGATGATTATGTCCTTATTCTTATCAGCTACTCTTAATACACCCATAGGTCTTTTGGCATTTTTTACAAGCTTATTTTCCACTATAAATGAATCCCCAAATAAAATTTTGATCTCTTCTATATATCTTCTTAGCGTTCTTTCTTGTATGCCAAATTCATCTAAAAGCTCTGTGTCTGATGGATAAATTTCTCTTTTTTTACTAGCTTTTTTAAAATTTCAAAAATAATTAATGTTTTATTGTTTAACTCTGCCATTATAAATCCTCATATTCTCTAAATCTTGCATGTTTAAATTCTCGTTTTGTTACGACTTTTCCGTTTTCTATATATTCGCTTACTATACGCTTTGTAGTAGCATATACGACGGTTAAGCCCATATTTTTTGCGAAATTTTATCATATTATATGTTGCTCCAAAGTCACCTTGAACTAACAACACATCGCCAGCACTAGCCTGCCCTGTAAGTCTATCTTTGTAGATATTTATGACATTTACTACACTTTTTTCAAACGGATCTATGTCACTCCACTTTGCATCAGCTATATTTGCAAATTTCTCAATTTTTAAATTTTCTCTCGCATCCTCCTCTTGTTCTGGTGTTAGAGCGTGATTCATTAAAATAAAAAGAGTTTTCATTTTTTATTTCCCAGTATGTTTTGCACTATACAAAATGAATTATATTTATCTAACATTTTTGTGAGCTCTTTTTTGAATCTTCTATTTTTTCACTTGCGTTACCGTGAGCTAGATTATTTCTTAGCTTTTCGGCCTCTTTTATAAAATCTCTAAAATTACCAAGAGTTCTTATGCTCTCCAGCTTATTTTTTATATCATAGTATGCCACACCACTTTTTTTTAGGTACTTTTCATCTCTTAGTTCCATCCATTTTACAAAAGTTCTAGACTCGTGTGTTAGATCATAGGCATTGAAATTTTTACTTTTTCTAAAGGCATCAATGTGCATTTTTACATTATTGCCAAAACATTCAAAGCTTTCTGCACAGTAATACCCAATAGCTTCAAATAACAGGGTTATAGAATTTAATAAGTACCCTTTCGAGCTTAACAACCTAGACATTCTATAAAATTTCATAGAATCTTTTTGCTTGCCTATGTCTTGAAGCTCTTTTATATGTTGCTGTATGTCATTAAGGCTGCTTTTAAATGTTTCGATCTGCTCATTTTTTAAAATCAACTCTATATTATTTAAAATTTTATCAGTATCGTTGCTAAGAGCTTTAATGAATTAGATAGTATATGGTTTGAAATAGTTGATAGCTGGTTTGCAAGATCATGAAAATTTTTATTTTTAAATTTAGAGGCTAAAGCTACTGTGTAGTTGCGATTAAAACTTTCAAGTATATATGAGATATTTGCAAGCTCCAGATACTCTTTTAAGTCGATTATTTCATATTCTTCTCTGGGCTTCATTTCTTTTGCAAAAAATATATGTTTAATTTTGTCTGTATTATTTAAACTTTGAGAGATAAGTGAAATAGTTGCCAAGATCGGGATATGTCTAAATCCATGAGTTAGGTCTATTATGTATTCTTTATCGCCTGACGTTGCATTATTTATGATACGCAAGATATCGTAAAAGTTTTTTTCGCCTTCTATTAAAATTTTCATTATTAAATATCTCATCATAGCTATTTCCTAGCTCATCTTTTAAAACTTTAGACTGAATCTTTAGAGCTGTTTCTGTAAATATTGGAACAATATTTTTTGCTTCAAAATTATCTATTAATAGAGGAAGCATATTTACATATCTCTCTCTTTTAAAGAGTATAGCTCTTTTAGTTTGTTGTCATATCTATAAATAGGTACATCATGATCTTCTGCTTTTTTTATAGTTCCCAAAAATGTTACGACTTTCATATCTCACTCCTCATTTTTTATATAGGTCAAATCATAGTGTTTAACACTATAATCATTTGTAGAAACATACTGTAAATGCCTATCATTTGGTATCGCAAACATTGCTCCAGCTATGGCTATTACTTTTTGGCCACCAGTAACGTCAAATACGATATCATCCTCTTTAAACCCATCTTTTTTAAGCTCTTCATATGTATTTTCTAAAAAATCATAGACATGTTTAGCTTTTTCAAAGTCGCCAGCATTCTTTATCTCTATAATTTTTGCGATCTTGCTACCAAAAATATTTTGCACACATTTTGAAAATTTATCCTTATCATTAAAGGATTGATCAGAGCAGGAAATGATTATTTTAGCAAGTGTCTCTTTGTGATAGTCTATCGCCCTAAAAGGCATAAAATATTTAAAAGGTTTCATATCCTCAAGTGTTTTTAGTCTTATCAAATCCTCTTCTTTTTCTTTATTCGGACTTAAAAATAGCACCAATGCTTTTGCTTTTTTAGGTTCGTTATTTATGCTTATCTCTACATTAGCAACATTTTTTGGGATTATTTGCTTAACTAGCAAGAATATTGCGATAGAGCCTAAAATTTGAACTAGCATAGTTCCATCTTTTGCACTCCAAGTAAAAATTTCTCCTCCAAAATTTTATCTAGCAATGCAGACATACCATCGGGTAGCCATGCAAAAAAGACAGCTACCCCAGTTATTATCAAAAACGCCTTAACTCCCAAAAGCGAGCTTCCTAGAAGCGAAACAATTATTTTTTGAAGTTCTCTGTTTTGGTACTTGTTCATTTTTTACCTTTATTAAAATTAATAAGCTTGAAATTTTATTTAAATTCATATTTCATTTACTTAAAAAGAGTTAAGGCTTGCAAATTTCAGTTAAAAATATTTTTAAAAAGAAACATTTAGCCAAAGCATACGCCTTGGCTACTATGAACTAAAATTTCGCCGTGATACCCAAAGTCACTATAGGCTGTCCCTTTTTAGGTCGCTACCATCTAGTCTTTGGCTTTGATAGCCACCATATATATTAAGGTTTGCTCCCTTTGAGATACTTATAGATATAGGCACGCCAAAGCCGTATGTAGAGCCTTTGATATTTTTGATGGCATATAGATCATACTGAGTTTTATCGTAATATCCGCTCACACCGACACTTAGCCACTCAGCCACTCTATAGCCATATGTTGCTTGCACGCCGTATTCTCGCCAGTTTTTAAGATCACTGCCGATGTTGCCAGTAACAAGGCCGTATTTGTAGTTTGTCTCAAGTGCTACAAACTGATTTTCAGATAGCTTTTGAGACCAGCCAGTCCACCACCTATCTCGAGAAATCTATGCACATCCTTGCTTCTAACGCCAGCATGACCTGCTAAGCGGAAGTATAGCTCGCCATTAGCAGCTTGCACTAAGCCATATTTACCATCAAAGCCAAGAGCAAAAGATGAAGCGCCCCATATGTCAGTACCTTTGTAGTAAGTATCTAGCGCGATGGCAACTTTGTCGTGATTAGTAGGTGCTATATTAGCTAGATTAGCAGCCTCACTAGCAAAAGCAGAGCTTACAACTCCTGCAACCATTAAAGATAATGCGATCTTTTTCATAAAAACTCCTTAATTTTTTATTGACGCTTTAGCATCAACTTCGGAGGCAATTATAAAAACTTTCGTTGTCATATATAGTCAATATGATGATTATTTTTTTATATACCAACTAAAAAATAACTAAAATGAAATGTATATATGAATTAATACTTGGGAACTATGCTAGATGTACCTACCTACTTCAATCCCCTAGATGGGGAAATTTGTATCAGATCCCCAAAGAACCAACATACAGAATTCTGAGTGAGGTGTTTCAATCCCCTAGATGGGGAAATTTGTATCAGATTTAGAGAAGTGCGTAATTTTTGTGGCTCTATTACAGAGTTTCAATCCCCTAGATCAGGGAAATTTCTATCAGATTATGGAAATGTTAGGTAGCAATGAAAATTCTACACAACCGTTTCAATCCCCTAGATGGGGAAATTTGTATCTAATTATAAGAGTATCTATTGACTACTTTAATCCTTCTAATTCTCGTTTCAATCCCCTAGATGGGGAAATTTGTATCAGATTTGTTCACTGCGGTGACCCTGACGAAGAGGGACAAATGTTTCAATCCCCTAGATGGGGAAATTTGTATAGGATTAAAAATTCGGCCAACATGATGATAACGCTCAAGGAGAGTATCGTGTTTCAATCCCCTAGACTGGGAAAATTTCTATCAGATGCGCTCGATTAACGGGCTAACATTCTTTGTAAGGGTTAAAAAGTTTCAATCCCCTAGATCGGGGAAATTTGTATCAGATTTATGAGGATATGGAAGAAATAGAAAATAATCTTCTAGCTCGGTTTCAATCCCCTAGATTGGGGAAATTTGTATCAGATAACAATGCAAAATTTTATCGAAGAAACATTAGAGATAAGTTTCAATCCCCTAGATGGGGAAATTTGTATCAGATGAGGAGAATAAGATGACACTAGAAGAAAAAATTGAGCTGTTTCAATCCCCTAGATCTGGGAATTTGTATCTAATAAACCATGGGAACAGAGCTATGGATGGGCGTTGAAGGAGCTGGCTTATTTCAATCCCCTAGATCAGGGAAATTTCTATCAGATTATGGAAATGTTAGGTAGCAATGAAAATTCTACACAACCGTTTCAATCCCCTAGATGGGGAAATTTGTATCTAATTTGTGGGCAAGCAAGAACATGTCCACACTGACATTGCTCAATGGGGGTTTCAATCCCCTAGATGGGGAAATTTGTATCTAATATGTAGAAATTTTGAAAATTTCTACACCGATGAAACTACGTTTCAATCCCCTAGATGGGGAAATTTGTATCAGATAGCTCTTATGAGTTTCTTTGCCACGCTCCCAGAGCGTGCGTTGAATCCCCTAGATTGGGGAAATTTGTATCAGATTTGTTCACTGCGGTGACCCTGACGAAGAGGGACAAATGTTTCAATCCCCTAGATGGGGAAATTTGTATCTAATTTGTTTGTGCTTATGGCGAGCCTGCTCTTGCTTCGGTTTCAATCCCCTAGATCGGGGAAATTTGTATCTAATACGAACCAATAGCTATGTTTGAAGATAAAAATCAAGCATGGTTTCAATCCCCTAGATGGGGAAATTTGTATCAGATTCTAAATAGTAAAGTATTTGGTCGTGAAGTAAACCAAGATGTTTCAATCCCCTAGATCGGGGAAATTTGTATCAGATCATGCTACGTGTAGTGTCGATTTTCGAGGACATTTTGTTTCAATCCCCTAGATGGGGAAATTTGTATCAGATGTGTCAAAGTTGGTTAGCTGGGCTACTATTTAGCGTTTCAATCCCCTAGATCGGGGAAATTTTTATCTAATCTAAAGATATGGTAAACGAAATGACATTTGCAGCTAAGTTTCAATCCCCTAGATGGGGAAATTTGTATCAGATAAGCTGAGGCGGCAAGAAAAAAAGAGAGTAGATTATACCCTTAGTTTCAATCCCCTAGATCGGGGAAATTTTGTATCTAATTGATGAGAATTGGCAACGTTTCGGCGATTGTTAAAGTTTCAATCCCCTAGATGGGGGATGTGACTGTAACTATTGCACATGTGACTGCAATTACTGCACGTGGTTTCAATCCCCTAGATGGGGAATTATGACATGGCACTAATTGACGGCAAATATTGGTGCTACGCGTTTCAATCCCCTAGATCGGGGAAATTTGTATCAGATAGGTGACGATGCTACAACAGCATTGTTACCAGAATCCACTGTGGTTTCAATCCCCTAGATCAGGGAAATTTGTATCAGATAAGATGAAACAGGTAAGGCTTACGGACATTACAAATATAGTTTCAATCCCCTAGATGGGGAAATTTGTATCAGATTTCTGCTGAATCTCGCGGATTTCAAATTGAAACCTTATGGTTGTTTCAATCCCCTAGATGGGGAAATTTGTATCAGATAACGGGTTATATTTTTCAACACAAATCGATGAGGTCATGTTTCAATCCCCTAGATTGGGGAAATTTGTATCAGATCTGAAGCTTACGCTAAAGATGTGGAGTTAGCAGAGTTTCAATCCCCTAGATGGGGAAATTTGTATCAGATAATTTAATAAAGGATCA
The DNA here is from genome assembly GCA_037321105.1 of Campylobacter concisus. Taxonomy (GTDB): domain Bacteria; phylum Campylobacterota; class Campylobacteria; order Campylobacterales; family Campylobacteraceae; genus Campylobacter_A; species Campylobacter_A concisus_AZ. Next base: position 1,553,880 of record CP147775.1, on the reverse strand, counting down.
AAAATGACATCAACAATAATGTTTCAATCCCCTAGATGGGGAAATTTGTATCAGATGCAGGAACACTTTTTTATCCTAAGGCATATCCTAGGTTTGCTTCAATCCCCTAGATTGGGAAATTTGTATCTAATGGTTAAGGATAAATCCCCAGAAGCTCAAGCTAAGTGGTATAAAGCGTTTCAATCCCCTAGATGGGGAAATTTGTATCTAATAGCCCAAAAAACGATTGTAAATTAACAATGAGTTTTAAAAGAACTACTCTTTGCCGGCATTATATCACAAATGGCAAAATGTTCGAAAATGTGGCTAAAAAAATTTTCAAATTCGCCACTCTTTTGCTTATAGATAGCTTAAGATAGCAAATTTAAGGGCATTTATGTTCTCTACGCTTTGGGTGATCTCTGGCTTTTTGGACGAGGATGTGAGTTTTGATAGGATGTGGGTAAATTTATCATCACCTATGCTTAGCTCGTGGGACTTAAAATTTACGCCTAGAAAGGTAAATTCGCTATCTTTGTCGTGCAAGGATGTTTTGGCTTTGTTTAGGGATAAATTTACTGGTTGCTAAAAAGTCCTTTAGTCTGGCAAGCCCTTGCTCGCAGGCTTCACGTGAGCTAAAAAAGAGCACAAAATCATCTGCGTATCTTACAAACTCTATACCGCTATGCTCGAGAAATTTATCCATTTGATCAAGGTAGATGTTTGAAAGAAGTGGGCTTAAAACGTCGCCTTGATGGACGCCTTTTGTGTGAGAAGTATAGTCAAAATGCTCGAAAATGCCATTTTTTATCCAAAGCTCGATGAGCCTAATAATGCGAGTGTCTTTGATATTTGAGCGCAGAATTTCAAGAAGTTTTTTGTGATTAATGTTTTCAAAAAAGTCTTTTATATCGGTTTTTAAAACAAAGTCGTGCGTCAAGCAAAATCTCTTGCCCTAAAGATGGCGTTTGAGTATGATTTGCCACTTCGGTAGGCATAGGAGCGGTTTGAAAAGCTCTTGTCAAAATAGCTTGAAAGCTCGCCAATAAGGATGTTTTGTGCAAATTTATCTTTTAAAGATGGGATGGCTAGCTTGCGAAGCTCGTCCTTGTTCTCCTTGGGAATGAAGGCTCGTTTTAAGGGCTGGGGCGAGTATGAGAGCGTGAAAATCTCATCTTTAAGCTCGGCGTAAAATGCCTCTGAGCAGAGATCATCTATGCTAAGCCCGTCAAGCCCTAAGGCCGTGTGCTTGAGCCTTTTTAATGCGTACTCAAATGAGCTTTTTGTAAAAATATCCTCTAAATTTAGATCAAACATAGGCTATCCTTTTAGTGCTTTAGTGCTTGGTGCAAAAGCTAGCCAGTGCCGCTTATGAAAGGCTAGATCTGCGTCACATCTATCTTGCCTAGTCCAAAAACGGTGCTTTTGCCAACGCCTGTGATAGTAGCTAGCTGTAAAAGCCCTGCTGAGCGCTCATCAAGGCCATAAACTCGCATCTTGCCTATAACGCCACCAAATTGCATCTTGGTGTGCTGGCGGTTTGAGTAGCGCTCAAGGTCGTAAAAGCTAAGCTTCTTGCTCGAAACGCTCAAATTTAACCTCAAATTTATCCATCTGCGTGCCTGAAATGCCATCAAATCGCATAGCGATCTGGCGGATGAATGACCTAAAATCTATCTCACTTTTAACAAGGGTGTTCTTTTGTTTTATGCGAAGTGGGGTTTGAAGGCGGATCTCGTAGTCGCCTGCGGTGAAATTTTGGCGTGAAATTTAGAGTTTCTGGCTCGGAGTTTAGTAAAAATTTCAGTTTCAACCATTTTGCCATTTAGCGCGAAGTGGCTGAGCTTAAATTTATCTCTACTTGCGCCAAGGCCGATATCTTGCATATTTTTAACAGCAATAGCTACATAAGGCAGGTAGCTAACGGCATGCTCGAAAAGCAAAATTTTAAAGTCAAAGCTCGTTTGGCCAAGCTCGATATCTAGCCTAAAATTTGGCGTATCAGAGATGTTTTCAAAAATTTCATCATAAATACAGCTACCAGAAATGTCGCATGTACCGCACTCTTGACTGACAAAAGGGCAGCTGGCGTACCTTAGTGCGTGTCCTAAAGTGCCTCTGATGGTAGAGCCTATAAATGGGTAGGTGGGCTTTAAATTTGTGCCGCAAACGGCTAACTCTAAATACTTTAGCATGGTCGCCTTTGAGAGATTTTTAAAATTATACTCTAAAAGAAGTTTTAGCTAGCTGGGCACGCAAAATGGACACTTAAATGTCAGTATTTGACGCTGCAAATTTGTAGGATTTCGCCTATTTTCTAAAAAAGTTAAATTTAAAGGATAAAAAATGCAAAAGCGAGATCAAAATATATTGTCTCACATTAGGCTAGAAATTTCTCTTTCAACAAGGGTCAAAAAAGATAAAAGTAGGTATAGCAGGAAGCTAAAGCATAAGTGCGCGGTGGGTTTTGAGTAAATTTATCATCTGCGACACAACCTGTCACGCCACTAGATTAAATTTTCATCATAACTTAAATCAAAGGAGTATGGATGTTAAGATATATCATAGGTGGCGTAGCGCTTGGGGCTATAGGTTTTGGGCTTGGTAAATATTTTAGTGAGAGTGAGCATTATTGCGATTATTTAAATAAATCCGCACAAAATCCAAATGGCGAGATAGATAAAAGCACCTTGCAAGATAAATTTTAGAAATTTACTGCAGGTATAGAAAATTTACAAAAATCACTGCCTACTATACTTGAGGAAAGTGGTCTTGGGAAATTTATGGGTGCTGAAAATGCCAAAGTCATAGAATTTAGTGAATATGACGAAAAGTATAAATTTGCTCTCATCTGCCTAGTAAATAACAGCAAAAGAGATACTAGCTTTTTAGATAGCCTAAACAACGTCTTAAACAATATCTTGCTAAAGATAACGCAAAAAAGGGATGATAAAAAAGAGGAGGATAGCTTTTTAAAAGTAGATGCACATCAAGCAGGGCTTATATACGCGTTAGTCGAAGCAAATAATAAATTTGTAACCATGCTTCGTCAGATAAATGAGATGAAAGATATCGATGTGGTTTTGGACATTTTGCATGAGTGGATAGAAATTTTACTGAGAATGACTACTTTAAAAAGGCCTTTGCGTGAGAGGTTTTAATATCGAGCTTTTTTGCATTTTGCAAGAAATGGCTCAAATGCTTTTAAAAATATCAATCAAAAATAGGCTGGGACGGACAAGATGAGTACTACTGATAAATTTCTAAGGGCAAAAGCTTTTGGCAAGTCTTATGAGCTAGATCAAGTTATGAATGAACTTTCTCTTGTGCTTTTTAAAGATGAGTTTATCACAAGAAATATCATTAAATTTAGCGCTCAAGGATTGGATATTTATAGGTTTGTAAAAACTGATGATGATTTGCAAATTTTAAGTGATCTTTCGTTTATGCTTAGATATATGCTCACAAATATGGCTGGCGAGCAGGCCAAAGATAAAGAGGAGCTTAAAGATTTATTTTTTACAGCTAGTATTTTGCTAAAGGGTGCCAGCTCTATACAGGAGCTAGCCTACACTTTTAAAGATGTAGCTAGGTTTTATAAAAGCTACTATGGTGGAAAGAGTGCATAGTGGCAAAAAGGCAAATTCAGTTGTTTATGAATTTATTACTATTTAATTTTTATTAAACTTTTTGAGTGGTTTGACGATATAGAAGAGTTTAATCACTGCACAAGGAGATACAATGAATAACGTAAATACATATATAAAAGAAAATGCATATATGATTTCAAAAAGTTGGACTGAAAGGGATTCTAGGGAAACAAATAATGAAATCATTGAAAAAACTTCTAGTTTTTTTGATAAGATCGTCAATAAAATTGAAAACACACTAAGTGACGCAGTAAATAGTAAAGTATTAATAGCTCCTATAGATAAAAAATGTCTTGACAATGCTTCTAAAGCATTTAATTGTGACGACTTTAGCTCTATAATTGCTATATTTGATCATACATTATCTAATTCATGTGATGAAGGGCTTTTGTTTACTGGCACCAGGATGATACAAAAGACTATGCTGTCAGATCCAGTTGTTTTTATATATGAAAATATGCAAAGTGCAGAGTATGGACAAAAATACGAAACAGATAAAAACGGTTAACCAAAACTTGATTATGAGTATGTCGAAGTAAAATTTAAAAATCCAGAAGAAGAAAGTATTATTATAAAAGGCTTGCATGATTGTGATTATGAGTTTTTGGAAAAATTTATTAATAAAATTCTAGAACATGAAAATTTTAAAGATGAAAATCAACTGAAGATAATAGCTGATATGCCAGATCCTTTAAAAATTGCATATTTAAAAGTAATTATAAATGCAGCATTATCAAATGATAATAAAATAGATGAAAAGAATTTGCAGAAATATTTTTACTTATGGACAGGGTCGGACTAGAGGCTGGCAAAGAACCTAGATTTGAGGTCAGGGCTTATATGTCGGAAGCTTCTTTAGAGAACTTAACAGACATAAAAGATCTTTTAGAGGATATAAAGTCTAACTCCGATGGCTCACAGCTTAAGTCTATTATGATATCTCTAGTAAAAGATATAACAAATATTTATTTTACAGGCATAGATGAATTTAATGCTGTTAGCGCAAAAGATGTAAATTTTATTCAAAATAATAAGATGTTACTTGGACTGAACGATAATGATATTGAACTAGCTGTTGATACTATTAAACAAGACTATAGCATACTCTATAACAATCTTGATGATGACAAAATAAAATCCATAATGAAAGACTTATCGGCAAAGGCTACAAGTGTTGGTGTTCCACTTGGCGCAGTATATATATCTGGTTCTGTTCTTGGACTAAGTGCTGCTGGTATGACTTCTGGACTCGCAACCCTTGGTATGGGCGGCCTTCTAGGATTATCTTCTATGGCTACAGGTATAGGTGTTGCAATCTTAATGGGTGTGGGAGTATATCAAGGAGTTAGATATTTAACAGGCGCAAATCAAGTTAGTAACTACAAGCAAAGAGAAATTATGCTTCATGAAGCTATAAAACAAACTCAAAAAAGCATTTGTAATATTATAGAAGATATAAACTACATAGTATTAAAATTAAATGATGTAAAAGAAACTGATTCAAATAAGAATCAAAAGATTCAGCAGCTTGAAAAAATGATAAAGCAGTTTGTTGGTGCTGCTAAGAGTATGACACTTAAGCAAGATAGATACGAGAATAGCGCTAATAAATTACAATGTCCTGACTTGTTGGATGTTTCTAGGCTAAAAAGATTAACTAGTGATCCGACCAATGAGCCTATGTTTAAACTAGTGATTAATAACTATGAGGAAGTAGAAGTAGTAAATGACGGTAATAAAGAGAAAGTAGTGAAACTTAAAGACAACATAGATACTCAAACACTAGAGAAAATGGCTGAGATATTTAATGCTGTTGGATATTTTGATGTAGGCAATATTTTAAAGGGTAAAGCACAGGACGGGCTCGATAAATTTACCCGACTTTGCTAAAGGTATTTTAAGGTGAAAGAAAAACACTTAGTCGATGAAGCAAATGCCATAATAGTCCAAAAACATCAGGTTTTAACTGTTACCAACAAATTAAATGAAATAAATAATAACCTAGATGATATAAAAAAATCACAAAGCGAGAGCGATGTTTTGCTTGATGAGCTCATGGGTCAAATGCAGGAATTACTAGAGAATACTAGCAGGAACAACGGGTTAGATGTAAACTTGGATGCAGTAGAAAAAGAACTAGAACATGAGCTAGTTTATGATAGGGTTGATACAATAGACTCTTTGGAACAAATTGATTTTAATAAGAATATGTCGTGGCTTGATTATTTAAATTCTGTAGATGAGTATGCCAAAAAGTATAATCTAAATTTATCAGATGATCCATTTAGAAATTTAATGTCCAAAAGTCAGATTCTGGAACTTCAAAAAAGAATCAAAGAAGACTTTGCTTATAAAAACGCCAATTGCGATAAATATGACTATATGATAGCCGGCACTTGCGGCGTCATAGGCGGAATAATAGATGTGCTATTTGTTGGAAAGCCTGGCGAAAGTGATTTAGGAAATTTTGTAAACAAAAAAGCAAATGATGTGACTATGAAATTTGCTGAGATGTTGGGATGGGATAAAGAAAAGGCTAAGGCAAAAGGAAGCAATGAACTAAAGAGTGCAATAGGTTTTTTGGAAAATAAAATTTAAAATAAATTATGACCAATCTACTACAAGTGGCAAAAAAGGAACCGGTGGTTTGATTGAAAATTTGAGTCCATCAAATCATCATTTAAAAAGCTTAGGACATTCACCTGATTTAATAGGTTTATTTTTTTCAATATTAAACCAATTTACAAATACATCAAGCTTTGTAAGTAATGGGCGACTTATAACAATTAAAACTGATACATTTGAGCTCCAAGGCGATAGTTTTGTTGCTAAGATTTTCTGTGGTTTTTGTAATTGGTTTGGGCACCTTATGTCTGACTGGACAGGTTCATCTGGTGCTGCTGGTAGAGGCAGCGGAATACCTATACCTTTTTATGAGCTAACACAATTAATGAATTTCGGTAGGTTTGGAGAAAAACAACAGGAAACGTTTGCTGTAGTCTGTTCAAAGGTTTTTGAGCAAGGTTATGATTTAAGACACGGTATAGCCATGGCAATACCAGTTTTAATAACCGAGCTCCTTATAAGAGTTATGTATACCTTAAAAGCAAGATTTTACCATGAAAAAGACTGGAAAGAATGCATACCAAATGCCAATATTCCGGAACTAAGGCGTATGTTATTAGTTGGGCACGGAACGCTTTGTGTGATAGATGTAGCAGATGCAGGCATACGCAGCGGGGGAAATATGGTGGAATTTTTGCTAAGACAAAATTTGATTGGATGGGTTAGGTTCGGATATTTAGGTTTAAAAGAGATAAATGCTTGGTATAACTTAGGCGAGATAGACCCTGAAAAAGTAGATGAATATATAGAAAAGAACTCTATTTAATGATAAAGAATAATTAAAATCCGCATAATCTAGGATTAAAAATAAATAATGGCAAGAATTATAGACATAGCTTTAAATATTTTACTTTTTTACATTATCCTGTGTAATCCTAGGATCAAGCCATGCTTTATTTGTAGTATTATAAATAAGCTCATATCTTCTCCTTTTTTAAAAAATTTAATGAAATTTACACCAGAGCATTGACAGGTTGTGTCGTGATCTCTTTTTAGGATAAAATAGCGAAAATTTTAAAAGGATTTAAGATGCACTCTCACGACAAGATAGCCTTTAGGCTAGCTCAAATTTTAATAAAGCTAAATGACGGAGCAAGACTTAGCATAGATGGGCTCACAGAGGAATTTAGTGTCAATAAAAGAACCATTTTAAGGGACTTTGAGCGCCTAAATATACTGCCCATAGAAAAAGCAAATGGCAAATACTTTTTGGCTGACTATGCACTTGGTAAGCTTAGCTATAAAGATATCCAGGCATTTGCCATACTTAGTGGAGTGAAGTCATTATTTCCAGATCTAGACAATAAATTTCATCAGCGACGTCTTAAACGAGAAGCTAAACAAGGCCTATCTCATCAAAAATCAAGGCTTTGAAGACCTGCAAGTTTCAAGAGAAGAGTTTGAAGAGATAAGCGCTGCTATCATTAAAAATAAGATAGTTGAGTGCTCTTATAACGCTAAATTTAGGTCACTAAAACCATACAAACTGATAAACAACAATGGCGTCTGGTACCTGCTAGCAGATGATAGTGGTAGGCTTAAAAATTTCACCCTTTCAAAGCTTGAAAATATAAAGATAAAAGATAGCACATTTAAGCCAAATGAAGAATTTATAAACCGCATCAAGCAAAACGATACAAACTGGTTTTCAGACGTGAAATTTGAGGTGACACTAGAGATAAAAAGCGAGGCGATGAGCTACTTTAAAAGAAAGAAATTCTTGCCAAATTTTAAAATAATAAGCGAAGATGAATATAAGATCATCCTAAACACTGAGGTAGCCTATGACGATGAGATCCTGCGCGTGGTCAAATACTGGCTGCCATTTATCAAGATAAAAGAGCCTGAATATCTAAGGGTGAAATTTGAGAAATTGCTTGAAGAGTATCTAGAATGCAGTTGATAATTATGTAATATTTTTCGTTTATCTTTTTAAAGAAATACATGTTATTAATAAAACATTTTTATCTTTCTGATTAAAAATAAGGTCATTCATGGTCTATAATTTTAAGATATTTGTTTCGATTTTTAATATAGATACTAGCATTAAGTAATTTATAAGTATTACTATGTTATAGAACTAGAAATACCCTGATATATCGTGCTTCTGAAATAAAAGTCAAAAATTATTTACCACTTTAAACAACCTAGCCACCAAAATATCTTATAATACACGCAAATTTAAAAATTTTAACTTAAAGGAGGTTAAGATGACTAAAATCAATTAAGAGTAAGGATTTCTTTTAAGTGTTTGAAAAAGATAACCCTTACGATATTGTTGGGACTTCTATTGTAATCGTTATCTACTTTCAAACTTCTTAAATAAAAAACCTTATAAGTAACTACCATATCAAAATAAAAGGCACACTATAGGTATGCCCATTTGGTGAGATAGCTATTGCTGTCTTTGTAAAATTTAAAAAGCTATAGGAGAAAAATATGGCTACCAAAAGAACACTTTTAAAGGACTTAAAAGTCATTAGAAAAAACGAGAAAAAGAGGAGATTAAACAAGCATGTATTGAGGTCTTGTTTCCACAACAAGCAACACTCAAAGAGTGCAAGTTACTAATCGAAAAAAGTTTTAGCGTAAAGCTATCAAACAAGGAGTTTTCCAAATGGAGGAAAGAGTATGAAGAAACAAATGCCAATCAACCCTCTGATGCATGTCATATTATCTTACCCAACGAAGATAATAAAGAATATGAGGAGCTAAACAATGGCACTAACAATCAAGAGTAGCGATACAGCAGTTGCGGCAAATGCCGTAATTGCCCTGCAAGAACATATTGAAATGGGCAATAAGGCTAGTGAAAATATTGGAAATAATATTGAACTTTTTAATCAAACTGCAGATAGCTTTGATAAAAGCTTTAAAGAAAAAATAGAACTTATAGAACAAGGAAGTGTTGAACTTACAAATGCAACAAAAGATATTCAAAACAACTTTAAAAATACTCTAAAAGGTGCAGACAAAACCATATCGAAGATTAACTCATCTTTTACCTCTTTGATGAAGAAGATAGTATCTGCATTAATTGCCTTTGTATTTATAGAAGCGATCTTCTTTTTTGGCTACTTGTTTTATGATAGCCATAAGACAAATGAAGCCAGATCTGCACTACAAAGCAATCTAGATAAAACACTTAATAAAGCGTCCAATCTTCAAGGCTTTATCATCCATATCTACAACCAAGATAGTCAAAAAGCTAGTGAAGATTTTACTAAATGGCTAAACACAAATGGTGACAGCAATGTTTGGTAGTAAGCAAATTTTTCTAATAGCAAGACACATACAATGTATGACACTTCGTTTTCATACCTTGTATAATCTTGCTCTGCCGAGGGCTACAATGCGAGATATAAGAAGCGTTAAAACGCTTCATCTCGCTAACACATTTTATGAAAGGATATCATATGTCAAAAAATGTCAAGGATAAGGTGCTCTCCGCAAGGATCACTTATCAACAATACGATAAGCTATCTAAAATAGCTCTAGAGTTAGATATGTCAAGATCAGAAATCATTTCCTATCTTATAGATAATGGCACTGTAAATTCTGAATCCATAAAAAAGAAAGGACTAGATGCATCAATAATTACATATTTTGCTAGACCTTTTAATAACATTAATCAAATAGCAAAGAGACTAAATATAGCTTATAAGACTAGTGGCAATATAGGCTTAGAAGTGATACTGCGAGCACAAGAAGATTTGTACAAAATTCAATCAGTGCTAACTAAAATTTTAAGCCTAATAAAGAGCAGCTATGATAGTTAAGATCTCAAAGGGAGAAAAAGGCGTAGCTGATTATTTAAAAACTGGTAAGAAAAGAGATTCAAAGCTAACTAGAGATGAAAAAGATGATAGATTGCCACTGGCTGGAAATTTAGATCTTATCGAGATGTCTGAAAGGCACCAGAGCAAGAAAAAGAATAAGAAATATAACTACTATCATATATCCTTGTCATTTACTTCAGAGGAGTGGAGCAGACTATATGAAAGTGGCAATATATATGAGCTTATAATGGATTTTTTAAGGCTAACTTTCCCAAATCACGACATAGAGGAGCTACTTTTCTACGTTGAAGCTCATCTGCCTATAATCAAAGAAGAGCCATACATTCCTCGTCCAGAAGGGGCACTAGAAAATAGAACATTAAACAAGAAACATAAAAATGGCAAACCATTAAAAAGAGAGCCTCACATCCATCTAATAGTCTCTTTTGAAAATATGAAATTTACTCATAGCGTAAAAACTGGTGGAGTTATATATACAAAAGGTGCATCCAAGCAACAAGCAAAAGCTGTTATGGCTAAATCAGTAGAGAAATTTAAAAGAGTGGTTAACAACATCTTATCTAACAAGTATGGATTAAATAATATAGAGCCTTTAGGCATGGATGAAGACCAACTAGAAAAACAATATGAAAGCTTTAAAAGTGCAGCACAAAAGGTTAGGAAAGGCAAAGAAAAAGATACACAGATGAAGATAGAAACAGATGTGGTGATCGAGCCAAAAGCAAATACAAAAGAGCAAAATATAAGTGTTGAAGAGCTACTAGCTGATGCTAAAATTCTACAGCTGATTATCTATTAAGAATGATAGAAGAAGATGAGAGTTTCAAAAAAGACTATTATGATAGAGCAAAGAAACTTAATGCAGTGGATATAAGAGAACTTTTACCTATGATCAATGCAAAATTTAACATTGCTGCAAAAGCTGAAATGGTAAATGATAAATATAAAGTAAGAGTGGATGGGTTTAAGGGAACTTATAATCTAACTGATCTAATGTGTAAGATAGTTTATAATGGCAGAAAAGGAGCATTATTTCATGTAGTTAATGAACTAGAGCAAATGCTTATAGAGCTTCAAGCTAATAAAAATGAGCCAAAGATAACATTAAGTGTAAGTAGTGACTTTAACACGCCAAATAAGGACCCAAAACTCAAGTGCTAAATAGCTGGAAAACGATACGAATAGAGCCATATAACCTAAAATCGGTACTTAAAAACTATTCAGCTATATCAGTGGCAAGTTTTAAGGATAAAAATGAAGAAGATAGCAGTATTGATGGCATAACTCCTACACTTATATATGATATATATAGCCCCAAATTTACTATAAATGATGCTCAAAATTTACTGCAAAGCAAAGGAATAAAAGGTTTCATATACCCAACCACCTATCAAGCACCAGATACAAAAGTAGAAAAATTTAAACTCATCATACCCACAACAAAGGCTCCAAGTTTAAATGAATACGATGAATACATAAAAGAGATAACAAGAGAGCTTGGGTTATATAACATAGTAAATAACTCGAGCTTGCATTATAGTAAATTTCACTACACTCCAGTGCCAGGAGCTGAACTTGTAAGCATTAGTGGAAAAACTTTGGATAATACAAGAGCCATTGAAGAGGCTGGCTTAAAAACAGATATTAATAATATGGATATTAAAGCCATATATGAAGATTTACAAAAACTAAGAAGATATGAGCTTAGCCATGAACCAAAAGATAACAACTTGCATATTAAAAGAGCAAGCTACCAAGCTATTTCATCAAAGATTCCAATAAAAGAGTTAATAGAATACTTTGACCAGAGCACTGTGTTTAAAAAATATAAAAATCATCAAATACTTTCTGGCAAGAGCGGCAGATACCTATACCTACCAGAAGAAAACACAGCCTATTCTTTTAGCCAAAATAGACACTATACTCCATATATCTACATTAGAGATAAATTTTATGAAGCAGCCAGAAAGATAAAAACTGGATTTTATGATGATGATCTCATTCAAAAGCTAAGACTTAAACAAAATGAATATGAAGGATTCGTAAAAGCTATCGATAGCCATTTAGATATAAATAGATACTACTTAGCTTTTATAAATAGAACTGAAAGCTTTAAAAAATATCTGCCAGACATAGTTAGAATTAACTATAAATGCTTAATTTATAATATAAAAACTTATATGAAAGATTGGCAAGATATGCAAGGCTTTAATAAGCTAAAGGAGTGTTATAAAACAGATAAGATCTCTCTAGCAAATGATCATATATCGTTTGGCTCACTAAAAATAACAAAGCAAGAGTTATATGGTCAAGGACTTGATAGTAACTTTGGAGTAGAGCAAACAAAACAACCATCAAATATGATAGAACCCAAAGATCAGAATATAAAGTCAGGATATGATAGTTTGGAGAGATAGACTATTATGAGCTGTTATAGAAGCCAAATTATTAGCCATCTCTCACCCCATAAAACCAAATGGCAGTGCAAACATATCATCATCTAGTTTTACAGCTCTGTCTTCAGTGTAATAGCACCTTTGCATGAAGACTTTTCAAACTCTTGCACTGATGAAAATTGCAGCAGATGTGCCAGCACGTCTGTGCCAGTGGCAAAATTTTTAGGTATCTTTATGAGCCTTTTTGGAGCGTTGTTAAAATATAGACCAAATCAGAGATATTTTATTTCTCTGAGCTTATCGATGGTCTATATCATCACTTAAAATATCTATCAAATTTTCATCGCTATGGTTTAACTCTTTTTGAGAAAGTAGATATAGCTCTACTCAAAACTTTTAGTTCCAACTGCATTAAAAACTAGGTTGCATTGTTTTTAAAAGATCAATCCTCTTCTAAAATTTCACAAAGTAGCCAACCAAACGGCTGTTTATTGATAAGCCAAGCTGTGGTCTCCTCCTCTTGGATAGATGGTTTTTCCCTGCCTCTCATTATTTTTATCCTTCTCGCGCCATCTACCGTAACGGCTCTTGCACCACTATGCTTTCCAACTCTCAATAAAAATTGATTATCCTCAAGTTTTAAATGCTCGTATTTCTCAATAAATTTATCAGATAGTCCTTCGCGTGTAAATTCGTCCGTTTCATAGCTAAACTGAGAGGCAAATATCGGCATATAGTGAGAGTTGCAAGCTTTTATTAGCTCGTCTATGCCAAATTTATTATTTTTTATCGTAAATGTTGTTTTAAATTTGCTTTTTGAATTTATTGCCTCATATCTTACTGGTATGCCTTGACTTGCATTTTGGTCTCTTGAGGCCCTATTTCTTTTTATATTTGTAGCAACAGAAGCAAAAGTATGTGACTCTATCACCTCACTATCAGCCACTAGAAAATCACCAAAATACTCTTTTGTATCATAGCTTTTACTCTTTTTATAAAGCATTTCACCAAAAGCTGTAGCTATAGCGCCTTTTAGTGAGCTTCCTGGGATTATGGCTTTTTTTAAATTTGGAGATATAAGTGTCTTTTCGACCACTAGTTGGTTTATGACTTTTTTGCCACCACCTTCTCTTTGAACTACCTTGCCTATTTTGTCATTATAGTCTTCTGCGATGTTTTTTAGTGCCTGCATTTTGTAGTAAGAGACCTTTTTTGCCAAAGAACTCTTCTCTTTTATAAATTTTTGCAGCTTCAATATGCCATCACTAGTAGTGTCTGAGGCTATTTTCATAAATTCATCTTTAGACTTATCGTCAAGTTTTTTAAAAAACTCAAATTCATCAAAAACATACATATAGTATTTATCATCCGCGCCTCTATCTATGACGTAGTTCATAGGCTCATAGGCCTCTCCAGTACCTATATGTATAGGGCTTATAGGGTTTAGTTTGATCTTATAGTTTTTAGTTTCATTGTGCATTTTTTATCTCCGTAGCTATTAGTATGCTATATCCTTGGTGCACTGTGTTTGCGTTTGTAGAGTGTCCGCTTATAGCCTTTCCTATATACTCTTTTTCGCAAATTTCATCATATATCACCACGCTACCGCTATCTGCCATTAGGAGTGGGCTTTTAAAAGGATTTGTGCTTGCAAGCCCTCCACCATGTTTGCCAAATCTAGTAAATGGCTCATAGTAAAATTTCTTTTAAATTTTCATCATCTATCACGACTGGACTAAGCGTCATAAAGGCATTTGAGTTCTTTTTTACAGACACCTTCTCAAACGCTCTGTACTCAAACGCTCCTTTGCCTATGCTAGCTCTCTTGCCATATCCACTTTTAGATACAACTTCAAGCACTTTTTCTAGTTCGTCAAGTTTAAATTTATCATCTAGCAAAAAGTAGATATCTTGCTTGCTAAATTTCATCTCCATTAAAGCATAAGGCGCAAATTTACCGCTCTCATCGGTCGTAAACGTATGGTAGTTTATGGAGTTTTTTATCGTTGCGTTTTTTGTTAGCTCATAGCCAGCTTCAGCACTTGTTTTGGCATTTTTGAAATTTCCACCTTGCAGATCCTCCATGCTAAGCCAAATTTTCTTCCTATTTTCTTTTTTTAGCTCCAAATTTTCGCCCAAAAAATGACTTGGCATGTTAGGCTTTGGCAGATACCCGCTAGCAAAGCCATCAGATACTATCAAAAATGGCTTTTTGTCATAGTCACTTAGTAGCTCATTTAGCCTATCTTCTCCAAGCCTATATCTGATCGCCCAGGCAAATTTGTCCAAACAAAGTATCACCCTTTAGTGGCGTTGTGAAATTTGACTTGGGTGTTATGGTAGTTTTATAAAGTGTCATTATTCCCACCTTAAATTTGTAAATTCAACCCTTCCGTAACCTCTTGAGCCGCTACCGCCTAGATAGTCGTTTTGTATTAGCTTAAGTCCGCTCTCAACCATCTCTTTTAGCTCGTTTTCGTTGTCATTATAAGGCTCTTTTTCATCAAAAACTTTTAGTCTAATAACAAGGTCAAATTTCACTCCAGCTGGCACACGCTCGATCTGGCGAGGATGCTCGGCGGTTCCACTTTCTCTGTTGATCACGTTTTCATATTTTGCTTCGCTTAGTTTTAGCCCTTCACTCTCGCTAGACAACAAACAATCCCCAACGCTTATCCTAGTAATGCCAAATTTTATTCTCTTATCGCCAAAATTTTAGTAAATTTTGTGCTGCTTTTTTATCTGGCTCTGGTACTTTTTCTAAAATTTTAGAGTTAAAGACCTCTCCTTCACCATATCCAACCAGCCTATTATTCCACTCTAGCAAGCTTCTCATTTTACCTTTTAGCGAGCTTCCAGGGATGTAAGGCTTACTTGTGTTTATATCTTTATCACCTGCGAGTCTATGCCACCTATCTTCATAGTATCATCGCCGCCACCTATATGAAGTCCGCTTAAAAGCTCTATTTGTCCCTTTAAAGTTAAAATTTTCATATTCTTTCCTTATTTTTTAGCAAAGCCTATAACGGCCTCAAAAAAGAGTTTAAACACCCTTAGATCATCTTTTGTCTTTACCTGAGCTACACATTTATTTATCATCTCGACAAATTCATCACTTGAGCATTTTCTTGACTTAGAGTAAGCCGCTTTTGAATTTAGCATCTTTACAAATGGCAAAACTTCGCTGAAGTCTTCACTATTTGACTTTTGCTCTAGCTCGATTATATAGTCATAAAATGCTCTTATCTGAGTAGCTTTTGTTCTAGCAGAGACTAGATCAGCGACGATCTTTGCTGTTTCATCAAACAAAATTTGGATTTTTCTTGTAGTCCAAAACTATCGGCGGTAAAAAGTCAGCTTGCGGTTTATTGCCGGCATTATAGTTACCGCCGCCATTTCTATTGTATCCATTCATCGTTCTCTCCTTTTATATATGTATTCACAAATAGCCATTTTACTCTCCTTTGGATTGTTTTCTATCACATTATTTAGCATAAGAAGCAGCTCGTTCATCTCACCACCACCTTGCATATTTCTAGTAAAGCTATAGCTTAGCTTTGACTTCCACATCGTATTTTTCACATCCTCGCATACTTTTTTACTCATCTCGCAAAGCTCAAGCAGTCTATATAAAAACGCCGTATTGTCTATATTAAATTTAGTAAATTCATCTAAAATTTGACTTCTGACATTTAGATAGCTATCCCACTTAGCAGTCTCTCCAAAGATGCTGATCGCATCTTTTCCACTCATCTCTTTTGAGCTCTCCAGCCACTTTTCGCTAGTTTGCGCTAGAAAGCTTATCGGCGTAGATGGCTTTGCTAAAACGATACCAAAAGAGATGCTTAGATCCTTTGTTTTTATAAATTTCATAAACTCTTGCCTTACAAAAACGGCAAGCTCTATCATCTGATCGTAGCTACCAACTATCAAAAGATCATCTCCTCCTGCAAAGACCGTGTAGCTATTTTCAAATTTCTCTTTCATCTTTCTTGGCACATATAAAGAGAAAAAATTATTTATCCCCTTTGAAAATGTGTCAAAATTTGCAAAGTTTTGCGTAACATCGCTATGTTTTATGAAATTTCCCATATTATCCACGTCAGCTTTTATCACGGCGATCGCATTATCTCCGCGTGATTTTTTAGCCAGATCTTCAAAATCCACTATGCTTCCCGCATTTTTAGCGACGTATGATCTTATATTTTCACTTATCTCAAGATCCACATCCATAAAGTCTATGCCTATATCTTTGCTATTTATCTTCTTACTATCGCCAGCTAGCTTTTCGCCAAGACGTACAAAGGCGGCACAAATTTCGCATTTATCTTTGTCGTGAGCTATCTTTCTTATATTGCAGATCCTGCAAAGAGTTTGATTTGTTATGCCCTTGTCGTATGAAAGCACCGGTTCTTGCTCTTTTAAATTTAACTTTTTAAATTTCTCTAGCTCCACAGCCTTGCTGATCTTATCCCTTAGCTCTTTATATCGCTTAGGCTCCGTAAAGTCAGCCCTTTCACACTCCACGCAAGATAGGCTAACACCGCTAACGCCAAAGAAATTTTTTATAAAATAAGCATTTATAACGCCTTTTATCTCTTTAAAAGCAGCTTCATTAAATTTAGGGGATAGTATCTCAAATTTACCAGCCGTGCATGATAAGATACATTTTTCATCTATGCCCAGTTTTTGGCAGATAAATTTAGCCAAGACCATCATAAAAAGCTCGCAGAATGCAGACTTTGCCCTTAGTACCTTGGCCGCATTTTTTGAGCCTAGGTTGTCAAATATAAATTTTTGTATCCGTAAAAGTCTCCGCCTATTAAAAACATCTTATCTTGCAATATCTCATCTATACTCTTAGATCCTTGCTCCAAAGAGACAAACTCATCATTAAAATAACTGCTAAATTTGCCTCATTCATATCCTCCGTTTCTATTTTCCCTAGTCCAAAAACAGTCTGCTTGCCTACGCCTATTATCTCACCTAGCTTTAGTAGATCCATACACTTTTTGCTAATGCCTCTCATCTCTAAAGACCCCACCAATCCACCAAAATTCATAGTAGTATTTTGTCTATTGCTACGTCTAGTTAGCTCCACGTATTTTAGGTCTTTTTTGGTTATCTCGCCCTTTATCTCGCACGCTAGCGCCTCGTGAGCTTGTCCAAAGAGACCAAGCCTTCTTTGATAGATGGAGTTTAGTATCTCTTTTAGACTTATATTGTCATTTTTTAAAAAAACATTATCTTTCTTTATCCTAAGCGGAGTTATAAATTTAACCCTGACATCGCCCCCGTCACCATCAAAGCTAAATTCTCTCACATACTCTTTAGGCAAGCTTATCTTATCCTCCGCCATACACGCCTCACCATTTATAAACATATCAAATTTCTCGTACCTAACCCTATCTTTGCCAAGGCCATATCTCTTTAGCATCATATATGCCGCAGAGGCGATATATGGTAGTTTTTCACACGCACTTTCTAGCAAAACTATGCCAAAATCATACACTTTAGCTCCTAGCTCAAAGTCTAGCCTATATCTATGGTAGCTATTTTTCTTTTCATAAAAGTCATAGTATAAACAGCTCTCATTTGCAAAGCACTCGTCGCACTTATGAGCGTGATTTATACAGCTTATGCTTTTTAGCGCATATCCAAATGCTCCTCGCACCTGCGAGCCAATAAAAAATGGCGGCTTTTGTGACGGCTCAAATTTCACTCTAAGCTCGGCATACCTCATCTAAACTCCTTATCTTCACATAGTCTAAAACCGCGCCCACCATGCTCTTTTTTAGAGCATTTTTTCTATTTATTTTAAGTTTGGGGATAAATTTATTAAGCTCTAGTAGTTTTATCAGCACGCCAAGACTATCTCTTATCGCCCTTATATCACTAGAAAAGGTCAAAATCATATTAGTTTCATTATTCACTTCAATGCTCAACTTTCAAATTATCTTATTATATATGATTTAAAGGCAAATGTTTATATTTTTTAGATTTTTATTTAAAAATTATTATTTTTTATATATTTGTGCATACCTTTATCGCTCTTATTTTTAGTTTAAATTTCTATCTTTTTGGCTAAAATTTTCGAAAATTCGTGATTTTAAAGATATTTAAGATAGGTTCTTTTACTTATTATTGTTAAATTTGACCGATCAAGGGGATTGAAACTTAAATGGGTTTATCGCCCACACGCTCTTAAGATATTTAAACAAATTTGACCCGATCAAGGGGATTGAAACCTCACATACTCAATAAAGTATTGGATGTGGTCTTTAAATTTAAACAAAATTTGACCCGATTTAGGGGATTGAAACTTTAACTGGCTCTAAGCTATCATTTGATAACAATTTAAACAAATTTGACCCGATCTAGGGGATTGAAACGTTTTGCAATTATCAGTGTAAAACTGATAATCTTTTTCATATTTAAACAAATTTGACCCGACCAAGGGGACTAATGAAATTTGATAAAGTGTAGGTAGTGGCTTATATTGTTATTTGTAAAAATAAATGAGTGGTGCTTATATGCGTTTATTGGATAAATTTAGGTAAGAATAGATTGGCTTAGATTTATGAAAAACTACAATAATGATAGGTTTTTGCGATTTGCGTAGATAAATAAAAGTTACGAAAAAGAGCCATGAATTTTGCTTCATGGCTTGCATGGGCCAACTATTTAGAAGTTGGCTTCATGCGAAATGTGCCCTTAGTGGTTTGGACTTTGGTGTAGCCGCCAAAGCTTTGACCAACTTTTTGGTGAGCACGAGCAGATGAGTATGATCTGCTTGAAGATGATTTTGAAGAAGATGAACGTGAATAGCATTTTGCCATTTTGACCCCTTTGTGTTGAATTGTTTTGTTTTGTTGAGTGAATTATAAAGTGGCGTATGGACATATTGTGTATAATTCATAAAAAACTTTAGAGTATAAAGGATAAAGCAATGGACGCTCAAACTAGGATACTGTGGCTACTTAAAAAGCTAAACCGTGGCGAGATAATCGACACTACGCAAGACGAGCTATGGATAAATGAAAAAGATGAAACCCCAAGGCTAAACTATAAAACCATAAGACGAGACTTTGATGCTATAAAAAGTGTTTTTGGCGAGATAGAGATAAAGCGAACAGATCGCTGCTGCTACCAAGCGATCAATACAAATTTACTTGATGATCTACTTGATGAGAGAAGAGAAATGTCTTAAAGATAATCTACACAATGCTTGCCAAAAACTCGCAAAAATTTCATGAAAACAGCAAAAAAACAGCAGTATCTCAAGCTATAAACGAGTCTTTGGATGTTTATGACTTTATCACAAGTCCGATCGAGACAGAGCTAGATAAAAGCGTCATCAAAACGCTAGAAGATGCGATACGCTATAGAAAAAAGCTCGCGATTGAGTATACGCCTACAAGCAGATCCAATAGCAAAAAATTTAAAGAGGTGAAGCCATATAAAATTTTGCTAATCAATGAAAATTTATATCTGGCAAATAGCAACAACGAGTATGATTTTTCACTTTTTAGGATAGCTGGGATAGTAAATTTAGAGGTTATCAAAGGCGAAACATTTAACCACGACTACAACATCGACGACTTTATAAAAAATATCCAGACGCCGTTTGCGGTCTTTTCTCATGAGTGGAGAAGCTCGCTTATAGAAGTACGGCTCGAGATCAGTCCGCAAAAAGCCTTTTTGTTTGAGAGAAAAAAATTTTTCGCTCACAAAAGATCATAGAGCGCAAGCCAGACGGGGCGATCGTGGTTAGTTATCATTTTACGGATCTTAAAGAGATAGAGTTTTTCATAATGGAATTTTTAGGATACGTTAAAATTTTAGCCCCAATAGAGCTAAAACAAAAGATCATAAAAAAGATAGAAGAAGGTAAAAATTTACTCTAAAATAGCCTTTGAGGCATACTTTTAACCAGTCTAAAACATGCCTCAAGCGACTTGTCGCCTATGCCAGGAGCTTTTAGTAAAGAGCTTAGCGAGTGATATAGTCCACTATCTATCGCATCTTTGATAGCTTGAAATCTTATATTTTTTACACCTAGGGTTTTGGTTTGCCTTTTTAGCTCGTTGATATCAAAAATTTAGCGCAAAGTCATCATACAAATCATCACTTGCATTTTCATCAAATTCCCAAATTTCACACTCTATATTTAAAGGCTCGAGAAATTCCATCATCAAATTTATAACTTCATCTTTATCAAGTCCGCCATTTGCAGCACCAAGAAGAGGAAATGCGATGTGCTCGATCTTTTTACTAGTATAGGTATTTGCAAATTTTTCAAGGCCAGCTTTGATGTAGCTCATTTTAGATGGATCTCTCCAGTGCTTTTTGGTAGGGAAATTTAGCACTTGTCGTCCATCATTTGCTTTATATAGCCATAGCTTGCCTATATCTATTTTATTTGGATTATCCTCGCTACAAAGCTCGACATATCTCGCAAACATCTCAGGATAGCGCAGCCTAAACTCATAGGCTATACCAGCACCCATGACACCTACGCAGTTAATTGTATTTACGATAGTGCCTGCTTTGGTGTTAAATATATTTCCATTTTTTAGAGTTACCATTTTTTATCCTTAGAAAAATTTAGCTGGATCAACTATGACGTTGATATTATACATTTTAAGATCATCAGCTAGTTGCTCTTCGATAGCTTTTTTGCTAATTTGATCTTTAACATATATAGAGCGTATGTAGCAGCTATAAACTACATCATTGATCAAAATTTCTGCCATCATTTTTTGCTTGATATCATCATATCTAACACCATTATTACACCATCTCAAAGAAAAGACATCGTCAAAATTTACTAAAATTTGGATCTTGCAAGTCTGGCAAGTATTTACTAAATTTGGCATCATCTGCAGACGCATTGCGATTTGATATCAAAAAACCATCTTGGTGATCTTTAATAACACGAACATCAAATCCTAAAATGATAACACGGGCATTGTTTCTATTTTTATAAAGCATAGCATTGCGAGGATTAAAATAAAATGGGACATAGTCGTGAATTTTATGTCCATATATGTGCTCAATCTTTTCACGTCTTGCATTAACCTCTTGGTTACTAATATCTACTTGTCTGTAGGTGTTGTAATGATTTTGCAAGCCATGTAGTAAAATATTTTTCAAGTTGTTAGAGTCTGTCATATGAAAAATTTCGCTCATGCCGTCTAAGAAAGTTTGGTTGCTCATTATAACCTCCGTTATTTTTTCGGAGATTATAAGAGGCATTATAGACATATAGTGTCTATAAAAAATATTAAATAGCTAACTATCTTGTATTTTTATAAAGTCTTGATATTTGTCAAATAGCTTTTTTATCTCTTGTTTGATATGGCTAAATTCTTCTTCGCTGATATTGCCGTGTGCGAAGTCGTTGCGTAGTTCATCTAATCTATTACGGTAATTAGTTAATTCATTTACACTTTTAAATTTTGTCTTGGCAACTGATTTTATTTTAGCTATATCTGATGCTTCAAGCTCGAAATTCGAAATTCATGATAGGGTTTACGAAAATTTTTCATTGTATTTTCTCTAAACTTATCGTCTTCGCATTCTCGAGATTTTAATGCTTGAACAAAAAAATTACTTACCAAATAATTCTTACGCTCCTTTTTTTTGGAGCATTCATCTGAAAATTTTCTTATACACGATAGGGATATTTCTTTCAAAAACTCCAACTATATAACTATTCACACTTTCAAATAATAATACCAACGACTGCAACAAATAACCCTTTTTAAACATATCTTTGGCTAATTTATATCTAAAAATATATGCGCTGTCGCTCCAGTCACATATTTTATTTAGTCTATCTTTTAGATCCCTAGCTCTTGATATCAGCGCAATATCATCTATCCTATCAAGCTCTTTGATCAACTCATTATGTGAGCTTTTTAACTTTGCGATATTTAGGCTTAGTATATTATTTGAAAAATCGTTTAAAGTATTTACTAGTGGCTCAAATCTTTTTACCCTTATGTGTTGAGCCAAGGTATAGTTTTGAGAAAAAGATGCGATAACAAAGGCGATATTGGCGATATCTAGGTATTGCCTCAGATCTATTATCTCGTATAGCTTAAATTTTTCTATCTCCTTTGCAAACAAAATTTGATCTATTTGGGAGACGTTTGAAAAGTTTTGTATGAGTAGATCAACCAGTGCGAGCAAAGGCAGATGCCTAAAGCCATGCGTCACGTCAAAGACGATCTTGCCAACACCACTTTTAATTAGATCATCTATCACTCTCTCAAATATCTCAAACAAAGCTTCAAAATTTTCTCATCTGTGATCTTGTAGCTATCGTTAAAATTTATCTGAAAATTTGCGTAGTGAGCCATTACCGCTTCATTAAACTCCCTAGCATCTGTGGTATATATGGGTACTATATTTTCAGCACCAAAATTTATCTGCCAGCAACGGCAAAGTGTTAAAAAACTCTTGCGATTTATCAGGGCTCTCACCAGCGAAATAATATCTAGCGCAACCTTCGGTTTTAATGTTCTCTTTTTGGCCTTGTATGCCAAGAATCGTAATAACGGCTATTTTGTTGTTAATCTCTTCACTCTGGGGCGGATTTGCTTTTTTGACTATAGTTAGTGGCATTTGCATCCTTTAAATTTAACAGCTTATATTTTTGAAGTATAGAAGATTATCTCGTTTTGCAACTTGCGTTTTACTTAATAAAAAAGGTAGGTTTTATAAATACTCCCTAAATTTTTCATGCTTAAATTCACGCCTAGTTACCAATTTACCATCTATAGCAAGCTCTTTAACGATGCGTTTAGTAGTAGCATAGATGGTTTTATCCCGATATTTTTAGCAAAATTTATCATGTTGTAAGTAGCGCCAAAGTCACCCTGTACTAGCAAATATCACCAGCTTCAGCTTCAAGCATCAACTCCTTTTTATATGCGTTTAAAGCATATAATATATTTTCATCTGCTGGGTCGATATTTGACCACGTATCGTCGGTAATATTTATTATATAGTCGATATCAAATGATTTTATGGCTTGATCTTTTTGCTCTTGTGTTAAATCATGGTTTATTATAACGAACATTTTTTTCATTGTTATCCCTTTTTTAAATAAATAAGATGAGATAGTATCTAGCAAGTTGGACACATTGTGGCAAAAAGAAGCAAAATAGCAAAATTGCTTAGTTTTAAATTTTTATGACACATGCTGTCGTTTTTGGGCTTTATAATTGCTGTACTTCTATAAAATAAGGATAAAAATGAAAACAAAAGCAAGAGACGCGGCTATAGTAGCGTCTATCAAAGGAAGCATCAGCCTGCATGTAAGAGTCGTGAGATCTAAAAAGACCTACACAAGAAAGCAAAAGCACCCAAAGGATGTTAGAAGGTCAACATAGTAGATTTATATAAATGCAAATCGCTCCAAGGCTATTGCACAAAATTTACATCCAGCCTATATCCAGCAGCATTAGCATAGGCATTTAAAGTAGAGCCAGTTTTTTCTTCGTTAAACCAGTTTTTCAAATCTTTTGAAATTTTAGACACTATTTCCGATTTTGTGTTGTATATTCTAAAAAGATATAATCCCCGCCCTTTAGGCAATGTTCTATTTGGTTTATCTTACTCATGCATAAATCCTAATACAAAAACCCAAACAGCCAAAGTGGAATTTTATTTCCAACCCCTACTTCAATATCATCTGCCGCTATAAATGAATTTGGCATATCTTTTATCTGCTCAAAGCTCTTTTTGGCTCCACCTATTTCAAAGATAAATTTATTACCAATCATAAAGTCGCCACCTTTGCCAGAGTAAATTTCAGTGATATTTCCAAGCTGATTGGCAAAAAATGTCTCTCTCACATTTCCTATATCAGGGCTATTTATATACATTAAATTTGTATTTTCAAGGTAAATTTTATCCGCCTTGTCCATATTTTTTATAGCTAGCTCATTTTTCATTAAAAGCCTTATAAGTCCAGCACTATCAAGCATAGCAAGATACTCTTTTAGGGTTCTATCGTCTCTTATATCAACAAGCGATTTTAGGCTTGAGTAGTTTGGTTGATACGGGACATTCGTACTTATGGCATGAGTTAAGATCTTTAGCTTTCTTGCCGTATTGCCGTTTAAATTTGGATATATACTTAAAAGATCGCTATCTATCGTAGCTTCTATGCTTTGTTTAAGAGTCTGATAAAAGGCGGTGTCATTTGGCATATCGTTATAGTACGGGTAGTAACCCGCCTTTATATACTCTCTAAAAAGCTTAATGACGGCTAGCTCTTTTTGTTTTAAGGCGTTAATGATGTCAATAGCTATCTCCTGATGATTTGTAAGTAAATTTGTAAGCTCAATAGCTTCTAAATTTATACCATACCTTAGTCCTACATACTCCCTAAAACTCATTCCGCTCATCTTATAAACGATCGCTCTTCTACTTAGATCATGAGAGCTTTTTAACACTTCAAGAGCAGATGAGCCAGTAGCTACTATATTTAACTCTTTAAAGTTATCATAGGCAAATTTTAATACGGCCGATATATCTTTACTCTTATGAATTTCATCTAGGTATAGATGCTTTCCGCCATTTAATACAAACTCTCTTATAATCGAGGTTATATCGTTTGATATCTCTATGTCATCTAGGCTTAGGTAAAGACTATCTTTGTTTTTACTGGCAAGTTGAGCTAACGTAGTTGTTTTACCTATTCCTCTTTGTCCAGGATAACGATAAGCCTATGAGATAAATCTTTGGAATCTATAAAATATCTTTTAAATTTATGGTTATTTAACCTTATAAGGTCATTGCTCTTTAAAAAAAGTTGATCTAACATGATTTATTCCTAAATTATGTAATACAATACAATTATATCACAAAAAGATATGGGATAGAATACAAATATGGTTGATCTTAAAAGCCTAAACGCTTCTTTATTGTAAATGACTATATACATTTACAATAAAGAAGCACTCACTCTTCCCCTCCTTGATAAAAATTTACCTCTTCAACTAGATCCTTTAGAATTTTCGGAGTTACTGGTTCGCCATAAGTATTCATAGTGATCTTGTATTGTTGTTCATGCCCTACAAGAGCAGCTATATGCTCAACCCTTTGACCACTTTGAATGAGCTTGTTTATGAAAGTGTGTCTAAATGAGTGAAATGTCCTTGTCTTATCACTATCTTTTATAACTTGAGTATTAATCTTTTTTCTAAAATACTCAGAGAAGTCTTTATTATCACAATTAAATAGCCTAACTGCTTTGCCGCATTTCCTAGCTAGCTTCTTTTTACTCTCTATAAATTCAAACAGCCCAATGCTACTTAGCTTAGAGTGGATAGGCACAATCCTAGCAGAGTTTCTAGTCTTTAAAGTCTTGCTCTTACCTGTTTTTACATCTACTTTTGTATTTAAATTAAAGCATACTATGTTATATTTTTCGACTATGTCATCTGTGTTTAGCTGTATTATCTCATTTAGTCTCATGCCAGAGTAAGCTGCTATATGAGTAACGAAAAATAGCTCATCTTTGCTAATTCTTTGACTTTTAGTATCACTACTTGATCTAATCTTACTAACAATATCCAAAAGTGCGTTTACGTCACTATCTTCATAAGGGTTTTTATTTGTAACATCATCTTGGTTTAAATTTATTTGTAGATCCACAGCAGGGTTCTTATCTATATATTCGCTATCGTAGCAGTATTTAAAAAACTCACTAACTCTAACAATATACTTCTTGATGGTTGATTTAGAAATTTTTGGTCTATCTTTTGCCAAAGCTATGATCTCATCTAGGCTTTTATCTTTATAGAGACTATTTTGAGAGAGTTTGGTTGGTAGTTGCAGTAAGATATTTCTAAAATTTAGCAAGTCATCTCTTTTTATTTTTTTGATATCTAGCTCATCGCCAAATTTCATAGACATTAGCTTTCCTACATGTCTAACAAGGCCAAATGTGCTATCACTCCAGTTGTTTGAAATGCTTGTGTTTGATACATAGTTTTCAAAAGCGCTCTTTAGCGTGAGCATGTCAGCTTTTATTTCGTTTTTAGCAGTTGAGCCTAGCTGTGATATAAAGCTTTTAGCTCTATTTGAGAATAGCTTTTGAAAGAAATTTATAGCTTCATTAAAAGTCATGTTACTAGCATCACTTCTATCATTCAAAGCAAGATCTTTAGCCTCAATGTCACTTAAAACTATGCCTTTATCTTCATATTTATCTGCCTTATATAGCTTCACCTGACCACCAAAGGTAGGATCATTTAAATTTCCATATCCAAATTTTAGATCATCACTTAGCTCATTATCTCCATCTGGCGATAACTCACAACCAAATATTCTTAAGATATCGTTTTGTGTGAGTGCACCCTTTTGTTTAGCTAGCTCATTTATAGCATCTCCTAGCTCACAAACAGAGTGCTTTAAGGACTTTTTAGTAAAAGGTAGTACCAAATCCTGCCTTTTTAAAGTCTCTATGTCGTCTTGATAGCTATCTATGTTAGCCTCTCTAACGCCTTTTGCTATCTCGTCTTTAGTATTATTATCTAAATTTGCACTCTTGTGCTTTTTACCAAGTGGTACAAATGCTTGTTGCTTATCATTTAGTAGCTTTTGATTTTTGCACATCTTGTATGATATGTGATTTATGTTATCTATCGTTGCCTCAAGCACTCTTTTACCAAGAAGCTTTTTGGTGTGAGAGTCAATGCAAGATAGCTTTTGCAGATATCATCAACCTCTTTTGATATGACGCTGGGTAAGCTATCTTCTTTTAAACTCTGTTTTAAAAACAAATTTTAGTGATAGTAGTCCATCTAAATTTATATATCTGCCAAACATATCATGTTCTTTGATACTTTTGGCCTCCTTGGCTTTTAAGAGCATAAGCACCAAGTGCTCTATAAGTTCGCTGCTCAAATTCATCTTCCATGCCTTTTTGATCGCGTTAAAAATTATAGAGTAGATCTTAGCACGATTTTTTGCTGTATCAAAGCGTTTTGTGAGAAAGGAGGTTATGTATTCGGTTTTATTACCAAAATAAGGCCTCAGATATAGTGGGATGGCTACTCTAAAGTAGTATATGCCATTTCGTTTGACTAAATATTGCATCTTTGTTACCTATGCAATATAACTTTGTAGCAAAATGTAGCAGATACCTAGTGTGAAACTGGCTGTGTGCCGTCTTTTGGTGCTTACACAAGGTTTATTTTTAAACCCTCATAAGCCGGAGGTGGGAGTTCAAGTCTCCCCTTTGACACCATAGATGTCCTACTTATCGATACTTTAACTGCCCTTTTTGCAGTTTCCTTTTCTTTAAAATTTCCTAAAAGTATGGTACAGTTTTTATAAAAAGCGGTACATTTTTTCAGGATTGTTTTATTTTACAAGATGCTTTCTATAAATTTGCTTTTATTTTTACTGATAAATAAAATTTTATCTCAAGTAAACATCTTTATAGCCTAGTAGCTTGTCCTTGGCAACCTTTGGGTTTTCTAGACGCCCACTTAGCTTCTTTTTTAACTGCACCTTTATGCTATTGTCTAGCTTTTGCCACTCTTTTAAAGCACTTGGCAAGAACTCTAACTCATAGCTCATCTAGACTTACTTTTACTGGCTTTTCACCACTTGCTAGAGCAGTATCTACTGCTTTACTTAGATGATACTCTTCTATTATCTCTGCCATCTTTTCATAGACAGCACTAGGCACTAGATAGGCGCTAGGGACATTGTGATTTAGTATAGCTACAACATTATCTCCAGCTTGTTTTAAAATTTTGAGCTGGAGACTTTTTTAGCTCGCTTATGCTAGCTGTGAAATTTGCTTGTATGGTTTGCATTTTTATCCTTTATTTAATACCTAAGATAATACTAAAAATTATAAAAACAGCTCAAAATTTTATAAATTATATTTACCTTCTGGATCTAGCCCGTTTAGGATGTAGCCAACCTCTTTGTCACTTAGGTCGTAGTGTAAAATTCTTTATAAAATTTCTTTGTCTCAGCTTCTATTGAATAAATTCTTGCCATCAGCTATGTGAAGCACTTTTGGTCTATCTGACGCAGCGATTTTTTGGTTTTGCTTAGCCTAATACCAATTTTAAAAAGAAAATGGTGTTTTAAGTGTATAAATTTACTTCACAAAAAACTCTTGCGCTAGCTTTTTATCTTCAGGCCTAATAATAAATTTCTCATTAGCGATGCTAACTTCAAATTCATCATCTCTGCTAGCTTTTGTATAAGCTAGTGCGAGCCTTGCAGCAAGCTCTTTGTCGGCAATGCTTGCGTTTTTGCTTATGAAGCTAACAGCTCCCACGATGTCATCGCTCTCTTTAAATTTAACCTGCTCAAATTTATCATTTGGGTGGGCCAAAAGTGCGTTATTGTCGCTCTCGTCACGCCCTATTATCATTTTAGCACCATCTACCAAGCGCAGATGCCTACCAAGTTTTAGCCACGTAACATCGATATCTCGCATCTCTTTGTCAAATTTCAAGTAGTCTTTTATCTTTACTGCAAAGCTCTCGATCGTTAGCAAGCAGCCACCTCCAGGCGTTGCAAAGTCCTCAAAGCCAAATTCCTTCGCCAAAGCAAGCTGCGGCTTTCTATCACGCCCGCTTATGTCAAGTAGCTTCTCTCTATCGACCCAGCCCTCGCGCTCTGGCTTAGTTGGTGGCAAGAGCTTAGCACACATCGGACGAAGCACTAGATCATCCTCGTCATCAGCTAGTCGCTTGACCTGAAAAAGTGCGTCTCTGCGCTGACTCATCGGTCTTTGTCCTACGACTTCGCCAGTGATTATAAAATTTGCATTTTCGCTTTTTAGCATATTAAGAGCGGTTTTAAACATATATCCGTGGCAGTCGATGCAAGGGTTAAACTGCTTGCCGTAGCCGTATTTTGGGTTAAAAAGCACGTCGCGAAGATACTCGTTTCTCATATCAACCACCTTTAGGCTAGCCCCAGCCAAGGCTGCACGGCGCCTTAAAACTTCGTGCTTCTCCTCATCCACGCCAAATCCAGTATCCATATAAAGTGCGACCACTTCGATGTTTTGATCGCTTATTATTTTCATAGAGAGCATGCTATCAAGCCCTCCGCTAAACAAAGCTAAAGCCTTCATTTTTGTCCTGAAAGTAAAATTTAAAGCCTAAATTTACCTAAATCTAGGCTTTTATGAAGTTTATTTAGCAGCGTTAATTACGATTTTTTTAATGACTTCGCTTGCGGCTTTTAGGCTTCTAACTGGTAAGTACTCGTAGATTGAGTGAAAGTTGTTTCCGCCTGTGAATAAATTTAGCGTTGGTACGCCCTTTGCAGAGATCGCAGCGCCGTCGTATCCGCCACGCATCGGCTTTATGTTTGGCGTGATATTTAGCTCACTAAAGGCATCTTTTGCCAGTTTTATAGGCAGTGAGTTTTCATCTTTTAAGAACTTAAAGACATTTTCATAGCGTGTTTTTAGCGTGATCTCGCAGCGATCGCCATAAATTTTTATTAAAAGAATTTGCCATCTCACTTAAAAACTCAAGCCTTTTTTGAAATTTCGCCTCGTCAAATTCTCTAATGTCAATCTTAAGCGTCGTTTTTGCGCTGTTTCCGTTAAGCTCTTTCACCCAAAAATAGCCCTCTTTGCCCTCGGTGCACTCTGGCACTTCGCCACCTGGCAAAAGCGAGATAAATTTATGCGCAAGAAGTAGCGAATTTACAAGCTTGCCTTTTGCGTTCATCGGATGAGCTGAAACGCCTTTAAAGACCACCGTGCAGTCAGCTGCGTTCCAGTTTTCATATATTAGCTCGCCTATCTCGCAGCAGTCTAAGCAGTAGCCAAAATTAGCTCCCAGGTAAATTTACATCAAGCGCCTTTGCCCCAAGCAAGCCCTGCTCCTCATCAGGCACGAAGCATATCACGATCTTGCCGTGCTTAATCTCAGGATTTTGCATGAAGAAGCTAGCCATATTTACGATACTAGAGATCGCTGCTTTATCGTCAGCACCAAGCAAGCTAGTGCCGTCAGTCACGACTATATCATCGCCCTCGTATTTTTTAAGCTCTGGGTTATCGCTAAATTTAAGGTAAATGCCCTGCTCTTCGTTTAGGCAGATGTCACCGCCTGTGTATTTTACTATCTTCGCTTTTGTGTCGTTTTTTTGCTCGCTACTTGTATCCAAGTGCGCAAAAAAGGCGATACTGGGGCATTTTCGCAGTTTGCAGGGATCTTTGCTATCAAGATAGCACTATCTTGCAAGATGATATCTTTTATGCCAAGCGAGCTAAGCTCATCTTTTAGAAATTTGGCTAGCTCATACTCGGTTGGATTAGAAGGCATTATGCCTTTTAATCCATTCTCTTTATTTGTAGTGGTGTTAAATTTCGTATAGTTTATAAATCTCTCTACGATATCCATCTTTCATCCTTAGATGACGAAAAATGCGATCGCCACAACAGAGAAAAACATGCCTAAAAACGTTCTTTTTGCAAGCTCAACTGGGCTAACCATAGCAATACCTGCACAAACGATAGCAGCACCAGCGATCGGAGAAGCTGAACGTCCAAGTGAGCCTGCGATTGCTGCAGCCATACCAAGCTTATCTTGCTCAAAGCCAAGAGCGGCAGCGTTTGTTGTGACAGCTTCGTTAAATGCAAATGTAGCAGCGTCGCCTGAGCCGGTGACTATACCCATGATAAATGGCACAAATGTTCCGCCAAATTTAACGTAGCTTTGATCAGTTTTTAACCACGCGATGACCACATCAACAGCTCCACACGCCTTTAGACCTGCGACAAAGACGCCAGCTGCGATGATGATACCGATAACATCAGCGTAAGCGTGACCCATGCCGTTAAAGAACTCTTTTGTGATCTTTTGTGGATTTGTAAGCGTAGCAAAGATAGCTATGATAGCACCTAGTATCATCGCCTCAGCAACACCCATCTTTGTCCATGCCAAAAAGCTATAGTCTTTTGCAAGGCTAGTTCCGCCGATAACTAAGATCACAAGCGGGACAAGTGGCATAAGCGCGTAGATCAAATTTACTTTGAAATTTCGACTTCTCTTCGCTTGTAGCACCACTTTCGATAGTGAAATTTGTACCTTTTTGATAGTCTTTAAAAAGTATTGCGACGATAGTTAGCATGACAACTACGATAACAAGAGCTGTAAATGCGCTTGGAATTTGCACTTTTATGACGTCTTGGACTGTGTAGTTTGCAACTGTCTTTTTAACAAGATCAGCCACGTATACGTTGTGCGCAGAGCCTGGGCTTAAGACTGAGCCAAATGTACCAGCAAAAACAGCCGCACCAGCCATAGCAGGGCGAACGCCTGATGCCATTAGAAGTGGTATAAGTGTCGCACCAACAGCAGCCGAGCAGCCAGCAGCTGAAGGGATAGCGATATTTATAAAGTAAGTTAGCACGGTTGTTGCAGGGATCAAGATAAATCCCACGTTTTTAAGTGGCTTTGTAAGAAGCGCAACAAGGTGTTTATCGCACATTGTGTATTTCATAACAAAAGCAAAACCCATACTCGCACAAATAGCCTTTATAAGACCAGCTTTTGTCATATAGTCAGTAAAAGCACTTAGTGCGCCCATCGGTTTTAGTGCGATTATACAAAGCACCAAACCAACACCTATTAGCACCGTTCTCGTCTCTTTTTTAAGACTAGAAGTGCGACAACTGCAACGATGCCAAGAATGGCAGCAATTAGCTTGAATGATTCCATACCTCTCTCCTTGTTTAGATTTTAAATTTCAGTTCCAACTTCTATTTTTTCTATCTCTTTTTGATACTCAAAATTTTAAAATTTCGCTATGTCCTATGACCTCAGCTTCGCTACCCTCTATAAGCAAAGCCGTGCCCTCAGGCAACGCGTAGATAGTCTCTTTTGGATTTGCTATCAAAAACTCCTCTAGCCTCTCCTCCCTGCTCTCGCCGTTATGACCTGCTAGTTTGCCACTTATGAAGTGCGGGTTGATCTGATATGGGAAGATATTTAGGCCCTCAAATGACTTTGGCATGATGATAGGCATATCGTTTGTCGTCATCATCGTCTTGCCAGCGATATTTGCGCCAGCTGACCAGCCAAAGTATTTTGTGCCAGAATTTGTAGCCTCTTTTATTACATCAATCAAATTTAGCTTATAAAGCATATGAAGTAGCATGAAGGTATTTCCGCCGCCAACTGCGATGCTGCTAGCATTTTTGATAGCTGAAATTTTATCCTCGTAGTGGTGGATCGACTTTATATTTTTATTTTTTAGGCGGTCGATCACCTTTTGCTCGTATTCGTCATTACTTCGTCTAACTCCAGCGTAAGGGATAAATCAAAATTTCCTCATTGCCGCTCTCACCCAAAAAGTCCTTAACCCAGTTTTTGCAGTGTCTCAAGTAGCCAGTATCTTGGTAGCTTGAAGCGCTAATTAGTAAAGCATTTTTCATTTTTTAGCTCCGTTTAGTTTGTAAGCAGCCCTTAGATAGATATCAACCCCAGCGACCAAGCACTCCTCGTCAAAGTCAAATTTGCTGTTGTGATGGCCTGCTTTTAAATTTCTACCGATCATCATATATCCGCTTTTTGCGCCCCTATCTTGCAAAGCTCTCATAAAGTGAGCGAAGTCCTCGCAAGCGCCAAAGTCAAGCTCTTTTACGATCTTATCGTCATCTATAAATGGGCTTTGTTTTGCTGCTTCATAGAAAATTTCAGTCACCTCTTTGTCGCTATTTGCCCCGCTTGTGCCCCCAGTCATCACGACCTTACTCTCCACGTCATAAATTTCACTCACACCTTTTACGATATCCATGCATTTTTTATACATAAATTCATTTAAATTTCGTATCTTCGCCCCTTGTTTCGCAGGCTAGATAGCCATTTGGTGCTATGACATTTCTGCCCTCGCCTGCTCTTAAAACGCCTACATTTATCCTAGTCACACCCTTTGCGTGCCTTGTGATGCCATGCATATTTAGAGCCATTTGAGCAGCGGCTAAAGGGCGTTTGCTCCCTCCTGCGGTGCTCCTGCAGCGTGGGCTGAGCAACCAGTGATATGCACGTCAAATTTAGAAGTTGCAAGCAGTTTGTTTGTGCCACAAACTATGCCCCCATTTGTTTCTGCTTGAAAGCCGATATGTCCGCCAAGTAGGTACTCAACCCCATCAAGCACCCCAGCAGCCTCCATAGCCACAGCGCCTCTTGTGCCCTCTTCTGCTGTTTGAAATATAAATTTAAATTTGCCATTGAAATCATCTAAATTTTAGCGATCAGCTTTGCAAGCGCTAGACCCATCGCCATGTGTCCATCGTGCCCACAAGCGTGCGTGATACCAGCGATGTCTGAGCCAAAGCCCTCTTTGCAAGGTCTATGAGCAGCCTCTGCGCTCTCTGTCACATCAACGCTATCAATGTCAAATCTAAATGCACTAAATTTACCAGGTCTTTTTGTGTCGATGAAGGCTGTTAAGCCAGTTAGGCCATCTTTCATGCACTCAAGGTATTTTGCCTCATCAGGATTTAAAAGGCTTCTGGCTCGCTCAACCGCTTTTTGGCACTGCTCTTTGCTACCAACTCCAAGCCTTGCATCGCTCTTTACGACCTCTTCGCCAAGCTTCACCTCATATCCTAGCTCGCTAAGCCTTTTTGCCAAAACCGCAGTCGTAAAAAAGGTAAACCAGCCAGTTTCTGGGTGCGAGTGAAAGTATCTGCGATCTTTGATCATATCCTCTTTTAAAGATCAGTGCTAAATTTGCTATTTTGTCCATGACTACTCCTCGTTTGAAAGTCTTATTAGCGCATTTGTTAAAATTTTCGTTGCGGCTACTGCGTCTTTGAAATTTATCGCCTCTTTGGTGTTGTGGCTGATGCCATCCACGCAAGGGATAAAGAGCATGCCAACGCTACTTGCGAGCTTTGTTAAATTCATCGCATCATGCCCAGCCCCACTTGGCAAAATAAGCGTTTGTATGCCAAGCTTTTTGGCTTCATCTTCAAGTAAATTTATGGCGTGTTCGCTTAGTTTTACTGGCTCGTCGCTACTTAGCTCTCTTATCTCGTAGCTAAATTTAAGCTCACGGCTTAGCTCATCCACAAAATTTCTAAGCTCTAAATTTAGCTCCTCTAAGTTAGCCTTATCGATATCTCTTAGATCAACGCCAAGCCTTGCCTCACCTGGCACGACATTTAAAACGCCTGGTTTTGCATGCGCGTAGCCAACGGTTGCGACGGCTGTTTTTTTGTTTTTGGCAAATTTCATTGGCTGCGATTATGATGAGTGAGGCAGCAAGCAGGGCGTCACTGCGCATATTCATCGGAGTTGCGCCGCTGTGATCGGCCTTGCCCTGTATAGTGATCTCAAATCTAATAGGAGCTGCGATCCCGCTTACCACGCCAACGCTTATGCCGCTTCGCTCAAGCACTGGGCCTTGCTCGATGTGAAGCTCAAGATAGGCATGTAGGGAGTTTTCTTTTAGGATGGCTTCATCTAAATTTTGTGGTTTAAATCCAGCCGCGCTCATCGCCTCAAAAAGCGAGATGCCATCTTCATCTTTTAGCTCATGAAGCCTTTGCTCGCTTAGTTTGCCGCTTATTATCTTGCTGCCGATAGTGGCTGTCTTAAAGCGGCTTGACTCCTCACAGCTAAAATTTATGAGCCAAAGTGGGCGCTTTAGCTTGATGCCGGCCTCTTTTATAGAGCTTAGCGCCTCAAGACCAGCCATGACGCCAAGTGTGCCGTCATAAAAGCCGCCATTTGGCACGCTATCTATGTGAGAGCCCACGCAAACTGGCTTCGCGTCCGCCTCGCAGCCTTCATCATATATGGCGTAGATGTTACCGACATTGTCAATTTTAAGTTTAAAGCCATTTTTCTCTATCAAATTTCATAAGAAATTCTCTTGCTTCAAGGTCCTCTTTGCTAAAAGCTAGCCTTGTTAGCCCACCGCCTTTTAGCGCTCCAAATTCGCTTATAGCGTTAAAATTTGCCTCAAATCTCTTAGAATTTATCATAAAAGAACCTTAAATATAAAAATAAACTTAAGAAAATTTTATTACTTCTAGATATTTTACATTTTGTTTTATGATTTGAAGCTGAAAAAGTGTGAGTTTTTAAATTTTATAAAGCTGAGTCTTGAGATCTTTGATGATAAATAGCAGTTTTTCTAAAATTTCTATCTTATTTGGGTTGTCAGAGCCTTTTAAAATTTGCCTGTTCGTTCTCATAAAAGGCGATTTGCATATTCAAAATTGCCTTTTGCAAAGTGGTTGCATCGGTGATCTCATGGATCTTTTGTCCATTAAAATTTCTCTAACCATCTCCTCATCGCTCACATCGTATCTATAAAGGATGGCGTTTAGATACTCAGGATGCTTTATAAAGTATCTAGCCCCAAGCTTTGAGAGTATCTCATCTCTGTAGTTTGGGTTGTTTAGCATGGTTTTAAAAAGTGCAAACTCAAGCGGGTCTTTGTTCATCACAGCTGGCACCTCATCTACCATGACAGAGTTGCTAAATTCATCTTTATCTTTTTTTCTAAACTCTTTTTTAAATTTATATTCATTTTTTGGCTTCTGCTTTAGCCCAAACCTATCTGCCACGCTTTGTGGAGTTAGGTTAAATCTTGCCGCAACCTCAGTCACATACCAGCTTGCTATCTCCTCTCCAAGCTCGTCCATATAGGCTTTTATCTCGCTTAGGCAGTTATCTCTTTGCATTGAGCGGGTTATGTCATACTTTTGCATGATCTTTTCTATATAAAATTTCACCGCATCCTCGCCTGAACCAAAGAGCTCACTAAGCTCCTTTATCTTACCTGCAAAGACCATATCAGCGGGGTCTGCGCCGTTACTTATAATGACTACTTTTGTATCTATCTTATTTATGCTTAGCAGGTGAGCGGATTTTATGGCCGCATTTATGCCAGCTCCGTCGCCGTCAAAGCAAAGCACTACGCTTATCTCGCCCCTTTTTAAAAGTGGTAAGTGGCTTGTTGTAAGTGCTGTGCCAAGCACAGCAACAGCGTTTGTAAAGCCTGCGTAGTGAAGCATGATGACGTCAAGGTAGCCCTCAGTGATTATTATCTGATTTTTCTCAAAGATACTTTGTCTAGCTAGGTGGTAGCCATAGAGCAGCTTTGACTTATCAAATACCGCACTTTGGGGCAAATTTACATATTTTGCAGGGTGATCTGAGATCGTCCTACCGCCAAAACCAACTAGCCTTGTGGTGTGCGAGTAGATGGGAAATGTTATGCGCTCTATGAAACTAGCGTAAATTCCCTTTTCATTTTGCTTTACGATGCCAACTTCAAGCGCCTCTTTTGGCTCTATATTTTCATTTTGCAAAAGCCTAATGGTACTTTTACTATCCCCAGCCCAGCCAAGCTCAAATTTCTCGATCATAGCGTCATTTATACCGCGCGACTTGATATATCTAACAGCCGCTTCATTTTTGTAAAACTCACTTCTATAAAAGGCATTTACCTTTTCTAAAATGTGCTTATTTTCTTTTTGCGTTGGCACCTTGTCGTTTGTGTATTCAAGGCTGAAATTTAAAATTTGAGCGATCTTTTCTATCGCCTCTGGGTAGGTTAGTTTTTCATAATCCATCACAAATTTAACCGCATCTCCGCCAGCCTTGCAGGCAAAGCAGTGATACATCTGCTTGTTTTGATTTATGCTCATGCTTGGGTTTTTGTCGTCGTGAAACGGACAGACACACTTGTAGCTTGAGCCCATCTTTTTGACAGGGATATACTGCTCGATGATATTGACAATGTCTATCTGGTTTTTTAATTTTTCAATGGATTTTGGATCTATCATAAGCAAAATTATACAACTGCTTTGTTATAATTAAAGTAAAATTTTATTACAAAGTATAAGCGTGGATATTTTTTTCATTGGGCACAGAGATCCGATATTTAGCCTTATTATTCTATTTAGTATCATCTTGATGATCGCAGCTTTAAGCTATGCTTGGGGCATATTTTCAAGTAAAGATGAGAAAAAACGCATCGAGAAATTTATAAAGAAATTTGACAGCAAAGATGGCATAAGCGACGAACACAAGCAGATGCTAAAAAGCCCAGAAGTAGATATACCAAGCCTTAGTATGCTAGGTCAGACCTTTGCCAAAAATGGCGACTTTGAAAAATCAATCGGCGTCTATCTAATCGCACTTGAAAAAGTAAAAGATAAAAACGAGAAGGAATTTATCCTAAACGAGCTTGGAGAGGTCTATTTTAAGGCTGGATTTTTAAAAAGCTAGCGAAGTCTTCGAAAAAGCTCTTGAGCTAAGCCCTAGAAACGTCCTCGCACTGCGCTTTTTAACGATGATAGATGAGAAGCTTAAAAACTATAAAGAAGCCCTTTATGCGCTAAATTCGCTTGAAGAGCTAGGGACAAATGTAAAAGATCAAAAGGCCTATATAAAGGCGATCAGCACGCTTGATGATAGAAATTTAAGCTTTAGCGAGAAGGTAGAAATTTCTCGCACCTTAGTCAAAATTTTGAGCTTTTAAAGCGCATGATCTTAGCTCTTTTCATAAGACACAATGAAAATTTAGAAAATTTAAAAGATTTTGCCAAATTTGAAGATGTGCTCGACCTGCTTTACAACCTAAAAACGCCTATAAATTTAAGCGATCCAAAATATAAATCACTCTTTTACGCAAAGGGCGACATAGATGAGCCATGTGAAATTTATGGCTTTGAGCTAAATGTCATAAAAAGGCTAAAGGATGCTGAAATTTGACGCGGCTGGGCTAAGCTTTAACTACGTTTGCAAAAACTGCAAAAACTCATTTCCTATGCACTTTTACCGCTGTCCAGTCTGTCATGAGCTAGGAAGTGTCAAAATTTTATCCAACATCACAGAAAAACCAAGTGAAGATAGTAACACTTTTTAGCGACGGCTCGTGCCTTGGAAACCCTGGAGCTGGTGGCTGGGCGTATATATTGAGATTTAACGAAGCGCAGAAAAAAGCAAGTGGCGGCAAGGCACATACTACAAATAACCAAATGGAGCTAAAAGCTGCGATAATGGGGCTAAAAGCGCTAAAAGAGCCCTGCGAAGTGAGGCTAATAACCGATAGCTCATACGTGGTAAATAGCATAAATGAGTGGCTTGCAAACTGGCAAAAGAGAAATTTCAAAAATGTAAAAAATGTCGAGCTTTGGCAGGAGTATTTAGAGGTTTCAAAGCCACATAAAGTCGTGGCTAGCTGGGTCAAGGGGCACGCTGGGCACCCTGAAAATGAGGAGTGCGACCAGATGGCAAGGGATGAGGCATTAAAAATAAAAGATGAGAATAAGATATGAAAAATTTAGAAGAATTTGAACGTAATCTTGGCTATAAATTTAAAAAATCTGAGCTTTTAGAAGAGGCGCTAACTCACAAGAGCACTAAGCAGGCGTTAAACAACGAAAGGCTCGAGTTTTTGGGCGATGCGGTGATGGATCTGCTTGTGGCTGAGTATCTTTTTAAAAAATTTAGCAAGATCGCAGAGGGCGACATGAGCAAACTTCGTGCCGCGCTTGTCAATGAAAAAAGCTTTGCAAATATGTCTAGGCGGCTAAAAATGGGCGAGTTTTTAAGGCTTAGCCAAGCTGAGGAAAATAACGGCGGTAGAGAGAAAGATAGCATTTTAAGTGACGCATTTGAAGCTGTGATGGGCGCTATCTACCTAGAGGCTGGACTTGATAAGGTTAGAGAAATTTCTATCAGCCTGCTTGAGCTTTGCTATCCACAGATCGACTTTGCGCACCTTGAAAAGGACTACAAAACCGCCCTTCAAGAGGTCACTCAAGCGACCCTTGGCGTCATACCAACATACGAGCTCATAGGCTCTTTTGGCCCTGATCATAAGAAAGAATTTGAGATAGCCTTGCTGCTAAATGGCAAAGAAATTTCACGTGCCGTTGGAAGCTCGAAAAAGCAAGCCCAACAGCTCGCAGCAAAAATTGCACTAGAAAAAATCAAAAAATAGGATAAATTTTGAATACATTTGGCAAAAAACTAACCTTAACTAGCTTTGGCGAGAGCCATGGGGTGGCGATCGGTGGCGTGATAGACGGGCTGCCGGCTGGACTAAAGATCGATGCAGACTTCATCCAAAGCGAGCTTGATAAGCGTCGCCCTGGGCAAAGTAGCTTCACAACGGCAAGAGACGAGGCTGATAAGATAGAAATTTTTAGCGGCGTCTTTGACGGCACCGAGCACCGGAGCGCCGATAGGTTTTGCCATTTTTAACAACAACCAAAAGTCAAACGACTATGAAAATTTACGTGAGATTTTCCGCCCTGGGCATGCTGATTTTACATATTTTAAAAAATATGGCATTAGAGACCACAGAGGTGGCGGGCGTGCAAGTGCTAGAGAGACAGCAGTAAGGGTCGCTGGTGGGGCATTTGCACAGCTACTTTTAAATGAATTTAAGATCGAGGTTTTAAGCGGCGTGCTTGGCATTGGCAAAGCTATTAGCGACAAGGTTGATTTTGATTTTGCCCAAAATTTGCAAATTTACCGCCCTTGGCAACGAAGAGGCGATGAAAGAGGCGGTAAATAAAGCTAGAAGCGAGCACGATAGCGTAGGAGCTGTGGTTTTAAGCATGGCTAAAGGCGTGCCAGCTGGTCTTGGAGAGCCACTTTACGATAGGCTTGATAGCGCTCTAGCGGCAGCCTTAATGGGCATAAACGGAGTAAAAGCCGTAGAGATCGGCGCTGGCGTAAATGTAAGCTCTATGCTTGGCTCAGCAAACAACGACGAGATGGACGAGCTTGGCTTTTTAAGCAACAACGCTGGTGGCATACTTGGAGGCATAAGCAGTGGGACTGAGATCGTGCTAAAGAGCCATTTTAAGCCAACGCCTTCGATATTTAAAGAGCAAAAGACGCTAAATTTCAGCTGGCGAGGCGGTGGATTTTGAACTACGAGGCAGGCATGATCCTTGCATAGGCATACGTGGTAGCGTCGTAGCAACCGCGATGATAAGGCTAGTTCTAGCTGATATGCTACTGCTAAATGCAAGCACAAAGCTTGAAAATTTAAAGAAAATTTACGGCTAAATTTGACTTAGCCCCAAAACGAGGGCTAAATTTCTATAAATTCTACAAATATTGCAAAATTTTTGGTTTAGAAAACGCAGTGATCGGTTTGATCTCACCTTTAAATTTTTCTAAATTTGCTAAGACCCTGTGTCTGCAGTTGCTTTGAGTGGTGCCAGATGTGCCTTGTCACGAGTTAGGACATTGACGCAGCCGTGCTTGCAAAGGCTCTTTTGCTTAGACTTCAGGATCATGCCATGCGCCCTCACAGATAGCGATGATGTGCTCTGGGATGATGAGTGACAAGCGCGCCAACTAAAATTTCGCCTCTGTCATTAAATACTCTCGCCACGTCGCCAGTTACGATGTCTTTTTCTTAGCTTCATTTACGTTTATGAGCATCGGCTCTTTTGCGCTCAGCTTGGCATAGTTTCTGATCACGGAGTTTTTTGGTATCTTTAATGTGTGGTTTTTGCAC
Source organism: Campylobacter concisus (assembly GCA_037321105.1). Taxonomy (GTDB): domain Bacteria; phylum Campylobacterota; class Campylobacteria; order Campylobacterales; family Campylobacteraceae; genus Campylobacter_A; species Campylobacter_A concisus_AZ. The sequence goes on along the minus strand of CP147775.1, from coordinate 1,512,906 downwards.
TCAAATTTAGCTTTTTTCTAAAAGATTTTTATTAAAATTTTAAGCCATTTCAAACAAAATTTGCAAACTAACTTTTACCAAAATTTCATCTATAATCCTCTCATGAAAAACGAAAATTTACAAGAGAAAATTTACGCCGTTATCGACCTAAAGTCCTTTTACGCCTCGGTTGAGTGCGTGGAGCGCGGGCTTGATCCATTTAAGGCTGATCTGGTTGTGGCTGATGCTAGTCGTGGCAGTGGCGGCATCTGCTTAGCTGTTAGCCCTGCGCTTCGTGCAAAGGGAGTGAAAAACCGCTGCAGGCTCTTTGAGATACCAAGGGATATCAAAATTTATCATCGCGCCACCTAGGATGCAGTTTTACATCGACTACGCCGCCAAAATTTACCAGCTATACCTAAAATATGTCTCCAAAGAGGACATCTACGTCTATTCGATCGATGAGTGCTTCATAGACCTCACTTCTTACTTGAAATTTTACGCTCTTGGCGCAAAAGAGATGGCGAAGATGATGATGGATGAGATATTAAAAACGACTGGCGTGACGGCCACTTGCGGCATGGGGACAAATTTATACCTCGCAAAGATCGCGCTTGATATACTAGCAAAGCACCAAGATGACGGCATCGCCTATCTTGACGAAGAGCTTTATAAAAAGCAGCTTTGGACTCACCAGCCCCTAAGTGACTTTTGGCGTATCGGTAAGCAAACTAGACTAAAGCTCGAAAAATGCGGCATCTTTTGCATGAAAGATATCGCAAATGCGCCAAAAAGCCTGCTCGAAAAAATTTTGGCGTCGATGCCTACATCACGATCGATCACGCTAACGGCATAGAGCCAACGACGATAGCCGATATAAAGGCCTATAAACCAAGCACGAAGTCCTACTTTAGCTCGGAAATTTTGCCAAGAGACTATGAGCGCTGTGAGGCGGTGATCGTGCTAAAAGAGATGGCTGACAGGCTCGCGCTTAGGATGATAAACAAAGATGTAAGGGCGAGTGGGCTAACGATAAATGTGAGATTTGCCGATAAGCTTGAGCCGCAGCAACGTGCAAGCCTGAGGTTTAAAACGCCCACAAATATCTCAAGCGTGCTGATGAGTGCGGCTGAGGAACTACTTTTAAACAAGATAAAAAATGTCGGGCTAATCAGGCAAATAGGCATATCTGCAAACGATGTGGTAAAAGAAAATTTGGTTGAGTTTAGCCTATTTGAAGATGACGCCAAAGAAAAGCGGTGCTAAAGTCGCTAAATTTGATAAAAGAGAAATTTGGTAAAACTCGATCCTGCGCGCGATCGACCTGCTGCCAGAGGCGACTGGGCAAGATAGAAACAAAAAGATCGGAGGGCACAAGAGCGGTGAGTAAAGATAGGGCGAAAATTTTAGCTCGTTTAATCCTCTCTAACATTAGAGCGAGCCTTGCGCCAAAAAGAGCGAGAAAAATGCGAAAAACTAGAGCTTGATGAGAGCAAGGTCTATGAAATTTTAAAAACGGTAAGCGAGCTAAAGATAGCTGACGAAGTGCGTGTGAGCTACTACGACGGCTTTACTTACATAAAAACTAGCGGCCTAGTCTCGGATGTAAATTTCAAAGATAAAATCCTCATGATCGTAAAAACTAAGATCAAATTTGAAGATATAAATGAGGTGGAGATAGTTAGAAGATGGGCGATTGCTCGCCCTTTTAGTTAGTTTTACGTTATCTAAAGCCTTTTATATGGCTCTAGTTATATCTTTGAGATTTTAACTGATCCAAATAGTAGCATCCCCATTCATATCCGCTATCGCAAACTTTTTCAAATAGTTTTGTTGCTTCTGAAACGCTTTTATACCACATGTTCCATGTTTATATGCGATCCCTAATTTAACGCAACCTGCCATATTGCCTCCATTGCAGGCTTTTTCATATAGGCGCATAGCCTCTATAGGATCTTTTTTTATCACTTTGCCATGTTCAAATTCATCTGCTAAAACGACGCATCCACTCATTTCACCTTTTTCGCAAGCTTTCTTAAAAAGATCTATCGCTTTTTTGATATCCTTTTCTACACCCTTGCCATACATATAAGCAAAACCAACATCAACACAGCCACTCATATTTCCACCATCACAAGCTTTTTGATATAGCTCATCTGCCTTTTTATAGTCTTTTTGTACATTTTTATCACTATAATAGTTCATCCCCAAAACAATACAAGCCCCTAAATCCCCATATTGGCATTTTGCTTCATTTTTTTCTAGTGGCGACATCTCGGTAAGTTTGTCTGCTTTTATTTTTATATTGATTTGTTCATTATTTGATAGGGTGACATTTTGCTCCCCGCATATTTTATGTGTTGTGCTTTTCCCATCTGGAAAGCATACTTTTATCTCATGATTGCCATTTTCAGCTAAAATGGACGCTGGCTCTTTTAAAGATGTCACTCCTCTTTTTTGTTATCTACATAGATAGTGCCACCATCTTTTAAGTTCATAAAAAGCAATTTTTTTGTGTAGCCATCTACTAGTATTGTAGCTTTTGCATATAAGAAAATTTAAAGAAAAAGCGACAAAAACTACTATTTTAAAAAGATCTTTCATAACTAGTTCCATGTTTGAAATTTTATTTACTAAACGAAAAATAATATAAGAATTATTCTTACTGAATACTTAAATTGTATAAATATATGTTTTATTTTTATCTCTCTTTATAGATCACTTGATAGCGCAATTTTTAAACTCTATTGTAAATACATACGCACTCTCTCTCTTTTTTTTGTTAGTAAATTTTATGATTTTAGTGAAAATGACCATGCTCTACTTAAAAAGGTATTCGATAAAAAAAGAGATAAGCAGACTGAAAAATTTACTGGATGAAGTTAGTAGGGTTTGTGGTAAAGAGGAAGGTCTAATGGTAGATAAAGAGCTCTGGCAAGCTTTATAAGATGTAAATTTACCTGATGGGGAGCTTCCCATGAGTTTTTAGTAGCTAAAATATTGATTAAGTATATCTAGTGCTTTCTTGTCGCCCAGTTTATAGTATGCTTTATTTAGCGCGTCTTGTGCCTCTTGTTTTGCATTGGTATAATTGCCATATTTGCATAATATTTCGCCTAAATTTGTGCATCCCCTAGCATAGTTGTAGTCATAACAAGATTTTTTAAAGTAAGAGTATGCTTTTTGCATATTTTTTTCAAAGCCAGCGCCATCTCTATAATTTACACCAAGATAGTTACAACCTCTACCACTAATTATATTTTCAAAGTAGGTATTTTAAACTAGTAAATAATAGTCATCAAGCCCCTTTAATGCCTCTTTTTTAGCCTTCAAGGACACTCCTTTTGCATATGTATCAGTTGCTAGGTCTGTGCTATGTCCCAAAAGAACGGAAGTAAGATCTGCTAGAGAATTTTCCAAACAATAGTCTTTAATGGCTTTTGCGAAATTGCCACGTAGTCTGTGAAAACTAACATTTGCACTTGGGATAGATTTGTGGATATGCCTATTTAGGCGCTTTCCGAAATAATCACTACTCTCTTTTCCTTTCTTGATTTGCTCTAGCCATTTCAAATCAGCCAAATGCTCAATATTCTTATGTAGCGGAATTTGCCTATATTTGCTAACGCCTCCTTTTTGCTTGGCGGTCTTAACATTTATAAATTTTATGCCATCTTCTTCGCCTACGTTTTTACTATCAAGTTGCCAAATTTCATTAAGCCTTAGCCCAGTATGAAGAGCAAACATCATATAGTTTCGTAGATCAAGCCTTTTTGTGTCAAAAACTATTTTTAATTCATCTAGACTAAAGTTATCTTTCGGTGACTTCTCGTCGGCTGAAATTTTAAAAGATGTAAGCATTTTAAATGGATTGGTCGTAAGCTTGCCCATCTTTATGGCATAGTCAAAGAGTCTTTTTGAGTAAGATGTGTAGTTATTGATGGTCTTTTTATTGAGCTTTTTGTTTGCTAGAGTTGTTTGAAAGTTTTCAGTATCGCTGTAGCTAAACTCTTTACCCTGATGATCTTTAAAAACTCATCCAAGAGCTTGCCAGTCTTAACATAATAGCCCTTGGTCTTATCGCTAGATTTTAGCTTTAAGCACTCTGTTTGCACATATCTTTTAGCTACTGTTTCAAAAGATATCGGTGTGGCTTCTTTTGGACTTAAAGATACATCCAATAATGTTTTGAGCTCTTTTTCAAGCTTTTCTTCTGGAGCTACTAGATTATAAAATTTAGCTATCACCTCTTTTGAGAGCTCTTTATATTCGCTAACGTCTAAAAATAGGCCATTTTGTTTAATGCACTGCTCATTTTGTCTTTTAATATTTATTAAGGCTCTTAGGCTTTTAGAATTTGCATGCGTCGTGGTTATCTTTTTAGCAAGAGTTTCGTTGGCTGCGGCTTTTATGGAATTTGCTAGTCTTGCCGCTTCATCTAGATTTTTTGTAAAAAGGCAAAATTTAACAGTTAGCTTTTTGCCATCTTTGAGGGCGGTATCAAAAAAGTAGAAATTTGGTCTGTTTGCTATCTTAGTAATTAGTTTAGAACTCATGATAGAGCCTGTCTATTTTCTGTAACAAAAGTGCAAATTTTCTGTAACAAAGCTGATTTGTCTGAAATTTAGGACAAGAATATCTGCTAATAAATGCAGTTAAAACACCGAAATTTAGGGAAGCTGGAAAGAAAAATATTGTGTTGGTGGCGGACAGAGAGGGATTTGAATACTATATACTTTATTTCATTTCTATTTTTATCAAGTCTTTTACGTTATTTACTATTGTTCCTTTTGTTTTACACATTTTTATTTGGTGGTTTTTGTTTAGTTCTGCTTTAAAGCATTTATTTCCTATGTATTCTTTTAAAATTATTTCATCTCCGCCGTATATTGTTATTTCTTTTTTGTTGTAAATGCTTATTTCCCCTTTTTCGTTGTTGTATTTCCAAAACATTTCTCTTGGTTGATTATCAAGTAAAATTTCGTGATTTTTTTCAAAACTTATATTCCAGTTACTGCCTGCTGTGAGTATAAAATTTATAAAGTATCTTTGCGTTTCAATATTCCAGTTGCCTATTAAATTTAAATCTTTTATGTATTTTTCTTGTTCATTCTTTTTATCTATGCGTATTTCTATGGGATTTGCCATTAAAAAAATACAAAACAACGATAGGGCTGTTAGTATTTTCATTTATCCTCCTATCTCTTTTTTAAGTATTCTCGCTTTTATATCTGATATGTAAAAATCTTGTTCTTTCTCGTTTAACTTATCAAATAGTTCTATTAGCTCTTTATGCTTTGGATTAATTTCACTTTCTTTTTGAAAGTAAAATTCTAGTATTTTGTATAGGTTTGGGTTATTTTTTTCCCAGTTATAGATAGTTTTTATATCTTTTCCGATGAATTCGGCTACTTCTCTTTTGTTCATTTCTTGAAATTATTCCAATATTTAAGATTTGTTTTATAATTATTATGCAATAATTCCTTTTAAGAAATTGCAATAATTCTAATTAAGCAATAGGATTTTAGCAATATCTTATGAATTTATAACTTAACTTATCGCCCGCAACAGAGTAGAGATGTTTAGGGGCTTGTTTGTTACAACCTTAATATGTTGTAAAACTGTTGGGGTGGTGTAGCTCTGCCCCTAAAATACTTAGCTACAAACAAATATTTTTTAAGGAGCTACACATGTACACTTACCTTTTAGGCCTTTGTGACGAAGTTCGTCCAATTTCTCGTATCGACAAAAAGACTGGCGAAGTTGCATCGTCTATTGATGTAACTATCACTTTTGAAAGTCGCGATCAACACGGCTATCTTGTCAAATCAACTGAAACTATCAATTATGACTTTTCTTTAAAGCCTAAATTTGATTCTGTCAAAGGCAAATATATCGCTGTTCCATATCGTTTTTTAAATACTCGTAATGGTGCATATATGTTTCCTGATGAAACTCTAAGTTTCCAAGTTTTCAATGAAAATCCTTTTTTGAAAGAAACTAAAGCATCTAAATAGTTAAAAGCGGGGGCTATGCCTTAATGTGAGTTGCAAACCCTCTCCCGCTCTATCGATTTCTACAAAGTTTATTTCTTAAATTTTGTAGAGATTTATCTCTAAAATTTCAAAAAGGAGTTAGATATGGAAAAAGTTAAAAATTTTCTAGAATCTACTAATGTTAAAGTTGCTGCTGTTGGCTCTACATTGCTTTCAGCTCCTGTTCTTTTTGCGGCAGATGCTCCAACTGTTCCAAGCGATCCGCTTAAAGCTGATTATGCTTTGTTCGATTACGTATTTGCTGGCGTTATCGCTGTCGCTTTTATCTTTATGATTGCTCGCAGGGTTAAGGGCTTCATTAAGTAAGTATTAGGGGGGCTTTAACTCCCCTTGTAAGGTTAAAATAATGAAAGAAAATGCTATATATATCCCTAATTTAAATATCTGCGTTAAAGATTTCTACGTAAAAGATAAAAAGTATTTTTAGTAAATTTTGATGATAGCGTTTCTACTTCTGATTACTCTTTTTCTAATTTTCAAACAAACTATGTATTTAACACTGAAACTAATATTTGCTACATTCAAAAAAATGATTTAATTCCAAATCTAGGTATATATGAATATCAATTTAACTTTCTAATGGGTCTTTCTGCGATACTTATAGCATTTTCTTTTCTTATTGGTTTGATAATAGTCGGAGCTACACGATGATTGAAGTATTTAACAATGATGTATTTAATTATTTTTTAAATGTTTTCTCTCTCTTTTTGTGCCTATTTTTATATACGTTATAGCTCTCTCTTTTGTGAAATAGTTTTTTAGATATAAATTTTTCCTTGCGAAGCTTTAAACTTCTTTTTTTCCGCAGGACAAAAAGAAGCGACAACCGCAGGGCGTCAGGTATTTAAGGATTTACAATGAAATTTCTTATAAAGATTTTTTGCCTTCTTGGTTTTTTAAGCTCTTTTGGTTTTTCAAAAGATGTTTGGGTTATAACTGATGATCTTTTTGGTCCGATTTTTCCAGTTGAAAATTGTGAATTTTTCTTAGGTAAAAGTTTTTTTAAATGTACTAATCCAGAGACTGGCAGTTACAGAGTTTCTAGTACTTATGTGGTTAAAGATTATTTGTATTTTAATCCAACTAAATCAAGTGGTTATTTTTTTGACACAAATTATTATTATTTTGTTGATAAGGTTCGATATAGTGGTTATTTTTCTTATGTTAATAAATATTCTTCTTATTTGTATTCTGAAAGTGATGCCAAAAATGGTCAATTATTTACTTATACAAATATAACTGAATTTCGTGTAAATGATCCCCTTGCTGAGTGTTCTGCTAATCAAGCTTTTAATTCTGAAACTAAACAGTGTGTATCTTGTCCTAAAGATCATATTTTTAATAACAATACTGGAAAATGTGAGCCAGAATTAAAACGCCCTGATTGGTGTCCTAAACCTATGATCTATAATGAAAGAAAGGTAGAGCTTCTTTTAAGAGATAAAATAGTTGAAGAGTGCTTGCCTGATCCTAAAATAGATAAACCTACTTGTGAAAAAATGGGTTGGCAGTTTCACGATGGTTGTTATGATAATCTTAGTGGTGCTGAAATGGCTACTTGTATGCAGTTTCCTGAAGGTTGTTATGCTCCTGAAACTGTTAATCGATTTAAGGCTGAAATACAGCTTGAAAATGATCTTTTCATTATGGGCGGTTTTATGATTCCATTGCCCATTAATGCTTTTAAAAATGGTCTTAGCTCTTTTGGGTCTTTTTTAAAAGGTCTTTTTTCTAGTGGTGCTAAGCCTGCTAATTTAAATTTATTAAATACCGCCCCCAAATAGTTGATGTTAAGGCTACTATTTCAGGTCCTGAGCCAGTCTTTAACCTTAATCCAGTTGATGATAATGCTATTGTTTTTAACAGCGTTTTTAAAGAAACTGGTAAGCTTGATACCACTGCTTCAGCTTCATCTAATATAGTAAAATTGCCCCAAGCAACTGCCAATGTTTCTCCAAATTTAAGAAAATTTGATTTACCAAAAGATGCTTCCATTTCAAAACTTGAGAATAATACAATAGTTACTGCAAAGCTAAAGGATATGTCTAAGCCTATCCCTACAAAAGAGATAACTGTTCCTAATGAAGTTAAAAATATAAATCTTGATTATGATTTAAATACTATGTTTAAGGCTTCTGATAAACCTACTCCAAATTTGCCTATGACAATTAAGCAAACTAGCAATGCTGGCAATAAAGCAACTTATAAAGGTAATATTGTTACACCTGATAAAAGTGTTATTGATGTTGATGTTGTTGAAACTACTAATCCAAGTGGCTCTAGGGTGCAAGATGTAACTTATTCTTATGTTTATAGGACTCCAAGTGGTAGTAGTAAATTTTCAACTGGTTATGTTAATACTATTGATTCAAGTAATAAAGTAACTAATTCTATTCCAAAAGATAGCACATCAACAAATTCATCTGGTAGCTCATCTAATTCAGGTATTGGCGGTTCATCATCTACTACTACACCTTCCCAGCCTACTCAGTCTATTGATTTAAGCTCTTTAGAGCAGGCTTTAAATAGAAATAGTGCTAAGCTTGATACTATAAACGATACTTTGACTTCTATTAAAAATCAACAGCAAGAGCAATGGAATTATGAGCCTAATGTTAATACTGCTACTTCTTTTTCGGCACTACAAAGCAAGCTTACTAAATTTGATGTTTCTGTTAATGATGCTTTTAATTTTCTTAACAATTTTAAAGGCGATATTGATAATTTGATGAATAACTTTAACGAGTTGCTTGATATTATTAATAAAGGCATTGATGCCCCTGATATTCCTAAAGGAACTTGCCCTTTTAGTATTAGTGGTCCAACTCCTGGTAGCAATACTAAGAATTTATTTGAGATTGATCCTTGTCGTTTTGTTGCTCCTTATAAGTCTATTCTTACTCTATTTTTCACGATTTGGTTTAGCTTCGAGATCATTATGTTTTCTTTGAAATATCTTTTTAGAGTAGGTGGTGAATCATGAAATGGTTAATCGGTGCCGTTGGTGGGTTTATAGTTAATTTTATTGAATTCCTGGTAAAGAAAATTGGCATAAGAAATACAATTTTAGCCTTTATTGTCCCTATTTATGCTTCTTTTGTAGCTTTTCTTATTGCTTTTGCTGGGTATGCCATTTTATTTATTATGAAAATTTGGAATTTACTTAGGGAGTATATCCCTAAAATGTTTGATTATGGCTCTAGCGTTAGCGGTTCTTTTGGTGGCTTGTCTAATCAGACTGTTTTAAACTCTGCTATGGAATTTTTACACCAAAGCGGTTTAGCTTCTGCTTTTCTACTGCTATGACTTTATTTATATCTATTCTTAGCCTTTTCTTTGCTCTCCAGCTTTATAGGGTTATCTTGTATGTTAGGGCTAATATGACAAAGATAATTACCGACTTATTAACTTTAATGAGTAGATAAAATGCTTAGTTTGATTATCGGTCCTCCACGATCTGGAAAAACTTATAAAGCAGTTCATCTAATAAATGATGAATATGAATTGCATTTAAAAGGCAAATCAAAGTATAGATTTATTTATACTAATATCAATGGTTTAAAATTTGATCATTTTGATGGCTTTGTAAAACAATATGATAAAAATGATTTTCTTACTGCTGTTAGTCAAGAATATACGCTTAGTTCTCAATACGAAAATGGCTTTTTAGACAATGTAGATAATTATGATGAATATGCCTTAAAAAGTGGCATATATGAAAATTATCATCATTGTTTAATAGTTCTCGATGAAGCCTATAACACCTTTACTAAAACGTTTAATGATAGCTTGGGTAGGTTTTTAAGCTATCACGGACATTTTGGGATTGATATTATCTTTCTTTTTCAGTCTAAGCGTCAGACAAATAGAGAGTATTTAGTTCATACTGAATTAATGTATATGGCTCAGCCTAGCGGTAAAAGGCTTTTTAGCAAGCTTTTTAAGTATAAAGTTTATAGCACTTCATCTCAGGTAAATGATAACCTTATTAATTCTGAGAATTTGAAATTTAATCAAAAAATATCAAATTTATATAGTAGTGGTTCTAATGAAATTTATAAAAGCTATGCAACTAAAAAGATTTTATTTTTATTAGCTTTCATAGTTTTTTCTTATGTGGTTTATAAATTTTTAGAGCCTAAGCATGAGCCAGCTCAATCAACTAAACAAGAAACTAGATTTGTTGATTTAAATGCTTCAGATTCTAAGAATATAAAAGCTATTTCAAACGATGCAGACAAATCAGATATTAATACCACTATTTTTAACGATAATAAAATCTATCTAAGGATAACTTGTTTTCCAAGCGGTTGTAAATTTAGAAATTACGCTATTGATTTATCTTTAGATAGCTTTTTGGAGCTTCTTTCTTCTTCTAACTGCCATATATTCTTACATGATAAGAAGTCAGGCAACTACATTGATTACTTTGTTTCTTGTAATTCAGAATTTGAAAGAGTTTTAAAAGGTCTAGAAAATTCATCACAAAGGGTTTGCAATGAAAAATCTCCACAAACTGATTCTAGTTCTATGTTTCCTACTCACAAGTAGTTTATCTGCCTTAGAATATCGAAATATTACTTTTAACGATTTCTGGGCGAGATTAGTTCTATAACTGGTAAAAATATTGTTATTAGTGGCAATGTTGATACTAACTTTGATGTGTTTTTACCTACGCTTGATTTAAGCAATACCGATACTTTTTCTAAGTTGCTTAAAGATATTTTAAATGTTAATGGGCTTGACTATCTAATTCAAGATAGCGTTTTATTAATATACAATCCAAAAGTTGAAGATAAGCCAGTTTTGAAAGACTATATAATAAAATTTAAGCATATTTCCAAAGAAGATGTTGTATCTGCCTTGTCTTTGTTTAGTGAAAATATAAAATATACTGTTTATAGTGATAGGATATTGCTTATTACGACTGAAAGCCAGTATAAGATTATTGATAATCTCATTAATGGGCTTGATACTAGCTATCAATTACGACAGCTTAGCTTTACTATTATTAGCACAGACAACACAAAACTTAAAGAAATTGGTCCACGTATAGAATCGCTTTTAAATCCACTAGATCATTTTTATTTTAAAATTATTACTAACGTTCTTACGGTGGATAGCACCAAAGTTAATAAAGACTCTGTCACCAGTCTTATTAATTTACTTAAAGAAAAGGGCGTTTCTGATCTTATCTATAATCCTAGAGTTACTGTTATTGATAATAAAGATAGCGTAATTGAGAGCGTTATAAAAACCCCTATTCAAAAATCATCAATCGATATTCAAAATAGTCAAAGCATTACTACCAACCAAGTTGAATATCAAGATGTTGGCTTAAAGCTTTATATTTCAAGTGTCTTGATTACTAATGATAGTGTTAGTTTTACTTTGGATCTATATATAGAAAATTTGCTTGATGATACATTAACTCCTAGAATTTCAAGTAGGCATCTAAAAACAAACGTATATCTTACTGATACAAATTCATTTCTTATAGGCGGTATTAATAGCAAAGAAACAATTAAATCAACAAAGACTATTCCATTTATTGAAAATATTCCTATTCTTGGCGATATAACGACTTATAAAAGTGAAAAGACTAGCGATTATAGCTTTAGTATATTTATCACTATGCTACCATCTGAGAAAGATATTTTTTCAGAGTTTTATTATGATCCAGCAGATAAACACCTTGCTCTTGAGCGCTATTTGACGAGCGCATCGCGCAACGCAAAAGGAGCCCACGTAGTGGGGAATGAGCGTGCGCTCTTGGCTAAATATAATATAAGTGTGTACGCAGGTGTAAAATGTATGGTATTAGCGAAACTGATAAAATCTTTTTAAAGAATAAGCTAGAAAATCAAAAGAAATTTCTTGATAGTAATTTCTTTATGATAAATGGCGAGTATGTTCCTTACTCTAACTTTTATTTTTCTAGCTGGCATAACTCAAACAGATATATTGCTGAACTTAATAACCGAGTAGCTAGCCTTAATGATTATGCTCTAAGTCAAGGACTTTGTCCTATTTTCGCAGTTTTTACCTTGCCTAGTGAGTATCATAAACAAAAACTTGTAACCCTTAAGAGCGGTAAGAAAAAGCTTGTTTATAATAAAAAGTTTATCGATGATGAAGATCATAGCGTTAGCGCAGGTGCTAGCAGGCTTCAAGCTTTGGTTAGAAAAATTATTGGTTCTCGATGTTTTAGGGGTATTGCTTCATATAAAAGATGCTACATAACTACGAAAGAGCCGCATTTAGATGGGACTTGCCATTTAAATTTTCTTGTTTTTGTTCCAAGAGAAAATTTAATGATTGTGTTCGAGTTATTAAAGATAATTTCTTAGATACTCATAGCAGGGTTGAAACCGATATTAAAAACGCTACTTCTTATGTTATGAAGTATATTTTTAAAACTCTTGATGATTTACGTCAAAATCCAGATTTAGATAACTTGACCGATATTAGCTATTGGTATTTAAAGCATAAAATTAGGCGTTTTACTATGTCGCAAACGTTTATTAGCCTTGAAATTTATAGAAAACTAAATGGCAGGGTTGATTTAATATCTCTTACAAAAAACTACAATAAAGGCTTGGTTACTGTTTTACTTGATCCTGAAACTAAAAAGCCTTTACAAATATTTGATGAATTTGGCGATCTTTGGCATAAATTAAAGGTCTCAAAAGATGAGACTACCATAAGACATCAAAACGTAAGTAGCGAGATAAAGGACTTTGGCGATACCTTAAAACAAAGGCAAATTTTAAAAATTTGTGACGAGCTTTTTAAAGCTGAAAAGAAAGTTAAGCCAGTAAGTAAAATGCGAGATTATGAGCTAGTTAATTATTATCAAAGCTTGGGCGGTGATGTCAATGTTCAACATTTGGCTTATGTTGAAAATTTAATGCTAGATCGAAACTTAGATAACTTTACACATTATCACGAAAGGCACGATCTTAATGCCCCTGACATTGATAGCTTTGTAGATAGATTTTTGATTTGTAATGAAATTTTAAGGAGTATATTATGAAAAATTTGTTAGTTGATCTTTCTCGTTATCCGTCTTGTTTTTTTCCACAATTAGACTTAGGCATTAATGTTGAAGAATTTCATTTATATAATTATGAAGAATTTGATACTACTTTTTTTAAAACTTATTATTCTTTTTCTGAATATGGGTTATGTGATTTTTCTAGTTTTGATGATCTTCTTGATGCTTTTGCTAAAAAATTTGATTATGATTGTTTTAAGCTAATTTAATGATTTGCAATGAGTCTTAGCTATGCAAAATGTTAAATTTAAATACTATGCCGATTTATATCTTAAGCTTGGTAAGTCTGAATGGAAATTATCGACATATTGTAAGAATAAGGGTATTGTAAAAAATAGGTTGAATGTTTTCTTTGGCATGGATATTGATGAAATAAAGCCTAGCGTTATTCGTTTGTGGTTAAATTCAATTCAAGACGTTTCTAATAAAAGCAAAAAGCACTATTTAAATTCTCTATCTATGATCTTAAAGCTTGCTCTGGAAGATGAAATTATTGATAAAAATCCCATTATTCATATTAAAAGTATAGTTCATAAAACACCAAGAATAGAGCCTTTTACTAGCCAGCAGGTAAATGATATTTTAAGATTATCTACTAGATATAACGATAAATTTCAAATTTTTTTATATGTTGGTTTTTTTACTGGCATGCGGACTGGCGAGATATTATCTTTAAAAATGAAAGATATTGATTTAGAAAATAGGGTTATAAATATAAATTCAACTGGTTCCAGGTTTGGCGAGAATACACCAAAAACTATTTATTCGATTAGATCAATACCTATTTTAGATAATTTATATACAAGATTAAAAACTTATATTGAAAAATATCCAGGTAATATTTATCTTTTGCAAACGCAATACAATGAGCCTTATCGAGATACTGGCGTTTTTACTTCTGATTTTTGGAAGCCTATTTTAGACCAGTTAAATTTACCATATAGGCGACTTTATAACATGCGACATACTTATGCTACTTCTATGCTTTTTCAAAATTTTGTTACTCCAGTAGAATTATCAAAATTATTAGGTCACTCCACGCCTAAGATGGTTTATGATGTCTATGTAAATTATCTTAATTCAAACTTAAAAGATTTTAAACGAGATATTTCAATTTATTGATTTGGGTCGGCATAGGGATTTTTTTATTTTATAAATTTGTTATTAAATGCCGTATTTTTGGGGTTGGTGGCGGACAGAGAGGGATTTGAACCCTCGAGCCCCGATTAAGAGCTGCACCCTTAGCAGGGGTGTGGTTTCAGCCGCTCACCCATCTGTCCAAGTATTAGAAAAGTGGATTATATTTAAACACTCCTGATAGAGTGCTTAAAGTTCAGTAAAAATACACTTTTGCTAAATTTTAATGATTTATAGGTGCAAAAAGCACCTATAAATTTACGCTTTTAGTTTTAGCCTGTCGCCAGCGTAGTAAGCGATCTTCCAGACAGTAGTTTGCTTTAGGTCTTTTTCGCCATAACCTCTTGCAGTAACTCTGTCATTGTAGATTTTTTCTATCATATCTGACTCGCCAACTAACAAAGCCTTTGTAGAGCACATCGCAGCACAAACTGGCACTTTGCCCTCAGAAATTCTCATCTTGTCCATATATTTCGCGCTCTTCTTCGCTATTAGTTGGTAGCGGACCGCCTGCACACATAGTGCATTTATCCATTACACCTCTTGCGCCAAACGCACCATCCTTAGGGAATTGCGGTGTACCAAATGGGCAAGCATACAAGCAGTATCCACAGCCTATGCAGATATCTTTATCGTGAAGCACTATGCCATCAGCTCTGATGTAGAAACAATCAACTGGGCAAACAAGCGAACAAGGTGCATCTTCGCAATGCATACATGCGATTGATGTTGAAATTTCTTTACCGGGCATACCTTCATTTAGTGTGACGACGCGGCGTCTTCTAACGCCGATAGGCAACTCATGAGCTTCATCACATGCTACTGCGCAACCGTTGCAATCAATGCATCTATCTGTGTCGCAGTAAAATTTAAGTCTATTGTTATCGTTAAATGCGCTCATATTATGCCCTTTCTATGCGGCAAAGACCGCCTTTTGTTTCTGGAATTTGAGTGACTATGTCATATCCGTAGTTTGTTACGGTATTTGCGCTCTCGCCAACTGCAAAAGGTCTTGTTCCCTCAGGGAAATTTCCAGTCATATCAACACCTTGCATATATCCAGCCCAGTGGAATGGCAAGAAGATCATATTAGGCTTGACTGATGGAACGATCCTTGCGCGAACCTTGATCTTAGTGCCCTCAGGTGAATGAACCCAAACAAAATCCCAATTTTTAATGCCATGTTTAGCCGCTAGCTCTGGGTGGATGTCAGCAAACATCTCAGGCGTAATGCGTGATAGATACTTACTAGCACGCGTCTCCATACCAGCACCACTGAAATTTACCAGACGAGCTGTAATAAGGTTGATAGGGAATTCTTTTGAGAAGTCCTTACTTTGTTGCAAGCTTTCAAATTTAGTATCAACGCGGTATTGTTTTGCTTTATCTTTAAAGCTTGGATACTTCTTGGCTAGATCTGGTCTTGGTGAGTGGATTGGTTCTCTGTGTTGAGGGATCTGATCAGCAAATGTCCAAACGATAGTTCTAGCACGTGCATTGCCATACGGAGCGATGTTTTTCTCTAAGCATTTTGTCGCTATGATATTACTATCATCAGTTTGACCAGCTAGCTCCGATCCTTGCTTTTTCATCATCAGTTAGTGTGATGCCTAAAATTTTCTCGATATTGTCTTTTTTGATCTCAGGATATCCGCCATTTATAGATGAACCAACTGGCGCTGAGCCTTCAGCTGCTAGCTGGCTAACACCGTTGTGCTCTAAACCAAAGCGGTTTCTAAAGCCCATTCCACCTTCGCGAACTGATTTGTGTGTATCATAAAGTATTGGGCTACCTGGGTGATTTCTGTCCAGCATGGCCATGGAAGTCCGTAGTATTCGCCTTCAACAGGAGTACCTGGCTTGCCAAGAGATGTTACTTCATCAAATTTATCCCAGTTCTCTTGGTGGCGTTTTAAGCGCTCAGGTGTCCAGCCAGTCATACCGATAGTTTTTATAATATTTGCTATCTCGTGAGTAGCAGCTTCTGGCCACTCTATCTTGCCGTCAGCGTCCCTTATAGTGCGAGTTAGCTCGTCATAAAAGCCTATGCGTTTAGCTAGTTCAAATAACAATTCATGATCAGGTATGCTCTCATAAAGTGGTTTGCATACTTGGCTTCTCCATTGACCACTTCTGTTTGTAGCTACGACTGTACCACTACCCTCAAACTGCGTTGCAGCAGGAAGTAGATAAACATCATCTTTTTTATTTGTTATAACGGCAGCATCATTTACAAACGGATCTACACAAACAAGTAACTCAAGTGCATCAAGACCTTCTTGAACCTTTGCTTGTTGTGCAGTAGATGTTATGCCGTTACCTATAACTACAAGAGCTTTTAGGCTATCTCCTGCATTATCAATTGCATCATTACCATCTTTACCATTTAGCGTACCAGCCCACCAGCGTGCAAGTGAAAATCCTGGCTTAAACATCCACTCAGGCTTGATAAAATTCTTTTGCAACCACTCGAAATCAACCTTCCACATTTTTGCAAAATATTTCCAGCTTCCTTCATTTTTAGGGTAATAACCAGGGTAGGTTATCTGGTAAATTTGCCATATCAGTTGCACCTTGAACGTTATCGTGGCCTCTTAGGATGTTACATCCGCCGCCACTTACGCCCATGTTGCCAAGCACTAGTTGCAAGATCGGAGCTATACGAGTGTTTGAGCTACCTATTGTGTGCTGAGTTAGACCCATCGCCCAAACGACTGAGCCAGGGCGGTTTTGGCATAGACTTCTGTGATCTCTTTAAGAGTTGCAGCTGGGACTCCAGTCACATCTTCAACGACTTCAGGTGTCCATTTTGCAGCCTCTTCACGAATCAGATCCATACCATAAACACGGTCATCAATAAAATTTCTTATCCTCCCAGCCATTTTCGAAGATGAGATTCATCATGCCATATACAAAAGGTATATCCGTTCCTGGGCAAATTTGTGCGAAATAATCAGCCTTTGCCGCCGTTCTTGTATATCTTGGATCGATTACTATTAGCTTAGCGCCCTTTTCTTTTGCTTTTAAAAGTGTCTAAAACCAACTGGGTGATTTACCGCTGGGTTTGATCCGATTATAAAAATAGACTTCGCGTTTTGGATATCTCCAAGGTGATTTGTCATAGCTCCATAACCCCAAGTATTCGCCACACCGGCGACTGTAGAGCTGTGTCAAAGACGTGCTTGGTGATCTAGGTTGTTCGTCCCAAACATCGCAACAAATTTGCTTATATAGTAGCTTTGCTCGTTGCAGTCTTTTGCTGATCCTAAAAACATTACTTGCTCTGGATTTTTCTCGCGGTAAGCTTTTAGTTTTGCACCGATCTCGTCAAGTGCTTGCGTCATAGAGATGCGTTGCCACTTGCCACCAACTTTTTTCATCGGATATTTTACACGGCAGTGTGAGCGCACCATATCGATAACGTCTGCTCCTTTACAGCAGTGACCACCAGCACTTACTGGGTGATCTTGTGCTACTTCTTGACGCACCCATACACCATTTTCTACCTCTGCTAGCACTCCGCATCCTACAGAGCAAACTGTGCAGACAGTTTTTACTATTTTTGAGTCTGGAAATGGGTTTGCCATCTCTTTTGCTGTTGCTTCTCTTGTGACATTGCTTGCTGCAAAGCCGGCCGCTCCACAAGTACTTGCTAATGCAGCCATTTTTAAAAACGATCTACGACCGATGTTGTTTGGCGTAGCGTTTAATCTAGCTTCAGACATTTTCATCCTTTCTTAAATTTCTATCAAATTTTATTTTGCTTGTTTGTAGTAAAGTTCCCAGTTTTTGCTTCTTTTATAAAGCACTTCGGTCTTTTTACTCTTTCCTGATTTTAAATTTTCATTAGCATTTGCTGCTACCGCACCACTTGCTGCCACAGCGCCAACTAGACCGACTTTTTTAGAAATTCGCGTCTATTTTGCATATGTACCCTCCGTTCTTAGTTTTCTTATCCTGTTTTTTTCTCTTCTTATGCTTTCTGATCTTGAAAGACCATCGCTCTTTTTGTGGTCTATCTTGACTGGTTTTGGTGAGTTTAGTGCCACGCGCTCAAACGCGATAAATTCGTTTAGCAAAACGGCCACATCCTTGTAAATTTCACTATTTTTATGCTCATATAAAATTCTCTATAAACTCATCAATGTTTGGATTTATAATAGTTTTAAAAAGCTCATCTTCACACTCGTCAAATTTACCGATAAACTCGTTCATAAGCGTAAAGACAAAGCCCACGTTATCTTCATTCTCTTTAAATTTGCTCTCATCTCTTCTGATGTTTGTTTTAGCTAAAATTTTACGCACATTAGCGCAAGCATGACCCACTTCATATCCCTCATCGTAAAAAGAGAGCGAGTTTCGAAGCGGACTTGGAGGAGTGTGAAAAATGTCATCAAATTCGGTGATCAAAATTCTCTGGATTTTTTTCATTAAAATTTACTTTTTATATTAGTAGCAGCTTGCGAGACTTCATCGTTTAGGCTATATTCTTTGATAAGATCAAGCATTTTACTAAGGCCATCAAATCTCTTTTCATCTTCACTAAATACGAAGATTTAGAGAAAGTAGCGTAGTAAAGTTTTCTGCCAGCTGCAAATTCCTCTTTTGTGCTCACCTTTTTCCTTAAACAGTTTTTTAACGACACTGAAACTATACAATTAATTGCCTTATTAATGTGGCTTAAAATAAAATAAATTAGAAAAGTTAAAAAAAGCTTAAATATGCCTTGATTGCATATTTAAAAAGACCATTTTTTGGGGGTTATATAAGATATGATTTTTTAGCATGATTATTAAAATTTAGCTCTTTTTTGATATCCATTTTTAAATTTGGGCTAAATTTAAAAAGTGGGTGTAAATTTTACTCTAAAGCTAGCATCGAGCCATCTTCAAATTTTAAAAATACTCGCTCGCCGATCTTTGTAATTTCATCATCGTGGCTAAAAATTTTGATCAAAAAGTCGCCAACTTTGACCTTCAAAAGCTTTTCATCGCCCATGTAAAGCGAGGCCGAGTGCAAAATCCCTGAAATTTGACCCTCTCCACCTGTTTTAGAAATTTTTATCTTGCTTGGGTTGATCGTGATCTTGCTTTTACCTTTAAAATTTAAAGGCAAATTTAGCCGTGCTTCGTCGCCAAAGCTTAGCACGCCACTTTCTATCTCAAAGATATTTTTGTATTCAAACTCGCAGACCCTGCCTTTGTGTAAAAACACGCACTCATTTGCTAGCATGCTAAGCCACTTTTCGTCGTGACTTGCGATGACAAAGCCGCAGCCATATCTCTCGTGCATCAAATTTATAGCCTTGCTAAAGAGCTTTGAAGTGGCGATATCAACGCTGTTTGTAGGCTCATCAAGCAGATAAAATGGCACTCTTAAAGAAAGTGCAAGTGCAAATGCGATGCGCTGCGTCTGACCTGAGCTTAGCTCAAAGTGGCGCTTGTCTAAAATTTCTCATCAAGTCCCACAAGAGCGAGTGCTTCGCTGGTTCGCTCCTCAAATTCACTTAGTAAATTCCTACTTTTTAAAATGACTTTGAAATTTTCTCTAACACTTCTTTTTAAAAGGGCAGGCTCAGGCAGCAAAACGCAAATTTTACGCAGCATTTCAAGGCTTGGTCTATTTTCTCCCCAAAGTGAAATTTCGCCGCCATCTGGGCTTTGCAAGCGCGAGAGCACTCTTATTAGCGTGCTTTTGCCACTGCCATTACTGCCCATTAGAGCGGTTATCTTTTTGGTATTTATATCAAGGCTTGGGATATTTAGGATCTCGCTTTTGCCGTAGCTTAGGTGTAAATTTCTTATCTTTATCAAAATTTGCTCCTATTTGTCTAGTTTTTTGAGTGCAAAGATCGCTAAATTTACCTAAAAATGCGATAAATATCAAAACCATGGCAAGCGCAATACCCATGGCAAATTCACCTTTGTTTGTCTCAAGCGAAACGGCTGTGGTGATCGTTCTAGTAAAGTACTTGATGTTGCCACCTATCATCATCGCAACGCCCACTTCAGCCACGATCCTGCCGTATGCGGTGGCGATAACCACCATGAGAGCGTAGCGCAGCTCGTAAAGCACACAGCAAACTAGCTTTGCCGGCGCAAGGCGTAAATTTAGGATAGTTAGATAGTGTTTTCTGTCCATATTTTCAACCACGCTTGCGGTAAGCGAGATGATGATAGGAAGTGCGAGCACAAACTGACCTAGCATGACTGCTTTTAGCGTAAAGAGTAAATTTAAGCTGCCAAGCGGGCCGTTTCTAGTGATAAATGCATATAAGATAAGACCGATCGCAACTGTTGGCATGGCAAGAGCCGTGTCACTTAAAAGGCGTAAAATTTTCGGCCCCTAAAGTCATAAAAGCCAAGCATGAAACCAAGTGGAAAACCCACAATAACAGCAAGAAGTATCGACACGCTTGATGTGTAAAGTGTAGCCTTGATGGCTGAATATGTTTCAAGATTGCCGTTTAAAAGTAGATTAAAGGCTTCTGTAAAGCCATTAAGTAAAAAATCCAAATATTATTCCTAAATTTTTTATTCATATTATTTTAATATGCTATAATACCACATTTTCTAAAAAGGAGAAAAATGAAAAAGATTATTTTAGGCTCACTAGCAGCCGCAGTTTTGGCGTTTGGCGCTGACAATGAACTAATCATGGCGACTACAACAAGTACGGATAACACTGGCTTGCTTGACGCGATCTACCCAGTTTATAAGGCAAAAACAGGTGTTGATATAAAATGGACAGCTGTTGGTACAGGTGCAGCTCTAAAGCTTGGCGAAGACTGCAACGCTGACGTACTTTTCGTTCACTCACCAAAAGTTGAGAAAGAATTTGTAGAAAAAGGCTTTGGCTTAAAAAGAAATGCCGTAATGTACAATGATTTCGTCGTTATCGCTGATAAATCAATCGCTGATAAATTTAAAGGTAAAGATATAAAACAAAGCTTTGAGCTCATCAAAAAAGATGGTATCAAATTCTTCTCACGTGGCGACAAATCAGGCACAGACAATAAAGAAAAAGGCATCTGGAAAAAGATCGCTGGCGAAGTCCCTGAAAAAGATAGCTGGTATATGCAAACAGGTCAAGGCATGCTAGCTACGATAAATGCTGCTGCTGAGCAAAAAGGCGTTACATTTACTGACCGCGGTACTTACATTAAATATGAAGCAAACCAAAAAGGTCATCCTGAGATGGTCATTATCAATGAGGGCGACAACGACCTTAAAAACTTCTACTCTCTAATCGCAGTAAATCCAAAACACTGCCCTAAAACTGACATCGAAAATGCAGAAAAATTTATAAAATGGGCAACAAGCGAAGAGGGTCAGAAATTTCTAGGCGACTTCAAACTTCTTGATAAGCCACTTTTCACTCCAGACGCAAACACACGCAAAAACTAATTTAAAGGGCGAGCAATCGCCCATCTTTTATAAATTTTCATAATCTTTAAATTTATTTTTAATCATTTAAGCTAAAAACCAAATTTAAAATAAGACAAAAAATGGTAAAAAGCTCCGTAAATTCAGCATCAAAGTAATATGCAAAATTTGCATATTACTTAAAATTTTTTTAAATAAAATAATTAATTTTAAAACTACTTTTATTTTATAAGGTATATAATAACCGAACTATTAGAAATATTACTTGAAAGGAAATCTATGCAAAAGATTGTTCAAACAACCTGTCCGTATTGCGGAACTGGTTGCGGCATAGACCTTATCGTAGAAAACGGTAGGATAGTCGATGCAAAGCCGACTGATAACCACCATGTAAATGATGGCGAGTTGTGCTTAAAAGGTATGTTTGGTTGGGAATTTGCAAATTCTCCAAAACGTTTAACTAAACCAATGATGAGAAAACTAAACGGAGAGTTTAACAAAGAGGGCAAACTCGAAGAGGTTAGCTTTGAAGAGGTTTATGAAATTTTAGGAAAGACTTTTAAAAATAGCGTTGAAAAATATGGTCCAAGCTCTATCATGGGCTTTAGTTCGGCTCGTTCAAACAACGAAGACAACTATGTATTTCGAAAATTTCTTTCGTGCTTTAGGAAGTAACAATGTAGATCACTGCGCTCGTCTTTGACACGCTCCAACAGTGGCAGGTCTTGCCAGCACCCTTGGAAACGGAACAATGACAAACGATCTTGTTGAGTTTGCGACTGATACAGATGTATTTTTACTAATAGGCACAAATACAAGCGAATGCCACCCAATAATCGCTATGCAGATGCAAAGAGGCTTAGAGCGTGGTGCAAAAATGATCGTTGTGGATCCAAAACGCACCGATATGGCTAAAAAAGCGGATATATTCTTGCAAATTCCAGTTGGCTCAAACATCAAAACACTAAACACAATGATGAACGTCATCATCTCTGAAAATTTACAAGATAGCAGAATTTATCGAAAAATATGCAGAGGGTTTTGAGTACCTAAAAGAAGCGGTAAAAGACTTCACTCCTGAGAGATTTGAGCGTGAGACTGGTGTGAAAAAAGAGCTCATCATTGAGGCTGCTAGACTTTATGGCAAGGCTGGCACTGCGGCTATTTGCTACACTATGGGTATCACTCAGTTTAGCGACGGTACATCAAATGTATTCTCGCTTTCAAATTTAGCGATATTAACAGGAAATTTAGGTAAAAAAGGCGCTGGAGTAAATCCACTTCGTGAACAAACAACGTTCAAGGCTCATGCGATATGGGCGCACTACCTAACGTCATCCCAGCAGGTGCAGTAAATAGCGCTTACGCACAAGAGCAAGCTCGCAAAGTTTGGCACTTCGAGCTTAATCCAGTGCCTGGCTTTAAACTAACATACGCACCTGATAAGATGGATAGCGGCGAGTTAAAAGTGCTTTACGTTTACGGCGAAAACCCTGTTATGAGCAACCCTTGGACAGAGCACTTTGTGCATGCTACACATCACCTAGACTGCTTTATCGTGCAAGATCTATTCTTCACAGAGAGTGCTCAAAAGGCTGACGTTGTCTTACCTGCAGCTGGTTGGGGTGAGAAAGATGGAACATTTATCAACACATCTCGCCGCGTTCAAAGAACTAGAAAAGCAAGCGAGCCAGTAGCTGGCGTAGAGCCTGACTGGAAAGTAGTTTGCAACATCGCAAAAGCTATGGGACTTGAGGGATTTGACTTCTTAAGTGCAGAGAGGTTTGGGACAAGCTTAGAAAGCTAATGCCTAAATTCTTTGGCGGTATCAGCTACTATAGGCTTGAAAAACTAGGTGGCATCAGCTGGCCATGCCCTGATGAAGATCATCCAGGCACACCTGATCTCTATACCGATCACAAATCAATGCTACCTGATGGTAAATTCCGCTAGCTCCAGTGCTTTACGCTGACGATAAAGATAAGCGTGCGAGTATGGAGGCTGAATTTAAAGCCAAAATGCATATACCTGATGGCTATCCAGTAGGTTCAGGCGCAATGAGCGAAGTACCAGATGAGGTTTATCCTTGCTTATTTACAACAGGTAGAAAAGTTTATCACTACCACACAGGTACGATGACAAGAAGTGCCCACCGCTAGAGTATGGTGCTGGTATCGAAGGTCCGCTAATCGAAGTAAGCCCTGATATCGCAAGAGAAAGAGAGCTAGAAGATGGCTGCTACGCAATGGTAGAGAATAAACGTGGCAGGATCGCAGCTAAACTTCGCGTAAATCCTGACCTTAGAGAAAGTACGATATTTACGACTTTCCACTATAGTGAAGCTGACGGTAACGAGCTTGCAAACGCACAAGATCACGACCCACTCTCAGGTATCACACCTCTTAAGATCACTATAGCTAACATAAAAAGGTTAAGCGAAGAGGAGTATATAGCATTTAGACAACAAAACGAAATGTCTATGCACTCTGAAAAACCTTATCTTTCACCTGTTAGATCATAATTTCAAGGGCGTAATGCCCTTGAATCATACAATTTTATAGGAATATTTTCTCTTATCGTCTGCATTTAAGCTTCACTATAAAAGCTCTAATCTTTAATCGAAAATTTACTAATGTGTATATATTTTGTATTTCTAACACTAATAAATATGACGAATATCCACTTTTACAAAAAAATGAGTTAAAAAATCAAAAAATTTTAAACAACTATAAATTTGTTTAATAAGATCAAAGTCTCTCATAAGCAAATAAATTTTTCAAAACTAAAGCACAAAAACAACTAGAAAAATTTAAGTAAAGAAAATATGTCTAAGACTATATTTTAAATTTTAAAAAATAAATTTTTAGCTCCGTTTTTTAGCGGCAAAAAGTGTACTTGTGTCCTGCAAAGACTTGCACTATTTAAATTTAATAGGTCAAATTTAAAAACTAGCGCTAGAAATTTAAAAATTTAATCCTTCCAATGCCACCATTTTAGCTTGGCCTTGTCTGGACGGGGCGTATTTGCGTAGTAACAGACCATGCGGTAAACGTAGAGGATACACCTATCGCTGCCACGCCCAAGCGCCTTTGTGCGTTCAAACATCTCGTCAGCATCTGCGCCTTTTAGCGAAGCGATATCCTCGTAGCCAAGTGCCAGTAGATCTGCTTCGGTCGCCTCACCGACATAGGGGATTTTCTTAAAATCGCTGCAAATTTACCTCGAAATTTCTTTTAAGCTCGCCAAACTCGCCACAATGAAATTTTAATTTTATTCGTGCGCAACAAAGCTCGCTAATTTTTATCTTGTTACTACGCTAAGTCGTCATCCAAGCTACGCACGAGGTGGTTTAATTTAAAATTTCTTACGCGCAAAACATTGCTTAAAAATGATTTTAGACCAAAATTTTATGCAAGTTAGGGCGCTGAAATTTGCTCCAAAATGCGTTCGCAAATTTCTCTTGGGTTTGCGTTTTCATAAATCGGTCTGCCAACAACGATAAAGTCGCTGCCCTCTTGCTTTGCGCTAACTGAAATTTGCAACCCTCTTTTGATCGCCCGCACTCTCGCCAAAAGGCCTAACTCCAGGGCAAAGCGTGATGAAATTTTGACTCGTCACGTCTTTTATGAGTTTGCTTTCAAAGACCGAGCAGACCATGCCGTCAAGCCCCGCTTCAAAGCTCATCTGGCTAAATTTCCTAACCGAGCGAGATAGCGTATCGTTATAAACCGCTTCAAATTCGCTCTCGTTAAAGCTAGTAAGTGCCGATACCGCAAGCACTAAAGGGCGATTTTGTAGCGCATTAAGACGCTCCATTACAGTTTTCATTGCACGTACGCCAGCGCTTGCGTGCACGTTTATCATATCCACGCCTATCTTTGAGACGACCTCAGCCGCATCTGCCATCGTGTTTGGGATGTCATAGAGCTTTAGATCAAGAAAGATTTTAAACTTCCCTGCCCCTTTTAGCTCCTCTATAAATTTAGCTCCATCTCTAAGATAGCTTCTAAGCCCCACTTTTAGCCAAAGATCAAGCCCTTTTAGCTCGCGCACGAGGGCTAAATTTTCATCCTTGCTCGCCATATCAAGAGCGACGCAGAGCCTCATAGATCGCCCTTTATCTTATCTAGCACGCCGTTTATAAATTTTGGCGCTTGATCGCTTCCAAGCTCCTTTGCAAGCTCGATCGCCTCATTTATGATGACGGCTTTATCAGTCTGGCTAAATTTCATCTCATAAAGCCCAAGTCTAAGGATAGCAAGCTCTGTTGCGCCAACCTTGCTAAAGTCGCCGTCTTTTAGGTGTGGCTTTAAAATTTCATCTAGTTTTTCTTTGTTTGCTAGCACCTCTTTAAAGGTCTGCTGCGCCTCATTTTTACGCTCATTTCTTATCTTTTTCTCTTCTAAAAATTCCTCTTCAAACTCCGCAGTTACGGGATTTATCTCATTTGAGTAAAGTAACGAAACTATGGCTTGTCTCACTTGATGACGTGTGGCCATTTTACTCTCCTAGCTTTTTGTATAAATTTAGCATCTCAATAACGCCTGTCATCGCTTCAAAGCCCTTGTTTCCAGCCTTGCTGCCAGCTCGCTCGATCGCTTGCTCGATGTTATCTACCGTTAGCACGCCAAATGTGACTGGTTTTGCGTATTTTAGCGTGACGTTTGCGATGCCTTTGGTGGTCTCAGCGCTTACGTAGTCAAAGTGCGGCGTTGCGCCTCTTATCACCGCTCCACGCAGCAAACCGCGTCAAATTTACCGCTTGCAAGCACCTTTTCAAGTGCCATAGGTATCTCAAATGCGCGAGGGACTAGCACTAATGTTAAATTTTTCTCGTCGCCGCCGTGGCGTAAAAATGCATCTTTTGCGCCCTCCACCAAGCGGTCTGTTATGATGTGGTTAAACCTTGCGTTTATGATCGCTATCTTTTCGTTGCCTTTTAGGCTAAATTTTCCTCGATTATTTTCATCTTTTCTCCTTTATTTTCTATGCAAGTTTAGCAAAAGCTTGTTTAAAAATAGACCCTTCATCAAACTATCTTTAGCATGATGACGCTAAAGATGATGAGCGCTAAAAACAAGGCTTTTTTAAAATTTATCTTTTCACCTTCAAAAACTACGCCCACTACGACTGCTCCGATCAGCTCCGATGCCTGTCCAGATCGCATACGCCACCGACATAGCGATAGTTTGCATCGCATAGCTAAGTAGCGTTAAAGAAAGGGCGAAATTTCCA
Source organism: Campylobacter concisus (assembly GCA_037321105.1). Taxonomy (GTDB): domain Bacteria; phylum Campylobacterota; class Campylobacteria; order Campylobacterales; family Campylobacteraceae; genus Campylobacter_A; species Campylobacter_A concisus_AZ. The sequence continues at coordinate 1,486,057 of CP147775.1, read as the reverse complement.
AGCAAAAGGATGAAATTTGCCCACTTTTTTACGCCTGTGCTTTTTGAAAATTTTGTGATAAAAAAGACGCCAGAGACCTCACAACATCCAGCTAGTAAAAGCGCTAAAAAGTGGATCATTCTTTTATGCCTTTTAGTCCCAGTACGCCCGCGATCAGCGTCGCTATGAAAAAAAGCCTAATGAAATTTGGCATGATCCCGCTTGCTACGTAGTCGCTAACGATCTCGGCTATGACGATAAAAACCGTCCCAAAGCCCACAAATACAGCATAAGAGATGCTTATGGGGATGTATTTTAAGGCCTTCATAAAAGAGATAAAACTTATGCTAACAAGCGCGGTTGTTAGTAAAAACTCGCCTAAATTTGACGCGTGCTTTAACCCATACGCCCAGCCACACTCAGCCACCGCACCTAGAAATATCCACAAAAAGCCTCTATTTGACATAAATTTTATTTCATCTCTTTTATGGTATCAACGATCTCTTTTACGTTTGCGCTAATCGCCTTATTTTCAAGGCTATCATCGTTATTTTGTCCAACTAGCCCCTTTAAATTTCCAAAGACTCCAGGGTTAAACCTTAGCTCGCTAGAGCCATAATGCCTCAAAACTTCGCCATTTCTAACGACTTCTACCTCGTAAGTAAGGTAGATATTGCCCATCCTGTCGCTTTTAGCAAAGGTCGCCTCACCTATAAATTCCCTGCGGTGAGTTACCTTTATCTTTAGCTCGTCGCTTGAATTTTGATCAAGCAAATTTGCCTTAGTAAGTCCCTCTAAAATTTGCTTGTTATACCTTTTCTCGATCATTTTTGGGCTTTGATAGAGAAATTTTGTCGGTTCGTGGCGCTGTACATGAGTGTAGCTAATGCCCTCAAATTACTACTTGCCAGCAAGTGGCACCTTTGGCTGAGACGAGCTGCAACCTACTAAAAATAACACTCCTAAAAGTAGCGCTAAAATCCTTTTCATCTCTCTCCTTAGTTTAAAAATTTAAATTTTCCTCTATCTTTAGCGTGTCATTTACAACCTTTTCAAGCTCGTCTAAAATTTAGCATATTTGGTCCGTCGCAAAGCGCCTCGCACGGGTTTATGTGCGTTTCATAGAAAAATCCATCCACCCCAACGCTAGCTGCTGCCCTTGCAAGATAAGGGACAAACCTAGCATCTCCGCCGCTTTTTTCGCCAAGTGCGCTTGGCATCTGCACGCTGTGAGTCGCGTCAAAAATGACTGGCGCAAATTCTCTCATCATCACCAAATTTCTCATATCAACGACTAAATTTCCATATCCAAAGGTGCTGCCTCGCTCCGTTAGCCAGACGCCATTTGCCTTTGCGACCTCGTATCCATCGCCGCTCACACCTCTTGTCTCAAGCACCTTTTTAACAGAGTGTTTCATCGCTGAAGCTGCTAAAAACTGCCCTTTTTTTATATTTACGACCGCTTTTGTCTTTGCAGCTGCCACGAGCAGATCAGTTTGGCGGCACAAAATGCAGGGATCTGCAGCACATCAGCCACTTCGCCAACAGGCTGCGCTTGATAGCTCTCGTGAATATCGGTTAAAATTTTAAAGCCAAATTCTTTTTTCACCTCAGCTAAAATTTCACAACCCTTCTCTAGCCCAGGGCCGCGAAATGAGCTAATGCTCGTGCGATTTGCCTTGTCAAAGCTAGACTTAAAGTAAAAATCAAGCTTTGCGATTTTCATTAAAATTTAACTAGCCTTTTGCCACTTCAAAAACAAGCTCCTTGCTCTCTATCACGCAAGGTCCAGCGATTAATATCATTTTTTCTCCTTTATTTTTCTCTAAATTTTCTAATCCAATCTATCAAAAGCGGTCTATCGTCGTTTGCAGGCACTTCATACCATTGTGAACAAAGCTTGTAGTATATGCCATTTATTAGTATTGGGACCGCATAGTAGCGAACTTTTTCATATTCACTATCTACTTTAACTAATGCAGCATAGTTTAGCCCAAGATAATCTTTGCTATATTTTTCGCTTTGTAGCCTGCTTATCTCATCCGCACCCACTCTACCACTTTCTAAAATTTCTCTCATTATGATACGCGCTATTTGTCCGACTTTTAGCTCTGCGTATTCATCTTGATTGTTTTTGTTGTCAATATATTCTTTAGAAAATTGATAAGTATTTGAGACTATTTTTCGCTTCTCTTTTTCGATTTTTTCAATACTTTTTGGCTCTTTTTTATCAAATAAAGTTAGCATCTGATAAGAGCGCATAAAAAGCTCTGCTGTGTCGGCTATGTTGCCACTTACTTCCAAAATAGGTTTTAAGATAGAATTTAAAAAGTCATCATTAGCAATTATTCTAAAATCAAATTCCAATCCCATTTCAAGCATCATCTCATTTAGATCAATAAAGCAAGGTTGTAGGGCATATAAAATTTGTTTATTTATTTTTGGAGATGCAAAAATAATATTGGCTTTTTTAACACCAAAATATCCATAAATACACATAGCTGTTCTTATACGTTTTACAACTCTCGCCACCGTTTCATCAAGTCCACCATAATTTAGCCCAGACTCATGAAAAGCAACATCAACTGCATAAATTTCACTAATTCCATCACTCACACAAACGCCAAGCACATCACACTCTGCTTGTTGCAAAAGTTGATTTAATGAGGTATTTTGTTTATAAATTTTATATCCGTATTTGTTAGAAAAAAACTCATCTGTTTTTGACATTATATTGTCTAACTCGTCTAAAATTTTATCTCCCATTTTGGAGAAATTTTCCAGTTGGTTTGTACTATCTGACACTCTTTTACATGGCGAAGCCAAGAATAAAATAAAGATTCCCCGATTTCGATTTTCACAGTATTGTCCTATTTTTCTTTAACAACTAAAATTCCACTCACCACTACTAGCAAGATGCCTAAAAGCGCCAAGTGATTTGGCAACGCATCGCCCATAAAATAGCCAATGATGAGCGTAAAAATGACGTCTGCGTAGCTAACCGCAGCGATCACACCAGCCTTTTTGCCGACCGCAAATGCCTTTGTCATGTAGGATTGAAAAAGGTATCCGCTAAGCCCCATCAGCAAGATAAACACGACGTTGTGCCAGCTTGGCATAGCAAATTTAGAAAATAAAAAATCCAGAGGCTCATAGGTGAAAAACTCCGCCATCCCCATGCAAATAAGCGGCAAAAACGAGCCCCAAAGCATGAAGCTTAGCACGATGATATTTGTGCCATAGCTCTTGTTTAACTCCTTGACACTTGTGTAGGCAATAGCCGCTCCAAGGCCGCTCCAAATGCCGATGATATCGGTTTTATTGATACCTAAATTTGGCTGGATAACAAGCAAAATTCCACCAAATCCTAAAAAGACAGCAAACCAGCCAAGCGAGCTTAGACGCTCCTTAAAAACAATAGCTGCGAGAATGGCTGTAAATATCGGGTTTGTCTTTTGAAAGGTAAATGCTGTGGCTAAATTTACGTGTGCGACGTTATAAAAAAATGCAAAAAGCGCCACCGTGCCCACAAAACCGCGAAACATAAGCAAGAAAAAGTGTCCGCCAGTTTGTTTAAATGGAAATTTATAGATGGCGTAGATGACGATAAAAAGTCCGATCAAATTTCTAAAAAAAACAACTTCGATAGAAGGCATATCTTTGCTCAAATACTTTGCAAATGCGCCAGTCACGGCAAACATAAAGCAAGCAAAGAGCATATAAAAAATGCCAAGATGTGAAATATAAAACCTTTTTAACATCACAAAACCTCTAAATTTAAAGCACTCATTTTAATAAAAAATGGCTTAAATTTTGGTTGATTTTTTCTTTTATTTCGGCGCTTTTAAGCGTAATTTTATACTTTATATAAGAGAAAATTTGTATAATCAGCCATCATAAAAAGGACAAAATTTGCAAAAAGTAATATTAGTAGGCAAGCCAAATGTCGGCAAAAGCTCACTTTTTAACCGCTTAGCAAGAACGCATCGCCATAACAAGCGACGTTAGCGGCACCACAAGAGATACAAACAAAGCTAAGATCGAAGTTGAGGGCAAAGAGTGTATATTAATCGACAGCGGCGGGCTTGATGATAGCAGCGAGCTTTTTAAAAACGTAAAAGCAAAGACCTTGGCAGAGGCTAGAAATTCAGACGTTATCCTCTACATGGTCGATGGCAAGATGATGCCAGATGACGATGATAGAGCCATTTTTTACGAGCTTAGCAAGCTAAATTTACCAATCGCTCTAGTCATAAATAAAATCGACAGCAAAAAAGACGAGCAAAGAGAGTGGGAATTTATAAGTTTTGGCGCAAAAAACTCATTTGGAATTTCAGTAAGCCACAACACTGGCGTCGATGAGCTTAGTATGTGGCTGGCAAAACACTTAGAAGATAAAGTGCAGATAAAGGCCGATACAAGCGATGATTTTGATGATTTTTTAGAAAACTACAACGACGAGGGCGAGTTAAGCGACGAGATAGACTACGAGAGCAAAAATATAAGAGTTGGCATCATAGGCCGTGTAAATGTCGGCAAAAGCTCACTTCTAAATGCCCTTGTAAAAGAGAGCCGTGCCGTTGTTAGCGACGTGGCAGGCACTACGATCGACCCAGTAAATGAAATTTACGAGCATGATGGCAGGGTTTTTGAGTTTGTCGATACTGCTGGTATCAGAAAGCGTGGCAAGATCGAGGGCATCGAGAGATACGCGCTAAATAGAACTGAGAAAATTTTAGAAGAGACAGACGTGGCGCTACTCGTGCTTGATAGCTCTGAGCCACTAACTGAGCTTGACGAGCGTATCGCCGGCATCGCCTCGAAATTTGAGACTTGGCGTCATCATCGTGCTAAACAAATGGGACAAAAAGTAGCGAGGAAATTTGACGAGCTTTGCAAAGAGATAAAAGATAGATTTAAATTTCTCTCATATGCGCCGATCATCAGCGTTTCGGCACTTGGTGGCAAGAGAGTGCATAAAATTTACCCACTCATAGTTGAAATTTACAAAAACTACACCCAAAAAATTCAAACTTCAAAGCTAAATGAAGTGATCGGAGAAGCGACCAAAGCGCACCCACTGCCACGCGACAAAGGCAGGGTCGTGAAAATTTACTACGCAGTGCAGTTTAAAACAGCGCCTATCATGATAGCACTCATAATGAACCGCCCAAAATGCCTACACTTTAGCTACAAGCGCTACCTGACAAACAAGCTTAGAGAGAGCTTTAGTCTAGCTGGCGTGCCTATCGTGCTAATCCCTAAAAAACGTGGAGAGAGTGATGAAGACAAAGAACAATAATATCGTTTTAATAGGGTTTATGGGCGTTGGCAAGGGCACCACTGCAAGGGCGCTAAGCAAGGCGCTAAAGACGATGAACCTTGACTGCGACGACTTGCTAGAGAGCTCACAAAATATGAAGATAAAAGCTATCTTTGATGAATTTGGCGAAGAGCATTTTAGGCAGCTTGAAAAAGATCTTGCCAAATTTCTAGCCACAAATGTCAAAAATGCGATCATCTCGACAGGTGGGGGCTTTGCAAAGGTTAAAAATTTAAACAAAATAGGCACCGTGATCTATCTAAAAGCAAGCTTTGATGCGATCATGCAAAGGCTAAAAAATAGCAAAAATGGCGAGAAAAACTCGCTAAACGCCCACTTTTAAGCGACTTAAAAAAGGCTGAGGCACTTCATCTGGAGCGAGAAAGCTTTATGAGAAAAAGGCTGATTATATCGTTGAAGTCGAGGGTAAAACTCCAAAGCAGATCGTAAAAGAGATAAGGATACTTTTAAAAGTTTAGTTGCAAAGTGGTGCAAGCTGCTTGCAACGATAAATTTCAAGATCAAGCTAGATGGCTGTCTGGCGTGGTGTTGGAATTTGTGATGTTTGAGCCAAATTTAACGTTTTGTAGTGAGAAATTTTGGCGAAGTATCGTGAGATGATTTTTTGCTTCTCTTTGTTCGCAACGCTAAAGCGACGAGAGTTGTGTAGAAATTTTAAGCCGAAACTAAACTTGAAGCCAAGTTAAATTTTAAGATTAGATTAGATTAGAGAAAGTCTGATGTAACGTTGAAATTTAAAAGCTTTCGGCGAAGAATTTTTTTGTTTAGGCGAGGCGAAATTTTGTTTTTAAGTGAGGGCTAGCAAGCTGAAATTTTAAGATTAGACTAGATAAAAATATCTGCCCTGATGTTAAAATTTAAAAAAGCGTTTGGCGAAGTGTTTTGAGATGAATTTAAATGTTGTGCAGTCAAATTTTAATCAAGACTAGGCATTTCACCTGTCGATGATTAAAATTTACAAACTCATTTAAAGGCGCTCAAAAAAACGAAGCCAAAATTTGAAAGGATAAGATGAGAGTATTAACCGGCCTCCAACCCTCCGGCAAACTACACCTTGGCAACTATTTTGCCTCGATAAAGCAGATGGTTGATATGCAAGAGCAAAATGAGATGTTTATGTTTATAGCAAACTACCATGCGATGACCAGCCTTAGCGACGGCAAGGCGCTAAAGCAAAATACCTTTGACGCTGCGTGTGCCTTTTTGGCGCTTGGGATCGACCCAAACAAAAGCACGTTTTGGGTGCAAAGCGACGTTAAAGACGTGCTTGAGCTTTACTGGGTGCTAAGCCAGCATACGCCTATGGGGCTGCTTGAGCGCGCGCACAGCTACAAAGACAAGGTCGCAAAGGGGCTTAGCTCACACCACGGACTCTTTAGCTATCCAGTTTTGATGGCGGCTGATATCTTGCTTTATAACGCACAGGTCGTGCCTGTGGGCAAGGACCAGATCCAGCACGTAGAGATCGCGCGTGATATTGCGATCAAATTTAACAACGAACATGGTGAGATTTTTACATTGCCTGAAGCAAAGATCGATGAAAACGTCGCTACCGTGCCTGGCACAAATGGCGAAAAGATGAGCAAAAGCTACGGCAACACGATCGATATCTTCGCAGATGCCAAGACGCTTAAAAAGCAAATTTCAAGCATCGTGACTGATGGCACGCCACTTGAAGAGCCAAAGCAGTGGCAAAACTGCAACGTCTATAACATCGCAAAGCTTTTCTTAGACGAGAGCGGACAGCGCGACTTGCAGGCTAGATATGAGCGAGGCGGCGAGGGGCATGGGCACTTTAAAGCCTATCTAAACGAGCTTGTTTGGGACTATTTTAAAGATGCAAGAGAGAAATTTGAGCACTATCAAAATAATCCTGACGAGGTGGCTAAAATTTTAGATCTAGGCGCTAAAAAAGCCCAAAATATAGCTCACACAACGATAAAAAAGTGCGTGAAGCGGTTGGAATTTACAGATAAGGAAAAATATGCAAAATTTCATATCCCTACGCGCAGATAATTCACCTTTTTTGTGCGATCATTTTTGTTGGTTATCTATTTTTTGATGTGATCATATTAAGAGCGGCGAGCAAAAAGCTGCCACCAGAGCTTGCTCAAAAGGCAAAGCAAGCCATCGGCTCAGTAGCTGTTAAAATCATGCCTATTTGCGTGCTACTTTTAGTTTTAACTGGTGGCATAATGATGAGTAGCTTAGTCGGTAGCAAGGCTGGAGGTTACTTTGAGACAAATTTACAGATCGCTTTTATGATCAAATTTTGCTTAGCGATGGTGATCGTAGCTGCTGTGATAGTAAATTTTAAACTGCAAATTTCATATTTAAGCGCCCTAGCCCACTTGGCAACATCCACCCTATTGCGCTTACGCTTGCGGTGGTGATCGTCTTGCTTGCAAAAGTTATGTTTATGGTTTAAATTTAGAGGCTATTTTTGCCTCTAAATCATAAAGACTTTTTTATAACTTCTAAGATTTTTTCATTTTCAAATTGCGTTTCAAACTTCACGTCAAACCCACTATCACTAAAGAGCTCTTGTGCATGCTTAATCTTTTGCTTCTCACTTATCGCAAGTTCGCTTTTAGGTTTATTTTTTGTTTCTATGATGAAATTTCAGTTTACTTTTACCATCTTTTTTATTTATTATATAAGCAAAATCAGGAGAATACGTACCACCGCCAGCTACTGGAATTTTTATGGAATTCTTTGGGATTTTTGTAAAGACAACCACTTCTGAGATCTCCTCAATGATATTTTCTTTCTCAAGCTCTGAGTCATAAAATATCTCATCAAACAAATACTCTTTTGTGGTCTCTCCTTTAATGCTTTGCAAACCAAGATCTTTAGGGCTTACATCTTTTATAAATCCTTTTTCATCGGTAAATTTTGTTGGATGCACGCTACTTTCTACTTTTTTATAAGAGATGCTAAACTTGCTTATTACATTTTCAAGTAAGTAGCGATTAAATTCATTTTTTAAAGTATATATAGTAGATAAATTTAAATAATTTTTTATATCTACTTCTTTACATTTTTCAAATGCAATATACAACGTATCTAATCTCATACATATCACGTCACTCAATTTCACTAAAAATTCTTTATAAGTCAGTGTATTTATAGGCTCTATCTTATCTTCTATACTACTTATATTTACGACGCTCATACCGCCTTTTGTAGCATTCATGCCAAATCTCTGCACTTCAAGCCCACTTGGCTTAAATATATCTTTTCTATCAGATAAAAAATCACTAAAAATTTTGCAAATTCGCTCTCATCTTTTATCATATATTCTAAGATCGCTGGCTCGTTTAGCCTCTCCCAAAGCTCTTTTAACTCAGTAAACATCAGCAGGTCTTATCTTTATACCTTTTTTCTTATCTTCTACATTTCTTATCTTTTGCGATAAATCTCTACTGCCTAAAGAATACATCTCTTTAAAATTTTCATATCCACCTTCTAAAATTTACCATTCTCGTCGCACGCTCCAACCTCAACTAAACTACTTAGAATTTTGAGCTTACTAATATTAAATTTTTGCTTTACTCTTTCATATATTTCTTCAGTAAGTTCCTCTTTATTTAACTCAGTTTCAATACTTTCATTTATCTCGTTTATCAAGCTATTTGCAAAGTCCTTTTCTTTAAAATCAACAATGTAGTTAAGCGTAAATTTCTCATCTTTTACACGAGCCATATACTCATTTACAGGCAGTCTTAGCCCACGCCCTACCTCTTGTAGTTTGCTTGTATTTGAGCCACTACTTCTTAGTTTGCAGATAGTAAATACATTTGGATTATCCCAGCCTTCACGCAAAGTCCATTTTGAAAATATAAAACGTCTTGTGTTGTCTAGGCTCAACAAACTCTCTTTATCGTGCAAAATTTCATCTATCTCTTTTGTATCTTATCAATCTTATCATCATTATCTTTTGAGAAGTATCCACCATGAGTTAAAGAAATATCATCAAGCGATTTTTTTAAATAATCTTTATAAAATCAGAGCACTCTTCTTTATAAATTTGCCTCCATTTTTAATTTTATAAGCTTTTCAAATTCAGACTGTAAATTCTCCTTTTTTCTCGCGGTAGCTATCTATATCATTTATAAAAAATAGTGCAAGTGGTTTTATACGAGGAGATGTCTTCATCAGCTCACGCTCATTTTTAAAGTGCGCATCTACGGCAACTCCCAACATCTTTTGTTGAAGCGTTTGCGAGTAGCTAAAAGGATTTATTTCATCCCCTCTTTTCATCTCTAAGCCGTTATTTAGTAACACTATTTTTGTATTTAGCTTTTCTATCTTGATGCCTCTTAAATTTTCATACTATTAACTCCAGATCATCGCCCTTACCAAGATTATAAAACTTGCTTTCTATCGGCTTTACGCTCGAATTTGGCGATCGCTCCGTCCGTCGATACCAGCCTTACACTTACATCAGCTGCCTCGTCAAATTTAGCTACATAAACCTCAACACCCTTTACCAGATCCGCATTAAAAGCATCAAGTGCATTTAACTGGTAAATTTTATTTTCAAACTCTTTAAAAGTAGCACCGTATCTAAATGTAAGTTGAGCGTTAAATTTCTTCAAATTCCCCCAAGTTTTATTTTCTTTATCAAATTTGTATGGTTCAGTCTATTATCAAAATAGGTCTTGTATATGAGATAGCTTTAAAAGGATTTGATATCTCATCAAAAAGTGTTATGTCAAATTCTTTTCCATAGTATCAGAATTTATCATACCTTGATTTATTCCAAGCACGTGTATAGCATTATTTTCACTAGCTCTTGCATACTCGCTTATCGCACTTGGCATACGCTCTTTTTTATCTTTTGACTTTATACTTTCGACTATATAAATTTTGATATTTTTAGAATAAATATCTCTAAAATGCTCTCTAGTTGCCTCCGAGTTTAAAAAACTCATCGTTCCAGCTTTTATAGAAAGCGTCGGCACTGCGATTATAAATTTAAAAACGCCTGCGATTTTATTTAGCTCAAACATCATTTTTGTAAATGTATATGTTTTGCCAGTACCAGTTTGCATACAGATGTCAAAAACCTTGTTTTTGCTTTCTATTAGAGGATTTTGCTCCGCGTTTATACTCTTTTTTATCTCACATCCAACCAAAGCATCCATAACCGCATTTATTGCTTCATTTTGATGAGGCAAATTTTTTTCGTAATTAAATCCAGCCATTTTTAATGCCTTACAATTAAGCTTATTTGCAAATTCTTTTTATTTGCATAATTTTTAATAGCTTCGTCTAGCTCACGCCATCTCGAGCTTTCAAAACTAGGCTCGTAAATTACTATTTTTTCAGGCGCAAATTCTTTATCACTATCTATTTTCTCAACCAAAGCTTTTAAATTTTACCATTAAAATTTTCATTTATAAGATATAGTTTTTTCTGTGCGTAATACGCCTCATATCCTCCCAAATCTACTATTTTTAGCTCATCTGTTAGTTTTATGCCATCATAAGCTGCAAATGTAGTTAAAAGTGCTATTAAATCATCTTTTGAAAGCTCATTTTTTGGAAATAAATTCAGCTCTTTTGTATCAGGGTCATCGTCTAAATACCTATCTAAATATGATTTTAAAAGTGGAACGGTCGAAAAGATTTTAAATTTAAGCCGCGCATCGTCTTCAGAGAGAGAGAGAGAGAGAGAGATTGCGCTGCGCGCAAGATACGCTCTTTTGTGATGTCAAAGATAGTTGGATTTTTACTTTTTAGCTCATTTTTACAAAAATCATAAGCTACTTTACTATTTCTTTCATCTATCTTTTCATCAAGCTGAACTAATATAAATTTTCGGTTACCACCGTCCTCTAAATTTTGAGCCATTACGGCGTGAGCGGTTGTTCCAGAACCAGCAAAGAAGTCTAGAATAAAATCATTTTTTTCACATACGCTATCTAGTAAAATTTTTATTAATTTTGTTGGCTTTGGATTGCTAAAAATCCCCTTTTGGAGTAAAGTTGTAATTTCTGAATTAGATTGTCTTGTGCTTCCAGCAAATTTATAACCCCAAAACGTAGTTAGCTTAATATAGTCTGAGACTTCAGATAAAAATGTCTTTTTTTGTGGCACAGAATTTCTCTTATTCCCAAAATATATTCTGTTATCATTTTCAAGCTCCTTTAGAGTTTCTTGTGAAAATCTTGGATAAGTTCCTGTTGGAGCAGTCCAAACAATACCATTTTTGAATGTATATGTGTAAATATTTTCGGGCGTTCCACTTTTAGCATTTAGTGGTGTCAAAAGATAATCTCCGCGAATATCATTGTCTGGATTTTTATAAACTTTATTATGCTTATCGTTTCTTTTTAGTCCTCTTATTTTTAAATTACTCTTTATTTTTGCATAACATATTATATACTCGTGATTCACAGAAAAATATTTGGCATCATTTTTTATAGTATCCAACCCCTGCCATATAATATCTGTCACAAAATTCTCTTCCCCAAAATTTTCATCGCATAAAATTTTAAGCTGTGCTTGTTCATTGTCGTCAATGCTTATAAATATCACGCCGTCATCGCGAAGTAGCTCCCTAGCAATATAAAGACGCGGATAGATAAAACTTAACCACGCAGAGTGTGAATTTGAACCTTTTGCAGTAAATTCAAGCACTCGCTTGGCCTCTTCTTGTGAGATGCCGGCGAGACTAGAGAGTTCATCGACACTAAATTTTCTATCATCTTTATACACAAATCCATCACCACCAGTATTATAAGGCGGATCGATGTAGATCATCTTAATACTTTCAAAATAAGCATTTTTAAGATGTTTTAATACTTCAAGGTTGTCGCCCTTTATGAGTAAATTTTGTGCATTTTCATTTTTAGAATTATGATCGATATCTGGCATTAAAAGCGTTTTGGGATTTAAATTAGCCATTAATCTCGCATAAGATTTGCCTAAAATTTTAACTCAAAACCCTCTTTTTTAATATTTTCTACACCTAAAATTTGACTTAACGTTTCAATGTCAAATTTGCCACTTTTATCAAAGCATTGTGGAAAATTTTGTTTTAAAATAGCCAACTGCTTGCTATTTGCTGTAATATTTTTATTATCAAAAATATCTTGCGTCCGCATCGTGCCTCCTTTAAGTTTTAGTCAAAATTATACTAATATTCGCTAAAATGTGCCCTAAATTCAATAAGGATAAGAAACGATGATGAAATTTAAAACTACTTGAGACAAACTACGATGAATTTGTAAAAAACTAGAGGGCAAAAACGTTAAAGCTAGCTTGCTAGACGAGCTTTTGCACACTTTTAACGAGCTAAAGCAAAAGCGCAAAGCACTTGAAAATTTCCAAGCGATCCAAAACGCAAAGAGCAAAGAGCTTGGCGTAAAAGCAAGAGCTGGTGAAGATGTGAGCGAGCTTAAGAGTGAGCTAAATTTAAACAAAGCTGCTCTTGCTGAGGCTGACGAGATCGTTAAGCAATATGAAGAAAAGCTTGAGCAAATTTCATTTAGCGTGCCAAATATCACCGACGATGACGTGCCATTTGGCAAGGACGAGAACGATAATGTCTGCATAAAAACAGTGCTAGAGCCAACTAAATTTGACTTTAAGCCAAAGGAGCACTGGGAGCTAGGTGAGAGCCTTGGCTGGCTTGACTTTGAAAGAGGCGCAAAGCTCTCAGGATCTCGCTTTACCGTACTTCGTGGCATGGGGCAAGACTCAGTAGAGCGCTTGTTAATTATATGATTGACTTTAACAGCGCTCGTGGCTTTGAGCTTGTAAATGTCCCTTATTTGGTAAGCTCAAATACACTTTTTGGCACCGGTCAGCTGCCTAAATTTGAAGAGGATCTTTACAAAGTGCGCGACGAGGACCTCTATCTCATCCCAACTAGCGAAGTGCCCGTGACAAATTTATACAATGACACGATCATTGAAGCCGAGCAGCTACCTATAAAGATGACTTGCTACTCAGCATGCTTCCGCCAAGAGGCAGGCTCAGCAGGACGTGACACCAGAGGCATGATCCGCCAGCACCAGTTTGAAAAAGTAGAACTTGTAAGCATCACAAAGCCTGATCAAAGCGAGGGCGTGCTTGCTGAGATGATATCTTGCGCTAGCGACTTGCTAACTAGCCTTGGGCTGCCTCACCGCCACATGCTTCTTTGCAGCGGCGATCTAGGCTTTAGCGCGGCAAAGACAGTGGATCTTGAGGTTTGGCTACCAGGTCAGGGCAAATACCGAGAGATAAGCTCTATCTCTAACACTCGTGACTTTCAAGCAAGACGCGCAAAAATTCGCTTTAAAGATGGCAAGAAAAATATGCTTGTAAATACCCTAAATGGCTCAAGTCTGGCAGTTGGCAGGACGCTAATAGCGATAATGGAAAACTACCAAAAGGCTGATGGCACTATCGAAATTCCAGAAGTTCTTAAAAGGTATATGTAGTGGCTGATGACGAGGTTGTAGTTCTAAAACCACCTGGCGAGCAAGCAGAGCAAGCGCCTGAAGAGGCAAAGACAGAGGCTCCTGAAGAGATCGTCTCGCTTGAGAGCATCGCAAATGATGGCGTGCTTCAAGATGAGAGCATCCCAGAGCCAATACCTGTAAAAAAGAGCAAGAAAAAGCTCTTTATCATCATCGGCGCAGCTGCTTTGGTGCTTGTCATCTTGATAGTTGTTTTGTTAATCGTCTTGCTAAAAAAGATAAAAAAGAGGAGATAGATACTACAGCTATCGTAAAAAATATAGAAAACAACTACCAAACGCAAAATTTTGGCGCTTCAAAGATCGATGAGATGATAAACAAGGCTAACCAGCTCTATGAGCGTGGCAATAAATTTGAAGCGTTAAAAATTTTACTGAAAATATAGCTGTTTATAACCAGTCGCTTTCAAACTACAACCTCGGCGTTTCGCAGATGAAACAAGAAAAATGCGACGAGGCGATCATATCGTTTAACAAAGCGATAACTCACCACGAAAACACAGCAGTTAGCGCCATAAACGCTGCTGTTTGCTCACTTGAGCTAAATAACACCAAAAATTTCAACTACTACATAGGGCTTGCAGACTCCTTTTTGCAGTATGAAAACAGCTCGCCACTTTACAGCTACTACTATGCGCTAGTTAATTATTACAAGGGTAATTACTACGAGGCGCTACAAGCACTCTCACACCCTAGCACAGAGGACTATAAGGGCGAGTATGCTTACCTAAGCGCTAAAATTTTATCGCTTCTTGGCGATGATGAGAGAGCCATAGCCAAGCTTGAGGGGCAAAAGGCCTTCAAGGCTGACTTTACGCTAGCACAGCTCTACGCAAGACTTGGTAAATACGACAAGGCAAGGGACTATCTAGCAAAGGCTTCTAAAAACACGCCAAATATCGATCTTATCAAGATGACTGAGGCGTTAATCGATCTAAAAACTGCTGATTATGGTGATGCGGCGGCATTTATCAAAGATGTTTATGACTACAACGCCTCGATGCCAAGTAAAATTTACAAGATAAAAACCATCCTAAAGCCAGATCTTTTTGATGTCAGCCTAGCTCAGGCGCACTTTAGCGACGATATGTTTTTTGATAGAACAAGGCGCTATGAGACGCTATTTTATTTTGCGCCGTATAAGGTCTTTGACGCAAAACAGAGCATCGAGCAGATAAGAAAAGGCGGTGTTAGCGTCTTTCTAGATGACACCTCAGCAGCAAATGACTACCTTAGCCAAAGTGCCGCCGCCTCAAAGGTCAATGCCAAACTTAGCGAAGCCATCGCAAAGGCACTTAACTACCGCTTAAAAGAGGCAAACAAGGACTTTGAAGAGCTAGCCAAAGCATATCCAAACCACTCGATCTTGCAGTATAACCTAGCTCTTAGCTACGCTCAGCTTGGAAATTTTAGCCTTGCGGCAAAGCACTTTATAGCAAGCTATCATCAAGATGTAAATAACCATCTTTCGGGCATCTTTGGCGCGATCTGCATGGATATAAATAGAAATTTAAACCCAAAACTAGTTGAAGAGATCGGCGAAAATTTTAGAAAACGACAAAAGCCTAAAGCCTGTAAATTTATATGCCTCACTTTTAAGCCTAGTTAGTGGCAACCAAAGTGCGATGATAAGGTGGCTTGAAGAGCCAAAAGAGCCTACGACACTGAAATTTAGCCTTTGATATCATCACCGCTAAAATTTCAAACAACGATGAGCTAATGTCAAAAAAAGCTGATGAGCTCATGAAAATCTTGCCAAATGATATCATCGCAAATATCTTAAATTTCATCTCTAAAAACAAAGATCAAAACATCAAAGAGTACGCAAAAGCAATACGAAATTTACTTTAACGATAAAAATCTCGACTCAAATGCCTTTTATCACGGCGCTGATATCATCAAAAAGCAATACATCAAGCTACTTCAGATCTCAGGCTTGCTAACAAGGGAGCGCGACAAGCTAAGAGCCGAGCTAAAGAGCGCGCCAAAGAATATAAATTTGATCCAGACTTTGGCATATGTGGATATCTTTACAAACGACTTTGACGAGAGCTACAAGCTTTATAATGAGGTCATAGACGAGTTTAAGATAAATGACGCTGGGACGCTCTTTTAGCAAGTGTAGCTGCCACTGGAGCAAATAAAATAGCAAATGCGATCGCACTTTTGGAGCTTACAAAGCTAAATGATCCAAGCGCTGTTGAAAACAGGGCCGCCCTTGGATTTATGTATCAGCAGATAGACAACATCAAAGCCGCCCTTATACAATACAGCAAAGTAGGAAACGTAGGATATAACAACAAATTTTATGATTTTATGATAGATAATTAGAAAATTTAAAGCTAGGTCTTTAAAAGCCTAGCTTTAGATAAAATAGCTCTAAAATTTAAATATCTGTAACTTCAAGCCTTATCTGATCTGATACTTCACTAAATTTATAAAGCAAATCACCACACTTATACTCTATGTATTTTTCATTGATCTCATCTTTTTTATCTTTTTTAGACAAAATTTTCTTCATAACGCCAGGAAGCTCTCTTTGCAAAAGCAGTTTATAAGACATCCCCATGCCGTGAGTTAGAGACTTTATAAATTTGCCATCAACCTCGCTCTCATCCTTTACCATATGAAGCGTCGCGTCAAAATTTCAGCTTCTTAAGAGCCTCGTAAAGCTTGGTTTTATCCTTTGATGGGGCTATATCTGTGTCATAAATGCAGTGATGGCTAACGTAAACTGGTTTTTTATATCTACTTTGAACAGTTAAATGATCTAAATTTAGGATATTTCTTATCTCTTCTCTAGATTCATTAAAATAATATAGTGAATTCTTATCTAGTGTCCAATAGGTTTTATCAAAAAGATAGAGGCAAATATCTTGATAAAAGTCATCAGTCGCACAACAAAAAAATTTAGTAAAATCAATCTCTTTTCCAAAGCCAATAAGACGCCATAAAAATATAGCATAGGAGCTATTATCTATTACAGCATCTACTAACCACGGAGCAATTTTAGCTGATAAATTTGCAAGATAGCCACCATGTGAGCTTCCTACCAAAATAACAGGAATTTGACTGAAATTTTCCAGCGCATAAATTATGCTTAGTATAAAGAATAGCATTTAATATATCAGTAGCTTGCATAATACCAAAATTTTGGTATTCATCTTTTGTTGGATACATTGTGCAACTCAAATTTAGCTTATAACTTGCAGGCAAAATATTTGCCTTTTTTCTAAGAGTGATCTCCTCACTAAGACTTTCAAATAAAAAACATGTTTTTTTATAACTATCGACCGCCTTTATGTCTATTGGTAATGTTATACCAATTTTGGCTAACTCATCTATTAATATCGCACGGTCCAAATCATCCAACAAACATTGAGCTCCAAGCTGTGGGCGGTTGCCTATACAGTGATAATCCACACTAATACACGCCACATCATAGTTCTCTGCCATGGTTCGCATGAGATGAGCTCTATATCCAGAGTCAGAGTCTGCTCCAAGACCAGGGATGATAACTAAAAGAGCTTTTGCCTCCTTGACATCGTCATAACAGGCATAAAAAGATAAAGCAGAGCTTCTTTTTATGCCAAGCTCCACATCATCACAAGATAAAATTTCGTAGCTTCCATCAACTAGCATCTTAACTCCTTTTAAATTTTGCTAAATTTCTCTACCTTTGTGAGACGTTATAGAAAAAGCTAACGATCTGTTTTGCTAGGCGCTCTTTGAAAAATGGCCAGATGTAGCTTGGTGAATAGACATTGCCAGCTTGCATGAGCGAGATATTTGTCGCTTTCTCACCGCCATCTTTTGGGCGCACTAGCACGCTTACTTGCATGTAGTAAGCATAGCTGTTTGTGCTAAAGTCGTCATCATAATCATCATAATCAAACGGGAAAAACATCGAGTAACCAAAGCCAAAACTTGGTCTGCCAAAGCCATATCCCATGTCCATTGAAAATCTAGGATCTCTTTTGGTTGTCCTAGAAAAGCTTTGCACGTCGCCAAGGATGATGAAGTCGGCATTTTTGATATTTGGCTCATTTCTAAAGCCAGCCTTTGCAAATTCGCTTAAAATTTCAGCATTTACATCTTGTCCGGTCGCGCTATTTTTAAAATTTACATAGACGCTTTTGTTTGCTTCACCAAGCGTAAAAAATATCGGATCACTCGTTTTTACCGAGATATTTGGCGTGCTGCTAGCACATCCTACAAAAAACACCGCTAGAACAAATAAAAAGAAATTTCTCATCTTCACTCCTATAAGAGCGATCTTATAGCACCTTCAAGCACACTTTTTGGTGTAAGACCGATAAATTTTGATCGCATCTTACCAATCTTATCAAAAAAATAGATAACTGGTACGCCCATAACGCCACCAACCGCCTTGCTGAAGTAATCCACCGAGACCTTGTCGCTTGTAGTTTTAAAGGTGATGTTGTGCTCTTTTAAGATTTCGATATCCTTATCAAAGCCCTTGCTAGGCCCTAAAATGCCAATAAATTGAACCTCTTTGCCATACTCTTTTTCAAGCGCGTTTAGATCAGGGATCGCAGCCTTGCACACGCCACAGTCCGTGCCAAAGAAAAATAGCATATATGGCTTATCGCCTATCTTTAGGCGCTTTTCGGTTGGGAAAATCTGCGTATCGATGCCACTTGAGTCATTTAGCGTGATGTGGTGCTTCTCATACTGCTTGACGCAGCCCAAAACTAGGGCTGAGACTAGACATAAAAGTAAAATTTTATATTGCATCTGGCACCTTTGGATTTTCTATAGTACGGATATTCTCTAGCTTGCCGTGTCTTAGATAGACGATCTTATCGCCATACTCGCCTAGATCTGGGTTGTGAGTAACTAGAAGTATCGTCTTACCCTCTTTTCTTAGCTTGCAAAATAGATCAAGTATGATCCTCTCATTTGCCTCATCAAGGTTACCAGTTGGCTCATCTGCTATTAAAATTTCAGGGTCGTTTATGAGCGAGCGCGCGATACAAAGGCGTTGTTGCTCGCCACCACTTAGCTGACTTGGTCTGTGCGTTAGCCTGTGAGAGAGACCAACTGCCTCAAGGGCTTTTTTAGCATCCTCTTCATCAACTGAGCTGTGATAATACTGCGCTATCATCACGTTTTCAAGCGCGCTAAGATATGGCACTAGGTGAAACTGCTGAAAGACAAGTCCGATCTTTTCACGTCTAAATTTAAGCGTATCATCAGCGTTTAGGTTGCTCGCATCATCGCCGCCAAGCATATAGACACCACTACTTGGAGTATCCATTAGAGAAAGGATATTTACAAGCGTACTCTTACCGCTACCGCTTGGACCCATGACGCTGACCCACTCGCCCTTTTTAACCTCAAAACTTATATCATCAAGTGCTTTTACATCGCCAAAATTTTACAAATATTTTTAAGTTCTAGTGCATTTTGCATATCATTCTCCTCTTAGTGTATCTGCCATTTTGTTATTAAGTGCCCGTTTAATCGGGTAAAATGCTGCGATCGCTGCAAAAAGAAGTGATATGACCACAGCTACTGGGATGCTTAAAATTCTAAAATCAATACTAGAATCAAATATCGCATAACCTAAAATTTGAGCTAGTAGATAACCTAAAAACGCTCCAACTAACGCTGAGATGAGCGCTGTCACAAATGTTTCAAAGCCAAATAGTCTTAGCACGTCTTTTTTGCTAGCGCCTATGGCTCTAAGAAGTGCGATCTCACGTGATCGAGAGAGCAAGATAGCACTAAGCGTTGTATTTACGCACATTGAAGTAATGAGCAAGATGACAAGGCTGACAAGCGCCATTAGAAGTTTGATCTTTTCTAAGATATAGCCCTCAGACTTTGAGACCTTTGCCACTGGTTTTGCGACTATTTCATCGTTGCTTATAGTCTTTGCAAGTGATGTTATCTCGTCAAAATTTCCAAGCACAACAGCTTCAGCATAGTTTATCTTGCCAACTTTGTTTGAAATTTTCTGAGCCAAAGATAGCGACGTGATCAAAAGAGCGTCCTCTTTATCGCCACTTGCCACTACGCCTTTTATCTTTACATTTATGCTCTCATTTGAACCAATGGCACGAATTTCTATATCATCGCCTGCTTTAAAGCCAGCTTGACGAGCAAGATCGACGCCTATTAGCACGTTTTTATCGTCAAAATCGACATTTATCATAGTTCCATCTCTAACATCTAAAAACGGCTTAACCTTTTTTAGATTGCTAAATTTTGTCCCCATGACGATGGCATTTGTCGGACCGATATTTGCCTGAGCAAAGAGATATCCGCTCTCACCAAGAAGCTTATCTTTTGGCACCTTAGCGATCATTTCATTATAGGTTTTTTCGCTCATATCATCGCTTGTCGCCATATCTTTTGGAGCAAAGATCATATTTGCACCATAAGTTTTTAGCTCGCGTGAGACCTTTGAGTCGATATCCAGATAGACATTGACAAATGCCGCACACACGCACGCTCCAAGCAAGATCGAGATCACGATGACCATAACCCTTGATGAGCCATTTTTTAGGCTTTTGTAGATCAGGTTGTAAAAGAATTTGCTATTTGCGGTCATATAGCACCTCCGCAGGTAGTAAATTTATGACGTTTCTCATTGGCATTAGCGAGCCAACGACTGAGATAAGCAAGGCAAATGCCACGCTTATTGGCAGCACGATCCATGCTATGCCTATGCCGTGAGAGAAGATGATGTAAGACATCACGTAGCTTAGCGCGTATCCTAAAAATGCTCCCGTGATGCCTGCAAAAAAGGCAACCACAAGGCTCTCGCTAGCAAAAAGGGCGTAAATTTCAAAGTTACTTGCGCCTATGGCTTTTAAAAGACCGATCTCTTTTTACGGCGGTAAATTTCACTTGTCATTAGCGATGTTATGCCGATGGCTGAGACTACAAGAGCGATGATACTAACGATGCCCATTAGGCTTTGAATTTTCTTTACGATATTACTCTCAGCATCACTTACTTGAAGACTGGCTTTTGCGCTAACGTTTGGTAAATTTTCTTCTATCTGAAATGCGATCGAGCCTGCGTAGGCCGAGCAGTACCATTTATCATACTCTGCGCTATCAAGGTTGTCTAAATTTCTTCTTGCTTTTAGCGATAGGTCGTTTTCTGGGATCGTCATGGCTGAGACCTCAGCCTTTGTATATGAGCCAGCGTGTCCTGAGAGATCGCCAGCAAGTTTGAGCGAGCCTATTAGCTTATGTGCCTCATCGCTTGCCCCTTTTAAGATGCCAACCACGCTAACCTCTTTTGTGCCGTTTTTGCCTACAAGGCTAAGCTTGTCGCCAACTTTTAAATTTTAGCCTTTGCAAGCTCATCGCCTACTAAAATTTCATCCATGCTCTCATCTTTTGGCCAAGCGCCTTCAACGCCCCAAAATCCATACAAGCTCTTAACGCCTGTGCTAAATTCTGGCTCATCTTTTAGTCCGATATTTTTATCAAAATATGTCCCTCAAAGCTAAACTCATCGCCCTTAGCGTCTTTTACCTTTGTCTCTAAAAACGGAGCAAAAGCAACGATGTTATTTCTCCAAAAGATCTCTTTTATCTTGTAGATATCAGCCTCTGGGAGTAAATTTTGTGATTTTAGTGGGGTGAAATTTTTACCCTCGATCTCGATGCTTAGGCTCTCACCGCGTGGTAAAACGACGATATTTGAGCCATATCCTCTAAGCTCGCTTGCCACTTGATCGCCGATTTTTAGCGTGATATTTAGCATGCAAGCTATCAAAAGAGCAGCTAGCAAGATAGTGATAAACGCCATCGTCTTTTGCACCTTTGAGCCAGTGATCGAGCTTTTTATCATTCTTAGTTGCATATTTTTCATTTTAACGTTCCATTTGTTTCTACATATTTTTCTGGATTTGCTTCAAATTTCGCCTGAGTTTCGTTGCTCTCAAAGAAATATGTGCGTCCGTAGTATAAATATGATCTTGAATCAAGATTGCTCACCTTTTTGCGGCTTACGGGGTCAAGCACCATCTTTTCGACGACCTTACTAAAGTAGTTTGCCCCTGCGACGATCGTTTTATAATCAACTATGATATTTTTACCATCAAAAGTAAATGCCATAGGGATCGGGTTACAACCACCCTCTTTGCCAACTGATGGCAAGAAAATTCTAACATTACAAGAGATACAAATAAGGTCATTTCCTCTTTTTATGTAGCCCATATCGCCGCAAATCATACACGAGTCAAAGACGATGACTGGAGATGGGCGGTCGCTAAAGCGGTTTAGCAAGAAAAATCTTATCTGTTTGCCCTCATCTGTGATGTAGGCAAATCTGTGAAGTTCATTATCTTTCAACATATCAACATCAAATATAAATTTATCTCCCACTGGCTCAACCAAGAGTGGCTCTGAAATTTGAGGTGGGCGAGATGCGTAAAGATCAAAATAAAGTGAGAAGCCAAGTGCTATTAAAACGCTGCAAAATGCAAATTTTGCATTGTCAAAGACATTTTCTCTAATGGCTTTTGTAAAGCGGTATTTGATAGAGCCAAATGCGTTTTTATCGATACTTTTTGGCATAAAGCAAAGCGCGATGATGCATAAAAGTAGGATCACAACTATATAAAAATAGGCACTAAATTCTGTGACATAGATACCTTTTGCGCTGATAGATAAAATTTGAGAATTTCAGCTCGCTACTTATCTTTAAAGCGCCTGCACGTAAAAGCTCAAGTGCAGTTTGTGAGCTTCTATCAACTAGCAAAAATACTAATGTGATAAGAGCTAAAATTTTAGCTACTAATGATGGGATGCTTGCTTTTAAATTTGAAATGAAGAAAAATAAAAACAGTATCAAGATCATCGCAAAGATCATCAAAAAGAAGCTAATAACTGAAAGCGTGTCAAGCAGCTCGCCACCAAATAGCGGGAACAATGCGCTACTTGAGCTATAACCAAAGCCAAAGCCGATGCCTAAAATAAAAAATGTTACGATTTTTGCTATCTTAAGCTCGAAAAATATCCATAAAATGCTAATTAGTAGAAAAACCAGCGTCACTGAATCTATGAAAATTTTAAACTGGTCATCAACAAGCGCATGACGAGCAGCTTTAAAGATAAGCACACCGGCAACAACGCCAAGAAATGATGGTAAAAAGATCGTTTTTAAACTTTTGCCATTGTTATTTAAGGCAGCAAAAAGCGTAAATCCAAGGAGGGCTAAAAAGACCTGATAGAAGTAAATTGACATAACTAAACCCTATGAGAATTTTAAAAAGGGGCGAGACGCCCCAAAGTGATTATTTAACAGGACCACCTGTCCATTGAAATTTATAAGTTGTTGTGAAAGGCTCAAACCATTTACCAACACCAGTCTCTTTGTCAGCGTGGCGACCAAAGCCTTGTTTTTCTGGATTGTCGATGTGGAATTTAAGCTCATAGTTGCCTACACCTGTATCCATTTTTACGTTAGCGCCGTAGTGTGGGCCATCGCTTGCAACCATAGGCATAAATGTACCTTTTTTAGTTTTACCATTATCAAGGTTTTTTAGCTCATAGTTGATCTTTAGATATGGGATCCACTCGCCTTCGCCAAAGCCGTTTTTATTGCCTTTTATAGCGTGGATATCAGCCTCTAAGTGAAGATCAGCCAAGCTTGGAGCTAGATCAACGCCTTTTGGCTCCATGTCGATTGGCTCAAGATAAACTGCAGCTATCTCCATGCCATTAGCCTCTACAGGCTCGCCGATTGGGTGCTCTCCAGCAAGTGCAAAACCAGCTGCTAGGCTAAGTGCTAGAGCTGAACTAAGAATTTTATTCATTTCCTCTCCTTTTAATAAGATTAGTTTTTATTTTGTTTTGATTTCATGATAACGATGCCTATAATCAGGGCAAGCACCATAATGATTTGAGGTACTAAGCTCTCGTAATATGGCATAAGTCCTAGCCAGTCTCTCATCCAGTCAGGGAAACTAAGTCCTTTTATGATAGTTGGGATGAAAATTTTGCCCTCAACTAGCTCGCCAACGCCCTTGCCAACAAAGACGATCGACATGTAAAAGATGATAGCTGATGTAAATATAAAAAATGGCTTAATAGGAATTTTAATAGCGAAAATTTTAAATAAGAAATAGACTATTAAAAGAACGATAAGACCTACAACAAAGCCAGCTGCGATCATTGAGTAGCCAGCTGAGTCTTTTGCGTCAAAGATAAGCGCTTGATAAAATAGCACTGTCTCAGCGCCCTCTCTAAATACCGCTAAAAATACAGTCCACCAAAGCATCGTGCTTGAGCCACTTGAGATAGACTCAGATAAGTGAGATTTGATATAGTCGTTCCATTTTTTAGCACCAGCATTTGAAAGAAGCCAGAAGCCAACATAAAATAGAAGTCCCACTGCAACAAGCATCGTGATGCCTTCCATAAGCTCTCTTTTTTGACCTGCTGCCTCGCCAAAGATGACGTTCATTATCCAAGCCATGACAAAGCTTAAGATGACAGCCACGCCAACTGAGCTATATACGACCTTGCCCATAGATTTTGCATTGCCAGTTTTTACAAGATATGCAACAACAGCTGCAACGATGATAAGAGCTTCAAAGCCCTCTCTTAAGATGATAGTTAGAGCCCAGATAAATAGCGTCCAAGGTGAGCTTGAACCGCTAGTTTTCTCAAGTGCGGCTGCTAGCTGAGATGACATCTTGCTTGCACTCTCTTCAAGTGTTTTTTCGTCTGCACCTGATTTCATAAGGGCCACAAGGTTACCAAATGTAGCTTCGATAGCTGTTTTTAAATTTACATCTATCGCACCTACTTTGTTCTCCATGCCGCTACCTTCAAACTCATCAAAGTAGATGTCTTGGATATCGCCCATAGCTTTAGCGCTATTGCCACCTTTGTAAAGCGCGATGGCTGCTTGAATTTTGTCATTTATGTTTTTAACAGTTTGAGTGTAGTCTGTGCCACTATCTTCGCTGCTATCGCTAGATGCTGCACTACTCATATCAACTTTTGCTAGTTTTACTGTTTCAGCTGGAAGTTTTGCAACGGCATCATAAGCTAACTTTTTGATCTCTTCTAGCTTTACTTTAAAGTCATCTTTGCTTATGCCATTTGTGATGCCACTGATCGCTTCACCCATCTTTCTTTGGATGTCAGCATCTATGCTTTTGCCATTTTCTATATATTGGCGAACGGCGATTTCAAGTTGAGTGTTTCTATAATCATTAAATTTAGCATCTTGGATAGAATTTTCAGCATCATCTTGTTTATCGCTCTCGTAGCTTGCTATGGCTTTATCCAAAGTAGCTGATAAATTTTCAAATGCCACCTTCCACTCAGGGATAAATTTAGAAGTGTCATAGCCACTTGCAGCAGCTTGTGCTGGGCTGTCTGAGTACTCACCAACAAGCTTATGACCATTTAAAATAACTGGCAAAACTTCAGCGATTTCGCTATTTATCTGATCTATTCTTTTTTGCACGTCATCTGGTGCTTCGCCAGCTTTTATCGCCTTTCTGATCTCGCCAAACTGCTTCTCCATAGAGTAAGCTTTTTCTGACCTAAATTTCATTCTGATGCCAGCTTCGACATCTTCAAACAGACCAAAATAAGCATTTTGAGTATCGCTAACTGCTTGCTCGACGTTGCCAGCTCTATACTCTGTTATTACTTTTTGTAATGACTCTTTTATCTGAGCTGCGACTTGTGTGTAGTCGTCATTTTTTGCTACAAGCCAGATAGGCAGGAGCATGATAAGCATAAATTTAAAAAATTTATTCATTAATTAAACCACCTGTGAGATTATTTTAAAGTGAAATATTACCAATGCTTTACTTTGATTAAAATAAAAACGATTATCATAAAAGAATGTAAATTGAAAGTATAAATAATATTTTTTACAAATAAATAATTAAATTTACGTAAATTTAGGGCTTTAGAAGATTATATCAAAATTTCATATCGAGATAAAAAAGTTATATATTTTTGATAATTTCAATAGATAAGAAAAATTATTGATGAAATTTTAGATTATAAAAATCATAAAAATAATTTAAATTTTATAAATTTAAAAGGAGAGCAAGCGCCCTCCTTAGTGTTATATGTTTAGTCCTGTATTTCTTAGCATAACGCGTTTGCGATATACATTTGAAACCTCAGCAGCGTCGCCAACTAAAAGCGCGTTTGTAGAACAGATAGCCGCACACATAGGCACTTTGCCCTCAGCCATTCTGTTTTGACCATAAAGCTCTCTCTCCTCGTGTGAGTTAGTTGGCTCTGGACCGCCTGCGCACATAGTACATTTATCCATTACGCCTTTTACGCCAAATGCCCCATCTTTAGGGAACTGCGGCGCACCAAATGGGCAAGCATATAGGCAGTATCCACAGCCTATGCACTTGTTTTTATCGTGAAGCACGATACCATCAGCTCTAATGTAGAAGCAATCAACCGGACAAACTTGCTCGCAAGGTGCGTCTGTGCAGTGCTGGCACGCGATAGTGGTTGATACTTCTTTGCCTTCGATACCATCGTGAAGTGTGATAACCTTTCTTCTATAAATTCCCACTGGAAGCTCGTGAGCAGAAGAGCAGGCAACTTGACATCCAAAGCAGCTGATACATCTATTAGTATCTACAAAAATTTCATTCTTGCCATTTTTCTCTCCTTACTCTTTACCTAAGGCGTCTCTCTCGCCATACTCATGATAAAACGATGTTTTAAAGGTATTCTCCTCAGCTTTTTCTATGCGGCACAGACCTGCGTTAAATTCTGAAATTTGAGTAACAGGGTCAAATCCGTAGTTTGTAACTGTGTTAAAGCTCTCGCCGATAACATAAGGCTTAGTGCCCTCTGGATAGCGAGCTGAGAGATCGACACCTTGCATAACGCCAGCGAAGTTGTAAGGCATACAAATTCTATCTGGAGTTACCATATAGCTGTGATAGCATCTTACTTTGATCTTCGTGCCTTGTGGGCTGTGGATCCACATCATATCGCGATCTTTTATGCCGTATTTTAAAGCAAGCTCAGGATGGACGTTAGCAAACATCTCAGGTGTGATAGCTGAGAGGTATTTACTTGTTCTTTCGATCATTCCCGCGCCACTTAAATTTACCGACGCGTTGCGTGCTAAATACGATAGGGAATTCTTTTGACCAGTCTTTTGCTTGTTGCTCCGACTTAAAATTTAGTAGAAACACGGAAATTTCTAGCTTGATCATCAAATGTCGGATACTTTTGGACAAGATCCCAGCGTGGTGAGTGGATAGGCTCTCTATGTTTTGGGATAGGATCAAGAAACTCCCAAACGATAGCTCTAGCCCTTGCGTTACCATACGGCACGACCCCTTTTTCACGGCATTTTTCTAATATGATACCGCTGTAGTCCATGCTCCAGCTAGGTCCTATCTTAGCTTTCTCTTCTTCAGTTAGAGTGATGCCAGGACTTTTTCTATATTATCTTTTGTGATTTGTGGGTAGCCACCTTTTATAGCTGAGCCAACAAGTGTGCTCTCTTCGCTAGCTAGCTGACTAACGCCGTTATGCTCTAAGCCAAAGCGGTTTCTAAAGCCAGAGCCGCCCTCTGCATAAGACTTGCTCATATCATAAAGTATCGGTGTGCCAGGGTGTTTCGTCCCATGCTGGCCATGGCTTGCCGTAATACTCGCCTTTTACTTCGCCACCAAGACCTATTAGCGTATCTGGGTCAAATTATCCCAGTTTGCTTGGTGACGTCTAAACATCTCAGCAGTTCTGCCGCCATAACCGATAGAATTTCCAACCCTTGCTATCTCATTTGTCGCGTCATCTGGCCATACAAAGTCATCTTTTACTTGTTTTAGCTCTCTATCTACAACAGCCATCTTCATGCCTTTTACATATTCATCGTAAAAGCCAAATTTCTTAGCAAATGCAAACATTACTTCGTGATCGCCCTTGCTCTCATAAAGTGGATCAACGACTTTTGTTCTCCACTGACCTGAGCGGTTTGTAGCGTTTAGGTGACCTTCGTTTTCAAAGGCAGTTGCCACTGGCAAGATATAAACGCCATCTTTTCTATCTGAAAGGATAGAAATTTCATTTACAAATGGCTCAGCAACTACGATCATATCTAGTTTTGAAGCCGCTTCTTGAATTTTAGCTAGGTGTGCCATAGACGTAAGACCAGTTCCTTGAACCCAAAGAACTCTTAACGCGCCACTGCTAAATGTATTTTCCTCTTTAAGACGCCTTGCCACCATTTTGAAAGTGACCAGCCTTTTTCATTTCTCCAGTTTCTATCCTCTGGGTTTTTAGGATCGTGGTAGTAATACTCTTCAAAAACAGTGTTTTTAACTGGTGTGCCGCCTTGTTTTGGCTCTTTGGTTGAGACTGCAAAGCGTTTTACAAACTCATCATAATCAACACCCCAACCTTGGCAGTAGTACTTCCAAGCCGCGTCAGTTAGTCCGTAATACATCGGCAAGCTATCTGAGAGGTTACACATGTCAGTTGAACCTTGAACGTTGTCGTGACCACGGATGATGTTACAGCCACCGCCTGGTTTGCCCATGTTGCCTAGGATTAGTTGAAGGATAGGTAAAATTCTCGTATTTGAGCTACCAACTGAGTGCTGAGTGATACCAAGTGCCCAGATCACCGTGCCTGGTTTTGTGTGAGCTAGGATATTTGCAGCTTCCATTAGCTTATCAACTGGCACGCCTGTAACGTCAGATGTGACCTCTGGTGTCCAGTGCTCAGCCTCTTTTGCTATCTCGTCGATACCATAAGTTCTATTTTTTATAAATTCTTTATCTTCCCAGCCATTTTTTAAGATGATGTGGATAAGGCCATAAACTAGTGCTATATCAGTACCTGATCTTTGTCTTAGGTATAGATCAGCGTGTGCAGCTGATTTTGTAAAATTTGGATCAGCTACGATCACCTTTGCGTTGTTTCTATCTTTTGCTTGCAAAGTGTGCTTCATGCCGCCAACTGGGTTTGCCACAGCTGGATTTGCACCTATTATAAATATACATTTCGAAATTTGCAGCCATATCTCCAAAGTGGTTTGTCATCGCGCCATAACCCCAAGTATTCGCCACACCGGCGACTGTTGCGCTATGTCAAATTCTTGCTACGTGGTCGTTGCTGTTTGTGCCCCAAAACGCAGCAAATTTTCTAAAGTAATATGCTTGCTCGTTGTTAAATTTCGCAGATCCTAAAAATATTACGCTATCAGGACCATCTTCTTTGCGGATCTGAAGCATCTTATCGCCGATCTCATTTACAGCTTGATCCATGAAATTCTCTGCCATTTGCCATCAACCTTTTTCATAGGATATTTGATGCGCTGTTTGCTGTGTGTAAGGTCGATCTGATCGATACCTTTTGAGCAGTGTGAGCCTTGAGATATCGGGTGAAACATCGCCATATCTTGACGAACCCAAACACCATCTTGTACCTCAGCTTCGATACCACAGCCTGCTGAGCATATAGAACAAATAGTTCTAACCTTTTTTGAGCCAGGGAAAGGATCTTTCATCTCCTCTGCGCTAGCGTGTCTTATCGTATCATTTTGTCCAAAAGCCATTGTAGTGCCAGCACCTAGTGCGGCTAGCTTTAAAAATGAACGTCTTCCTATACGTGCATCACTCATGGTTATCTCCCTTAGTATGCGATTTTATAGTAGGTTTCCCAATTTTTGCTTTTTTTATAAAGCACCTCTTTTTGTTAGACTTGCCTACGACAACGCCATTGTCATCAGGAGCCAAGTCATCACTAGTCACTTTTGCTACGGCTGAGACTGCGAGTACTCCGCCGGCAGCACCGACTTTTAGAGATTTTTTGAGAAAATCTCTTCTTGATCCTTGCATTTTTCCTCCTTATGTCTCAAAATTTTTGAGAAATTTGGTTCATTAATATGTAAAATTTGCATATTTAGAATTTCTAAAATATCACAAATAGCCTATTTTATGGCATTTTAGCGCCCTAAAGTTAAACTGTGTAAATTTAGCATATTTCTAAGTTAAGCAAAGTAAATATAAAAGTTTAATTACGAATGTTAAGTATTTATTAAAAATATAGTTAAATAGACTTTAAATTTATAAAATTTTGTTTGAGGTAGAAATTCAGGGAGAGCTCCCTAGAAAATGTTATTTTAGATCGCTTTTATTTACGATAAATGGCACTGATCTAACGCCAGCTGCAAAGTATTTTTTGCGCAGATTGTCGATCTTTGCGACATCTTCTTTGCTAACACTCTTATCATCTACATTGTAGTCTTCAGCGTAGTATTTTCTTAAAATTTTAACCTTGTCGCTGTCACTCTTAGCAGCTTTTGCATCTTTGTAGATTAGCGAGCTTTTTTGAAGTGATGAGATGTCATGGACTGGAGTTAGGACGATCTCAACGTTGCTATCTTTTAGTGTTGTCTCGATCTTTGCTAGCTCAGCTCTGCAATATGGGCACTCAGGGTCTGAAAACATTATGATAGTTGGCTTTTTAGGGTCGCTACCAAGAACGATGATGTTTGCCTTGTCTTCATCTTTATAAATTTTAGAAATTCCCTTTGCGATGACCTCTTTTTTCACTTCAGCTAGGTATGATTTTTGCTCTTTTAGATCGATCACGTCTGGGAAGATGAAGTCGCCTTTTGTAAATACTATCTCATCTTGTGAGTTGCCATCTTTGCTTAGTTTTACCACGACAGCTTCGATGTCGCCTGCCACTTTGTGACGATCAGCTACCTTTACTTTTACGCTACTATCAACCATTTGAGAGTAGAAGTCCTCTATTTGCTTATCGCTTGCTGCCATTAGGCTAGTTGCCGCGATGATTGAGGCTAAGATCACTTTTTTCATTTTTATCCTTTTTAAAAATTTGGCGGATTATATTTGCTTTTTGTAAATGAATACTAACTGCGAAAAACCCTATCATTTCCCTGCTTCATTATGTCACTCTCAAGATCGAGCTGCTCAAGGTAGGCGATTACATATTTTCTACTTAAATTTAGCGCATCTTTGGCGTTTGTGACATTTACAAAGCCTTGATTTTTTATGATCTCTCTTAGTTTATCAAGTGCCATTTTTAGTGAATTTCTAGTGATGAAAAGGTTATGCTCCAGCCTTATGACCCTGCCCATTGCGGTTAGCTTTTTAAGGGCATTGTCGCCACTAACCCTATCGATCTCTAAATCATCATATATATTATATGGCGCTGTTGGGGCTAGCTTGCCACTTTCTAAAATTTCAGTAAATTTTCTCTTCAAGCCTTACTTTTAGCTTGCTAAGATCAACGCCTTTTTTGGTATAGACACCGCTATCTTTGGCGATCAAATTTGCACTTTCAAGCTCGTCAAGCGCTTTTTGGGCTAAATTTTGGCTAGCCCAAGCAAGTTTTAGGCTGATGCTTTGAGCTGAAAATACAGCAAATTCATTCTTTTCTATCATGAAATTTAATGGCTGATTTTATCCGCTCAACCGCGCTTAGATCGTAGATGTTTAAAGCCTTTTCATCGACAAAGACGTTTGAGACTTTTTTGGCTACAGCTACGGCCTCTTCGTGATTTAGACCAAATCTTTGATAAGAAGAGATGATGCCAAAGCCATTTTTGTGAGCTTCTTTTAAGATAGAAAAAGCTTCAACAAAGTCACGCCTTAAAAGCGAGGCTAAAAAGAGAATTTTGCCAGCCTTTTTTAGTGGCTCAAGCACTGGGTTTAGCACCCTGCCGCCACCTATCACGCGCGCATCTGAGATGAGCACAAAGGCCTCGTCAAATTTTAAAAACATATCGCTTTGAAATTTAAAGCTCACAAAGTAGCTATCATCTTTTTGGCTTAGTATTAGCACCTTTGCGGGCACGTTTTTAGCGCCCACGCAAAATGTCACGCTTTGAGAGTGGATGAGATTTTTAGCAGTTACGACCGCATCAACCTCTCTAAATCCTCTAAAAAAGCCCTTTTTGCTAAGTAGCTGTCCCTTTTTAGCTCGCTAAGCTCGATACCTGTTAGATTAAGCGCCACACGGCTGCTAACACCTGCGCGCTCTACGAAATTCATCGTGACTTTGCACGCTTCTTACTAGCACCTCTTTGCCAGCGTCGTAGTTAAAAAGCTTCTCATTTTTGCTAACGCTTCCCTCTATAACGGTGCCAGTTACGACGCTACCGATACCTTTTAGGCTAAAGACCCTATCGATGTAGTATCTAAAAACGCCATCCTCATCGCGCTTTTTGGCTCTTAGTGTAAAGAGATAGTTTCTAAGCTCATCGGTGCTTGCCTTATCCTTTATACTAACGGCGAAAATTTCTAAAATTTGCAGGTTTTTAAATTTAGAAATTTCATCTCTTATCTCTTTTTTCTTAAAATTTATGGTAGCTTCATCGACTAGATCACACTTTGTAAGCGCAACGATCACAGATTTCACGCCAAGAAGATTTAAAATTTCAAGGTGCTCCAAGCTTTGAGGCATAAGCCCGTCATTTGCCGCCACCACAAACAAGCACGCGTCAAAGCCGTATGCGCCACTTATCATCGTTTTTATGAGATTTTCATGCCCTGGCACGTCGATAAATGCGATATTTTCGCTATTTTTGCTTAAATTTGAAAAGCTTAGATCGATCGTTATGCCACGCTTTTTCTCCTCTTCAAGATTGTCCCCCTCAAAGCCGTTTAGCTCCTTTATAAGCGCGGTTTTGCCGTGGTCGATATGCCCTGCTGTTCCTATTATTAAACTCATTTTTCTTCCGTTTCATTTATTATTTTTATTAGCGTCTCTACGTCCTCATCAAGAAGCGATCTAATATCTAGCATAAATTTGTCATTTTCTATGCGTCCGATCACCTTTTTTTGCCTAAATTTTAGCTCGTTTAAATTTGCCTCTCCACTAAATGCAAGCGCCACGCTTGGGATCTTTTTATTTGGCATCGCCCCGCCTCCTACAAAGGTTTGTGTGCGCACTATCTCAAGCGGATTTTTTAAATTTTTATTTATAAAATTTGCTAAGCCTTCAAGCTCTTTTACGCTTTTGTGAAGCAGTTTTTGCGTTGTGATAAGCTCAAATTCTTTGTTTAGATAAGCTTTCATGCTCTCAGCCAAAAGCGAGATGATCACTTTATCGACGCGAAGAATCCTTAAAAGCTGGTTTTTCCTAAGCTTTGCGATGAGCTCTTTTTGCCGACTATTATGCCACACTGCACAGCACCAAGCAGCTTATCGCCACTAAAGCTAACTAGCGAAACATCTTTTAAATTTTTTAGATCTGGCTCGTTTTTGTCTAAGTTAAAGGGCAAATTTCCGTAAAATCCACTGCCAAGATCAAAATAATCTATCAAATTTCGCCTGCTTGCTAGCTCGCTTAGCTCATTTGCCGTAGTCTCTTCGCTAAAGCCAACGATGTCAAAATTTGATCTATGAACCTTCACAAGCATCGCCGTATTTTCATTAATTGCCTCTTCGTAGTCCTTTAACCTAGTTTTATTTGTAGTGCCGACCTCTTTAGGATGCAGCCTGCGTTTGCCATCACCTCTGGCACTCTAAAACTACCGCCGATCTCGACTAGCTCGCCCCTGCTAACGACCACCTCCCTGCCCTTTGCAAAGGTGTTTAGCACCAAAAATACAGCGCTTGCGTTGTTATTTACAACTATGGCGTCTTCAAAACCAAAGGCTCTTGCTATTAGCGAGCCAACGTAGTCATATCTGTTGCCTCGGCTGCCTGTTTTTAGGTTGTACTCTAGGTTAGAATATCCTGTTATAACAGGCATTGCTCGCTTTAAAATTTCTTTATCGATGACGCTTCTAGCGAGGTTTGTATGTATAGCAACGCCGGTTAAATTTAGCACCCTTTGAAGGCTTGCTTCGTTAAATTTATCATACTCATCTAGGATCAAATTTCATTATCTCTTCGCTCTCAAAGCTAGCATTTTCATTTAAAATTTTAGCTCTAACCTCGTCTAAAATTTGCCTTGCAAGCATAGTGACTAAACTCGTGTCAAGTCCCAAAATGCTTCATTTTTTATGATCTTATCAACTTGTGGGATATTTCTTAAATCGTTCAATTTGCGCTCCTAGTAAGTTAGTTTTACCAAGGCGTGATTTTAACATAAAATTTACTTTTAAAACATTATTCCAAATGTTACAAAAACTTGTTATATCCACCACTACAATAACACTGATCTTTACTTAGAGCTTGATACATTGCTGTTTTCCAATTATTTATGGGTTTAGATTTAAATTTTATACAAAGTTCTTGTTCAATGTCTATTTTTGTTAAATTTTTATTTTCAAACTCTATTCTAAGGTCGCTCAATTCACTTGCTGCTTCAATAGCATATCTTCTAGCTAATTCGTACACTCTAAAATGCTCTTCTATTTTCTTTTTATCTAAGGCATTATTAATATCTTTTGTGTCTACAAAGAATTCCATAGTAAGTTCAGACCAGTTCACTTTTGCAAATAACCACTGTGTTTTTGTAAAGTCATCATAATATGGGTGAATAGTATTTAAAACTGTATTTCTTTTTGTGGTATTACAGTCCCTACAGCACCCTATCAAATTGTTTGGCAGTATAGAAAAATTTGAAATTCAGATTTTGGTAAATAGTGATCTAATGTAAACACATGCCCAATCCGCAATATGGGCACTTGCCTAATTTTGAACCAGCCATTATTTGATCATAGTATTTTCTTGGCTCCTTTCCTCTCACCAAGCGATTATTATACAAATCAAATAAATCTTTTTTTATATTTTCGTATCTAGTAAATTTTTTATAATTAATCGGTTCTTTTATTGTATACTTATCAAGATATTTTTCTCTTGCACTATTGTTGTAACCACAAGCGTTTAATAAAAATACATATAAATAGTTCAATAAATTTCTTTTCTTCGCCCTATTCCTTATTCCATCACAACAACATTTATATATGTCAGATTTACTTATTTTAGGCATATCTAATACAACCATAAGACTATTTCCTGTTGCTCAATAAGGCTCTTACCAACAATCTCGCCTCGGATCCAAGCTGATTATCATATTCCTTCATTATGCTATCATAAGAGACCCCATCTTTATTTATACTATTGTTCAGCATCGCATAAAAGCCAGAATTGCTTACCTCAAGGCCAAAATTTCTTTAGTTAATGTTCCAATCGTCTCTCCAAATGTTTCAATATCAAAACGCTCCGCTTTAGCCTCTAGACCAAATCTGCCTAGTCTCCAAACACAACTCTTTGGAACTTCTTGTAAAACCACAGGTGAGTGGGTTGCAATAATAGCAACCGCATTATTTTTCATAAGTAAATCTGATAACGCCCTCATAAAGGATGACAACAAAGGTGGGTGTAAATGACTTTCTGGTTCATCCAATAATACTAGAGTTTTCTCTTCTATCTTTTCAAAATTTTAGTAACAGTTAATAATGTTATAGCGTGCCCTGAACTTAATTTTTTAAATAAATCTATAGCCGGTTGTTTCAAGCCTTGACTAGTAGCTTTATCATCTTTTTTAAATTCCATAATAACTTCTACCGTTTGGCGTATAATCTCCATAATATTCAACTCTTTGAATATTGGATCTGATTCCAGTTGGGATATTAAATTTTTGTATTGTTCTATATTTTTATTACTTAAAATTCTTACAAAACTACTAGCAAACTCGTCTGAAAGTTCTTTATTGTCTTTTAAATGGTTTTTTTCACCAGATACTGTGCCGCTCTCTTCTGGATTAAATTTTAACTTTTTAAGTCCGATATAAGAATACTCTGGGTATTTTTTTTCCGAAAATGGCAAAAATGGGTCAAATGCACTATAGGATACCGATAAAATTCTTGAAAAAATTTTACGAGGAGGCTTTACTTTTTCTCGTTCTCCAAAAATATCTTCTTCAAATTTAAAGAATTTACCATTTTCACAATCTAAACCAATAAAACTTTTTGTCATATTATTTAGCAAATGGGTTTTACCAACACCATTTCTTCCGATTAATACATGGATGTTAGTTGGAGGATTTGAATCCGCAAAAACCTCAAAATACAACTTATAACCAGCCTGATTATTTACACAAGATGTCTCATATCCAAAGCTATAGTCATCTAAAATAGCTCCACCATCTAATATTCTCTTGTATTGCCCGTTAATTGTAACTAAACTAGTATATCTCAAAAGTGAAGTTGTAAATACATCTTCACTTGATGCTTTTTTTAGAAGCTCTTCGTTTTTAACAACATCTCTAATACTTGTTAAAAATATATCTTTTATATCTGCAGGCATTTGGCTTACCAACGAATAATATTCTGGGCTTTGACCTAGTGAAAAATAGTTTTCATCTAGGGTTTTAAATTCTGAAGGTATTTTTGCTTGATTTGGGTCTAAACAAGCAATTTTTACATACCCTAAATCATATTTTTTTCCGTCTATATCAAATAAAATTATAGAGTAAAGCGTTTTATATCCAAAATCATTCCAATTATCATAACACAAATAAACTTTACCCGCATGATCAACAAACAATGTGTCACTTTTAAGTTCTTTAATTCTTGAAAACTGACTCCACTCTTTTTCATAAAAATCTAACATATTTCATACGTCCTAAATTAAATACTTAAGATAATAATTAAAATAATTATATCGTTTTGTTCTATAAAAATATCAGGTTTATCTTTAATATATGTAGCGCCAAATAAATTTACTAATTTTTAAAAATTTACAATTTTTCTTAAACCAAAAAATAGTTATATTTTTTCAGAGTCTATTAATCCCATTAATATTAGAATAAGCCTGTTTTTGATAATAGGAGAAATAATGAAAGAATTTGGCTTTTATAACGATTTTGACGATGCTTTGATGCTAAATGAGCAGATAGAGATCAACAACGAAAATGGCGACTATCTAGTCTCAAACTCTCCAAAGCTAAAAGCAAACATCATCGCACCTGAGATAAATTTCTACCTTAAAAATACCACCACAAGCGTTTTAGAAAAAGCCAAAAACACACTTTTGCTCTACGAGGCAAGAGCGAGCGCCTTTGACATGGCAAAGGATGTGGATTACGAAAAGAGGTCGGCAAAAATGTCGTCATAGTAAGCAACTCGGGCCGCGAAGAGCTAGCAAATTTACTAAAAGAAAATGGCTACAAAGTGATTGAGCTTACGCACTTTGAGGTTAAATTTATATATGGCGCAGCTGGCGAGCTAAGCGTTTTGGTGCTTAGAGCAAATGATGAATTTGAGGTTGATTGCGACTTTTTCTTAGTTGAAAACGCAAGGGATTATATGCTAAAGCAAAGCGGCTGCTACGAAATTTCAGGACTAAAAGATGAAAAAGTGCTTGAAATTTTAAATGCAAAAAGCCCAAAATTTAGATACAAAAGCTTTACGCAATACGACTCATCAATCTGCCAGTATCACGAGCGCAGGAGTGAAATTTGCGGACGTTGCGCCGAGGTTTGCCCAACGGTTGCTATCTTAAAAGAGGACGAGACAAAGCACCTTGTCTTTTCAGCGATAGATTGCACAAACTGCGGAAACTGCATCAGCGTCTGCCCTAGCGGCTCGCTAGACTCAACGCTCATACCTCAAAGCTCGTTTGCCACTATCGCTAAGCTTTACAAGGACAAGATAGCACTTATCGTATCTGAGGAGATGAAATTTAGAAGAGCTTAGCGTGAGCCTACCGCAAAACGTCCTACCTTTTGTCATCCTAGCCCCACATCTGCTAAGCCAAACGCACTTTTTAACACTTCTTCAAGAAAGTGGCGCGAGTGTGATTTTATATAGCAAGAGCCTTGGCAAGGGCGAAAAGGACGCTATTAGCATCTTAAATCAAATTTATGAGCTTAAATTTAAAGAGCAAGCGATACACCACGCAAAAGATAAGGCCGAGCTTGAAATCGCGCTTAAAAAAGCAAAACTAATAGCTGGCTCTCAGCACTCAATTAACGAATACGCACTGCCAAAGAGAGAAATTTTCGCCAAAAGGCTTGAGTTTATCGTAGGTGGTGATGATCTTGGCGTGGTAAAAAGTGGCGAGATGATAAGATATGGCGAGGTTAAGATAAACGCTGAAACTTGCACGCTCTGCCTTAGCTGCGTTGGCGCTTGTAACGTAAGCGCTTTGGTGGCTGATAAAAAGACAAATTCGATTTTATTTAACCCAAGCGTTTGCACCGCCTGTGGCTACTGCGAGCTAAGCTGCGCTGAGAAAAACACCATCTCACTTGAGGTTGGCAAGCTAGCGCTTAAGCCTGAGAGCTTCGTTTATAGCGAGCTTGCGCATGATGAGCTCTTTGCCTGCGTGGAGTGCGGAAAAGAGTTTGCGACTAAAAAGGCGGTCGAGAAGATCGCAGCGATCATGCAGCCACGTTTTGGCAACGACAGAGCCAAGATAAAAGCTCTTTACTGCTGTGCCGACTGCAAGGCAAAGATCATGGTGCAAGCCCAACTAAACGCGATGAGAGAGGATTTATTAAATGGATAAGAACATCACAAAAGCAAGGGCATATTTTTACGAATTTTTAGCTTATCCGCTATTTTTTCACACGAGTGACGAGAAATTTGCAAGGTGGAGAGAGCAGCTTAGCTACCTAGCGCAAAATCCTTTGAGCGAGCAAAGCGCAGAGGCATTTGCAAATTTAGAAGAATTTAGCTTTGATGAGCTTGTAAATGAGCAAAATGACGTTCTTTTTGGCTTTACAAATATCCCTTTAAGCGCCTCATTTTATGAAGAGGGTAGAGACAACGGCGCGGCTAAGACTTAGGGTGATACACTGCCTAAACCTTAGCCCATATAGGCGCGATAAGGAGCTTTGCAAGGATAGCGAGGACCACGTTGGCTTTATATTTTTAGCGATGGCGACATTTTTAAATGACGAATTTAACGGCGCAAAAAATATCAGCGACAAGCTCTTTAATGAAACTTTAAATTTATTTGTAGATGAGTTTGGCTCGCTACTTTTAGCTCATAAAAATGCAAATTTCTTTCGCTCTTACGCGATCATTTTAAAAGACTTCATCGAGCTTGAAAGAGCCGTTTTAAGTGTAGAAGCACCAGCCAAGCCACAAGGCGATAGCGTCGCGGTTGCTGCGCTTAAAAAAGAGCCTTATCAAAGCAAGATGCCGACCTTTAAAACTAAGCTTCACTGGGAGGAATTCTCTCCAGTCATCTCACACGAGTTTAAAGACTAGCTTAAATTTCGCTCTTACTCGAGCTAGGAGGTAATTTAACATCCGCTTAAATTTGTTATCTTGATATTTTATGATTATTAGCAATTTGGCGTTAAACTTCTTTAAATTTTTTACAAAGGACTTACAATGGTAATGACACACTACATGGAGCTTTTATCGCTCAATCAACCTTACAATCTAATCCTCTTCATGGTGATACCTGTGGGCTTACGGAGCTTTTAGTGGCGATGGAGTTTCTCACTATGTATCACATGGATAGCGGCAAAAATGCTGGCTTTAAGGCTGTTGGCAAATTTGCTGGCATAGTGCTTGGGGTCTATTTTACAGCTCTTGTGATCTATTTTATGGCAAAATTTATCCAAGTATAAAATGGCGTGGATATGCCGATGTCATCGCTGTCTACTCATATCTCATCAGCGTCATACCACTTCTTGGCATCGCGCTTTTAGAGCTGAAATTTGATCTACAAAACGCAAGCGAAAAGGCAAAGCTAAAGCTTCACTTTTTCCTACTCATATTTGCCTTGATCGTCGCACACGTCGCAATGATATTTGGCATGGTTGATCCTACCATAACTGGCTACAAGGCTGAAAATGGCGCGATGGATATGCAGATGGATATGCCAATGAACATGCCAGCAGATATGCCAATGCATGATCACCACAAGATGATGATGAATATGCAACAGATGAGTGATGATAACTCAACTAATATGCACATGCATCACTAAATTTAAAAGCTCCAAATTTACTCTTTTAGAGCTAGCTAGCAAGATCTCTCAGGCCTTGCTTCAAGCTCTTTTATCTGCGTATCTTTAGGATTTATAGCGATCTTTTTAAATTTCTCCAGCCTGCTATCAAGCCCGCCTTGACCACTCACGCTTTTAACGACCTCGTTGAAGTTATCATTTACCGATCTCACCCAGTTTCCAAGCCTATTTAGCTTCTCAGCGACGGTGCAAAATTTCTCAGAAATTTCATTTGCGCTTTTTAAAATTTCCTTCGCCTCTTCGTTGCCATTTTCCATACGCCATAAATTTGCCACCACACCAAGTAGCGGCATGAGCGTCGTGTGCGAGACTAGCACCACTTTTTTCTCATAGCCGTAGTTAAACAAATTTGGATCAAATTTCAAAGCCTCCAAAAATGCCGGCTCAACTGGCACAAACATCAGCACAAAATCAGGGCTTTTGACAAGCGATGAGTAGTCTTTTTTAGCTAGCTCGTCGATGTGCTTTTTTATTGAGGCGATGTGCTCGCCAAGAGCTAGTTTGCTCTGCGCCTGGGTTAGCCGCCGCAACCGCCTTTTCGTAGGCATGGAGTGAGACTTTGCTGTCTATTATCATCTGTTTGTCGTCTGGGAAATTTATGACAAAGTCAGGTATGAGCTTTTTGCCGCTCACGTCAAAACTCTCTTGCGTAGTGTAGTGTGTGCCCTTTCTTAGCCCAGCAGCCTCCAGTGTGCGCTCAAGCTGCATCTCGCCCCAGTTGCCAAGGACCTTGTTGCTGCCTTTTAACGCCGTGCTTAGCGAGTTTGCCTCTTTTGACATATTTTTGCCAAGCTCGACCACCTCTTTTAGCTGCGCACTAAGCTCGCCTGCGCTCTTTTGCGAGTCGCTGTGGGCGTCATTTACCCTCTTTTCAAAGCTCGTTATCTTCTCTCCAAGTGGCGTTAGCAAGAGTTCAAGCGACTCTTTGCTGTTTTTTGAGAAATTTGCACTTTTTTCTTCAAATATCTTATTAGCAAGGTTTGCAAACTCTAAATTTAGCTCATTTTTTACCTTTTTTAAATTTCTTCTTGCGATTTTAGTATGTTTTCTTTGGCCTCGATCTCGCTTTTTAGTGCGACGATAGCGCGTTTTAGCTCATTTTCACTCTCGTTTGATCTTTTTAGCTCATCCTCTTTTGCGCCAAGCTCGTTTTGTAAATTTAAAGATAGCGTTTTCGCCATTTCAGCCATCTTTGTCTGGCTGCCAAGCTCCTCATTTAGACGCCTTAGCTCACGCTCTAGCTCGTCCTCTTTTTCATCCTTTTGCTTGAGCGAAATTTTATACTCGTCTAAATTTTTAGCTAGCTCATTTATCTTGTCGCTACTTGCCTCAAGCTTCGCTCTTTGCTCGATATTTAGCCGCTCGCTATCTTTTAGCTCATCTTGTAAATTTTCTAAAGCTTCTCTTTGTTTTGCATTTTTCAAATTTGCATTTATCAAAAAAGCTGTTAGTATCACGCACACAAGCGCAAGAGCTGCCACTAAAATATATAAATTTTCTATCGTTAGCACCGAAATTTCCTTTTAAATTTTGGCTTTATTATATTTGAAAATTTGTAAAAGAGTTGTGAAAAATATCTTGCAACCAAAAAGGAGAGATAAAATTTCAGCGGTTAAATTTGAAGAAATTTAGTTGAAGTATTTTCGCTTAGACGAGACGAAATTCCATTTAGTGTGTTATTAAATTTAAATGCAGCAAGGTCTCTGACGAAGTATCGTGAGATGGATTTTGGGCTTTGCATCCCCAAGGGTCGCAACTGCTAGCAGAGGCGAAGAAATTTTCATCCCAAGACTAAACAGATAGTCTTTCAAGGTATTAAATTTAATAAATTTAGGCAAAGTATTTTTCGCTTAGACAAGGCAGTTTTAAATTTTGTGACGGGAGTTACCGAGTGGGTAATGACCGAGCAAAATTTAAAACCAACGAAGTATAAGTAGAAAAAGACAAGCCTAAAGAGTCTAAATTTTAAACTTCGTATCTCTTCCTGGCTTCATTTCGATTACCTCCCACGGCAACCCCTGCTTATTTAGCTCGTCCATGAAAGGTTTTGCGTCAAAATTCTCCATATTAAAGACGCCTTTGCCGCTCCAGATGCCTTTTGCGACCATTAGCGAGCCGATCATCGCTGGCACGCCTGTGGTGTAGCTAACAGCCTGCGCGCCTGTCTCAGCGTAGCAAGCCTCGTGGTCGCAGACGTTGTAGATATAGACTTGGCGCTCTTTGCCATCTTTTAGCCCACGTATCACGCAGCCGATGTTTGTTTTGCCTTTTGTGCGAGGTCCAAGACTTGCAGGGTCAGGCAAAAGCGTCTTTAAAAACTGGATCGGCACGATTTTCATGCCGTTATGCTCGACCTCGTCTATGCGCAGCATTCCCACGTTTTCTAGGCACTTCATGTGAGTTAGGTAGCTCTGCCCGAATGTCATGAAAAAGCGAATTCTCTTTAGTCCTTTGATGTTTTTTACTAAGCTTTCAAGCTCCTCGTGGTAGAGCAGGTAGCTGTCCTTGACGCCAACTTTTGGGTAGTCCCACTTAAACATGATCTGCATAGGCTTTGTCTCGATCCATTTGCCAGCCTCCCAGTAGCGGCCATTTGCGCTTACTTCGCGTAAATTTATCTCTCGGGTTGAAATTTGTCGCAAAAGCATATCCGTGATCGCCAGCGTTGCAGTCTAGGATGTCGATCTCATGGATCTCGTCAAATAAATTTTGCTGTGCATAGGCGCAAAATACGTTTGTCACGCCTGGGTCAAAGCCAGAGCCAAGAAGCGCCATGGTGCCAGCGTTTTTGAAGTCACCATCCTTAGCCCACTGAAGCTTATACTCAAATTTTGCAGTGTCTGGGTGCTCGTAGTTTGCGGTGTCGATGTAAGATATGCCAGCCTTTACGCAAGCGTCCATAAGGGTTAGGTCTTGATACGGCAGCGCGACATTTAGTAGCAGATCAGCCTTTGTTTGTTTGATGAGCTCCACCACAGCTGCTGTGTCGTCAGCGTCGATTTGCTCGGTGTTTATCTGCACGCCAAGGCGATCTTTTATAAATTTAGCGATCGCATCGCACTTGCTTTTTGTGCGGCTTGCTAGGGTGATATTTGTAAAAACGTCCGAGTTCATCGCACATTTTACGGTTGCGACTTGGCTAACGCCACCTGCTCCGATGATTAAGATATTTGACATTTTTGGCTCCTTAAAATTTTAGTGATTTTAGCAAAGTTAATATAAATTTCTAGCTTCAAAATGTAAAATGAGCCAAATTTTAAAGGTAAAAAGATGAAGAAAATTTTGCCATTTTTAGCGCCTATTTGCCTCTTTGCAAGTAGCTGCAACGAGCTGGTGCAAGAGAGCGTAAATGAGTTTTATAAAAGCGATAGAAATTTAACCCGAGCTATAAATTTGGCCATGCAAGCAAGTGAAGCATGCCTAAAGGCTGGCGATGCCCAGCAGGCGATCACTTCGCTCATAAATGGCGCTAGCATTTGCATGGTAAATAAAGAGCCACAAAGGGCACTAGAGCTCTCACAAAGAGCGTTTGAGCTCGCGGCAAACGTTAGCGACAAACTGCTGCTAGCGCGCTCTTATCAAAACATAGGCGCAGCAAAAAAGGCGCTAGGCAAATATGACGAAGCGCTTGCTAATTTTCAAGAAGCTCAAAAAATTTACTGACGTCACGCCAAATACCCCAATGCGCGACGAGCTGCTTTGCATAAAGTCCATCGGCAATGCCTACTACATGAAAAATGACTTTGCAAAAGCCTACGACAGGCACATTTTAGCGTTAAATTTACTTGATATCACGCCAGAGTTAAGTGGCAACGAGCTTGTGCGATCAGAGCTGTTAATAGAAGTCGCTAACGACTTAGTAAAGCTTGAGCAAAAGGACGAAGCTACCAAAAATTACAAAGAAGTATTTGAAATTTTAAAAGGTAAGGAGCAAAACCCTCGCGCGCTGGGTCTTTTGGAGCGAGCTAGCAAGGGGCTAAAGGAGCTTAACTAGGGCTCTATCTTTAGCGTGCCCTCTTTTATAGAGCTTGCTAGCATCTTGGCAAACTCATCGTCTGCGTAGCTTTTTAGATACTCTTCTAAGTATGGCAGCGCGCCTTTTTGATCCATCTTAGCAAGCTTTACTAGCGCAAGGCCTAAATTTGCCCTTTTTACGCCTAAATTTAGAGCCTTATCGTAGTTTTGCTCTGCAAGCTCTAGGCGGTTAGAATTTGCTAAAAAATCAGGCAAATTTAGCAGTAAATTTCCCCATTATCTGGCGTTAAATTTATAAGCTTGCCGGTAAATTTTATCGGCCTTCTTAGCCTCGCCCTGCACGTCAAAGTTATGCTTCATCACGTGTATCCTGGCTTGGCAAATTTTAAAATACTCACCTTCTTGCCCGCCTAAGCTCTTGCTAAAGCCCTCACTATCCATAAAATCAAAAACTCTCTCCACCTTCAAAAGATCACTAAACGCCGCCTTCTTTTGCTCTTCGTCTTTAAATTTCAAAGGATATGCTCTTGCATAGATATATAGCTCGTCCGTTGCCTTAAAAAGTGCGATGTAGTCGATCTTTCCATTGCCATTTTCATCTTTATAAACTATGCTTTTATGCTCAAGCGCCCTATACTCGCTCGCCGCCAAAATACCAAAAGCAAGAAATATAAAAAGTAAAATTTTCTTCATAAACTGCTCTTATTTGTAGTTTTTCTTTAGGCTCTTTAGTACGAAATTTGCAAGCTCCAGTCCCTTTGAGCGGCTGAGAAATTTTAAGCTTTGTCTCGTTATCTAGCTCGCCAAGCGTCTTTGTAAAGCCATCTGGGATAAAGAGTGCATCGTAGCCAAAGCCGTTTGTGCCGCGCTCCTCATCTATCGCTTCGCCATACATAAAACCATGCGTCGTGTAGTCGCCAAATTTTGAACTAATAGCGATACAGGCGGTGTAGTGAGCTGGTGAGCTCTTTAAAATTAGTGCCTTTAACTTGCCAATTAGCTTTGCTCTGTTGTTTGCGTCATTTGCGTTTTTGCCGCACACTTTGCCATTTTCATCAAGGTCAAAGTAGCGAGCTGAGTAGATCCCTGGCTCGCCACCAAGCGCATCAACGCTGATGCCGCTATCATCACTAAGCGCGATAAACTCGCTATCAAGCCCTTGCTCTTTAAGCTTTGCAAAAACAGCTTTTGACTTTATGAGTGCATTTGCTTGAAAAGTGCTGCCATCTTCAACGATCTCAAATGGCTTTACAATCTCGCTTAGTGCGTAAATTTCATAGCCTTTTA
Organism: Campylobacter concisus; assembly: GCA_037321105.1. Lineage (GTDB taxonomy): Bacteria > Campylobacterota > Campylobacteria > Campylobacterales > Campylobacteraceae > Campylobacter_A > Campylobacter_A concisus_AZ. The sequence continues at coordinate 1,441,080 of CP147775.1, read as the reverse complement.
AAAACTCTTTTATCTCTTTTACTTTGTCTAAATTTGATGTCGCAAGCACGATTTTCATCGCAAAACTCCTTGATTTTTGGGCGTATTTTACAAAAAAGTAGATTAAATTTTTAAATTTAAATTAGTGTTAAAATGATAAACTTAGTCCTTTTAAAAATAAGGGAAAAATTTCATGTTAAAAAGTGTTTTGCCACTATCTTTTATCGTAGCTAGCAGATTTTTTGGGCTTTTCATAGTCCTACCAGTGCTTAGCCTTTATGCGCTAAATTTAAGCGGCGCAAATGAGTTTTTAGTGGGGCTAATAGTAGGCGTCTATGCGATCTCACAGATGATATTTCAAGTGCCCTTTGGCGCTCTCTCAGACAAGATCGGCCGCAAAAAAGCGCTAACCATAGGCCTTTTGATCTTTGTGGCTGGCTCTATCGTCTGCGCGCTGGCAAGTGAAATTTACACGATGCTTTTTGGTAGATTTTTACAAGGTGTGGGAGCCGTGGGAGCCGTGGCAACAGCGATGATAAGCGACTTTGTAGCTGAAGAAAACCGCTCAAAAGCCATGGCGATCATGGGCGCTTTTATAGGGCTTAGCTTCACGCTTTCGATGGTGCTTGGACCGCTTCTTGCCAAGGACTACGGGCTTTCAAGCCTCTTTTATCTAAGCGCCGCTCTTAGCTTGCTTTGCGTCGTGCTACTCTACACCGTCGTGCCAAAGAGATAAAAGTGAGCGCAAAGGCCGAGAAAGTGCCATTTGGCAAGCTATTTTTACAAAAAGACTACATGATCATAAATTTCACCTCTTTCATGCAAAAGATGCTCACAAGCATCGCATTTTTGGTGATCCCGATCGTTTTGGTAAGAGATTATGGATACGAGAGCAGCGAGCTTTACAAGGTCTATGCGCTTGGCGCTGTGCTTGGCTTTTTGGCTATGGGGCTAGCTGGCGCGCTGGGCGATGGCAAGGGACTTAGCAAGGTCATCTTGATAGCTGGCACGCTGCTTTTTGCCCTAACCTACGCCATTTTTGCCTTGAGCTTTACGAAATTTCTCTTTGTGGTTGGCATCGCGATATTTTTTGTAGGTTTTAACCTTCACGAGCCAATCATGCAATCAACCGCGACCAAATTTGTAAAATCCTCACAAAAAGGCACCGCTCTTGGCATCTTTAACTCATTTGGATACTTTGGCAGCTTCGTTGGGGGCGCGTTTGGCGGATACATCATGCACGCTTTTGGTTTTAAAGTGCTTGCAATCATCTGCGTGGTGCTTTGCGTGATCTGGCTTGTTTTGCTATTTAGCCTAAGTGATCCAAGAATCTTTAAAAATATCTACCTAAGCCCAGAAGCAAGCTTAAATTTAGAGCTTCTAAACAGCCAAAAAGGCGTGGTGGATTATTACAAAAATGAGAAAAATCAAGTGATCAAATTTGACTCCCGCCTAACAAGCGAGACGGCCTTAAAAGAGAGCTTGAAGTTTTGATCTACGACGTCATCATCGTTGGTGCTGGCGCTAGCGGGCTCTTTTTAGGGGCAAATTTAAAGGGCAAAAAGGTTGCCATTTTAGAAAAAACAGCAGCGCTGGCAAAAAGATCTTGGCAAGCGGGGGCGGCAGATGCAACATCACAAACCGCTTCGTAAGCGCTAAAAACTACCTTGGCGAGCAAAAATTTATAGAGCAAATTTTAAAGGCACTAAGCCCTGATCAGGTTTTGAAATTTTTTAGTGAGCTTAAATTTAGCGAGCAAAAGCAAAATCAATTTTTCTGTGATAGCGGTGCAAAGAGCGTTTTGAGCCTACTTTTAAAAAGGCAAAATGCAGAGATTTTTTATAACAAAGAGGTTATCGGCGCTAAAAAAGTAGATGAAATTTTGAAATTTTGACAAAAGATGAGAAATTTATAGCTAGAAATTTCAGTCATCGCAAGTGGCGGACTAAGCTACAAAGCCCTTGGCGCAAGCGATATTGGCTACAAGATAGCTAGCGAATTTGGACTTGAGCTCTCAATGCCTGCGCCTGCTCTAGTTGGCTTTAGCGTGCAAAAAGATGAGTTTTGGTTTAAAGAGCTTAGCGGTGTTAGTCTAAGCGCGGATGTAGTGATAAATACCAAAAACGAGAGCCATAAATTTAGTGGCGATCTACTTTTTACACATAGAGGAATAAGTGGTCCAGCGATACTAAACGCCTCACTTTTTTGGCACAAGGGTCGAATTTGCATAAATTTTTTGCCTAAAATTTAGTGAGGAAAATTTCAGTAAATGGCAAAAAGCAGCTTAGCTCAGTTTTACCTTTGCCAAAGAGATTTGTGCTGGAGTTTTTAATAAATTTTGGCTTAAAAGATAGAGCTTATTATGAATTTTAATGATGATGAAAAAAGTATCATAAAAAGGCTTTTTGCATATCATTTTGCTCCAGCTGGGACATTTGGCTTTGAAAGGGCTGAAGTTACAAAAGGTGGTGTAAAAACTATATCTTTAGATGAAAATTTAGAGTGTAAAAGTGTAAAAGGGCTTTATTTTATAGGAGAGGTTTTAGATATCACTGGTATGCTTGGTGGATATAACTTGCATTTTGCATTTGCAAGTGCTATGAAAGTAGCAAGAGTTTTAAAAAATAACTAATCAAATAGAAGTGAAATTTAGCTAGTGGCAGCTAAAACTGCCACTAAATTTAACATTTCTCGCTTAGATACTCTTGCAAGCTTTTTACTTCAAGTGCTTTGCCAGTTTGAACTGTGCTTAGTGACTTGGCAGCTGCAAGTGCTGCACGGATAGTTGTGAAGTAAGGGATTTTAAATCTAAGCACATTTTGGCGGATCTTTTTGCCATCATCCACACTTGATTTAGTATCGCTTGTATTTATAACAAGTGCTATGTCGCCATTTTTAAGTCTATCTTCGACGTTTGGTCTGCCCTCACTTATCTTATAGACAAACTCAGCCTCCACGCCAGCTTCGCTTAAAATTTTATGCGTACCACCAGTTGCGACAATGCTAAAACCAAGCGCTATTAGCTCTTTTGCAAGATCAGGCGCGTAAGATTTATCAGCGTCAGCTAGCGTTAAAAATACCCTGCCCTTGCTTGGCAAAGTGTTACTAGCAGCGATCTGGCTCTTTGCAAACGAGCTTGCAAAGTCGTGGCTTATGCCCATGACCTCGCCCGTGCTCTTCATCTCAGGACCAAGGATGAGATCAGCTCCACTTAGCTTGTTAAACGGCAGCACGCACTCTTTTACGCAAACATGCGAACTTACGCGAGGTTTTAAGATGTCGCCATCTTCATAAACGACCTTGTAATCATCATAAAATTTAAGCGCCTCACGGTAAATTTCCCTGCCACATAACTCTTGTCGCCACCTTTGCCATAGGCACGCCAGTAGCCTTACTCACAAACGGCACAGTTCTGCTCGCACGAGGATTTACCTCGATCATATAAAGCTCATTTTCATAGATGGCAAACTGGATATTCATAAGGCCGACAACGCCTAAATTTAGCGCGATATCTCTAGTTTGCCTCTCCACTTTTTTTATCATTTCTGCGCTTAAACTCATCGGCGGCAATATGCAAGCTGAGTCGCCCGAGTGAATTCCAGCCTCCTCGATGTGCTCCATTATCGCGCCTATATAGACCTCTTTGCCGTCACATATCGCGTTTACGTCGAGCTCTTTTGCATCTTGTAAAATTTATCAAGTAGCACTGGTGAATGGTTGCTAACCTTTACTGCCTCGCTCATATACTCTTTAGCTCGCTCTCGTTATGCACCCTTCTCATCGCCCTGCCGCCTAAAACGTAGCTTGGACGAACAAGCACTGGATAGCCGATAGTCGCGGCCTTTTGCAAGGCTTCTTCTAGGCTAGTAGCGGTGTCATTTTTAGGCTGAAGGACGCCTATTTTATTTATAAATTCGCTAAATTTCTTTCTATCCTCGGCCACGTCGATCACTCTTGCGGTTGTGCCGATGATCTTAGCGCCGATCACGCTTAGGCGTTTTGCAAATTTAAGCGGAGTTTGACCTCCAAAATGCACGATCACGCCATCTGGCATTTCGCGCTCGATAACTGATCTAACGTGCTCAAAATCGATCGGCTCAAAGTACAAAATATCGCTCGTGTCGTAGTCGGTTGAGACGGTTTCTGGGTTGCAGTTATACATTATCGTTTTTATGCCAAGGTCTCTTAGGGCGTAGCTTGCGTGCACGCAGCAGTAGTCAAACTCTATGCCCTGGCCGATCCTGTTTGGACCGCCACCTATTATCATCACCTTTTTAGCGTCTTTCACAGGCTCTTTTTTAGGAAATTTAGTGATATTTGTGGTTGAGTAAAGATATGGCGTTAGCGCCTTAAACTCGCCTGCGCAAGTATCGACCTCGTTGTATTCAAGCTCAATACCAAGCTTCTCTCTGGCAAAATAAATATCATTTTGGCTAAGCTCAAGATCGTCTTTTTCATTTATAAGCACAGCTATCATCTTGTCTGAAAAGCCCATACTTTTGGCCTCTCGCAGTAGCTCTTCGTTGTTTAAGATATCCATATCGATCTTATCTTCAAATTTAACTATCTCAGTAAATTTGCTCCAAAAACCAAGGATCGATCTTGCTAAACTCATGCACCTCAGCCACGCTAAAGCCATCTCTAAAGGCTTGTGCTAGATATAAAATTCTTCTCTCATTTGCATTTCTGATGCCATAAATCAAAGCGTTTTTCTCTAAACTAAGACTGTTAAATCCGCAAAGATCGCGCTCTAGACTACAAAGCGCCTTTTGGATGCTCTCTTTAAATGTCCTACCAATCGCCATGACCTCGCCAACTGACTTCATCGCAGTGCCTAGATATGGGTTTGATCCTGGGAATTTCTCAAATGTAAAACGCGGGATCTTTGTCACGATGTAGTCGATCACCGGCTCAAAGCTAGCAGGTGTGCCTGTGATGTCGTTTTTGATCTCATCTAGGCTAAAGCCAACTGCAAGCAGTGTCGCAACCTTTGCGATCGGATAGCCAGTAGCCTTACTTGCTAACGCTGAGCTTCGGCTCACGCGTGGGTTCATCTCAATAACGATCATACGGCCAGTTTTTGGGTCTATGGCAAACTGCACGTTGCTGCCGCCCGTATCAACGCCTATTTCGCGAAGTATGGCAAAACTAGCGTCACGCATAGCCTGATACTCTTTGTCTGTGAGTGTGAGTGCTGGCGCAACCGTGATACTATCGCCTGTGCTGAACGCCCATTGGGTCGAAATTTTCGATTGAGCAGACGATGATGCAGTTGTCATTTCTATCTCTAATGACCTCCATCTCGTACTCTTTCCAGCCAAGCAAGCTCTCTTCTATCAAAATTTCATGTATCGGGCTTGCGTCAAGGCCAGTGTTGGCTAGCTCTTTAAATTCGTCCATATTGTAAGCCACACCGCTTCCTGCTCCACCAAGCGTGTAGCTAGCTCTTATGATGAGCGGAAAGCCTATCTCATTTGCCGCATTTAGTGCGTCGTCCATATTATAAGCATATCTACTCTCAGGCAGGTCCATGCCGATCTTTTGCATAGTCGCTTTAAAATTTGCTCTATCTTCGCCTTTTTTTATCGCTTCTGGGTTTGCACCAAGAAATTTGACATCCTTTAAAAGGCCGCTCTCAAAGACTTCCATAGCGGCATTTAGCGCCACTTGACCGCCCATCGTTGGCAAGATAGCGTCAATATTTTCTTTTTCGATGATCTTTAAAATGCTATCTTTTGTGATCGGTTCTATATACGTTGCGTCGGCGAAATTTGGGTCAGTCATGATGGTGGCTGGGTTTGAGTTGATAAGCACTACGCGGTATCCAAGCTCTTTTAGTGTCTTGGCTGCTTGCGTGCCTGAGTAGTCAAATTCGCAGGCTTGACCGATGACGATAGGGCCTGAGCCGATTAGCAAAATGGTATTTATATCTGTTCTTTTTGGCATCATTTTTCCTTTGTTACAACGTATAGGTAGTTTGGTATGTTTAGCTTTGCATAGGGCTCAACTATCACGCTTTGATAGGAGCTCTCTTTTAAAATTTTACTCACGCGCCCTACTGGCACCCCACTAAAAAATATCCCGTCAAGCCCGCTCGTAAAGACCTCGTCGCCCTCTTTTGGGCTGAGCCATTGTGGGATAAATTTCACCATTATTTGGCCTTGATTTCCATGCGCGACGCCTGAATTTTGTCATTTCCTATATAGACTGCAAATATACTTTTTGGGTCATTTTGCAAGTAAGCTAGAGGCTTGCCATCTTTTGCGATGACGATGCCGGCGCTGCTTCCTTGATAGATGAGCCCGGTAAATTTTATTTGGGTCGTATCCTTCAAACTCGCTTATCCAAATTTTATTATAATCCCCGATATGAACGTAGCTAAGCCCTTTTACTAGCTTTACAGCTGGGGCGTAGGCAGTTGAGTTTTTATCTTTTAAAATTTGATTTAGCTCGTTTGCAAAAGTAGATAGAAGCGTGGCTGAGCGCTCTAGCTCTTTGTTTTGCGCTCTTAGTTTTTCTATCTCGCTAGCCTGCCTAAAATATTCGTTTATATAATCTTTCACGCTTTTAGCAAAATTGTCGTATGAATTTATAGCGTAGTTGCTAAATTTTGATAGAGATGTTGCTTAAAATTTCGCCCTTAAACATCGAGGCGCCAGCAAGCAACGCTATAAAAACAAAAAGAACAATCTTACTCTTCATTTGTTAGCTGTTGTAAAAGTCCGATCTCTTGAAGTGCCTTGCCTGTGCCTCTAGCAACAGCAAGAAGCGGCTCATCAGCTACAAATACTGGAAGCTTAACGATATCAGACAAGAACTTATCAAGCCCTCTAATAAGCGCTCCACCGCCAGTTAGCACGATACCAGTCTCGACGATATCGCCAGCAAGATCAGGCGGCATCATCTCAAGCACAGTTTTTAGCGCATCTGCAATCTCTTTTAGTGGCTCTCTCATCGCCTCTCTCACATCCTCGCTCGTTAGCTCAACCCTGCTTAAAGACTGCTCACTTGGTCGCGTCCTTTTACCACTACGCTTAGCTCTTTTTCAAGCTGCACAGCAGAGCCCACAGCGATCTTTATCTCCTCGCCTGTTCTCTCGCCTATTAGTAAGTTGTATTTTTCTTTTATGTAATTAACAATGCTGCTATCTATCTTATCACCAGCTGTGCGGATAGATTTTGATATTACCAAACCGCCAAGTGAGACGACACCGATCTCAGTCGTACCACCGCCGATATCAACTACAAGGTTGCCTTGTGGTTCGCGAACTGGTAAATTTGCTCTCGATAGCTGCTGCCATAGGCTCTTCTATCAAAAATACCTCTCTTGCACCAGCACTTAGTGCGCTCTCTCAACAGCCTTTCTCTCAACCTGAGTAAGTCCGTAAGGAACTGAGATGATGATCCTTGGGCGTAAGAAATTTTTCCTTCTATGGGTCTTTTCTATAAAGTAGCGTATCATTCTCTCTGTCATGTCAAAGTCCGCGATAACGCCATCTCTCATCGGTCTTATCGCCTCGATATCGCCAAGTTTTTCCCACCATCTCTTTTGCAGCGTGGCCGACTGCTAGAATTTTTTGTTTTCCATATTTTTCACGTCTTACAGCAACAACTGATGGTTCATTTATGATTATTCCCTTATCTTTTACCAAAACCAAAGTATTTGCCGTACCTAAATCTATACCCATATCACTTGAGAAAAACCTATAACCTGATCTAAAAACATCTATTTCCTTTACGCTGTTAATTTATTGTGCTTTACCAAAATCGGCTTTGCCTTATCTTTTACCGTCTCTTTTGAGATCACGATATCGTAGTCTTTTAGCTCTGGCAGATCATACATTATATCTGTCATGAGCTCTTCCATTATGCTTCTAAGCCCTCTTGCTCCAGTCTTTCGCTCGATAGCAAGGCTCGCTATCTCTTCAAGCGCTTCATCATCAAATTTAAGCGTAGCGCCGTCGATCGCACAAAGCTTTTGATATTGTTTTAATATCGCATTTTTTGGCTCGGTCAAAATTTTAACCATATCCTCTTTTGTTATCTCATTTAAAGTAGCCACCACGTGAAGTCTGCCAATTAACTCTGGGATGAGGCCGTATTTTACAAGATCGTCTGGCTCAAGCAGGCTTAGTAAATTTCTCTTTTCGTTTTTGCCACGTTTTTCTTGGTTAAAGCCAAGTACATTTTTGCCAACTCTGCGCTCGATAATGTCAAGAAGTCCGTCAAATGCACCGCCGCAAACAAATAAGATATTTGTCGTATCTATCTGGATGAAGTCTTGATTTGGATGCTTTCTGCCACCTTTTGGTGGGATATTTACGACACTTCCTTCGATGATCTTTAAAAGCGCTTGCTGCACGCCCTCTCCTGAAACGTCTCTTGTGATGCTTCTATTTTCGCTCATTCTAGCGATCTTATCGATCTCATCGACAAATACAATGCCTTGCTCCGCCTTTTTCACGTCGCCATTTGCAGCTTGCAAGAGCCTTGTAAGGATATTTTCAACGTCCTCGCCGACATATCCAGCCTCAGTTAGGCTTGTCGCGTCGCAAATCGCGATAGGCACATCAAGAAATCTCGCCAAAGTCTGAGCCATCAACGTCTTGCCGCTACCAGTTGGACCAACAAGCAAGATGTTTGACTTTGAAATTTCAGTGTCGTCTTTGATGTCGCTTTGTTTAAAATTTCTTATAGTGGTTATATACGCCGACGCTAAAGACCTTTTTAGCCCTATCTTGACCGATCACGTAGTTATCAAGTACTGCTTTTAGCTCCTTTGGTGTGAGCTTTTGGTACTCTATCGCCTCTTCGTTTTTGCTCTCTTCTACACTCGTATCACCATGTATCATATCGTATGCTGCTGCTATACAGTACTCGCATATATAGGCGTTTCCTTCGATATCTGCTAATAATCTTCTCTCAGCAGACTCAGCCTCGCCACAAAAATTACACTTTCTAGCCATTAATCTCTTCCTTTTGCAAGCGGAATTCCTCTTGTCGTTTCTAATATAAATTTACACATTTTCTTTACGTTTTCGTCGCTGGTTTTCGCGATCAGCTCGTTTGCTTGATCTTTTAGGCTGATGCCTTGATTAAACAAAAATTTATAAGCGCGAACAAGCTCTTCAACCTGCTCTTTGTCAAATCTACGCCTAATGCCAACTAAATTTAAGCTTCTTATATAGGCTCTGTTGCCCTCAGCTAGGCAAAATGGAACTACATCTTGGCTGAGCGCACTTGCTCCTGCGACCATGCAGCTCTCACCCACTCTAACAAACTGATGAATAGGCGTAAGACCGCCCACAACAGCGTAGTCGCCAAGCTCGACGTGGCCTGCTAGAGTTGCATTATTTGCCAAAATGACGTTGCTGCCTATTATGCAGTCGTGTGCGATGTGAGAATATGCCATGATAAAGGCGTTATCACCGATCCTTGTTATACCATCGCCCTTGTGCGTGCCTGAGTTTATCGTGCAAAACTCACGTATAGTTGCGTGCTCGCCGATGATGACGCCAGTATCAACCTCATCTTTATAACTGATATCTTGCGGGATGTCGCCCACGATCGCGTAGCTAAATACACGAGAGTTATCGCCGATCCTCGTCTTGCCAAGCACCCTTGCGCCTTGTTTTATCGTGACGTTGTTACCAAGGACCGCATCTTTACTTACAAATGCGTAAGCCTCGATATTTGCGTCATCTCCAATGATCGCTCCATCTTCTATAACTGCTGTTTGGTGGATATTTTTCATTGTCTCTCTTTTTTCTTAAGCAAAAGCCTATTTATCGACTATCATCGCTTTTAGTTCAGCCTCGGCGCATAGCACATCATCGACGTATGCTTTGCCCTCAAGCACCCAGATATTACCTTTGTGTTTTAGCACATTTAGTCTGTACTCTAGCCTATCTCCAGGGCGGACTGGATGGCGAAATTTCGCTCCGTCTATGCTCATAAAATAGACCACTTTGTTCTCGATGCCAGCTTGATGCTCGTCGCTCATACTCTTAAACGCTAGCACGCCGCCAGCTTGCGCCATACCCTCAATGATCATTACACCTGGATAGATCGGGTGACCTGGGAAATGCCCCTGAAATATCGGCTCGCCAATGGTTACATTTTTATAAGCGACGATATTTTTTGCAGGCTCTAGCTCGACAACTCTATCGATAAGCAAAAAAGGGAATCTATGTGGAAGAATTTTTTGAATTTCTACGACGTCTATCACGTTTTAGCCTTAGTAATGTAAATTTTGGCAGATTGTAACAAATTTATACTAAGAAAAAAATTATTAGCCTCTTTTACAATCTCTGAAATTTAGCCTTAATGGGTCTAAATTTAGCTCTCTAAAACCAAAATTTCTTCGCTATCGTTGTAAAAAACAGCCTTTGCGTATATTTCGTAGCTGCCCTTTTTGACCTCGTCTAAGATGATGATAGGATTTTGCGAAAACTCCCCGCTTATCTGCCTACGAAATTTCATCTCAGCGCCAAGCTCAAGCGGCCTTTTGCAAAGCTCATCAACGCTTTTAAATTTGCTATTTGTAAATTTCATTAAAGCGCTCTATACTCATAAATATCGCGCCCTCTTTAGCTCATCATCGATCTCGCAGTCGCGCTCCACATTTATCTTTAAATTCTCTCTTTAAAGCCAGAGTAGAGCACAAAGTAGCTTGGCACTACAGCATTTTGGAATTTAACACTAGCACGCAAAAGCCTGTAGTTTAAAAATCGCCTTCTAAAAAGGTGAAATTTCTCACCTCTCGCCTCGCAAAGGCGCACCTTTTTGTAAAGCTCAAGCCTAGCCTCAATGCTTCCATAAAGCGCCCTTGCGTGCAGCTCGCTCATTAGCTCACTTTGGGGCAAATTTTGCGAGTCGCGCTGTTTTTTTAGCGCAAAGACGCAGCCGCAGTAGTTTTGGTGATAGAGTTTGTCTTTTTTAGCGAGGATAAACTGCTCGCTTGTACCGCCATTTTTTCTATAATCAACCGCAACCGCCTCTAAATTTGAGCCAGCCACCGCCTCATCAAGCGCCTTTTTAAGCTGATAAAAGTCCTTTTTGGGCTCATTAAAAGTGTCGTTGTGATCTTATTTAGACCAAGATCTAGCGCCTTTTTGGCGGAGTCTTTCATACGAAAATCAAAGCAGTACTCGCACCTTTTGCCCTTTTCTGGCTCATCTTCAAGCCCTTTTGTGCCGCCAAGCCACGCTTCGTAGTCGTATTCGCCGCATATTAGCTTGATGCCAAGCTTCTCGCAGCTTCGCTTCACGTCCTCAAAACGCAGTAAAAATTCGCTATACGGATGTATGTTTGGATCGTAAAAATAGCCTACTATTCGTTCATTTGGATGATCTTTTCGTAGGCGCTGTAAAAAGTAGTGACTATCGACCGAGCAGCAGATATGAACTAGCAAATTTGACCTTTTTTGCTTGCATTATATCAAAGTTTATCATCATAAAATTTAGCCGCATCAAGGTATTTTTTAAGGACATTTTGGCTTGCAAGATCATCAGAATTTACCCCACGCCACTTGCTTACCAGATTCGATGATTAGCACCTTTTGCGCTATCTTCATCGCACTTAGGATATCGTGCGTTATGAAAATAATGCTGATCTTTTCATCCAAGCTTAAAAGCAAATTTATGATCTTTTGCTTCGTCTCATTATCAAGCCCGCTTGTTATCTCGTCGCAGATTAGGACTTTTGGCTTTGAAAGAAGCGCTAGCAGTATCCCGACCCTTGTCGCCTCGCCGCCACTTAGCTGAGATGGATATTTTTCTAAAATTTCATCTTTTAAATTTGAAATTTGCTAAAAGCTCTTTAAGCTCATTTTCGCTAAAGCTAAGCTTTAGATACGATCTCACGTGGGAGATCGCTGTTTTTACTTTTAGCGCTGGATTTAGGGCTTGTTTTTGGTTTTGCAAGATATATCTGATATCTTTTTTGAGCTCATTTTTGTCCGTGATCTCTTCATTATTTATATAAATTTTGCCCCACTTTTTGGCTCACTAAATGATATGAGCTTTGCAAGCGTGCTTTTGCCACTGCCACTTTGACCCAAAATAGCTAAATTTTCGCCATCATCAAGCTCGAAATTTATCCCCTCTAAAAGCTGTAACACTTCAGCTCTAGCGTTAAAATGCTCCTTAAAGCTTAAACTTTTTGAGACGTTTTCAAGTCTTATTTTCACGCATTTTCCTTTAATTTTAGCCGCCCATCTCTCATCTGCCAAATTTCATCGCTAAGATCAGTTCGTCAGCGCCTCATCGTGCGAGATAAAGATGACGCTCATCTTGCCCTTTAGACTCTCTAAGATGCCTGCTACTTGGCTACCGCTAATGCTATCAAGCCCGCTTGTTATCTCGTCGCAGATTAGGATTTTTGGCTTCAGGCAAAGTGCTAGAGCGATCTGCACACGGCTCGCCTCGCCGCCACTTAGCTCGTAGGAGTATTTGTGCCAGATGAGATTTGCGTTATTTAGCCCAAACTCCCTAAAATAAGCAAATGCAAGCTCTTTATTTGATTTATTATCGCCGCCAAGATAGGCGTTAAAGTGATCGCCCACGTTTAAGAGCGGATGAAGGCTTGCAACTGAGTTTTGAAAGATGAGCGCGGCGACCTTTTTCGGTGCTCTTTTAGCTCATTTTGGCTAAGTTTTAAGATATCTTTTTTATAAATGCTAAATTTATCCGCTCTCACTCTAAAATCATCATCAAAAAGCCTTATTAAACTCTTTGCAAAGAGCGATTTGCCACTGCCACTTGCACCCGTGATACCTATAAATTTACCCTCGCTCATGCTAAAATCAAGCTCACGCAAAAGCTTCTTATCCTTATAAAAAACGTTTAAATTTTTAATCTCTATCATATTTTTATATTGCCATTTTTTGAATTTGACGTGATGATCGAGGTTGCAAGGATGAGCAAAAAGAGCGTCACGCCAGGGAAAAGCACCATCCACCAAGAGCCCAAAAAAAGCGCCTCTTTGCTCTCATTTAGCATGATGCCAAGGCTTATTTTATTTGCATCGCTACCCACGCCAAAAAAGCCAAGCGTGGCCTCCATAACGACTGCGTTTATCGCGTTTATACCAAAGATGCTAACTATTAGATGCTTTAAATTTGGCAAAATTTCAAAGCAGATAAGGCTAAATTTACCTAGCTCCATTTATCACAGCCTGCTCGGCGTAGTCGCACTTTTTACTAAGTCTTAAATTTTGCATAAAGACTTTTGCGCCCTGCATAAACGAGCAAATGGCGATGATAAAAGAGGTTATAAGCAGATCTCCGCTACTAAATGAGCTAAAAAGCATGATAAAAACGATGTTTGGTATGCTTAAAAAAGCATCAAGCCCCTTATCAAAAATACTCTCACAGGCTCTGCTCTTGCTCGTACCAAAATATGCATAGATGAGCGAGAAAAGCGTCGTTAAAAAGCCAGCTAGCAGCAAGACAAGAAGCGAGTTTTTAAGCGCGTAGGCTACTCTTATGAGATTATCCCTACCAAGGATGTCAGTGCCAAAGATATGCTCGCTACTTGGGGCTAAATTTACCGCCATAAAGTCAGTGAAATTTGGCTCAAATTTAGAAAAAAATGGCGTCACAAAGGCAAATGTGACAAGCGCTAAAAAGGCAAAACAGGCTAAGAAAAATATGACTTTTCTCATAAATTTCTCTTATCTGCCAAGATGGCAAAATTTTAGCCAGCAAATTTGCAAAAACGACAAAAACAGCCGTTAGCAAAATGGTCGCAAGTGCGACTGGATAGTCTTTGGCGATCACCGCATCAAGACTAAGCTTGCCTATGCCTGGAAATGAAAAAATGCTCTCAATGACGTATGAGCCAGCAAAACGCCAGCCACAAGAGTGGCGAAATAATAGACTATGTCGGTGCTTGCGTGCTTTATGGCGAAGAGATGAATTTTGCCCGCCCCAAGCCTCTAGCGTGAGCCGTCTGGATAAAGTCGGCGTTTAGGCTTTGATTTAGCCTGTCTCTTACAAATTTCACGTTTGCGCCAAGGTGTGGCAATATGATGGCAAGCGTTGGTAAGATGATAAATTTAGCCCCAACTCCGCTAGATCCTAGCTCGTTTGCCCCAGAGCTTGGCAGCACGTTTAGATAGACGCTAAAGATCGCTATTAGCACGAGTGCTACGTAAAAATGTGGCAAGGAAGCTAGCAAAAAGGAGCTAAAGTTTATAAAGATATCGGCAAATTTATTCTTATAAATGGCGCTTAAAAGCCCCAAGAAAAATGACAAAAGAGCTATCAGAAAAAACGAAGCAAAAAACAAAATAAGCGAGTTTAAAAGTCTCTCTTTAATGAGTAAAAAAACGCTTGCCCCACTTACAAAGCTAGTGCCAAAGTCCCCTGTGACAAAGTGGGCTAGCCATCTAAAATACTGCACAAAAAAGCCATCTTTTAGCCCCAAATTTTCTAAAATTTGCTCTTTTATAGCCACGCTCACCGCCTCACTTCGCAAAAACATCGCATCAGTGACGTTTCCTGGCAAAAAATATATGAGCAAAAATAGAAAAAATGAGATAAAAAACAGCAACCCAAGGCTTGAGATCGCTGTTTTTAAAATGGCTCTAAACAAAGTTTTTATCCACTATTTTACTTGCCACTCTCTTATGTTCCATAAAAATCCAGCCCCATGGTGGCCTAAAATTTGCGTCTTTATGCCTGAAATTTTGTTGTTAAAAACGAGCGGATAGTCAAGATAGGCTATAAAAATGTAAGGTGGATTTTCAAAAAGCGCTTTTAGAAATTCTTTGTAGTATTTTTTCCTAAGCTCCACGTCCTTTGTATATCTTGCGTTTTTTAGGGCAAGATCGACGTTTTCGTCCTTGTAGTGGCTAAAATTCCAGCCATTTTCATTGACATCGATGTCGGCAAATCCACCAAAAATTCTATATGTATGAAAGTCTGGATCAAACGGGCTTCCCCAGCCGATAACAAAGCTATCTACCTTGCTTATGCTAAAGGCTGTTCTTGGCTTTGCGTAGGCTTTGGCTCTCACACCAAATTTCTCAAACTCGCTGCTTAAAATTTTAGCTAGATTGACCCTTAAAATGTCGTTATTAAAGGCGTAGATGTCAAAGCCAAGCTCCTTGCCGTCCTTTTCAAAAAAACCAGCCTTGTTTTTCTTAAAGCCACTCTTTTCAAGTAGCTCTCTAGCCTTTTGCGGATCGTAGCTGAAATTTAAACTCGCTGTCATTTGCAAAGCTTTTTTCTATTGGATTGTTCGCTACGCTTGCATATCCGTGAAATAGTTTTTTAACGATCTCGTCTTTATTAACGGCGTAGTTTAGGGCTATCCTTACATTTTTATCTTGAAAGATAGGATCATTAAAGTTAAACATCAAAGCTCTATAGTCCGCACTTTTAAACTTAAGCAAGCTTAATTTTTTATCATCTTTTATGAAATTTACACCAGTTGGAGAAATGAGCGCAACATCGATCTCACCGCTTTTAAGGCCTATAAGTCTTAAATTTTCATCGCCAACGATCTTTAAAAATAGCCTTTTTATCTTTGGCTCACCTTTATCAAATTTATCATTTGCCACAAACTCCAAACTCTCATCTTTTTTCCATTTTACAAGCTTGTATGCGCCAGTGCCGATAGGAGCGTCGTTAAATTTGTCAGTCGCGATATCTTTGCCCTTTAAAATGTGCTCAGGCAAAACGCCAAAACTAAGCGCATCTAAAAACGGCGGAAAAGGCTCACTAAGCGTGATCTTTACCTTATAATCGCCTAAAATTTCAACGCTTTTTACGACTTCATAGTTTGAGATAGCAGGCGCGTTTAGCTTCTTATCTTGAGCCGCTTCGATGGTGAATTTAACGTCCTTTGCGCTAAATTTGACCTCGTCATGCCAAAAAGCATCATCTCTTAGCTCAAAAATATACTCCAACCCATCATCGCTCACCTGCCAAGACTTGGCAAGCTCAGGCACGACGTGGCTATTTTCATCGTGGCTAGTAAGTCCAGAAAAAACCAGCGAAAGCGTAGGATCGTGATCCTCGTCGTAGAGTGGATTTATACGAGGTGTTTGCTCCTCGATAGCGACCACAACGGCATTTTCATTTGCATAAACAAAGACAGAAAACAACAAAAACAATAAAGCCAAAAATCTCTTCATCACTCGCTCCTTTGTTTAAAAAATATTTGACGAATAGTAATACGAAATACATAAAAGTATTATTAAGATAAGCATAAATTTAATGTATAGAAAATTTGAAATTTCTAACTATCTTTTAACCTTTTTTAAAGTAAAATCAAGGCTCATTTTAGCTGACAAAAAGGTAAATTTCACAATGGATAAAAAGAAAAAAATAGCCCTAATCACCGGCATCTGCGTAGTATCACTTTTGCTTATCTACACGCTTCTTGGCTTTTTTGGTCTGCCTTATGCTATCAAAAATATCGCACCAAAATACCTAAAAGACTACAACGCAACGCTTTTTGTAAGTGATGCTAAATTTAACCCATTTACCTTCGAGCTAAACGCTACAAATGCCGAGCTAAACACTACTTCTCCGCTTTTTAGCACGAAGCAGATCGACCTTAAGCTAAAGCCATTTTCTATCTTTAAAAAGCTAGTTGAGATAGACATTTTTAGGCTAGATGAGCCAAAAGTAAAGATCGCAAGAGATAAAAAAGCAAATTTTAACTTTAGCAATTTTATAAGCGATGATAACGCAACTAGCGAAGATAACAGCACTAGTTCGATAAATTTCGCACTAAATAACGCCAAGATCATCAAAGGCTCATTTTCATATAGCGACCAAAATTTAACAAAGCCATTTAATGTAAGCTTTGATGATATAAACTATGAGCTTAGCTCACTAAATACGAAGAAAAATAGCGCTGGTAGTCACATCTTTGACTCAAACTCAAGCCTAGCGCACAAGATCGATCTAAATGGCGACATCAAGCTAAATCCACTAAAAATAGATGGCAATGTCAGCATAAAGGACTTTAGCATAAAGCCAGTTGCGATAAGCTTCATCGACAATGACACGTTAAATCTCAAAAATGCCATTATAAACTTAAAAATAAACTACGCTTTAAATGCCGACGAGAACGCAACTAAGAGAAATTTAAAAGATGGCTTTTTAAATGTAAAAGGACTAAGTTTAGATGAAGGCGCAAATGAGCTTAGCCTTGGCGAGTTAGAGCTTCCAAAATTTGATCTTGATAGCAAGATAGCTGACAAAACAGAGGCTGCGCTAAATTTAAGCGCTATAAATTTAAATGATATATCTTTTAAAAATGCTACCTCTGCAAGCGTAAAATCACTAAATTTAAACGAGATCTCGCTTCTTGCAAATTTAAATGAAAAAAGCGAGCTAAACGCCACAGGCAAGTTAAAAAGCATAGGCGCAAACGCTCTTAAAATAGATGAAGCAGATAGAAATTTAGCAAATTTAAAAGATATAAATGCTTCAAATTTAAATTTAAATTTAGTAAATAACAAAACCGCCCTAACGCTTGAAAAAATAGCACTAAATGGCATCAACGCGCCACTTAGCAAAAGCGCAAGTGCAAATGTAGCAAGCGCTGGCGTGACAAATACAAGCTTCACAATGGATGGCAACAAAAGCCTTGCGAGCCTTGATGAGCTAAACATAAAAAACATAGAGCTTAAAGCAAAAAATAAAGATATAGCAAGCGTCGCTGACGTGGCGATAAAGAGCATAAGCTTTGATATTTTAAAAATGGCTCTTGGGGTTGAAAATGTAAGCATAAATAGAGCGAAATTTCAGCTCAGAGCTAAGTGATAATGGGCTAAGCGCTGTAAATGAGCTAGGATTTGGCGAGCAGAGCACAAAAGCTACAAAGGCGGCAAAACACACTAAAAAAGTAGAGAAAAAGGCTGAAAATAAAAGTGCTTCAAAAAGCAAAGAAAATGAGTTTAAATTTGATGTAAAAAATATAAGTGTCAATAACGCAGATATCGCTTTGACGCATCTTTTTGAGGGCGAAAAGATCGCTCATAAATTTGATAATCTTTTTGTAAAAGTAGCAAATTTAAGTAGCGATTTTAGCAAGCCATTTGTTGCAAAAGTGGCGATGAAAAGCTCACAAAAGCTAAATTTAGATGTTGAGTCAAAGATAAAAATCGAGCCACTTGATATGAGTGCAAAAATCAAGCTAAATGATACAAATTTACCAAAGTATTTTGCCTATGCAAAGCCATTTTTAGAAGCATCTCTAGCTAGCGGTCAGATGAGCGCAGATGCCCAGCTTCACTACGCAAAAGATATCAAAGTAGACGCAAAAGTTAGCATCAAAGATATAAGGCTAAATGGCAAAAAAGCTGAAAAACTAATCGCCTTTAAAAGCCTTGATCTTGAAAAATTTCATTTGCCAAAAACGACCTTGCCATAAGCGGAGTGAGCTTAAATTCGCCATTTATCAAGGCTCATCTAAGCAAAGAGCGTAAATTTAACCTATCTCAGATCGTAAAAGAGGATAAAAATAAGGCTAAAACTGAGGCAAAACCTGAGAGCAAAAAGGCAGCTAGCAAAAAAGATGACGAGCTAAAATTTAGCGTTAAAAATTTCTCTTTAAAAAATGGCGAGGTTGATTTCTCGGACGCATCGCTATTTATGCCATTTGCCACAACGATCTCAAAGCTAAATGGCAAGCTAACAGACATCGATAAAAAGCGCCCGAGCTCAGGCGAGTTTCAAGGTGTGGTTGGTAAAAATGGCTTTGCGCAGATCACCGCAAAACTCTTTCCATTTGAGCTAAAGCAAAATACCGACATAAAGCTTGACTTTAAAGATATCGATCTAACTAATATAACGCCATATAGCGGGCAGTTTGTTGGCTATAAGATCAAAAAAGGCAAGCTAAATTTAAACCTAAACTATAGCGTCGTTAACTCAAAACTAAATGGCTCAAATTTCAGTAAATTTTGACTCACTTACACTTGGAGAAAAGGTTGATTCAAAAGATGCTGTAAATTTACCACTTTCGCTTGCTATCTCGATACTTAGCGATCAAAATAATCAAATAAACATCGACCTGCCAGTTGAGGGAAATTTAGACGATCCTGACTTTAAATATGGCGGCGTCATCTGGGCAGCTGTGAAAAAACTCTTTGCTGACATTACGCTAGCTCCATTTAGATTTTTAGGCAACGCCCTAGGACTTGGCAGCAAAGATCTTAGCTCTATTGATTTTCTTGCAGGAAGTAGCGAGCTCATAAGCTCAGAAGCGCCTAAGATAGCTGATTTCATAAAGCTAACTGGCTCAAAACCTAAGATGAAACTTAGCATAACGCCAACATACTCAAAACTAGATGAGAGCTTTTATAAGAACAAAAAACTAGATCAAAAGATCAATCAAATCATCGCTTCAAGCGGCAAAGACTACATCGCAGTTTTAAATGAGCTTGTGCCAAATTTAAAAGATAGAAGCGAAAAAGCCTTAAGAGAAGAGGCGCTAAAGAGCATCGAGGTCGATAAAGCAAAGCTAATAGAGCTTGCAAATGAGCGTGCAAATGCGGTAAAAGAGGCGCTTATAAAAGCTGGGCTTGAGGCTGGTCGCATAAATATAAACGATGCAACAAGCTCAGAGCCTAAGCAAAACACCTACACAAGCGTGCTAATGGGAGTGGCGAACTGAAATTTCATTTATTTCGCTGCTTCTTGCATTATAGACAAACCAGCTAAGAAGCATAAGCATCATAAATGCGCCAAAAATGAGGCTTGCGTAAAAATATAAGTTAAAATCAGCTCCGAGCAAATTTGCGTTGTGAAGGGCAATCATAACGCCAACTAGGCTGATGAGATAGCCTGCGAGCTTGATGATGAAAATTTTAGGATTTACAAGGATCAGCAAAAGGCCACAAAGTATGATGCCAAGGGCTATTTGTAAATTTGAAACGTCAGCTTGAGCGCTTGAAGTAATTGTTAAAAAACCAGCTAAAAGCGCCATTAGTATCATCAAAACTGCATAAACCGCCCTGCTTCGTCCAAAGCCATACATAAAGCAAACAAAGCCCTTATTTTGCCTGTTATAGTCCATTTTCGCTCCTTTTGGAAGTTTGCTTATTTTAATGCCAAATTCTTAAATAACGGCTTTAATCTGAAATTTCACTCATTTTGGCTAATATTTTGCATCTTAAAAAAGGAGCAAAAATGCCTTATGTTAATATCAAAATAGCAGGCCCAGAGCCTACAAAAGAGCAAAAAGATCAAGTTTTTAAAGAGGTAACCGAGACGCTTGTAAGAGTGCTTGGCAAGAAAAAGAGGCGGTTATGATCTTTATCGAAACTCACGATGCTGGCAATATCGGCGTAGGTGGCGAGAGCGTAGAGGACAAAAGAAAGGGGATGAAATGAGCGAATTTAGCAAAGCAGACATGGAAAGAAAGATAACGCTTGAAGTTGGCGATAAAGCGCCAGAGTTTGAAGCGCTAAATCAAGACGGCGTAAAGGTCGCATTAAAGGACTTTATAGGCAAAAATGTGGTGCTTTACTTCTACCCAAAAGACAACACTCCAGGCTGCACGACTGAGGCTTGCGAATTTAGCGCAAACTACGATCAGTTTATCAAAAATGATACCGTTATTATCGGCGTTAGCCCAGATAGTGTGAAGTCGCATGTGGGCTTTATCGCAAAGCAAAATTTAAAGCACATCTTGCTAAGCGACGAGGATAAAGAAATTTCAAAGCTTTATGGCGTTTGGCAGGTCAAGAAAAACTACGGTAAAGAATATCTTGGCATAGTTAGAAGCACATTTGTGATCGGTAAAGACGGCAAGATAGTTAAAATTTATAAAAGCGTAAAAGCCAAAGACCACGCCGCAAAAGTGCTAGCTGATCTAGTAAAATAAGGTAAAAAATGACCAAATTTTTTAATACTATTATAAAAAGTCCATTTATAAATATATTTGTGGTTACAACACTTGTAATGTTTATCGCAAATATCTATAAAATTTACTTTTTTGAAGGAACTGACCGCATAGCTCTTATGCACATGGCAAGAAGCTTAACTACTATATTTTTATTAAATTTAGTTATTACACATGTTCTTTACTTGCTAAGTCGTGGGCTGTTTAAAGGGCTTTATCTAGTTTATGCGCTAATAATTTTTATTCTATGTTTTATAAATTTTTTCACTTTAACAAGTTTAAAAACAGATATAAATATAGCAATAATAGATAGTGTGCTACACACAAATCCAGATGAAGCCGGTGAGTTTTCCAGACATTTTTTGAAGCTAAATATCTAGTAGTTGCTATACTTTTGTGTATCATCTTTTACGCTATGACAAGATATAAAAGATCTAGCACAAAAGAATTTAGCCGAAAAACTATCATTGTCCTTTCGGTAATTTATATAGCCTTTGCAGCTGTATTCTTTACAAAATCAGCCATGAGAATATCGTCTAATAAAGCCGATAGAGCTATAAGTAAGCTCTCAGAACATATCCTGATAAACTACGCTTTTGTTTTAAAAAAATATCTTTTAGATGATAATTTTTTAGCTAGCAATAAACAAATTTTAAAAGATTACGACGTATCTAAAGCAGCAAATCAAAACATAAAAGCTGAGCAAAAAGTAGCAAATGTAGTCTTTGTGATCGGTGAAAGCTTACAAAGGAATGAGATGAGCGTTTATGGATTTGGCTTGCCGACTACACCAAATTTAATGGCATTAAAGCAAAGTGGCAATGCTATAATCTATACAGATACTACTGCCCCTGACACATATACAAATGGTTCTCTTTCAAAGGTTTTAAATTTCTCAAACTATGAAAGCAAAGAGCCTTGGAGCAAGAGTTTAAACATTGTTGATATGTTTAGTCTAGTAGGATACAAAACAGCATGGATAAGTAATCAAAGCAATATCGGCAGATACTCTACAACACAAAAAAGTGTTGCAGATAGAAGTGATATCACTTTTTTTACACAAAATTTGCGTCAGCTACAAATTATGCCGGTAGAGAAACAGATGGTATACTTTTGCCTGAAATTTCAAAGATAAAACAAAGTCTTGGAGAGTCAAATTTTTATATCATTCACCTAATGGGAAATCACTTTAAATACGACCTAAGGTATCCAAAAGATTTTGCAAAATTTACAGCCAATGATCTACAAAACAAAATGAATCCTGGGCAAAAAGAGAGCTTTGCCTGGTATCTAAACAGCGTACTTTATAATGACTACGTGATAAATGAAATTTATAAAATTTTCAAAGACGATGAAGCTTTGATAGTCTATCTTTCTGACCACGGCGAAGCTCTTTTTGAGATAGATGGCATAAGAGGTCACGGCATGATAAACCGCTTTGTTTTAGAAATTCCGCTTATATTTATAGGAACTGATAAATTTAAAGCAAAATATCCACAAATTTGGCAAAAACTTGAGGTGGCAAAAGATTATAAATTTACTGAGTGATGACATCATTCACACTTTTGCTGACATCGTAGGCACAAAGCCACTTGAATATAACGCATCAAGAAGCTTAATAAGTGGTGAATTTAATGCGAGTAGAAAGCGCCTAGTAAATGGTACTGACTATGAAAATATCAAAAATGTAAAGCCTCAATGGTAAATGACAAAAAATAATAAGGAGCAAAGATGAAGCTTATAAAAATGCTAATTTTAAGTGCGTTTTTTGCGCTAAATTTATCAGCACTGACTGAAGGTGTGGAGTATCAAACTCTAGCAAAACCGCTTAACGTGCCTAAAAACTCAGTCGTCAAGGTCTTTAGCTACGACTGCCCTCACTGCTATAAATTTGACCGAACGATCACAAGAAAGCTGATGTCAAAGCTTGACGGGTAAATTATCTCCATATCACCTAAGCACCAAAGGCAAGCTTGGCGAGACTACAAGTAAAATTTTCGCCGCTCTTATATCAATAGATGAGGCAAATGGGACTGATCTGCTAAGCGATGAGTCTAAAATTTAAGCAAGCTGAAATTTGCGATCTACAAAGCAAGGCACGATGAAAAAGATGACTTTAATGACGGCAAAGACAAGCAAAGATTTATCTATCTAGCGCTAAATGCGGCTCACGTGAGCAAAGACGAGTATGAAAAAGCGCTAAGCTCAGATCGTGCAAAAGAGCTTTTAAACGAGTGGTTTGCCTCTTATGATGTAGCAAGTATCAGCGGTGTGCCAGCCTTTGTGGTAAGCGGAAAGTATCTTATAAATTTAAGCGCAGCTTCGTCGATCGATGAGATGGCAAAGACGATAAAAGAGCTTTTAGATAAGTAACTTTAGCCTAAAATTTACGGACATTTTGGGCTTAGAAATGTAAAATTTAAAGCAATTTTAGATAAACTCGGATCAAATTTCTAAAAAAGAAAGGTTTAATTATGAACGCTTCAGAATTCATCTGGATGGATGGAAAACTAGTAAAATGGGACGATGCAAAAGTACACGTTC
This sequence comes from Campylobacter concisus, assembly GCA_037321105.1. Taxonomy (GTDB): domain Bacteria; phylum Campylobacterota; class Campylobacteria; order Campylobacterales; family Campylobacteraceae; genus Campylobacter_A; species Campylobacter_A concisus_AZ. The sequence goes on along the minus strand of CP147775.1, from coordinate 1,417,688 downwards.
TAACCCACTCTTTGCACTATGGTAATGCCGTATTTGAGGGCACAAGAGCTTATAAAACAAAAAAAGGTCTAGCTATTTTTAGACTCAAAGACCACACAAAAAGACTTTTAAGATCAGCAAAAATGACCGTTTTAAACGTGCCTTACACTGAAGAAGAGCTTGAAAAAGCGCAGATCGAACTACTTCGTGCAAACAAATATAACAGCAATGTCTATATCCGCCCACTTATCTTTTTAGGATACGGCGTGATGGGCGTAGCGCACACAAAAGCACCAGTTCAAACTGCTATCGCTTCATGGGAGTGGGGCGCATATCTTGGCGATGAAGGCTTAGAAAAGGTATCAGAGTTAAAAATTTCAAGCTTTGCTAAACTTGCTCCTGCTGCTCAAATGAACAGAGCAAAGGCTAGCTCAAACTACCTAAGCTCACAAATGGCAAACTACGAAGCAAAAGAGGCTGGATACGACGAGGCGCTACTTCTTGATAGCGAAGGCTTTGTGGCTGAAGGTCCAGGCGAGTGCTTCTTCATCGTTGAAAATGGCGCATTGATCACTCCTCCAAACGACAACAGCCTACTTAGCATCACTCAAGATACAGTCATAAGACTTGCTCACGATCTTGACATCGAAGTAAGAAGAGAGCGCATCACAAGAGATCAAGCATACACAGCCGACGAGGCATTTTTCACTGGCACTGCAGCTGAAGTAACGCCGATAAACAGCATAGATAACCGCATCATCGGCAACGGCGCTAGAGGCGAAGTGACAAAGAGACTACAAAAAGCTTACTTTGACGTAGTTTATGGTCTAAACAAAAAATACGAATCATTTTTAACATATATTTAAGATTTAAAGGAACGAAATGCCCGCTGATTTAAATGATTATTTCAACAAAAAAAAGCCAGGTAATGACAACAGGGGCTCAGGTCAAAATAACGACAAAGAGCCACCTTTTAAAAAGGATTTTAAAATGCCAAATATACCAAGCGGCTTTGGCAAATTTGGTGCGCTAGCCTACATAATAATCGCCATTATCGCGATCCTTGCTATCACTCAGCCATTTAAAGTGATACACTCAGGCGAGGTCGGCATCAAAGCCACAGCGGGTAAATATGAGCCAAATCCTTTGCAACAGCGCTTTCACTTCTTTTTGCCATTTATCCAAAACATCATCGTAGTTGATACTAGAGTTAGGATCATTAACTACACTTCAGGCGAAGATATGGGCGAGAGCTTGCAAAAGTCTTATCAAGGGGCTGGAATTTTACGCAAAAACTCTATCTCAGTTTTGGACGCCAGAAATTTACCAGTTAGCATCGATATCACCGTGCAATACCGTCTAAATCCAGAAAATGCGCCACAAACTATCGCATCTTGGGTCTTAGCTGGGAGAGCAAGATCGTTGATCCTGTCGTGCGCGACGTGGTTCGTAGCATCGCTGGTAAATACACAGCCGAAGAGCTGCCAACTAAGAGAAACGACCTAGCAAGGCAGATCGATGAGGGCATAAGAAAAGACATCGACTCTCAGCCAAACAAGCCAGTTGAGCTTCTAACAGTGCAGCTTCGTGAGATCATCTTGCCTTCAAAGGTAAAAGAGCAGATCGAGCGTGTCCAGATCGCTAAGCAAGAAGCCGAGAGGACAAAATACGAGGTCGAGCGTGCAAATCAAGAGGCTCTAAAACAAGCTGCCCTTGCAGAAGGTACTGCAAAAGCTGCGATCATCGAAGCAAAAGGTAAGGCTGATGCCATCAAGATCGAGGCTGATGCGACTGCTTATGCAAACAAAGAGATCGCAAAAAGTGTCGATCAAAATTTATTAAATTTAAAGCAGATCGAGACACAAAATAGATTTAACGACGCTCTTAAAGAGAACAAAGATGCCAAAATTTTCTTAACACCTGGCGGAGCTGTGCCAAATATCTGGCTAGATGCAAAAGATAAGGCAAAAGCTAGCTCAGTTAGCGAAAGGTAAAAATGAATAGCGTAGCAAAAAGTATAGACTGGCAAAAAGTTGGTGGATTGCTCCCGGTGGTGGTTTGCGATCACGCTACAAACGAGGTTTTGATGCTTGCTTATATGAACGAAGAAGCACTGAAATTTAACTCTTATCTAGCCGCTACGCTCACTACTTTTCACGCACTAAAAATAGAATTTTGGAAAAAAGGCGAAGAGAGTGGCAACACACAAGAGATCAAGGCTGCGTTTTTAGACTGCGACAACGACACTTTGCTTTTAAAAGTCGTTCAAAATGGAGGCGCTGCTTGTCACACTGGGCAAGGTCTTGCTTTTTTAACGAGATAAATTTAGAAAATTTAGAAATTTCAGATGAAAAAAGCGAGGTTAAAAAGCCAAGTTACGGCGTCATTGACGAACTTTATCACGTTATAGAAGATAGAAAGCTAAATGCTGATCCGCAAACTTCATACGTGGCAAGCCTTTTTAAAAAGGGTGAAAATCAAATTCTAAAAAAAGTTGGCGAAGAGGCTACAGAGCTTGTCATGGCGGCAAAAGAGCTTAGTTTTGCCAAACAGATAAAACAAGATGAGCAAAAAGCAAAAAATGACCTCATCTACGAAGCAGCTGATCTTTGCTTTCACGCACTTGTGGCACTTTCAGCTTACAACATACATCCAGATGCCGTCAAAACGAGCTTGCAAGGCGTTTTGGCATGAATGGCATCGAAGAAAAAAGATCGCGAGATGTTAAATAGCATCAAGCATAACATACTTTTCATACTTCAAAACGCCAAACTTATCGACTTTCTAGCCTATGGTTGGTGTTTTTAGCCTTTATATTTATCGTGCTTTTAGGAATTTTCGTCGCGATAAAATCATGGTGGCAGATAGGATTTTTGTTTATCCTAGCTGGTTTTTTCGGACTTTTTGTAGGCAACTACTACGCAAACAAATATATAAATGAAAATCTAAGACCAGTTAGCATAAGCAAAATAAACACAAAACAGCTTCAATATGTCGATGCGTTGATGGTTGATTTTAACATCACAAATAATTCAAACTACACATTAAACGTTTGCAAAATCGAGCTTGGCTTCTACCTTGGCTCAAAGCAAAGCGCGAGAAATTTTCTAAATTCACTAAACCCATTTGCTAAAAAAAGGATCATTTTAAATGAAGCGCTTTTGCCAAAGCAGAGCAAGCAGATAAGAGAATTTGTCAATGACTTTGCCTTCATTGACTACAATATCACCAAAAAAGCGGAGTGTTTTTGATGAGCTCAAACTACTTTACTATCGTTCATATCATCGTGCTTTTCGCGATCGCACTACTTTCTATTTTGTTTCTTGTGCTATCGCTTAGAGCCGAGCGAAAATTATTTTTATCGCTACTTTTTACAAACATTTTGGTCTCAACCACGCTTGCCATTTTTTTGATGCTAGTTCTTGATAAATACACCAAAAAAGGCATAGTCGAAGGCGTAAAAAGCGAGCGAGTGTTAAGAAATGAAAGCATCGTATTTCGCGGTCAAGTAAGAAATGTCGGTAAATTTACCATTAGTAAATGCACCCTTACAATTAAGCTCATTAATCAACCGCTAAATAAAAACGATCTTGGTGGCGAAGCGCTATTTAAACCAAGCGGGCTCTCATTTTTCTCATGGGTTTTTGGAGGCGATGAAGACGAGAGACCAAACACTGTGGCATATAAATTTGACGTAGCTCAAAATTTACCAAAGCAAAAAGCTGTGCCATTTACAGTGACTATGCCCTATCCACCATATTTTAAAAATGGTATGAATATCACAAAACTTAGTTGCTACTAATAAAATTTAGATGAAATTTTTTAGTATTTATTACGTTTTGCAAATAATTATAAACTGGCTAAATTTACTCTAAAATTTAAAATAACTCGATCTAAAAATTTGGCTTATATAAAATAAGAAATTTTAAACCAAAGCCAAAAGGCAATGGTTTAAAATTTCAGTTTTAATGTCTTGAAAGATAGTTTGTATCGTAGTTGTTGCTTAAAAAGTCTTTATTTTCCATCATGGCGATGTGAAAGTCTTTTGTTGTTTTGATGCCACTTATTATGAGCTGATCAAGAGCTACTTTCATCTTGTGGATCGCTCTGTTTCTATCAGTGTCCCAAACAACGAGCTTTCCGATCATACTGTCGTAATACGGCGGTATAGAGTAGTCTTGGTAGATGTGGCTATCCATTCTCACGTTGCGGCCGCCTGGGCAGACATATTTTGTGATCTTGCCAGGGCACGGAGTGAAGGTGTTTGGATCCTCGGCTGTGATCCTGCACTCGATCGCATGGCCTTTTAGCTCAATGCTCTCTTGTGACGGTAGCTTTTCGCCCTCAGCCACTTTTATCATAAGCTCGATGATATCAAGCCCACTTACCATTTCGCTTACAGTATGCTCGACTTGGAGCCTTGTGTTCATCTCGATGAAGTAAAAGTCTAAATTTTTATCAACCAAAAACTCAAACGTACCTGCTCCCTCGTAGCCGATCGCTTTTGCCGCTTTTATGGCAGTTTCATGCAACCTCTCTCTTGTTTTTTCATCAAGTAAGATAGCTGGGCTCTCTTCGATCAGCTTTTGGTGACGGCGCTGCATAGAGCAGTCGCGCTCGCCTATGTGAAGCACGTTGCCGTGGCTATCGCCGATGATTTGAACCTCGATGTGGCGTGGATTTAGGATATATTTTTCCATATACATCGTGCCATCGCCAAATGCACTCATCGCCTCGCTCTCAGCAGACCAAAACGCTTTTTCTAAATCAGCCTCTTTTTCAACCACGCGCATACCGCGTCCGCCGCCGCCTGCCGCAGCTTTTAAGATGACAGGATAGCCGATCTTTTTGGCTAGCTCTTTTGCAGCTTTTGTATCAGCCACAGCGCCGTCTGAGCCAGGGATGACTGGCACGCCAGCTCTTTGCATGACCTGTTTTGCCTTGCTCTTGTCACTCATCAAAGCCATCGCAGCAACGCTTGGTCCAATAAATTTGATCTTGTGGTGTGAGCAAATTTCAACGAAAATTTTGATTTTCACTTAAAAAGCCATAACCTGGGAAGATAGCGTCTGCTTCGCTGATCTCAGCTGCGCTTATGATAGCTGGGATGTTTAGGTAGCTGTCGCTTGAGCGCTCTTTACCGATGCAGATGGCCACGTCGGCGTATTTTACATAAAGCGCGTCTTTGTCAGCGGTTGAATAAACTACAACGGCTTCTTTACCCATCTCCTTTATCGTTCGCAAAGCACGAAGAGCGATCTCGCCGCGGTTTGCGATTAAAATTCTTTTAATTCCATTAATTTTTCTCCACGCCAAACAACGGCAATCCAAACTCAACTGGCTGTCCGTCAGAGACTAGCATCTCAGTGATCTGGCAGTCAAACTCAGCCTCGATCTCGTTCATGATCTTCATAGCTTCGATGATGCCTACTACATCGCCTTTTCTCACTCTTTGACCTACTTTTACAAATGGTGCAGCGCCTGGGCTTGGAGCAGCGTAGAAAGTACCTACCATAGGAGATTTTATGCTATCTTTTGGCGAATTTGCAGCTGGTTTTACCTCTGAGCTAACGACAACATTTACAGGTGTTGGCGCTGGAGCTGCTGCTTGTGCCGCTGGCTTTGCAGGCGCGCAATAATCAGGCAAATTTCTCTACCTCGACCTCAAAATCACCACTTTTTATCTTGATATGATTCATCTCCATACCATTAAAAAATTCGATAAGCTCTTTTATATCTTCTTTTTTCATAGAAAATTCTCCTAAATTTTTATATAAGCCCCTAATTGTAGCGAAATTTAAATAAATTTAATTTTTAGCTGACATAAAATTTGTGCTAAATCCTACTTTTTTCTAGCAAATTTATAATAAAAAATAAGATAAAACTAAGCACAACCAAAACAAGGCTTAAAGCGAGTGCCTGATCGCTTCTACCATCATAGACTGCGTTGTAGATAGCTAGTGAGATGGTGTCTGTTTTACCTATGATATTGCCACCTAAAATGAGCGTTATGCCAACCTCGCCAAGCCCTCGCGAGAGCACTAGGATAAAGGCTGTAGCCACGATATTTGCTGGGCGTAAAGTGCTTTATCTATCAAGATAAAACTACCAAATTCATCCTTATGCGCGTTTAGACCAGTTTGATTGATAAAGCCAGCATCAACTTCGCCGCTTAATATATAGGTAACGACCTGTGTTACGCCAGCAACTGCTAAAATTTTATCCTTTAGCTCGCCCTCTAAATTTGCTTTTTGCATAAAGTCACTAGCCCTTTTACCTGCGCCAAATTTCGCTAAAATGGTATAATCTCGCAAAAAGAAAAGGACAGACATGAACGAACTTGAGCTAAAGATGCAAGGCAAGATAGAGAGGCTAACAGATAAGACTTTTAGGCTAGATCCTAGGATTGGCGAGGGCTATTTCACGGCGAAATACTTTCTAAAAGTAAACGAGATAATTAAGCAAAACCTGCCAGATCAGCACGTGACGATGCAGTTTTTCCAAAGGCGTGATGATATCGTGCTTTGCGGTATCGACGAGGTTTTAGCTATCATCAATAAATTTGCCAAAAACCCAAGCGAGCTTGAAATTTACGCGCTTGATGACGGCGATATCATAAATGCAAACGAGCCAGTTTTAAAGATAAGCGGCAAGTATGAAAATTTCGGCTTTTTAGAAAACGTGATCGACGCGACGCTTACTAGAAGAAGCTGCGTGGCGACAAACTCTAGAGACGTGATAAGAGCGGCAAATGGCAAGGACGTCTTTAGCATGGCAGACAGGCAAGATGACATCTGCACGCAGCCAGGCGACGGATATGCCTCATTTATCGGCGGCATCAAAAAGGTCGCCACAGACGCTCAGGGCGAGCTTACAGGGCTAAAAGGTGGTGGCACCATGCCTCACGCACTCATACAAATGTGTGGCGGCGACGTGGTGAAGGCTTGTCAAATTTATGCCAAAACCTTTGAAAACGAGCAGATCACGGCACTAGTTGATTATAACAACGATGTGATAACAGACGCACTAAAGGCTGCAAATGCCCTAAAAGAGAGGCTTGGCGCAGTTAGAGTGGATACTAGTAAAAATTTGATAGATAGGTATTTTGAAGGCAAGGATACCAGGTAAATTTGACCTGCATGGCGTTTGCAAGGAGCTTATATTTGCCCTAAGAGAGGCGCTTGATAAAGCTGGCTTTAAGCACGTTAAAATCGTCGTTAGCTCAGGCTTTAACCCGCAAAAAATGAGCGAATTTGAGAAATTTAACACCCCAGTTGATATTTTTGGCGTTGGAAGCTATCTTGTTAAAAATGACATTTGTGGCTTTACAGGCGATCTAGTCGAGCTAAACGGCAAAAATGAAGCCAAATTTGGCAGGAAAAATTACGCTTCAGATAGACTAAAAAGAGTGAAATTTTAGGAGAAAAGATGAAATTTGTAAAATTTTAACGTTTCTAACGCTTTTGCTCTCTAGCTGCACTGCCGCAAACTACGCTAACGCCTTTGAAAAAGTTGGCATCCTTGAAGACGGAGTTTATCGCTTTAGTCAAAATGGCATAGGGGTCAAAAAAGACCTGCTTGTAAAGGTGATCTCTGTGCAAAACTTGGATAGCTCACGAAAAAAGATCATCTCCATGCTAAATATCCCTAAAAAATCTAAAATTACAGACTTTAAAACAAGCGATGCAGGCGTGATTGTCTGGCCATTTTACGAGTTTGAGGGCAAATTTATAACGACAATAATCGTTGAAAATATAAAAAAGAAGATAGCGATCAAAAACTACTTAAGATGCTTGAACTTAAGCATCCATTTTACTCAACGCTCCAAGCTCGAAGAAAGGGCGCTAAAGACGCCATAGACGTGAAATACGTGCTAAATTTCAAAGAGGCAAAGCTGGTAAAATCGTTTAAAAACCGTCCTTAAAACTTTATTTTAAATAAATTTCATTAAAATGGCGTAATCAAAAAAGGATCATCTTTGCACAATCTAAAAACTATAAACGTCGCTCACTCGCCGGACGCTGACGATATTTTCATGTATGCCGCAGTCAAATTTGGCTGGGTTAGCAGTAAAAATTTAGCCTTTACATCAAAGGCGCTTGATATAGAGACACTAAACGAAGAGGCGCTAAAAGGCACTTATGAGGCAACAGCGATCAGCTTTGCGCTCTATCCGTAAAATTTGCGATGAATTTGCACTTTTACGCTGTGCGGTGAGCTTTGGTAATGGATATGGCCCAAAGCTTATCAAGCTAAAAGGCAAGCAGCTAAAGCGAAATTTCAAGGTCGCGCTCTCTGGCAAAAACACGACAAATGCACTGCTCTTTCGCATAGCCTACCCAGAGGCAAGGATCGTTTATAAAAATTTCCTTGAGATCGAAAATGCCGTGCTTAGCGGCGAGGTCGATGCTGGCGTGCTCATACATGAAAGTATCTTAAATTTCTCAGACCAGCTCTGCGTAGAGCGTGAAATTTGGGACATCTGGAGCGAGCTAAATGGCGAAAATTTACCGCTTCCACTTGGTGGCATGGCACTTAGACGAAGTCTGCCCATAACTGACGCCATCGAGTGCGAAAGAGTGCTTAGCGAGGCCGTTAGGATCGCCACTTCGCACAAGCCATTTTTATCTCACATGCTAATGGAGCGAAATCTCATCAGAGTTGGCAAAGAGGATCTTAAAACGTATCTAAATTTATACGCAAATGACGAGTCAATAAGCATGAACGAAACGCAGTTAAAAGCGCTAAATAAGCTCTATCAAATAGGCTATGACAAAGGCTTTTTCGAAAAGCCAATCGACGTAAACGACTACCTAATCCCAACTGAATACAACGAAGTAAGGTTTAGCTGATGCAAAGTACGCTTGTCTCACTTGGAGTTGAAACTTTTAAGATCGCCCTTTATATCAGCCTTCCGATGCTGCTAAGCGGACTAATCGCAGGTCTTATCATCTCCATTTTTCAAGCGACCACGCAGATAAACGAAACCACGCTAAGCTTCGTGCCAAAATTTTGCTAGTCGTCGTTGTCATCATATTTTTAATGCCTTGGATGATCTCGATGATGGTTGAATTTACCACTCGTATGCTTGATTTTATACCGGAATTTATCCAGTGACGAGGCTTGTTGATTTTTCTAAATTTACCTCGGTTAGGATAGGCGGCGTGCATGAAAATTTTCGAGGTTGATAGCCTTGAAGATTTAAATTCGCCTCACTTTTTAGGCGCTGTGATGATAGGTGGGGTAACAACCTTCTCTATCTCGCCAAATCCCCCAAAAATGGCGATGCTTGGCAAGAGATTTGACTATATGAAATTTAGAAATTTGTGATGAAAAATTTACCTTGAGATAGGTGCTGCGACAAAATCCGCTAAAATTTATAACTTCTGCAAGCAAAACAACATAGCTCACCTTGAGTTTTTAAAAAATATCCCAGGCACACTTGGCGGACTTATAAAAATGAACGCTGGACTACTTAAAATTTAGCATAAGCGACAACCTCACGCATGTGCGTCTGGCTCGTAGCTGGGTGAGCAAAGAGGAGATAAAATTTAGCTACCGACACAGCGGCATAGATGAGGCCATTTTGGGGGCTAAATTTGAGCTTTCTAGTGGCTTTGACGCGAGCATATCTGATGCTATAAGCGCAAAAAGGGCAAATCAACCAAAAGGAGCTAGCTTTGGCAGCTGCTTTGTAAATCCAGAGGGGTACTTTGCAGGGGCTTTGCTAGAGGCAGTTGGACTAAAGGGATACGCTATCGGCGGAGCGAAATTTAGCGAAGAGCACGCAAATTTTTTGAGTAAATTTTAACCACGCAAGCTTTGAAGACGCCACTGGCCTTATAAATTTGGCTAGAGCTAGAGTTTTAGAGAAATTTGGCGTAGAGCTTAAGACTGAAGTTTGCATTTTATAAGGATGATGATGAGTGAGTTTTTGAGCGAAGTTTTTACTCTTTCACTTTTGTTTATAGCTATCGGTTTTTACGCCATTTATAGGGCTAAAAAGGCGCAAAGCGAGCATGAGAAAAATGTGGCTGATTATGATAAAAATCTGCTAAATTTTGCCAGAATTTTAGGCGTAAAAGATCACATCGACCTAGTTAAATTTGATGAAATTTTTAGCCCAGGCCTTAAAAGAAAAATTAATTTTTAAATTTAATAAATCTACCTCGCAAGAGGAATTTATCTCTTTTATAAAAGATGAGAATTTCAAAACCAAACCCAAAATTTCGCAAAATCATATCGATGAAGCTTTTTTAAACCTTTGCGCAAGCTCGCTTGTAGAGCCATTTAAGCTTGCGATACTAAAAAACAAAGATCAAATTTATGGATTTTTGTTTGAAAAAGAGCAGCTTTTTGCTCTTATTGATAGCGCTGCGCTGCTTGGCGAAAATATTATAATTTGCGAGTAAATCAAGTAAAATTCATCTCTTTTTAGATAAAATCAAGCCAAATTTCAACTATAAGGTAAAAAATGGCAAAAGAAAAAGATAGTGACAAAAAGATAGCTATCCCAGAGAGCGAAGCGGACAAGAAAAAGGCGCTCGAGCTTGCGCTAAAGCAGATCGATAAAGCTTTTGGCAAAGGCACGCTTTTAAGACTTGGTGACAAAGAGGTTGAGGCTATCGAGTCGATACCGACTGGCTCGCTAGGACTTGATCTGGCTCTTGGCATAGGCGGCGTTCCAAAAGGCAGGATCATCGAGATCTACGGACCAGAGAGCTCTGGTAAGACTACTCTCACGCTTCACATCATAGCTGAAGCGCAAAAAGCTGGCGGAATTTGTGCATTTGTCGATGCAGAGCACGCACTAGACGTAAAATACGCTTCAAATTTTAGGCGTAAATACCGACAACCTTTACGTCTCTCAACCAGACTTTGGCGAGCAGGCACTTGAGATCGTTGAAACGCTTGCTAGAAGTGGAGCGATCGATCTTATCGTAGTTGATAGCGTCGCTGCTCTTACTCCAAAGAGCGAGATAGATGGCGACATGGGCGATCAGCACGTGGGCCTTCAGGCAAGGCTAATGAGTCAGGCGCTTAGAAAGCTAACTGGAATTTTAAGCAAGATGAAGACAACTGTTATCTTCATCAACCAAATTCGTATGAAGATCGGTATGATGGGATATGGCACGCCAGAGACCACAACTGGCGGTAATGCGCTTAAATTTTACTCATCTGTAAGAATAGACGTAAGAAAGATAGCCACACTTAAACAAAACGACGAGCCTATCGGCAACCGCACGAAAGCAAAAGTTGTTAAAAACAAGGTCGCGCCTCCGTTTAAAGTGGCTGAATTTGACATCATGTTTGGCGAGGGTGTGAGCAAAGAGGGCGAGATCATCGACTATGGCGTAAAGCTCGACATCATCGACAAATCAGGCGCGTGGTTTAGCTACAAGGCCGAAAAACTAGGTCAAGGTAGAGAAAACGCCAAAGCCTACCTAAAAGAGCACCCAGAAATTTCTGACGAGATAGTAGCGGCGATCAAAGGCTCAATGGGGATAGATCACCTAATAAGCAGCGGCGCAAAAGACGAAGACGACGACACAAACGAAGCAGGAGATGAATAATGGTATTTATTGAAGATGTAGAAGCTCACGAGGTTTTAGACAGCAGAGGCAACCCAACAGTTCGTGCGACAGTTAGACTAAGCGACGGAACCGAGGCAAGCGCGATCGTACCAAGCGGCGCAAGCACTGGTAAGCGCGAGGCGCTCGAGCTTCGTGACAAAGACGATAGATATGCTGGCAAGGGCGTTTTAAAGGCTGTTTCAAACGTAAATGAAAAGATCGCTGAGGCGGTGATAGGCCTTGATGCCTACAACCAAAAAGCAGTCGATGCGGAGATGCTTGAGCTTGATGGCACGCACAACTACTCAAATTTAGGTGCAAACGCGGTCCTTGGCGTATCTATGGCAGTAGCTCGCGCAGCTGCAAAGAGCCTAAATATCCCACTCTATCGCTACCTTGGCGGTGCAAACGCTAGCATCTTGCCAGTGCCGATGTTTAACATCATAAATGGCGGCGCACACGCAAATAACAGCGTTGATTTTCAAGAATTTATGATCATGCCATTTGGCTTTAGCACATTTAGCGAGGCGCTAAGAGCTGCAACTGAAATTTACCACAAGCTAAAATCTATCCTAAACGCAGCCGGCCACAGTACGGCTGTCGGCGACGAGGGCGGTTTTGCTCCAAATTTTAAAAGACAACGAAGAGCCACTAAAGCTTATTTCTCAGGCTGTAAAAGAGGCTGGATATGAGCTAGGCAGCCAGATAAAACTAGCGCTTGACGTCGCTTCAAGCGAGCTTTACAAAGACGGCAAATACGAGCTTGAGGGCAAGAAATTTAGTAGCGACGAGCTCATTAGCTACTACGAAAAACTTTGCGAAAAATATCCGATATTCTCTATCGAAGATGGCCTTAGCGAGGATGACTGGAGCGGCTGGGCTGAGCTTACAAAAAGGCTTGGCAGCAAGGTTCAGCTAGTTGGCGACGATCTTTTCGTTACAAATGAGAAAATTTTACGCGAAGGCATCGAGAAAAACATCGCAAACGCTATCTTAATCAAGCCAAATCAAATAGGCTCAGTCACGCAAACTATGCAAACTGTCCGCCTTGCTCAAAGAAACGGCTACCGCTGCATCATGAGCCACAGAAGCGGCGAGAGCGAAGATGCGTTTATCGCTGACTTTGCAGTCGCACTAAACACTGGCGAGATAAAAACAGGTGCCACCTCAAGAAGCGAGCGCAACGCGAAATACAACCGCTTGCTTGAGATCGAGCTTGAGGCGGGTGAGTTTTTAGGGGATAATATTTGAGCGAAATTTTAGATGAATATGGCAAAGAAGATGGCATATTTCATAAAATCATAAAATTTTGTTCGGCCGACATTACGCTACGTCATAGCCACCATTTGCGTGGCTATGTTTGCCTTTTACGTGGGCAACATGATGTTTGGCAAACGCTCACTTGACGTGATGCTAAGCCTTCAGAGCAAAAAGAGAGGCTTAGCGAAGACGTGGAAATTTTGAAAAAACTAAACGCACGTCTGCAGAAAGATTATTTTGAATTGCAAGGCCTTGAGCCAGACTCTAATAAAAAGTAGGAACGATGAAGAAAATTTGGTTAGTTTTATCTATCTTGACTGCGAGCTTATGCGCCAGAGAAAACCCATTTATGCCTATTAGCGAGCTAAACACAAGCGTTATGACGACAAACGTCGTAGAAAAATATGACAGCTTCAACTCGCTCTCGTTTAAATTCCCAAGCGATGCGATGCTGCTACTTGACGTTACCATAAGATATAGAGCAAATGACGGCAGCATAAAAGAAAAAAGACTAACTGATATAAACAAAACTATCGACTGGAACGATGAATTTGCCATAAGCAAGATGAAAAATCCAGAACCAGTCGCAGCTAAAAAACTAGACGTTTCTGTCACGATGGCGGAGGTGCCAGCTCAAAAGGTTAGCACGCCAGTGATAATAGAAAAAAATGAGACTAAAATTTCAAACAAAGATAGAAATAAAACCTCAGATGTGCCAACTCCAAACGTCGTAGTGATCGACCTTGGCACAAAAAAAGCAAAAGAGCCAGCTAAGCCTGAGCAAAAGGTAGTCGAAGTAAAAATTGAGCCAGCCTCAAAGCCTGTTGGGGAGACAAAAGCAGCGAAAAGAGGTTAAATTTTAGGATTTGTGAGCTTTTTAGCGCATGAAAAAGAGCTAAATATCATCACAAAAGCTAAAAATTTAAAACACTTTGCTTACGAGAAAAACAAGATCGTACTTGACTTTGCAAAACCTCCAAGAAGCTTTAAAACTAGAAATTTAAAACTTGAAAACGAGACATTTAAAAACGTCATAATCGGCTGGCACGATAGCTATTTTAGAGTGGTTTTAGAGCTTGATAAGATGCATAAATATAAGCTTGAAACCGCCGAAAATGGATATATGCTTAAGCTTTTATAGTTTTTGATGTTTAAATAGCCTGCCTTTTAAATTTCTCTTGGTCGTAATCAGAAAAAGCTTAACACTAGTGTAAGAAGCCCTTGGGTATGCAAGCCTAAACACCTCACGAATTTACACGCACTTTGATATTGATAAGCTAAAACTTGCTGCAAAAGTGGCTGAGGATCTAGCGAATTAAATTTATCAAATTTAGCTCTAAGCTTATGACTAAAGAAGCCCTTGAAGAGTTTTGTGACGTCGTCGTAAAGCCAGTAGCTGACGGCGGTGAGGGCAGCGTGGAGGCTATGGCTGACGCGCTTGATGCGAAATTTATAGATACCATCGTAAAAAACCCGCTTGGCACTGAAATTTTAGCTAGATATGCCCTAAAAGACGACCTTGCCATACTTGAGATGTCAAGCGCTTCTGGGCTTACTCTTATAAATCCTGATGAGAGAAATCCTATGAAAACTAGCACATTTGGCTTTGGTCAGATGGTAAAAGATGCCATTAGTAAGGGTGCTAGGAAATTTATCATAGGTATTGGTGGAAGTGCTACAAATGATGCTGGCATAGGTATGCTAAGTGCTCTTGGGTTTAAATTTTATGACAAAAACGGCGCTTTGCTTGAGGGCAAAGGCGAGGATTTGGCTCAAATTTGCGAGTTTTCAGATGAAGAGGCGCTAAAAGAGCTAAAAGAGTGCGAATTTTTAATCGCCTGTGACGTGGATAATCCACTTTACGGACAAAGGGCGCAGCCTACGTCTATGCCCCACAAAAGGGCGCAAATGGCCGCATGGTAAAGCAGCTTGATGATGGCTTAAAACACTTTGCGGGGATTATTAAGGAGAGATGGCAAGCAAATTTTACTCTGCTCGCCAAATTTATCAAACTAGCCTATCTTTCTTATCTTTGCAGGAAGCGCTTGTCTAGCGCAAGTACCAACCAACCAGTCATTTAGGCTAAATTCGCCATTTCTTTTTGGATCAAGAAGTCCGAGCTTGTTGTGATTGACCCCTTTTCTAAATTTGCTATCCCAAAAGCTGGCTTTCCATCGACGATGTGCGTTCTTATACCAAACTCATCATGGCCAAATCCATGCTCTATGCTGATAACTCCGCTAGCAACGCCGTCAGTTACAAACGCCTCGCCAACTTGCGCTCCATAAGGCGTAGTCACTTTGACCTTATCGCCTGAGCGAATGCCCTGCTCGCTCGCTACATCTGGCGCTATTCTTATGAAGTTGCTAGGATGAACGGCTCTTAGCCTTGGGCTAACAAATGTGTAGAAGTGCTGGATATTTGACTTTCTTGAGCTTACCGTGTATTTCCACTCAGAGCGTGGGAAAATTTCTCAAGCGGCGTGCCGTCACTCGCGACTGGCAACATCAGACTTGGCACTCCTGCATATATTCGCCTGTTATTGAGTGTCTGTGTCCGCCAAGTGGCTCATAGTAGATAGAAGCTGGCGTAGGTGCTGGCACTTTTACGGTTGCTTTATCGCCCTTGTATGCGCTCTCGTAGCTATCATATCTACCGCCTTTTGCTAGCACGTGCGCTACTTTTGGCCTCTCTTCGTCTTTTAGATAAGGATCAAGCTTTGTCATCACTCTTGATATCTTACTAAGCTTTTTATCCTCGTCACTTATATCTTTCACCCCCTCGCCGTCAAAGGCTAAATTTCGCTAGCGCAGCCGCGTAGTACTGCTCTTTTACGTCAAGGTCCATGAAATTTCCGTCTTTATCTTTGAAGGCATTTTTGCCAAAGCCTTTTAGTCCAAGTCTCTTTGCCACGGCTATATAAAATGCCTCAACGTCGATCACGCCGCCATTTTTATCCTTTGCCTGCTTTGAGCTAACAGCTGGATAGCGCACGACTTGAAGTTTTAGCGATCGTTCCCCAAAGAGAGTTTGGAAGTGCCCAGTTTTCTAAATTTACCCCATCTGGCACGATGTAGTCAGCATAGGCGTTTGTCTCGTTCATAAAGGCGTCGATACCCACAAAAAGTGGTAAATTTTACTATCTTTTAGTGCGTCTAAAACCGCTCTTTCAAGCCCTGCTTGGCCGTAAAGTACGTTTGTCATGTAGTTTATGAAAACTTTTACTTTGTATGGATAGCCAGCCTTGTGGCTTGTAAGCGTTTCGTTTACAAGTGGCATAGAGATAGGATACCATGGCTGAGTTGATGGATAGCCACTGCCGCCAGCTGCTACTTTGCGCTTATACTCAGAGCTTGTTTCGTAGTATTTGCCTGATCTTGAGAAATTTAGACCATTTGGCTTATAAGCGCCCTCAAAGCTCTCAAGGTCATATCTACCCTTTAAAAACTCGTGTGTGCCGGCACTTGCATTGACATTGCCGCCTTTATAGCCGTAAGTGCCCATTAGCGTGTTTAGACAAAGTATCGCAAAAGTAGTCATACCAGCTTGCGTATGCATCATACCGCCATGCACGTTTGTGCTCACCTGTCTGCCGTTTTTGGTGAAATTTTCGCAAAGCCAGATGATATCTTCAACGCTTACGCCACAAATTTTTGAGTACTCTTCTAGGCTGTGCTTATAAGCTGACTCTTTTAAAAGCTGCATTGAGCTTTTTACCTCGACTTTTTTGCCGTCTATTAAAATTTTACCTTTGTAGTAGAGCTTGGCTGGTTCATTTACCTTGTAGCTTTGTATCTTGCCATCTTGCGAGCAGACCTGCCACTCGTTATTGATAAGTGCAAATTTACCGTAGTCTTTGTGACCTTTTTCAGTGATGACTAGATGCGTAGCGTTGCACCAGTGTATCTCGCCTGCTAGCTTTGCTTGGTCTAAATTTGGCTGGATAAGGTAGTTTGTAGCGTATTTTTCATTTTCTATGATCCAGCGTATCATAGCCATAGCTAGAGCTGAGTCGGTGCCTGGCTTTATCGCTATCCAGCGGCCTTTGTCTGAAGAGGCGTATTTTACAGCGTTTGTAACGCTTGGGTTAACCACTGCGTAGCTAAAGTCATCTCTAGTGCCTCTTGCGTAAGAGAGCATTTTTGCCTGTTTTTGGAAAGGGTTGCCACCATTTGACGGCGAAGTGCCCCAGTAGATAACAAATTTAGAGTTTTCATAGTCTGGTTTTGTGTGTGCAAAGCCCTTTGCGTTGTGTGCGATCTTGCCGCCGACCCTAAAACCACCACCGCAAATTCCGCCGTGTGAGTAGTGATTGATAGTGCCAAATGACTTTTTGACAAAGCGATCAACTATGTCTGAGCGTCCGTCATATAGGTAAAAGCTTAAAAGTTGATTGCGCTTAGTGCCATACTCTGGATTTTCGCTGTCGATTAGCTCGTCGCTATATATCGCTCTTAGCCCGTCCACGTGCCCCTCACCAAAGAGATCTCCGCCCTCTACGACCTCTTCTACTAGCTGTTCAAAGCTTATGCTCTTCCACTTGCCCTCGCCCTCTTTTGCCAACTCTTTTTAGTGGAGTTAGTATCCTTGCTGGTGAGTCTATCATCTCAGGCAATATCGCCCCTCTAGCGCAAACTGTGGCTCGCTTTTCATCTTCGCCGCTTAGTGTTGTGGCAAGCAAAGCGTCGTTTATAGATGTGTCAAAATTTGCCCAGTGTACGTTTGAGAGTGGGTGGTATGGGTTTCCGCTACATCTTAAAACGCGGTCGTTTTTGTCATCTACGTGAAGTCTTATGCCACACTTCGTTGTACAGCCGTGACACATAGAAAAGACAACGCTATGTCCGTCGTTAAGTGAAATTTTGCCATCTTTTACGCTAAATTCAGGCTCTAGCGAGTTTGACTGCGGTTTGTAGTCGTCTTTTTCGCCATCTGCTAGCACAGCGCTCGCGGTTAGTGTTGAGAGTACAGCTGATCTTTTTAAAATTCTCTTCTTTGCATTACTTGTCTCCTTTTACTGTGCTATCTCTTCGCTCCAGCTGATAACCTTTTTATATCCATTATCAAGCTCGAGTTTCTTATCGTTTTTAGCCAAAATTTCGCTAACGCCGTGGTAGAACACCTGTGGATTTGTATTTTTAGGGCTATCTATGACCATAGTCTCGTGTGTGGCTAGAAATTTTCTGATATTTGAGTTAGGATCGTTAAGATCGCCTATTATACGGCTACCGCCCACACAGCTCTCTACACATGCTGGCTGAAGTCCAGCTCTTAGTCTGTGGTCGCAGAAGGTGCATTTATCGGCCTTGTAGGTATGCAAGCTAAGATATCTTGCGTGATATGGACAGGCCTCCACACAAAGCGCACAGCCTATGCACTCTTTTGTGTCAATCTTTACGATGCCGTTGCTTCTTTGATAGCTTGCACCAGTTGGACAAACGTCGATACAGGCTGGTTTGTTGCAATGATTGCAAAGTCTTGGAAGTGACGCAATGACCGCCATTTTACCGCTTTTATCCTTTGCCTCGTACTCAGAGACGATGGTCCTAAAAGCACCTGGCTGAACGTCATTTTCCAACATACAGCTCATAGTACATGACTGACAGCCAACACATCTTGTTAGATCTATCGCCATGCCGTAGCGAACACCACTACCACTAAAGTCCTTTGGTGCTGCCTTTAGTGCAGTCGTAGCGAAAAATAGTCCTGCAGCTGCGATAAAACTGCGACGAGAGTTTAAGGTCTGTTGCATAAGAAATTCTCCTTTCTTTTTAGAAGTTTTTCTTATTTTAACATAGTAAATTTTTTTTCTAAAGTTTATTTTATATTTTTGCAAAATGTATTAAATTTTGAGAATTTTTGTAGCACTTTGTGAGTAAAATTTGGAGGTAAATTTATAGAAAAAGATAGAAATTTAGCTTCTATCTTTTTTAAATTTATGCTTTGTGATTTAGCATATAAAGGCGGATGACTTGCTCGGCAGTCATCTTTAAATTTCTAATGGCGTTATCTTTTCGCATGGCTTCTTCAAGGCTCATTGGCTCATTTAGTATGCAAAAATACGCATCTATGCCGTGCTTGTGGCAGTCTTTGGCGCACCTTTGCACGCTTCCAGCAAGCGCGATGACTGGCTTATGATGTCTCTTAGCTAGCTTTGCCACGCCTGTTGGGGTCTTGCCCATGGTACTTTGAAAGTCCATGCGGCCCTCGCCAGTGATGACAAGATCAGCCTTTTTGATCTCATCTTCAAGCGCTATTGTCTGCGTGATGATCTCGATGCCAGGCTTGAGCTTTGCGCCCAAAAATGCCACAAAAGCAAAGCCAAGTCCGCCAGCTGCTCCAGCGCCCTTTTGCGTGTGAAATTTAGTGCCATTTTTCTCTTTTACAAGGCTTGCAAAGTGCTTTAAGCCGTCATCAAGCTGCTTTACCATGCGGCCATTTGCGCCCTTTTGTGGGGCATAGACGTAGGCTGCGCCCTTTTGTCCGTAAAGTGGATTATCCACGTCACAGGCGATTAAAAATTCGCACTCTTTTAGCTCTTTTAGCGCCTCTTCATCTGAAAACTCACAAATTTGAGCCAAATCCTCGCCTTTGCCCTCAAGCAAAGCGCCGTTTTTGTCATAAAATTTAAACCCAAGAGCACTTAGCATACCTATGCCAGCATCATTTGTAGCACTTCCACCAATACCTATGATAAATTTCCTAGCACCCTTACTAATGGCATCTTTTACCATCTGACCAAAGCCAAATGTGCTAGTTTTCATAGGATTTCTCTCATCAGGATTTATAAGAGTAAGACCAGAAGCACTTGACATCTCAAGTATGGCAAGGTCGTCTTTTAGGGCATATCTAGCTAAAATTTCAGTGCCAAGCGGGTTTTTGACGATGGTATCTATAAATTTAGCATCAAGTGCGTCAGCCATAGCCTCTACGCTGCCCTCACCGCCGTCAGCTACTGGCTTTACGACGACGTCACAAAAATCTTCAAGGGCTTCTTTTATAGCAAGGCCCGCCTCAAGTGAGCTTAGCGAGCCTTTTAATGAATCTATCGCAACCAAAATTCTCATAAAAGCACCAAAGATAGTATATAAACGCTGATCATTCCAACAACGCCCATGATAAATGTCATCGCTGTTTGTGTGCGGTAGCCTTGATCTGCGGTCATTTTACTAAAGTTTGTCACGACCCAGAAGTAGCTGTCGTTTGCGTGAGATACGCACATCGCACCAGATGCTATCGCCATGACACAAAGTGCGGCTGAAATTTCACTCGTAAAGCCAAGCGTGTGCATGAGCGAGTTGTCAGCGCTAAATGCACCCATGATAGAGGCTGTCGTGATGATAGCCACAGTCGAGCTTCCTTGAGCGGTTTTTAGCACGGCTGAGATGATAAATGGGAAGAAAATTCCTATCGCTTTTATAGTTGAGGCATTTTCTTTTATGAAATTTACAAAGCCAGCCTCAGTGATGACGTTACCCAAAACGCCGCCAGCTGCAGTGATAAAGAGTATAGGACCAGCGATCTTTAATGATTCGTTTGTTATATGGTCAAATTTCTCATCTTTTTAGTTTCAGCTAGTAAAAATACGCAAAAGATCACGCCGATAGCTAGAGCGATGATAGGATTACCTAAAAATAAAAATATCTTTGGCAAGAGCGCAGCTTTATCAAGCATGCCTTGTTTTGCTAAAACATCGATCACAGAGCCAACCGCCATGAAGATGATAGGCATGATGATAGGAGCAAGGCTCAAAAATCCGCTAGGCAATTTGCCAAATTTTATTTAAAAGCTCCTCGTAGCTAGCTGTTATCGTAGCGTCAGCCTCTTTATCGCTAATAGTTACGCTTTTAGCGATACTTTTTGAAAAGAAATAAACAGCTATCAAAACAGGCACTGAAACTACTGTACCCATAATGATGACAAGAAGTAAATTCCCTCCAAGGCCAAGCGTGCCAGCAGCGGCTATCGGGCCAGCGAGTTGGCGGATGAAGACGTGAGAAGCGTATAGACCGCCGCTAAGTGCTACTGACATAGCAACTGGGCTTGCTGAAATTTTCTTATAAAGTGCTTCGCGGATAGAGTTTAACACGACAAAACCGCTATCGCAAAATACTGGTATGCCTACAACCCAGCCCATTATAAGCATGGCAAGCTCAGGGCGTCTTTGTCCGACTAGCTTTACGACCATGTCAGCTAGCTTTAGCGCAGCTCCCGTTTTTTCAAGCACTGTACCGATGATCGTTCCAAAGATGATGACGATGCCGATGCTCTTAAATGTGCCACTAAAACCAACGCCTATCATCGCTGGGATCTTGGATAGATCGATACCTGCGACAATGGCAAGCACCAAAGATATACTCATAAGTGCCAAAAATGGATGCACCTTGAACTTTGAGATCATAACGATCATAAGGATGATTGCTATAACAAAACAGACAATCAAAGCTATACCGCTCATGAAAACTCCTTTATTGTGAGATTTTGCTAGTGATTTTAGCAAAATTTGCTTATATTTTTTCTAATATTTTTAAGTTTTTCTATTAGTTAAATTTTTTTCGTTATTTATCTAAAATTTTACTTCATCTGCCCAAATTTAGGCACTTTATAAGATTAAATTTTAAGGCTATTTTAAAATAACAAAGCCAAGACCAACCTTGTCAGTGTGCCTATCATAGTCAATCAAACTCTCGCCATATCCTGTAAAATACTGCAAATAACCATAAACGCCGCTTGAAAATATCGGAAACATATATGAAATTTCAGCTGCACCCTTATTTGTTTTATCAAAATGTAAGTTATTTCTTAGCATTAGGCTAAAATTTCGGTCATTTAGCTTGTAACTAAGCCTTAGATCTCCGTGTCCGATGTAGTTTAAAATTTCTTTATTGTCGTTCTTTTCGCCGATCACGCTCCAAACTCTTGGCGAGATGGTTAAATCTCCATAGACAAGATCGCCTTGCACGTAGGCTCTGTTCCAGCTCCTTGAGTTGGTGCCATCTCGTCCGTTTGACTCATGCAAAAGTCCAAATTTTAGGTTTTTCACGCCTATTTGCTCTAGGTATTTTGGAGAGGCGAAATTTAAGAAAATTTCAGGCTGATAGTTTGTCTCACGAAATGGAGCCGAAGTTTTTGTTATCTGCCACCATGAAGTTTGCGTATAAGCAGCCACAAGGCTCTCTCTAAGGCCAAAAACATCGTAAAATAGCGGCTTTGCAAGGCTTATTTGAAACTTCGTCTCAACACTCTTTCGCCCATCATCTGGGATAGTTTTAGCGTAAGTTACTGGCAAAAGGTAGTTAAATTTATAAAGCTCGATGCCAAGTGCATTTTGTAAATTTTATTGCTTTTATCTCTTAAAAGATCAGCCTGCTTTAGCTTCGCATCATTTGCTGCTGGCTCGCTTGCTTGCGCATTTTGCACCGCCTCTTGCTCGCCTAAAGAGCTTTTGGCTAGCTCTTTATAAATTTGCATCGCAGCCTTTATATCGCCACTTTGCTCAAGCTCCTGCGCCCTTTTAAAGTCATCCGTCCTGCTTGCCATCAAAAATGTAAGACTAAGGCTTAAAAGCAATGTAAATTTACTCATTTTTCATCTTTTCATTTGCTATTTTGTACTCTTCTGGGAAATTTACGTTAAAAAACTGCTCTTTATCCTCAAAATTTACCTATCTTGCACTTGCAGTTTTTTCGTAAAAGTCCGATTTTGTGCTCATTTTTTAGGTATTGCTCACGCGCAAGCGGGGCTAAGCTTGGACTAAAAAAGCCACAAAGTGAGTGGATATGCTCATCGTCACCTGGCACGACCATGTCAAATTCATCTTTAAATTTAGTCAGCTCGCCAAGACTTACAAGATCAAAAAATGGCATATCAGCTGGGATGATAAAGACGCTATGATCAAAGCTTTTTAGCACGCAGTAGAGCGCTAACATCGGCGAATAATCCTCACTGCTCTCATCTTTTATGAGCTTTAGTGGTGGGTTAAATTTCTGAAATTTAGAGCTTACAAAAACCTCATCAAAGACTTTGCTAAATTTAGCAACCTGATAGTGCGTGAGCGTTTCAAATCCCCCAAATGGCAGCAAGGTCTTGTCCTGACCCATGCGCGAGCTCTTGCCACCTGCTAAAATGACGCAAGTTTGCATCTTTTATCCTTTTAAATTTCAAAAAATTACAAAAGTATAACCAAATTTTCTAACTCATCTTGTTTTAAATTTTATTATCACTTGATAAAAGCTTTGCCCTTAAATTTGCAAAAATGAGCGCTTTTGCCAAAACAATGGGCTACTTTCTGGCAGTTAAAATTAATTTTTTTACCACGCTAATCATAAAGCTAAGAATAATATAATGGCTTACTTTTAAAGGAGATCACATGAGTGAAAGAAATTTACAAATTTTAGGTTGGATAGGCACGTGCTTATCGGTTGTTATGTACTTTTCATACATCCCACAGATAATGGGCAACCTTGATGGCAACAAAACGCCTTATATACAGCCACTAGCGGCTGCGCTAAACTGCACGATCTGGACAAGTTACGGCCTACTAAAATCTAAAAGAGACTATCCGCTAGCAGCTGCAAACTTACCAGGCATAATCTTTGGACTTTTGGCAACTATAACAGCGTTTTAATGCACTAACTTCAAGTTTTTTACGCTAAAAATAGCCGGTAAATTTGGAATTTATCGGCTAACAAATCGTAAATTTTACAAATAAACTAAAATATCAAATTTAAGACAGGTCTAAAAGTAAATTTTACAAGAAATTTCATCAAATTTTGTCAAAAACGTAAGGCGAAGTATCGCGAAGCGGGCTTTAAAATTTAGCGGCAAGATTTTAAGATAGATTTGGATGTTGTGACGAAATTTTCACACAAGATAAAACACGTAGTTTATCGAAGTGTGAAAATTTCTAACTCATTCAAAGATACTTAAAAGCTAACGCCTATAAGTCCCTTGGATCGGCGATCTTACCAGCTATCGCGCTCGCCGCCACAACCGCCGAGTTAGCTAGATAAAATTTCACTAGTCCTATCGCCCATACGGCCGACGAAATTTCTATTTGTCGTTGAGATGCAGCGCTCATTTGCACCCAAAATTCCCATATATCCGCCAAGGCAAGCGCCACATGTTGGGTTGCTCACAACTGCGCCAGCTTCTATGAAAATGTCGATAAGCCCCTCTTTTTCAGCAGCTCTTGCGATCTTTTGCGTCGCTGGAGTGATGATGAGCCTTGTTTTGCGGGCTACTTTTTTGCCTTTTAGGATCTGCGCTGCTATGCGAAGGTCGCTTAAACGGCCATTTGTGCATGAGCCGATAAATGCCTGATCGATAGTTAGATCGTCGCGAACCGCCTGTCTTACACTCTTGCCGTTGCTTGGCAAAAATGGATATGCGATGACTGGATCAAGATTTGTGACATCGATCTCTAAAATTTTGTTGTATTTTGCGCCCTCATCTGAGTAGAAAATTTTGGCTTATCGCGTAAATTTTTATCTTTTAAAAACTCTTTTGTGATCTCATCAACCGCGATGATACCGCTCTTTGCGCCAGCTTCGATCGCCATGTTACACATTGAAAATCTATCATCCATGCTAAGGCCATCTATCACCTCGCCGCTAAACTCAAGCGCCTTGTAAAGTGCGCCATCAACGCCTATTTGGCGGATGATTTCAAGGATGAGGTCCTTGCCATAGACGTGCTTATCAAGCTTGCCTTTAAAGACGACTTTGATACTCTCAGGCACTTTAAACCAGTTTTTGCCAGTGATCATCGCATAAGCTAGGTCGGTACTGCCCATACCAGTACTAAACGCTCCAAGAGCGCCGTGCGTACAGGTGTGGCTGTCTGCGCCGATGATGACGTCGCCTGGGATGACTAGCCCTTTTTCAGGCAAAATCGCGTGCTCGATACCCATATCTTTTTCGTCAAAATAGTTTTTAAGGTCGTGTTTGTAGGCAAATTCGCGTGAAATTTTGGCTTGATTTGCGCTTAGGATGTCCTTTGTCGGGATGTAGTGGTCCATCACGATGGCAAAGCCGTCTGGGTCAGCTAGCTTTTTAGCGCCACTTCGCTCAAACTGCTTGATCGAGATAGGCGTCGTGATGTCGTTGCCTATGATCATATCGATCTTGCTCTCGATGATCTCTCCTGCGCTTACCTCTTTGCCAACGTGATCTGAAAATATTTTTTCTGTGATGGTTTGTTTCATAAATTTCCTTTAAATTTTGAGGCGATTTTAACGAAATTTTGTATAAAAAGATATTTAGCCAGCGCTTTAAATCACTATAAATTTCGACAAAAAATTTATGCTAAAAATTTGGACAGATAAGATTTGCAAGATAGTATTTTCTTTTTTATATATTTTAAAATTATAATTTAAGCAAGTAAAATAAATTCAATGTCAAATTTAGCCTTAAATTTCATTATAAGTCCCTAAAATACTATATTTATTACTTTGGATAATTAAATTAATAAAATTTAGCAAAATTTTATTACAACAAGCGTTATTTAGCTACTTTTTGCTATTTTTTCTTAAAAATAAAAATTAAGAGATATTATTTAACTTTTATTATAAAATACGCCGAAAATTTTAAAAGGATTTAAGATGAAAAGACTTTTTCTAGCTTGTCTAACAAGATAGCCTTTTTGCTGACAGCTTGGATGCTAATAGGCATAGGCATATTTTTTAGCATAAACTACTCAAATTCCAAATCGGAAAAATTTCAGTCCTACAACAATGTCCGTAAAACTGGGCTAAAATCGACGATGTATTTTGTCGATGAGTTTTTAAAGTCAAGACTTCACATGGTGCAAACCTTCGCAAAAGAGCTTGAGGATAAAAAGACCTATGCTAACAGGGACGATATAGCTGAGGCGCTAAAGGGTGCGTTTGTCATTTCGCCATTTGACGCGCTATTTGTGGGCTATGCAGATAACGGCAACGTCATCAAGACTGATCTTTTGAAAAACAACCAGCCATTTTTGATACCAAATTTTGATGGTCGCACGAGAGCTTGGTTTCAGGGTGCTAGCAGCAGCGGTAAGCCTGATTTTCAGAGCCATACATAGATGTCACGACAAAGAATTTAACCATCACAGCCTACGCTCCTATCTTTGATAGCAACCACAAGCTTGTAGCGGTAATCGGCGCAAATATCTTCTTAAATGGCCTTAGCCAGGAGCTTTTAGAGATAAAAACAACCAAAACCTCAAACATTATGATCGCCGATGATGCTGGCAAAGTGATAGTGCATCCTGATAGAAATTTCAGTCTCAAAAGAAGATGAAACCTACAAAAATCTCATCAAAGAAAATATGAAAAACAGCATAGATGGCGACAAGGTCTCGCTATTTTTCTATAAGGGCATGAGAAACGTCATCTACTGCCAAAACCAAAAGCTAACAGGCTGGAACGTCTGTATAGTGGCTGATGCTGATGAGTTTGTAGCTGAGATAAAAAGCGCTTCAAACAAGCAAATTTTGATGTTTAGCCTATTTTTGATCTCAGTCATCATCGCCATCATCGTGGTCGTTAGATACTTCTTAAGACCGGTTTTAACGATACAAAACGGACTAGTCGAAGTCTTTAAATTTATAAACAACAAAACTTCAAACGTCGAGCCTATCAAGCTAAAAAGCAGCGACGAGCTAGGCGTTATGGCTAGTATCATCAACGAAAACATCGAGAGCACAAAAGAAAATTTAAATAGCGAGCGCGAATTTCTAGCCAAAACGCAAGAATTTGTAAGCAAGATAAAAGGTGGCGACTTTAGAGCGACGCTTGAAGCGACGACAAATAGCCAAGCTCTGCTAAAGCTAAAAGAGGCATTTGGCGATCTACGTGACTCACTAAAGACAAATATCGCTTCAAATGAGCACGATATCTTAAAAGCGCTAGAAATTTACTTTAAAAATGACTTTACCGCTAGGATAAACGACGAGGGCGTCATCGCAAAAGGCATCGACGCACTTGGCGATAAGATCGCGCAGATGCTAAAAAATAATGAAGATGTCGCAAAACTGCTACAAGACCGCGCAAAAGCGCTAAAAGGCTACATGCAAGAGCTAACGACTAAAGCAAACAAGAAGCGCTACATCGCTCTCTGAGGGTGCGGCTGCGGTTGAGCAAATGAGTGCGTCTATGAGGCAGGTAAATGCAAGATCTGATGATGTCAAAAGGCAGTCTGAGGAGATAAAAATATCATCACCATCATCCACGACATCGCCGATCAGACAAATTTGCTAGCCCTTAACGCTGCCATTGAAGCAGCGCGCGCAGGCGAGCATGGCAGGGGCTTTGCGGTTGTAGCCGATGAGGTTAGAAATTTAGCCGAGCGCACGCAAAAAGTCTTGGTGAGATCGAGGCAAATGCAAATATCCTAACGCAAAACATCGATGATATGAGTGCAGCCATAAATGAGCAAACCATAGCGATCGCTCAGATAAACACTCTAGTTGCTGACATCGACAACCTAACAAAAGAAAATCTTGAAGTGGCAAATCAAACAAACAAAGCCACAAACGAGGTCGATGAGATCGCTGATCAAATCGTAAAGAGGTCGCTAAAAGAAATTTTAACTTTTGTCCTAGCAAGCCAGCTAGGACTCTTTGTTAAAACATTTTTGCAACATTTCTGATATAATCCCCGCATGAAGTACACACATTTAGTTCAAATAGCAAGTTATCTATCAAAATTTTAAAAGATCAGCCAAGCAAAGCGCGTAAGCGACATGGCTATACTTATCGAATTTAGCGGCGAAAAGATCATTTTTGACCTAAATAAGTCAAACTCAGCGATCTACAAAGATGATGAGCTAAAAGAGGCGAAAATTTATCAAGCGCCCTTTGACAACGTCCTAAAAAAGCGCTTTAACGCCTCACATATAAAAAGCGTCGAGTGCCTAAAAGACAATAGAATTTTAAAATTTACCTGCACACAAAGTGGCTCATATAAAAGCGAAAATTTCATCCTCTATCTTGAATTTACTGGCCGCTTTACAAACGCCGTGATAACTGACGAAAATAGCGTGATCATCGAGGCGCTAAGACATATTGACAATAGCTACCGAAAGATAGAAACTGGCGAGGTTTTAAAAGAGCTGCCAGCCATCGCTATAAAAGAAAAGCCGTGCGAGCCGATAACGGACTTTGAGGCCTTTTTTAGAAGTGAAGCAGCTAGGATAAACGAGGCTAGGATAGCTAGCTTAAAAGAGGCAAAGCTTACTAGCGTGCAAAAAAAGATAGATAGCATGAGAGAAATTTTAACTCGCTTGAAGATAAAGATGAGCTTACGAAAAAAAGCGAGGAGTTTGCAAACTACGGCACGCTCTTGCTTGCAAATTTGGCAAATTTTAAGGGCTATGAGAGAGAAATTTCTCTTAATGATTTTAACGGCAACGAGATAAAACTAACTCTTAGCGATACGCCAAAAAATAGCGCAAATGAATTTTACTCAAGGTCAAAAAAACTTCGCGCAAAAGCCCTTGGAGTGGAGATAGAAAAGAGAAATTTAAGCGAAAAGATCGAGTTTTTAGAAGGGCTAAAGTCGCTTTTAAAAGAGGCAAAAAGTGCTTACGAGCTTGAAATTTTAAGCCCAAAAAACAAGGCAAAACAAAGAGAGAGGCACATAAAAGATGTGAGTGAAAATGCTGAAATTTTCTACGTTAGAGAGTTTAAAATTTTAGTTGGCAGAAACGAAAAAGGCAATATAAATTTGCTTGATCTCGCCAAAAAAGATGACATCTGGCTTCATCTAAAAGACGCCCCAAGTGCTCACGTCATCATAAAAACGAACAAGAGCAAAGTGCCAGAAGATGTGTTAGAAATGGCTGCTAAATTTTGCGTGGAATTTAGCGTAAAAGGGGCTGGCAGATACGAGGTGGATTACACTAAACGCGAAAATTTAAGGCGTGAAAATGGCGCAAACGTCACTTACACAAACTACAAAACGATCATCATAAATAAAGGCTAAAAATGGCGGTAACACCTTTAGGAAACAGCAACTTCATCAACCAAAACGCCCCAGTCGTCTCACAGGTGCATGCAAACCAGCAAGCACGCTTTGACATGCAAGCGCTAATGGCATCTGAGCTAGCCACCCAGCAAAACGAGGAGATACAAGAGGTGCGTCCGATGGAGGAGTCGTATAGACTTGATCCTGAAAAAGAGCACGAGCGTCAAAAGAGCGAAGAAGAGGCAAGCGAGTTTGAGAACGAAGAGCAAAACGCAAAAGCTAAAGATGAAGAGGTCTTAAAAGACGAGCTCGATAGCGAAGAGGAGAGCGAAGAGCCGCACGTTTTGGATATAAAAATTTAAACTTTAAATTTAAAGATCATGGTTTAAATTTGCAACCTTCGTTTTTGAAATTTTACTAGCTAACTGCGCCTTAAAATCAAAAAAAAGATCATTTAAAAAGTAGAAATTTAAAAGAAGTAAAAGTGGCGAGAGGATGAGAGAATCGAACTCCCCACCAGACGGTTAACTGCCCAGTCATCGGGTTTGAAGCCCGTGAGCATCACCAGATTACTTTATCCTCCGTGCGTGTTATTTTAGCAGATTTAGATAAATTTTAGCCCATTTTCTATAAACTTTTTGAAATTACAAAAGGATTTATGATTTTTAAATTTAGCGTTTTTGCATTTTTGGTCTTATTTTTTTGCTCTTGCTCCTCAGTCCTCACCCCAGCAACAGCGCCGCTAAATGTATATGACGCATACTCTATTTCTCGTGATAAACGCGGTATCTACTCGATCTCACGCTGATAAATTTATCCAAAGCAAGCTACAAAGCAAAATTTTCTTTTCAAAAGGACTTAGTAATATCGACATCGAGATAGAGGTCTTTTACGGCGATGCCTATCTCATAGGGCTTGTTGATAGCAAAGAGCTTGAAGATAAGCTAGTTGAGCTTGCCAAAAGCACGGACGGAGTGCGCAAAATTTACACCTATCTTAGGGTAAAAAAGAGCGAGTATCCGTGCCATAGCCTAAGCATTCTTGGAAATTTAAAGCAAAATCTCTTCAAAGATAGCGTCGTTGAGGGCACAAATGTGCGTGTTAGCATCGTTGGCTGTGACGTTGTTTTTAGCGGTGTAGTAGATAGCATTGAGCAAGAAAAGCACGCCATTTGGTACGCTAAGCACATTGATGGCGTGGCTGATGTCTATTCGTTTATCAAAGTTATAAAAGAAATTTATACCTCGCGCTTTTTCACAAAGCTCGCTATCAGGCTTGGCAAGATGATGAGCGCTCCAAGCAGCATAAAGACCATAACAAGATCAGTCAGCAAGCCAAAATAAATAGTCGGTATAAAGTTGCTTGTTATCATCACGCTAAAGCCAAGAAAAATGGTAAATGAGGTGTAATACATCGCATATCCGATGCTAGCATGCGCAGCCTTGATGCTTTCAAAGACGCCCTTTGTAAGCAGCTCCTCTTTAAAGCGGTGGATGTAGTGGATGATATCATCAACGCCTATGCCTATACTAATGGCCGCTATCGTAATGCTCATCACATCAAGCGGAATGCCAAAAAATCCCATCACGCCAAAAAGGGTGCAAAGCGGGATCAAATTTGAAACTATCGCAATGGTCGCAAGTTTAATGCTTCTAAAAACAAAGCAAAATATAACAAAAGTATCGCAACCGTTAGTCCAAATGTATCAACCTGCGAGCTAAGTAAATTTTGAAGCATGTTGTTATAAAGCACCATCATGCCGACAACTTCGATACTTACGTTGTCATTTTTAGTAAGCTCTAAAAGCCCTCTCTAAGCTCTTTTAGAAATAAATTTCGTCTAAGCTTTGGATCGCTATCAACAATCCTTAGACTAAATCTAAGCTCGTCGTTTTCGACGCTTACATAAGGACTTAGCAAGATCTTTTTATACTCAAGTGGTAGTTTTTCATACATCGCAGCCAGCAAAAAATCATCACTAACGCCGTTATTTAGCTCCTTTATCGCCTTTATGAGCGTTGCAAGAGAGCTTACGTTGCCTACAAAATTTTGCTCTTTTAGATAGTCGTGAACTTTTTCTGCAACTCTTGTGTGGTAGCTGTTAAACCAATATTTTGCGCTCTTTGCGTCGTTTTCAAACTCACTTTCAAAGTCATCTTTCTCATCAGTTTTTTCTTGTTTTGGCTCGCTCTCTTTAAATTTCACTATCACATCAACTGGGATCGTGCCACCAAGCTTTGTGTCAATGACCTGCATGCCTTGGCGGATCTGCGTGCTCTCTTTAAAGTAGCCAATGAAGCTGTTTTCGACCTTTATCTTACTGATGCCATAAACGCCAAAGCAGACAACAAGCACGCAAACTGCGTAGATGATCTTTCTTGAGTTTAGGGCTAAATTTGCGCAGTATTTTGTAAATTTAAAGCTATTTTCAAATGTCCTAACAGGAGCAAGCTTCTTTAAATTTACATTTATCGCACCAAATAGCAAAAACGCAAGCACAAGTGAAACGCTAATGCCAGCACTCATCATAATGCCAAGCATGATAACTGGCTTTATATCGGCACTCATTAATGAGCTAAAGCCAATAACCGTTGTAAATATCGCCCAAAAAGATGGAGAAAATTTGTCACGAAGTGTCAGATAGATGAGCTGATTTTGGCTGTATTTTGGGTGTTTTGCATAAAATTCTCGGTAGCTTACGACTAGGTGGATGACTGTTGAGATGGTGATGATGAGCTGAAGTGCGATGTAGTTTGAGCTAATGACCGTCACTTCCCAGCTAAACATACCAAAAATTCCAGTCGTAAAAACAGCACTTACCGCGCAGATAAACATCGGCAAGATGATCCATCTTGGCTGCCTAAAAAATAGCCACAAACTAAAGCTAAGAAGCGCTAGAACGCTTAGGCCGTAAACCAAAAGATCGCTCTTTATAAAGCCTATCATATCATCAGCGATCATGTTTGCGCCACCCAAAAACAGCTCGTCATTTGCGTTGAAATTTAGCGATGGCTGCCTTTATGGCTTCAAGGTTTTTGTGATCGCTCTTTCTAAGCTCATCTCGGTAGGCTTTAACTCCGCTAAAAGCGCTTTAAATTTCTCTTTTTCAGCCTGCGTGATAGTGCCGTTTGACTCTTTTTGGCTAAGCAAATTTCGCTCATTTAAAAGCTCATTAAATTTATCATCTTGCTTTAAATTTAGCGCGATCGCTGTGGTTTTTAGATCTTTGCTTATCAAATTTCCGCTATAAATGGGACTTTTTGCAAACTCAAGCTTTGCTTTTGAGATATTTATATCTTTATCACTTAGCGTTGGAGTGTGATCCAAGATGCCTGTAACGCCACCTTTTACGCTATTTAGAAGTGGCACGTTTAAGATAGAGATGACGCTGCTAACCATATCGTTTTTGGCTAGCTCGCCACTCAAATTTTTAATAAGCTCTAAATTTTAGGTGAAAAAAGATCATCTTTTGGGTGAAAGCGACCACCAAAAGCCCTGGCGAGTCGTAGCGCTTTGCGATCTGCCTATAAGCTTTTAGATCTGGGTCATGCTCAAGCAACAAGGTCTCAGCCGAAGCATCGATGCTAAGCTTTGTGCTAAGGTAGCCAAAAACTACGCTTAGAACTAGCACAAGCGAGATAACAAGCTTGTTTTTGGCAATGATAAATTTAAAAATTTGTCGCATTAAGGATTAGTTTTGTTTTGATCAGGCAAAACCGCTTCGTTTAGTTTTTGTAAAAGCGTGTTGAAATCAGCATTATTTAGCACGTCGCCAAACTGACTTCTATAAGTTTGAATGATGCTCACACCAACAATATCAAGGTCGTAAATGAGCCAACCACGCTCTTTTGCATCGTAAAATTTCATAGACAAATTCATAGTTTTTGCCGTCATTTAGAAGCTCAGATGTGAGCCAGTATCTATTTTTTTGAGGCTCACTCTCTCCAGTGATGTGGATCTGTTGGTCTTTGTAGCCTAAGAGTTTGTCGATATATGAGCTTTTTAGCTTTTGCTCAAAAGCAGCGTCAAATTTAGCTTGCTCGTCAGCACTTAGGCTGTTGTAGCGTTTGCCAAGGCTGATCTTTGCCATCTGTTTATAGTCAAATAGTGGATCAAGCAGAGCAAAAATCTCCTTTGTCTTTGCATTGTTGTCTAAATTTGTATTTTTTAAAATTTCAATCACCTTTGTTGTCTTTGCCTCTATCTCAGGCTTTATCTGCTCTTTTGAGAGGGCAAAAAGGCTAGTTGCTAAAAGTAAAATCACCGCAAAAGCTTTAAAATTTTCATACTTACTCCTTGATAAGTTTATCGCGTCTTTGCTCGTAAGCATCGCGTAAAAATGGATATAGATCGATCGCATCTTTGCGTAGTTTTTCATATGCTGTTGGGTCTTGTGCAAAGCTATTAAACGTCCTATAAGACTTAATACCAACCGATAAAAGCCTAGGATCAACGTAGCTGATAGGATCGGCAAAATAGTCTCCAACTAGGCCGCCAGTATCTCTTAAATTTGATGGTCCAAGCAAAGGCCAAACGATGTGAAAGCCGCTTCCTAGCCCCCAGTAACCAAGGGTTTGCCCAAAGTCCTCGTTGTGAGCCTTTAGATCATAGTATTTTGCCCCGTCTGTTAGCCCTCCAAAGCCAATTATCGTGTTTGCCAAAAAGCGCAAAGTCTCCTCGCCAGCGTTTTGAAATTTAAACTGAAGCAAGTTATTTACAAAACGCACTGGGAAAAGGAGGTTGTCAAAGAAATTTGCAACCATCGTCCTAGCTGTGGCTGGCACGACATAAGCGTAGCCTTTTGCCACTGGAGTTAGCATGTTTATGTAGATAAAGTCATTTACATTTGTCATCAATCTGTTGTAGCCACCAAGTGGGTCAAAAACATCTTTTTTTGCTTCAAATTCAACGTCAAAATCATCTTTTTCACTGTTTGTATTCAGGTCAGCGCTGGCACAGGCTAAAAGCAGGCTACAAAAGATAGCAAGCAAAAATTTCATCATAAAACCTTAAAATTTTATTTATAAAAAACAGCTTGATTTTATCCTCTTGAAACTTTACAAGAAATTAAAGAAAATTTGTAATTTTAAGCTTGTGAATTAATATAATTAGATATACTTTGCAAATTATTATTATATATTTAGAGGTTACAAATTTGAAAGCAGATATAAATTTAGAGCTATTTCTAGGCGAAGATACGCAGGTTTTAGCAAAGCATATAGCACTACTTAAGGCGATAAAAGAGACAAAAAGTATCACAAAAGCGGCTGAGGTTGTCGGCATATCATACAAAAACGCTTGGGACTGCTTAGATACGATAAATAACAAAAGCAGCAAGCCTCTCATCATAAGAGCTGATGGCAACAAGAAAAATAGCGGTTCAGAGCTTAGCCCATACGCCAAAAAACTGATAAAAATTTACGACGCTATCCTCGAGACGCAAAAGGACTTTTTGCAAAAAATTTGTCAAAAGGTTGATTTTGAAGATGTCGATATCAGTAAATTTACAAAGGATGAGTATGAATTTAAGCGCTAGAAACCAGCTCTCATGCGAGATCGTTAGTATAAACAGAGGTGCTGTAAATTCTGAGATCACCGCAAAGCTAAGCAATGGCAACACGCTTGAAGCGACCATAACAGTTGAGAGCGAGAAAATTTAGGCCTAAAAGTGGGTCAAAAGGTAGTTTTCATCTTTAAAGCGCCATCTGTCATCCTTGCAAAAGATCTTGATATAAAAATAAGCACTAAAAATCAGCTAAAAGGCGAGGTCATCGAGGCAAAGATAGGCGCTGTAAATGCTGAGGTCACGCTAAAACTAAGCGATGAGCAAACTTTAACTGCCATCATCACAAAAGATAGCGCGATGGATATGCAAATAGGCGTTGGCGACACGCTTTTAGCAATAGTAAAATCATCTCAAATCATAATAGGAGTATAAATGAAAAAGGTTTTTAAATTTCTATGTGTGGCAGCTCTGCTTGCCATAAACGCACTTGGCGCAGAGGTAAATGTCTATGCCGCAGCAAACACGACTTACGCGTTTCCAGAGCTTATAAAAGAGTTTAACAAGCTTCATCCAGACGCTAAGATCAACCTAACTCTTGGTGCAAGCGGTGGTCTTGTTACTCAAATACAAAACTCAGCTCCAGCTGATATCTTCATGGCTGCTGATATGGGCTTTGCGCAAAAGGCCTACGACACAGGCTTTGCAGTGGCTGCTCCAAAAGTTTATGCGCAAGGCGCTGTAGCGATCTTTTCTATAAGAGATGTGGATTTTAAAAAGGGTATCGAAGTGGTTCGCGGCCTAAAAGCGATCTCAATAGCAAATCCAGAAACAGCACCTTACGGCAAGGCTAGTATCGAGGCTCTTAAAAATGCAAAACTTTATGACGAAGTAGAGAAAAACATCGTTTACGCTTAAAAAATTTCTGAGACACTTTCTCAGGCACTAAGTGCTTCAGATGTTGGATTTATCGCTGCTAGTGCATTGTTTGACAAAAAAATGGAAAAATACAAAGAGGGCACTAACTATATCTTCGTGCCTCAAGAGCTTTACACTCCGATCGATCAAGGCATCGTGCTCTTAAAACATGCTGAAAATAACGCTGATGCAAAGGCATTTTATGAGTTTATCTTGGGCGATAAAGCAAAAGAAATTTTCAAGAAATTTGGCTACAACGTCCCAGCTAAATGATAAAAGCAAAGATCGTTCAAATTTCATCCAAAGATGACGTCAGCTTTTTTGAGCTTGAGTGCCTAAATTTAGGGATAAATTTACATATGCTAGCCTTAAATGAGGCTAGCAAATTTGCTCTAAATGATGAGGTGAGCTTAAATTTCAAAAGCTCAGATGTCATCTTATCAAAGCTTAGACTTGAGGCTAGTTCGCTTGAAAATGAGCTAAAATGCGAGGTCGCTGGCATAACTCGCGGTGAAATTTTAAGCATAGTTAGCCTAAAGTGTGAGCAGCTTTGCTTTGAGGCTATCATCTCAGATCATGCTCTAAAAGGGCTAAATTTAGCGGTAGGCGAGCAGGTTTTTGCCTACGTTAAATCAACAAGTATCCACGTAAGCGCTTAAAAATGATAGAAATTTCTTGCAAAAAAGAGCTAAATGGCGGTGGCGGTGAAATTTATACTTGAGGCTGAGCTTGCCTTTGAAAGTGGTGAGTTTGTCGCACTTTATGGAGCAAGTGGCGGAGGTAAAACGACGATTTTAAGGCTCATCGCTGGCTTTGAAGCCCCACAAAGTGGCGTGATAAAGGTTGGAGATAAGATCTTTTTTGACGAAAAGATAGAAATTTAGCCCCGCAAAAGCGAAATATCGGCTTTTTGTTTCAAGACTACGCCCTTTTTGAAAATATGAACGTCTTTAAAAATTTGCTCTTTGCAAATAATGATGAAAATTTAGCAAATAAACTGCTTGAAATTTGCGAGCTAAAGAGCCTAAAAACGCCAAGATAGGTGAGCTCTCAGGCGGTCAAAAGCAGCGTGTGGCACTTGCTCGTGCGGTGATGAGAAAGCCTGAAATTTTACTACTTGATGAGCCACTAAGTGCCCTAGATAACGCCATGCGTGAGAAGCTGCAAGACTATTTGCTAGCACTTCACGATGAGTTTAAGATGAGCGTTATTTTGGTAAGTCACGACATAGCTGAAATTTACAAGCTTTGCAGCAAGGTTTTCGTCCTTGAAAATGGCAAAATATCAAGGTCTGGCAGTGCGAGCGAGATATTTTTAAAAAGTGCAGGATCGCAAAAATTTGCATTTAACGCTAAGGTTTTGGAGGTCAAAAAGTGTGACGCCATTTTTGTAGCAAGCGTGCTAATAAACCGCCAAATTTGCGAGGTCGTGCTAAGTAGCGCAGAGGCTAGTGGGCTAAGAGCTGGCGATACGGCCATAGTTAGTACAAAAGCCTTTGGCGTAAATTTGGTAAAAGCATGATGAACGAGCTACTATCTATCGACTACGAGCCGTTTTGGCTCTCGCTAAAACTCTCTTTATCACGACATTTATCCTATTTTTCTTCTGCGTAGGGCTTGCTTATTTTATGTCGCAAAAGAAATTCTTTGGCAAGGCATTTTTAGAGTCCATCATCTCGCTGCCTTTGGTGCTGCCGCCAAGCGTTCTTGGCTTTTATCTGCTCATTTTTCTCTCGCCTTACTCGGCCTTTGGTAAATTTATCGAAGAGCTCTTTGGCGTGAGGCTAGTTTTTAACTTCACTGGCCTTGTCGTAGCAAGCTGTATCTACTCGCTGCCATTTTATGTTTGGGCCCATTTATGCTGGGCTAAATAGTCTAAAAAAGAGCCTTTTTGAGGCGAGCTACAGCCTTGGTAAAAGCAAGCTTACGACCATTTTTAGAGTCATCTTACCAAGTATCAGATCAAATTTACTAACCGCGATTGTTGTTAGTTTTGCTCATACGATGGGCGAATTTGGCGTAGTTTTGATGATAGGTGGTAGCGTGGCTGGCGAGAGCAAGGTCGCTAGTATCGCGATATTTGAAGCAGTTGAGATGCTTGACTATACCAAAGCTCACATCTATGCCCTTTTGATGCTAATAATCAGCTTTTTCGTTCTTTTTGTCGTCTATCTCTTAAATTCTAAAAAGCTTAAAGATATATAATAGATAAAATTTTTAAAGGACGAAACATGATAAAAGTGCCTACAAGCATCTACTTAAGGACTTTAGACGGTAAAGAATTTGACTTTTCAGCCTTTGCAAGGACCCACGACTGCGTAGTTTTTATCTATCCAAAGATAGGTGAGGACTTTGAGCTTTTAAGCGAGCAGCTACAAAAAACTGCGGGCATGAAGGGTTGCACGAAGCAAGCGATAAACTACAAAAAACTTCTTAAAGAATTTAACGATCTTGGCTTTATGGTAGTAGCTATTGGCTCCCAAGATATCGCTGCTCAGAAGAAATTTGAAGAAGACACCGCAACTGGTGTAATGTTTTTAAATGATAGCGAGTTTATGCTAGAGCGAGCGCTTGAACTCCCTGTATTTACCGCTTCAAATGGGCATAAATTTTACTTTCGTCAAACACTTATCATAAAAGGTGGCAATATAAGGCGCGCATATATCGTTGATGAGCCTGAAAACGACGCTAAAAATATGCTGGAGAAGATAAAAAACGAAGACTACTAAGGATAGAAAATGGACAAAAATAGCAAGATCGAAAAGTCTTACGACGAGCTAACATATAAATCAGCAGCATTTGCGCAGTCATCGCCCTATAAACTAGAGGCTTGCGCCACACTTCTTGGCATCAATCCACCGCCTTGCAAAACGCAAAAGTGCTCGAGATAGGGTGCAGCTTTGGCTGGAAATTTTGATCCCATTTCGCAGTAAATAACGAGAATGCAAGAGTAGTTGGCATTGACCTTAGCGGCGAACAGATAAGGCGTGGCAAAGAGATCGTAAAAGAGATTGGACTAAGCAATTTAGAGCTAATTCACGGCGATATCTGCGAGTTTAAAAGTGATGAGAAATTTGACTACATCATCGCTCACGGCGTCTTTAGCTGGGTGCCTGACTTTGTAAAAGATGCTATTTTAAGAGTCGTAAGAGAAATTTTAAGCCAAAACGGAGTGGCTTTTATATCTTATAACACTTATCCAGGCTGGAAGATAAAAGATGTCGTGCGTGATCTTATGCTACTTGCTGCAAAAGATAAAGATAGCACAGAAGAGAGGCTAAAGGCTGCCAAAGAGGCACTTTTAGTATATAAAGAGGTATTACTAACAAAGCTTGGCGCAAATTATGAAGATAAAATCCCCGCAAAGTTGCTGCTTCACTGGATAGATAACGTGCTTGAAAAGGATGATTTTTATATAGCTCATGAGTTTTTAGAAGAGATAAACGATCCATTTTACTTTAAAGACTTTAACGCCATGCTAGCTAAAAACGATCTTGCCTATCTTTGCGAATACGGACTTGAAGACCTTTTTGTGCCAGATCTTGGTATAGAGCATGTAGATAACTATAAAGATAGCAAATTTAAAGATAGGATCGATCTAGAGCAGTTTTTAGATATAGTTAGCAACAAGGTCTTTAGGCAAAGTCTCATCGTGCATGCTAAGGCTTATGAGAGCGTGGCAAATAAACAAATTGGTCCAAGCGATGTAAATAAAATTCACGTCGTGGCCGACTTTATAAAAAAAGATGATGGCTGGCATGAGAAATTTTCTCTTATGCCTCAAGATATCTCTTGGCTTTGTGAGGTATTTTATAGGATGTATCCAGCAAGTATAAATCTTTCTCAGATTTTAGAGATTTTGCCAGAAGATAAGCTCGCAGTTTATAGCGCTTTTGTAAGACTTTTAACAAACTCAGCAAGCGCAATGATCGTAAAAGATGAGCTAAAAGATATAGAGTACGCTCCAAATTACTCAAGACTAAAGGCAAATTTAATTGGCTATATAAAGTATTTTTTAAACCACAAAGATAACGCAGACATTACCTTTGCAAACAAATTTGGTCTTACAGAACGACTTGACAGGCTTGATTACTATATATTTTTACTACTTGATGGCAAAAATAATTTAGAAGAAATAACGGCTAAGAGTATGAAATTTATAAAAGAAAACAGCATAAAAATATCTGATAAAAATGGCAAAGAGCTTAAAAACGAAAAACTAGTCACTCACTTAAAAGGCTACATCGTAGGCACAGCAAAGATAGCTAGCATGCTCTATTTGCTTGAGGAAATTTAAAATGAAAAGAATTCTTGCTCTTATATTTTGTATATTTCTAGCAGGTTGTGCTAGTAAGCCAAGCGTGAAAAATCTAAATCTTAAAAGTAGCCTAAACTACAGCGGCGAAGAGCTTGCAAAGATACTTGAGCAAGATGATGCAGTGGCATTTAGCAGCAACTTGCGTGAGGGAGTTTTCATCTACATAAGTAACGCCAAAGTCGCAAACTATCTTGGCGTAGTAAGAGCTGAGAGACACGCCAAATTTAGCGTAAAAGAGCTAGGTAAAAACGATCTTTTGATAAAAAGCATAAATGATCTAACGCAAAGCTTTGATGCTAGTTTGGAGCGAGCTAGAGAGCTAAAATGTGGCACTTTAGTGATCAGACTAAAAGATAAATTTCAAGATTTAGAAGCGGCAAATAAATTTTAGAGCAAAACGAGAGCGCATTTTTAAAGATGAGTGGTGAGATAATGTGCAAGTAGCCTTATCTGCCCTGCTCTATAAGCTTAAAAACTTCATCCTCTAAGCTCAAAGCATTTTTGCCAAAAGCTACGTAAAATGGGCTTTTTAGATCCGCTAGCTTGTAGCTTGGCTCGCATCTGTCGCTAGCGTTTAAGACCTTGCCACCGCTAAATTTCACTACCGCCTCACCTGCAGCATTGTCCCAAAGATAGCTTGGGCTAAATCTCACATATATCCCGCCAAGCTCGGCTAAACGGCAAAATTTAATGGCAGATCCGATGCATTTTTGCTCTAAATTTAAACTATCTCTTACAAGTTCAACCTTCTTCGTCTCGCCTCTTCTGCTTGAAAAGATGAAGCTATTTAAGCTTTTAGCTTTTTCATTTAGATCTTGTTTTTCTACGACCTCATCATTTGTGCCTAAAATTTCTTTAAAAGCGCCGTTTTCATCAGCGTAAAAAAGCTCTTTACTAACTGGGATAAAAATGACGCCAAGCACCGGTCTAGCCTCTTTTATAAGCGCTATACAAACACAAAATTCGCCATTTCTAGCTAAAAATTCTTCGTGCCATCAAGGGGATCAACTAGCCAAAACTCATCTTTGTCACTCTCTTGCAAGATGCTCTCTTCAGAGCAAATTTTTATCCCACTTTTGCTTAGCTCTTTTAGTATCACCTCATTTGCCGCTAGGTCAGCGCTAGTTAGCGGCGAGCTGTCATCTTTTAGGCAGACTTTAAGCGCCTTGCCATTAGATGAGTAAAATTTCATTATCTCACCCCCAGCGCTGATGGCTGCCTTGATGGCTAAATTTAAAAGCTCGCTCATTTTGGTGTTCTGTTTGTCTCTCCGACGTAGAGCTGTCTTGGACGAACGATCTTTATACTCTCTTGCTCTTTTAGCTCGATCCACTGACTGATCCAGCCTGGCGTCCTGCCTATGACAAAAATGACGGCAAACATATTATTTGGTATGCCAAGCGCTTTTAGGATGAGCCCCGAGTGAAAATCAACGTTTGGATATAAATTTCTACTTACAAAGTAGTCGTCATTTAGCG
Source organism: Campylobacter concisus (assembly GCA_037321105.1). Taxonomy (GTDB): domain Bacteria; phylum Campylobacterota; class Campylobacteria; order Campylobacterales; family Campylobacteraceae; genus Campylobacter_A; species Campylobacter_A concisus_AZ. The sequence goes on along the minus strand of CP147775.1, from coordinate 1,376,712 downwards.
CGATCTCTTCGATGCGGTTGGCGATCTTTATGAGCTCTGAGCTAATGCCGATCTCATCCATCAGCTGATCTCTCATCTTTTTAAGCACTTTTGCGCGAGGGTCAAAGTTTTTATAGACCCTGTGACCAAAGCCCATTAGTCTAAATGGATCGTTCTTATCCTTTGCTCTAGCGATGTATTTATCGACATTTGCGACCGAGCCGATCTCTTCTAGCTGGCGGATAACGCCCTCGTTTGCCCCACCATGAGCCCAGCCCCAAAGTGCGCCAATACCTGCGCTTATACATGCGTATGGGTGCGCGTGCGTAGAGCCAACGGTCCTAACAGTAGTCGTTGAGGCGTTTTGCTCGTGGTCAGCGTGAAGCATAAAGACCGTATCAAGCGCCTTTATCTCGATAGGCTTAAGATCGACGTGCTCGTATGGATAACCCCTCATCATATAGAGGAAATTTTCAGTAAAGCCACGATTTAAATTTGGATAGATGATAGGAAGCCCGCGTGAGTAGCGGTAGCTAAAGGCCGCTATCGTCGGGATCTTAGCGATGATACGCATAGCCATCTCGTGGTACTCTTCAGGTTTATCCATATTTAGGTGGTCTGAGTAAAAGGCACTTAGCGCTGAGACTGCTGCTTGCAGGATCGCCATAGGGTGCGCTTTGTCTGGAAATGCGTCAAAGAGCTTCATCATGCCCTCATGTATGAAGCTCCTTTTTTAAGCTCATCTTTAAAGCCCCTGTATTGCTCGCTAGTTGGTAGCTCTTTATTTAAAAGCAGGTAGGCAACGTCTAAAAATGTCTTATTTTCAGCCAAATACGCGATGTCGTAGCCCCTGTACATGAGCTCGCCCTTTAGGCCGTCAATGTAGGTTATGGCTGAGCGGCACATCGCAGTTGAGGTGTATCCCCTGTCAAAGGTAAACATCCCAGTGTCGCTAAAGAAGGTCGATATGTCGATGACATCTGGTCCCATCGTGCCTTTTAGGATAGGAAATTCATAGCTCTTTCCAGTTCGGTTGTCGATTAGTGTGGCTGTATTTGATGACATTTTTACTCCTTGCTTTTTGATTGCATTAAAATTTTGATGATTATAGCTCCTATTATAGCTTGTGCGAGGCTTGCTAGAATGAAAGATGAGTAAGAATAGTCACTTATCTCGCCTGATTTGTGTGCGATAGTAGCAACTGCGATCAAAAGAGTGAGCGGCATAGACTGCGAAACGGAAAATAAAAATATCCCTCTAAAGCCAAGCTTGCCCAAAAGAGCAAACTAGATACAACTCTCGTGCCAAGCATCGCTAAAAATATAAAAATAGCATCCTTTATCACTTCGCTAGATCCTAGGCTTGAAAGCTTAAAAGTAGAGCCTATGTGGATGAAAAATATCGGCACCAAAAAGCCAAATCCAAAGCTTGAAAGCTTGTGTGGCAAGTCCTTTTTGTGATCGAAAAATGTCGTGATAAACATACCTGCGATAAACGCACCAAAGGCGACTTCTAAATTTAGATAGAGCATCAAAGCTATCATCGTGAAAAATACCGCGATGCAAAGCCTGATGTCCTTCTCGTCCTTGTCGTAGTGCGGCATGAGCACCACTTTAAGCCCCGGATACCACCAAAAAAGCACGTCCAAAATTTTAAAACTAAGCACGCTGATAGCCAAAAATAGGATCAAATAGCCAATCGTTAGCCATAAATTTATGCTCGCTCCAAACTGCAAGTAAGCAGCGGTAAAGGTTAGAAGCGTGATGCTTAAAAGCTCGCCGATAGTTGCTATTAGCATGCTTAAATTTAGCCACTCTTGCTGCTTGCCATACTCCTTAAATAGCGTAAATATCATGCCAACGGCCATTATCGGGATGATGATGATGTAAAGCAGGCTAAGCTCAAGTCCTAGCGTCAGGGCCGTAGCTAAAGCGTAGATGAGCGCTGAGATAGATGAGCCCAAGGCGCAAAATTTTACGGTCGATGTTTATTAGCATCCTAAGATCGATCTCCATGCCGGCTAGAAACATCAAAAAGAAAAAGCCAACTTCGCTGATGAGCTTAAACATCTCGTTTTCGCCGACAACTCCGATGTAGCCAGCAACCGCTCCAAGTAGTATCTCAGCAGGCGCGACTGGGATGCGTAAAATTTTAGAAATATAAGGCGAAGCAAAGACGATAAATGCCAAAACGACAAGGATGCTAAGCTCGCTTGCTTGGTGTAACTGCAAAAAGATCCTTAAAATAAAAATGCCTGATTGTATAAAAAGCTTTGTTATTTTTTGATTAAGCTAAGCGAAATTTAGGCAAAATGGCGGCTATTTTTAGAAATTTGGAGTGAAATTTTATGCGTAAATTTAGCTTTTTTGTTTTGCTGTTTTTTGGTCTCTTTTCTTTGGCAGATGAGCTAAGCTTGGTTGAGAGTTTTAGGTTTGATGGCAGCACATTTTATAAAAAGCAAGTGGTTAAAGATGAGAGCTTTTACTTTTTAAAAAATGAAAATATGGACGAACACTTTGCCTCGTTTAAGGTAAAGTTTGACAAAGACGCTAAAACAAAAAGCGAGCTAGAAGAGCTAAAAAGGCTCTTAAGCAAGATAAAAACGTGCTTTTTAGCGAAGAAAATGATCAAATTTTAGCTCTTATAAAAGATGAAACTAAGAGCAAAAATATAGAAATAATCCACTTTTTGCTTAAAAAAGATGGAGTCTTGATGCTTTCGTATGAGAGGATTTACGATCCAAAAACCTTAGCAGATGCGCTTAAACCGGTACTTCTAAGCGAAGCTAGAAATTTTATGCTGCAAATGCCAAAGATAGAAGCTAGATAGAGAGGTGCATGTGGCGGCGCTTCACACTGCATGCAGTTTTGTTAAATTTTAGCAAATTTTAAAATTTACTGAACGAGTAATTTCGGCTCTAAAATTTGAGCTAAGCTACAAGCGAAGCCAAATTTTCAGTAGTCAATTCTTAGGGGTGAATGAAATTTAAAAATTTCGTCGCTACGAACTAAAAATTTAATTTTTACAAAAAAGTTCTAGCAAATTTTAAAATTTCATGAACGAGTAATTTCGGCTCTAAGATTTGAGCTAAGCGATAAGCGAAGCCAAATTTTCAGTAGTCAATTCTTGCGAGTGAATGGAATTTTAAAATTTGCCTAAAACTATCAAATTTACTGCAAGTCTGGCAAAAACTTAAATTTACAGCATCATCTTTTCTTATAAATTTCCGCTCTCTCTTTTAAAAGCCCTGTTTTTAAATTTGGCAAAGCACTAAGCTCGTCAAAAAGTCCAAAAAGTGCATGCAGTGGCGGCAGGCTGAGGTGAGTAAGGGATTTTAGAGACAAGATAGGCGAGTAGTCCTTGCTTTTTAGCCTAGCCGTTAATATCACAAGGCTGGTTAGCCCAGGCATCTGGCGTAAGAACTCCAGGCTTTCTATGTGGATAAATTTAGGCGAAAGTCCGTCGCCACTGATCTCTAAGCTCTTTAAAATTTTGCAAATTTGAAAACGCAGAGTAGTCGCTTATCTTTTGAAAATTCTCCACCGCAAGGCTTTCAAGCTCAGTAAGTGTCGCGATCGGTGCGATGCTTTTTACGCTGGCTCCTGAGCCAACAAAAGGCTCTTTAGACTAGAAAGATTTGCCAGCGCGTCAAGGCTCTCATACGAGCCCCATTTGATGTGCAGGCTCTTTAAATTTCTTTGGCAGCACACCGCATCAAAGAGCTCTTGAGGCATTTTGGTGCAAAAGCTAAGCTCATCAAATGCCTCTTGCTCGCTTCTTAAAAAGTCGCACCACTCATCAAGTACCGCTCTTTTTTGCTTGGCGGTTTTATACTGCGGCGTGAAGCTATCTCCTAGCTGCGTGCAGTTTATCACAAGGCTCTTTTGCCCTTTATACTGGCTAACTTCTATGATAGTTTCAGGCATTTAAAGTCCAAATTTATAAGCCAAATTTAGGCTCAAGGGCTCAAATTTGGCTATAAGTTTTAATTTTCAGAGATAAGTGTCTTTTTCTTACACTTTGTGCACTCTATAAAAGTGCCTTTTTTAAGCTCTTTTTTGATCATATCGCCGCCGCACTCATCGCATTTTTGCGCGACTGGCTCGTAGTTTGAGATGAAGTCGCATTTTGGATAGTTGGCACATCCAGGCAAATTCACCACGCCTACTAAATCTCTCGACCATCTCGCCGCCACATTTTGGACATGGCACATCAAGCTTTTTAAGCTCGCGTTTTGGCTTAGCTACCGCAGTAGTGCCAGTTTCTGCACTCTTTTCATTATCTTTTGCGACGTTTCTTGAGTATTTGCATTTTGGGAAATTTGAGCAAGCGATAAATTTGCCATATCTGCCCTTTCTAAGCACTAGCTCACTTCCACACTCTGGGCACTTTTCGCCGATCGGAGTGGCAGTTTTTAGGCTTTTTATGCCAGTTTTGCCAGCGCTTATTTTTTCCATAAATGGATAGTAAAAGTCGCTTAGTACCTTTTGCCAGTCAGCCTTGTCAAGCGCGATCTCATCGAGCTTTTCTTCAAGATGTGAGGTAAATTCGCTATCGACGATGTTGCTAAAATGCTCCTCCAAAACGCCTATCATGCTAAATGCGATCTCGTTTGGTATGAGCTGCTTTTTCTCGATCCTCACGTAGTCTCTTGATGTTAGTAGCGAGATGGTCGGTGCGTAGGTGCTTGGACGGCCGATGCCAAGGCTTTCTAGCTTTTTAACAAGACCAGCTTCTGAGTACCTAGCTGGTGGCTCGGTGAAGTTTTGCGTGCTTTTTATGCTTTGCAAGCTCATCTCGTCGCCCTTTTTTAAATTTGGCAAAATTTTATCCTTATCAAGCTCGCCATAAACCTTGTAAAAGCCGTCAAATAGCACTTTTCTGCCACTTATCTTAAACTCGCCTTTTTCGCTTGCGACATAGACGTTTTGCGTTTGGCTCACACATGCGCTCATTTGGCAGGCTAAAAATCTATTGTAGATGAGCGTGTAGAGTTTGAGCGCATCTTTTTCTAAAAATTTAGCCGCGATTTGCGGTGTGAAGTTTAAATTTGTAGGGCGGATCGCCTCGTGGGCTTCCTGCGCGCCTTTTGAGCTTGTCGTGTAGCTTATCGCTTTGGCTGGCAGATACTCTTTGCCGTAGTTTTGAAGGATGTGCTCTCTAGCGGCTGCGACTGCCTCTTTGGCTAAATTTAGGCTATCCGTTCTCATATATGTGATCGCACCCATGAAGCCCTCGTTTGTTTGCACGCCCTCATAGAGGCTTTGCGCGATCATCATCGTTTTTTTAGGGCTAAAGCCAAGGCGGTTGCTCGCACTTTGCTGAAGGGTTGAAGTCATAAATGGCGGGCTTGGCTGGATCTTTCTATCCTTGCTCTCGATCTCACGGACGCTGAAATTTCTCATTTTGTAAATTTTCAATGATGTATTTTGCGCGGTCTGGATTTTGGATAGTGAGCTTTTCGATCTTTTGGTTTTCAAATTTAACTAGCTCGGCATCTAAGTCTTTTTTAAAAACGGTGTCGATAGTGTAGTATTCAACTGGTTTAAATGCCTGTATCTCACGCTCGCGGTTCAACTATTATTTTTAGCGCCGCACTTTGCACACGTCCAGCGCTTAAGCCTTTTTGTATCTTTAAATTTAAAAGCGGGCTTAGCTTGTAGCCAACGATGCGGTCAAGTAAGCGCCTTGTTTGCTGGGCATTGACGCTATTCATATCGACGTGCCTTGGGCTTTTTAGAGCGTTTTGTATGGCGCTTTTTGTGATCTCGTGAAAGACGATGCGAGGCAGGCTGGTTGGTTCTTTGCCGATGGCATTTGCGATGTGAAATGCGATCGCCTCACCCTCTCATCCTCATCGGTCGCGAGGGTAAATTTCATCTGCACCCTTAGCTAGCTCTTTTATCTCTTTTACGATGGCGGAGTGATCGCTGCTGATGCGATACTCCTGGGTAAATTTATCATCCTCTATCTTGATGCCAAAGCTCGTTTTTGGCAGGTCTCTGATGTGGCCTTTTGAGGCGATGACGTTGTAACTTTTGTCTAAGAAATTTTTAATAGTCTTTGCTTTTGCAGGAGATTCCACGATGATTAAGCTTTTCATTTATATATAGCCTTTGAATTTTTTGGCGTAATTGTAGCAGAAATAATTTTTTAGAGTGTAACGTGTGAAAATTTTTAGGTGGAGTGCGATTTTTGTTTTTTATAAAAAATTTTATGCATAGCTCTAAACTTTTTTAAAAACCGATCGATATAGTTTTCGTGCGACATGAAGTCGTAACTTAAAACATAAAAGGATTTACAATGAGTTTTCGTATTAACAGAAACGTAAACGCACTTAACACACACGCTAACGCAGTTAGCAACAACGTTCACCTATCTAAGTCACTTAACAAACTTAGTTCTGGTCTTAGAATTTCAAACAGCTGCAGATGACGCTTCAGGTCTATCTATCGCAGATAGCTTAAGAAGCCAAGCTTCAGCTCTAGGTCAAGCTATTGCAAATGGTAATGATGCTATTGGTATCATTCAAGTTGCCGATAAAGCTATGGACGAGCAGCTAAAAGTTCTTGACACTATCAAGACTAAAGCTACTCAATCAGCTCAAGACGGCCAAACAACTCAATCACGCCAAGCATTGCAAGCTGATATCGTTCGTCTAATGGAGGAGCTTGACAATATCGGTAACACTACTTCATTTAACGGTCAGCAACTACTAAAACGGAACATTCTCTAATAAAGAGTTCCAAATAGGTGCTTATTCAAACCAAACTGTTAAAGCAAGTATTGGTGCGACTACATCTGATAAGATCGGTCTTACACGTTTTGAGAGTTCAAAACTTTTAACTGGTACAGATAAAGTTAGCCTTAAATTCTTAAGCGTTGATGGTGTAAATGATATTAGTATAGCTTCTACTAAGATATCAACTGGTCTTGGAACTGGTGTTGGTAAATTAGCTGAAAATATCAACAAAACATCTGATAAGACAGGCATTAGAGCTACATTTGATGTAACTAGAACTATGTCAACTTCTATAGTAAGCGTATCTATCAAAAGCTTTGCTATCAACGGCGTTAAAATCGGCGACCTTGATGTAAAAGAAAACGATAGCAACGGCGCTCTAGTAAATGCGATCAACGCTGTTAAAGATCAAACAGGTGTTGAAGCTTCTATCAATACAGAAGGTAAAATGGTTCTAACAAGCCGTGACGGTCGTGCGTTTAGTGTTTCAGGTGATAATATCTCAAAAGCAATCGGTATGAAAAAAGACCAAGTTTTCGTTGGTCGTATCAACCTTGTTCGCCTTGATGGTAGAGATATTAAGCTATCTGCAAAAGGCGCAGCTGGCGGTGATGCTCTAAAACTAGAGTCAGAAGCTTTCTCAGCAAAAGGTGGTGCTCAAGCTTCAGTTGCTTTAAGAGATGTAAGAGGTCAAATAGACGGCAAACTAGCTAGTGCTATGGGCTTCCAAAGAATGACTAAAGTGCTTACAGTAGCTCAATCAGCTGGTGTAATGACACTAAAAGGCGCAATGGCTGTTATGGACATTGCTGAGTCAGCTCAAAAAACACTTGATCAAGTTTGTTCAGACCTTGGTTCAGTTCAAAACCAACTTCAAGCTACAGTTAACAACATCACTGTAACTCAAGTTAACGTAAAATCAGCAGAATCACAAATCAGGGACGTAGATTTTGCTAGCGAGTCTGCTAACTTCTCAAAACATAACATCCTAGCTCAATCAGGTGCTTATGCTATGAGTCAAGCAAACAGCGTTCAACAAAACGTAATGAAACTTCTACAATAACGTAGCTAGTTAAATTAAGTTTTAAATAGGGCTTTGTTGCAGTAGCAAAGCCTTAATGTGTTAATGCTTTTACAATACGCAAACCCCCAGCCCCAAAGCTAGTCTTTGGGGTTTTAGATATTTTTCCATATTAAGTTAAATTGTAAAAATAGAAAAAATATACATAGCAAGCTCTCGCTTGGTAAAATTTCAGTATGAGAAAAAGTGCGTATAAAAAGCGATATATAAATTTATCTAGCTTAGACTAGATGAAATTTATACTATTTTATTTATATTTTTATAGGCTAAAGCCATCATCAACTACGATATTTTGTCCATTTACATATTTTGAAGAGTCACTTAGTAGATACACTAAAGCCCCACATATATCATTTGCGTCAAGCATGCCTTTTGTGCCACATCTCTTTTTATATTGGCTTAAAAATGGCTCAGGCTGTCCGTCCAAAATCCCTCCAGGACTTATGGCATTCACGCGGATATTATCTTTTTTAAACATCTTTGCCATATATTTTGTCATACCAAGAAGGCCATGTTTTACGACTGTGTATTCGACTGGAGAGTGCATATTTGTCCCCTCATATGTCTCAAAAGCAGGCGCTCCGATACCTTGAATAGATGAGATGTTTATGATATTACCATGACCTTGCCTTAAAAAATACCTGATGAAATTTTGTGAGATATTAAAGTATCCACCAAGATGTAAATTTAAAAAGGCATTAAAATCATCCATGTCGATCTCAAAAATTTCTTACCGTAATTTTTACTTTTTGGATAGGCATTATTCACTAGTGCATCTATGCGACCATATTTTGAATGCAAGAAATTTATAGCTTCATTGATAGAATTTGCATCACTGATATCAATTTGCAAAACCTCGATCCTTGCATCTTTTTTCGAGCTTGTAATCTCATCTTTTAAGAAATTTGCCCTTTTTGTATCAACCTCTGCTATCACACCAACTCCGTTTTGGCTAGTAATCGCTCTTATAAAGCACTTCCTATCCTACCAGCTCCCCCTGTAACTACTACGACCTTATCTGTTAGCATTTTTTTCCTTCATTAAAAACTCTACAAATTTAAAATCAAGCTCACAATCTATATCAATCGATCTAACTTCATCCATCACATAAAGTCCGGTTTTTGGTAAAAATAAAGTGTCATTATTTAGCAAAACTTCACGCTTCCAGATGTAAATAGAAGCATTCATATCATAAGTCTTTGGTGCATCTTGACGGCATAAAATAGCATTTGGTAGCGGTTTAGAAAGTCCAATATGTCCATCTGGATAAATTTCAACTAAATTAAAATATGGACTTCTTCTACTTGGCATAGCAGTTATTAGGTTGTCATTATCATCACGCAAAAACTGCTCAAAAGAATTTGTTATGTCACTCACATCACGAAGTGGAGATGTAGCGTCAAGGTCGATCTCATAGTCAAATTTACGTCCGTAATGTTCCTCACTTTTTAAAAAGGCATCTTTTATAACATCAAGTTTTCCTGCCGTATCGCTAGCCATAGCAGCATCTCTTTTAAAAAGACCTCCGCACCGTACTTTACAGCTGCTTCTGCTACCAGGTCGCTATCTGTGCTAATAACTATATGTTCAAACAAATTTGATGCTATTGCCTGCTCTATGGTGTGAGCTATAAGTGGCTTACCGCAAAGCTCTCGAACATTTTTGCCTTTAACTCCCTTACTACCACCTCTTGCGCATATCGTACATAAAACATTACTCATTGTTTTGCCTTTGAATTTGATCTATCGCGTCCATCACATCTAGCCCCTCATCAAAGCTACAAATATATCTTTGCTCACCCAAAACATCTTTATGCATAGCTAAAAACATCTCGTTTCTTGCCAAATTTGGCATGTTAAAAATTTGCTTACTACTATCTTGCTTAGTAAGAGTGCCTGCCATAAAGTCAAGCTCATATGTAGAGCCTTCGCACTCCACACGCAAGCTTCTATGTGTGATATGGCTTAGATAGTCAATGCTTACATTTGCTATGGTATCCATTTTAGTCCTACCAAAAACCACACATAGATCATTGCTTGTTATCTCTAAATTTGAAATTTTACCTTGAAAGCTCATTAGGCTTTCAAATTTGCCACATAACCACATAGCATAGTCTAGCTCATGACTAAGATCCAACAAGACGCCGCCACCTTTTTCTTTGCTAGCACTATAGCATTTTCTATAGTCACCACTTCGCCAGCTTGGTAGATACTGACCACAATTAGCATTTAGATATAAAATTTTCTCTTTTTTAAAAACTCTTCTAGCTTTTGTAAGAGCGGATGAAATCTCAGCACATAGCCTACAAAATTTTATTATTTTTGGGCGTAAATTTATATTTTTTTTCAAACAATGGCTTTTCACAAAGTATGATCTTGCCACTCACTCTTTCATCTAGAAATTTCAAATTTTCTAGATGTAAAAATGTGGGAGTTGCTATAACAAAGTAGTCAAACTTATCTAAATTTAACATCTCTTCTAAGCTTTTATAGCACACTTTACCAGCCACATCCTGGCTAGTAACTAGGCAAATTTCATCTATCTGTGCTAAAGTCTCTAAGACCTCGCAGTGTCTTTTGCCCATTGAGCCGTAGCCTATAACAAGAGCTTTCATCTAAAATAGCTCACTAAAATATCTTTGCATATTCTTCATTTGCCTTTTGATACTCTTCAAGACGTCCTATGTCTATCCAATACTCATGTATCGGAAAGGAGATTACATTTTTGTCTTGAGCTATCGCCTTTTCAAAGAGTGTAGGCATATCATAAAACTCATCTTGTGGAATTAGATCTAAAATTTCAGGTGAGAGCATATATATCCCAGCACTTACAAAAAATTTCTGCACTGGTTTTTCTGCGATAGCAGTTATTTTATTATCATTCATCTTTACCACGCCGTAAGGCACCTCGTAGTCGTACTCTCTGACGCACATTGTAGCTGTGGCTTTATGTAGCGTGTGATAGTTAAAAATGTGCTCGAAATTTACATTTGTAAGAAGATCGCCGTTCATAACAAAAAATGGCTCACTTGGACGCTCTTTTAGCAAGCTTAACGCCCCTGCTGTACCCATCCTTTTTTGCTCTAAAACGTAGTCGATATTTACGCCAAATTCTTTTCCGTCGCCAAAATAGTCCCTAATGATACTTGCATTAAAATTTACGCACATCGTGATATTTACAAAGCCATACTCTGCAAATTTCTCGACTATCGTCTGAAGGATCGGCTTGTTTCCAACCTTTAGCATCGGCTTTGGCGTATCTTGCGTGAGTGGTCTAAGTCTAGTACCAAGGCCTCCCACCATTAGGATAACTCTATTTGTCTTGCCAACTGGCTTAATAATATCTTCGATGTCTTCTATACCCACAAGCTTGCCAAGCTCGTTAACCAATGGAATTTTATGAAGTTTTTTAGCAAGTGCTATCTTTAAAATAGACTCTTTTGTATCACCGACACTTGCTATACTTGGGCTCTTATGTACTACGAGGCTGACGCTACTGTTTAGGTCTAGGCCATTTAGCAAACCACGTCTTATGTCGCCATCTGTTACTGTTCCTACTAGAGCGTCGTTTTCATCAACAACGATGGCTATTTGAAGACCTCCGTTGTTGATAGTCTGCAAGGCATCTTTAATGGTTGAATTTATACTTAGTTTTATATCGTTTCACTATTCTCATTTTATACCTATATCATAAAATTTCTTTTTCAAAATACCATCAAGCTTGATCTCTTTTAAAATTTTAACCATTTTCTTGCTTGGATTGCCACCATCATAAGGATTGATCGTATCTTTTAAAATTTGCCTCAAATTCTTTTGAATACGCTCTTTTGATAGCAGTTAAAATTTCTTTCCTATCAGGTCTAACATCTATCACGCTACTGGCTCTAGCACGTCCTTTTTGGCGATCACCTATATTTATGGTGGCCTTTTTAAAGCTTGGAACTTCTGAAAGGCCACTTGAACTGTTTCCTAAAACAATATCAACAAATTTAATAGCACTTAGGTATCTTAGCTGTCCAAGCGAGGCAAAAGCCACGGCTTTTTGTGAGTTTTCGCTCACATACTCATCTATCATTTTATTTATCACATCGCCATCTGTATCGCTATTTGCCTTTGTGAAGATAAAATTTGTATCATCTAGTTCATCAAGTGCTTTTAAAAGCTCATTAAACTGCTCTCTTGCACTACTATTTTCAAGTGTAGCTGGATGAAAAGTGATGAGGATATTTTTTTTGGCAAGCTTAAAATTTATAGACTTTTCAAACTCATCCTTGTTTAGTAAATTTAGCTTTTTTATATTTTCAATGCCAGGCCCACCCACATTAAAAACTCTAGTAGGCTCTTCTCCTAGCTGGATTATGCGGTTTGCGTATTCATTTGTAGCTGCAAAATGTATATGGCTCATCTTTGTTATGCTGTGCCTAAAAGCTTCGTCAAACGCCCCTTGTGTGGTCTCGCCACCATGGATATGTGCTATTGGTATCTGCATGATACTAGCCACACCTGCTACACCAAATATCTCATATCTATCACCAAGAAGCACTAATATATCAGGTTTAAGCTCAGCTAATGCCAGAGCAAATTTCTCATAAACCTTTGCCATATCAGTACAAATATCAAGACTTGTATGAGAACTACTTAAAATTTCTATCTTTTTATCTATCTTAAATTCTTTTTCTATCTCTTTGTATGTGAGTCCAAACTCAGGGCTTAAATGCATGCCAGTAACAATAAGCTGAAGCTTAAGCTCGCTATCTGCCTCGATCTCTTTTAAGAGCCAGTAAAGTAGGCCATATTCAGCTCTAGTGCTTGTCACTACACAAATTTTTCTCATATCAGCTCATCTTTTTTATAGTCTTTTTGCGAAATTTGCCCGATCACCTCATCCCACCTCATAGGATTTATGCCGTCCCCTGGGCGTTTTACACAGATGTTTTGCTCACTGAAAATTTCACCCTTTTTTATATCGCATTTTGCTACGATTGACTTTCTAGCGATTTTGATGTTTTCGCTCTCGCTTTTACTAAAGTGCTTTAGTCCGTCTCCAAGCGCTAGCTCGATATTTCTTATGGCTCTAACCATAGCCGATAGCTCACCTGGCTCAAGGCTAGCCTTATGATCAGGTCCTGGGCATGTTCTTATCAAGCGTAAAGTGCTTTTCTATGATCTTTGCACCCATGGCAACCGCTGCGATATCAACCTCGATGCCAAGCGTATGATCGCTATATCCGACCTCAAGCCCAAAGGCATTTTTAAGAGTTATCATCGCCTTTAAATTTACATCCTCCATCGGCGTTGGATACTGCGTATTTGCATGAAGAAGGCTTATGTTTTCACGCTTTGTGCCACTTTTGACGAGCACATCTATAGCAGCCTCTACCTCGCCTAAATTTGCCATTCCAGTTGAGAGAATGATCTTTTTATTGAGCCCACCTATCTGCCTAAGATAAGGTAAATTTGTTATCTCGCCACTTGGGATCTTAAATGTGCTAAGCCCCAACTCATCAAGAAGCTTTATGCTGTCACTATCAAAAGGTGTTGAGAGGAAAGTGATATCTTTTTGTTTGCAATAGGCTATGAGCTCTTTATGCGTGTTCTCGTCTAGTTCAAGCTTTTTTATCATCTCAAACTGGCTTTCATTTTTATCGGTAGTTTCTTTTTGATAGCTAGCCTTTTGTGCGTTTTTTGAAACAAGATTTCGAGCCTTAAAAGTCTGAAATTTCACTGCATCAGCGCCGGCTTTGGCTGCCACGTCGATCAGTTTTTTAGCTAAATTTATATCGCCATTGTGATTTACCCCAGCCTCAGCTATGATAAAAACCCTATTTGACATCAAATTTCCTTTAAAATTCTAGTTTTACGCCTTTATAAAAGCGTTTTCTCCAAGCTTCTCATCACGCTAGTTCCGCCGCCTATGATAGAATTTTCGCCTATCACGATATACTCTTTGCTGGTTGCATTGCTACCAAAAAAACTCCCGTCCTGCACGACAACGCCACCATTTACCACACTTGCTGTTGAGATATGGCAGTGATCGCCGATAGTTGCGTCATGTTCCACAAGTGCTTTTGTGTTTATGATACAGTTTTTACCGACACATGTACCAGCGTTGATCAAGGCATGATGCATCACCACGCTTCCCTCACCTACACATGCATGCTTTGATAGATATGCAAGTGGCGAGACTATGGTTGGAAGTATAAAACCTATCTCTTTTAGTAGAGCAAACAGTCTTTTTCTAGGCTCGCTACTTTTTATCTGGCCAACCGTCACCACAGCATTTTTGCATGATGTAAAAACCTCAGCCAGATCATCATCACTACCGATGATCTCATAGCCAAGCACCTTTTTGCCAATATTTTCTGCCGTATCTATGATACCAATTATATTAAATTTAGCTTCGCTCTCGATGACATCTATCACACTTTTGCAGTGCCCGCCGCCACCTACTAAAACTATATCTTGCACGGCTAGACTCTTGCGCTGCTTGGGATATTTACTATCCTGTCGCTTAGAAATTTAGCATTTTTTAGCTCATCTCTTTGGCACTCCTTAAACATATCAAGCTCATTCATGAGCTGCCAGATAGGACGCGTAAAAACGCCATTTTCATTACTAAATTTCAAAAACTCATCTCGTTTTTCACGGCTTTCAAAGAGCACCGCGTTTAGCCAAAATTTCGACCTAGCATCCGCTGGCTCATCTATAAATTTCACATCATCGAATTTAGAAAAATACTCTTTATAGATCATCGCAAGTTCGCGTTTGCTCTTTAAAAATAGCTCCAAATTTTCAAGCTGCGCCACAAGCAGGGCCGCGTTTAAATTTGGCAAGCGGTAGTTGTAGCCGATCTCGCTGTGGCGATACTCAAAAGGATGTGGCACCTTGGCCGTTGTGGTGATAAATTTCAGCGTGCTTTGCTATCTCCTCATCGTTTGTGATGATAGCTCCGCCTCCTCCGCTTGTGACGATCTTATTGCCATTAAAGCTCATCGCTGCAAGCTTGCCAAAATTCCCTGTATGAGTGCCTTTATAGTAGCTACCAAGGCTCTCGGCGCAGTCTTCTACTAAAGCAATGTTCCAACGCTTGCAAATTTCAGCTATCTCATCTATCTTGCAAGGCAGTCCAAAAGTGTGCATAGGCACGCAGGCACGCACTATCCTGCCGCTAGTTTTATTTACACATTTGCCGCCTTTTAGCTCGCAGTTTTTCTCTAAAAACGCACTAAGTGACGCTGGCGACATACCAAGCGTATCAAGATCAACGTCCACAAAAACCGGCTTTGCAAAAAGGTAGCTAATGGCGTTGCAAGTGGCTATAAAAGTAACTGGCTGGGTGATCACTTCGTCATTTTGCTCTACACCAGCTAGTTTTAGGCAGATGTGAAGCGCAGAGGTGCCATTTGTCGTGGCAACTGCGAATTTAGCACCGACCATTTGAGCTAGCTTGCTCTCAAACTCATCGACAAATTTGCCGACACTTGAGACAAAGCTAGAGTCGATGCACTCAAGCAGATATTTTTCTCATTGCCTATAAATTTAGGCTCATGAAGCGGGACTTTGTCCTTGCTAAAGGTGCTTTTTATAAATTTCAAAACCTCGTCAAAATCACATTTTTTCATCGAGATATTTTCCTGTTTCTTTATGCATAAAATTTGGTATGAGCTCGAAAACTTCGCGTAAAACGTCCTCTTTGCTCCATGTTAAGCTTGATTTTAAATTTAAGATATTGTTTTTGAAAATTTCTAGCTTTTTGCTGTCAAAATTTGCATCATTTTTAACTATGCCGATATTTTGAAGTCTTTGCATGTCAAGTCTCTCGCCATCAACGAAAAACTCCTCGTAGTCCTTCTCTCCAGTCGTGTCGCTAGGCGCAAAAAGACAAGGATAAAAGCCATCTTTTGGAAGCACTTTGGCTAGCTTTCTGGCCTCCTCCTCATTTTCACATAAAAATGGCTCGTAGCCTAAATTTGCCAAGTACCGTTTGGCTATTTCACTAAATGTTATGAGGTCTAAATTTTCATCTAATTTTGGGAAAAATATATCTCTATTTTCGCCAAAAATGGTGCTTAAAAGACAGAGCTCTCCGCTCTCTTTTGGCGTTAAAAAGTAGCGCCTAACGTCGTTTGGAGCAACTATGGGCTGAGACTTTTCTATGCGTTTTTGAAAGCCAAAAAGAAGCGAGCCGTCGCTAAATGCTACGTTGGCAAACCTAGCCATCGAAACGTCGATCTCTAAAGAGTGTCTAAATGCAAACATCTCCATGATGCGCTTGCTAGCTCCCATTAAATTTACAGGGTTTGCGGCCTTGTCGGTGCTAACGCAGAAATATTTTTTTGACTTCATATTGTAAGCTTGCGCTAGCGTTTTGTCGGTGTTAAAGATATTTGTTTCAAGCATTCTCATGAGCGTAAATGGATCTTTTTCGCTTCTAACGTGCTTTAGCGCTGATAAATTTAACACGTAGTCAAATCCACCACTTTGCACCAAAAGTGCGTCAAATTCGGCGCTTGCAACATCTATAGCAAAAGTTTTAAAGTCACCATTTATATATCCAAACTCGCTTCTTATATCGCGCACTAGTTCAACAAGGTTGTTTTCAGAGATATCAACGACGTAGAGTTTTTTGGGATCTCTTATAAAGATCTCTTTTGTCACGGCAGAGCCTATAGATCCTGCCCCACCGATAACTAGGAAGCTTGAGCTTGAAACTATCTCTTTTAGGTCTTTATCAAGTGCATTTATGTCATCTTCAAAGAGATTTTTGTGCGTCCTATTAAGCTTAAGATATCCATTTTTAGTCTTCTTTTGGAAATATTCCACGTTTTTTAAGCTCTTTTATAAGAGGCTTAGAGGCTTCTTTTGTTGTTTCTATATCAGCATTTATACCACCAGCTGCTGAAAATAGCCAGTATTTATGCGCATTTGCCCATTCAAATAACTTATCTATCTTTTCTTTGTTTGTGTCACTTGGTGCTACAGAAATTTTAGCAAGCTCTAGCTCCTGTAGAAAACCGATATCATAAAGACATTTTGTATGTATTTCATATACTTTCTTTTTGATATAAAGTCTTTGGCTTTATCTACTTTCTTGACTATTTTTAAAAGTTCATCAAAATGCTTTTGAGTTATCTTGTCTTGTTCTCTTAGCAAATTTAACTCATCTATCCTAGGAGTAACTTCTAAAAATACTTTTTCAAGCTCTTTCTTCAAAAAGGTTTGCATTTTTATCTTTTCTTGTATTACTTTATAAGCTTTTAACATATCGTTATTTGTTGTTTTTTCACTATTTTTTGGTATGTGAGGCAGTTTCTTTTCTTTTTATCCACACAAAGCTCTCTCATAACCTCCAAAAATGGTCTTTCTATAGTTCCTTCTATTCTTGCACCACCTTCAGTACAGTTATACGAAGTTATATTTTCGAGTTTGGACTGCTCGATATCGTTTTCAAACTGATTTTTAAATAGCGTCCAAACATAAGTTGTTCGTACTTCTCCTTCGCCACCATAAGCTGTAATATATAAATTTTCATCTGGCTGAGCTATAGTATGACCTTTTGCATGACTTGCTCCATCTTTGCCAAAAGCAAGATCTTGGCCTATAAAAACAATATTTTTATGTCCTAACACATAGGCCAACTGATAAGCCATGTTTGCACAACTATGTCCGACTCCTAAATAGCCATATTTTTTTAAACCGAACATCTTCTCTTCATGTTGTGGCTTCATGGTAAGCACTAAGCGTCTTGGTAATATATTTTTTACGCTTTGTGTATGGGTCACCGAAGAAATAACAAAATATATATCTTCATCAACCTCTGGGTGTTTTTTTTCAAAAAAAGTAAACGTTGGTATCATGCGTTCAATTGATGTTACGTAGTCAGGCTTTATACCATTTCTAGCAAGTATGGGGTATGAAGCATCGACACTTATAATACTTACATAAGGTGCAAATTTTTTAAGTGTCTCTAGCTGCTTGTCTAAACTTGGGCCAGTAGAGACAATTATGGCTGTATCAACTAGCTTATGTCTCTTTTTGATTAGATCATGGTAGCAATAATTTTTAAACATCTCTGGTAAATTTTCTATATTTTGCCTTGTGCCTATCAAAAGATCATCTATAGAGTTGCCATGGGCTATAACTATATGAGAAAATGCCTCTGCAAATTTTTTATTTATATCTATATAGTCATCTGAAAACTGATCATAAAATTTAGAGTGTATTATTAAATTGTATGTCTTTGAGTAGGATTCTAACTCAGCGTTTCACTATAAGATAGTGAAACTGTGTGTGAGTTGTAAATTCTGAGAAAAATAGCACTATCTGCTCTTTTTCTAACTCTTCAGATAGATCAATCAAATTTAAAACACTATAAATTATTTCAATCTCTGGTTCAATGATAGCAATGCTTTTATGAGTCTCATTTTTTGCTAGAGCTTTATAAAGTACACCATTTCCAAGACCATAGAAAAAAGACCTGGATATCTTTTGTATTTTTTTTCTATCTCATCAAGCATCTTATATGTCTCTTCGACAGGATTTTCATATATGGATTCAGATGTCTCTTTGTTTATGATATTTATATCCAAAGGATCATTTTTTCCTAAAACTATCTCATATTTATTTTGTGATGTCATACTAAATAATCTAGCAGCTAAGACTTCATCTTGTTGAAATAATGCTTGTAGGTTTTTTTCAAAGATAGGATTTGTTATACCGTTTAACTTTGTTTCTTTTATCTCTTTAGCTGCTTTTTTATTTTTTTTCTCTGACATGTATATCCTTATATTTGAGCTCTGATTTATGTTCTAGTTTATAAATTTTTAAGCAAAAGCTGTGCCAAATTTAAAATTTTATTTATCAAAGCTGTGCTCTTTCTAGCTTCTATTTCGTCAAAATTTCGTTATTGTTTAGGGTTTTTATAAAAAGTGGGCGATAAATTTAGCCTTTGCAAGGTCGCAAAGGCATGAAAATTATTTTAAAATTCTAGGCAGCGTGATGCCTTCTTGGGCTTGGCATTTACCGTTTTTATCAGCATACGTTACCTCGCAAGGCTCATCACCCTCGATAAATAGCACTTGCGCAATGCCCTCGTTTGCGTAAATTTTCGCAGGCAGTGGCGTCGTGTTTGAAATTTCAATCGTGATATGCCCCTTAAATCCAGAGCTCAAAAGGCGTCACATTTACGATGATGCTGCACCTTGCGTATGTACTCTTGCCAAGGCAGATCGCTAGCACGTTATCAGGCATGTTAAAGTACTCGATCGTGCGCGCTAAAGCAAAAGAATTTGGCGGCACTATGCAGACATCGCCCTTAAAATCAACCACATTTTTCTCATCAAAATTCTTTGGATCAACGACGGTTCCGCCTATGTTTGTGAAAATTTTAAACTCATCGCCCACACGGATATCATAGCCGTAGCTAGAAACGCCGTAGCTAACGACGCCACGCCCCACTTGCTCCTCGGCAAATGGCACGATCATCTTCTTCTCAACCGACATTTTCCTTATCCAAGAGTCTGCTTTTAAACCCATTTTTGCTCCTTTTTTTGGGCTATTATAACGCTTTGCGTCTTTAAAGTAAATTTAATGGCATTTTGCAGTAAAACTAGTATAATTTTAAGAGCGAAATTTCATAAAGGACAAAAATGCAAGAGAGAAACGCCGAAATTTTTACTGGAGAACGCGCGATGTTTGGGGTAAAAGGGGCGAAATTTACCAAACTGCATCTTTGAAGATGGCGAGTCGCCACTAAAGCACAGCTCAAATTTAAAGCTAAATGAGTGCGTTTTTGCCTACAAGTATCCGCTCTGGTATGCAAGCGACATCACACTAAATGGCGGCTACCTCGAGCCTCTAGCAAGGGCTGGCGTGTGGTACAGCAAAATTTCAAGTTTCAAAGACGTGCTCATAAATGCACCAAAAAGCTTTAGAAAAAGCTCGCAAATTTTACTTGAAAATGTAAATTTCTAGACGCTGCCGAGACACTTTGGGGCTGCTCAGACGTGAAGGTAAAAAACGTCTTTGCAAGGGGGATTATTTTGCGGCAAATAGTGAAAAATTAGAGGTTGATGGGCTAAGTTTGGACGGCAACTACTGCTTTGATAGCTGCAAAAATGTAAAAATCACAAACTCAAAGCTCATCTCAAAAGATGCCTTTTGGAACTGCGAAAACGTGGTCGCGCAAAACTGCCTCATCTCAGGCGAATACCTAGCTTGGAACGCTAAAAATGTGACACTCATAAACTGCACGATAAAGAGCTTGCAAGCACTTTGCTACGTAGAAAATTTGGTCGTAAAAGATTGCATTTTTATAGACACAAGCCTTGCTTTTGAGTATTCAAGCGTAGATGTGAGCACAAAAAGCACGATAAAAAGTGTGAAAAACCCAAAAAGCGGCGTCATAGAGCCGGCAGGATAGAGGAGATCATCATAGACGGCAGTTTGGTTGATGCAAGCAAGATAGAGATCATCACCAATGAAATTTAGACAAAATTTGAAGGAATAAAATGCAAAATGAAAAATTTAAAGCAAAATTTAGTATAAAAAACGATGCTAAATTTAAAAAACTGCTACGCGAAGTCTCGCACACCGTCTATAAAAAGAATAAAATTGTATTTTTAATGAGGGCGATCGAGCTGCCATTTGCTGTGCTATGCGGAGTAGCCATGGTCGCGCTTTTTGACATTTCTGGGCACGAGTTAATAGTATATTCTGACATGGACGATGTCTCTACTTTGGCAAGAAATTTAGCCATCGTTTTGTGCGTTGGCATAGTCTTGCTCTATATTTATGCGGCCGTCGTTAAGCCGGTTTTATTTACTAGAACCATTTACTCAAAAATCGATGTTGAGCGCGAACAAGAGATCGTTATATATGATGATGAGGTCTTGTTTATCACAAAAAATAGCACGGTTCATTTTTCATATGGTGCATTCCTTGGCACTTGTGAAACCGATGATTTTATAGCTTTGATCTTAAAAGAAGGCTCATTCTTATATATCCCAAAAGAGTCGTTAAATGAAAAAGCACAAGAAATTTTGGAATTTCTAAAAGAAAGGATAGGCTAAATTTTGTAACAAATTTTAGGCATTATGGATTAAATTTGCTGGCTATGTTCAGAGTAAAATCTATAAAAATATAGAGATAATCACGGATGAAATTTGATTTGTTTTTGAAAAAACATTTGCTACACAACTTAAATTTCTAAAGCCGAAATGGCTCGCTAATAAAAGATCTTACAAATTTCGTAAAATTTAATAACTTTTATCCTTAAAAGTAGTAAAATAGTTACACTTTTTTGATCGGAAATGATATGAAATTTAAAGATTTTAAAGAAAAAAACAGTAGCAACTATGACTTTTTCACAGCTAACGAGATGAGCTATAAAGAATTTGTACAACTAAGCTTTAAAGAGTTTTTAGCGAGCAATAATGACTCAAAATGGCAGCTTGACATAGATGATAAAAGGTTTAACTCATTTCCAAATTTCACCAGAAACATCAAATTTGCATATCAAATTTAGACTATAAAGATAATGTTTTTCAGTTTAGAATTTGCTCTGAAAACAACGTATCAAGTCTTGGCTACCGCATGTTTACAAGCTTTGATAGCGCACATAAAGACTTTGTCACAGACGATATCAAATGCTCTGATGAAGTTATGATGAGCCTAAAGCTTGGCGAGCTTAAAGAGTTTCCTTGCATATCAAAATGTGGCTGGTGGATCAAAGATATCTGGCGAGACATGTATCCTATCTTGGACGAGACTAGCAGCGAGGACTTTGTAGCTGACATTATAAAAAACGAATTTACAAAAAAGATGACCGAGATAAACGAATGTCTAAAAAACGCTCAAAATAGCGGCAAGCTTGATGAAGTGATCGCCAAACTAAAAGATAAAATAAACTGAAATTTAGAAATTTCCACCCACCGCACACGAGCTAGCTGGATAGGAAGTAAGTCCGTAGTCAGCTGACTCAACGTTATAAAAGTCTAAATTTGCACTTCGTGAGATGATATACTCAAAGCCTTTTTGATTTAGCTCAATCAAAATTTCAAGCTCCGTATCTCTTTTGCAAACTATGCTTTCAAAAAAGTGAGAGAAGAAAGAAATTTTAGTATTTTCCTTTTGCATTGAATGATTTAGCATGAGCTCCATGTTGCTAAAATTTTAAAGATAGTTTGATTTGACTCAAATTTGCCAAATCTAGCATAATAATTTTGCAAATTTGCGTCATTTAACACGATGTTTTTAGTGCAGTTTTTGGTGATCTGCTCGTAGATAAGACCAAAGAGCTCAATAGAAGCATTTTGATTATCCATCACTCTATTTTCGTGGTTTGTGACGACTACAAAGCCATCTTTTATCTCGTATTTTTCATTTTTATAATAAAAGCTAACATTTGCCACCTCTTGCTCGAAACGCTTTTTATAAGCAAAAGGTAAATAGTTTAAAACGCCCATTTTATCGATGATAGCTGAGCTTTTTACGCCACCATCTAGCTCGTGCTGCATGAAGTATCTTATAAAGCTGCCTTGCTCTATGTCAAAGCTGTTTAAATACTCGATCTTATCAAGATAGATGCAGCGGTAAAGCTTGACAAATTGGGATTTAGCCTAACATTTATCTCATCTTGTAGCTCGCCATATTTGTCGGTTTGCTCTGCATCTATAAATTCGATTATATTCATCTGCTTTTCGATCTTATCTTTGACAAAGATCGAAATTTTCACGTCCTGCATCTCATAAAAGCACTTTATCGTATCTGTGGCACTTTTTGTGATATCTGTCTTAAATTTCTTAGCAAGCTCTGCTTTTTTCAGCGTGAGCGAAAAGTCGCCATTTTTTAGTTTATTTTGCGAGTACAAAAAGATAGAGTAGCTGCTCATAGACCATGAGATGTGAGTAGGTTAAAAATGTATTATCCACCACGATGACGTAGTAGCAACGCGTTATAGAGTACCTTTTGTTATTTTGCAAAAATTCATCATAAATTTTTAATTTGCTTGGGGATTTACATACCTTAAAAACATCATATGATTCTAAAAATATATTTTCCATTACTGCCCCTTTTTACCTTTGCAAAAATATTACATAACTATTCTTTAAGCTAATTTGAATTTACAAACTAACTAATAAAAATAATTTTGTAAAAATTAATATTAATTTAATTAAATATAGCTTAATTATATAAAATATTTTTGTATAAATCTATTTTTATTTACAAAATTTTATTTTATAAAGTAAAACTTAGTTATAAAAATATATTTTTTAAACTAAATTTAATAATTATAGTTATATTATTTTTCTCAGATAAACATGTTTAGAGTTTAAAAACTAACAAAAAGGAGCTCAAAATGGAATTTCTAATTTTGACGCTATTTTTGATCAGCGGTCTTATCTTATATATAAAGCCGCAGATGAAAAAAGTAGCAACGTCCTGCTTGGCCTTGGGGTGCGTAATACTGGTTGCACTAGAGTTTTACGTAAATTTACTGGGTAGTCTTGCCAATAGGCAACTTTTAGGAGGGCAAGATGCAAACAAAACAAAACGAAATCCCAGCAAACGAACAAGGCTTTTTCAACCTTATGTCACTGGCCATCACTGCTCTTGTGGCACTTCCAGTTGGTATCGCCTGCTTAGTACTTGGCTTTGGGCTAGGTGATAACCCTTGCGTAATGTGCTGGGCCGAGAGGATCACGATGATAGCTATTAGCCTAATAGCGCTTTTTATCATCAGGTACGGACTAAAGCCTGGCTATCTAGCAGCACTTTTACTAATGGCTTGCTGGGGCATATTTAATGGCTTTATCCACTACAGCCTAGATGGAACATTTGGCGGCTATCTTGACATCAAACAAGGTTTTGGCCTTGAAATTTTAGGTGCCCATACTCAGCTTTGGGTTATGGTTGTTGATTTTTGTGTGATCATATTTTTGGCTCTTATATTTTTGTTTAGCAAAAACTTAGGCCTTATAATGCAAAAAAGCTCAAATGGCGAATATGGCAACTTTCTAAGCTACTTGCCACTTGGCAAATTTGCAAATTTAGTCTTTATCGTGATCATCCTTGCAAACTGCGTTCAAGCCTTTATAGCTTCTGGTTCACCACCATATCTAGGATCTAGCACACCACCAAGAATGAGCATAGATCCTTCAAAATGGTTCTGGGAGAAAGACCACTGGGATAGCTCGCTTGATTTTAGATTTGACTGGAACCCTGAGCTTCCAGACCTAGCAAAGTAAGGAGTAAAAGATGAAAAAGCTAATATTTTTTGTCGCATTAGTAAGCCTTGCTTTTGGGTTTAACTTTGACATGGATAGTAAAAATGGAGCAATCCAAAACACAAAAGAGCTAGGTCTTAAAGATACGCTCACTCTAAATTTGCAAAATGATAATGCAATAACTGGAGCCGACTACGATGAGAGCAAAAAGTACTTTGCCATTGTCTCAAACGACAATGAATTTTACATCGCAGATGAAAATTTAAAGCCACTAAGTTATGCCAAGCACGACCGTCATTTTATAATGGAGATGGAGGCAACAGTGGGGCTACTGGTATAAAAAAGAGCTTGGCATGATAAGTTATAACAAAACTTTTGTCTTTTATGAGCCAACTAGCAACCTTAGTAAAGATGAACAAAATAGCCAGTGGAGGCACCTATTGGCTGGATATGACGCGTGGAAGCTAAATGACCTTGGTAACAAGGGCAGATTTTCTACCATTAGATCAAAACAGCAGTACATCTTAGGCTGGGACTACCTAGAGAGTGAGAATGAAATTTTCACAGCTAGCGTGCCAAATGACGTTAGAGACTACTGGAGTGTGGCCATATTTGATGGTGATGACAAAATGATCTTAGAAGAATTTATGCCAAAAGCTGGAGCAAATTTGCAGCTAAAGAGGGTAGAAATTTAAACAACTACTACATTACTGGTGTTGATGTGGAGCCTGGTGCGCTCTATCTTTTAAGCAAAAATTTCTCAACTATTTTAAAGTTAAATTTAACCACCAAAGAGATAGACGAGGCATTTAGTTTTAGTGGGGTAAATAACCCAAGAGCATTAGCGATCAAAGATAATAAATTTTACATCTTCTCACGAGAAGGCAAAGAGAATAAAGTTTTTATCTTTGAGATGAAATAGCTATCAAATTTAAGGAGAAAACATGCAAAGACGTTCTTTCCTAAAAGGCACCGGAGCAGCTATAGCAGCAGCTGGAACAGCTCCTAGCCTATTTGGTATGGAGCAATTTGAGGTGGATTTAACCCAAAATCCTATAAGAACGAGGAAAATGTAGAGTACCACTACCTAACCTGTCCTAGAAACTGCCGTGATGCCTGTTCGATGATCGCTGAGATCAAAGACGGCAAAATGGTAAGCATAAAAGGAGATCCAAAGCACCCACTAACGCAAGGCACAGTCTGCGTCAAGGGTCACACCTATGCCATGCACCTATATAACGCTGACCGCATCATGCACCCTATGAAAGAGTCGGTAAAAAAGGCGAAGGGAAATGGGAGAAGATAAGCTGGGATCAAGCCTTAAAAGAGATAGCCGCAAAGCTAACTGAGATAAAAGAGAAATTTGGCGGCGAAGCCTTGACCGAGTTTGTCTACTCTGGCAACGAAGGACATATCTCAAAAACTATCGCACCAGGAAATTTCTTTGAAAAATATGGAGCCACAAGACTTGTTAGAAACCCTTGTGACTGGCCAAGATACGCGGGTACTCCTAGCGTTATAGGTACCGACTTCTCAAAAGATGCACTTGAGATCGATGAGAGCGATATGTATATCAGCTGGGGATCAAACGAAGCTTACACAGCCGTACACTGGATAAGATTTGCTCACCGTGTTAAAAAAAGAGGCGGAAAGATCATCGTTATAAATACAATAAGAATTCCTCTAGCAAACCAAGCAGATATGTTTATCCAGCTAAAACCATCTAGTGACCCTGCATTTTGTCTAGCGGTCTGTAAATTTTTAATAGAAGAAGATCTATATGATCATGAATTTGTAGAAAAATATACCACTGGCTTTGAAGATCTAGTGCACGAGTGCTCACTCTACACCTATGGCGAACTATCTGAGATGTGTGGAGCAAGTGTGGATCAGATCAAAGTTTTTGCCAGAGAGTACGCTCACGCAAAAGCACCAGCTATCATGCACGGCGACGGCGGACAAAGACACTTTAACGGAGCAAGACTTGTTCGTGCGGTTACATTTTTACCAGTTTTAACTGGCGCCTTGACAAAGCTTGGTGGCGGACTATTTTGGGCATATGTGCATGTAAAAGGCTGCTTTAATTTCGACAACTGCATGCCAGATCTATCTCCAAAAGATAAAGATTGGTAAAAAGATAGAAAGGCAGCAAATAAGCTATATAGAATTTGGTAAAGGCATACAAAAAGAAAATCCAACATATCTTGACAAGCCTATAAACACGGTCATTAAGGCATGTATCAACTACAACTCAAATTTAATGGTAACAGCGCCAAATACAAAATTTGATCAAAAAGCGTGTAATGGACGATGACTTCTTTTGGTTGTAATTGATCCTTACGAAACAGATACCTGTGACTATGCTGACTATGTTCTACCTGGTGTTACATTTATGGAGAGTGAGGATATCCAAAACGACCAAATTTCTGGATACGTCTGCTACAACGCTCAAAGTGTAAAACCTCTTGGCGAAGCTAAGACAAATTTAGAGTTCTTTAACGCTCTTGCAAAAGCGATGGGCTATACAGAAGAGTGCTTTAACTGGGATAGCGAAACGGTTTGCAGACGCTTTTTGGATACAGAATTTGCCAAAAAACAAAACATCACCTATGAAAAACTAAAATCAGTCGGCTGGATCAAACCATTTAGAACGCCTGAAACGATGAAAGATCAGTTCCCATACTACCCTTATGCGCCAAAAGACAAACTAGTCTTTGGTACAAAGAGTGGAAAATGCGAGCTTTACTCACGAACCTTTAAAGACGCAGGATATCATCCAGTAATAGACCTTGAAACTGACTGGGACTACTATGAAAAGAGCAATAAATTTGGAAAAGACTATCTTAAGAAATATCCGCTTTATTTCATGACGCCAGGTACTCAGCTCCAAGACAACTCAAACTGGGGAAATATGCCTTATATCTTAAAAAGGGTTATCGTTAAGGGCAATGCTGAGCTATTTATGACACGTGAAGATATGGAAGCACGCGGTATCAAAAACGGAGATACAGTTGAGGCAACAAACGAAAAAGGTACAGCCGTCTTTACAGCAGTCGAGACAAATCAAATGAACCCAGGCATAGTCTATGCGTGGAACAACATCTGGGTAAAAGTGACAAAATCAAGAACTGGAGCAAATATACTTTGCTCTGATGGCGTTAGTGATCTAGGAAATGGTTCAACCTATACAGCTAGCTTTTGTGAAGTAAAAAAAGCAGCTAAACAAGAGATGTAAAGGGGTCTAAGATGAAAAGAAAACAAGGATTTTTATTTGATTATAACTTTTGTATAGGCTGCAAGGCTTGTGAAATTTCATGCCAAGTCTATCACAACCAAGATCCAGATATAAACTGGAGGCATGTTGATGGCCTTATGATACATGAAGATGGCATAGAAAAGAGATATTTATAACTCACTCTTGCCACCACTGCGACGAGCCGGCCTGTATGGACGTCTGCCCAGTTGGAGCATATATCAAGCTAGAAAATGGAGTTGTACAGCCACTTCATGATAAGTGCATAGGCTGTGGATACTGCTTGATGGCTTGCCCTTATGGCTCTATCACAAAAGGCAAAGACGGCAAGGCTCAAAAGTGCAACCTCTGTGCCGAAAAACTTGAGCGCGGTGAAGAGCCAGCTTGTGTAGCAGGCTGTCCGTGTGGAGTACTAAAACTAGTTGATAGTAACGTCAGCGACAGTGCTGGTATGCAAAAGAGATGCCAGGCTTTAAGCACTTCTTTACCAAGCCAAACATCCGCTTTTATCCAAGAATGAAGCGAAACAAATTCATACATTAAAGAGTAAAAGATGGATAAGGTCAAAGAAAAGCTTAGCGTTAGCCTTAGTGTTGAAGACTTTTTAAGGCGATTTTCTTAGTGGAGCTTAGAGAGCAAAATTTAGATGAGCTCATAAGCCTAAGCCTTAATTTTAGTGATAAATTTAAAAATCACGACTTCATACTTTGGCTAAATAAGTGCAAAGATGATCTAAATTTGCTAGATGAGCTAAGATATGAATTTAACAGGCTTTTTGTAGGGCCAAGACACCCAAAGGCCGAGCCATACGAGTCGGTTTATTTTGATTATAAAACGATGTTTGGCGAAAAGACCATGCAGGTGCGAAGCTTTTATGAGAGCTCTGGTCTAAAGCTTAGTAAAGAGCAGTTTGATAAATTTCCAGATGACTTCATCGGATACGAGCTGCAATACCTTTACTTTCTAAGTTTCAATGCCTTGCAAGCAGACGAAAAGAGAAGTTGGATGAAATTTTACATAAAAAATATGACTTCATCCGCACTCATCCGTTTGAGTGGTTTTATAAATTTCAGCTCTCGCTGTAAGGAAGCTACAAATTTAGAAGCTTATGTGAACTTTGCTGATTTTTTAAATTTATATCTTGAAAACGAGATAGAGCAGTCAAGAGCTCTTCTAACTTTTAAGAGTTAAAGGATAGATAATGGAACAAACAACTTGGGGATGGCTCATAGTCATATATCTCTTTTTAGGTGGTTTAGGTGCTGGGGCGTTTTTGTGCTCGGCTTTAGCCTACAAAGGCTTTTTGGGCAAGCTCGATGAGAAATTTTATAAATTTGGATTTTTGCTCGCGCCAATAGCGGTCATAGTTGGAACTGCACTTTTACTATTTGACCTAGCACCAAGCGCAGCGATCAATCCAGCTAAGATCATAGGTCTTTACACAAGACCAGTTTCTATAATGAGTATCGGCACATATCTTCTAACATTTTTCATAATAGTTAGCGTGCTTGTACTTTTACAGGTCAAAAAAGGCGGTAAAATTTGCGATATGATGCTTAGCTTTGGCTCGCTACTAGCGCTTGGAGTGATGGGATATACTGGACTACTTTTATATGTAGTAAAAGCGATCCCACTTTGGGCAAGTATATGGCTACCGATACTATTTACTATCTCAGCCATATCAACAGGCCTTAGCGCAAACGCTATATCTGTGCTAAGTGGTGGCGGCGTTTTGAGCCATGAGTCGCATAAATTTCACACTATTTTGGTGGCACTTGAAATTTTTGCCCTATTAATGCTATTTGCAAACGTTAGAAATGAAGCTGCTGGCATGGCTAGCATAACCAAAATAGTATCAGGCTCTCTAGCGCCGATGTTTTGGATAGGCTTTATAGTGCTTGGTCTTGCACTGCCATTAATTGGCGGCAGCAAATTTATGCTACAAAGATGTGGCGTAACAAAAGACGGAGCAGTATGCGGATGCAGTGAGGGTATCAAATCCTGCGTATACAATGAATATGGTGTTTTAATCGGCGGTTTTTGCCTAAGAGCATTTATCGTTCTTGGAGCAATTTATATATTTTAGTTTCTCCCTTTTCCTAATACTTGGGTCGGATGAAAGTCCGACCTTTTAAAATATCTTAAAAATATTTTTAAAAGATTCGATAAAATACGTAAATACTTTATTTAGGAATAAACATGGATTTTGAGGACCAAATATTAAGAACTTGTGAAAATATAGATAAAAATCTTGCGAACAACAAATTGTGTGACGAGCGAGGATTTGTTAGCCAAGCTATCTTATCTCAGCTTAGAAATTTAGTAGAGTATATTTTTCAAAAAATTCACTCCAGCGAAGAAAAAATAGATACTAATGAGTATCAGCAGACAATTAATGAAAATGCTATTAAATACATCAAATCAAAGGGCGGAAATTTTACTTTTTTAATTCGTTTCCATAATTTTTTAGATAAATCTGTCTCACATTATACACTTACTGAAAATTCATCTGAACGTTTAATGCTTAAGTATTTTATGTATTTGGTAGAGTGTAAAAATTTTTTAAGAGAGCGATATAAGATTGAAGTACTTAGAAATCTTGACAAATTCCCGCTTAATTTAGATAAGAAATTTATGGAATATTATGAAAAGATTGCAGAGAAACTAGAAAATCAGGGTATTTTAAATAATTATTATAAAGAAAACGGTGTTTACTACATAACAAAAATAAAGCCATTTATTGTAAAAGGACAAATTTCATTATGAAGTAACATTTGTTAATGCAGTAGATAATTTTAGTAAATTCGATAAACTAATTGCATTTTGTAAATTTAGAATTTTGATAATTATGCTGTCAATTTATGGATTCGTAATGAAAATATAGAAATTCTAAACAAATCACTGCAGGTAAAAATTATTGACTTTTTGGAGGTTGCTATTAGGCCGGCTGAATTACAAAATTTTGGCAAGATATTTGGACTTAGTCAAAAAATAAGTAAAACAAACGAATATAAAGAATTAATGCAATTTTTGACACGTGAGGAAATTAGCTTAGTTGATTTGATTGATAGTTATGATTACCAAGATATAAAAAGAAACATTATTTCTAAAGGACAAGTTTCGCATATTTTTGATATTTTAGATAAGGCAAAGGCAGTTACCAAAGATGGTAGAAATACAATTAGGTATTTACTACACAACTTACGCAATCAAGTAATAAAAAAGCAACTTCCAAATAATGAAGATAGATGCCTATCGGATTTAAAGCTGAAATTTCAAAATGCCTTCCTTTTGAGCAAATGCCGTTTGCAACATCTTTGATAAATCATAACCCTGGCTTTTATGACTTATTAGAATGTATAGATACAAGTGGAAGAGAACATGAATTATTTGCTAGAGCAGTAAAAAGCAGGATTGAAAATAGCGGAAGCCTGTTTGTTGATAAAAAGGAATTTCAGTTTCAACAATATAGATAATCTAAGATTTGAATTTAGCTCAAAATTATGGCCAGGAAACAAAAACAATCCAAAAGGGCATACTGGTAGGAGAATTGAGGAATTTCAAAGTCACTTTTATATCAAAGAATATGTCGAAAAATCTATCGAAATTATTGATGGGCTTGACAAATTGACACAGAGCGGTATTCAAAACTACTCAAATTCTGCAAAAGAGTGGATAAAGAAAAATTCGACGCTAATTGATGATAAAGAAAAAGAAAATATTGTTATTAATCTATTTGAGAAATCAAAAGTCGCCTTGATTTATGGCGCAGCCGGTACTGGTAAAACGACTTTAATCGATTACGTATCACATTTTTTTAAAGAAAATAGTAAAATATTTTTAGCCAATACAAATACTGCTGTAGATAATTTAAAAAGACGTATTGCTGCGAGCTCAAAAAGTGAATTTAAAACAGTTGCTAAATTAATAGCGGGTACAGACACAAAATGCGATGTTCTAATTATCGATGAATGTAGTACAATAAGCAATGATGATATGCAAAAAGTACTCAATAAAGTAAAATTTGAGCTCATTCTTTTAGTAGGAGACATATATCAGATAGAAGCGATATCATTTGGCAATTGGTTTAAAATCGCTCAGAGTTTTCTTGATAAAGCAACTTTTACATTAGAAAAAACATATAGAACAAAAGATAAAAAACTTTTAAAACTTTGGGATGAAGTAAGAAGTTTTGGTGATTGTATTAGTGAAATTTTACAAAGAGAAAGCTATTCTCAAAAATTAGAAGATTTAAGTTTTGAAGCTAGTGATGATGAGATTGTTTTATGTCTTAATTACGATGGATTATATGGTATTAATAACCTAAATACTATTTTGCAAGAAACCAATAAAGCAAAAACTGTAGAATGGGGCCTTCATAGATATAAGATCGGCGATCCCATTTTGTTTAATGAGGTAGAAAGATTTAAGCCGCTTATTTACAATAATATGAAAGGAAAAATTGTTAATATTGAGCTTGAAGAAAACAAATTTGGTTTAGCATCGAACTTGAAAAATCAATAACTGGACTAGATGCACAAAAGTATGATTTTGAGTTATTGGAGAATAGCTATAAATCGGTGATAAAATTTTATGTTAATCAATACGGAACGGCTGATGAGGAGGGGAATTCTGAAAATAATGATGAAGAAACTGTTGTACCGTTCCATGTGGCATACGCCATTTCAATTCATAAAGCACAAGGTTTGGAGTACAAAACTGTAAAAGTAGTAATAAGTAGCGAAGTTGATGAAATGATAACGCATAATATTTTTTATACAGCAATAACCAGAGCGAAGGAAAATCTACAAATATATTGGTCGCCGGAAGTCGAAAAGAAAATTCTAGAAAACTTCAAAAAAAGAAACAGCAATAAAGATATTGATTTTTTGCAGAAATTAAAGAAATAAAAGCCGCCCGCAAGACGGCTTAAATTTTATCTCTCGAAAATAAAAATTTTATTCACTCCGTTTTCTCTCGTCGCGACGTAAAATTTGCCGTCCTTGATAGCTAGCGCATGCGCGTCGTTTGTGCCTTCAAAGCTATAAATCTCCACGATCTTTCTGCTGCGCGGATCAAGCTTTAGGATGCTTGAGTATTGCTTCGAAAGTAGATAAACAAACTCGCCGCTCGCATCCATACCCGTGATATAGTAGTCGTTTATATCCCTGCCGTCCTTTACGCCGAGAGCCTCATCGAAGCTCGGAATAAATTCTGTAAACAAAAGGTTATCGCTATCACTAAAACTAGCAATACTCCAACTTTGCTTTATGTCATCTGGCACACTTGCTATAAAAATTCGCCGTAGAAGCCAGAGTGATCCCAAGAGAGGATATACTGCTGTTTTGCGCGAACTGTGTAGTATCTATCCTTAAAATCAAGACTAAATTTATTATAGCCATCATGCAAATATCTCCACGCCTTATTTGCATCATCCTTGCTTTGATCTGGCATAAATTTGAAAAATTCATACGTTTTGTTATAGCTAATCAGCCCAAGAGAACCTTTAAAAAGCTTGCACCAACCGTATCTTCCATCTGTATGATCCAATCAGGCGTGCTTCTTAGATAGCTTTTTATCTGATCTAAATTTTCATCCATAGAGTAAAGCTCAAATTTTCAGTGTGCCGACCAAAAAACTTTTGCTCTCCTCATCATAGTCAAGACCTGTAACTGGATTGCTATTATTTAGTTTTAGCTCTATTTGTCCAGCTTTTTTTAGTGGAGTTAGATTTGTAACTGCACCATTTGCTGCATTTAGATCAAACTCTCCACCAAATGCCAAGCAAGTGCAAAGTGTTATTAAATTTAAAATTTTCATTCCATATCCTTACTTTGGTAAATTTGGTAGTTTTGGATTCCAGCTTTCGCGAAAGTCTATCTCATGTTCATTCCAGTGATCAAGCTCCCAAAACCATTTAGAAGGATCAGCGCTCATGCGAGAAGGCGTAGCTGATGCTAGATATGGTGGTGGGCCAGCTGTTATAAAAGCTTGAATGCAGTTAAATGCCATAATGACCACAAAAACAGCCACAGCTATCTTTCCCAATAAGAAATTTGGTAAAACAACTCCGTATGCGTTTTCTTCGCTATTTTGCATGATCTTGCCAACATTTTTACCAAGCATCAAAATAACACCTAAAAAGATAATGACACAAAAGTGTACGACAACAACCCAAAACTGCGTATGAGCGCCTAAAATTTCAAGCCCGAAGCCCTGCTTTATGTCGAGGTATCCTCCGCCCGTGCCGTCTAGGCTGTAATGCAAAAAACCGTCGTAAAGCCCAAGGCACGCTAAAAAGAGGATTGTGACTAGATACCTAACCTTAAAGCCATAACGTACAACGATAAGCGCCATAAAAGAGATCGCCACCATGCAAAATCTCTCATGCCAACACATTATACAAGGGCTATCACCCATGCCAAATCCAAGTATCAGACACGCAATGCCAACAGGAAGTGCGACCAAAGCGAGGGCAGCAGCTGCAAAGAGATTGAAAAATCTCTTTCGTCATCACCCCAGCTTGCAAATTTTTCATTATTCATTACCTGCCCCTAAAATTTCCCATTGGCACAACGGCAAATTTATTTACCCATGCCATCATTACAATAAGCACAACCATTCCAGCAATGCCAAACCCCATTACAGCCTGCTTTTTTCCGGCCTCAACAATAAAAATAGACCAGCAATAAAAAACATCAAAACCATTAAAAATTCCATTTTTTATCCTTTCTATGAAATTTAATATTTATTAAAATATACTACCTGATTTATAATTTTAATCTTAAAAGATATTTTTTTATTATTATAAATATATTTTTTACTTAATTTTTACAGATATAAAATGTATTTACCTAAAAATATTTATTATATTAATTCTAAATTATGCTTTTTATATTAATGTACCTAAAACAATTTTAAGTCAGATAGTATAAAACTATGAAAATTATTGATTTAACAATAGTAAATTTCAATCTTTTACCAGCGAGCTTTAATATTATTGGCGGTAGAAATAATGTTTAAATTTACATTGACGAGTTGTTATCTTATTTGGTAACTGGTTTTAGATCAGCACTAATAAACACATCTTTTGGAGTTGTGTATGCGTCCAAATATTAAGATAACACATTCAAATAAAAGGCTTTAAAATATTTATACTTACTTATAGTTGGTTAGTAATTATCAGTGATTAAAATTTTAACAAAAACAAACATCAAAACCGTTAAGAAATTATCTAAGATAGAATGCTCTCCAGTCCGCTAAAGTTCAAAAAACACAACACCACACCACCTACCAACCAATGCAGCCACACATTTAGGTAAGGAATAAAACAAGCCTCTCTTTTCGCCAACCGCCGTATCTGTTCTGACAGTTTGGTGCTTTAAAGACACTCCTTTTAACATCAGGCGTCACGGCCAAGACTAAAGATAGCATACCATATCTAGCTTATGCTCTTTTAGCTGTCTCGCGCTCTAGCTCTTGTCACCAATACTTATAGCTATACCACCATCTGCTTTTGTGTTTTTAGTCATGCATCTATTATGTCTTTTGTATTGGATTAAAATTTTGCGTCATCAAATAGCGCTTTTTGTAGAGTTTTAACCTTGAAGCATAAATTTACTATACCTATATCTTTACTATTTAATAAATACATTTTTATTTAAAACTATAAAACAACTATACGTATTACATTTTTAACCACACCAACTAAAAAGTAATAAAGTAAACATTAGATAAATAATATATTTCAAATAAAAATTATAAAAATAAGCACTACATGAAAATGAATAACCTAATAATACAAGAACAAACATAAAGACCTTACTACACACCTAATCAATAAAAACCAATTAAAAAGAAATAAAAAAATCAAAAACTAATATTTTGCACTTAGACAAGAAACAACAATGATAAAAAATTCGATTAAAATATAAGAATTAAAGCAGATTAACAACAAAGCCCGCAACGACCTACTTTTCCAACATCCCAGTAAGGGAGAGTATCATCAGCCAGGACGAGCTTAGCTTCTTGGTTCGAGATGGAGCAAGGCGTTTCCTCGTCTGTATAGTCACGGGCAGTGTTAAATAAAAGATATATTAGCTAAATCTCTTATTTAACACTACTAGATAAAGTTAAAAGTCATAAACAAAGTTTTATAAAAACATATCTTATTAAGTTTTTATCCTTAACAAGGAAGTGATGCTTATTAAAAGATAAGCAGACGAGCTATTAGTACTGGTCAGCTAAAGGACTTTCATCCATTACACACCCAGCCTATCAAACACATAGTCTATATGAGCTCTTAAAAGAAGATTCATCTTGGAGTTGGCTTCCTGCTTAGATGCTTTCAGCAGTTATCACATCCCAACATAGCTACCGAGCAGTGCCCTTGGCAGGACAACTGGTACACCAGTGGTTGGTTCAACCCAGGTCCTCTCGTACTAGGGTCAAACTCTCCTCAATCTTCTTACGCCCACGGCAGATAGGGACCGAACTGTCTCACGACGTTCTGAACCCAGCTCGCGTACCGCTTTAAATGGCGAACAGCCATACCCTTGGGACCTGCTCCAGCCCCAGGATGCGATGAGCCGACATCGAGGTGCCAAACCTCCCCGTCGATGTGAGCTCTTGGGGGAGATCAGCCTGTTATCCCAGAGATACCTTTTATCCTTTGAGCGATGGCCCTTCCACACAGAACCACCGGATCACTAAGACCGACTTTCGTCTCTGCTTGACGTGTATGTCTCGCAGTTAAGCTGGCTTATGCCTTTATACTCTACGAACGATTTCCAACCGTTCTGAGCCAACCTTTGTAAGCCTCCGTTACATTTTGGGAGGCGACCGCCCCAGTCAAACTACCCACCAGACATTGTCCTACTTGAGGATAACTCAAGCTAGTTAGCTATCAGAATAAAAAAGAGCGGTATCTCAACAATGGCTCACCATAAACTGGCGTCTATGGATCAAAGCCTCCCGCCTATCCTGCACATTTTTATCCCAATAGCAGTGTCAAGCTGTAGTAAAGGTTCACGGGGTCTTTCCGTCTTGCCGCGGGTAGGAGG
Organism: Campylobacter concisus; assembly: GCA_037321105.1. Lineage (GTDB taxonomy): Bacteria > Campylobacterota > Campylobacteria > Campylobacterales > Campylobacteraceae > Campylobacter_A > Campylobacter_A concisus_AZ. The sequence goes on along the minus strand of CP147775.1, from coordinate 1,340,370 downwards.
AATTTTCACCTCCACTACAATTTCACTGGATCCCTCTTCGAGACAGCTCCCATCTCGTTACGCCATTCATGCAGGTCGATATTTAATCGACAAGGAATTTCGCTACCTTAGGACCGTTATAGTTACGGCCACCGTTTACTTGGGCTTCGATCAAACGCTTCGCAGAGCTAACGTCATCAATTAACCTTCGAGCACCGGGCAGGCGTCACACCCTATACATCCTCTTACGAGTTAGCAGAGTGCTGTGTTTTTGGTAAACAGTCGGGAGGGACTCTTTGTTGTAACCTTCAATGCTTACGGAGTAAATCCTTCACAAAGTTAGGCACACCTTATACCGAAGATACGGTGCTATTTTGCAGAGTTCCTTGAAGAGAGTTCTTCCACGCGCCTTAGAATACTCATCCCACCCACCTGTGTCGGTTTACGGTACGGGCAACTATAACTAAACTTAGAAACTTTTCTTGGCTCGACAGTATCAAGAATATACGATCTATTCCGAAGAATTTCACGCACCCACTTGCCTCAGCTTAAAGGAATTCGGATTTGCCTGAATTCCAACCTACACACATGGACCAGCTATTCCATCCGCTGGCTCCTCTAACTCTAAGCGTCCTTCCATCGCACATTATAGTTGGCATTGGAATATTAACCAATTTTCCATCGCATACCCCTTTCGGACTTTGCTTAGGACCCGGCTAACCCTACGATGACGAGCATCGCGTAGGAAACCTTGGGTTTACGGCGTTGGGGATTCTCACCCCAATTATCGCTACTCATGCCTGCATGCTCACTTGTATTCGCTCCAGCACTCCTTACCGGTATACCTTCAACGCAAATACAACGCTCTCCTACCACTTAGTAAAACTAAGTCTAAAGCTTCGGTACTCATTTTAGCCCCGTTATATTTTCCGCGCAGAATCACTAGACCAGTGAGCTATTACGCTTTCTTTAAAGGATGGCTGCTTCTAAGCCAACCTCCTGGTTGTTTAAGTAACTCCACATCGTTTTCCACTTAAATGAGATTTAGGGACCTTAGCTGTTAGTCTGGGTTGTTCCCCTCTCGACGACGGATTTTATCACTCGCCGCCTGACTGCCATGATTACACACTAGGTATTCGGAGTTTGATAGGGTTTGGTACATTGGTGTATGCCCTAGCCCATTCAGTGCTCTACCCCCTAGTGTTACTACATGACGCTATACCTAAATATATTTCGGAGAGAACCAGCTATCACGATGTTTGATTGGCCTTTCACCCCTATCCACAAGTCATCCCATAGCTTTTCAACGCTAGCGGGTTCGGTCCTCCACCGGCTCTTACACCGGTTTCAACCTGCTCATGGATAGATCACATCGTTTCGGGTCTGCAACGTCTGACTAAACGCCCTATTAAGACTCGCTTTCGCTACGGCTCCGGGTTTCCTTAACCTTGCCAGACATCACAACTCGCAGGCTCATTATGCAAAAGGCAGTCCATCACCCTGATAAATCATAGGGCTCTGAATGATTGTAAGCAAATGGTTTCAGGTTCTATTTCACTCTGATCACCTCAGTTCTTTTCACCTTTCCCTCACGGTACTTGTGCACTATCGGTCTAGTAGTAGTATTTAGGGTTGGATAGTGGTCTACCCAGCTTCAGACAGAATATCACGTGTTCCGCCCTACTCAGGATACTGCTAAGTAAAACAAAGCTTTCATATACGGGGGTATCACCCTCTGTGCCTAACCTTTCCAGGTCGTTCTATTAGCTAAGTTTAGTCTATATTGCAGTCCTACAACCCCACTAGTAAACTCAGTGGTTTGCCCTCTTACGCGTTCGCTCGCCGCTACTAGCGTAATCTCTTTTGATTTCTTTTCCTGAGGGTACTAAGATGTTTCAATTCCCCTCGTTCGCTCCGTTATACGGTAACTAATATCTCTATTAGTTGGGTTGCCCCATTCAGGAATTTCCGGATCAAAGCCCCTTGACGGCTCCCCGAGACTTATCGCAGCCTGGCACGTCTTTCATCGCCTCTACTAGCCAAGGCATCCACCACTTGCTCTTTGTAGCTTACCTTTTCTATATTAGATTATTCTAATTCGCATCACTTCCTTGTTAAAGATAACTTTATGTTACTACATTTAAATTCTAGCTCTCAAGACGGAAAGCATTGACTACTATTTAGATAAGTTTTAAATCCTAAATAGATTGTGATGTCAAACTTTTGCATTAAATGCAAAGATGATAGAAATTTAAATCTTTAACAAGTCCTGTAAAATTGTTTTTAAAACTTGCTTGTGACTATTAACAATATTAATTAAAAGAACATTTAGACTTCGCAGACTAGCAAGCTAGTCTTTACGACCAAAGAGTTACACCCTTTGGAAACCCCTAAAGCACAAAGTTGCTTTCGGCAACTTTGTCATCAATAAAGATTAAGTACGCTTAAAAGTCTAAAGTAAATGTTTCTAAAAACACTTAATATAGACTTTTACTGTTAAACTATTTTATGGTGGAGAATAGCGGGATCGAACCGCTGACCTCCTGCGTGCAAAGCAGGCGCTCTCCCAGCTGAGCTAATTCCCCAATTAAATTCTCTGGTGGGCCTAACAAGACTTGAACTTGTGACCTCACCCTTATCAGGGGTGCACTGTAACCAGCTGAGCTATAGGCCCCTATAGGTCTATCAATCTTTCAAAACTAAACAAGGATGATTGAGAATATCTTTCTTATAGATATCTTGTGAGAGAATATCTATATGTACTCTAGAAAGGAGGTGATCCAACCGCAGGTTCTCCTACGGTTACCTTGTTACGACTTCACCCCAGTCGCTGATTCCACTGTGAACGGTAACTAATTTAGTATTCCGGCTTCGAGTGAAATCAACTCCCATGGTGTGACGGGCGGTGAGTACAAGACCCGGGAACGTATTCACCGTAGCATGGCTGATCTACGATTACTAGCGATTCCGGCTTCATGGAGTCGAGTTGCAGACTCCAATCCGAACTGGGACATATTTTATAGATTTGCTCCATCTCGCGATATTGCTTCTCATTGTATATGCCATTGTAGCACGTGTGTCGCCCCGGACATAAGGGCCATGATGACTTGACGTCGTCCACACCTTCCTCCTCCTTACGAAGGCAGTCTCATTAGAGTGCTCAGCCGAACTGTTAGCAACTAATGACGTGGGTTGCGCTCGTTGCGGGACTTAACCCAACATCTCACGACACGAGCTGACGACAGCCGTGCAGCACCTGTCTTAACATTTCTGCAAGCAGACACTCTTCTATCTCTAGATGATTTGTTAGATATCAAGTCCGGGTAAGGTTCTTCGCGTATCTTCGAATTAAACCACATGCTCCACCGCTTGTGCAGGTCCCGTCTATTCCTTTGAGTTTTAATCTTGCGACCGTACTCCCCAGGCGGTATACTTAATCCGTTAGGTGCATTACTGCCAAGACTAGCTTAGCAACAACTAGTATACATCGTTTAGGGCGTGAACTACCAGGGTATCTAATCCTGTTTGCTCCCCACGCTTTCACGCATTAGCGTCAGTTGAGTTCCAGCAGATCGCCTTCGCAATGGGTATTCCTGGTGATCTCTACGGATTTTACCCCTACACCACCAATTCCATCTGCCTCTCCCTCACTCTAGATTATCAGTTTCCCAAGCAGTTCTATGGTTAAGCCATAGGATTTCACAAGAGACTTGATAATCCGCCTACGCGTCCTTTACGCCCAGTGATTCCGAGTAACGCTTGCACCCTCCGTATTACCGCGGCTGCTGGCACGGAGTTAGCCGGTGCTTATTCGTTAGGTACCGTCATTGTTCTTCCCTAACAAAAGCGAGTTCACGCTCCGAAAAGTGTCATCCTCCACGCGGCGTTGCTGCTTCAGGGTTTCCCCCATTGAGCAATATTCCCTACTGCTGCCTCCCGTAGGAGTCTGGACCGTGTCTCAGTTCCAGTGTGACTGATCATCCTCTCAGACCAGTTATGCGTCATAGCCTTGGTGAGCCATTACCTCACCAACTAGCTGATACAATATAGCCTCATCCTACACCGAAAAACTTTCCCTATCTAACTTATGTCAGACAGGAGTATAGAGTATTAGCAGTCGTTTCCAACTGTTGTCCTCATAGTGTAGGGCAGATTAGCTATACATTACTCACCCGTGCGCCACTAACTCATAAGAGCAAGCTCTTACTTGTCCGTTCGACTTGCATGTATTAGGCACGCCGCCAGCGTTCACTCTGAGCCAGGATCAAACTCTCCATATTAATTACCTATCTAATAGATAGGATTTTTATTATGAAGTTTTTAATCAAAAAAACTTTTAGTTTTTATATTAGTTTGTCTAATCTATTATTTAATCATAATAGACTGGCTCAATCGATCACTTGTTTAGATTTCAAAGATTGACTAATAGTTTAACAATTGTAAGTTAAAAGAACAACGATAAGAAAAAGGCTTTATTAACGTTGAAGTTAAAGGTGGTTTCTCGTTTTGTGAGCTGGAATTATATATGAGGGATGCTTAAAGATAGTTGAAATAATTGCAAAATATTTTACAAATTTCAAATTTTCATTTCTGATACATAAATTTGGAGAGCTTCCTTGCTCTCCATTTTGATTTAGCACTGCCATTTAGCAGGCAAATTTACATCTATGATTACATAGGCTGTGTTACTTCGTCCTTGATCTCCACAGTAACAGTTGTTCCGCTAGTATCATTTGTATATGCGGTATAGCCGTCAGTTGATGCACCTTTTTGCCAGCCAGCATCTTTAAATTCTACCTTGTCTCCAGCATCAGCTGTTATTTTTAGCGTATTATCACCATCTGTTAAGCTTATAACATCACTTAGTTTAACACTTAAAGTAGTATTTTGGCTCTTGTTAGAGATATTAAGCTCTTCAAAGTTATGTGCATGATCTGCGATGCTATCTAAATTTATAGATGTTCCTGGATTAGTGATAGCTAATTTGTCATAACCAGTGCCACCATCTATATCATTACCTTGCATATCTGACTTTGCAATCGTTAATGAGTCATCGCCTGCGCCTAACTTTATATTAGAGTAGTGGATATAGTTACCAACTTTGATGGTGTCGTTTCCACTTCCAGTTTCTACAGTACTATGATCTATATTTGTTCCAACTGTTAATGTATTGTTGCCATCACCTAAATTTACATTAGAGCGATTTGTTATATATCCATCGACTTTGACGTTATCATAACCATCTCCAGCGATTACTGATGCTCTATCGATATTTGTCTCTACTTTTAAGATATTATCTCCATCGCCTAAATTTAGTTTTGAGTCTTCTACCATGTCACCCCAAACACCGCCACTCTTATGCACTGTTACTATATCGTCACCATCACCTAGTTTCACATCTGCTCTATGAGTGAATGTTTTAACATCTAGCTCTACTGCTTTACCTTGTGCTTCGATATTAACAGCGCTTGCGCTTTTTGGATTGTCATCAAGTAACAAGCCTGTTCTGTTTGTGCCATAAATAGCGCTAGCATTTATAATAGTAGGTGCATCACTAAAATCAAAGACTATCTCATCTTTGCCTGTTGATCCTTTGTTGCCAGCAGCGTCTGTTAAATATGCCCAAGCTTCAAAATTTTACCATCAGAGTCCTTGCCAAAAGGAATATGTTCCCATGTTCCTTGAATCATATTTTGTTTTACAAAGCCTACATATCCTTTTGCTATATCTTCAGCTTTTATAGTATAAGTTAGCTCACCAGTAGCACCTGTTCACCCCACATATAGTGCATAACGTCACCAACTTTAACCGTACCGTCGTTTGGAAGATATGCTTTCCAAGCTATACGTCCTGCGTGTTCAGGATTTAAATTCTCACTCCAGCTGAAATTTACCGTCATTGTTGAGATCATCTATCCATTCGACTTTTAAATTTGTCACTTTCGTATCAACAGTTATGGTTACTGGGCAGCCTCGGCTGTGTTGCCAGCTTTGTCAGTAGTTTTTACTTTAAGCTCATGCTCGCCGTCGCTAAGCGGAGTGCTTACTTCAAATTTCCAAGAACCGTCACCTTTTGCCTCTACTTGACCGATCTTGTTTGTACCATTAAAGATCTCTACAGTTGAGCCAGCCTCTGCCTTGCCTGATAGAGTTGGTGTGTTATCGTTTGTTAGGCCTTTTAGTGTTTTGCCATCGACTGTCACATCGTTGCCCTTGACATTACCATTTACAACGCCACCTGCAACATCATCTGTAACGCTATCAAATGTAACCTTAGTGCCTGTATCTACCGTTATAGTAGCTGGGTCAGAGGCCTTGATCGCATTTATGGCTGGAGATGAAGCTGTGATACTATGAGCACCTTCACCAAGTGGAGTGGCCGGAGTGATAGACCAGTTGCCAAATTTATCAGTTGTTGTGCTACCTATCTTAGTCGTGCCATCATATAGCTCTACTACCGAGTTAGGGTCCGCCTTGCCTTTAAATGTCGGAGTGCTGTCGTTTGTTAGTCCTTTTTTAGTTACGCCATTTACTACTACGTCGTTATCTTTGATATTGCCGTGATCTACACCACCTGCAACGTCGTCGATCACCTCTGTGATAGTGACAACATTTACGTTCGCTAAGAATGCATAACCTGTATTGCTTCCACTATCGTTACCATTTAGATTAAGGTGGTCTGTGATAGTCGCATCAACACCAGTTGCATGGACATAATCTGACTTCAACACGCCATTTTCATACATATTATATAGTGGCACGCCAGTTATTTCGATAGCGTTATTATTTAGCGCTGGGATGCCTGCATGTATGACATTGCCAGCTGCATCGACCTCGTCAAAAGTCACAGTGCCGTCAGCCGCTTTGTGAATGATAAATGCCTTAACAAATGTTGGCTCTGGGTTATGTGCTGGGTATTGTTTTACACCAGTGTCAGCATAAAATTTTGTTATAGTCAGTTACAGCAACTGTTAGTTTGTCGCCGTCTGAGAACACTTTTGGCAATGTTATGCGAGCTGTAGTGTGGCTGATATCACCGTCCTTTATAGCGTCAGCTACGCTTATACCAGCATTTAGTGCGCCTGAGCCACTTCCTGAAACACTTGGATTATAAACTTTGTTGCCTTCTATAAATTCAACCTTCGGAGCCTCCATGCTATCTCTAAATATCCAAGTATCTCCACTAGATTTATCTGCATGGTCATCACCTTTTACGGTCACTTCTATACCACGTGAGTGTGTAAGATTATAGGTAGTTGTTGGCATATCGTGGATGTCTATACCAAATTTCTCGCCAGCACCATTTGTAGATGTAAGACCGGCTTTTATAGGTGTCTTATCAGTCTCTGAAGTGATCTGATCAACTGTCATAGAGCCATCAGCTGCTTTATGAACTAAGAAATATTTATAGGCAGTCGTATCTGTGCCACCTGTTGCAGCTAAAGATGCGGCGCTAGGTCCGTAGCCATATCTTACAGTCACAACATCGCCATCTTGAACATTCTCAGGTAGTGAGATACGTGCTGTGGTGTGGTTGATATCACCATCTAGCATAGCTGTATTTCTATTTTGATTTGTTATTTGATCTGATTTTTCATTTAGAACATTGCCATGCTCATCAAGCTCAACAAATTTAACTTCAGCCTTGCCAACATTTTCAAATTTAACGCTTGAAGTAGCTTTAAGGGTTGTGCCCTCTAGCTCAGCTGTGATGCTAGCTGCATTTCCACGAACTGTTTGATAGTGGTTATAGTCGTAGCTAACCTTTATGCCATTATCGCCGTCAAATACATTGTTTCCTTTTGTATCTATAACGCTTGTAACGTTGCCACTAGCATCTTTATGAACTGTGTAATAGTCATTTATACCAGTTCCTATAACGTGGATCTTGCTGCCATCTTTTGCAAGGTTTGGTATGCTGATGGTTGCAGTAGCTTTTGCGCCATCCTCAGCATAGTTCTCACCTCTTGTGATAGTGCCATTGCCATCTGCATCATCATTAAATTTGATAGTAAATTTCTCTGGAGCAGTAGTCTCGCCTGTGGCTGTGTTGCCAGCGCCATCAGTAGCCTTTGCAGTCACTGGAGTGTTGTCTTTTGTCGCATCGTCGCTGATAGTGACCTTGCCACTATGTGGATCAAGCTTGAAAGCACCTGTTGGAGCTGTCGTCTTGCCAGGAGTGTTGTCGATGGTCCAGCCAGCACTTGGGTTTTTGACTACGGTGATTGTTTGCGTGTTGCCGCCATTATCTGTGTATGAAATTTCAACCTTAGTTGCGTCATTGTCGTGAGGCACTACATCAACTGTGCCGTCAGCCTTTGGAGTGAGATCTACTTGTGGCGGTACAACGTCTGATACTGGAGTAGTAACTGGTCTACCATTGCCTGCATCATCTTTTGGAGTAACTTTTACCTCAGTACCTGGTTTTAGTGGTTCATTATTTGGTGTAGGAACACTAAATGTACCATCAGGATTTACTGGAACTGTAACTGGGGTATGACAGGAATTTCAACAATTACAGTGGTATTTGGATCTGGGTTTGGAACCTTACCAGTTACTACTGTTGAAGTGTTGTTAATTGGATCTAGAGTTACTGTTGGGATAGTTACGTCTGATACTGGAGTAGTAACTGGTCTACCATTGCCTGCATCATCTTTTGGAGTAACTTTTACCTCAGTACCTGGTTTTAGTGGTTCATTATTTGGTGTAGGAACACTAAATGTACCATCAGGATTTACTGGAACTGTAACTGGGGTATGACCAGGGAATTTCAACAATTACAGTGGTATTTGGATCTGGGTTTGGAACCTTACCAGTTACTACTGTTGAAGTGTTGTTAATTGGATCTAGAGTTACTGTTGGGATAGTTACGTCTGATACTGGAGTAGTAACTGGTGTACCATTGCCTGCATCATCTTTTGGAGTAACTTTTACCTCAGTACCTGGTTTTAGTGGTTCATTATTTGGTGTAGGAACACTAAATGTACCATCAGGATTTACTGGAACTGTAACTGGGGTATGACAGGAATTTCAACAATTACAGTGGTATTTGGATCTGGGTTTGGAACCTTACCAGTTACTACTGTTGAAGTGTTGTTAATTGGATCTAGAGTTACTGTTGGGATAGTTACGTCTGATACTGGAGTAGTAACTGGTGTACCATTGCCTGCATCATCTTTTGGAGTAACTTTTACCTCAGTACCTGGTTTTAGTGGTTCATTATTTGGTGTAGGAACACTAAATGTACCATCAGGATTTACTGGAACTGTAACTGGGGTATGACCAGGAATTTCAACAATTACAGTGGTATTTGGATCTGGGTTTGGAACCTTACCAGTTACTACTGTTGAAGTGTTGTTAATTGGATCTAGAGTTACTGTTGGGATAGTTACGTCTGATACTGGAGTAGTAACTGGTCTACCATTGCCTGCATCATCTTTTGGAGTAACTTTTACCTCAGTACCTGGTTTTAGTGGTTCATTATTTGGTGTAGGAACACTAAATGTACCATCAGGATTTACTGGAACTGTAACTGGGGTATGACAGGAATTTCAACAATTACAGTGGTATTTGGATCTGGGTTTGGAACCTTACCAGTTACTACTGTTGAAGTGTTGTTAATTGGATCTAGAGTTACTGTTGGGATAGTGGTATCTACAAAACCAGCACCGCCACCAGCATTATCGGCTGCACCGCTTACGCCGCCTATCCTCTCAGCACCTCTTGCGCTGTTTAGATCACCTATAGAGCGGAAATTTTCATTGATATTTGAGTAGTGACCACCCTCATCAAACGACGCCGCACCAAGGCTAACGCCATCTCCACCACCAGCTGCGGCTGCGTTACCACCAGCGGCAGTCTCCTCTAGTTTTGTTAGATCTTCGCCGTTTAACAACGCTTTTTGCAAGTCACTAACATCTGCTACGGTATTTGGTTTTTGTCCTGCGGCTACATTTTCGTCAAGCTTTAACGACTCATCACCCAAGATGGTGACATCTTTGCCATTATCCATTGAAACTACGGCTTTAGAAGAAGCCGAAGAGGTCTTTACAACCTCCCAAGATATAAAGCGTCGCCAACTTTTAAAACGCGGCTAACGCCATTTTGATCTACAGCTACTACTAAGCCCGAGATTTGTTTGATTACTCCTACTTGAGTTTGCATGTCTATCCTTATCGTAAAATAAATTTTACGTAATTTTAAGACATTTTATTCCTTTTTGTATATTGTACTTTGGTACAGTTGTGACATTATTGTGCTGCGATAACCTCAATTTCTACAAGTGCATCTTTTGGCAAAGTCTTCACAGCTACCGTGCTTCTGGCTGGATATGGCTCTTTGAAAAATTTAGCGTATGTGACATTTACTTTAGCAAAGTCAGCCATATTTGCTAAAAAGATCGTAGTCTTTACGACATTATCAAAACTAAGTCCAGCCTCAGCCAAAATGTTTTGTAAATTTGTAAGTGACTGCTCGGCTTGAGCCTCTACACTACTACCTGCAAACTCGCCTGCTGGTGTGACACCAAGCTGGCCTGAGATAAATAAAAATCCATTCGCGCTAATCGCCTGAGAATATGGTCCAATCGATTGTGGGGCGTCTTTTGTTGAAATTTGTTTTTTCATATCTTCTCCTTTGAAATTTGGCAAAATCCTACTATAAAATTTCTAAATTTTTAGGCACCAAAGGCTATAATGAGCAAAATTTCAAAAGGACAAAGATGCAAATAACCCTTGCACCAAACAAATTTTAGATGACTACGTACTTGGCGCTCAGCTTGCCAAAAACGCAGGCATCTCATCAAATGCCTATCTCTTTTGGAAAAATGCGATCAGCGCTAAATTTGAAAACTCGCGCATCGTTTTTATTAGAAAAAGAGCGTCCCAGAGAAATTTGCAAGTGCTTTACAAGCTTGCACGCCCTTAAATGGCCTCGTGCCAACTGGCGTTTTTTGCTCATTTACCTCGCTTGCCCCTTCGCACCTCGTGGCGAAAAATGGCTCGAAAATTTATGAGCTTTTTGAATTTCATGAAATTTGCGGCATCAAAATTTTCAAATTTTAAAGAAATTTTATGATGATTTTAAGCTTAGCTACTCGTATAGGATTTACATCGAAAAGTGCAAATTTTTCTCGCCAGCGCCCTTTGAAAAGCGCATAAAACTGACCGAGACTATGTGTCTTGGCTACTACTAGCCACCTCGTAAACGATTAGCGCCTCAGTTTTGTAGCCCTCCATCCTATCTTTATATAGTAAAATTTCGTCGTTTTCTCTTTTGGCGTAAATTTTAATGTGAGCGGCATTTGTGCTCTCGTCATAGTCCTCATATATAAATTTAAACTCTTCCCTATCCAGCATGACAAACTGCAGCGCCTGAAATGAAACAGCAAAGACCATCTCCTTGCTAATGCCACTTTTTCTAAATTTATCAGCTAGCTTCACTACAAACGACCCCACGTCGCTAAAATACTCCTCGCAGCTTTCATACTCGCTTTCAAAAACTACTATCTCATTTAACGACCACTCATTTTGCGTCTTATTTTGCTCAAAATTTTCTGCCTTTTTCTTATGGCAGCTTTTAAAAATATCCCTTGCGGTTTTGAGATGAAGCCCTCGTTTAAAATTTGCTTTAGCTTTAAATTTACTAGCTCGCTTTTTGTTTTGGTGAAAAATTTAAGTAGTGGCTTTGCTTGATCGTTGCAAAAAGTTTTCATTTTAGAAGAAATTCCGCTAGCTTAGGGGCTAGCGGATCAAATTTAGATTTTTTTGTAAGGTGCTTGGCCGACTTCGTAGAAGTTATTGCCCTCGCAGTCGATAGCGACTATCGCTGGGAAGTCCTCTACTGTGAGCCTTGCGACTGCCTCTGGTCCTAGCTCCGGATAGGCCAAGACTTCATATTTTTTGATACTTTGGCTAATGACCGCTCCGATACCGCCGATAGCGACCATATAAACACAGCATGATTTTTTCATCGCATCAACTACTGCATCATTGCGATATCCCTTGCCGATCATGCCATTTATGCCAACTTCGTTTATCATAGTTGGTGTGTATTTGTCCATTCTACCGCTTGTTGTTGGGCCTGCTGCGCCGATAGCTTGGTTTGGTTTAGCTGGTGTTGGTCCGACGTAGTAGATAGTCTCGCCTTTTAGCTCAACTGGCAACTTCTCGCCACGTGCTAGAGCCTCTGTTAGCGCCTTGTGAGCGGCGTCACGAGCAGCGATGATAGTGCCTGAGATTAGGACATTGTCGCCTGCTTTTAGGCTTTTTACCACCTCTTTATCAAATGGTGCTGTTATTCTTTTTACTTCTGACATGTTATCTCCTTAAAGCTCGGCGTCTGCGTGGCGTGCAGCGTGGCAGTTGATATTTATGGCTACTGGTAGGCCTGCTATGTGAGTTGGATACCACTCGACATTTACTTTTATGGCAGTTGTATCGCCACCAAGCCCTTGAGGTCCGACGCCAGTTTTGCTAGCAAGCTCAAGAAGCTCATCTTCAAGTTTTGCATATCTTGCATCGGCATTTTTGCTATCTACTGGACGAACTGCAGCTTGCTTGGCTAGAAGTGCCGCTTTATCCATAGTGCCGCCTATGCCAACGCCTATTGTCATTGGAGGACAAGCGTTTGGTCCAGCGTATTTTACAGCCTCTAAAAATACCTTTTTAACGCCCTCTATGCCATCAGCTGGCACAAGCATTTTAGTATTGATTTGTTCTCACTACCAAAGCCTTTTGGAGCGACTTTTATCTTTAGCTTATCGCCTGGGACGATCCTGGTATGGATGACCGCTGGAGTGTTGTTTGTGGTGTTTTTCTCTCAAAAAGTGGCTCAGCAACGACTGATTTTCTAAGATAGCCCTCAGTGTAGCCTTTTGCAACGCCCTCATTTATCGCATCTTCGATATATCCGCCCTCGATATGCACGTCCTGACCGATCTCGACAAAGACAACCGTCATGCCCGTATCTTGGCAAATAGGCGCAACGCCCTCTTCTGCTAGCTTGGCATTTTGCAAAATTTTGCCAAGATATCTTTACCAAGAGATGAGCTCTCAATGGTTTGTGCTTTTGTAAAAGCAGCCTTTAGATCTGGTGTAACGACGTAACAGGCTTGTTTGCAAAGCTTTGCAACAGTCTCTTTTATATCTTTTACGTTTACCGTTCTCATTTATCCTCCTCGTAAAAAACAATTTTTAATTATATAAATTATATGTAAAATTTAAGATTAAATTATAATATTAAATTTAATCACCCAACCTCGGTGTTTAAATACTCTTAAGCAACTTTGGATAAACTACAACAAACTTAAAATTTCAAAGGAAAAGTTATGAATTTGTTAGTCATCGTGATACTTGTTGTCGCAGTCATTTTTGTCTTTTTCATCAGCCTTTACAACTCACTCGTTGCAAAGCAAAACCAGGTAAAAAGCGTGGAGGCTGGCATCGACGCACAGCTAAAAAGAAGATATGACCTCATACCAAATTTAGTAGCTACTGCAAAAGAGTACATGGTGCATGAAAAGAGCCTACTAGAAAACATCACTGCCCTTAGAGAAAGCGCTAGAAGCGCATCAACAAATGAGGAGAAATTTGAGTTAAATAACAAAATTTCAAGCTTGCTAAATGGTTTAAGAGTAAGCGTAGAAAACTACCCAGACCTAAAAGCAAATCAAAATTTACTTCACATCCAAAGCACACTAAACGAGGTCGAAGAGCAAATTTCAGCTGCCAGACGTGCTTACAACTCAGCTGTTGAAATTTACCAATAACGCCACACAGATGTTTCCTTCAAACATCGTAGCTTCAATGTTTGGCTTTCACAAAGATGTATTTTTTGATATCCCTGAAAACGAAGCAGTTGCTCCAAACGTCGGTGATCTTTTTAAAAAATAAGGCATAAAAATGCAAGCAGACGAACTAAAAGGCATTGATCTAAGCGATCTTGACGAGCTTGAAAAAGAGCGTCTTGCCATGGGGCAAAAAGCCTTTAAAATGATCGTTTATGGCTTTCTTGGCATCATAGTCGTAAGTGGTTTTTTGGCATCACTGCACCTTGGAAATTTATTTTCTTTTTGCTAATAGGCGGAGTTTTTTATCTTGGCAAGACGATAAATGGGCTAAAAAACGAGCTATAGCAAAAATTTAAACAAAAAGTAGTTGGCGTCATCGTAAAAAACTATGGTCTAAATTTCAGCGCAAATGGCGGACTAAGTTTGGATAATTTTTAAAAATTTATGACGCTGACGTAAATAGACACTACGCAGAGGATATGATCTACGGACAGATCGATAACACGCAGTTTAAGCTTTGCGATTTTTATGCGGCAAAAGAGACGCAAGGTGAGAAACGCACCACTACAACGGTGAAATTTCAAGGCATTTTGCTAAAGGCTGAGTTTAAAAAAGAGCTAAACGCCACGATCTACGTCTGCGATAAAAAGCGAACATCTGATCTAAGAAGCGATGGCGAGCAAGCTGTGATGGATAATCCTAAATTTAATGAGCTTTTTAAGACCTTCACGACTGATCAGATCGCAGCCAGATACGCTCTGACGCCAAAGCTGATGGAAAATTTAACCACTCTAAGAACTAAAATTTAACGCCCCACTCTCGGCAGTTTTTTTAAAAAATGAAATTTTCATCGCGATCGATCTTAGAAAGGATAGCTTTGAGCCTGATCTTAAAAAGCCGATAAACAGCAACGAGAGCGTGCAAAACTACATCGCAGGAGTTAGCGACTTTGTAGAGATCGTGCGTGATCTGGAGCTAAACAAAAACATCTGGAAGAGCTAAATGCCAGATAAGACAAAGCTCAAAGAAGGCGACATATTTTACGTCTATAATGATTACTACAAGAGATATTTCTTTGGCAAAATCTTAGTTGATATCAAAAACCGTTTTGTAAAGCAAGCAAATGAGGGCCTTCTTTGGCCGCTTGATTTTTTTAGTGACTGCTACTTGGTTGCTGTTTATAAAGATATAGCAGATACGCCAGTACTAAAAAGCCGTGAATTTATAATCCACGTAGCTTCATCTACAAAAGCAGTTTCAACCGCAAAAATGAAGACGGCATAAAGTGGGTGTATATGATCACGAAGATATCAACTACCATGAGCTGAAATTTCCAGAGTATATCATCAGTAGCAATGATAAAATTTGCCTACAACGGGAGAGCTTAGCATACCAACTGGCTTAACTCGCGCGCAATACGAGAGTGAGTTTAACATCACTGGCAGCAAAACTGGCGGCATAAACTACTCAAATGCCCTGCTTTTACAAGGCTTGCCAGCATATAAACAGAGGATAGATTATAGCGATCTTCGCCTTTTGCCAAAGCTTCGTAAAAAGCTCTATGAGATGATAGGAGAGGATCCAGACATGCCGTACTACGAGCTAGCATTAAAGCATGGCAAAGATCTAGCACGCTTTTATCAAGATAAATTTACACATAAAAATAGATAAACAAAATTTGGCTATAAAAGAGCCATTAAGAGGCATTTTAAAATTTAACAAAAGAAATTTGGCTCTCTTGTTGCAGCCTAGATGAGCGCGATAGAGAAATTTACTGATGAAAATTTCGTGACATCGCATCTACGAGCCAAGGCTAACTAACTTTAGTAAATTTAAATATCACAAGCAAGATCAGTCGCAGCTACTTTTGCGAGCAGATAATGAAATTTAAAACTAGCAAGCCATTTTAAAATTTCATAACCAAATTTACAAAAAAAGCGATGGTAACGTTTTAGAGAGCTATTTAAAAAGGTGGTATCGCTTTAAATTTTGTGGTTTAAAAGTTAAATTTAAGGGCTTATAGCCTTTAAAAAGTGCAATGCCACTTAAATTTGCTCTATTTTTTATGATTTTGCGAGGTTAAATTTAATGGCCAAAAAAGCCATTAAATTTATAAACTAAGCCTGAGCAGGCTCCTCTTCTTCTTTTATCTTTTTTCTAACTTTTACGCGTGAGATGCTAGCTCCATCCATCTTTCTCACCTCGTAGTAGCAGTTTTCATCCTCGATCTTGTCGCCCACAACTGGCAAACGACCGATGAGATTAAAAACATATCCGCCGATCGTTACTTGATCGGTCTCTTCATCAAAGCTTATACCAAGAAGCTCTTCAACGCTCTCTAGATCGTATCTGCCTTGGAATTCATAGATGTTTTCATTTATCTTTTTGTAGTGTTGATCGACCTCGTCGTGCTCGTCGTTAAAGTCGCCAAGAACCTCTTCCATGATATCTTCCATCGTAGAAGTCCTGCCGTGCCGCCATACTCATCGACGACAAGCGCAGCTGAAAATTTGCTCTTTGTTCATCATCACAAGCACTTTTGATATAGAAAGGCTCTCAGGCACGATGACAAATTTACGCACGATCGCGTCAAAGCTCTTCTCTTTTCCTCGCTAAAGTGCAGCTGCAAGATATCTCTAATGTGTATCATGCCCAAAATAATATCTTTTGAGCCGTCTATATAAGGATAGCGAGTATATTTTGACTCAAAAACGACTTGTAAATTCTCTTCAAAGCTCTTTTGTTTATTTATGCAGATCATGTCGCGTCTTGGCGTCATGATCTCTTTTGCAACCGTGTCACTAAAATCAACTGCATTTTTGATAAGCTCAGTCTCAAAACTATCAAGCACACCGCCCTTTAAGCTCTCGCCAACGATGATCTTGATCTCCTCTTCAGAGTGTGCTAGCTCATTCTCTTTTGCTGGCTGGATGCCTAAAATTTTAAGTCCAAATGTAGCTAGGATATCAAAAAGCTTTATGATAGGCGAAAATAGTATCCAGAAAAAGTGAAGCGGACGAGCGATTTTAAGCACTGCTGATTCTGATTTGGCTATGGCGACTGACTTTGGCACAAGCTCGCCCATAACGACATGAAGTAGCGTGATAAGCGTAAATGCGATCGCAAAGCCGACTGTATGAACTAAGATATCGCTAAGATTAAAAACATTTTTAAGTGGGGCTTCTATGAGCCTTGCGACTGCTGGCTCACCGATCCAACCAAGAGCAAGTGAGCTTAGCGTGATGCCAAGCTGAGTGGCGCTAAGATAGGTATCAAGCTTGTTTGACATCTCAAAAGCAAGCTGGGCGTTTGGCTTTTTCTCTTTATAAGCTCTTCAAGTCTAGACTTGCGAACCTTAACAAGGGAAAATTCCGACAAAACAAAAAATGCGTTTAGTAAAATGAATATAATGGCAAGTATTACCATTAAAAGCGAGTTATCGCTACTGGGGTACAATTATGATCCTTAAGAGTTAAAAATTTTGGCTGATTATAGCGAATTTATATTTAGCGGTCAAATTAGCCACGCCCAAAAGTAACAACGTTTCTTAAATTTAAGATTTATAAAAAGTTCTTAAATCATATTTTGGTAACATTATTTTCATCACTGAAATTTATGGATTTTACAATGAGCAAAAGAAATTTTCATCACGCTGGGCGTTTATACTAGCCTCAGTTGGTTCAGCCGTTGGTATGGCAAATGTTTGGGGCTTTCCTTACAAGCTTGGCACAAATGGTGGCGGAGCGTTTTTGCTCATCTACGTTTTTTTTGTGGCACTTTTTTCTTACGTTGGCTTAAGCGCTGAGTATGCGATCGGCAGACGAGCAAAGACTGGCACTTTAGGATCATATAAATTTGCCTTGGCAAAGTAGAAATTTAGGTGTCATCGGCAACATCATCGGCTGGCTTCCACTTGCTGGCTCACTTTGCATAGCCATCGGCTACGCTGTCATCATCGCTTACGTGTTAAAAGCCCTTACCCAGGCGCTTACTGGCTCATTTATGAGCGTTGATACAAATGTTTGGTTTAACTCATTTGCGCTTGCCGAGTACTCAGTCCTACCATATCACTTTATAGTCATCGTTGGCACGCTTCTTACGCTATTTTTTGGAGCAAAAAAGCATAGAAAAGACTAATAAAATAATGATGCCGCTATTTTTCGTGCTATTTGCCATTTTAGCTATAAATGTCGCGATGCTTCCAAACGCATTTGAGGGGTATAAATTTCTATTTATCCCTGATTTTAGCAAGCTTGAAGATCCGATGGTGTGGGTCACAGCGATGGGTCAAGCCTTTTCTCGCTCTCTATCACGGGTTCTGGCATGATAGTTTATGGAGCATATCTTTCAAAAAACGAAGACGTCGTTGCAAGTGCGAAAACTACGGCATTTTTTGACACACTTGCAGCTCTTGTGGCGGCCCTTGTTATGATTCCAGCAGTCTTTGCCTACGCTATGGATCCAGCTGAGGGTCCAAAGCTACTTTTCGTAACGCTTCCTAAAATTTTACAAAATATGATCGGCGGTCAAATTTTGCGATCATACTATTTACCGCGGTCATCTTTGGCGGTATCACCTCGCTTCAAAATATGTTTGAGGTGGTAGCTGAGTCACTCATGCGTAAATTCCCACGCCTTAGTAGATTTTGGGTGCTTGCCCTACTTTGCGTGGTTTGCTTTGGCTTTGGAGCGTTTATGGAGCCTATTAGTAGCTGGGGGCCTTGGATGGACTTTGTCTCATCTACATCATCCCAATCGGCGCAGTCATCGGCGCAATATCTTGGTTTTGGATCATTAAAAAAGAAGAAATTTTAGACGAGGTAAATTCAGGAGCAAATAAAACTTACGGCTCATTTTGGTATTTTGTGGGTAAATTTATCTATGTGCCAATAGCCTTTTTGCTATGCATCATCGCCATTAGCAAGGGAATTTCTTTTTAACTTAGCCCATCAAAAGACGAGCTAAGTCTAAATTTGAAGTTATTTTAGCTTTTTAGAGCCGATATAAGTAGCAAAGACCTCTTGCGAGCCATCTTTTTTAAAGAGTATGACGTCGTATTGCTCGGCTTTGCCGCCTTGCTCCATGCCCTGACTCTCCATAGGCATGCCAGGCACTGCGATACCAACGACATCTTTTGGTTTAAGCTCAAGCAGGCGCTTGACCTCATCAGCTGGCACGTGACCCTCGATGACGTAACCATCAACGATAGCTGTATGGCAGCTTGAAAGCTCTAGTGGCACGTGAAATTCTTTTTTGACCTTGACCATATCATCTACTTTTATGGTCTCTTCGCTAAAGCCAGCTTTTTGCATAGCATTGGCCCAGTTGCCACAACAACCACAAGTTGGGCTTTTATAGACCTTCATATCGGCCGCAAGCGCCAAGGTCGCACAAAGGCTAAGAGCTAAAAATGCAAATTTCTTCATCATTTTCCTTTACGTTAAAATTTGCAAAATGATATAGTTTGGGTTTAAAATTTTATATAAATGCTTAAACCTTGCCTGCTATAATTGCCAAAATTTACAAAAGGCACTTTATGTTTTCATCATTTTTTAAAGACAAAAAATGGGCGCTTTGGGCTTACGGCGGAGCGATATTTATCATCTTACTACTTGTCTATCAAACGCATCTAAACGTCCGCATCAACGAGTGGTATAAAAATTTCTACGACATCGTGCAAAACTCAAAGGATCACAAAGTAGATGAGTTTTGGCGCGAGATATTAAATTTCATAAAGATCGCCATGCCTTACGTCGTGACCTACACGGTGATATCGTTCTTTGCGAGCCACTGGGTCTTTCGCTGGAGGGAGGCGATGACCTTTAAATACCTCAAATTTTGGCGAAACTGCCAAAATGACATCGAGGGTAGCTCGCAGCGTATCCAAGAGGACATCTACCGCTTTGCTAAGATCATGGAGAGCCTTGGCGTGCAGGTTTTAAAGGCGTTTATGACGCTCATCGCCTTTATACCGGTACTTTGGGAGCTAAGCAAGAGCGTGAGCCTGCCTTACATCAAAGATATCAATGGCTCGCTAGTTTATATCGCTCTACTAATTAGTATCGGAGGCCTCATCGTATCGTGGTTTGTAGGTATAAAGCTACCACATCTTGAATACAACAACCAAAAAGCAGAGGCAGCGTTTAGAAAAGAGCTAGTTTATGGCGAGGATGATAAGCTCGAAATTTTGCCAGCCAAACGTCATGCTAGAGCTTTTTACAGGGGTCAAGCTAAACTACTACAAGCTATTTTTGCACTACGGCTACTTCAATCTTTGGCTCATCTCGTTTTCACAAATTCTTGTCATCGTGCCTTACATTATCATGGGAAATGGCCTATTTAGCGGTGTCATCACGCTTGGTGTTTTGATCCAAGCTAGCAACGCCTTCTCTCAGGTCAGAGAGAGTTTTAGCGTCTTTATCGATAACTGGACGACGATAACAGAGCTAAGATCGGTCAATAAGCGTTTGAGAGAATTTGAGAGAAATATAGACTATAAAGCGTAGTGGGTTAAATTTATATATCAAAAAACTCAGACAAATTTTAAAATTTCATGAACGAGTAATTTCGGCTCTAAAATTTGAGCTAAGCGTTAAGCGAAGCCAAATTTTAGTAGTCAATTCTTGCGAGTGAATGGAATTTTAAAATTTACTTTGAGATATAAATTTATCAAAAGGGAGACAAGGGGACTCGAGTTACGAGGCCGTCCCCTTGTCACCCTTTTTAAATCCCCAATCCCCTCGCACGTTCAAAGTGCATGCAATGGCACTATCGTGCCGCACGCGTTTAAAAACTCTAGTAAATTTTAAAATTTACTGAGAGAGCATATCACGGTTCTAAACTTAGCGGCGAGTGACTACGAGATCTAAATGAAATTTAGTAGTCTGCTAAGGCGAGTGAGTGAAATTTTAAAATTTGCAAAAATGGTAAATTTCTATTTTTGAAATCGCAAAATTTAAATTTCGCACTTCGTTTAACAATACATATCCAACACAAGCTATAATACGCCAAATTTTAATCCAAAAAGGATGAAAATGAAAAAAATTTTACTTACGTTATTAACAGCTAGCATGCTTATCACAGGCTGCACAAGTGTCACAAAATCAGGCGTCGTGGGTGCAGATCGCAAGCAGTTCATGCTAGTATCTTCTGAAGCGATGGAGCAAAGCTCGGCTCAAGCTTATGTCAAGACGCTAACAGCTGCTAGAAGCAAAGGCGAGCTAAATGTCGATCCGATCCTCACAAAAAGGGTTCAAGATATCGCAAAAAGGTTGATCGCGCAAACTGGCGTTTTCAGAGAGGATGCCCTAAAATGGAAGTGGCAAGTAAATGTCATAAACGAAGATACGCTAAATGCTTGGTGCATGCCAGGGGCAGGATCGTCGTTTATAGCGGTATTATTAAAAAGCTAAATTTGACAGATGCGCAGCTAGCAGCGGTCATGGGTCACGAGATCGCCCACGCGCTTAGAGAGCACAGCAGAGAGCAAGCGAGCACCGACCAGCTCAAAAACATCGGCATCTTCGCAGTCGCAACCGCCACAGGACTTGGCGATCTTGGCGCAAGCGCTCTGAAATTTAGCCAGCCAATACACCATCTCACTGCCATTTTCTCGCTCACACGAGACCGAGGCTGATCACATCGGCACCGAGCTAATGGCAAGAGCTGGGTACGATCCAAAAGAAGCGGTCGAAGTTTGGGTTAAGATGAGCAAGATGAGCGTTGGCAAAGTGCCTGAAATTTTAAGCACACACCC
Source organism: Campylobacter concisus (assembly GCA_037321105.1). Taxonomy (GTDB): domain Bacteria; phylum Campylobacterota; class Campylobacteria; order Campylobacterales; family Campylobacteraceae; genus Campylobacter_A; species Campylobacter_A concisus_AZ. Next base: position 1,318,848 of record CP147775.1, on the reverse strand, counting down.
ATCAAACGAGAGCAGGATCAAGGATCTAAAAGAGATCGCAGCAAAGCTTGAGCCAGTATATCAAGCAGCCAAAAAAGGTTAGGCTTGATCGATCGAGCAAATTTAAGCGACCTTGAAGCGATCACGCAAATTTATAACGAATATATTTTAGAAAGAACTGCGACTGCAGACTTGCGGCCAGTTAGCACAAAGGAGCGAGAGCCTTGGTTTAACGCCCACGGCGGCTCGCGCCCTATCTTTATCTACAAAGAAAATGATGAAATTTTAGGCTACTGCTCGCTAAGTGACTTTAACCCCAAGATCGCTTACGATATAAGCGTAGAGATAAGCATCTATGTCGCTAAAAAGGCTCTTAAAAAGAGTATCGGCAAGCAGCTTTTAGCCCACAGTATAAACAAAGCTAGAGAGCTAAATTTAAAAAATATCATCGCACTAATCTTTAGCAAAAACGAAGCAAGCCTTGGGCTGTTTTTGAAATTTGGCTTTGAAAAATGGGGCGAACTACCTGGCGTTTGCCTGATGGATAATGAGTACAAAGATGTCGTTATCTTGGGGCTAAAGCTCTAAAAGCCAAGCATTAAGCAAATGAAGATATAATCACCTTCTTCTTGGGTAGATGTCCGAGCGGTTTAAGGAGCACGCCTGGAACGCGTGTGTGGGGCAACTCACCGAGAGTTCGAATCTCTCTCTACCCGCCAGAAATTTAACAAAATTTACTCTATAACTTTAATACAAAAAGAAATTTAAAGGATCAAAATGATCGAACATTTGCTACTGTTTTTTGCACTGCTAGCCATCATCATCGCTTTGGTGATGGTCTCAAACCGCCTAAAGGTCGCTTATCCTGTGCTATTAGTCCTTAGCGGGCTTACCATTAGCTTTGTGCCAAATTTACCAAGTATTAAGATCGATCCTGAGCTTATTTTCATCATATTTTTACCGCCACTTCTTTATGAGGCCGCGTGGGCAAACTCGCTAAAAGAGCTCTTTAAATGGCGCCGGATGATTGGCAGTTTCGCCTTTATCGTGGTTTTCATAAGCGCAGCAGCGGTTGCAGTGATAGCAAATTTCAGTGATCCCTGGCTTCTCGCTCGCCCTTGGCTTCATGCTAGGAGCCATCGTCTCGCCACCAGATGCGGTGAGCACGGCAGCTATCCTTAAATTTGTCAAAGCCCCACGCAGGATCAGCGCCATTTTGGAGGGCGAGAGCCTTTTAAATGACGCCTCCTCGCTCATCATCTTCCGCTTCGCCGCAGTTGCAGTGACAACTGGGCAGTTTATCTGGTATGAGGCGGCTGCTAGCTTTGTTTGGATGGTGGTTGGCGGCGTTTTGGCTGGTCTTGTAGTGGCACTTGCGGCATATTTTTTACATAAAATTTTACCGACTGATGAAAACAGCGACACGATAATGACGATCACGACGCCTTATATCATGTATATCTTGGCTGAGGAGCTAGGTGCTAGCGGCGTTTTGGCGGTAGTTTGTGGTGAACTTATCTCTCTACTAAGAAAAACGAAATTTTCACCGCTTCAACAAGGATCCACGCGGTGCCCGTTTGGAACAACTTTATCTTTTTGCTAAACGGCCTTGCATTTACCATGATCGGCCTTGATCTGCCTGAAATTTTAGCAGGGCTAAAGCGTAGCGGCGTCTCGCTCTTTGAAGCGGTCTCTTACGGCATTTTGGTCACTGCCGTGCTCATCATTATCCGTCTCATCGCATCTTATGGCGCTGTTTATATCACGATGTTTATAAAGCGCTATATCAACGTGGCGGATGATCGCAACCGCGGCAAAGCCACACCCTTTATCGTCGGCTGGGCTGGCATGAGGGGCGTTGTCTCGCTGGCTGCGGCACTTTCTATCCCTGTCATGGCTGGGCGCAGCCCTTTCCACACAGAGACCTCATCTTGTTTATCACCTTTGTCGTGATATTGCTAACGCTCGTGGTTCAGGGCTTAAGCTTGCCAATGCTCATCAAAAGTGTGAAATTTCCAGACTTTAACGACCATATGCCAAATGAGCTTTCAAGGATCAAGATCATAAAGGCGCTTGCCGAGGCTTCGCTTAAATTTAAAAAAGAGAAATTTGTGGGCGATGAGAAATTTTTATTTCAAAAGTTTGAAGAGTTTTGGAATTTCGAGCTTGAGAGTAAAAAATTTGAGATCAGCGACGAGGCAAGACAGAGATATTTTAAAATTTTAGAGGAGCAAAGAAAGGCGCTTTGTGAGCTAAACAAAGACCCAAAGATCGACGAAGAGGTCATTAGGACGTTTTTATATCACATCGACCTTGAAGAGCAGAGGTGGCGGCCAAATAGCGAGCACTAAAATTTTCTTCCGACATTGCAACTTACCGCACCGCAAAATCTCTTGCCAAATTTGGCCTCGACGATGAGCACGAGAACAAAAAATATCTTCTCATCGTTTAGCCGTGCGATCTGACGCAAAGTCTGGCTGGGACTATTAAATTTAACATCATTTTCGCGCAAACTCTTGCAAAACAGGGCCTCGTCAAAGCCAAGCATGCGTGAAATTTCACTGATAGTGTAAGGCTCAAGCGAGGCGATGATGCGGTCCATGTTGCACATAGTTGGATTTTTGCGGTGCGTGGTGACATCGATCATCTCATTTATGAGCTTTACTAGCTTTCTTCTGCGGTTAAAAAGGTGCAAGATCACGGCACAAACGATCAAAGCTCCTGCAAATTTGTGCGCGCTCATCATCCACTCACTATAATCACCCATGGCGAAATTTAGCCCAGTAAATGCAAGCAGGCAGATCCCACAGGCAAGAGCACAGACAAGACAAAATTTATATATCACTTCAACTTTAAGCAATGCAAATTCCTTAGTTTTTTGAAATTATACACCTACTATGCAAAAAATGAATGGCGCCAACTAGAAATTTAGCTGGCGCATTAGAGTAAATTTAGCTAAAACTTATAGTTAAAGCTGAGATTAAAGGTGCGTGGGTCACCATAAACCATCTTGTTTGCACCAATGCCCTCATAGTATTTTTTATTAAAGAGATTGTCGATATTTAGCTGCACGTCAAAGTTTTTGGCAAATTTATACCCAAACATCAAATTTGCTAAAGTATAGCCCTTTTGCGTGATCTCTCTTGCGCCATTGCCAGTGTAAATTTTACTCTTATACATAGCTCCAGCTCCTACTCTAAAGTCCCTAAATTCATACTTTGCAAATAAAATTTGCCGTGCTTCTTGATGAGTCGGTGGCATATTTTTCACCATTAGCATCTTTTGCGTTAAAGTGCGTTGCACCAAAGCTTAGGCTTAAGTTTTTAGTGATCTCGCCGTTTAGATCTAGCTCGACACCCTTACTTGTCACGCCTTTGCCAGCTTCATATATGTCGGCATTTGTCGCTGGATTTTTCTTGCCAGTCTTTACGCCAAGCTTGTCTTGCACGATCTTAAAGACGCCAAGACTTGCTTGAAGCGCCCCGTCAAGATACTCACCTTTGATGCCCACTTCATAGTCCTTGCCTTGGATAGGATCAAGATATTTGTCATTTGCATCTTTTACGGTTTGAGGTTTAAATATGCTCGTGTAGCTAGCATATAGAGTGTGGTTTGCTCCGATGTCGTAAGTGACGCCAAGATATGGTGTGATCTCATTTGTGAAATTTCTATTGCCTTTACCGCCCTCGATCTCGTATTTGTAGTAGCTCACCCTGGCACCTAGCAAAAATTTAAGCTCATCGGTGATTGATAGTTTATTTGCCGCGTAAAATGCCTTTTGTATCGTTTTGTCTTTATTGTTTTGATCTACGTAAGGGAATTTTGGATCATCAAGGTGTAAGTTTTTAAAATCAATCCTACTTCTAGCCGTATAAGCAATCCCGGCTGGTGTGGTCTTTTGCAGCCAGTAGCTACTTACATTATCGCTACTTTTTTTATAGTTGTTATACATCGCGCCAAAGACAAACTCATGCGATAAATTTGCTATCTCGTAAGGGATATTTGCGTATGCATCTACGTTATGGATATTCTCCTCTCTTTTGTTTGCATAAGCGCTAAGACCACCTATGTTGCCGGTGTCATCTAAATTTATCGCTCCGCCGTAGTAGAGTAGATTTGAGTCAGTGTTCGCCCGTCTAAATGAGTAGCTTAAATTTAAGCTCGCTTCATTTTCAAAGTAGTGCTTAAAATCAGCGTAAAAATCAAATGTTTTTATATCCCATCTAGTCCAAGGCTGAGAGAAAATTTCATTTTTACTAAAATTTGTCCTAGAGCCATCTGTGTAAAAAGCTGGCATGCCCCCCCATCTAACGCCACGGCGTTTTAGCTCTTGATAAAACGCACCAAGACTAAGCCATGAGTTATCGCCTATATCGCTATCAACTACGCCGTAAATCGCGCTATTTTTACGGTTGTAATAATCCATATAAGAGTGCGACTTCTCATGCATAAATGAAAGCCTTGCTCTAACGCTCCCGCTCTCATTTACTGGCGTTTGCACATCGCCATTTACACCGTATCTATCGTATGAGCCAGCACTTACACCAAAATTCCCTTTTAGCTCCTTTGAGTCTGCCCTTTTTCTTATGAAATTTAAGCTAACAGCTGGGTTGCCGGCGCCTGCAAGCAGGCCATTTGCCCCTTTTACCACCTCAACTCTCTCATAAGGCAGCAAGCTCATATCATTTGCGCCAAGGCTAAAGCCACCAAAGCTAGGCATCGAATCAAGCAAGTAATAATCTATCTTAAAGCCACGAGCCGTCGGATATGCGCGCTCGTCCATTTTGTTTAGCGTGACGCCCGGGATATTTCTAAGAAGCACTTGATAGTCTTTGATGCCTTGATCTTTTAGCCTAGCCTCTGTTAGCACAGTTAGCGACTGGGGCGTTTGGCGAGAGGTTAAATTTAGCCTAGTTGTGCTCTTTACAAGCTCTTTTGCAAAGTAGTTTGCATCGTCTCTTCGCTCGCTCTCCACGACATCGACTGCTTCTAAAACCTTGTCATTTTCACTAGCGTAAATTTGAGGTTGCATCAAATTTAATGCAACCAAACTAATTAAAAATTTTTCATTTTTTCTCCTTTTAAATTTTCTAAACCACAGATAAAGCCCTGAGATGCTCAAAACTAACGGCGAGATACCCACTATAAACCAGATAAATTTTGTAGTTTGGTTGTAGTTTCCAAAGTGCGATCTTCTAAAGGTCGAGAGGATTTTCTCACTTAAATTTGCATTTTTTATGTCTAGGATGCTAACTAGCTTGCCGCTATCTTTGTCATAAGTGATCACGCTTGAGTACTCATTGTGCAAGAAACTTTGCCATATCACGTAGCCAAAGATGCGGATGTTTGCCCCTTGCATGAAAGGCAGCGATATGAAGTGTGGCTCAAAGCCTTTTATGTCCTTTTTGCTTCGCGCCACCAGCTCATCAAGGGATAAGCTCTTGTTATAAATTTTTGCGTCTATTACGAAGTCATTTTTAAACTCTGGCGTGCGTGCCATCTGAAATTCCCACCAAGCGCCGCTTATGCAAATGAGCAGTAAAACTGGCGTGCAAAAAATTCCTATTATCTTGTGGATGTCATTCATGAAAACATTTAGGCCATTTACACGCAGTCTAAGCAGAGTTAGCCAAAATTTGCGGTAGATCACAAAGCCGCTAATGCAGATAAAAAATGTAAAAATAGCTGTTAAAAGAGGATAATGTTGCCACTTTTTTCAAGCAAAAGCTCCTCATGGATATGCGCTAAAACTCCGAAAAACCCCTCGTCATGTGCTAGTGGCTCGCTCTTTATCTTGCCACTAAAAGCGTCAAAATAGATAAATTTCCACTCTTTTTTGCTATCGTTATGCTCAATTAGCCAAATTTTCGTCGCATTTTTTAGGGTTTGCATCGATGTTTATGCCAACCATCTCGTAGCCACCAAGCTCGCTTGCGACGATATCTCTTAGCTCATCAAAGCTGATCCTTGTGCTCAAAATTTTCTTTGTTTAAATTTACATTTACGATATTTGGGCGAAAAAGGCTGTTTAGCTCGTCTTTATAAACTAGGATCGCGCCGCTAAAGCAAACTACAACAAGCGGGATAAAAAGAGAAGCGACAAATATGCATGCACCTTGTAAAAAAGCTTTAAATTTAAAATTTCACCCCTTTTGCCACCTTTATAAAAGTTAGTCTTGATAACAGCTCGCAATTTTATAAGATTTTTGCTTTTATAATTTTTAAAACCATTATCAAAATATAATTTTAAAAAGAAAGTGACGCTTGTAAAATTTGAGTTTAAAAAGGTAAAAATTTGATTTAAAAAGAGAGACAACTCCTCTTTGTGTAAGCGGAAAAGCCAGAAAGGGGAAGCAAAGTCTTAACCGCTACAAAAAGGAGGGCCCGTTTAGGACGATGAAATGTTATTATTTAAATATAAAATTTTAATGAAATTTTTAGTTAATAAAAAAGAAATTCTGCGTAATACTAAAGTAAATAGCGATATTTAGGCATTTTCTAAAGAAATTTCTCTTTTAAAAAGGTAAAATATATGATTTTGTATGAAAGCAAAAATCACATTTGAAATTTCATTTTTGTTACTACTAAACGTAGCTTATTCAAAAGTTCTATCAAATTTTAAAATTTCATGAACGAGTAATTTCGGCTCTAAAATTTGAGCTAAGCTGCAAGCGAAGCCAAATTTTCAGTAGTCAATTCTTGCGAGTGAATGGAATTTTAAAATTTGTAAAATAGCAAATTTCTATTTTTGAAATCTCAACTTTAAATTTATAAACTCTTTTATCCAAAAGGGAGACAAGGGGACTCAAGTTACGAAGCCGTCCCTTATCCCCCTTTAAAATCCCCCAAACCCCTCGCACGTTAGAGGTGCATGCGGATAGCACTATCGTGCCGCATGCGTTTTGCTATCAAGTAAGTTTTCGCAAATTTTAAAATTTCATGAACGAGTAATTTCGGCTCTAAAATTTGAGCTAAGCGATAAGCGAAGCCAAATTTTCAGTAGTCAATTCTTGCGAGTGAATGGAATTTTGAAATTTGCGAAATAGCTTTGTCAAGTCAGATAAGCGCGAGACGAAATTTTAAAATTTGCAAAAAGCTTTATAAATTTTAATTCTTAGGCACAAGCTCTAGGACGTTGCAAGCTCGTTTGCTGCCCATCTTGCAAGCTTTATCAAGGGCATTTGCAGATAGATCAAAGCTCTGCTCTACGCCGTTTCCTTGCAGATATTTTGTAGCTAGCTCGTAGCAAGCTTCACTGCTACCATTTTCACAAAGCGACTTAAAGACTTCGTAAGATTTAACCAGATCTTTTTCAACGCCAAGACCTCGCCCTAGCATGTCAGCATATAAAAAGCAAGAAGTTTTGTCTTTGTTTTCGCACTCGCTTGAAAGCTTTTTAGTAAAGCTCTCGCAAGCTTTTGCGTCACTTTTGTTGATGCAGTTTTGCATATTTTCATCCCAGTTTGCACTTAGAGATAAAACGGCAAAGGCTAAAAATAAAATGGATTTTTTCAGTAAATTTCCTTGAGAGAGATAAACCCCCTTTGGGGAAAGGGGGTCATTACAAAAAGGAGGTTTCTTGTTGGACAAGTGGAATAATACAAGCCTCGTCTAAATTTAAAACCAACTCTTATTTAACAAAAAACAATCAAACAAGATCTCTCTTGCTAAAGCCCAAATAGCCGCAAACTAGCAAGATCACGCCAAGCACTAAAGGGTAGATGATCGCATAAGCTACGAAGGTCGCTTTTGAAAATGTGCCTAAGATAAAGTAAGACGCAGTGCCGATGACTGCTAAATTTGGATCAAAAAGGCTAAGCGCTGCTATCCTAAAAAGCTCGATCGGATTTAACATAGCGATGGTGTAGATGACGTACTCATCGACAGAGCTTCGCATAAGCAGTCCAATGAGCGCTAAGTCGATAAAAGCTAGCATGATAAGCCAGAGCAAAAACGCCACGCCCTGGCCTGTTTCTTGGTTTTTGATAAGGCTTGAGATGAAAAAGCCAAGCGACAAAAAGACGATACTTAGGCTAAAAAGCAGACCAAAGTAAAGCACCAGCACGCCCCAAGGTATCGACACGCCCTTTATAAAGCCAACTACCACGCAAAGCAAAAGCGAGAACAAAAGCGGCACAAAAACGACAAATGTCCGCCCAAGCGCCTTGCCAAAGTAGTACTCTTTAAGGCTTAGCGGGAAGCTTAGCACGTACTCAAGTAGGTTTGTGTCCCTGTCTTGGTTTATACTTCTAACGGTTGAAATTAGGATAAATATCGGCACGATGATGACACAAATTTCGTATAAACAAAAGTAGCGCTCTTGTTAGTCCAGAAAAGCCAAGCACGCGCGAATCAGTCACTCCGCTAAATAAAAATCCTATCATCAAAGCAGAAAAAGAAGCGCATAGATCGCAAACCACCTTGAGCGAAACGACTCTTTGACGTCTAGTTTTGCTATTAAAAAAAGGTTATTCACTCTTGCTCCTTAAATTTTCTTCTTGATGATCTTGCCAAGGTCCATATAGACGCATCTATCAAGCAAATGAGCGATCTCATCTATGCGGTGTGAGATGAAAACTAGCGTCTTTTTTTGCGTGAAGTTGTCTAGCAAATTTTTAAAAGACTCCCTTGCTTTTACATCTAAATTTGCCGTTGGCTCGTCAAACATCAAAATTTCGCTATCTTTGGCAAATGCGATGGCTATTAACATCTTTTGCTTCATGCCGCCAGAGAGTTTGTAAAAGGACTTGTTTAAATTTGCATGCAGGTCAAGCTCTAAAAGCTTGCTAAATTTCTCTATCTCTTCAAATTTGACATTTGAGCTTTTGCAGACAAACTCGCAAAGCTCACGCAGGCTAAATTTAAGTGGTGGCGGGGTTTGTGGCACAAATGATATAAATTTTAGCGCCTCTTTTCTATCTTTTAGGGTATTTACGCCATTTATCGCGACGCTTCCGCTATTTGGCACAAACTCGCCCAAGATGATACGCATGAGCGAGCTTTTGCCAGCTCCATTTTGCCCAAGTATCGCTATCTTTTCGCCAGCTTTTACATTTAGACTGACGCTATCAAGTATCTTTTGCGAGCCAAAATTTTCGTTACTTCTTTTATATCTATCAAAAATTTCCTTATATGAGTTTCTTAAAGCCGTTGTCAAATTTTAAGCGCATCTTGGTGGCAAACGTCGATGCACCTGCCACAAAGCGTGCAGTCAGCCCCAGCTATCCTAAAGAGCTTTTTACTATCATCAGTTTTTGCGCCTTTTTTTGTCATAAAAAGCACGTGTGGCACTAGGCAAACATCAGTGCAAACCAAGCAATGATCGCACTTTTCTTTATCCCAGCTGACCTTTATCGCATTTGGTTTAGCCAGTAGCGAGTAGGTCGCTCCAACAGGGCAGACATACCTACACCAAGCCCTGCGTGAGAAGAAAATCTCAACCACAAGCATAGCCACAACAAGCCAGATAGCGTGAAAGTAGCCATAGATGATAAATCTTGAAAATATCCCAACGACGTTAAAAATTTCAAAGACTAGGCTTGAGCTAGCAAAGCTAAGAGCCAAAAACAAAATAGTAAAAGCATATCGCCACTTTGTGTCAAAAACTCGCGGTTTTACTATCTTTTTAGCGCGTAAATTTTCATGAATTTTTTCAGCTATCTCGCTTATAAGTGAATACGGACAAACCCACGAGCAAAAGCCCCTGCCGCCAAAAATAACGTAAAAGGCTAAGATGCTAAGCGAGCCGATTAGGTAAATTTACATGAATTTCATGCGTTGCTAAAAAGACTTGCAAGCTCATAAATGCGTCTGCTAGGTGAAAGCCAAGTATCCTTGAGGCGCTGATGTCGCCCTCTAAAATTTGCACATCGACCCTGTAAGAGAGGACAAATAAAAGATGAACTAGCACGATAGTAAAAATGCGCCAAAAACGTATGCTTGGGCGCTTTTTGCCATCTTTTGTAGTCGTTATTAGCGTGCTTAGAAAGCTTACGTTTCTAACGGTCGCACGAACGTTATATTTATCCATTTTTACTTTTTAAATTTAGAAATTTCATCAGCAAGGCTGTTTAGATCGCTGTCGCTAACATTTGTCAGCAGTCCCTTCATAAGCGTGTTTTGCACCTTGCCAGCCTTATAATCAGCCAGTTTTTTTAGCAGATCCTCTTTGCTTAGATGAGTGATATCAGGCGCTACGACACCCTTGCCATTTGCGCCGTGACATGGTGCGCAAGAGGTTAGGTATTGCCTGCTAACGCCCTCATTTTGCGTCTTAGCCACGCTTAAGCTTAGCTCTTTTACCTTTTTTAGCTCATCTTCGCTGGCAAATTCCTCGCTAGACTTTGACTGCTCTTTTGAGATATTTTGCTCTACTTTTGGCTGAACGCTAGCTTCTGCTTTCTCCTTTTTAGGCGGAGTTTGGCTTAGCATAAACACCATGATGCCACATATCAGCACCGCTAAAATGATCGTTATGATTTTTCCGATTTTCATTGTTTGCTCCTAAACTGCGCATTAAAATCGCTTATCTCTTTGGCTAATTTTCTAATCTCACTCTCATCCATCTTTTTAACAAGATCACGCATCAGCACATTTACCTTCTCTTTGTTTTTATAAGCGTTTATCATCTTATAAATTTCATCTTCGCTCTTTGTTAGAAGAGATGGTCCAATGATGCCATTTGCATAGTCGTCGTGGCATGCTGAGCACTTTGTAATGAAGTCCTTGCTAAGTCTGCCCTTTATAAGCCTTAAATTTATACTTTGAAGCGGGCTTTTTACCATGGCAAGCGCTCCGATCTGGCGGCTTACGTTGTTATCTTCAAGTCCAAATTTAACGCTTTTTTCGCCGTGCATGTCGTATTTTATAAATTCATTTTGCTTATTTGCACTCTCGTTGTTTTCATTTTTTTCGACCTTTATGCTAGCACTTGTCGCTACTTTTGCGCCTTGCTCGCTAGCAGCCTCTTGCGCTTTGTCCTCACTCTTTTCACAGCCGACAAATATCAACGCAGCAGCTATTAAAGGTATTATTGCTCTCATTTTTTCTCCTTGTAAATTTCATCATAGCTCATCTTTGGGGCGATATTTATGATCTTTGCTGGGCAGACCTCAGCGCAAACGCCACAACCCACGCAGCCATTTTTTATAAGTGGTAAATTTGCCTCACTCATTGCTATCGCGCTATCGCCAACTGGGCAAAGCGTGACGCAAAGATCGCAAATTTGACCGATCTTGCCTTTTATCTTATCTTTTAGCGCCTCTTCTCTGTCGTTATAGGCTTTGCGATCAAGCAGATGTTTAACGCCAGCTTCGCTTAAATTTTCTCTTTTCACGCTCAAACAGGCTGCAGTGTCACTTAAAACTGCAACGCCCATTTTGACATCGCCCACGACCTTTGTGGCGTGATCGAGCGCCCCGCTAGGACAGGCTAGCACGCATGGGAAAAGGTCGCACAAGTAGCAGCCTCGCTCTTTGGCGTCGATGTGAGCTGAGCCACTTGAGTAGCCATCTTCTATGTCAAGCAAGCTTATGCTGTGATAAGGGCAGACTTGCACGCACTGACCGCATTTTACGCAAAGATCATCAAAGTCATCAACAGCACCTGGCGGTCTAAGATAGAGTTTGTCGCCACTACTTTTTGGCAAAAACTTGCCTATGGCGTATCCAGCCACCGCTGCGGCTGAGCCAATTATCATAAAATTTCTTCTATCCACGTTTCGCCTTTAAAGCGTTGAAATTTGAAACATCAAGCGGTTTTATCCTAGGCGAACTATCTTCAAGTAGCTTTATCGGCTCAGAAAATGGAGCGAGTTTGGCCAAGAAATTTAAGACACTAAAGACGCTTGAGCCATAGAAAAACTGCAAATTTGGATAGTACTGCCAGAGCTGATCGATGTATGAGAGGTGCAAAAATGGCGTGTCGCCGTAGCCATCTTTATCTCTATCAAAGCTCTCATACTCATCATAATAATTCTTACTCCATCTATTTAGTAGCATTTTTTCGCCTGGGTGTCGTTTACGACGATGTCCATGTTGCCGATGAAATCGTTGTTTTCAAAGATGCTTGTGCCTTGCGTGGCGTGAAAATAGACGCCAACTACGTTGTGTAAAATTTTATTGCCTATAAAATTTATCGTCGATCCTGGCTGAAAGGGCGAGTTATCAAGCAATATGCCACGCGCATTATAGATAAGGGTGTTGTTTTCTATCGTAAAGTCAGACACGTCCTTTAGTCCGATGCCGATACCAAAGGCGCCATCACTATCCATAACGAGATTGTTTTTTATATTTGAGCTAGCTGAATACATAAAAAACATACCAACAGCGTTGCCGATAAATTCGTTATTTTCGACTAAAATTTTGATTCGCATACATGAAGTGAAGTGAGTATCTGCTGCCAACTGCTTTGTTACTTAGAAATTTATTGTGGCTTGCATACCATGCGACCATGTCACGGCTGTCGCGGATATTGTTGTGCTCGATCAAATTTTCGTGGCTATACCAAAGTCTCACCGCATCGCCTCTAAAGCCAAGGCTAGCGCCCTTTTTTGAGGTGATGTTGTTTTCAGTGATCTTTGAGCTACTGCACTCTTTAAAGTCAATCCCAAAAAGCACGTCGCTTATGTCGTTTTTAGAAATTTCAACATTATTTGCCTTGTCACAGCCTATGCCAGCATCAAGCTCGCCAAGATCGTTGCCACTGCCACTTATCTTTAAATTTTTAAGTGTCACGTTTGAAGCGATGATCTTTATAACGCTACCCTTGCCGTCACCTTTTATATGGGCATTTTTGCCTTCTCCTATGATGCTAAGAGGCTTATTTATCGTTATGCCCCCTTCATAAACAGCGTCCCCTAGCTTTATCACATCGCCAGGGCTAGCGTTATTTATCGCATCTTGAAGGACGTTTGCAAAACCAAAAAGTGGCAAAAAAACAAGGGCAAATTTAGAAAATTTACGCATTTAACTCTTTTTTCTTTGAAAATACCGCAAGTATGCAAAGCACGCTCATCACCATCATCACCCAAAAGCCGATAGTTGGGTATGAGTGCGTTGTAAAGTGCGCCACGCTACCATCGCCTAAGACTGTTGGCATAAATGGCTTGATCTTAAAGGCGCCCCACTCTTGCATGTTGTGTCCGTACCAGTATAACCAGCCCACAAATGCGCTCATAAATAGCACAGGTGCGATGATGGTTGGCACCATGAGAAGTGAGTTAAATTTACCGTCATAGTATAAAAACGCAAGCATGCAAAGTGTGGCGATAAGTAGATAATAAGGTGCGATAGCTCGCTCTAAATTTCCGCCATGCTCCATAGGATACATGCCGATGTAGTGGTTTATCGTATTCATCTGGTGCACGTCGCCACTATATCCATCTACGTGAAAATATACTGGGATGCCATCTGGAAAGGCTGCCTTTGGATAGTTTGGCGCTTCAAGAGATACGTACCAGATAGGAAAAGATGGCGTGCCTATCTCTGCTTTTTGCTCGATCATCTTATGAAGATCGCTTGCCACCTCTTTTGGTAAAAGGTGGTTTTTATACTGAAATGAGCTATAAAGATCGTAGATAGTGTAAGCATAAGATGGTAGCTCGTCGCCATTAGCTATACGCTCTTTTGCTCCGTGCCAGCCAAGAACTGGCAGAGTAAAACAAACGCTCATGATGATAAGTGCAACAATGGTATAAATTTTATATTTACTCATAATCTCTCCTTTAAATTTTAAAATTTAGCCTAGCAAAAGTTGAAATTTTAAAATTTAAAAGGGGCAAAAATGCCCCTTAAAACTACATGCCTGCGTTTTCGTCTATCCATTTTAGATACTGGATGATATTTTTGATCTCTTCATCACTCATGTGCTGATTTGGCATTCTAAGTTTAAAGAAATCAATCATCGCTTTAACGTAGTCGTCGTTATAGAATTTAGCAGGGTCTTTTATGAAGTCTGCTACCCATTTTTCACCGTTTTCATGTCTTAGTAAGACGCCAGTTAGGTCTGGACCTGAGCTTACTTGACCGATAACGTGACAACCATTACATCCGCCTTTTAGATAAGCTTCTTCGCCTTTTGCAGCAGCTGGGCTCATCGGAGTTGCGATCTCTTTAGCTAGGTTATTTTTAGCTCTTAGACCAACGTCGGCAGTTTTTACCATGTATTGCCATACTTGGTACTCCCAAAGGATAGCGCCATTTACGTCGCCTTTTTTGTAAGCTTCGTCAGCTTTAGCTTTTACCTCTTTGATGTGGCCGTATTGATCAAGTGCGTCATCAACCAAAGCTTTTACTTTTGGATATTTCTCATAATGTTTCTCTTTTAGGTATTTAACAACCTCTTGGATAACATCATCAGTTGCTTTGTTAGTTGCGATTACTTTGTCGTACTCAGCTTTTAGAGCCTCTGGACTTAGAGTTTTTAGCTTGCTATTTTTTGCAGATTCATATTTTTTATTTGGATCTTTAACAAGCAAGTAACCCATCATCTCTAGGTGAAGTGCTGAACAAAACTCGGTGCAGTAGTATGGGAAAACACCTTCCATATCAGCTACGAAATTTACCTGAGGCAGTTTTACCAGGCTCTAGTGAAGCGTGGATGTTGTATAGGTCGATGCCAAAGCCGTGAGTCTCATCTTGAGCGCGCTCTAGGTTTGTTAGGTGGATAGTTACATTATCTCCTTTATTTACCTCGATGTGCTCTGGGTTGATGTGGCTTCTGATCATTGTTGCATAGACAGTTACGTTTTTGCCTTTTCTTTCAACTCTTTCTTGACCAGCTAGAGTTACATATGGGCTTGCCTCGCCTGTTCTTGAGTTTGTACCCATGTTGTAAGTAAGCGCTGGAGTTAGCTTGCTAGCAGCGATTGAGACAACGTCGTGTGGCTCACCAAGTGGGATCGGCATATCGTAGATTAGCTCCATTTTTGGACCATTGATGTCTATTAACTGGTGGTTTTGTGGGTGAAGCGGGCCAACTGGGTTGAAGCGATCGATTGAAAGTTTATCAAGTGCGATTGCATATTTGCCAACTGGTTTTGCTGATTTGCCTTCCATTGTGTCAAGGTGACCAATGTTGTAATGAACATTTACTTTATCAAGGACTTTTAAAATTTTGTAGTCCCATTTTACGATTTGACTATCAACGTAAAGTGAAGTATAGACTACGCCATCTTGTGAGTCAAATGATGTATGCAGTGGTCCAAGGCCAAGTTCGACTTGTCCGTGCATTGACTTTTCTCTATCTAAGATAGGTATGCCGTATGGGTCAGTGCCAGCGTACTCTTTCTTGTCGATTAGCTCTTTGATCTTTTTAAAGTCATAAACTGATGCGTGAGTATCAAGCTTACCACCAACAATGATGTATCTACCATCTGGTGTTACGTCACAACCATGTGGGCTCTTTGACTCTGGGATCAAAAATAGTGCTCCAGCTTTTACAGCAGCTTCTATCGTGACCACTCTGTGACCATTTACAACTTTGTAGTTTTTCTTATCCTGCGCAAGTTTTTCTAAAATTTGCCAGTTATAAACGTGTAAGAAGTCGGTGTCATTTCTACTAGCACCTGCCTCAAATGGAGGAAGACCTTTTTCGATACCACCTGTATACATCTCGCTATTTATTGAGTTTGTAAAGCCCCAGCCGTAGCTCTCGCCCTTACCAGCGTCGCTTAGGTCTTGCCAGTATGGAGGAAGCTCGAGAGAGAAAGATGCTTTCTCGTCGATCTTGCCTTTTGGATAGTCAAATTTCCAAAATGTCACAGCGCCTCTATAAACGGCTTCGTAGTCGTCCATTGAGTGATAGTTGTCATCAAGTGGAGCTGCATACTGGCTAGCTTCGATGACATACTCGCTGTTTGGAGTGATGAAGCTACCGCCGTGCTCACTTTTCATGATAGGGTTTACGACCATTTGAGTTGTCTCAAAGTCTTTTAAATTTATAACAGCGATCCTTGGGTTTGCCTTGTCGTTGATAAATAGATAATCACCAACATACTCACCATTTTTCTCAGTGAAATTTGGGTGGTGCGTATCGCCCCAAGTTATCTCTTTGCCCCTGATGTTGCCTTGTTTTAAAACGGCTTTTGACTCATCATCATAGCCATATCCTTGCCAAGGCTCTGGGGTGAAAACGCCGATGTATTTGTAAATTCTCATCGACGGAACGCCATAAACTAGTACTTGACCACTCTGCCCGCCAGATGAAAAAACGATGAAATCATCTTTTCTACCGCTTGGCTGGTAAGTCTTAGCAGCTGCAAGGACATCTTTTTCGCTTAGCCCGCGCTCTTTCATGACTTTTTCAAGGTCACTGCTAGCAGCACAAGCAGCAGTTAAAGATAGCCCAAGCAGCGCAGCACTTGCGACTCAAAATAACTTTTGCATTTACTCTCCTTTTTAAAATGAATTTATCTCTAAACTCTTTGTCTTATTGCCTAGATCCACGCCAACAAGCACGTTTTTATCTATAAAAATTTCCTTTATCTCGCCGCCAAAAAGCTCCTTTTTACCCTTTAGCTTAAAGCTTTTGTCAAATTTATAGACCACTCCATCCTCGCCAGCTGCTAAAACCTCATCTCCCGCGCAAGCAAGAGCTGAAATTTTAGATCTTAAAACTTGCTTTCTAACCCCGCTTTTAAGATCTAAAATTTCTCCGTTTCTAAAGCCTATGAAAATTTCATCATCACTAAATTTACAAGCACTAATGGGCGCAAAGCCAATGCTTTTTTGCACTTTTACGTCAAGCTTGCTATCAAGCAAAAACGCCTTGCCATTAAAGCTAGTAAAAAATGCTCCTCACCAAGCGGTAAAAAGCTAAAATTTTATAAATATTGTTAAAATTTTTTGATATAAATTTTTTAGAACTCTTGTCAAAAATGGCGATTGTTACGACATTTGCCATATCGCAAGCGACGTAAATTTTCTCTTTTTCTAGCAAGATATTTGAAACCTTACAGCCAACATTTGGCAGTGCAAAGAAAAATTCCTTCTCGCTAGCTACCTTTACGATCTCGTTGTTTAAATTTGCAACGTAAAAAGAGCTCTCATCAAAAGCACATCTTTGATCTTTGTAAATTTTCTCCTTTAAGCCTAGGCTTTTTGTCTCACCATCTTTTACAAAGATGATGTTTTGACTATTTTCATCAACTAAGCAGCCTTTATCCTCAGCAAAAAGCGCTATCAAAGACAAACTAAGATATAGCAGAAATTTCATTATCTAGGTTGCTTTCATCGTAAATTTAAGATTAACAAAAATATACATATTCATATCTTAAAAGCAAATTAGAAGTTAATTTGTTTTATTAAGCTTTTAAAGAAAAATATCAATAATTTTTTTTAAATTTTGCTATTTACAATAAATAGACTTTGGAATTTAATGGATAGAAATATATTTTTGATAAAATTTTATTATCTATAAAAATTCGTATTTTAGGCTTTTTTTGCATTAAAATTTAAATTATAAATATTTCTTTAAAAAAATTATTTAAATTAGATAATTATATTAAGAAATGAAAAATCGCTCTTGCGTTTTGAGCAAAGCTTAATTTTTAAATTTTTGATATTTTTTTGCTTAAATTTACTGATAACTTAAATTTGCTTAAATAGGCTATAATCTGCCAAAAAAAGGAGAGATAATGCTAACACATTTAGATGAAAAAGACCGTCCAAAGATGGTCAATGTAAGCCCAAAAGATCCCACTAAAAGAGTAGCAACTGCTAGCGGGGTCATCAAAATGAGCAAAGATGCTTTTAAGGCGATCAAAGAAAATACTGGCAAAAAAGGCCCAGTCATCCAAACAGCCGTTGTCGCTGCGATAATGGGCGCTAAAAAGACAAGCGAGCTAATACCTATGTGCCATCCACTGGCCATTTTGGGTGTGGATTGTGACATCGAGGAGCTGCCTGAAATTTGCGCTTTTAAGCTTTACGTGAGCGTAAAGATAGAGGGCAAGACAGGCGTTGAGATGGAGGCGCTAACAGGCGTGAGCGTGGGACTTCTTACCATTTACGACATGGTAAAAGCCATAGATAAGGGTATGGAGATCGGCAACATCGTACTAGAGAGCAAAACAGGAGGCAAAAGTGGCGAATATATGCGATATAAATAATAAAAAGGCAAAAATCGACTACCCAACACACTGGGAGTACAAAGTGATATTTGACGCTGGCGTAAATGCCGAAGAGAAGGTAAAAGAGATAGTAAAAGATAGAGAATTTGAGCTAGTTTTTCGAAATTTAGCAAAGATAAAAAATACGCTAGCTACGATCTAGCCGTGCTAGTTTTAAGCGAAGAAGAGAGGCTGGAGATTTTTTCAGCGCTAAAGCACGAAGCAAAATACGTTTTATAAGGCAAAAATATGGATAAACTTGAGCAAAATTTACGTGATTATAAAGATAGCGAGGGGCTACTAACTAGCATAAAAGCTCTTTGCAACGACTTTTTAAGGACGTCTCAGACAAAGACGAAAGCGCACTGCCTGATCTTTTAAAGCAAAAGATGAACGAGCTTTACGACAAGATGGACAAAGAGAACCTCATAAATGCTAAAAACCTAAAAAGCGCTATGGAGGGGATAAATCAGGCCCTAGTTAGCGGCGAAGAGAAGGAGCTTTATGAGCTATTTGATAAAAGAGATGAGATAAATAGAGCCATCGAGGCAAAGCGTGAAGAGATAAAAAATAGGCTAAAAATTTCATTTGAAGCGGCTGAAGAGGTCGTAAAGGATAGAGATTTTGGCGAAAAAGAGGAAATTTTAGAGCTTTTAAATAACGCCATTATCAGAGAAACAAGGATGCTTGGCATCTTAAAAGAGAGCGCTCAAATCGCCTTTTTAACGACTCTTGAAGGTGCAAAGGATGTCGAAGAAACTGCTGGTGCGATAGCTAAAAATATGACCTACGCTGCGATAAGAGGCGGGGAGTTTAGCAAAGAGCGAATGTTTGAAATTTCAAAAAATATCATCAGTGCAGCGGGGAATTTAGCAAATGAGGGGCATATCTTTGCAAAAGAGCTCATAAAAGGCGCGATAAATGGCACAAGAGATGGCATTTTAAGGGCTATTGAAAAGCTAAAAGATGAGGCGAAATTTGCCTCCAGATGAGCTAAGGCTAAACTCACAGCTTTTAAATTTAAAAAACGTGGATGAAGAGTTTATAGCGCTTCTTAAAGAGCTCGAAAATGAATTTGATGGCGTGGCTAAAAGCGAGATCGAAAGCGTGATAAATAGCGAGCTTGACACAAATCTAGCAAAATTTAAACGCATAAGCGATCAAGCGATGGAGCAGATCAGCTCAAGGCTTGAAGAGCTAAAATCAAACGGCGTTGCAAAGCTTATGAGCGAGGCGAACAATAAATTTGAAGCTCTAAAACAAGAGCTAAACGACAAGAGCAAAAAGCTAAAGCTAAATTTTGATGCAAATGATAAGCTTGAAGGCCTCAAACAAGATATCGCAGAGTTTGAGAAAAAGGCGAACGACAAGCTCGAAGACATCAAACAAATGGATATAAAATCAGAAGCTAAGAAATTTGGCGACAGAGCATATCAAGCCGCAAAAGACTTCATAAACGTCATAAAAAAGATAAAAAGAGGAGTAAATTTGCCAAGCTTTTTGGCAAATTTATCATTTTGGCTAGGTCTTAGCCTAGCCTTTTACAACTTAAAATTTATAAAAACAGATAGAGCAAAAACGCACCCAAGATCAAGCGGTAGATGACAAAAGGTAGCATCCTGATCCTTGAGATGATCCCCATAAATAGCTTCACGCAGATATAAGCACTAACTGCACTTATGATGACGCCAAGGGCAATGTCGCTCCAAGGAAGCGCGTTTGGATCTTTTATAAGCTTAATGCTCTCAAGTCCGCCAGCTAAAATGATCACTGGGATCGAAAGTAAAAATGAGAAATTTGCACTGCCTTTGTGGCTAAATCCTAAAAAAAGTGCCGCTGTCATCGTTATGCCTGATCTTGAGACGCCAGGGATGAGCGCCACAGCCTGCGCTAAGCCTATGATAAGAGCAAATTTTATGGTCATTTCGTATTCGCTTTTGTTTGTCGAGCGAAGATCAGCAAAGTAAAGTGCGATGCCAAAGATGATCGTTGTAACTGCGATCACAACGCCACTTCTTGCGTACTCTTCGATCACGTTGTTAAACAAAAGCCCAAAGATGCCAACTGGGATAGTGGCAAATCCCACGCACCAGACAAGCAAGCTATCACCCACCATCTTTCTTTGCGCTATCGAGGCAAAAAAGTCGCGAAGTAGCTTAAAAATCGTATCTTTAAAATAAAAAAGTATCGCGCTTAGCGTACCAACATGCACCGCCACGTCAAAAGCAAGCCCTTGATCTGGCCAGCCAAGTAGCTTTGGCACCAAGATGAGATGAGCCGAGCTTGATATCGGCAAAAACTCGCTTATGCCTTGCACCAAGGCCAAAACGATAACGTGAGAAATTTCCATAAAATGCCTTTTTGATTTTAGATTGCAGCTGGGGATTTTACTCCCCAAAGTTAAATTTCATATAAGTTCGCTAGCAAAATTTGCAAGCTTTTGTGGCGTAAAGCCAAAGTGATCAAATAGCTCGTTCGCCTTGCCGCTGGCGCCAAAGCTGTTCATGCCATAAACCGCGTCGGCAAATTTATACCACTCATAGCCAGTTGCTGCCTCAACTGCGATGATGGTTGTATTTTTATCTAAAATTCTAGCCACATACTCAGCTGGCTGCTCGCAAAGCAGATCAAAACAAGGCGCTGATACGATGTTTGCACCGATACCTTGCTCAGCTAGAAGTGCAGCTGCTTTTACGCAGAGAGAAACCTCGCTACCGCTTGCTATAAATGTGATCTTTGCTTCTTTTGCCGAGCTTAAAAGATACGCGCCGTTGCTAACCTCTCCAAATTCGCCTTTTGCAAGTGGGTCAAGCCCTTGGCGGCTAAGCACAAATGCGCTTGGAGCGTTTAAATTTAGAGCCGCTTGCCAGCTAGCTGCGTTTTCGTTGCCATCAGCTGGGCGAAAAGTGTAGAAATTTCGGCATCGCTCTAAATGTGCTAAGCTGCTCGATAGGCTGGTGTGTCGGACCATCTTCGCCAACGCCGATGCTATCGTGTGTGAAGACAAAAAAGTGCTTGATGCCCATTAGCGCTGCTATCCTCGCACTTGGCTTTAGATAGTCACTGAAGATGAAAAATGTCGCTGAAAATGGCAAGAAAAGGCCGTATCTGGCGATGCCATTGTTGATCGCTGCCATGGCGTGCTCTCTGATGCCGTAGTGGATATTTTTGCCATTTGGGAAGTCTCCCATGCCCTTTAGTTCGGTCTTGTTTGAAGGAGCAAGGTCAGCGCTACCGCCGATAAAGCCAGGAGTTTTTTCGCTATCTCGTTTAAAATGACGTGGTTTGTATCTCTTGTGGCTAGTTTTTTGTCGCTAAAGTCTGGAAATTCGATCTTGCTAAAGTCTGGATTAAGAAGTGAGTTTAGTAAATTTTTGCCTTCAATGCTTAACGCCTCAACCTTTTTGTTCCACATCGCCTCTTCAAGATCGCCCTTTTCAACTGCGCCTCTAAATCTTAAAAGCACATCCTCGTCGATAGCAAATTTCTCCTCAGGGTCAAAGCCAGCTGCAGCCTTTGCCTTTTTGATGATCTCCTCGCCAAGCGGTGCGCCGTGGCTGTGGTGGCTGCCCTCAAGCTCCATTGCGCCGCGTGCTATGTGCGTGTTTGCGATGATGAGATATGGCGACTCTTTCTCGCTTGCTTGCTCAAGTGCAAATTCGATCTGGTTGTAGTCGTGTCCGTCGATGCGTGCGACCTCCCAGCCTTGCGCCTCAAACCTTGCCTTGACATCCTCGCTAAATGCTATCGCTGTGTCGCCCTCGATCGTGATGTTGTTTGAATCATAAATGAGCACAAGGTTGTCTAGTCTTAAATTTCCTGCGATTGAACATGCCTCGTAGCTTATGCCCTCTTCAAGATCGCCGTCGCCGCAAAGGCAGTAAATTTTGTGATCGATTATTTTATTATCTGGCTCATTTAGCACGTTTGCAGCGTATTTTTCTGCCATGGCAAGGCCAACTGCATTTGCCACGCCTTGACCAAGTGGGCCAGTAGCCATCTCAACGCCTGGAGTGTGAAATTTCTGGGTGTCGCTGGAGTGTTTGAGCCAAGTTGGCGAAATTTCTTAAGCTCGTCTAGGCTTAGATCGTAGCCGCTTAGATGTAAGAAGCTATAAACCAAGCTTGATGCGTGACCACCGCTAAAAACGAGCCTATCTCTGTTTAGCCATTTTGGATTTTTAGGGTTATGTTTTAAAAAGTTGCTTAAAACCACCATGATATCGGCTAGGCCCATAGGAGCACCTGGGTGTCCGCTGTTAGCGTTTTGCACCATATCAGCGCACAAAAATCTTATAGTATCGGCTTGTTTTTTTAGCATATGATCTCCTTTTATTGCGTCAGATTATACAAAAAAGTGATTAAAACTTGCCTTGCATTTTTGCCCAAAATGTCTAAAAAGTGATATAAATTTACCAAATTTACGCACTATCTTAGATGCTTGTCTGTAAGCTCTAAGATCATCTTTGCAATGCTTGCATCTACCTGTTTTAGCGCCTCTTCTATCTCACAAATAAGCTCATCTTTTTTCTTTTTCGCACCAGATAGACCTAGTAAATTTGTAAATGAGTTTTTAGCTAGGTCGTTATGCACGGGCTTGCCAGCGGCCGCTTCGTCGCTTGTAAGATCGATGATATCATCTTGTATCTGAAAAGCAAGCCCAAGTTTTAGGCCGATATCAGTAAATTTTCTCGCACTCTGTTTCGTCTAAATTTACTATCACAGCGCCCATTTTTAGGCTTGCAGCGATGAGCTTTGCGGTTTTATGGATGTGTAAAAAGACTAGCTCATCAAGGCTTAGCATCTTGCCAGAGAGGCCAAATCTAGCCTTTGCTCTTTTGATATCCTCTTTGTTTGTATTTTCAAAAAAACAATCCAGTGCCTGCCCTAGCACCATGCCGCTAACGCCAGCATTCTGGCTTAAAATTTCAACGCATTTTATACGCGTGTCGGCTGGCAACTCAGCACGTGAAATTTCATAAAAAGCATGCGTATTTAGCGCATCTCCTGCAAGTATCGCAGTTGTCTCATCGTATGTGACGTGAAGCGTTGGTGTGCCACGCCTAAGGCTTGCGTTATCCATCGAAGGCAGATCATCGTGGATGAGCGAGTATGTGTGCATCATCTCAAGCCCCAAAGCCACTCTCATCGCCTTTTGCGTGAGGCTTTTATCGACGTTTTGGACCACACCAAGAAGCAAAAGCGCCCTAAAGTGCTTGCCTCCAGCCTTTAGCATAACGCCAAGCGCCTCCTCGTAGTAAGGATGAAAGCTAGGCGCCTTTGGCAAATTTGCCATTTAGAAATTTTACGAAGTCCTCAAGTAGGCTCATTTTGGCACTCTTGCAAAGAACTGAAAGTCATTTCTAGTAAATAAAAGCACGAAATTTTGCAGGTCGCTTATCTTTTCTAAAAGCTCCTCGCGGCTACTCACACTCTCTTTGTTGTAGCCTAAAATTTTATCGCCGATCTTGATACCAAAGATATCAGCATTTGACTTTGGCTCGACCTTTGTAACTACTAAATTTTTATCGACCATGATACCATAATCCACCAAAACTTTATCATCTAGCAGGCTCTCAGGCGACTTTGGCATGACGTTTAAATTTGGCAGATCAAGGCTTGAAGGAGCGTCTATGTCTAGGCTTTGGTTAAATTTCACATCCCCGCTTACTGGCACTTGAAAGAGTAGCTCTTGCCTATCACGCTTCACGATGATATCCAGTTTTGCGCCCTTTGGAGCAAAAAGCACCATCTCATTTAGCTCTCTTAGGCTCTTTGGTTTTATGCCATTTATCGTAACAAGCTCATCATCTACCATCATCATCTTGCCACGGCCCAAAGGATCAACAAGACCCACAAAAAATTTATCCTCTTTTTGCAAGAATTTCACGCCGATATCGCCGTAATATACGTCATCGTAAGATACAAAGTGCTTTAAATAGCGGTTTGGTATAAATTTATCAGCTCCAACAGCTATGCCTATCATCTTGCAACAAGGCGTGTTTATCTCGCCAGTCGCGTTATACTCGAAGCTTAGCGTGTCAAAGTCGCCTGAAATTTTGCCCCAAAGACTTGATGTGACCCATGACGGTGTTGTTAGAGTCGTTTAAGATGCCAACCCAAGTGCTCTTTTTGATGCGCTCCTCGTTGGTCTCATCAGCCATCACGACAGGGCTTAGCTCCTTGCTAGAGCGGACTAAGAAAAGCTGCAAATATGGGTCAAATTTGACATATTCGCCAAGCGGAGCTCCCTCACTTTTTGGCACTGCGATCAAAATTTTCAGTGATAGCCACGCCAAAGTGTTTATTTACCGAGACGATTGAGTTTTTGTTCTTTTCAAAGCAGGCGTTAAAGTCCTCTTGCGTAGGCCTAGGATCGGCGTTTAGGCAAAGCGCTGATAGCAAAAATGCAAGGGCAAATTTATATTTTAGTCTCATTTTATCCCCATCGAAGCAAGGCCGCCAAGCATCCTTGAAGCGGTGTTTTTCTTATCAGCCTCAACTGATTTTAGCACGTCATTTACGGCGCTTATTAGCAAAATTTGCATGCTCTCTTTATCTTCAAGCAAGCTATCATCTATGCTGATATCAAGTATCTCGCCGCTGCCGTTTGCTCTAACGCTCACTAGCCCGCCGCCGCTTTTTGCGCCAAATTCTTTATTTTTGCTCTCTTCTTCCATCTGCTTGGCTTGCTTTTGCACATCCTCAAGCATCTGCCCCATCTTTGAAAAGTCAAATCCCTCAAACATCGCCTACTCCTTTATGATCTCGTTTTTGTTATTTACGTGCACGATGGTTGGCTTAAATTTCTTAGCCTTTTTAAATTTCATGCTAGCATAAGCCACGATGATGACCACGTCGCCAACGCAGACCTTTCTAGCAGCTGCGCCGTTTAGGCAAATTTCGCCTTTTTTGCCCTTTATCACGTAGGTGGCAAATCTCTCGCCGTTATTTACGTCTAAAATTTCAACCTTTTGATTTTCTATCAAAATTTGCAGCCTTTATAAGCTCCTCGCCTATGCTGATCGAGCCAACATAGTTTAAATTTGCGTCTGTTACGACGGCTCTGTGGATCTTGCTAGCTAAAATTTCTATTGTCATTTTCTGCCTTGTTTAGTTTATTTGCACTCTATCACTGGTCTGTTTGCTAAAAATTTCTCGTTAAATTTCTCTGCCTTTAGCGTCTTTTCTAGCTCGTCAAGGGTTTTGAAATTTCTAGCAAAAGATACGCCAACCAGTTCACACTCGCTCGTTTTGGCAACGTCTAGAGTTATCTCGTAGCTGTTAAATTTTGGATTATTTGGCTCTGGATAGTAAATTTCTTCACGGTAAGAGCTGTCGCTACCTATCTTTTCTATCTTAAATTTGCCCTTTTTTGGATCTGTGGTTTTTTTTATCGCTGTTATAAAATCATCTATGTTTTTGATGCTTGGCGCATAGGTAACGCTGATTAGCTTACTCCATCCATAGCCGCCCTCATCTTCCAAATAATACTCCACCGTAAATTCATTTTGGTATTTTTGGTGATAAATTTGGCCGTCATACTCTATATTTTGAGGTAGGTTGCTCACCAGATAGCTCTTTTGGTTTGCGCTAGATTGTAGCTTTTGCGGCTCTTTTTGAGCAGTGGCACATCCTAGTAGCAACGCACTACAAGCAGCTGCAAGGGCTAAATTTAAAATTTTCATCGTTTTTCCTTTCAAAAGTTATCTACATAAAATTTCAAGCACCACTTCTTTATCGCTAAATGGGTGCTTGACGCCCTTTATCTCCTGATATGGCTCGTCGCCTTTGCCAAGTATGACAAGCGCCCAGCCAGGCTCAAGCTTGCTAATGGCTAGCGCGATCGCCTCTTTGCGGTTGGCGTTTCGTATCAAATTTTCATTTTGGCTCATGCCAGCGCAAATTTCATCTATTATGCTCTCTGGCTCTTCGCTTCTTGGATTGTCACTAGTGACTATGCAAATTCTTGCGTATTTTTGGGCTATCGCTCCCATTTTAGGGCGCTTTGTCCTATCTCTATCGCCGCCTGCACCAAAGACTGCGATCAAATTTAGATGTCTAAGCGAGTTTAGCACTTTTTCTATGCCATCTGGCGTATGGGCAAAATCCACAATGACTAGCGGATCGGTGCTAACAACCTCCATCCTGCCGCTCACGCCTTTAAATTTCACTTATCGCTTTTGAAAGTTCGGCTGCGTCTGGGCGCTCTAGCAGGCAAACTGCACCAAGAGCTGCGATTAGGTTGTAGAGATTAAACTCGCCTTGAAGGCTTGAGTCTATCTCCACATCGCCATTTGGCGTCTTGATAACTGCGTCTATGCCATCCTTTAGCCCATAAACTATCGGCGTAAAGCTAGCTGGCTTTTTGATCGCGTATGTGTAGGCATTTTTTGGGTTAAATTTAACTCCGCCATCGTCAATGTTTATGAGCTTCACACTCTCATCGTCAAAAAAGCTTGATTTTACCCTAGCATACTCCTCCATGCTCTTGTGGTAGTCGAGATGGTCTTGCGTTAAATTTAAAATTTTTAGGGCAAAATTTAAACTCTCTATGCGTTTTTGAGCGATCGCATGCGAGCTAACCTCCATCACGAAGTACTCACAGCCCCGCTCGCTGGCTACTTTGAGATATGAGAGCGTCTTTAAAATGGCACTTGTCGTAAGCGCTTTGTCATCTATCTGCTCACCCTCTATAAACGCCCCTCTGGTGCCACTTAGGCCGCATTTTTTACCTGAAATTTCGCAAGGTCTCGTAGATGGCCGCAGCCGTTGTGGTCTTGCCATTTGTCCCTGTGATGCCAACTATTTTTAAATTTTCATCTATTTTTAAAAGCTTTTTGCACTCTTCAAGGGTGATTATTTTAGCGCCTTTTTTTGCCGCGTCCTCTGCAAATTTCGCATTTGCAGTAGTTTGCACAAAGTATGCACCCTGCTCGCACTCGTTTGAATCATCTGTTATGAAGCTATTTTCTACTGATATTTTCATCGTTTTGTCTTTTTTGTATCTCTTTAAAAAGCTGATCTATACGCTCGTCGCCGCCAAACATCACCGCCGCACTCTCAAGGTAGTTCATGCTCATGTCGATGAAGTCATTTTTTATCAAATTTCCTAAAAATTCCAAAAAATCGTCTTTGTTTGAGATCATGACCTTTGTTGAGAACATGATGTTTTCAAAGACCTTTTTAAAGCTGCCGTCCTTATAAACAGCCCTTTTAAAGTCCTCGTAGCTGATCGCGTCTTGCTCTTCAAAGTACTCGCTCTCCTCGTCTCTGGACTCTAAAATTTTAAAATTTCCTCCACGCCCTCGTCGTCTTCGCCGGCTCTTACTTTCGCCATGTAGTAGTCAAACAAGAGCTTTGCCTCCTCGGCATTTTCCTCGCCAAGAGAGCAAATTTGTATCAAAAATAGCAAATTTTTCTCCTGTGTCTTTTCGTAGGCTAGTGAAAAGTAAAAGATCGCATCTTTAAATTTAGAGCGTTTGAAATATTTTATGCCTATTTTTTTATAATCTATCAATGTCAAATTCCTCGCCTATAGGGACATTTATGACCTCAAGCTCTGGATGAATGTCTATGCGAAGTTGCCTTTCGATGCCGTATTTTAGCGTGGTTGTGCTAGCTGCGCATCCGTGACAATGTCCTGTGAGTCTTACGTAAATTTTGCCGTTTTTTATGCCAAGTAGCTCAATGCCGCCGCCGTCATTTTCAAGCATCGGTAGCACCTTTTGCAAACTCGCAGTCACTGGTTTTAAAAGCTCTTCATCACTAAATGGGATCATATTTTTTCCTTAAATTTTTTAGCTATTATAGCAGATAAAGTGCAAACAAACGTTTTCTAGGCTTTTGCTGTGGGCATTTTGGCTTTAAATTTTGGTGGTTTTTTGTGGAGAAAAAGGGCAAATTTGCCCTTCAAGTTTAGTTTAGTAGAAGTGATTTTATGTCGATTTTATGTTCAATCATCTTGCTCTCAAGCATAAATTCTTGCGTAGCCTCAAGCGCTTTTATGTCATCAGCCGTAATCTTTGAGCTAAAGTCATACTGAGGATACATGCTCTTTACCGCCTCTATGCTAAGGCCAGTCTCCTCAGCTGTAAATTTAAGCGCTTCGTCCTCGTTTGCTTTGATGTAGGCCAAAATTTCATCCTGAGCCTTTTTAAATTTCTCAACTACATCTTTGTGCTTTTTATAAAACTCTCCGCTTGTTGCCGTGACGATGACCGGAGTGATGACGCCTTTGCCAGTTGTCACTACATTTAGGCCTGATTTTTGAGCGTTGTAGGCCGCTGGTCCTGCAAGAAGCGCTGCATCGACGCTGCCGTTTTCAACTGCGGCTTGCGCAGCTGGGATACCCATAGAGATGAACTCTACGTCATTTATACTAAGTCCGCCAAGCGCTAGGTATCTCACCAAAAGCTCGTTTAGGATAGTGCCTTTTGGGCCTGCTACTTTTTTGCCTTTTAGATCTTTTGGCGACTTGATGTTTTGATCTTTAGAAAATATAACAAAGGCCTCTGGTGCCCTTGAATAGGCGCTTATGATCTTTATATCAGCCTTATTTGCCGCTGCAAGTATGACCGAAGTGCCACCCACACAGTTTAAAAACTGGAGCGAATTTGAAGCGAGCGCTTGCGTTTGTTTCGCACCCGAGGTGATCTCGGAGTACTCGACTGGCACGCCAAAAGACTTCGCGTAAAAGCCTTTAAATTTATCGACGATCGAAGGGACGTTTAGCGGCGATTTGACATAGGTCATGCCGATCTTATCTAAGCCCTCGCTTGCGTTTGCGACTAGACAAAGCAAAGAGGCCACGCACAAAACTTTAAAAAACTTTCTCATACTTACTCCTTTTAAAAATTTTCAAGATTATATAATCTTTTGCTTCATTTTGGTTTTAATTATCATTTTATTTGCCTAAATTTCACTCAAAATTTTGCGTTTTACCGTTATTAGCTCCTCGCTTAGCAGATCTCTTGGCCTTGCTAAATTTTGATAGCTCGTAGTTTGACTTTATCCCGCCCTTTTCAAGCAAGATGATCTCATCAGCCAAAAATAGCGCCTCGTCGATGTTGTGAGTGACAAAAAGGATGGTTTTGCCAGCTTGTATCTTTAAAATTTCAGCCTGCATGCTAGCTCTAGTAAAGGCGTCAAGCGCGGCAAACGGCTCGTCCATTAGGATCAAATTTGCCTCATACGCAAGTACTCTAGCAAGCGAAACGCGCGAGCTCATGCCACCAGAGAGCTGCGAAACTGCGGCAAATTTAAAGTCACTAAGCCCTATCATCGATATCAGGCTACCTATCTTTTCAGCCTCTATTTCATGCTTTTTAAGCGCAAATACAATGTTTTCATAGACGTTTAAAAACGGCATGAGACGGGGCTCTTGAAAGACGAAGCCGATCTTTGCTTGCTCTTTAAATTTTATCTCCCCCTGACTTACGCTCTCAAGACCAGCGATAAGGCGTAAAAGCGTCGTTTTGCCACAACCGCTTCTACCAAGTATGACGGTGATCTTATCTTTTTTGATACTCAAATTTAGCTCTCTTAAAACGTCGATACGCCTTTCGCCTATAAAAAAATGCTTGGATAAATTTGAAATTTCTATCATTTTTCACCTCGCAAAAGGCTAAATTTCGTTATCAAAAGCAAAAAGAGCCTATCTATGAGCACGCCACAAATGCCGATCGTAAAAATGCCCACAAATATCCTATCTGCGCGTGAGAGCTCCTCGGCGTCAAGGATCAAATAGCCCAGCCCGCTTGAAGCCGCTATCATTTCAGCTCCGATGATCGCGCGCATGGCGTAGCCAAAGCCTATTCGCATGCCAACAAAGATATCTTTTAGCGCGCTTTTTAAGATGATCTTGTAAAAAATTTCAAATTTACTAAAGCCAAAAATTTTACCAACCTCGATGAGCTTCACGTCGCAGCTTGTTAGCCCTTTTTGGATACTTAGAAACATCGGGAAAAACGAAGCTAGGATGATAATGATGATCTTTGGCGTCTCGTTTATACCAAACCAAAGCACCAAAATGGCGATCAAACTAAGCGGCGGGATGTTTCTAAAAAGCTCCAGTATCCACTCGTAATAAACACTGATCTTTGGCAAAAGTGCGGCTATACCGCCAAGCACGAGCGCTAGGGCAAACGAGAGAGCATATCCTGCAAATATGCGCTTAAAGCTGATGATCGTATGCGTAGCAAGCTCGCCGCTTAGACTCATGCTATACATCGTCTTTAGCGTAGCTAGCGGACTTGGCAAGATATACGGCGTGAAAATTTCTAGCTCGCAAACGACCTGCCAGATGGCAAAGATCACTAGGATCAAAATGCTCTTTTTAAAAATTTCTTTCACAGCCCATCTCCGTTGTGACAGCCGTTTTCGCAGTATAAAAGCTCAATTATCTGGTAGTTTTTAAGCTCGCTAAATTTCATATGAAAGAGCGTTTTCTATCTTCTCTTTACTACTAAGACTTAGTGTTTTTACGCCCAAATTTGTGAAAAATCCTGGCGGTATCGGACTTTGCTCGATACTACGCATCTTTAAATTTATAGCGTTTTGCTCCCTAAAGCTTTTCCATGTCAAAAATGTGGTTCGCTCCAAATTTAGCCCCCTGCCAAGCTCTGCCAAGTCCTCACAGGGCGTCATCACGTAAAGCCACTCGTCCTCTTTTAGCTTTGCGCTAAGCTCAAGCGCGCTTTCTATTAAAATGGGGTTTAAATTTCGAGATGAGAGCGGCTTGCTCTTTGAAATTTGTCCTGATGAAATTTACAGCCCTCGGACAGCGACTATCGTAAATAAGCTCACTTTGCGCAAGAGCGTTTTTGTATGCGTTTTTTACGCTTTTAACGTGGTCCTTTTCGCACTCTACTACGCTAAAGCCTTTGTTTTGCAAAATTCCTTTAAGCGCTGCAAAGTCGTAGATGTTTTTTACAACAGGATTTAACCAAACCACTTTTTTCATAAGAGCTCCCGTCAAATTTAAAGACAAAATGTAATAATTAAAATCAAAATTGTATCACTTGAAAGTAAAAAGATGGCTTTGGGAGTTAAATTTATAAAACGGCTAGGCTTTTATATCTAAATTTCGCTTTTTCTGGCTTTTCTCCATCAGCTTTAGTATATCTATGCCGTTTTTTTCAAGGTGCATCAGCTCCTTAAGATAGGCAAATTTCTCATCTTTATTGATGTCGTAGGTCGCTAGTTTCTCGCTTCGGCCGATCACCGAGGCATAGACCTTGTTGCCATCAAGCTTGTCTGTGTTTTGTACATTGTAGTTTGAGTGTGATTAAATAACATTGTATTTTTATTGTAAATTTCGCACTAGGATTGAGCTACAAAATATCTAAAAGGATTTTATATGAGTAAAAAAATTTTAATTCCAGCTTTGGCTTTATGTTTGTCAGCTCCACTTTTTGCAGGCGAAAATGGCTCAAATATGTATAGTCGTAGCAGCTTTATAGAAAAGAGAGACCAACCTTAGACAAAGAGACTCAAGAGCTCATTAAGATATATAGAGAAACTCCATCAAAAGAGAATTATAATAGATTAAGAGCCAAGGTCGGGGCTAATTATGATGCGGTAATTGCTAAAAAGAGAGCAAAATTAGAAGAGCTAAAAGAGACAGCAAAAGACAAATCTTTGGTGGATGAGATGCAAAAGATAGTTGATGATATGCTTGATGAAAGAGAGCATAGGATTGATACTACTATGGTTAGATTTGGTGATCCAAGATTGCTGCCAAATGCAAGAACACCTGTTAATGGGTTTTTACCTATTATAGGTGCAAAAGAAAATCTTTATATCTCTTATACCCCAGTTACAAACGAAGAATATAGTCTATTTTGTAGAGAAACAGATAGAAAATGTTTAAATAAAGGTGGCAATGATACCCAGGCTAACAATATCAGTTACGATGATGCCATGGCTTATGCTAAATGGTTATCTAATAAAAAAGGGATAACTTTAAGATTGCCAACAGAGGAAGAGTGGGAGTTGGCGGCTGGTCACATGCCAAAAGATGCCCAGATGAATACAGCAAAACAATCAGACAAACCTCTATCTATCTACGCCAACAAAAAGACGTTGTCGGCTGTTGGAGCTATCGATATGTGGGGAAATGTTTGGGAGATGACTTCGACTTTTAAAGATGCGGATGATATTATCGTAAAGGGCAGCTCTTTTAAATCTGCAAAAACTGAGTGTAGAACAGAAAATAGAGACGAAATTAGAAACATTCATAAATCTTATGATGATTTAGGATTTCGTTTGGTATGGGAGAAGTAGGCATTTGCCTACTTTATTTTTGCCTCAGCGCATAGTCCAGCCACTTGTCCTTGAACTCCTCGACGCTCAGGTCCTTATTGAGTATCTCAAAGCCCTCCACATGGCTCTTATGTCCAAGTCCGAGCAAGGTGCCACTATCATCTTTTGACGTGTACTCTTTTGCGAAGAGCTCGACGTTTGTTGGATAGTATCCGATGATCGATTCGTAAAGTCTTCCAAAGCTAAGCGCCTCGGTCTGACTAACAAAGCTCTTAAGCTCATCTATCTCGTCTTGGCTCCATTTGCTTGTCGTATCTCATGAGCTTGCCCTAGATGCTTATATTGCCATTAGCAGCTATGCCTGTGAGCGAGTAATCTGTAGGCAAATTTTAGTGTCTCATCATCTTTGTTAAATTTGCTCTCGTTTGTGTGGCTTAAATTTATCTGATTGGTGTTTTTAGCTAATTTTTGAGATGATAAATTTAAAGAATTTTCGTCTGTGCTAGGCTTATTACGGCTAGCGCTTTGCTCTCTAATGTTTTGAAAGCCACTATATAAAATTTACATTAGCTCCATTTACGCCACCTATCATCTCAAATCCTTTGTAAGATAGTTAAAACAAATATCGTCTCTTTCAGAGTAAAATTTAGAAATTTGTAGAGTTTGACTTGTAAATTTAGGCTGGCTTGGGGCTAGATAAAATTTGAATATTTTAGAAGGCTGGAATTTAAAATTTACTTTGTAGAATTTGCATCTATTGGTTTTTGATTGTATCTGGTTTAGCTTTATTATATCTAGTCTATATATTTGGTTTTGGATTTATCATATACAACTCTTTTATCATATCATAGGCTATTTCAGATCAAATTTATGTCATCTTCTCCAACATTGTAGCCACATTAGCTAAGCTCTTTTTGCAGTCTATTAAAAATTTAGAATTTTGCAACTTTTTGGATTATAAAATTTTAAATTTGTTTTTTAAATAATTTAATTTTGAGATAGTTTGTCTGGATAATTTGCCCTGCTTTTTGTTTTGCATTTTAAATATATAGCCCTTAATCCTAAAATATCGCAAAATAGCTTATAAATTTGACCCAGAAC
Organism: Campylobacter concisus; assembly: GCA_037321105.1. Lineage (GTDB taxonomy): Bacteria > Campylobacterota > Campylobacteria > Campylobacterales > Campylobacteraceae > Campylobacter_A > Campylobacter_A concisus_AZ. The sequence goes on along the minus strand of CP147775.1, from coordinate 1,285,395 downwards.
CACTCAAAATAGAAATAACCCGCCTAAAGCAAATATCACAAAAAATCAACGAAGTAAAATTTAAAAACTACTAGATCTAAATTTAGAAATTTATGGTGTTAGCTTTGAAATTTAATAGATAAGTTGAGCTAGAACTTTAAAACCTAATTTTGGAGGTTTTTGACATAAATCAAAAAGCGTCTGCTTGCGTTTTTATGCTTTAAAACCGCTATAAATTTACTTATACCAACTATTTTAACCTATCGCATCAGCTCATCTAAAAGCCACGAAATAAAATTTACTAATGCTCCGACTTGTAAATTTGCCACAGACTAAAATGGATAAATTTAAACAAAATTTTTAAAAAATAAACCTAGAAAGATAAATTTAGAAAGAAAAGAGAGCCAGATAGGCTCTCTGGGGATTATTCAGCTACTAGCTCTATATAAGCCATCTCAGCTGCGTCGCCTCTGCGAACGCGAGTTTTGATGATTCTTGTATAGCCACCGTTACGCTCTTTAAAATTTTGGAGCTACTTCAGTAACTAGCTTATTTGTAGTCTCTTTGTCTTGCAATGAAGCAAATACTGCTCTGTGAGCGTTAGAGTCGCCCTTTCTAGCTCTTGTGATAAGCTTTTCAACATAGCTTCTAAGCTCTTTTGCTTTTGGTAAAGTTGTCTCTATCTTTTCGCTTTTGATGATAGCTATCGCTAAATTCTTAAGCAATGCAGATCTATGAGATGACGTTCTACCAAGTTTGCGATATCCGTGTTTATGTCTCATCTATTGTCCTTTTATTCTTTTGCACTCATTTGTGATTTTAGCTCGGTTATTTTCTTTCTGAGTTGCTCTTTGCTATCTTTTAACACATCGACACCAACTGGATAGCCTATCTCTTCCATAACCGCTTTTATCTCTTCAAGAGATTTTTTACCTAAATTTTTAAGCTCCTTAAGCTCATTTTCGTCCATCAACGCAAGCTCACCGATAAATCTAATATCGGCTTTGTCAAGGCAGTTAAAACTTCTAGCGCTTAAATTTAGATCTTCTACACTAGAAAGTAGCTTTGAGAACTCGCCGCCTGCACTTGAACTAGCAACTGGGGCGCTGACATCAATATCTAAAATTCCTTTAAATACTGACATTTGTTGATACATAGCTTCTAAACAATTTTTAAAAGCTTCTACTGGACCAACTTGACCATCTGTTGTTATCGTAAATACGATTTTCTCGTAATCTGGGTCGTCTTCAACCAAGACATTTTGTATCTCATAAACTGCTTTTTTAACAGGTGTAAAGAAAGCGTCCAGTGCGATATACTCGTCTTCAATCTCTTCTCTGATCTCTTCACTAGGAACATATCCGATACCTTTTTGGATGATAACTGAGAAATTTAACTCAGCATCTTCGTTGATGGTTGCAAGATATGCGTCTGGATTAACGATCTCAACTAGGTCGTTATTTAGATCAGCTCCAGTTATCTCTTTTGGTCCTTTAAAGCTATACTCTATAACTTCACGCTCGCTGCCGCTTTTTAATTTAAATCTGATCTTCTTCAAATTTATAATAAAAAATGCCACGTCTTCAAGCATGCCGCGCATACTATCAAATTCGTGACTAACGCCTTTTATCTTTACACCGATAGGAGCAAAGCCTACTGTGCTTGTGTAAAGAAGACGGCGTAGTGGGTGAGCCAAAGTAACAGCATAACCTGCTTCAAAAGGATATGCTGTAATGTTAGCGACATTTTCGCTAACACTTTTAACTTCTATTTCAGTTGGCATATAAGCTGATGTAGTAATCTTTCTCATCTTTATACCCTCTATTATTTTGAGTAAAGCTCTACTATAAATCTTTCCTCAACAGGAATGATAACCTCTTCTCTTTCTGGATTTCTAGTGAAAATTCCAAATTTTTTCTCTTTTCCACATCTACCCAAGCAACGATGCCGGTTTGAGCTGTAAGATCGATCGCGCGAACGATTTGTGGATTGTTTTTAGATTTCTCAGCAACTTCTACTTTAGAGCCTGGCTCCACTCTGTAAGATGGGATATCCACTCTCTTGCCATTTACTAAAATATGTCCGTGAGTTACAAGCTGGCGAGCAAAACGACGAGTCGTTGCAAAGCCCATTCTGTAAACAACATTGTCTAATCTTTGCTCTAATAGTTGAACCAAAAGAGCACCAGTGTTGCCCTCGCGGCGTGCTGCTTCTTGGAACAATCTTCTAAATTGTTTCTCTGAAACACCATACATAAATTTAGCTTTTTGCTTCTCGCGAAGTTGTAAGCCATATTCGCTTATTTTTGCTCTTCTTTGTCCGTGTTGTCCTGGCGCATAAGGTCTTTTTTCTAAAGCGCTTTTACCAGCAAGTCTTCTTTCGCCTTTTAACGCAAGAGACACACCAAGACGTCTTTCTAATTTTTCAACAGGTCCTGTATATCTAGCCATAATAGTTTCTCCTAATTTTCTCTAATTATACGCGGCGGCGTTTTGGCGGTCTGCAACCATTGTGTGGTAAAGGTGTGATATCTTTGAAGAAAGTTACTTTTATGCCTTCAACACCACCTACACTCTTAACAGCCGTTTCACGTCCGCTACCTGGACCTTGAACCTTGATGCCAACTTCTTTAATGCCGTGCTCTTTTGCTTTGTTTAAAGCATCTTCTACAGCTTGTTGAGCTGCATAAGGAGTTGATTTTTTACTACCCTTAAAGCCTAAGCCACCTGCGCTACTCCATGCTATAGCATTTCCCATTTCATCAGTTACAGTTACCATAGTGTTGTTAAATGTTGCACTGATATAAACGATACCTTTGGCTATGCTTTTTCTAACTACTTTTTTCTTAACAATTTTTCTTTTCGCCATTTATTATCCTTTAACCCTTGCCTTACTTAGTAGCCGCACCGACAGTTTTACGTCTGCCTTTTCTGGTTCTAGCATTAGTTTTAGTCTTTTGACCACGAACAGGAAGACCTTTCTGTGGCGAAGACCTCTGTAACTTCCAAGATCCATAAGAGCTTTGATATCCATAGCAACTTGTTTTCTCAAATCACCCTCAACAATATGGTGCTCTTGAATTTCTTTACGGATAGCTGCTGCTTCGTCTTCGCTAAGCTCGTAAACTCTCTTGTCGTAAGAAATTCCAGCTGCGTCAAGGATTTGACGAGATTTGTAAAGACCTATACCATAGATATAAGTCAAACCATACTCTATTCTCTTTTTGTTTGGTAAATCTACACCTGCAATACGTGCCATGCCTTATCCTTGTCTTTGTTTATGTTTTGGATTTTCGCAGATAACACGAATTATGCCACTACGTTTGACAATTTTACATTTGTCACACATCTTCTTTACAGAAGGACGAACTTTCATTTTAGTCTCCTAAAATTTATTCCACTTTTTTAGGGGCTGCATCAGGTCTAAAGAAATAATTTAAACCAACTATTTTCAAAATAAGTGGGGAACTTTGAAAATAATTCTTCATACAGCTTTTCGCAAAGCTTGGATTTACCCAAAACCAGCTTTGAAATTTACTTAGCATATTTGCCACAAAATCAAATTTACTTATATCTATAAGTGATCCTGCCCTTGTCTAGGCTATATGGCGTAAGTTCTACTTTTACGCGGTCGCCAGGCATTATCTTTATATAATGCATTCTCATCTTTCCGGCGATATGACATAAAATTATATGTTTGTTGTCAAGCTCAACTTTAAAAGTTGCATTTGGCAGTGCTTCAACAACATTTCCATCAATCTCAATGACATCGTCTTTTGCCACAAATTCTCCTTTCTTTAAATTTTACTCTGAAATTTCACGCTTAACTTAAAATTTCGGCTTTGCCATTGACTATCGCCATGCAATGCTCATAATGGCTAGTTCTCAAACCATCTTTTGAGGTTACTTTCCAGTTATCGCTTCCTAAAACTGGCGTGCCATCTTTTTGGCAGATCATCGGCTCTATACAAAAAACCATTCCCTCTTTTATTTTTGGTCCAGCTTTTGGATTATTTCCTTCAAGATAGTTTGGGATTTCTGGCTCTTCATGTGGCCTTTTGCCTATACCGTGACCGCAATATCCGCGCAAAGGTACATAGCCTCTACCTAGTATAAATTTCTCAAGCTCGTAGCAAATTTCTTTAAAATGCATACCAGCTCTTATAAAATCTATCGCAAAATAAAGCGCATCTTTTGAGCAAGCGACCAAAGCTTCGTCTTCTTTTGAAATTTTACCAACTCCAAATGTCCTAGCCGAATCACCAAAATAACCATCTAAATTTGAACCAATATCTACACTAACGATATCGCCCTCTTTTAGCTTGTATTCATTTGGAATTCCGTGGATCACCACTTCATTGACACTTATGCAAGCTGCATTGGGAAAGCCATAAAGCCCTTTAAAAGCAGGTTTTGCTCCAGCAGCTCTTATCATATCTTCACAAATTTTATCTATCTCAAGAAGTGAAATTCAGGTTTTATGATCGTAGAAACGTGATCAAGTGTTCGAGCGACGATCTTGTTCGCCGCTCTCATTTTCTCTATCTCAGCTGGTCTTTTTAGCGTGATAGCCATTTTATAGACCTACTGCACTTAGAGTTTGGTATTTGTTTGTATAAGACTGAGCTTCTATACGTCTCATCGTATCAAGTGCTACTGAAACCACGATAAGTACTGATGTACCGCCAAAATAAAATGGTACGCCCATAGTCTTTACAAGTACCCAAGGTAATGTTGAAATGATACCCAAGTACAAAGCTCCACCTAAAGTTAGCCTGCCAGCTACTTCATTTAGATAGCTAGCTGTACTCTCACCTGGTCTAACGCCTGGGATAAATCCGCCTTGTTTCTTTAAATTTTCACTTATATCTTTTGTGTTAAACACGATAGATGCATAGAAAAATGCAAAGAAGATGATAAATAAAAATGTCAAAACGTTAAACATATAGCCATTTGGACTTAAAAAGTCGTTGATAGCTTGAATTACTGGATTTGTGCTAGCCTGCAAAATAGTACTTGGAAACATCAAAATCGCACTAGCAAATATCGGTGGGATAACGCCACTTAAATTTACTTTGATCGGTATATAGTTCATTATACGCTTGTTTTGATTTTCCATTATCACTTTTCTTGAGTAAGAAATAGGGATACGCCTTTCGCCCATCTCGACAAAGATAATAGCACCAATGGTCGCTAAAATGATCACCAAAATAGCGATGACTGTTAGGAAATTCATCTCAGAAGTATTTACCAAATTTACAGTTCCGCCGATCGCACTAGGTATGCCAGAGACAATGCCCGCAAAGATGATAAGACTTATACCGTTGCCTATACCGCGCTGTGTGATCTGCTCGCCTATCCACATAAGTAACATGGTGCCAGTTAGCATAGATACAGCAGAGATCGCGATAAATAAATTCATATCTATCATGATAGCTTGCTCGCCACCACGACCGCTTAAGCTTTGAAGTCCGATAGAGACGCCGATTGATTGTACAAGAGTGATAACGATGGTCGCATAACGTATGATTTGCATATATTTTTGCATACCGTCGCGCTCTTTTTCATCTGACCTAACTTTGGAAATGTCGCTGCTAGAAGCTCCATGATGATCGAAGCTGTGATGTAAGGCATAATGCCTAGAGATATGATACTTAAACGCTCAGCGGCCTTACCACTAAACATATTAAATAGACCCAAGGCGTTGCTATTGTTTGAATTGAAAATTCTTTAATTACGTTAACATTAACACAGGAACTGGCACATAAGCCAGTATCCTGTATGCGAACAAAAATGCCAACGTGATTAAAATCTTGTTGGTCAGTGTTTTATCCATTATTTTGTTCCGCTAACGCTAACGTTCTCGTCTTTAATCTTAGAAGCAAGAGCTTTTGCGCTTGCACCGATTAGTTTTATCTTAGTAACGCTCTTTGAAATTTTATGAACGCTAGCTATTGTTGCTATTGAAATTTCAGCAAGCTCTTTTATAGCTGCGATCTTTTCAACATTGATAACATAAGGTTTTTCAAAATTTAGAAGCAAAGCCTACCTTTGGAAGACGTCTTTGAAGTGGTTGTTGTCCGCCCTCAAAGCCTCTTTTTCATTGTAGCCTTTTCTTGCTCTTTGACCTTTGTTACCTTTGCCAGCAGTTTTGCCATTGCCACTGCCTTGACCACGACCTATTCTTTTAGTTGCATGAGTTGAACCTGCAGCAGGTGTTAATTTTTCTAATGCCATCTTAACTCCTTTCTCTTAGCTTTTTAGCAAACTAAGTGCTTTTATAGTAGCACGAACGACGTTTGCTGAGTTGTTTGAGCCAAGTGATTTAGTAAGGATATCCTTAATACCTGCAAGCTCGATAATAGGACGTGCACTACCACCAGCGATAACACCAGTACCTTCGCTAGCTGGGCGAAGTAGCATTCTACTTGCGTTGTATTTTACCTCTACATCATGAGGGATAGTTGTGCCCTTGATCTTAACGTGGATAATATTTTTAAATGCGTCATCAATCGCTTTTCTCATCGCATCTGGTACCTCTTTAGCTTTGCCATATCCAAAGCCAACTAGGCCATTTCTATTACCAACAACAACTAAAGCTGTAAATCTAAATCTACGACCACCTTTAACAACCTTTGTAACCCGACCGATATCGACGATTACTTCTTCAAATTCTTCTCTATTATATTTTTCCATCGATTTTCCTTTGGGTTATAGCTTGATGCCATTTTCTCTTAAAGCTTCAGCAAATGCTGCGATAACGCCATGGTATAAATAACCATTTCTATCAAAAATTGCAACATCTATCTTCTTAGCTTTTAAAGCCTTAGCAAATTCTTTAGCTAAAGTGACCGCACCTTCTTTATTTGCTTTTATGCCTATTTTTCTACCATCAACTGCAGCTAGTGTAGTAGCTGTAACATCGTCAATCGCTTGAACATAAAGAGTTCTGTTTGATTTGAAAATAGAAACTCTTGGGCAAGTTGCAACACCAGAAATTTTACCTCTGATTCTTCTTTTTCTCTTAATTCTAAGAGCGATTTTTCTTTTTAGTACTTTTGCTGTCATTTACCGCTCCTTACTTCTTAGATGTCTTGCCCGCTTTGCGGATGATACGTTCTTCTAGATATTTAACGCCTTTGCCTTTATATGGCTCAGGTGGCCTAAATCCTCTAACTTGAGCAGCCACTTGACCTACTACTTGTTTGTCGTCACCTTTGATAGTAATAACGTTTTTATCAACGCTAGCTTCAACGCCTGCTGGCAACTCATAGTTGATAAGGTGTGAAAAACCAAGAGAAAGCTCTAAAATTTTACCTTTTGCAGCTGCTTTATAGCCAACACCGTTGATCTCAAGCTGGCGAGTAAAGCCATGAGTGATACCAGTTACGATGTTGTTAGCAAGTGCTCTATATGTTCCCCAGTAAGCTCTGCTTTGGCGATCTTCGCCCTTTGGAGCAAAAACTATATGACCATTTTCTATCTTGACATCAACGTGACCTTTTGTGTCAAGCTCTTTTAAGTGATTGCCCTTTTTAAAATTTTAGGACATTATTTTCAACGCTAACGTTTACACCACTTGGGATAGCGATAGGCTGTTTTCCAATACGTGACATTTTTTTCCTTTACTTGTCTAGGGTGTTCCTACATTTACGAATAAACACCACAATGCCGTAAATTTGATCGTCAAATTTGACGAAACCTTCATTTGAATTTCTAAATTTAGCTTTGGCGAAATATAAAATTTCACCTAGCTAAAAAGAAATTTTAACCTTAAGTTATAAGGTCAAAATAGCGTTTTTAACGCAGTTTATTACCAAACGGTGCAAAGAACCTCGCCACCAACGCCAGCTTTACTTGCCTCAATACCGCTCATAACGCCTTTGCTTGTGCTAACGATAACTGTTCCGTAACCATTTTTAAAACGCTTAATGTCGTCTTTGCCTTGATAAACGCGGCGACCAGGTTTTGAAACCCTTTTAAGCTCGTTTATAACGCTTCTGCCGTACTCATCATACTTTAAAACTACGTTTATAAATTTCTTGTTACCTTCTTCGATAACATTGTAGCTCTCTACATAGCCTTTTGCTGCAAGGATAGAAAGAGTAGCCTCAACAACCTTAGAATGAAGCAATTTCGTAGTCTCAAGTCTTCTCATACTTGCATTTCTAATGCGTGTTAATCCATCTGATATTAAATCGTTCAACATTTCTCTTCCTTACCAACTTGCTTTTTTAAGACCAGGTATTAGGCCTTCGTTAGCCATTTTTCTTAGGCAAACACGGCAAATTCCAAAATCTTTATAAACAGAGTGCGGACGACCGCAAATTTGGCATCTAGTATAGCCGCGAACCGCAAATTTTGGCTTGCGTGCAGCTTTTGCTATCATTGATTTCTTTGCCATTTTACTTTCCTTTTGCAAACGGCACACCAAATAGCTCTAGCAATTTGAATGCCTCTTTATCGTTTTTAGCCGTAGTAGCAATCGTAATATTCATACCATGAGTTCGTAAAATTTTATCATACTCAACCTCTGGAAACATTAGCTGCTCGCTAAGACCGAAGTTATAGTTTCCACGTCCATCAAAGCCATTTTTTGGAAGACCACGGAAGTCTTTAACTCTTGGAAGAGCAACGCTAATTAGCTTATCTAAGAAAGCATACATTTGCTCTTTTCTCAAAGTTACTTTGATGCCAACAGGGAAACCTTCGCGAACTTTAAAGCCAGCAACTGATTTTTTAGCATCAGTGATAACTGCTTTTTGTCCAGCGATAAGTGAAATGGTATCAGCCATATTTTGAAGCACTTTCTGATCTTTCGCAGAGTCTCCAGCACCTACGCTGATCACGATCTTCTCGAGCGCAGGGATAAGCATTGGATTTTTGATGTCAAATTCTTTTACGAGAGCTGGCTTGATAGTTTCGTTAAATTTATCTTTTAATCTACTCATATCTCTTATCCTTCAACTTTCGCGACATTTGATATGTCAATTGGCATCTCTTTATTTACGTGACCACCATTTGGAGTTTTTTCGCTTGGTTTGATAGCTTTTTTAGCTACTTTGCATCCCTCAACTATAACCTGACCTTTTTTTGCAAGAACTGCTAAAATTTTACCAGTTTTGCCTTTATCGTCACCAGCGATAATCTTTACAGTATCGCCTTTTTTGACTTTAAATTTTACATTAGCCATTATAAAACCTCCGGAGCTAGCGAAACAATCTTCATAAAGTTAGCATATCTAACTTCACGTCCAACTGGTCCAAAAATACGAGTGCCGACTGGCTCTTTTTTGCTATCAAGTATAACAGCTGCGTTCTCGTCAAAGCGGATTAGCGAACCATTATCTCTTTGAACCTCTCTTTTAGTTCTTACAACAACAGCTTTTACAACCTGTCCTTTTTTGATCTTACCATTTGGAAGAGCTTTTTTAACAGAGCAAACTATGATATCGCCAAGTGTAGCGTATCTTCTTTTGCTGCCACCAAGAACTTTTATACACATTAACTCTTTTGCGCCGCTGTTATCAGCAACTGCAAGTCTTGTAAAACTTTGAATCATTACTCAACTCCCTTTGCCAATACAGCTTTTAAGCGAAAATTCTGCGAGCCGAAAGTGGTCTGCACTCAACTGCAACAACTGTATCGCCTGCTCTTGTCTCATTCTTCTCATCATGAACTAAATACTTTTTAAAGCGTTTTACAAATTTACTGGTATCTTGGGTGCATAACACGTCTTTCTACCAAAATAGTAGCTGTCTTATCTCCAGCTTTTTGTAAAACAACACCTTGAATTTCTCTTTTTAATGCCATTTTACGCCCCTTGTCTTGTTGCACTAATTGCAGTGTTGATCTGAGCTATCTCTTTGCGAACAGCACTAATCTCATTAGGGTTGCTTAACTGCATAGTTTTTAGCTTTTGTCTCAATGTAAATAAAAGCACCTTTTTCTCTTTTAGCAACGCGTTTAATTCTGCAACGCTCTTATCTTTTAACTCAGTATATTTCATTTTCACTCTCTCGCGTTACAAATTTTGATTTGAAAGGAAGTTTGTGTAGAGCCAAAGTTAAAGCTTCACGAGCCAACTCTTCGTCAACACCAGCCATTTCAAATATTATACGACCAGGTTTAATGTTCATAACCCACTCTTCAACTCCTGCCTTACCTTTACCCATACGAGTTTGTAGAGGTTTTTTAGTAAGTGGCTTGTCAGGGAAAACCCTAATCCAAATTTTAGCCTGTCTCTTTACGTGACGAGTTAGAGCTTGACGAGCAGCTTCTATTTGGCGTGAATTTACTCTACCAGCCTCAACAGCTTTAAGTGCAAATTCGCCAGTTGCTAAAGATGCTCCGCGAGTCGCATAACCACGGTTGCGACCTTTCATTTGCTTACGAAATTTCGTTCTTTTAGGCATCAACATAATTATTTACCTCTTCTTGCTCTACGTGTTTTCTTAGGTGCTTCTTCTTCAGTTTTCTCAGGTTGAACACCCTTTTGAAGAACCTCACCTTTAAAAATCCATACTTTAATACCTATGTTTCCATAAGTTGTATGAGCCTCAGCTACACCGTAATCTATCTTTGCTCTAAGAGTATGAAGCGGAACGCGACCTTCTAGATACCACTCGGTTCTTGCCATCTCAGCGCCACCTAAACGACCAGCAACTGAAATTTTGATACCTTTAGCGCCTGATTTTTGAGCACCTTGGATAACTTTTTTCATAGCACGTCTAAATGCGACACGCTTTTCAAGTTGCATAGCTACGTTTTCAGCAGCAAGTTGAGCTGAAGCTTGAGCTTTTCTTTCTTCTTTGATATTTACATTTACTTCTTTGCCGATAAGTTTGCTAACTTCGTTCTTTAGGTTTTCAACATCTTGACCTTTTTTGCCGATGATGATACCAGGACGAGCTGCAACTACGGTTACACGAAGTTTTTTAGCCGTTCTTTCGATTAGAATTTGGCTAATTCCTGCATAGTAAAGTTTTTTCTTTAAAAATGCACAAATTTTGTAATCTTCACCGATATTTTCAGGAAGACTTTGTTTGGTTGGAAACCATCTAGATTCCCAGTTGCGGTTAATTCCTAGTCTAAGACCTATTGGATTTACTTTTTGTCCCATATTATGCTTCCTTCTTTTCAGGTTTAGATACTTCTACCATTACATGAGAAGTAGGTTTGCGAATTTTGCTCGCTGTTCCTCTTGCTCTTGGTCTAAATCTCTTTAATACAGGACCAGCATCAACGCGGCAACTAGTTACTACAACCTCTTCTGGCTCAAATCCGCCATTTGCTACTGCTGAGCTAATAGCGTTTGCTATAAATTTAGCACCACGATTTGGCATAAATTGCAAGCTTGCAAGTGCTAGCTCGGCATTCATACCTTGAACTTCTCTTGCTATAAGTCTTGCTTTTGTAGGAGAAAGTCTTACGAATTTTATAATTGCTTTACTCATATTATCTCCCCTTACTTGCCGATTTTCTTTTGCACTGAGCCTTTGTGACCCTTAAATGTGCGTGTTGGAGCAAATTCGCCAAGTTTATAGCCTATATGATTTTCTGTAACATATACAGGAATAAAGCTCTTGCCATTATGAACGTTAAATGTTAGTCCAATCATTTCAGGTACAATCGTGCTACGTCTTGACCAAGTCTTGATTGGTTTGTTATCGTTTGCATTTTTTGCGGCAATAACTTTTTTCATTACATGATCATCTACGAAAGGACCTTTTTTGAGTGATCTTGCCATCTCTATTTTCCTTTCCTTCTTGAAATTATAAGCTTATCGCTAGCTTTTTTACGGCGAGTCTTAGCACCTTTAGTTGGTTTACCCATGGAGTAACTGGGTGACGGCCTGAATTTTTCTTACCTTCACCACCACCGTGTGGGTGATCAACTGGGTTCATAGCAGAACCACGTGTTTGTGGGCGGATACCGCGGTAGCGATTACGTCCGGCTTTACCTATAGTGATGTTAGCCCAGTCTTCGTTGCCTACTACACCGATACTTGCCATACACTCAGCTAGCACTTGTCTCATCTCGCCGCTTGGCATTCTTAAGATAACATACTTCTCTTCTTTACCCATTAGCTGAGCATAACCGCCAGCTGAACGAGCTATCTGAGCACCTTTACCAGGTTTTAGCTCTACGTTATGAACGATAGTACCAACTGGGATAAATCTTAATTTCATAGCGTTGCCTGGTTTAATATCTAGTGAGCCCTCATCGATAGATGCGATAACGTCGCCAACATTTAGGCCATTTGGTCTAATGATATAGCGTTTTTCGCCATCTTTGTAAGCTATAAGAGCGATACGGCAGTTTCTATTTGGATCGTACTCGATCGCTTCAACTTTACCTTCTATACCAAATTTACGACGTTTAAAGTCGATGATACGATAAAGTTTTTTTGCACCTGCTTCTTTATGTCTTGAAGTTATACGACCATTGTTGTTTCTACCGCCAGTTGCAGGTAGTTTAACAAGCAAGCTTCTAACGCTTGGTTTAGCTGTTATATCTTCAGAGCTTAGTCCAGTCATATATCTACGACTAGGTGTATATGGTTTATATGATTTTATAGCCATCTTACGCCTCCGTATTTTCTAGGCTTACGCCTTCAGGTAACTTAACGTAGAATTTCTTTATCTCGTCACGTTGGCCTGCTCTTCCTCTAAAACGCTTAACCTTGCCGCTAATTCTAAGTGAATTTACGCGAACAGGCGTTACTCCAAAATACTCTTGTAAAACCGCTTTTAAGCTGTTTTTTGTAACTCTTGGTGAAGTTTGGATAACAACAACGCCTTGTTCTTGAAGGCCTAGAGTTTTTTCTGTATAAATAATTGTTTTGATATCAGTTATATCCGCCATTTTAGCCCTCTTTTGTTATAGTTTTTAGTGCAGCTTTTTCAATGATAACCGAACTAAATGTAGAGACAAGATAAGCATTTACCTCATTTGCATCTACTACATAGCAGTTTGCTAAATTTCTAAAAGCAAGTAGTGTTTTATCGTCTAGTAAATCTTTAACGATAAGTGCGTCTTTTACTTTTAAACTTTTGATGATATTAGCTGCATCTTTTGTCTTTCCAGACTCGATTGAGATGCTATCTACTGCGAAAATTTTACCATCTTGTGCTTTTACTGCCAAAGCGTACTCAAGAGCTAGTCTTTTTTGTTTTTTATTGACTTTTTGAAAATAGTTTTTCTCGTTTGTTGGACCAAATGCAACTGCACCGCCTACCCAAACGTTAGTTCTAGTTGAACCCGCTCTTGCACCACCACGTCCTTTTTGTCTCCATGGTTTTTTACCACCACCGCTTACAAAAGCACGGCTTTTAGTATGAGCCGAATTTGCTCTTATACCAGCAAGGTAAGATTTTACATAAAGATATAGGTTGTGCGGATTTACTTCAGCGTAGCTTGCAGGAAGCTCTAACTCGCCTGAATTTTCAAATTTATCGTTTAGTACGTGAATTTTACTCATTTTACAATCCTTATTTTACCCATTGCACCATTGTGACCAGGAACGCAACCTTTTACAACTACGATGCCATTTTGAGCGTCAAAGCTTATTAGCTCGTTTTTAACAGTAACTTTCTCATTGCCCATGTGTCCTGCCATTTTCATACCCTGTTGAACACGACCTGGCCATTCGCAGTTACCGATTGATCCGTGGCGTCTGTGGAAACGTGAGCCGTGGCTTTTTGGACCACCACCGAAACCATGTCTTTTTACCACACCTTGGTAGCCTCTACCTTTTGAGTTAAAGCTAACTTTTAAAATTTTAGCCTCATTTAATGGTGTAAAGTCTAGGTTTCCAACTTCACTATTAGCTACTTCAAGCGTAGCAAATTTGTTAAATTTCTGCTGTCAGATTGTATTTCTTTTGCTGACCAGCGATAGCTTTGTTGTTTGCTTTAGTGTGGGCATACGCTACGATAGCACGTTTGTTTTCGTCGATCTCACATACTTTAGCCTCAACTAGCTTAAGTAGTGTAACTGGCGTACTCTTCGTGGCAATCGTTCTACTCATGCCTATTTTTTCTACAATATATTCCATACTCTTATCCTTTTGTCCGCTTATTTCATCGCACGAACTTCGACATTAACTTCTGGAGCTAGGTCGAGTTTTGTTAGGCTATCTACAGTTTCTGGAGTAGCAGCTACGATGTCAAGCATACGAGCGTGTATTCTCATCTCAAACTGCTCACGTGAGTCTTTGTTAATGTGTGGAGATTTTAAGACTGTATAGCGTTTGATCTTTGTAGGCATTGGTACCTGGGCCACGAACGTCGGCACCTGTTCGTTTGACAGCTTCTACGATTGCTGCAACAGTGCGGTCTAGAACTCTATGGTCGTAAGCTTTTAGCTTTAACCTGATTCTTTCCATGTGTTTTCCTTTAAAAAGAACTTGTCGCAAACTCGCAACCTCTTTACATCAAAATAACCCGCATAGGATCAAGCGATCATACGAGCAAGACATAGGTCTTTCGTAAAGAGACTGCGATTTTACAAAAAAGCTATTATAGTTGTCAAGAAAAACGCTATTTTTTGTTGAATTTTGATTAATTATTTCCTTTTAATAAGGAAAGTATCTTGTTGATAGAGGTTTTATTTTTTAAAATTTTTATAAATTTTTAGTATGAAAAATTATTTCTTACCTCTAAATTTTAAAATTTTAGGCGATATTTTCCTTTTTAAAAGGAAGTGGCTATAATTTCAAAAAGTCAAAAAGGTCAAAATTGAAAAGTTTAGAGACGCTCTATCAAGCACCCATCAAAAATGCTAAATTTATCCCCAGAAAATATGAGATCATCTCACCAAAGACACTCATTATTGGCGCTGTTTCAAGTGGCAAAACAGCCCTTGTTTACGAGTTTTTGAGCCACTATAAAAGCGAAGAGAGGCTTTATATAAATTTAGACGATCTAAGGATAGATAGAGCCTCTCTTTTAGGTAAATTTAAAAGAGTTTTTAGAAAAAAATAGCCAGATAAAGGTGCTTGCGGTTGAAAATTTACAAGGAGCTGATCTTATAAATTTAGACTTTCTAAAGGATGCTACACTTGAAAATATCATCCTTACAAGCAAGGAATTTTCACTCTCGCTTGATGGCTTTGTGCGCATAAATTTAAACTACCTCGACTACGAGGAATTTATACTATTTTTTAAGAAAAATTTGGACCAAGACCTGCTTTTTAGCTACTTTTTAGCCCATGGTAACGAGATAGCAAGCGCCTTTTTGGACTCCAGCGAGGTCACAGCCCACTTGCAGCAGCTCTTAAGAGCAAATTTAAACGAGCAAAGCATCGCCATCTTAAAAGAGTGCGCGACAAAGTGCCACGATACGATAAGTGCCTTTGGGATTTATAAAAACCTAAAAGAGCAGATGAAAATTTCAAAAGATAGCGTTTATAGCGCGATAAATTTGCTAAATGAGAGCGGATACGTGGAGTTTGTGCCAAATTTAGATGAGAGTAGCACGAGCAAGAAAATTTACTTTAAAAATTTCGCCCTTCGTAATGCTTTGTGCCTAAAAAGGACTTTTTGGCTGTCTTTGCAAATGTAGTTTTTTGCGAGCTGCTTAAATTTAAAGATGAAATTTACTACACAAAAGAGATCGATTTTTTCCTTAGTAAAAGAAGCTTGCGATCATCTGCGTGCCATTTTCTGCGCCTGAGATCGTCTTTTTGAAATTTAAAAAACTCCACGCGAGCCTAAAAGAGCTAGGCGTTAGCAAACTTCAAATCATCAGCGTCGCAAACCAAGCCGAGCAAAGCATCGAGGGGATAAAGTGCGAGATCTTGCCATTTTCTAGGTGGAGCCTAGGTTTATAAATTTAAACTCTTTGTTTGATTATCATTTTAAAAGTCTAGGGATAAAATAGTTATAATCAAAAAAACTATAAAGGACAGACATGAGAGCATTTTTTGGGATCTTATTCATCGCTGCAAGCCTTTTTGGCTATGAGATAAACCACGAAAATTGGGCTAAATTTTATAAATTTAGTGGCGATGCAAATGGTGTGAAATTTGAAGTTTATATGAACTATTTTAAAGATGAATTTGAAAATTTCAAACAAAGTAAGAGCTTTAAGGTCCCACCTAAGATAAGCGGTCACATCTTTTTGACGGCGCAAAATACGACTATGAAAAGGGCTCTTTTGAGCAAAATGGCAGTGAAATTTCGTCACTAAATGCAGTCTCAGACAAGATAAATTTAGACGTTAAAAACGAAAACGGCGAGCTAAAAGGCAAGATAATCGTCAAAAACAAAGCCTACAACGCCACCGTAAAAGAAGAAAAGAGTATGAGATCCTAAATATCGGCATCCAAATGACAGAGGCAAACGGCACAAGATATGAGGCGATCACTAACGATATCTTCGCTAAAGACTCCGCTAAAAAATACAAAAACAAGCTTCTTGCAGAGTTTTACGACCTAAAAAGCGAGCGTAAAAAATGGCCAAACAACCAGTATGAGAGCCTAAAAGAGATCTACTACATCAACGACAAGATAAAGAGCGTTTGCACCTATAAAAATGAAAAGACAAACTGCGAGGTGATCTCACTTGCGACAAACAAAAAGCTAAAGCTAAAGCAAAATTTTAAAGATATAAACGACAGCCACCTAAAAGCGATCCTTGCAAATGCTGGCGTGAGCGATAACTTCGTGCTTTCGCCACTTGGACTTACATTTTTAAACGAGGAGCAGATCAGCGTCCCACTTGAGGAGCTAAGGCCTTACTTTAGCGATGAAGTCGGGCTGTAATGGCTAAAATTTGCGGTATCGACGAGGCTGGACGTGGGGCGCTGGCTGGGCCATTAAGCGTGGCTGCTTGCGTGCTAAATAGCGAAATTTCTGGCCTAAACGACTCCAAAAAACTAACCGCAAAAAGGCGCGAAGAGCTCTTTAAAGAGATCACAAAAAGCTCAAATTTTCTCATCGCCTACTTCTCAAACGCCCAGATAGACGAGCTTGGGCTAAGTGAGTGCCTAAGGCGCGCGCTCAAACTTTTCAAGGCGCATTTTGAGGGCTTTGAGATCATTTACGATGGAAATTTAGACTATGGCGTTGGCATCACGACGATGATAAAGGCTGACGGCAAGGTCGCTAGCGTAAGCGCTGCTAGCATATTAGCAAAAGTAAGCCGTGACCGCTTGATGAGTGGCTGGGATAAAATTTACCCAGCATACGGCTTCGCAGGACACAAAGGCTATGGCACGAAGTCGCACCTGGATGCCATAGCTAAATTTGGCTACTCAGACTTTCATAGAAAAAGCTTTGTCATAAAGCCAAAACTAGCGCAAGGCTCGCTATTTTAGCTGCGCATCCTCCATATAAAAAAGCACGCTTGCGTCGTAAAATTTATAAACTCCGTTTTCTTGCACGATTTCCATAGAGCGCAAAACAAAGGCACGCTTGCCTACTTCAAAGAGCAAAAGCTGCTCTTTTAGCTGCTCAAATACCTCAGCGCTAAAGTCGCCATCTGGCTTTAAATTTAGACTTGCAAGCGCCTTTTCTAGGTGCTTTTGCATATTTATGCTAACGCTTTCATTATCTAGCTGTATGACGAGCTCATCGCCATTTGTGCTGCTTGTGATGGGCGTTTTGATGGTCGCATCTTTCACGTTTATAGCGATGCCACTAAAGTCTATGCTAAATATCTGCCAATTTTTCTGTTCAGCCACCTCAAGACCAGCTATAAATTTTTTATTTTCTAACGCAAATTTATCGCCGTTTTCTAAGAGAAAGTCAAATTTCATCTTGCAAAAAGTAAAGCTTCTCTTTGCCTATCTTACTCACGTCGCCACTTAGCAAGCCGCTACCATCAAGTAAATTTAGCGCTCTTAGCTCTTTTAATAAAAGCTCTTTTTGAGAATTTAGCACAAGCTGCTTCGTATCAAGGACAAAATGGGTGAAAAATATGCCAAATATCATGAAAAACGCTAGAAATTTATAAGAGAAATTTCTAAGAAATATCATCACAAAATAGCTCAAATTTGCAAATATCACGCAGGCGATGAGATAGATCCTAGGCTCGCTTAGGCCGTACTCGCCGACTCTGTGCATGACGCCCCACCAAAGCAAAACGCTAGGCAAGATGATAAAAAGTGGCAGGAGCTTAAAAATTTGATCATAAATTTGGCTTTTGATAAGTGAAATTTAGCCCTCTTAAAACAAAGCCAGCGATCAAGCAGGCAAGCACGATGTAGGCTACTCCACCTCGTGGCAGCTCAAGCAAAACAAGCCTATAAATGCAGTATAAATTTAAAAGCGCCACATAGATGATGAGCAGGGGATTTAGGATGAAATTTATGGCGATCTTGATGAAATTTTAAGAGCCTGTACTCGCTAAATTTGCTCTCAAAAAAGATAAATAGACATGGCAGACCAAAAGAGGCCAGTGTCAAGTAGAGCCTCTGCGTCCTGTGGCTGGTTAAAAGCTCTAAATCAAAAAGGTAGTTAAGCCCTGCACAAATAGCCACAATGCCTAGAAAAAATAGGTGAAAAAGGGCAAATGAGATGAGTAAATTTAAAAGTCTTGCTAGGTTCTGACTTATAAATTTCTCATTATCTTTGGCAAAATTTAAAGAGAATAAAAGCACAAAAGCCATGAGATAAAGTGCTACAAGATCGCTGGTGTGACCGCTTAGCTTAAGGCCAAAAAAGTAAAGGATAGCTCCAAATATCAAAAAGTATAAAAGGAGTAAAATTTGCCTTTTGTTTAGGTAGATAGCGACCAAAAGTAGCGGCTCAAGCAGCCAAAAACCTCTATACTCATCCACTATCTGGCTGGGGCTAAGAAAAATGGTAGCTAGAGAAAAAGCCAAAATGGCAAGAAGCAAAATTTTTTTATCGGCAAATGCGGTTTTTAGCTCAGTAGCGATCTGCAAGGTCGTCCTTTAAAGGATGAAATTTAGCCACACTACGTGGCTAAAAAGTGAGGGTTTAGAAATTTGCAAGGGGTGCAAATTTTAAGTAAATTTAGATTTTTAAAAGCTCAGCCTCTTTCTCTTTTACGAGAGTGTCGATCTTTGCGGTGTAGGTGTCAGTTATCTTTTGAACCTCATCTTGACCTTTTTTGCTCTCGTCTTCAGTTATAGCTTTGTCTTTTTCGAGCTTTTTGACCTCGTCGTTTGCATCTTTTCTCACGTTTCTGATGCTAACTTTTGCCTTTTCGCCCATAGCTTTTGCGTGTTTTGCATTTTCTTGGCGTTGCTCGACGGTCATCGGTGGGAAAAATAGCTTAACGCTCTCGCCGTCGCTGTTTGGATTGACGCCGATATTTGCAGCTTGGATGGCTGATGAGATCGCTTTTATCATGCTCTTTTCCCAAGGGGTGATAGCGATAGTCGAAGCGTCGCTTGTAAGCACGGTGGCTACTTGATTAAGCGGGGTTGGCGAGCCATAATAATCAACCATAACGTTATCTAGGATGTTGATATTTACCTTGCCAGTTCTAAGTGTTGTAAAATCGCGTTTTAAAGAAGCGATCGCCTTTTCGCAACCCTCTTTTTGGGTATCGTAAATTTTATTTAGCATTGGTGTCCTTTATTAGAAGTTTTGTGCTTCTGTGATGATCTACTTTTAGCGACATTAACACTTTGCGTTTATCAAGTGGTGGGTTAAATTTACACTCAAAAACGCCATTTTTCATAGGTACTTTTCTAAAGCCGTCAAAGCCAGTCATGAAAAAACTGCCCTCACTTGCGTTTGTATCGGTCTTAATAATGAGTTTATCGATCGCGTTATTTTGCGGATATCCCTCTGGAAATATCCACTGGGCATTTAAAAATTTGCTGTTAAAAGTTAGTGCTATCTTTGTGCCATTCATCACTGGCGTTCTGTAAAGATCATAAACATCGCTTTTATCTGAAACTGCGCCTGAGTTTTGATTTAAAAGTGCTAAAAAGCCAAATTCCTTTGCCAAAGAGACAACTCTACTATCGATCTCGCCGTAAGGCACTGCGAAGTATTTAGGCTTATAACCCATATGCTTTTCAAAGGTCTCAACGCCCTTTTGAAAGTCCTCTCTTAAGGCCTCATCGCTAAGTTTAGTCATCCTTGGATGAGCGTATGAGTGATAGCCGATCTCTCCGTAAGCTTCTAGCTCTTTGATCTGATCAAAGTCTAGATAATCACCATATTTGTTCGCGCTTGCCTCTACATAGACCATCAAAGCAAATGGGTAGTTATACTCTTTAAAAAGCTCAAGAGCGTTATTGTAAAAGCTTTTGTATCCATCATCAGTGATAACGATCCAGTTATCAGGGATCGGTTCGCCAGCATTTACCGCATCTACAAGCCTTGATAGCTTGACAACTTCGAAGCCATTATTTTTAAAGTATTCAAACTGCTCTCTTAAATTTTGGATAGAAATATCTGTGCTAACGTGTCTTGGATCGTCAAAGCGGTGATAAACTAGGATGTGAGCGTCTGCCAAAGCAAACGTTAGCGTCAAAAGTGACGCTAAAAACGTTTTTATCATTGTTATTTTGCTGGATTTTGTGGTGCGCTAGGAGCTGCTGGCACGCCGTTTGATTTTGGTATGACTAGAGATTTGCTATCGACGCTATCAACGATAGAGCGTTTAAGATCTTTGTTGTAAAAATATCCAAGCGCAAGTGTGTTTAGGATAAACAAAACGCCCACCACAAAGGTAAATTTAGCTAAAAATCCAGCTGGTCCTTTTGCTCCAAAAAGGCTCTCGTTGCTTCCACTGTATGCTCCAAGACCGATAGATGAGCTCTTTTGGAGTAAAACTGCGATCGTGATAACGACAGCTAGAACAAATTGTAAGATTAAAAATATTAAACTCACGAAATTTCCTTTAAATTTTTTAAATAGTTTGCGATTATACAAGAAAAGATTTAAATTTTTAGTTAAAGTTCTTTTTCAAGCTCATAAAGCTCGTATCTTATGCTTTTAAAAAGCTCAGCGTATTCTAAATTTATAAGCTTAAAGCACTCTTCAAGCACGCGAGCACTCTCCTGGGCACGCTTGAAATTTGCAGTGATGATCTCATCTAAATTTGATCTTTCTTGCTCGCTTTTTGTGCTGGTTTTTAAGACGTCATTTTGCGAATTTCTAAATTTTAAAATTTCTTTTTGTGGGATCTTTGCCTTGTGGCGGAGGACTTTATCTTATAGGCGAGCTTAGCGTCGTCAAAGACATATCTTTTTATATCTTCAACGACGCGAAGCCCTTCTTTTAGCCTATTTAAATTCGCATCTATCACTCGGTAGATGCGCTCGTCATTAGTCATTTCTATTAAAAATGCCTAAAATTTGTAGTAATGATGTAAATAAATTTACAAAATCAAGATACAAAGCAACTGCACCCTCAACTGGTGTCTCGTAGTTGCCACGGATGATATTTTGTGTATCAAAAAGTATGTAAGCACTAAATAAAATCGAAGTGATGCTTGAGATAACTAGTTGAAACATCGTGCTTTTAACGAAAATGTTGATGATCGCTGCCACAACGATAACTATCAAAGTTATAAATAGCATCTTGCCCATCGTTGTGAAGTCGCGTTTTGTATTCATCGCAAAGACGCTTAGAGCACCAAATGCAACTGTCGTCAAGCCAAATGCTTGAGCCACGATACTAGCACCACTTGGCATAGCAAGAATCGCTGAAAGTAGCGGAGTTAGCGTAAGACCGCTTACAAATGTAAATGCGAAAAGGAGTATTAAATTTAACCCCTCTTTGCGTTTAGCCGCCATTAGACCAAAAAGCAACACAAACTCTAGTATCACAAGCCCCAAAACAAAAATCTATTTGCCGCAAAAACGCCAGCGATGCTAATGCCTACATAAGCGCCAGCTGTAGCTGAAAGTAGTGATGCTGCAAAAAGTTGATAAGTTTGTTTTATAAAAGTGCTTAGTGAGCTTTGAGAATACGCAAGCTCTTCTTGATTTTGCTTAGCGTAGTTTCTATCATACAAACTCATTTTTTCTCCTTATGAATTTTTGTGGTGAGTTTAGCCTAAAATAATTAAACAATATATAAAAAGAAGTTTAATAAAAAATATTAGTTTAAAGTCCGTTTTAGAGGGCATTTTTTTGATTAAATAAAAGTTGCTATAATCGCGATAAAAATATAAAAAATGGAGATAAATTTTATGGATGATTCAATACTTGAAGGTGCAGTAAAATTTACTGGAAGATGGCTTTTTAGAGCATGAAGAGCTCTTTAAAAGTCTGCAACACAAGCAAGATCCTCACACACTTTTCATATCTTGCGTGGATTCAAGAGTCGTGCCAAATTTGATAACAAACTGCCTGCCAGGCGAGCTTTTCATGGTGCGTAATATCGCAAATATCGTGCCACCATATAGAGTGAGCGAAGAGTTTTTGGCGACCACTTCAGCGATCGAATATGCGCTTGAAGTTTTAAATATAAAAAATATCATCATCTGCGGACACTCTGATTGTGGTGGATGCGCAGCACTTTATGTTGATGAAAAGAAGCTAAAAAATACTCCAAACGTTAGAAACTGGATCAGGCTAATAGAGCCAATCAAGCGAGAAGTGCTTAAATTTACAAGCGACGATCCAGCCAAAATGGCATGGCTAACCGAGAGGCTAAACGTGATAAACTCGATCGAAAATATAATGACCTATCCAAATGTAAAAGAGGAGTATGAAAGCGGCAAGCTTCAAATTTACGGCTGGCACTACATCATAGAAACTGGCGAAATTTTAGCTACGATTTAAAAGAGGGCACGTTTAAGCTTCTAGCGGACAAAAGAGGCGAAAATGCGTAAATTTCTAGCCATTATCCTGCTCTCTTTTATAACTCTTTTTGGCGCTGATAACAACGTAACACAAGAAGACGATATCATCAGCATAACAAATCAAATTCAAACCATAAACAGCCAGATAAATATCATAAAAATCTCAGCAAAAAGATATAAACGCTTCAAAGGTTGATAACTCAAATTTGATCACTCTTCAAAAGAAAAGAGCGATCTTTTAGAAAAGATACCAAACTACGTCATGCAGATCGAGGTAACACAAAGCGATATAAATAAATTCAATCTGCAAAAAGAGGCGCTAGAAAAAAGGTCGCAAGACTTGAGAAGCAGTCAAACAAAGATGCCTACATCCAAAGTGCTATCGAGCTTGAGAAGATGAAGGTTGATTACGCTTACTACTCAGCACTTATTAGCCTAGAAGAGGTCTTTAAAAAGGGCGCTAAGGCAAATTCTATAAGAGATGTGATAGATAATGGACTTTTAAATTTACAAACAAATTCTTATGTGAGCATAAAAGATCTAAAAGACTCACTAAATGACACTTCAGGCTCTTATGACAGCGCCTTTTTTGATCTTGAACTAAAAAAAGAGAGTGAAGAAGAAATTTTAACCTATCTTAAAAATAACGCCGATCTTCTAAGCTCAAGCATGCTCTTGTCTGAGCTAAATTTAGTCGATGCAGTCGAATACATAAACAAAGCAACTGACATAAATTCAAGTAAATTTAACATCGGCAAGATCGTTGTTATCGTTGCGATATTTTTATTTTTCGTTTCGCTAACTAGAATTCTAGCCAAACTAACCTACTGGCTAATGTCACTCATCGCTTCAGGCGAAGGGGTCAAAGAGGCTAAAAATCAGATCGTTGATATCATCAAAAAGCCGATTTCAGCACTTCTTATCATCTACGCGCTAAACATCTGTATCGGCGTTGGATTTTACCCAGTGCCAGTACCTCTAACGGTAGCAAATATCTTTTCTATCATATATATAGTCGCATTTTCATGGCTTGTCCTAACCATACTAAATGGCTACGGCATCGCTATAATCGACAAGATCGCGCAAAAAAGCAAGCGTAAAGAGGTGATAAACCTGGCACTGAAAGTCATCTATGTGATCGTGCTAATTATCACACTTTTACTGATCCTTCAAAAGCTTGGCTTTGATATCTCAGCGCTCATTGCCTCACTTGGTATCGGTGGTCTTGCTGTTGCCTTCGCTGCTAAAGACATCATCGCAAACTTCTTTGCTTCTGTTATGATGCTCTTTGACAACTCATTTTCACAAGGCGACTGGATAGTTTGTGGTGATATCGAAGGCACGGTCGTTGAGATAGGATTTAGAAAAACAACTGTTAGAAGCTTTGATAACGCCCTTATCTTCGTGCCAAACTCAAAGCTAGCTAGCGATCCTGTTAGAAACTGGAGCAGAAGAAAGGTCGGCAGACGCATAAGAATGGTTATTGGCATCGAGTATGGGCCAACTACAGAAGAGATCAAAAAATGTGTAAATGACATCAAAAATATGCTGATAAATCACCCAGATATCGCTAAAAGCGAAGATATCGCGGCTAATAAAAGAGGACTAAAATATAGACAAAACATAGTCTCAGTTGATGACTACGCTGGATATAAGTCAAATTTATTTGTCGTGGTTGATGACTTTGCTGATAGCTCGATAAATATCCTAGTTTATTGCTTTGCAAAAACTATCGTTTGGGGCGATTTTTTAGACGTAAAACAAGATGTAATGCTAAAAATTATGGATATTTTAAAGCAAAATGGTCTAAATTTTGCATTCCCAAGCCAAAGCTTGTATATCGAAAATATCAAAGATAAAATTTTAAGGAGAGAAAATGAGTGATGATTTTGACTACGAAGAGGTAGAAGAAGACTACTCTGAAATTTAACGATGAGGATGAGGATAGTAGCGATAGCTATGACTATAACTACGACGAAAATGACTACAACTATGAAGATAGCGATGAGGATGAGGATAGTTACGACTTGTATTAAAATGATCTAATTAAATTTAATGGATGAAATTAACGGAGAGAATGCTTGGTACAGGAATTTATAGAGCAAGATAGCTATAAGGCTATCGATGACATTTACAAAACGATATTAAACGTAGCGATAGCAAGTAACGCCTTTGTCTTGATCGTGCTGTGTAGTTTTTACTTTGATTTAACGATCATTTTTATCTGTTTTTTATTTCTTTCTATTAGCACTGCTTTAAGGATTAGATTTAATATCAAATACAGTTTTTTAATCTCGGCCATCTTTCAACTAAATGTCATCACCGCAGTTATCGCTGGCGTTGTTGGCATGGGCTGGAGCTCTAGTATATGGATAACACTCCTTGGCGTTATCTTTATAAACTACTTTTTGGCTTTTAACCAAAGGCTTCTTACATACTCTGTCTGCCTTCTTGAGCTATTTGTCCTTTTGTGGTTATATCTTACATATAAAGATAAAGTAGTTGAGATAAATACCATAGCACAAATAGTTTCAACCTGTATAAGTGTTGCTTTTACTTTCTATCTAGTCTTTAGGCTTTCATTTTTCTCTGATGCGATCACATCTAGTGGCTACAAACAGATCAGCGAAGAGAAAGAGGAGATAGAGAAATTTCTAAGTATGACTTTTTAACCGGTCTTTTAAATAGACGCTCTATCGAAAGAACGCTAAGATATGAGTTAAAAGAGCTTAGAGAAAAAAGCAGTGACGCAAATTTAGTCGTTATGCTAGGAGATATAGATAACTTCAAAAAGATAAATGACACCTATGGACACGACTGGGGCGATAAGGTCTTAAAAGAGATCGCAAGGGCTTTGCAAGATACTTTTAGAGAAAATGACCACATTTGTAGATGGGGTGGAGAGGAATTTCCAGTTATCTTGCCTGAAGTTAAAACTGAAGACGTAAAAAAGGTAGAAACCAGACTTGGCACAAGGATAGCGCAGGTAAAACTGCCTGATAAGAGCTCGGTAACCATGACCTTTGGTCTAGTCCTTTGCGCAAATGGCGTTATAACTGATATCGACACAGTCATAAACAAAGCTGATAAAAAGCTATATGAGGGTAAGAAAAATGGCAAAGACCGCATCGAGTATGAGATCATGAAGGCAAATAAGGACAAAGACAATGCCTAAAATTTCACTTTATATCTCACAAAAGATCATCGTCTTTTCACTTCTAGCTGTACATACTTTTTACCTAGTTATGTTCTGCCTCATGGGCGAAGAAATTTTGGCTGTGGCAAACATCCTTTCTGTTAGCATATATCTTTTTGCACTAAAGATACTCTTTGATAGCGAAGAGAACAACAAGATCGTGATGCTCATCTTGCAAGTAGAAATTTTACTCCACGCCTCACTTTGCGTCTTTATCCTAGGTCTAGGCTGGGGCTTTGAAATTTTATTTTTAACATCGACAATTAGCCTCTTTTTCTTATCAGTTAGCTTTAAAATGTTAAGCAGAATTATCTCTTTGCTAGATATCGCAGCATTTTTACTTTTTTATCTAGTGATAGATATACCAGCAAAGGACGATCCTTTATACAAAGAGATATTTTTTGTATTTAACCTAACTGCATCTTGTGTATTTGCTGTCTTAACATCATTTTTGCTAGAGAGCTCAAATTTATTTATATTCTTAGGCATCTTAGAAGAGAAAGAGTCTGCTAAAGCTGTCTTTAACCACGACCCACTAACTGGACTTTTAAACCGCGCCTCAATGCAACAAATTTTTAGACAAAAGAAATTTATTTGACGGTAATGACTTTGCTATCGTGATGTGTGATATCGATAACTTTAAAAAGATAAATGATACCTACGGACACGGCGCAGGCGATGAAGTGCTAAAGAGCCTTTCTAAAATTTTCAAAAACGCTTTTAGAAATGAAGACAGGGTTGCAAGATTTGGCGGAGAGGAGTTTTTGGCTGTTATCTTTGATGTTAAAAAGGCAAAAGCAGTTAGCATCTTAGAGCGTATCAGAGAGACACTTAATCAAAATGTCGTTGAATTTGAAAACAATAGGATCATAGCGACGATGACATTTGGCGTCGTGGCACATAGTGGCAACACTGAGGTAAATATCGAGCGTATGATCAAGCAAGCTGACGAGCTACTTTACGTTGGTAAGCGAAATGGTAAAAATATCGTTATGAGTGCGGATTATGATCCAAGAGGATAAATTTAGAGGCCTAGGCCTCTAAATTTTAATGTCCATACATTATGTTTGGTAGCCAAAGTGAAATTTGTGGTATATAAGTAACCAAGATAAGACCAAAGAACAAGGTTAGCGTCCATGGCAAGCACGCCATGATAACCTCTTTTAGGTTCATATTTGTAAGACCGCTTGCGACAAATGAAATTTAGTCCAACAGGCGGAGTGACCATACCTATCTCCATATTTACAACCAAGATGATACCAAAGTGAATAGGATCAACGCCAAGCTGCGTAGCTATCGGAAGCAAGAGCGGCACCATGATCATGATAACACTTGAAGGCTCCATAAACTGACCCATGATAAAGAGCAAGATATTTACAAATATCAAAAATCCTATCATGCCGATATTTGCGTCAAGTATCATCGACGCGATCGCTTGTGGGATCTGCTCGCTAGTTAGCAAATAGGCAAAAACAACGGCGTTTGCGATGATGAAAAATATCATAGCTGTTGTAAGGGCTGAGTCTAGGCAGATATCCCAAAGGTCTTTTACTTTTATATCTCTATATATGAAAAGCGAGATAAATAGCGCATAGACCGCACTTGCCGCAGCAGCTTCTGTCGGAGTGAATATGCCTCCATAAATTCCGCCAATGACTACTACAACGATCAAAAGAGCCCAAAATGCTTTTGCAAATTTCTGCACTCTTACTTTAAATGGCTCAGCCTTAGTCGCTTTAAATCCAAGCTTTTTTGCGCCTACATAAGTTTGAACTAACATAAAAGCTCCAAGCATAAGACCTGGCACGACGCCAGCCATAAAGAGCTTGCCGATACTAACCTCTGCCGTTACGCCATAAACTATCATAACAACTGAAGGTGGGATCAAAATTCCAAGCGAGCCAGCCGTAGTTATGCCGCCCACTGCGTACTCTTTTGGATAGCCAGCCTCTTTTATCGCTGCAAACATAATTGAGCCAATGGCTACAACCGTCGCAGGCGAGCTTCCAGAGACGGCTGCAAAGATGATGCAGGCAAATATCGCGCTCATAGGCAAGCCACCTGGCAAGTGTCCGACCATAGACTTTGCAAAGTCGATGATACGCCTTGCTGAGCCGCCTTTGCTTAGGTAAATTTCCAGCCAAGATAAACATCGGGATCGCCATTAGCGAAAATTTTATTGATACCATCGAAAATTATCTGCGGATCATAGCGATAGTATCGCCATCAAAATCTGTGAAAAATATTATCGTCAAAACCGTGCTAGCTCCAAGTGAAACCGCTACTGGCACGCCTATTAGCATCAGCGCAAAAAGCAGGATAAATAAAAATGCTATTGTCATCTTTTTTCTCCTTAGTCTTTGACTACGCTACCATGAGCTAGCTCGTGCGCTTCGTTGCTTACGACCTTTGCTGCTGGAGTTAGAGCCACTTTGATAGCCTTTTCAGCCGAGCGGTAGCTAGCTGTGACAAAGGCAATTGGAAGCACTAACATAGGGACCCATTGAGGTATGCCAAGGTCTATTATCATCTGATCCATCTCGTGCAAGGCTTTTAGATAATCAACCGAATAAACCGCGATAAATATCAAAAAGACAGTTGTTAAGATATGCGAAAAGAGTAGGCACGCCTTTGCAAGCGCTGGCTGGAAATTTCTCCACCAAGATAGTTACACTTACGTGGATGCCCTTGTTAAAGCCGTATGCCGCGGCAAAAAACGCCGACCATACAAATAGGTAGTTTGATAGCTCGCCCGCCCATGACCAGCTTTTGTCAAAAAAGTATCTAGCCACGACGTTGGCAAAGGCTAGCAGTGTTCCACTAGCTAGCCCTAAAACGGCGATAGTCTTATTGAGCGAGACTATCACTACATCAAGAACGTTAAAGAAATTCTTCATTATTTTGTCTCGATTGTTTTTTCTATAAGCTCTTTGCCGATGACGTCGTAAAATTTAGGATAGATAGCCTGCATAGTCTTCTCCCACTCAGCTTTTTGTGCGTCGTCTATCTTGAAAATTTCTAGCTTTTTAGTCTCTGCTATATATTTTTCAAGCTCGGCTATGACGTGAGCGTCCTCTTTAGCTGTCTCTTCTCTCTCGTAAGCTGTAGCCTCGCTTAGAGCCTGTTTTACATTTGCTTTTAGATCATCTGGTAGTTTGTTCCAAAATTTATCACTCATAACGACTAGATAGCCTAGATATCCGTGGTGAGAAAGTGTAAGTGAGCTTTGAACCTCGTGAAATTTAGAGTTATAGAAATTTGAAAGTGGGTTTTCAGTAGCATCAACTACGCCTTGTTGAAGTGCAGAATAAACCTCTGAAAATGGTAGAACTTGTGGGTTGCCACCGATCGCTTTGATCTGCTCTTCAAGCACTTTTGAGCTTTGGATTCTAAATTTTTGTCCTTTTGCATCTTCTGGAGTGAGGATAGGCTTTTTGCTTGAGCTAAAGTGCTTAAATCCAGCATCCCAGTAATCAAGCGCTACAAAGCCCTTCTTAGTCACAAGACCTTTTAGCTCCTCGCCGACCTCGCCGTCTTGGACCTTGTGAAGGTGGTCTGCATCTTTAAAGATGAAAGGTAGGTCAAATAGCTGAAACTGCGGTACAATAGGTGTAAATTTAGAAAAGCTTGGAGCTGCCATTTGAACGTTGCCAAGCTTTAGCGCGCCAAATACTCTATCATCATCAAGTAGCTGAGCTGATGGGAAGACTTGAACTTTTATCTTGCCGCCACTTAGCTCCTCAGCACGCTTTGCAAAAAAGTCAGCCGCTTTGCCCTTTGGCGTAGAAGCTGCGACAACGTGAGCAAATTTGATTGTATAGACCTTATCAGCACCAAATGCTAAGCCACTGATGGCACATGTAAAAAGTAAAGCTTGTAAGAATTTCATCTTTCATCCTTTGTAATAGTTTTGATAGGTGCATTATAAATTTCAAAAATAAAAATTTAGAAATTTTGTTTCATAAATTCACATATCTTTATTTTTATATGTGTATTTTTGTAACATTTTTGATCTAAAATGGATAGTTTTTGCTTTGTAAATTTAACGTAAAAATTTATTTATCATTTTTATAGTCTATTTTTGTTACGTTTCTACACATATTTTTATATTATTTTTTACATTTAGAGAAATTTAAATTTACTTTTCTCACTTTTACAAAGCCAAATTTGCTCTTTTAGGGTATAAAATTTCACTCTTTTAACCACAAATTTATCAAGTAAATTCGCTTATCATTTATAATTGAAAAATTTAGCTTTTATAAAAACGCCCTATTTTTGGCTTAAATTTTGAAAGATTTTGTTTGTTAATCTTTTGTGGCTATAATGCGAAATAACAAATTTTATTATTAAGGAATTATTATGTTTGAACTAAGAAAACTTCCGTTTGACGCAAACCACAATGCAGTAGTAAGTGCTAAAACCTGTGAATACCACTACGGCAAGCATCACGCAACCTATGTTGCAAATTTAAACAATCTCATAAAAGATACAAAATTTGCTAATGCATCATTTTACGAGATCTTAAAAAATAGCGAAGGTGGCCTTTACAACAACGTCGCACAAGTTTATAACCACGACTTTTACTGGGACTGCATCGCTAAAAAAAGCGAGATGTCAAGCGAGCTAAAAGCTGCGATCGAGGCAAATTTCGCGAACTTCAAAGAGGAGTTTTTAAAAGCAGCTACAACGCTTTTTGGCTCAGGCTGGGCGTGGCTTGTATTTGATCCAAGCAGTAAAAAGCTAGAGATCGTGCAAACTAGCAACGCAAAAACTCCAGTGAGCGATGGCAAAGTGCCACTTCTAGTAGTTGATGTGTGGGAGCACGCTTACTACATCGACAACTTCAACGCTCGTCCAAAATACCTAGAGACATTTTATGAGAACATAAACTGGGAATTTGTAAGCCAAGCTTACGAGTGGGCGCTAAAAGAGGGCCTTGGCTCAGTTGAGTTTTACACAAAAGAACTACATAAATAATATCTGGCGGGAGCTCCCCGCCTTTAAATTTCTGCTTATATTTAAATTTAACTATCAAATTTATCATTTTAAAAGAGTGAAATTTCTTGTTTTAGCAAGTGGTCTTTTTATAAATTTACAGCCAGAATGAGCTAATTCATCTTTAAATTTCTGCTTTTATATAAACTTTAAAATCATCAAATTTCTAAGCAAAATCACTTTTAAAAAATAATACGAGTTTAAACAGCTCAAATTCTCGTTTTGACAAAATGGCTTCTTTTAAATTTAACACTATGGCGAGATATTTCACTTTCAAATTTCTATTTTTCAAATTGAATTGCTAAATTTAGTAAGCAATAGGCGCGATATTTATAGCTTTGAAATGACATAAAATACTAGTTTTAGCGACCGCCCTATTTTGGTGCAGTGGCTTTTACTTTAAATTTAGCGCTATAAAACAAAACCAAAACAACTTCACGCCTTTAAATTTAAAACCACCCTGATACTCAAAATGATCACGGTCTTTACTGCTTTGAAAATACCTCTAAGCATTCGCGTTCAAAGGCTTTTTGCTTTAAATTTAACGCAAATCAAGATCAGCGGCAACTATCTTGCCCTTAAATTTCTATCTTTCAAATTTAAGTTGCTAATTTATGATCCAAAGCTACTTAAAACTTCAAAACAACTCCCAAACGCGATCAAGACACTCTTGTTGGCATCTAAGGCATGCTAGCAAAAAATAAAATAGTAAAAAACTGGCTTTATAAGCTGTATTACTAAGACCAGGCAACTCCATGTTTAAATTTAAGCCACCGAAAAATTAGCATAGGCTCTTTAGGCTTTAAATTTATCAGTAAAATTTTATTAGAAACAAGGGAGGTAAAAAATACCCCCAGTAGCTATTTTGTATCAAGCAAGGGTGGCTTAAATTTCAAAGCCACCCAGCCAAAATTTATCTTTTTGAAGTGTATAAATTTATACCATTTTGCAAGCGTTTTAGCCCTTCAAGCACCCTTTCGCGCTGCGTTGCGATATTCATACGAAGGAAAAATCTATCTCCTCTGTAAGCGTTGCCGTCATTTAGCCAAAGTCCAGCTTTATCGCGCAAGAAATTCATAAACTCACTCGAATCCTCGCAAAACGCACTGCAGTCAAGCCACAAAAGATAGGT
Source organism: Campylobacter concisus (assembly GCA_037321105.1). Classification (GTDB taxonomy): domain Bacteria; phylum Campylobacterota; class Campylobacteria; order Campylobacterales; family Campylobacteraceae; genus Campylobacter_A; species Campylobacter_A concisus_AZ. Next base: position 1,253,353 of record CP147775.1, on the reverse strand, counting down.
AGCACTTGATGGCAAGAGCTTCACTGGCAAGCCTTGCTCTTTTATGAAGTTTGCAACGACCTTTTTGTTTTCAAAAAGATACTCTCTAAGCTCATCAAGCCACGCCTCTCCCTCGTTAAACGCGGCAATTGCGGCGATGATCGCAAAAGCATTTGCCTCGCCGACCTCATCGTAGTTGATAGCGGCATTTAGTCTTGATCTGATCTTTTCATTTGGCGTGACGACGGCTGAGCTTTGAAGTCCAGCTATGTTAAAGGCCTTTGTTGGCGAGATGCACGTGATGGAGTTGTTTTTGCACTCCTCGCTAACGCTGATAAATGGCACGTAGTTTAGCCCAGGATCAGTTATGTCGCAGTGAATTTCATCGCTGATAACCAAAACATCGTGCTTATAGCAAAGCTCGCCTATCTTTTTAAGCGTCTCTTTGTCCCAAATTTTGCCTATTGGGTTGTGGGGATTACATAGAAGCATCATGGTAGTTAGCGGCTGGGCTAGCTTTGCTTCAAGGTCCTCAAAGTCTATCTCATAAGAGCCATTTTTATATATTAGGTCGTTTGATAAAATTTCACGTCCGTTGTTTTTGATGCAGTTAAAAAAGACGTGATAGACAGGCGCTTGCACTAAAATTTCATCTCCTGGGCTGCTAAATCTCCTAATAGCAGTCGAGATAGCCGGTATGACGCCAGTGCAAAAGCACATCCACTCGTTCTCTAAGCTCACATTGTGACGTCTTTGCCACCAGCTCTTTATCGCCTCGTTCCACTCTTTTGGGATGAAAGAGTAGCCAAAGACGCCGTTATCAAGGCGCTTTTGCAAGACGCTTAAGATCTCAGGTGCAGCCTTAAAGTCCATATCCGCAACCCACATCGGCAAAACGTCATTTTTCATACGCCATTTTGATGAGTTTGTGCCTTCTCTGCTTACTAGTGTGTCAAAATCGTACTTCATAGCTTTTCCTTAAATAAAATTTTAAATCAATTATAACCCAAAAGATACTAAGATGATTTAAAAATTTAATACCCAAAAAGGAAAAATGATGAAACTAGCTCAGGCTCTCATCCTAAGATCTGACACGCAAAAGCGCATCGAACAGCTAAAAGTTAGGCTACTTAGCAATGCAAAAACGCAGGAAAATGAAAGTCCAAGCGAGGATCCAAAGCTTCTTTTAAAAGAGCTTGACAAGCTAACAAGCGAGCTTTTTAGACTCATTTGCTCTATAAATTTAACAAACTCGAGCGCTAAATTTGATGGCATGAGCCTAACTGAGATGATCGCTAAAAAGGACGCTCTTAGCCTAAAAGCAAACGTGCTTAGAGAGTTTGCAACAAGTGCTAGTCAAAAGGTCGATCTTTACTCAAATAGCGAGATCAAAATTTTAAGCACAGTCGATGTGGCCGCATTTCAAAAGCAAGTGGATGCGCTTTCAAAAGAGATCAGAGAGCTTGAGATGAAGCTTCAGGAGGCAAACTGGTCGGTTGATCTAGTAGAGTAAAATTTATGGTAAAAATTTAGCCAAAAGCGAGTAAAAAACCATACATTGGCGGCTTGCGAAGACCAGGCAAAAGCTAAATTTCAGTCTTAGCAATCTTACAAATGCAAATTTAAAAAGCACTTTTACTACCACTTACTGGTTTGGCTATATTTTGGGTGGGTTTGGGAAAATTAATCTTTATCATGTAAAATTTCGGTAAATTTTAAAAAGGAAATTTACTGAAACTAGACACTCTAATCGTAAAAGGCATCGAAGCTAAAAACAACCCAAACAAAGCGGTCGTTCCGCCAGTATTTTTAGCTAGCACCTTCATGCAAGATGACCTTGAAAATTTTAAGAATTTGCCTACTCACGTGGCAACAACCCTACAAAAAAAGCCTTTGATGATATCTTTGCTAAAGTCGAAGGTAGCAAATACGCATTTAGCTTTGGCTCAGGCATGGCAGCAACAGCAGCCGCACTTAGCCTTATAAAAACAGGGCAAAAAGTCCTGCTAAATAGCAATGTCTATGGCGGCACATATAGATATGTCACGAGCGTTTTTGAAAGCCACGGCATAAAGAGCGAATTTATAGATGATCTAAATTTTTTAAGCGAAGATGACATAAGCGACGACGTGGCAGCCATCTTCATCGAAACTCCCTCAAACCCTCTCTTAAGAGTGACTGATATCGCTAGAATTTCAAAGATCGCTCACAAAAAGGGCGCTCTAGTCATCGTGGATAACACATTTTTGACGCCTTACTATCAAAAAGTGCTTGAGCACGGAGCTGACATCGTGGTATATAGCGCTACAAAGTATATCGGCGGACACGCTGACGTGATCGCTGGTATCGTCACACTAAACGACGATGCTTTGGCTGAAAAGATAAAATTTGCCAAAAACACGCTTGGTGGTATCATCAGTCCAATGGACGCATACTACCTCATACGTGGGCTTAAAACGCTTAGCGTTAGGTTTGACAGACAAACGCAAAACACACATAAAATCATCAAATTTTTAGAGAATAATGACGCCGTTAGCGTGGTGCATTTCCCTGGCTCATACAGCGAGCAAGAGGCAAAGATGCAAGCGGCTCAAGCAAGCGATATCGGCGCTCTTATCTCATTTGAGCTTGATGAAAAATATGATGTAAATAAATTTGTAAAAGCGCTAGAAATTTTTGATCTAGCAGTGAGCCTTGGTGGCGTAGAGAGCCTTATCTGCAGGCCTGCAACGATGACGCACGAGGCATATCCAAAAGAGTTGCTAGACAAGATCGGCATAAAGCAAAATTTGCTTCGCCTAGCCATCGGCATCGAAAACATCGATGATCTAATAGCCGACCTTGATCAAGCATTTAAAAAAGCTAAAAAATAAGGAGAAATCATGGCAACTACAAAATTTAAAGGTAGTGAGGTAAATTTTAGACGGAAATGAGCTATTTGTCGGCTCTTATGCGCCTGAAGCAAGAGTTGTAGCGCAAGATCTTAGCGAATTTAGCGTGGGCGGAAATAATGGCATAGAAGTGCTTGTCTGCTTGCCTTCACTTGATACTGGCGTTTGTGCGGCAGAAGCACGTAAATTTAACGAAAAAGTAGCTGACAAACACGGCGTGAAACTTAGCATCATCTCAAACGACCTGCCATTTGCGATGGGGAGATTTTGCACGACTGAGGGCATAGAAAATTTGCGCGTGGGAAGCGATTTTAGATACGGCGAATTTGCCAAAAACTACGGCATGCTGATGAGTGATGGGGCGCTAAAAGGACTACTTGCAAGAGCGGTCTTTGTCATCAAAGATGGCGTCATCATCCACAAACAAATCGTCCCTGAAGTGACCCATGAGCCAAACTACGATGCAGTTTTTGACGCGATAAAACAAAGCGGCGGATGTGGTTGCGGCTGCGGCTGCCATTAAAATTTACTATGCAAAGAGCCCAGCTATGATGGCAAAGAGCTGACTGCCCGTCACCACTAGCTCGCCGACCTCTTTTACATCCCTTAAAACTGGCCTTATAGAGGCTAGTTTTAGGCTTGATTTTTCTTTTATTTGTTCGCTTTTCGGCGGCAAGTCTTGCGTGATGCTTGCGTATTTTTTGATGATCTCTATCACCTGTTTTATCTCATCTGGCAAATTTTCATCCAAATTTTTAGGCAGCGAGATGTATAAATTTTCACGGCTTCTAGTCAGTAAGACGTAAATTTTTCTATAAAAAAGCTCCCTTTCATTTTTATATATGGTTTGCAAAAACGGCAAAAAGTTGTGGATGATGACATTTTGCGCTTCAAGACCTTTAATGGACTGCATCGTCAAAACCTCTATATTTTTACCCTCTGGCAAGACGCTCTCTTTTATAGCGCTCACTGCGACCTTGCTATTACTTAAAACGACACTTGTTTCGCCATTTTGTAAGGCACATTTATTGCCTTTTGCTCTTTAGTGTCAAGGTAACTTTTGTATATTTTCATCTAAGCGTTAAATTTACTTTGTTCTCACACTTTTTTGAGATTAAAATTCTGCTATTTTTAGCTTTTCCAAGAACACAGTTTTTGCTGTAATTCAACACGGATCATATTTATATTAAGTTCTAAAAAATTGAAAATAGGAATGACTGAAAAAATAAAAAGTGATTTGAAATTTGAAGTGGCCGGGAGATAGGGACACCTAGAGTGTAAAAACATTTTTCATTACTACAAGTACCTAAAAATGGGATTTCTATGGCATTTTTAAGAGTATAAATATTGACTCTTTCTGTGTAAAAAGATGTAACAAGTCTATGTAACAAGTCTAGCACCATTAATTCCTTTCCTCTGCAATATTTTATATAAAATTTCGTCCAAAATTTTAGACGATTTTTATTTAAATATATTAATCGGCAACCGCCAGGTTACCTAGATACTTAGTCTTTTGCCTGACGCTATCGTACCTTCAAGCGTGCTTAGCGTTAGCGAATCGTTGTCTGGGTTTAGTAGTCTATCGAGAGCGGAACAACTGGTTTTCATGAGCTTAGTCATCTTTGTTTTGGTTGCACATTCCAGCTTTAAGCTTAACCTCCGATATAACCAACAAAAGGCTTTGTATTTACCGTATATTATATCAAATGCTCCAATTTCCCATCCTGAGCTCGCTTATATCTTTAAAATCTTTTTCGTTATTCGTAACCAAAATAAGATTATTGCCAAGCGCTACGGCAGCAATCAGCATATCCATATCGCCTATCCTTCTGTTTTTATTTCTTATCTCAAGCCTTATTTTACCATAGCTTGCTGCGCATTTACTCGTAAAATCCAAAACGCCGAAATTTGAGATAAAATCGCCCATCTGTAACAAGTATTCTATGATTTTAAGGGGCTTTTAGAACATTTTTAATAAAAAACTTGTCCGATTATCAGGACAACTTTTTCTAGAATTTTTAGCTATAGAAATTTTTGTTTTAATAAAATCAAAGACTCTAAAGTGCTATAATCTACCCAAATTTAAAAGGACTTTTATGACTACCATGATAAACATTCAAACAACTGCAGACAATACCACTCTCGAAGCGATAAAGGCTCTACTTTTTAAAATAGATCCAGCTGCTATTTTTGAAACCTATGGTGAGCAGCAAAACTATCTTAGTAAAGAGGACGAAGAGCATCTAAAAATGATTTCTGATATGGATGATAAAGGGGAGCTAGAGTATGTCTCAATGGACGAAATGAATACTCATGTAAATTCTCTTTTTAAAAAATACGGTGCCTAAATGCAGCAAATTCCTTATTTAAGCAAGGAATTTCTAAGCCAACTTGATGCCATTTTAGATTTTTACTCTAAGGATAGCGTTGAGACTGCTTGGACTTTTTATTGCGAGCTATTAGAAAGGCTAAAAAGCATCTCTTATATGCCTTATAGATTTAGAAAAAATAAAACAATCAATAGAGAAGACACTAGGGACCTTATCTTTAAAGGGTATGTGGTGGTCTTTCGTATAGAACAAGATCACATAAAAATACTTGCAATATATAAGCACAATCTTACTCCTTACTCATAGAAATACGCTATTAGCTTAAATTTATAAAGACTGTAGCTCTAAATTACTATTTAGCTCTTGCACCTTAATCTCCACAGGAAAGGCTATACCAAAGTGTTCAAGCTCTCTTTTTAGCTTGATATTTGTATTTGCATGAGTTATGACTAGATTATAAATTTCTTCTTTTACTTGCCTTATCTCTTCTCTTGCAAGCTCTATTTCAATATTCTTTTTGATAAGCTCTTGATTAGCCTTGCAAAGCTCATTTTTAGCAGTTTGTAGCTCCGTCTCTTGAGCTTTATATAAGCTTTCTTGATCGCTAAGCCTTGTTCTTAGTGTTTGATTTTCATGCTCTAGCTCTTCTACCTTTACTTTTTGCTCTTCGCTATACCCAGTAATGATCTCTATATATGTCTCATCTTTTTGATGATAGCCTCTAGCTCTTCTAGTTTTTTCATAAGCTTATCATTTTCACTAGCTACCCTAAAAGCTTTTAGTTTCTTATGCTTACTGCCACCATCTCCTTTTATCATTCCCAGAATTTCAGCGTTTGTGTTATATACAGTTTTAAAAACGGTTTTATAGTCCAAATTTGGATCAGTCGTATTCTTCTTAAATCTTTGCATTTGATTTCTGCCATTTACCAAGCTGTTCCATTCTACATGAGCATGCTTTTGAAATATTGGTTCAAATTTTTCATATTCGAGTTCAGCCCCTTTTTCATAGTATTGCTTGCCATTTATGCTCTCTTTTATATGAATATAATAAGCTCTGCCATCCTTATCTGTAATGTATGTGCCACCTAGTTTGCCATTTTCATCATGAAATAGTGGAAATATCTCCTTATTATTGCTCTTTCTCAAAAGGTGTCCCTCATCACTATGAATGTATAAATTTATGGGTTCAATATTTAAAATTTTGCTTACAGCTTTTATGGATTTTAGTAAGCTTGATAGTTGCGTATGCTCGTTTAGTCCTATGACGCATTCATAGTGACAGTTTTGCTTTAGTGGCTTTTTGCCTTTATGTTTATCTACTAGCTTGATCTTGCCAAGATGCGATACTTCATACTTCATCTCATCTCTTCTTTTTTGCCATAAGTCATCGAAGCTAAGCTTATTTAATCTTATGTACCTCACGGGCTTTTTCAAGATCCCATATTTTTCATTTAGATAGTATCCTGGCATTAGGTAGCCAGGTTTTTCTTCTCTACTATTGTGAGTATTTGTGCGGTCACTAGCTAGCTCAAATGTTATGTTTGCTTGTTGGTTTTTAAACATATTGCCTCTTTAAATTTAATATCTATTTATAGTAATTATATGTGTTTGGGCAAAAATCATTAGCCTAAACCATTTTATTGCCCAAATTGGTTTAGAGAGCTCTAAACCTTTGGGCTCTGCGAGGCTTGCAAATTTATATTTTTATTCTTTTGTTATAAATTCTATTATTCATTAAGAATAATAGAATTATCCAATATGTATAATTAGCTTTATATTTAACATTATAAGGAGAACAAAAAAATGGCTACTTTTAATCCTACAGCTAAGCAAATAATAGAAATTCATGAAATTTTTAACAAGATCGTGGATTGTAAAGGGAATTTGAAGGTGTTTAGGAACTTTGATTGGAAGGCTCATAAGAAAGATGTTGTGGTATATAAAAATAGTAAAGGCATTTCACTATCAAAAGTTAATAATGCCACTTTAAGTAAGCTGGAAGATTACTATGATTATGATAGCTCAAAACCTAACATACTTGATATCTGCAAAGATATAACTGACTACCAAGATACTGGCATAAAATTTGATATAGATGGATATGGTAACAAATTTAGAGATGAAAACATTAATAAACATTTTAATGTATTGCTTAATCAATATAAAAGAGTTGGAGCGAACAATGATTTTTTACAAAAAGAAGATTTTGATATTTTGTATGGTGCCTTTTATAAATTATTAGAGATTTGCGGTTTTACGTTGGATAATGAGGGATATACAATCTTTTATCTTAATATCTTTCAGAAATTAATAGAGTATTTTAGAGATGGTAAAAATAGTTTTTACATATATACTGGAAGTGGCATTAAAAAGTTAAACGGAGAACACGAAATCTATCTAAATATATGCTTTAGAATTCGCCAAATACTTTGTTTGTTGCTATCTAGAATTAATTGGAGTAGCAATGGGAATGGAATTCCATTGAGTGATGCTGAGTTAAGGAAAATTTTAGGCGATCTTTATGGAACTTTTGCAGATTTTAGAAAAGCCATCTTAGAAGCTATAGAAACAATTGCTAAAAACATAAATATAAATACAAGTAAAATTTCAATCAATTTTACTAAAAATGCAAAAAACATCATTTTCTATGGTGCACCAGGAACTGGAAAGACGAAATTTGTTATGGATTGCCTTGATATCTAGATCCAAACCGTATTAGAACTGATTGGATACAGTTTCATAGTGGTTTTGAATACGAAGACTTTATAGACGGCATAAAACCAAATGCTATACAAAATGGAAATTTAAATTTAGCTTTAACAAATGGCGTATTTAAAGAATTTTGTTTGAAAGCAGAAAAAGAACCCAATGAAAATTTCTTTTTCATAGTCGATGAGATAAATAGAGCAGATATAGGAGCAGTATTTGGTGAGACATTATCGCTTTTAGAAGAAGAGTACCGAGGCAGAAAAATAAAAACCAAAAACTATCCGCTAAATAGACAAGAATTTTCTATACCGAAAAATGTCTATTTTATCGGCATGATGAACGATGTGGATAAGAGCATTGATTGTTTTGACTTGGCTCTTAGAAGACGCTTTACGTGGATTTTAATGAGCTGCAATTATGAAACACTAAATGATATAGATGCAAAAAATAATGGATACAAAGAAAAATGCAAAAAATTAAATAACTATATAACTTTATTGGAAGACGATGGACTAAACTTAGGTAGAGCTTATGAGATCGGGCATTCGTATTTTCTTAAAAAAGAAACGATGAGCGAGCAAGAAATTTGGGATAGGCATATAGAACCGATCTTAAGAGAATATATTAGAGCACAGTTTAGTGATATAGAAATAGGGGAAAAACTAGAAACGGCTAAGAAAATTTTCGTAGGCTAATATGGCAATGTTTAAAGATAATAGCCCCTGCAAGAGCTTAGACCATCATAAAGTAATTTCCTTTGATAATCTGACAAAAGGTAAAGCCGACATAGTATTTTTAAATGGATGGCACGATAAATTTAGGTCAAAAAGAAAAAAACAAAAAAACGTGCCAAGAGGAAGATAAACACTATATACTTAAAAGCTGCGAAAAAAATAACTATGTATTTGGTAATTACCTTGGTCATTTTACCTTTGATGGACAAGAATACATCATAAACTCTCGTTTTGGTAAGCAACTAGAAGCTGAGCTTTTTAAGATGATAGACTTGGCATTTTTTACCTCTGATGATAGTATAGCGAGCACAAATGGCGAAATCCCTATGGAATACGTCATTTATGCCTCATTTATTAGCCGCTTAAAGTTGGCTAAGCTAAGTGGCTTTCCAAGCGTTTATAGTAAGATCCCTTTCAGAGACTATGCCATGCACGGAAGCCTTGATGTTAAAAATTTCATCAAAAAAGATCAGTCTTTTACAGGTAAAATTTTAAGCTGCAAAAGCTTGCGAGTGCCTGACGAAGTAGTTGCTAAGGTTCTTTTGACGGCTTACAACATAGCTGTTAGTAAAAATCAAAAATTTTCTCTCCATGACAAAGATATTAAAAATTTTTACTTACTAAAACTAATAGCAAGACAATAAGCAATAACGATATAAACGTAGCTCTTAACTCAAAATCAATAAAAAATGATCTTTACAAAGACTATAAGTTGGCACTTTGGCTTGCAAAAATCATCATCTTGAAAGATAAGAGATATGTAAATGAGAACTGCTTAAGAAAGTTAAATTTTGGTTATCTTTTATACGCACCAAACCTTTTTGAGCTTTATATAGAGAAGATACTTAAAGATGTGATTTTAAAAAATAACCTTGATAGTAAATTTATCCTAAAAACTCAGTATTCTATCCCTGGCACAAATTTAAGATCAGACTTTGCGATATTAGATAAAAATAGTAAAAAGGTGCTAGCTATCTTAGATGCTAAATATAGACATTTTTATAATGGATGCCTAAACAAGGGTGATTGTAAAAATTTGCACCAGATATCAAAATATACTAAAAAGTCTGATGCAAAGACTGGCATCTTGATCTATGCTAAAAACAATGTGATAAATGATCCAAAAAACTTAAAAATGGACTACGAAAAAAGTATCTTTATACTTGGTGTTTTAAAAGACAATGACCTTGCAAAAGATGTTCAAAATTTAAAAGAGTGTTTAAAAGAGATTTTATTAAAAATTAACTAACCTGAAGTTATATAGCTACTTATGAATTTATAAGTAGCTATATATGTTTTTGCTTATAGATTATCTTTTATAATTATTATCTAATTGAGTTTTTGTAGCAAGTTACATCCTTCTATTACTCCACCATCACAAGCTTTTTGAAAAAGTTTCATCGCCTTATAAATATCTTTTGCTACTCCATTACCAAAATAATAGGCATCACCTAAATTGAAGCATCCTTTCATTTCTCCATTAATACAAGCTTTTTGATAAAGCTGTGCAGCTTTATAAGTATCTTTAGCTACGCCTATGCCTTTAGCATAAGCATAACCTGAATTGGTGCATCCAGCCATCTCTCCACCATCGCAAGCTTTTTCGAAAAGTTGTGCTGCCTTACCAATATCTTTGGCTACTCCCTCACCTTCTTGATAAGAAAACCCTAGGCTCATACATCCAGCCGCCTCTCCACCATTGCAAGCTTTTTCGTAAAGTTGTGCTGCCATATTAAGATCTTTAGTTACTCCTTCGCCATAAAAATAAGCAATACCTAAGTTATAACATCCATCTGCTACTTTATCATCACAAGCTTTTTGAAAAAGCTGTGCAGCTTTATAAATATCTCTAGCTACCCCATTACTATCTCTATAAGCTTTTCCTAGCCTATTGCATGCACCCATTATCCCACCATCACAAGCTTTTTTGTAAAGTTGTGCAGCTTTATTAAAATTTATGGCTACGCCTTCACCATTATAATAGAGCATTCCCAACAAAGCACATCCAAGTGCAGATCCACCATCGCAAGCTTTTTGGTAAAGCTGCAAAGCTTTATCGAGATCTTTGGTTACTCCTTCACCTTCTTGATAATCACTGCCCAAGTTAGTGCATCCTTCCATTATCCCACCATCGCAAGCTTTTTGAAAAAGCAGTGCAGCCTTATAAACATCCTTAGCTACGCCCTTGTTATCACTATAAGCAGTACCCAAGTTATTGCATCCAAACATCTCTCCGCCATCGCAAGCTTTTTGAAAAAGCAGTGCAGCCTTATAAACATCCTTAGATACGCCCTTGCCGTCACCATAAGCGAGACCTAGGCTATTGCATCCATCCATTATTCCGCCATCGCAAGCTTTTTCGTAAAGTTGTGCCGCCTTTTATAGTCTTTTTCCGCATCTCCTAACTCAGCGCAAATTTTAAAATCACCATCTTGACACTTTTCTAGATCTGTCATACTTTGTGATCTTTCTGCTTTTATACTTACGCTTGCTTGTGTGTCGTTTGCTACATAGACTTTTTGCTCACCACATATCCTGAGCATATTATTTTTTTCATTAGGGAAGCATACCTTTACATTATGCTCCCCTTCTTGTATCTGAACTATCAATGGACCATTTGCAGACGTCATACCCTTTTTCTCATCATCCACATAGACGGTTCCACCATCTTTGACTTTCATAAAAAGCATTTTTGACATATATCCATCTATGGAAAGTGTGGCTTTTGCTTGAAGTAAATTTAAACTAAAAGCTGTAATTATTAAAACTTTTATGATATTTTTCATTGCTATCCTTCTTTGCAATTAGAAACTAAAAGTGTATTTTCCAGCATTTGTTGGTATTATTATCTCTAAAATTTTAGTCCTTTTTCTACAAAGAAATTCTGATCTGTGCTCATCGCTATATTTAAATTTTACCTTTCCATTTTCTTTAACTGTGTGATTTAACATTGCATTTTGTAGTTCTGATGGTATAGAGTAAGCCCTGTTAAAAACGCCACCAGAAATTATTTTTTCCATTGTGGCTGTTGTGTCTATCAATATACAATCAGCATTTCCTTTATTGACTATGATATTAGGATAGTCTACGACTAATGTGCCATCATAAGTAGATGTAATTATCATCTTAACTCCATTTGCCACTCCAAAGGCATCTTGTGCGGCATGATCATTTTCTAGCTCAACCTTCATCGGTGCAGCTCCAAACACAGCTAATGGCAAGCTAGCTATTAGCAAACTTAAAAATACTTTTTTCATAACAATCTCCTTATTTGAAATTCATTCATTAGGTTAAAAATAATATAAGAATTATTCTTATTGAATACTTAATTCATATAGTATTTTTTTATCAATTATACTTCTTTAATTTAGAGCAATTTCAAAGAGTGTAAAATGCAAATTTACTGAAAGAATCAATGCGATCCTAAGAAGTAAAAAGTTAAAGAAAAAGGACTTTGTCCAAAATTTATAGATCTTGAACCTAGGCTAAAAAGCACAGGTGAAGTGCCGTCTCTGCCATCTATATATAACTACCTAAATGGAAATAGAGAGATCAAGGCTGAGCTTATACCTTATATAGCAAAAGCCCTTGAAGTAAGCGAACAAGAACTTTTTATAGACGACCTTAACATCTCAAGCTTTTTAAAAGATATGGTTAATAAATGTAATTACAATGACAAAGAATATGAAAATTTACAAAATATAAGTCGTATCATAGATCTTTGTCAATATGCTTCAGAGCCACTCTTATCAAGGCTAATAGAAATTCTAGAGAAAAACAAAGAGCAAACGCTAAGACATATGAGAGATATTTCTCTTTTATAACCACCTTCTACTCGCCATAAAGACAACCATACCTAGAAACTATGTAGTTAGAATAAAATTTTATATTAAATAAAGTTCGTATTGAATAATATACTTACAAATTTTTACTTATAGAAAAAGGAGTTCTTAATGAAAAAGGCATTATTTATTGTATGCTTTTTGGCCAGTATGGTGTATGGATTAGAAAGAGGTTCTACTAGCAATTTCAAATACATTATAGACACAGGTGTTCAATCAATCTATGTTCTTAACGGTAACTTGTCGTTTCAGCTTGTTTTTAACTTTTTTGATTCACAAAGAAATGAGAAGGATGACTTTGGGGGATGCTACGACTACCGCAATATGGGTGAGGTAATAGTAGATGGACAAAAGGCAGAATGCACCAAAAATGGTAAAGACATTGAGTGCTTCAAAAAAGATGGATCTGGCAATAAAGTAAAAGCTCTTGTAATAACACCAATACAATACAATAAAGATAAGCCACAAGATTCGAGCTATTGCGTAAAGACACAAAACGAATGTTTACCGCTCACAAAAGTTTTTGAACTGAAGTCTATGTTTGTAAAAAACTATGATATTAAGCTTACTCAGGATGAGGAAGATCTGATTAGAAATATGGATGTGTGTTATACGGGGCCGTATGGTGTTTTAGATAGTTATAGAAAAAGTAGTTTAAATTCTAATGGGCATATGATAGGTCACACAAATATTTACTTCTCTTCACCAGACATAGCGATCGAAGACTCTTTAAGGTATGAGAATACTACTGGTAATGCAGAAGGAGATTATAGAGATGTAAAGATGATAAAAGATGGTAAAGAAAAGGATATCCAAGACTTTTTTACGGTTGATAAGGAAAGTTTAGAGAGACTATTGGGCGAAAAAGGTGTTATAGATCTTAGTTGCGGTATGTCTTGTCTAGTTCAGAGTATGTATATATTTAATGGAAAGATGTATGTAAATCAAGGTTATGATGACCTCAAAGTGGTGCCTTATAATTTAATAGAAGGTATATTGTCAGATGAAGGTAGAAAATATATAAATAAATAACTAAAGGATTAGAAATGTCTATTGCAATTACAATATTAATATTTTTTGTAGTATCAGTTATTATTTATGGTATGTATGAAAAATCTTTTAACAAATGTCTTAACCTTAGTCCTAATGAGTTTGTAGAAAGAAAATTTTTGTTAAAAGCAAGTTCCTTGGACCTTAGTAAAATATTACTTGGACTAATATTTTTTACTATAATTATAGTAGATTTAGTTGAGCATTTTTTTAACAATCCTATCTTAGCTTTTTCTGCTGGCGCAATTTTTTTTATTTTGTATGCCATATATATAATGAAGACATTTATCTTTTATATAGGAAGTGGAATAGTTATAACACAACAAAGGGTTATAGTGATTAAATCATTTAAGCCAACTAGCTTTAATATAGATGAAATACTATATGCCAAAGTTTCTGAAAAAGACGAAAGAGCTATAAAAGATGAAATGGCGATAAAAGATGAGATAACAAAAAATGCAATAACTATAATGGACATAAATGGCAGACAAGAGACAATAGAAAATTTTCCTGATGCAAATATAGTCAGACTGGAGATAATGCAAATTCAAAGCATGCGAGCACGGGAGCTAGAACGAGAGTTGGAGCGTTTAAAATCGCAAAACAATCAAAACTAAATTTCAGTATATTTGCTACTTTAGGCACTATATAAATGCTTAAAGTAGCATAAATCACTTTTATTTTGCTAGATCACATATAGCCTTGTAACCTTTTTCATTTTTACTCCTTAATAAAATTTGTTTTACCTATTTACTCCACTCTTTAGGGGCCTCTTGTAGTCTCTTCCATTTGACAGACGAGTCACATACGGAGAAATCACCAAGTTCTATTCTTTTTTAGATTCTAAAGTCTTATAAAGCATTATGCTTTGTGGGTTACCTGGCAAGACATAATCTTTGCTGCTTACACGGATCGCTCCGGTTTGGGAAGATACATTGAGTAATTTGTGATAACATTTTTCTAGTGTCGTATATTCATCATTTCTTTCAATGTAAGGACTTATAAAATCAGTCTTAACTGGGAAAATTTTAAGTAATAATAAAAAGTTTTATTTCCATTTCCCACAAAATCGACCTCAGGACCATAAGAAATATGATAGTATATTCCGCTATCAGAACTTATTTGCGATTTGGCGGATCTATCTGTTTTTTGCGTTTTGCCACCTTTGCTTAGTGACGTTACACAACCACTTAAAAAAAATATTGCTAAAAAAGCAAGCGCTAAATTTCTAATCATCTCATTTTCCTCTTTTTGTTTTTAAGATATATTACTGAGTAATCTTCTTCAAAAAAGTTTCTACGAAAATCCGCAGAAATCCAGCCTCTATTGTCTGCTTCGCTTATGTCAAGTAAAGGAAGTTTTCTTAGCTCCTTTTCGTAGCTTGCTATCGGACTACTTTCTGAAATAACTCTACCTGTTGCTTTATCAATATGCCACACGCTCAAATAAGTTTAACATCATATTATTACTGCAATTAATGGTAGCTATTCTTTGTATATTTGGATATTTTGTTTTAGATGGGTCTTCTACGTATAAGCTTGAATCCCTGCTAAGACTTTTATATGTATATTCATAGTTAAAGTTCACACCATTACTGTCTCTTACATATATAGATCTTGAGTTTGTAATAATAGGACGACATACTGGCTTCTTTTTGGGAGCCATAAATTCATTCATGTCTTGTGCTATACCATTGACTAAAGCCTCCAGAAAAGCTGCATTGGCATTGGTGCCTATCAGTAATAAAAATAAGGTAAATGCTATATTTTTTACCATAACTCCTCCTAATAGTTTTACTATGTGAATAATTATACCTAATTTTATATTTATTTGAATAATTTTTACTATTTATTTATGACTTAAATATTTTTGCTTTGTTTTTTGGAAAACTAATAAAAATATAGGTAGAATTTTGGTGGATGTAGTCTATTGAAATACTATAGGTCTATTAAAAACTACAAGGATAAAATATGTCATTTGAGGTCGAATATAATCTTTTTAATGGTAGAAGTAAAAAGAAGCCAAATAATAACCTAAAAATATCTCAAACACCTATTTTAAACTCTATTGTAAATACATACGCACTTTCTCTTTTTGTTGGTAAATTTTATGATTTTAGTGAAAATGACCATGCTCTACTTGAAAAGGTGGTTGATAAAAAAGAGATATGCAGACTGAAAAATTTACTGGATGAAGTTTGCAAAGTTTGTGGCAAAGACGAAGATCTAATAGTAAATGTGCCAAGACTTCGTGGCTACATTAAAAATTTTGATGAAAAAGATAGAAATAAGAGAAAGCATATAAATGCGATATTAAAGAAAATATATGAAGAGTTTTTTGCACTTATAAAGCTAGATCAAAATTTTAGTACCGAGCCAAAAACAGCATATAAATGATAAAAATAGTTACATCCTAGCTCCAAATGAATACCTAGAAAAGCATGTAAAATCTCTTAAAAGTAGGTCAATAGATGATGATGAAAAATTTACATATATGCAAGATGCTGCTTTTATAATGATGTGTTTAAACCTAGGGGAGTACTTTTGGAAGGGCAAATACAAAGACTTTTCAAGTAGCCAGCCAGATGGTATGCCGCTTTATCTTTTAAGCTATGTTTATGACGAGGCAAAAGTTCAGAGATTTTTAAAATGCATGAATGTTTTGATCATAAAAAGAGGCTTTGTGATGGGGCTAGATAGAGATAATCAAGTGCTAGTTTTTAGTAATATGGGATCAGAAATTTTGAGCTTGAAATTTTTAAAGATAGATATATAAGCTTTAGAGAAGATGATGCTTTGATTATATTTTCACCCGCATTTTTTGGTAACTTTGATCAAATTTATGATGAAATTTGGAATATAAAGCAAAATGTGATAAAAATAAAAACCACCCCTACTAAAAAGCGCTTAAGATCTTTAGACGATAGCTTGCTTTTAGATCCTGAGCTTATATATAAATCCCTTAAAGATGAAAATATTTTTGTATTAAGCAAATTTAAAAAGAGCTCAATGATCTAAAAAATGATCTTTCTTATAGAAATTTTGAAACAAACAAAGATGGATACGCAAGGCAGTGGCTTATAGATGATATCTACGGACTATATCTTGCCACGCATGCTCCTTTTAGATACAAAAACTCTAAAGAGCTAGCTAAAATTTACTTTGAAGATCTCCTTGGAAAGAGCTTAAACTTATTCATCGATGAAAAAGATCTCCTGCTTTAGGACATCACATAGACGATATAGAGCTTTTATAAACTACCAAGCCACCGGCTCTAGAAGCAATAGGTGGAATTTAAAGACTCATCTACTATCTTAAACTTCTCTCACAAAAATCAAAACAAGGAGAGAAGATGGCAGAGTTTGACAAGTTAAATTTCGCCGACATTCACATGAGCTTACTCAGCTGATAGAAATATCTTTTTATATGGGCAGATCGATCAAGAAATTTGCCTAACTACACAAAAAACGCTTTTGTATCTTGACAGCGTAGATCAAAGCGACATAAACATATATATAAGTGGCCCTGGAGGCTCGATATATGACGGCTTTGGACTAATCGACTTTATGAAAACCATAAAATCACCAATCAATACATTTTGTGTGGGGCTAGCTGCCTCTATGTCCGCACTTATATTTTTAAACGGAGATAAGCGCTATATGTTGCCAAACTCAAGCCTCATGCTTCATCAGCCTCTTGGTGGTGCATCAGGTCAGGCAAGCGACATCGAACTAATCGCAAATCAAATTTTAAAAATCAAATCAAAAGTCAATGAGATGATAAAGGCTAACAGCAACCTAAAAATAGCAAAGATAGAACAGCTCACCGATAGAGACTGCTATATAGACGCATCATCAGCCATTGCTTATGGCCTAGCCAATGAAATAATACCAACTAATAAAGGAGAATAATATGTCAGTTTTTTCACTAATTAATAATACAAAAGGTGCAGCCCAAGTCGCTACTTCAAACGCTCTTAGCATACCTATTAGCTTTACGCATGCGATGATAACAGGGCAAACAGGTTGCGGTAAGACCACTTCAGCGATCCTGCCAGCGATGGATGAGCGTATAAAAGTAGGGCATGGGATGCTTATCTTTGACTACAAAGGAGTTGAGCATAAAAAGGTTAAATTTTAGCCAAGAAGCATGGCAGGCTAAAAGATGTAGTAATGATAAATGTGCCATGGGGAAACAAAATAAACATAATGGATGACGCAAGTGAGAGTTTATTGATGAATTTCTTTCAAAAGACATTTGGCACAAAGCGTGATCCTTTTTGGGGAAATTTAGCGGCAAATATCGCTACAAAGTCTCTTTCAACGATGAAGGCGATATGTGACCTTACGGAGCAAGGTTTTTGCACCCCATATATAGAAAATAGAGCAAAAGATATAAAGCCAAGCTTTGCAAATTTATGCAAATCAACCCAGCAGCTAGGCGACTTTAAAAAATTTTATGCCTTAGTTAAGCTGGTAGATGATCATGTAAAAAGCGAAACGGCATTTGCAAAAGGTATAAGCAAAAGACATTTGGTTAGCTCTTTAAATGAGAAAATTTGGGCATTAGGCGAGTTTAATGAAAAATCTGAAAATTTCATACAAGCTTTTAAGGAGTATGAAGGTATAAGAAATGATGAAGAGTCACAAAAAGCAAGGCTTTTCTCAAACTACACATTTATGCTTTTTGCCTTGCAAAGCATAGCTGACGATGAGATGCTAAACTATCATGGCAATAGCATAAGCAAGCTACTAAATGAAGGAAAGATAGTCGTTGTAAATTCTAGGGGCTAAAGGATAGTGCGGTTGAGCTTATGCTGAATTCCACCCTTTCAAATATGGCGCAACGCATAGCAAACGAAGAGAAGGTGCCAGTTAGTATCTTTATAGATGAAGCACAGCGTGTGCTAAATCCATCAACGGACCTCCATGCTGACGTGCTAAGAGAGGCTATGGTTGAGCTCATACTCGCCTTTCAAAACGAAGACGTGCTAAAAAGTAGTCTTGGTAGCGACTCAAGATATAAAGAGTTGGTGGGAAATTTAACCAATCAATACTTCTTTAAAAACTCGGTCAGACAATATGCCAGCGGAGAGGATAAAGACTTTAGCAAGCTAAAAAAATTTGAGTATTACCACGATGGTAAAATTTATAAAGCCTCGCCTATATTTATAGATGAAAATGATCTTTTAAAGGCTGAGCTAAGCTATCAAAAAGAGCTTGGTATCGGTAGTAGTTTTACTAATGTAGATCTTGGGGATAATGAAATTTTGGTATATAACGAGCAGCTATTTAAAAGGCGCTCTTTACTCATAAAGCAAGACATAGTGACAAAAAAGAAGTCTGAAGTGCCAGTGCTAAATCAAAAGCTCGACGCACTGCTTAAAAGACTAAACGTTTTAGTTCAAGAAGCAAACGAGGCAAATGACGAAGATAAAGATCTCTGGCGGGGGGTTTTATAAGATGTAAATTTACTCATGGGAGAGCTTCCCATGAGTTTTTAGTAGCTAAAATATTGATTAAGTATATCTAGTGCTTTCTTGTCGCCCAGTTTATAGTATGCTTTATTTAGCGCATCTTTTGCCTCTTGTTTCGCATTGGTATAATTGCCATATTTGCATAATATTTCGCCTAAATTTGTGCATCCCCTAGCATAGTTGTAGTCATAACAAGATTTTTTGAAGTAAGAGTATGCGTTTTGCATATTTTTTTCAAAGCCAGCGCCATCTCTATAATTTACGCCAAGATGAGTTACAACCTCTACCACTTCCTGCATCACAAGCTTTTTGATTATATTTATTAGCCAAAGTTAGATCTTTAGTTATCCCATAGCCATATTTATAGTTATAGCCAAGACTTGCACATCCATCAGCATCGTTATTTAGATCGCAAGCTTTTTGATAGTATTTATTGGCCTCTTTAAGATCCTTTTTTATACCATCACCTTCTCCGTATCCAGCACCAAGGATAAAGCAGCTCTTGCCATCTTTTAGATCGCATCCTTTTTTAGCAAATTCGATAGCTTTTTTTAGATCCTTAAAGATATTTGCGTCATCCTTAAAAAGTTCGCTTGCATACCCGCAAGATTTAGCCATACCAAGATTACAAGCTTTTTCAAAATTTTATAGCAGCACTATCTATCTTTTCTTCAACTATATAATATATAAAAGCTAGGTTTTGGCAAGCAAAACCATCTTTAATATCACAAGCTTTTTGGTAAAACTCTTTTGCTTTGTCTATATCCATTGAGACTCCTTTTCCCATTTGGTAATTAACGCCTAAATTAGTGCAAGATTTGCCATTTCCTAAATTACACCCCATTTCATAATATTCATTCGCTTTCTTGTAATCACCCTTGTTGTAATATTCTAATCCCAATTCAAAGCAAGCAAGACTATTGTTTAGAAGGCATCCATGTTCGCCGTTAAAAACTGTATTTGCTTTAGAGGCATCAACATTTTTATATATCTCATAAGCTACTTTTATATTTTTTTCAGAGGGATTACCTTTTAGTAGATTGCCAGCTAAAGCCTTGCAAGCTTCTTTGTCGTTATTGTTACAAAGCTTTGTATAGATCTCGTTTGCATGCTCTAGGTCGTTTTTTTGTTCATAATCTTTAGCCAGTTTTATGCAGCCATCGCTTATCCCTATCTCGCAAGCAATTTTTGCATCGTCTTCAAGTGCTTTTTGCTTATCGCAAGCTTGCGTATTATCTGATTTGCAAGATGTTTTGTAGTATTCATAAGCCTCTTTATAATCTACATTTTTTATCTTCTCTAAAGTAAAACTACTAGTTTGATAGTCGCCATGTTCATAAAGCAGGCCTAGTTGATAGCAGGCTTTAGGGTCAGATTTGCACTTCTCTTTTAGAAGACTTATCGCTTTGTCTGCATATAGTTTAGCTGCTGCAGTGTCATACTTCTTTTTATAAAAGTATG
The DNA here is from genome assembly GCA_037321105.1 of Campylobacter concisus. GTDB lineage: Bacteria > Campylobacterota > Campylobacteria > Campylobacterales > Campylobacteraceae > Campylobacter_A > Campylobacter_A concisus_AZ. Next base: position 1,232,880 of record CP147775.1, on the reverse strand, counting down.
CCAACTTCATACAACTATCGCCATTTTGATTTTCGCATTCATTTTCTAGGCTATAAATTTCATATCTACTTGGATTTCCTAAGAATATAAACGCAGAAGCTACCGCTACAGCAAGTATAAAAATAGATATAGCATATATAAATTTATAGTTTTTTATATGCTTTTTTAGTTGCTCTTTGTTTTCTCTTTTTGGCTTCCTCAGCAAGTCTAGCTTCCTCTAGCTCACGCTGTCTTTGCTCTCTCAAGCGAATTGCCTCTTCTTCTTTTTCTTTTCTTAGCTGCTCCTCTCTTGCTTCTTCTTCTAACTTTCGCAGCCTTTTTCTTTCACTCTCTTCTTGCTCTTTAATGATCTCTTTTTTGGTTTTTGGCATAAAGTGCAAGGTTTCACCACAAAATCTGCACTTGGTGGCATTTGTCTTTACTTCTTCTTTACAAAAAGGGCACTGCGTTTTTAGTTGTGTGTCGCAGATTGGACAAAATTCCAAATCATTTTCTATTTCTTCAGCACAAAAAGGACATTTGACTAGATTGTTATTCATGCTCAAATCCTACTAAAAAAATAGTCTTAGAGATATCAATTGTGCAATAAGCAATACTAAAAATGCACCAATTGCCCAGCCATAATTAAATTTAACTGTTTTTACTGGAAGAACATTATTTGCTATTGCACCCGCTATGATTTGCGTCACAAGCAAACCTATTGTATAAACTATAGAAACAATATTAATCATTTCTATACTATCATTTTTTACGCCTATACCGATTAAGAAGTATAATAAAACTGTTGATATAGTTGTTAGAAATATATATAGCAGGTTATCATATCCAGTATAGTATAGAGGCCCAAATATAAATGCCCAAAAGTTGAAGCCTTGTGGCTTTAGGATTACTTCTCCATCCCATGTTCTTATAAAACCAAGCGGGATTTCATTACTATTTGCTTGGTTTTGATATGGGAAATTATTCGCCATATTTTTTTGGCTATTCATTTGTTCTCTTGCTTGGTTTTTGGCTTCCTCATTTAAGAAGCTACCACAAAATCTGCATTTAATAGCATCTTTGTTAATTGTCTCACCACAAAATGGACAAAATTTCAGTCTCCATACTACATTCCTTTTTTATTTTTAAAGAATAGAATTATTCAAAGTGAATAATTCTATTTAACTTTTACTAAGCTCATTCTTAAAAATAAGCATAGCTTTAATAAATATAAGAAGGCATGGACTGCTTGAAGCCATATTGCATATCTAAGCCTTGTGGTATTTTAAACTTGTCTAGAATTTTTTTAAACTCATCAAGTTTTTTATTGAATTTTTGATAAATTTCATCAAATTTCCTCTTTGTCTGTGCAGCCTATGGACTGACAAAAGAGCCCAACTAGCTTGCCCCTGATCTTAAAGACTTCATCGTATAGCTCTTTACAAAAATCTAATACATTTTGGCAAGTCAATGCCTCGCCTTGTTCGCCACCTATTGTGAAATCACTCGTTTCTGTAGTAAATTCGCCAAGAGATGAACCGCTTAAAACAAAAGGGCATTCTTGTTTTAAGCCCATGATCGTCGCATCAAGCCAATCATTAATAGTTTCAAATGGATCATCGAAGATATAAGGTTCGTCTGAGTAAGCGGGTCTGAACAAAAGTTCGTTATTATAAATTGTTATCAATTTTTATCCTTTTTATTGTTTTTATTTTTATTTGATTTAATATGCGGTATTTTTGTATTTGGTATATCCAAGTATTTGAAAATATCTGAATATTTATCAAACGCTTTTATGATTCTTTGTTTAAGTTCCAAAAAGTCAGACTTAGCATATATGTCAAGAGCGTCAGAGAGATCGTAACCTAGCATTCCTTTAATTAGGTCGTTATATTGTTCAAAATTTTTTCTATCCTTTGTATTTATGTTGTGGCCTAATTCATCTGCAACATTTACAATGGAGTCACTTATGTTGTTTATATGATCGTATTCTACTAATTTCTTAGCAAAGTTGCCTCTCAAGCGATGATCACTAACTTTTTTATCACTTATAACTTTTCTTATGCAGCCATTGGCTTTTTTATTAAAAGACTTTATTGTAGGGTATTGTTCTTTTATGGCTTTAACCCATTTATAATTATGTAAGTCTTTGATATTTTCATGTAGGACAATTACTCTTTTGGATTCGCTACTGCATTTTCCTTTTGCTGTATCTATAATGACACAATTATATGCTTGCTTATTCACTCTTTTTTCGCCACGTTTTCGTGTTTCATCTTTAGAATTTAAAAGACTACCTTGAAATTTTTCAGCTACAATTAAATTTATATCATTTATCCCAATGCTTTTACTATCAAGAAATTCTTGAAGTAGTTTTGATACAAATCTGTATTCTTTTTTTGTGCTTTCGCTAAACTTTTGTCTTGATCCAACACTTTCTAAATAGTTTTCAACTAAATCTTCTATCGTTGCTATATTTAGTGAATCTTTGTTAGGTTTTATTGGCTTTAATTTGGTTTTCTTTTTCTTTTCGTTATAGTTTAATATCTCTGACACGATATAATGTGGTATAAAAGTACCAAAAACAATAAGCCCACCTTTTACCTCTACTGTATTGCCACTAGGATTTTTTTTAGCATTCTTTTTCTTGTGGGCTGGTTTTTTCTCTGGTGTAGCTGGACAAAAAATATTTATTAACTCCTCTACAGGCAGATCATCATCTATTGGGACGGCAGGTCTTGGGGTAGTATTGGCCTTGAATTTTAAGGCACTAAGTTGCTCATCTATTATCTTATCAAGCTTTTTAGCTCCAGGCAAATGGACAGAGTATGGAAATAGACCAAAAAGATTAAAGCATATTTTTAGCCAGTAATCTTTATTCTTATCACTTGTGGCTCTCTTATATCCCTTTGTGAGACAATATTTTATATCATCAGATAGTTCTTTTATCTTATCTTGATAATAAAACCTTATTCCTAGATGATTTAATTCATTAAAATCATCAACTTCAAGTTGCTGTTTAATTTCTTTTCTCATAAAAATCCTTTAATAGAATATTTATATATAATTATACCTATCAAGTTAAATATTTTAGGGTATTTTTAAATAATTAGTAAATAAAAAATATCAAGCCCCTTTAATGCCTCTTTTTTAGCCTTCAAGGACACTCCTTTTGCATATGTATCAGTTGCTAGGTCTGTGCTATGTCCCAAAAGAACGGAAGTAAGATCTGCTAGAGAATTTTCCAAACAATAGTCTTTAATGGCTTTTGCGAAATTGCCACGCAGTCTGTGAAAACTAACATTTGCACTTGGGATAGATTTGTGGATATGCCGATTTAGGCGCTTTCCAAAATAATCACTACTCTCTTTTCCTTTCTTGATTTGCTCTAGCCACTTTAAATCACCCAAATGCTCAATATTCTTATGTAGCGGAATTTGCCTATATTTGCTAACGCCGCCTTTTTGCTTGGCAGTCTTAACATTTATAAAATTTTATGCCATCTTCTTCACCTACGCTTTTACTATCAAGTTGCCAAATTTCATTAAGCCTTAGCCCAGTATGAAGAGCAAACATCATATAGTTTTGTAGATCAAGTCTTTTTGTGTCAAAGATTATCATTAGTTCATCTATAGTGAAATTATCTTTTGGTGACTTCTCATCGGCTGGAATTTTAAAAGATGTTTATGTATATTTTCACAAAAAAGAGTGCTAGATTGGTGGATATTTCTCTAGATAGATATTATTGAAGTTATATGTCTAAAAAGCGCTTGGCGTATATCTAATAGTGATGATTATAACGGCCTTATTTTTTTCATTGACCCTATAAATTACTGTGTAGTTTTTAACAAATAGCTGTCTATAGCCCATATTAGCATATCTGCCAACTTTTCTAATAGCACCACGATTTGGCATCTCATCTAGGCTAAGGATAGTGTTTTTAATAGCCTCTAGCGTAGAGTTTGCAGCACCTGACGAGAGCAAAGATAGTGCGATATACTTATAAATAGCCTCAAGCTCTTCATAAGCTTGTGGTGAGATTAGGACTTTATATTTATTCAAGATACTTACTTTTTAAACTAGCAAAAACGTCTTTTGCTTCTAGCATCTTTGTATCCGCTGTTATCTTAGCTTCAGATGATGCAATGGCGCTATCTATATTGGCTGTGGCTACTAGTTTATCATATGTCTTTATACTCATCACAACCAAGTCTCCATAGCCATTTTTAGTTACAAATATTGGTTCATCCTTGCTATTGCATAGCTGTGAAATTTCATTTGTGTTTCTAAGCTCTTTTATAGGTACTATTTGAGGCATATGCTATTTCCTTTTAATAATATGACATGATTATAGCATAATTGTGTTAGTAATTTAGATGGCTTTATCTAACTAACTTGGCAAACTAAAAAATATAAGCCCAAATATCAAGCATTTCCTACTTTTCCTTAACCCATAATAAATTAATAATATTATAAATACAATCACAATAAAATATCAAAAACAGTAGTGGTGGCCTAATATGCAAAACAACGAAATAAATATAACCTACTCTTGTGAAGAGACTTTAAAAAAGATGAAAGAGTATATGGCTGATGCAAAGAGCGTGACGCTTTATACGTCTAGTTTGAATTATTTTACGTCAAGAAATACCATGATGGTTAATTCAATACTTAACTTGATAGCTGATTTTTCAAGGCAGGACGGCAAAGAAGCATCAATAGTAACTGATTTTTATATAGATAAAGAGAGCTTTACTGATAGTGATCTTGGCAGAGCAAGAGAATTTGAATATAGGGGTATACCTGTAAAAGTAGTTCATAAAAAGAGTGCGATCGATAAATTTTTTATAAATTTAAAAGAGAAGATAGAGCCTATAAGAAATAAAAAAAATGATGAATATGTGATAGAAGCTGCTCAAGACGAGAAAGAAAGAAACCTATTAAGAAAGCTTGGTGAAAACGAAGAGCCAACAAAAATAACAGGCAAAGTGCCTTTAAGTTTTTATGATATGTTTGATCTTGCGGTTACGTATTATGATGACTGTAAGGATATTATAAGAGATTGTTTAAATACGTTGAAGCAGGACCTGCTAAGTGACGCTAGATCCTTGATCTCTAGCGAGGGACTAGATGGGGCTAAATTTGAAAGAAGCATAGAAGAGTGTTTCGATGAGCTAGACAAAAATTTAAGCAAGCTAAATAATGACAGTGGTCAATTTCTTATAAAACAAGTAGTGCTTTTTATCCTTAGCCTAGCTGATTTGAGTGGCGAAAAAGGGATAGGCAAGATGTTGGCTTCGACTGGCTCAGGGCTTTATGAATTTATAAAATTAAACCTTAAATTATACGAATACAAAACCACTAGAGCACTTTATGGAGTATCCTTGCCTATACTTAACTTTTTTACATCTAGATTTGCTTCTATTATAAATACTATAAATGTAAATTCTAGTTGTAATGTACTAGTATTTAAAAAGGACAAAGATGATAAGGCTGGATATTTTATAGATATCACTCATCTAAATTTTGGTTATCGCTTTCTTACAGACTCAAATAATCTAAACGAAATAAACTACAATGCAGATGAGGGTTGTAGTATCTATGGATATTTAGATGATGCAAGAGTGTTTGACTACACTAAAGAGCAGATCAATTATAATGTCGTAAATAAAAATTTAGGCTTTGGCTCTGGCGATGATACTCTTTTCGATAAGCTTAAAAAAGAGATAAAAGGACTAAATGCAAATCTGAAATTTCATCTGTGCTACAAATTTCAACTCTGTAAAACTGGCCAATCTAATATCAGACAAGTCTGATAAAAATAGCAAATCTACAAATGATGAGATGAATAGCAAAGACTTTTCAAATTTAAACAAAAACTACATCGTTCTTTCAAATTCTCCTTTTAGATCTAATGCAGGGCTAAGAGAAGAAGTTATAAGCAAAAGCTTAGATCAAGAGATAAAAGATGAGCTAAATAGATCAAATAGAAGCAGCCTTGTAAAACAAAATTTTAGTGATATAAAGACCCTAGAGCCTGTTAAAGACTATAGTAAATATAGTATAGATATCAACAAAGGCAACAACAAATCAACTCTTGTTTTAAATTTATCCCCATTTGCTAGGATAAGTAAAAGCTACATAGACAACATCAAAGAAAAAATAAAAGAGTACAAAGATCTTGTCTATAATGATGACATTGAATACCTAAATCAACGTGCCAAATATGAAGAACTCCTCGGAGTAAATGTCGCTCATATAAATGCTTATGCCAAACAGCCAAATGATATGGAAAAGATTAAGAAGAACGAAGAGACTTATATGAAAAAGGCAATTGCGACTTTTAGGACCGTTTTTAATAAGGTAAATCATGGTTCTGAGCAAAGAAAATTTATAAAAAAATATCATGATGAATTAGAGCTTAATCAACTAAAACACAAGATATCAAATGCTAAAATAAGCGATGAAAACATCTCGTCTTTACAAGAAGAAATCAGAGAAAAGACGGCTCTTGATCACCCTTATAACTACTCTTTAATAGAAGTACTATCTCTTGCTGTGGCTTATTTCATAATAACAAAGAGCTTCTCTGGAAATTTAGTCAAGCAAAGTAGCAAATATGATGGAGAGTATATAGAGATATCAGAAGAGAATATAAGAGCTTTACATTTAGGATCTTCGGTAAAGCTAGGCGATAAATCATTAAGGCTATTTTTCTATAAAGAGACAGCAAAAAATAGTGGCTTAAAAAGTAGCGAGTATCTATGCATAGAAGATATCGTAAAATATATGGATAAAGCAAAAGTTGGCAAAATAACTAGCATAGAAGAGCTTTTGACAGAAAATGATGGTATAGAAGAAAACACAGAGACAAAAAATGAGAGCACAGCAAGCAACGCAAATTCTAAGAAAGATGAGAATATAGATCCAGAGCAGATAAAATTTATAGAAGAGCTACTTGATAAACAAGAAAAAGAGATAAAGGCTAACTGGAATAAAGATAATGCCGTCCTAAAAGATGCGCTCAAAGGTCAAAACCGTACCTATGACGATAGTAGAAATTTAGATAAAGAAGTAACATCGCTTATAGTAAAAACTGCAATAGAAGGTGTCTTTCCTTTGGCAGAAATTTGTTAGTGAGGATGGTGTAACTAAGGTATTTGAGAGCCTTAGTTCTTTCATCTTTAGCCCAAATAAAAAAGAACTTAAAAATGAGTTTCTTGATGAGATTGGTATACTTAATATAGTAAGACAAATGTTTACCACAAAAAATATTAAAAATGTAGATAATTTTCTTAAACAGGCAACAAAATTTAAAAAGCCGTGTTAAGGTATTGAGAAAGTCAAAACACAACTTAATTGTCCAAGCCATAAATGCGACAAAAATTCGTATCATAATAGGCTACTACAACTTAAACATTATTTGGAGTAAGTTCAAAAGCCTATTATCTATGAATTCTACATTTGTGTTTAGTAAGCTAAATGTTGAAACACTGGAAAACATACTAAAAGATTATGGTAAATCACTAGGAAAAGATATGGGAATAGCTTTATTTACTGGTGTAGTAGAACTCTGGAAAACATCTTATGATCAACTTGAAGAAAACTACAAAGAGATAATACATACAAGATATAAGTATAATTTCAATGAAGCCTTTGCATTAAATAACATATCTTATAAACCTATGTCACTATATGAAGCCTACAATAAAGATAGTACAAATACCTATTGCTACTATCCAGTAATGATCTATCAAAACTATATAAGCCTAAATTTAAATAGACTATTTCTAGGAGCCAATATAAGTAGTGGAGGACTAGACTATAATTCATTTATATACTACGATATAGATCATAAGAAAAACAAACTATCTTTTAACCTAGCTTCTAAACTAGCACTAAATAACCTAAGTGCTTATCTATGCTTAGATGAGCTAAGAGGAGCTGGTAATGAGATAGATGCAAGATATTTTAAATATGCTAGAAGTAAATATGCTATCTCTGATGTGGATATAAACCTACTAGACACAGATGTTGAGGAGGAGAAAGAGGTGTATGATATATATAGTAATAGTGATAGCCAAGAAGAATACGGATTTTCATACGCCATAGATGCCTATCAAGATGCTGTAAAAATAATAAACAAATTTAAAAGAGGTATATTTAACACAGAAGATAACGATAACTCTCACTCTAACCTCTCAAGAGATCTAGTAGAGGCACTAGATACTATTGGAAACAATAACATAAAGGGTATATATGTGGGGTGTAAGATAGAACACGGAAAAAGAACTAAAGCAACGATACCTCCAAGACTTGTCGGTGGCTTAGCCACCACCATAGTCATGGAAGATGGTCTATATATAGGATAAGATATGAAGAAGATCATATTTATCATCATAGCTATTTTAGCATTCACAGCAGTAGTGGTAATAAGCAAAGGAAAAACAATGAATAAAGGAAATTTAATGGATAACACTAATACATATACAGTTATAGCTCCGAATGGAGAAGAGGTTTGGTTTGACAAAAATACAAATTTAATTGTGTCTAAAACTAAAGATGACAATACTACAAAGTATTTTAAGGAAAAATCTCAAATGCTCCTTGAAGCCCGCTCCATTCTAGACTCATCTTTATATAAAAACTATAAACCCCTATACTATAATCCTAAACCAAATTCTCTAGGTCAAACAGACTATCTATCATTTAAACCATGGCTAGACATTAGCTATAAACCAAGCTCTACTAAGATAGCTCCTTGGACTAAGACAGAAAAAGCCTACTATGAAAGTTTAAAAGATAAGAGAGATAGATATATCTATCTAGTAAAAAGAAGCAATCTAAAATGCACTATGATAGATATACCAGATGATGCCATAGGTAGAGTAGATAGTAATGGCAAACTAACTAAACCAGAGTATGCTGAAATTTCTGATGAAGTAAATTCTCATCAGGGGACATTAAAATCAATGCTGTTTTCGGCAGAGTGGGGAATTTGCGCTGGCATACTTGGAAATCCTATGGGGTTTTCACATGGAAACGAAGCAGGATTTAAAGCAAGAGGATTTCAAAGAATTTTTTTAGCAGCCCAGTTAGGAGTAGTAAAAGCTTTAAAATTTTTAGGTGATTTATTTGAACACTCTCCTTATAATGTAGGTCTAAACAAAAATTTACAAATGGCAGAAGAATTTAGAAAACTAGCTAAAAATCCCCCACTAGATGAATATGGAATGATACCTTATCTTGATGAGATGATAGGAAGCTACTTCGTGATGGATTTAATAGAAATGGGATAGTGATTAACCCTACAGGATCAATGCATAGAGTTTTAAGAGAGCTTGTAGAAGATAAAGGAAAACTACTAGACCCTAGAGACCTAGATGCAAACGAGACAACTAGGGAAGAATTTACTGACATATGTCAAAAAAGAACTGCCAGAATATGCAGAGATTTTTTCTGAAAAAGGATATCCTGCTAACTATGAAGATAGAGATATAGATCTCTACATCGATTCCACCCTACTAGAAGCTAAAATAATGTCCCTAACTCCACCAGAGGGATATCCAAATGCACCATACTACAACACACCAGAAGAGCTAACAAGACTATATGAGGCTGGTAAATTAGATAAAAAGCTAAACCCTCTAACACCAGTGATGTATAGAGATAGCTTCCCTGAAGATCTTAGGCAAAAGATATTAAGCTATGCTAAAGAGCATAATATAAAGGATTAGAGATTTAACATCAAGCAAGTAGATTATGGTTTATAAAAGGAAGTATGTATCCACTATATAAACCATACGTCTAATATCTAATAGCACACCATTTCAACTTTTGTTTTTAATACACTAGCATTTATATTTGTAGCATATGTTCCGAGTAAAATTTTATACTGCTTCTCATGTCCTACTATTTGAGCTATGATGTTTGGTTCTACTTCTTGTTGGACAAGCGTATCTATAAAATAGTGCCAAAATATCGTTATACACAACTTTTTGCTGTTTCTGCAAACGACGCTAAAAAACGACCGCAAGCTATTTTATAGAAAAATTTACGTTTTATTAACTAGAAGCAAGGAAAATTTATACGTTTTGATTCCTGAAAAGTTTGACGAAAATTTGCCTGCCGAGATCAAAAACGTAATAGAAACGATAAAAAAATACGTAAGCATAGCAAAAGCTGCCGAAGGGCCGAGCAAAGACAAAAAACCGCAAGCTCAAAAATAAAACTAGCCTCTATAAAACCCGTGCTAAGAGATATAAAAGACAGAGCCGAGCTAGTGGTAGCCGGAAGCGAACTGTTTGCCATAATAGCGGGGTTGTTTGGTAGAATTTAGCCTTAAATTTGGGCTTGCAACTACCGACCAACCCATGAAAGCCAATTTTACACCCGTGCCTATATACTAAGTTTTATCAAAATTTGGCAGATTACGGTGTCTTATTTTATTTTGCAGTCATAGCAATGGGCTTTTTTATTTTTCTAGATTTTCTAGGTTTTACGTGTCCGATTTGATTTTTTGGGATATTCAAATATTCAAAAATATTTTCAAAGGCATCAAGTCCTCGTATTGCTAAAATTTTCGCATCCATGTATTCGGACTTCGCATATGTACCATGCGTCATATCGGGCGCATAACCCAGTATAGTTTTGGTTATTTTATATTTTACTTTATCTTCGATATCGTCTTTTTTCAAATTTTCCGAATGCCCGAGCAATTTCTTATCCGTACCTACATAATCCTTAAAGCCAGCAAGAACCAGCCATTCATCGATCGCGTTAGCAAAATTTCCCCTAAGTCTATGGACGCTTACCGTATTATCTTTTATTACCTTATCTATTTCGGCATTGAGAGCTTTTGACAAAGTTCCTTTATTTGAATATATTTTTTTAATTTTTGCAATCCAGTCGTATTTGTAGAGATCTTTTAATAATTTATGCAATGGTATGTTTCTATAAAATATCTTATCGGCACCTTGCTTCGCGGTTTTTACCTTCAAAAACGGATGATTGCAATCCATGCAAAAACTATCTTTATTTAAGTTATAAAATTCCTCCGTTCTTATGCCAGTTGTTAGTAGAAATCTTAAACAGTCTAAAATTTCTTTGCGCGCATTATCATATTTGCCGCTAAATATCTTTTTGAGCTCTTCAAGGGTAAAATTTCTTTTATCCGTTACGTTTTTATTTACCCCGTAGTTACTAAGTTTTTCAAACGGATTAAAGCTCATATACCTTTTTGATACCACATAATCAAAAAATGTTCTTACTCTACCTATTATATTATTTACGGTTTTTTCACTTATTGGGTTGCCTTGTTACCCTTTTTTGCACTTATGTATTCTTGAAACTCCTCTACATCTAGTTTTTCGATCTCATACATGTTGTTATCTTCCATATATTTGATGAATTGATTTATATCGTTTATATATCTTTTTTGGTTTCCTCCTCATACTTTTGCTTCTTGCCTTCTCTTTTTATAAATTTATCACGCATATCCAGCAAATTTATATTTATTTTTAGTTCTTGATTTTTCGGTAAAAGCTCTTTTTGCTTTTTCGGTAATTTTTTAAGCGTTTCACTCTCTAAGTACCCTGCAATATTGTCGGGTACAAATTGATTATTGATAAATCTGCCGCCTTTTACTTTTTCATCCGTGAAAATGCCGTACTTTATTACTTCTTCTGGTATATCGTAATTTTTAAGATCTATTACGCCTATTTTTGGCTCATTTTGCATATCAAGTTCGTTAACCGAATTCATGATGCTTTTTTGAATTATCATTGCAGTATCTTTGAAAGCGACTTGCATGTAATATTTGGTAGGCGTTGAGCCGTTTAATTTTTTTAAAATATCCGCTCTTTTTAGCCATTTATCTTTGTCTTTTGTATTTCTGGCATAATTCTTTAAGCAATGGTCCATATCTCTCTCAAGCTGCTCCTTATCTAGGGTGTTTCCGATAAAGCCCATCTCGATATTGTCTGTTTTGTTTATAAAATGCTTTTTTATGCCAGAGTAAAACTCAAAAAGCCTACCGAAGTTTACGTTTTCTTCGTCAAGTAAATTTAAAATCTCTTTATTCATATTTCACCTCTTTTTGCCAAATTATACATAACTAGCCAAAGATATTCAATAGAATTTCATCGCTAGAGATTGGAAAATATATTTAGACCATTCATAGCTTTTAGCTTTGCTTTTAGCGAGATATCCTTGGCGTATACGTCTGTTGCTAGATCGGTAGCGTGCCCGAGTAGTACCGAGGTAACATCCGTAAAACCATTTTCTAAGGAGTAATTTTTAATAGCGGACGCAAAATTTGCCCTTAGCCTATGAAAGCTTACGTTGGAGTCCGGTAAAACGGCATGAATATGTTTGTTAAGCCTTTTTCCAAGATAATTACAATCGCTTTTGCCTTTTTTTATTTTCGTTAACCACTTCATATCGCTTAGACGATATATATTTTTATGTATCGGCAGCTCTCTAAATTTAACATCTCCGCCTTTTTGCTTGGCAGTTTGAACTTTGATAAATTTAATACCGTCTCGCTCGCTTACGCTACTTTCATCTAAGCTCCAAATTTCGCTAAGCCTAAGTCCAGTGTGCAAGGCAAACGCCATATAATCTTTAAGCTCCTTTTTATCGGTCTTAAAAATCTTAACCAGTTCGTCCATGCTAAAATTATCCTTCGGCGATTTTTGATCTTTGGAAATTTTAAACGAGCTTAAAAGCTTAAACGGGTTTTGAGATATAAGGCCTATTTTGATAGCATAGTCAAACATTCTACTTGCGTAGCACGTGTAGTTATTGATGGTCTTTTTGTTAAGCCTTTTATTATTTAAGAGATGTAATTGAAAATCCTCGCAGTCCTGGTAAGAAATTTGGGTTATCTGCTTGTGCTTAAAATAAATGTCAAGTGCTTTGGCTACCCTCTGATAGTATCCGGTATTTTTACTATTTGACTTCTTACTTTCGTTTTGAGCGTATCTGGATGCTATATCCGGTAAATTTTATCGATTTTCGTGTTTTTCTTTGGCCTATCGTTTTCTTGACATTCTTTTCTATTGACAAACATATCGTTGTCGGCTTTGGTAATCCCATAAATACCCGATATAACTTTTTCAAATATTTCTTTATATTCGGTCGTTGACAGTCGATGCGATTTGTTTTTAATATTTTTTTGAATGTTGCGTATCTTGTATCTTAACGGTAAATCAATAAATTTTTTGGTTTGAACAGAATTACGTCGATTATCGGCTTCGTTTTTTATTTTTAAAGCGATGGCTTTGGCCTCAAACTCATTGTCCGTAAATAGACAATATTTGACGGTGATAATTTTATCATTTTTCAAGGCCTTATCGAAATAGTAGTAGCTTGGTCTATTTTTGATTCGAGTTATTAATTTAGAAGTCATTGCAAACTCCTAATCTAATAAGCAAACGATGTAACAGAAATCCAAATTCGGTGTAACAAAATAAAATCGTCCGAAATTTCGAGACGAAAATATAGTGATATAGGCTGCTTAAAAATGCTGAAATACAGATATCTGAAGATATATTTTAAGAGTGGTTGTGGCCGGGAGATAGGGATTCGAACCCCAGGAGGCTTTCACACCTCAACGGTTTTCAAGACCGCCGCTTTCGACCGCTCAGCCATCTCCCGATTAAAGATTTGTGATTATAGCCAACTTTGCTTAAAATTTGCTATAACCACTAAGAATTATTCTGTTTTTTCTTTGACGTAACTAGCGCCGCTATTAACCTTTTCTTTAGTCCATTCTTTAGCATTATGCGTATCTTCTTTTACGCCGTGCCAAGTGTTTGAACAACCTACCGCAAAAAATGCCATGCATACTATTAAAAGCAATTTTTTCATTGTTATCCCTTTATGTAGTTATTTTTGAAGTTGGAGGCGACATCCGGATTCGAACCGGGATTAAAGCTTTGCAGGCTCATGCCTTACCACTTGGCCATGTCGCCGTTTTGGTGGTGCCCGAGACCGGACTTGAACCGGTACGGTAAAAACTACCGAGGGATTTTAAGTCCCTTGCGTTTACCATTCCGCCACTCGGCAAAATTTAATGGAGCGGGAAACGAGATTCGAACTCGCGACCCCAACCTTGGCAAGGTTGTGCTCTACCCCTGAGCTATTCCCGCATTAAAGATTGCAATGTTACCCAAAAGTTGCTTAAAATTTATTTTATAAAAACGACTTTCAAAAAAATGTAAGCCATAAAAAGATAAAATACCAAATCTTTTGGGGTTATAGCTCAGCTGGGAGAGCGCTTGAATGGCATTCAAGAGGTCGGCGGTTCGATCCCGCTTAACTCCACCATGAATTTAATCTCTTTTTTGCTAACAAATATTTTCACGTTTTTCATGAAATTTTACGTCAAATATATGTAAAAATTTAGAATTTTTTCGCTACATTAACAAAATGTATAATTTAAAACAATATGTAAATGAAATTTTAAAAAATCACCATGATGAGCGTGTATTTAGCTTTGAATTTGATGGGCAAAAATTTTGGTTAAAACGCATTGAAAAGAGCATCGAAGGCAGCTTTTTAACTAAAATTTTCAAACCGAAACCCTTATAAGTCATTTGCTGCTGAGATAAAAAAACTTGAAATTTTAAACGAGGCAAATGCTCCTGCGCCAAAACTCGTGCTAAAAAGTGATGAATTTTTCGTTATAGAAGATGTTGGCGAGCCAGTTGCTAGGCTATTTAAATATAGCACCGATGAAAATTTTAAGCATGAAAATTTTGCTAAAAGCAGCCCGCGCATTAGCTGGACTTCACGCACTGAAATTTCGCACACGGACGCCCAGCACTTAGGGATATCGCCATAAAAAATGACGAGATAAAATTTCTAGATTTTGAGTCAAAATTTTTAGCGATGATCTAGAGCTTAGAAAGTGCCGTGACCTGCTAGTTTTCATCCACGAGCTCTACCGACAAAAAATTTCAAACGAGCTTGTAAAGGAGGCGATTGATGAGTACACTAAGGCTAATGGCAGCGAAATTTACCAGCACTCTTTGCGCTTAATAGTGAAATTTAAACCACTTTACTACCTGCTAAGACCGTTTAAATTTTTAGACAAAAAAGATCTAAACGCAGCTATTTCAACATTTGAGCTACTTTTGCCAGCCGCAAAATCCAAAATCACATCCAGATAACTTAAAAATAATCTTCTAAATTTTATCTCTGCTTAACAAAAAATAAATTAATATTCGTTATTAAAATTAAAAGGAGATATATGCTTTTCAAGCGTAACAAAATCATTTTCAACATCCACCTAATAATCGGTCTGATCGCGACTATACCGCTACTTATCATGACACTTGCAGCACCATTTGCCTCTTATAGAGAGGAGATCAAGTCTGCGATAAATGAAAAATATATAAATTTAGCACCTAGCGAAAAGCCAAATTTAAGCTTAAGCGAAATCCTCGCCAAAGCAAAAAGCGAGATCAAATTTGACACTCTTGAAAACGTGCAAATCGGCGGCGAAAACAAAGCTTATAGCATCAGCGTCACCAAAGACAAAAAACTCCGAAATTTCTTTGTCGATCCACGTAGCGGCGAAGTGATCAGCGAAGACTTGGGCGAGAAAACTCGCATGATAATACTAAGCCTACATAGAAATTTAGGCCTTGCCCTGCTTGATAGCAAAGTCCCAGCCAACATTGGCAAGCAAATAGTCGCCATTAGCTCCATCATCATGGCGCTTCTTGCCATCAGCGGCCTCATCCTCTACGCACCAGCGATCAAGCGAAATTTACCTAAATTCGCTCAAAATCAAAACAAACGCAAAGGGTTACGCCTGCTTTTACAACCTCCACACGAGCCTTGGCACCTACGTGGCGATTCTGCTTGTCGTGATGTCGCTAACTGGCCTTTACTGGTCTTATGGCTGGGTCAGAAACAGCGTAAATAGCGTATTTTTCGAACTAAAACCAAGCCAAGCGCAAAGAGCAATGCCTCAAAGAAATTTAATCCCAATAAGCGATGATAAATTTAAAGAGATCGAGGCTGCAGAGCAAATTTTTAAAGAAAATGTCACGCTAGAGCTAAAATCACTCACGATAAACGTGCCTGAAAACAACCAAAGCACCTACACCATAAACTACGAAACTAGCGAGAGCCAAGTAGGTAAACTAAAGCTCGACGCTAGCGCTGGCAAGATAAAAGAAAATAAGCTTGTTAGCAAGAGTGATAGCATCCCAGAGGCAAAAAAGGCTGGGCGAAAAGTGCTTAGCCTGCATACTGGAGAGATCTTTGGCGAGGTCGGTCAGATCGTCTTTGCCATCTCTTGTGTGATCGCCGTTTTACTAATAATAACTGGCTTTTTGATGACCATAAAAAGGAGCAAAGCACTCTAAATAAAAGTAAATTTTTACCTTGCTTTGGGTAAGATTTTAAGAAATTTTTACCACAAATAAGAGAGAAATTTATGAACAGAAAACGCATTTACAACCCAAGTTCAAATGAAAATTTGACCGACAGAAGAGTCTTTAACGGCAACCCACACGGTATTTTAAATTTCACCAAGGCAAAATACGAGTGGGCGTTAAAGCTTTGGGACCTCATGGAGGCAAACACATGGTTCCCAAAGAGGTCGATACAACAGACGACGTGCGCGACTACGCCTACAACCTCACAGAGGCTGAAAAACGCATGTACGATCTCGTCTGGAGCCAGCTCATCTCGATGGATAGCTTTCAGACAAACAACCTAGCTGACAACATCAACCCTTACATAACCGCACCAGAGATCAACGCCGTGCTAAGCCGCCAAGCCTACGAAGAGGCAAACCACAGCAAGTCTTACGCTGTCATGGTCGAGGCGATCTGTGACAACACCGACCTCATCTACGAGATGGAGAAGCACGACGACGTCTTGCGCGAAAAAACGACTACATCTCAAGCGTCTACGAGAAGCTTGCAGGCGAAGTGACTGACGAGAAGCTACTTCTTGCGATGGTGGCAAACCAAATTTTAGAGGGCATCTACTTTTACAGCGGCTTTACGGCGATCTACGCTCTAGCTCGCGCTGGCAAGATGCTAGGCTCGGCGCAGATGATACGCTTCATCCAACGCGACGAGATCACGCACCTGCTTTTGTTTCAAAACATGATAAATTCAGATCCGCAAAGAGAGGCCTGACCTTTTCACGCCTGAGACTGAGGCGAAAATTTACTGATATGTTTGAAAAAGCTGGAAATTTAGAGATAAAATGGGGCAAATACATCACTCAAAACCAAATAATGGGCTTTACCGACGATATCATCGAGCAGTATATCCACTATCTCATCGACCAGCGCCTAGTTGCGATCGGCCTAAAACGCAAATACAACGTCACTCATCCGATCAAATGGGTCGATGACTTTGCGAAATTTAACGACCAAAAGTCAAATTTCTTTGAAGCAAAGGTGACAAACTACAGCAAGGGAAGTATCAGCTTTGATGACTTTTAAAAATGGCATCTTAACCCTTGCCTGCGTGCTTTTTGTAGGGTGCGCTAGTAGTAGCAGTGAAAGAGCCATTAGCATAGCAAATAAGGATCTATTAAATAGTTTTAACCCTTACATACTTGCAAAAACAGACGAAACCAAATATGTTATCATCTACCAAAGCATGCCAGCTGGCGATGTCCGGCCAAGTCTAGCTCCTATTGGCTCTGCGCTTGTTGTTGATGTTTTTAAAGAGATAAACAAAGTGTGCAACTTCAAATATAGCGACCTAAAAGAGACTAGGATGGTATATTTTGACGATAAAACCTCGTTTTCTTATGAAGTCTGGGTTTTTAACGACCCGCTTTCAGGGCGCGATGACAAGATCACAGCCATAACTGTTTTACTAAAGCCAACGCCTGATATCGGTGGAACGGATATGGACTTTAGGATACCCGCAGATTGTCATGCGCCAAAGCAAACTACTTTTGTATTTGGGAAATAAATGAACGAAAATTTAAACCTAATAAGCCTAACTTTAAAGGCAAAAAATGCAACAGATCGGCTAGAAGAGCTTGCAAATTTCAGTTGAGGCTGCGCCTGAAAACTCTCTCCTACTTGCAAGCGAGCTTTGCATAAGCGGCTATGATTTTGACGGCTTTTTTGCTGGGGCGAACAAAGCGATGCTTGGTGGCATGATAGGCAGCTTTGATGCGATGCTGCTTGAGCGCTTGCAAGAGGCGCTTAGCCCAGATAAATTTCTTGGTTTTACGCACCTTAGCAGCCTAAATAAAAGCGCAGGGCTCGCTCAAATTTCAAATCTAAATCCGCACCAACCAAAAATTTATAACGAATTTTTACTTCTTAACTCAAACAACGTTTTTCATTCGCAGTTTAAGGCCGAGCTTTTTAGGCCAAATTTAGAGCACGAGATCTTTGCTGCTGGCGAGGTTAGCGATATAAACGCTTTTGATTTTAGAGGGCTAAAACTTGGCGTACTGATATGCTTTGAGCTGCGTGATAGCAGGCTTTGGGCGAAACTAAGAGGATGCGACATCATCATGGTGCCAGCCATGTGGGGCAAGGCTAGAGAAGAGGCCTACCTTAGCCTTTGCAAGGCGCTTGCGATCGCAAACAACTGCTACGTCATGATCTCAAGCTCGCTTGATCTTGAGCTCGCTGGGTCTTTTTGCCAGATGGCACGCTGGAGCAAAGCGCAGTTTTTGACGCAAATTTGATAGCGCAGATAAAAGAAAATTTAGGGCTTTTATAAATTTTAAGATAAGCTTTAAATCGTATAATAGCGATTTAAAATTTGTTTAGGATAGAAATTTTGACCCAATTCGAAGCGATAAAATGCCAAAATTTAGCTAGCGACATAGCCGATGAGATCACGCTAAGTCCGCTTTTGTTTGACGCGATATCAACGACTGAGCGCGAGATTTTCGTGCCTATCGCTGCGCATGCTTATAAGCTTGACGCGCAGCCAATCCTTGGCAACCAGTGGATCAGCTCGCCGCTAACGGTGGCAAAGATGACGATGGCACTGGAGTGCGAAAATATGGACAACATCTTAGAAATAGGCTGTGGCAGCGGCTATCAAGCAGCTATTTTAAGCAAGCTCGCGCATAGAATTTTCAGTGTCGAGCGCATAGAAAAGCTGGCCATGGAGGCAAAAAAACGCTTCGAGGCGCTAAAGATCAAAAACGTGCACGTAGATATGACGACGGCAACAACGGCTGGCGAAGCTATGCGCCGTTTGATAGAATTTTACTCTCGGCTGCTACTGATGAGATCTCACCAAATTTATTTAGCCAGCTAAAAAATGGCGGCATCTTGGTAGCTCCGATGAAAAAAGATGGCAAGCAGTTTATCGCTAAATTTAGAAAAGATGAGAGTGGAAATTTAGAAAAAGAGTTTTTAGACGAGTGTCTTTTTGTACCGCTTCTTGAAGGCAGAGAGTAGAGGCTTTTACCTCTACAACTACCACCTAACCAGCCACTCGCCGCTAGGGTGCTGCGTAAATATAAGATTATCAAATTTTGTAGTTTCTTCGCCATCTGCTGTGATAAATGTAACGCTAAAACTAAATACATTTTTGGCAATAAATTTCACATTTTCTATACTCAAGATATCGACGTTGTCGCTACAAGTGCCACTAGCCCTTTTTAAATGGCTATCATCTCTTCGTAGCGCAGGTGCCCTTGTGCCACCTTCCATGAATTTATCATTTTTATTAGCCTTATAGCATGCCATATTTGCTAAAAATTCCTGCATCCTAGGCTTTGCGCTATCAAATTTGGCTTGATACTCTTTTGCTACCTTGATGCCCAAAATAGCGCCTGGCACCGTCTGACCAACTGAAATTTCTACTTTTTGTTAGTATTGGCTCGCTTTTTGGCTCACAAAAGGCAAGGCTACTAAAAACGGCACAGAGCACAATGGCAAGAAGCGATTTTGTTTTCATTTTTCTCCTTTTTTGATAAGAGCCATTCTATCTCGCGCCACTTAAAAGTTGCCTGAGTTATAAATTTAAAGAATAAATGTGAGTTTTTAGGAGAGGCAAAGCCTAAGCCTTGCCTTGAATTAGAATTTTATTAGAATTTATAAGTGTAGCCTGTGTAAATTCCCACGGTTGTATCCCTTAGCTGAGCGCCACTATTTTTCTTATAAAATGTCTTATCAGCCTTTAAGCCAAACTCAAGCGCGTTGTGAGCGTCAAATGAGTAGATACCACCAGCTTTTGCGCCAACTAGCAAGCCTTTGAAATTTTTCTTGCTAGTTTCGTTTTCAAAGCTTTGTCTAACACTTAGATAACCAAGACCAGCATAACCGCCAAGCACAGCTTTAAAGTTTTCAGTGATGTTTGGTGTGTAGTCAGCGCCTGCTAAAAGCTTATGTTTGCTCCATTTTGCATCTGCTTCGCCAGCATTTTTTCTAGCTTTAAAGTCGTAGTAGTAGCCACCATACGCTCTATAGCTGTCAAAATCATAACCGCCATAAAAGCCAAGTCCGTAGTGACCTTTGTTGAAGTTATTTTTTTCGCTTTTTGCGATATTTTTAGTTTTGATCTTTGAGTTGAACGAATAATCGCCCTCGCCACCGACAAATGCACCTTGCGCAAGTGCAGCTGAACTAACTAAAGCTAAAACCAAGCTTGATTTTACAAGTAAATTTTCATACTTCTCCTTTAAAATTTTCGTGATTTTACTATTACGCGTTTAATCTATATGAAATTTCAAATTTAACAAAGCCCTATTTTTTCGCTCTTTTCAGCCTTTAAAATTTTAAATTTTTTATATTTACTATTAAATTTTAAAATTAGAAAAAATTTTCATCAAAGGAGAGAAAATGGCACTAGATAAAGAGCTAGTAAATTTCGGTGAAGAGCATGAGCTAAATGCGATCCTTTCAAAATTTGGCAAATCACAAAGCCAAAAAAACAGAGCAACACTAGGCGAGCTTGGCAAAAAATGCAAGGAAAAACTTGCTAAAAGAGTGCTAACTCAAGACCAATTTGGTGAGTTTGTAAAAGCGCATCTAAAAGAGCTTGAAGACAAAAAAGCTTAAATCTCTGGGGCAACCCCAGAAAATCTTACTTACAATCCTCTTTTGTCAAATTTATCACAGTAAAGTTCTTGCCGTTCTCGTAGTTGTATATCCACGAGGCTTTATCGATAAGAGGATTTTTACTGCTACAAAAGTCCTCTTTTAGCATTTCAGTCTGCAACTTTTTAAACTCATCTACCTGCTCTTTGGTAAATTTACCTAAATTTAATATCCTCGCTATCATTTATAACAAAGGTGGTTTTTAGGGTCTCATTTTCACATGTAGCACCTGTTATTACGCTATTTTCATCGACTCTTGTGGGAGCTGGCTCATCGATCATGCTTACAACAGCTTTAATAAATGCATTATTGCAATCAACCGCAAACGTAGCCGTTAAGAGCATAAATAAAGACAATATTATCTTTTTCATTTTGTAGCCTTTTTGTAAAGTATATTAAATTAATGGTAAAAATACTAGAGATAAATTTGCGCCCAAACTAGGACACAAATTTCTTAAGGAGGGAATGTTTAATATTAAAATTTATAAGTGTAGCCTACGTAAAGACCGATGTTGCTCTCTCTAACTCTGCTAACGTCATCTGCCTTATAGAAAGTGTAGTCAGTTTTTATGCCAGCTTCTAGGATGTTGTTTTGATCAAGTAGGTACTCAGCACCAAATTTAGCGCCTAAAACAAATCCTGTATCATAGAATTTTTTATTCTCATCATCTCTGCTTATCAAAAGTCTAGATACACCAGTGTAGCCACCTGCAACAAGTTTAATGTCTTCAGTGATGCTTGGAGTGTAATCAACTCCAGCTAGCAAACTGTGTTTTTTCCATTTAACAGTAAATCTGTCATCATCGTCTTCTATTTGTTTTTTTGTTTGAAAGCTATAAAAATAAGCACCGTAAGCTCTAAAGCTGTCAAAATCATAACCAGCTTTTACGCCGCTGTTAAATTGACCTTTTCTAACGCTTGCGCTCTCACCGTCTGTTGTTTTCTCTTTCCAATTTGACGCAAAAGAGTATCCGCCCTCGTAACCAATAAATGCTCCCTCTGCCATAGCAAATGAGCAAACCGCACATGCAATCATGCTAGCTTTCAAAAATGAACTTTTCATTTTCAATCCTTTAAAAATATAATGTAAATGTAATTTTACGGATTTTTATTTAAAATATTATTAATTTATAATATTAAATAAGTATTGATAAATTCACTTTATTTATGAAGTTCGTATTTTATGGATTTATAAAGATAAATTTATGAAATTTTTAATTATTAAAAAGTAACACCTAGTCGTTAAATTTCAAACGACTAGGCAGAAAGCTATAAAATTTCTCTTATTAAAAGCTGTGGTGTCACAAGCCCACGAAACGAATTTTAGATACGCAAAAGATGACATCCACCATCTCACCCACTCTAACGTGCCTTGTGAAGTTAAAAAATAGCGCCTCAAGCGTTTTGTTGTCTTTTTGCAAGATTAGTTTTAAGTGGTTTTGATCCCTGCCTATAAGCCTCTCGTTTTTAACGACGGCATTTTCTATCTTAAAGACTGGGCGTGGATTTTTCTGTCCGTACGGCTCGTAAAATTCCAAAATTTCAAGTAGCTCAAAGTCTATCTCGCTTGGCATTATGTCGCCAAGTAGCTCGTCTGAGCTTTTGCACTCTTGCATATTTAGGCATGAGCAGCTTTTGTTTATCGCCTCTTTAAAATTTTCCAAATTTTCAGGCGCAAGAGTTAGCCCTGCTGCACCTTTGTGACCGCCGTAGCTTGTTAGCAGATCTTCGTGACTTGCGATTAAAGATAAGATATCAAGCTTGCCAACGCTTCTAGCACTGCCCTTTGCGCGGCCTTTATCGATGCTAAAGACGATAGCTGGCTTTGCAAAGTGCTTCGCAAGGCGGCTTGCTACGATGCCTATCACGCCTTCATGCCACTGCTCTCCCCAAGTGATGATGACCTCATCGTCCTCTTTTACGTCCTTTAGCGAGCACTCAAAGAGTTGGCGCTCCTCCTCTTTTCTGGAGTTGTTAAACTCAATGATCGTATCAAGGTAGTTGTAAGCCTCTTCGATGCTCTTTGCACGCAAGAAGTTAAATGAATTTCATCGCATCGTCCATGCGTCCGGCTGAATTTATAAGAGGCGCTATAAGAAAGCTGATATCATCACACTCAAATTTATCCTTGCCGTAAAACTCTTTTATGACGCAAAATGCCGAGCGCTTCGAGGCATTTAACTTGCAAATACCCATGCGAACAAGCATCCTGTTCATATCTCTTAGCTCCATCATATCAGCTATTATCGCGATGGCTAAAAGCTCTAAAAACTTGCTCATATCGTAGTTTAGCTTGCAAACATCCTTTAGCGCTCCAACCAAATACCAAGCCACTTCAGCACCGCAAATTTCGATATTTGGAAAGTTGCAGTCCTCTTGTTTTGGATTGATGGTAGCGTATGCTTCTGGCAAAATGGCTGGTGGCATGTGGTGATCTGTGATGATGAGATCTATGCCTTTTTCTTTGCAGATGCTAGCTGCCTCATTAGCTGAGATGCCGTTATCGACGGTGATTATTAGACTCACATCGCTTGCAAGCTCGTCGATGATCTCAGGGTTTAAGCCGTATCCGTCCTTAAAGCGGTTTGGGATCTTTACTAGGTAGTTTTTTACACCAAGATCGTCAAAAAACTCGGCTAAAATCACACTTGAAACCACGCCATCAACGTCATAATCGCCAACAATAGCGATATGTTCATTTCTCTCGATCGCTTCTTTGATGCGATTAGCACCTTTATAGATATCTTTTAAGGCGCTTGGCGTTGGAATTTCACTAAGTTTTTTGTGTATGTCGTTACAAAATCTACGTGCTAGTAAATTCGCTATATCCTCTTTCAGTTAACATAGCTTTGGCAAGGACTTTTTGACGCCCTGCCAACTTTTACTAATGCTATTTGCTCACTTAAATTTACGCCCAAACTGCCAAAATTTGGCAACAAAAATGCTTTTTTTTCATCGTAATCTTTCGTCTTTATTTTGAATGCTTTGATTATATCTTTTTGAAATTTAATTTCTTATAATTTTAAATTAGAGTGGGAATTTTGGGATATAAAAAGTATTTTTGTTAAATTAAATTTGAAATATATCAAGGGGTCCTAAGACCCAGAAATTAAAATTTATATGTGTAGCCTAGGTAAGTACCAATGTCTGTTGCTTTAAGATCTTCAGCATAGTCTGCGTCATACCAAGATCTATCAGCTTTTACACCAAATTCAATAGCATTGTGTCCATCAAAGCTATACTCAGCACCAAGTCTTGTACCAAACAAAAAGCCTGATTGTGTAAGATCGTATGTAGCCCAAGCCTTGTTATTTTTAACATGTGACTTTAGGTTGATCACTGAAACACCAGTGTAAAGACCAGCGATTAGTTTAAAGTTATTAGCTATAGTTGGAGTATAGTCACCGCCTATTACAAATTTACGAGTTGTCCACTTTGTATCAAGGTTACCGCTGATATTAGCAAGAGCTCCGCTTTTGTTATCTTTAGCCTCTGTATGATAGAAGTATCCACCATAAACTCTAGCTACATCAAAGTCATAACCGCCTTTGATACCGATATTTGGCCTGCTGTCCTTTGCACTAATGCCATCTTTAGCTTTTAGCTTTGAGCTAAAATCATAGCCGCCCTCTAGTCCGACAAATCCACCTTGCGCTAAAGCAAATGAGCCAGCAAGTGAAAGTGCCAAAACACTTTTTAAAACGCAATTTTTCATTTTTTCTCCTTTATAAATGATTGCGTAAGCATTGTATGTTTAGCAAGATTAAAAAATACTTAAATAATTTAAATTTTATAAATAATACGTTTACTTTTATTTTTAATATAAATTTGAGAGAAATTTAAAGAGAGAATTTGGCAAGAGAGCTTGCCAAATTTATCATTTTACGTGATTAGCCAAGCTTGCTTTGATAAAGCCTAGTATCACAGGGTTTGGTCTAGTTAAGCGGCTAGTAAATTCAGGGTGACACTGCACGCCTACAAACCACGGATGGCCTTTTAGCTCGATCGCCTCTACCAGTCCGTCGCTTTCGCCACTTACTATTAGACCAGCCTTTTCAAAGGTCTCTTTGTATTTTGGATTTGCCTCGTAGCGGTGGCGGTGGCGCTCTTTTACGCTCTTTGCGTTGCCATGAATTTCAGCCAAAAGTGTCTTTGGCTTGATGTCGCAGTTATAAGCACCTAGCCTCATAGTGCCGCCAAGTGGGCTTGTGTGCGTTCTTATCTGCTTTTTGCCGTGAGCGTCGATGAAGCTATCTATTAGATAGATGATAGGATTTTTGCACTCTTTGTTAAACTCCATAGAATTTGCATCTTCTAAGCCCAAAACATCCCTTGCAAACTCGATCATCGCTAGCTGCATACCAAGGCAAATTCCAAGATATGGGATCTTATTTTCACGAGCAAATTTTATGGCCTGCATCTTGCCTAAAACGCCTCTTTCGCCAAAGCCGCCAGCTACTAAGATGCCATCCACGTCCTTTAAAAGCTCATTTACATTGCTCTCTTCTATCTTTTCGCTATCTATCCAGCGTAAATTTACCCTAGCGTCTAAATTTGCTCCAGCGTGGATGATGCCCTCAGTTAGGCTCTTGTAGCTCTCTTTTAGATCGATATATTTGCCTACAAAGGCGATTGTAGTTTCATTTGTTGGGGCGATGATCCTTTTTACTAGGCTATCCCAATTTGCCATGTCTGGTTTTAGCTCATTAAAGCCTAAATTTTCAGCGATCGGCGTTAAGATATCTTGCTTTAAAAATGAAAGTGGAATTTGATAGATACTTGCGCTGTCTAAGCTCTCTATTACGCAGTTTTTCTCCACGCCACAGCTTGCTGCGATCTTATCTTTTAGCTCGCGGTTTAGTGGCATTTCAGATCTGCAGATGATGATATCTGGGGTTATGCCTATGCGTCTTAGCTCGCCTACGCTGTGCTGGGTTGGCTTTGTTTTTAGCTCGCCAGCTACTTTGATAAATGGCACGAGCGTTAGGTGGATATTTAGCGCTCTTTTTTTACCAACTTCTACTCTTAGCGCTCTTATCGCCTCTAAAAATGGTAGTCCCTCGATGTCGCCAACGGTTCCGCCGATCTCAACGATGAGCACATCTTTGCCCTCGCCTGCTTTTTTGATACGATCAACGATCTCGCCAACTATGTGAGGGATCACTTGTATAGTCTTTCCAAGATAGTCACCACGGCGCTCTTTTTCGATGACTGAGCTATAAACTCTGCCTGTTGTGAAGTTGTTATCCTGACTTAGGCTCTCATCTAAAAATCTCTCGTAGTGACCAAGGTCAAGATCAGTTTCAGCGCCATCGTCTGTGACGAAGACTTCGCCGTGCTCTAGTGGGCTCATCGTGCCTGATCTACGTTTATATATGGATCAGCTTTTAAAACGCTTACCTTTAAGCCAGAATTTTAAGTAATGTCGCGATAGACGCAGCTGCGATGCCTTTTCCAAGTGAGCTTAAAACACCACCTGTGATAAAAATATACTTCGTCTCTTTTGCCATCAAATTTCCTTAACTTTAATTATTTTTTTATCTGCCGATTATACCCCTTAAATATTTAGTAAGGCATTAATCTTGCAATTTTTAAAAATTATTCTTTAAGTTTTTTTGTTATAGACTTCAACATCATGATTAAAAACTGCTTAAAAAACATCGCCTCTTTATATATAGACGGCTTTAAAAATATGAAAATAGGCAAGAAACTATGGCTTCTCATAGTGATAAAGCTTATCATTATGTTTGGGATATTAAAGGTCTTCATCTTTGATGAAACTCTTAATACCAAATTTCAAACTGACGAAGAAAAAAGCAAATTTGTAATTCGTAATTTAATAAAGGAATAAAATGTCTGAGATGGATTTTGTTGATTGGTCTAGGGCTCAGTTTGCGCTGACTGCCATTTACCACTTTTTGTTTGTCCCGCTTACGTTGGGGCTAAGTTTTATCATCGCCATTATGGAGACGATATATGTCAAAACTGGCGATAAGGCCTGGCTTGAGATAACGAGATTTTGGCTAAAGCTCTTTGGTATAAATTTCGCTATCGGTGTGGCAACTGGCATCATCATGGAATTTGAGTTTGGCACAAACTGGGCGAATTATAGCTGGTTTGTCGGCGACATCTTTGGCGCTCCACTTGCGATTGAAGGCTTGCTAGCATTTTTCATGGAGAGTACATTTTTTGCCATTATGTTTTTTGGCTGGGAGAAGGTCAGTAAGAAATTTCACCTGCTTTCAACTTGGCTTGTTGCGATCGGTTCAAATTTAAGCGCACTTTGGATATTGATCGCAAATGGCTGGATGCAATATCCAATAGGCATGAAATTTAACCCAGACACAGCTAGAATGGAGATGCAAAATTTCTTTGAAGTCGCGCTAAATCCACTTGGCATAACTAAATTTTTACACACAGTAACTAGTGGCTACACTATCTCAGCTATCTTTGTGATAGGAATTTCTGCTTGGTTTTTGATCCAAAAACGCCACATCTTGCTTGCTAAAAAAAGCATCGTCGTTGCTAGTGCATTTGGCCTTATCACATCGGCATTTTTGCTACTAAGTGGCGATGAGAGCGCATATCTTGCAGCTCAAAAGCAGCCTATGAAGCTAGCAGCCATGGAGGGACTTTACAAGGGCGAGAAAACGCTGGCCTAGTTGCAGCTGGTATTTTAAACCCAGCTAAAAAGCTTGGCGATGAGAGCGATGCCTTTTTGTTTGAGATAAAAGTACCTTACGCACTTGGCATCATGGCAAACAGAGAGCTTAACTCATTTACACCAAGCATAAACGACCTACTTTATGGCAACAGCGAGCATAATCTAATAAGCGTAGAAGAGAAGATGGCAAAGGGTAAAGTAGCTATCGAAGCTCTTAAAAACTACAAAGAAGCCAAAAAAGCAAATAACGAGAGCTTGATGAAAAGCTCGCTTTCAAATTTAGAGAGCAATCTAAATTTCTTAGGATATGGCTATCTTAAAGACGCAAAAGATGCTGTGCCACCAGTTGCACTTACATTTTATAGCTTCCACATCATGGTAGCACTTGGCACATATTTCATAGCTCTTTTTGCTATCACTCTTTATCTAAATCTCTCAAGAAAATATAAATTTGAAAACATAAGAGCCTTTTTGTGGATCTGCCTCTTTACCATACCGCTTGGCTACATCGCAGCTGAGGCTGGCTGGATAGTAGCAGAGGTTGGCCGTCAGCCATGGGCGATACAAGATCTCATGACCGTTGGCGTCGGAGCTACAAATTTATCTGACTCAAATGTCAAAATTTCATTTATATTATTTGCTGTTTTATTTACGGTCTTGCTAATTGCCGAGATCAAAATCATGCTTAAGCAAATAAAGATAGGATTTAACGACCATGCATAGTTTAAGCTTAGAAAATTTACAAATTTATTGGTGGTTTATAGTTAGCCTTCTTGGCGGACTTTTGGTGTTTATGATGTTTGTTCAAGGCGGTCAAACACTCATCTTTAGCCTTGGTAAGGACGAGCTTAAAAAAGATATGCTCATAAATTTCTATCGGTAGAAAATGGGAGCTTACATTTACAACGCTTGTTATGTTTGGTGGCGCGTGCTTTGCGGCATTCCCGCTATTTTATGCTACAAGTTTTGGTGGCGCTTACTGGGTTTGGCTGGCTATTTTATTTTGCTTTATCGTCCAAGCTGTAAGCTACGAGTACCGCAAAAAGCCTGATAACTTCTTGGGCGCTAGAACTTATGAAATTTTCCTTTTCATAAATGGCTCACTTGGCGTTATCCTTATCGGCATGGCGGTTAGTACATTTTTTAGCGGTAGTGATTTTGTGCTAAATGAGCACAACTTTGTCGAGTGGAAAACTCCATTTCGTGGTCTTGAAGCTTTATCAAATCCTTACTTGTACTTGCTTGGCATAGCGATGTTTTTCCTATCTCGCATAGGCGGCTGCTTATATCTTATGAACAACATCGCTGATGGCGAATTTATACAAAACGCTAGAAAACAGCTAATTATCAACACCGTGCTATTCTTGCCATTTTTCCTAGGCTTTCTTGCGTGGATACTTACAAAAGATGGCTTTGCATACGACGCAAACGGCGTAGTTAGCCTTGTGCCTTACAAATACGCTATAAATTTCGATCGAGATGCCTATCGCTGGCATATTGCTTCTTGTTGGCGTTCTTTTGGTGCTTGTTGGAATTTTCCAAGGAGCATTTACAAAAAGCATTCGTGGAATTTTGCTTACGGCGTTGGCGTTACGCTAGCTGTGACCGCGCTATTTTTGATAACAGGACTAAATGGCACAGCATTTTATCCGTCATTTAGCGATCTTTCTAGCTCGCTAACTATCAAAATGCAAGCTCAGCCACTACACACTTGGCGTTATGGCCTATGTTAGCTTGCTAGTGCCTTTCGTGCTTGCCTATATCGTCGTAGTTTGGAGAGCGATAGATAGCAAGAAGATCACGCAAGATGAGATCAAAAACGATCATCACGCATACTAAGGATAAAGATGTTAGAAGCAGGAATTTTTTTGATACTTTGGCCAGTGACATTGTTCGCTAGCTACAAATTTGTTCTCTTTTCTATTAAGAAATTTGACGCAAATAACTGAAAATTTAGGGGCTTTTGCTCCTAAATTTTCTTTTTATTTTTACCTCTTAAAACGACTTCTTTATAAATTTACTTAAGCCTCTTTTCATATAAGCGTTAGTTTTGTGTGAAATTTGGAGAGTAAGATATCATTAAATTTCATAAAGGAGCGAAAATGAGCAAGAATTTCTTAGGTTCTGTTGCCCTTGCGGCTGTTTTGGTGAGTGGTTTTGGCTTTAGTGCTCCACTAAACGCTGGTGTCTTGGCTCATCAAGTAAAGGTTCAAGGAGAGCTTGGCTCAGTCTTTATAAACCCCTACGACGTATCGCCGCTAACTGCTATCATCGATAGAGCTGGCAAAGATATCAAAGATATCCACGTCAAAGTAAAGGGCAAGCCAGATGGTGGTATCGATATCGACTACAACATTTCAGAGCATGCCTTGCTCACACATGATGGCGTGCCTATTTGGGGACTTTATCCTGACTATCTAAACGAGGTCGAACTTAGCTACACATTTAACGGAGCTAAAAAGGTTGAGACATATAAAATTTACGCCCAACCTATCGTCACATATAGCCGTGATTTTAGGTTCTCACACATGCAAAAAACTCGCGTCAAAAAGGTCGATCCTGCCTTTAAAAACAGGCTCTATCTCATAAATAATACGATCACAAGCGTCTATAAACCGCTTGATTGGAAAAATGGTGGAGCTGCTAGCTGGAACGACTTTACCGAAAACTATATCGTAGATACCAAAGGTGAGGTCAGATGGTACCTTGACTATCAGAAATTTTACGACCGCAGCGAGAGAAGAGTGATGGATGGGGCATGATGATGGGCTTTCATCAGCTCAAAAACGGCGATATCAGCTTTGGCATGGCTCAAAGATATCTTAGATATGACCTCATGGGAAAAGAAATTTACAACCGCCCACTACCTAGAGGCTACATCGATCTAAGCCACGAGGTGATGCCACTAAAAGATGATCACGCACTTCTTAGAGTAGCAAAATACAACTACCACCACAAAAATGGCAAAATT
Source organism: Campylobacter concisus (assembly GCA_037321105.1). Lineage (GTDB taxonomy): Bacteria > Campylobacterota > Campylobacteria > Campylobacterales > Campylobacteraceae > Campylobacter_A > Campylobacter_A concisus_AZ. The sequence goes on along the minus strand of CP147775.1, from coordinate 1,202,205 downwards.
TCTCACACCATAAGAGACCACATCATCGAGGTCGATAACACTGGCAAGGTGGTCGAAGAGTGGGATCTAAATGAAATTTTTGGCAACAACGTTTATCGTAGTAACCTCATAAAGGCGCTTGATGCTAGGGCTGTTTGCCTAAATATCGATATGGACGCAAAAGAGATCAAGATAAGCGACGATCAGCCATTTGGCGATGTCACCTCCACTGGCACAGGCAGAAACTGGGCGCATGTAAATTTCATCTCATACGATGAGAGCGATGATAGCATCATCCTCTCACTTCGCCACCAAGGCATCGTAAAGATAGGACGTGACAAGAAAGTAAAATGGATACTAGCCTCTCCTGAGGGCTGGAGCGAGGACTTTAAAGCAAAAGTGCTAACTCCGGTTGATAGCAAAGGCAATAAGATAAAATGTGAAAACTCAAAATGCGAGGGCGAATTTGACTGGTCATGGACACAGCACACCGCATGGCTAACGCCAAGATACGAAAACAAGGGCGATATAAAACATTTAAGCGTCTTTGATAATGGCGATGCTAGAGGCATGGAGCAGCCAGCCTTTAAAGAGGACAAATACTCCCGTGCGGTTGAGTACAAGATAGATGAGAAAAAGGGCACGGTTGAGCAGACTTGGCAGTTTGGCAAGGAGCGCGGATTTGACTTTTATAGCGCAGTCACTAGCAACGTCGAGTGGCAAAATGATAAAAGCACCTACTTCATCTCAAGCTCAAATGTAAATTTACTACGCCCTGACAAGACTATCAAGATGGTCTTAGTCGAGATCGACCCAAAGACAAATGATATAAAATTTGAAATGGATGTGGATTCTGCTTCAAGAGATGATGTCGCTTATAGAGCGATGGTTATCGATCCAGAAGTGTTTAGTTATTAAATTTTGGTGTGAGACCCCCTCTCACACCGAAGTGTATTAGTTATTATGTTGAAATTTATAAATTTCTTCTTTGACGCTAGTTAGGTCAAAATTTATCGCTCGCTCTAGCTCTAGCAAGCTTACATCTTCGTCTATCTCAAGAGCCATCGCTATCTCGTTTAGCTCTTTTGCTTCCTCATTTGCGAGGATCGCACTCTTAAAACTAGCCTCATCTATCTGACCAAATTTTGAAAAGATCGATTTAAATTTATCTTTTAAAATTTCTCTACTTAGCTTTTTATCTTCTAAAGCCTTCTTCGTGCCGCCATTTCTGTTACAGGTTCTAAATATAAAATCTATTGTTTCATTTACTTCATCGAGTAAATTTTTGTCTTCTCGCTTTGCATACAAACTCCCTTCACCGCAAAGCAATTTCAAAGCAAGGCAGACTCTCCTGCCTTGCTTATATTTTTAGACTAGATAACGTGGATCTCGTCTTTGATTTGAATAGTTACGGTGTTGTTTGTATATGTTGTGTAACCATCTTCTGAAGCACCTTGATGCCATCCGCTGCCTTTAACGTCCTCTTTTAGATCGACTACATCGCCTTTATCGCCTGTGATTTTTAGCGTATGTTTGTCATCAGTCATATCTAGGACATCTTTTATGCCAACTTTTAGAGTAGTATTTTTAGCACCAGATATATCAAGCTCTTCAAAATTCTTAGCATGATATGAAACATGTTCTAGATCTATGGTATCTTCTGGGCTAGATATGATTAGCTTATCATAGCCTTTGCCACCATCAAGGGCTCCTTTATCATCTATGCCACCTATAACGTGTGCTGCTTTGATAGTTAGAGTATCATCGCCATTGCCTAGATCTATCTTGGCTTTATCTATAGCATCACCTTTGATAGTTACGCTATCGTTGCCATCGCCAGTTGAAATTCCAACTTTGGTAAATATAGTATTTGCTACTGTATCTCCTACTATAACAGTGTCATTACCTGCACCTGTGATGATCTTAGCACCATTAGCAACATCGTCTTTGATCTCTATGTAGTCATCGCCTTTACCAGATATAACAGTAGAGTGATCAAGATCTGCAGCTACAATTAATCTATTATTACCATCGCCTAGATCTATCTTAGAGTCCATGTTTATCCAGCCCCAGCCGTTATCGCTCTTATGGATATTTACTACATCATCACCAGAACCAAGTGTAAATTCTGCTTTATGAGTTATAGTTTTGACATCTATCTCATAGTTATCATTACCATTTAGTTGTGGTTGCAACTCAGTAGAAGCTTTTAGTACTGGTCCGTGTCCTTCTAGCCATAAGCCTGTATCATTATCTCCATAGATAGCTTCAGCATTGATCTTTATATTTTTAACAGGATCAGCTGGCTTATCACTAAAGTCAAATACTAGATCTTCACTTGCTTGTTTGCCCATATTTCCAGCTTCATCTACTAAATAAGCTTTAGCGCTTAGGTTAAAGCCATTAGCTGTTTTACCAAAAGGTATTAACTCTTTTGATGGATAGGTAATGTTTGCAACAGAAGTTAGATCTACATATCCTCTCTAAGATCAAGCTCTGTAATAGTTATTGGTTCTTTAACAACGCCTTTATTCCATGCTCCAACATTTGAATGAACTTCATAATATAGCTTATCGCCAACTTTAATTAAGCCTTGATCAACTGCCTCTTTTGAGAACCTAGCGCAGCAATATATAACGTTATTTTCGTTAGATATATTATCGCTCCAGCTATATTTACCATCATGGTTTTTATCACCAAGATAATCAATCCTTAAATCAACTATCTTAGTATCAACTGTTACATTAGCTACACATTCAGGGCTAGTGTTACCAGCTTTATCTACTGCTTGGTATGAGATTATATGCTCACCATCGCTAAGAGGATTAGTGATCTTGTAGTCCCAATGACCATTTTTATCAGCTTTAGTGGTAACCACATTCTCATGATGCTCACCATATTTTATGATGATTACAGATCCAGCCTCTGCTGTGCCTTTTAGAAGTGGAGTGTTATCATTTGTAAACTTATCTTTGACATTTCCTGTAAAATCAACTACATCGTTGTTTTTTACACTATCTTCGATACTTGTCAAAGTTACCTCAGGTCCTGTAGTATCAACTGTTACAGTGATTGGACTTGAAGACTCACTCTCTTTACCAAAGATATTTTTAGCAATTGCTGTGATCTTATAGTCGCCATCAGCCCATGGAGAATTCTCCTCTGGTTCGTAGTGCCAATTACCGTTAGCATCCACTGGGATTTTTTCAGCGATTACTGTATCGCCATTTTTAAGAGTGATGGTTGTACCAGCCTCAGCTTTACCTATCAACGTAGGGGTTTTGTCATTTGTTATAGCTATAGTACCCTCCAAGACATTACCAGTTGTATCTCCAGCGTTTATGTCGGTTGGGTTCTTTGGATCTATGCCATACTCATTATCTAGAACTGCTATGATAGTTGGAGCTTTTGGAGCAAAACCTACTATTTTTACTGCATCCATATTGCCTTCACTTACATTACCTGCATCATCGACTAGTCTATAAGATGGAGTTTGGAAGCCTCTTGATTTTGGCATATCGATGCTAAATTCATCTCTTTCTATAAAGCCTTTAGCTATATCTTGCGCAGTTACTTTAAAGATATCTGTCCAAGTAGCATCGCTTCCAAGAATTTGAACCCTATCGCCTGCTTTTACAGTATTTTCTGGGATGTCGATAACCCATTTAAGCTTGCCATCTTTTAGAGCTGAAGCATCAGCTATATCTATCTTCTTGTCGCTATTTATATCAGTTGTTATCTTAACTGTTGGAGCGCCAATAGTTGTATCAACATCTACACTTGACCACTCTGATACAGCACTTCTGTTGCCTGCTCTATCGGTTGTTTGAACTTTAAGAGTATGTACTCCATCTTCTAGTGCAGCATGTACTTTGCCATCCCAGTTTAAATTTGCCTCAAATGTATATTCCCAGTTGCCATCTTTGTCAGCTGTAACTGTTACTTCTTTGCCATCTTTAAATACTAGTTTATCATCTACCATTATCTTAACAGTCGAGAATGCCTCAGCTGTACCTTTTAGCGTTGGCAAGTTGTCATTTGTAAGAGCATTTTTAACATTACCTACAACACCACCAGCAACATCATCGATGATCTCAGTTATAACTGGCTGTGTAGTGCTTATATCAACATTTACAGTTGCAACATTTGATGGATTGCTAACATTACCAGCTTTATCAGTTGCGATAGCTACTACATTATACTCGCCCTCAGCAAGTGGAGATTTTGGAGTGAATTTCCAGTTACCATTTGCATCAGCTTTTACAATGATGTCTTTGTTAATAATGTCATTGCCATTTTTAAGAACGATAGTTGAACCAGCCTCAGCTGTACCTTTAAATGTCGGTGTAGTGTCATTTGTAAAGCCGTCATTTATGCCAAGTATATTTCCGCCATTTTCAACACCGCCCCACCAGTTATCTGTTACTGCAGTGATGACTGGAGCATCGATATGAGTATCAACGTCTATGCTTACTAGAGCAGACGGTTGGCTATTGTTACCAGCTACGTCAGTTGCTTGAGCTTCAAAGTTATGGTGTCCATCGCTTAGTTTAGGTGTTGTGAAATTCCCAGTTGCCATCTTTATCAGCTACTGCAGTCCAGTTGCTGATAACTTCACCATTCTCAAATCTATAACTACCTCTACCATCGATCTTGATCTCAACAGTCGCAAATGGCTCAGCTGTGCCTTTTAGAGTTGGAGTGTTGTCGTTTGTTAAGCCACCCTTAACATCACCATTTACTACGCCACCAGCCACATTATCAATGATCTCAGTGATGACTGGTTCATCAGAGTGAAGATCGATCTTGATAGTTGCAGCATCTGAAGGAGCGCTTACTTTACCAGCTGCATTTGTTGCAGTTGCTGTTATACTGTAATCACCCTGAGCAAGTGGAGTTTTTATAGTGAATTCCCAGCTACCATCAGTTTTTACAGGGATATTATCAGCGATAACATCGTTACCATTTTTAAGAGTGATAGTCGTACCTGGTTTTGCTGTGCCTTTAAATGTAGGCGTACTATCATTTGTTAAGCCACCTTTAACATCTTCGTTAAATTTACCGCCCCTTTGATCATCAATTACTTCTGTGATTACTGGAGCTTCTGGAGCTTTAGTATTCTCACTATCTTCACCTATAACCTTGCTATCCTTGCCTGGGTTGTTAGGGTTATTTGGATTGATGATCTCTGCTGTTACGTTGTTATCTTTACCTGGGTTTAGATCAACTGGGATATCAATCTTACCTTTATCGATATCATCTTGGTTGATTGGTTTTTCAGTCTTTTTACCATTGTCATCAGTAACAACTACTTTATCACCTGGTTTTACTGAACCATCTTTTGGTATAGTAACTTCTACTGTTGTTTTACCAGCATCATTGTCATTAGCTTTGTTTTCATCATCAGAAATTTTGCCATCTTTGTTTGTATCTTCTGGGAATTTAATTTCTGGGTTGCTTGGTTTTCTGCTAAATTCGCTGTCAAGTTGTACGTTAGCATGTATAGCTGTACTTTGGTTACCAACTAGATCGACTATTCTATAGCTTGGGCTTTCGAAGTGTTTTCCTGATAAAGTTGCTTCGTATTCAAAGCTTTTACCTAGATCGTCATTTGATAAGACTTTTTCGATCTTCCATTTACCATCTTTTCCAAGTACTTGAAGAACATCACCTGCGCTTACAGTGCCATCTTTTGGTATCTCTACTTCCCAGTGGATCTTACTATCTTTTAAATTCTTAGCTTCTTCTACGCTTAGAACTCCATTGTGATCTGCATCTTCTTTTATAGATACTTTTGGAGCACCGATAGTTGTATCAACTTCTAGTGCAGAAGTTGCTTCGCTAGTGTTGCCAGCTGCATCTGTCACTACTGCTTTTATAACATGAACACGACCAACAAGATCTGCTAGTGGCTCTTTATAGTCGCTTGGTTTAAATTCCCAGTTACCATCTTTGTCAGCTGTAGCTCTACCAAACTCTTTATTATTATCATAAAGAACTACTTCTTGATTTGCATCAGCTGTACCTTTTATGGTTGGCTTGTTGTCGTTTGTGTTAGTACCTGCAACATTGCCTTTATAAACGCCACCCTCTACATTATCAATGATGCCTGTGATCTTGACATTTGGAGCTGTAAAGTCTGAGTCTATGCTGCTAGATACTTCTTTACTAGCATTACCAGCTTGATCAACGATCTTAGCTGTTACGCTTGAAGCTTTACCATCAACTACTGGTACTTTGATCTCTACATATCCAGTTACTCTGTCATTGTAAGTAATAGTATGTGTTTTTTCCTCACCATTTACAGTGTAGTGGATCACATCATTTTCTTCAGCATCACCTGGGACAGAAATTTGAGCTTTTGTGCTAGTGCTATCGCCATCTTTGCTATTTTCAGCTTTATTTAGCTTGCCATCTTTTGGATTTACATCTTCAACAAATGTGATTGTTGGTTCTGATGGAGCTATTAGATCAGCATTAACTACTACAACCTCTGAGAAGTCTGAGATATTTCCTGCTTTATCTTGTGCTCTTGTAGTATATTTATACTCACCATCTCCTAGTTCAGGTAGTTCAAATTTCCAACCACCATGTTTATCAGCTGTGACTGTTCCTATAGATGTTTTCTCGCCATTTAGCTCACTAATCTCATAGATAGTGATAACTGAGTTAGGCTCAGCATATCCTTCAAGAGTTGGTGTGCTGTCGTTTGTTAGAGCAACTTTTGTTTTAGCGTCTAAAACGTTGCCAGTTTGGCTATCTACATTGTCATTTACAGCGTCTATTACAGGAGCATCTGTAAATGTATCAACATCAAGTGAAACTCTATCAGATGTTGATTTATTGCCTACTTTATCTGTAGCAACTGCTTCAAAGTAGTGCTCTCCATCACCCATAGCTTCAGTTGGAGTAAAGCTCCATTTGCCATTAGCGTCAGCTACTGTTTTACCAACTAGAGTTTTTTCTGTAGTTGTTAAGAAGCTCTCATAAATTTCTACTGTTGCACCAGGAGCTGCACTACCTTTGAATGTTGGTAGATTATCGTTTGTTAGACCATTTTTAACATCTCCATTTACTACACCACCAGCTACGTCATCATAAATTTCGTCGATTGTTACTTGAGTTGTAGCATGAGTATGGATGATATCATTACCTGTTACTGCACTACCTTTACCAGTGTTACCAGCTTCATCAGTGATCTCTACTTTTACTTTATTGCCTGGGTTTAGTGCTTTAGTAGTATCTATAACAAATTTGCCATCTCCACCTACTTTACCTTCGCCAATTACATTACCAGCTTCATCTTTAACAATAACCTTAGCATCTTGTGTATCAGAGCTACCCTCTACTCTACCTTTTTCTGGAGTGTTATCAGCTGGGTTGCTAATATCTAGTGGGCTTACTTTTAGGTTTTCAACACTTGGAGCTGTTGCATCTACATCTAGCTCAACTTTAGGTGTGATTGATTTATTACCTGCGCTATCAGTAGCATGTGCTTCGAAGTAGTGTAGGCCATCACCCATAGCTTCAGTTGGAGTAAAGCTCCATTTGCCATTAGCGTCAGCTACTGTTTTACCAACTAGAGTTTTTTCTGTAGTTGTTAAGAAGCTCTCATAAATTTCTACTGTTGCACCAGGAGCTGCACTACCTTTGAATGTTGGTAGATTATCGTTTGTTAGACCATTTTTAACATCTCCATTTACTACACCACCAGCTACGTCATCAGTAAATTTCGTCGATTGTTACTTGAACAGTAGAAGAAGCCTCAGTGATATCTTTTGAAATTTCTTCGCTTGGATTGTTTGGATTGTTTGGATTAACGATCTCGGCTGTTATAGTTGTCTTATCTCCTGTTTTAATATCAACTGTAACTTCAACCTTACCATTTTCAATATCTTTTTCTGTGATCACGTGCTCTTTTGGCTTGTCGCTGTTGTCTTTAACGATAAGCTTATCGCCTGGTTTTACGCTGCCATCTTTTGGAATAGAAATTTCAGCTGTTGTTTTACCAGCGTCATTGTCACCAGCTTTGTTTTCTTTATCAGAGATTTTGCCATCTTTTGGATCATTATCTTCTGGGAATGTGATAGATGGGTTGCTTGGTTGGCGGCTGAAATTCGCTGTCAAGTGTTAGGCTAGCTTTTGACGACTCACTAACATTGCCAGCTTCATCAGCAAATCTATACTCTGGAGTCTCATATTTACCATTTCTTAGTTTTTCTATATCGACGTTAAATGTAGCTTCAAATCTACCATCTTTGATCATCTCATCAGTGATAGTAACAAATTTAACCCAATTGCCTTTGCTGTCGATTGACTGGATCACATCACCAGCTTTTATGCTACCGTCTGTTGGGATATCTATTACCCAGTGAGCTTTGCCGTCTTTTATAGCAGCCACTTCAGCAACGCTTAGAACGCCGTTATTATCTGTATCTTCTAAAAATCTAACTTTTGGATTGCCGATAGTTAGATCAACATCTATGCTACCAGATACTTCTTTGCTAGCATTACCTGCTTGATCAACGATCTTAGCTGTTACGCTTGAAGTTTGACCATCTGCAACTGGTACTTTTATTTCTACATGACCAGCTGCTTTATCAGCATTTGTTATAGTATGAGACTCTTCTGCACCACCATTTACAGTGTATTTGATAACATCACCTACTACTGCATCTGTTGGGATAGAAATTTTAGCTGTTGTATTAGCGTTATCACTATCTTTACTATTCTCATCTTTATTTAGTTTGCCATCTTTTGGTTTGAGATCTTCAACAAATGTAATAGTTGGCTCTGATGGAGCTGTATGATCGTTTGGATGTTCTATATTGCCAGCTGTTCCTTCACCATTACCTTTGTTGCCAGCTTTATCAGTTACTTCAACATTTACTTTATCACCTGGTTTGATTGGATCAGTAGTGATTTCGAAATTTCCTTTATCATCAGTTGTGCCAGTACCAATTATTTTGCCGTCCTTGTCTTTTACTACTACTGGAGCATTTGGCTCATCTGAATGACCTTTTACGATGCCTTTATCTGGGTTGCCATCAGCTGGGTTATTTGTATCAACTGGAGTTACCTCTTTAACTTCTACGCTTGGAGGAGTGTTATCAACAAATTCTGTATCCCCTGCAGTCTCTGTATCACTACCTTTATGGCCAGCTTTATCAGTTACTTCTACTTTTACCTTATCACCTGGTTTGATTGGATCAGTAGTGATTTCGAAATTTCCTTTGTCATCAGTTGTGCCAGTACCTATTGTTTTACCATTTTCATCAGTAACAACTACTGGAGCATTTGGCTCATCTGATTTACCTTTTACGATACCTTTATCTGGAGTACCATCTGATGGGTTAGTATCATCTACTGGAGTTACAGTATCGATATCTACTTTTGGAGCTGTATGATCATTTGGATGCTCTATATTGCCAGCCGTAGCCATTTCTGTACCTGCGTTACCAGCTTTGTCTATTGCTTGAACAAATACTGGAGTACCTGGCTGAACAGCTTTATCTAGTTGAATTAAGAAGTCACCTGCACTGTTAGCGTGACCTTTTCCTATAATGTTGTTGTTTTCATCTCTAAATAATATCTCAGCATTTGGAGTATCTGTATGACCAGTTCCCATAGTTAGCTCTGCTGTATCATCAGCTCTGCTATTTGTATCAATTGGAGTGATTTTTACATTGTCAAGTTTTGGAGCGATTGAGTCTAGATCGATTGTAGCTTCATTGCTTGGTGTGCTCTTACCAAATTTATTCTCAGCAGTTGCTGTAAATTTATGCTTGCCTTGTTTAGTAAGGGCTGGGGCTTCAAATTCCCATGAACCATTAGCTTTAGCTGTTGTCTCACCTATCTTGTCGCCATTATCAGTAAATTTCTACTTTTGAGCCAGCTTTTGCAGTGCCTTTGATAGTTGGAGTTTTATCATTTGTTAGATGACCTTTTACATCAAGAACGTTACCAACTTTAGTATCTTCTCCATAGCCTTTAACATCATCAATTACTTCTGTGATTACTGGAGCTTCTGGAAGATCTTTATGTAAAATTTCTGTATCCCCTGCAGTCTCTGTATCACTACCTTTATGGCCAGCTTTATCAGTTACTTCTACTTTTACCTTATCACCTGGTTTGATTGGATCAGTAGTGATTTCGAAATTTCCTTTGTCATCAGTTGTGCCAGTACCTATTGTTTTACCATTTTCATCAGTAACAACTACTGGAGCATTTGGCTCATCTGATTTACCTTTTACGATACCTTTATCTGGAGTACCATCTGATGGGTTAGTATCATCTACTGGAGTTACAGTATCGATATCTACTTTTGGAGCTGTATGATCATTTGGATGCTCTATATTGCCAGCCGTAGCCATTTCTGTACCTGCGTTACCAGCTTTGTCTATTGCTTGAACAAATACTGGAGTACCTGGCTGAACAGCTTTATCTAGTTGAATTAAGAAGTCACCTGCACTGTTAGCGTGACCTTTTCCTATAATGTTGTTGTTTTCATCTCTAAATAATATCTCAGCATTTGGAGTATCTGTATGACCAGTTCCCATAGTTAGCTCTGCTGTATCATCAGCTCTGCTATTTGTATCAATTGGAGTGATTTTTACATTGTCAAGTTTTGGAGCGATTGAGTCTAGATCGATTGTAGCTTCATTGCTTGGTGTGCTCTTACCAAATTTCATTCTCAGCAGTTGCTGTAAATTTATGCTTGCCTTGTTTAGTAAGGGCTGGGGCTTCAAATTCCCATGAACCATTAGCTTTAGCTGTTGTCTCACCTATCTTGTCGCCATTATCATAAATTTCTACTTTTGAGCCAGCTTTTGCAGTGCCTTTGATAGTTGGAGTTTTATCATTTGTTAGATGACCTTTTACATCAAGAACGTTACCAACTTTAGTATCTTCTCCATAGCCTTTAACATCATCAATTACTTCTGTGATTACTGGAGCTTCTGGAAGATCTTTATGTAAAATTTCTGTATCCCCTGCAGTCTCTGTATCACTACCTTTATGGCCAGCTTTATCAGTTACTTCTACTTTTACCTTATCACCTGGTTTGATTGGATCAGTAGTGATTTCGAAATTTCCTTTGTCATCAGTTGTGCCAGTACCTATTGTTTTACCATTTTCATCAGTAACAACTACTGGAGCATTTGGCTCATCTGATTTACCTTTTACGATACCTTTATCTGGAGTACCATCTGATGGGTTAGTATCATCTACTGGAGTTACAGTATCGATATCTACTTTTGGAGCTGTATGATCATTTGGATGCTCTATATTGCCAGCCGTAGCCATTTCTGTACCTGCGTTACCAGCTTTGTCTATTGCTTGAACAAATACTGGAGTACCTGGCTGAACAGCTTTATCTAGTTGAATTAAGAAGTCACCTGCACTGTTAGCGTGACCTTTTCCTATAATGTTGTTGTTTTCATCTCTAAATAATATCTCAGCATTTGGAGTATCTGTATGACCAGTTCCCATAGTTAGCTCTGCTGTATCATCAGCTCTGCTATTTGTATCAATTGGAGTGATTTTTACATTGTCAAGTTTTGGAGCGATTGAGTCTAGATCGATTGTAGCTTCATTGCTTGGTGTGCTCTTACCAAATTTCATTCTCAGCAGTTGCTGTAAATTTATGCTTGCCTTGTTTAGTAAGGGCTGGGGCTTCAAATTCCCATGAACCATTAGCTTTAGCTGTTGTCTCACCTATCTTGTCGCCATTATCATAAATTTCTACTTTTGAGCCAGCTTTTGCAGTGCCTTTGATAGTTGGAGTTTTATCATTTGTTAGATGACCTTTTACATCAAGAACGTTACCAACTTTAGTATCTTCTCCATAGCCTTTAACATCATCAATTACTTCTGTGATTACTGGAGCTTCTGGAGCTTTAGTATTCTCACTATCTTCACCTATCACCTTGCTATCCTTGCCTGGGTTGTTAGGGTTATTTGGATTGATGATCTCTGCTGTTACGTTGTTATCTTTACCTGGGTTTAGATCAACTGGGATATCAATCTTACCTTTATCGATATCATCTTGGTTGATTGGTTTTTCAGTCTTTTTACCATTGTCATCAGTAACAACTACTTTATCACCTGTTTTACTGAACCATCTTTTGGTATAGTAACTTCTACTGTTGTTTTACCAGCATCATTGTCATTAGCTTTGTTTTCATCATCAGAAATTTTGCCATCTTTGTTTGTATCTTCTGGAATTTAATTTCTGGGTTGCTTGGTTTTCTAGTGGTTTCTGGATCGATAGTAGTACCAGTGCCTGCTGTATCGTCATCACTACCACCACGACCGCTATCTAAACCGCCACTTTTACCCTCAGCTGGACCTGCAAAAGATGCAGCGCCTAAAGGATTGATAGCACTTGTGCTAGCGCTTATGTTTGAGTAGTGTCCGCCATGCTCAAATCTAGTCTCGCCAAGGCTCATGCCATCACCACGACCGCCGCTATTGCCACCAGCTGCTGTCTCTTCTAGATCTTCTAAATTTGCACCATTTAACAATGCTTTTTGAAGTGCTGCCACTTGTGAATCAGCAGCAGTTGCCTTTGGATCGAGGTTTAGCGTATCTTCACCGATCATTGATAGCTCTTTTCCATTATTTGTCGCTATCACAACCTTAGAATCAGCTGAAGTTGTTTTTACCGTCTCACCTTCATAAAGGCTATCACCAACTTTTAGTACTCTTTGGTTACCACTTTTATCTACTGCGATAACCTCAGCAGAACCCGATATAGACTTGATTGTGCCTAATTTCTTTGCCATGTTCATTCCTTTTGGGCTAAATTAATTTTGGCATTATTTTATAACTATTAGGAGAAATTGTAAATTGTACCTAGGTACAATATAGTTACATTATTTTATTATATGTTACATTTATAGAATTTTTTGTAATTAATAGATGATATTTCTATGACTCTTATATAAATTTTAATTTTCTAGTAAGAATTGATTAATGATATTTTAAGTTATAAATGTTTTATTTGATCGTAGTAAATTTTAAAAGAATAATAGAATTTATAAAAGATATTTGTAAATTTATATAGAAAGAAATTTAGACCCAAAAAGGGTCTAAATTTTAAAGATCTGACGTGGATGTTTTCTTTCACATCGATATAAGCTGTAGTTGTGCCGTAATTCGCTTCATATCTTTCAAAGCCATCTACTGCGTTGGCAGCAGATTTACTAAAGCCTTCAAGTTTTACTCCGCCACTTGCTTGAGTTATTTGAAGCAAATTATTACTATGTTCGTGTCCGACATCAAGCATATCAGCTATATCAAGAGCTTTTAGAGTGATCTTTTCATTACTAGTAACCTTTAACTCTTCAAAGCTCTTAACCTTTGTAAAGTCTATCTGACCATCAACCAAAAGCGTATCGTGATCATAGCGACTTCTATTGTCTGAGTATCCACCAAGAATGCTAGTGCCACCCTCAAGCTTCATATCTTTAGATATAAAGACACTATCACTGCCATCCGATAGATCTATTTTAATATTAGTTAAGCTTCCAGATCTTAGCTCCAAATAATCTTTTGCATTTTCATGTCCACTCAAAATCCAGTTCGCATGGTGTTCAGCTGGCAAACCACTAGCTGATGCGTGAGTATCTTCAACTACCACATGCATTTCATTTATATAAGCCATGATATCTACATCTTTTAGGGTAGATGACTTTAAATTTATATCTGTATGATAAGTTTCTCCAAATGAAGGGACTCTACTGCCTCCATTTAGTTCTACGTTATCAAGGTTTGAGCTATCTATATTTATAGTACCTTTTGATGATCCTGCATACATCGCACTTTTTTCTGCTGATGTTGTTGAGTTAATGTCAGTGTATTTGATATTTATAACGTCTTCATCGCCTTTAATTAATTCATTACCAACCCATTGTATGGCACCATTAAGCTTATTAGTATTAGTGCTTATGTGAATATCTGTCATTTTTACATGATCAGCTTTTGTACCTGTTATATTTAAGATATCGCTGTTAACGCCAAGATAGATGGTCTCTTTGTTAAAAACGCCACCATTTATATTTATGACGTCATTGCCAAAGCCTGCATTGATCTCAACTTTTTCGTGTGTTCCGCCATTTATATTTATAGTATCGTTCTCGTTACGGGTGTCGATAGTGACATTATTTAAATTTGAGTTATTGATTTCAACCTTATCTTTTCCAGTATTAGTTCTAATATCAAGCCAATTTAAATTTGAACTATTGATATTAACCTCAATGTCTCCAGATTTACTATATACTTCACTAAAATAGATCTTACTAGGATCTTCTCCTTCTTTATGACTTACGGTTGCATTGTTGAAATTTAAGACATTATCTCCATTTTGAAGATACTCTACATCAAAGCGTTTGTCGTTGTGAAATTTGCTATTTACAGTTGTTATATGGTCATTATCTATGATGCCACCCTCATACGTATATTTAGCGTTATCTATACTAAATTCTAAGATCACACTCTCGCTGTAGTAGTGATTGTTTTCAACGCCCTTATCTGCATCTTTAAATAACTTTTCTTTATCCCAGCTCTCATAAAATTTTCACTATTTTCAGACAAAAGCTTGCCTTCATTTGGCTCTTTATCGTCTATTACATTTGCACGAACAACTACTTTGTTGATATCGCCCGCTCTTAGACCTTTTATGACGCCGCTACTATCTAGGTCTATCCAGTTTTCATTATCAAGTGAGTACTGAATTTTATCGTAGTCTTTGCCGTAAGTCGCCTCTCCACTAAATTTTAAGCTTCACATCGATTTTTTGATCCGCATCGGCTTCTGCCACTTCACCCCTTAGCTCAAATATTAAATTGTTATGTTCCCACATATTCGATTTTTCATGGTTTTCGATCTGAAAGCCTCGTTTGCCATATATGCCTATGTCTTTTACATATTTTGAGTCATATTCATTTATATATTCTGGCTCAGGTTCTGGCGTAGGCTGTGGTTCAGGTGTCGGCTGTGGTTTTGGCTCAGGTTTAGGTTCTGGTTTTGGCTCTGGCTGAGGCTCAGGTTGTGGAGCTGGATTTACAGGCTCGACTGGCGTAGGCTCTGTCTTAGCACCAAGATCGACATTGATACCATCTTTTACATCTATATAGCCTTTTCTCGTATAAGATCTGCCGTTATCTTGAAAACTAAAGTCGCCCTCATATCTTGTAAAGCCTTCTTTTAAACCTCTTCCATACTCTGAAGGCTTAAAGCCTGCTAGCTCTACCCCGCCAGCTGCCTCTGTGACTGTTAAGATATGTTTGCTATCACTATTTTTAATGTCAAGCATATCATATAGATCTTCTAGTTTTAGGCTGACCTTCTCGTTGCCAGTCACTTGCAGCTCTTCAAAGCTATTAAATTTATTAAAATCAACATTGCCGTCTATCACAAGTGTATCGGTCTCGTAGTTGGTGCCACCATTTATCGTAGTGTATCCATCAAGCTTCATAGCTTTTGAGACGACGACTTTATCTTCGCCGTTACCAAGATTAACAGTCATATCGTTTAAAGTGCCTGATCTTAGCTCTAAAGTATCATCTGTATCTGCAAAATTCCACTTTGTAGCATTTTCTGGGAAGTTGCCATTTACCTTTGTATCTTCAACTACTACGTGAGTTTTGTAGATAGTGTTGAGATTTACATCATCAAGGGTAGATGATTTTAAATTTAGATTGAAATTTAGTGGATTTCTATTTACATCAGTACCTGTGTTAGTCTCTGTACCTATGTTGATACTCTTTAAAGTTGAGTTTTCAACATTTACGGTATTGTTTTTTGATTCGGCGATGATGTGGTTGGCTGAATTTTTATATGTTGAGTCCATATCAGTATATTTGATATTTATCTCATCTCTATCGCCAGAGCCAGTTCTTAGGTACATATCTGTCATTTTTACATGATCTTCTTTTGTACCATTTAAATTTAACACATCATTTCCGCTATCAAGCGTGAAGCCACTTTGATAAGGATCGGTGCCTATGTAAGTTCCGCCGTTTAAATTTACAGTGTCGTTGCCTGAACCAGTTTCGACGTGAAGTCTCTCGTGTCTTCCGCCATTTATATTTATGGTGTCATCTCCGCCTTGGGTTTTGATATTTAGCCAGTTTAAATTTGAATTATCAGCGTTAATAACATCTTTTCCATCGTTGTAATATACATTATCACCAAATTCTATAGCACTAGCCACGTCGCCAGCTTTGTGGCTTATGGTTGCGTCTTTGAAATTTAGTGTATTGTCGCCGTTATCTTTAAATTTAGCGTCAAAAGATGAATTATTGTGAAATTCGCTAGTAACTGTGACGTTGTGATCGTTATCTACTATATATTCGCTATTTGTAGCTTTTGCGCTGCCGACGCTAAATTCTAAAGTCACGCTCTCTTTAAAGTCGCCATTGTTTTCAACGCCTTTGTCCGCGTCTTTGAAGATCTTATTTGTAGTATCAAGCGTACCTTCGTTTTGATCGTGATCGTTTGCCACAGCGACACGCACGCTTACATTATTTATATCGCCTGCTCTAACGTCTTTTATCACGCCGCTTTTATCAAGCGCTTGCCAAGTTTTACCACCATCAAGCGAGTACTCTGCGTTTTCATAGTCTTTGCCAGCAGTTGCCTCTCCGCCAAATTTAAGCGTCACATCTACCTTTTTATCAACGTCAGCCTCCGCTACTTCGCCTTTTAGGTTGTACTCTAGGTATGATTTATCATTTGAGCTTCTTGGGTCTGAGCTCTTTTCATAGCCAAATTCTGACTTGTTTTCAACTGAGATATTTTTAACTATATCTTTGCTCTCGTCAGGTTTTGGTTCTGGCTTTGGTTCTGGTTTTGGCTCAGGCTTAGGCTCTGGGGTCGGCTCTGGCTTTGGTTCTGGTTTTGGCTCCGGAGTTGGCTCAGGTTTAGGCTCTACTGGCTCAACCGGCTTTGGCTGCGGAGTTGGAGCTGGATTTTCTGGTTGTGATGGCTCAACTGGGGCTACAGGTGCAATGGCAGAATTTATATCACTATCTGAACCATCAAAAACATCACTACCGCCACCTTTTACCTCTTGGTTAGTTAGTTTTACAGCGCCAAAAGTATCTGAAAGTGATCTAAAGCTAGCTGACACATCAGAGCTTTCATGACCGCCATGTTCAAACCTTGTCTCGCCAAGGCTCACGCCATCTCCGCCTCTACCACCGCTATTGCCTCCAGCGGCACTCTCTTCGAGATTTGCTAAATTTTCGCCTTTTAAAAGGGCTTTTTGTATAGCTGCTACCTCTTTGTCTGAGCTAAGGTCGTTATTTAAATTTAGAGTTTCGCCATCTTTTAGCTCAAACTCTTTGCCGTCGTTTGATGCGATAGTTACCTTTGCGCCGTTTGCTTTAACGACATCGCCCTCGTATAAACTATCTCCCGCGACAACAACTCTTTCGTTGCCATTTTTGTCTATAACTACTACTTCCTTGGAGCCAAGAATGTTTTTGATAACACCTACTTTAACAGCCATCGCTGCCTCCTTTAAAATCAATTTGACACATTATAAATATTTCTTTTAAATATAAAGTAATGTAAATATGATGTTAATTCTTAAGATTACGCTGCTGCAGTGGGTTTTAAAATTTAAATTTTTGATAAATGTAAGCAAGATCCCAAAAGGGATCTAAATTTAAAGATTGACGTGAATGTCTTCTTTTATATCTATATAGACTGTGCCTTGACGATCGTTACCGTCTGCTAAGTGCGTATTATAGGTACTTTCATATCTATGGTAGCCATTTTCTGCTCCGCTAGTTTCGCTAAAACCATTAAGTTTTACAGTACCATGCGCCTCGCTAAATTTAACTACATTAGAGCCATTGTCTAAAATGTCACTCAAATGAGCCACATCATTGCCATTTAATGTCACATAAGCACCGCTCGTTACTTTTAATTCTTCAAAACCAGAGACCTTTGAGAAGTCGATATTATTATCAAGCACAAGAGTATCATAGCCCTTGCCACCAAATATTTGAGTATTATTATCTATATCTGTTCTTGTCATAGTTAAACTAACTGTATCGTCTCCGCCACCTAGATAAAATTTAGAATTTTTTATGATAGCTGATGTCACATTTAAAGTATCATTTTGATTATCTGAGAAGTAAAATTCGTTATTTTTACCATGAAATTCTGAGTTGTCTATATGCATATTGACCTTGTTGTTTCTGCCGTCAAATTTCAACGTCACCCATAAATTTTGGCCCAAGAAATTTCATATCAAAAAGCGGCGTATGGTCTAAATTTGCGTGTGAGCCTTTTATATCTATCTCGCCGTCTCCACCGCACACTTTTATATTCATAGTAGTCTTTTCGCCGTCGTTTGCTTCGATAGTAGTGTGTCCGTTAAAGATAGTGTTGTCCATATTTAGCGTATCTACTTCGTTTGGATTTGTAAAGCTAGAAAGAGAAATTTTTGTATCACCAAAAAAGCCCACCCAGTCGGTATTTATAGTGTCATTTCCTCCGCCAAGCCTTATATCTGCGCCATTTTTGATTTCACATCTTTGGATATCTATAACGTCGTTATCTAAACCTGTATGAATGGCAGCATTTTCTATCGTCGCACCAGTAAATTTTCACGCTATCATCGCCGTCATTTGTATATAAAAGTGTATGATCTTTTATGCCGACATTGCTTCTTATCTCTACCAAGTCATTGCCAGCTCCAGCGTCAAATCTCAGCCCTCTAACCTCGATATTATCGTGAATTTTAGCTTATTATCGCCATCTCCTGCGTCTATCTTAGCGTCATTTACGATAGATCTTGTCATATCGACTATATCGTTGCCATTGTCAAAACGTACATCATTTGCGCTCGTGGTCGCATCTGCGATGTTTAAAATTTGATCCTGCGCTTTTGGCCTTGCATCTACTATCCTTCGTCCGTATAGCTCAGTAAGAAATTCTTGGGCTCAAGTATCTCAAGCGACTTTACCTCCTCTATGATCCTCACGTGAGGGTCGTTTTGCCCACCATTTTGGCTCACTCCACCGCTTAAATTTAACCCCTCTTTGTCGGCTACTTCTACGCTCATATTAATCCTTTCTTAAAAAAATTGACTTTTGGATTTTAATAAGCGTTTTTAAATCACATTGAAATATAAATTATATTGATTATCAAAAGAAATGCCTAAATTTAGGCTTTTTGTATAAAAAATTTTATTAAATGAAGCAAGGGAAGTTTAGACCCAAAAAATGGGTCTAAAATTTACATTAATTCGTTTCACGTTAACGTCTTGTATAGTAAGCGTAAATGTCTGACCGCCTTCATTTACGTTATATACATAGTTTCCGTTGCTATCTACCGTAGAAGCGTCCGCCACTTCAGAAGTGCCCTCTGTAAATGTACCAACGCCTTTTACGCCTTTTACGATCAGCGATGTCGCACCTTCGCCACCGACATTCTTTATGAAATTTGCGATATCTGAAGCATGGTGGAATGTAAAGTCCTCATTGGCCTCTGACATATCAAGCACCTCAAAGCCACTTATCTTGCCAGCATTTGTCGTATTAAATGATGCGTCATGAACTTTTAGCGTATCTATGCCATCGCCTCCGTTTATAGCAGTGCCATTTAGGCTTACATCCTTGCCAAGATCGACCAAGTCATTGCCGTCGCCACCTGAAAGGTAGGTGTTAGTTAGTGTCACGTTATCAGCTATATTGATAGTATCGTTGCCTTTGCCTGAGTTGATGTTTGATGCATCGTGGTCATGCGCAGCTTCGCCTGCAGCTGGACTTAAATTTACATTTGATGTACCAGTTAGATCAGAGTTGATATTTATCGTATCGTCTCCGCCTTGAGTGAAAATTTTAACATCAGTATTATCATGAGTGCCAGCTCCGATAGTCACGCTATCGCCGTCATCTGCGGTATTTATAGTAACTCTACTAAGCTCGGCGTTATCGATAGTTACGGTTTTTACGCCAGCATTTCCAACGCCTGCACCCTCTATATTTGTATCAACTAGACCAGTAGCCTTTGCGACATTTAGCGTTACGTTGCCATTTTCAAGCATAATGTTTGAATCCACCATAGAGACATCACCATCGACATTTACACGGTCATCTCCGCCATTTGTGTAGATGATAGCCTTGTCAAATGAGCTATTTCCAGAGACGTTAATAGTGTCATTTCCGCCGCCTGCACCGATATATGTGCTATATCCATCATTTGAGATCATGGTGACATCTTTTAAATTTCATCTCATCATCACCATATCCAGTCTCAATGGCAGTGTTGTTAAATTTAGCGCCAGTAACATCTACGCTGTCTCTATCGTCACTTACTCCAGCATCAGCTGAGCTAGTGTTTATCTTAGTGTTTGAAATTTCAGCGCCTCTTTCGATAGTTAGTGTATCGCGACCTTTGCCCATCTCTATGTAGTTTGAGTAAATTCCAGCTTGGTTAGCTACTGGATTTGCCACGTGAGCTGGTGAGCTTATAGGGTCATTATGTGTGGCGCTATTATTTTTTATTTCAGTGCTACCTTTGATAGTTAGGCCATCATTACCCTCGCCTGTGTAGATATCCATGACATCTGCTTTGGTATCTTGAAGTACGATCTTATCATTGCCATTGCCACTTTTTATTTCAGAGTTATATATGCCTGCACTGATGAAATTTAGCATATCGCCTGTGTCTGAGTCGCCTGTATCGATATCAACTCTCCTGATACTTGCGTCAGTTACATTTATAGTGTCGTCGCCCTCGCCTGTTTTTATAAAGCTATCAGTTCTGCTTCCTGCATACTCAGTCTCGTCAGTTGTTCCGTTATTAGTAACGTAAGCATACATATCGCTTTTAATATTTACGGTGTCGTTATCAGCACCGGTGTCTATTTTTGTATTTTTTATAAGCTGATGATTATCGCTTTTTTCGATATTTACAGTATCGTTGCCACTTCCTGTTTTAAACAAGACATTGTCTAAAATAGTACTACCAAGGCTTGGACCAGAATCATCTTTTATAGTAAATACGTCATTGCCATCGTGGCTTGTAAATCTTGTATCTGTTATAACAGTTCCATTTATATTGAGTGTATCTTGATTTTTCTCTCCGCCAGCGTTTCCAAGGTCTATCCTAGTGTTTTCTACAACAGCATCTTTTCCAGTATTAAACACATCGTCGCCATCGCCCATTTTTATAACATCATTGGCATTTTCTTTTAGATCATATAACCCACTTGAAAAATAGACTTCCTCTTTGATAGTTATAGTATCATCGCCATCTTTTGTGTCAATGATAGTTTTCATGGTGTTGCCATTGTCTGGGTCAGAATTTACAAGAGCAGGATTTAAGCCCTCTGTAGATGCATCTATATTTTCTGTGATATTTATATTGTCATCATTATCGATGATCTTGCCCTCAGCCTCGCCAGATGTGATAGCTGCGTTGTTTGTGGTCACGCTAAGAGTTACACCCTCTTTATAAACGCCGTAGTCTTTTATGCCAGGAGCGATATTTGCACCTAGATCTTCGCTGCTTATGCCCTCGTTTTGATTACCTGCTGTTTGACCGTAGTCATCTATCACTTGCACTCTAACCTTTACATTTGCGATATCGCTTGGTGCGACGCCGCTTATCGTGCCACCATTTTGTATCGCTGTCCAGCTATGTCCGCCATCAAGTGAATACTCCATAGCGTTTGAGTAGTCTCTGCCAGCACTTGCGCCACTTAAATTTAGCGTTAGATCAGTAGGTGTAGTTGAGCTTGTAGCAGCTGATAGGCCGAGATTATAGACTAGATACTCGTTTGGAGTCGCCTCTCTTGCCTCGCCGCTACCATCAAGTGACACGCTTAGCGCAACAGGTGTTACAGGCGTTGCTGGAGTAACTGGAGTGACCGGTGTTACAGGGGTTGTTGGATTTGTTGGGTTTGCTGGGTTTTGCGGTGCAACATTATCGCCCTCGCCATTGTCGTTATTATCAGCATAGCCGCCGATTGGACTATTAAAAGAGTCAAAAGCTCTATTTGCGTCAGTTAAATTTTAAAATTTTCATTGATATTTGCGTAGTGGCCACCCTCAGCAAAGCTAGCTGCGCCTAGACTTACGCCATCTCCGCCAGCACCGCCAGCTGCTGCATTACCACCAGCTGCTGTCTCTTCAAGATCTGTGATGTTTGCACCATTCAAAAGAGCGTTTTGAAGCGCTGCGACCTCTGGGTTAGCACTTTGTGCGTTTGCTGCCTCTTTTGGATCAAGTGAGATAGTATCTTCGCCTACTATAGAGACTTCCTTGCCGTCATTTGCAACGACGACTACCTTCGCGTCAGCTGAAGTTGTCTTTATGCTCTCGCCCTCATACAAGCTATCGCCAACTTTTAAAATTCTCTCATTTCCACTTTTATCTACTGCTATCACTTCAGTTTGACCTGAAATTGATTTTATACTTCCTAGTTTTGCTGCCATATTCATCCTTGTTAAATTTTTCTCGCATTTTAATGAATTTTATAATTCATGTATATTGTACCCAGGTACAATAAGGCCCTTAAATTCGGCATTTGTGACACATGTATGACAATTTTACGTTATCAATTTATATATCATTTTGATTAAAATAAGGCAAATTTCATTTTATCTGTCTTATCTTTTAAGAGAGAGTTAAATTTAACGTGTGTTTTTTGTGATAAAATGAGCGAAAATAATATTTTTTAAATTTATAAAAATATTTTAGAAATTTATTTGAGCTACTTTATTTTTGTCTATTTGCTTGGTTTGGTATTACGAAAAATTAAATGCGTAAAAATTCTTACTAGGAGGATAGCTATGAAAAAGCTAGTTTTATTGATCTGCATTCTAGTTGCTTCGCTCTATGCAAAGCCAAACGTCGTCATCTTAGCCACAGGCGGTACGATCGCAGGAAGCGCTAGTGGCGCAACAAATGCCCAGTACGACGCTGCCCAACTTGGCGTCGATATCCTCATCAAAGCCGTGCCTGAGATAGCAAATTTAGCAAATGTAAAAGGCGAGCAAGTAGCAAACATCAGCTCAAACAACATGACTGATGAAATTTGGCTAAAGCTTGCAAAACGCGTAAATGAGCTACTTGCCAGCAAAGACGTGGATGGCATCGTCATAACTCACGGCACTGATACCCTCGAAGAGACCGCCTACTTCTTAAATTTCAGTTGTCAAGTCAGACAAGCCTGTAGTTTTAGTGGGTGCTATGAGAAGTGCCACATCTATGAGCGCTGATGGTCCGCTAAATTTATATAACGCAGTAAGCGTAGCAGCTAGCAAAGAGAGCATTGGTAATGTCGTTTTAGTCGTGCTAAATGACGAGATCAACGCCGCTAGAGAGGTTACAAAAACAAACACCTCATCAGTTGATACATTTAAGTCAAGAAACACTGGCGCCATCGGCAGAGTCTATTATGGCAAGGTCGTTTTACAGCACAAAAAGCCTCAAAAAACACACCGCAAACAGCGTCTTTGACGTAAGCAAACTAGAGGCCTTGCCAAGGGTCGATATCATCTACTCACACGCAAATGACTACGGCGATATCGCAAAACACCTGATAGATGTCGGCTCAAAGGGCATCATCCACGCAGGCACAGGTAACGGCAGCATCCACAACAACGTATTTACCGTGCTTCAAGAGGCAAACGCAAAAGGCATAAAAATAGTAAGAAGCGCGATCGTTGGTAGTGGCTACGTGGATAGCAACAAAAAGATGGATGATAATGGAAATTTCATCACCGCAAGCGATCTAAACCCACAAAAGGCTAGAATTTTACTCATGCTAGCCCTCACAAAAACAAGCGATACCAAAGAAATTCAAAATTCTTTGACGAATATTAAAATTTACTTGGCTGCCATGTGCGGCCAAGCTTTAAAATTTTTGATACTTTAGATGTGATAAAATCCTCTCAAATTTTAAAAAAAGGATCAAATTTGAGAAGCGATATAATCAAAAAAGGCTACACAAGAGCCCCACACCGCTCACTTTTACGTGCGACTGGGCTAAAAGACGAGGACTTTGCTAAGCCATTTATCGGCGTTGCAAACAGCTTTATAGAGATCATACCTGGGCACTTTTTCTTAAACAAATACGCACAAATTTTAAAAGATGAAATTTGCAAAAATGGCTGTGTGCCGTTTGAATTTAACTGCATCGGCGTGGATGATGGCATCGCGATGGGGCATAAGGGCATGCTATATAGCTTGCCTAGCCGCGAGATCATCGCAAATTCTATCGAAACCGTGATGAACGCCCACGCACTTGACGCGCTTGTTTGCATGCCAAACTGCGACAAGATCGTCCCTGGCATGGTTATGGGTGCTTTAAGGGTCAATGTCCCGACCATTTTCGTAAGCGGTGGTCCTATGAGAAAAGGTCACACAAAAGATGGCAGGCCGATAGACCTTGCGACTGCGTTTGAGGCGGTTGGTAAATTTGAGACCAAAGAGATAGACGAGGCTGAGCTAAGAGATATCGAGTGCAACGCATGTCCAAGTGGTGGCAGCTGTAGCGGTATGTTTACGGCAAATTCTATGAACACGCTTTGCGAAGCGATGGGCATAGCGCTCCCTGGCAACGGCACCATCTTAGCGCTAACTCCAGAGCGTGAGGAGCTCATCAGGCAGGCTGCTCGTAGAATTTGTCAGATCGCCCTTGATGAGAAATTTAAGATAAGAAACATACTAAATGAAAAGGCGATCCGCAACGCACTTGTCGTTGATATGGCGATGGGTGGCAGCAGCAACACCGTCCTTCACATGCTAGCTATCTCAAGAGAAGCTGGCGTAAATTTAGACATCAAAGAGCTAAACAAGATCAGCCAAAACATCGCTCACATCGCTAAGATCAGCCCAAGCTTGCCAAACGTGCATATGGAGGATGTCGGCAGAGCTGGCGGTATGAATGCAGTGATAAAAGAAATTTCACGCAGAGATCACGGCATGCTAAATTTAGACAACCTAACAGTTAGCGGCGAGACTTTGGGTGAGCGAGTACGTGCCAGCGACATCAAAGATGAAAGCGTCATCCACAAGGTAGAAAATGCCTATTCGCAAGTTGGCGGTCTTGCCATTTTGTTTGGAAATTTAGCCGAGCAAGGCTGTGTCATCAAGACAGCTGGCATCGTTGGCGAGCGTGCAATTTAGCGGCAAAGCAGTCTGCTTTAACTCACAAGATGAAGCTATAGCTGGCATCTCAAGCGGTAAAGTAGATAAAGGCGATGTCGTCGTCATCCGCTACGAAGGCCCACGCGGAGGCCCTGGCATGCAAGAGATGCTAAGCCCTACCTCACTCATCATGGGACGAGGACTTGGCGCAGACGTAGCGCTCATCACAGATGGTCGCTTTAGCGGGGCGACAAGAGGTCTAAGCATCGGTCACGTAAGCCCAGAAGCAGCTGAGGGCGGCATGATAGGATTGCTAAAAGACGGAGACATCATCGATATAGACGTCGATAAATACGAGATAAACGTTCGCCTAAGCGAAGCTGAGATCGCAAAGAGAAGAGCGGAATTTAAACCAGTAGATAAAGCGCTAACCTCTCGCTGGCTAAGGCAGTATCAAAAACTAGTCACAAACGCAAGCAACGGAGCGATATTAGAGGCGTAAATTATCAAATTTTAAGCCTGAAATTTTAGGCTTAAATTTCACTTTGCTCCGTGCCAAAGTAGGCGATTTTTGCCTAGTTTTGTATCGATACTCTCTTTTATAATCTCACAAATATACTCTTTTGAAAGTCCTATGGCCTCCTCCAAGCTCTTGCCCTTTGCAAGATAGCAAGCAAGCGCCGTTGAGAAAGTGCAACCAGTCCCGCTCATCACAAGCGGGCTAGCAAGCGGAGTTTTGAAATTTTGCAGTGAGCCATCTTTTCTATAAAGCGTATCTATGCTGCTATCCTCGCTTACATGTTTTTTCACGATGATATCGCAAGGCAGATCTTTGAAATTCTCTCCAAAAAGGACATTTGCCTCGTCTAAATTTGGCGTGGCGACAGTGGCAAGCTTCATTAGCTCTTTTAGCTTCTCTACTGCGCTATCTTTTATGAGCTTGTGGCCGCTCTTTGAGACGCAGACTGGATCAAGCACGATCTTGCACTTTTGAGTGAGCAAAAACTCATGCACAACGTCCATTATCTCCTCGCTAAAGAGCATACCGATCTTTATCGCATCAAAGCTAAATTCCTCAGCAAGCGTGCTAAGCTCGTCTTTAACAAAGCTAGGCTCCAGGCAAACTACGCTTTTTATCGCGTCTGTGGTCTCAGCAACTAGCGAAGTGACCGCCGTTGCGCTGTAACAATTTAACCTAGCGCATGTCTTTATATCAGCCTGAAGCCCTGCTGTGCCGCTATTGCAAGAGCCTGCGATGATTAAAATTTTCTTCATCGTTTTCCTTTTTATAAATTTTGGCTTATTATAAGGGATGTTAGTTAAATTTGAGTTTTTAAAAAGATTTGAGCCAAGAGGCTCAAAATTTACTGAAAGTTTGTTTAGATCGTTATCGATCTCGATATATATCGTAGTTGCGTCAAAATTTGCATGCTCGTAAGAGTTATCTACTTTTAGCTCGTTTGAGTCAGATAAAATCTCATCATTTGCGCTATGCTTGTGCGCTAAATTTTCACTGCTATCAAGGCTATTTGAGCTATTTTCAGCCTCATTTGACTGCGTTTTTGCAAACATATCTTCTACTTTTTCATTCATCTGATCAAGTATCTCAGCGTAGTTTTCTCCAAGAAGCGCTCTAAAAAGTGCGTCAGTATCGATGCTATTTTCGGCGCTAGTATCAGCACTTACCACGCTACTATCAAGCCATATCGTGTCATATCCATTTAGTGATATGTCGCTACCATCCACTGCTGTGATAGTCACGCTCGCACTTTGGCTCTCGCCTTTTATGCTCTCACCTATATAAACCTCATCATCTACGTTTAGAACTCTTACACGGTCGTTTTTATCTATCGCTATAACATCAGATGTGACGCTTTTTACCTTGCCGGCTACAGCTGCCATCTTTATTCCTTACTTTTATTTTTGATTTATTCTAGTGTTTTTTATTAAATTTGTATATTGTACTTTGGTACAAAGATGGTTTTTAAAGGCGTTTTTTGGGAGTAAAAATAGAAATTTAAAAGAAAAATTTGGGCTAAAAAGCCCAAATTTTATACAAGTTGTTTATTTATGTCGTTATCGACATCTATGTAGATAGTTGTCGGAGTAGCTGAGCTTGTTTGACCCTCATATCTTGTATATCCAGCTTGGACACCACTTTGATCTGCAACCTCAGTAAATCCTTTTAATGAAACGCTATCATTGTTATCACCACTTATTTTTAAGATGGTATTTACATCATCAGTGATGCTAAATACATTATCCGCTTTTAAATTTAGTAGCTTAACAGCTTGGTTGTCATTACCATGCTCATCCATGCCAAGTTGGATCTCTTCAAAACTCTTGATCGCGTTATTCAAGCCTTTGTTGTCTATCTTATCAAAGTCGATAGTGCCATCCTTTGCCACTGGACGCATGATAAGCGTATCTGTACCAGTGCCGCCATCAAGGCTTTGAGATAGAGCTGCTCTTGGATTATCAAAGGTAAATACAACCTTATCATCGCCAGCGCCCGCATTTACTATGTCGCCTTTGTTCATACCAGTATAGCCACTTCTGCCAGCGTCGATGTAGTCGTTACCGCTTCCTGTGGTTATAACGTCGTTGTTATCGCCAGTGATGATTACATTGTTGCCATTGCCTGTGCGAATTTCGTTTTCACCGCGTCCTGCGTGTATGACGTTATCGCCGTTTCCAACATTGATGATATCGTTGCCTTCACTTGTTGTGATGACATTGTTATTGTTGTTATTTTCTGTATCGACTATTGTATTTTTAGCGATATCAGAAATTTGTAGATAGACATCGCTTGCTTTTACTTCGCCGTTAAATACAGCTTCGAAATTTCCATTGTCATCAAGCGTTACAGAATTTGCAGTTATGATGTGTCCATCAGCACCTCTTAGCGTGATGCTATCTTTTAGAGCTATGCCTTTTACTGCCTCTTCAAAGTGTTGTTTTAGTGTATAGCTCGCGCCAACTCCATTTTCACTTAAATTTCCGCTCCATGTGGTTTTATTTGCCGCTGCGTCATAGCTTAATTTTGAGTCATTTATCGTTGCAGCTGTTGCATCGATCGGTAAATTTGATAGAGTTGTAAAGTAGCTCATCTCCACCTTGATATTTACCATCGATAGAAATTTTATAAACACCATCAGCCATCTTGCCAGCGGCATCAAGTCTGTTGTTATAGCCTGTAAGTCTATTGTAGTGATCAGGCGTTACATTGCCTATTGGTTTTTCTATCGATTGAGATAATAACTCTTTTGAAACACCTTTATCAACGTTAGTTGCTACAAATCTAACATCGCCAGTGCCCCATGTTATGCCTCTACCGCTATTTAAAAACTCGCTTACAGTTTGATTATTGCTAGCATTACCAGCTGTTGCATCCTCTGGGATCACAGCTCTTAGGTATGGGATAGCGTCGTTTGAGACGATCCTTGAGCCATCAGCTCTAAGACCACTCTCACTCATCTCCATAGTGCCCCACAACTTCTCAGCTGAGCGGTTATTTGCATTTGTAGTTGTGTCGTTGCCATTTTCAAACTGCGTCATAGTTGGAACTAAAATTTCATTTACGTGAGTATATTTTGTGCCAGCTTTATCAGTCATCTCAACTTCTATCTTATCGCCTAGTTTTATCTTGTGATCGTACTCAAAGCTTAACACACCATTAGTTGGCTTAGTAGTGCCAACAGAGATGACCTCGGTAGTTCCGTCTGCCTTGATCACTTTTATGCTCTCGATCTTATCACCCTCTTCGTAGTTTTTGAGGCTAAATTTAAGCGTATGGTGTAGTCCCTCTCTATCATTTTCGATGATCTTGATGTTTTCTATAGTAACTGGCGTCTTATCAACTACAAATTCACTAACTATCGTGCTCTTGTCGCCATTTGCGAATATTGCAGTTGCTTTGATGTTATAGTTGCCATCCTCTAAATTATCAGATGTGACTTCAAATTTACCATTTGCAAATTCGCTTTGGCTAAGCTCTTTTGTAAAGACCTTATGTCCATTTTTATCAAGAACAGTGATGATCGCTTTAGTTGCGCTGCTATCTATGCTGCCCGTAAATGTCGGAGTCTTATCGCTTAGTACTGGTAGTGGCGCATTAGATGAAAATTTATCAGTTTGAGCGATGTCATCAGTTGTATATTTATAATATTTAGTTGCGTCGTTTATACCTGTATTTGTATTTGCACTTACACTGCTTGCATCATCATCGGTCGCATCTATTAGGTCTGTAGCGACATTATTTAGTTTAGTTGATGATGCCTGCGCCTCGTTGCCTACAAGATCGCTAACTTTAGCTGTGTATGTCGCTTTTGTATCGCTTGTTTTAAACTCAACCTCGTATTTACCGTCTTTTACAACTGCTGTATGGCTCTCGCTGGTGCTTGATGTCACAGTTACGATCTGTCCATCTTCTACATTATCCACAGTTCCTGTGATTTTTTGAGTGACTTTATAGACATTTCTTGTTACTGTATCTACGTAGCTGTCAAAGTCGGTTGAATTTAGTTTTATGCCACTTGCCTCTGAGCCAAGTATGCTCTCAGGTCCGCCATCTTTTGAAACAGTTAGTTTTAACACGCCTTCAAAAACGTAGTTTGCATAGGTCATATCAAAGTCGTAGTAACCTGCTTTATCAACGTGTAAAGTTGTAACTGTGGCTCTATTTTCTGAGTGGATAGTGTCATAATCAACCATAGTAACGCCATCAACCTTAAATCTCACGCTATCATCAGTGCCTTTTGCGTCAAATTTTATAATCCCCTGGCTCAAGATACATAGTACCTTTTAAATTTCACCATCGCACCAGCTGTTGTGTTTTTACCATTAGGAGCATCTCTTAGGATGTCTATATCGCTGCCTTTTGCGTTATCAATGAAGTACTTAAGTGCTTTAAAATTTGGAGCTACCCACTCACTGTTTGGAGTTATTAAATTTCCGTCAAGATCTCTTGCTCCGCGCACAAATGTGCTGTTATGAGCACCATCAAGTCCTGAGACTGCACCTGGATCAGTTTTTAAATTATCTCTATCGCCACCTTCGCCTTGTTGGAAATCTTAGCTCTTTTGCTTTAAAACTTGCCCAAGGTTTGGTATTGTTTGTATAGTGTTCTATAAAGTCATTTTGTTTCATACCATCGTGTGCGTATGAAGAGTTTTTAAAGGCATAAGGTCTTAGCTCAGTACCGCTTACGCCTGGCTCATAGATGTGGTTAAACCAGAAATTTCCTTTTAGTCCGCTACTCATCTCAGACTCTTTAACAAGGCTCATCTCAGTTTCAACGTTTATGGTTATTTTTGCAACTGTATCAAGCACAAAATTACCAGTATCGGTTGCAGTATTGCCGTCTCTTCCTGTAGCTGTTATCTCTACTTTATAATCACCATCATGGCTACCATTTACACTTAACTCGTTAGTTGTAAATTTAAATTTACCATCAGCATAGTCGCTTGGATTTAGAGTTTTTGTAAAGACTTCGTGTCCGTCCTTGTCAAGCACGCTAACAACCGCTCTTACAGCAGCTGGATCTACTGTGCCGCTTATAGTTGGAGTAGCGTCATTTGTGCGAGGTACGCTTGGTGCGTCTAGGCTGTAATCGCCTTTTATAGTTCCAAAGTTATCATTTAGTGTTTTGATATCAACACTGATTGGAGGTATGACTGGTGAGACAGGAGTTACATTGCCTGCGTCATTGCCGTCATTGTAGCCGCCGATTGAGTTTTCTGGAGTTTGAAAAGCCCTGCTTGAATCAGGTAAATTTCTATAATCATCAGTAATGTTTGAGTAGTGACCACCCTCTTCAAAGCTAGCTGCACCTAAGCTTACGCCATCTCCACCAGCTCCAGCTGCTGCGTTACCACCAGCTGCTGTCTCTTCAAGATCTGTGATGTTTGCGCCATCAAGAAGTGCTTTTTGGATAGCACTTACATCAGCTACGCTATCGTCACCAAAGCTATCGTTGTGAGCTACGCTCTTGTCTAAATTTAGGGTATCTTTTCCGATGATCGCGATGTCTTTACCATCGTTTGCAGTTATGACTACTTTTGAGTCAAAATCAGTTGTCTGTATAGTCTCACCAAGAAAATTTCATCGCCAACTTTTAACACTCTTTGTGTGCCATCCTTTGCAGTTGCGATTACGCTTGATCCTTGTGAGATGCTTTTTATAACGCCTATCCTTGTTGCCATTTTACTTCCTTATCTAAAATTTTGAACGTATTTTAATATTTTGAGAAAGCTTTGTAAATTGTACTATGGTACTGAAATTTTGAAATTTTGTAAGAATTTGCCCTAGTTTTTTTAGACTAGGGCATGAAATTTAAGAGTGTAAGACTATTTCGTCTTTTATCTCGATGGTAAATGTCGTACCATTAGACGTAGCTGAGTACTCTGTATATCCTTCAGAATTTACCCCGCCTTTGCTAAAGGCTGACATATCTACTTGATCGCCATTTTCGCCATCTATCCTTAGAGTGCGGTTAGTGCCGTTGCCATTTGTGATATTTAGCACGTCATCTAGTGTTAAATTTCAGTGTTACGTTGTTTGCGCTTCCACCAAGAGTAAGTTTTTCAAAGCCAGCTACCTTGCTAAAGTCGATATTTCCAGCAAGATCTAGCGTATCAGTGCCTGCTCCACCTTGAATGATGATGCCGTCACGTTCTAAATGGCCAGATCCGCCTCTAAAAGACATAGCATCGTCATTAACAACTGCATCTTTGCCGATATGTATGATGTCATCGCCACTACCTAGGTTAATAGCACTTACGCCAGGGCTATACATACCGCCCCCTGCTTTTTCTAGACCGCCATTTAAATTTACAACGTCATTACCATCACCCATTTCTATACCAGCATTTTTAAGCACAGCACCCTTGTCGATATTTAGTGTATCGTCTCCTGCACCCATTCTTACGCCAACATAGTGGCTAACTAGGTTATTATCGCTACTCGTATAAGTA
This sequence comes from Campylobacter concisus, assembly GCA_037321105.1. GTDB lineage: Bacteria > Campylobacterota > Campylobacteria > Campylobacterales > Campylobacteraceae > Campylobacter_A > Campylobacter_A concisus_AZ. The sequence continues at coordinate 1,170,134 of CP147775.1, read as the reverse complement.
CCACCAAGTGTAGTGCCTGCACCAAATGTTATAGTATCGTTGCCATCAGCAGTATCTATGCTTAAGCCACCAGATTTGTTTTCGCCATTAAAATTTACTGGTGTCATTGCCCTTTCCGGTATCTATATCGGCATAGCTTGAAGCGTCAGCCTTGCTTAGAATATTACCACCATTTAAATTTATCGTATCGTCGCCGTCTCCGTACCTTAAACCAACCCTATTTGTAGCGGTTAAATTTGATATGTTTGCAACTGATGAGACGCCGCTAAATGAACCAATACTAGCTTGATCTACTGTAATATCATCTATAACGATATCTTTAGATGAAAAGTAGTTAGCGCCCCCAGTATATGATCCGCCTTTTACTTCAAGATGATCTTGTGCATTAGCTGTGACGTGATCTCCTATGATATTAGTAAGTTTGACATTTTGCACGCCAAGATTAACATCTGCGGCGGTATTTACGCCAAAATTTATCTCTACATTTCTAAATGTAGAGTCTGAAAATTCTACATTACTAGTTTCGCCAGCTTTTGTGTAGCTAGTTGCAGTATCTAAGCGAACATCTTCTAAGGTCACATGGCTTCCCTTGGCGGTATTTTCACCAGCATTCATATTTATAAACACTTTTTCAACTTTTACGCCATCTTTAAAATTTACATTGTCGTCGCCATCTCCCATAGAAACAGTGTTTTTATTTCTCCAGTCAGAGCCTATGCCGGTAATATTTGCATTTATATTTAGCTCATTAGTGCCTGAGGCATCATGTGCGTTATAGTTTGGATCATTTGTTGTTGCACCAAGATTAATTGAAGCTTTGTTCATGGTTAGATCAGCATTGATATTTACCACATCATCGCCACTATAAAGATCTATACTTGTACTATTAGCATTTGAACCACTATTTGCTGTGCCGCTAATAGTAACCTCTTTATCAAAATTTACCACGTCGTTACCAGAGCCGGTATTTAAGTGTAAATTCTCTAAATTTGCTTTTATACTAACCGTATCATCACCATCATTTGTGTTTAAATTTGTATGGTTTGCGATATTGCCTTTGATATCTTTATTTAGCTCGATGTTGTCATCGTTATCTATTATTTTGCCTTCAGCCATATTTGCATTAGTTGTTGGTAACAGGTAGCTACTGCTTGGTGTGACACTTAGTTTTACACCCTCTTTAAATACAGCAAAATTATCAACCATATCAGTTTTTTGTACGTTGTCGATAGTCATGCCTTGAGGGCCAGTGTTCTCACCCTCGTTTTGGTTGTGATGCAAAGGACCTTTTGTGGTGTCTTGGCCGTTATCGTCAAGCACCTTTATCCTTACTTGCACTTTTGAGATATCTTCTATATTTACGCCAGTTATCGTGTAGCCTGATAGTGGCTGAAATGTCGCTCCATTGTCAGTCGAGTACTCAACCACACTTGAATAATCCTCTCCTCTAGTGCCACCGAGGAAATTTAAACCTAGATCTGTGGTCTCGCCACTTGGGCTTACTGGAGTGCCTGATAGACCTAGTTTATAAACAAGATAGTGTCCGCCCTCGCCGTTTGCTCCTGCGGCGCTCTCTCTTACCTCGCTAGTAGCAGGATCGATGCTAGTAGTGATCTCTACTGCACTAGGGCGAGGCGTGATGACTGGAGGATTAGCAGGTGAAGGGGTGCCTGGAGTTACGGTGACGCCAGGAGTGCTTGGGGTACTTGGTACTACTGGAGTACTCGGAGTTGATGGCGTTACTGGAGTGCTTGGTGTGCTTGGAGTGACAGGTGTAGCTGGTGAGATAGGAGTTGTCGTATCCGCATCTGTGCCTGCATCGTTATAGCCGCCTATTGAGTTTTCTGGGGTTTGAAAAGCTCTATTTGTGTCGGTTAAATTTCTATAGTTTTCATTGATATTTGAGTAGTGGCCACCCTCAGCAAAACTAGCGGCTCCCAAGCTCACGCCATCTCCAGTAGCGTTACCGCCGCCTTGGTTGCCACCAGCTGCAGTCTCTTCAAGATCTGTGATGTTTGCGCCGTTTAGTAAGGCTTTTTGAATAGAGGCTATCTCTGGGTTGTCACTAAGTGCATTTGCCTCTTTGTCTAGGCTCAGACTTTCGCCGTTTTGCAAGCTAACCTCTTTGCCGTCGTTTGCTGAGATCACTGCTTTTGCAGAGCCATTAGCCTTTATCGTTTCGCCTTCAAAAATGCTATCGCCCACCTTCAAGACTCTTTCGTTGCCGCTTTTATCAACAGCTACGACTTCACCGCCTAGGATATTTTTGATAACGCCTAACTTTTGCATCTTAGTGCCTCCCTTTGGATTTTATTGATCTATATCAAGATTTTAGCTAAGAAAAAAATTTAGTTATATTGTACTTTGGTACAATACCCTTAAGAAAAGCCTAAGTTTAGGGATTAATAATGTGTAATTTTTTTATAAATGTGTGAAAATTTTTATATTTATCTATGCAAATTTTAAATTTTAAGTTTTTGTTCATCAAAATGGTATAGTAGTTGATAAAATAACCCAAAAATGTCACAAAATTTTTTTCATTTTAAACGCATAAATTCTTAATCAAAAAAGCCTTTATCTAGCCTTGTTATCACTAAATTTAGCTCTTTTATATCAAAATGTTTTTTATTTATAACTATCATAAATTTATACCCACTTGTGACATAAATTTTCTTAAGTTTATCTATCAAATTTCACAAATTTTCATCTATTTTTCTATAAATTTTAGCTAGTAGTGACATAAATTTATCACTGCTTTTAAGATATTCTTATATAAATATATTAGTTTTACTATTTTGAATTTATACTTTTAGCACTTAGCGACCAAGATATACCCACTCTCGCTGATGTTTTTAAATTTCACGCCAAGCTCGCGTTTTAGGCGCAGCACGACATTTTGTATCGCAGCCTTGCTCACCTCAGTGCTCTCATAGACAAATTCCTCTATCATCTCGTAGGTCACGAGCTTGTTTAGGTTGTAGGCAAATAGCCAAAATATCTTATTTTGCAAAAAGCTAAGGTATAGCTCGCTGCCGTTTTTATAAATTTTCTCTTTTTTTAAATTTCATACTCACCTCATCACTTAGTCGTACTAGCTTCTCATCTCGCTCGAAGCTTAGGCTTATCAGCATCGATCTAAGATCCTTTATATCGATAGGCTTTTTCAAAAACAAGGTCGCCCCCTGTTCATAGCTCTTGATCAAATTTTCATCGCTGTCATACGAGGTAAAGACGATAAAATTTCTGATGAGGTTTTAGCTTTTTTATCTCATTCATCATCTCAAAGCCATTTAGCACTGGCATGTGGATGTCGCTCATAACGATGTCAAAGCCCTTTTTTTTAAATTTTCTCTAGCCCATCTTGTCCATCTTTTGCGCCAACTACCTGACCACAGTATGGCTTAAGTCCAGTGATGATGAGTTCCCTTGCCATCTCGTCATCTTCAGCTACTAAGATAGATACTTTTTTAAAATTTCTAGTGCCTCTTGCATCTTTTAACCCTTTAAATTCTTATCAAAGCTTAGCTCAAAAATAGTTGGCTTTAGGTTGTGCGCAAGCGTGATGTCGCCATTTAGCTTCTCACGTGCTAGCTTTTTAGCAAAGTAAAGTCCTATGCCATTTCCTTGCTTTTTAGTCGTGTTTAGCCAGGTAAAAATTTTCTTACTCATCTCGTAGCTCACGCCGCCACCATTATCATAAACTCCGATGTAGCACTTATCTTCAAAGCTTCTAAATTTTAGCTCTATCACGCGTTTTAGCGGCTCATCTTTGTAGCTCTCAACTAGTGAGTCCTTTGCGTTGTGGATTAGGATTAGCAAAATTTGCCTGGATGATGTTTTCTATCTGATAGACTTTCATCTCTTCAAATCCGCTAAATTTCACGCTTACGTTTGCACGGCTAAGCTCTGTGTGCATAAGTGTTATTAAATTTCTAACGCTTGTTTGGATATCAAATTCGCTCACATTTTCAGCGCTTTTGTAAAAATTTCTAAAATTTCGATTGTTTTTGAAAGAAGCTCGATCGAGCTTTGCCCTTTTTCTAGTAAATTTAAAAGCTCCTCATCGCTTAGCTTGCCCTCTTTTTTAGCATTATCGCCGAGCTTAACATCAGTTTTAGCGAATTTACCGGCTGGATAAATTGATGACTTATGCCACTTATGAGCTCTCCAGCCTCGCTCATCTTGGCTCTGTGCGCTAGCAAGGTCTCGTACTCGTCTTGCACCTTTTTTATCTTGTTATACATGAAGTTGTGCAGGCTGTTTGCCAAAAATGTAAGTGCAACGAAGGCAAAGAGTAAATTTAGGGCGTTTTTTAGCGCCTCTCTAGTCATGGCTAAAATTTCTTCTTCGTTGTTTGTGCCAGCTCCGATAAACCAGTTCATCGTCGGTATCTCGGCTACTTGGATCAAATTTTGCCCTATCTTTAGGCTAGTGATGTCCTCATCTTTTAAAAATAGCTCTTTAAATTTCTCCTCGATCTCTCTTTTAGCGTCGCATCGGCCATCGATGTGAGGATCTCGCCGCTGTGAGTTACTAAAAATGAGTAAGAATTTGGCGCAAGGCTAAAGTTTTTGATGCTATCAAAGATAGTGCCTATGCGCACGACGCCGCAAAGTGCCGCCTCAAATTTATCATCCTTTTCAACTGGCACGCATAAATTTAAAGTAGAGTCTTTTAAAATTTTGTGATTTTGCATGAAATTTACGCTTGGGGCATTTGTATTTTTTGTCTCGACATACCAGATAAGCCCCGCTCGCTCGCGCTTTGACATCACCTCTTCTGATATCTTTTGCCCATCTACAAATATCTCGCCATCCTCTCTTAGAAGCTGCATGAGATCAAATTCTTTTGCATTTTCTTTAAAGAGCTTTATGAAATTTGCCACCTTAGTATCGTCATCTATGATGTTAGAGTTTTGGATAAATTTTGACGCACGGATGAGTGAATTTAAGCGCTCATCAAGCCAAATTTGAAAGTTGCTAACGATGTTTTTACTAACTGCGATGTTATTTTTATCAGATAGCTCGATGATCTTTTCTTTTGCTTTGTTGTAGCTGTTTAGCCCAAGAAACACGACAAAGAGGCTTGCTAGCAAGATGATCGCATAAATTTTAATATTTTGTGATTTTAAATTAATACCCATGCGCGCAGTATATCCTAAGTTAGCCCAAAAATAGGGCTAACTAAAATTTATTTCATAAAAGATAAGAGCTTTGAAACAAGCATAAGTGCAAGCACAACAAAGCAAATGCCAAAGCCAAGCAGCGTGCAATCCGCCATCGACATAAATTTAGAAGACGGCACAAGATACCAGCCATCTGCGTAAAGATCTACTATGCTCTTTTGCAGATCACTTAGCACCACGCCATCAGGCACCATAGGGCTGTCATATCCACAATCACCCGTTGGCATAAACCAGTCTGGCGCCCACTTCTCAAGTGGCAAGCCAAATGGATAGTGCGGCTCAGTCGAGCAGCCCTGCACGCCAAAAGGATCATCGCCATGCACCGCATCGTGGATTTTGGCTAGCTTTACGCTATACATTATGCCCTGCACCGCTCCCCAAAAGGCAAAGACGTAGCCAACTAGAGCAAAGAGCAAATTTTTAGGGTTTATGATAGCGATCACGCCACCAAGCGCCATACACAAAAAGGCAAAACGTATATAGACGCACTGCTCGCAAGGAGGCATATAGGCGTAGTTTTGAAAGAGCGAATGCGCAATGACAACAAGCGCGACGCTTACAAAGACTAAGATCGCCCAAGAGATGCGTGAGTCTTGAAATTTAGCCATTTTTTTAAAAAAGCTCATGTGGCGCCTTATTTTTTAAGAAGCTCTTCGATGAGTGCTGCCATGCCGTCAAGCGAGCTGATTGATTTTGTCATGATGAGATATTTGCCATTTACGACAAATGCTGGCACGCCTTGAATTTTAGCCACGTCATAGCTCTCGTCCCACTTTTTAAGTAGCTCAGTCACTTTTGGATTAGCTAGCTCTTTTTCGTAGTCTGCTTTGCTAACGCCAGCTGCATCAAGTCCGGTCTTTAAAAAGCCCTCAGCATCTTTGCCATCGCTCCAGCGCTCTTTTTTGTCATGATAAGCTTTGTAGTAGGCAAATTTAGCCTTTTTAAATAGTGAATTTTCATCAAACAAGCTCACTCCTTTTGCCTCGTCCATAACGATAAGCACGGCAAAGACCTTGCTCGCAACCTCGCCGTAATCGCCCTTTGTCTTTAGGTGAAATGGCTCGTATTTTAGTCCAGGGATTTTCTCAACTACCTTTGGAGTGACGCTCTTGTCGTATTTGTAGCAAAATGGGCAAGCATAGCTAAAAACTTTAACTAGCGTGTTTTGTCCCACACTTAGTGGCTTTTCAAGCTTGACGTAGTCCTCGCCCTCGCTAAATGCACTAGCACTAATCGCTCCAGCAACTGCAACGGCAAAGATAGCCTTACTAAATTTAGATAGAAAACTCATAATGATCTCCTTTGGATGATTTATTTTGAGTTATTCTACAACCAAGCTCAACCGCACTTTTAACGCTAGAAGTAAATTTTGGCTGAAATTTATCTTTTTTAAATTTATGATGATGGATTTGGTTTTTTGTTAAATTTATTGAAAAAGCTCGCTGTGGCTTCCTACTTCAACGCATGTAAGAAGTAAAATTTCGTTTTGTTTTTTATATATCAAGAGCAAGTCTGGCTTAACATGACACTCTCTAAAGCCTTTATAGCTTCCAATAAGAGCGCGATCTTTATACTTTGATGCTAATTCCTCGTTATTTGCTAATTGCCAGATGATATCTTTAGTTAGTTTCTTTTCGCTTTCATTTAGCTTTTTAAAAGCTTTTTTAAAACTCTTTGAATACTCTATCTCAAGCATCAAGGCTCTTTTCAAATTCTTCAAATGTTTTAAATCTCTCTACTTCGCCATTTTCGATCTCTTTGATAGCTTTGTCAAGCCTTGAGACCTTATCTCTTTGCTCAAATTCTACATTTGCCTGCCTAGCCATCTCTTTTATAAGCTCAATAAATCCATAGTCAGCATTTTTAAAATCAATCGTTGTAGTCATCTTATGCCTTTAAATTTTTGTCTTATTATAACTTCAAATTTATAAAAATAATATACGTTATCAATAAAAATTATTATTTACTTATTTTGATTATTTGGTTATAATCCGCTCAAAATTTTATCAAAATAGGAGTCAAAATGAGACAGTATGAAACATACAAATGTGAGAAATGCGGCAACGAGATCGAGGTTCAAAAAGTTGGCGGCGGCACATTAACCTGTTGCGGCGAAGAGATGAAATGCGTGACTGAAAATTTAACAGCAGGTAAATTTGATGAAGGCATTTGCTGGCGAGTCACAAGCTAGAAACAAGTATGAGCTTTACGGCGACCTAGCTAAAGAAGCAGGCTATCACGCGATAGCTAGACACTTTTACGAAGCAGCTGAAAACGAAAAATGGCACGCAAGGGCTGAATTTAAGAAATATCACGAGATGATGAACGATCCGATCGATAAGATGGATAAAAATTTACTTGACGCTGCAGCTGGCGAAAACTACGAGCATACGACGATGTATCCAGACTTTGCAAAGATCGCAAAGAAGAAGAGCTAAGAGATGTTGAAAGGCTATTTAACGCGATTGGCAAGGTTGAAGTAGAGCATGAGAGGGAGTATCTAGAGCTTAAAAAGATGCTTGATGAAGAGGGCTTTTTTGAGAGCGATGAAGAGGATATCTGGGTTTGTGAGGTGTGCGGACACGTTCATAGAGGTAAAAAAGCTCCAGGCGCTTGCCCACTTTGCAAAGCTCCAAAAGAGTATTTCAAGCGCGAATTCTTAGGCTAAAAAGCCAAAATTTTAGCCAAGGCGCTCGTCTTGGCTAAATTTAATAAATTTAAATCTATTTAAAATAAAAAAGTTATATAATCTCCTTAAATTTTCACAAGGAGAAAGAGATGAAAAAATCACTTTTAGTTTTAGCTACTCTTGGCTTTGCACTAAGCCTAAACGCTGCAGATCTTACAGATACTTGCAAGTCTTACTTCTCAGACATTGATAAGATGGTTGAAGCTTACAAACAAGCTGGTCAAGAGCAACAAGTAAAAATGTATGAAGATCAAAAGAAACAATCAATGGATCAACTAGCTTCTTTACCAAAAGAGCAACAAGACGCTACTTGCAAACAAGCTAAAGAGATGTTTGCTCAAGTAATGGATCAAATGAAAAAACAAGGTCTTTTAAAATAAAACTCCATGTGGCTAGGCTCTCTAGCCACACTTCAAATTTACCCCTCTTTTTTACATAAATTTTGCGTGATCTTTGCAACAGACGGCGAAACTAGCAAAAGCACAGGATACGCCACTACAAAGGCTTTTACATAAGCGATTAGCCAAATTTTCACAAAGCCATCAACAAAGCCAAGGTTTAGATACGTGAGCACAAATGACATAAAAAACGCCATAAATGCTGACATTATAAACGCAAAAACATATCTATAAAATTTCGCAGGTATCATGAAATTTTACCTATCAGCTCCTCTAGCCTCTTTGCATGATCAAGCGCCTTTTGCCTCATCAAAGCAAGCTTTGCCTCATCGTGCCTGCTCTGATATGATAGCCCTCCGCTATAAACATAGCCTGCAAACTCCATACCACACATATTTGCTAACGCCCTAAGTGGCGGCAAAAACTCCTCTATCTCATAGCGCTGAAGTGCCTCTTTTTATAAAGCTCCTCAGGCGCGCCCGAGGTAAATGAAAGCACTAGCTTTTTGCCGTGTAGCTTATCTCCCTTACTGCCGTGAGAGAAGCCATGAACTAGCACATCTTCGAGCCACTTTTGTAAAAGTGATGGCACGCCGTACCAGAAAAATGGATAAACAAGCACGATCACATCAGCCTTCACTAGCTTTTCTTGCTCAGCTTTTACATCGATAGCGTAGTTTTTATAAAGCTCGCTTAGTATGTCAAATTTAGCCTCTGGCAGGTGCTTTTTTAGCTCGTCCAAAATGATCTTATTTGCAAAAGAATTTTCAAGGTCTGTGTGACCTGATACGACTAAAATTTCACTCATTTTCTCTTCTTAAATTTACTTGCAAACAAAGCTACTTGCCTTGCTAGCATCGCCACCCACGTAAGTAGCCACCTTTGGATAGGCACACACTAAAAATTCCTTGCCAGCGTAGCTCTTGCTCTTAGCTAGCATGCTCTTTGGTGCTTCGCCCTTTTCGTGCCACGCTTCAAGCGCACTAAGAGGATCGACGTCATCTATGCCGTTACCGCCACCGCAGTGGTTCATCCCAGGTAGCGCAAAAAATGCCGCGAAATTTTGGCTATTTTCATTATCAGCCTCTAGCTTTTTAAACCAATCCCTTTGATCTTTTGCCGAGAAAACTGGGTCTGAAACGCCAGTTACGATGATTAGCTTACCGCCATTTGCGCTAAATGTGTTAAGGTCTGTTGAGATAGCGTCATTTATCGCCGCGGTTTCGAAAGTCTTAGGCGTGTCTTTGTCAAAGTCAAAATTTATCGTGTCAAAATTTGGCTGCGCAGGCGTTAAAAAGTAGTAGTTCACCGAGCCACTTGATAGCGTGATATTTCTAGCGTTTGGCTTAGCACTTTGCGAGTCACCTAGCTTCCACTGCCTCCAGCCCTCAGCGCTCACTCCTGAGTCGTAAAACCAGCCACTATAAATTTGCTCGCCCTTGCTGTTTTTGGCTCCGTTAAAGATTTTCTCTATCGCCTCTATCTTTTGCTTATCTAAATTTAGACCTTTTGGATCAAATTTGCACGCCTCCCAAGCATTGATGATCCCATCTTTTAGCCCGTCTAAAGCGTCACATTTTTCTAGTACGGCGTGGCTTAGCTTCTCAAGGTCATCCTGTGTTAGGGCATTTGCGAAAATTTTCTCGCCTTTTTCATTTTTCGGAGCTATCTTCATAAGGGCTTGGTTATCCCACTGCTGAGCTATCGCCGCGCGAGATAGCCTAAAGCCAGGGTTTGCAGCGATGACGCCGTCAAATTCAAGTGGGTAGCGCTGGGCTGCGATTAGTGCCGCCCTGCCGCCATTTGAGCAGCCCATGAAGTAGCTATGTTTTGGCTTTTTGGCGTATGCGGCGGCTAAAATTTGCTTAGCTGCGTCTGTGACCTTGCCGATCGCCTGATAGGCGTAGTCTAGCCTTGCTTGCTGATCTAGCCCAAACTCTGCCGTTGGCTTTGGGTGGCCTGAGTTTGTAGTGACGACCGCGTAACCTCTAAGAAGCGCTGGCGTGGCTGTGCTTGTGCGTATCGGCACCGCGCCAAGAGCAGGTGCTACAAAGCCGTCCATACCGCCACCGCCTTGAAATAAAAATTTCTCATTCCACTGCTCTGGCAGCCTTATCTCGTAATCAATCGCATACTCTTTGCCATCACTGCCGGTGCGCTTATAGAGTTTGCCATGCACCACGCAGTGAGGCTTTGCTTTGATAGTGTTTTTACTGCCACCAGTTAGCGCAGACATCCTATCGGCTGAAATTTCACCACTCTCACTCCACACCGCATCTATCATCTCGTTGTTTAAAATTTTCACATCTTTTAAACTCTCACATCCTGCCTTATCAAGGGCAAAAGCCGTGCTGCCAAAAAGCGCTAAGGCGCAAAAAAGTGAAAATTTTTTCATAAATCTCCTAAAATTTTACCTTGCTAAATGAGGTCTCGTTTTTTAGGCCAAAGCCGTCAAATTCATCTATTAGCCCAGCTCGCTCTTTGGCATAAGCCTTGTAGTTTTCGCTGTGGCGGTAGCTCTCAAAGCTAGCTTCGTCCTTGTAAATTTCAACCAGCACCCATTTGCTAGGTGCATCCTTTTGATTAAAGGCAAACTGCGCGTAAGCACCCTCATCTACGCTTTTTTGCATATATTTTTTGATGATCTTTTCAAATTTCGCATCGCTTTTTGCCTTAAGGCTTAAGTTTGTGATGTGAAAGTAGGCATCTTTTAGGCGCTCTGGCGTTAAATTTTTAGAAAACGCAGCTCGCTTTTTCAGGCTGATAGCCTTTTTACTAGCTAAAATTTCAGCGCTTGCGCTTGCAAATTTCTTAAAATGCGCCGAGCTTATATGCTTTTTATAAGCCGCCTCATCCTTGTAAAACTCAAGCACGTAAAACAGCTCTGGCTTGCTCTTTGCGCTCATAAAAAATATAGCCTGCGTGTCTGGCTCGCTCTTTGAGCTTAGTATATTTTCTCTGCCAAGCTGCTTTAGCAAGGTCTTGTTATTTGGCGTCACAAGTAGCTCGTAAAAACCTACTCTTAGCCTCCGCCCCAAAGGCAAAAGCCGCCAAAACCGCTAGTAAAAATAGCTTTTTAAACATCAAATTCCCTTATCACTTCGCCTTTTTCATATCAGCCTTAGCTTTGATCTCTTCTGCGCTTTTTAGATCGATCTGCGCTTTTTCAAAGGCTTTACGTGCTTTTTCTAAGCGGTTAGAGTTTTTCGTGCTTGGGTTGCTTTGATAAATCTCCTCTGCCTTTTCAAGCTCATATTTTTTATTACCGTAGTTCATTTGAGCTTTTTCAAGGTTATTTGTAGCTTTGTCGCCACCTAGTAGCTTAGCCTTTGATGTGACCTTACCAGTGACTGGGTTTCTACCGATAGTGGCATCAAAGTCACGTTTGCTATCTCTTTTGTTCTCACGATAACACTCTTCTTTTCCTCCCACTAACATACCTGCAATCATATCAGGTCTATTTTTAGGATCACTACAATCAACCACTTCTTTTTTAGCTTCTCCTCTTAAATGTTTATTAAAAACATCAGAATTTACCTCAAAGGCATTTAAATTTACTGCAACCAAGAAAACCTACAACAAATGCTGCAATTAATGCTTTATTTCTCATCTTTACTCTCCTTGAAAATTTTAAAATTTCTCATACTTTCTCCTTTAAATTTATCTCTCAACCACTCTTTTTATCCAAGCAAAAAGCTCGTCTAGGTCGTAGTCGCCGCCGTGTCCTTGCCCCCAAACCGCTTCGAAATCAACCTCTTTGCCAGCATTTTTAAGCGAGAGTGCGAGCATAGCAGGCACGGCAAGGGCTAGGTCGGTGTCATTTGTGCCCTGCCTTATGCGGTAAAATTTCGCCGCCTCTTTATTTTTCGTGTAGTTCATCGCATTCATCATCTTTATGACGCCAGCATCCGCCATCTCGCCCCCGCTTCGATCTTTTGCAAATTTAGTAAAGTGCTTTGCAGGCGTTTTGCTATCGCCAAAGAGGTCATTTTCAGGATTTTCTAGCGCAAGTCCGTCAAAGGCAACCACCGATTTGGCACGTTTTAGCGAAGCGATGAAGTCTTCTAGCTTAAATGTATATCCAAGCGAGCAGCCCTGCGTATCAAGAAGTTATAAATTTAGGCGTGAGCGTGCTTTTGTCGCTGCTTTTTGTAGCGGTAAATGCCTTTGAGATAAGGGCGTTTATATACTCTTTGAAGCTACCCTCGCCATTTTCATCAAGGCTTAGCGCGTGGCCTTTGGCATCTTTTAAATTTAGCGAGTTTAGATAGGCTGGGAATTTACTTTTTAGCTCACGTGAGAGCTCTTTTGCGTGGCGTTTAGCTCGCCTGTGATCATCTTTGGCTTTTTGCTTCTGTCGTTAAAAGAGCTCGCATCAAGGCTTGAAAAGTCTATCTTTTCAAATTTATCCAAATACCCAAACATCCACTCATACGCCTCGTCCTCATGCTCTAAATTTGTCACAGGGCAGTAGGCTGAGACGGCATAAATTTGATCGTCCGCCTTTGCAGCGCCTAGCTCTTTAAGATATGGCTCATACTCTTTTGCCCCTGCGCTAGTGCCAAGAAGTGCCGACATCGCGCCGCCTGCGCTCGTGCCGTTTGAGATGATCTTATTTGCGTCGCCTGGCATAAATTTGCTCGTTAAATTTAACAGTATCTAACGGCCGCTTTTAGATCGACTATCGCAGCTGGCGCTTTGCCGATAAATTTCTCGCCATCTTTTAGCGTCCTACCCCTAGCGCCAACGCTTGCCACGACGTAACCTCTAAGAAGTGCTTCAAGGGTGGCATTTGGTTTTTCATTTTGGATTTCTGGCTTTTGTGGTTTAGCGCTCATGTAGCCGCCGATAGCATTTGGCATAAAGATAGCGCTCTTTTGGTCGCTAAATTTACCCTCTGGCACGTAGAAATTTAGCACCTGATAGTCGCTAACTGGCTTTGCCACATAGACTATGCCCTCATAGGCTCTAAATTTAAGCGTCCTCTCGCCAACTTGCACGCTTTTTAGCTCAAATTTCTTTTCATCAAATTTTAAGCTCGCTCCCAAAGCAAGTGCCTACCAAACAAACCCCTAAAATAGCAACTCTAACGCATTTCATGATCTGCCTTTTTATTTTGTCCTACTTTTGCTTTACTAGCCTTAGCGTAGGCTACCAAGGTTTTAGCGCCTAGTTATCTTTTGGCTCGTATTTGACCGCATAGTCAAATTTTGGCTTACTTAGGCTAAACTCAAAGCTATCTCTATCGACCGAGCCAACGCAGTAATGGCTATCATAAAGGCAAAGCAAAAACTCCGCCATCTGTTCGCTCGTGTGGTACTTTTTAAACGCCTTGTCGTAGTCGTAGCTCTCTTTGCTGGTTGCCACCATGCCAAATTCTGTCTTTGTGGCAGCTGGGGCCAGCACTTTTGCTTGCATCTTTGCCTGCTTATCTTGTGCTAGCTCGTGGTAAAGTCCCTCGCTAAAGGCACTTACGAAAAATTTGCTAGCGCAGTATGTGACGGCGTTTGGCACGATCTTGTAGCCGCCTATCGAAGAGATGTTTATAAGCTGCGTATCTTTGTCTTTATATTTTTTAGTAAAGAGCGTTGAGAGCGTGACAAGTGAGATGATGTTTAAATTTATCATCTGCGTGATTTTTTCTAAATTTTGCTTGCCGACCTTGTTATAGTCGCCAAAGCCAGCGTTGTTTATAAGCGCTTTTAGCTCGAAATTTTCTAAATTTCGCCAAAGAGAAAGGGCGTTTTCTTGCTTTGAGAGGTCGCAAAGCTCTATCACCACATCGACATTTGCAAATTTCAGCTATCTCGCTTTTTAAATTTCTAAAAGCTCGCCCCGCCTTGCAACTAGGATCAAATTCTCCCCGCGCCTTGCAAATGCCTTTGCCGCGGCCGCTCCTATGCCTGAGCTTGCTCCAGTGATAGTGATGTATCTTTTCACTTCGCATACTCCATAGGGCTATAAATTTTCACACCCTCGCTGTGGTCATCTTGCGCTACTTGCACGATCACTTTAGCGATATCAGCTGCCTTCATCGGACGATACTCGTCAAAAAAACCTTTTGGGATAAATTTAAACGCCTTTATCGCCAAATACTCACCTAGTCTAAATTCTTTCCTATCAGCCTCGATAAGTGGCAGCCTAACGATATGAAATGAGCTATATCCAAGCTCTTTTATCTTCGCTTCTGCTTGACCTTTTGCCTTTAGGTAAAACGAGCCTGACTTTCTGTTTGCGCCTGCAGCCGAGAGCAAGACAAAGCATTTTGCACCGCACTCCAAGCCAAATTTGGCGAAATTTATCGGATAGGTCACATCGACTTTGTAAAACTGCTCTTTGTGCTTTGCCGCCTTCATCGTCGTGCCAAGCGCGCAAAATACGTCATCAGCGATAAATGGCACCTCATCTTTAAAATCATCAAAATTTACTATCTTTACTTCAAGCTTTTCATGATTAAATTCTAGCTCATGCCTAACGAGAGCGACCACCTTGCTATAGTGCTCACTCCCACATAAATCTTTTAAAATTTCACTTCCTACAGCGCCGCTGGCTCCTGCTATAAGGGCGACTTTTTTCATGTTTATCCTTTGTAAATTTTGGATAAATTCTCATCTCGCCAAGGCAAAAATTTCGCTTATGGCCTCTTTTGTATAAATTTGCTCCAAGCCCCTGCCCTTGGCGTAGTCATAAACTAGCGCCATGATCTCGTCTAAATTTGACTCATCAACGCCGATTTCTATGAGGCTTGTTGGTGTGCCGATCTTGCTAAACCACTCTTTTAGCTTCTCTATGGCTACGTCTGCGTCATCAACGCCAAAAATTTCTTTGCTAAAGCGCTTAAACGCCTTTAAATTTCTACTCTTATACCACTTCATCCAAGCTGGCATAACGACACTTAGCCCAGCCCCATGCGCGCAATCAACCACAGCGCCTATGGCGTGCTCGATCATGTGGTTTGGATAAGAGTAGCCAGCCGTGCCAACGTAAGTTAAGCCATTTAGAGCCATCGTCGCAGCCCAAGCAAACTCGCCTCTAGCGTCATAGTTTTCTGGCTCTTTTAGTAAAATTTCAGTCGTTTTCATGACGGTTTTGATGTTTGCTTCGATGTATAAATTTACTGATCTCAGGCTGAACGCTCGCCGTAAAGTAGCCCTCGATGCTGTGAGCTATGATATCTGAGGCTGAATAGACCAAGTACTCCTTGCTAACGCTTGCTTGAAGAAGTGGGTTTATCACCGACACTTTTGGGTAAAGACAAGCGCCGTGCATGGCAAATTTCTCTTTTGTGGCTTCGTTTGTAACAACCGAGCCGCCGTTCATCTCTGAGCCAGTTGCTGCAAGCGTTATGATGTCAAAGATCATCAGCGCTTCGCTTGGGTCTTTGCCTGTAAAAAAGTCCCAAACATCGCCGTTATATCTAACTCCAGCAGCCACAGCCTTGGCACTATCAAGCACCGAGCCACCGCCTATGGCTAGCACGCTATCGACGCCCTCTTTTTTAGCTGAAATTTATAGCCTCATTTACCTTGCTTAGCACTGGGTTTGACTTCACGCCACCTATCTTGCAAAACTCGATGCTATTTGCGCTTAGGCTCTTTGTGGCAACGTCAAATAGTCCGTTTTTCATGATCCTATCGCTGCCATAGATGATGAGCGTCTTTTTACGCCAAATTCTTTCATATATCTGCCGATATTTTGCTCTTTATCTTTGCCAAATTCTATTCTAGTCGGGTTGTAAAATGTGAAATTTTGCATATTTTTCTCCTTGTTTGTTTTTGTGGTTTGGGATAAATTTTAGTTAAATTTTCTTATTTTTAGCTATTTTTATCTGCGCTAAATTTAGAAATTTCTTAGTCTGATAGGTAGTTTTGATGTGATCTTATCTGGATCGAAGCTGTTTTTTGGATCGCCTAAGCCTCCAAAATTTTCGCCAGTGTTAAAGAATTTTGTAAGAAATAATCCCCTCTATACCCAAGCTCGTAAAGTAGCTCGGACATCTCAGAGATATCCTTTTCGCTTAGCAAGTCCGCATGCACGGTCGTTCTAACTTCAAATTTGAAATTTATCTCAAGTAAGTATCTAAGCGTGGCGGCAAATTTCTCATATAAATTTGAGCCAGTGATGCCGATAAATTTCTCTTTTGGAGCTTTAAAATCAAGCGCGATGTAATCAATCAGCCCCTCATCTATCGCCTCTTTCAAGACGTCACGATATGAGCCGTTAGTATCTACCTTTAAGCTAAAACCACGCGCCTTTACCTCGCGTGCTAGCCTTAAAAAGAGAGGGTTTGCTGTGCATTCGCCGCCGCTAAAGACTATGCCATTTAGCTTGCCGACCCTGCGGTCTAAAAAGTCGCAAACTTCACTAAAGCTTATAGTGCCATTTGACTTTACGACCTCGATGTTGTAGCAGTATCCACAGCGCATATTGCACCCAGCAAACCAAATGACAGCTGCCACTTTGTCTGGATAGTCAAGCGTCGTAAATGGCGTTATACTAAAGACTCTTTGCAAGTTTTTGACCCCTTTTTAAATTCAAAGGCACAAGGGGCGTGCCTTTGGCTTGCATTTTAGTTTATTTTTTTAAATTTATTCTTGTTTTTAGGCAAGAAATTTATCTCTTGCAGCAACTCGCGTATTCGTCAAATTTTATTCGCTCTTTGTGCTCGCCTTTTTTGCCGAGGTTAAAGCTCTCAACTGGTCTGTGATAACCCATAACACGAGTATAGACCACGCATCTTGTGCGCTTTTCTTGTACTTTTTCTAAAATTTCTTTTTCAGTCATATTCTCTCCTTATTTGGATTTTTTCTTCTCTTTTTCTATAAGCTCTGCATCACAAAGTGGGCAAAACTCATGCTCGCCAGCTATGTAGCCATGTTTTGAGCAGACGCTAAAGACTGGCGTTATCGTGATGTATGGGAGTTTGTAGTTTGAGATTATACTCTTTACAAGCTCTTTGCAAGCTTTAGCCGAGCTTATGCGCTCTTTCATATATAGGTGAAAGACGGTGCCGCCAGTATAGGCGCTTTGTAGCTCATCTTGCAGATCAAGCGCTTCGTAAGCGTCGTCTGTAAAATTTGCCTGGAAGCTGTGTCGAGTTTGTGTAGTAGATATTATCGCCCTCGCCTGCTTGGATGATGTCTGGATAGCGCTTCTTATCCTCTTTGGCAAAGCGGTATGTTGTGCCCTCAGCTGGAGTTGCCTCAAGGTTGTATAAATTTCCGCTCTCTTCTTGAAATGTCCTTATCTTGTCGCGTAAAAAGCCAACCATCTCAAGAGCAAATTCACGTCCAAATTTAGTTGAAATATTCTCTTTATCATCAGTGAAATTTCTAAGTAGCTCGTTCATGCCATTTATACCGATCGTGCTAAAGTGGTTGTTAAAGTGCTTTAGATATCTAGCCGTGTAAGGATAAAGCCCTCTTTCATACATCTCTTGGATAAATTTACGCTTTTTCTCTAGGGTTGATTTAGCTAGCTCTAAAAGATAGCTTAGTCTGTTATAAAGTGCGACCTTATCGCCTTTGTAGTTGTATCCTAGGCGGGCTAAATTTATAGTGACGACGCCTATTGAGCCAGTCATCTCAGCGCTTCCAAAAAGACCACCACCACGCTTCAAAAGCTCTCTTAGATCAAGCTGCAAGCGGCAGCACATAGAGCGCACGTGGCCTGGTTTGTAGGCGTTTTCGTTCTCTATCTTGTTGCCATTTTCGTCATAAGTATATTGCGAGCCGATGAAATTTTGAAAGTAGCTTGAGCCCATTTTGGCGGTATTTTCAAAGAGCACATCCGCCACTTCGCTATCCCAATTAAAATCCTCTGTGATATTTACCGTCGGTATCGGAAATGTAAAAGGCTGCGAGCACTTATCCCCAGCTGTTAAGACCTCGTAAAACGCCTTATCTATGCGCGCCATCTCAGGCTCAAAGTCCTTGTAGGTCATATCGACTGAAATTTTCCTGCCACGCTCGTTTGCTTTTTTCAAAATTTTCTCATCTTTTACGTTTGTAAAGAGGTGTATATCATCGCTCGTTGGGATCTGATCCCTAAGGTCGCTTGGGCAGGTGATATCGATAGTTACGTTTGTAAATGGGCTTTGTCCCCAGCGTGCAGGGACGTTTAAGTTGAAAATAAAGCTAGTTATCGCCTTTTTGATCTCGGCGTCGCTTAGATCATCTTTGAAAACATAAGGCGCAAGGTAGGTGTCAAAGCTAGAAAACGCCTGAGCGCCTGCCCACTCGCTTTGCAAAATTCCTAAGAAATTTGCCATCTGATAAAGTGCCTCTCTAAAGTGCTTTGGCGCTCTACTCTCAACCCTACCACGAACGCCGTTAAAGCCCTCATTTAGCAAGGCTCGCAGGCTCCAGCCAGCACAATACCCTGTAAGGCAGTCTAGGTCGTGGATGTGGTAGTCGCCATTTCTGTGCGCTAGGCCTTCTTCTTTGTTATAAACAGCGTCTAGCCAGTAGTTTGCTATGACTTTGCCAGCGGTGTTGTTGATAAGGCCTGCGTTTGAGTAGCTGGTGTTTGAATTTGCAGAAATTCTCCAGTCGGTGCCGTTTATATACTCATTTATCGTCTGGGTTGAGTTTATATAGGTCGTGTCGGCGTTTAGGCCTAAAATTTGCTCGCGTTGGAGCTTGTGTGTGTGGCGGTAGAGCATGAAGCTCTTTAAAACTTCAAAATGTCCGCCGTCAAATAGCTCTTTTTCGATCGCATCTTGGATGTCTTCGACTGTTATCGCACTTGATTTTTGAAAGATGTCTTGGACTACGTTTGTAAAAACTTGCTCGTCATAAGCTTTATTTTCGCTTGCAAATGCCTTTTTGATCGCATCTACTATCTTGTATGCCACAAATTCTTGCCTTGTGCCATCTCGTTTTAAAATTTCACGCATCGCTCGCTCTTTTCTGATTATTTTTTTTGATATGGAGTTTAAAAGTATAGGACAAGAAAGCTTAAAAGATAGATAACTATTTTCTTTTGTTTAATAATATTTATCAAAAAATATAAAATTTTAGAGTATTTTCTTAAAGCATAAAATTACATATATAACGTGGTATTATAATAAAATTGGTATCATATACTTAAATAATATTTTTAATATTAATTTTTAATATAATCTCTTTTAAATTTTAAAAAAATATCTGGCAAAACAGAACTTTCTAAACTCTTTTGTGAAAATAAAAAACGACCATCACAAACAAATCCTAGCTCATTCCAATCAACTTTATTTAGCATTTCGCAGACTTCATCAATATCACATGTAAATTTTGGGAAAATAGCCAAAACTGACCCATCATATGCTTTGCATTTGTGCGTAAAAAACGGCTTTTTATTTCTTGTTTTGCAATTAACATAAATGCGTGCTTTATTACTCTGATAATAATTACGTCCCCACATAAACCAATTTGTTTCATCAAATTTTTTAATCTTTCGTTTTATCAGACGATCTTTGTGCTCTAACAAAGCCTCATCATAAATGTTATAAAACATTTTACGTGTTTTACCGTCTTTTGCTGTAGTAGAACAAACAAATTCACTACTAGCTTTTTCATTAACAAAAGCTTTATCATAGCCACTAACAGCGCCAACTTTAACAAAAAACAAATCATTAAATTTTACTGGATATTCATTCGTGGTAAATAAAAGCTGTCCATTCGTATATAAAAAATTTTTAAAACATTTGTATTGCGTTTGAAATTATTTTTTTCAAATCTCCAAATAGCACAATTTGGTTGAGCATTTGAAAAATTTTCATATCACCAAGATCTATAAAGTCAGTTATTGTGCCATTTTCAAACATAAATTTGTTAAGTTTTGCAGAAGATGTTAGTTTTAAAAGTCTCTTGGAGTGATAAAAATTAGCTCTCCACCGTCATTCAAATGCAATATTGCTTTATATATAAAAAAGAGATAAAGATTACTGCGCTTATCAAATAGCAAATCATACTTGTTTAGTAAGGTTTTAGTATTAGCATTAATATCTTGGTATCTAACGTATGGTGGATTTCCGATAATGGTATCAAATTTTTCTTTGACATCAAAACTAAAAAAATCTAAATTCTTGGCATTTTCATTTTTTATAACATTACTATCTATTTCTATGCCAATTGCATGCTTTGGCAACTGATTTAAAAATGCTCCATCTCCACAACTGGGCTCTAAAATGCTACCATTGTTTTTCATTAAAGACATCATATCTGTAACGATATGAAAAGGAGTTGGCACTTGACCAAGATTTATAATATCTTGCATTAAATCTTGCCCTGAAACTCTGGGAAATATTCTAAAAATTGCTCAAAAACTCTTGCTCGAAGTTTAAACGAACTACCTAATGTCTGTAGTATAAAATTCTTTGCATCTTCATAATTTTTATATTCTGGTTCTTTATTTATACTCCAATTTGCTTGAAATGGTAAATTATTTCCATTTGCTACTAATTTTTGCATTTGTTTTAAACCTATATAAAATATATCAGTTGGATCATTTTTATTTACTACTAAAAAATAGTAATCTTTGTCATTTTCTTCCAAATTATCTCTTAAGCTTTCAAGAAAATTACCCCAATCACATTGGTTATCAAAGGGTGGAATTTTCCAGTAAGTGCATAATAGATACCAAGCTTACAATTTAAATTATCCGTAGAAAGTTCAGTAACTTTTATATTTACAGGATAAAATTTTCATCTTCCTTATACGCAAAATCATACCAATCTCGCTTTTTTGGATGAATGATGTCACAAAAATTTTCTTCTATTAACTTAAAAATCTCATCTTCATTGGTGGCAGAATTTAATCTGCCATCTCTTGAGTTATGGCTTAAATTTCAAATTTTTGATTTAGTAGAAAATTTTTTATTTCTTCTAACTTTTTCATTGACACCCCTCACACTCGATCGAGCGGTCGGCCACGTCGTTTAGTTTTTCGCTGTCTGGGCTTTCAGAGCGTAGATAGTAGGTTGATTTTAGTCCAAGCTCCCATGCAAGAGTGTAAATTTCACTTAGATATCCGCCGCTTGCTTTGTCTAAGCTCATGAAGATATTTAAGCTTTGACCTTGGTCGATCCATTTTTGGCGGATCGCGCCTGCTTTTATAAGAATTCTTTGATCAAGCTCGTAAGCTGGCGTGTAAAACTGCCAAGTATCAGGGCTTAAATTTGGCACGACATTTGGGATCATGCCGCTTAGGTTGTGCTCGAACCACTTGCGTTTATAGACTGGCTCGATGGTCTGAGTAGTGCCAACAAGGATCGAGATCGAGCTAGTTGGAGCGATCGCCATTAGGTAGCCGTTTCTCATGCCGTCACGCTTGACTTTCTCTCTTAGCTTGTCCCAGTCGCAGACATTTTCATCAAATAGCCCGCCTTTGTCGTTTAAAAGAGCCTTTGCGTTCTCATTTGCAGTGTCTATCGGCATGATACCTTTGCTCCATTTTGAGCCCTCAAATTTTGGATAGATGCCCTTTTCTACGGCTAAATTTGAGCTAGCATAGATCGCGTTGTAGCTTATATTTTCCATTATGCTATCAATCAGCGCCAAATGCTCATAGCTGCCCCATTTTACGTTTTTCTCAGCTAGCATTTGCGCTTCGCCCATGACGCCAAGGCCGATCGAGCGAGATGATAGGTTTGTGTGTTTTACCTTTTTGTGTGGGTAGAAATTTAGGTCTATAACGTTATCAAGCATCCTAATGGCTATCGGCACGACACGCTCGATGTCCTCTTTGCTGTTTATCTTGCTTAAATTTACTACTAGCAAGGTTGCAAACTGCCGTTTTGCCCTCGATGCTCTCTTTTCTACGATGAAAATTTGCTTGCCTTTTAGGCTATCAAGCGCGCTAAGCTTTTTGGCCTTTTTAGTTATGCCACTATCAACGGTGACGTCTTCTTCTTCGTCAAATAGCTCCTCACCGCCGTCTTCATAAGTGATCTTGATCTTATAGTAGTTTGGCGCTGTGTTTTGGAAAATTTCGGTGCATAAATTTGAGCTTCTGATGATGCCCTCATGGTCGTTTGGATTTGCTTTGTTGGCATTGTCTTTAAAGCATAAAAATGGCATGCCAGTTTCAAAATAGCTAGTTAAAATTTTCTTCCAAAGCTCTTTTGCAAGGATAGTGTTTTTCTGGATATTTTCGTCGTTTTCATACTCCAAATATCTCTTCTCAAACTCCTCGCCGTAAAGGTCGCAAAGGTCGCTTACTTGAGCTGGGTCAAAGAGGCTCCAGCGGCCATTTTCTTTGACACGCTTCATAAATAGGTCGTTTATCCAAAGTGCAGGGAAAAGCTCGTGTGCACGGCGTCTCTCTTCGCCTGAGTTTTTACGAAGGTCGAGAAAATCGCTCACGTCCATATGCCAAGGCTCGACGTAAACGGCTATCGCGCCCTTTCTAGTGCCTAGCTGATCGACCGCTACTGCGATGTCGTTTGTCACTTTTAAAAATGGTATGATACCGCCGGCTGCGTTTTTGTGTCCGTCGATACTGCCGCCCATCGCACGCACCTTGCTCCAGTCCCAGCCGATACCGCCACCAAAATTTTGAAAGTAGCGCCATCTCTTTGTAGCTATCAAAAATGCCCTCGATATTATCAGGCGTGCTGCCTACGTAACAGCTGCTTAGCTGGTGGCGTGTAGTCCTTGCATTTGAGAGCGTTGGGGTGGCTAACATCACTTCAAATTTAGAGATGAGGTCGTAAAATTTCTTAGCCCAACCTTGGCTGTCTAGCTCGTTTTGCGCAAGAAACATAGCGATCGCCATAAACATGTGCTGTGGCAGCTCGATCGGCATACCACTTTTATCTTTTATAAGATAGCGGTCATAAAGCGTCTTGATACCAAGGTATGCAAACTGAAGGTCACGCTCAGGCTTTATGTAGGCGTTTAGATCCTCAAGATCGTACTTCTCTTTAGTCAGGGATGATGCGGCCTACCTTTTCGCCCTTTGCGAGGTAGTCTTTTAGGTGGTTGTAGCCGTTAAAACCAGTCACTTTGTGATAAAGGTCAAATAAAAATAGCCTTGCTGCAACAAATGTCCAGTTTGGGCGGTCGATGTCGATCTTATCAACTGCTGTTTTTATAAGAGTTTGCTGAATTTCCTCAGTCGTTATCATATCTCTAAACTGAATTTTCGCGTCTACCTCAAGCTCGCTAAGGCTTACATTGCTAAGACCTAGGACCGCTTCGTTTGTGTATTTTTTGATCTTGCTGATATCAAGCTCTTCTGTTCTGCCATTACGTTTTATAACTTTCAAAAATATCTCTCCGTGTTAAATTTTAATTTGAGATTTTATCCAAAAAGATATAAAAACTCTCTTTGCTAAAAACTACTCAATAAATATAAATTTTACAGCCAAAATGAGAAAGATAAAGGCTTGTTAAAACTATCGTTTTTAGTGTGAGAGAGCGACGAAGGCGTTAAACGTGATGAGCTTTTGTGTTAGTTTTGGCAACAAAAGATTAAATGCGCCAACATTGCCACTAAATTTTACTGGCGCTTGTAAAAGCTACTTGAAAAGTGCCGCCCTTAGCTGATAAATTTTGCGAGCTAAATTTAAGGTGGATTTTGTGTTAGGGTATTTTGCAAGGGGCTAAATTTACCCCTTGCGTTTAAATTTATTTGCCAAAAACTCTGGCGAAAATTTTATCTACATTTTTGGTGTAGTAGTTGTAGTCAAAGCACTCTTTGATCTCATCTTTGCTAAGGCTCTTAGTGAGATCCTCGTCGTTTAGCAAATTTTCGTAAAAATAGGCTGTGACCTTGCTCGTCTATCGCTTTTTTGCCCTCTTGCAAGTCCGCCCAGACCTTCATGGCGTTGCGCTGAACGATCTTGTATGCGTCCTCTCTAGAAATCCCACGCTGTGGTAGCTGTAAAAGCACGCGCTGTGAAAAGACTAGGCCGCCTGTTAAATTTAAAATTTTTCATCATATTTTCTGGATAGACAACCAAATTTGCTATTAAATTTTTGATACGAACCAGCATAAAATCAGCCGTGATAAACATATCTGGCAGGATAAATCTCTCAACTGAGCTGTGGCTGATGTCACGCTCGTGCCAAAGGGCTACGTTTTCAAGTGCAGGCGTGACGTATGAGCGTAGCACCCTGCAAAGGCCGGTGATATTTTCGCTAAGGACTGGGTTGCGCTTATGTGGCATCGCGCTTGAGCCCTTTTGTCGCTGGGCTAAAGTCCTCCTCCGCCTCATAAACTTCGGTCCTTTGATAGTGCCTAATGGCAACTGCAATCTTCTCGCAAGTAGAGGCTAGGATAGCGATGGCGCTCACCACGTGAGCGTAGCGGTCGCGCTGGATCACTTGGTTAGAGGCTGGAGCAGCTTTCAAACCTAGCTCCTCGCATGTTAGCTCCTCAAATTCCATCGGAGCGTGGGCTAAATTTCCCATAGCGCCTGAGAGTTTGCCGTAGCTGATCGTATCTTTTGCGTCTTTGATGAGCTTAAGCGCCCTTGCGATCTCGTCGTACCAGATGGCAAGCACAAGGCCAAAAGTTATCGGCTCGCCGTGGATGCCGTGGCTTCTGCCGACCATGAGCGTATGCTTGTGCTCATTTGCTCTATTTTTGACCGCCTGCATAAACTCCTCTACATCGCTGATGATGAGCTCTAAGCTCTCTTTCATCTGAAGTGCGACGGCTGTGTCGATGCAGTCGCTTGAGGTCATGCCGTAGTGCACGAACCTGCTCTCCTCGCCAAGGCTCTCGCTGACGCTTGTTAAAAATGCGATGACATCGTGCTTTGTCGTCTTTTCTATCTCGTCGATGCGAGCCACTTCAAATTTAGCGTTTTTGCAAATTTTCTCGCAGTCGCTGTCGCTTATGAAGCCAAGTTTATTCCAAGCTTTAACGGCAGCTTTTTCTACCTTGAGCCAAGCATCGTATTTTGCTTGTATGCTCCACTTTTCAGCCATCTCTTTACGTGAGTATCTTTCGACCATTGTTGAACCTTTTGTTTTAGTTTGCTTTTGTCCTGAAAGTATAAATTTGGCTTTTGGGCCAGAAATCACGTCGTGCAATTTCTCTAAATTTAAGTTTTGATTATATAAAATCCGGGCTGAAATGTCGGTTATACGCTTATAAATTTGGGCTTAAGATAGCTCGCTCGTTTTTCAAAAGGATCATTTTTGCCCTACGTAAATAAATTTATCGCCACTGCAGATCATCAAAAAGCTTACGAAATTTTACTGCAAAATGGCTTTAACATGAGCCAAACCCAGCGCCTCATCGATAAAGGCAGGCTGATCTGTGGCGGTAGTGTCGTGAGTGAGAAAAATGCCATTTTGTGCGGCGATGTCTTTTTGATCGACTATGAGGCCAAGTCAAAGGGACTAAAGCCGATCTTTGAGTGCGAGAGCTTTGCGGTATTTGACAAGCCAAGCGGAGTACTCAGCCACCCAAATGGCAGGCACTGTGACTACTCGCTAAATGACGAAATTTACACACTTTTTGGGCGAGATGCGAGCGTAGCACATAGGCTAGACTGCGAAACAAGTGGCGTGATAGTCGTGGGCAAAGATAGAAATTCTACGATAAAGCTAAAGAAAATCTTTGAAAACCGAGAGGTTTCTAAAAGCTACGTCGCGATGGTGCAAGGCAAGATCGAGCGAGAATTTACGATCAATGCCAAGATGGATCTAGCGAACAACTACGATGATGTGAAAATGCGAATGCAAATTTGTGAGAACGGAAAAAGTGCGGTGACTAAAATTTTGCCTATAAAGTATTTTGACGATATCGATACGACTTTGGTTAGGGCTATCCCACTCACTGGCAGGCAGCATCAAATTGGGTTGCATTTGTTTCATGTGAAACACAAGATCCTTGGCGAACCACTTTATGGTTTGTCACGTCCGCAGATCGAGAAAATTTTAGACAAAGAGATGAGCGAGTGCGAACGGATAAATTTAACTGGTGCAAAAAGGCTCTTACTTCACTCGGACGAAATTTCATTTAAATTTGATGAAATTTTTTACACCATAAAAAGCAAATTTGACGCCGAGAGTGAGTTTTATAAATTTGCAAAAGAAGCAAATAATCAAACTATTTAAATTTTAAAAAGTCTTTCTAGTAAAAATAATCTATAAAAATTTTATAATTTTGCTTTTAAATTTGAAATAGAATTTCTGTTAAAAGATAGAATTAGATTTTTAGTGTCGCCACATTGTGATTTAAATTTTGGCAATCAACTTTGTGTTTTTGTTTTTCACACAAAATTTCATGCCAAATTTTTTAGATTTTATTTTGAAGTTTTATTTTCATCTTTTAAAACTTTAATGATAAGTCCAAGTCCAACACCAGCAACCAACACTATAAAAATTATCTCGGCGATATCAAGAGCTGTCATTTTTTGCTCACGTTAGTTTTATCGTTAGTTGGTTTTTCTTCTGCTGTAGCTGCGTTCTTATCGCTAACGTTAGCTCTGAATTTTGAGTTTTCATTTCGCTGTTTTAGCTGTCCGCAAGCCGCACTTATATCGAGCCCTTTGCTCTGTCTGATCGTGCAAGTGACGCCATGATCCCTTAGATATTCTTGAAATTTTAACATACTAGCAAGCTCAGGCCGTCCAAATTCACTCCCCTCATGCGGGTTAAAGTAGATCAAATTTACCTTTGCCTTGATACCATGCAGCAGTTTTACCAGCTTTTTCGCGTCACTAACGCTGTCATTTAGGTCCTTGATAACAAGGTATTCAAACATCACACGCTTTCGCATATCGATAGGAAATCCCCTAACAGCGTCCATAACAGCCTCGATATTATATGCCTTATTTATCGGCATCAGGCGACTTCTAAGCTCGTTAGTAACAGCATGTAGCGATATAGCGAGCAGCACCCCAAGGTCCATCTCACCAAGCTTTTTTATCTGGCTGCCAAGGCCGCTAGTTGAAACGGTTTGGCGGCGTGGCGATATGGCTAGACCCTCATTAAGGGCTAAAATTTTGATCGCTTTACTAACGTTAGCAAGGTTATCAAGCGGCTCACCCATACCCATATAGACAACGTTTATGCGCCTCTCATATGGTATGTTATTCTCTCTTTTTATCCATAAAATTTGCCCTACTATCTCGCCAGCAGTCAAATTTCTAACAAGCCCGCCCTTTGCTGTTAGGCAAAAAGCACAGCCCATTTTGCAGCCAACCTGCGAACTAACACAAACAGTGTAACGAGCATGTCGGCTCACCTTGCCATCTTCGTCGCTAACCTCCTCTTTCATCGGCAACAAAACGCTCTCTATTTTTAGCCCATCTTTTAGCTCAAAAAGATACTTGATAGAGCCGTCGCTACTTTGCTCAAATTTCACACATTTTAAAGGATCGAGGTAAAATTTCTCAGCCAAGTCATGGCGCATATCCTTTGGTAAATTTCAGCATTTGGCTAAATTCTGTCGCATTTTTTTTGTACACCCACTCATAAATTTGCGTCGCTCTAAAAGAGGGAGAGACTAGCTCTTTTAACTCTTCGATGCTAAGATCAAGCAAATTTTTCACATATTTTCCTTTACATATTTTGTTAGTAGCTCTTTGGCTGCAGAGTGATTTTTTATAAACTCAGCATGCGCATTTTCATCGCAAAAATTTGTCGCTATAAAAATTCCGTAAGCTGGAATTTTAAAATTTTGAGCCACTTTTAGAACAGAAAAAAACTCCATATTTTCTAAAAAATATCCCTTTCCAAACATTTTATGAGCCAAATTTTTGTCTGTCGTTATGAAATTTGATGAATTTGTTTTGATAGTTCCACGTGAAACGATAGAAGAAATTTCACACTCGATAGGTGAATAAGATCTATTTTCTATGCTAGAAATTTCAACATTTGCCCCAATCGAGCTTTCAGTAAATTTGTAAAATTTCACCATCTTTATATAGACCAGCTGAACCTACAAAAACTATCTTTTCTGGCATCTGATATAAATTTCGCTCGGGATTTTTTGACAAATTTTGGCTTAGATTTTGCAACTCTGGATTTGATGAGTTTGCAAATTTAGCCTCGATCTTTGCAAGATAGTGCGGGTCAATGTTTTTTAAATTTATACTCTTTTCATCTGCTCCCACGCACGATCTTTTTTGCAAAAACTTTGTCAAATTTATCGCCATATCGACTAGCCCCACACCCATTGGCAAGGCAAAGTCAAAAATTTCGTTTTTCCCAGCTGAGATAACTAACATCAAAGCCTAACCTCAACACCATTTGCCTTGAGATACTCTTTTAGTTTTTTTATCTCGATCTCGCCAAAGTGAAATATCGAAGCAGCAAGACACGCATCGGCTCCAGCCTCAAAAGCATCTTTAAAATGCTCCATCTTGCCAGCGCCACCACTTGCGATAGTCGGTATAGAGAGCGCACTAAATATCCTTGTTAGCTCCAGACTAAAGCCCTGTTTGACACCATCGTTATCCATAGACGTTAGCAATATCTCCCCTGCTCCGCGCGACTCGACCTCTTTTGCCCAATCAAAGGCATCTTTTTTAGTATCGATCCTGCCACCATTTATAAAAACGCTATAACCATTTTCAATCTTTTTAGCGTCAATAGCCACAACGATGCACTGCGAGCCAAATTTCTTAGCCGCTTCGTCGATTAAATTTGGATCTTTTATTGCCGATGAGTTTAGGCTCACCTTGTCGCAGCCCGCATTTAAAAGGTGCGAGATATCATCGATCGTGCGTATGCCTCCGCCAACGGTTAGTGGTATAAAAAGCTTGCTTGCGACCTTTTTTACCACATCAACTATCGTATCACGACCAAGGTGAGAGGCTGTGATATCCAAAAAGCAAAGCTCGTCAGCGCCCTCGTCATTGTATCTTTTAGCTATCTCAACTGGGTCTCCAGCATCGACAAGTCCAACAAAATTTACACCTTTTACGACCCTGCCGTCTTTTACGTCGAGGCATGGGATTATGCGTTTTGCAAAATGATTCAAATTTATCCTTTGTCTATCTTTCTAGCTGCCACCTCAAAATATGGCAAACTAGCCCAATTTTCTCGGTTTCCAACTATATAAATAACCTCTTTTGCCCTTGTTAGCGCCACGTTTAGCAGGTTTGGCTTGCTAGCAGCCCACGCTCTAGCACCCTTTGTCGCTCCACCTAACACAAATACGATAATGTCAGCTTCTTTACCTTGCATAGTGTGGATAGTGCCAGCACCTTTTAAATTTCTACAAACATCTTTAAATGGCGTTATTATCCTGATGTTATTTTTCTCATCAGCTAGCTCGCCTGCTAAGAGCTCTTTAACCACCTCGCCCTCGGCTTTGTTGTAGTTGCCTATCCACTCCCCGCTTCTAACATCTATCCACTTTGTTTGCACGTTAGTGTTTGCAAATTTACCTAGCTGCATTTCTGCCAAGTATCATCATATCGTCGTATGTGGTCTCGTTTGAGATCTCAAACATAGGGTTAGCGCACCTTCTATGCACAATGAGTGGCGAGCCAACCCAAATGCTCTCGCCACTACCTTTTATATATGTGCCGATCTTTTGCGCTTTGTCAGCCCTAAGCTGTACTGATGACTTTAGCAGGTTAAACTCATCTTTTGCCTCGCAGTAGCTAAGGATCGCGTTATTTAAACTAACTGGTAGTGTTACGACTGGCTCAAGCTGAAGCGGATCGCCGACTACGACAGCCATCTTTGAGCGAAGTAGTGCGCCTAACGCGTTAGTTAAATTTGCCTGCCCTGCTTCATCTATCAAAAGCAAGCCTATATCGCTATTTAAAAGGTCTTTAAAAGTGTTATTAAACGAAGCAAATGTCGAGCTAACAACTGGCGTTAGCAAAAATAGCCCCTTGATGATCTCACGTCTATGTTTTGCGTCAAGGCCGTTTTTCTCAGCCATCTTTTCATCGTTAAAGATAACGCTAAGAGCACGTAAATTTGTCCTTACAGCCTCTTTGCAAGCAAATATCGCTGCCTTGTGTAAATTTAGCGCTTCTTTAAAAAGCTTTATCCTAGCCCTAAAAAGCTTTGTCTTGTGAAATTTCTCATCTATGCCAAATTCCATCATAAATGGCATACTCTTTTGCATCTCTTCGTTGCTCTCGCTAAAACTGCCGTTTAGAAAGATATCTAGCTCCTCGCTCCTACCAAGTATCTTTTGGCGTCTAGCAAAGTCGCTTTGCAGCCTTTTGTAAAGATTTATCTTAGTATTTAGCTCTGCCGCCCTGCTCTGCTGCCCTGCTATCTCGCTTTTTAGCTCATTTAGCCTTGCCTCGTTTTTCTCTTTGCTCTCGCCATTTTGCTTGCTTGCTTTTAAATTTTGCTCAGCTATCTGGCGGTTTATCTCGCCGACCTTTAGCGCCTCGTCATTATACTTTTCAAAGGCCTCTGTCTTAAAAATTTGCTGAAAGGCAAAAAATGCTGGCTTTTGCGGTAAATTTAGATACTCCTGCAAGGCCTCATTTTGACTAACAAGCCTTGTTAGCTCCTCTGCCTCTGCCTTTTTAGCGCCAAGCTCATCACTAATACTGGCAAGCTCACTCTCAAGCGGAGATAAAAGCTCCTCTATCTGCTTAGCCGAGTAGTAGCTCTCAAGTCTTCTATCAACGTCAGCCAGCTCACTTTTTAGGCTCTTTAACTCCTCTTCTTTGATCCTGATCTCACTAAAAAGGTAAATTTACCTCGTGAAGTGCAAGGTTAAATTTCTCCTTCGCCACGTCAAAATCATCGACGCCTTCGCCAACTGCAAGGTACTTGCCAAGCCCCATCAAAAAGCCATCTTGCTCCAAAAACTCGCCGTATTCGCTTGCGATCTTGTCAAACTGGCTGTGAGTTGGCTCGATCTTTACGCCGTTAATCGCATTAAAAACAAAATTTGACTTGTTTTGCTTTGATCCAAGCGCCACGCAAAATAGCCCCCAAGCTGGCTTTGAGATAAAGGACTTCTCGCCATATTTGCTCTTTTCATCAGCCGAGAGCAGCCTTGTGGCTATAAATTTAAAATAATCAATCTCGCCCGCATAATCCCCTATGCTCTTTAACTGGCTTAACTCCTTGCTCAAAATCTCAACCGCGCCGTTGTTACAAGAGCTAACGACCATCTCAAAGCCTTGAAGCTCGTCATTTAGCCTAAAATAAAGCGCCTTTTCATCGCTGTCATAAACTGGCTCGAAGATATCGTGCCTGCTCATTTGCGCGAGCTTCATCGCCCTAAGCGTCACTACTTCAGCCATCACGTCCTTTAAAAGCGTCGTTTTGCCAGTGCCTGGAGCGCCATTTACGCTGTAAATTCCACCATTTCCATCTTTAAATTTCTCTATTATATTGTTTAGAGCCATTTGCTGTGAAAAATTTAAGGCAAAATCACTCGCAAAGGCCGATCTAGGGTAGCGCTCAGCCTTAAAAAAGTCCCTAACCGCCCTTTGATTTAGCTCATCTCTAACATCAAGCCTCTCAAATTTCATTCTCACTGCCCTCGTCTAAAAACTGATCCGTTAGCTCGTGCGTCCTGCCTGACTCATAAAATTTGATAAGTAAATTTATATCATCTATAAAAAAGCTATTTAAAAGGGCGTCCATATCTTTAAAATTTGGATCGGCTATCCTTACTTCAAGCCTGATCATATCTTTACAAAATGGCGTCTTTAGAGAGCTTTTTAGCTCCTCATGGACCGCTTTTACATAGTAACTTAGCCGCATTTTCTCTTTGTGGATAGAAATTTTATCCTTGATGTGCTCGCACTCTTTGTTAAAGTCGTTTTGGCTGATCTCTTTTAGGCGGTTTAGACGCACCATCGCCCAAGGAGCCGTTGGGATAAAGAGCTCATTTGATGAGTTTGGCGTGAAAAATGGGCTTAGCTCATCATCTAAATTTGCATCTTTTAAAGCAAAACTTTGCTCATTTTTGCAAAATACTAGATCGCCAGAGAGCTTAAGCTTATAACAAAATGCCTTTTCAAAGCTCGTTTGCTCAGAGCGTAGCTCATCTAAAATTTGCTCTTTTTCAAATTTCACCTTTGCTAGCTTTGATATCGCAAGGGCGAGCAAGTCTGTCTCAAAAATGCCGCCATAAATCGAAATTTCCACACCATTTTTTAAAAGCGACCTATCAAACGCCCTTAAAATTTCGCATAAATTTCTCATCGAAATTTGCAATCTCAAGGTCCATTGATTTTTTAAATTTGCTATTTGTCTTTTTTGGCTCGTCTAAGGTTTTTGGCTCTAAATATTGTGATAATAAAAAGTATTTTAAGGTATTTGCCCTACTCAAATTTGCGCCTTATTTTGTTGTTATTTAGTGATTATAGTCCATTTTATATATGATTAAACTAAACTTGTAATCATTGTATAAGTAATTTTTGGCTAATATCGCGGCTATGATAAAGGCAAAAAAGCACTTTGGACAGAATTTTTTACAAGACAAAGCGACACTAGATAAGATCATCCAAGCGATACCCAATGACGTAGAAGACGTCGTTGAGATTGGGCACTGGCTTAGGTGATTTGACATTTAGACTTTTGCAAATTTATAAGACGACCTCTTTTGAGATAGATTGTGAGCTGTTTCAAATTTTAAAGGTCAAATTTGCAAATGAGATCCAAAATGGACAATTAAAACTTTTTTGTAAAGATGCTTTAGGGCAGTGGCAGCAAGAGGGCGGACTAAGTAGCGAGAACTACTTTTTGGTCGCAAATTTGCCCTATTACGTTGCTACGAAGATGATACTAAATGCGATAGATGACGAAAAATGCCTTGGGCTTATTGTGATGATACAAAAGAGGTTGCTCTTAAATTTAGTGCAAAGAGCAAAGATAAAGAATTTAGCGCTTTATCGATCCTCGCTTCACTTCAAGGCAGGTGCGAGCTTTTGTTTGACGTGGATGCAAAGCTTTTTAATCCACCTCCAAAGGTCACATCCTCAGTCATCAAACTACAAAAAACAAAAAAGATTTTTGGCAAAGACGGGATTTTCAAAGATGCAAAACAATACGAGGCTTTTAAAGCATTTTTAAGAGCTGCGTTTGCTTCGCCAAGAAAAACGCTTTTGAAAAATTTATCCGCAAATTTTGATAAAAAGGCGCTAGAAGAAATTTTTGAAAATATGAACTTAGCCACAAATTTTACGTTCACACGAGCTAGATGTCGATTCTTATCTAAAAGTATTTGAAAGATTAAAGGAAGATAATGAACGACAAAAACGAAGAGAAAGTTGTAACTAACCAAAGTAAAAACAACAAAAGACGAAGATTTAGACCAAAAAACAAGCCAAAACAAGAGGGCGAAACTACCGAGCAAACCTCACTAGCAAGCAAAAGCGTGATAGATAACTTCTTTGCAGCAGAGCAAGCTGAAGCCAAAACGCACGCCGAGCCAAAAAGTCAAAATCCTCGCCCAAAAAAGCAAAGAAATAACAAAAATCAAAACAAAACTGGCGAAAACAATAAGCCAAAAGAGCAAAAACAGCAAAAAGAAAAGCCAAAACAAGAGCCAAAAGCTGAAGCTAAAAACGAGACAAAAGAGCAAAAAGAGAAGCCAAAAAAGGCTAAAAAACCAAAGAAAAATTTACCCGCAAAGCTAAATGGCAACGAGCAGTGGCAACAAGATATCGCAAGCGCGATGGAGGCGAACAAAGCCACTCACGAGCTAAGACTTGAGCCACTAAAATATCTAAACTCAAGCGAGCATAAAATTCGCATAACTCCACTTGGCGGTCTTGGCGAGATCGGCGGCAATATGACTGTCTTTGAGACCGAAACTAGCGCTATCATCGTTGATATCGGCATGAGCTTTCCAAGCGAGAGCATGCACGGCGTGGATATCCTCATCCCAGACTTCGACTATGTTCGCAAGATAAAAGATAAGATAAAAGGCGTCATCATCACTCACGCACACGAGGATCACATCGGCGCGGTGCCTTACTTTTACAAAGAGTTTAAATTTCCTATCTACGCCACACCGTTACCGCTTGGCATGATAAATAATAAATTTGAAGAGCACGGACTAAAGCAAGAGCGCTCACTCTTTAGATCGGTCGAAAAAGAAAGCCATATCTCATAGGTGACTTTGAGGTCGAGTGGATACACATCACGCACTCTATCATCGACGCTTCGGCACTTGCGATCACGACAAAGGCTGGCACTATCATCCACACAGGCGATTTTAAGATCGATCACACTCCGATAGATGGCTACCCAACAGACCTTGGCAGACTAGCATATTATGGCGAGCGTGGCGTACTTTGTCTATTAAGCGATAGCACAAACAGCTACAAAGAGGGCTTTACAAAGAGCGAAAGTAGCGTTGGCAAGACCTTTGACGCGATATTTTCAAAGGCAAAAGGCCGCGTCATCATGAGCACATTTAGCTCAAACATCCACCGCGTCTATCAAGCGATCGAGTGGGGCTTAAAATACAACCGCAAAGTCTGTGTCATCGGCAGATCAATGGAGAGAAATTTATACACTGCTATGGAGCTAGGCTACATCAAGCTTGATAAGAAAATTTTTATCGATGCAAACGAGGTTGGTAAATTTAAAGATGACGAGGTGCTTATCGTCACTACTGGCTCTCAGGGCGAGACTATGAGCGCACTTTACCGCATGGCGACAGATGAGCACAAATATATAAAGATAAAGCCGACCGATCAGATCATAATCAGCTCAAAAGCGATCCCGGGCAACGAAAATAGCGTCTCAACGGTGCTAAATTTCTTACTAAAATCAGGCGCAAATGTCGCTTACCAAGACTTTAGCGAGATCCACGTCAGCGGTCACGCAGCGCAAGAAGAGCAAAAGCTGATGCTTCGCCTAATAAAACCAAAATTTTTCTTGCCGGTGCATGGCGAGTACAACCACATCGCAAAGCACAAAGAGACGGCTATTAGCTGTGGTGTGGATGAGAGAAATATCTATCTAATGAGCGACGGCGATCAGATGGAGGTTTGTCAAAAATACCTAAAACGTGTAAAAACGGTAAAAACTGGCAAAGTCTTCATAGATAATCAAATAAATAAACAAATCGCAGACGACGTCGTCATCGACAGACAAAACCTAGCTGAAGCAGGTGTTGTCATGATAATCGCTCAAATTTCACGTCACGGCGCAAAGCTCATCAACAAGCCTCGCGTCATCAGCTACGGCCTTGTGGGCGACAAGCAAGACGCTGAGTTTAGAAAAGAGATGGAGGGCGTGCTAGAACAATACCTAAGCAACGTCAAAGAGGAGCTTTTGAAAGATAGCAGACTACTTGAGTCACAAGTGCGCCAAGTGATCAGAAAGCACATCTTTAGAAAGGTCAAAAAGTACCCAACTATCGTGCCGATCATCTATCTAATGTAAGGAAAATTTATGCAAAAAGCCAACCAAATCGCCGCTGAAGTCTTAGAGATAGAAGCAAACGAGCTTTTAAGACACGCTAAAAGCGTAGAGATAGAAGATGCTGTAAATTTGATATTTAACGCAAAAGGCAAAGTCATAGTAACAGGCGTGGGCAAGAGCGGTCACGTGGGCGCAAAGATCGCTGCCACGCTTGCAAGCACTGGCACGCCAAGCTTTTTCTTACACCCGACAGAGGCCATGCATGGTGACCTTGGCATGATAGAAAAAGATGACATTTTGTTAGCCATTAGTTTTAGTGGCGAGAGCGATGAGCTTATCAAAATTTTGCCTCATGTAAAGCGCTTTGGCGTAAAAATCGTCGCCATGGCAAGAAGCAAGACAAGCTCACTTGGTAAATTTAGCGACGCTTTTATAGATATAAATGTAGAGAAAGAGGCGTGCCCACTAAATGCCGCCCCAACAGCATCAACCACACTAACGTTAGCTCTTGGCGATGCGTTAGCTGTTTGCTTGATGCAAAAGCGTGGCTTTAAAAAGAGGACTTTGCAAATTTTCATCCAGGTGGTAGCCTTGGCAAGAGGCTATTTTTGAAGGTCAAAGATGTGATGAGAAGCGAAAATTTGCCGATAGTCCGCTGGAATGCAAGCCTAAAAAGCGCCATCGATACTATGACACATGGCAAGCTTGGCACTGTTCTCATCGTCGATAAAGATGGCGTGCTAGACGCTCTTTTAAGTGACGGCGATCTTAGGCGCGCGCTTATGAGAGAGGACTTTGACCTAGAAGAGCCAGCGATGAAATTTGCAACACTGCATCCAAAAGAGATAAATGACAAAGAGATGTTAGCCGTAGATGCGTTAGCTTTAATAGAAAAGTATAAAATTCAGATTCTAGCTGTCGTAGAAAATGGCGTGCCTGTGGGCGTTTTACACATCCACGACCTTGCAAATTTAGGACTATAAAATGGAAAAAACAAGACTAAATGAAATTTCATCTCACATAACACAAACTACTCACGCCGTGAGGCAGATGAGCTGATAAAAGCTGGCAAGGTTAGCATAGCAGGACGTGTGGTTAGCGACCTTGCTACAAGCGTGGATGAAGATGACAAAGTGCGCATAAATGGCCGTTTGATAAAGCTAAAGAAGGAATTTACCGTTATCGTTTATCACAAACAAAAAGGCGAGCTAGTTAGCAAAAAAGATGACCGCGGACGAAAGACGATATATGACACGTTAGATAAGAAATTTGCAAAATTTGTTAGCGTGGGACGCTTAGACTACGCAAGCGAGGGGTTACTTTTGCTAACTGACGCCCCAGCGATCGCCACAGCGCTCATGAATAGCGACTTAGAGCGCGAATACTACCTAAAGGTAAAAGGCGAGGTAACAAAAGAGGTGATAGAAGCTATGACAAATGGCTTTTTCGCCAAGGACGCCACCAAGGGCGCTCACGCAAAAACCACTATAAAATCAATGGAATTTAAGCCATTTCTAGCCTACAAAGTCTTTGGCTCAAGCGGCGGCTATACAAAACTAAAGGTCATCATCAATGAGGGTCAAAATAGGGAGCTTCGTCGCTTCTTTGGCTACTTTGACCTTGAAGTGATGGATCTAAAACGTGTTAGTTTTGGACGCGTTAGCCTTGATATGCTAAAGCCTGGCAAATGGCGCTACTTCGAAAATAGCGAATACGAAGACTTAAGAGACTTTTTAAAAGTTAATAACGTTAGATACTAACATTAGGCTTTTCTCTAACAAAGAGACAAGCTGAAATTTACAAAAATGAAGAAGAAATGAAAAAGATTGTTCTTTTATCTGTGATCTTACTAACTACTGGCTTCTCTAAGGATCTTTTTGAGCTTGGACTTGAGGCTTACAACAAAGGCGAGTTTGATAAAGCTGCCAAGCAATGGCAAAGAGGTTGTAATGGTGGGGATATTGATAGTTGCACTAATTTAGGAACTTTATATGAAAACGGTCAAGGTGTGGCGCAGGACTATAATAAAGCAGCCGCCTTGTATAAACACGCTTGTGATAGTAAAGATGCTATTGGTTGCTATAATCTAGGTGGTTTTTATGAAAGAGGACAAGGAGTAGAGCAAGACTATACCAAAGCTGTCAAACTATACAAAAAAGCTTGTGATGGCAATGTTGCCCAAGCCTACCATAATTTGGGAGTTTTATATATAAACGGTCATGGCGTAGAGAAAGACTATTATAAAGCAGCTCAATTATGGCAAAAAGCTTGCAGTGACAAATATAGCACTAGCTGTTACAATTTAGGGATTTTATACAATATTGGTCAAGGTGTAAAACAAGACTACAGTAAATCAGCAGAATTGTATGAAAAAGCTTGCAATAATGGATACAATCGCGGTTGTTTTAATTTAGGAGCTTTTTATCTAAAAGGCAAAGGCGCAAAACAAGACTATCACATAGCAAAAGAATATTTTGGTAAGGCTTGCAAATTAGGGTTTCAATCAGGATGCGATTTTTACAAAAAATTAAACGAATAGCGCCTTGATACCAAAAACAACCTAGTAAGCTCTAACAAATTTAGAGCTTCTCTAAATTTATATCTTATTTTCTGAAAGTAGGATATTTATATATGGATTTAGCAGTGTTTCGCCGCGTGCTGCGTAGAGCAAGACCTCTTTAAAGTAGTTGTCATTTATGCCGTAAGTGTGAAACTCATACGCCCCTATGCCGTATCCCATCGGTGTGATATCGACCCTTGAGTACCAGGCATTTTGCGCTGGGATGTAGCGGTTTGTATCTCTTGAATAGACAAACAGCTTGATCTTATCTTTGCTCTTTTGCGCCATATACCAGATGAAAGAATTTGTGATGTCGTTAAAGAAGTAGATGTCGCCATTTGGCATGATCGCCTGAGCTGTGTCGTTGTTATCAGCGATGAGCGTTCTGCTCTCATAACATATAAATTTATTTGGCGTAAGCTGCTCTATGGGCTCAGACTTGCCGTTATTTAGGACTAAAATTTTATCATCGCTTATGTCGGCATTATAGGCGAGCACGGCTAAGACTAGAGCTAACAAACAAAGAGAAAAAATTTGCTTTATCAAAATAAAAATCCTCTTAACAAATAGTATTTGAGTACGTAAAGCGAGCAGATCAGCACGCAAACACTTAGCCAGATCGATGAAAATTTAAGCTTGTGCGAGTAGTTTGTCTTTGTGATGATCTCTACAAGATATGGCATAAGGCCGTAAAAAACGCCCAAAAACAAACTGCCCCAGATGAGGTAGCCAACGTAAAAATAGTCGCTTCTTAACATGCAGTATGGGCACTTGTGATTTGGCTGCTCATAAACATAAAGACCAAAAAAATAGGTGATAGCATAGTAGCTAAGCACTAAAAATAGCAAATTTGCCACAAAGCTTGCCATGCTTTGCTTTAAGAAATTTAGCGCCAAAATGACAAAAAATAGCACGAAAAAGGCGCTCACTAAGCCAAAATTTGTATAACCAAATGGCAGCTTTGGAGCCTGAAAAGTGACCGAGCAGCAAAAGACTGGCACTTTTAGCGGGATGTTATAAAAAAACGAAATTTCTATGCCAAGCTCGAGCAGTATCATCACAAAAAGGCAGATGAAAATGGCATATTTTTTCTTTAGATATGGGAAATTTCAGAGCCTGCAAGTCGAGCCTATTTATAACCAGCCAGATACCAAGTCCAAAGATGAGCAAAATTTTAGTGAGCATCAAGATGCCGCCAAATTTATTTGAGCCGATCACGCCAGCTGAGCACATAGCTCCTGGCACGATGTCAGAGAGCTCGTTTAGACAAAGTGCAAAAAATATAAACAAAACGATCTTTGTGCAGACGCTAAAGAGCAAGATCGTATTTACAAGGTAGTTTTGTTTTTCAAGTGAGTATTGAAGTGATGTTAGCGCGTTATAGTCCCACAATCTTACTATCCTAACGACGTAAAATAGCGAAATGCCCATCAAAACTAACAGCACAAACTCCGCTAACAAAAAGGCGATAACGGCGTTTGATAAAAATACGCTCAT
The DNA here is from genome assembly GCA_037321105.1 of Campylobacter concisus. GTDB lineage: Bacteria > Campylobacterota > Campylobacteria > Campylobacterales > Campylobacteraceae > Campylobacter_A > Campylobacter_A concisus_AZ. The sequence continues at coordinate 1,130,547 of CP147775.1, read as the reverse complement.
ACTATCTCTCCGTTTTGTAGGCTAACTACCCTATCTGTAGCGCCTAGCTCGTCAAAAATGCTATCGTGAGTAGCGACTATGACACTTTTTTTAAGCGCTTTAAATGACTCAAGTAGGCCTAAAAATGCACGCGCATTTTGCCTATCTAAAATTTGCCGTTGGCTCATCAGCCAAAATGATATCCGCATCCATTGACAAAGCCCTAGCCACCGCACATCTTTGGCGCTCGCCACCGCTTAAATTTGATACATTTTCATCTCTTTTGTGAGAAATGTTGGCGAGGTTTAGAGCCTTTTTTATCATCTCTTCACGCACGTTTGCCTTGAAATTTGTTAGAGCAAACGGAGCTAACAAATTTTCATAGACGCTTAAACCCTCGATGAGGTTAAAATTTTGAAAGACAAGCCCAAGCCTTTTGTGTCTAAACTCAGAGCAAAATGCGTCAGGCAGCTTTGCGATGTTAGTGCTGTCTATCAAAATCTCCCCGCTAGTTGGCTTTTGAAGTAGGGCTATAAGCGAGAGTAGGGTGCTTTTACCACTTCCGCTAACGCCTTTTAGTATCACTAACTCACCGTTATTAACGTCTAAATTTATATTTTTTAGAGCGCAAAACTCGTTTTGTTTGCCTTGGTTATAGACTAGGCTAACACCTCTTACATTTATCATTTTAGCCCCTCATTTATGTCGCCACACGCCACACGCCACGATGGGATAAGGACAAATGCCAAAAATGATATGACGCCAAAGACAAAGATCAAAAAGAGCTTATCAAACTCCAAAATAGGCGTGAAATTTGTAAAATTTAAAAGCTCATCGCCTAAAAATATCCCCTTTAAAAAAGGAGCATTTAAAACAAACACAAAGAGATAAGCTAACATAACGCCAAGCAAAAAGGCGCTAACGCTAACGATGAAATTTTGTATAAATTTTAGGAAAATGATATCTTTTATACAAAAGCCGATACTTCGCAAAATGGCTATCTCACGCTTTTTACTGCCGTAAGCCAGCGAAATTTGGTTTTTAAGCAGCACGAAAAAAATGAGCATAACGCTAACATAAATGCTCATAAAAATTCCGCCCTTATAGTAGTAAAGATGTCTAATGTTTGCCACCTCATCTTCTATGCTAATGGCAAATGAGTTTGGATATAAATTTTCTATCTTTAAAGCCACTTGGCTGATCTCTTCGCTATTTGGCACATCGACATAGAGCTTTGTGCATTCTTCATCTTTTAAATTTAAGATGGCTCGCAAGGTTTTTGGATGCAAAAATATGGCGTTATTTGTGATAGAGCACTTTGTTTTGGCATGGTTTTTACTATCTTTACTGGTATCATGCGCTCTTCAGTTAAGAAGTTAAAGCTCTCATCGTAGTAAAGCTCGTTCATAGCAGCTTTTACGCCCTCGCCAACGATCATCTCATCTTCTTTCAAACTATCATCCTCATATAGATGAAACCAGACGCGCTTTTGCACGAAGTAGTACTCCCCATCAACCACGCCCCTAACGTCAGCCACGCCATCGATCTTTGAGATGTCGTAGATATAGCCAGGGTGCATGAGATCGTTTTTACCAGCACGAAATGCGCTAACAACGATGCTTGATCTATCTTTTACCAAGCTTATAAGATCATGCTGGATCGAGCTAGAGATGAAAAGCACCGAGCTTAGCACGAAGATAATGAGCGCAAATAGACAAAAGCTAAAGAGATGATCCTTTTTGTCTTTAAAGAGCAGGACCACAGCGTAGTTTATGAAATTTCTACTTATCATAGACAAAGCCTTTTTGCTCTTTTAGGCTAAAGCTAGAAGCTAAATTTGCCCTTGTTATCTTTGAAATTTCTCTTAGCTCATCTTGTTTTGCTTTGTGGTCAAAGCTAAGGTAGTGCGCCGCTAAAAGCGTGTAAGAAGTCCAAAAAATAACGCCAAAAATGCTAGAAATTTCACTTTATTTACCGATATAAGTCTTTATCTCGTCAAATTTTATGACACCTTTACCAGCGTGATCTTTCATAAAGCTATTTGCCTTTGCTTCGTCTTTAAATGGGATAAATTCCTTGCCCATCGGTCCAAAAACATTTGAGCCATAAACGTAAAACGCCTCTTTTGCATCAAGCTTTTCAAGCGTGTAATAATCACTCACATAAGCCTCTTTCGCCACCTCATCAGCAAAGTAAAAGTGCGCCATATCTTTTACGCCGTCAAAGTAATAGTCCTTGCCACCAGCCTTGATAAGTGTCGCCCACTGCTTGTTTTTTATAGGCATGCCACACACCGCACATCTTGCATCCTTTGGTAGCTCGATGCGCTCTTTTGCCCCTTTATAGGCGTTTATGTTTGCCTCACTAGTCAAATTCTCAGCCCACAAGGCAAAAACCGCACTAAGCAACAAAGCTATAAATTTCATCTTATCTCCTTTAGTTTCTCTTTTTCTAACTCGCCCTTTTCATAGAGCTTTTTTAACATCTCATTATCAAAGTCTATCTCGTAGTAGCCCTTTACAAACTCACTAAATTTAGCAAAATCATCAAAAGCATAACCAAGCAGCCAGCGTCCGCCGTTATTGCCACCGACTGAAATTTTGATGTTCCACTCCGTCATACCAGATAAAAAAGGTCGTTTGCTCTATCTCATCTGGCAAGAAGTAAGAGCGAAATTTAGCAGCCTCGCCACTATAAATTTGCTCTACCACGCTTTTATCTGTGCTTAACGAATTTAGCTCATTTTCGTGATCAAACCCTCTAACCAGCACCGCCCCACGCGTAAATACCACGTCTGAGTAGATCGCCCTGCCCGTTATCTATCACGTATCTTAGACTATTTTCATCCTCTTTTTTAAAAATGAGCCTTAGATACTCTTCTCCTGGCTCTAAAAAAGCACTATCTAGCAGATAAAGCGCCTCTAAGCTTGCCTCTTTATTGCCCCAGTTTTTAAAACTCATCAATGCTTTCCTAAAATTTCTAAATTCTCGCACGCCTCTTTTAGTCCATTTTTACAGCTTTTAGTGAAAATTTCACGTGCTTTTTCCACATCTTCTTTCACACCTTTGCCCTCAGCTAGCATGATAGCGTAGTTATTGCAGCCTTTTTCATAGGCGTATTTGCACGCTTGCTCGTAAAGCTTTGTCGCTTTTGTAAGGTTTTGATCAACGCCTTGCCCATAAACATATAAAAAGCCAAGATTGTCACATCCTATGCCAGCTTCGTTTGCGCAGGCCATCTCGTAGTTTGCTTTAGCTTTTGCGTAGTCTTTCTCGACGCCTTCGCCCTGAGCGTATAGGTAGCCAAGGTTGCTACAACCCATGCCGTCCCCTGCCTTGCAAGCCTTTTCATAGAGCTCTTTTGCCTTTTTTAGATCTTTTTCTACGCCAGTGCCATTTGCATAAAGCAAGCCAAGTTCGGTGCAGCCCTCGTTGTCGCTACATGCTTTTTCATAAAATTTAACTGCTTTTGCTAGATCTTTTTCTACACCTTTGCCCTTTTCATAGACGTAGCCAAGGTTGCTGCAAGCCATAGAGAAATTTTGATTGCAAGCCTTTTCATAAAGCATTGCCGCCTTTGCCTCGTCCTTTTTGACGTTGCCATCACCCCTACTGTAAAGCACAGCTAGGTTGTAGCAGCCTGATGCCTTTTTCTCTTTGTCACAAGCATCTTCATAAAATTTGCGCTAGTTTGTTGTGATCATCTTTTGCGTTTAAAGCCTCTTTGATGTAGCCAGCATTTAAAACGCATAAACTAGCAGCCAGTAAAATCAAACTCTTCATCATATCTCCTAAACTACTTTTATATCTCTGCCGCGGTAGGCTAGGGCGATCAGCAAGGCAAGAGCCGCTAAGATCAAATATATTAGCCCTGAGATGCCAAAGCTCTCACCATTTGCGTATGAGTGAAGCCCGCTAAGGTAGAAATTTACTCCAAAATATGTAAAAAGCACCGAAGCAAATGATAGCACGCTAGCCGTTAAAAAGACAAAAACGCCCCTAAGCTTTGGTATAAACCTTAGATGAAGCACTATGGCATAGACGATGATCGTTATATATGACCAGCTCTCTTTGCTATCCCAGCCCCAGTATCTACCCCAGCTCTCATTCGCCCAGACGCCGCCAAGGAAATTTCCGATAGTTAGCAGGCTAAGACCTATGATGAGGCTTAGCTCGTCGGTGGCTGCTAGGTATCTTATCTGCTCGCTAAGTTTTTGCTCGTTTTTGTCATTTTTTAGAGCCATCAAGATAAGTCCCACAAGTCCCAGCACAAAGCCAAAGCCCAAAAAGCCGTAGCTTGCTGTGATGATGCTTACGTGCACGCTAAGCCAAAATGACTTTAAAACAGGGACTAAATTTGTTATCTGAGGGTTTATGAAATTTAGATGAGCAACCAGCAAGCTAACACTTGCAAAGAGCGAAGCAGCGCCTAGTGCGAAGATTTGATGCTTGAAAAATAGCACTCCAGCCAAAACGCTTATAAGCGAGATATAGACTAAGCTCTCATAAGCATCGCTCCAAGGCGCGTGACCTGAGATGTAGGCACGTAGGGCTAAATTTAGAGCATGCACTATAAATGCGGTAAAAAACGCAAGGCTAAGCGCTCTTTCAAATCTAAATTTCCTCCCAAAAAATAGCCTATAAAAGCCAAGAGCGAGCGAAGCAAGAGCTAGGATCATGTAAAAATAGATAAGAAATTTAAATATCTCCATTTGGTTGTAAAGCACTTCAAGGCCGACTTTTGCCTCGCTTGGCGCAAGAGAGCCTAGAGTGCTTCTTTGATAGTTTGAAATTTGCTCCAAGCTCTTATCAGCCTCTTTGCACTCGCCACTTTTTACGCAAAGGCTTAAATTTTCTATGTAAGCTCCTAAAACGCTTTTAAACTCATTTGAAATTTCACCTTTGCTAAAGGCTTCATTTACGCCTAGCCACGTGATAGTATCACCATTTTTAGCGGGGATAAATTTTAAAATTTCTCCCTTTAGCGCAAGGTATAAGACATTTAGCCTCTCGTCAAATTTAATGACGTCGTTATCAAATTTATCTCTTTTTGAGGCGGATTTTTCATTTGCAGTCTCTACAAATTTAGCCAGCTTATACTCGCCATTTTCGTTAAAAACGTCCTTAAAACTAGCAAATTTCTCACTAACTCCAAGAAGCTCGCCCACGCGCTCGCTTGTGATCTTTATCATCCTTTTATCCATCCACTCTTGTGGCGAGATAGCAAAAGAGAGCATAAGCTCATCGCTACTAAGCCCAAAGAGCGTCGTTTTGGTTGAAATTTTGCTAATCACTGCCCTTGTGTAAGAGCTAGCTGGAGCGATCCTGCTATCAGTTTGAACTAAAATTTTGGCAAATTTATCTGCGTGAGCTTTAAAATTTACTGGCTTCATCGCTTGCGAAATTTGGCGTGGCATTTAGTAAAAGTATAGCCAAAAATGCAAGCTGCGTGCCTTTTATAAAGTTACAAAGTCTAAAAAATCGGCTTTTTTTGCTAAATAAATTTCCCACAAAGCCAAGGCAAAGCAGAAAATATCCGATATAAGTTGGCGCTTTGCCAGGATCAAAGCTGATCTCAAAGGCGCTTCCAAGCTCGTCAGCGTCGTATGATGATTGAAAATTTTATAGCCCATGATGCTTAGTGGGTGATTTAGTGAAATTTCATGCTCGGCATCTGCGATGCTTACTTTGCTCGTGTAAGACGACGGGCTATTTAGCCCTGCGTAGCGCTCTAGGATAAATTTATCAAGCCTTAGTGTAAATGGTAAATTTATGGCATCAGAGCTAAAGTAAAATTTCGCCTCTTGCCCATCAAAGCTTAAAATGCTTGGCTCAAGATCGTATCCAGCTCCGCCTTTTAGCTTGGCGCTCTTGCTCTTTTCATTAGCAAAGCCAGCCTCTATGCTAAGCGTGGCTGGAGCGTTTTTCTCATCTTTTTTGTAGCTAGTTATCTTTATCTCAAATTCTTTGCCATTTATATCTTTTTTGAAGCCAAAGTCATTTTTGCCAAGTAGGCTAAGTCTTAGTGGGAAGCTAAAGCTTCTCATTTGGCATCTCAACTCTCAAATAAGGCTTTACGCTTTGCATGGTGTTGCCGCTCTCGCCCACTCTAAGATGCAATACACCCTCTTCGCCAAAGTATCTTGTAAGCGCAGCACCGATGAAGATCAGAATAAAAGCAAGATGTATCAAAAATGCGCCAAATTTCTTATACATCTTGGTTTTTACGATGCTAATGGCTAAGCAAATAACGCAAGCTGCCATGACGCACTCGTACCAGAGCGCTTCATAAACAAGCACTCTAGCCGTCTGTGTGTCATAAAAATTTTCCAAAAAGGTCGCCACCCCTGCACCAAAAGCAAGGATAAATAATAATATTAAAGACAAGCGATAAATGTTTAAAATTTTCATCACCTGCCCTTAAGCCTTAAATGCTATAAGTCTGTCCTGCATAAAGTATAAAAACCCTAAGCAGTAAAACGCCAACGACTGCTGCAAACGAGCCAAGATAGAAGCTAAATTTCATCTTGCCAAGTGCGAAATTTAAAACAAGAGGCAAGACAAAGCCAACTAAAACAACTCCAAGCCAAAAGAATTTAGCCCAAACGCCACTATAAAATACAACTGCTGCACCTTGCTGATAGCTTGAGCCAAGCAAAAGCGATACAAAAAGCATTAAAATGAGTAAAATTTCAGCACATAAGACGTAAAACTCCACGCCGTGAAGCGAGCTAAGGTCGCTTGAGTGTGGATCTTCTTTGAAAAATAGTGCCGCTATCAAGCTGCTACCACTTATGCCAGCACTAAGCCCTGAAGCTATAAAAAGCGCTGGTAAAACGGCAGTGTTTAAAAGTGGAAATCTAATGAGCACCGAGATCAAAAAGCCTGTATATGCGCAAATGATAACCGCAAAAATCAGGCAAAGCGCGCTTAAAAGTGGATAAAGTGGCGATAAAATTTTCATCACGCCATCAAAAATGCCACAAAAAGATTTTAACTCCGTGCTAAACGCATACAAACACATCAAAAAGCTAAGCGGTATAAACACGCAAAGTCCTGCTACACCGATAGACATAACCGATGTGAAGTTGTAATTAATCAAAATTTTCCAAAACAAAAGTGGCTTTTCAAGGTCAGCTATCAAGCAAACCATACCAAGCATGATGCTAACAAAGGCTAAAAGCGAAGCAGCCTTGAAAAATGGACTAAAGCCATCTTGCCTTTTGTAGCGCTTTAGAACTATGGCAGCTATTAGCGCTCCGCCACTCATACCAGCTAGCAAAAGATAAACAGCGATCGGCCAGCCCCACTCAACTGCGTGCGAAAATGTCGCAGTGAAATTTAATGCACCATCCATCTTACACCCCCGCTTTTACTTTAGGAATATATCTAAGGCTTGGTTTTGTGCCAAGTTCTGCTCTTAACCTTATGCTATCTTTGACAGCTAGTAGCTGGCTAATATGCGAGCTCTCATCGTTTAAATCGCCAAATACCAAAGCCTCATATCTGCACGCCTCGACGCAGGCCGGATCTTTTTTATCCTTTAAATTTCGTATCTATGCAGAAGTTACAGCTTTGGGCTGAGTGATTGACTTTGTCGATATATCTCACGTCGTAAGGACAGGCTACGATGCAGTATTTACAGGCGATGCAGTCATCTATGTTTGTAGTCTGGATGCCAGTTTTTATGTCCTTGTGACAGGCTTTTGTTGGGCAAACAGCCACGCAAGGCGCATCCTCACACTGCTGACAAGATACTCTTACATATCTTTTATCGAGCAAATTCTTTGGATCAGTCTTATCCTCTACAAAAAGTCTCATCTGTCCTTTTGGGACTGAAATTTACCTTTCTACATGCCACTTCGCAGTCCGTGCAGCCGACGCATTTGTTTTGGTCAAATATCATGCCAAAATGTGGTTTTTTTGCACTCTCTTCACTCTTAAAAGCAAAACCACTACTTGCCACGCTAGCACCAGCAGCCACAACTGCCATGCGTTTAAAGAAGGCTCTTCTGCTATTTTGATTTTGCATTTTTAACTCCATTTATGCCTTAATGAGGCTTTTTAATGCCCTCATTTTGCTCTTTTCATGAATTTTTCTTGCTGCCTCAGCTAGTTCGCCAGGCTTTAAGACCTTAATAAGCTCTATCTCAAAAACGATAGTCTCGCCTCCAGGTATCCCCTCCATGCCGCTATCGCCGTATGCAAGCTCAGGCGGGATGACAAATTTAAACTTCTCGCCCTCTTTCATAAGCATAAGTCCCTCTTCAAGGCCAGGGATCAAATTTAGCATCGAAAGATGAGCTGGAGCCTCTTTGTCTCGTCAAAGACCTTGCCATCGACAAAGCTTGCTTTATAATTTACTATGATGATGCTCTCAGGCTTTGGAGTAGCCCCTTTTGAGCCACCTTTTATGATCTCATATTGTAAATTTGATTTTGTTGTTTTTACATTTTTATTTTTTGCATTTTTTTCCATGTAGGCTTTGCCTTGGGCTAAATTCTCTTTTAGCTTGGCAGCCTCTTTTTCTTTTACTATCTTATCTAAGCTTTCAGCCCTTTTGTTTAGTAGCTTTGCTATCTCATCATCACTTAGTTTTAGCTCGCTCTTTAGCGCATCGCTAAAGCCTTTTATCACTGCATCAGCGTCATAGCCAACACCTAGTTGCTTTTGATCTAGCAGTCCTTTTAAAACATATCCGCCGCTTGTTGCACCTATGGCATAAGAGTCGTTTGTATCGACATTTGCTAAGAGGCTAGCCACGCTTAGGCTAAGAAGTAGCGAACATTTTAAAAACGCATTTTTCATTTCAAACCCTTAAGATTAAAGGGGCTAAAACTAGCCCCTAAATGCTATAAAATTTTTGTTTAGAATTCTCTGAGCTTCTTTTATATACTCTTTAGATGCATCTAGTCTTTGTTTAGTAAATTTAAATCCGTGCATACCCCACTAACCATCTTTTTCGACCATATCGATGATCTCTTGAGCGTTTTGGACAAGCTCATAAACTCTTGCTTTATCACTTGGATCTAGCTTTTTAGTCTCTAGTAGTGAGTAAATTCCCTCGATGCCTATTTTGACCTCTGAGAATTCATTCTTAACTGGAGTTTGCCATCCCATAACCTCATCATAAACTTGTTTTTGGTTTTTAAAATGAAGTGTTGGTTTTAGCTCAGATAGCACTGGACTATGGCAGCCTTTATTATCTTTCATATCTTTATCAGCCCAAGATGTTCTAGCGCATGCCCACATCAAATCAACATAGTTGTGGCCATTTTTATCTCTTTCAAAGTGCCAATCTTTTCCGTCTCTTTTATCTGTAGAAGCAGCGCCTGGGACAAGAGATTTCTCTTTTGGATTGACCATGATCTTCCAGATGTGAGAGCGTCTTTGAGTATCAAAGCCAGCGTTGTCTTGGAACTGAACAGCGTAGAAGTTCTCGCAGCTCATCATAAATGGCATGTGGCAAGATGCACAAGTGTTGTTTTTGTGTGTATCTGCTTTTGATGCGATATATGCTTGAGTCTCATGACAATCTTTACAATCTTTTTTGATCTTTGGTTTAGTGTAGAACGCACTTAGATAGCCTTGATCTGGGTTGTAGTTCATACCAGTTACGCTCTTATCGCCTACAACATTACCTGTGTTGTCGTGTGGATCGTGGCAAGTGACGCATCTCATACCTTTATCGTAGTGAGCGGTAAAGTATGATTGTGAGCCCTCAGAACCGCATCCTGGCCCCATTGATTTAAATTTAGAGCTAAGTGAGAGATCAAGCTTGCCGTTGTTAAGTGGATTAGCTCGCATTAGATCTGGGCTAAAGTTAAATCTTTGGTGACAGCGTTCACAGTTTGATGTTCTAAAATTTGTAGCTCCATCAAGGTGACCGCCAGCTCCGTGGCACTCCTCACAGCTTACGCCTTTTGAGATAGTGTGTTTTTGAAGCTCTTTGGCATTACCAAGTGCTGCGTAAAATTCTGCTTTTGACTTAAAGTCAAATTTAACTGGGTGGCAAACCTCACAATATGATGAGTTTGCTTGGAAAAACATCGATTTTTTATGTTTTGCGGCGTATGAGGCAAGACCTCTGACATATCCGCCATTGTCGCCATACTCTTCAAGCGTACCGGGAAATTCAGGCACAAGCTCTTTTATCTTTTTAACAGTTGCGTCGTCTAAATTTAACGCCCATGTTCTTTGCCATTGGTTACCGCCAGCTACGATCTGACCTGTGCCATCTCTTAGCAAACCACCCTCAACGTAGTAAGTACCACGAAGTAGCCATGCATCGACGTAGCCCATCTTAGTTCTTAAGTGACCAACGGTTGCGTAGATGACATCTGGAGTGATACCTTTTGGAAGGATAGAAGCGGTATCTTTGTCAAATACTGGCTCAGTTAGGTTGTTATTGACCTCTGGGTGCTCGCCAGGGAAGCGCATAGTAGTTGCGTGGCGAGATCTGCTCCAGACCTCATACTGAGCTGGGTGACACTCACCGCACTTTTCTGGACCTACAAATTTATTAGGAAACTGAAGCGATGAGGTGGCTGGAATTCTATACATCATAGAGCTATAGCCCTTACCACCATCTCTTTTACTAAGCTTTGACATATCAAAGCCATGTCCCTCGGCAAGCCACTCTAAGCCACGGTCATGAACGACCATTTTGCCGACGGTTTTGCCACCATACTTTGTAAAAATAGGGTGGTTTTTAAATAGCCAGTTATACATCTCTTGCTCTTCTACGACGTAGTCTTGCAAGGAGACAACACCTCTACTTTGCAGTGTGCCTTTAGGATTTGCGATAACATCACGTGCTTTATCGGACATCTGCATATTATGCTCTTCGCAACAGGCTTGTGAAGCAAAGATACTAACACCCATGAGTAAGCCTGCTAAGGCTTTGTGTAAGTTTCTCACGTCTCCTCCTTTGAATTTTTATCCTAAAATCAAAATGATTTCATACTGATAATCTTAACACCAAAAAAGGGCAGAAAAGGGGGAAAATTAACAAATTATAAATTTTCGAAACTAATTGTAAATGCAACGTGGTTTTCATCCACATTTTTAGCAAAGATTAGGGCGTTATTTTTGCGAGCGATAAGGCGGCTCATATATAGCCCAAGCCCGCTACCGCTCTCTTTTGTGCTAAAGTGTGGCTCAAAGATGACCTTTAAAAATGAATTTTTTATCGCCCCTGCATTATTTTGCACGCGTAAATTCTTGCGATCATCTTTTAAAAAGGCGCTTATCTTTATCACTCTTGGCTTTGTGTAGCTTTGTTTAAATGCGTCTTTGGCGTTGTTTATGATGTTTATTAAAATTTGGATTATCTCATTAAAATTTGCAAATACTTCAAAATTTTCTCTCACGTCAAGCTGCACTTCGATCTGATACTTTTTAAGCGTTGCGTTTAAAATTTTTATCGTTTGATTTATCACTTCAAGCACCTTAAACTCTTTTCTCAAGGTATTTGGACTAAAGAAATTTTAAAGTCATCAACGGTTTCTGACATGAAATTTATCTGCTTGCTTGTCTCTTCTATAAACTCAGTAAATTTTCGCCTCATCAAGCTTTTTCTCTCTTGATAAAGCTCTAAATTTATCAAAGATGAGCTTATCTGCGCTAGTGGCTGTTTCCACTGGTGTGAGATATTGCCTATCATCTCGCCCATAGAGGCTAAGCGGCTTTGATGTATCATTAGCTGCTCAGTCTGCTTTTTGCTCTCCTCTCCTCGCCTATGCATCTTATAAACAAGTAGCAAAAATAGCCCAAAGATAAGCGTTATAGCACTCATTATGACGATGACCTCTTGCAAGTGATAGGTAAAAATGGCGCGGATTGGTATCTTAAAAGAGATCATCGCGACCGTTTCGTTCACGTCTGGGATCTCTATGCCCTCCATGCCATATTTTTCTAGCATTTGTTGTGGGGCATTTGCGCTGCTGTGACAGGCTAGACAGCTTGGACTTTGGTTTTTTATAGGCAGACCCACAAAGAGCTGTGAGCCATTTTCATCTTTTATTATCTTTACAAATTCTTTAAATTTATTCTCTTTAAAGCCATGCAAGACGCCAGCTTCAAATTCATTTGGCTCGTGGGCTTTGTTTAGCGGAGCGATAGCAACTAGCTTGTAGTCAAATTCAAGGTTGTATTTTTTCTTTTGGATGTTGTAAATTTCACGGCTTATATATGAAGATGACAAAAGTCTCTCGTCAAAAAAGTCCTCTTTTAAGATGCCCTGCTCTTTTAACTGCTCGATTAGTGGGCGCTGAACTCCAGCGATGTACTCTCTTACAGAATTTATGCCCTCTAAAACATAATATGCCTCTTTTTTGGCATCTTTCATCGCAAGATCGTTGTAAAAATTTAAAACAAGTGCCGAAACTAGCAGATAGACAAAGATAAAAGCACCGACTATTAGCTGAAATTTATATCTCACAAAGATAGCCCACGCCGTATAAATTTTTGATCACATCTTTGCCAAGCTTTCTTCTAAGCTCTTTTACGATGGTCTTTATCGCCTCTTTTGTAGGCTGCTCGTACTCCCAGATGTAGTCAAATATCTGCTCATAAGTGATGGTTTTATTTTTATTGTTTATAAAATACTCAAAAAGGCGGCTCTCGCTCTTGCTTAGATGAGAAATTTGACCATTTACGTAAAGCGCTTTTTTGCCAAAGTCATACTCAAGCTCGTCATTTAGCCTGATAGTTGGCGTGCGCCCAACTAGCTCAAAAGCCACATCTTCAAGCGCTTTGATGAAAGATTTTTTATCGTATGGCTTTGCAAGATATCTCGTGATCTTTAGCTCAACTGCTCGCCACAAATAGTCCTGCTCGACGTGGCTAGAAAGGATCACGATAGGGATTTTTTGATTGATAGCTCTTACTTTTTTAGCGATCTCAAGACCGTCGATATTTGGCACGCTGATATCAAGCACTAGCGCGTCATACGCCCCGCTCATTGCAAGCTCAAGCGCATCAAAGCCGTCTGTCACGCCTTTAACCTCTGCGAAAAGAGCTCCAGCGAGGCGCAGATATTTCGCAAAATCGCCTCTTCATCCTCTAGGCAAAGGACCTTTTTGTTTGATAAAACATCTAAAATATCATACTCTTGCATACATCATCTCATCTCTTAAGCCAAAATGCCGACTTAAATAACACAAAATAAAAATTATTTCAGTAAATTTACATCATGATCGTAAGCTTAAAGTAAAAAATCGGCTCGATACTTAAGCGATAAATTTAAAAGAGAAAGTTAAATTTAGCCAAATATTTGGCTAAATTTATCAGGTTCTAAATTTTGAAAGGCTAGTGTTTAGATTATCAGTCATCTTTGAAAGATGAGCGGCTGCAAGTGAGATTTCATCCATACTTTTTGAGTTTTGTTTTGAAATTTCATCGATATTTACTATGCCCTTTATCAGCTCTTCGACCTTATTTCCAGTCTCTAAATAGTCCTTCGTAGAGGTCTCATTTAAGCTAACGCTCTCGTTCATTAGCTGGTTCATGTTTTCTATTTTTTCATTGATTTGGGCTGATTTTTTGCAAAGCTCGCCAGCTTTTTTAGCATTATCGCCGATGGTTTGGCTTGAGTTTGAGATCGCTTCAACTATTAAATTTATAGTTGCATTTATCTCGCTTAGGCTATTTTGCGTGCGTTCAGCTAGCTGTCTAACCTCATCAGCCACGACTGCAAAGCCACGTCCATGCTCTCCTGCACGCGCTGCTTCTATGGCGGCATTTAGAGCAAGTAAATTTGCTCTGATCAGCGATGTCATCGATGATATTTAAGACATCTTTTACATTTTTAGCTTGATCAGCTAGGCTTTTCATCGAGCTAGCGAGTGAAATTTCGCTATTTGCAGCCTCATCGACATTTTTACTAAGCCCCAAAACATCGTTTGAAACTTCATTTATATATAGACAGGTTCTTTCAAGATTTTCTTTGCTCTTCTTAGCCTCTTCAAATGAGCTCTTTATCTCTTCTGACATATTTTTTGCCATATTTGTCGTATCTGTGACGATTAGCGAAGATTTGTTGGTTAAATTTGTGGTTTGAGCTGAGGTTGAGGAGAGCTGCTCGGCGATAGAAGAGTTCTCATGCGCTAGACCTTTAACACTTTCTATAACAGATCTTAGCTCGCTTGTTAGATCATTTATCGAGCTTTTGATGTTTGAAATTTCATCTTTGCCGCTAACTTCAAGCTTTTTAGTAAGATCGCCTCTGCCACTTTTTATCTCATCTGACATCTCGGTTAAATTTGCAACGATATTTTTTATAGGTTTGATGATCGCCCTACTTAAAATAAATAGCACGATAGCTATCAAAACAACCGTGATCAAGGCGCAAGCGATGATAAATGTTTTTGTATTTTGGCTATTTTGTTCGTTTAAAACAGCCTTTGTCTTTTCTATCTCGTTTGCCAAGTCATCGACATATACGCCACTTCCTAGCATCCACTTATATGGCTCAAAATTTGCAGCATAGCCAAGCTTCTCCACTGGCTCCTCGCCCTCTTTTTCGCCCAGCCAAATGTAACAAAGCCGCCACCTTGTTTAGCCTTTTCGATGAGCTCTTTTATAAGAAGTAGCCCTTTTGGATCTTTTAGTCCGATTAAATTTTTACCAACAAGAGATGGCTTTTCAGGGTGCATCAAAACAACGCCATTGTAGTCATAGATGAAGATATAGCCAGTCTTGTCGCTAAAGAATTTTAGCTTTGAGACGACTCTAAAATTTCTTTTTTTATCTCATCGTCGCTTAGCCCTTTTTCTTTGCCACCATTATAAATTTCACGCATCATTTGATTAATCGTCTCGACGTCATCTTTTAAATTTTCTTTTCTGGCATTTACCAGCTCGTCGTAAGACTTATGGGTGAAAAACTGAGTTAGATCGCTTGAAAATTTGCTATTTAAAAAGATGAGCAAACAGCTAACAAGCAAAACTGAGAAAACAAAAGTGAGAATTATCTTTGTAGATATTTTCATAGCACACATCCTTGCATTTTGGGATCTCCTAAAATTTACGTGCCATTTTATACATTCAAATCTTAATTATAAATTAACTTTTGAAATTTAAGAAAAAAGAAGAAATTTGATGAGAAAATTTACTCAAAGCCCAAAATAACGAATAAGTTACAAATATTATTATCTTAAGCTTTGAGCGTAAAAAATACGTAAAATTTCAGTAGCCTTTAGTTACCTCTGCTTCCAGGCTTAATCGCCTTGCTACCACTCTTACAAAGCGGACAGTGCTCTGGCTCGTAAATTTCAAATTCAAAATTCCCCAAAGCAAAAAATGGCTTATCGCTTGGCAGTTTTGCATTTGCCTTAGCTTCATTGCCTAAATTTGCAACCTTGCAAAATCCGCGGTTTGCAAGTGCCGCAAAGCCAACCACCTCGCCCCCAAGGCTCTCTATCACGTGCGCTGCTTCAAGTGCTGAGCCACCAGTTGTGATGATGTCTTCACAAACTATAAATTTCTCGCCTTTTTTCACTTCAAAGCCGCGCCTTAAGCTCATCACTCTATCAACGCGCTCTGTAAATATAAAGCGCTTTTTCGCCGCGCGAGCTAGCTCATATCCAGCTAAAATTCCACCAAGTGCAGGAGAACAAACACTATCAAATTTTAATGCCAAATTTCTCTATCACACGTGCAAGCTCATCTGCTAGCTTTGCAGCAAGAGCAGGGTCTTCAAGCACCTTTGCACTTTGCAGATAAAACTGCGAGTGGTTGCCACTACTTAGCAAAAAGTGCCCCTCTAAATACGCCCCAGCGTCTTTATAAATTTTCTCTAAATCCATCGCTTTTTCCTTTTAAAATTTGCCAAAAATCTTAACACATACCCACTTAAGCCACTCTTTTTAAAATTTAATAAGCCCCGCCCTTGTATAATTCTTGCACTCATACAAAAAGGACACTCATGCTTCTCTTTAACCCTGTTGTTTTTAGCATTTTGGTGATGACGGTGCTATGTTTGCTGCGCTTTAACATCCTACTTTCTATCCTCATCTCAGCCCTTGTCGCTGGGGTTATGTATAAGCATGGTTTTAGCGGATTTGAAAGCGGTTTGGCAAGCGGTTTTGAGAGCTTTTTTACGGCCCTAAAAGAGACCACGCAAAGCCTCATAAGCGGCATGCAAGGCAACCTTGAGACCTCGCTAAGCTACATTTTATTAGGCGCTCTTGCAGCAGCCATCGCAAATACGAAATTTAACAGCCATTTTGATAAATGCAATGAGTAAATTTCTTAGCTCAAATAAGGTGATATTCACGCTAACCATCGCATTTATCGCTTGTTTGTCTCAAAACTTGATCCCAGTTCATATAGCTTTCATACCTATCTTGATCCCGCCACTTCTTGCTCTTATGAATAAAATGGGCATAGATAGACGTGCGGTGGCTTGCGCCCTTACATTTGGACTTCAAGCGCCTTATGTTAGCATTAGCGTTGGCTTTGGTCTGCTTTTTCACAATATCCTTAAAAAAGAGCTAGCAAACAACGGCATAAATACAACCATCTCAGACATCTCATCAGTCATGTGGATAGGCGGTGCGTCGATGTTTGTGGGGCTCATCTTAGCCATACTTTTTTATAGCAAAAAAAGAATTTATAAAACATCCAAATTTGAAAAAGCCGAGCTTGACGAGATCGAGCGCGCAAAAAGCCTTGAGATGACTAAAAAGAGTGGGCGGTCTTAGCTGGTGCAGTTGTCGCCTTTGTCGTGCAAATTTACACTTCTCTCTTGCCACTTGGCGCACTACTTGGACTTTTGGTAATGGTTGTTTTTGGAGGCATCGAATACAAAAAAGTAGATAAAATCATGGATAATGGCCTTGCTATGATGGGCTTTATCGCATTTATCATGCTTGTTGCTGCGGGATATGGCACCATTTTAAGAGAGAGTGGCGGTATAGACGAGCTTGTAAAATACGCTAGCTTGGTATCTGGCGGCAAGATAGGCGGAGCATTTTTGATGCTACTTATCGGACTTTTAGTCACGATGGGCATAGGCACTAGCTTCGGCACGATACCTATCTTAGCCTCTATCTACGTGCCACTTTGCCTTAGCCTTGGCTTTGGCGTGCCAGCTATCATCTTGCTAGTTGGTATAGCAGCAGCTCTAGGCGACGCTGGAAGCCCAGCAAGCGACAGCACACTTGGACCAACGAGTGGTCTAAATGCTGATGGTGAGCACAACCACATATATGATACTTGCGTGCCTACATTTATATTTTTTAACATCCCACTTATCATCGGTGGCATCGTAGGAGCCATGATACTTGGATAAAATATGATAGATAAAAAACAACCAAAATTATATAAGGAGTAAAAATGATAGGTATGCTAGTTACCGAAGAGACACCACAGATAGCTCAAAATTTTACAAAAAGCGGTTCAAGAGATAAAACGAATAAACCCTCATGCAAGGGTTGAATTTGTAGATTATAACGACTACTATATAAATAAAGAAAATGAACAAAATTTGAAAGAGCTGATCGCAAAGCATAGACGTGGCGAGCTTAAATATTACACTCTTGATGATGTGATCGCTGAAACAGATGCCATAATAGAAGGCAAAATTTTAAGATGAAAATTCTTTTTACAGATGATTTTAAAGAGAATTTAAAAGAGATATTAAAATTCATAAAACAAGATAGCAAGGACCGTGCATATAACTTTCGCGATAGTCTAAAAAATGAAATCATAAAAATCCCTGAAAGACCATACTCTTACAGAGAAAATCTAACTATGAAAGATGCTCAAGTAAGAGACTTGATCTTCAAGGGATATGTTGTTGTATTCGTCATAGATGAGGGCGAACAGACTATTACTATCATATCAATCTATAAATACAATCTACCAAATTTAAAATATCCTCAGTAACTA
The DNA here is from genome assembly GCA_037321105.1 of Campylobacter concisus. Classification (GTDB taxonomy): domain Bacteria; phylum Campylobacterota; class Campylobacteria; order Campylobacterales; family Campylobacteraceae; genus Campylobacter_A; species Campylobacter_A concisus_AZ. Next base: position 1,112,674 of record CP147775.1, on the reverse strand, counting down.
TTATTTTTTGCCGATATAAATTTTGGAACATCTTTTGCTTTAGAAAGATCATAAAAAATTTTAAAACGAGAAAAAGGATAAGCTCATGATGAGATCACTTTGGTCTGGTGTTTCAGGCCTACAAGCCCACCAGATAGCCATGGACGTAGAAGGCAACAATATCGCAAACGTCAATACTTATGGTTTCAAATACAACCGCGCAAATTTTGCTGATATACTAAGCCAAACTCCAAGAGTTGCTACCGCTCCACAAGGTCAGCTAGGCGGTCAAAACGCTATGCAAATAGGTCTAGGAACGACTATAAACTCAACTACAAGAATTTTCTCACAAGGCACTCTAACAGCCACTGATAAGCAAACTGACCTTGCTCTTCAAGGAAATGGCTTCTTTGTCGTCTCTCCAGATGGCGGAACAACAAGATACTATACAAGAAACGGCGACTTCGTCCGTGATAAGGCTGGTAACTTCGTAAATAATAGCGGTTATATCGTTCAAGGCTGGACTAGAGATGATGAGACTGGCACTATCGACTCAACTGGCCCTATAAGCAACATCGTCATCAAAGAAGGTCTTACAACTCCAGCAAGAGCGACAACAGAAGTTAAAATAAAAGGCAACCTTGACTCAGGTAACAGCATCGGTCAAAGAAGCACACCTATATATGCTCTTGACTCAGTTGCAGGCGGACGTGACTACAATAACGATGGAATTTTAAATGCCAACGAAGTTCATAACGAAAACGATACAAACAACGACGAATTTTATACAAACTCAGAGAAACAGGCAAATTTTAACAGAGCGTGGTGTCGATCTTGGCGTTACATTTGACGAGCTTGGAAACGGTCTTGCTCTAAGAGATGGTCAAGGTATCTGGGTAAGCTACGCAAATGCTAAGACTGAGAAATTTTCAGTAGGTAGCGCCCTAGCACAAAACATCGGTCAAATCAACCCACCAGCTACACTTGATATAACACTAAATGGACAAAACATCAAAACTCAAGCTGGCACAATGACAAGCATCAGTGACGTTGCAGCTGCTATCAACGCTCAGTACAACAAAACTGGTGTTAGAGCTGAAATTTCAGAGGGTAACAAACTAACACTTATAAACAGAAATAACTCAGGTACAACCGAAGAGACAAAAAACATCCACCTAACAGTAAATGCTGGAAACACAGTTGGCGGTCTAGCTAGTAAAGATATCATAACAGCTTATCAATATGTCTATACAAGCTCACAAACAACAGCTGTTCATCCAAATAACGACAAAATCGCAAGACAAATAACAACAACAGAAGATCTTCGTGCTGCTATGCAAGAGGATGCTAGAAACCATGTTGATTATAATGGCGATGGTCAAATAAGAGCAAACTCTGACGCACTTGATGCAGCAAAACTTGCAACTGCCGCTCACAAGGTAGCCCCTGGTACAGGTGGTGCAGCTATAACAAATCCAGCCTATGCACTAGCATATAACAACGCTTATGCAGCAGCAGCTGGCACACCTGATCAAAAACACGCAGCAGGTGTTGCTGCACTTCAGGCAGTAGCTGGAGATGATACGAACGATGGCGTAAAGATCACTGTAAATAAACTAGGTCAATTTCAACTAGAAAACCCTACGAATGAAATAGCTGATCAAGCTCTTTATATGACTACAACTGGTCTTACAAAACCAGCTCAAGGCACAAACAACGCAGCAGTAAATGAAAACGTTCGCTTTACAAATATCATGAAAGCACTTGATGGCGCACTAAGCCCAGGTCAAGCTCTAAGAGCAAGTGGCAAGATGATGATGTCAAGCCACGGCTCAACGGCTGAAATTTTGACTCACTTGGCTCAAAACACACAGTTAGCGTCAAATGGGCAAAAGTAGGCACTACAACAGATGGTGGTACAGAGTGGAATATGATCATTCAAGTACCAGAGCCTGCTAAGATAAACTACACAGGCGAGGGCCCAGATAACGTCGTGACTGGCTCATTGAGATTTAATTCAAACGGCTCACTTGCTAGTTTTCACCCAGCTACGATAACATTTTCAGCTAATAACGGCTCACAAAGTGGTCAAAATGTTAGTTTAAATTTTGGTTTGGGAACTGATTTTAACGGACTAACAAGCTTTGATAAAGACTCTTCAACTGAGTCTATCTCACAAGATGGCTACACAGGTGGCACACTAAATGACCTAAAGATCGACGAAACTGGTACGATCATCGGTGCATTTACAAACGGCCAAAGCTTTGGTCTAGCTCAAGTTGCACTTGCTAGCTTTACAAACAACGAGGGTCTTCAAAGTGAGGGCGGAAACGTCTTTCACAAACTGCAAACTCAGGCGAAGCAGTCATCGGTGCAGCAGGTACTGGCGATAAAGGAACGATCGCAGCTTCAAAACTAGAAGCAAGTAACGTCGATCTAAGCCGTGCGCTAACAGATCTTATCGTCATCCAAAGAGGTTTTCAAGCAAACTCAAAAACTATCACGACAAGTGATGAGATGCTAAACACACTTCTTCAACTAAAACAATAATAAAGGGGGCGCTCGCTCCCTTTTAAATTTACAAATAAAATCAGCCTTCTTTTTGTAAAATGCTAAAAAATTTCACAAAAAGAGAAAATATGCAAGTAACACTACTAAATCACACTCCACTAAATATCTGCTCTCACGCGATCCGCACATGCTGGCAAAGCTTTGAAAAAGGCGACAATGGCGGCGAAAAAGACGTCGAGCTGATAGATAGGGTGGGTAATAAATTTAAACACGCATCAACGCTGGAGCATCTTTACTACAACTTCTACATCCAAGGCATCTCTCGCGCATTGCTTCAGGAGCTAGCCCGCCACCGCGTAGCGAGCCTAAGCGTCAAATCAACCCGCTACACGCTAAAAGAGCTAAAAAAGAGGAGAAATTTGAAATAGGGCAGTTTAAGCGTGCGGCTGAAATTTATCGTGCTAACAAATGACGAAATGGTCGATAACGCAAGCATAAAAGCGCTTGAAAACTTACGTGAAATTTTAGCCTCAACCACAAAGAGCCTTGATATAGTTAAATACTGCTTGCCAGAGTGCTATAAAACTGAGCTTACGTGGAGTATAAATGCTAGAAGCTTGCAAAATTTTATCTCTTTAAGAAGCTCAAAATCAGCCCTTTGGGAGATAAGAAATTTAGCAAATGCTATCTACGACGCCTTGCCAAATGAGCATAAATTTATCTTTGAGAAGTGTTTGCCAGAGGATGAGCAAAACTAACAATTACGTTAGTGAAATTTAGAAGTGATGAAATGAGCGCTAAATTTCACTTTTTCAAAACGTAAAGAAGTTCGTTTACGTGGATGTTTCTAGCTTTTAAATTTCTGCTGCCGCGGTAGGCATTATATTTTTGGCGAAGTAGATGAACTTTGCCCATTTTATTTAGGTTTTTATCAAATTCATCTTGGTTGATAAAGCCCTCTGAGTTAAACGAGATAAGCAGCAAATTTAGCCTTTAAATTTGCTATGAGCTCAAAAAATGCCTCGCTTGCTGACGATTTTTTATTAAAAACTGATCTATTCCAGTCCTTTGAGATGCCTGAAACTTTTGAAATTTTACTTGGCTCAGTGTAGCTTGCGATGAGATTTAGCATGAAGTAGTTTGAGCCGTATGGATGCTGGTTATAAGGCGGATCAAGATAGACTAGATCAAGCCCATCAAGCTCTTTTGCCAGCAAATTTGCGTCCTTTTGATAGACCTCAAATGGCACGCTAAAATTTTAGAAAATTGGTTTTGTCAAATTTCATATCAGAAGTGATCCTTGAGATGGCATTTTGCCCTCTGCCGCCAAACTGGCCAACCCCCTCTTTATTTTTATGAAAACCTTTAAAAATTCCACTCGTATTTGCATGCACGCTTGCATTATAAAGTAGTGGAGCTATGAAAAATTTTCTCATCTCCTCTGGCAAGAGCTCATCTATGAGCCTTCTTGCGGTGTCAATGAATATGGCATTTTTTCTTGTGTAAAAGACCCGCTCGCCCCAAGCGATATTTTCGTCATCTTGCGGGGCATAAAGCCTTGTTATAAAGCCCTCAAAAAGTTTATCTTCTATCTCTTTTTCAAGTCTCATTTGCCAGAAATTTATCTCATCTCTTAGCTCATTTGTGGCGTTTTGCAAATAGCATGAGTTTGTGATGAAGCTGTAAAGCTCCAAGTCGTTTGCGACTAGAAATTCGCTATTTTGTTTTAAAAACCTAGCCACCACGCCGCTTCCACTAAAGAGGTCGCAGCAGCTAAGCTTCTCTTTTTTAAGCTCGTCTTTTGCGTATTTTACGCCTCGCTCGATAAAGCCTAAAAGAGAGCGTTTGTTGCCAAGATAGGTTAAAATTTGCCTCTTTTAGATAGGCTTGATTTTCTTGTTTTACTGGCTTCAAATCAGTGCTTTTTTAGTCCCATAGCATCAACGTCAAGCTTGATCTCTTCGTTGTTTATGATGACTAGACCGTGATCTAGAATTTTCTTTGCTATGGCGTGTGCTTCATCAAGCGAGTGCATCTTGTAGGTGCCACATTGAAATTTTATTTAGCTCTGGGATCTTATCTTGATCTTTGACCTCTAAGATATCTTTCATCGAAGCAAGCCATGCGTTTTTGACCGCATCTTCGCTAGGTGTGCCGATCACACTCATATAAAAGCCAGTCCTACAACCCATCGGCGAAATGTCTATGATCTCCACGCCGTTACCATTTAGGTGGTTTCTCATAAAGCCAGCAAAAAGATGTTCTAAAGTGTGAGTGCCCTTTTCTGGCAAAATTTCTTCATTTGGCTTGCAAAATCTCAAGTCAAAAACGCTGATATCATCGCCTTTTGGGGTCTTCATACTCTTTGCTAGTCTTACTCCTGGGGCTTTCATCTTCACATGATCTACGCAAAAACTATCAAGTAGTGGCATATATTCTCCTTTAAATTTTTGGTAATTTTAGCGTAAAAAAGATTTAAAATTTAAAGGCTCACGTAAATTTACATGAGCCTAGTAGTATTTTTGGGTATTAAAATTTTATTTTTTTCTAACGTCTGTTAGTATGACCTTCGCCATGCCATCTATCTCGCTAGTTACGTCGTTTGTGTTGCTAACAACGCTTCTATTTTCTTTTGTGACGTTATCTATCTGAGCGACACTTCTATTTATCATATTTATGCCCTCAGCTTGCTCTTTTATAGATTCGCTCATCTCGTTGATTGACTGAGCCAATACATTTGTATTTGCCTCGATCTCGCCTAGAGATTTTTGTGTGCGCTCAGCTAGCTTTCTAACCTCATCAGCCACAACCGCAAAGCCACGTCCATGCTCACCTGCGCGAGCCGCTTCTATGGCGGCATTAAGGGCTAGTAAATTTGTCTGATCAGCGATGTCACGGATGATGACGATGATATTTTTGATCTCTTCACTTTGTCTTATGACGTCCCCTGTCTTTTGTGAGATAGCATTCATCGAGCTTGACATCTGCTCAACCGCAGCCGCGCTCTCTTGTATAGAGTCAGCTTGTTTGCTAGCACCATCAGTTAAATTTCTCATAGACTCAGCAAGCATCGTTGCCTTTTCTTCTAAAATTTCGAGCTTGGTTTAGGTTGCTATTTAGCATAGCGCTTATAGCATCGCCTGCGTTATTTATGCCAACCATCATAGCTTTTAGATCAGCCTCTATGTCATCTCTTAGCTCGATCTTAGCGGTGTAGTCATTATTTGAGTAGGCTTTTAGGATATTTATGACGCTGCCTAAATTTTGACTGATAGAGCTAAAGAAAGTGTTTAGTAGATCTTTTAGCTTGATAAGTGATGGGTTGTTTGGATTTTCACTTAGTTCTGACGCCTAAATTTCCTCTTATCATGTTATTTGCAGCTACATTTAGCTCTTCAAGCATAGTGTTATCTTTTTTGATGCCAGCTATGACTTTGTCTATGTTTTTGTTTATCTCTTCACTCATCACGCCAAATTCATCAGTTGTGTGGATGTCTAGCTTGCTTGGAGCGGTGCTACTCTCATAAGTGATAAATTTAAAGGTATCAGAAAGCTTCTCTTGGATAACCCCGATAGGTTTAAGCAAGCGTTTTAGTAGCACGAAAACAATGGCTGAAAGTATGACTATAAAGAGCACTGCAAGGGTTAGCTGAGCTTTTAAGATAGGCATAGTATGCTTTGAAAAGGTATCCGCACCTACTGCGACAGTTGCGAGCCAGCCATCATCGTTGATAGGTAAAATTTTAGCCGTTACATCTTGGTTTTTAGAGTTTTTATATGAGATCAGACCATTTTCGTCAAATTCTTTATTGGCATATTTTTCTGAGACGACCTTTGTAGCAGGCAAGATAGTGCCAACCTCTGAAGCTACGTCAGAAAAAAGCATAGTGCCATCTTTTCTCATCACATAAGCATATCCACCATCGCCAGTGTTGCCTATCTCGATGATCTTGTCACTAACCTTTTTTACATCTATATCTATACCAACAACGCCAACAAATTTACCATTTTTAGTAACAGGAGCAGTAAAACTCATAACAAGATCATTTGTAGAAGTGACCCTTGGCTCGGTATAAATTTCTTTATTTTTCTCTTTGTGCTCTTATACCAGCCTCTTGTTCTTGGGTCGTAGTTATCAGCTACGGTTGTTCTTTTACCATCTGATTGAAAGAAGTGTCCATCCTCATCGCCGTAATAAACATAGCTCACCGCAGAGTTTGCGACCTTTTTCTCTGATAAGACAAAGTTCATTATCTCATCGCCACTTTGAGTGCTCTCAACGACTGATGAAAATTTTCTTGATATGCTCTAAATTTTCATCAAAAAAAGTGTTTGCAACACTCTTTATATCTTTAAGGACTTGATCCTCTTTGCCACTGACAAGCTCAACGATCTTGTCCTTTGAAGTAAAATAACTAACCGCCGAGATAGCACAAAACGAGATGATGAGTAAAATCATCAAGGCTAGTGCTATCTTATTCGTGATAGAACGAAACACCTCTGCTCCTTTAAATTTTGTTTGAAATTCATTTGTAAAACAAAATCGGAGCAAAAGTATAAATGTTTATAGTGTTTTCATAAATTTCGGTGCTGTGAAATTCCTCGATGCGTCTTTTCATATCATCATGCCAGCCATTTGTAAGAGTGGTGAGGGCGTTAAATTTCTCTAGGTAAATTTCAAATTTTCACTTGGCGCGTAAAATAGCCTATTTATCTCTAAAATGCTCATATGAACTGGGTCACTTTCTATAACCTCTATCACGTCGCCTGCTTTGCACGAGCCTGGCGTAAGAACGCGGTAGTACCAGCCAGTAAGGCCCGTTTCAAAGATGTGAGTAGCCATATTTTCATTGCCCCATCTTTTTGAGAGCTTAAAGCATGGCTTTCTAGGCTGCGAGACTTGAAGCACAAGCGAGCCTACCTTATGGATATCGCCCACATAAACGCAGCTCTCATCAAGCCCATCAACACATAAATTCTCCCCATCGCCCCATAAGCCATATTTTTTAATCCTGAAAATTTCTCCCACTCGGCGTAGTTTGCAAATGAATTTGCAAAGACTGCCTTTTCAGGGCCGCCGTGATGCTTCGTATCAGCGACGCTATCGCCCTCAAAGCCAAGCTCATTTGCGAAAATTTCGCCATTTTGGGCTACTTTAAAAATAGCCGAGCTCCAAGGTAAATTTAGCTTATCAGTCGCATTTTGCGAGCCGTAGTTTTTCACATCTCCGATTAGTAAAGCTTTTAGTGTTGCCATATTTTTCCTATCAAATTTAGTTTATTCTTAAATTATTCGCGTGAGTTAGCGCGATCGCGATAGCATCGGTGATGTCAAGGGGTTTTATCTCTTTGTTTATACCTAAAATTTTCTTCACCATAAAAGCTACCTGCTCTTTGTCAGCCTTTGCCTTGCCAGTGACCGTCTTTTTCACCTGAAGCGGCGTGTATTCGGCAAAGTCACCATGAAGCTGCAAAATTTTAAGACTAAGTGCCCCACGAAACTGAGCTAGCTTTAAGACCGTTTTTGGATTGTAGGCAAAAAATATGTCCTCTATCGCGACCTCGTCAAATTTATGGTTTTTAAAGATAAGGTCAAGCCCCTCGCAAAGCTCTGTTATTTGGTATTGAAGCGTGTTTGGCTTTATCTTTATAAGCCCAGCTTCAAGAAGAGTAGTTTTAAATTTGCTCTTTTCAAGTATTGCGTAACCGCAATTTTTGGTGCCTGGATCGATTCCTAAAATTTTCATCACAATCTTTTCAATACTTTTTCACGACTTTTCACGCTGTGAAAAAGTTTGTCAGAGTTTAACAAAGGTTTTATTAAAATTTAAGATAAAATCGCTAATAAAATTCATTAAATAAAAAGGGTTGAAATTTGCTAGCAGACGAGATTTTAGAGCTTTTACAGACAAAAATATCAGCTAATAAATTTGACTGCTACATCAAACAATTAAAATTTAATGAAAAGGCTTCAAACGAAGATTTTATAGTTTTTAACGCCACGAGTGAATTGATGGCTAAATTTATAAAAACTAGATACGCAGAAAAGATCGCCTACCTCTACGAAGTAAAAACCGGCAAAAAGCCAGAGGTCGAGATAACAAGCCAAACAAAGCTAAAAAACATCAAACAAAGCCAAGTAAATGTAAAGCAGATCAAGGCGCAAAGCAGCATCTTAAACCCTGGATATACATTTGAAAATTTTGTCTGCGGTGACTCAAATCAGTTTGCATTTTTAAACGCAAAAGCAGTCGCGGACAAGCCTGGCGTGCTTTACAACCCACTTTTTATATATGGCACAACTGGTCTTGGCAAGACGCACCTGCTTCAGTCAGTTGGCAACTACTGCCTAGATCAAGGCAAGGTCGTTATCTGCGTGACGAGCGATCAATTTATGATTGACTTTACCACACATCTAAATAGCCACTCGATGACTAAAATTTCGTGAGAAATACCGAAACTGCGACGTTTTACTAATAGACGACGTGCAGTTTTTAGGCAAAACAGATAAAATTCAAGAGGAGTTTTTCAATACATTTAACGAGCTCATTGCTAAAAAAGGTCAGATCGTCATGACCTCAGACCGCCCAGCAAAGATACTAAAAGGCTTTGATGAGAGGCTAAAGTCAAGGTTTGAGCAAAGCATAATGGCTGATATAACGCCACCTGAGCTTGATACAAAGATAGCTATCATCATCAAAAAATGTGAATTTGACAAAATTTACCTAAACAAAGAGGTCATCGATTACATCGCTACAAACATGGGCGATAATATCCGTGAGATCGAGGGCGCTATCATAAATTTAAACGCCTATGCAAGCTTGATGAGAGTTGAGATAACGCTTGAATTTGCTAAAAATACACTAAAAGATCTCATTAAAGAGAAACATGAAAATATAAATCTTGAAACCATTATAGAGATCGTCAGCAAAGAGCTAAACATCAAGCCAAGCGACATAAAAAGCAAGTCAAGAGTGCAAAATATCGTCGAGGCTAGACGCATCATCATCTACCTTGCAAAGATGCTCACTACAAATTCGATGCCGCAGATCGCAAACTATTTTGGTATGAAAGACCATAGCGCCGTTAGTCACAACATAAAAAAGATAAACGAACTCATGGAGAGCAACGAAATTTTCAACCTCAGAGTGACTGAGATAAAGAACAAAATTTTAACAAAAGGATAAAAACAGAATGAAATTCGTGAATAAATGTGAAGAAATGAAAAATTCTTTTCACATTTTAAATAACGATGCTGGCGTGAGAAAAGATGCTTTTCACACTTTCACGCTACCAACTAATACAACAAAAAGAAAATTAAAAATAAGAGGGAGTATTTAATGAAGGTTTTAATAAACAAAAACATGCTTGAGAGCATAGTAACAAACACTAATCCATATCTCAAAAAGAGATCTTAGTGCTATAACTTCTCACATCTATATCTCTGCAAAAGATGGAGTTTTAAACATAAAAGCGACTGATCACGAGATAGGACTAGCATATAAACTAAGCAACGCAAAGATCGTTGATGAAGGCTATGCGACTGCAAATGGTAAAAAGCTACTTGATATCATCAAAAGCCTAAAAGATGAAGAGGTAACGCTTGAAACTGTTAATAACTATCTTTACATCAAGCAAAAAAACTCAAAATACAAACTTCCAATGTATAAATTTGAAGACTTCCCAGAGTTTCCAACGATAGATGGCAAGGCTAAATTTGACATAGACGCCATAATGCTAGGCAGAAGCTTAAAGAAAATTTTGCCATGCATTGATAGCAATAACCCTAAATTTCGAGCTAAATGGCGCTTTGCTAGACATAAAACAAAACTATATAAATATAGTAGGCACTGATACAAAAAGGCTAGCTGTATTTAAATTTGCAAATGAAGCGAGCAATGAGTTTTCACTCATCATCCCTAAAAAGGCGATAAATGAAATTCAAAAGCTATTTTTCGACAAGATAGAAATTTACTATGATGAAAACGTCCTCATCGCTCAAAGCCAAAATTTTCGAGTTTTTCACAAAGCTGATAAACGGCAAATTCCCTGATTATGAGCGTGTTATACCAAAAGATATCACTATAAGATTTGAGCTAAGCAGAGATAAGATGGTTGAGGGCATCAAAACTATCTCGATGCTAAGCGATCAGATGAAGATAACTTTTTCAAAAGAGAGCATAATATTTGAGAGCATTATAGAGGATAACTCTGAAGCAAAAACGATGATAGAGTTTCAAACAGGACTTGAAGAAGATATCAGCATAAATGTAAAAAATAGAAATTTAATAGACTTCTTGCAAAGCATAGAAGATGAGAAATTTGAGTTTGGATTTAAAGATAAAAATTTACCTTTCGTTGTTAGCTCAAAAGAGCTTCTAACGGTTATAAGTCCATTAAATATATAAGTTAAAAAAGGTTTATGATGGAAAATAATTACGGCGCAGAAAATATTAAAGTACTAAAAGGGCTTGAGGCGGTCAGGAAGCGCCCAGGCATGTATATAGGCGATACTAACATAAGCGGTCTTCACCACATGATCTACGAAGTCGTTGATAACTCTATCGACGAAGCGATGGCAGGATACTGCGATACGATAGATGTTGAGCTTACACGTGAGGGCTCAGCGATCATTAGCGATAATGGACGTGGTATCCCAGTAGATATGCACCCGACTGAGAAAATTTCAGCTGCGACTGTTGTTCTAACTGTGCTTCACGCTGGTGGTAAATTTGACAAGGACACTTATAAGGTCTCAGGCGGTCTTCACGGCGTTGGTGTATCTGTCGTAAATGCCCTTTCTAAAAAGCTAGTCGTAAATATCAAACGCGATGGCAAGCTTCATAGACAAGAATTTGCAAAAGGTATCCCACAAAGCGATCTTGAAGTTATAAAGACTACAAACCGCACAGGCACGCAAGTTGAGTTCTGGCCAGATGATAGTATATTTGAAGTGACTGAATTTGACGATGAAATTTTAGTAAAAAGATTTCGCGAGTTAGCCTATCTAAATCCAAAGATAACTATAAATTTTAAAGATCAAAGAAATGGCAGAAGTGAGAGCTTTCACTTTGAGGGCGGACTTGAGAGCTTTGTAACTGATATGAACAAGGCAAATGCTGTTAGCAAAGCAGTCTCATTTAGCGGCGGCGAAGATGACGTTATGGTTGATTTTGCGCTGCTTTACAACGACACTTATAGTGAAAATTTACTAAGCTTTGTAAATAACATCAAAACTCCAGATGGCGGTACGCACGAGGCTGGCTTTAGAGCGGGCCTTACAAGAGTCATCACAAACTACGTTCAAGCAAATGCTGCTGCACGTGAAAAAGATACAAAGATAACTGGCGAAGATATCCGCGAGGGACTTATCGCAGTTGTGAGCGTAAAGGTACCAGAGCCGCAGTTTGAGGGACAAACAAAGGGCAAACTAGGTTCAAGCTACGTAAAACCTATCGTTCAAAAGATGGTTTTTGACGTGCTTACGAAGTATTTTGAAGAAAATCCTATCGAAGCAAGAGCGATAATGGATAAAGCTCTAATGGCAGCTCGTGGTCGCGAGGCCGCTAAAAAAGCTAGGGATCTAACTCGTAAAAGAGAGCATGAGCGTAGGCACGCTCCCTGGCAAACTAGCTGACTGCCAGAGCAAAGATCCAGTAATTAGCGAGCTATATCTAGTGGAGGGCGACTCTGCGGGCGGTTCTGCAAAGCAGGGACGTGATAGAGTTTTCCAAGCGATATTGCCGCTTAAGGGCAAAATTTTAAACGTTGAAAAGGCAAGACTGGATAAAATTTTAAAGTCTGACGAGATAAAAAATATGATAACAGCGCTAGGCTGCGGTATCGGAGATGAATTTGACGCTGAAAAGCTTAGATATCATAAGATCATCATCATGACCGATGCCGACGTCGATGGTAGCCACATCCAGACGCTGCTTTTAACCTTCTTCTTTAGATTTTTAAATAAAGTTGTAGAAAACGGCCACATCTACCTAGCTCAGCCGCCACTTTACCGATATAAAAAAGGTAAGAAAGAAATTTATCTAAAAGATGAAAAGGCACTAAACGAATTTCTTATCGAAACTGGCATCGAGGGCGTTGATATAGAGGGCATTGGCAGTGCGGATTTGATTGATTTCTTAAAGATCATTGCAGCTTATAGAAGCGTCTTAAAAGAGCTTGAAAAACGCTTTAACGTCCTTTCAGCGATCCGCTATATGATAGAAAATCCAGACATCGTCTCAAAAAGCTACAATGAAATTTTTGAAATTTTAAGAGACTTCTTAAAAGCTGAGGGACACAACATCCTAAACCACTACGTTAGCGAAGATGAGGTTAGAATTTATGTCCAAACTGAAAGCGGCCTAGAAGAGCTTGTGGTAAATGAAAATTTATTTACAAATCCACTCTATGAAGAGGCACTTTACATCAGCCAAAAGATAAAAGAGCGCGGCTTAGACTTGCATAGTGACGTTATAGACGTGCTTGATGAAGTAGAGAAAAATGCGAAAAAAGGTGCATATATCCAGCGTTATAAAGGTCTTGGCGAGATGAACCCTGAGCAACTTTGGGAGACTACGATGAACCCTGAGAACAGAAGACTTTTAAAGATCGATATAAACGACGCTATAAGCGCTTCTGACACGTTTAATCTCTTTATGGGTGATGAGGTCGAGCCAAGAAGAAACTACATCCAAGATCACGCAAAAGACGTTAAACACTTGGATATATAAAAGAAAAAGGATAAAGAATGAGCGAAGAGATGAAGTATGGCGAGAAAATTTTAAAAGAATTTGACGTAGAGAGTGACCTTGAGGTCTGGGAAAATAAGCAAACAAGGGACTATGTCATAAAGATCACTCTGCCTGAGTTTTGCTGCCTTTGCCCTCGCTCTGGTTATCCTGACTTTGCGACCATATACCTTGAGTACATCCCAAATAAGCTAGTTGTCGAGCTAAAAGCGATAAAGCTTTATATAAATAGCTTTATGAACCGCAACATCAGCCACGAAGATAGTATAAATGAAATTTACTCTGTTTTAGAAAAAAGCTTGAGCCTAAATTTATGAAGATAGTTGGCGACTTTAACCCACGTGGAAATGTCCATACAATTATCGAGATCAGCTCTGATCTAGTGGTAAAAAAGCCAGCTGAAGAGAAAGAATACGCTCCAAGAAGTAGGGAGAGAAGCTTTAGTGACAAAGTGCGTGAAAGACGTAGCACAAGCGATCGCGCTAGCAGCAGAGGCAGCAGAGATGATAAATTTAAAAAAGATGACAAGCCAAGAAGAAGCTCAAACAAAGAGGGCTTTAGAAAGATAAGCTACGCTGATGATAAGAAGCCAAAAGTAGTCAAAAAGGATAAATAATGATAAGTGCTAAGCTTATAGAACATATCTTTAAAGCAGCATCTATATCACGTTGGAACGACTATCCAAAGATGACAAATTTAGTCGAGCTTGACAAGCAGGCTGATAAATTTATCATCGCTTATTTCATAGCAAAACAAGAGCAAAATGCCGACATGAACTACATCATCGAGGCTGGAATTTTTGAGTTTTTAAGCAGGGTCGTAGTCACAGATATACGACCAGACGTCTTTCACCACATCCAAAAGACAAAAAAGAGCAGATAAATAGCTGGGTTTTAAGCAACCTTGAGACGCTCATCTCAGATATTGAGGGAGGCGAGTTTTTGGAGAGATTTAAAAACCACTATAAAAACGACAAAAGTCACGAAAAGAGCGCCTCATCTTAAAAGCAGCCAGCTATCTTGCCACGAGGTGGGAATTTTCTATCGTCTATCAAACGAGCCAGTTTTTAAGCGATATCGACGAGCTTAAGGCGAAGGTTGAGGAGGAGATGGAAGATTATTACGAGTTAATTGGCGTTAGAAAGATCGCTATGAACCAAAAATTAGCCCGTCTTGTTGATCTAAGTGGCAGGCTAAGGTTTCAAAAGCGCTGGGCACAAACGCCTCGTATCCCTGAAACTGCGGTCTTAGGACATATGCTAGTTGTTGCGATACTTAGCTACTTTTACTCACTCAAAGCAAAAGCTTGCAAAAAACGTTTAGAAAATAACTTCTTTTGCGCCCTTTTTCACGACCTACCAGAGAGCCTTACAAGGGATATCATAAGCCCTGTAAAATACGGCGTAAAGGGGCTAAATGAGATCATCAGCGAGTATGAGATGAGGCTTATTGATGAGAGGATTTTGCCATTTGTACCAGAAAAGATCAAAGATGAGTTTAGCTACATCCTTGGTATCAGAAAAGATGGCGAGAAATTTATAAAAGATGAGTTTGAAAATAGAACATTCGAGCGCAAGATCATCTGCCACGAAGGGACTATGGAGAACGTCAATGGGGAGAAATTTAACCCAATAGACGGCAAAGCGCTAAAATACTGTGACAAGCTCTCAGCCTACATTGAAGCTGGAATTTCCATAAGCTACGGCGTCAAGTCAAAAGAGCTAACTGATGGCTTTAATAATATGTATAAATTTTTAGCGAAAAACCTAAGATCGACGGAGTGGATTTTTTAGAAATTTGCGATGATTTTAATGAGCATTTTGGTTTAGAAAGACCCCCTCTCAGATGACTGCGGCACACACTTAATACAAGTGCTCTGCTGTGTTCCCACCCTGAAGCGGTGCTCATAAAAAGCATTGCACAGGTCTAAGAAGGAGCTTCGCAATCATACAAAAACTATACTTAAATTTAGTTTTATAGTTACATTTTTAAAATTTTAGCTTTAAGAGTATATAATCTCACATAAATTTCACCAAAAGTAGGGCAATGCCAGGAAAGATCAAACTTCGTTTTTTATCGGCTTTTAGGGATTTTTTCATCTATCACCACAAGTCGTTAGAGTTTCGTGCCAAAATTTTTGCTGCGATTATCTCGGCTAAATTTGACCCAGACGAGGATGATTTTTACGTTTTAAACGACATCGTAAGTGAAATTTATGAAAACGATCAGACTAGAAAAGACTTCTTAATCCAAACCGTTAGAGAGTACGTGGCAAGGGTCAAAAGAAACGATAGGATCACGCTTGACACGCTTCTTTATGCATAGATAAAGATATGAAAGATCACAAAAGATATGCTAAAAAGATAGATTTTTCGCACCTTCGCCGCTTGATGAGTGGCTGCGAGGAGGAAATTTTAGTGCAGCAAAGAGTCTATGAGTTTTTGATAAACGAGGTCAAACTCTACTCGCAAAGCGCTTAAATTTCACTCAAATTTAATCAAAATTTTTCGTAGCTTATAGCTAAATTTCTTAATTTTCTCTATTTATTTAGCTAGTTTAGGCAATTTGTGACCAAAAATTTGAAACAACAATTCATCAGTTAAATTTACATTGATAAATGTGCATTATTTTGTGATAAAGCTGTTGCTAAGATAAAAAATAAGCGCATAGATTAGCCTGCTTACACTTTCTTGGCATCGCTTGCTTGCTACCTTGCAAAGGTAAGACATATAGGGTTTTTTAAATGGTATATTTGTCAGGTCATAAAAGAGAGTATCGACATAAAGCTAGGCAAAAAACGCCTACTTTGGCACGAAGCGAAGTAAATTTAAGCTGCTTTTTGCACGGCGGCTGAGTGAGTGATGATGTCGTGTAAATTTCAGCTTGTCTTTTCTAAAAAAGCAAAGGCAAAGTCCGATGATGCTAAAGCCAGCAAATGCAAAGCAAATTTGGCGCAAGATCGCGTGAAAAAGGCCTAGTTTTTTGCCAGTTTGTAAATTTACTGAGATAAATTTCTTGCGCTTTGTAGCCTGGAGTTTGTGCTTTTATGCTAAAAAGAGGCACATTATAAATGATATGATGCTATTTACCACAAAGATGGCAAGCTGGTTGTTTAAAAAGTCCTCTTTACCGCCAAGAACGAGATATGTGCTGATGTAAAATATCGGCATGCCGATGATGAAAAGATCGATGATAAAGGCCTTTACTCTAGCCCAGATCGGTGCGATTTTCGCCTTTTGTTTTGCCAAGTTACTTTCCTATTTTTATAAAATTCGGTTAAATTTCTCAACATCATGCGTGACACAAAGCATAGTAGAGGCGCGTGAGACCTCGCACCAGTGCTTATAAAAATCAAGCTTTTTTATCTCGCTTTTAGCACGCCAAAACAACCTATAAACGCTAAGATTTTTGATCTTAGCAGACGTTTTTCGCTGATTTCTTGCATCAAACTAGCTCAACGCCTTTGCCACTTACCACTTCGCCGATTACGTAGCCATCGCTATTTGCTAGTACAGCATCAACGTTTTCTTTAGGCACAACAAGGATCATGCCAACGCCCATGTTAAATGTCCTCATCATCTCGCTATCTTCTACTTTTTGCGCGAGGATTTTAAAAATTTCAGGCGTTTTTATGGCGCTTTTTTGCACCTTCGCACCAAGTCCAGAAGGAAAGACGCGAGGTAAGTTTTCAACTATGCCGCCACCCGTTATATGCGCCATCGCTGTGATCTTATCTTTTAAGTTTAAAAAGTCGCTCACGTAAATTTCAGTTGGCTCAAGAAGCACGTCGATTAGCTTGCGCTCACTCACTTTTTCATCAAATTTTAGCCCAAGCTCGCTTACTACTTTTCTTGCAAGCGAAAAGCCATTTGAGTGCAGGCCGCTACTTGGAAGTGCGACTAAAACGTCACTAGATTTTACAAATTTGCTTCTATCGATCTCATCAGCCTCAGCGATACCCACGGCAAATCCAGCAAGGTCAAAGTCGCCTTTTTCATACATCGACGGCATCTCGGCCGTCTCACCGCCGATCAGCGCGCACTGCGCCTTTTTGCAGCCATTTGCGATGCTTTTCACCACCTCTTTGGCACTCTCTATCTCAAGCTTTGCAGTCGCGTAGTAGTCGAGGAAAAAGAGTGGTGTGGCGAAGTTGCAGATGAGGTCATTTACGCACATAGCGACTAGATCCTCGCCAACGCCCTCAAATTTCTTAGCGTCGATAGCTAGGCGAAGCTTCGTGCCAACGCCGTCGGTCGCGCCTAAAATGGCTGGATTTTTATATCCGCTTGGCAGTCTGACCGCACCTGAAAATGATCCGATGCCGCCTATGACGTTTGGTGTTTGCGTAGATTTTACGAAAGGCTTTATCGCCTCAACAAAGCTGTTTCCAGCATCTATATCGACTCCGGCATCTTTATAACTTATCATTTTCACCCTTTTGGTTATTTTTTAAAACTTTAGCCAAAAGTTGCTAAAATTGTTATCAATTTTCAAAAATGGAGCGAGTTTGCAGAAATTTCCAAACGCCTATGTCATCACAGGCTCGATCGCTAGCGGCAAAAGCACGGTTGTAAATTTACCTAAAAGAGCGAGGTTTTAGCGTGATAGATGCGGACCTCATCGCGCACGAACAGCTTGAAATTTGCAAGCAAGAGATAATAGAAGCTTTTGGCGAGCAAATTTTAGATGAGGCTGGCAGGATAGATCGCAAAAAACTGGGCGCCATCGTCTTTAACGAGCCAAAAAAGCTTAAAAATTTAGAGCAAATTTTACATCCAAAGATAAAAGCTGAAATTTTTTTCAAAGCTTCGCAGCTTGAGGGTTTGGGGGAGGTTTATTTTGTCGATATCCCTTTGTTTTTTGAAAAAAAAGAGCGTTACAGCGAATTTAAAAATGTAGCCGTGATCTATGCGCCAAAAGAGCTTTTACTAAGCCGTCTAATGAGCCGAAATGGTTTAAATTTAGAGGATGCAAAAGCTAGAGTAGAGCTTCAGATGGATACCGAGCAAAAGCGAAAAATGGCAAAATTTTATTATCGATAATAGCAGCGACATGGAGCATTTAAAGCTTGAGTTAGAGAAATTTCGAAAACAAATTTGCGCTATTTCTTGATAAATTTACTAGCAAATTTATATGTTTGCATGGCTTTTTTACTACCCAAATTCCAGCTATCAAGCTTGGTTTTTACTAAATTTGGAAATTTCTTGCTTATATCTTTTAGAGCATTGCCAACCGACTTTCTAAGATACTCGCTCTCGTCTTCTTTTAGGCTAGCTAGACGCCTAATAGCCTCATCTGGGTTATCTTTAAAATAGGGCCTATTTGTCCATATCCTAAGCCCCTCTGTTACGGCTCTTTTTGCATTTGCATTGCCATTTTTTAGCCACTCATCGATGGTTAAAAGTGCCTGCTCGTAGCCAATTTTCTTACAAAACTCATCAAACGCCTTTGCTAGCACCTCTTGAACTCGCCAGTTTTCATCCTTTGAAACCTGATCTCTCATAAACGCCAAAATTTCTTCGCTATCTGATAGGTGCCCAAGAGAAAAACCGCATACATCCGCACTTGATAGACCTCCGAGCCGTATGCTAGACGTGCAAGCTCTTTGCAGCGCTCTGCTCCCTTTGCTTTATAGTCAGCCAAAGCCCTATTTTCTTGCTCTTTAAAGCCATTTTCTATCAAAGAAAACTCTTTTTCTAAATTTAAGATGTAGCTCTTCAAAGTGGCTCCTTTAAAATCACTAATAACTCTTATCTAAATTTTAGTAAAATCAAGCAAAAAATAAAAGGATGGCTCATGCAAGTCTCAAAATATAACGCTAGCGGCAACGATTTTGTCATATTTCACACATTTTTGAGCAAAGATAGAAGCGAGCTTGCAAGGCAGATTTGCAGCCGAACAAACGGCGTGGGAGCTGACGGGCTCATCGTGCTTTTGCCTTACGAAAAGGGCGTGAAATGGGAGTTTTACAACAGCGACGGAAGCTACGCTGCGATGTGTGGCAATGGCTCTCGCGCGGCTGCTAGATATGCCTATCTAAACGGCCTTGTGAGTTCAAGCGAATTTGCTCTGCTAACTGGTAGCGGCGAGGTGATGGCAAGCGTGAAAGATGAGTGCGTCGAGGTCGTGCTAACAAGTCCAAAATTTTAAGCGAGCCGCTAAATGAAAACGGCAAAACTTGGTACTTTTACGATACTGGCGTGCCGCATCTTGTAAATTTCACGCAAAATTTCAGATGAATTTTGATGTCAAAGAGTGCAGGGCGCTTCGTCAAAAGTACAACGCAAATGTAAATTTAGCCAAATTTGATGGCGGCGTTTTAAAAGTAAGAACCTACGAAAGGGGCGTGGAAGACGAGACGCTAGCTTGTGGCACTGGCATGGCGGCTTGCTTTTACGGCGCTACTTTAAATTTAAACGCAGCGCAATGCCTAAAAGTCTATCCAAAAAGTGGCGAGGAACTTGGACTTAGGCTAGAAAACGGCAAAATCTTATTAGCGGAGCAGTGAAACACTGCTTTGATACGAGTATCGAAATTTAGCTTTTAGAGTGAATTCCTAACGCTTGCTTTGGGTTAGTCAGTGCAAGCAAATTTTCAAATTTATATCACTAAATTTGCGATCAACAGCGAACTAAATTTATAGCGGTGCTGATTAAAATTTAAATACAAACCATTTAAGAGTTTAGCTACTTAAATATCTCAAGAATTAATTTATATGAAATTTGTTGGGGTGTAAAAATCTCCGCCAAAATTTTATTTACTGAAGCTTTGAAATTTAACTTTTTCGTTTGCTGGGTAGTTAAATTTAGCTAGTAGTTTGTAAAAGTCGCGGGTAGTAAATTAAAACAAAGAGATTTATAGAGTTTTTGTTATTAAAATTTAAAGTATATAAAAAAGAACATCTCCGCCGAAGCGGAGAAAAGGTGTTATTTCAAAGCATCTTTTGCTTGTTTTGCAAGTGCCGCAAATGCCTTCGCGTCATTCATAGCTAGATCAGCTAAAATTTTCTATCAAGTTCGATCTTAGCTTTGTTTAAGCCGTTGATAAATCTTGAATAGCTAATGTCGTTTAGTCTGCAAGCTGCGTTTATACGAACGATCCATAAACGTCTGAAATCACGTTTTTTCTGGCGTCTGTCGCGATATGCATAAACTAAACTTCTCTCTAGTTGCTCTTTAGCTTTTCTAAAGTGTTTATGTCTAGCACTGAAAAAGCCACGTGCTAGCTTTAAAACTTTCTTATGGCGTCTTCTTCTAACTACGCCTGTTTTTACTCTTGCCATATTTATCCTTTTACAAATTGGCGCTCACAAAGTGAGTCTTGCCCCTAAATTTCGGGGAGTTTGAATGACTTTTTGTCAAAAACTTAAATCTACAGCTGCTTATACGCCGAGCATTTTGCGAACGGCTGGGACATTTGTGCTGTCCACGTATTTTGGGCCACGCAAATCTCTCATACGCTTAGTAGGTTTTTTTGTTAAGATGTGGCTTCTAAAAGCAGAGCCTCTTTTTATCTTATTTTTACCTACTTTAAAGCGCTTAGCAGCACCGCGAACGGTTTTCATCTTTGGCATGCTAATCCTTTTTGAAATTTTATACGCAAGTGCGTAAGTTTTGGATTATAGCGAAAAATCCTTTAGAAAATTTGAAATTTCACTTAGACAAAATTTGCAATAAATTTACATTTAACTTAAAAAAATTTTAAAATTTATAATTAAATTATTAAATTTGGCATATAATCACATATAAGAAATTTATTTTACTAAAGGAGTAAAAATGAAAGGGAAAATTCTCGCATCAATCGTCGCTATGAGTGCGATTTTAGGCACAAGTAGCTTGGCATGCACTACCATTTTAGTAGGAGATAAAGCCTCAAATGACGGCTCTATGCTAGTGGCTAGGAGCGCTGATAGCAAGGCTATAAAGGCTCAAGTCTTTTTGATACATCCAGCTACGAAAAACCAAACTGGCATGCACAGCTCAAAGGCACATGACGGCGCAAATGACTTTACATATCCGCTCCCAAAAGATGGCATGAGATACACAACTATCGCAAATTCACACACAAAACTTCACGGAGCAGTCGGCTACAACGAGGCTGGCGTTGGACTAAGCGGCACTGAGACTATCTATGCAAAAGATGAGCTTTTAAAAGTTGATCCATACAACGAAGAGACCGGCATCACAGAAGATGACATCCCAGACGTGCTTTTGCCACGTATGAAGAGTGCAAAAGAGGGCGTTAAGCTTCTTGGCGAGATAGTGGAGACAAAAGGCGCTGGAGAGGGCTTTGGCGTGGTATTTATCGATGCAAACGAGCTTTGGTACTTTGAAACTGGCACAGGTCATAAATGGATCGCTTCAAAGATCCCACAAGATGAGTATTTTGTCACTGCAAACCAAGGCAGACTTCACGCTTATAAAGAGAATGATCCAAATTTCATGGGCGCAAAAGATGTCATCAAATTTGCGATCGACAACAAGACTTATGACCCTGCAAAAGACGGTGAATTTAACTTTACAAAGGCCTATACAAGGGATGATGAGAGAGATGTGACTTACAACTACCCACGCGTTTGTTGGGTGCAAAGCATGTTTAATCCAAGCCTAAAACAAGACTTTGCTGACGGTCAGAAATTTCCAGTATTTTTAAAACCAGAGAAAAAACTAAGTGTTGAGGATCTAAAAGCTGCGATGAGAGCCCACTACGACGGCACTGCGTTTGATAACTACGCTAGCAAAGATGAAGATAAGAAAAACATCTACCGTGCTATAAGCGTCTTTAGAACATACGAGTCTCACGTCATGCAGGTGCGCCCGTGGCTACCAAAAGAGATCGGCCGTGTGACCTACGTCGCTCTTGGCATGGCTGATCTTAGCGTTTATTTGCCGTATTACGAGGGGCTTGATGGCTTTATAAAAGGCTACTCTGATGGCTCATACGACGCTGATGATACTTCGATTTACTGGGTTTATAGAAAGCTTCAAACCCTTGTGATGACTGATTATGAGAAGTATTCGCCAGTGGTAAAAGAGGCCTACGCTAAATTTGAAAAAGAGTTGGCGGTAAAACAGGCTAAATTTGAAGATGAGTACGTAAAGCTTTATAAAAAAGATAAGAAAAAAGCGGACAAACTCTTAAATGAATTTAGTCAAAAGACTATGCAAGAGGCTAAAGATCTAACACAGGAGCTTACAAACAAGGTCTTTACTATGCTTACAGCAGATATGGACGCTAAGCTAAAATCCCTAAATAAAGGCAAAAAAGACTAAATATTCTGGGCGTGAAATTTAGTAGCGCCCAAACTTTAAACAAAAATTTGGCAAAGAGCGTTTATAATGCGACAAAAATTCACTACAAAGGAAAACGCTGATGCCTTGTCCCATGCGTAAAGCTCATTAATCTCGGCAAAAAACATATCAGCGATTTTCAAAAAACACGCAAATTTTTAAATGATTTTACATTTTTTCACATTGAGATAAATCCGTTTTTGCTAGCAGGTCCGCTGCATTGTAACTGCATTTTTAATAGCAAAGCTAAGCAATGCCTGAAATTTGGCAAGGACCTTTTTAGTAGGGTTTTTTATAAATTTTACTTTAGTTTAAGAAAAAGCGGGTGTCATCCACCGTGTTTGAGGTGATTAAATTTATTGTTTGAGCTGTGATAGTGAAAATTTGGCTTTTGGTGGCAGAAGGGGTTTCTACTTACGAAGCGTCGCCCCTTCCGCCCCCAAACCCCCACCTACCCCACTGCACGTTCAAGGTGGCTGCGCCTTGCGCAGTTTTAATTAAAAATAGAAATTTATAAAGGATAAAAATTGATAAAAAGTTATGTTTTAGGTTTTCCAAGAATCGGAGAGAAAGAGAGTTAAAGCGCGCGTTAGAGGGCTTTTGGGCTGGTAAAGAGGGCTTTAGCGAAGAGAATTTGCAAGAGACTGCAAAGACGCTTCGCCAAAGACACTGGAAATATCAACAAGACGCTGGCATTTCGGCTATTAGCGTTAATGATTTTTCATTTTACGACCTAATGCTTGATAACATCATCGCTTTTGGCGCTACGCCTCCAAGATTTGCAAATTTTAAGCGGCTTAGAGCAATATTTTGCTTGCTCAAGAGGCAACAAAAATGGCGTTGCGATGGAGATGACAAAGTGGTTTAACACAAACTACCACTACATCGTGCCAGAGCTTAGCAGCGAGAGTAAATTTAGCCTAAAAGCGGACAAAATTTTAAATGAATACAAAGAGGCGAAGGCTAACGGCGTAAAAGGTAAGGTAAATTTGATCGGCCCTATCACATTTTTGGCTCTTTCAAAGACGACTGACGGCAGCTGCCCATTTAAGCGCCTTGACGCGCTTGTAGGCGAGTATAAAAAGCTGCTTGAGCAAATTTCTAAGCTTGATGATGAAATTTTAGTGCAGTTTGACGAGCCGATCTTTGTAACAGACAAAAACGAAAGCGACCTTTTGCCACTTATCACAAAGGTTTATAACGAGCTAACAGGCGTTGCAAATAACATCAAGATCGTGTTTGCGACATATTTTGAGCATGCGATCAAGGCAGTTAGCGAAGTGGCCAAAACTAAAATTTACTGGCATCGCACTTGACTTCATCCACGGCAAGAGAAATTTCGAAGCACTTGAGACTATCAAAAATAGCCATTTAACGCTATTTGCTGGCGTGATTGACGGCAGAAATATCTGGAAAAGTAACATCGATGAGAAGGTAAAACTTGTTCGTGAAATTTTCAGAGAAAATAGGCGGCAAAGACTTTTATATAGGCACTTCATGCTCGCTTCTTCACGTGCCATACACTCTAAAATATGAAGAGAATTTAAACCCAGAGATCAAAAGCTGGCTAAGCTTTGCGGTTGAGAAGCTTGATGAGATCAAGATCATCACAAAACTAGCAAATGGCGAGAAGCTTGATGAGAGCGAAACAAAAATTTACGAAGAGAATAAAAATGCCGTTAAAACTCGCGCCACTTCAAAGCTCATCCACTCTGAAAGCGTTCAAAATCGCGTTAAAAATTTAAGCAAATTTCGAGCGTGACGAGAAATTTGAAGACCGCATAAAAATCCAGCGCGAAACGCTAAAATACGGCATCTTGCCAACAACAACGATAGGTAGCTTCCCTCAAACGGTTGATCTTCGCGTACTTCGCCAAAATTTCAAAAAGGGCGAGATCGACGCGGCCGCTTATGAAGCAGGCATCAAAAAATATATCGATCACTGCGTGAAATTCCAAGAAGATATCGGCCTAGACGTGCTAGTACACGGCGAGCCAGAGAGAAACGACATGGTTGAATATTTTGGCGAGCAGATCAGCGGATACGCATTTAGCCAAAATGGCTGGGTACAAAGCTACGGCAGCCGCTGCGTCAAGCCACCACTTCTCTTTGGTGACGTAAGCCGCCCAGAGCCGATGACTGTTAAGTGGATGAAATACGCTCAAAGTATCACAAAACACGTAATGAAGGGCATGCTAACAGGTCCTGTGACTATGCTAAACTGGAGCTTTGTGCGTGACGATCTTCCAAGAAGCGAGGTAGCAAAACAACTCGCACTTTGTATCTACGACGAGATCGCAGACCTTCAAAATGCGGGCATCAGAGTGATCCAAGTCGATGAGGCAGCGTTTAAAGAGGGCTATCCGCTAAGAGCTGAAAATATCCCAGCTTATGAGAAATTTGCGGTTGATTGCTTTAAGCTTTCAGTAAGCTCGGCTGAGGCAAAAACTCAGATCCACACGCATATGTGCTACTCTGAATTTAACGATATTATTAAGACCATTGAGGCTATGGACGCTGATGTTATCAGTATCGAGACTGCAAGAAGTGGCAACGAGCTACTTAAAATTTTCAAAGCCGTTGGCTACAAACAAGAGGTCGGACCTGGTGTTCACGACATCCACAGCCCACGCGTGCCAAGTGTCGAGGAGATCGTCGCTCAGATCAAAGCTCTGCTTGAAGTCTTGCCAAAAGAGCAACTCTGGATCAATCCAGACTGCGGCCTAAAAACAAGAAAATGGGAAGAGGTCGAGCCAAGCCTTAAAAACATGGTAGAAGCTGTCAAGATCGTAAGAGGTCTATAAAATTTAATTAAAAAGGATTTGAAAAATGAAAAGGATTTTTCTATTTGTAATATTAGTTATATTTGTGTCCGGATGTAGCTCTGGACGCTACTCTATACCACTCAACAAAGGTGCGTACAAGCAAACAAATATCTATAGTATCAGCGAGGCTTTAAATTTAGAAGCTGCCAAAAAAGAGCTAGCAGGCTTTGAAAATGTGAGGCTTGAATTTGGCTCAAACGACCAAAATAAAAGTGTCATCAAGGCAAATATAAAGGTTCAAAGATTTATCACTGATAGCGGGGATATAAAGGGCTATTGCCAAGAGGCTTTTGTCGCCGTCATAAAAAGATATATGATAGCTGCTAAAAAGCAAAATGCCGACGTGGCAAATATGGTGAGCTTTTGGCGAGCCGACGCGAAATACCTAAAAGACGAGTTTGTCTGCATGTCGTCAAAAAGTTCTGTTGGCGTGGTGATGAGGGCTGATCTAGTTCAAAAGTGAGAAAATGCTAAAAGAAAAAATTTTAAATAAAGAAAAAGGGCTTGTGCTATATGGACTCACGCCGCCAAAAGCTGAATTTGAAGAGGCAAAGCTGCGTGATATATCAGAGCGCTGGACGGGGCGGATAAATGATATCAAGGCCGATGGGCTCGTGCTTTACGAGGTGCAAGACGAGAGCGAGAGAAATGATAGCGAGAGGACATTTGAGTTTAGTGGGACGCTAAGCCCAGAAATTTACTACAAAAAGTATCTAAATGTCGCTACTCCTAGTATATTTTACCGCGTGGCTAGCGGATACGGCGAGGATGAATTTCGTGCAGCACTTAAGGCTCAAAGCTCAAATTTAAACGTGCTAGTGGGGGCGACTTCAAGCACGCAAAAAGTGAGGCTAAATTTAGCTCGTGCCTATGAGATCGCTAGCGAATTTAAAGAGTTGGCAGTAGGCGGTGTCTGTATCGCAGAGCGTCACGGCAAAAAGGGCGATGAGCCACAAAGGATGCGTGAAAAGATCGCAGCTGGGGCTGAATTTTCATATCGCAAGCGATATTTGACGCACAGCTAGCGCGTAAATTTTAGAGGATTGCGCGGCTGCAAAGATAAGCGAGCCGATATTTCTTACATTTAGCACAGCTGGCAATGCAAAAACGCTTGAATTTATCAAATGGCTCGGAGTGAGCGTGCCAAGCTCGGTTGAGGAGAGGCTGAAATTTAAGCCCTGACTACCTAGCTAGTAGCTGCGAGATCATCAAAGAAATTTGGTGCGAGCTAAAGAAATTTGGTGATGAAAATGGGCTAAATTTAAGCATAAATATAGAAAGTGTAATGGCAAAACGCGCCGAGATCGAAGCAAGCCTGGAGCTTACAAAAAGCATAAGAGAGTTGGTGTAAAGCCAGCTCTTGTTATAAATTTCTACAAATTCTTTCTTGATGGTGCAATGGTGCCACAAATCCACAAAGAATAGTAGTTATCATTAGCGATTTTTGGCTTCTTTGTTACAAATTAAAAAAAGCCATTGTTTTGATGGTCAGTGGATAATACTAAATTTGTTTGTAGTAAAAACGATATATTTTCGTAAAAAGTGCTTTGTAATAGGCGATATAACTTGCTTATATTGTGAAAAAGACGCTACTTTATCAAAAGCCTATCCTAGGATGCTTTGAAAAAAATAATGAGTTAATAAAAGATTGTTACAAGTTGTCAAACGGGTGCAGGATTTAAGCAAATTTGATCCAAAAGTATAGAAATTTAACTCCAAACAAGATCTAAATTTTACTAAACCCCCTCACTCCACCTTATATCCAGTGCCTCGCACGGTTTTTAGGCAGATAGTTGGTATCTTGGCTCTTATCTCTCGCACGAGTGATCTGATGCGGTCTTGTGATAA
Source organism: Campylobacter concisus (assembly GCA_037321105.1). Taxonomy (GTDB): domain Bacteria; phylum Campylobacterota; class Campylobacteria; order Campylobacterales; family Campylobacteraceae; genus Campylobacter_A; species Campylobacter_A concisus_AZ. Next base: position 1,085,472 of record CP147775.1, on the reverse strand, counting down.
GGTTTCGTTTTTATATAGGTGATGATCTATCTCATCAAGGGTGACGACATGTGGTGAGTTTTTGCATAAAATTTCAAGCAGCTGGCTCTCTTTTTGCCAAGATAGATGACCTCGCTCTCTTTCTTACGCAAAGGGAGTCTTTGTCAAAGATAAGGCCATTTTTTAGCTCAAATTTAGAGCCTAAAAGCACCTTGCAAAGCTAAAGGCGTGAAATAAAAACTCTTCAGGACAAAATGGCTTAATGATAAAATCATTAACCCTAGCGTAGTAAATCCTCTTAAAAACGCTAGGGATGCTAACGCCCCGCAAAAGCATAATGGGAGTGATGTTTTTGGCTATCTCTTATAAATTTAACCAGATCAAGGTTTAAATTTCTTTATCCGTTGCCGCGCTCAAAGTCCTTGATGACTGAGCACGCGCTTTTTAGCTGCATCATCCTAAACCCAAAGCGGTAAAGCGATGCATTTAGGATGACATTTTGCTCAAAGTCGCTTAAGAAGCAGCAAAGCTTCTTTGTTAGCCAGCTAGACCGCCACCAGCTGGCTTTTTAGCGTCTTTTTCAGCCTTTTGTTTTAAAAATTCCTCTTCGTCTTTTGTAGGTTTGTACTCATCTTTGAAGAATTTTTGCTTAGTTTCGATCCTCTTTTCGATCATCTTTTTATCGTAAATTTTATACGATGGCTTCCAGTACTCAAGGTAGTTTCTAAAACCAGCGCCGTGACCTGCGTCATAGTGGCAGCTTACACATTTTAGCTCTTTATCGCTGCCAAGAAGCTTTTTGTAGTGAGCGTGCATCTTTTGAGCTTGCGCTGAAGTGTTGTTGCTATCTATCACGTTTGCGTGGCAGCTTGTGCAGCCGTTGTCAAAGACGAAATGCTCGCGGTTTTTGAGGTTTTTGTGCCAGTCGATTGCATTAGGATCGCCAAAGAAATGTACCCAGCCCTCTAAAATGCCGTTTTTCGCCTTTGTTAGGGCGTATTTTGCGATGTTGTCATGTGGTATGTGACAATCCACGCATCTTGCTTTTATGCCTGTTTTGCCGTTTCCGCTGTGGACGTCATCATTGTAGGCGATGACCATAGGGTCCATCTCGTGGCAAACGATGCAGAATTTATCCCCACTCGTCTCATTAAGTGCATAATGAACCGGCAGAACGACTAAAAATCCAACAATTCCGCTTATGAAGATTATAAGCGCTAGTAATTTTTTTGAAATTTTCATGGTGTTACTCCGTTCATCCATTGTGGCACCTCGTGTTCATGGCACTCAGAGCACATGTTTGTAGATGGTTTGTGTTCGTTGTGGCACTCGTCGCAGTACAAAGTCGGACCATCGTGAACAGAGTTGTGAGGATTTGCCTTTAGAGTATCCATAAATTTTAGCCTCTGGGCTAAGAGCTTTTTGCTCTTGTGACAGGATAGGCAGCCAGCGTCGCCGATCGCTTTAAATTTGCTAGGATCATCGCCCTGGTTTTGGTGACAATCAACACAGTCAAAGCTTAGGTGTTCATGATGAGGTTTGATCTTATACTTGGCTCTTAGCTCATCAGAGACTACTATTTTTGTGACGTTTAGATCGCCCTTTGGCATATCGGCGCCAAATAGATGAAGCGAAAATAAACAGGCAAAAATAGCGATGAATTTAAGCTTATTCATACTCTTTTCCTTTCTATTAAGATTTTATAAACATCAAATTTCAATATAAAACTAATATTTTTACTTAAACTTATTTTTATAAAATTATAGTCTTCGCTTGGTTAAATCTGCATTAATAATATTTTAGAGTGCTAAAATATAGACCAGTTTTATGAAGTTGAATTTTAAAAAAAGATAATTAAGCTAAATAAAATGGAAAATAAAATATAATCCAAAATCTTTGGTCCCGTAGCTCAGTTGGTAGAGCACTACCTTGACATGGTAGTGGTCGATGGTTCGAGTCCATTCGGGCCACCATTTTTATATCAAATTCTCCAAAACACAAAAATCCAAAAAATAAAATTTAAAAATATTTTTTGTAACTCTGACGTTTTTAAATTTTAAACTAAATCCCTAAAATACGGCAAATTTTTACTAAATTTAACTCAAAAATTTATAACTTCATATCTCAAAAATGTCACAACTGTACCAAAGTACAATAGCTATAAAATAAATTTTTTACTTATAATTGCCGACATAAAAATATAAAAAAGGGGAAAAATTATGAGTAAAGTTAAAGGACTAATCAAATCAATAATCGGCACGGATGCCATCGTCGCAGTTGATGCTAATGGAAATCAAAGAACTCTAAAAGCAGGCGACGTGATCTATGACAACGAGGTCATAAAAGAGCAAGACGGCGTAAAGGTCGAGGTGCAAGCTACGCAAACTCAAAATGAAAATGCTAGCGATGAGACTGGCAAAGAGATAGCATCGCTACAAGAGCAACTACTAAATGGTAAAAATATCTCTGATCTTGAAGAGACTGCAGCTGGCGGCACTCAATCAGCAGGCGGAGTAAGCTCGAATGGCGTGAGCCTTGGCGCTGCTGGCTTTGCGCAAGGCGGTCACTACTCAAACGTAAATGCAAATTTTGGTGATCTAGCTTCTCAAGCAAGCGCTAGTGCAGAGGCTCTAACAAATGTAAATGGCGCTGCTAGCGAGGAGGGCTTTAGTCTTGACACACTTGCAGCTGCGATAGATATCGCTTACAATAATATACTTCCAGAAACACTAGAAGTATCTGTCACAGCAGTGGATGATAATAGAGTAGTTGGAAATACAGACGACTCAGTAAGTAGTCATATCGATGTTGGGGGTAATATCCTAGAACACAGCGCATCTGAAAGAACAGGCCTACATATCACAAACGACAACACACCAACGCTTAGTGGCAAGGCAACTGCTAATGCAACTATTAGCGTGTTTGATGGCGAAGGCGAGAGCGTACCACTGCTTGGCACAACAACTGCTGATAACGACGGCAACTGGTCATACACACCAACTTCACCTTTGGCTGATAGGGATCATAAATTTACCATTGAAGCCAGCAAAGTAGCTGTAAATGGCGAAGAGCTAAAGGCTACAAGCACACAAGAGATCACTGTTGATACAGACAATAGCACCTTGTCTATCACAAAAATATCTACTGATGACTTTTCAAACCTAAAACACTACAACACAATGTATGATAGCAATAAAGAATATGACTTCTCGCCGACTATCGAGGGCAAGGCAGAGGCTTTTGCTGATGTAAATTTAGTTGTGAAAACAGCTGATATTCACTACTCAGATGGTAGTGTTAAATGGGGTCACGTAGTAGAAGAGCTAAGCGCTAAGGCTGATGCTGATGGCAACTGGAAAGTCGAAAGTAGTGTTTTAAACAATAGAGATTTTGAATACAAAGTCGAAGCTTCATCAGTAGACGAGGCTGGTAACAAATACTCTGAGCCACAAGCAACGACATTTTATATGCCACTTGAGCCTATAACTGTCGCTCCAACAGACCACCTATAATATTAAATTTAATGTGGAGAGCCTTCTCTCCACGCACTCTTAAATTTACTTCAAATACTCTTTTACATCGTACTCTTTGCCCGCATCGTGATCTTTTAAAAGCCTTGCTACAACTGGGCTTAGAAGGATAATGGCGATCAAATTTGGCACAACCATAAGGCCGTTAAACATATCAGCCAGGCTCCAGACGAAATTTACCTTTTGCAAGCTTCCCAAAAAGACAAAAACGACTACCAAAATTTGAAACGTCCTGACCGCCTTTGCGCCAAAAAGGTAGCGCACGTTGATCTCAGCGAAGTAGTACCAGCCAATGATCGTCGTAAATGCGAAGAAAAATAGGCAGATCGCCACAAAGCTATAACCGCCAGTTTTGCCAAATATATGCGACGAAAACGCCTCTTGCACCAAGGTGATGCCTGTAAAGACCGCCTTGCCGTTTTCAAAGCTGATGACGTCTGCGGTTAGCACCACAAAAACGGTTATATTTAAGATGACAAAGGTGTCTATAAAGACGCTCATTATGCCAAGGACGGCTTGATTGACTGGGTGTTTGACATTTGCAGCAGCGTGTGCGTGCGGAGTTGAACCCATGCCAGCTTCGTTGCTAAAAAGTCCCCTTGCGATGCCGTATCTCATGGCAGCTGCGATGCTGGCTCCAGTTGCGCCACCCCAAGCAGCCGAAGGATCAAACGCAGCTTTAAATATTAGTGAGATCGCCTCTGGGATTTGGTGAAAATTTAAAGCGATGATAGCTACGCCAACAATGATATAAAGTAGCGCCATTAGCGGCACGATCTTTTCAGCGACCCTTGCGATCGCCTTTACACCGCCTATGAAAATTAGCGCGCAAATTAGAGCCAAAAATGCCCCTGTTAGCCACTGCGGTATGCCAAAAGCGCCGCTAAAGCCATCAGAAATGGAGTTTGCCTGAACCATGTTGCCGATAAAGCCAAGTGCGATGATGATAGCGATAGCGAAAAATCCAGCTGAAATTTCGCCCATTTGCCCTTTAAACCGCGGCTTATGTAAAAGGCTGGACCGCCTATCGTGTGGCCGCTGTCATCTTTGGTGCGGTAAATTTCGAGCGAGGCAAATTTCAGCAAAATTTGTAGCCATGCCCAAAAAGGCTGCGCACCACATCCAAAAAATGGCTCCAGGGCCACCCATGATAAGAGCTGTCGTCGCACCCACGAGGTTTCCAGTGCCAACTTGCGCAGCGATTGCCGTTGCTACTGCTTGAAACGAGCTCATACCAGCCTTGCCAGCAGCCTCGCCGTGAAGTGAGAAATTCCCAAAAAGTTCGCCTAAACCCATCTTAAATTTAAAAATCTGAACAAAGCCAAGTCTAATGGTGAAAAATAGTCCAGTGCCGCAAAGTAGGGCGATTAGGAAGTATGGACCCCAAAGAAATGAATTTATACTTTCAACGCAGTTATTTAAAATTTCAGCAAAATTTGTAGGCATTTTTTAACTTTCGTGATTGATTTGGATTTAAGAAGTATATTTGAAAAAATATAAAATTTAAATTAATAGCTAAAAAATCATACCCAAACTGAAATTTTACAAAAGCGCCCTGTAAAACCACGCTTGAATAGTAGTAAAAGCTGTAAAATAGCCTATCGTCATAGCTTAGCTCGTCTTGATCTACGATATCAAGATACTTTGGCTCTAGCATTTGCTCCATCTTTGCAAGCGGCTTTGCATGCTCCATCTGTTCTATTTTTTCGCAAATTTCAAGCATAAATTTAAAAAGACTTCAAGCTTACGTGAGATAAATTTAGCCGCCTCGCCGCCTTTTTCGCTTAGTGCACTTTTATAAATTCGCACTAGAAAAACGAGTGCAAAGGGCGTTGCGTGCCAAAATGTTTCTTGATACTCGCACTGAGCCACTATCTCATCAAGCAGCTCATTAAGCTCATTTTCATCAAATTTGCTCTTTTTTACAGCCTTTGTAAGTGTGTTTAAAATTTGCGCATAAAGCTCTGCCGTGCCGTAACTACAGCTTAGCCTATCCCATGGCACATCATCTATTTTTAAATTTGCGATATATGTTAAATTTTGCTGGTTCATGCGCGTATCTTTTTAAATTCGAAAGGGTAAAGCCTAAATTTAGCCCTTTGACCTTATCTTCTCTAGCCACTCATTTAGCGTCTTTTCAAAGCCTATGCCCTTGCTTTTGTAAAAAACGAGCGGTTTTTCTAGGTATTTTTGCTCGACCCAGCCGCCAAAATCATGCGGGTAAAGGTAGTCTTTGCTCTCTTTTGTGTGATTTTTTAGATATGGCGGGATCTTTAAAATTTCCTCGCTTTGCACGTATCTTAGGGCGGCATTTATCGCGTTGTAGCTGGAGTTTGACTTTGGCGAGCTAGCTAGATAGACGGCGCACTGAGCCAGTATGATCCTTGCTTCTGGAAAGCCTATCTCTTTTACCGCACTAAGCGTGCTAGCGGCTAAATTTAGCGCATTTGGGTTTGCGTTGCCGATATCTTCGCTGGCAAATATCGTCATGCGTCTTGCGATGAAGTCCGCGCTCTCGCCAGAGTCTATGAGCCTTGCGAGATAGTATATGACGGCGTTTTCGTCGCTTCCACGTAGGCTTTTTATAAAGGCACTTGCTAGCTCGTAGTGCGTGTCGTCCTCTTTTGCCCCCTCTTTAGGGCATTTTGGCGAAGTGTTTTTAAATTTTCTATGCTCACATTTTCATCAAGCGTGATGGCAAATTTAGGTAAATTTAGCATAGCTCTTGCGTCGCCACCGCTACTTTTAAAAAGATACTCCTTCGCCTCCTCGTCAATACTAAATGAAATTTGCTCTCTTATCTTGCCAAGAAGCTCCTCAAAATCGCCACTGCTAAGCGGTCTAAACTCAAAGAGCATCGAGCGGCTTCTGATGCCTGAGCTTAGCGTGAAAAAGGGATTTTCGGTGCTAGCGCCGATGACTAGGGCTTTGTAGTTTTCCATGGGGATGAGTAGCGCTTCTTGCTGGGTTTTGCTAAGCCTGTGGATCTCGTCTATAAAAAAGAGTGGCTTGTTTAGGGCGTTCTCGTAGTTTTTTAAAATTTTGCGAAAGTCATCTATCTTTAAATTCCCGCCGTCAAACTCGTAAAAATCGTAGTTTGCCCCGCTTGCCACTGCCCTTGCAAAGCTCGTCTTGCCACAGCCTGCTGGACCATAAAATATGGAGTGCGGTATCTTGCTTGTGGCTATGAAATTTTAAAAAAGCCGCCTTAACCGCCCTTTGACCGCAAATTTCATCCAAGTTTTTTGGTCTAAACATCAGTGCAAGTGAGCTCAAATTTACTCCTTTGCCGCTTTTGGTAAAATTTCGGCTTTTGCGCTAAGGCTCTCTATCTTTAACTCGTAAATTTTCATGATCTTTAGCCCATACTCCGCCGCCACGTCAAATGTGCTCATCGCGTAGGCGGTGTATTTTTGGCTGAGAATTTTTAAAATTTCATATCTTTTGGCATCATCTGTCACTTCGTAGGCTCTCGTTTTTGCGATGGCACTTTTGTACTCAGTCGTAAAGACCTTGCCGCCAAGCGCCTTGCCATCGTCCTTTATCGCCTCTAGCTCGCTATCATTTAGATGCGGGACCTTGTTGAAGCTCACGCAGACAAACTCCACTTTTCGCCCATTTTGAAGCAGCTTTGCCTTGCTACCAGCGCTCGCTCCATGCACAAAAATGCTCTCATTAACTCTAACTGGCGAGATAGGCACGCTGAAATTTCTCCCTCATCATCCACGCATGAGATCACGCTGTATTCGCAGTTATCGATGATATCAAGCGCCTCGTCAGGACTTAGTTCTCTATCTTTTCGTCTCATTTTTCATCCTTTTTTTGCAAAATATTTTAAAATTTAAGTGCTTAAAGGCTAGTATAACGCAAAAATTTCAAGGAAAAATATGAAAAAATCTCTAATTTTTGCCCTTTTGCTGGGCGTAAATTTATTTGGTGCAAGCGAGGTTTGCAAGGAGTATGTCAAGCAAAGTAGGCTCTATCTTGACGAGCTTTACGCCAAAGAGAGCAAGAAGCTTGCGGGTGATGAGAAGGCGCTAAGGCTTTTTGAGCTTAAATTTGATGAGTTTAAGCAAAGGCAAAGCGGCCAAGAGGCGATGATAATGCAAAATAACGATGAGAAATTTTGCAAAAGCGAGCTTGAAAAGGTAAATAAGCTTCTTGTTGAGCTTAAAAAATAGCTCAAATTTGAGCGTTTAAGTCCCACTCGATGGGCGTTTTGCCGTGGTTTGCTAGGTAGATATTTGCCTTTGAAAAGTGCCTGCAGCCAAAAAACGCCCCGCGAGCTAGCGGACTTGGATGGGCTGCTTCCAAGATGAGGTGCTTGCTGGCGTCTATTAGCGGCGCTTTTGCCTTGGCTGGGTTGCCCCAGAGCATAAAAACTACGTTTTGTAAATTTTGGCTAATCTTTCTTATGACGGCGTCTGTAAAGCCCTGCCAGCCAAAGCTAGCGTGAGAATTTGCCGCTCCAGCACTTACGCTTAAAGTTGAATTTAATAAAAGCACGCCTTGCCTTGCCCACTTTGTAAGATCGCCGCTATTTGGCTCTTTTATGCCAAGATCGGCGTAAATTTCTTTATAAATATTCACAAGGCTTGGCGGCACTCGCACACCACTAGGCACTGAAAAGCTTAGTCCCATGGCTTGATTTGCGCCGTGATATGGGTCTTGGCCTAGGATGACGACTTTTACGGCGTGAAATGGTGTTAGGTTAAATGCGTTAAATATAAGCCTGCTTGGTGGATAGACGACGCCAGCGCTCTTTGCTTTTAAGAAATTCTCTTTGATGCGAGCGAAATTTTCACTCAAAAACTCATCTTTTAGCACCTCTTTCCAGCTTGGCTCGATCTTTACGTCATCTAAATTTATCTGCATTTTCCTGCCCTTTTTTGGTTTTAGCGGTATAATTTTAACTAAATTTATCCAAAGGAAAGAGCTGTGTCAGAGCAAATTTTTAATAGATCCACGATCTTCTTAGCAAAAATGGGGCTAAATTTAGAGTGATAGAGCATGAGAGCGCAAGGACTTCAGAGGAGGTCGCTAAGATAAGGGGCACGAAGATGAGCCAGGGCGCAAAGGCGCTGGTCTGCTCTATAAAGGGCGTTAGCGAGGAGAAATTTAGGCAAATTTTAAAGATGAAAATGTGCTAGATGGTTACTTGCTAGATGACGAAAAGCCAGCGATGAAGGCTGGTGAAATTCACTTGCTCGCGGTCTTGCCAGCGGACGAGCAGGCTGATCTTGACGCGCTTACGCAAAAATTTGATGGTAAAAGAGCGAGCCTTGCTAGCCCAGAGGAGGTCACAGCGCTTACTGATTGCGTATTTGGCTCGGTTCCGCCATTTAGCTTTCATAAAAATTTGCACCTTGTTGTGGATGAGAGTTTGCTAGAGCGAAACGAGGAGATCGCCTTTAATGCTGGGCTTCTTAATAGATCAGTCGTTTTAAACGCAAAAGACTACGCTAGGATAGTAAAGCCGGCGTTTGTTAAATTTGCAAAAGAAAGGTGCTAGGCTAACCACTTCCTAGCACTGAAATTTGTCGGGAGAAAAATAAATTTAAGTAATGCAAAGACGAGAAATTGCTAAATTCATTTCAGGAGCAAATATTATCAAGGATAATCTTAAAGTATAATAAATTATATTGATAGAATATGCATATTTTAGGGATATTTATCTTTATATATAAAAAAATATATTTTAAAATCCAAAAATTTTAGCTCAAATTTTTACTAAATTTAAAAAGAATTTATAAAAATTTGCTTAGCAATTATTAAGTTTAGCTTAAAGCCCATTTCGATAAAATCCTTAATCGTTCTTTTATCGTAAAAAAGACAATTTGATATAAGGAAAAACAATGAGCGATATCATCGCATACAAACTAAATGGCGAAATAGTCGATACTCAAAGTATCGCAGGGCGTGAGAGTAGTGCTGAGCCTGTCTATTTCGACAACTCGAAAGAGGCACTACACGTTATCAGACACTCCTGTGCGCACCTCATGGCACAAGCTATCAAATCACTCTATCCAAAGGCGAAATTCTTTGTCGGACCAAACGTAGAAGATGGATTTTATTATGATTTTAGAGTTGATGATGAGGGCACGAAGCTAGGCGAGAGCGATCTAGCGGCGATCGAAGATAAGATGAAAGAGCTTGCTGAGAAGAAATTTGACATAGTTAAAACCTGCTCAACTAAAGCTAATATGAGTGAGAAATTTAAAAACGACGACCTAAAACAAGAGGTCTTAAAAAGAATTCCAGATGGCGAAGTGAGCAGCTATGCACAAGGCGATTTTGAAGACCTTTGCCGCGGACCACACGTGCCAAATACTGAAATTTTTAAAATTCTTCAAGCTTACACGCGTGGCTGGTGCATATCTTGGCGGTGATGAGAGCCGTGAGATGCTAACTGAAATTTACGGCACAGCTTACGCAGACAAAGAGAGCCTAAAAGAGCACATCCGCATCATCGAAGAGGCTAAAAAGCGCGATCACAGAAAGCTTGGCGTCGAGATGAAGCTATTTACATTTGATGAAGAAGTGGGTGGCGGTTTGCCTATCTGGCTACCAAATGGCGGACGCTTGAGATCAAAACTAGAGCAGCTCTTATACAAAGCTCACAGAGATCGCGGCTACGAGCCAGTGCGAGGTCCTGAGCTTTTAAAGGCTGACGTGTGGAGAAGAAGCGGCCACTACGCAAACTACAAAGAAAATATGTACTTTACAACGATCGATGAGACAGAGTATGGCATCAAGCCGATGAACTGCGTTGGTCACATCAAGGTCTATCAAAGTGACATCCGCTCTTACCGCGACTTGCCGCTTAAATTTTTCGAGTACGGCGTCGTGCACCGCCATGAAAAAAGTGGCGTGCTTCACGGACTTTTCAGAGTTAGAGAATTTGCACAAGATGACTCACATATCTTTTGTATGCCAAGCCAGATCAAAGAAAATATCTTAGAAATTTTAAAATTTGCTGGCACGATAATGGAAAATTTTGGCTTCCACTATGAGATGGAGATATCAACCAAGCCAGCCAAAGCGATCGGTGGCGATGAAATTTGGGATACTGCTACACAAGCGCTAAAAGAAGCCCTTGATGAAAATGGCTTTAAATACGGCATCGACGAGGGCGGCGGCGCATTTTATGGACCAAAGATCGACATTAAGATCACTGACGCGCTTAAGAGAAAGTGGCAGTGTGGCACGATACAAGTCGATTTTAACTTGCCAGAGCGCTTTGATCTAGGCTACATCGACGCAAATAACGAAAGACAGCGCCCTGTAATGCTTCACAGAGCCTTGCTTGGCAGTTTTGAGAGATTTATAGGAATTTTACTTGAGCACACTGCTGGTGAGCTACCATTTTTCATAGCACCAACGCAGGTCGTCATCGTGCCTATTAGCGACGCGCATTTAGACTATGCAAAAGAAATTTCACGCGAGCTAAGAAAGATCAACGTCGATAGCGAGATCGCAAGTAAAAATGAGAGTTTAAATAAGAGAATAAGAACGGCAGAAAAACAAAGGGTGCCTATGATAGTCGTGCTAGGAGACAACGAAGTAGCGAACAAGAGCGTTGCATTGCGTGACAGACAGGCTAGGACGCAGAGCGATATGAGCTTGGCGGAATTTAGAAATTTAACGAAGGAGAAACTTAGTGAGGTACATTTTTGAGTAAGGAAAATGAAGTATTGCTCAATGAGGACATAAGGGCGAGAGAGGTAAGATGTGTAGGGGATGATGGCACGGCATACGGTGTCATCTCAAGAGATGAGGCTTTAGAGATCTCAAATAAGCTTGGGCTTGATCTAGTGCTTATAGCGCCAGATGCGAAGCCGCCAGTTTGCAAGATAATGGACTATGGTAAATTCCGCTATCAGCAAGAGAAGAAGCAAAAAGAGGCCAAGAAAAAGCAAAAAACCATCGAGATAAAAGAGATAAAACTCTCTGTCAAGATCGCCCAAAACGATATAAACTACAAGGTTAAACACGCAAGCGAGTTTTTGCAAGATGGCAAACACGTTAAATTTCGTGTCTTTTTAAAGGGTCGCGAGATGAGCACTCCAGAGGCTGGCGTTGCCATGCTTGAGAAGGTCTGGGAGATGATCAAAGATGAAGCTGACCGCGACAAAGAGCCTATAATAGAAGGTCGTTATGTAAATATGCTTGTAACTCCAAAAAAGGGTTAAAATCTCACAAAGAGCAGGCTAGGGCTTGCTCTTTTTTCATTAAATTTTTTAATACAAAAACTCACAAATAACTATTTCTCAAAATTCTATCATTTTTATACTTGCTAAATTTACGCCAGGGCGTTTGCGGGGCTGATGTGGCTTGTGAGTTTGTAAATTTAAGTGTTTATGTGAGTGTTTGAAATCAAATTTTGCCTAATATCTAGCTAAATTTGGCAAGAGAAATATTGTTTTAATAATACTTTTTATGTGGTGACTAAATTTGATGAGAAATTTGCTTATTTGTGGGTTAAATGCAGTAAATTTCAATTTTTGCTTACCAAAATTTATCCCACCTTTTTCTGTCAACCCTTACATGGGTGTTTTGCTGAAATTTGACTGGGTAAAGTCGCCTAGTAAAGTAAATTTGATAACCATCTTGCGAGTTTATAAATTTATGGTGCGTGTGCGAGTGTCGTGAGCTGAAATTTCATCTAATAGGTTGCTAAACTTGACGAGAGAAATATAGCTTTAATAAGTGCCCTTTGCAAATCTCTTGACTGCTTTTATTTTATTTGGAGCTAAATTTGGCAAGAAATTTCTTTGTTTATAGCTTAAATTTATAAAATTTTAATTTTTGCTTGCTGGAATTTGTTCGATTTTTATCGTTCGCATGGATGCTTTACAGAAATTTGGCTGGGTGAGAGCCGCATACTAGAGTAAAAATGAAAGCTTCTTTTGAGTAAATTCGATATTTGTAGTGTTTATGCGAGCGTTTTGAGCCAATTTTTGCCTAATAGCTGGCTAAATTTATAAGTTAAATTTCGTTTTTCTTGTAAAAATACGAGTAGTTTTTATCGCTTTAAAATGCTTTTTGCAAAGGATTTGACTGCTTTTGTTTTATTCGGTAGTAAAATTTGATAAGAGAAATTTAGATGTGGCTTAAATTTATAAAATTTTAACTATCTCTTGCCAAAAATGAAATTCTTTGTCATCTGGTTGGTTAAAATTTAGGATTTGCTCGGTTGGTAGTAGGACTTCATTATTTAGCCTTACTATGTCGAAGTTGCAAGTGCCATGATTTTTTTCGCTCGCAACGCATTTGCTGCAAATTTCTTCATCGCCAAGTAGTCACGCACAGACTGCACCACCCGCGAAATCAAGCAAAAATATCCACGGATCACCCATGTCAAAAACTTTCAATTTTACTGGATGAGCCTTGCCATACCACCATTTGCTGCCGTATCAGCTCTTTTAGTAAAATTTCTATTAAATGCTCTAAAAAAGTTGTCTGCTCGCCACTCTAGTGAAATTTAACCAAGCTTTAAATTTATATCTGCCACACCAGCAAAATTTTGTCAAAAAACGCTCTATATACACCGCATAAAATGCTTCAAGCTAGCGTAAATTTGCTAGCTTGCTAGTAAAATTTGCCAAACAAAAGCCAAATCCTATTTTGGCTAAAAACCCTAGCCAGCCTTATATTGATTTGCGTCCAAATTTAGCTTGGACGTAAATTTACAGAGCCAAATTGGCCTACACATATCCTTGATCTATCATAGCATCAGCCACTTTTCTAAAGCCAGCGATATTTGAGCCAAGCACCAAGTTGCCCTCATCGCCAAACTCTTTACTCGTTTCGTAGCTTAGTTCAAAGATGTGGTTCATGATGCCATGAAGTCTGCGATCGACCTCCTCGAAGCTCCACGATGTCATGCCGGCATTTTGCATCATCTCAAGTCCGCTTGTGCCTACGCCGCCAGCGTTTGCTGCTTTTGCTGGAGCAAAGTGAAAGTCTTTTTGCGCAAGCATGAAATTTATCGCATCAAGCGTGCTTGGCATGTTTGCGCCCTCAGCCACGAAGCGGCAGCCATTTGCGTAAAGCACTTTTATGTCAGCTAGGTGAAGCTTGTTTTGTGTCGCACATGGGAAGGCCCCGTCGCATGGCACGTCCCAGACGCCGTTTCTACCCTCTTTATACTCGCTCACGCTTACGTATTTTGCATTTGGTCTAAATTTGGTGTATTCGCTAAGGCGAGCGCGTTTTACTTCTTTTAGCTCTTTAAGCACCGCTAGATCGATGCCCTCAGCGTCATAGACGTATCCGTTTGAGTCAGAGACGGTGATAGGCAGTGCGCCTGCTTGATAGAGCTTTTCGACTGTGTAGATAGCGACATTTCCGCTACCGCTGACGCTGCATTTTTTGCCCTCCAAGTCAAGTCCAGCTTTTTTTAGCATTTTTTGAGTGAAATATACTAGTCCGTATCCAGTAGCCTCTGTGCGCGCTAGGCTGCCACCCCAGTTTAGCCCTTTGCCAGTTAGGATGCCATCAAATCTGCCAGTTAGCTTTTTATACTGGCCAAACATATAGCCGATCTCTCTAGCGCCCACGCCGATGTCGCCTGCTGGCACATCCACGGTGTTGCCGATGTGGCGGTAAAGCTCGCTCATAAATGCTTGGCAAAAGCGCATTATCTCGCCTTCGCTCTTGCCCTTTGGATCAAAGGTGCTGCCGCCTTTTGCGCCGCCGATATTTACTCCAGTGAGCGAGTTTTTGAAAATTTGCTCAAATCCAAGAAATTTTAGCACGCCAAGATCGACGCTTGGGTGGAGCCTTAGACCGCCTTTGTATGGGCCAACAGCTGAGTTAAACTGCACGCGGTAGCCGTTATTTACCTTTGGTCTGCCATCATCGCCTGTGTATGTCACGCGAAAGATCACCGTGCGCTCAGGGATGACGATACGCTCTAGGATCGCGTGTTTTTGGTACTTGCTCTCTCTTTTGATAAGCGGCTCTAGGCTGTTTAAAACCTCAGTCGCAGCTTGGACAAAGACGCCTTGACCTGGGTTGGTCTTCTTTATCCACTCCATCGTTTGTTCGATGTACTCGCTCATTTTTGCTCCTTTTTCCTTTTTTTGTAGTCAAATATTAACTCGGCTAGAAAAAATTTTTATTTAAAGATATTTTAATATTTTTATTTTGGGCAATGAGTGTTACATATCGAAACTAAATTTATAAAAAGTGGTTTTTGCTTTGGTTGCTAGGATAAATTTATAAAATTTACTAAATTTCGCGTCATTTCTTGCCAAAAATCAAGTGCCGCGTCGTCTGCTTGGACAAAATTTAGGATTTTCTCGGATGATGGCATGGTTTCGCCATTTAGTCTTGTTATATAGATACTAGCAAGCGCTATGAAAATTTTCAAAGTCACTCGCAACGCGCCTACTGTAAAGCTCCTCATCTCCAAGTAGCCACGCATAGACCGCACCACTCGCGCAATCAAGCAAAAATATCCAAGGATCTCCCACGGCAAAAACTATCAAATTTGCTGGGCGAGCTTCACCCTGCCACCATTTTCCACCAAACTCATCTACGCTGTTTAGACGCACTAGCTCGCTTGCGTAGTCTCCTCTAGAGCCAAAGCTGACATTGCAAATTTCAAAATTGCCAAGCTCAAATTTGTTTAAAAACTTTGTAAATTTAACTGGGAAATTTACGCCAAGGCTCTTTTGCGCTTGCTTAAACGCTGAAGTGTCCTTTTGTGGCAAAAGCCTCATGCCAGTTATGCCCTCTTGCTCTAGCGGCAAGAAAATTTGATCTAGTTTTTTAGCGATCTCGTCTAGTTTTAAAAACATATCGCTCCTTAAAATTTGATAAATTTTGGCAAATTTTATCAAATTTAGCCCAGTGCGCTTTAAAATTTGGGTTATAATCGCCATAAATTTTAAGGAGCTAGCATGGTTAGATCATATCCTCTTGATATGCCTGGCGTGGAGTTTCGCGGGCACGGCGTAACTGGCATTTATGAGATGGGTGAGCGCATTGCATTTGTGCATTTTGCTTTTGGGGTGCCTAGCGAGCTAGAGATAGCTCAAAAACTAACGCCAAACTACGTGCTACTAGATACATTTTCACGCGACTTTAGCGAGCATAAACGATCAACGCTTACCTACAAACAAAGCGAAATTTTCATAGCTAGCAATGCGCGTTGCTACCCAGAAAATGGCTACTTCGTGCTAAATACTAGATACTACAAGGGCTACATAAACTCCCCAGCAAAGCTTATAAAGATAAGTGACGGGGAGATGAGCGAGCTCGGCGTTGCTAATGAGCCTATAAAAGAAATATATAACGACGCTAAAACGTATGAATTTGATGGTTTTTGCGTGCGAATGAGCTCGCCATTTATGATGGAGTGCAAAGAAATTTTGGGTGGTGCAGCGACCAATGGCGAAGCAAAAGATGAAAATTTAAACGTGAGTGTAGCGCCAAAAGAGCAGGGCACAAGGATAGGCAAGACCATCTGGCGGTTAAAGCTTGGTGCATATCTCTACACGCCAGTTTGCCTGAATGATGGGGTGCTTTACTTTGGCACCGCTGGCAAGGGCGGAGATCTATACGCTGTGGATGCAAAAAGTGGCGAAGTGGTGTTTAAGTTTAAAACCAGTGGCACGGAGCATTTTGTTTGGATCAAAGGTCAAATTTTGCTTGCAAACCGCAAAAATAAGCCAGTTTTGATAAGCGCTAAAGATGGCTTGCTATTAAAAGAGATAGAGTTTGAGAAATTTAGCCTTAGCGCAGATCAGATCATGCTAGTAAGCGGTGGCAGACTCTATGCCGTGGCAAATGACGGAGCTAAAATTTACGCAGTTTGCGCGAGCATTTAGCTTTGGCGAATTGATCGCCAAAGCCGCAATGAGATGAAATTTATCTCTTCTTCTTATATCTTTTTATCGCCTCTACGATGACCTCTTCTAGGTCGTCATTTGGCTCTTTGTTCATATCATCATAGGTGTTTTCAAGGATAGTTTTTAAGTTTTTCTCAACGTAGCTAGTATCGAAAAATCCCCTTCTAAACTCCTTACTTTTGCTGATCGTTAGCAAAAATGGGATGATCGTTCGCACGCCCTCGATGGTAAATTCTTCAAGTGCTCTTTCAAGCTTATTTACAGCAAGATCGTAGTCAGTCGCCTTGACGATCAGCTTTGCGATAAGTGAGTCGTAAAATGGCGGTATGGTGTAGTCTTTATAGACGTGGCTATCGACGCGCACAGATGGGCCAAGAGCCGGGTAGTAGCCCTCGATCGTGCCCTGGTGCTGGGATGAAATTCTCCCAGACATTCTCAGCCGTGATCCTTGCTTCTATCGCGTAGCCGCGTGGTTTGATGTCGCTTTGCTCGATCTCTAATATTTCACCAGCTGCGATCCTTATCTGCCTAACGACAAGATCATGTCCTGTGATCTCTTCAGTTATGCCGTGCTCCACTTGGATACGAGTGTTCATCTCCATGAAGTAAAAGTTGTTGTAGTCATCTAGCAAAAACTCGATAGTTCCTACGTTTGAGTAGCCCACAGCCTTTGCAGCAGCGACCGCAGTCACGCCCATGATCTTTCTTAAATTTTCGCTAATTGATGGGCAAGGTGCGATCTCGATGATCTTTTGGTGGCGCCTTTGGATAGAGCAGTCACGCTCGCAAAGGTGGATGATGTTGCCGTAGTTGTCGCCTAAAATTTGAAACTCGATGTGGCGAGGATTGACGACAAGCTTCTCCATAAAAACTTCGTCGTTGTTAAAGTACGCCTTGGCCTCTCTGGTGCACGACTCAAAGGAATCTTGCATATCTTCTTCTTGCCAAACCTCTCTAATGCCGCGGCCACCACCACCACCACTTGCTTTTAAGATGACTGGGTAGCCGATGCGTCTAGCGTGCTCTTTTATGGCGTCCATACTCTCATCATTTAGCTTTTCAGTGCCTGGCACTATTGGTATGCCGTTTTTCTTCATTAGATATCTAGCGATGTTTTTATCGCCCATTTTCTTGATGACTTCGGCCTTTGGACCGATGAAAATGAGCCCAGCGTCCTCAACTGCCTTTGCAAATTCGTAGTTTTCGCTTAAAAAGCCGTATCCTGGGTGTATCGCGTCAGCCCCACACTCTTTAGCAAGCTTTACGATAGCTTTGGCGTCAAGATAGCCCTTGATCGGATCTTCACCCACTTGATAGGCCTCATCAGCTATCCTTACATGCAAGCACTCGCTGTCTGGCGCTGTGTAAATTCCTACGCTTTGGATGTGTAAATCCCTACAAGCTCTGACTATCCTAACTGCGATCTCACCACGATTTGCGATAAGAATTTTATGTATCATAGGCTATCCTTTTTGAGTTTTTCTTATCATATAACTATTCGTTTTATTTTTAGATAAATTTGTTAAGTCTGGTTTTAAAATTTGAGTGCAAAAGGCTAAATTTACACTCAAATTTCTTTATTTGCTGATGATTTGTGGGAAAGGTGTGGCTAGGGCTTTTTTGCTAAAGTCTTGCGACTCGATCGTGAAATTTGTAGCAAATCTTTGAATGCCCTCTTTTTTATAAGCACGCCTTTGGATGGTAAAAAGGACTAAATTTCCGCCTTGTTTGGTGTAGCGATATATCGAGTGCTCGGCTGTTGGCACGCCATTTAAATTTGAAAATATCGTGATATCAAGATAAATTTCATTTGCGAGCGAGCCCTTTTTATAAGCCACTTTTAGCCCTTTTGCTTTTAGCTCTTTTAGATCATTTATCTTTTGCTCGACCGCTTGCTCTGGTGTAGCGTCAAATTTAAGGGTATTTAGCGAGAGCATATAGCTAAAACTATCTAGTTTCTCACCAGGGAGCAAGTACTCCTGCGTGAATAAATTTGGCACAGGCTTGGCTGAGCTTGCTAGCGAGTAGAGTCTGTTGTCAAATTTTATCTGTATCGGCTCAAAATACTGAGTTGCTGCGAGCAAGAGCGCTGGCAAAGCGATAAATGCTAAAATTTCTTCATCAAATTCCTTTAAAATGGATTTACTATCATGACCCAGATGATGATGAGCATCGCGATAGTTGGCACTTCGTTGTAAGCTCTAAAGAAGATGCCACTTTTGTTACAGCGTTTCTCTTTGAGCTGCTTCATGTAGCGTCCAAGGTCTAGGTGATAGATGGCCATTAAGATGACAACTGAAAATTTTAACGTGGATGTGACCAGTTTGTATAAGATCAGGATTCGCGATAAGTATCAAAATGCCAGTGACAAATGAGCCGATGAGCGCTACCCAGCCGATGTAGTGATACATCTTATACTCCATCACCTCAACCACTTTTACAAAGTCAGGTTTGTCCATATTTTCTACGTGATAAACGTAGAGCCTTGGCTGATAAAACAGCACTGCCATCCACGAGATGAAAAACAAATAGTGGAGGTATTTTAAGTAAAGATAATATTCTGCCATAACGTCTCCTTATCTAAAAAGTATCTCTTTTCTAGCTTCAAATTCAGCCTTGCTGATCGCACCACTCTCAAAAAGCTCGTAAAGCCTTTTTAAGTCATCCTCTTTATCTTTTAGTTTTAGTCTCTCTTTCAGCTCGACTTTTTGTAAATTTTCTCGACATAAGCACCAACTAAAAATGCATCTATAAGCCACCAAATGCCCCAAATAGCTAAGAATGGTATGCCTATAATGAAAGAAAACGTAGAGTAGCCAACGAAAAATAGTCCCATCATCAAAAAGCCAGTGATAAATTTACCAAGGTAAATTGTATGCGCTCCAAGCCAGCCAGTAAGTAGCCAAAGCGCGTATGCGACGTAGATATTATTTCCCACTCTCTCTCCTTTTTCTAAAACTTTGCCAAAGTATCATCACGACGCAAAGATCGATCATCACATCAGCGAAGTTAAAGACCGCAAAGTTAAACCACTTGTGCCAAAAGACGTAATCCACGACGCCGCCATGGATAAATCTATCTGTGATATTTGAGCTGCCAGCTCCTAGCAAAGCTCCAAGCCAAATGGCATGCGAGCAAAGCAGCTTTTTCTCAACAACCAGATAGATAAAAACGCCTATGATAAGGGCAATCTGGATAAATTTCAGCCACTCATCTAAAAAGGCAAACATCGAAAATGCAACGCCCTTATTATATGTAAGAACTAGCGAGAAAACTCGCCCTCCCACGAAAAACCATCTATAAATATCATCTTTATCGCTTGATCAACGATAAAAATGAGAAAAAATGCGATGAAAAATTTAACCAAATTTTTACGCATTTAGGGCTTTTACAAAAAATTTCTCAACTTCATCCATGCGTTTTTCAACTAAAGTTTGATTTTTGCCCTCAAGCAAAAGTCTGATCAAATTTTCAGTGCCAGAGTATCTAAATAGCGATCTTATGCCCTCTTTTGCAAGGCTGGCCTCAAGCTCTTTTAGCCCCTCTATCTTATCAAGCGGCTTTTTCTCTGTGATCTTTAAAATTTAGTAAAATTTGCGGATACGGCTTTAACTCGCCAAAATTTCACTAGCTTTTTTACCTTTTTTAAGCATCATTGCTACTACTTGCATCGAAGTAACAAGGCCGTCGCCAGTCTTAGCGTAGTCGTTAAATATCACGTGACCGCTTTGCTCACCGCCAAAATTTACTGCCATTTTCTTTCATCATCTCAAGCACGTATTTATCGCCTACATTTGAGCGAAGTAGTTTGATCTTGTGAGCTTTTAGATAGTCATCAAGTGCGGCATTACTCATCACCGTAGCCACGATGGCTCCACCTTTTAGTGCCTTTTGCTCGTGTAAAAATGCTGCAAGTGAGCCAAGTATCGCGTCTCCATGCACAACTTCGCCGTTTTCATCGACAACGACAAGTCTATCAGCATCGCCGTCAAATGCAAAGCCGATGTCAGCACGAAGCCTTTTTACCTCGCTTGCTAGATCTTCTGGGTGAAGTGCGCCGCAGTTTTGGTTGATGTTGCTACCATTTGGCTCGTCGTTTATGACGATGACATCAGCTCCAAGCTCGCTGAATACAGTTGGTGCGACCTTGTAAGCAGCTCCGTTTGCCACATCTAAAACTACTCGTAAATTCTTTAAATTTAGCTCTTTTGGGAATGAATTTTTGATCTGGACGATATATCTGCCGATAACATCGTCGATCCTCTTGTTTGCACCGATCTCTGTCATCGTTTTTTGGGCATTTGCGATGAGCTCGTCGTCGTAGAAGATTTTCTCTATTTCAGCTTCTATTTTTTCATCAAGCTTGTTGCCAAAGCTATCAAAAATTTTGATGCCGTTATCGTAGTATGGATTGTGCGACGCACTTATCATTATGCCAGCGTCACAGCGCATATTTTCTGTTAAAAATGCGATCGCAGGTGTTGGCATAGGGCCTATTTGAAGGACGTTGTAGCCAACTGCAGTTAGCCCTGCAACGATGGCGGTTTCTATCATATAGCCACTTTTTCTAGTATCTTTTCCAACCAAGATCACATTTGTCGCTGAGGTCTTTCTAAAGTAAATTCCAGCAGCCATTGCAAGGCGCATAGATGTTTGAGCTGAAAGCTTTTCGCCAGCCTTACCACGAACTCCGTCTGTTCCAAAAAGTTTCATTAATTTATCCTTTTTATTATAAAATGGTGCTATTTTATCAGAAATTATCAAATTTAAAATCTAAAATTTTATTTGTTTTAAAGCAGACTTAAATTCAGTTACAATTAAATATATTTTTCATATAATCACGGACTAAAATTATCAAAAAAGGTATATTATGGCAAACCATAAATCTGCTGAAAAAAGAGCTAGACAAACTATAAAAAGAACAGAAAGAAACAGATTTTACCGCACTAGACTTAAAAACATCACAAAAGCAGTGCGTGTAGCTGTAGAAGCTAAAGATCTAAATGCTGCAAATGAAGCTTTAAAAGTTGCTAACAAAAGCATCCACAGCTTCGTAAGTAGAGGCTTTTTGAAGAAACAAACTGCTGCTCGCCGCGTTAGTCGCCTTGCTCAATTAGTAAACACTCTAAAAGCTGCTTAATCTATTAAATTTTAATGTTTGCTGATAAACTTCATCCATTTTTGGATCGCTATGATGAAATTTCTACGCTTCTGAGCCATCCAAATATAGCAAACGATATCGAAAAGATGACAAAGCTCTCAAAAGAGCAATCATCTATCGAACCAGTCGCAACTGCTGCAAAAAAATATCTACAAATTCTAAACGACATCGAAGAGAATAAAGCCTTACTTGAGGATTCTGAGCTTGGTGAGCTTGCAAAAGAAGAGCTTAAAAATTTAAAATTTCAAGAGAGAAGCTTGAAGAAGAGATCAAAATTTTACTTCTTCCAAAAGATCCAAACGATGATAAAAATATATTTTTAGAAATCCGCGCAGGCACCGGTGGTGACGAGGCTGCACTATTTGTTGGAGATCTTTTTAACGCTTACATCAGATATGCAGAGCTTCGTGGATATAAATTTGAGATCGTTAGCCAAAGCGAGGGCAACACTGGCGGCTTTAAAGAGATCATCGTGCTTATAAAAGGCAAAGGCGCTTATTCTAGGCTAAAATTTGAAGGTGGCACACATAGGGTTCAGCGTGTGCCAGAGACTGAGAGCCAGGGCAGGGTGCACACCTCGGCTGTGACTGTGGCTATCATGCCAGAGGTTGAAGATAGCGAGATCGAGATAAATCCAAATGATATAAGAGTTGATGTTATGAGAAGCTCGGGCCACGGCGGTCAGTCAGTAAATACAACTGATAGTGCCGTTAGGATCACCCACATACCAACAGGACTTGTTGTCACAAACCAAGATGGCAAGAGCCAGCACAAAAACAAAGAAGCTGCGATGAAGGTGCTAAAAGCTAGACTTTACGAGATGCAAGAGCAAGAGAGACTTGCTAAAGAGACTAGCGAGCGCAAGAGTCAAGTCGGCACTGGAGACCGTTCAGGCAGGATAAGAACTTATAACTACCCGCAAAACCGCATAAGTGATCACCGCATAAATTTAACACTTTACCGCCTTGATGCAATCATGGCTGCAGGATTATTTGACGAGATCATCGAGCCGCTTATCACTCACTATCAAGCAGAAGCTATGCTTGAAGCTGGCATCTAAGCGCAAAATTTATAAATTCTGACCAAATCATTAAAAATCAAAAATCTACAAACTAAGATCTAAAGCCATCTGATCTTGAAACGATCTTAGTTTGTATGTTTTATAATAAAAAATAATATTTATTCATATATTTTTCAAAAATAATTTAAATTAAATTTTTAGATTTTAGTTCATTTATTGCGATATTTTGGGCTTTGGTAAATTATAAATCTTTACTTGTGATATTAAAAAATTTTATTAATTGATCATAAGTTCGCATTAATAATAATACTCTATAATACCCAAACATTAAATCAAAATAAGGAGAAAATATGTCACTAAGTGCAAGAAATCAACTAAATGTTGAGATATCAGAAGTAAGAACAGGTGCGGTAAATTCGCTAATAGCTGGCAAACTAGCAGGTGGCGAGGTGCTAAAAGCAACTATTACAGTTGATAGCGAGAAAGCTCTTGATCTTAAAGTTGGTAAAAAGCTATATTTTTATTCAAAGCTTCAAGCGTTATCGTTTCAAAAGACGACAGCATCAAGCTTAGCGCAACAAATCAAATCAAAGGCGTTGTTAGCGAGATAAAAGACGGCGCTGTAAATGCTGAGGTTATCATCGACGCAAATGGCAGCAAAATTTCAGCTATCATCACAAGAGAGTCAGTTCAAAACTTAGCTTTAAAAGCAGGCGACAAAGTAACTGCTATCATCAAAGCAACTCAAATCATAGTTGGCGTAAAATAATTTATCGGAGCAAATTTGCTCTGACTCTCTTTAAACTAATATTTAAATTTAAGTTAATACCCAAAATAAACCCAAATTTCCTTTATAAATTTTAGTCAAACAAAAATTTGATTAATATTTATTTTTCTCAAATTTAAAAAATAAATTCTCAAAACTTTATGCTAAATTTACTTTAACTGCATATTTTACGTAAAACTAAAGTCAAATTTGAATAAAAATAGTGTCAATAAATATTACCAAACTACGCTCTAATCGCACTTAGCTTTAATAAAGTTTAATTTAAAAAATTAATTATTCTATTTTAATAAAAAAATCGTATAATCTACTAAGCGAATATCTTACTTCAAAGGAGAGAGCATGAAAAATTCAGTTTTATCTAGAAGAGATTTTGTGAAATTTAGCGCTATCGGAGCCACAGCACTTGGCATGGGCGCTACAAATTTAATGGCTAGCCCAATGAACGAAAAAGATGTCAAATGGGACGAGGAGTATGACGTAGTCATCATCGGCTCAGGCTTTGCAGCTCTTGCAGCTGGTGTGACATCAGCTAAAAAAGGCAACAAAGTCGTCTTGATCGAAAAGATGGGCCGCACAGGTGGCAACTCTGTCATCAACGGCGGAATTTTTGCCGTTCCAAATAGCGACATGCAAAAGAAAGCTGGCATCAAAGATAGCACAGAGCTATTTATCAAAGACTGCTTGAAAGCAGGACGCGGCATCAACCATGTTGATCTTTTGGCAAAGATCGGCGAGAGAGCGCAAGATGCTTACAAACTCACACTTGATTGTGGCGCAAAATATATCGATCAGATTACTCACGCAGGTGGTCACTCAGTGCCAAGAAGCCTTCAAACAGAAGTCGGCAGCGGCGCTGGCATCGTGCTCCCTATGACTGCGACATTTGAAAAGTTAGATGGCGCATCGATCAAAAAAAGGACAAAATTTGATGATTTCGTCTTTGACGACAAGGGCGCAGTTGTGGGCGTCATCGTCAGAGAAAACTACAAATTTGATGGTAATTTGATGAGTGACGATGTCGAAAACAAAGGTGGCGATACAAAATATATAAAAGCCAAAAAAGGCGTCGTACTAGCAGCTGGCGGCTTTTGTAGGGATAAAATTTTAGGCGCCTTCAAGATCCAAGGATCACACCTGAGACAGACTCAACAAACCAACCAGGCTCAACAGCTGGCGCGCTTTTAGCGGCATTTAGAGCGGGCGCTTATCCAGTTCAGCCAAGCTGGATCCAGTACGGCCCATGGGGATGTGCTGATGAGACAGGCTTTGGCGTGGGATCGATGTTTAACGTAAATGGCGCTTTTCCGTTTGGAATTTCAGTTGATCCAAGAACTGGCAAACGCTATATGAACGAGCTAGCTGACCGCAGGACAAGAACTGAAGCGATGTTTAAAGTCATCCACGAAAAAGGCGAAGATGATAAAAACTTCCCTATCAACTTCTGCGACTCAAGAGCTCTTCCTCACATGCTCCCAGCTCACTATGAAAAAGCTATCGCAGCTGGAATTTGCAAGAAATTTGACACACTTGATGCTTTGGCAGCTGAGTATAAGATCCCAGTTGATGAGCTCAAAAAAACAGTCGCAAGATACAATGAATTTGTCAAAAAGGCGTCGATGAGGACTTTGGCAAGCCAGTTGTTGCGACTACGACAAAGGGCATTGATATCTCAGTTCCACCGTTTTACGCAGAGCGTGGCACGCCAAAAGTTCACCACACAATGGGCGGCCTAAATATCAACACGAAAGCCCAAGTCATGAACTCTCAAACAGCTATGCCTATACCAAATTTATATGCAGCTGGCGAGATTACTGGTGGCGTTCACGGAGCCAGCCGTCTGGGATCAGTTGCTATAACTGATTGCTTGACATTTGGTATGATCGCTGCTGAGACTATCGGCTAGAAAGAGGTGGCAGGCATTTGCTTGCCACTATAAATTTTTAAATCTATAAACCCCGTTTTTTACTCGCTCGAAAATTTTCTTCTCTTCAAGTAGCTTAAACGTGCTTATCACGGTTGGTTTGCTCACATTTAGCTTTTCGCAAATTTCTGAAATTTTAAGCATGATAAAGCCATTTTCATCGCTTAGCTCGCAAAGTAAATTTATGATCTCTGCCTTTTTCCCGCCAAGAAGCGCTTTGTAAATTTGCCTCTTTCACGCTAGCCCCAAATTTTATAGAACACAGCCACGCACCAAAGCGCGCCACATAAGAAATTTGCGATCATCACAGCTGCACTTCCAGCATCCTTTGCCGCCTTTGCTAGGGCGTGATAGTCTGGGCTTGCAAGATCAGTTACTCGCTCTAGGCCCGAGTTTAAGCACTCGCAAACTAGCACAAATGCCATGCTAAAGATCAAAAATAGGTTAAAAATAAGGTCAAATTTCCAAAAAAATAGCGAGATCGTAGCTACCAAAAATATGCAAATTTCTATGCGAAAGCTCTTTTCATTTTTAAAAATTTCAGCCAAACCCTCTCTTGCGTAGCCAAAATTTTAAAAAATTTATACGTTGGCTGGTTTCTCATAACTTTCCTTTTTGTGATTTTTGGCATAATTATAATTAAAAAAAGGATGAAATTTGAAACTTATTAGTTGGAACGTAAATGGGCTGCGCGCAGTGGTGGCAAAAGATGGCTTTGGCTGGCTTGACGAGATAAGGCCTGATTTTTTGGGACTTCAAGAGATCAAAGTCAAAGAAGATGACGTGCCAAAAGAAATTTACAACCTTGGCTTTAAAGATATCAGCGTAAATTCAGGCGCAAGAGCAGGATATTCTGGTGTGATGAGCCTGGCTAAATTTGACGTGCAAACGCAAAAGGCGGCTTTTTTCGACGACACGGAAGGGCGAGTTTTGGAGCATAGATTTGGCGATATCGTGCTTTTTAACATCTACTTTCCAAATGGACAAAAGGACGACGAGCGCCTGGCATTCAAGATGGACTTTTACGAGAAATTTCTAGCTTACTGCAAAGAGCTTGTAAAAAGCGGCAAAGAGGTGATATTTTGTGGCGACGTAAATACCGCTCACCGCGAGATCGACCTGAAAAATCCAAAGGCAAACGCCAAAACTTCGGGCTTTTTACCTATCGAGCGAGCGTGGATAGATGAGGTGCTAAAAAGCGGCTTTATAGATACCTTTAGAGCCGTAAATGGCGACGTTGCGGACGCTTACTCGTGGTGGAGCTACCGCTTTAACGCAAGGGCGAAAAATGTCGGCTGGAGGATTGATTATTTCTTCATCTCGCAAGGTCTAAAAGATAGGCTAAAAGACGCCTTTATCCTGCCAGAGATCACCGGCAGCGACCACTGCCCAGTTGGTATAGAGATAGAAATCTAGAGCACTCCCTCTTCTAGCAGGTGGGTGATTAGGATTTTAAAGCCTAGAAATATAAGTATCGCGCCACCTAAAAATAGCGCCTTTTTCTCTAAAATTTCACCCATAAAATTTACCGATGTAAAAGGCGGCTAGGCTTAGCACAAAGCAGACTACGCCGATGATGAGCGCACTCTCAAATACATTAACCGCTTCAAAGCTAAGCGTGACGCCAATGGCAAGTGCGTCGATGCTCGTGGCAAATGCACCTATAAAAATGGTCTTAGTATCCATACTTAAGGACTCGCCAGCCTCGCTGCTACAGGCCTCTTTTAGCATTTTAAAGCCAAGAAAACAGAGTATAAAAAATGCTATGAAGTGATCGATAGAGCTTATAAATTTAGCAAAGCTAATGCCTAGAAAATAGCCAAGAAGCGGCATGAGAAACTGAAAAAAGCCAAGCATAAAAGCGATAAATAAAATTTTGCTAAAGCCAAGGCTTTTATACCTTGCGCCGTTTGCCATATTTAGCGCTGCACTATCCATGCTAAGAGCGAAGCTAAGAAGTAAAAGCTGCATAAATTCCCTCAAAAAAGGGTGAATTTTAGTGCAAAAATATTAAATTTATTTTAAGTGTTTAGATATTTTTTGTATGATTTTGCTTTAAATTTAAAAAAGGAGAGAAGATGAAAAGATCTCTTGTTATTCTTTGTGGCGCGCTTGTTTTAAATCTGCAAGCCGCAAGCATGGATGATATGATAAATAAAGGCGTGAAAATCGCCACTCACGCATCAAGCGGCGACTACAAAAGCTTAGTTAGCGAGGCGCTAAATGCCGCTGTTAGTGAGCTTTCAAAAGAGGGCTTTATAAACAACGCCACAGCTAAAATCCCACTCCCAAAAAGCCTTGAGATGGCGTCAAATTTAGCCAAAAAAGTGGGCGGCGAGAAGTGGGCGCAAGACCTTAGCAAGTCTATAAACAACGCCGCAACCACGGCCGTGCCAAAGGCTGCTGAAATTTTTAGTGAGAGCATAAAAAATATGAGCGAGGCCGATGTCAAAAAGCTCTTTAACGGCGGCAGCGACAGCGTTACGAAGTATTTAGAGAAAAGCTCCAGCCAAAAGCTAAAGGCGGCATTTACGCCGATAATTGAAAAAATGATGAGTGACAATAGCTTTGCGACTGCCTATAATGGGCTAAATTTTTCATCGGCAGCTCAGCTAAAAACAACGAAACGATAAAATCAGTCAAAAGCCTAGCTAAAAATTTAGGCGCAAGCGAGTATGTGCCAGATGAAGGCGAAGACCTAAACGCCTATATCACGAGAAAGACGCTAGATGGGCTATTTAACGTGATGAGCGAGAAGGAAAAGGGGCTAAGAAGTGGCTTTGGCCTAGATAGCGGCAAAAAGGTGCTTGACTCGATCTTTAAATGAGAAATTTAAGCGCTCAAAACAAAGCCGACATCGCTCTTATCGTAGTTGCTATCGTTTGGGGCGCTACGTTTTTACCCATGGCAAACGCGCTAAAGACAAACGGCGTCTTTGTCATGCTTTTTTGCCGGTTTTTCTCTCGGCTATCTTTATGGGCTTTGTCGCGCTTAAATTTACTAAGAAATTTGACAAAAAGAGCGTCATCTACGGCGTTATCCTTGGAGCGGTGCTCTTTTTGTCATTTGCCACGCAAACTTACGCTCTAAAGCTTACTTTTAGCTCGAGCGTCGCCTTTATTACGGGGCTTGAGTGTGTTATAGTCCCTTTTATGGCGGCTATCTTTTTTAAAAATAAGATAAGCATTTTTGCCATTTTTGGCGCTATCATCGCTATTTTTGGGCTTTGGCTCTTAAGTGGCGCCACGCTAGCACTTGGGAGTGGCGAGGCACTAGCGCTTGTTTGCGCGATATTTTACGCACTTTATACTACACTAAATGGCCACTTTGTAAGAAAGAGCGAGCTTTATTCGCTTGTCTTTGTGGTCTTTCTCACCGTCTCTTTGCTCTCGTTTGTCTTTGCGTTTTTTGAAGGTAGCGTTGTGCCAAAATTTTGATAGAGAATTTTTCATAGCGATATTTATCACGACGGTGATAGGCACCATATTTTGCTACTTTGTGCAAACTATCGCTCAAAGATATACGACCGCTAGCAAGGCGGCCTTGTTTTTCTGCCTAGAGCCAGTCTCTGCTGGGCTAATTGGCTACTTTTTTGCTGGTGAGCTACTTAGCATCTGGCAAATTTTGGAGCCATGCTCATCATCTTTGGCGTCATTTTTAGCGAATTTGGCAAGCAAATTTGCTCTAAATTTAAGCTCTAAAAGACAAAAAGCTTCATCTGTGAGTCTATCTTTTCATCTATAAACTCGCCCTCAAATCTCTCTTTTAACATCGCTAAAACCGTCTTTTCATCGTAGTTTTTAGCTCCGTTTATCTCAAGGTGCCAGCAGATATTTTCAGCTGCTTCTTGCACGCTTCGTCTAGCGATCCTAGTTTCATTTAAAATTTGACTCTTAAAAGCGATGCCTTGCTCATTTAGCCACGCTTCAAGCCTATCTACGACATTTTTTTGAGAGAGCACTCGGCCAAATTTTTCAAAAAATGGCTCAAGTAGATCAGAGCTTCTAGGCTTGTCCCAGCCAAGATAGAGCTTTTGCTTGGCGCAGTTTTGAAATTTAGCAAAATCTTCATCGCTTGCAATGGCCGGGCTCATCGTGCAAATAGCGATATCAAAGCACTTTGCTGGCTTAAATCTTCTCCACGAGCAAACCTCGCTGGTTAAATTTGTCACGCCAAATCTCTTTGCGTCCTCGTTTAAAATTTCTATCATCTTTTCTGAGCTATCGATGCCTGTTATATGCTTAGCCGTTTTTGATAAAAATATGCTCCAAACGCCCGTGCCACAGCCGATATCAAGGATATCTTTGCCACTAAAGCTAGCTCCCCAAGCCAAGGCTTTACCAAAATTTGCTGCTGGATAGCGCTGATCTTGCCGTCAAATCTTTGGTAGTTTGACGCCTTTTTATCCCAGTAAATTTTGCATTTTAGCTCCTCATTTTTGGTTATAATTTTAACAAAAAAGGTCAAAAATGAGAGATTTTATATATCACGTCACCATCCCGCCACAAGCTATCGACATGCATGGTCACATGAACAATGTCTATTATTTCACGCTTATGCAAGAGGCCGCATTTGCCCACTCCGCCGCTGTTGGCGACACGGTCGAGGCGCAGTATAAAAGGGGTGAAATTTGGCTCATTAGAAAAAATGAAGCAAAATATATAAAAAGCGCAAAGCTGATGGACAAGATAGAAATTCACACCTACACGCAGACTGAGGGCAAGGCGACATCTTGCAGATATTTTGAGTTTAAAAAAGATGGCGAGCTAATAGCAACTGGCAAGACGGAGTTTGTCTATATCGATCTAAAGACAAACCGCCCAAAAGCTATCCCAGCCGAGATCATCGCGCTTTACTCGTGACCGCACTCGTCGCAAACGCCCTTTATCACGGCGCTTTTTATATTTTTAGCGACGCTTAGGTGTGGCATGTCGATGTTTGTCACCTTGTGGCAGACGTCGCAGATAAAGTAGGCTTTGGCTTCATTTGCTAGCTCGTAGTAGCTCTTGTGATTGTTTTCGGTTTTTATCACGAGATTTTCTTTTTCGAAAATTTCCATACTTCTATAAAAGGTCGTCTTGTTTGCGTCAAGGCTCTCTAAAATTTCATCGTAGCTTAGCGGCGCCTTGGCATTTTGTAAAATTTCAACAAGCTTTATGCGAAGCGTCGTAGCCTTGATATTGTGCTCTTCTAAGAAATTTCTCGCGTTCATCTTTTGCCCTTTTCATTTTTCGTATATTAACGCTAAAAGATTTAAACTATATTTAAAAGAAAAGGCTAAATTTAGGCATTTGCTTTTTAAGTTGCAACCAAGTTGCATTTTGCTAAACTTCGCAATTATTTTTTAAAGGAGAGATAATGAGAAAAATTATCGTTTTTTTAGCTGTTTGTGCTTTGTCTCTTTTTGCAAAGCCGGTTGTGACTACTAGCATACTGCCAACGAAATTTTTGTCGAGCAGATCGCTGGAGATACACTAGATGTAAATGCGATGGTTGGCAAAGGCGCTGATCCGCACACCTATGAGCCAAAGCCAAAGCAGATGAAGGAGCTTGAAAAGAGCGAGCTTTATTTTGCTATCGGCATCGAGTTTGAGGACGCGTGGCTGGATCGCTTCTCAAAGACGTTTAAAAATTTACGCATCGTAAAGACGCAAGAGGGCATCGAAAAGATCGCTATGAGCGAGGAGCATGAACATGAAGAGCACCACGAGCACAAGCACGAGGGTGAGCATAAGCATGAGCATCATGACCACGAGGACGAGCACCATCATCACCACCATGACGGTCTTGACCCACACATCTGGCTTGACCCTATCCTAGTAAAAACTCAAGCTGATAACATCGCAAAGGCGCTAATAGAGAAATTCCCGCAAAATGCAAAGCTTTATGAGGAGAATTTGGCTAAATTTAAAGCTAGCCTTGACGAGCTTGATGGCTTTATTAAAAACGAGCTAAAAGATGTTAAAACTCGCGAATTTATCGTATATCACCCATCTTGGGGCTACTTTGCAAAGCGCTATAACTTAGAGCAAATCGCCATCGAGATAGAGGGCAAAGAGCCAAAGCCAGCTGAGCTAAAAGAGCTTATAGAAGAAGCCAAAGAGCACGGTGTAAAGGTCATTTTCGTGGCTCCACAATTCCCAACAAAGGCTGCAAATTTGATCGCAAAAGAGACTGGCTCAAAGGTCGTCATGATAGACCAACTACCTGAAAACTGGCTAGCCGAGATGAAAAAAACGGCTGAAATTTTCGCAAAAAGTCTATAAAAATGTTAGCACGCCTGATCGTCATTTGCTTACTAGCCATAAATGCCTTCGGGTGTGCTCTATGCTCGCTTTATAGCCCAACAGCTCACGTTAGCGCGAAATTTTGTCGCACAAGAAAATAATATCAGCCAGATAGCCTTTACTTGGACTTTTTCGCAAAATTTTCTCAGACCTGATGAAGCAAAATTTTGACCTAAATCAAGATGAAAAGATAGATGATAAAGAGCTTAGAAAGATCCGTTTAAATTTACTAGACTACCTCGTGCCAAGGCACTATCTAACGGACATTGAGTACTATTATAAGGACGAAAATGCCACTAAAATAGAGCCAAATTTAAATAATTACAAGCTCTATTTTGACGAGGGCAGGCTTAAATTTGACGTGAGTTTTAAGAGAAATTTAGTGATAGCTGACGGACTTGTCGTGTCGGTTGATATGGAGGATAAAGAGGGCTATTTTAACTTCGAAATTTACACAAAATAACGCATTTTTGGTGGGTAAAAGCTTCTGGGCGATACCAAATTCAAACTCAAATTTGATATTTTTTACATTTTCAGGCAAAGAAGCAGCCAAAGCTCACAACGAGAAGCCAGCGCTTAAAGAGCTGCTAAAAGAGCCAGTAGCAGGCGCGAGCGATGAGAATTTTAAGCCAGATAGATAAGATCGATGAGGCTAAATTTGACATCGTCTCAAAAACTAGCCTAAGCTTGCTTGATAGGCTAAAGCAAATTTTAAGAAGCGTGGATTACAAAAGTCCGCTTGCGCTGCTATTTTTGGCATTTATCTCATTTGGCTATGGCTTCTTGCACGCTGCTGGAGCAGGCCACGGCAAGGTGCTAACAAGCTCATATTTTGCCGCAACTGGTGGCAGCTACAAAAGGGCGTTTTTATTTGCACTAAAGATCGGCTTTTTGCATGTTGTGGGCGCATTTGTCTTTGTCTTTGCTAGCTTTTTACTGCTTCGTGAAGTAAGCAGTGACCTCACAAAGGACACTGCTAGCATAACGACTGCGTTTTCTGGCGTCGTGATCTTTTTTGTGGCGATTTTTATGCTCATTAAAAAGATCAAATTTTACCTTTCAAACAAAAATGAGACTAAATTTTATATTTTTAGATCAAATCTAAGCCAAAATTTGAGTAAAAATACAAAATTTAAAAGTGAATGTGGCTGTCAAATTTGCTCAACCAAAAAGCCAAAGAGCAAAGAGGAGTGGCTAGTAGCGGCCGCTGCGGCTCTTGTGCCCTGTCCAGGCACGATACTAGTTTTTGTGCTGGCAAATGAGATAGGTAGCTACTTTGCAGGCGTGATAAGTGGCGTATTTATGGCGCTTGGCATGAGTGTGGTGATATTTGTAGCGGCAGTTTTTGGCTCAAAGATCAGCACGAACATTAAGCTAAAAAAGTTTAAAATCTACGCAGAATTTGCAGCCCTTGGCATCATGCTTTGGCTTGGACTTTTCATTTTTGTCACGACATTTACGCAAAAGAGCCTATTTTGAAAGATATTATAAAAATTAGAAATTTAAACTTTAGCTACGATAAACAAGTCGTTTTAGAGGACATAAATTTAGAGTATAGTAGCGACGAGTTTTTAGCGATAATTGGTCCAAATGGCGGGGTAAAAGCACGCTTTTAAAGCTTATTTTGGGTCTGCTTAAGCCTCAAAGTGGCGAGATAAAGCTCTTTGGTAAAGAGCCAAGCGAGGTTAGTAAATTTATAGGCTATGTGCCGCAAAATTTCCTCTCAAATCAAAGCTTTCCGATGATGGTTTTAGAAGTCGTTTTAATGGGGCTAATCGATAAAAAAATCTTTGGTTTTTACTCAAAAGATGAAAAGGCTCTAGCGCTAAGTGCCCTTGAGAAGGTCGGCATGAGGGAGTTTGCAAACGCGAGGATCGGCGAGCTAAGCGGCGGTCAAAGGCAGCGCGTCTATATCGCTAGAGCGCTTTGCGCAAACGCAAAAGTGCTCATCTTAGATGAGCCAACAGCCAGCATCGACACGAAAGGGCAGGCTGAAATTTTACTGAAATTTTAAAGGGCATAAATGCAAATGGCGTGGGTGTAGTTTTGGTAAGTCATGACCTAAATATCGTGCTAAATTACGCTACAAAGATCGCTTACGTGAGTAAAAATTTACACATTCATAAAACGCATGAAAATCTTGCAAAGAGGGAGTTTATCGAGCATCTAGCTAGAACACATAGTCATTTTTGTGATGTAGAGATCGCACTTGGCGAGTGTGGCTGCGAAAGAACAAAGAGCAATGTTTTTAAATTTTAAAGAGAGAAAATGAGTGAAATTTTAGAGTTAAATTTTATGCAAAATGCCTTTATTGCGAGCATTTTAGTAAGCATAATATGCGGCATGATAGGCTCGCTTGTGGTGATAAACAAGATGACTTTTATCGCTGGAGGCATCGCACACGGCGCGTATGGCGGCATAGGGCTTGCATTTTTCTTCTCACTCGAGCCACTTTTTGGAGCAAGTATATTTTCACTATTTTTAGCGCTCATCATCGCCACGATCACGCTAAAAGATAAGACGAATATCGACTCCGTAATAGGCGCTATTTGGGCGATTGGCATGGCGATTGGCATCATCTTCATAGATCTCACACCTGGCTATAACGCCGATCTTATGAGCTATCTTTTTGGCTCGATCCTTGCAGTTAGCGGCACAGATATTATCTTTATGAGCGTTTTAGACCTCTTGTTTTTGGCTCTTATCGCACTTTTTTACCGCCAGTTTGTGGCGATCAGCTTTGATGCGGAGTTTGCAAAACTTCGCGGGGTAAATACGACATTTTTTCACTATCTACTAGTTTGTATGATGGCGCTTTGCGTGGTGGCTACGATACGCGTCGTAGGGCTAATACTTGTCATCGCGCTACTTACCATACCGCCATATATTGCGCAAATTTTTGCCAAAAGGCTGGGACTAATGATGCTAATCTCAACTATTTTTTCTATCATTTTTTGCTTTATCGGCCTTGTGATCAGCTTTTATTTCAACCTCACAGGCGGAGCCAGTATCATCTTAGTCGCCTCACTTTGCTTTTTTGCGTTTAGCTTTAAATTTAAAAGCTTGCGCTCGTAGCTCTTTTTAACCTAAAAAGCGTCCAAGCCAAAAAGCAAATCGCCGTAAAATAGACGCTAAAAAAGAGCGCCAGCCACATAAATTTGATCTCAAGTCCTAGCCAAAAGACCACCACGTAAAAGAGCGAGCATTGAAGCACGAGCTGTCTAAAGCCATTTAGCAAAAAGATCGCCACTGGGCGTTTTATCGCTTGTAGCGTGCTACCTGAGATGTTTATCGTGCCGTAAGCCATGTAGGCAAGTGAGTTGATACCAAGGTAGAGCTTTGCCACTTCTAGCACAGCTGGCGTGCTGTCAAAGAGCTTGATCGCGCTCTCGCCAAAAAGCCTGATGAAGATGTAGGCAAAGGCGCAGTAGATGAGCAAAAAAGAAGTGATAGTTTGTAGCACTGCATCGCTCTTTGAAAGCTCTTAGCGCCGTAGTTTCTTGAGATGATGCTAAGCACCCCTGCTGCCATGCCGATGGTTGGAAGCACTGAAATTTGCCTCGATCCTTAAGGCTATGCCATAACCTGCCACTGCATTGACGCCGTAAAAGCTTAAAATTTTAAAAGCACGAGCGAACCAAGCGACATTGAGAGGTAGTTTAGACAAGCTGGCAAGGCTTGCTTTAGTATCTTTGCCCAGACGGCTAAATTTGGCACGAAGTAGCCTAAATTTCTAGGCTCTATCATCTTGCTTTTTCTAACTTTAAAAAAGAGATAGATCATGCCTAAAAACTGCACGCTAGCCGTTGCTAGTGCAAGACCTTTTACGCCAAGAGCAAAGATAAAAGCAAAAAGATAGCAAAAAAATGCGTTGATAAAAAGGCCGCAAAATAGCCAGTTGCGGTAGCTTTTAGTATCGCCAAGTGCGACTAGAACGCCGTTAAGCGATTTTATAAGCAAGAAAAATGGAGCTGCAAGAAAGATGACACCAGCGTAGTCAAGCGCCTCTTTGATGTAGTGATGATCAGCTCCTAAAAGAATTAGTAAATTTGGTGCTAGCAAGTAGCCACATAGCCCCATAAATAGGGCAAAAACTAGCACAAAGATGATGCCATTTGAGGCGTAAAGCTTAGCCATTTTCGGTTTGTTTGCGCCTAGGCTGTTGCCTATTAGCGCGGTGAGTGCCGAGCCAAAGCCAAGTCCGATGCCAACGACACTTAGATAGAGCAAAAAGCTCATCGCCATGCCAGCAACTGCTATGGTAGAAATTTTAGCGGCGAAAAATGTGCCAGTGACGTTGTAAAGGGTGTTAAACATCATGCCCACACCAGCTGGCAGCGAGAGTGAGATGATTAGTTTATTTAGCGGGTCTTTTAGTAGGTCCAAGCTGCCTTCTTGTTAAATTTCATATGAGCTAAGTTCTATTAAATTTCCATCAAAATCGTAAATATATAAACTCTTCATTGCTCCCAAAGCTCCATTTCGCCTAACGATGCCAAGCTCGATCTCTACGCCTTTTGCAAGAAGCTCTGAGCGCACGTCTTCTATGTCGTCTTCAACTATTAAACATATATCAGCACTGCCCTTTGTTGGATGCTTTGCCGCAGGTAAAAACTCGCCCTCAAACCTATGTAAATTTATCTTTTGCGAGCCAAAATTTAGGCTAATGTGACCGTCATTCTGAGTTAGTCGCATGCCTAAAATGTCGCAGTGAAAATTTAAGCGCCTCTTTAACATCGCTTACTACTATCACGATGTGATCTAAATTTTTATCTGCATTTTGGCTCACATCTTTATTTTTGATCTCTTAATGCCCTTTTTCTAGCGTAGATATTTATGCACTCAACCGCTAGTGAGAAGCCCATCGCAAAGTAGATGTAGCCTTTTGGCACATGCACGCCAAAACCATCAAGCACGAGCGCAAAGCCAACTAGCACCAAAAATGCTAGTGCGAGCATTTTTATCGTTGGGTTGTTATCGACAAATTCAGAGATCGCCTTTGAGGCAAACATCATCACGCCAACTGCGATGATGACGGCAAGTATCATGATGTCGATGTGCTGAGCCATGCCAACTGCGGTGATAACGCTATCAAGCGAAAAGACTATGTCTAAAATGCCTATTTCTAGGATAGTTGCAAAAAATCCTGATGAGACTTGCTCTCGTGAGCCTCTTCATGCTTGCCAGTGGCGTTTGCGTGGATCTCCATTGATGATTTTACTATCAAAAATAGACCGCCTATTATGAGCACTAGATCGCGCCCAGTGATGCTAAGCTCGCCTATGCTAAAGAGCGGCTTTGTAAGCTTCATGATCCAAAATAGCGAAAGTAGCAGGATGATCCTAGTGATCATCGCAAAGCCAAGCCCTAAAATGCGGCCTTTACCCCTTTGCTCTGGCGGCAGTTTGCCTACTAAAATAGCGATAAATATGATGTTATCTATGCCTAAAACTATCTCCAAGCCAGTTAGCGTAAGTAGCGATATCCACGCCTCTGGCGAACTCAACCATTCAAACATTTACTTCCTTTGTTAAAATTTTTATTATGCTTTGGGGCAAAATTTCATGCTCTATGGCGTGAATTTTAGCCTCCCACTCATCTAAACTCATGCCGTCCTCACGCTCAAACGCCCTTTGCGCGATCAGTTTGCCCCATCAAGCTCCTCACTCACATAATGCACGCTCACACCGCCTATCATCATATCGCTCTCAAAGCTCTCCTTTATCGCATGCGCGCCCTTAAAAAGCGGTAGGATAGATGGGTGAAGGTTTATGGCTTTGACCTGCGCCGTAAAAACTGGCGTTAGTATCCTCATAAAGCCAGCAAGCACCGTAAGATCCGCCCCACTTTTTAAAATTTGCCTCCACCAAAACAGCGTCAAATTCGCTCACGTTTGTCAAATTTGGCACTTTCTATTATCGTCGTTTCAAGCCCAAATTTTTTAGCTCGATCTATGCCAAATGCACCTGGCTTATTACAGATACAAAGGCAAACCTCGATCTTTACGCCGTTAAAAATTTGATTATGAACTTTTTTAAGTATCGCTTCTAAATTTTGAGCCACTGCCGCTAAAAAGCACGGCTATCTTTTTCGTAAGCATTTTACTCCTTTGATGATGTCTGTTGGCTCGAGCGCGTAGCTGTTTTTGCCAAAATTTCTAAGGCTAAGCGCGTGAGCTAGGGTGGCTGAGATAGCAGCACCAAGAGGCTCGTAGCCCTGAGCCAAAAGTGCTAGCACAAGGCCGCTTAGCACGTCGCCACTGCCGCCTTTTGCAAGCGTGTTTTTGCCATAAGGCATGACGTAAATTTGCCCCTCTTTGGCGATTATGGTATTTGCCCCTTTTAGCACAAGAACAGCCTTAAATTTCTCACTCCAAGCCTTAGCGTAAGCGTATCTGTTTTCTTGCAAAGTTTGCACATCTATATCGGCTATTTTGCAAATTTTAAAAGCGAGCAAAACTCCTTTGGATGAGGTGTCAAGACGCAGTTTTTGCTTAGTAGATCAAGCACTTTTGGGCTGTAAAAGATATCAGCGTCAAGGACAAGCATTTTGCCTTTTAAATTTTGCACCTCAAGCTCTTCTACGCCCTTTTTGCCAAGCCCCATGCCAAGGGCTCCAGCGTTCATTTTCTCACTTATCTTGCTAGCTTGCATGATATGCGTTGGTAAATTTAAACCCTGCTCACCTATCACGCTAACTAGCCCAGCCCCAAAGGCAAATGCCGCCTTTGCACAAAGCTTGCTAGCTCCTATGTGCTCGCCAGATACGATAAATGCGTGGCCAAAGTCGCCCTTATTTACGCACTGATTTTTTCTATTTGGAAGCATGAGATCACTTTTTTCAAGCAGGTGATAGTCGCTCTCGCACTCGTAGTTTTGAGCGCTTATGCCAAGTGTGGCAACCTTTATCTTGCCAACGTAGTCCTTTGCCACGTCACTATAAAGAGCTAGCTTTCTAGCTCCCATCGTGATCGTTGCGTCTGCTTTTATGCAAGCGCCAAGCACCTTGCCCTCGCTACTTAGCCCACTTGGCACGTCGCAAGCGATGATGTAAGCAGGGCTAGCGTTTATTTTTGAGATGAGATTAGTTAAATTTTGATCCAAAGCTCTATTTAGCCCTGAGCCAAAAAGCCCGTCTATGAGGCATTTTGCACTATTTAAGCTATTTTCTATATTTTTGCTCTCTCGCACGCTGGCAAATTTAGCTCGATCGAGCTGTTTAATGGCAAGTGGCTTTAAATTTTTAATAGCTAGGATAAATTCACACTCATACTCACCCTCTAGCATCCTTAAAGCACAAAGCACGTCAGCGCCGTTGTTTCCGCCACCGCAAACGCCAAGCACTCTCTCGCCTTTTTTAAATTTCTTACGAATGAAATTTGCTATGGCTGTGGCTGCATTTTCCATTAAAAGCTCTTCACTAAGGCCAAATTTTTCGCTCGCTCGCTCGTCTAAAACTCTCGTGTCTAAATATAAATTTTTCATTCTATGCCCTAAAACTAAGCGCCTCTAAGATGTGGGGCTTTAAAATTTGCTCACTCTCATCAAGATCGGCGATGCTTCTAGCCACTCTAAGCGTCCTTTTTATGCCCCTTTGAGAGAGGTTGTACTTTGTGGCGGCCTTTTGTAAAATTTCACTTGCCTCGGCATTTAACGTGCAAAATTTAGCCACCTGCGCGTCGCTAAGCTTGCCATTTAGCTCCTCTTGAGCGCGCTTTTTTTGAAATATAAAGGCTTTTAAAACCATCTCGCTCATCTGCTTTGAGCTTAAACTTGCCTTGTCGCCTGGAGAGCTCTCATCCATCGCAACCTTTAGATCGATGCGGTCAAGCACTGGGGCTGAAATTTTGGCTTTGTAGTTTTTGATCTCATTTTCACTGCATTTGCAGTTTAAATTGCGGGAGAATAAATTTCCACAAGGGCAGGGATTTTGCGCGGCGACGAAGATAAATTTTGTTTCGTAAGTCACTT
Source organism: Campylobacter concisus (assembly GCA_037321105.1). GTDB lineage: Bacteria > Campylobacterota > Campylobacteria > Campylobacterales > Campylobacteraceae > Campylobacter_A > Campylobacter_A concisus_AZ. Next base: position 1,045,956 of record CP147775.1, on the reverse strand, counting down.
TTGAATTTACCCTTGCGATGTGGATTTGATTGTCCTCAAGTGGCTCTCTGAGGCTTTCTATCACCTGTTTAGGAAAGTGTGGGAACTCATCAAAAAATAGCACTCCGCCATTTGCAAGCGCGATCTCGCCGATCTTTGCGACGTTTGAGCCACCGCCAAAGATCGAGCTTTTAGTAGAGGTGTGATGCGGCGAGCGAAAGGCTCTAGTGCTTGTAAATTCGCTATCTTGCAGGTTTAGCGAGCGGTAGGCGGCGGACTTTAGCACCTCTTCTAGGCTTTGTGGTGCCATGATATAGACGAGGCGTTTTGCGCACATGCTCTTGCCGCTGCCTGGGCTGCCTTCAAATAGGATATTGTGCATGCCAACGGCTGCAATGACGCAGGCTCTTTTGGCTCTTTCTTGACCCAAAACGTCCTTAAAATCAAGCTCGAAGCTTAAATTTGGAACATATATTTTGCCGCCAACTTCTATCACATTTGAAAATAGCTCGTGTGTGGCGTTAAAATGAGTGCTTTTAGCAAATTCTGCGTCGCTAAAAATTTTATCGCCTCCTCTAGTGTGCTAACGCCATAAACCTCTAAATTTGGGATCATCGAAGCTTTGGGCGCTATCTCACTAGGTACTGAAAATTTTGCATTTTGCACCTGCGTGCTTAAAAAAAGTAGGATCGAAAACAAATTTGCCGTGCTTTTTACGCTGCCATCAAGCCCAAGCTCGCCAAAAACAAAAATTTTCTCCAAGCTTTTTGCCTTTTGAAGAGCGATGAGAAGGGCGATACTTAGATCAAAGTGCGAGCCACTTTTTGGCAGGTCGGAGGGGGATAAATTTACTGGTTATTTTTTGTGCTGGAAAGGCAAAGTCAAGCGCTAAAAGTGCCGCCTTTACACGCTCTGTGCTCTCTTTGATGCTGGTGCTTGCAAGACCCACGATGCTAAAGCCAGGAAGCCCACGAGAAAAGATCGACTCAACATCAATGATCTTTAGTCCGTCGCCGTAAGTAGCACATTTTAGGGACTTCATGATGCTTTTTCTTTTTCTGCTTTTTGTATTCCTTGTCGAATTTTTTGCGTTTGTTAAAGCCTATTTTTTCTATAAAAAGATGTCCGTCTAGGTGGTCATTTTCATGCTGGATAGCGATCGCTAGTAGCCCATCAGTTTTTAAGGTCTGCTCTTTGCCAAAGCGGTCTTGAAATTTGATAGCAACTACCTCGCTTCGTTTAACGTCCTCGTAGTAGCCAGGCACGCTAAGGCAGCCCTCTTGATAGACGCACTCGCCCTCACGTAGCTCAAATTTTGGGTTTATGATCTCGATTAAATTTTCTTTATCTTGCACGCCCTCTTCGTTGGCTAAATTTATGATGAAAATTCTCTTTGCAACGCCTATTTGTATGGCCGCAAGACCGATGCCTTCTTTTGCGATCATCGTCTCATACATATCATCAAGAAGTTTGTGAAGCTTCTCGTCGAAAACCTCAACCTCTTTTGAAATTTCATAAAGTTTTTTATTTGGATAGGATAAAACTTCTAGGATCAAACTAATTCTCTGCTTTCTCGTCTAAAAATAGTGGCTCATTTAGGTCTTTGGTTAGTCTCTAGCTTGTCAAGCGCGTGAGAGAGCAACTCTTCGGTGCTCTTTGTCTTTGAGATCATGCTTGAGACTATCTGCACTTCGAGCTTGCACTCTTCGTTGTCGATCTTCCAAGGCATAGATGAGAGCATGTTTAAAATTCTAGCGCACGCTTGCTTTGTGCCATTTTCATCGGTGTATTTCATCACCATAGCAAAGCAGCCATCGCCGTAGTGTGCGACTATATCGCTCCTACGTGAAGTTCTTAAAAGAAGCTGTGACATACTTTTAAACATATTGTTTCGCTCTTTTAAATTTTTAACGCGGTTTGCAAATTTGTCTTTTATCTTGACTAGCAAAAACGAGGCATTATAGCCGTAGCGCCTAACAGACTCGATCTCGCTGCTTATGGTCGCTACTAGAAATTTCTTATTATAGACCTCGTAGGTCGTGTCGTAGATCGACTGCTCTTCGATGGCCTTAAACATCTTGCCGACCTCTTCGTAGCTCATCTTGATGACGTCAAGGTGCTTGTCCATGAGGTCGTTTAGCTTGATGAGGTCTTGGTTGAAGGCGCTTAAAACGTTTTGGAGCGCAAGGACATTTGTGTTGTTTTTAAGCCCATCCATACGCTTTTGCACTAGGCCTCTCATAACGCCTAAATTTTTATAGATGAGCACGACTGCTTGAAGCATGCTCTTTATCTGGATAAAGCCTTGTTTTACCTCTTTTTCGATAGAGATATTGCCATTTGTCGGCACTGAGCTTTCAGAATTTGCCACTATGATATCGCCGATCTCTTTTCTAAACTCATCTGACTGCCCATCAAGCATCTTTTCAAAGTAGATAGAGTAGTTTGTCGGCGTAGATGGGACGTTGTCGTCGCTTAATTCGTGCAAAACGTCCTCTGAAAATTTATAGATATTTACCTTTTCTTTTTTGACAGCTGGTTTTGCTTCAGCTGCTTTTTTCTTTGGATCTGGTGCGTTATCTATCTTTATCACTTTGGGCCTTATTTAAAACTTTTCTCCAAAATTTTATCGACAAGTCCGTATTCTTTAGCCTCTGCTGAGCTCATAAAGAAGTCACGCTCAGTATCTTTTACGATCTTGCTTAGCTTTTGGCCTGTATTTTTTGCCAAAATTCCATTTAAAATTTCTTTCAAACGTAAAATTTCACGTGCTTGTATCTCGATATCAGTCGCTTGTCCTCTAGCGCCACCAAGTGGTTGGTGTATCATGATACGAGAATTTGGTAGCGCATATCTCTTTCCAGGTGCGCCACAGCTTAGCAAAAATGCACCCATACTAGCAGCCTGACCGATGCAGATCGTGCAAACATCTGGCTTTATGTAGTTCATCGTGTCATATATGCTAAAGCCACTTGTTATCACGCCACCTGGTGAGTTTATGTAAAGGTAGATATCTTTATCTGGATCTTCAGCTTCTAAAAATAGCAGCTGAGCGACGATAGAAGCAGCCATGCCGTCCTCTATCTCGCCACTTAGCATAACGATCCTGTCTTTTAAAAGACGGGAGTATATATCATAGCTTCGCTCACCTCTGCTAGTTCTTTCAACTACGACAGGAACGTAATAGCTCATTACTCAGCCTTCTCTTTTTTGCTTGCTTTTTTCTCGTCTTTTTCTTTGTTGAAAAGCTCGCTAAATAGCTTCTCTTCGATCATCGACATCTTTATAGCTGGAAGCATGCCTTGGTTGCGGTACATCTCAAGGTGCGCTTTTGGATCTTGACCACTTCTATACGCCTCAAAATAGATCGCTTGAACGACCTCTTGATCGCTCACTTTTACGCCTCTTACGCGAGCTAGCTCATCGATGATGAAAGTTAGGCGAACGCTATTTTCAGCATCTTTTCTATACTCGTCACGTTTTTTAGCTAGAGCATCTTTGTCTTCTCTAAATTTCTTCATATCATCTGGAGTAAATGAGCTCCATGCGTTTCTAAACTGCATATCGATCTCTTGCTCGACGATATTTTTTGGCACATCAAATTTCAAATTTCTCAACCGCAGCTTCAGCAAATTTTGGTTTTAGCTCTTCGTTTATAAGTTTATAAATTTTCTCTTGGCGAATTTGCTCTTTTATGCGCTCTTCAAGTAGCTCTTCAGTTGGTTTTTCTTCGTTTGGAAGGATAGTTTTTAGCATCTCTTCGTCTAGTTTTTCAGGGATCTTTCTCTCTTGAATTTCGTGAAGTTTGACTTTAAAAACAGCATCTTTGCCAGCTAAATGTGCAGCGCCATAGTTTTCTGGAAATTTTACCTCGATATCTTTTTCGCTGCCAGCTTTCATGCCTACCATGCCATCTTCAAAGCCTGGGATGAATTGATTTGAGCCGATCTCAAGCACGTAGTTTTCAGCCTTGCCACCTTCAAATGCAACGCCATCAACAAAGCCCTCAAAGTCAAATTTAGCAAAATCGCCGACTTTTAGGCCTCTTTTGCCCTCTACTTTTTCAAGTGGAGCTATCATTTTTAAAAGCTCAGTTTTCTTCTCATCGATATCTTTTTTCAAAACGCGTGGATTTGAAAACTCAGGTATCAAGCTCTCATAACCGCTCACATTGACGCTTGGCTTAAATGAAACTGTTAGCTCAACGTCGATCTTGTCATCTTTTCTATCAAATTTTGAAACGATAGGCTCGCCGATAAGGTCGTCATTTTTCTTGCCTGCTTTTTTGATAGCCTCTTCGACTACATCTCTTAAGACATCTTGCTCAGCGTCGTTTGTCAGCTCTTTCTCGTAGCGTTTTAGTACGACAGCGACTGGCACATGGCCTTGTCTAAAGCCATCTACTTTCATAGTTTTTGCTGCTTTTTTTGCTAGTTTTTCTACGCTAGACTTTATAGCATCTGCACTTATTGTTGTGCTTGCTAGAGTATTTACGCTATCTAGAGCTTTTGTTTTGATTTCCATCGAATTCCTTTATGAATACAAATTTTTAGCCCAAAATATAGCAGAATTTTCCTTATTTCATTGTAAATTTGTAAATTTTTATAGATATAAAAGGCGTTTTAACGTAGAATTTGGCGATAAAATTATGGAGAAAATTTACTGCAAGAGAGTTTTGAAAATTCAGTTAAAAATATGCTAACTATCATCGGCGAAGATCCAAACAGAGAGGGGCTTATTAAAACCCCAGAGCGCGTTTATAAAGCTTTTAAATTTCTAACTAGCGGATACGAGCAGGACCCAAAAGAGGTGCTTGGCGACGCGCTATTTACTAGCTCAAATAACGAAATGGTTTTAATGCGAAACATCGAGTTTTACAGCCTTTGTGAGCACCATTTGTTGCCAATAATTGGCCGTGTGCATGTCGCGTACATCCCAAATGGCAAGGTCGTTGGTCTTAGGTAAAATTCCACGCATGGTAAATATCTATGCTAGACGCTTGCAAATTCGAAGAGCAGATGACCGAGCAGATCGCAAAGGCGCTTGAGGACGTGATCGCTCCAAAAGGCGTTGGAGTAGTCGTCGAGGCAAGGCATATGTGCGTTGAGATGAGGGGTGTGGAGAAGATGAACTCGACTACCACGACCTCGGCACTTAGGGGTTGCTTTATCAAAACGCAGACACAAGACGAGAGTTTTCTCGCTGATAAATTCGCCTAGGGAAACGCATTTTTGAGTTTAGAGCGTATAAATTCAAGGCTTAAAGAGGGCGTGAAGCTCTCAAATACCTTCGGCGTCATCACAAAGATCACGGCTACTACGATAGAGATCACTGGACTTCGCCCAAGTATCGGCGACATCGTGCGCATAGTGGCAAAAGACAAGAGTAAAAACGGCCTTGGCATGGTCACGCAGATAAAGACAGATGGCGCTTATATTAGTCCATTTGGCTTTGTCGAGGGTTTTAGGATAGGCGACTTTGTCTATGAGAGCGATCAAGGCATGAGCATACCGGTGGGGCCAAATTTACTTGGTCGCGTGGTCGATCCATTTATGAAGCCCATTGACGGCAAAGGGGCGATCGATACGACTGAATATATGCCGATCATGAGAGCGCCGATAGATGCGATGAAAAGGGGGCTTATAAACGAGCCTTTTAGTGTTGGCATAAAGACGATAGATGGGCTGCTTACTTGCGGTAAAGGGCAAAAACTGGGGATTTTTGCGGGATCTGGCGTGGGCAAATCAACCCTCATGGGCATGATCGTAAAAAATACGCTAGCTCCTATAAAAGTAGTCGCGCTAATAGGCGAGCGTGGCCGTGAGGTGCCTGAATTTATAGAAAAAACCTAGGTGGCGACCTAGAGGGCACGGTCATCATCGTAGCGACCAGCGATGATAGCTCGCTCATGCGAAAATACGGCGCATTTTGTGCTATGAGCGTGGCTGAATACTTCAAACAGCAGGGCAACGACGTGCTTTTTATCATGGATAGTGTCACGCGTTTTGCGATGGCGCAGCGTGAGATCGGCCTTGCGCTTGGCGAGCCACCGACCTCAAAGGGCTATCCGCCAAGCTCGCTCACTCTCTTGCCACAGCTAATGGAGCGCGCGGGCGAAGAGGAGGGCAAGGGCAGTATCACGGCATTTTTCACCGTGCTAGTTGAGGGTGATGATATGAGCGACCCGATAGCTGACCAAAGCCGCTCTATCCTAGACGGCCACATCGTGCTAAGCCGCGAGCTAACGGACTTTGGCATCTACCCACCTATCAATATCCAAAACTCGGCCTCGCGTGTCATGGGCGACGTGATCGGCAAAGAACACAAGCTAAATGCGATGAAATTTAAGCGACTTTACTCGCTTTTAAAAGAAAATGAGGTCTTGCTTCGCATCGGCGCATATCAAAAGGGTAGCGACAAGGAGCTTGACCTTGCGATATCTAAGAAAGAATTTATGGAGAGCTTTTTAAAACAAAGCTCAGAAGAGGCCTTTGCGCTTGAAGAGGTCGAAGAGCTGCTTGATAAGATCAATCAGTAAATTCTCGTATAAATTTGACTACTAAAATTTCATAGCCTTTTAAATTTATTATTAAAAAGATCGGTAAATTTGCTTTTTTGGTGTTGTAAAAGTCATGGAAGTGAGTTTTAAATTTACTGGGTTTTTGGGGACTGAAATTTCGTGGAGTAAGCGACTTTTGTATTAGGAGAAATGATAAAGTGTTATAAAAAAGCACTCACGCCCACGCTTCAAACGGCGGATAAAATTTAAAATTTTTGGCTTTTTAATAAAAAATGCGGTAGTAAATTTGAAGCGGTGAGCTAAATTTACATTAGGCGGTTATGAGTGCATTTGTCATGCTTGTGGTTTTTGCGAATTTGCATAGAAAAAACAAAATTTAATGCAAAAACATACATAACTAGAGATATGCACTTTGTGCGCTTGATGTTTAAGGCAGAGTGGATAAATTTCAAAATTTTTTGGGTTTTTTGGATAAAAACTACCATTTTGCAAAGGCTAGGGTAGTAAATTTATACTAGTGGCTATAAGTTGGCATCTGCCAAGCTGTAGTTTTTCGCTTAAATTTAATTTCACACTTTGACCAGCAGTCATCTATCTTAATGAAAAAGTGAAGAAACATCTTATGTAAAATTTATCTGCCTAAACGTAAGTTGCAGAGCAGATAAATTTCAAAATTTGGGATTTTTGAAAAATGCTTGTTTGCAAAAGGACGCGGTAGTAAATTTAAGGCAAGTGAGTTAAATTTACTGCAAAAAGCCTATGGGCGAGTGTCTATCCTATCGTAGCTTTTGCCAAATTTTAATTGTAAAACAAAAATTCCACGTTTAGTTTGACAAGTACCGATATTTTAGACTTTGTCTTGTGACGCAAAGCGTATATTTAAAAAAGCGCAAGAGAAAAACCTCTTTTTACTTTTGCCAAAGATCAAATTTGTTTCGCACTTTCTATAAATTTTTAGTGGTAGGCTTCTTGTAAATTTAATAGATAAAAGCAAATTTGATATTCGCCTTTGGTCTTTGTAGCAGTGCAAACCTTGTAAGATAGCTTTAAAAAACCCAAGAGCAAGCCTATCCTTTTTTGTCAAAGCTCAGATTTAGCCTACTTTCCCTATCGCTTTTAGGAGCATACTCCGTATAAAAACAAAATTTTACACTCTCGGCACTTATCTGTATTTTTTATCGCCAAAGCTTAAATTTAACTCGCGTTTTTCATGTTTTTAGTGGTGAAACTCGTCTAAATTTTTATTGAGTGAAGCAAATTTCATTATCAAATCAGCGGTTTTGTGTAGTGCAAAGTCAAATTTATAAAATAAGATAAAGCCTAAGAGCCAAATCCCATCTTTTTATCCTCGCCAAAGCTTGAGTTTAGCTCGCGCTCTATCGTGGTTTTGAAGTCCTCAAAGGTAAAAATCCCATCATCTTTTATAGCCACTTTCAAAGCGGTATTTTTTAGCGCAAGGACGATCTGCGCGCCACTTAGGTTAAACTCAGCCAGCCTTTCCACGCTAAAGCCATCTTCAAAGCTTGCATTTTCAGGCAAAATTTTACGCCAAATGGCGAGCCTGCCGTTATAATCAGGCTTTTTAAACTCGATCTTATAGTCAAATCTTCTAGAAAATGCCACGTCAAGGCTTTGTAAGAAATTTGTCGTAGCGATCAGCACGCCCTCAAAGCGTTCGATCTGCTCTAAAAAGATATTTTGCATTTGATTATGCATCTTTTCAGCCCCGCTCGAGCTCTCCACTCTCGTGCTTAAAAATTGATCAGCCTCGTTTAGCAAAAGCACCGGCTCGCTGCCACTTTTTTTGCAAATTTCTTTGTAGGTGTCAAAAATTTTCTTACATTTTGCTCGCTCTCGCCGACATATTTGCTTAAAATTTTGAGCAGTCAAAGCTTAGAATTTGCTTCTTTAGGCTCTTTGCAAGCCCAACTGCGCTCATCGTCTTACCAGTGCCAGGCTCGCCGTAAAAGATGATCTTGGCGTCTATGTTTTTCCTAGTTTTTATGCCCCAGCTACTAAGTCTAGCGAGCACTTTTTTATCGACTTGCTTTAGTATCGTGCTTAAAAGTTGCTTTGTCTTTTCGTTTAGCACGACGTCTTCTAAGCTCGTTACAGGCTCAATGAGCTCAAAAATTTCTTGCTCTTTTACCAGGCTTTCGATCTTGATTTTCTTGCTGTTTTTGTCATTTTTTGGGTGCATTATGCTTTGCAAAATTTCTTCGTTTATAAAAAAGCTTTTGCTCACATTTCCATAAGCGTTTAAAACCTCGTCGTAGTCGATTAGTGCGCCCTCGATGAGCCTTGAGCCGTCCTCTAAAAGAGTGCGATTTTTGATGCGTTCAAGCTCATCTTTGCTTATTAGCCCAACTAGCGTGTTTAGGTCGCGGCCGTTTTCAAAATCGCCCGCATACTCCTCTTTTAAAAGGGCTAAAAATATGATCTGCTCTTTTTCATCAAGTGAGTTTTCTTTAAAAATTTGCTCTATTTTTAGGCTGATCTTGCTTAGTTTTACTCGCTCGTTTATGCGTTTTGTAAGCTCAGAAATTTGCTCGTTTATGCGCTTTTTAGCGTCATTTGAGCCACCTTCAAAGATCGCAGCCTTAGAGTAAAGCTCGATCTTTAAAAACTGATCTTTTAAATACTCCAAATGATCTTCATAAGGCGCAAGCTCTGGTAAATTTATATCAGCGTTGCCATCTTCTAGAATTTTTAAAAACGTGCTTGAGAGTGAAATTTCAGAGTGAAGTAGCGAGAGTAGCCCTTGGTTAGAGCTTTTTTGCGAGTTCTCTGGCATTTTAAAGAGGCTGTAGTTTTGCACTATCCAGCCGCTACCCAGGCAAATTTTTTATAAATTTAAGGTATAAAAGCTGCTTGTCATTTTGCGTGCCAAAAACAGCCCCAAGTAGCTCAAAAACGCTCATGCTAGCTGTGCCTTGCACGTAGGCTTTGCTTAGGTATTTTAAAATTTCTCCCTCTTCATCGCCACATTTTATAAGCTCGGTAAATTTTACTTTTTTTAAGATCTTGGTTTAGAAAATCAAGCAAATACTTCACTAAATTTTATCCTTTATCTGCTCTTTTAGCACACGTTTTAGCACCTTGCCAGTGGCGTTTCTAGGCAGCTCCTCGGCAAAGTAGATGCTTTTTGGAATTTTGAAATTTGCTAGGTTTTTCTTTAGATGCTCTCTAACCGTCTTTTCATCAAGGTCCATGCCATCTTTTACCTGTATGAAAGCGACGACCTCTTCGTCTGCATGCACGTCTTTTACGCCGATGACCGCTGCAGCTTCAACGGCTTCTAGCTTATAGATGACCTCTTCGATCTCGCGTGGATAGATGTTTATGCCCTTTGATATGATGAGGTCTTTTTTGCGATCAACGATGTAGATAAAGCCCTCTTCATCGATCTTGCCAAGGTCCCCTGTCTTTAGCCAGCCATTTATGATAGTCTCATCAGTCACACCTGGCATGCCGTAGTAGCCTTGCATGACGCAGTCGCCTTTTACGATGATCTCGCCGATCTGACCGACTGGTAGCTCCATCATCTCATCATCTACGATCTTGACCTCATAGCCATTTAGTGCTGGGCCTACGCTTAGAAGCTTTTGCTTGTCAAATAAATTTGCCGCTACGACTGGCGAGCACTCGCTAAGGCCGTATCCTTCAACGAGCGTCGCGCGTGGGAATTTCACTCTAAAATCATCGATCGTTTGCTTAGCAAGCGGAGCAGCGCCACTTACAAATAGCCTTATGCGGTTAAACCATCTAAAATACCAAGGAATTTTTGCCTTGCCGATGGCTGTATAGATGGCTGGGATACCCAAAAATACAGTGACTCTTTTAAGCAGCGTCTGTTTTAGCACATTTGAAAATGGAAAGACTGATCTTACAAGCACCATCGAAGCGCCTGCATATATCGGTAAAAGCACCATCGCTGTGAGCGTAAAGCTATGAAACATCGGTAAAAATACGATAAATCTATCGCTTTTTTTAACCTTAAAACGCTCATGAGCGCCGATGACGTTTGAGAAGATATTTTTATAGCTTATCATCGCACCCTTTGGCTTGCCTGTGGTGCCTGAGGTGTAGATGATGTGCATGAGATCGTCTATTTTAGGGTATTTTGTGATGCTTAGAGTGTATTTGTGATTTAGCGCTTCGCTGAAATTTACATTTTTTACAACGCCGTTATTTTCATAGCCCTTGCTCATATCCTCTTTTGAAATTTGTGGAGTTGAAGATAGATAGGCACTCTCGCCATACTCCTCATCAACGCTTACATAGTCGTCTTTTGAGGCGCTTTGAAGCTTTTTAGGCGTTTGACCGATCCAGATGATCTTTCTTAAAATTTCAAGCTCGCTAAGTGCGATTAGCTCCTTTGCAAGCGAGCTGGAGGCAAAGAGCACCCTTGCGCCGCAGTCGTTTAATATATACTCAAATTCATTTGTCTTTAAAAAGGTGTTCATCGGCACCGCAACCGCGCCGATAGCCGTGATGGCGAGGTATGAGATGATGAATTTCTTCAAATTTGCCACCGCCATAGCCACTTTGTCGCCAAAATTTACCCACAAAGCTGCAAGTAAGCCGCCACTTTATCGACGTTTTGCTTTAGTTCGTGGTATTTTAGCTTCTCTTTTCATCAAAGATCGCTATCTGGTTTGGACTCTGCTTTGCTACTTTGGTCAAAATTTCATAAAAATTATTATAAAAGTATTGCATTTTTAGCCCTAGAAAGAGTATTTAAATGTCATTGCAGCTATCTGGACGCTACTTGCGTCAAATTCGCCAGACATCGAGCCAGTGCCGTTGCCAGTACCATTTTTATACCTGTCGCACGCTTTTTGTCTCGGTGCTGATAGAGATAGCCTAGCCCTAGCTCTGAAATTTGGCGTAAATTTCTAGTTTGCTCCAAACGAATATGCCTGAGAGGTGGTGTTTGGAAGCTCTAAGCCAGTATGCTCGCTGCTAGTAATATCCTCATCGTATGAAAAGCCAGCCATTAGCCTAAGTTTTTCATTTACGTCGTAAGCAAGTCCTATCCTATATGTGTTTGTATCTTTTGCATTTTTAACGACCGGATCGTCCATAAATGCCTTAAAGTATCTACCTAGAATAGGGTGTGAATGAGCTGCTGTCTTGTCGTCATATTCAAAGTCATAGTCTTTAAATTTAGACCAGTATGTCCTCTCGAAAGCTAGCAAAAGGGTAAAATCACTAAATTTCATATCCAGTAGCAAGCACTAGCTGAGCGGGCAGCGGGATCTCAACTCTTGTCTTACCATGATAGCTTATAGGCGCTAGCTGTCCGTTAAAATCAGCATCAGCACTACCTTTAAGCTCTAAATTTACCTTCGAGCGGTAAGTCACCGCAAAGCTTAGATCCTCGATAGGTCTATATGTAAGAGCGACGTTGTAGCCGTAGTTTATGCCATCACCTTGTATCTCTCTGTAGCCAAAACGTCCAAAGTCACTTGCTATCTTGCCCTTGCTATAAACGCCTCTAGCGCCCAGAGCAATGGCAAGTTTATCATTTATGCGGTAAGCCACGGTTCGGATTTAGCTCGACAACTTGTAGTTTGAACCTCTTGCCAGTAAAAGCTGTCTCTGGATCCTCCCACGAGATGCCAACAGCAGCGGGCACAGCAAGAGCTAGTCCAAATCTCCAGTTTTCATAAAATTTCTGGCGTTACAAAGCTAAATGTGCCAGCTAGTGAGTCAAATTTCTCTGAGCTGTAGCTCTTGCCACCATCGCTTTTAAAGTCGATGGAATTTATATGAAACCAACCAAGCGTACTTTCAAAATGGTGAAGCCCGTCTAAAAACATCATATTTGCAGGGTTAAAATAAGCCGCATCAGCCCCAAAACTAAAGGCTACGTTACTAGCAGCAAGCCCTAAAGAGTCAGCACTTTGCTCAGGGACCTTGTAACCCCCAGCATTTAATAATGAACAAGTCGCAACAATGCTTAAAAGCACTCTTTTCATAGCTTTTCCTTTTCTAGGTTTCTTAAAATTTTGATCTCATCTTCCCAAATACTCTCATCAATCGTCTCTAAAATCAAGGGAATTTCGCCTATTTTATCATCATTTATTATATTTTCAAAAGCGCCAAGCCCAAGCTCACCCTTGCCAAGGCTCTCATGCCTATCTTTTTTTGAGCCAAGACCAAATTTAGCGTCATTTAGGTGCATGCCAGATAGAAATTTATAGCCGATGATCGCATTAAATTCGCCCATCGTCTTAGCGTAAGCCTCTTTGCTTCTTAGATCGTACCCAGCGGCAAATGCGTGGCAAGTGTCGATGCAAACGCCAACTCTGCTCTCATCATCCACACGCTCGATCAGATACGCCAGCTGCGCAAAATCAAAGCCTAAATTTGAGCCTTGTGCGGCCGTGTTTTCGATGACTAGTTTTACGCCGCTTGTTCGTTTTAGCGCTTCGTTTATGCATCTAGCGATGTTATCTAGGCACTCATTTTGGCTTATTTGCTTTAGGTGTGAGCCAGGGTGAAAATTTAAAAGCTTTAGTCCAAGCTGGCTAGCTCGCTCTATCTCGTCGATAAAGGCTTCAAGGGACTTAGCTCTTGCCTCTTTTCTGGATGGCCTAAATTTATGAGGTAGCTTGCGTGTGGCAAGACGTGATCGGCGCTTATGCCAGAGGCTTTTAAATTTGCTTTAAACTGCTCTATCTCGCCCTCGCTCAGCTCTTTTGCGCTCCACTGGCGCTGATTTTTTGTAAAAAGTGCAAAGGCATTTGCTCCTATTTTTGCAGCGTTTATCGGTGCGTTAGATACGCCTCCAGCCGCGCTTACGTGAGCTCCAATGTATCTCATTTTAACTCTTTTATTATCACTTTTATTTTATTTTTGCTATGGATAAATTTGACGTAGTTATCGCAAACTTCGTATTTTATAAAATAAGAACTTAGATCTTGTCTAAAGCCGCACTCTGTGGTGCTTAGATCTTTGCCGTCATAAATTTTTTGTCTTTGCAAAATCTCTTCAAAAAGGCTCTCATAATGTGGCGCTAGAAAAATTTCTCGTTAAATTCAGTCTTTTTAAAACAAGCGCTATTTACGCAAATTTTGTCCTTTATATTGATATTTGCGGTATTTACGCCAGAGCTATAAATTTGCAAATTTAGATCATTTTTGTAAATGTGAAAAAATCCAACATCATTTATCTTTATCATCGGAGAAAATAAAGTGACCTGAAAAGCTGCGATCTTTGCGGTGTTTTAGTCGCAACACAGCCTGAAAAAATGAGAGCAAATAATAAAACAAGTGAAAATTTCTTCAAAGATTTGTCCTTTTATGTAAATTTAAGTTAAAAAGTAATATAATCCCAACTTCATAACCGACTGTGGCCCATTCGTCTAGCGGTTAGGACATCGCCCTTTCACGGCGGTAACACGAGTTCGAGTCTCGTATGGGTCACCACTTCTAAAAGACAAAATCTTATCCACATAAGCTTTAAAATCTAGTTAATCCAAATTTTCAGCTTTTTTAAAGACAAAATTCTAAATTTAATTGTTGTAAAAGAGATCAAATTTCACGTCTAGCAAAATTTAAAAAGTAGGTTTTGCGCGAGTATAAAAGTAAAAAGCAGTTAAATTTAGCCTTTTAATAGGCTTTAAAGTAACTGCAAAATTTACATCTGATGTGGTTTGCCTAGCAAAAATCCCTGCGCATACGAAATTCGCAAATTTCTTTATATACTCTAAAATTTCTTCGTTGCTCACAAACTCAGCCACTATCTTATAGCCTTGTCTTCTAGCAAAGCTCACGATAGTCTCAACCAAAACCCTTGCGTTTTCATCAGTTGGTAGCTTTTTGATGATCGAGCCATCTATCTTGATGTTATCTATATCAAGCTCTAAAATTCGGTAGTAGTTAGAGTAGCCAGAGCCAAAGTCATCGATTGAGATTTTACATCCATATTTTTTAGCTCTTTTTATAAATTCATTTGCCATGCCGTAGTCGCTAAGCTCTTCGCTCTCTAGCATCTCAAAGCAAACTCTACTAGGATCTGGGCAGCTCTCTAGCTTTTCATCTAAAATTTCTCTTACGCCAGGATCAGTTAGATCCGAGCTTGAAAGGTTGATAGAAAATGTATAGTCTGGATATTTTTTAACTAGATCAAAGGCTAGAGCGATCACTTTTTTTGTTATCTGAAGATAAAGTTGTGTTTTCATCGCGATCTCTAAAAACTCACCTGGGTAGCGGATCTTGCCGTTTTGATCGACTATACGCACCAAAACTTCATAGTATTTTGCCTCTGTCTCATTTTCATGCACGTTAAAAATTCCCTGACACTCGACTATCACCTTGTCGTTTTCTAGGGCGTACTCGATGAGTTCGGTTATGAGTTGGTTTTTATAGTATCTCATCTCGATCGCGTCGTTTTCTAGGTAGTAGTAGATCTCGTTGCCGCTATCGCTTGCTTGTTGATTGGCTAGTATTGACTGCATTAGGCGGTTTGTTTGCGGTGTGTCATTTGACAAAGATACGCCAAGAGTTATCTTGATGCCAGGTAGGTTTTCAAATTTACCATCTATCTCGATATTCATCCTGCTAAAGTTAAAATACTCTTTTATAAAGCCGATATCTCTAACGATGTCATCGCCTTGATACCAGATGTAAAACGCATCATCTTGAAACCTAAATAGCTCAGCATTTATAGAGTAGGTATCAACGCAGAGTTTTAGCGTATTTGCCACCGCTTTTAGCATGGCTTCGATGACCTTGTTTTGGTAGAAAAATCTTAGCATCTTATAGTTTTTGATGCTTATGCTGATCAAAATTCCATCTTTTTTTGCCTCTATCATCTCAGTTAGGGCAAAGTAGTTGCCAAAGCCAGTTAGCTTGTCGATTGAGGATTAAATTTTTATCTGCTCATTTTTTTGAGTTAGCTCTTTAAGCATGCTAAGCTCTTTTGTCCTATCAAGCTTTATAGCCATGTAGCCCTCTAGCTTACCCTCAAAGAAAAATGGCGCAAAACGCACCTTCTCATAAAGCAGCTTGCCACTTTTTGTCCTGCTTATGAGCTCGTCTGCTCTCCCATGAGATGTGCTTATTTATAGCATTTCTTATCTCAGCGTAAAAGCTCTCTGGGTGCATATTTGATTTTAAAATTTTAGGACTTTTGCCGACAACATCTTTTAGTTTATAGCCAGTTTTTGACTCAAAGGTTTTATTTACATATAAAATTTTATTGTCATTGTCGCAAAAGACTATCGAGCTGTGCCCTGCATCCACTGTCGTTTTTAGTAGTTTTATCTGTTTTAGCTGTTTAGTTAGTACCCTTGCTTGGTAAAAGGTCAGTGCGCAAAATAGCACGAAGCTGATAAGACAAAGCACTTGCATTATCACTATATTTCGTATCATTATGCTGTAAGAGGCTAGGGTATCATCTCTAAATTTTCTTAGCTCTTGTCCAAGTTTTAGATCAACAGAGTCTTTAGCTATGGCGCTTAGGTTTTTTGCAAATTCAGAACGCGTAAGTTGCCTTGTTTAGCACCAAGATCGCTTTTGCGTCGTTTTTGTAGGTATCTTTATACTTTAGTATCTGCTCTTTTGTTTGATTTAGCGTCTCAGGGCTGATTATGGCTGAGCTTTTATCGCGTGAAATATCACATTGAGCGCATCTAGCTTCTTCTCTGATGCTATTTCAAACTCACCTGATAAGATATAAGCAGCCATTGATGAGCTAGCGTAGTTTGACCTATCTACAAGCCTTTGTTTTTTTAAAAAGTCGTCGTTTATGACCTTTAAAGTTTTGGCGTTTTTCTCTTGGTAAAAGACCTGTATGATCGCGTTTAGCTCATCAAGCTTGGTTAAATTTTGATCAAAACTTCTTAAATTTTTATTTACATCGTCGTAGTTTAAGCGAAGTACGTTGTTCTCTAGGGTGAAGCTTAGCTCATTATCTAGTAAGATAAGACTTAAGATCGTATCGTTAAATTTACCTAACAGCAGTAACTGCTTTATTTGCCATGTAGATATAGGTTGAGCTAAAGCAAAAGATGATTGCTAGGACGATTAAGATGATATTTGCTTGTCTTTTATTCATTTAGTATCCTAGGTCTGCGTCCATTTAGCGTTAGCAAAAATTCCTAAATTTGCCCTATCTCTTCGCTATTTAGTGTATGGATTAGTTGATGATAGCTCACAAAGCCTATTACTTCTTTTAGATCACTCATTTCGCCACTACTTAGATATGGAGCTGTTCTTGCTACATTTCTAAGCGAAGGCACACGCATAAGGCGCCTGCTCTCACTAGCATCCTTTAAGCCCACGTTTTGCATCAAATTTCCAGCCTGAAATTTCTACCATTGTGGCATGCCACACAGCCTACTTTATTAAAGAGCTCAAAGCCTTTTTTTGCCTCAGCGTTTATGGAGTCGTCATTGCCAGCTAGATACTCATCAAATGGCGAATCTATGCTTAAAATAGCCTTTTCAAATTCTGCCAAAGCACCTACTATATTTTCATAGTTTATGCCATCACTATATGCATCATTAAATAAAATCCCATACTCGCCTATGCTTTTTACCTTTTTTACTATCTCATCTTTGTTTGAATTTAGCTCATTTCTAGAATTTATCGACTCTTTTACCTGATCTTTTAAGCTTCTTACCCTGCCATCAGTAAAAAATAGAAAATTTAAAGCCAAATTTAGCACGCTAGGTGGGTTTATAACGCCTTTTTGGCTGGTGTAAGATGAGTTTGTGCCACTTAAATTCCAGTATAAGTTGTGGCAAGTTTCGCATGAGTAGTTTTCAGTGGTGCTTAGCCTTTTGTCAAAAAGAGCTTCTTACCGATGTAGGCTTGTTTTTCGTTATATTTTGATGAAAGCACTGGCTCAAATGATGAATTTGCACTCAAAATGCAAAAAGATACTACCATCCAAAATAAAACTTTTTTCATAAAATCTCCATATTCTTGAGCGTCATTATAGCGGAATTCTTTTTCATAACTACCAAATCGGCTAAATTGTAAAAAATTTAGCTTTTATTTGCATTTTGAAAAAAATGTTGTATAATCCGCCAAATTTTTAATTTCAAGGAGGAAACCATGAAAAAAGGTTTTACAATGATCGAGTTGATCTTCGTGATCGTGATTTTAGGTATATTAGCTGCGGTTGCTATACCAAGACTAGCTGCAACAAGGGATGATGCAGAGATATCTAAAACTGCTGCAAATATACAAACGCTTGTTTCTGACCTAGGCTCTTACTATACTTCACAGGGTAGTTTTGCTGCCACTAGCGGTACTGGTTCTACTGCTTCTACTACTCCAGATATAGCAAAAATGACTAATGTTTCAAATCCTGTTAAAGCTAAAAGTGATGATTGTTTAACAATAGGAGAGATAAAAACCGATGGTGAGATCACAGCAACTATAGGTAAAACTGGTCTTTGTAAGCAAGTTTGGACATTACCAGGTTTAACAAATGTTGAATCAATTATAAAAAGTACTGCCAATAACAAGACAGAAAATACACTTAAATTTGGTGGTATGGGTATAAAATACTAAAATACGTTTAAACACATAAAAAGTTTTCTGGCAAGGAGAAATTCCTTGCCGCTCTTTCTTTAACTTAATTTTAAAATTTATCTTTCATTTATAAAAATTCTAGCTATAATCTCGCAACTTCAAATTCAAGGATGAAGTAATGAAAAAAGCTTTTACTATGATCGAACTAATTCTCCTTATAGTTGTCATCGGTGTATTAGCCGCGATCGCTATCCCAAGGATCAGTGCCACAAGAGATGATGCGGTCTTAGTAAAGACTATGGCGGAGACTAGAACCGCTATCGAAGAGATAAATGCCTACTATATATCACAAGGTAAACTCAGCCCTTGATACTACAAACAATAAAGTGAAATTTAAAGAGATGACAAATGCTGGGATTGTGGATAGCTCTGGTGATCTTGGCATTTTTGCCAAAAACGAAAGGTGCATTTCATTAAAATTCTTTGCTGCAGACCAAAGCTGCTTAGGGGTAGATATCAGCGAGCAAGGCCTATGCAAAAAACTTTGGGAAGCTCCAGAATTTAAGCGCTTTAGTCAGACTATGATAAAGCCAGCACAAGGAGCATTGCCAGCTCATATCAGTTTTAGTGCTGTTCGCATCGTTTTTTAGCTAGATATTTTTATCAAAAGCTTTAAAGTCTGAAATTTACACTTAATTCTTGAAATTTTATAAAAATAAAGTCCAAAACTAATTTTTTCTTGACAACAATAACATTTTTAGATACAATGCGACTTTTTAATGAGGTAGTGGCATAAACTTACAAACACGACTCAGGCGGGGTGTAGCGCAGTCTGGTTAGCGCATCTGGTTTGGGACCAGAGGGCCGAAGGTTCGAATCCTTTCACCCCGACCATGTTAAACGGTGAGTGTAGCTCAGTCGGTTAGAGCATCAGATTGTGGTCCTGAGGGTCGTGGGTTCGATTCCCATCACTCACCCCATTTTGGGCGCTCGTAGCTCAATTGGATAGAGCGACAGACTTCGGATCTGTAGGTTATGGGTTCGACTCCTATCGGGCGCGCCACTTGAAAGACTTTATGCGCTCATAGCTCAGCTGGATAGAGCAACGGCCTTCTAAGCCGTAGGCCTCAGGTTCGAATCCTGATGGGCGTACCACTTATTATTGTTGTGCGGATGTGGTGAAATTGGCAGACACGCCAGACTTAGGATCTGGTGCCCACGGCGTGGAGGTTCAAGTCCTCTCATCCGCACCATCTTTTTAAAATCCATCTTTAAAACTTCAAAAACTCGATTTTCATTTGAATTTATCAAATTTGCTTATTTAAAATTTAGTAGAAATTTTCACCTATCAAACGATCCGCATCAAATTTACTAAAATTTATAGATCAAATTCTTACGCTATTAGAAACAAAGAGATAATAAAAACCTAGAGCAAGTGCGGTAGTGTGTTGAAGCTGCTGTTTTTAGTAACGCTTAAAGATGCGTGTTTATCGGGTTTAGTAAGCATTTTGAGCCATTTTTGACGAATTTTATAACATACTTTTGACTTAAACAGATCGATCAGCGTGGGCAGAAAGATCGGTTGGTTGCAGACGAGGCACTATTGCTAAATTTTGAGCGCAAATTTTAAAAATCTAGGGGTTAAATTTAGTCGTTTTGGGTTTAAATTTAAAAACTTTAAGGCTGTGATTACAATAGAGGCAGTCAATTTGAACTATTAGACAAACATATTCTTGTGCGGTTTGTAGCAATTAGTCGTAAAGTCTAAAAACATAAAATTTCAGGGCTAAATCTAGTTTTTTAGGTTTAAATTTAAAAATTTGGAAGCTGTGATTTCAAATAATAAAATGAAAGGTGGGCGGTAAAATTATCGGGTAAAGATGGCTTTTGTAGGTTGCATGAAGGCAAGGTTTATCAGTGTAGCGAATTGGTTACGGTTGATATGCCCACTAAATTTAACTACAAAACCAAATGAGATAGAAATTTATGGCTAAATTTATCTGCTATGGCTTAATTTTTGAAGCTACGATATTTAAAAAGAGATCAAATTTACAACGAAAGCGCTAAATTTGAGCTACCAGAAAAGATGCGTTTTTATAGTTTATGTCCTTGCGATGTCCTAATGGCACGTGATAATAGGGGCGAATAATTACGGAGTTGTTAAATTTGACTATAAATAGAAATTTACACCTAAATTTAAACATTTCTGGAGCCAAATTTAAAAAGATAAAACAGGGTAAAATTTACAAAAAGAAGTAATAAATTTGAACTACTAGAAAATGCTGATATTATGTGCGGGGGCATTGCTTGTGGCTATCGACAACGCAGTTGGTTATAGTTGATGTATTCTCATCAAAATTTTAATAACATAGAATTTACAACCAAATTTAACTATCTCAGGAGCCAAATTCTACTAGTAAATTTCTATCTTGAGCTAAATTTAAAGAGTAAAAACAGAGTTAATTATAAATTTGGGCTGTTAGAAAAATGGTTGCCTTGAGCTGGTGGCAGTGTTTTAAGAACTAGCGATAATGGAGTTGGTTGATTGCTCTGCTCTAATTAAATTTAACAAAAAACTTAGCAGCATGAAAATTTACGACGAAATTTAGTCGCTTCAGACTTAAATCTAAAATTTTGCTAACAAATTTTTAGCCAAATTTACACTGACTGCGAAATTTGCTCTGCAATCATCTTGATCCAAAAGCACTTCAGGGTAGCAGTTTGCCTTTTAAAAGGCATAGAAATTTGTTTGCTTTGTAGCTTTTTGTTAGGCGATAAAGCGTGCCTAAATTTCCAAAATTTAAATTTAGTAGCGATCATTTTGGTTTTATAGATAAATTCTAGCGCCAGTTGTTTTCAATAAGTGATATTTAGCACTTTAGAGCAGGTTGATTAGACTAACTATGGATCAAATTTAAGTCACAAGATGATTTTGATTAAAAACAGCAAATGATCAAATTTAGCCCCAAAGCGAGGGCTAAATTTATATAAATTCTACAAAGATTGCAAAATTTTTGGTTTAGAAAACGCAGTGATCGGCTTGATCTCGCCTTTATATTTTTCAAGATCAGCTAGGATCGTGTGTCCGCAGTTGCTTTGAGCGATGCTAGATGTGCCCTTGTCGCGAGTTAGGACATTGACGCAGCCGTGCTTGCAAAGGCTCTTTTCGCCTAGCACTTCAGGATCGTACCACGCACCCTCGCAGATGGCGATGACGTGCTCTGGGATGATGTCAGTGACAAGCGCACCGACTAAAATTTCGCCCCTGTCGTTAAATACTCTCACCACGTCGCCAGTTGCGATGCCCTTTGCTTTGGCGTCATTTACGTTTATTAGCATTGGCTCTCTTGCGCATACTTCAGCGTAGTTTCTGATCACGGAGTTATTTAGCTGTGAGTGGAGGCGGTATCTTGAGTGTGGGGTTGTGACGCTAAATGGATACTTCTTAGCTTTTTCGCTGCCAAGCCACTCAAACGGCTCGATCAGGCAACGTGCGGCGCAAAGTCTTTGTAGCCAAATTTAGCGATAGTTGGAGAGTAGAGCTCTATTTTGCCAGATGGCGTGCCTAGGCGGTTTTTGTGAGGATTTTCTCTAAAAGCGCTAAGCCTTGTGTAGTATCTGCTCGCTTCGTCATCTTGCTCAAATCTAACATATCCCTCTTTCCAAAACTCATCAAAGCTTGGCATCTTGACATTTATGCCCTTAGCTTGCTCGGCTGCGTCTGCGTAAAATTCTTTCGCCCAGCCAAGCTCATCTTTGCCTTCTGTAAAGACCTCTTCTCTGCCCCAGCGTTTGCAGATTTGTGAGCAGATCCAGTAATCGCTCCTGCTCTCGCCCATAGGCTCTACGACAGGCTTGTAAGCCACGATGTACTCGTTTGTAGGCACGCTTTGGTTGATGTCATTTCTCTCGACTTCAAGGGCTACTGGCAATACGATGTCGCTTAGTTTTGCTGTGCTTGTCCAAAATGGCTCAGCTGTTATTACGGTGTCAAATTTACCCGCCACGCTTTTACGGCGTTATTTACATCCTGATGCCTTGTAAACATCGATCCAGACGCCATGTAAGCCACTCTCATGTGTGGTAGCTTGATCTTTGAGCCGTCATAGTCTATCTCTTTGCCAGGGTTTTGCAAAGCCTCGATCGATCTTGAAGATGGGATGGTGACGTTTTTAAAATTTCTTCCAAGGAGCGCCATCTACGTTGTCGTATTTCTCGCTGATGCTGGTGCTGATGCCTTTTAGCGACGGAGCGATCTTGTCTGTAGCGCCATTTGCGTAGTTGAGGTTAAACTCAAATCCAAGACCCTCTTTGCCTATCTGACCTAGCATCGCACTAAGTGTTACTATGCCCCAAAAGCTCATCTCGCCGTGATCTTGTCTTTGAAGCGACCTGCCTGCGATTATGACACTTGGCTCTTTTGCAAGTGCTGTTGCAAATTTAGCGATATCCTCAGCTTTTACGCCACAAATTTTGCTCGCCCAGTTGATATCTTTTACCACCTTGTCGGTTGTGCCAAGTAGGTAGTCTTTAAATTTATTAAAGCCAACTGTGTATTTTTTGATAAATTCGCTCGTCATAAAGCTTGTTTTCATATAGATAGTGGCACATGCCAAGCATCATTGCTACGTCGGTATTTGGACGAACGATGATAGCTTCAGAGCCAAGGTATCTTGTGGTGTCGTTTTTAAAGACGCAAACGCTATAAGTTTTTATACCTGCCTCTTTTATCTTTTTGATGCCAAGATAGCCATCATGTGTTGGTGGCTGCCATGAAATTTGACCAGTTACAAGTGGGTCAGTGCCCCAAAATACAACGTTTTTAGCGTTTTTAGCGATAGCCTCCCACTTGTCGGAGCGTCATAAACGGCGCTGTTGCCTAAAACGTGAGGCATGATGACAAGGCCAGCACCCGTTGAGTAGTCGCCACTCTCTTCTACGTATCCGCCAAGCACTTTTAGCATCCTGTGACCAACAGTCCTGCCCAGCTGATCTTGCCGCTGCCGCCCCACCAGTAGCACTCGCCGTAGATGCTTTCAGGGCCATATTTGTCGAAATTTCCTTTTAAGGCTTTTGCTGCTAGATCAAGGGCAGTCTCCCAGCTAACGCGCACGAAATTCCTCTTTGCCACGAAGCTCGCTCTTTGCTGCGCCTTTTGCCTTTAGGTAGCTCTTTCTCACGTATGGATAGAGCACGCGGTTTTCGTTTTGGATGAGGTCTGGCAAGCTGTTGTTCATGGTATTTGGAAATTTATCGCCCTCAAATGGATCAACAGAGACGATTTGGTTTGAGTTGGTATTTGCCCAAAATAGCCCAAATCTATTTGCGCCAAAGGTTTTGTTTTGGTCAAAAATGGTCTTTGTCACGCCCTCTATCTTGTTTGCCTGCGCCGCTGTGGCAGCAAGTGCAGAAAATTTTATAAAATCTCGTCTTTTCATATTTTCTCCCTTATGAAAATTTATTTTACTTTTTTGGCATTGTGTTGTAGGTATTTAAGACGCTAAATTTAGATCGGTTTCATCAAGTGCGACAAATTTCGCATCGACCATGCCAGATAAATTTGCTGGCCACTGAGCAGCTGTGAAGCTATTTGGTTCGTGCAATCTGTGACATGCTGAGCAGGTCTCTTCGTAAATTTTCTTTGCCTTTGCGTAAAGCTCTTTTGGTTGCCACCAAGCGCGTCATTTGGCACTTCATAAAGCCCATCAACTTGGTACCAAACCTCGCCGTAGTCATCTTCAAGATCTTTTACTTTTTTGAAATTTGCCCTCGCTCTCGTCATCAAAAGCTACAAAAACTTCAGGGTCTTCTACGCTTCTTGAAGCTGGGCCAAGTAGTTTGCCGACACTACACCACTAACCTTGATCTTACTCGTTTTATCGCCTTTTTCGATGACTTCAACTGGCGTTAAAACCTCGATCTTACCGATCATCTTGCCATCAAGTGTTATGTTTGCATCTTTTGCGATCACATCAGCACCAAAGGCAAGACTACAAGCTAGCACTGGGGCTAAAAATAGCATTTTCATTTGACAATCCTTAAAAAAATAAATTAAATGAATTTTATAACCAGCATGCTTAAAATTATATTGCTATATTTAGAGAAAAGTAAGTATTTTAGGGGATTTGAAAGGTCTATAGTAAATTTAAAGTTATAAAAATAGGGCGATTGCTCGCCCAAATTTTACTTTAAGGATTATTTCTTCATCTGGATCGCAGTTTGTATCATTTCATCACTTGTTGTGATGCTTTTTGCGCTCGCTTCGTAGGCCTTTTGCGTGACGATCACCTCACTTAGTGCTTGACCAAGATCGACGTTACTCATCTCAAGCTTGTTTGCTAAAATTTGCGCCCCATAAACGGTTTCGCCAGCTTTGTTTTTGTAAAAAAATGGCTCGCCAGAGTTAGCTGTGGCTTCATAGAGATTGTCGCCAACCTTTGCTACGCCTTGGTCGTTTATGAAGTGATAAAGCGCTACTTTTGCCACTGGAAATGCTCGCGTATTGTCGAAATTTGCCATGATGTTGCCACGATCATCGACGCTATATTTTGATAAAAGCCCCTCAGCGTAGCCATCTCTTTTTATGTTGAAGTCTTTTCTGGCGTTTGCTGAGCTTGTCATGCCGTTATAAACGTCCGCATCGCCGTCGCCCTCGAAGTTTAAATTTACGCCGCCAACGCTCGTTAGTGTGTTTGCCACAAGCCTGCCACTGCCATTAAATGTAAGTGAGCCCATCGCCGTATTTTGCACGGCTCCGCTAGCATCAGTTATCGTTGCCACCGCGTCCCAGATAGTCTGGTCGCCAGTTTGTGGGATCTGCTTGGTTAAATTTATAGTGACCAAGCTCTTTGTGCCATCTGCGTTGTATATGTCAGAGGTTAGTTTCTCTTTGTTTGGCACTTCAACGAGCGAGGTGACTTCAGCATTTACCTCTAAATTTGCAAAATCCATAAATTTAAGGCTCTTGTCGTTTATCTGCCAAGTGCCGTCACCCTCAAGTGTGGTTGAAAACTCGCTAAATTCACCATCGCCGTCTTTTACTTTTACGACCACGCTGTCACCAGCTTTTGCGCCAAGTGATGTGGTGCTTAGCGGGATCTGTCCGTTTAGTGAGATCGTCTTGTTTGTATTATCAAGCGTGTAGGCGTATTCGCTAGCCTCAAGGGCTGTTGTTTTTTTATCTGTTATGCGGCTTGAGTTTAGGTTGCCTTTTAAGCTGATATTTGTAGTAGCCTCAGCTGGCATAAATAAAAAATGAGGCAGCGTTATGCCCTTTTGCGAGCCAGGATCGCCCAGATTTAGCTCCTCTTGCGAGACCGTGTAAGCTTGTGGGGCGCTTGAGGTTTGACCATATTTTTTAAGAGCGCTCGCACTTGGCGTGGTTGGAGTGAAATTTGCAAGCGTGCCAAGGAGTAAATTTCCCTAGTATCTACTAAATTTCCAGCCGCATCTATGTCAAAAGTGCCTGTTCTTGTGTAGTAGTTTTTGCCCGTTTTATCGACAACGCCAAAGAAGCCATCTCCGCCTATGGCAAGGTCAAAGTTGTTATCAGTGCTTTGAAAGCTACCATTTGACATATCAAGTGCAGTAGTCTGCTTGGTAGCTCCAAGTCCTACTTGATCGCTAGTTGGGCCACTTCCTGCTGAGACTAGGCTTTGGTTTATTAAATTTTTAAACTCAGGGATTGAAGCTTTGAAACCAACATTGTTTATGTTTGAGATGTTGTTTGACCAAACATCCATGCCAAAGCTTTGCGTCTTGATGCCGCTAACCCCGTTGTAAAAACCTCTCATCATGGCTTTTAGCCCTCGTAATATTCAGATACTTTATCCATAGAAACGTATTCGCCAGCTACTTTCATCATAGCCTTGCCATCTACAAATTTCACCGCCTCGACTGGGTAGTTGCCTATTTGTGTTTTGTACTCTTTGCCATCTTTGCCAGTGTAAGTTGCCGAAATGGTATATGAGCCATTTGGCACTTGGTTTGCCAGACGCGTCTTTGCCGTCCCAAGCTAGGTTATGAACGCCTGCATTTGTCTCGTTTAGATCGGTTGTTCTTACGACTTGACCATTTGCGTTTTTGATCTCGATTTTGCCATTTGCAAGATCTGTCTTAAAGTAAAGCGCAAATTTTGCATCTTTTTTCTCATCTGTTAGTGTGACTGCATTTGAGCCAGTTGAAACCATCTTGCCAAGGGCTGAGATAGCGTAGGCATTTGCGTTTGATTTTAGCTGACTTACTAGCTCTTTCATCGCTTTGTTTGTGTTTTCTTGCATCTCGACTGACGCTAGTTGGCTAGTTTGAGTGAGCATCTTTTCAGTATCCATAGGGCTTGTTGGGTCTTGGTACTGAAGCTCTGTCAAAAGTAGCTTCATAAATGCATCTTTGTCAAGCTGTCCATTTGGATTAGTTCCTGTGCTAGCTGCAGCGTCTTGTCTTGCTTTTGCCTTTTTCTCGGCATTTTTTTGTTGCGTTGTTTGTGTAGTTATATCTGAAACTGAAGCCATAATCTCTCCTAAATATATCTTGGTATTACTAGCTCAAGCAAGCTTTGTTCCGCTTGGCCGTTTTCGCTCTCGTCGCTTTGATTTGAGCTATATTTGTTCTTTGCTTGTTCTCTTTTTCTTGTCTTTGGTTTTGGTCTGAGAAATTCATCTCAAGCTCGGTAAATCCCATATTTACAAGGCTGTTTTTAAACTCAGCTTGGTTTTGTAAAAAGAGGTTCATCGTAGCTGTGGTCGAGCTGAAAATTTACATGCAAATTATTGCCGCGATTTACCATCGTGATCTCGACCTCGCCTAAATTTAGCGGGTTAAGCGTGATGTTAAAGCGAGTGATCGGCGCTTTGTAGTTTTGCACCTGCTCTTTTAGTGTAGAAGAGAAGTTACTAAGCGTCTCTTTTATCTCTGCCTTTGTTTGAAGCTGGTGTTTAGCGCTGTTTGCGATATCTTTTACCATTTGATTTAGCTCTGATTTATTATCACTGCTAAAGGTCTCCTCGCTTGGCTCAGCCTCGCTCATCTGCTCTCTTTCAGGAAAGAGTAGCGACTCAAGAGTTGGGGCTTTTTGCGCCTTTTGCTCATGTAAATTTACCTTTACTTTTGGCTCTTTTGGCTGCTCATCTGGCTCAACATCCACTATCTCATCATCAAGCTTTACTTCACTATCATCTAGCTTTTTAGGCTCTTCTTTGACTAAATTTTTAACTTCGCTGACCGGATTTGCCACCACCTCTTTTTAGCAAAGTATCAAGCTTTACGACCTCTTTTGGCTCGTTTTTGATGATAGTTTGCTCGACCTCGTTTTTTAGCTCTTTTAGGTAAAAAGGCTTGTCCTCGGTCTTTATCGGCGTGAAGAATTCCTGCTTGCCCAAATTTTTAAACATCTCGTTTAGTTTTGGCACATCTTCATTTGAAATTTCTATATTTTCAAGGCCAAGGTCAAATTTCTTAGCAAGATCGATAAGATCGCTAACGCTTTTAACGTTGCTAAGCTCTTCGACGTTTTGGGCACACTTAAGAAATTTGCTATTTTGTCGCTGAAATTTGGAAATTTGCTTACTTTTTCATTGCCATTTAGTATCTCTAAAACTTGCAAAAGCTGCATGAAATTTGCATTTTCATAGAGCTCATTTTTTGTATCTTCGTCCAAATTTTCTTCAAGTGCGGCCGAAATTTTTGCCACGCTTTCGTTTTGCGCCTTTTCTATCGTCTCTTTTTGGATATCAACAGTTTTTACTATCTCTTTGACATCCTTTTCGGTGATCTTTTGACCGCTGTTTGCCTTGCTCGCAGCCGCGTCCAAAACCATCGACAAAAACTCGCCGTTGTTTTGAGACTTCTTCGCAGCCGCAGGCTTTTTAGTAGCCGCAGGAGCTAGCAAATCTACGTTGTTTTTCGCTGTGTAAGCTTGCATTTAATCCCTTTAAATTTAAAAACTTAACGCTTACATGCAAAATCTATTCCAAAAATTAATTTCTTGATATCAGCTTAAAATTTATAAAAATTTGGCTATAATCTGCCCTATTTAAAAACTGATGAAGCGAAAATAGCAAACTAATAAACGGAGAAAAATTTGGAAAAGATACGAAATATAGCCGTCATCGCGCACGTTAACCACGGTAAAACAACAATGGTTGATGAGCTTTTGAAGCAGTCAGGAACATTTAACGAACATCAAAACCTTGGCGAGCGCGTAATGGATAGCAACGACATCGAAAGAGAGCGTGGCATCACGATCCTTTCTAAAAACACCGCCATTCGCTACAAAGATACAAAGATCAACATCATAGACACCCAGGCCACGCCGACTTTGGTGGCGAGGTAGAGCGTGTTCTTAAGATGGTTGATGGCGTTTTACTACTTGTCGATGCGCAAGAAGGCGTTATGCCACAAACTGAAATTTGTCGTCAAAAAGGCGCTATCTCTTGGACTTCGCCCAATCGTCGTCGTAAATAAGATAGACAAACCTGCAGGCGATCCAGACCGCGTTATAAATGAAATTTTTGACCTTTTTGTCGCACTTGACGCAAATGACGAGCAGCTAGAATTTCCAGTCGTTTATGCCGCTGCTAAAAATGGCTACGCAAAGCTAAAACTAAGCGATGAAAACAAAGATATGCAGCCACTTTTTGAGACTATCTTAGCTCACGTACCAGCTCCAAGTGGTAGCGACGAGAACCCACTTCAGCTTCAAGTTTTCACGCTTGATTATGACAACTATGTCGGCAAGATCGGCATTGCGAGGATTTTTAACGGCAAGATAGCTAAAAACCAAAACGTCATGCTTGCAAAGGCTGATGGCACGAAGACAACTGGTAGAATTTCAAAGCTTATCGGCTTTATGGGACTTGACAGGATCGATATAAACGAGGCTGGCACTGGCGACATCGTAGCGATCGCTGGCTTTGACGCGCTTGACGTTGGCGATAGCGTCGTTGATCCAAACAACCCTCATCCGCTTGATCCTCTTCATATCGAAGAGCCAACACTTAGCGTTGTATTTTCTGTAAATGACGGCCCACTTGCAGGCACTGAGGGCAAACACGTCACATCAAACAAGATCGATGAGCGCCTTGCAAATGAGATGAAGACAAATATCGCGATGAAGTATGAAAACATCGGCGAGGGCAAATTTAAAGTAAGCGGTCGTGGTGAGCTTCAGATCACCATTTTGGCTGAAAATATGCGCCGAGAGGGCTATGAGTTTTTACTTGGCAGACCTGAGGTCATCGTAAAAGAGATAAACGGCGTAAAATGCGAGCCATACGAGCTTTTAGTGATAGACGCGCCTGATGATACGACAGGCACAGTCATCGAAAAACTTGGCAAAGAAAAGCTGAAATGGTCTCTATGAACCCAACAGGCGACGGCCAAACAAGGATCGAATTTGAGATCCCAGCTCGCGGACTTATTGGTTTTAGAAGCCAGTTTTTGACTGATACAAAAGGCGAGGGCGTTATGAACCACAGCTTTTTGGAGTTTAGACCACTTAGCGGCACCGTCGAGCACAGAACAAACGGCGCTTTAGTTTCTATGGAAAACGGCGTAACGCTTGCTTATTCGCTATTTAACTTGCAAGATCGTGGTGTGCTATTTCTTGATCCACAAGCAAAAGTCTATGTGGGTATGATCATCGGCGAGCACAGCCGTCCAAACGACCTTGATGTAAATCCAATAAAAGGCAAAAACCTAACGAACGTGCGTGCAAGCGGTAGTGATGATGCGATCAAGCTAGTTCCGCCTAGAAAGCTAAGTCTTGAGCGTGCGCTTGAGTGGATAGAAGATGACGAGCTAGTCGAGGTTACGCCTATAAATATCCGCGTTCGCAAGCGCTATCTAGACCCAACAGAGCGCAAAAGAAAAGCAAAACTATAATGCAAATTTGCTAGTAAATTCCCTTTGGTGCCAGCCAAAGGGCTAGCAAGTGAAATTTAAAATCTAAAATTTTTCTACTTTGAATATCAACTAAATTTCAAATTTTATCGCTTTAAATTTAGGCACTTGCTTAAGTGGTTTCTGCGGTTGTGCTTGGGTTAAATTTAGCTAGTTTTTGGCTTTTGCTGAAATTTATTTGCTCTGACGGAGTAAATTTCAGTTGCTTTAAATTTTTACTTTTGCATGTGAAAATTTGCGGTGGATTTTGCGATGGCACGTGGGTTAAATTTAGTTTTTCATCGCACTAAATTTTGCAGGCTAAAATTTGGATTTATATAGTAGTTGTAGCTTTTAAATTTTAAAAAATGAGCTTGTTTGTAAAAATCATGAATTTGCCTAGTGCTTTGGAAAATGAGCTAAATTTCAGTCAAATTTGGCTTTTTGGTTAGACTAAATTTAAGTGGCTAAATTTGGATTTATATGGCAGCCATATTTTAAAATTTTTAAAAACGCTTGCTCGTGAAAATCGTAAATTTGCTCTGAAACTTCAGAAAGCGAGCTGAATTCCGTTTTAGATATCGTGGCGATCAAATTTGCTAGCTTGGTTAAGGCTTTTAAATTTAGCCGTTTAAATTTAAAAAGAGTAGAGCGATGATGCCAAATTTAACTAGCGGATCTTTTTTAGTCTGCTCTTTGAAATTTTAGTAAATTTTTGACGGCGTATCTTCAAAAAATCGTTCATCAACAACTTCATCAGCCACGCTTCTAGCCCAAGCTTCATCAAATTTCATGCCATTTTTATTTGCGCTACTTGAGTAAAGCCAGTCAAATTTGGTTAAAAATTTCTCGTGTTCGCACTCTTTTACGACTCTGATCGCCTTTAAATTTGGATATAAAAATGTCGTCTTTTTTGAGCGACGGATGAAATTTTTATGTTTTTTTGGCGCTCTTGCAAGCTCACTTAAAACGCTAAATTTGGCTGTCGTGATGAGGCAAGGTTTGCTTTCATTTCGCATTTTGGCGTGGTTTATTTCCTTGTAGTCCTTGCTTAAAAAGCCAGCCGTCGTGTCAGTTTGCGCTAGGTATATCATCTCTCTTCTTTGAAAGTAAAAATATGCATGATATGATGAGAGCAAAGCCTAAAAAGTCCCAAAAGACGAATTTCGTCCCAAGCCAAAAGTAGCCAAAAAAGGCCGCGCTTAGTGGCTCTATGCAGGCTATCATGCTGGCCTTTGAGGCGCCTATGAGCTTAACTCCAGTCATATAAAAACTAAATGCAAATATCGTGCCAAGCGTGATAACGGCGAAAAATGCTAGCCACTGTGCCGTGCCACTAAGTCCCGTGAGCTCCCAAACTCTCATATAAAGGCAAAGTACCACGCCGCCTATCACCATGCCCCAGCCAAGAATGAGTGCGACTGAATATTTGGCGTTTAGTCTTGTGGGAGCAAGGCTATAAACGCAGACGCAAACAGCACTTACTAAGCACCAAAATAGCGCTTTTGGTGAGATGACAAGGGATGAAATTTGAGCGTGCGTAGCTAGGAAAAAGACCCAAGCATCGCGCATAGCAGTGCCAAAATTTCAAGCGGTCTTGGCGCTCGCCTCTCTTTTAGGCAGATGATAGCTAGGATGAGGACTGGCGCGGTGTATTGAATGACGGTCGCAACTGCGGCGTTTGAGAGCTCGATCGAGTAAAAATAAGCATACTGCGTCATCATGAGCCCAAGTATGGCGTATATAAGAAGCTCTGCTAGCAGTTTTATGTCAGTAAGTGGCGCAAAACGGCCTTTGGAGCCTTAAAAGCGTAGTAAAGCACGATAAATGCTCCAGCTAGCAAGAGCCTATAAGGTACTAAAAAATCAGCGCTTATACCCTGCGAGAAGAGGTATTGCCCGCAAACTCCGCTAAACCCCCAAAGTACGCCACCAACTAGCGTAAGAAGCACTCCAAGTTGATGGCTGGACATTAAATTTATCTATCTTTATGAAGCTGGGCGTCTTTGCCGTAGTGCGGCGAATATGGCCCATAAAGTATGCAATCACGGCAGTTTCTAGAAAGAGATAGGCATCAGCCCTTACTGCTAGGTCGTATGATCTATCTGAGATGGTGTTTGCCACCTGCGTGATGACAGCTGAGACTAGCATGCCAAGCAAGCTGTTTTGCCCACTCCCGCTATCCTCTGCGGCTTCTGCCTCGCCCTGCCAGAGTGTCGCACCACTTTTTATATCAACTAGCTTTGCCTCAAGGACGACCTTTGTCGAGCTAGAGACGATGACATAACTTGTGCCGTAGTCTTTTATGTTTATGTAAAGCACGCTATCGGCGTGAAAATTTTATCAAGCTTATTTAGTGGCACGGCTGCTATCTCGCCTGGCTCAGTGATGCCATTTTGCTTAAATGTATCATTTACAAGAGCTACTGGAAATACATAGTATCCAGCCTCGCTAAGTGGGGCTACTGAGTTGGCTAGAACGGCTGCTGAGCCAGCCACATCGGTGCTATCGTTTGTTGGCATGAGCACTAGGATAGAGTGAGGCTTTTTTTGTAAAAAGGCTGAGTAGTCGTATGGCTCAGGCTCTTTTACGGAACATCCAGTAAAAAATATTGCCAAAAGAGCCACGGCTATAAATTTAAGGCTATTTTTCATCTTTCGCTCCCTCTTTTTTGCTCTGCTTTTTCGGGGTTAAATTTTAGAGCCTTTGATGAAATTTATAAATTCTTTTGACTCTGGGAAATTTTGCACCTCTTTGTCAAAATTTGCATTTGCAGCGCCTAGATTTCCATTATTTAAGTATAAAAGTCCAAGGTGCGCGTATAGCCCTGGGGCAACCTTGTAGCCCCTTTGGGTTGAGGTTTGCACTGAAATTTTCTAAGCGTGAAATTTGCTCGGTTGCGTCGCCATCTTCGTTTAGATAGCTATATAGCGAGCTACTATATGTGCCGTCCCAGTAGTAAAGCGACCTTGGGCCACTTGCGTTGCTACATCCTGCAACTAAGAGTGCAAGAGCGCCAAGGCAGGCAAGCCCTATTTTACTTGCCATGCTCCACTTTCTATGCCATTTACTAGGTTATTTACCGCTTCAACTATCGCTAGGCTTAGCACCTTGCCATTTAGCGTAGAGTCGTATCCTGCGGTGCCGCCAAAGCCGATGATTTCTCTGTTTGAAAGGGTGTATTCGCCAGCGCCGCTAACTGAATAGACGACCTCTGCGGTTTTGGTATCGACAACGTTTAAATTTACCTTTGAGTAGGCAGTTTGTTGCTTGCCTTTGCCAAGTATGCCAAATAGCTGGTGATCGCCTGTTGTTTTGCGGCCAAACTCAGTCACATCGCCAGTTATCACATATCTTGAGCCTTTTAAATTTTGAGCCTCTTTGCTTAGCTCGCTCTCTTGTTTGAGGACTGACATATTTGATCTCTCAAGCACCGAAAATCTACCGCTTTGCTGTAAATTTGTGATCAAGATGCTTTGAGCTTGGTTGCCAAGTCTATCCTCGCCGTCGCTAAAGGCGCCATTTTGATAGGCTGATTGGTTATTAAAGCGGCCAATAGAAACTGAGACCTTTTTGCCGTTATAAACTGAGCCGTAGCTTGCTACTTTTGGAGTTTCGATCACTCTTGAGCTTTCGCTTGCGCACCCTGCAAAAAGCGCTGCGATCACTAGAGCTGCGCTAAATTTTAAAACATTTTTCATCTTTATCCTTTGTGACAAAATCGTGTGTATATTACTACTTTTTTTTAAATGGCTCGAAATTTCATCCACGTGCCATTTGCGTATCTGCGCACAAAGAGCACCGCCTTTACCGCCCAGTCGGCAAACATCGCAAACCAAGTGCCTATCATGCCAAGATCAAACGTAAGCGCAAAGATATAAGCTAGCACGATCCTGCAGGCAAACATGCAGGCTAAATTTACCTATCATCGGGTATTTTGCGTCCCCAGCAGCTCGAAAAACGGTCGGATAGGTGTAGGCAAGCGGCCAGATGAGGCACATCGCGATGCCGTGATACCAGACGATCTGCCTTGTTAAATTCATGGCCTCGCTTGAGAGATTATAAACGCGAAGTAGCGGCTCAAGAAGCAGTAACACGACAGCCGTGCTAAAAAGCTGCACGATGTAGATGCTTAGCATTGATTTTCTTACGTAAAATTTTAGCTTGATTAAAGTCATTTGCGCCGATGCATCTAGCCACGACGACGCTTAGACCTGTGCCTATCGCCATGCCAGGGAGCACCTGAAACATCACGATCGTCCCGCCCACGGCATTTGCAGCGATGCTTGCCGTGCCAAAGAGCGAAACAAGGCTCAAAACGATGATGCGACCCACGTAAAACATCGAATTTTCAAAGCCATAAGGCACGCCGATATTTAAAATTTTCTTGATAATCTCGTAGTCAAATTTATAGATAAGGCTCTTTCTTATGTGAAGTTTTAGCTTGATATCAAGTAGCAGATAGACTATGACAAAGCAAGCTATCGCTCTAGCTATGAGCGTGCTAATGGCGATGCCAAGCACCCCTGTGTGAAATGTGTAGATGCTAATGGCAGTAAGCAGCACATTTAGTAAATTTGCAGCCGCCATGATATACATAGGTAGCTTTGCGTTTGACATCGTGCGAAAAATCGCCGCAGCTGCTGCATATACTGCTAAAAAGGGCGCTGAAATGGCGGAGAAAACGAGATAGTGGCTAGCATCGCGCCTCACTTGCTCGCCGATATCGCCAAAGACTTTATCTAAGATGAGATCTTTTAAAACTATGATGGCAAGGGCTATAAAGATGGCAAAAATTAGGCTAAACCAAACTAGCTGATCGGCGGTATTTCTGGCGTTGCCGCTTTGTTTGCTGCCTAGATACTGGCTAGCGACCACCGAGCCACCAGTGGCTATGGCGGTAAATATACTTATAAATAGCGCCATGACAAACTCCACAAGGCTTACCGCACTCACCGCACTTTCGCTAACGCTTGCTGCCATTAGCGAGTTTGCAAGGCCTAGGCTATACTCTAAAAACTGCTCTACAGCGATAGGGAAAAAGAGCCTTGCAAGGTCGGCATTTGAGAAAATCTCTGCTCGTTTGTCAAATTTTTCAAATTTCATCCCCTTTGTAAAGTGTGGGTAAATTATAAATTTTAAAAGGTGAAAAGGCTATAAATTCTGGGTCTTATTTATTGACAAATTTCGTCTTAAAGTGAGTAAAATCACGCCAGTTCTAAGTTTTAGAAAGACCTTTCTTGGATACAAAATGCACTCAATCGGTATTGATATAGGCTCAACTTCTGCAAAGGTTGCCGTCATAGAGGCAAGTAGCGGCGAGATAAAGGAGCTCTTTTTGCTCCCAACTGGCTGGAGCAGCGCAGATACGGCCATGCTTATAAAAGAGCGAGTTTTAGGCTTAAACCTTGGCGAGCTATATTTTACTGCGACAGGTTACGGCAGAGTTTCGGTGCCATACGCTGATAAAACCCTTACAGAGATCACCTGTCACGCGCTTGGAGCGCACTACTTTTGCAAAAGCGACTGCACAGTTATAGACGTGGGCGGACAAGATACGAAGGCTATCAAGCTTGAAAATGGCTCGGTGATGGACTTTACGATGAATGACAAGTGTTCAGCCGGCACTGGTAAATTTCTTGAAGTGATGTCAAACCGCCTTGGAGTTAGGTTTGATGAGCTGACACGTCTTGCTAAAAATAGTGACAAAGATATATCCATAAGCTCGATGTGCACGGTCTTTGCGGAGTCTGAGATCATAAGCCTCATCGCTCAAAACGTCTCACGAGAAAATATCGCAAAAGCGGTGATCATCTCAGCTATAAATAAAATTTCAAATTTGGTCAAAAAACAGGCAAATACGAGCTATTTCTTAAGCGGTGGCTTTAGTAAGAGCGAGTATGTAAGAGAAAATTTCAGAAGCGTGCTTGCAAGCTAGCGTCAGCACGCACAAAGATGCGATCTACTGCGGTGCGATAGGCGCTAGCCTTGCAGGGATAAGAAATTTAAGGAGAGAAAATGGCGATAAATGAGAGTATGAGTTTGAGCGAAATTTTCGCTACCTATGATGGCGCTAGAAAATTTAGCCCAAAATGTTGAAGCAGTCAAAAATAGCGGACAAAAGATCGCGGCTATCTTTTGCACCTACACGCCAAGGGAGGTCATCCACGCAGCAAACGCTTATAGCGTGAGTGTCTGCGCAACTGGCGATAATGCCGTGATCGAGGG
Source organism: Campylobacter concisus (assembly GCA_037321105.1). Classification (GTDB taxonomy): domain Bacteria; phylum Campylobacterota; class Campylobacteria; order Campylobacterales; family Campylobacteraceae; genus Campylobacter_A; species Campylobacter_A concisus_AZ. The sequence goes on along the minus strand of CP147775.1, from coordinate 1,009,858 downwards.
CGAAAAGTACCTGCCTAAAAACCTCTGTCCGCTCATAAAAGCAAGCTACGGCTTTGCAAAAGCGAATAAGTGCCCATTTGTGCGAAACTCTGATATCGTTATCGGCGAGACGACGTGCGACGGCAAGAAGAAAATGTATGAGTTAATGGGCAAATTTAAAGATGTGCACGTCATGCATTTGCCACATTTCAAGAGCCAAAAGAGCCTGGAGCTTTGGCAAGATGAGATTAGGGAGTTAAAAGAGCGTCTGGAGGCTGAAATTTGGCGTGAGTGTGAGTGACGAGGAGCTTAGAAACTCTATCAGGCTATTTAATAAAGAGCGCGAGCTAATGGGAGAAATTCAAAATTTCATGAAACTAACGTCACCACCGATGAATGGCAAAGAGCTACACGCACTGTTATATGGAAACGGCTTTATCTTTGACAAAGAGGAGCAGATAAGCGACCTTGAGATTATCGTAAGTAAGCTAAAAGAGTGCGTGAGAGATAAAATTTCACCCGTGCATAAGGACGCCAAACGCATCATCATCACAGGCTGTCCAAGCGGCGGGGTCTATGATAAGATCGTGCCAGCCATAGAAGAGGCAGGCGGCGTCGTGGTAGCTTACGAAAACTGCACTGGAACTAAAAATTTTAGCAACCTAATCGATGAAAATGATGATCCAATTAGCGCCATCGCAAAGCGCTACATGGCGATACCTTGCTCGATCATGTCGCCAAATAAAGAGAGAGAAAGGTGCTACAAGGGATGATAAAAGAGTATAAGGCGGACGGCGTGATCGACGTTGTGCTGCAAGCCTGTCACACCTACAATGTAGAAACTGCTAATATAAAAAGGGCGTGCAACGATGTGGATACATCTTATATGGCGCTTGAGACGGACTTTTCGACGAGTGATGCTGGACAGATCAAGACAAGGCTTGAGGCATTTATAGAGATGCTTTAGGATAAATTTGGTGTATAGATTTTTTGGGGCGAGCGCTAAATTTAAAAGAGCAGGGGGGCTAAATTTCAGCTTTAAATTTAAAGTGGCTGACTTGAAAATGGTGAAATTTACCTAAATTTACAAGTCAGCTAAAGTGAAAATTCCAACTTAAAAATAGATATTTTTTTAAAAAAATGTGCAGGATAAAATCCTACACATTTAAATAGATTAATTGATTAAAAGCTTCCACGCAGAGGCGTCTTTATAAATATATCTTATGTGTTGATAGTCATAAAGAACAGAATTCCATTTTTCATCGCCATTTTTCATTTTATCGTTATATTCTTTTATCTTTTCTCTGTTACCCAAGTTTTTATACATGTCACGCAGATATCTACATATATAGGCGCTTTTTAGTTCATTGCAGCCATATTCAAGCATTTTTACATCTGCTTTTGACTCAGAAAGTGCTTTTGCATAGTCAGAATAAATAGATTTGGTATCCCCATCTTTCTTTGCGAAATAAACTATTTTCCAATCTATCAAATCATGAGCTGGTATATTGCAAGCTGGAGCAAATTTTTTATCATAACAATACTCTGGAATAGTCTTCTCATAAAAATTTACAACTTTTTTAAGATCTTTGCTTTCCATAGCCTCTAATTTTTCTAGCCAAAGACAACCTAGATCGTTACCTTTATCAAAGCACCATCTTTTTGCGTCATTAGTCCCAAGCTTTTGAGTATTTTTCTGAATAAATTTCTTTTTCGCCACTATAATCATAATTAGGCTTTTCTCTATCGCCGCCAATCAAACTCCAGGGCCAAGCACTACTCCCCCCCGTACTTAAAATAAAATTTTAAAATGGTGCAAGCCCATGAAAAAGTATAAATTTAGTGTCTAAGTGCCTACTAAAATGTGCAGAGTATATCAAGCAGTCTGCCAAGCTTTTGCATATCGTTTAAGAAAAGCTGGTTTGATTTTTGTGTAAAATCTTTAGCTTCTTCTAGGATTTTGGGCTCAGATATGCTATAAACAAACTCCTTTTTTAGGATCTTTGCGCCCTTTTTATAGACAAATTTTGCCTCAATTAAACTTGCAAAAAAGCTATCATCTCTTAAGTAGTAGTTGGTGGACGCATTTACAAAAACTGGCTTTTGAGCCAAAAACTCAGCGCAAACGCCGTTTGGTGATCTAAATTTAACACTCTCAACCACATCAGGCCTTATCTCGTAAAACCTTATCTCGCTAGATTTTTTAAGAGCCAAAACGTCACTAGCTTTGTTTAAATTTATAGAGGCGCTATCTGCTTCAATGACGTTTATAACGCCATTTACAAGAGAGTAGGCACTTGTCGTTTTATTTTGATCAAGAAAATTTATCATGCCAAAAAATGGCACGCTGGCATTTTTATCAGCTAAGCTTGGCATGCTCTTTATGAGTAGTTGCTGCTTTTTGCCACTTAGCTCAAAGTAGCTCACCATGATGGAAATTTCATCTTTTTTACTGGGCGTCTTTTGCGAACAGCCCGCAAAAAGAGTGCTGTAAGCAGCAAAACTACTAAATTTCTCATTTTATGAAGTAATCACCATCAAAGCTTACAAGCGAGTATTTTCTCTCGTTGCCGATGCTCTCTTTAAGCTCGTCAATGCTCAAAAACTCCAAGCTGTCAGCTCCGATGTACTCTCTGACCTCTTCGACGCTTTTTTTGGCGCTTATTAGCTCCTCAAAGCTTGGTGTGTCGATGCCATATCGCTCAGGATACTTGAGCTCAGGGCACGCAACTCTGAAGTGAATTTCTTTCGCTCCTGCGTGTCTTAAGAGATCGACCACCTTTTTAGAAGTGGTGCCTCGAACGATGCTATCATCGATCACGACGATGCTTTTACCAGCTAGCACGCTTGACATTGGGTTAAGTTTTAGTTTGACCTTTAAATTTCTCATCTCTTGGCTTGGCTCGATAAATGTCCTGCCCACATAGTGGTTTCTGGTGATGGCTAGCTCAAATGGAATTTTGCTCTCATTTGCATATCCAAGCGCCGCTGGCACGCCACTATCTGGCACAGGCACTACAAAGTCAGCCTTTACCTTGCTCTTTCTAGCTAGCACCTCGCCCATCTTTTTTCTCACTTCATAGACGCTTTTGCCCTCTATAACGCTATCTGGGCGCGCAAAGTAGATGTATTCAAAGGCGCAAATTCTAGGATCTGGCTCGAAGATTTGCAAGCTTTGAAACTCGCTCTTGCCGTGCTCAAAAACTATCATCTCGCCAGGTCTAACATCCCTTATAAATGTCGCTCCCACAAGGTCAAACGCACAAGTCTCGCTAGCTACGATGTATCCGCCATCTTTTAGCCTACCAAGGCTTAGTGGCCTAACGCCCCAGCGGTCTCTATGGCAAAGGTCTTGTGACGTGACTGCACGAGCAAGCAGTAAGCGCCTTTTATCTTATCAAGTGCTGCGATGATGCGATCTTGTAGGTGTTCGTCGTGGTTTCTTGCGATGAGGTGGATGATGTTTTCTGTGTCCATATTTGTCTGAAATATCGCGCCATCTTTGATAAGCTCGTCTCTAACCTCGTCTTTATTGACTGAAATTTCCGTTATGGACGATTGAGATTTGACCTAGCGCGTAGTTGGCGGCTATTGGCTGGGCGTCACGGCCTGAGTTTTTGCCAGCTGTTGCGTAGCGGTTGTGGCCGATCGCCATGTCGCCTTTTAGTGAGCTTAATATCTCTTCGTTAAAGACCTCGGTGACTAGACCGTTGCCCTTGTGAGTGGAAATTTCGCCGTCGTTACAGACGCTGATGCCACTTGCCTCTTGACCGCGGTGTTGCATAGAAAATAACGCATAATACGCCGTTTTCGCCGCATCCTTAGAAATTTATGATACCAACTATCGCACACATCTTTATCCTCTTTTCATTTTTTTAAATTTCATCTTTGTAGTTAAAATTCATAGCCAACGCTAAGCACTTTTTGTAAGTGGCTTGTTGTCCAAAGTGCTGGCACACTTGCCGTTATTTGCACCATTTATAACTATCCACATGCGCTAAAACTGAATTTTTATCATCTCAAATCAACTCACCAGCTCTTGAAATTTTGACGCTTTTTGCGCTCTGGTAGGTAAATTTATTGCCAAATTTTAGCTTGTAGCTCTCTACATCATCAAGACTAAATTTCAATCATCAAGCCCCAAACTATCATCTACCGAGTATAGGCCGCTTCTCTGATCTTTTAGCCAGATAGCAGCCTTAATGGCACCTTTTGAAAAGGTCGCTCTGCTAGTTGCGGTGTGGTTTAGCTCGATAAATTCGCCGTCATTATAAAAGCCAACCGTGTGACGACCGACCACATCGCCGCCACGAAGTGCCATAACTGCGATCTCGTCTTTGCTTCTTGCGCCCACCATGCCAGCTCTGCCAGTTACTAAAACATCTTTTAAATTTAGATCTCTTGCCTCTGCCACGCAGCCTGCTAAAGTCATCGCAGTGCCACTTGGAGCGTCCTTTTTGTGTCTGTGGTGCTGCTCGACGATCTCTATATCAAATTTCTTAAAACTTTCGAAGCTATCCTTGCAATTCTATTTAACACTGCTACACCTAGACTCATATTTGTTGCGTAAAGTATTGGCATAGTACCTGATGCTAAATGAAGCAAGTTTTTCTCATCGTCATTTAGTCCAGTCGTGCCGATAACTAGTGGTTTTGGGTTGGTTCTAGCGTAGTTTAGCAGTGCTACGGTCGCCTCTTTTTGGCTAAAATCGATGATAACGTCGCACGCTTCAAAAAATTTAGCAAAGTCGTTTGTCAAAAGTTTGCTACTTAAATTTTCAACTTCATTTTTTTGGCTAAAAGCGACGCTTAAAGTGGCTTCTTTTTCATCTTTTAAACAAGAGATGATACTCTGAGCCATCTTGCCGCTAGCGCCGTAAAGTCCTATTTTTACCAAAATTTATCCTTTGATTTTTGGTTGAAATTTAACATAAAATTTTATTATAGAGAGATTACGAAATGGCTTTTAAAAATAGCGACCTGAGACTAGAATTTGATTAAGAAATTAGCATTATGGAATTACTCTGATCACAAAATAACTATTAATAAATGGCACACCTTTTTTGTCACCATCTTTAATTATTTTGTGCTAAAAAAAGCGATCGCGCTATATCTTAGTGCTATTTTTCAAGCTTTAAGTCCATGTGTTCAAAGCTTGAGCAGCAAAAGCTCCGCGAAATTTTCTCGTATTTAATTTTTTTTATTAATACAACAGATTAATTTTTATATTTAGCTATCTTTAAAATGTGTTCAACTAAGTCAAAAAGTAAAATATAAATTTTGCAAAAAAAGTTTTTTGAAAGAGAAATTTAACAAGAAATATAAAAAGGTACCCTTTTGCCATGTCTCTATTATTTTGTGCCAAAAAAGCTGTTTAGAATTATTTTATTAATGCAATTTTCGAAAAAATATTCTGATAAGCCTAAAAACCAAGCAATTTTAAAATGTAAATTTTACTAAAAAGGTTTATTTTAGAAGAGAAATTTAGCCAAAAATTTGGCTAAATTTGAGTATTAATGCAAGCTTTCTATGTAGCTCATAGCGCTAAGTGCAGCCACTGCGCCATCGCCTGCTGCTACGATAACTTGTTTTGGAGCATCCTCTCTGATATCGCCTGCTACAAAGAGCCCTTTTAGGCTAGTTTGCATCTTAAGATTTGTCTTGACCTGTCCGCCATCAGCCATTTCGCAGATAAATTTGCCGTTTTCATCTTTTAAAATTTCGTTATTTACATTTAGTCCGACAAAGGTGAAAATGCCCTGGCACATCAAGTACGCGCTCGCCATTTTTGGTATCAAGCACGATCTTTGTTAGACCCATTTCATCGCCAAGCGCTTCTTTTACAGTTGCACTTGTTATAAACTCGATCTTCTCATTTTTTCTAGCTTTTTCAACGGTTGTTGGCGCTGCTCTAAACTCGTCACGTCTATGCACAAGATAAACTTTTGAGCAGATATTTGCTAGATAAAGTGCCTCTTCAACAGCTGTGTCGCCACCGCCAAGAACGGCTACCTCTTTGTTTTTGTAAAAAAAGCCATCGCATGTTGCGCATGTGCTAACACCTTTGCCAAAGAACTCGTCCTCGCCTTTAAAGCCAGCACGTCTTGGAGTTGAGCCAGTCGCTACGATGACAGCTTTTGCCTGCTCGCTCTTGCCACCTTCAAGCAAAATTTCAAAGCTGCCGTCGTTATTTTTTCTAACGCCAATGACGTTTGCCCATTTGTGAACTAGTCCAAATGCACTGCACTGCTTCCACCAAGTGCTCATGAAGTCAAAGCCGCTCTCGCCAGGGCTTTTTGTCCTGGGTAGTTTTCTATCTCTGAGCTAGAGGTGATCTGACCGCCTGGCTCGCCTTTTCAAACATTACAACATTTTTAGTCCGCCTCTAGTGGCGTAAAGTCCGGCGCTTAGTCCTGCTGGACCGCCTCCGATGATCGCTAAATCAAGCATAAATTTCCTTTATTCTAAAACATTTATAGGCGAATTTTGTTTATAAATTTCGCCCCTTTGATGAACTATCTCAACACTGCTAGGAAGCTTTGTAATGCTTAAATTTCGCATAAGCTCTAGGACTGTATTTATATCTGAGCTTATATATTTTAGTGTTGAGTTTGACTCATATCTTTTTTGAAAGATATCGATCGCCACAACTGTTTCATTTTTGGTTGGTAAAATTTCGTCTAATTTTGATTGATTTGAACTGAAGATTAAAAGCGTGTATTTTGGCTCTTTTGGAGTGAAAATCTCGCTTTTTTCGTAAAAAACTAGCTTCGCAAAATCAACAAATTTATATTGTGAAAAACGATAGTTGCTATACGCAAATGCAGCCGCTATCATAGCTGCACCAAAAAATGAACCAAATATATAGGTAAGAGGAAGCAGACTTCCTCTTCTTTTTTGCTCATTAAAGAAGCGAATTTAGTTTGTCAGTTAGGGCTTGTTTTGACTGCGCACCGACCATTTGCTCAACTAGCTCGCCATTTTTGAAAAATAGCAATGTTGGGATCGATCTGATGCCAAACTCAACCGCAAGATCTTGCACTTCGTCAGTATTTACCTTGCAAATTTTTGCTTTGCCCTCAAAGTCTTCAGCAAGCTCTTCGATCACTGGAGCTAGCATACGGCAAGGTCCGCACCATGGAGCCCAGAAGTTTACTAGAGCAACGCCTTCTTTTGTTACATCAAAATTTTCTTTTGTGAGTTCGATGTATTTTCCCATTTGTTCTCCTTATTTTCAAGATGTGGCAATTATACAAAATCAAATTTAAATTTTAGCTAAATAATAAATTTTATTATAAACTAATATTTTCTATCAGCTCAAAATTTTCATTTTTAACAACAAGCAGATCAAGTTGGAAGTCCCTGTTTGGCTCATTTTTCATCATATAAAAATTTATCGTTTTTAAAATTTTCATATATTTTGCCTTGTTTAGCCTATACTCCGCTTCATATCCTCCGCTAGTTGCTTTTACTTCAATAAAATGCAAAATTTTATCGCTACTTAGCGCGATGATGTCGATCTCGCCAAATTTGGAGTGAAAATTTCTCTCTAAAATGACAAAACCAAGCTTACGCAAAAACTCGCAAGCCTTATCTTCGGAGCTCTTACCAAAGAGATACTCTTTTAGCCCCAAGCTACTCCTCGATCCTCATCATAAATGGCTCTTCTTTTATATACTCTTGCTCTTTTAAAAGCTCCATCGTTCGCTTCGCATCAGCCTCCAAGCTCGTGTGAGTCGTGAAAAATAGCACGGCATACTCGCTCTCATCTTTTGGCTTTTGCAGTAAGCTATCAATCGAGAGGTTGTTTTCACTCATCAAATTTTGTTATCTTTGCTAGCACACCCATTTTGTCTTCGACTTTTAGCCTAAAGTAGTATTTCGTCTTTATCCTGTCGCGATCAAGCAGCTCTAAGGTGTTTAGCTCAAATGGCGCTTTATATCCAAGCATAGGCGACTTGCTATCTCTTGCGATGTCGATAAGATCGCTGATCACCGCGCTTGCCGTTGCATCGCCACCAGCTCCAGGTCCATAGTACATCGTCTCGCCAACGACCTCGCCAACGACACTGATCGCATTTGTTACGCCACTTGCCTTTGCTATCATTTTATTTTGTGGCACAAGCGCTGGATGTACGCGTAGCTCGATTTTACCCTCGCTTTTCTTAGCAATTGCTAGAAGTTTTATTGAGTATTCAAAATCTTTTGCGAAAAATATATCCTCTGGCGTGATGCCTTGTATCCCCTCGATCAAGATATCCTCTGGATTGCCGTGCACACCGTATGCGATGCTTGCAAGGATGAGAAGCTTGTGAGCCGTGTCAAAGCCGCCCACGTCAAAGGTAGGATCAGCCTCAGCGTATCCAAGCTCTTGCGCCTTTTTAAGCGCGTCTTTGAAATTTTGATCCCTCATTCATCATCGAGGTTAGGATGTAGTTGCTAGTGCCGTTTAGTATGCCATTTATGCTTAGGATGTGGTTGGCGCTAAGCCCTTCTCTTAAGGCTCTAATGATCGGTATGCCACCAGCCACGCTTGCTTCAAAGCCAAATGGTGTGTTTTTGGCTAAATTTTGCAAAGCATATCTGTGATAGGCAAGAAGTGCCTTGTTTGCAGTGACGACCGCTTTTTTACGCTTTAAAATTTCGCTCACCACTCTAAAAGGCTCTTCAACGCCGCCCATAAGCTCGACAAAAACATCGATATCATCGCGGTTTATGACGCTATTTATATCGTCAGTCAAAGGGATGCCAGCGTCTCTTTTTTTATTTAAATTTCTAACCACACCGATGACTGGCACTATCTCCTCGCCACATCTTGCTGCGATTAGCTTTTTGTTTTTTAGTAAAATTTTTGCAACCGACTCGCCAACGGTTCCAACGCCTAATATCGCTACATTCATTCAAATTCTTTCAAATATTTTTTTATATTTCTGGCTGCTTGTCTTATCCTATTTTCATTTTCGATAAGAGCTAAGCGCACATAGTCGTTTCCGCCCTCGCCAAAACCAATGCCTGGGCTAACTGCAACTGAAGCCTTTGTAAGAAGCTGCTTTGAAAACTCAAGACTGCCTAAGTGGCTCACCTTTGGTGGAAGTTTCGCCCAGATAAACATGCTAGCATTTGGCTTTTTAAGCTCCCAGCCAGCCTGAGCAAAGGCCTCTATCATCACATCTCTTCTTTTTTCATGAAATTTGGCGTATCTCTTCAACGCAGCTTTGATCGCCGTCAAGTGCGACCGTGGCTGAGACTTGAATAGGCGTAAACATGCCGTAATCAACCCATGATTTTATCTTTTTAAGTGCGGCGCAAAGTCTCTTGTTTCCACACATAAAGCCAACTCTCCAGCCAGCCATGTTGTAGCTTTTTGAAAGGGTGTAGCACTCGACTGCGACGTCTTTTGCACCATCGACCTCAAAAATGCTTGGCGTTTTGTAGCCATCGAATGTAAGATCTGCGTAGGCGATATCTGAGATGATGTAAAATCTCTCTTGCTTTGCAACGCTTACAAGGCGCTCGTAAAAGCTTTTTTGCACGGTCACGGTCGTTGGATTGTGAGGGAAATTTACAACCACATATTTTGGTTTTGGTGAGCTTGCATGTATCGTCTGGATTAAGTTTTCAAAAAATTTCATTCTCATCTAGCTCAAATTTATCGTTGTAGTGAAGTGGCATCTTTGCGACACTTCCACCAGCAAATAAAAACGCTTGCGTGTGTATCGGATATGCAGGATCAGGCACGATAGCCACGTCACCTGGATTTATTATGGCTTGAGCAAGATGCACAAAGCCCTCTTTGCTACCCATGGTGGCGACCGCTTCAGTTTCTGGGTCTAAATTTACGCCGTATTTGCGCTTATACCAGTTGCAAATGGCAAGGCGGAGCTTGTGAATTCCAGCACTGGCTGAGTAGCCGTGGGTCTTGTCTTTTTGCGCGCTTTCACATAGTTTATCGACGATATGTTGCGGCGTTCTGCCCTCTGGGTTGCCCATAGAAAAGTCGATGATATCCTCGCCAGCTCTGCGTGCTGCCATTTTTATAGCATTTACTTCGGCAAAAACGTAGTTTGGCAAACGCTCAATTGTATTAAATCTTATCTCATCAAACACTGTTTGCTCCTATTTTATAAGCTTGATAATTATCTCGTTTTTAATGTTAGTTATGTCGCTATTGTCGCTAATTAACGCGTATTTTGCGTCACTAGCTAAATTTATGGTGTAGTTAGTTTTTATCTCGTTTTCTCTTTTTAGATCGATTTGGTTTAAATTTTTATCATAAATTCTAACAAGTGGCACCCATTTGTTTGGCTCGTTTGAGATGATATTTAGGCTACTTGCACCTGCTACATCTACGATATAGACGCCACCACTTTTTACAAGTGGGGTCTCTTCGTTAAAATTTACTTTTGACGCATCAAGGCTCATATTGTTAGCGTCCAAATAAAGCGCTAAATTTCCATCAAGCCTATCAAATCCCATGATCTTAAAGCCGCTTTTACTAAGCGTGAAATTTAGGTAAATTTGGATCTATGCCGCCACTTTTTAGAGCTAAAATCCCATAAGAAATGTCACTGCCATTTTTTAGAGAATTTACCCTTGCCACGCTTATATTTGCATCTTCAAGAGCTAAATTTATCGATTTTACAAATATAGCTGAGGGGACTTTTTGCGTGCTTATAAATTTTAAATTTAAGCTATTTGAGCTAAAAGAGAGAGCATCGTAGTTCGAGCTTTGCTTTAGCCTTGAGACTAGCTCGCCAACATTTAACGAGCCGTTAGTGTCTAAATTTTCTAAAGAAATTTGCAGATCTTTTCCGCTGCTTAGTGCGTTTGCGCTGCTATTTAGATCAAAAGCGTATGAAAAAACGCTAAAAAGAAGAAATATGGCTAGTTTTTTTACCAAGATTTGCCCTTATTCATCTCGACAAACTCGTCATAAGTTAAAAATTTCATATCGCCATTTTCTACTAAAAATCTAGCCGGACGGCTTGGGTTATACTTTGTCACTTTATCGCCGATCTTAAGCTCGATGTTGCCATTTCCGCAAACGACTAGCTGTCTTTGGTCTAAATTTATATTGACACTTTTGCTTGTATCGCTTGATGTTTTTTGGCCATTTTCAAGGTTGATGATGCCTATCCAAACGCGTTGTTTTGGCGTGATGATCGCTTCATTTAGTGGTTTTGTCACATTTTGCTCTACTTTTGGAGCTGGCTGGGCTGCCATGCTAGGTTTTAGGGCATTTTGATCAACGCTAGCAGGACTTACAGTCACGTTTTGCTCAGCTGGAGCTGAAATTTTCACGCTTGAAGCGTTTGCATCGATCTTTGGAGTGTTTTGAGAGATCGTTACGTTTGTGTCGATTATATTTTTCTTCACTTCATTGACGATGCTTGATTGCGAGTAGCTCACGCTTGTGTTGTCTTCATTTAAGCTTGCTATGAAATTTTGGACGTATTTGTAAGCGTCAAAGTAGTAAGCGCCGCCAGCGATGATAGCTAAAATGATGATCCAGAAGAAAAATCCAGCCCCACCACCGCTACTTTGCCTTTGGATCGAAACATCTTCAGGTGTGTATGATGAAATTTTGGGCTAACTTTTGTTTTTTTGCTCTCATCAGGCATGTTTTCTTGCATAAATGCGTCGTATTCGGCTAGAAGTTCGCTAAGATCGATGCCATACTCACGCTGTAAAATTTTGGCGTAACCTTTGATGTTTAAGCGTGATAATTTTTCAAAATTTTTGTCAAAAATGTATTGTAAAAATGTCGGTTCAATGTGCGTTTTACGCGAAATTTCCTTTATGCCTATCTCTTTTAAATTTTCTAGTTCATTCATCTATCATCCTATCACAAATTATCGCAAAAGCTGCACTTACATTTAGGGAGTCCCAGCCATCTTTTAGCTTGATACCGACGCACTCATCGCACTTTGCTAGAGCTTTTTGCGGTATGCCTTCGCCCTCTGAGCCCATCACCAAAGCCCTCTTGCCAGCAAATTTCATCTCTTTTATATTTTTGCCGTTGCTTGCCGTCGCGTAGAGCCTGAAACCACACTGTTTTAGCTCGTTTAGCAGGCTAAGTCCGTCTTCAAAAATGGCTATTGGTATCTCGTAAGCAGCACCGCTACTTGACCTTAAAACGCCTTGCATATTTACACTTTTTGTAACGACAACTAGCCCTTCGCAGCCTAGAGCATAGGCACTTCTAGCGATGGCACCGATGTTTCCAATGTCACTTATGCCATAAAGCACGGCGATGAAATTTAGCTTTTTGAGCTCACTAAAGTCTGAAAACTCAAACTCGCTAACGCTTGCTAAGAAGCCTTGATGGTTGCCGCCATGCGCCATAGACTGAGCTTTTTGATTATCCACGCGGATGATCTTCTTGCCTGTGCCGCAAATTTTTGAGAAGAGTTTTTTATCACACTCTTTTGAGAGATAGATCTCTTCTAGGATCTGCGGGCGCTTGTTCAAAATATGTAAAAATAGCTGTTTTCCGTATATTATCATGGTTGCTTATGGTAGCTAAAGTCAAGTAAAATTTAACTTATTTTGCTTCTAAATTTGAGTGAATTTTTGAAACTTTTTGAGGGAATTTGAGCTTTTAAATTTACGCTTTTATAAGCTCGTCGTATAGCTTTTTGACGTCCTTGCCAGTTATTTTGCTAAGCAGTTTTGCCTTTGCTTTTGGGGCTATATCAAGAGAGATGATCTCATCTTTTGTGATATTTTGAGTGGCTATGTTAGCACTTTTTGAGATGACAACTGCCCACTCGCCGTTTAAATTTGCTTTTTCTAAAATTTGGGCTAAATTTTTGCTGTATCTTTAAATTTCGGTCTCAAATTTTTTGGTGGCCTCTTTTATGGCAAAGATTTCTCTCTCTGGCTCTAAATTTGCGATGCTTTGCACTAAGCTTAATATACGTTTTGGGCTTTCATAGATCACGGCTGGATAGGCTAAATTTAGAGCGTTTTGTATGGCTAGTGCTCTGTCTCTGCCAGTATTTGGTAAAAATCCTAAGAAAACAAACTCTTTATCGCAAAGTCCGCTTGCAACCACGCTTAAAAGTGCAGCGTTTGCTCCGCTTAAAATTTCGTATTTGATATCATTTTTTTGAGCGTATCTTACTAGACTAACGCCTGGATCGCTTATGCCTGGCATGCCAGCATCGCTCATGTAAGCTATATTTTTGCTCCAAATTTCATCATTTAAATTTGCAAAAAATTCATCTTCGTTGTGGGTATGAAGCGGGATAAAATTTTGAGATATTTATATTTGCGTCAAAGCGTTCGTTTAGTAGATTTACAAGGCTTTTGCAAACTCTTGTATCTTCGCAGATAGCTATCTCGCATTCACGCAAAATTTTAATAGCACGAAGCGAGATATCTTCTAAATTTCCTATTGGAGTAGGAATAAAGTAGAGCAAGGCTTATTTTTGAGCGTATTTTTTCTAAAATTTCTCAACACGACCAGCGCTATCAACTATCTTTTCGCTGCCTGTGAAAAATGGGTGGCACTTGTCACAAATGTCAATTCTGATTTCGCTTTTGTTTGACTTTGTCTTAAAAGTGTTGCCACACGCGCAAGTTACGGTGCAATCTACATACTCTGGATGGATCTCTTTTCATCATCTTTCCTTTATTATTTTGGGCTATTTGTTACCTTAAAAGTTGCTGATTATATAAAAACTAATCTAAAAATCAAATAAATCAGGCAAGAAATTTTGCCGCCACAGATATGACTGCGGTCTGTGATCTTAAGATATTTTTTGTATTTAGGCCGTAGATATTTTTAAATTTAGCCGTCTCATCCTCGCTAAATCCGCCCTCTGGACCGATTATTAATATCTCATCATCTCTTTTTCGTTTAAATTTTTGCCACCAAAATTTATAGCCGAGACATTTTTATAAACGCTCATTAGCTCGTCTAAATTTTCAGTAAATTTCAAACTCTATTAGCGACGTTCTCCCGCACTGCTCGCATGAAAGTGCGTTTATGTAGTTTAGCTTTTCAAAGTCGATCTTGAAATTTGCTTGAGAAAATTTAGTATAGACAAAGGCGATCTTGCCAACGCCAAGCTCATTTAAAAATGGCAGCGCCTTTTCGATCGTCTTTGGATCAACGACCGCCCAAGCGATGGTAAAGTCAAATTTATGCTCGCAGTTTAGGCTAGCAAAGACAAGGCTTAAATTCGCACTTCTGCGCTCTACCTCATCGATCTCGTAGATATACTCTTTGCCATCACGTAAATTTTAACACTTATGCGCTCTCCTGCTTCAACCCTTCTAGCTTTTAGGTGTAAAAATGCCTCATTTACTATTTTTAAGCGCTCTTCGCCAGCGTTTTTATCATATAAAAATTTCATCTAAATTCCTGCAATGATGATCAAAATAATGTCGCAAATGCCTTTAATAAGGGCAAATTTTTTAAATTTCTCTAGCTCGCCAGCAATGGCGTATCTCTTTAGTCTTTTATATCCAACGGCGCTAAGTGCGATTAAGGCTATTAAGATAAGAAGCATTTTTATGGCGTTAAATTTTGGCTCGTAACTATAATATGCCCACAAAATAAGCCCAGTTAGCACCAAAAAGCTAAGCAGCATATGATAAATAGGCAAGAAATACCTTATACGAAGCACGTAATTTTTAGTTCTCACTCCAAACTGAGTAAGCGCTAGATAAAGCGCCGCTAAGGCAAGTAGCGTATAAAAAAATGTCACGTGAAATGGCAAAGTATAAGCATAAAGTGAGCTTAAGTGTTCGTTCATTTCTTCTCTTTAGGAGGCTCGTTTTCTTCGACGACTGGCTCAGGTGGCAGCTGCTCGTCGATAGTTACATTTGCATCAGGCTGAGCTATCGTAACATCACTAGGGACTGGCTCACTAACGTCACTTTTGGCCTCTTCTTTATCTCCACATCCCAAAAATACGCCAGCTATAAGCAAAAAAGAGGTTATAAATTTTTTCATTAAACGTCCTTTGGATTTTCTATTTTTATCTTATTTATCATCTTTTCAAGCAAATTTTTATCTTTCCACTCGTCCATAACCGCCTCTGAAAATTTGATATCACTAAGCCTTATCTTGCCCATTTGTGGGTTTATTGCGTCCTCTTTGAAGCACTGCGCATAGCCAGTGTCGGTCTCGTGCACGATGACGCTATGAAGCTTCACTTCACGCTCGCCATTACTCATCACGCTAAGCTCAAGTACCCGCTCTATCATTACAAAAAATATACGGCAAAACTGCTCTGCACTGGGATTTAGCGGGATCTCGATCCACCTTGCAGAGTGCTTTTTAAGGTCGTTTTTGTATTCATCACTATCGCCTGAATATATGGTCGTAGCGTGGTCAAAGCTATCGATGATCGTCTTTATGTTTTGCTTCATCAACCCAAAGTCATAGACCATGCCAGCATTATCAAGAAAATTTGAGCTAAGTAAAATTTCTGCTACGTAGCTGTGGCCGTGGATGCTCGTCCTGCAGCGCTTTGAGCTACAAAATCTCACGATATGCGCATTTTCAAATCTAAAAAGTTTTCTAATAATCATCAAACACCCTCTTTGTCGCCCCAAAGCCTGATGTGGATACGCTCTGAGTAGTTAAATCCATGCTTTATGGCAAATTGTGCTGTTTTTAGAGCATTTTTGCTTAGCTCGTCTTTATTTGCGCCCATCGCCATGCACCAGACGGGCAAATTCACTCTATTTTTTATATATAAAATTTCATCTAGCTCGCTTTTGTCAAAGCGCGAGAGGACAAATTTTAAAAAGCTACTTTTTGCGTTATTTTTGATAGCCAAAATAGCATCTAAATTTATGCGTTTTTGCTCGCTAACTCCGCTATTTGCTAGCTTTACGCCAAGTGCAAAATGGCAATTTTTATAAATTTCAAATTTATCAAAATCAACCAAGAGCGTGCCATTTGTCTCAAAATGCACCTCGTAATTTATAAGCAAATTTCTTACCAAATTTATGAAATTTTCATTTTGATGCCAGATGAGTGGCTCGCCGCCTGTTAAAACGATGATCGGCTTTTGCTCTAAGCCTTTGCTAAAGCTATCAACTATGCTTAAAATTTCATCTGAGCTATATGTTTTGTGGTGAAAATGTCCCTTAAAAACGGCTCTTATGCTATCACAGCCCAAAAGCTCTTCGCCTGTTTTTAAAGATCTTGTCTTTACGCCAAAGCCAGAGCAGTTTAGGTTGCAGCCCAAAAAGCGTAAAAACACAGCGAGCCTGCCCTGATAAGCGCCCTCGCCTTGGATGCTTAAAAATGCCTCAACTAATTCTAGCTCTTTGCTCATCAACCACCAGTTTGGTAAAAGGCCCTTGAAGAGGTTTCATTTTCAGCTCCTAGAGCCCATTTGTTCTCTTTTGGCTTGTTAGCAAGTACTTGCCTTAAGATCTCGCTTGCTGCGACGACGTCGCCATTTGCAACTGCTTTTTTGATACTTAGCGCATCTTCAAAGTAAAGGCAAGGTATCAAAAGCCCCTCAGCACTTAGTCTGATGCGGTTGCAACTCTCGCAAAAGTCGTGTTTATGAGGGTCAATAATGCCAAATTTATAGCCGTCATCAAGCCTATAAATAGACGCAGGTGCGTTTGGTAACTTTTCATCTTTTGTGACATTATATTTTTGCGAGATGATATTTAAAATTTCATCGCTTTTTAGCCCTTTTAGATCCTCTTTGGCGTGCGAATTTTCCATATATTCGATAAATCTGATTTGAGAGTTTCTAAATTTAGCAAACTCAAGGCAAATTTACTAGCTCATCGTCGTTAAAGCCTTTTAGAGCGACTGTATTTATCTTCACCTTTAATCCAGCGTCAAGTGCCGCCTCAAAGCCAGCTAAAACCTCGTGCAAGACGCTCTTTTGAGCGATAAATTTAGCCTTTTGCTCATTTAGCGTATCAAGCGACATATTTATGCGCTTTAGACCAGCGTCTTTTAGCCTTTTGGCAAAGTGTGGCAGCATAAAGCCATTTGTCGTAAGCGCTAGATCGATGTCTGGCTTATAATCGCTTATCATCTTTATAAAGACGTCCAGATCCTTACGCACGAGTGGCTCGCCGCCTGTGATCCTAATCTTTTTCACACCCTCATCAATAGCTACTTTAACAAATAAAAATAGCTCTTCAAATGTCAGTAAATTCTCTTTTGGCGTCCAACTAAATGGCGTCGTAGGCATGCAATATCTACATCTAAAATTGCAACGCTGCGTCACAGAAATTCTCAAATAATCAACAACCCGACCATATTTATCTATTAGCATAAAGCACCTTTTTTAAGCTTGGTTAGAGCTTTTTTAATTTTCAATTATATGTTAAAAGATTTAAATTTAAATAAAAATTTAAGCTAATTTTTGTAGTTTAAGAGTAGTTTTGTCTTTTAAAATTAGCCCAAATTTAGGCTAATTTATGAAATTTAAGCACAAATTCAACTCGCCCCATACCCACGTGAAGATCTTTAGCGATCATGGCTGCACTTTTGCCATCTTTAAACATCTTTAGGATCTGCTCTTCTTCGTTTATAACACTCGGGGCGATTTTATTGATATCTCTTGTTCGCTCCTCAAGGTTAAACATCCTATCTTTTTGTTCGTTTGCAAAGTCATCGATCACTCGCTCGATGCTCTTTATAGCGCGGATTATCGGCACGATTTTTTCATTTATCTGCTCGTTTATCTGCTCTTTTAGCTCATCTTTTACATCTTTTAGCTGCTCGTCGTCATCAGGCTTAAAGCTTGCTAGTGCGGCCAGCTGTTTTTTGAGATTATAGTTTTCTTGTATGGCGCTCTCTATGGCACGCTCATATCTTGTAAATTTCTTGTTTGTCTCGCTATCTTTTATAAATATCAAAGCTATTATTATCGCTAAAACGATGCCAAAACCTAAAAAAATGTAAATTTCCATATTTTTCCTTTACGAATTTGCCCTAAGCTCTCTTATCATCACACGCTCTCTAGCCGTCACGTAAGCGTTCCAGTCGGCCTCGTCCTCTTCGTGCATGTTCTCTATCTTTGCTAGCCTCTCATCCTGCGCCCTTAGATAAAGGCTCAAATTTCTCTTTGGAAAGATAGGCATCATAATCCTTGCGTAGTAAATTTCATCTTTTTTAAATTTATCTTCGCTTATTTTTATATGTGTAAAGCCGATCTCATCGATATCTGCACTCTCTTTTAGTGGCAAGTATTGCTTGTGCTCATTTTTTATATAATCACTAAGCGCATCGATCTTTCTATGAAGCTCGATGACAAGCGTTAGCAAGACTTGGTCGCTCTCTTTAGTCTCGCCGCGTGATTTTGCACGCTTTAGCCACGCTCCAAGCGCATCTTCGTCGCCTGGCAAGATAGAGTTAAATTCTCTTAAAATTTCTCATCTCCAGAGCTATCACGCTCATAAACCATGCTAAGAGGCGCTTTAAAAAGCCTTACTTCGCTCATAATACACTGATCCAAACAAAGATGAAAAATAAAATTCCCAAGTAGCCATTTAGCGTGAAAAACGCCGATCTATCTTGCTAAAGTCGCGCCTTACGATCCTGTGCTCGAAAAATAAGATCACGCCACTTACCACAATGCCAAAAAATGCCATCGCTCCAAGTCCAGCCGCCCAAGCAAAAAGTAGCCAAAGTATAAAAGCTAGAGCGTGAAAAATGGCTGATAAAAATAGTGTCGCCTTGTCGCCATAAATGGCTGGTATGCTAAAGAGCTTGTTCTCTTGGTCAAATTTAATATCTTGAAGCGAGTAAAGTAGGTCAAAACCAGCCACCCAAAATGTCACACCAAGGCAAAGTAGCACGCTCCAAAGTGGTATGGCAGCGCTCACTGCGACCACGCCAGCGATGGGGGCAAGTCCAAGACTAAGGCCTAGCACCAAGTGCGCTAGCTCGCTAAATCGCTTAAATAGCGAGTATCCGCCAAGTACGGCAAGGATAGGGAAGCTTAGCCAAAATGCGAGCGAATTTACAAAATAAGCGCAGATGATAAAAATAAGCGCGTTTGCTGCGATAAACAGCTGCATATTGCCCTTGCCGATGCGTCCATCTACGCTTGGACGGCTTGCGGTGCGTGGGTTTAGCTTGTCGATGTCCTCGTCTTGATATCTGTTAAACGCCATGGCGAAATTTCTAGCGCTAACCGCGCAAATAGTGCCTAAAATAAGCAGTTTAAAGCCAAACCAAGCTGAGCCGTTTTCTATCTTGCTCGCAACTATCATCGCCACAAAGATAAATGGCAGGGCAAAAACCGAATGCTTAAAAACGATGAGTTCTGCGATATCTTTTAGCTTTTTGATCATATAAATTTCCATCTTTTTTAAAAAGTGTTTGATTTTACACCATTTTGCTTTAAATCTAAATTTATATTATCATTGCAAGAGTAATTTAAAATGAAGGGTTATGATGAGTAAAATAGCGATTATCGGAGATGGTTTTAGTGCGTTATTTACGGCGCTTGAGCTAGCTAAAAAGGGCGAAGAAATTTTAGTTATTAGTAACCAAAAAGATGAGTTTGAGAGCGGAATTTTAACCCCATTTAACGCCCCAGCGCTTGCAAGAGATGGAGCGATATCTAGCTCATTTTTGGGGCTAGTTAGTAAAAAAAGTGAGCTTGATATAGCGCTTTGTTTAAATGAAAATTTTAGAGCTTGGATGGCGAATTTCACGCTTAAATCAACAAAGGCTCACGATAAAAAGATGAGAATTTTGTTTAAAAAATTTGGACAAAAGAGCTTTGAAATTTTAAGAGAGCTAAACGAAAAATATCCTCAGATAAATTTTGATGAGAACGGCGTTTATCTCATCTTTAGCGAGGATGAGAGCTTTAAAAAGAGGCTTGATGAGATGAAAGTCGCTGATAGCGAGCAAGAAATTTTAAGCGTGGATAGTGAGCTTGCAAATTTTGGTCTGATAAATAAAAACATAAAAGGGGCGCTAAATTTAAGCAAAAACGCAAGTATCGACGCTGGAGAGCTAAAAAAGGCGCTTGTTAGCGAGCTAAATGAGCTTGGAGTGCAGTTTATAAATGATGAAATTTATGAGCTAAAAACACAGGGGCAAGCCGTGCAAAAGGCTGTTGGCAGTGCTGGCGAATACGAGGCTGATAGCTTTGTCGTGGCTGGTAGAAATTTGGAGCTTTCAAGTAAGCTTGGGACAAATTTAAGTGCCATTTTGGCTAAATTTTACACGATCGATCTTGTGCTAAGCGAGGGTCAGATCCCTAAAAAACCGATCATTTTAAATGATATGTTTGCCAAAATTTATCCAACGAAAAATGGCGTCACGATCATTACAAATTTACAAGTGGGCGCGATCGATACGCTTGTAAAAACAGAGAAGATCAACACATTTTTAAACGAGCTAAAAAGACACCTTGGCATAAGCGAGCTAAAAGAGCCTAGTTTTAGGCAAATTTCGTCCTTCTTAGCTCAAACGACAAGCCAGCGATCGGACGTGATGAGACATATCAAAATTTACTCTACAACCAAGCGTACGGGCTAAACGAACTAAGCTTTGCACCGCACTTTGCAGGCGTTTTGGCTGATCTTATAAAAGAGGGCAAAAGCAACGAGCAAAGCGATGAAATTTTGCTATTTAGCTCATTTTATGAGGGCTAAGCTTGTTTGGCGAGCTAGCATTAATTGGCACCACAGCAAGCGGTAAGAGCGATCTAGCCTTTGAGCTAGCAAAGGAGTTTGGTGGCGTCATCTTAAGTCTTGACTCGCTAGCACTTTATAAAGAGATAGATATCGCCAGCGCAAAGCCAAAGCCCTGGCAACTAGAGGCTGTGAGGCACTTTGGGGTGGATGAAATTTACCCTGATGAGGAATTTCAGCGTCGGGGCATTTTTTGAAATTTATAAAAACGCAAAGGAATTTGCGCGCTCACAAGGCTACCCGCTCATCATCACGGGAGGTAGTGGCTTTTATCTAAAGGCGATGCTTAGCGGTCTTGCGCCAGACGTGCCAAAATGCGAGCTAAATTTAAGCAACGAAGAAATTTACCAGCTAGCTTTACAAAACGACCCTGAGTTTGCAAGTAAATTTAGCCAAAACGACTCTTATCGCCTCGAAAAATGGTATCAAATTTATAAATTTAGCGGGCAAATGCCAAGCATCTGGCTAAAGCAAAATACCAAAGAGAGCGTCATAAAAGAGCTTACGATATTTGAAATTTTGTGGGACAAAGAGGAGCTTAGAGCTCGCATCGCAAAACGGACGAAAAATATGCTAGATGAGGGCTTGATAGATGAGGCGAAGTTTTTATTTGACAAGTATAAAAGCGAGCCAAAACCCCTAAAATCGATAGGTCTAAAAGAGTGCAAGCAGTTTTTGGAGGGTGAAATTTCAAAAAGTGAACTAGAAACGCTCATCGCCACGCACACAGCCCAGCTTGCTAAGCGTCAAAGAACCTTTAACCGCTCGCAGTTTGAGAAGAAATTTGTGGGCGACTTGACGCAGACTAGAAGTGAAATTTTGAAATTTTTAAAAAGCTAAATTTGAGTTAAATTTAAATTGTCTAGGTGGTAAATTTAATTTAGCAGGGGGGCGAACAGCTCCAAAAGAAGCCGTTCGATAAATTTATATAGGCATTACCCTGATTTTTGGGCTTAGGCTCTCTTGTAAGACATTTTCTATCGCATAAAGCGTGCCAGTCGAGCCGCTTGAACAGCCTGAACAAGCACCAAGATAGCGGATATAAACGTCGATATTTTCGCCGTTGTCGTTTCTGATGTCTATGATCTCCAAATTTCCAGCCATCCATCATAAGCATCGGGCGGATCTCTTTATCGATGATCGACTCGATCGCCTTTAGCTGGCCAACCATCGTCATGCTCTCAAAGCTAACATCGCTTAGGGTGTTGTTTGCTTGAGCGTTGGCCTGAGCTTCTAGCCTCTCTTGCTCCATCTCAGCCCTAGTATCGCGCAAGATATCAACAAGGTAGTAGTCTTTTTTCTCATGTCCGCCAGGTCTAACGCATGATTTGCAAAATGCGCCAGCCTTGGTGTATTGCGTGATCTCCTCAACCGTGTGAAGGTCGTTTAGTCTTATCACCTCTTTGATCGTGCCAAGGCTTACTCTAGCGCACTCGCAAACGATGATCTCATCTTCAAAGTGCTCTGGGTCTATGCCCTTGTAGCTTGCAGCAGCTGCCTTGATAACGTCATACGCCATAACCGAGCAATGCATCTTTTGAGGTGGCACAGCCGGAGTTTCTGGGTTATCACGCATAGCTCTTTCGACATCTAAATTTGTTATCTTTACCGCCTCATCGACCGTTTTACCGATGCAAAGCTCAGCCATCGTATCAGAGCTAGCTATCGCCGTGCCACAGCCAAAGCTTTTAAATTTAGCGTCTATTATCTTGTCAGTTTTTTCATCAACGAGCCAGTAGAGTCTGACCGCATCGCCGCAGCTCTCTGCGCCAAAGTCAGCGATGATAAGTTTTGCGTTTGCTTTTTTGGCGTCCTCTTCGGTTAGTTCGCCCATGAATTTAGGATTATTCATCCTATCTTGCACTACCTTTGAGTATTCATCCCAGATAGAGCCGCCGATTAAGTTATTTTTTGCCATGTTTTTCCTTTAAATTTTATAATCCACTCTTATGCCACTCTGGGGCGTATGCAAATGTGCTTGAGATGCCTCTTAGCCTATTTACAGCCTTTGTTATCTGCTCGATCGCGTAGTCGATCTCCTCTTCTGTGTTAAACCTAGAAAGTGAGAGTCTAAGCGCGGTGTGAGCTAGCTCTTTGTCAGCGCCAATGGCCTCCATGATAGGGTTGCTCTCTAGCGTCTCGCTCGCACAGGCAGAGCCAGTAGAAGCTGCTATGCCAGCTCTATTTAGATCCCAAAGCATCGCTTCGCCCTCTACGCCTTTGATAGATGCTAGGATGGTGTTTGGCACGCGCTGCTCTTTTTGCCAACGACGCTAACGTCAGGAATTTGCAGTAGTGCGTCTTCTAGCTTGTCACGCAAAACGACGAACATGCGAATGCTCGTAATCCATAAATTTATTTGCCAGTTCAAGCGCCTTGCCCATGCCAACGATGCCTGGTACATCAAGTGTGCCGCTTCTGCGTCCGCCCATGTGCTCGCCGCCGTGAAGCAAGCTGCTTAGTGGCATGCTATTTTTTATAAATAACGCTCCAACGCCCTTTGGTCCGTGAAATTTATGAGCTGAAAAGCTTAGAAAATCAACGTCTAAGTCTTGAACGTCTATCTTTATCTTGCCGACTGCTTGCACGGCGTCAGTGTGAAATAAAGCGCCGTATTCGTGGGCAACTTTGGCAAGCTCTTTTATAGGAAAGATCATGCCAGTTTCGTTGTTTGCGCTCATTATGGCAACAAGCGCGACATTTTCGTCCATGACAGCTCTTAGCTGCTCTGGAGTGACGATGCCATCGCTATTTACGTCTAAGACCGTAAGATCCACGCCATATTTTTCTAGGAATTTACAAGTTGCTAAAATGGCTGGATGCTCGACCGCGGTTGTGACGATGCGTTTTTCTCGCCAGTTGCGATTTTGTCAAAGTAGATGCCTTTTACAACCCAGTTGTTGCTCTCGGTCGCACATGAGGTAACGACGATGTCATCGCTATCTTTTGCATTTAGTCCGGCGTAGAGCTGATCTAGTGCTGTTCTTAGCGCTGGGTGGGTTTCTGAGCCAAATTTGTGAAGTGAGTTTGGATTGCCGTACTTTTCGCAAAAAAACGGCTTCATAAGCTCAAAAGCTTCTGGATCAACCATCGTTGTGGCGTTATTGTCTAAATATACTCTCAAATTTAAAACCTTAATTCGGATAAAAAATATCCCTTTTATTTTTGATGGGATATTATAACAAAAAAGTTAAAAGCAAGTTTAAAAAAATGCTTTAGTTTTTTCAATATTTGGCTCATTTTGATAGTAAAAAATATTGAAATTCTTTATCAATATTTGGCAGATACGCCATTTGCGAAATTTTGCCTAAAAGAGCCTATTTTACTCTTAATATTAATTCTTTTTCTTAAGGATTAAAAACTTAAACGCGAGATAATTAATCGTAACGTAAATATATCGACAATAAAATAAGCAAAATAAATTTTCTAAAAGGATATAGGATGAAATTTGTTGCAATTATACTTCTGCTACTAACAAGCATATTTTTAATAGCTTGCTCTGCAAACCAAGCAAGCAATAATATAAACAACTCTGAAATAAAAGAGCTTGGTAAAAAATATGGAGGGGTTTATATATTTAATAAGAAATTTGAAAAAGAGATAGAGAAACAAGAACAAATAAGAGATAGTAAGAGAAAAGAAATTTTAGAAAGAATAAAGACAATACCTGACAAAAATGAGAGAAATAAAAAAATGAGAGAAATTTTAAAGCTTGAGTTTTACAATAATCCTGAAATGCAGCAAATTCTCTCAAACGGCAAGCCATACTACACAATTAATACATATCAAAAAGCAGGTAAATTTATCAAAAACATATATTGACAAGGTAATAGACTATATAGGACAAGAGAACTATTATAAATTTACACCAGATATTAATGTTTGGTCTTTTTATATTGATGATAACAATAACATAGTGCCTATTGAACTAACAGTAACATATAACTACAAAGTCAAAAAATACGGCTTATTTGGTGATGAAGGTAGAGGATTTTCTCTATCAAAAGGAGAAATACATACTGCTAGAGGTGGAAATAAATTTACCCTTAACAACGACAAATTTGAAAAAGTGAAATAAAAATGAGCCAAATTTCAACTAAAGAACAAATAATCAAAATTTAAAGACTATGCAGATATAGCTGATGCAAGCTATGCAATGCTTCACTGAAGTCGAAAGAAATGGGCTAGACAATAATATAGATAAAAACAGCCTCAATTAATAAAAAAATTTAACAATCTACAAATAAAACATAATAAATTAATAATATTATAATTTCAAAGACAATAAAATAAGCAAAATAAATTTTCTAAAAGGATATAGGATGAAATTTATAGGCATTATACTTCTGCTACTAACAAGCATATTTTTAATAGCTTGCTCTGCAAATCAAGCAAGCAATAAGATAAGTAACTCTGAACTAGAGAATTTAGCTAGTAAATATGGTGGAGTTTATGTGTTTAATCAAAAATTTGTTGACCAGATAGATAGAAGAGAAAAAGAAAGAAGTGATTACATGGATAATTTCTTTAAGAATAATAAAAGAAATTTTAAAAGAGATGATCTAGCTATTATGGATAAAAAACTCCACAAATTCTTTCAAACGGCAAGCCATATTATCAAAGAAGAAACTACTCTAAAAAAGTAGTAATACCTGATGATGTAGTAGTCAAGTTAAAAAACTTTATGGGTGAAACAGCCTATAAACTTTCATCTATAATAATTGATGAGTTTTATTTTGATAATGAAAATTTAAAGGTTATTTCTCTAGATGTAAGCTTTTATGAGGGTTATACCAAATACGGCTTATTTGGTGATGAGGGTAGAGGATTTTCACTATCTAGAAAAGACATAAAAGATATAAGTGGAAATAATAAATTTTATTTTGATAGTCACAAAAATACTTTTGTTAGGGAAAAATAATGGTAAGTAATAAAATTTCAACAAAAGAACAAATAATCAAATTTAAAGACTATGCAGATATAGCTGACGCTTCTTATTCTTTTTTACACTATGTATTTGAAAACGAAAGAAATGGCTAGACAATAATATAGATAAAAATAACCTCAATTAATAAAAATTTAACAATCTACAAATAAAACATAATAAATTAATAATATTATAATTTCAAAGACAATAAAATAAGAAAAATAAAATTTCTAAAAGGATATAGGATGAAATTTATAGGCATTATACTTCTACTACTAACAAGCATATTTTTAATAGCCTGCTCTGCAAACCAAGCAAGCAATAAGATAAGCAACTCTGAACTAGAAAATTTAGCTAGTAAATATGGTGGGGTTTATGTGTTTAATGAGAAATTTGAAAAGAGATAACCACTAAAGAAAAGATAAGACGAGAAGCAGAATTAGCAATAGTGAATGCTTCAAAAACTGATGCTGAGATGAGACAGAAATTTAAAAGGGTTTGATAATAAATATCCTAGAACTCTCTCAAACGGCAAACAATACTACACAACCACAAGAGCTTATGGAAATGATTATGGCAAACAGCCTGAATTATCAAATCAAGATAGGCAAAAAATAATAAACTACATAGGCACTGAAAACTATAATAAATTTAAACCTACAATGCTCCCATCTTATTTTTATGTAGATGACAATAATAATGTAGTAGCCATAGCGGTATCTGTTTACTATGCAGTTGGCTATACAAAATACGGCTTATTTGGAGATGAGGGTAGAGGTTTTTCGCTATCTAGAAAAGATATAAAAGATATAAGTGGAAATAACAGATTTTATTTTGATAGTCACAAAAATACTTTTGTTAGGGAAAAATAATGGGAAGTAATAATATCTCAGCCAAAGAACAAATAATCAAATTTAAAGACTATGCTGATATTGCTGATGCAAGCTATGCAATGCTTCACTGGGTAAGCGAGAATGAAAAAAACGGGCTAGACAATAATATAGATAAAAATAACCTCAATCAATAAAAATTTAACAATCTACAAATAAAACATAATAAATTAATAATATTATAATTTCAAAGACAATAAAATAAGCAAAATAAATTTTCTAAAAGGATATAGGATGAAATTTGTTGCAATTATACTTCTACTACTAACAAGCATATTTTTAATAGCTTGCTCTGCAAATCAAGCAAGCAATAATATAAACAACTCTGAAATAAAAGAGCTTGGTAAAAAATATGGCGGGGTTTATATATTTAATAAGAAATTCTATGAGGAAATAGAAAAAGAGAGGCAGAAAGAAAAGAGCTAAGAAAGAATACAAAGGGAAAAGATTTGGGTGGTGGACTATATGCTGTTAATACAAAAGTAGTTGATGAGAAATTTCCACAAATCCTTTCAAATGGCAAGCTATACTATACAGACAAGGGCGACTATTCTAGAAAATTTAAAAAACAACCTAAGATAGCTCAAGGCTATAGCAATAGAGTAAAAGAATTTATAGGACAAGAGAATTTTAATAAATACCCGCCTAGTATAAATACCGAATATTTTTATATAAACGATAACGACGAAGCTGTACCTATAACAATGGGAGTTTCTTATAGCTATAAAGTAACCAACTATGGATTATATGGTGATGAGGGTAGAGGTTTTAGACTAAAAGATACTGAAACTAGATATGTCATAGATAATAATAAATTCTATTTAGAGAAATAAAAATGAGCCAAATTTCAACAAAAGAACAAATAATCAAATTTAAAGACTATGCAGATATTGCTGATGCAAGCTATGCAATGCTTCATTGGATAAGCGAAAATGAAAAAAACGGACTTGATGATCTTTATAACAAAGTAGGTAAGGATAATGTTCCAGAGAAGATCGTAAATTCATATAAAGAAAAAGAAGTTGAAAAACCTGTTTGGAGATTTAAAGATAATATAAGAAAAGGCGATAGCTTAACAGGCGATATTCAAGATAAAGATGGAAATATTATAAAAAAAGCAGGTTCCCCAACTGCTTACGCTCTAGCCATAGAAGCTTGTTTTAATCAAGATATGGTAATTGAGGTACCACAGGATAGTGACGAGGGCCCAAAAGATAAACCTGATATAAGGACCATTGAAAATAAAGTTCAAAACTTTATTAAAGTAAATAAAACAACTAAAGAGCATAGAATTTTTGTAGGTGAGCCAAATTTTCACCAAATTTCCCTTCGCACAAAAGCCTTTGTTAATCGCTATGAGCTAGTCCATCATATCAAAAATACATCTATCACCGGTTTTAGCTCGACTGTCTTTTATGATAGTAAATTTAATAACTACATCATAGGCTTTAGAGGAACAGAGCTAGGGTTTAAGGACTTAGTATTTACCGATGGCATGATAGCCCTTTTGGGTGCAGGACTAAACCAAATAGCCTCTATGGCTATACTAAAGAGCGATATGTATGACGCTATAAAAGAGCATAAGGCAAATTCAAACGATACAAGCGAAATTTCTAACCTAGTCTTATCAGGCCACTCACTAGGCGGCCACTTGGCTCAGTCATTTGCCTTTTTATACACTAAAGATGTAAAGGAGCTATATACTTTTAACGCCCCTGGCTTTGGTGGTGCATTTGCTAGTTTAGTCACTATATCTTTAAGATTTGTAAGCTTTATAGCTAAGGCAATAATGAAAGGCATAAGGTGGGTGGCAAGAGTGCTTGACCCAAATGGCTTTGTAGGAAAGATAGCTAGCTCTATCTTTAACAAGATAAAAAATATGCTTGGCTTTAAAGACGACAAGAGCACACTAAAAGATTGTGTAAATGTAGTTCAAAATAACGAAAAGGCTTGCAAGGAAGTAGGAGATAAAAAGGTAAGCTCTAATATCAACAAATCTAGCAAAGGAAGCCATGAAGTAGAGATACATCACTGCGATAGCGTCAGACATAAAATTTATGATAAAAATGATGAGGGGCTCTTTGATGCTAGTGATGATAGTGACGAGGATAGCCTTAAAAGAGAGTGGAACCAACTTTATGAGCCAAGCACTTCTGTGATATCTGATCTTGGATTTAGATATGGGCTAGGGGCTGAAAGTTTAGATGGACATTTGGCAGAGTATGACTATAAAAATACAAAGAAACTTCATCTTATAAATATATTAGTTGCTTCGCACTTTATGAAGCAGATCGTGGAGAGCCTATACTTGATGGAGTACCTGCTAAGCAATGAAAAAAATGAGGCAAAGATAAAAGATAAAGATGTGCCAGCCGCTCTAGACTATCTAAATGACTATATACAAAGCCTAAGCTTTAACGTTTACTTTTATAAAATTTCTCTAGGCTATCTACCAAAACTAGGCAGCGAGGATAAAAAAAGACTTAGCATACTTGAGAGCGTGATATATCCTGTGGCTTTATATGTAAATTTCTCTTGGTTTTGAGGATGAAAAGAGGTGCCAAATTTAGAAGACCCTGTAAGCTCGCTCTTGTACTACAAAGAGAAAGATAAATTTGTAGATATGATAGATAGGGAGGAGATAAAGGCGCTAGATGCTAAAGATATAGCTAGCAAGGTAAAAAGCGGCGATCTAAATCTTTTCTTTGCTATCTACTCGGTCAGATACTTTATGCTAAGCAAAAAGGCTGATCTGAAGGCGTTTAAAGACCGCATGAGCTATATATCTGACTTCTTTAAGATAGCAAGCTCACATGCAAATTTCTAACTGAAACAAAAAGAGCTAGAGCAGTATATAAACACAAGGCTAGAAATTTATAGAAGTGCTTATGAGCTAAAATTTGAGAGCTTTAAATATGCGGACGATAACAAACACTATGTGGTAATAGCTAAGACAAATACTGATAAAAAGATAACAAGAGGCATAGTGCTAACGCACAACTTTAAGCTAATAGACAATGTGGCAAAAGACGCTAAAAATGACGTGGCAAAAGAGTATCTAAATGTGATAAGGCTAGAGCCAAATGAGCTAATGCATATCGGTGAGGGCAAGGTAGATATACTTTTAAGAGATAAGAGTATATTTGATATCAATCAAGTTAGCTCTGATCTGGATATAGACTTTACAAAGCTAAAAACGCAGGTTTATATCATAGATAAGCCACTAAACACCGCCACAGAGCAATCAGACTATCCACTATACTTTAAAAAAGAAGAGGACGGGGAGGAGTCAAATTCTAACCTACTAAGCTTCTCTCATCAGCCAAGAGATGAGGATAAAGACAAGGGAAGACTAACTATTGATTATAAAAACCAACGAGCTTGTGTGCTAAACTACTCTTTACTAAACAAAAGCCTAAATATAGACCTAAAGCCAACAAACAAAGAGACCAAAGAGTCGCTTGAGCGGGCAAATGAGAGGCTAAATTTAGAAAAGAAAAGTAGCGCGGTAAGTGCTGGGGGCACTGCATTTGCTAATCCAATAATAGAAGATGACGTGGTAGTTTGCCCACATGGCGGCCATGTGATCTTAAAAAGTAGAGCGGGCAAAAGCATAAGGTCAGATGATCAAGGTGTGATACTTGATGTTGATTTTCTAAACTCACCGATAGTTGGCTGCTCAGCTAAAAACCCTTGCACAAAAGTAGCATACGTGCCAAGAGCGGCTCTTAGTCTAAAAAGTATGAATAACCACTATGCTGTTATGCAAGACCTAGTGCCAGCATGCCTAAGCAACACTAGCTCACCTCTAAGATGTATCAAAAAGAAAATAGGATAAAGCTAGCTCATAGCATAGGTAGCCCAACATCTGAAGACAATAATGCTGCGGTGGTAAATCCAAATTTAAATAGTGCTCACATAAGACTGCATGTAAAATCAGCCCTTAATCAAGCAGACAACCTTGCTGTTTGCATATATAAGCTAAATGATGTGGAGCATAAAAACCAAGAGGGATTTAAAGAGATGGAGCTAAATTTAGACGAGGGCTCTGACGTAAAAGATAAGAAGCTAAAAGAGTATCTAAGCTCTCGCTTTAGAGAGGATAAATTTAGCATCTCATCATTTAACTTCAAATACTCGCTCATGGATAAGAATTTCATCTTTATAACACCTAAATATATAGAGTCTATTTACAAAAATACAACACTTCCAAAAAGTGGTATAGGATTTTTTCAGTTTGTGGATGATATAAGCGATGAGAGTAACCTTATCTATGTCACACCAAGCAAGGCTAAGACGGTGGATATAAAATTTGCTTGCGGGCTTGATAGTAAATATAATGACGATATAAATACAACTAAAACAGTAGTGGTGGCTTAATATGCAAAACAACGAAATAAAAATAACTTACTCTTGCGAAGAGACGTTAAAAAAGATAAAAGAGTATATGGCTGATGCAAAATGTGTAACTCTTTATACGTCTAGTTTGAATTCTCTAGGGTCAAATCTCTTTGGTAGTATGGCAAGTTTGATAAACAACGAGATGACAACATTCTTAAATACAAGAAGATCAATATTTTCTAAAGAAAATGATGGGGAAATATCTATTGTAACTGACTTTTATATAGATAAAGAGAGTTTTAAGGATAAAAATCTAAGTAGAACAAGAGAATTTAAATATAGAGGCATACCAGTAAAAGTAGTTCATAAAAAGAGTGCAGTTGATAAATTCTTTGTAAATTTAAAGGAAAAGATCGATCCTGTAAAAATTAGAACAGAAAAAATAAAGTATGGTCCAGGAAGAGAAAATCAAGCTAGACCAGCAGAAAATTTTGCTGAAATGTTTGATTTTATAATATCTTATTACAACAAAAGTAAAGATATTTTAAGAGAGTGCTTAAGTACTTTAAAAGACGATCTAATAAATGATGCTAAACCTTTAATGTCTAATGAGGAGTTAAACGAAGCTAAATTTGAAAGAAGTGTCAAAGAGTGTTTTGATGAACTAGACAAAAATTTAAAAGATCTAAACAAGGATAACGGAGAATTTATCATAAAGCAGTTTGCGCTTTTTGTATTAAGTCTTTTTGATCTTTCAGGCACAAAAGCGGTAGGGAAAAAATTAATCGGATGGGGTACTGTTGCTTGGGAACTTGTTGATTTTTACACTGAAATATACAAGTATGATGCCAACAAAGCACTTTATGGAGTATCTTTGCCTATACTAAGATTTTTTACATCTAGGTTTGCTTCTATTATAAATACCTTAAATATAAACTCAAATTGCAATGTCTTGGTATTTAAGAATGATAAGAA
Source organism: Campylobacter concisus (assembly GCA_037321105.1). Classification (GTDB taxonomy): domain Bacteria; phylum Campylobacterota; class Campylobacteria; order Campylobacterales; family Campylobacteraceae; genus Campylobacter_A; species Campylobacter_A concisus_AZ. The sequence goes on along the minus strand of CP147775.1, from coordinate 978,095 downwards.
TTCTAAGTCTGGATTTTTTATAGACTTTACACATTTAAATTTAGACTATGTTCCTTTTCAGATTAACTCAGGCACAAAGGAGATAAACTGCAATGCAGATGAAGGATATAGCGTATATGGATACTTAGATGATGTATCAGTATTTGAATATACTAAAGATGCCTGCTCTTACGATATCATAAATAAAAACTTAGGATTTGGCTCAAGTGAAGACACACTCTTTAATAGGCTAAAAGAAGAGATAAAAGGACTAAATGCAAATCTGAAATTTCATCTGCGCTTCAAATTTCAACTCTGTAAAACTAGCCAATCTAATATCAGGATAAGTCTGATAAAAATGGTAAATCTGCAAACGACGAGATGAATAGCAAGGACTTTTCAAATTTAAATAAAAACTACATCGTTCTTTCAAACTCACCTTTTAGATCAAGCGCTGGGCTAAGAGAAGAGGTTGTAAGCAAGAGCTTAGATCAAGAGATAAAAGATGAAATAAATAGATCAAACAATGATAGTGTAGTAAAACAAAAATTTGATGATATAAAGACCTTAACTCCTATAAAAGACTATAGCCAATATAGTATAGATATAAATAAAGGCAACAATAAAATCAACTCTTGTCTTAAATTTATCCCCATTTGCAAGGATAGATAAGGGTTATATAGACAATATCGTAGAGAGAAAAAAGGCAAGTGATAAAGAAGCAAACAAAACTTTTTTTGCATATGTACCAGACCAACTAAAAATTGACGAACTTTATAATAGCAAATTTTGTACATGTAAATGCTTATGCCAAACAGCCAAATGATATGGAGAAGATAAAAGAAAATGAAAAAGCATATATGGATAAGGTCACTCTAACTTTTAAAGATATTTTTGAAAATATAAATAAAAACGTTTTTGAAAGAAATTTTGACCCAAACTCTCCTAGTGTAGATGATATAGTTAATATGAAAAAATACGAAGATGAAATGAATATAGAAGATGCTAAAGAACTTGCAAGTGAAATAATCGATCGTATGCCAAATAATCACTACTCTTTAGCAGAAGTGCTCTCTATTGCTGTGGCTTACTTTATAATAACTAAAAGCTACCCAGGAGACCATGGTAAAGAAATCTGTTAGTTATGATGGGGAATATATAGAGATAGCAGAGAAAAAGATAAAGGTTATCCATAAAAACACAACAATAAAACTTGGTGAAAAAGAGCAATCTTTGTTTTTTTACAAAGATAGTATAAATGCAAAGGTTGGTGAGTATATTTGCATTGAAGAGTTAAGAGACTATATGGAACACTCAAAAAAAAGTAACGTATTAAGTGTGGAAGATCTCTTAAAAGCAAATAGTGAGAATAAGCATGAAGTCATAGACACATCTATCTTAGGACTAAAGGAGCAAAAGCAGATAGAAGAGCTACTTGATAAACAAGCAAAAGAGATAGAGGATTGTTGGAAAAAAGATGATGCTATCTTGAAAAAGACTTTAAAAATGCAAGATATCCCTTATGAAACCATAGAAAAAGATATGAAGAAGGAAGCTCCAACACTTATAGTAAAAACTGCTATAGAGGGGTTATTTCCTTTTGCAGAGTACTTTAGCGAGGATGGTCAATCAAAAATTTATAATTCTATTGGTTCATTTGTATTTGACCCAAATAAAAAAGAGGCAACAGATGAGCTTCTTGATGAGCTTGGTGTATTAAATATAGTAAGACAGCTATTTACTATGAATAATACTGAAAATGTGGATAAATTTATAAAGCATGTAACAAATTCTAAAACAAATGTTGAAATCCTAAGGAAATCAAAAGGAAATCTACTTAAACAGGCTATTAACTCTGTAAAACTCCGTCTTTTAATAGGTCGTTATAACATAAGTATCATCTGGAATAGCATGAGAAGCTTTGCTTTTATGAAACAAACTTATATGTTTAACCCAAAAGATGTTGAAGCTATGAGAAACATGCTAAAAGGATATGGCAAGTCACTAGGCAAAGATGTAGGAGTAGCTTTTCTTAAAGGTATAGTAGAACTCTGGAAAACATCCTATGAAAAACTAGAAGAGAACTACAACGAGATAATGCATACAAGATATACATATAAATTTAATGAAGCATATGCGCTAAATAATATCTCATATAAACCTATGTCTATAAAAGAAGCCTATGATAAAAATAGTACAAATAGCTATTGCTACTATCCAGTAATGATCTATCAAAACTATATAAGTCTAAATTTAAATAGACTATTTCTAGGAGCTAATATAAGTAGTGGAGGACTAGACTATAACTCATTTATATACTACGACATAGACCACAAGAAAAACAAACTATCTTTTAACCTAGCTTCTAAACTAGCACTAAATAACCTAAGTGCCTATCTATGCTTAGATGAGCTAAGAGGATCTGGCAATGAGATAGATGCAAGGTATTTTAACTATGCTAGAAGTAAATACACTGAATCTGATGTAGAGATAAGGAAGTTAAATTTGGATGTGAAAGAGGAGAAGGAAATTTATAGTGTCTATAATAAAGATGATAACCAAGATGGACATAGTTTCTCTTCTGCCATAAAAGCCTATCAAGATGCGGTTGAGATAGTTAATGTATTTAAAAAGGGTATTTTTAACACCAATGATGAAAATAGCCACTCTAACCTTTCAAGATATCTAGTAGAAGCTCTTGATACTATTGGTAACAATAATATAAAGGGAGTGTATGTGGGGTGTAGGGAAAGCTGGAAAGAAAATGAAAATTTAGAGGAAAAAAATATCCCACCTCGCCTAGTAGGTCGTCTAGCTACTACCATAGTAATGGAAGATGGTCTATATATAGGATAAGAGATGAAGAAGATCGTATTTATAACTTTAGCTATCTTAGTAGTAATAGCTTCAGCGCTGTTTATCAGCAAAGAAAAAACAATGAATAAAGGAAATTTAATGGATAACACTAATACATATACGGTTATAGCGCCAAATGGGGATAAGATAAAATTTGACAAAAAGACAAATTTAATAGTTGCCGAAAAAAATCCCAATATGCAGCTAGCTCCTGATCTTGCAGCCAAACTGGTTCTAGACTCCCGCTCCATCCTCGACTCATCTCCATATAAAAACTATAAACCACTATACTATAACCCTAAACCAAATTCATTAGGTCAAACAGACTATCTATCATTTAAACCATGGCTAGACATTAGCTATAAAGCAAGCTCAAATAAACTATCCCCTTGGACTAAATCAGAAAAAGCTTACTATGAAAGTTTAAAAGATAAGAGAGATAGATATATATATCTAGTAAAAAGAAGTAATCTAAAATGTACTATGATAGATATCCCAGATGATGCAATAGGTAGAGTAGATAGTAATGGCAAACTAACTAAGCCAGAATATGCTGAAATTTATGATGAAGTAAATGCTCATCAGGGGACATTAAAATCAATGCTTTTTTGGCAGAGTGGGGAATTTGTGCAGGAATACTTGGAGATCCTATGGGATTTTCACATGGAAATGAAGCAGGATTTAAAGCAAGAGGATTTCAAAGAGTGTTCTTAGCAGCTCAGCTAGGAGTAGTAAAAGCTTTAGAATATTTAGGTGATCTATTTGAATACCAAACATATAATATAGGTCTAAATAAAAATTTACAAATGGCTGAAGAATTTAGAAGACTAGCTAAAAATCCCCCACTAGATGAATATGGAATGATACCTTATCTTGATGAGATGATAGGAAGCTACTTCGTGATGGATTTTAATAGGGGTGGCATCATTAATAATGCAGATGGCTCGCTTCATAAACGCTTAAGAAAATTAGTAGAAGATAAAGGCGAGCTTCTTGACCCTAGAGACCTAGATGCAAATGAGACCAGTAGGGAAGAATTTGCAAATTATATTAAAAGTCACATGAGTGAATTTCAAGAGGAATATGGCAAAGGTGCTTTCCCTAATAGATGGAGTGAAAAAGATCTTTCTCTTTATATCGATTCTGCTCTCCTAGAAGCCAAAATAATGTCCCTAACCCCACCAGAGGGATATCCAAATGCACCATACTACAACACACCAGAAGAGCTAACAAGACTATATGAAGCTGGTAAATTAGATAAAAAGCTAAATCCTCTAACACCAGTCATATATAGAGATAGCTTCCCAGAAGATCTTAGGCAAAAGATATTAAGCTATGCCAAAGAGCATAATATAAAGGATTAAAGAATAAATTTAATATCTATGGCTCAGCTAAGAGACTATATGGAACACTCAAAAAAAGGTAACGTAGTAAGTGTGGAAGATCTCTTAAAAGCAAATAGTGAGAATAAGCATGAAGTCATAGACACTTCTATCTTAGGACTAAAAGAGCAAAAGCAGATAGAAGAGCTACTTGATAAACAAGCAAAAGAGATAGAGGATTGTTGGAAAAAAGATGATGCTATCTTGAAAAAGACTTTAAAAATGCAAGATATCCCTTATGAAACCATAGAAAAAGATATGAAGAAGGAAGCTCCAACACTTATAGTAAAAACTGCTATAGAGGGGTTATTTCCTTTTGCAGAGTACTTTAGCGAGGATGGTCAATCAAAAATTTATAATTCTATTGGTTCATTTGTATTTGACCCAAATAAAAAGAGGCAACAGATGAGCTTCTTGATGAGCTTGGTGTATTAAATATAGTAAGACAGCTATTTACTATGAATAATACTGAAAATGTGGATAAATTTATAAAGCATGTAACAAATTCTAAAACAAATGTTGAAATCCTAAGGAAATCAAAAGGAAATCTACTTAAACAGGCTATTAACTCTGTAAAACTCCGTCTTTTAATAGGTCGTTATAACATAAGTATCATCTGGAATAGCATGAGAAGCTTTGCTTTTATGAAACAAACTTATATGTTTAACCCAAAAGATGTTGAAGCTATGAGAAACATGCTAAAAGGATATGGCAAGTCACTAGGCAAAGATGTAGGAGTAGCTTTTCTTAAAGGTATAGTAGAACTCTGGAAAACATCCTATGAAAAACTAGAAGAGAACTACAACGAGATAATGCATACAAGATATACATATAAATTTAATGAAGCATATGCGCTAAATAATATCTCATATAAACCTATGTCTATAAAAGAAGCCTATGATAAAAATAGTACAAATAGCTATTGCTACTATCCAGTAATGATCTATCAAAACTATATAAGTCTAAATTTAAATAGACTATTTCTAGGAGCTAATATAAGTAGTGGAGGACTAGACTATAACTCATTTATATACTACGACATAGACCACAAGAAAAACAAACTATCTTTTAACCTAGCTTCTAAGCTAGCACTAAATAACCTAAGTGCCTATCTATGCTTAGATGAACTAAGAGGATCTGGTAATGAGATAGATGCAAGATATTTTAACTATGCTAGGAATAGATATACTGAATCTGATGTAGAGATAAGGAAGTTAAATTTGGATGTTAAAGAGGAGAAGGAAATTTATAGTGTCTATAATAAAGATGATAACCAAGATGGACATAGTTTCTCTTCTGCCATAAAAGCCTATCAGAGATGCGGTTGAGATAGTTAATGTATTTAAAAAGGGTATTTTTAACACCGATGATGAAAATAGCCACTCTAACCTTTCAAGATATCTAGTAGAAGCTCTTGATACTATTGGTAACAATAATATAAAGGGAGTGTATGTGGGGTGTAAGATAAACAACGAAGACAAAGGAGATAAAGTTATACCCCCAAGACTTGTAGGTGGTCTAGCTACTACCATAGTAATGGAAGATGGTCTATATATAGGATAAGAGATGAAGAAGATCATATTTATCATCATAGCTCTTTTAGTAGCTGGATCACTATTAATTATAAATAAAGGAAATTTAATGAGTAAAGAAAATTTAATGGATAACACTAATACATATACGGTTATAGCACTTAATGGTAGAGAGGTAAAATTTGATAAAAAGACAAATTTAATAGTTGCGAAGCATGATAGTAATAGACAACTAGCTCCAGATCTTGCAGCCAAACTGGTTCTAGACTCCCGCTCCATCCTCGACTCATCTCCATATAAAAACTATAAACCACTATACTATAACCCTAAACCAAATTCATTAGGTCAAACAGACTATCTATCATTTAAACCATGGCTAGACATTAGCTATAAAGCAAGCTCAAATAAACTATCCCCTTGGACTAAATCAGAAAAAGCTTACTATGAAAGTTTAAAAGATAAGAGAGATAGATATATATATCTAGTAAAAAGAAGTAATCTAAAATGCACTATGATAGATATACCAGATGATGCCATAGGTAGAGTAGATAGTAATGGCAAACTAACTAAACCAGAGTATGCTGAAATTTCTGATGAAGTAAATTCTCATCAGGGGACATTAAAATCAATGCTTTTTTCGGCAGAGTGGGGAATTTGTGCAGGAATACTTGGAGATCCTATGGGATTTTCACATGGAAATGAAGCAGGATTTAAAGCAAGAGGATTTCAAAGAGTATTTTTAGCTGCCCAGCTAGGAGTAACAAAGGCTTTAGATTTTTTAGGTGATCTATTTGAATACCAAACATACAATATAGGTCTTAATAAAAATTTACAAATGGCTGAAGAATTTAGAAAACTAGCTAAAAATCCTCCATTAGATGAATATGGGATGATGCCTTATTTAGATGAGATAGTAGGGAACTATTTCGTGATGGATTTTAATAGGGACGGAGTAGCGCAAAATACTTCTGGCTCAATGCATAGACATCTAAGAAAATTAGTAGAAGACGAAGGAAAACTACTAGATCCTAGAGACCTTGATGCAAATGAGACTACTAGGGAAGAATTTGTGAGCTATGTAAATAAAGAAATGAAATTTTACCAAGATGAAATTTGATGAGTACGCTTTTCCAAACACATGGGACAATCGCGACTTAAGTCTCTACATCGACTCCACCCTCCTAGAAGCTAAAATAATGTCTCTAACCCCACCAGAGGGATATCCAAATGCACCATACTACAACACACCAGAAGAACTAACAAGACTATACGAGGCTGGTAAATTAGATAAAAAGCTAAACCCTCTAACACCAGTGATGTATAGAGATAGCTTCCCAGAAGATCTTAGGCAAAAGATCTTAAGCTATGCCAAAGAGCATAATATAAAGGATTGATTAACGCTCATTAAAGTTTTATTTAAGAACATTGATTTTAAAATAAGTTTCTTCTAAAATAAATTTAGATAGAATTACATAAAAATAATATTATTAACGTGAGGTAAAGGAAACCATGAAGAAAACGTTTAAATTTCTTTGTTCTTTAATTTTTATGCTATTTATCGCAGGATGTGCAAAAGATCTTATCATAAGCAACACTCCAAATTCAAACTTAAACTACCACGGTGACAACGTTCCAGTGACTATCATCGCTTACAAGCTGAAAGATGTGGCAAAATTTCAGCAAGCTAGCATAGTTGATCTAGCTGAGAAAAATGGCGACATACTTGGTCAAGACAAGATAGACTCTATAAAAACGCAAATTCAGCCAAATACAAACAGATACGCTTTTACAAATGTCGATCCAGACGAAGTGCCATACGTAGGCATTTTGGTGCTTTATGCTGATCAAAGCAAGACAAATATCAAAGCTTACAAATCAACAAAAGAAGCAAAAGAGAAAAATATAGTTTTTGAGATAACAAAAAATGGCGTAAATACCATAGACGCTAGCAGCTCTAAGATCCAAGCAAGCAAATAAAATGTCTGATAAACTAAAAGTTGTCTGGTACAACGGGATGAACGTTGATAAAGTTCATTTCGAGCAGCAAGAGAGGTATTTTGAGAGAAATTTAAACCTAAAAACCGTCTCGTCTTTATCAAATTTATATGGAGTTTTGGAGCTTGAGATCTCAAGCGAGCTTTTGCTCCAAGGCAAGATAGGGCTCAATAAAATTTCTTGCATCTCGCAAGATGGTACGATATTTAACGCCCCAGATCAAGACGACCTGCCAGAGCCACTTGAGATAAGTCCTAGCGAGCTAAATTCTGCTGTCATAGTGCTAAAGCTACCAATTAGCTCAGGGCTTGTTGATGTTAGCTTGCAAAACAACCTGCCAAATCTAAAATTTACAGCTAAACAGGCGCTCATTAGCTCAAGAGTGCATGATGAAGCTAGCAACGATATCTTGAACGAGCTAGATGACAAAGATGACTTTGAGCTTTCATCTGCTTTTACGCAGGATAAAGAAAATTTGATACCTGGCAAGCCAAAGATCGGCTCTAGGAGTGCTTGGCTCAAAGACGCCTTATGAGCTTAGCGTGCCTATTTGCAGGATAAAAAACATCGACCTAAACAAGCAAATAACGCTTGATGAGAAATTTATCCCAACCTGCATCGATATCAGTAAAATTCTTTCATCACTAGCTTTATAGATGAGTTTAGCTTTGCTACAAAGCAGCATCAAGAGAGCTATACTGGGCTTTTAGGTGGCATAGATCAGGCTAAAAATAGGCTTGATATCTCAACATATTTGACACTAAATATGCTTAAAAAATGGCACTTGATATTCTCATATCTTTTCAAAAGAGACAAAATTCATCCAGAGTATCTATATGAAAAGCTAGTTGATTTTCAAGCTGATCTGCTAGCCCTAAGTCACGATGATAGTTTTAGCGAATTTATAGCTTATGATCATAACAACTTAAGTCAAACTTTTGTACCGCTAATAAACAATCTTAGGCTTTTGTTCTCGCATATCTTGTCGCCAAAATATGTCATGGCACAGATCGTTAAAAACAATCACGGCTTTTTTGACTGCGTCTTTGATAATCCAAGCATCATAGAAAACTCAGAAATTTACTTTGCTATCCATAGCGATACAAAAAATGAGTACCTGCTCAAAATTTCAAAGAACAGTGCAAAATTCACACCCAATCAAACATCAAAAGTATCGTCTCATCGCAGCTTCGCGGCATAAATGTAGAGCAAATTTCAGCTATACCAAGTACATTGCCAAAGCTAAATGACTATATCTACTACAAGATCGATAAAAAAGATGAAATTTTTAAAAGCTTCGCAAATCAAAGCGTTATTAGCGTCTATATAACAGCAAATTTATCAAATGCTGACATTAAGATGTGGGCTTTATTATAAGGATAAAAAAATGAGTGAAAATCAAAATGACATTTCAGTTTTAAGCCAGACAAAGCTTCTAGGACTTGGTGCAAATCCTGCCCTAGATCACGTGCTACCACTGCTTCTTTTAGCAAACAGAGTATCAAAACTACAAAATTTTCACAAAGTGAGATGCAAAATTTACGTGAAAAGCTGATAAATGATATATTAAGCACCACTTCAAAGATCTCAAATTTAGGCATTTATGAAGAGGATGACATCATTAGGCTTAGATATTGCCTTTGTGTTTTCATCGATGAGAGCTTGCTTAAAAATGAAATTTTTATGAACAGTTTTTGGGCGAACAACACCTTAACAACGAGATTTTTCAACGAAAATTTAGGTGGCAACAAATTCTTTGGCATCATGGATAAATGGTTTGAAAACGTTGGCAAAAACAAGGACTTTTTAGAGTTTATCTACGCTTGCTTAGTGCTTGGCTACAAGGGTAAATACGAAGCACAGGAAGATTGCAATGAGAAAATTTCATACCTTTGTGAAAATATAGCCTCAGCCGTTTCACCACTTATAAAGGCTGATGAAAATGTATTTGAAAAGAGCTATTTAAAAACTAAAAAGAGAAGCTTTTTTGAGATATTTTCATTAAGACATTTGAAATTTTATTTTATTCTTATAGCGCTTGCAGCTATCGCGGCTGCGTTTTTATATAGCACCTACTCGATGGATCAAAACAACGTTAAAAACGACAGCGTCCTAAACAATAAGATAGAAAATTTTATGGACAAAAAGTAAGTGCAAGATAAGTTTTTCAACAAAATTTAACGAAAACTTTTCAGAAAACAAACTCTACATCAGCCTTATAGACGAGATGTCAAAGTATAAGACTTTGACTCACGATACGATAAAATGGGACTTTGTTTATAGCTCGTCTTTAAAGGCATTAAGCGAATCTAGCCTCGATGTAAAGCTTTTGAATTTCTTAGCGATCTCTGCTGTAAATTTAAACGACAAAGACGCTTTTAGAAGTTTAATCAGTGCTTTTTCATTTTTTCTAACTACCCTAAAACAAGAGCCAAGTTTATTAGCCAAAAATGAAAAGCAAGTGCCTGCTAAAAAAAAGATATTTGCCCAAACGATAGAGCTTTTCACGCAGGCCCATAGGGACGGTATAAATTTAGACGAAGCGAACGCAAGAGCTTTTAATGAGCTTGTACCTGAGCTCTCACATGAGCTTAGCACGCACTTTGACACGCTTTATATAGAAGGGAAAAATGAGCAAACTCAAAGAGTAGAGGAGCCAAAGCAGCAGCCGCAAAAGACCGAGCCAAGCTACTCACAAAGTGTCTCTTTTAGCGGCAGTGATATTAGCACATTTAGCGATAGAGAGTTTAGGGAGTATTTTGTAAATTTATCCATCTCGCTTTTAAAAAATGACATAAAAATTTGACCGCTTACTCGCTTATTTTTGAGGCGATGTGGGGCAGGATCAAGGCTTTGCCAGTTAGCAGCGAGCAAGTGACGCAGATACGTTATCCTGATGAAAATTTGATCTTACTTTTTAAAAATATGAAAGAAGCAAATCTTGGTAATTTAGAGAAATTTATAAGAAATTTAGCTCTTAATCCATTTTGGATAGATGGCGTTAGGATATTTTGTGAGTTTTTAAGATCATCTGGACTAAGCGAGCAAAGCGAACTAGTTTCTAATATGACTTTAAAATTTCATAGAAAATTTCCAGATATGAAAAAGCTTAAATTTCAAAGTGAAGAGGCATTTTTCAGCGAAGAGAGTGCTAAATTTTTTAGTAAAAAAGAGAGTGCAAATTTTATCTCTAGTGATGATATGAAAAAAGATATGAGCTTTGAAGAGCTGATAAAAGCCCTTGATAGAAGCAAATATACAACAAATTCGCAAAGCGAGCTCGGCTTTTTGTTAGAGCTTTCCAAAATTTTTTCAAACCAAGGTATGAATAACAATGCAAAAGTTGTATATTCGCAAATAGTTAAATTTATAGAAAACACTGAGCTTAAGGATTATTTGTCAGATATTTATATAAAGGCAAAAACATTTTTGTGATAAAATATGTTTTTTTAAAACTTCTTTAATTTTATTTAATTATAATTCTTAAATCATTTACTCAAAAAAAGGATGTTATTATGGCAGAGAATTCAATCCCACCAAAAGAACGTATAAACATTGTTTATAGAACAAAAACAAACAACCAAGAAGCAGATGTTGAGCTTCCGTTAAAGCTGATGGTAGTTTCAAATTTAACTGGTGAAAACCAAACCCCACTTGAGGATCGCGAAGTTGTCTCTATAAATAAGATAAATTTCGATCAGGTTATGAAAAGTTTAGACATTCATACTGAATTTTCAGTGAAAAATAGACTAAATTCTGGTAGCGAAGATCTAAATATCGATCTTAATTTTGAAAGCATTCAGGATTTCAATCCAGACAATATCATCAACCAAGTACCTGAGCTAAAGAAGCTATTGCAGCTTAGAAAAGCTTTAGTTGCGTTAAAAGGACCTATGGGCAATATGCCTGATTTTAGAAAAGCAGTTTTAGAGGCTATTAAGGATGAAGATAGTAGAAAACAGCTTCTTTTAGAGCTTAAAGACGAAAAAGATAAGGAATAAAAATGTCTGAAACTAAAGTAAAAACTCCTATCATTGAAAGCATAATGCAAAGGAGCAAATATACAAAAGATGATGAAAGTTATAGCGTAGTAAAGCAAGGAGTTGCCGAGTTTATCTCAAATGTCATCACAACAAATAATGCTGAAGAGAAGATAAATAAGCTTGCACTTGATGAGATGATAGCTCATATAGACACGCTTTTATCAGCTCAGATGGATGAAATTTTACACAATAAATCTTTCCAAGAGCTAGAATCTACTTGGCGTGGCATTAGATTTTTAGTCGAGAGAACAAATTTCAACGAAAACGTAAAGATCGATCTTTTAGACGCAACAAAAGAAGAAATTTTAGATGACTTTGAAAACAATCTAGATATAACTCAAAGCACACTTTATAAACAAATTTACTCAGCTGAGTATGGTCAGTTTGGTGGTGAGCCAGTTGGCGCGATAGTTGCTGACTATGAGCTAGATAAGTCAAATCAAGACATGACTTTCTTAAACAAAATGTCTTCAATCGCAGCGATGAGCCACTCTCCGCTTCTAACTTCGCTATCTTCTAAATTCTTTGGACTTGATAACTTTGGCGAACTTGAAAACATAAAAGATCTAAAGAGCCTACTTGAAGGTCCTCAATACACAAGATGGAGAACTTTTAGAGAGAACGAAGATGCAAAATATACAGGTTGTATGGTAAATAGATTTCTTACTAGATCTCCATATATCCCAGAAGACAACCCTATAAAAAGCTTTAACTACCGCGAAAGCGTTGATAAGCACGATGATATGCTTTGGGGCAATGGCGCTTATGCGTTTGCTACAAGACTTACAGAGAGTTTTGCGGACTATAGATGGTGCGGAAACATCATCGGACCAAAAGGTGGCGGCGCTGTAAAAGACCTACCAACTTACACTTATGAAAACTACGGAAGCGTTCAGACAAAAATTCCAAACCGAAGTTTTGATCACAGATAGAAGAGAATTTGAGCTTGCAGAGAATGGCTTTATCACACTTACGCTAAGACGTGATAGCAACAACGCAGCATTTTTCTCTGCAAACTCAGTGCTAAAACCTAAAGTTTTCCCAAATACTCCAGAAGGCAAAGCTGCTGAGACAAATTTCAGACTTGGCACACAGCTTCCATATGTATTTTTGATCTCTCGTTTGGCTCACTATCTAAAAGTACTTCAAAGAGAAGAGATCGGTACTTGGAAAGAGCGCAGTGACGTTGAACGTGGCTTAAATGAGTGGCTAAGACAGTACATCTCAGATCAGGAAAACCCACCAGCTGATGTAAGAAGTAGAAGACCATTTAGAAGCGCAAAAGTCATCGTTAGCGATATAGCTGGCGAGCCAGGCTGGTATAAGATAGAGCTTCTAGCTAGACCTCACTTTAAATTTACTGGGGGCAAATTTCGAGCTTTCTTTGGTTGGTAAGCTGGATAAAGAGTAAATTTAAGCATGTCGCTGATAGATAAAATTTTATATGAATTTAGTGATGAGTCAAAATTTCGTCCATATTTTAAAGATCTAGACAGCGACATCAAAGATCATATCGATACTATCTTAAACTCAAGGCTAGGAAACTACGGCCGTTTAAATGATAGTATCATCGATCTTTGGTCGGTTGGGTCGAGATAAACGAGCTTGGCCATAGACTTGGCATGGCGATATATGAACTAATCACCTCAAACGAAAATAGAATAGAGATAACCTCTATCGGCTATGATGACTCACTAAAGCCTTGGCGCATCATCTTTAACATAAACTATAAGCATAAAAACGACAACTTCAAAGAGTATTTGCTAAAGGTTATTTTTAAAAACAATAGATATTGTGAGATTTTATAATGGATTATAATGAAAATAATTTAGCTTATTTTCAAAAAGAGATGGCGTATCTTGATGAAACAAGAGCACTTTTTATAAAGAATTTCCCAAAGGTTGCACCATTTTTAGATACTAAGAGCAAAGATCCCGATGTTGAGAGTATCATAGAAAATATGGCTATTTTGACATCAAGGATTAGACAAGAGCTAGATGAAAATATCCCCTTAATAGCTGAGTCTTTGATAAATATCTTAATGCCAAGTTACACAAACCCTTTCCCCTCAGTTTGCATGCAAGAATTTGCTCTAAGAGATGACTTTTCAGAAAAAAAAGAAATTATACCAAAGGGCAGTATCATAGAGTCAAAGCCAATAAACGGCGTGGCTTGTAAATTTCAGACGATATATGACGTAAATTTGCCTTCCACTAAAGATATCAAAAGCTTTCATGTCAAACAACAAAAGCGACTATCTTTTAAATTTAAACATATCTATCACCAAAGATGAGCTTAGCACCAAAGAGCTTGATATAGACTTTTAAATTTATATCTTGGCGATAACATATACTTCTCTTCAACTCTTTTGATGTGGCTAAAAAACTACTTAAAATTTATAGTCATAAGCTTTGAAGATAGCGATGAGGAGATAAAACTTGGAGCTGATAAGCTAAGCCTTGATGAAATTTGATGAAGCTTTGATAAAGAGTGATGAGTTTGGTTTTGAGGCATTTGAGCTTATAAAAGAGCTTTCGTATTTTTCATCTAAACTAAATTTCATCCGTATAAATGGACTTGGTTTTTTAAAGAGATTTGACGCAAAAAGCTTTAACATCAAATTTGTCTTTTCAAAAGATATGCCAAATGGTTATGTGCCAAGGCTAGAGTATTTCTCCCTTTTTGCCACGCCAGCGATAAATTTGTTTGCCAAAGGTGCCGAGCCTATACAAAATAACAACAAACGAAGCGAATATAGAATTTTCATCGACCGCTCAAACATAAACGCTTATGAGATAGTTTCTATCACAAAGGTTGTCGCTCACAGCAGCAATAATGAAAAAAGGATACTTAAAAACTACAAAAGCTTTGAGAGATTTGAGTTTTTAAATAGTCAAAGATCAAAGGATTATTACTTTGTAAGCAACAAAATAGATATGAAGCTAAACTCTTACAAAGAAATTTCATTTTTTAAAAATGACGCTAAAGAGCAGACCGTGAGCATCGAGACGCTTTGCTGCAACGGCGACCTGCCAACTAGTCTAAAACTTGGCGAGATAAATAAAATCCAAAATCACCAAGGCGTAGTAACCAAAAATTTAACTATCCCAACTAGCGTAAAACGTGTAAATGTAGATGGAAATTTACCTCTGGAGGCTGGTTAGTATCTTGTCATTTAGCTATCAAAGCATACTAAACAAGGGCTCTTTTTTGGCACTGCTTAATGCATTTATGCTGCCTGATGATGAGTTTTTGAAGAAATTTTCTAGCTCGCTTCATGAGATAAAGACAAAACAGATCCATAGGGTCGATGGCGGCTTTGCAAAAAGAGGAGTGCTTTGTATATTTTATATAGATGAGAGCGAGTTTGAAAGCCTTGGAAATGTCTATGTTTTAGGTATAAATTTGGCTAAGTTTTTATCAAAATTTGCTTCTATTAACTCATTTTGCGAGCTTAAGATAAAGTGTGTAAAGAGTAAAATTTTATTTGATTATGGGTTTTTAAGCGGCACGAAAGAGCTAGTATGAGCGAAGAGATAAGCCAAGCTTCTTTTTTTAAACTGATAAAAAACATCCTAAAAAATAGGGATAGGGGCGAGATATTTTTAAAAAATAGCTCGAGTTTTGCCTACCCAATCAAAGAGCTCGAGAGCTTAGATGAGCAGGAGCTTACAAAGATAATTGTAAATTTTATGGGTCTTTTAGGAAGTGGCTCGCACCTAACAAGCTACATTTTAGAGAAAATTTCAAAGACTAATGACAATAGCTATGAGTTATTTTTTGATTTTTTTGACAACTACTTGCTTTGGCTATTTTTTGATAGCATTAGTCTGAAAAACTATGCAAGATCTTTTGAAGATGAGCTTGATGATAAAATTTCAAAGATCTTGCTTGATATGCTTAATATAAAAAATAAGCAGCTGGCAAAGAAATTTCTACCATTTTCGCCACTTGCAGTTAGCCAAAGAAGGCCAAAAAAGAGGTTGAATTTGCGCTTCAGAGCCACTTTGGGCTAAAAGATAAGCTTTTTATACTTGAAAATTTACCAAACCAAATTTTCATAGCTCCATCAAATTTAAACTCTTTAGGCCATAAAAATAGGACACTTGGTAAAAATTTCATCCTTGGCAAAAAGCTTTTTGAAAAGCAAACTAAGATCGCAGTCTTTATAAACGGCATAGAGTACGAAGAGGCTGTGAATTTCTTCCCCAAAAAAGATAAATTTAAAGAGCTTCAAGAGACTCTTTCTTATTTTACTAATGATGAATTTGTTTCTGATTTATATTTAAAGATAAATTACTCTCACAAGATGCAGTTTAAGCTCGGGTCAAAATATACAAGTAGTCAAATTGGCTTTGGTTCAAGGCTTAAAAATGATAAAAAAATGTCAAATTTTATAAAATTTAGACTTTGTTCATAAAATTTAACTCCAAAATCAAAAAAATCTGATATAATTACATAAAAGAAATATATTTATTTGTAAAAGGATTTGCAGCTATGGCATTTATCGACTACTTACGCAGATTTTTCACATTTTTTAGGTTTAAACACAGTGTTGTTTTAGTAACCTCTATCGCTCTTAGTGTTTTGTTTTGGCTCTATGCCCCGCTTGTAGCATTTAACGATATATATAGCTTTGCTAGCGTTAGCTCACGAGTTAGCGTGCTAGTTGCTTTTTGGGCAGTTATATTGTTTTTTGTCTTGCTCAGACCGCTGATGAACTATTTTGCATCACGCAAAGATGAGAAAAACGACAAACTAAAAGAGATCAAAAAAGAGTCAATGGATAGTTTTGGCAAGGCAAAGAGAAATTTCTTACTTTCGCTAAAAGACGCCAAAACGACTTGGAAGAAAGATATAAATTTCAAAAAATTGCCATTAATAATGATAATAGGCAACGAGGGCGCTGGCAAAAGTGCTTTTATAAACTATTCAAATATCGAATTTCCTCTATCTGATAGCCTAGATACTTATAAAAAGATACACCAAAGTACGACAAATTTTAACCTTTATGTATCAAAATTTGGAGCACTATTAGATACTGAGGGCATTCACTTTGCGCAAGAGAGTCTCTATCAGCCAACTGCGACAGAGGAGCTTCCTGAAGATGATGTAGAGAAAAACAGAGACTATCTACTTAAAAAAGGCGTTTGGAACGAGTTTTTACACTTTTTAAAGAGAAATGACTTTAACTCAAGACTAAGCGGCGCCGTGCTTATCATCGATACTAAAAATTCCTAGAAGGCACTCAAGAGTATTTTGACGAGCTTATCAGGTATATGGTAAAGAGGATAAATGACTGCGAGAAGCACCTTGGTATTAAATTTCCTATTTACGTAGTCTTTAGCAAGCTTGATCTTATAGATGGCATGGGTGATTATTTCAAATTATTTAATGAAGACGTGGCAAATAAAGCTCTTGGTATAAATTTAAACTCAAATTTCACCGCTCAAACACTTGAGACAGAGCTTAAGGGTTTAAGCAACTCACTATTTAAACACCTAATGAGCAAAAACTCGATCTCGCACATGCTAGAAGATAAAAAACGCTCATATTTGTTCTTAAAACAGCTTGAAAATTTCTTCGTGCTAGTAAAAGACTTTGTTACAAAGCTAAGCTCTCAAAATGCTCTTAAAAACACATCTGTGATAAATGGAGTTTATTTTGTAAGTGCATATCAAGAAAACATCCCTATAAACTACCTTACAAATACGATTTGTGATAAATACAGCATCAAAAAACCACTTCTTAGAGCGGTAAATAATTACAGCAAACAAAGCTACTTTGTAAAATCATTTTTAAAAGAGATCGCTTTTAAAGCAAATGTAACTAAATTTGGCGCACAAAATAGATTTATTAAAATTTATAAATTTCGCCCTAGTGGCTGCACTTTGTGTGGGGGTTTATTTTGGCTCTAGTTATATTTTAAATATCAAAAATACAAAAGAGCAAATTTCAGCTAACAATGTAGATAAAATTTCTAACTATCTTGATAGTAAAAAGTATAAGGACCTTACCGCTACACAAAAGATCGAGCTTTTAAATTTGCTAAAACAAAGTCTAAACGACTATCCAAGGATCTTTAGCGGTGACACTAAATTTGAGTACATCACTCTTGATACCTCTTATAAGGGTTTTGCACCTGTTAAAGCGCTTTATTACAATCTTAGCGCTGACTTTTTCAAAAATACAGTTTTAACTGAGATGGAAAATATCCTAAAAACAGAGAGTGACCCAGATAAGCTTATAAAAGCCTTTTATATGTATGATTCACTTTTTGATAAAAACTATACAAACGTAGATCTATTTAAAATTTGGATAGCTGCAAACTGGGATAAATTTGAAAAATATGGTGTTGCTAAAAATGAGTTTTAGCACACATCGAAGCTATTTTAAATGCTAAAATTTAAGCATTTCAGCAGACCAGAGCGCCCAAAGTGCAGCAAATACTAAACTAACACCTGTTCAAAGAGCAAAAAGGCTCTACTCGATACTTGAGTTTATCTCGTTTAAAGATGAAAAATCATTCTACGACATCAAAAAGAGGTTGAAAATTTAAACCAAGTAGTTCAAGAAAAAGAGGCGTTTAATCCATTTAATAAAATTTATACAAAAGAAAATTTAAGAGACTTCTTGGCAAAACTTAGCTCAAACATCGATGAGACTGCAGGCATCGAGTCATGGCTGATGGATACCAACTCATCTTTAAAAGATATCAGCTCAAATGAGAAAAAGAGCTAAGCATCGCAGTTGTAGAGCTTTACTTGCAAAACTATGCTGATAAATGGAACCAAATTTTAAGAGCAATCGAGCCAAATGAATTTGCTACTAAAAAAGAGGTCATAGATGAGCTTGAAATTTTGTCAAAAAGAGAAAACCCACTAAATTCTCTTATAAAACTAACTAATCAAAATACAAATTTAAATGATGAAAATTTACTAAAATACATCTACTCTCTAGGTTTTGCTTCAAGCGAGATAAAACGCGTATTTACAGACTTTAGCACTAAATTTACAAACTATCATGCGCTAAATTCTGACGGATCGCTAGATCTTATCAGCAATGACGTCACAAATGTCTATAAAAAAGTTAGCGACTATAACTTTGAGATGCTTCAAAGCAGTGACGATAAGATCGTTTATGCGATAAATGGCATAAAAAATGAAAATGATCCATTTATCGTGCTAAATAATGATGCCAAAAAGCTTCCAGATGAGCTAAATGAGTACTATCAAAAGCTATCAAAACTTGCTTGGAAACAGGTAGAAAACGGAGCTTCATCGCTTTTAGCAACAGCTTATAAAGATGATGTTCTTGACGACTTTGAAAGTCTTATAAAACCTTATTATCCATTTAATGAAAACTCAGCAAAAGCTGTTAGCATCGAAGAATTTAAGAGATTTTTTGGCAAAGACGGAACTTGGAATAGCTTTTATGATAAATATCTAAAACAAATTTTAAGCAAAACAGGCAGTGGTTATAAGGTAAGACCAAAATATGCAAAAGAGCTAAGATTTAATAAAAGTTTCCTTGAAAATATCGCTTATATCGATAGAATTTCAAATTTGATGCTTGACTCAAATGACGAGCTAAAACTAAACTATAACTTAAAAGCAGTTGATCTATCGGCAAATTTCAGCCACATAAATATAGGCTACGGAAATAACTCTTTGGCGTATGATCACACGATCCCATCAAATTTACTTGTTCTCAAGTAAAAGCTTTGATATCTCAACTCAGTTTAAATTTAATGCAGTTTCAAATGCAGGCAGTGATAAAAAGAGATCAGCTTTGATGGAGAGTGGGGCTGGTACAAGCTCTTAAAGGCTTCAAATTTCAGTAGCATCGGCGTTAGTACGCTTAACTTTGATGGTAAAAAAGAGTCATATTTTGGCTTTGAAATTACTCCAAATGGTGGAGAGCTTTTAGAGCTTATGAATATCATACCAACTATTGATTTACCAAGAAAGATGCTTTATTAAGGAAAAAATATGCAAGAAATAGCAGCGGTTATACAAAATTTTGATAAAGCTTCGAGCTTTTTGGCGCAGTATGTCATTTTTGATGAAAACGGCGGAGATATAGGCTCGCTAGATACGGTTAAATTTCCGTGCAGCGATACAAGTGGCTCTATAGCTTCAAAGCACGCTCATATAGGCTTTGAAGAGGGCGTTTTTACCATTTGTGGCTATGAAGGATGCGAGATATTTTATAGCGATTCTTATTCGAAGTTGCCTGATGATTATGAAAGTGTGATAAACCCAGGAGATATTTTTAGGATAGGAGAGCTTAAAATTTATATTTATAGATCCTTCTAGGATAGACGAATATGTCGGCAAAGCTCACAAGATCATAGAAAATACCAAAAACTTTGATGAGCTTGATAATAAAGAATTTGAGCCAGTTGGGAAAATCTCAAATGTTGATTTTAAAGAAGAGCCAAAGATAAATTCTCTCATAGATGAAGAAAAAGATATCACTTTGAATGAAAATGTCAATGATGCGCCTTTAATTTTAAATGAGAGCGCTCAAAATTTCGATGAAGAAGATATAAATAGTCAAAGGATGCTAACAGCAAAGAGTATGGATGAGCTTTTGATGAATTTAGTTGAGAGCATAAAAGTGCAGCCAAACATGAGCCCTATAAGCGAGCAGAGCAGGACGTTAAATACAAAAGATATGGAAACTATTATAAAAACGCTGCCTCTAAGCGACAACACGACGCTTGTTAATGCTGTTTTGCTTAAACTAATATGCAAGGAGCTATATAGTCAAATGTACGATATAGTCGAGAATAATTCATTTTTCAAATATCTCTCTGGTGCTGTAACAAAAAGCACCAGAGAAGATAAAGAGGCGTTTAATTATTTATTACATAAAGCACTTGAAAGCTATATGTTAAAAAAGTAATGTTTTTAATAAAATAGAAAGTTAATAAAAGTTAAAATAACCAAATTTTTTAATAGGAGTAAATATGTCACAACCAGTGTATATTAAGGTGAAAGGTTCTACTCAAGGACTTATCTCAAGTGGTGCTTCAACAGAAGCTAGTATCGGTAATCGCTATCAGTCAGGTCACGAAGATGAGATCATGGCACAAGAGGTTTCTCACATCGTAACTGTTCCAGTAGATCCACAAAGTGGCCAACCATCAGGACAAAGAGTACATAAGCCATTTAGCTTTACAACATCTTTAAACAAAGCTGTTCCACTTCTTTACAACGCATTAACTCAAGGCGAGAGACTTCCAGAGGTTGAGATCTACTGGTATAGAACATCAACTAGCGGTGGCGCTGAGCACTTCTTTACTACAAAACTAGAAGACGCAACTATAACAGATATCACTCTAGTAAGCCCAAATGCTCAAGACAAGCTAAACAGCGACAAAACTGAGCTTTTCAAAGTTTCGATGAACTATAGAAAGATAGTTTGGGAGCACGTAGCTGCAGGCACAAGCGGAAGCGATGACTGGAGAGAAGCTACTAAAAAGCTTAAAAAATAACCTAGGGATCCTCCCTAGGGATATGAATCTTCTCGTTGGAAGGACACAAATGAGCCCTTTTTATCATTATCTTTTAAAATACCATGATATGTGAAATGCGATATGAAACACTTAGCAATAATCATATTTTTCATAACATCTTTATATTCACACGAAGCAAATTGCACGGATATGTTTGGACTCATTTTCAATAAAAATTTAAGTGACACTGAAACGGCTAAGTATATAAAATACTACATAGATGATCTTGGATGCGATGCTAATATGACTATTGAAATTCCAGATCTTTCAATAAGACCAAAATTTATTAGAGTATGCTTATGATGCAAATAAAACAAAAACTTTTGATACTCTTTTGGAAAAAGGCACAGCCGCTAATGCAAGCTTGGCTACATCTATAGGTATGAGCTTTGCATTTTTCTTTAGAGAAAATGGTGTCGGTATAGACAACAAAAAAGCAAGCCCTGAGCTACTAGAAATTTATAAAAAATCAAAAATATAAAGAATTTAAAGAAGAGAAATTTAAGCTAATCAAAAAACTCCTAGAACATGGACAAGATCCAAAAGACTATAAAGTTTTAAAGATTATTCTGAAAATTATAAATGAAGAAAAAGATTTAGAGAATTTTATTAAAAGATGGAGCTAAAAAGGAATTAGCACAATGAAGCAATTAGCAATAATCATATTTCTCATAACATCTTTATATTCACACGAAGCAAACTGTACGGATATGTTTGGACTCATTTATAATAAAAATTTAAGCGATATTGAAACGGCTAAGTATATAAAATACTACATAGATGATCTCGGATGTGATGCTAATGCTGGTATAAATTTACCAAATTTAACGATGAAAGCTAGCTTATTAGAATTTGCTTATAGTGCAAATAAACCAATAAGCATTGACAAACTTTTAGAAAAAGGCGCAGTACCTAATGCGTGGTTGGCTGGCTCAATAGGATTAGACTTTTTGCTTTTTTTTGAAGAAAATGGCGTTAAGCTAGAAGGGCAGTCACCAAGCCCTGAGCTACTAGAATTTTGTAAAAACTAAAAAATATAAAGAATTTAAAGAAGAGAAATTTAAGCTAATCAAAAAACTACTAGAACATGGACAAGATCCAAAAGGCTATATCCTTTTACAGAAAGTATTAACGCTTGTAAATGATGAAAAAGATTTAGATAGGTTACTAGAGCAATATAAAAAGGATAGTAAATGAGTATATTGATTTCATTTATTATACCACTTGCAATATATAATCTACATTATCTAGATTGTGCAAATATGTTTAATGTAGTAGCCAACAAAAAAATAAGTGATGAAAATACAGCAAAATATATGAATGTTTATATAGATAAATTTGGTTGCAATGCAAATATTACCTTAAAGTCTGCAAGACTTAGATATGAACCAAATTTATTAGAAATTGCCTTTATGATGAATAAAATTTAAAACTTTTAATGATCTTTTGGATAAAGGCACAAAACCAAATGGCAGATTGGCTTTTTCTATGGGATCAGAATTCTTATTCTTTTTCGAGATAATGAAGTCGGTTTTGAAAGTAAAATTCCTAGTAAAGAGCTACTTGATTTTATAAAAACTAAAAAATATAAAGAATTTAAAAGAGAGAAATTTAAATTAATTAAAAGGCAATTACAGTATGGACAAGATCCAAAAGACTACGAATATTTAAAATATATTTTGACACTCATAAATGATGAAAAAGATTTAGAGAATTTATTAAATAATGGGAATAAAAAGGAACTAGCACAATGAAGCAATTAGCAATAATCATATTTCTCATAACATCTTTATATTCGCATGAAGTAAACTGCTTAAATATGTTTGCTGTGGTATTTGACAAAAATACAACCGATGAAAATACCGCTAAAGACATAGAACATTACATAGATAAGATTGGTTGTGATGCTAACATGACTTTAGAAAATGATAAATTGCATTATGAACCAAATCTACTTGACAGTACTTATGCAATGAATAAGCCTAAAACACTTGATTTACTTTTACAAAAGGGTACATTTCCTAGTAAGTGGCTAACAAGAGACATCGCAACAGAATTCCTAGTCTTTTTAGAGAAAATAGCGATGGCATAAAAGATAAAAAAGCAAGCCCTGAACTACTAGAAATTTATAAAAACTCAAAAATATAAAGAATTTAAAGAAGAAAAATTTAAGCTAATCAAAAAGCTTTTAGAACATGGTCAAGATCCTTATCATTATGGCTATTTAAGGGTCATACTAAAGATAGTAGGAGATGAAAAAGATTTAGATAAGCTTTTAGAAAGCGAGAAGAAGTAATGGATATTTTTAATATAAATAAAAAGAAACTCGATATAAAAAATGACAATGCAGAACTAAAAGATTTTAGTAAAAAAGACAAGTATACAAGAACCGATGAGGCAATCAGTGGCACTAGTGTAATTTTTGATGCTTTAGGTTGTAAAACATGTGAAAAGGGTGCTGATATTGCGAAAATGGGTGTAGATATTTTTACAGACAAGGATAACCGAGTCAATAAAGAGGCAGAACGTGGTGGCATAGAAGAAGAAGTTAATAGATTTTATAATATTAAAGAACCAGAAAAGAAATACTTTAAAAAATTTAGAGAAGAAGAAAACTAAAAAAGATTGAAAGAGCAACAAATGGACAAAAACATAACATCACCAACATCATCACTAACTAAGCCAGTTTATCTATTATTTCATGGACAAACTAATGAAATTTAATAAAAAAATAAAAGAAAATATAATAGGTAATTTGCTTAAGAGATACTATGAAGCTCATGATAAGAAGGTTACTATTTTTATTTTGGTAAGTTATTTTATTTTTTCTTTAGGTATCTTTATATTGCCAAGTGATTTGTTAAGCAAGTTTCAAATATGCCAAGAATTTGTAAATTTTATGAAGCAGTATTTTATTAATATAGAAATTTTTAGCGGAGTTAGCTCTTTTAAAGAAGAGATAGAATTTTATGTAAGTTATATGTGGGTAGTTGGTTTGTTGTGGGCTTTGGAAGCTGTCTTTTACACGATATGCCGCTTCTTCATTTTTTTTAACAATGAAACATCAGAAATGATTAAAAGACTTGATTTTAAATGGCTGATTTTTGGATTTTCATTTAGTATTTTTGCTATTTATGTATATTACACTGGCTACATAGTGACAGATGGTATAAGCTTTTTTGCTTGGGACTATAGTGTAATGTTTCAAAGTAAGCTTGAAATTTTTATAGTTATCTCTCTTTTTCAAGCTCTTTTTTCAGGGTTTGGCATCTATTTGCTAGTGGTATCAATATTTGTGACCTTTTATAAAATTTTAGGCATAAAAAATATGCATATAGATAATTAAGGACTAAGTATGGCAATTCAGGAAATAAAAGACATAAATAAAACAGCAAATAATAATTTATTAGATCGTTTGGGTACTGTTGCAACAGGGCTTGATGAAGCAACAAAAAGTTTTAGAGATGGTAAAACATTAACATTTGCTGTTGGTATTGTATCTAGCAGGGTTGGAAAAGTATCTGATACTGCAAGTGTTTTACAGTCAATATCTTCGAGCAATCCGACATATGAGGTGCCAAAGGCAGTTGCCAAAGTTTGGGCTGGCATGCAGGGTGCTATTGCAGGGGTAAAAAGTATGAGTAAATTTACAAAGCAACCTCATCTAATAGTTGCTTCTGCAATTGTTGGATCGTATTTAGGACCAAAGGGAGTAGAAAGTTTTATGGATAACTCTAAAGACGCTTTAGATGAGCTGTCAAAAGATATCGCAGATACGGCTTTTGAGGCTAGAGAGCGCCATAAGTCTATCGAAGAACTCAGCAAATGCTTATATGATTTTAAAAAACAGGATTACACTATGACTATAGATAATACATTGAATAATAAAAAAATGCTTATTGATATGCTTAAAAAAGATGATTCTAGCGATGCCTTCTCTACTCTTCAGATAGCAAACGAAGCAAATGACAAATTTATAGTCACAAGAGCTGATATAAATGAGAGTTTAGAGGATATATTTAGCATAGAGTGCTTTGCCTATATAAATTTAGTCAAAAATCCGCTTTATGAAAATTTAGAGAGCATATATAATGATAACGCTCAAACTGGCATATATAGATACCTTGATAAAGGCATGAAGCTAAGCATAAAAAGACCATCTTCTACAAACAAGAGTATCATCCCAAGCAATAATGGCAGCGACTATATCTACTTTAGCGGCATAGTAAGCGATGTCGAGTATCTAGGCGTTGATGACGATAGCAGCACAAATATAGACAAAAAATATTTCTTCAAATTTAAACTCACGTCTTCGCTATATAGACTAAGTATAAATAGAGCAAATAGAATTTACACAGATCAAAGCGTGCTTGAAGTAGTAAAAGAAATTTTGTCTTTTAACAAGCAAAGGCTAACTAAAGAGCTAGACTTCTCAAATATCAAAAATAGCTACAATAAAAAAGAATTTATAGCGCAGTATAACGAAAGCGACCTGGCCTTTATAACAAGACTTTGCCATGATAGCGGTATATATTTTTACGAAGATAATGAGAAAATTTACTTTCACGATACCTTTATCCTAGCTTATAGCAACCAAGCTGAAGGCCTAGCACAGAGCGAACCGAGTAAAGGCAAAGAGGCTAGAAAAGTAAGCTTTAATGTAAATTTAAATAACAATCTTGCAAGCGAACATATAAATAAAATCACAAAGAGCGAAACTCTAAAAGCAAATAGCTTTACCCACTCATTTCAAAACACAGCCTATCCAAACGTGCTAGAGAGCAAAAATGAGAAGATATTTGACGAGCAGGTAAATATCTATGATAAGCATATAAATTTAGATGAGTATTCATTTAGTGATACGAGGTTGCTTGAGGTTAGCACCTATCTTAAAAAGCTAAGAAGTGATATGCTATTGAAAGAATTTATCGCTAGCTCAAATGTCTTTGCTCTAAATTTAAATGATAATATCTCAGTCGCCATAGATCAAAGTAGCGGCGAATATGAGTTTAAAATAATAGCCATAAAACACACTTATATAGACGAAAGTGTCTTAGAAAATACTCTAAATTTAGGCGACAATGTCCCTTTAAAAGATAAGAAATTTATAAGCTCATACACAAATGAACTAAGCATCATCCCAAGCAGTGTGAAATTTGTACCAAGCTACAAGCAAAAGCCAAAAGCGCCTGACATCACTCTAGGCCTTGTTGTGGGACAAGATGGGCTAAATAGCCAAACAAACACCATCCATACGGATAGCTACGGCAGGGTAAAGGTAAGACTAAATGCCTTTAGCACACAAGAGCAGATAGATAAAGACGACACCATAAACGCAAGCTATCATAAAAGTGCCTATCTAAGAGTGATCACGCCGATAGCTAGCAACAGCTCCGGCTTCTTTGCGATACCTAGGGTCGGCGATGAGGTAATCATCTCATTTTTGCAAAACGACATAGACAACCCAGTGGTAAGCGGTAGCCTCTATAATGCCTCAAATATGCCACTAGTAAATGTAGATAACAACTACCACCAAACATCGCTTAGCTCAAAAACGATCGGTGCAAACGAGACTGGCATAAACGAGATCACTTTGTCAAACTTAAAAAACAAAGAGCAAATTTATGTAAAAGCCGAGAAAGACTACGACGAGCTAGTAAATAACGATTTTTCTCAAACGATACTAAACGACAAAAGCTCTCAAGTGCATGGTAGCTACACTGAAAGGGTCAAAAAAGCGCATATCCAAACGATAGATCTTGCTAAAAACGTAAATGTCGGAGGCGAATATCTAACGACGGTCGGACTTTCAAAAGATACGGTAGTAGGCGTCTCAAACACGTTAAATGTAGCTGTTGATGATACAACTAGAGTTGGTCAAGATAGACATGAGTTTGTCGGTAATGACAAATTTGTCGAGATAAAATCAAACCTCAACACAACCATACACAACGATGAGACTAAAGAGATAAAAGGTACCAAAGAGCAAAACATAGACGGTAGCTACAAGCTAAACTCTCAAAAGGGCATAAATGAGTTTTCTAACGAGCACATCGTGCTTCAGGCAAACAACTACATCGACATAAATGCTAAGTCAAATTTCACAACAAAAACAGCCGCGCAGCACACCGAGATGGCAGACTCAAAGTTTAGCGAGATCGAGACGACATACGAGGTCAATGCTAAAAATGAGATCATCCACCAAGTAGGCAGCACCAAAGTAACCATAAATGGCGCAAGTGTCGTGATAGAAGTTGGCGGCATAAAAGCGATATTTGACAGCATGGGACTAAGAGTCATCGGCGGAGATATCAAGGCACTGTAAAAATAACTGGAGAATAATATGAAGAATGTCTTTTTTATACTATTTTTAATTGTAAATTTATACTCGGATAATGAAAATTTTGAATCAAAAGAGTGGGCAGGAAATTACTCGTTTGAAGATCAGATTATGCTAGATGAAAAAAATTATCGTGGGCATATTCAGGATTTGAATATATCGATGTGTAAAAACAATATTTGTAATGTTAGGTTTGAAAGCTACCGTACATATGGTGTTAAAGGAGATGAAGATAGCGAAGGTGCAAATATTTGTCTGATAGAAGTTGAGGATAAAGCGATGAATTTGCAATTCTTCTTCTAAAGAAGCGGTTTTAAAATTAGCAACAAATGATAAAAGTAAAAAATGCAGTGCAAATATCATAAAAACAGGTAAAGGCTTTAAATTTTACTAAGCCAGAAATAAATGCAAATGAGTGCGCAAATATACTTATAGATTATGGTTGCGGAGAGGGAACTGATCCATATTGGGATGGAGAATTTATAAGGAAAGATAAATGATCTTTAAAGAACTAAGCAAAGATGAATATGGCAAATTATTGGGCATATTCATGTGCAACACAGAAGTGCATCCAAACTCTGAATTAGTCAAGTCAGGACGCTTCCTTAAGCCTCACGCTGATAATTATAAAAATGTTAATCAAGGAAATATCGCTATTGGCTATGGATTTGATTTAAAAGTAAATGACACAGCTCAAATTACAAAATTGTATAGAGGCGTCTTTGGAGATAAATGGCAATTAACGCAAGAAGAGACTTTGGTTTTAAAAGACTATAAAAATGGAAAAATAACAACCTCAGCAGCATTAAGTAAATTTAGCTCTATTCAAAATTTAAACTTAGATTTAAAAACAAGAGATAATGCATATAAACTATACTCTTTAACTCTTAGTGCTTATGAAGATAAAGTTAATAATAACATTCCAAAATCCTACGAAAGACTGGCATTAGTCTCAAGAGCGTACAATCACTATGGCTCCGCTCTTATGAAAGCCGTATCGCAAAGAGATAGATTTTTAATATGGTTTCATTTGCGTTATACCATAAATACTCAAAGAGGCAAAGAGTTAAATGGCCTAACTAAAAGAAGGCTATGGGAATCAGATATTTTTGATCTCATATATAAAGATGATTTCGAAGCGGTAATAAATATTTTTAGTAGCTTAAATATATTTAAATTTAATGAAGAAAGAATGATTAAATATATACTAGCATATGAAAAAAGAAATTTTACAGAAGAAAATATTAGCTCTTTTAAAAAAGATGCTACAAGCAGAAATCTTACCAGTCATTTTTCGTTTAAATATAATAAGATAAAAGATACCGTTGCACCTTTTTTAAATAAATTGCACTCTCTCATAAAAGAAGTAACAAGTACTGTTTTTGATTTTAAAAATATATATGTTGTAAATTTAAATTCCGATGGTACTAATAACATCTCAAAGATAAACAAGGCATTAGAAGAGCGAGAGCGAAATTCTGAATTCAAAGAAGGATCTAAAGAGGAAATTTTACTAATCCTTCCACATAAATCAGCTCAACCAATAGCACCATATCAGCCTAAAACACAAAACTTACCATCATCTTAGCAGATAAGACATATCTTGATTGTACAAATTTAAATCCATCAGGAAAAAAGATGAGAGCAAGATCATACTAACTAACTATAAGTATAATCCTTACAATACAAACAAGAATGACAATATAAAATTTATAGATCCATCTACAAGTGCAGAGGTAACTCTTTACAAAGACAATACTGGCAAGTTTGTCTCTCAAGATGGAAAGTATTTTTTTGATAATGCAAATAAGCTAACTCTAAATTTTTTTAATAATCTAAACTTTAACCTACTAAATTTTGCTAAAGAAAATAACTTTAATCTAAGAAACGATAAAGCTTCTTCTATGTTTAATATAAAGTTAAAACTATCAGATAAAGAGCCAAGTGTTTCAACTACTCATAAAGGAAATTTCGATCTGACTGTTTGGACTTAATTATCACTGATGAAAATCAAAATAGTACAGAAATCAAAAAAATTTTATTTGCATAATGGAGAAGATAAAAAGGTATATAAGTCTTACTATCTAGAAAAAAATAGTTCTAGTGGCAATGAAACAGATAAAGACTCATATACGGCTAAATTTAATATAAATCTTATACAAGATAAAGATCAAAGTGCTTTTAAAAAGACAACCAAAATGATATTAGCTTCACGAGATCTTAGCAAGGATCACTCTACAGAAGAAATTCATAGCATGAGTGATAATGGCGTTATATCACTTGAAGCAAAGAAAAAGGCTGAAGGTAGTACTACATATGATCTAAAAACTTCACTTGTTGATATCGCAAATAACATAACTAATGTTGTTATAGAAAATACAGGCAAGCTAAATGTAAAAGAAGCTATTAAACTAAAGGCAATGTATAAACCAAATAAAGGCGATGATAACTATAAAGATATAAATTGGGCTTATAAGATCATAAGACAAGATGAATACAACAAAGAGGTAAAAGATAATAATCCTACAGGATATATAGCACTAGAAGGTGATAAATTTAAAGGTAAAAAGATAAGCTTTACTCCGCAAAATGATATAAAAGATAAGGAGTTGCTTGAAAAACTAAAAGAAAATAACAGCATGATAGTATTTTTTGCCTATTTAAGAAGCCCATCTTATAAGACAAGATATGGTAAAACTCATATAAGAGCAGACTTTAGGGTTCCTATGGAGCTAAAATATGAAAATAATAAACTTTATATATATGAATTTGGGCATACGGATAAGAGTTTAAGCTTTGATGCAAGCTTGTCAAATGCTTTTATTAATGAGATTAACGACACTAAAAAAACAGATAATGCTAAAGGAAGATACTATATAAGTGCAAATATAAATTCTCAAAGCGTAAGTATTTATAAAGATCATAAATTAAAAGAGTTAGCTTATTGTTCTATAAATGATCGCAATAGACCTGCTAGAGCACTTCTGGAAATTTATGCATTAGGTGGCAACACTAAAAGCTCAATATCTAACTTCCAAAATGGAATAAATTTAATAAATAGTGAAAATAAAAGTAAATTTATTTCTAAATTTAACCAAGTAAAGCAAAGGGTTAAACTAGAAAATACCGATAGTGTTAGCCTTGAAGTCATTGAGGAGGATAATGAGATAATCTTCCCTCTTAAAGTAAAGCCATTAAATGATAAAGACGGAATTCATAGTAGGTATTACTGGGCTAGCGCGCCAGGAGCACATCAGGCCTCTTTTGGCAGTGGCAGAAGCGGTGGCAAGAGAAGGCACGCGGGTAGGGATTTATATACTTTAGCAAATGCAGAGATTGTTGCCATAGCAGATGGGGTTGTCTTAAATACAAGCTTCTTTTATTGTAAAACAAATCAAGTCACCGTTATGCATTATTTCAAAGGCCGAAAAATTATAATAAGATATGGAGAGTTGGTTAACATTCCTGTAAAAGCAGGAGATAGGGTAAAAAAAGGTCAATTCTTAGGGCAAACTGGCAAATTATTAAATGATAGAAATCAACATATTAATGTTGTTTCAGGATACACAATATATATGATTCACTTTGAATATTACACAGATGGAAATAATACAAAAGATCCATTGACTGTTCGCGATCCAAATAATAAATTTAAAAGAAGGAGCGATTTATCAGATCCTTTAGAAATTTTAAGAATTGGTTATGGAAATAGCTTCAAGACTAAAAAATAAAAATGCTTTTATTGTATTAATAATATAAAAATTTAAAATTTATATCACAATGGCTAAATTTGAGAGTTTATGACAAAAGACCTCTAGTTATAAAAGACTACAATTCTATATTTATGTTTTTATTACATATCCCATTGGCGACTATATTGATAGTATTTGGGGTATTTAAAGGCGCAACTTTTTTGATATGCTTAATGATATCGCATATATTTTTTATTTACATTCGTCCATACCTTTTTTATGGACGTAAAACGAATAGTAAAATTAACTAATGAAAAGGTAGAATTTCTACAAGATGGTCATTTAATAGAGAGTATAAATTTACGTGAAAAATTTGAAATTTATAAGACTTTTGATGACTATTATCATAAATCTCAAAAGTATAAAGGTGCTCAAGAGAAACTAAGAAAGTGGCTTTTGCCTATCGCCTTAATATCAGTGCTTCAAATTTTTAAATTTGTAAAATGGCTATTTTATTTGGTAAAAACCAAGGGCTCTTACTATAAAAGCGATGATGCAGTAATTATATTTCAAGAGGATAAAGTGCTAAATATACTCGCTACTTCAAGATTTGAGAGAGCTTTAATAAAAAAGTACTTTCTAGACAAGTTTAAAATAAATATAGATGAGTTAGAATTTTATAAAGAGTTAGGTCATAATTACGAGAGTATAAAGCTGGAAAGATAATCTCGCATTATAAGTAGTAATCAATAAAAACTAAAAGGATTAATTTTTGAGAGATTATGATAAAAGACCTCTAGTTATAAAAGACAAAAGCTTGCTCTTTGTATTCATTTTTGTTCTGCCAGTGCTTATTGTAGATTTTATTTATTTATTGCTTAGCGCCAATCGCTTTTTGTCAGCTATTATAGCATTTGGTATTGTAGCTTATATATTGCCGTATTTAAAAAATAAAAATTATATCGCCATAAACTCTGATAGTGTGAAATTTTTGGAAAACGGCAATATTATAAGAGAGATAAAATTAAACGAAGATTTCGAAATTTATAAAAGTTTTGAAAATCTAAGTAAGGAGTTAAAAGGAGCTAGGAGATATTTGACAATACCAGTAAGAATAGCTCTTTATCCTTTGACAATAATGTCAAATTTTATTTTTTGGCTTTTATTTAAAAGAAAAGTAAATTATAAATTTTATGAGTATATTATTTTAAAACAAAAAAGTGTGATAATTAGTATTAGCCCAAATACCAATTACGAAAGAATACTGATAAGAAAATTCTTTAAAGATAATTTTGATAGTGATATAGAAAAAGCAGAAAAATTGCTTACATTTGATTGGGAGTAAAGATGAGAGATTATGATAAAAGACCGATAGTTATAAAGGACTATAATTCGATATTTATGTTTTTAGAGTTTTTGCCTATTGCTATATTATGCTTTATTGCAAGTTTTTTTCATGATAATAAAATTATACTTATATTTTTAACTTCACAAACTTTTTATTTTAATATTCGACCTTATCTCTTTTATGGTCGTAAAAGAAGCTTAAAAATATCTAATAAAAAGATAGAATTCCTACAAGCAGACAATATAGTAGAAAGTATAAATTTGGATGAAAAATTTGAAATTTATAAGACTTTTGATGACTATTATCACAAATCTCAAAATTTAAGTGACTTTCAAAAGAAAGTAAAATGGATTAGTGTTGTATTGCTTTGGATTGGTCATTATCCGTTTTTTTTATTAAGTAAGATTTTATTTTACTTTTTTAAAACAAAAGGAACTTTTTATAAATTTTATGACTGCATTATTCTTTTTCAAGATGATAAAGTTTTAAATATACTCGCTACTTCAAGATATGAGAGAGCTTTGGTGAAAAAATATTTCTTAGATAAATTTCAGATAGATATAGACATGCTTCAAGTATGCAAAAAAACAGATCATGGTTTAGAAAAAATAAAAATAGTAGATATACACGAGGATAAAAACTAATGGATAATAATCAAGAAAAACCCATTTTAGTAATAAATCGAACAAGAATATTTGGCTCAGTTTTTAACGCTTTTATTGGATTTTTAACCATTTTTATCTCTATATTTTTATTGCTATCAGGGGAAGTAAGGTTAGCTATATTTGGTGGAATACTATTGCTGCTAGCTTTTTTTGCGTATATATTACCTCTTATGCTCCAGAGTGTTATTTTTTATGATAATTTTTTTATTGCAAAATATAAATTTTGGTAGCAAACTATAAAATATACTGAAGTAAAGTATCTTTGGTATTATAAATATTTTACGAATAAATTTCTTTTCATAAGATTAAAATTTGGTGTTAAATTTTTAGAGTGTTTGGGTTCAATCATAATAGATATACACTCTTTTGATAAATGTGATTTTAAAAAAGTAATAAATATTTTTCAAAATAAAAATTTATATAAAGAGTTTTGGTATAGAGGTGGTTTAAATGAAATTTAATAGTACTACTTTGACTAAATATATAGCATAAGGCTTGATGACACTAATGATATTTCAGACTATGACTAAGATTTTTAAATATGCATTTTTCTTTTTATTTTTGTTTCTATCTTGCTCTATGGTATTTGCATCATCCTTGCCATTTTCTACTCTTTTGCAACATGAAATCATAGGCAGATATTTTATTTTTGGGACACTTGGCTTAGTTTTTATCTTTCTAGATAAATTTTATAATAATCTCTTTATCAAATACCTTGTCGTGTCCTACTTCCTTGATATCATAATATCTTGTATTTTGATATCGCTAGAGCTTTTTGGTTTAAAATTTCCTACAACTTTTAAACAAGATTATACTTTGCTTCCAATAGAAATATTTTTTATATCCTTGTTCTTTATCGCCACTGCGATAATCGCCATTTACTCATTTTTTAAAGGATATGAAAGATCTTTTAAAATTTGCTTTACAATATGTCTGCTGGCATATATTTATCGCTTTACTTTGATGCAAATGGCTTTTTTATGATCGATAAAGCTAGTTTGTGAAAATTATAGAAAGTTCTCAAATGAAAATATTTTATATAGTAGTTTTACTAAGCACTTTTTTATTTGCTTCTGAAATTTCAGAAGCTTTTGGGGATCTAGACGGTGATAGCAAGGACGAAAGAGTAGTGGTTTGGCAAGATAGTGACTTGCATAGAGTTTTGCAAATTTTAAAAGAGATAGTGAAAATAAATGGATCAAATGGCAAGAATTTAGTAATGTAATAATGAAGTCTGATGATGGTGGTGCCATGGGAGATCCTTTTGAAGGTTTGGAGATAAAAAATAGAGTGATCACAATAAACCATAGTGGCGGTGGCGGTAGATTTGAGTGGAGCTATATCCACAAATACAGACTTGACTTAAAAGATGAAAATTTGGAAATTAATAGGCGTTAGCGTAAATATGCTAGATAGAAATGTAAGAGATCAAAACTTGGACTATAACCTTCTAACAAAGAAAGCCATATATAAGGTAGAGTGCTTAAAAAAAGAGGCAAACAAATGCAAAAATATAAAAAATTTTATGTTTGATGCAAAAAATAATAACCAAATAGATATGAATAAAATAAAACTTGGAGAAAACCAACTTATCGTGCCAAAATATAATGAGAAAATATACTATTAGGATAATATAAAAAGAAATAGAAATATTTAGGCAATTAGAAAGGATAAAATCAGGCAAGTAGTTGTAAATTTATAAGAGTATTTTGGAGGGATTTATGAAAAAAATACTTTTTGCAGTAAGTGTAGTATCTATGTTTTGCTGGGCAAATGAGATTGTAGTTGATTGTGATGAGGGCTATGAAGAAAAATTTGTAATGGCGATTATAGCTGCGTTGCGTCAAAGTGTATATATAAAAATACAGATTTGTTTGGGGCTTACAAGCACTATTTAAAACAATACTTTCAAGACGACACAAAAGAGATATATAAGAGCACTTCCAAAGAGATGAAAATGCCAAATTTAAATAAAACTATAAGGCTTGAATATAAATTTAAAAGTAAACCAGAAGATAGTGAAAACACATGCTATTTCAACCTAACAAGAGCTGGTAAAAACTATCTCAAACTAGAATACAATGATTGTTCTAACGAATCTCTCTTCAATGTTGATTTTAAAAAAGTTAATAATGGAATAGAAGTAATTTTGGATGGCGATAGCGGCGCATAAAATTGTTAAATTTACCATATTTTAGATAAGCAACATAGTTTTGATGCTGCTGATGGTTGGCATAAATTTATATCCTATTTTGAATATTATTTTGTGTGAGTTATCGATGTTGTATCAGCTAGGATTAAGACAAAAAATTTACGATTATATAAAGAACAATAAATACTGGCTGAATAAGTATTAAAAATTTTAATCCAAAACCGCAAACAAAATTTACATAAAACTTTACCTTTACAATATTTTGTAATGTCACACGTTTCTGCTAAAATCGCCCCTTTTAATTTACCTAAAAGGGAGAAAATGAAGAGATATTTAGCCGAGTTTTTTGGCACATTTTGGTTAGTTTTTGGAGGTTGCGGTAGTGCGATATTTGCAGCAGCTTTTCCAGAGCTAGGTATTGGATTTGTAGGTGTTGCGTTTGCTTTTGGTCTTACAGTTCTTACGATGGCTTACGCAGTTGGTCACATCAGTGGCGGACACTTCAACCCTGCTGTCTCAGTTGGCCTATTAGTTGGCGGAAGATTTGATAAAAAGACTTCGTGCCTTACGTCATCGCACAAGTTATCGGAGCGATCGCAGCTGCTGCTGTGCTATATCTTATCGCTTCAGGCAAGGCTGGATTTGACGCTACTGCAAGCGGTTTTGCTAGCAACGGATACGGCGAGCACTCACCAAATGGTTACAGTCTAGTCTCAGCACTAGTTGCAGAGATAGTTCTAACTGCGTTTTTCCTTATCATCATCCTAGGTGCTACTGATGAGCGTGCACCAAAGGGCTTTGCACCGATCGCTATTGGCCTTGGTTTGACACTTATCCACCTTATCTCGATACCTATCACAAACACATCGGTTAATCCAGCTCGCTCAACTGGCGTTGCGATATTTCAAGGCACTTGGGCACTAGAGCAGCTTTGGCTTTTCTGGGTTGCACCTATCATTGGAGCGATCATTGGAGCTATCATTTATAGGATTTTAGGCTGCACATGCGGCTGCAAAAGCGCAAAATAATCAAATTTTATACTTCAAGGGGCGATCTTCGCCCTTTCTACTTCAAAAAATTTAAAATAAGTAAAAAGAAATTTATAATGTATTTTTGAGGGGTCATCTAGAAATTTAATTCTTAGATGAAAAGAGGTTTTAGGCCTTTTTTGTCATCGCCCTAATAGGTATAACAAATATCGCTGCGATAAGGTAAAAAACGATACCAAAGACAGCTGCCATCATAAATATCTCGCCGATATCATAAAAGCTTGACTCAAGCCTAATGGTATCCACGTAATTTATCGCAAACCATAATGCTACGCCAAGAGCGATAGCAAAAACAAAAAATCCCCAAGAAAATAAGAAATTTAAAATCTTAGTCATCAACTTTTCTCCTTTTTGAGTTTATTTATCTACCTTAAATCCGCCGCCAAGTGCTCTATAAACTTCGACCGCGCTATCTACCTCATCAAGCTTTGCAGAGACATCTTGAAGCTTTGCTTGAAGCAAATTTCTCTCCGCATCAAGAAGCTCTAAGTGACCGATATAGCCAGCGTTATACTGATCTTTAGCAAGCGAATAAATTCTTTGCTGCGATTGTAGCAAATTTTTTACCTGATCCAAAGAGAGCTTTGCATTTTGTCTTGTGATAAGGGCATCTCAACCTCTCCAAGTGCTGATCTAACAGTCGCTTCGTAAGTGATAGCTGCGATTTGCTCGTTTGTCTCAGCAACACGGACGTTGTTTTTTGTCCTGCCGTAGTCAAATATTTTTTGCGCTAAAGAGCCACCTATATTCCAAGTATTGGCATTTCCTACAAATATATTTTCAAAATCAATACTTGTAAAGCCTAAAAGTCCAGTGAGCGAGATCGTAGGAAAATAATCAGCCTTTGCCACGCCAACAAGGGCATTTGTAGCTTTTAGATCTGCTAGCGCCTTTGCCACGTCACTTCTTCTAAGTAAGACATCTGAGCTGATGCCAGCCTTTATCTCAGGTGAGCTTGGTAAATTTTGCGCACTAGCAACGGCTCCTTTTAAAATTTCATCATTGCTCTTGCCAGTTAGGATGGCTAGCGAAGTAAGCGCTTGCGACTTTGAGTTTAACACTGAAGTTAGGCTTGTTTTTGCCCTTTCAACCTCAGCCTTGCTTTGCAGATAGGTCATCTCATTTATGCCACCAAGATCAAGCTGCGTCTTGCGAAGCGCTAACGTATCTTCGTAGGTCTTTAGTGTCTCTTTTAGCACTGCTTCTTGCATGTTTAGCGATACTAGAGCAAAGTAGCTTTTTGCCACACTTGAGCTAAGGCTTAGTCTAGCGCTATCATAGTCAAATTTGCTCGCATTTAAATTTTCATTAGCTGCAAGCACGCTATTTCGCACTCTACCCCAAAGATCTATCTCGTAGTTTAGTCCTAAATTTATGCTCGAGCTTCTATAACGTGTTTGAGGCTGCTTGGTGTAGGTTTCACCACTGCTTTTTGCTTTGGTATAACTTGCATTTAAATTTACCCCGGTAGCAAATCAGCCTCAGCAACACCAAGACTCGCCTTTGCTTTTTCTAAATTTAAATATGCGATGCGTAAATTTGTATTTTTCTCAAGCGCACTTTCAACAAGAACATTTAAATTTTCATCGTGAAATTATTTCCACCAAAGATCTCTTATATCGCTTGTCTCGAAAGTGTATGTTGAGGTGAAATTTGTATCCACGTTTGGCATATCTGGGCGAAACGAGCAACCAGCCAAAAACGCCGCTGTTATAAGTATAAACGCCTTATTTCTCATCTTTTTTTGCTCCCTTTTCCAGTATTTTTCATTTAAATTTTCAAGCAAATAGTAAAACATAGGCACGAAAATATCGCTATCGTAGTAGAAGCGATCATGCCGCCAACCACGCCAGTTCCTAGTGAGTGACGAGATGCAGCGCCAGCGCCTGTGCTGATAACCATCGGGAAAACGCCTAGAGTAAATGCGATCGAGGTCATTACGATAGGTCTAAAGCGAAGTTTGGCCGCGTTTATCGCTGCGTCAAATATACTCTTTCCACTCTCGCGCTCTTGCATCGCAAATTCTACGATCAATATGGCGTTTTTGGCCGCTAGACCGATAAGTAGCAAGAGTCCGATCTCAAAGTAGATATCGTTT
This sequence comes from Campylobacter concisus, assembly GCA_037321105.1. Lineage (GTDB taxonomy): Bacteria > Campylobacterota > Campylobacteria > Campylobacterales > Campylobacteraceae > Campylobacter_A > Campylobacter_A concisus_AZ. Next base: position 939,441 of record CP147775.1, on the reverse strand, counting down.
GTTAGCCCTCTTAACCAAACTGCTAGCAACGAGCCAAATACCGCAAACGGCACGGCTGTGATAACAGCAAGTGGGATGAGCCACCTCTCGTACTGAGCGGCAAGGATTAGGAAGACAAAGATCATACCAAAGATAAAGGCAGTTGTGCCTGTTCCTTGAGAATTTACCTCCTGATATGCCGTTCCAGCCCAGCTGATAGAGTATTCGTCGCTACTTAAAGTGTCATTTACGACCTCTTGGATCGCTTTGATCGCGTCACCTGATGTGTAGCCAGGCTTTGGCTCACCCATGATCTTAGCTGATGGGAAAAGGTTAAATCTATCGACGATATCAGGTCCGATCGATCTTGTGAGCGTCGCTACTGAATTTCAGTGGCACCATGCCGCCATCTTTTGAGCGGACAAAAATTTTCCTTAGATCCTCAGGGTTGTTTCTAAAGTTATCGCTCGCCCTTGCATATACGCGGTAAGACTTGCCCGCAAGGTTGAAGTCGTTTATGTAGTAAGAGCCAAAAGATGCGCCTATGGTGCTAAAAATTTCGCTCTCGCTTACGCCAAACAGCTTTGCTTTCTCTTTATCTACGGTTATTTTAAACTGGCGGTAGTTTGTCTCAAGCGTAGTTCTCACATTTGTTAGCTCAGGTCTTGCATTTGCCGCTGCAGCTACTTTTCTAGCGTCCGTTTCTATCTCATTATAGCTCTTGCCGCTCTTGTTTTGTAGATACATTTCAAAGCCACCAGTCATCGATAAGCCCATGATAGGAGGTAAATTTACAACAAAGGTCATTGAGTTTTTAGAGCCCCAAAGCATGCCGTTAAATTGCCCAGCCAAAGCATCTGCGCTATCTGCAGCGCCTTTCTCTCGCTCCAGTCTTTTAGTTTAATAAAGCTAATGGCTGAGTTTTCTCTAAGTGAGCCAGCTAGCATATCGTATCCTGCAAAACCCATGCTAAATTCAACATTTGGATTGCTCAAAATCGCACCGCTGATAGAGGCTAGCTCATCTTTTGTCTTTAGCATATTTGTAGAAGGTGGAAGCGAGGTGATAACCATCAAAGCGCCCTTGTCCTCTGAAGGCACAAGTCCTTTTGGCACTTTCTGAAATAGCCCATACGTTGCAAATCCCATGATACCAATGACAATAAAGCTAATAAATACATGTTTTAAAATTTTTGCCACGCCTGCTGTGAAAATTTTAGTGCTAAAGTCAAAAAAGTCGTTAAATTTCTGAACTATCCAAAATGGCTTGCTCTCTTGCCTTTTAAGCATAACCGCGCAAAGTGCTGGCGTAAGAGTAAGAGCAACAAAGCCAGAGATACAAACAGAGACGACAAGTGTTAGCGCAAACTGCTTTTGTATAACGCCTACAAAGCCCTCCATAAAAGATACCGGCACGAAAACCGCACAAAGTACTAGCACGATAGAGATAACTGGAGTTTGAACCTCCTCCATCGCCTTAAATGTCGCGTCTTTTACGCTTATCCCTTTATCTTCATGTAAAATTCTCTCGACGTTTTCTATAACGATGATGGCGTCATCCACGACGATACCGATGGCAAGAACTAGGGCGAAAAGCGTGATCAAATTTCTACTAAAGCCCATGATATAAAGTCCGCCAAATGTACCTATGATAGAGACTGGTACAGCGAGCATCGGTATGATGGTGGCTCTAAAGCTCTTTAAGAAAAAGTATATTACGATAAGAACAAGTAGCATCGCTTCGATGAAAGTTTTTATAACTTCGTCTATTGAGACAGTGATAAATTCAGTTGGGTTGTAGGCTATGGTGTGCTCTAGTCCAACTGGGTAGGTTTTCTTTAGCTCTTCAAGCTTTGCAGCTACTGCCTCTGCAGTTGCTAGTGCGTTTGCATCGTTTTGTAAAAATAGCAAAAGTGGCACTGCTGGCTTGCCATTTAGCATAGCATCTGATGCGTAGCTAGCAGCTCCAAGCTCGACTGTGGCGACCTCTTTTAGTTTTACGACGCTGCCGTCCTCACTCTTTATCAAAATTTCACCAAACTGCTTTGGATCTTTAAAACGACCTTCAGAAACGACCGAGTAAACATAGGGATTTTCACCTTTTGATGGTTGCTCGCCGATCTTACCAGCGGCGTATTGTGAGTTTTGAATTTTTACTTGAGAGATGACGTCGCTTGGAGTTAGTTTAAACTGAGCGAGCTTGTCTGGCTTTAGCCAAATTCTCATTGAGTACTCTTTGCTGCCAATGAGCGCTGTATCGCCGATGCCATTTACTCTTTTGATCTCGTCGGCGATGTTTAAATTTACATAGTTGTATAGCTCAACTAGGTTCATATTTGGGTTTGAAAAGCCAACTACTTGAAGGATCGAGCCACTTCTTTCGCGCACTGTTACACCCATGCTTTGCACCTCTTGTGGGAGTCTTGAAAGGGCAGCTTGCACGCGGTTATTTACGTCGATCGTAGCTTGCTTTGATGAGGAGCCGATCTTAAAATATACACTTATATTCATAGTGCCTGCTGAGCTTGATGTGCTTTGCATATAGAGCATATTTTCAACACCATTTATCTGATCCTCAATGGCACTTGCGACTGAGTCAGCGATCGTCTGTGCATCAGCACCGCTATATGTCGCAGTTACAGAGACAGTAGGCGGGGTAAGACTTGGATACTCCTCTATAGGAAGCCCCTTGATACCCATAAAACCTGCTATAACTATGATGATAGATATAACAGTTGCAAATATCGGGCGGTTTATGAAAAATCTTGAAAACATCTATCTGCCTTTACTTGCTACTTGTAGCGTTTGCATCTTTGTTTAAGAAATTTGCGCTTAAGTCTTTGTCAGTTTCAACTGGTGCGCCAACTCCGATTTTAAGGAAGTTATTAACTATTATCTTATCGCCCTCTTCAAGGCCCTCAGTCACTACGACCATATCTTTTGTTTGGTAGCTAGTTTTTACATTTTTTTGACCTACTTTGCCATCTTTTACGACTAAAACATAAGTGTTCGTAGCGCTTTGCTGAAGGGCAACTTGCGGGATGTTAAAGGCATTTTTTTGAACAAATCCGCTCATCTTTATATGACCAAACGCACCTGGTAAAATTTTACCTTCGCTGTTATCAAAACTAGCCTTTGCCAAAACGCTGCCAGTTGCGGTATTTACGACATTATCTATAAATGTCACTTTGCCAGTGAAATCTTCATTGTTTAAATTTAAAACAGCCTCGCTATTTAGTTGCTGCCAAGCGCCACTATCTAAATTTGCTTTTCTACTTAGATTATCCACATCTGCGATGTAAAAGTCAGCCTCGATCGGATTTATCTTAGTTAGTCTTACAAGCTGTGTTTGGCTTGCTACTACAAGTGAGCCAACATCGACTTTATTATCGCCCACTACACCGTCAAATGGAGCTACTATGCTTGTGTAGCCTAGATCTATTTTTGCACTTTTTAAATTTGCTTTTGCGCTTACTAAATTTGCATTTGCGATATCATAAGCTGCAACGGCTGCGTCGTAGTCTTTTTGAGAGACTGCATTTTTCTTATAAAGAGCAGAAATTCTTTTAAACTCAGTCTCGGCATTTTTTAAATTTGCATTTGCAACGCCAACAGCTGCGTCAAGTGAGTCGTAGCTAGCTTGATATTTCTCTGGATCTATGAGAAATAGCTTCTCTCCAGCCTTGACCTTGTCGCCTGGCTTAAAAAACTGCTTTATGATCGTGCCGCCAACCTTTGGATAGATGATGACATCTTGGTTGCTAGTAACTGTGGCTGTGTAGTCAAAACTAATAGGCACATCCGCCTTTTTAGCCACAAATATATCAACATGAGATGTTGGCATTTGGCGTCCTGCAGCGGCCTTTTTGTCGCCACTTTCAAAGCAGCCAGAAAGCAAAAAAACGGCAGCTGAAAGCATAAGAAAACTTTTAAATTTCAACATAAAAACCTCTCTTAATTTTAAATTTTAATCCCAAATTTCAGTTTTAAAATTTTCATTACAAAATTTTAAAAGTCCCTGACTTTAACCAAAAATAAATTAAAAATCAATTTTATTTTTGGTAATTCCATTTAAAAATAGCTCAACGCACAAAGCAACGTGTTCTTCACGCTCTTTTTTGCTTAATTTTGGCTCCTCATCTAATATGAGGGCGTTGTAGTAATGTGACCCCTTTACATTTTCTATAAAACATTTTGCAGCAAATTTGGCTGGAAATTTTGGATTAATCTGTGCTTTTATCTCATCTCTTTTGAGGAAATTTATAAGCACAAGGTCGATCTTGTTTAAAATTTGATCTAAAAATGCCCTGCCAAGCTTGCCACCATTTTTAGAACCCTCACTCATCATTATCCTGCCAAGTGAGATATTTTTCTTGGTGCAGATGATAGAAAAAATAATGGTTGCAAATTTCGGTTAAAAACTCCTCCAAGCTGTGAGAAATTTTAAGATCTATCCTCTCATCGATCTCTTTTATAAGCGCATCTATCTCTTGCTCGATGATCGCTTGAAAAAGCCCCTCTTCGCTCTCAAAAAATGTGTAAATGCTAGCAAGCGAGCCGCCACTTATCGCCACGATATCGCTAAGGCTTGTCTTTTCGTAGCCATTTTTTAAAAATAGCTCAAGTGCTGTTTTTACGATGAGCTCGTATCGTTTTTTGCCTTTTTCTGAGATCGCCATTTCACTTCTCGCTAAATTTTCGCCATTTTATCATCTTTTAGGATAGATAAAGGTGCTAGCTCTTTGCACGTTGATAGTTGGCTCGTCAGTGGCGTAAGCTTTTATATTTATATGTTTTAAAAGATCTTTTTCACTTGTGTTTTCATTTTTTGATTTTAGCGTGACGATAACCTTTTGTTTTGCGCCAGCTTTTAGCGTAAAAGGCTTATTTGGACGCGAAATTTCTATGTTTTTATCATCTATCTCAAAGTAAAATTTTATGATCCTTGCTTTGGGTATTTTGCACCAAGAAAACGTAAGAATTTTCAACCTCGCCTTGATCTAAAACCTTGTAAAGCTCGCTAGTTCTATTTATATTTAAAAGCATGCTCTCTTTTTGCCACTCATCAGCGCTGCAGCTACCAAAACTACGCACAAAATGACAAGATAAGCAACCGTTCTAAATCTAAAATTTTTACCTTTTTATTTTCATTTTGAGAATTTATGCTTCTCCACTCGATGAGCGAGCTTTCGTTAAAATGCCCCATAACTTTAGCGCACGCGTCGCTACACTCAAGGCAGTTTATGCACTCAAGCTGCATGCCCTTTCTTATATCTATATGCGTCGGACATATCCTCACGCAGGCCTCGCACCCAGTGCAAAGCGCGCCTTCTTCTTTTGGCTTTTTAAATTTCGCTTTGCCATCATATATGACGCCGCCTCGTTTTTGATTATAAATAACCTGGATCGTGTCGCTATCAAACATAACTGACTGCACCCTCGCATACGGGCAGACATAGACGCAGAAATTCTCTTTTAAAATGACCACGTCATAGACTAGCCAAGCAGCGATGCTAAGCCAAAATGCAAGTAAAATTTTATGTTCGCTTGCGTCATGTAGATAAGCAAAAAAATCAAGTGGCGGCACAAAAAACCACATGAAATTTGCAGCTATGATGAGAGCTAAAACGCACCAAATTCCAACAGCTAATGCACGCTTAAAAATTTGACCTTGTGGCTCATTTTGCTTGTTTTGTATGTTTTTTCTGATCTTTAAAATTTTAGTTTGCAAAAGGTCACGAAAGACCGCTCTAAAAATGGTCTGCGGACAGCTCCAGCCACACCAGATACGCCCTGCAAGCGTCGTTAAGAAAAATATGCTTAAAAACAAAGTGATAAACAAAAACGGCAGCAAATATAGCTCTTGCATATCAAATTTTGTAAAAAATAGATCAACCCTGCTCTTATCAAAACTTAGCAAAAATAGTTGCGTGTCGTTTATCCTGATAAATGGCAAAATAAAGACAATAAGCGTGATACAGGCAAAAAAAATGTAACGCCTCTTGGCGTAGCTAAAATGAAGATCCTTTGACATGGTGAGCCTTTTTTGAAATTTTAAGATTATAAATTTTGGGTTATTAAAAAAGTATTAAATATTTTAAATTTGCCTAAAAGCTTAAATTTACTGAAAGTTAAACTATACTCACGGCTTATTTTAATCTGAAAGGTGGTGAGGACGTTGCCTGGTATTAAGGTACATCCTAACGAGTCATTTGACGAGGGTTACAGGAAGTTTAAAAAACAAACTGACCGTAACTTAGTCGTTACTGAAGCAAGAGCTAGACGCTTCTTTGAGCCTAAAACTGAGATCCGCAAGAAACAAAAAATTGCTGCTCGCAAGAAAATGCTTAAACGTCTTTATATGCTTAGACGCTACGAGTCAAGACTCTAAAACCAAGACAAAGGGAGCTTTGCTCTCTTTGTTTAACTCTTCTTTTAGCCTTATTTTTTTATAATCAAAGCAATTTTTTTATTTTATTTTAAACGGAAATCCGATGCAAAAGCTAGCTGTAAATGAAGCTGCAGAAATTTTAGGCATAACAAAAGAAGCAGTCTATAATAGAATCCGACGAGGCTCGTTGAAAACAGTCATTGAAAATGGCACAAAATTTGTCATCCTTGACGAGGAGCCAAGTAGCGAAAAACCCTCAAAAACCGCTTCAAAAAACACAAAAACTAAATCCCAAAACGACGAGTTTGTAAGTTATTTGTTAAACGAGCTAAACGAGCTTAAGAGCTTAAATTTGAAATTTGCAAGCCGACAAAGATAGGCTTTTTAAAGAAAAAGAGCAGATGCTCATCGAGCGCAAAAATGAAATTTTGCAAATTTACAAGGATAGAGACGAGAAGCTCATGCAGTTTCTAAACGCCATGCAAAGGCCACTTTTAACACCTAAAAATGAAAGTGCCACAAGCGAAGTGGCGATAGATGCGCAGATAGAGGATGAGTCAAAATGGATAAATTTAAGCGAATATCTAAAGGAGTTAAATTTAAAGCCAAAAGCGACAAAAAAGATCAGTGAAAAGATAATAAAAGCGATACATCACTCCAAATTTATCAAATTTAAACGCGGTGTGATACTTGTTAGAAGACATAAAAATTTAAAAGATTTGATAGGAGAGATATGAAACACATCAAAAAAATAGCTACTTATGCTGCGGTTGGGGGATTTGGTGCCATTATCATGGCTGGACTTGCTGGTTGTGGGAGCGACGATGGCGGTAATGAAAACGCACTAAATGAAGTTGCACAAAAAAACGGCGCCTTTGTCATCATCGAAGAGAGCGCACCTGGCGTTTATAAAATCTTAGAAGAGTATCCAAGCACCGAAACAAGGGTCGTGCTCAAAGATATGAACGGCACTGAGCGCGTGCTAAGTAAAGATGAGATCGATAAACTTCTAGCTCAAGCAAACGCAAAGATCGACAATAACACTTCAAATTTGACAAGAACGAGCGACGCACAGCTCAGTAGCGGCGGACTAAGCCTTGGCGAGACTATCCTTGCTTCAGCAGCCGGCGCGATACTTGGTAGTTGGATAGGCAGTAAGCTTTTTGGCAACCAAAATTTCCAAGCAAACCGCCAAAGCACATATAAAAATCCAAGTGCCTACACAAGAAGCGTCGATAGCTTTAATAAGCAAAAAGCGGCAAATTCTGCTGCAAGAAGCGGCGGTGGAAAGAGCGGATTTTTCGGTGGTGGTTCAAAGTCAGGCTCTAGTTCATCAAGCTTTGGAGGCTGAAAATGGTAAATTTAAGAAAAATCACCCCATTAAACAACAAATTTATGGAAAAAATAGGCTTTGCATGGCATATAAAGAGATATGAAACATATTAAAAAAATAGCTACTTATGCTGCGGTTGGGGGATTTGGTGCCATTATCATGGCTGGACTTGCAGGTTGTGGAAGCGACGATGGCGGCAATGAAAACGCGCTAAACGAAGTTGCGCAAAAAACGGCGCCTTTGTCATCATCGAAGAGAGCGCACCTGGCGTTTATAAAATTTTAGAAGAGTATCCAAGCACTGAAACGAGGGTCGTGTTAAAAGATATGAACGGCACTGAGCGCGTGCTAGGCTATGACGAGATAGAAGATCTGCTAACTCATGCAAGTGATACAGAAGATAGCAATACGTCAAATTTAACAAAGGCGAGCGACGCACAGCTAAGTAGCGGCGGGCTAAGCCTTGGCGAGACGATACTATCCTCAGCAGCTGGCGCGGTACTTGGTAGCTGGATAGGCAGTAAGCTTATTGGCAACTTAACTTATCAAGCAGTTCGTAAAGCAAGTAGTTATGCTCATCAGAGCGTTTATTCAAGAAGTTCTGAAAGTTATAGCAAGAGTAAGAGAAGGTATAGAACCTCAAGCGATAGTTCGACTAGAAGCAGTGGCAGGAGCGGGTTCTTTAGTGGTGGTTCAAAATCACATTTACACTTTGGAGGATAAAAATGATAAATTTAAAAAAGATAGAACCGTTAAACAACAAATTCATGGAGAAAATAGGCTTTGCGTGGCACACAGATAACGACAATAGCTCATATATCGCTGATGAGATCGTGCAAGTAAGCGAAAAAGAGGCAAATGCCTACTATGAGGCTGCAAACGAGCTATATGATATGTATGTAAATGCCGCTCAGCACGTGATCGACAACAACCTTTTTCACGAGATAGGCATACCATTTAACCTTGTTGATATCATAAAAAATAGCTGGGAAAATGACGTTCATTGGCACCTTTACGGTAGGTTTGACCTAGCAGGCGGGCTTGATGGTAAGCCCATAAAGCTCATCGAGTTTAACGCCGACACACCAACGGCAGTTTTTGAGACAGCGATCATCCAGTGGGCGATGCTAAAGCTAAATCACATGGACGAAGCAGCCCAGTTTAACGACCTTTACGAGTCGCTAAAGCAAAATTTCAAACGCCTTATCACGCTTGGCGACGAGGATGCCGACTTTGATGATCTTTACGAGGATTGGGGGATACTATTTAGCAGTATCGCAGGCAGTATCGAGGACGAGCAGACCGTAAAACTACTGCAATACATCGCAAAAGAGGCTGGCTTTGAAACAGACTTTGCCTACGTTTGACGAGGTCGTTTTCAATGATGACGAGGGCATTTTTAAAGGCGATGAAAATTTCGAGTACTGGTTTAAGCTTGTCCCTTGGGAGAGCATAGCGATCGATGAGGGCGAGCTGGCTATGATACTTTCAAACATCGTAAAAAATCAAAAAGCTATCATCATAAATCCAGCCTACACGCTGCTTTTCCAAAGCAAGGGGATTTTAAAAATCCTTTGGGATCTATATCCTAATCACCCGCTCTTGCTTGAAACCTCAAACGAGCCGTTAAAAGGCAAAAAATATGTGAAAAAGCCGGTATTTGGCAGAGAAGGCGCAAACGTCTCGATACACGATGAAAACGGCGCACAAATAGCAAGTAATGACGGCGAATACGACTCAAACAAAGCCATCTATCAAGAATTTTACGAGTTTAACCAAGATGAGAGGGGCGAGAGCTACCAAGCAGGGGTATTTTACGCTTATGAAGCGTGCGCGCTTGGATATAGAAAGGGCGGCAAAATTTCAGATAACTACTCTAAATTTGTAGGACATTTCATTAAGGATTAAAGATGAAGATCGTTTGTTTAGACGCAGCAACACTTGGAGAAAACGTAGATCTTAGTGTTTTTAAGAAATTTGGCGAGTTTATCAGCTACCAAAAAACTAAAAGCGATGAGGTCGTGCCTCGTCTAAAGGGCGTTGATGTGGTCATCACAAACAAGGTCATCATCGACAAAGCCGTGATGGACGCGACGAAATTTAAAGCTCATCTGCATAAGCGCAACTGGGATGAATAATGTCGATCTTGAGCATGCAAAAGCTAAAAATATAGCCGTTAAAAACGTCGCTGGCTACTCAACCGCAAGCGTCGTGCAGCACACATTTGCCTTGCTTTTTGAGCTAACAAATCGCATCAAATTTTATGATCGCTACGTAAAAAGTGGCGAGTGGGTGAAGAGCGAAATTTTCACCTATCTTGGCGCAGATATCAGCGAGATCGCTGGCAAAGAATTTGGCATCATCGGACTTGGCGAGATAGGACGCGGCGTGGCGGCAGCGGCACGTGCATTTGGCGCAAACGTGAGCTACTACTCGACAAGTGGAGCAAATAAAAATAGCGAGTTTGCGCAAAAAAGCCTATATGAGCTACTAAGAAGCAGCGACATCATCAGCATCCACGCACCGCTAAATGAAAAGACTAGAAATTTACTGGGCACAAACGAGATAAATTTGCTAAAAGATGATGCGATAGTGTTAAATTTAGGGCGTGGCGGCATAGTGGATGAAGTAGCGATGGCAAGGGCGATAGATGAGAGAAATTTACGCTTTGGCACCGACGTTTTAGAAAGCGAGCCAATGAGCAAAAATAGCCCATTTTTAAATGTAAAAAACAAAGAAAATTTACTCATCACGCCGCACGTAGCATGGGGCAGCTTGGAGGCCAGAAAACGGCTAATCTCGCTGATAGTTAAAAATATAGAAGAATTTATAAAAGGATAGAAAATGGCAAGCGAACACAGCTTTGATATAAGTGCTGAGGTCGATATGATGGAGGTTAAAAACGCTCTTGAAACGGCCAAAAGAGATCGCAGCAAGGTATGACTTTAAGGGGCTTGCGGCTGAGGTAGAGCTAAATGAAAAAGAGAAATTTATCACGCTTCTTAGCTCAAGCGACAACAAGATCGACGCGCTAAAAGACATCGTGATCTCAAAGCTCATCAAGCGCAACATCCCGCCAGTTGCGATCACAGAGACAAAAAGAGAGCCAGCGAGCGGTGGAAATTTAAAAGCGACGCTAAAGTTAAACGACACGCTTGACGGCGAAAACTTAAAAAAGATCACCAAAGCGATCAAAGACTCAAAGATCAAGGTGAGTGCGCAGATCAGGGGCGAAGAGATCAGGGTGACAAGCAAAAGCATAGACGATCTACAGGAGTGTATAAAGCTCGTTAGGGGGCTAAACCTAGAGCTCCCAATAAGCTTTAAAAACCTAAAATAACGCATTTTTCGCTTTATTATGCGTCGTTGATTCAAATTTTTGCTCGGTCATTACCAGCTCGGTAACTCCCGTCACAAAAATTCAAATCGCCTCGCCTAATTTTGCGAAATAATTATGCGAATTTTGTATTTAAAATTTTACAGAATTTTGGGCTAAATTTGCGAAATTTCGCATGATTTTGTATCTAAAATTTGACGTATTAGTGGGTGAATTTCGCCTTATCGTTTTATTTAAATTTGATCTATCTAAATTCTAAAAAGGAGTAAAAATGGGCTTTTTTGAGAAAATCCTTGGCAAACAAATAGACCTTGGCGAGCAGATGCCGATCTATTTCGTAAGTAGCGACGAAGACTATATGCAGCACGCATTTGAGCAAGCCAGAGAGAGCTTTAGGTATTTTTGGCGTGAGCTTTATTGGGAGCGCCGTAGGATCGCACCTATGCTTGATTATGCGATGGTAAAAATTTGCTTTTTAGATGTCATAAACGGCGAAGAGGTGGGCGAGCATATGTGGATAAATGACGTTGAATTTGACGGCGAAACGATATATGGCACGCTCGTAAATGAGCCAGATAGCGTGCAAAACGTCAAAGTTGGCGATCAAATAAGTGCAAAATTTACCGAGATGAGCGACTGGCTCTTTGCCATTGGCGGATGCGCTTATGGCGGCTTTAGCGTGCAGGCGATGCGATCACGCATGCAAAAAGATGAGCTAGCCGAGCATGACGCAGCTTGGGGGCTTGATTTTGGCGATTATAACGATATTTTGGTAGTCTATGAGCAAAAAGAGCATCCAGAAAATTTGATCGAGCATCCAATGAGCAAAAATATGACCGAGCAGTTTGAAAACTACGCAAAAGAGCACCCAAGCGTAGCCACAGACGCTGATGAGTTTGGATATACACAGCTTCACCACGAGGCGATCGCTGGAAATTTAAACCTTGTAAATCTCTTGCTAAAATATGGCGCTGATAAAAATGCCCGCACAAAAAGCGGCAAAACAGCGGCTGAATTTGCTGAAAATTTGGGCTGGGAGCACATCGCAAAGGTGCTTAGGTAGTTAATTTTTTAAATTTAAAGGTGTTTTAAATAAAAAAGGTTTTGAAATATGAAAAGCTTTGAGAGATTAGTTGAAGATAAAAATAGAGTTATTAAAGATTGCGACAATTTTATTAAAGAACTCAAAGACATTTCATTGCAAACTAGTGGCATTTCAACTTTAATTAAGTTACTTTCAGAGAAGAAAGAAAAATACTTAGAATTAAAGTATGATAATTATAAGGAAACAGTGCTATCTATAGAGAATCTTGATGAAAAAATTTACAGACAAATCGTTTTATTGGAAAAGCAAAATATTAAAGAAGCTAAACATATATTAAAAAACTATGACTTTGAATATAGAGACCAGCAAAAATTAAAATTCATTTTAGAAAAATTAAAATTTATAAAAAATCATTATAAGAGTTTAGTGACATTACTAGGTTTAACTCCATTTATAATATATTTTGTAATTAATAGAAGCATAGGCTATATTCCTATATCTGAGAGTGGAGATATTTTTTCACTTCTTGTATCTATAACACTAGCTGGACTTAGTTTATTATTTATATTATATCTTATGCCTATGGTGCAGTTGTTTTTCTTATTTTATATAAGGGACATTAAGGGGACAGGCATAATTTATGCCATATCTGTATCTTTGTTTATTTTGTTTGTTGTCCTAATAGGCTTCTTTTATAAAGTAGCAAATGTGTCTATGATACTTATTTACTGTATTTTAATAGAAGTTATTATTGTTTTATTGATTGGAAGACACTACAAATATGAAGGTAGTTTTAATCCATACATGTTAATGATTGCATATGCATTTATCTCTTTTATTTGCCCAATAATAATTTTTTTATTAATTTATAGTAGAGTAAGTCATGAGGGTGCATTATATCTTTTAGCATTTGTTATATTTTTAACTTTTATTATTTCTTTATTACTATTAATGAAGGATATTTATCATTTTGATTATCTTTTTAAAGCTTTTGTTTTTATTAATTTTTCTTTACTTTGTCTGCTAAGCGACAAAATTATACAAATTTCAAATCTTGGGAATACAGAATATAAAACAATTTCAGTAGATAGAAATGCAATAGATGCTTTGCCAATCGAAATTTGTAAAAATGGTAAAAATAAAAACTGCGATATCAATAAAACCCACTATGATGAAAATGAGACAGGCGGTGTTGTGAAGCTTCACAACATCAAAGCACTATCAACTCTTGGTAAGTTTTATTATTTAGAAGCAATAGGTTGTGAAAAAATGAGACAATAAGATTTGAACTTGACGCAAGTAAAATTATCTCAAGAGAGAAGCAAGAAAGGTAAATTTTGAGTTATCAAGACATTTTAGATGAAAAAGATGAGAGCGTTAAAAACGCTAGAAAATTTGTAAATTTCTTAAAGGCAAATTTTCAAACTGCGAGATAAGAAGCAGCAAACAAGCGCGTTTGATCGCTCTTTTAAACGAAGAAAACGACCTTTTTGATAGGCTAAATAGGACAAATTTTAATGAAGTTTCAAAAAGGCTCGGCGAGATAAAAGAGCAGATCACTCTTGTTATTTTAGATATCAAAGATGAGATCATAAAGGACTTTGACGAGCAAAACTATGAAATTTACAAAAGGGTGCTCTCAAAAGAGCCAGAGGAGCTTGAAAAGGTCAAAAATGAGCTGCTTTTAAACTCGTTTTTCGAGAGCCATTTGGGCGAGCACTCGGCAAATTTAAAGGCAAATTTCATAAAAGAGTGCGCTACAAATTTCTTTAAGCACTCAAATTTCATCGTCCCAGTCGTTAGCATGCTTTGCTACTTTTTGTATTTTGGCTTTGTGATCGGCTACTTTCCGAGTTTAGATAGCTCAGAGATGATATTTACAGGTATCTTGCTATTTTGCGCAACCGCGACCGTGACGGCTTTTGAGATCGCTATCTTGGTCTTTGTCTCCTATCTTTACCAAAATGACGATAAAAAATATAAATTTAAAAAGCCGAAATTTCTATTTTTTTATAGCTCAAATTTCATCTATTTTTTAACGCTCATCTCATTTGCCATTTTAGCCTTTGCGGCATTCAAGCTAAACTACGGCAAAAGCGCCATTTTATCGCTATTTTTGCTCTCTTATGCTGGGTAAATTTGGCAGTTTTCTTTAAAGATAGATCAAATTTCATCATCTATCTTTTGTCGCTTATCATGCTTTTGCTCTTTATCATTTCGGTTGTTGTCTTAAAAGATGGCGGATTTTTGGCACTTTGGATACTCTTTTGCTCGTTTATGCTCTCTTTTGTGCTAGGCGTTGCAAGCATCAAAGAGACAAAGGATTTTTCATTTGTTTTTTACGCCGCGCTTTCGCTTATGATCGTTTCTAACTCGCTTTTGTTTATCAAATACACAGCAAAAACCTTTAATATAGGCGATGTGGATTATAAATTTTTGCTTGTAGATAAAAGCGCGTTAAAGGCGCTACCTAGCTCACTTTGCGAGGCAAAAGACAAAGAGCAAACGCCTTGCGAGATAGATGAAAAGGCGGTTAAAATTTACTGATGTGAAGTCGCTTTGTAATATCGGTAAATTTTACTACTTGCAGACAAAAGACGGAGTGAAATTTGAGCTTGACTCAAGCAAGGTTATCTCAAGGGTTAAAGAGTAAGTAGGATAAGCTTAAATTTTAGAGCAAAAGCGAGCTAGATATGTAAAAATCGCAGGTTTGTAAAAATGAAAAATTTAAAAGTGATTGCATTTTTTACTAAAAATTTACGTTAATGCAAAGACTAAATTTATTAAAATTTGGCTATCCTAATAGACTAAATTAAAATTAACTTATTTAAGGCGATTAATTATGATTTTTAAAAATATTGTTGAGAGTTTTGCTGTAAATTACGCTCATAATTCTATACAAAAATCGCTATATAACAAATTTAACATAGACATTTTAAACACGACTTACACCAAAACTCCAAAAAAAGACAAAAAGTACATGCTCTACGCTCACGTGCCATTTTGTCACACATTTTGCCCGTATTGCTCGTTTCACAAGTATCATTACGAGCAGGAGCTTGCCAAAATTTACTTTGAAAATTTACGCGAGGAGATGAGGCAGATAAAAGAGGCTGGCTTTGACTTTGACTCGCTTTATGTGGGCGGTGGCACGACGCTTATAAACGAGCCAGAGCTTGAAAAAACGCTAAAACTCGCAAAAGATCTCTTTAGCATAGAGGACGTCTCAGCTGAGAGCGATCCTAATCACATCTCGCCAGAGAGTTTAAGCCGTTTTGATGGGCTCATCAACCGCTTAAGCGTAGGCGTGCAAAGCTTTGATGATGAGACGCTAAAAAGAGTTGGCAGATACGATAAATTTGGCTCAGCCGAGGAGACAAAAAGAAAGCTTGAGCAGGCTATCGGCAAGATCCCAGTTATCAGCCTAGATCTCATCTTTAACCTGCCAAATCAAACAAGAGAGCAGCTAATAAACGACATAAACACTGCAAAATCGATCTCTCCGCAGCAAATAACCTTCTATCCGCTAATGAAATCAGAGCTAACAAGAGAGAACATCGCTCGCGCACTAGGCGTCTCAAACGCCGATAATGAGCGCGAATTTTACGAGATCATCGTGAGAGAATTTGCTAAAGGCGGCTACAGGCAAAGCAACGCTTGGGCGTTTTCAAATGAAAAAAGCGCTGAGCTTCGCGACGAATATGTAGGCTCAAATTTAGAGTACGTAGGTGTTGGTAGCGGGGCGTTTAGCTTCTTAAACGGCGAGCTTGTGATAAATGCCTTTAACCTACTTGACTACGGCAGAAAGGTCAAAGAAAGACAAAGCCCAGTCATCGCAAAATGCGCATTTAGCAAGAAAGAGAGACTAAAGTATACATTTTTAACAAGGCTTTTTGACGGTGCCGTTGATATCAAAAGCTACAACGAGCAAAACAACGCAAATATCAACAAAGACCTATTTGTCGAGCTTAGCTTGCTAAAACTTGTAAATGCGATCTACGAAGAAAATGGCGTTATAAAGCCAACATTTTTTGGCAAATACATCTGCGTCGTGCTCATGCGCGACTTCTATGCTGGCATGGACAAGGTGCGCGCGATATTTAAGGATGACGCGAAGATCAAACGCAGCAAGGTGCTTCACATAATGAGTGAAAATACCGAGCAAAAATTTGATCAAAACATCATCCAGCCACGTGCTGCCATGTAATGCTTGTAAATTTAATAAAAAGCAATCTTTTTTCAATAATCAAAATAGTGATCCTGACGCTTGCCTTTAGCGGGCTTGGCGTCTGGACGCTCTCTTTATCAACAACGAACTTGTAAATTTAAAAGAATTTGACGCCTTTGTGGCGGTTAAATTTATAGCGGTTTTGCTCCTCTTTTTGCAAGCGCCATCGCTGCGAATATCTCTCTTACAAATTTTGGACATAAATTTACTCTACGAGCTTAGATATCAAAGCGTAAAGCAAATTCTAGACACGCCAAATAGCGTGATAAACGAGATCGGCAAGGCAAAGATCATAGCAAGTCTAAACAACGACATAAAAACGATCACATTTGCCTTTATGAGCGCTACTGGCTTCATACAAAGCCTAGTTTTCATCATCTGTGCTAGCATCTATCTTTGCGTGATCGCACCAAAAGTGTTTTTATTTCTGGCCGTTTGGATCGGTGCGACGCTTTTTATAAACACGCTTTTTATGAAAAAGATCCATTTTTACTTCAAAGACTCAAGGACGCAAGATGACGCGCTGCAAAGACACTACGACGACATCGTTGAGGGGCACAGAGAGCTTAGCTTAAACAGAGCAAGAGCAAGCATCTGCTTTGATGAGCTGAAATTTAACAGGCGATAAGAAGCGTCAAAGCATGGTAAAGGCTGACGTATTTCACGCGCTAAGTGATAATTTCACAAACGTAATGCTTCTTGGCGCGGTCGGACTTTGCGTATTTTTGTGCGTGGCATTTGGCTGGGCGAGCCTGCAAACAGCGCTTAGTATAAGCCTTACGATACTATTTTTAAGAGGCTCATTTATGAGCATGGTTGGCTCCATACCAGCCGCACTTAGCGCAAAGGTGAGCTTAGAGAAGATCATGAGTTTAAATTTAAATGAATTTAAAGAAGGCTTTAAATTTGATGATAGTCTAAGCGACGAGTGGCAAAGTATCAGGCTAAAGGATATAAATTTCAACTACGACCACGGCAAATTTAGCCTAAAAGATGTAAATTTAGAGATCAAACGCGGAGAGATAACATTTATCATCGGTAAAAATGGCAGCGGCAAAAGCACGCTTATAAACATTCTTTGCGGACTTATCCGCCCAAGCGGCGGTGAAATTTACCTTGATAGCACAAAGATAGATGAGGCAAATTTACAAAGCTACCAAGCCAAGATAAGCGCTATTTTTGCTGATTTTTATCTATTTTCACAGACACTCTGTCGTGATGGCTTTGCCAGCCAAAGCGATATAGATGAGCTCTTGGCTCTGCTTGAGATCGATAAAAAGGTAAGTGTGGTGGATAATAAACTTAGCACCACGCAGCTCTCAACCGGTCAGCGAAAGCGCCTAAGCCTGCTAATAGCCATCTTAGAGCGCCGCTCTATCCTTATCCTTGATGAGTGGGCGGCCGATCAAGATCCGTTATTTAAGCGTAAATTTTATAAAGAAATTTTGCCGTTTTTGCAAAGCAAAGGCATAAGCGTCATCGCTGTAAGCCACGATGATAGCTACTTTGACGTGGCAACTAGGATCATTTTAGTAAAAGATGGCTTTGTGCGCGAGCTTGATGAGGCTGAGCGCATAAGTGCTGCAAAAGACGCCGTAGAAAAGATAAAATAAGAGTATTTTTTACACAAAAAGAGATTTGAGTGCGCTACTCTTGAGCTATTTCAAGATCAAATAAATTTAAAATTTAGTAGAATTTTGAAAAATTAAAAAAGGTGAAGTATGTCACACTCAGAGCTTGACAGCACCTATCTTGGCGCTTTTATCATACTTTTGTTAGCTACTTGTTCATTTAGTCTGATAACATTTTTATCTTCAAAGATAAGCAAAAAGCTGGCCAACCGCAACACTGAGTGCTTAAAAGTTGGCTTTTACGAGTGCGGACCGACAACCGTAAAACAGCCAAATAAGATAAATATCCACTACTTTTTTTATGGAATTTTATTTATTTTATTTGACGTTGAGGTCATTTTTATGTATCCGTGGGCGGTGGATTTTAGGCTGCTTGGGCTATTTGGGCTCATAGAGATGCTGCTTTTTGTAGCGATTTTACTCATCGGCTTTGCCTACGCATGGCAAAAAGGAGTCTTTAAATGGCAAAGCATCAGATAAACTACGCTGCAAATGGCGGTTTACCAGTAGTTTTAACAACCGTTGATAAGCTCGTGCAGTGGGGCAGGAGCAACTCACTTTGGGCGCTTAGCTACGGGCTTGCATGCTGTGCGATCGAGATGATGGCAAGTGGGGCGAGCAGATATGACTTTGATAGATTTGGCACCATTTTTAGGGCTAGTCCAAGGCACTCAGAGGTGATGATCATAGCTGGCACGCTAACTAAAAAGCACGCTGAATTTACAAGGCGCTTGTATGATCAGATGCCTGAGCCAAAGTGGGTCATCTCGATGGGTAGCTGCGCAAACACTGGGGGTATGTTTAACACCTATTCAACCGTTCAAGGTGTAGATCGCATAATACCAGTCGATATCTACATCCCAGGCTGTGCCCCGCGCCCAGAGACACTTCAGTACGCACTTATGATGCTTCAAAAAAAGATAAGAAAACAAAGTGCATTTAGGGCGCAAAAGCCAAGAAAGCTAGATATATGAGAGAGTATAAGCCAAAAAACGACCTGCAAAAAAAGCAGTACTACAGCGAGAAATTTTATATCGCCAAGCAGACGCCAAAAGAAACAGCAAGTGGCTCTAAATTTGACGAGGAGCTGGCTGTTTTAGAGCAAAGCGGAGTGCAAATTTTATCTAGCTACGTGGAGTTTGACCAGTTTGTTCTCTACGTAAATTCAAGTGAAAATTTTAAAGCGCTTGAAGCACTAAAGCGCTTTGGCTATGAGCAGCTTTGCGAGCTTGCGGCGGTTGATTATATAGCTCAAAAAGGTGGATATGAGGTCTTTTACCAGCTTTTAAGTGTTAGCAAAAATAGGCGCACACGCGTAAAGTGCTTTGTTAAAAAGGACGAAATGCTAAAAAGCGTTTGCGAGCTTTATAAAAGCGCAAACTGGGCTGAGCGTGAGATGTATGATCTAAGCGGCGTTCTTATCAAGGATCATCCAAATTTAAAGCGTCTTATAATGCCTGATGACTGGCACTCGCACCCGCTTTTAAAGAGCTATCCGCTAGTGGGCGATGAGGCTGCTAAATGGTATGAGGTGGATAAAATTTTGGAAGCGAGTTTAGAGAGCAGATCGGCGAAGAGAACCGCGACCCAGCCTTTGTGGATGAGAAAGATACATTTGGATTTTCACGTGTGTTTGATGAAAATGAAGACTACGAGTATCAAGAAGAAGGCGGAGTAAGATTTGTCAAAAAGGCTAAATTTAACCAAAGCCAGATAGTAAAGGAAAGACCTTGAGCCAGGCACCAAACCGCTTAAAACCATTTTTTGAAAATTTAGAATTTGAGCAAAATGACGGCAAGATGATACTAAATTTTGGCCCGCAGCACCCAAGCGCACACGGACAGCTAAAGCTTGTGCTTGAGCTTGACGGAGAAAAGGTCGTGCGCGCTATGCCAGAGGTTGGCTTTATGCACCGAGGCGTTGAAAAGATGGCTGAAAATATGACCTATCAGGAGTTTATCCCAGTAACTGACAGGGTGGATTACATCGCATCAAGCGCTAATAACTACGCATTTTGCGCGGCTGTGGAGAAGCTTTGCGCCATAGAAGTGCCTCGCCGTGCGCAGATCATTAGAGTGATGCTTTTGGAGCTAAACCGCATCAGCTCGCACCTTTTATTTTTAGCCACGCACGCCCTTGACGTGGGGGCTATGAGCGTCTTTTTATATGCATTTAGAGAGCGCGAATACGTCCTTGATCTCATAGAAAAATACTGCGGCGCAAGGCTAACGCATAGCTCCATAAGGATCGGTGGCGTGCCACTTGATCTGCCTGATGGCTGGTGCGAGGAGCTGCTTAAATTTTGCGAGAAATTTCCAAGCGACATCACGCTTTACGAAGATCTGCTAAGTGAAAATGAGAATTTGGCAAGCAAGGCTTGTGGATGTGGGCGTAGTTAGTAAAGAGCTAGCCCTTAGTAGCGGCTGCTCTGGCGTCATGCTAAGAGCAAGTGGCATCGCGCGCGACATCAGAAAAGAAGAGCCATATCTCATCTACGACGAGCTAGAATTTGACGTGCCTTACGCCACCAAGGGCGACTGCTACGCAAGATACCTACTTTACATGAAAGAGATGCGCGAGTGCGTGAAAATTTTAAAGCAGTGCGTTAGCAAATATCAGACAAGTAACCCCGCTATCATCGCCGACGCGCCAGAATATGTGAGCGCTTCAAAAGAGCAGATAATGAGCCAAAACTACTCATTAATGCAGCATTTTGTGCTGATAACTCAGGGGTTAAAGCCACCAAAAGGCGAAATTTACTTTGCTAGTGAGTCGCCAAAGGGCGAGCTTGGCATTTATATAAACTCAGACGGTAGCGCAAGCCCGTACCGCCTAAAATTCGCACTCCAAGCTTTTGGCACTGCGCTATTTATGAAGATATGCTAGTTGGGCAGTACGTGGCAGACGTGGCTGCGATAATAGGCAGCACAAATATCATCTTAGGCGAGGTTGATAGATGAGAAGGGTCGATCTTAGGCATCTAAAGAGCGAGTTTTTGAGCACTCTTGGGCAGCAGATAAAGGCTAGCGAGCCAGGCGAAGTGGTGATATTTTTGTTTGAGATAGGAGATTACAGCGGCGTGGAGAAGGCTGTAAATTTGGCTTATAACCTAAACTGCGAGGTGATGAACTCGCTTAAAATTTAACCAAGTTGATTGGGCATTAACGATAAAAAAGGGCAAGATATGAAATTTAATGATCTAATAGCAGGCAAGAGCCTAAGCATCGCAAATTTACTAAGTTTGAGCGACAAAAATTTAGCAAAAAAGATAAAAGAGTACGAGTTTAAATACATCTCGTGCTTTGAAGATAAAGAGCTTGGCAGTAAAAATTTGATCCGCTGCGAGATAGGATCGATAAGCTATGTCTTAGCGCTTCTTTGTAAGTATGCAAATTTGGTGCAAAATGAGTTTTTTGACGAGCTTGATGATGGGCTGATAAGTGGCGAGTGCAACGTGGGCGAGGAGGAGTTTGAGGAGCTTGGCGAGTGGATAAAGGACGTTAAAAACGTGATCATCGATGACTCGCTCTTTACTCATCCAGACAAAGATGCGATCTTTTGGCTACTTGAAATTTTAGGTAAAAATGTCGTCTTAGCAGGCAGCGGAGTGAGAGAATTTGCAGCAGGTGGCGAAGTTGGCGAGCTAGAGAACTTGACAACTTTGACGGAGCGGTCGTCTATCTAAGCAAAAACGCAAGCGACGAGATCGTGGGCGGCGTGCAGTTTGGCATCGTGGCAAAGGCAAAGGATGGCGAAACATTAAATTTAAAGGCAAAAGACTTTAGTGTGAGTGCTAAATTTCAGGCTTGATCCAACGCTAAAAGGCACGGTTGCCGTGCTTGGTGCAAAAAATTTTGATGGATATGCATTTAAACAAGTAGTAGTTAGCAAATGAAAATCACCATAAACGATCAAATTTTAGAGGCAAACGAGGGCGAGAGTATCCTAAACATCGCAAGGGCAAATGGCATCTACATCCCTGCGCTTTGCTACCTTAGTGGCTGTTCGCCAACGCTTGCTTGCAGGCTTTGCATGGTCGAAGCAAACGGGAAAGTGGTCTATAGCTGCAACGCCAAAGCCAAAGAGGATATGCAAATTTACACAAACACGCCAGAGATCGCTGCTGAGCGAAATGCGATCATGCAGACCTACTGCGTCAATCACCCCCTTCAATGCGGCGTTTGCGACAAAAGCGGCGAGTGTGAATTGCAAAATTTGACAACGCATCTAAATGTAAATGAGCAAAAATTTGCCATAGAGGACACGCACAAACCGCACAAAAAATGGGGGCTAATAAACTACGACCCAGCCCTTTGTGTGGTTTGCGAGAGGTGCGTGACGGTTTGTAAAGATAAGATCGGCGAGAGCGCGCTAAAAACGGTGCCAAGGGGCGTTGAAGTGCCAAAAGAGCTAAAAGAGAGCATGCCAAAAGATGCCTATGCTGTCTTTAGCAAGATGCAAAAGAGCTTAATTGGCCCAAGTGTGGGCGAAAATTTGGACTGCTCATTTTGCGGCGAGTGCATCAGCGTCTGCCCTGTTGGCGCACTTGTTAGCTCGAAATTTTCAGTATAGCTCAAATATCTGGGAGCTAAGCCACGTCCCAGCGGCAAATCCGCACCAAAGCGACTGCGAGCTCATTTTTTATGACGTAAAAGAGAAAAGCACTAGCGATAGAAGCAAGCAAATTTACCGCGTTAGCAATGACTTTCACTTTGGCGAGATAAGTGGTGCGGCAAGGTTTGCCTACGACTTTCACAACGAAAATGCCCGCAAAAATGAGGCGAAATTTAATGAGCTCATCTCAAATTTCAAAAACGGCAACATAAAAAATATAAAATTTAATAGCTTCATAACAAACGAAGAGGCGCTTATTTTGGAGCGCTTGAGAGAGAAATTTGATCTAAATTTATTAAACGATGAGGCTTTTAAATTTCAAAATTTCTTAAATATTTTTAGCGAATTTAGCGGCCTTAGCTCATATAACGCAGACTATGAGAGCCTAAAAAATAGCGACTTTGTGATCACAGCTGGCAGCTTCTTGCGCCATGAGAGCCCAGTAACTAGCTATAAGCTAAATAACGCCCTTAAGATGAATAAAGCGGCTGGAATTTACTTTCATCACATCGCTGATGAGGTGGTGAAGAAATTTTCAAAGAATTTCACCTGTGTGAGCTATGAGGCTGGGGATTTGGAGCAAATTTTACTCTTTGTGCTTAAAAATTGGGGTGAGAATTTACCAGCAGCACTTCAGGCTAGACTTGAAAATTTGAAGAGAGCTTTGGCTTAGAAGTAGCCACTCTTAGCGAGGGCAAGGCTAAATTTACGCTCATTTTAGGTAGCGACTTTACGCCCATGAAAATGCAAATTTACCTTGCAGCCCTTGCTGGAGTGATCGCAAGAACTACGCCGTTTCGTGTAATGCTTATACCATCTCGCACGAACTCGCTTGGCGTGGCTAAAATTTGTACGCTTTCACACGAGAAAAGCCTGGCAAGACGCTAGGATACAATGAAATGGGCGAGTTTAAATTTAGCATCTTTGAGGGCGACCTTGACGCTGGCGCACTAAATCAGCAAGAGGGCACATTTACAAGCATAAATAACGAAGTAGTGCCGACAAATGCGGCTTTGGCTCATAACGGCTACTTCTTAAACGACATCGCAAATGCGCTTGGTCTAGCGGCTAAAAATACGATTGATTACACTGCGCAGCTACCAAAAGAGAAGGGATACAGGGGCGTTAAATTTGATGATTTAGAAAATTTTTACGCAAATGACGGCACAAGCCATAGAGGCTACAAGCTTGAAATTTCAAATTTCATGCCAAAAGACGATGTAGAGCCACTTTTTAAAGAGCAAAATGAGCTAAATTTAAAAGAGGATGAAGCGCTTATAAGCCTTGCAAATCCTATAAATTTGCCATCGTTTTTTGCAAACTATGCTAGCCAGACAGCTAAACGCACAGTGCTTTACGCAAGTAGCGAGTTTATGGCTAAATTTGAAATTTCACAAAACGAAGCTGTCATTTTAGAAAAAAATGGGCAAAAGCTTGCCATTTGCGTGGAGCTTGATAGCGAGCTAGGAGGCGTGGCAGCCTATCTTGGCGACTACGACGAGAAGCTTGATGTAAGCGCCATTTTTGAGGGCAAGAGTTTTGCTAGCGTAAAAATAATAAAGGCAGAGAATGAGTGAAATGCTATTTTTTGTGATAACAACTATTGTTAAAGCAGTCGTCATCTTGGCTGTCATGGCTAGCCTCGCAGGGCTTGCGACCTACGCTGAGAGAAAGGTGCTAGCCTACATGCAGCGCCGCGTGGGACCTGATATGGTGGGGCCTGCTGGCGTGCTTCAGATCGTGGCTGACATGATAAAGCTCTTTACAAAAGAGGACATCGTCCCAGCAAATGCAAATAAATTTATCTTTCTAATAGCCCCTCTAATCTCTGCTATCGCGGCATTTGCAGCGCTTGCGCCTGTGCCATTTTTGCCAGAGTTTGAAGTTTTTGGGCATACGATTAGACCGATACTTGCAGATATAAACGTGGGTGTCTATATATCGCTGGCGTGGCAGCAGTTTGCGTCTTTTCGCCACTTGCAGCAGGTCTTGCAAGCTACAATAAATTTGCACTAATCAGCGCCGCTCGTGCAGTCGTATCGCTTCTTAGCTTCGAAGTGGTCGCTGGCATGGCACTTTTAAGCGTTGTCATGGTGACTAGCTCGCTCTCGCTAGTTGATATAAACAACTACCAAAAAGGCATATTTAACTGGCTTGTTTTCAAACAGCCCCTTGCTTTCGTGCTTTTCGTGATGGCAAGCTTTGTGGAGTGCAACAGAACGCCATTTTGTCTAACAGAAAACGAGACCGAGATCGTGGCAGGCTACGGCACTGAGTATAGCGGTATGAGATGGGCGATGTTTTTTATCGGCGAATACACCAACATGATCGCAGCAAGCATCATCATCACGCTTTTGTTTTTGGGCGGTTTTAATGAGTTTTTATTTATCCCAGGTGCTTTGATGATCATCTTAAAATCAAGCCTAGTCTTTTTCTTTTTCTTTGGACGAGGGCGTCGTGGCCGCATCTAAGGGTCGATCAGCTTAGCATGCTTTGCTGGAAAATTTTACTTCCGCTTGGCATCTTAAATGTCGTAATCACCGGCTTTGCACTACTTATCTAAGGCGTAAAATGAGCGAGAAAAGATATATTTTGATAGACGAAAAGATAGAGCCAAAAGGGGCATTTGATAAATTTAAGCACTTCATCGCCGCTACTTTTAAGCTTGATCTTTTGGTGGGGCTAAAGATCACGCTAAAGCAGATGCTCTTTAGCAAGTCGCACACTCTAAAATACCCTATGCAAAAGATGGAGCTAAACGCCAGATATAGGGGGATTCACAGGCTTTTAAAATTTGTTGAGAGCGAAAATGAGCGCTGCATAGGTTGTGGGCTATGCGAGAAATTTGCGTTAGCAACTGCATATCGATGAAGACTTCGCTTGGCGAAGATGGCCGCAAAAAGGTCGCAAGCTACACGATAAATTTAAGCAGGTGTGTCTATTGCGGATTTTGCGCTGATGTCTGCCCTGAGCTTGCCATAGTTTGCGGGCAAGAGTACGAGGTCGCAAGTGAAAACAAAATCCTCTTTGGCACAAAAGCTGAGTTTTTAACAGATGATAAATTTTAAAAGATCAAACCGAGTTTGAGGGCTATGGCGCGCTACCTAAAAATGCTAGTAGCCTAGTGAAAAAGACGCCAAATGCGCTTACAAATGAAGATAAGGCAGAAGTGATGGATATAAATTTAAAAGGGTCAAGCGATGTATGAGAGCTTTGCATTTTATCTTTTTAGCGCCCTTATATTAGTTAGTTTTTCTTTTAGTGTGCTTTGCAAAAACGCCCTAAATGCGGTCTCTGCGCTAGCTGCTGGCATGGTTTTTATATCAGCTATATTTTTCTTGCTTGGGGCTGAGTTTTTAGGTGTGGTGCAAATCGTCGTCTATACAGGCGCAGTGGTCGTTTTATACGCATTTGCGATGATGTTTTTTGACACCAGCAAGGAGTGTGAGCCAAAAAGTGGCAAAAAAGCAAAGATCATCGTCTATCTTTTAAGCAGCTTCATAGCGCTTCTTTTGATATTTATCTTCTTAGCGCCGATCTATAGCGCTAAGCAAGAGGTGGTAAATCTACCTCGCTAATCTTGGCAACATCGAAGCGGTTGGAATTTTGCTCTTTAGCAAGTATCTGCTAGCCTTTGAGATGTGCGCTATCATGCTGCTTGTGGCGATGGTAGCTGGCATCATATTGATACATAAAGATATGAACGCGCAAAGCAGCCTTGAGGAGATGCTATGATAGGCCTTACTCACTACCTCATCCTAGCAAGCCTAGTCTTTGTCATAGGGCTTGTTGGCATAATGAGAAGAAGAAATTTGATAATGCTATTTTTCTCAAGCGAAATTTTACTAAACTCAGCAAACATCGCACTTGCAGCTATCTCGAAATACTACTTTGATCTAACTGGGCAGATCATCGCATTTTTTATAGTAGCCATCGCTGCTAGCGAGGTCGCTGTGGGGCTTGGGCTGCTCGTGCTTTGGTATAAAAAGACTGGCAGCATCAGTTTAGATTCGATGACAAATATGAAAGGCTAAGAGATGATTTTGTTTTGTATTTCGCTATTTTTTCCGCTTCTTAGCTTCATTATAGCTGGCATCTTTTCGCATAGCAGTAAGAATTTATTTATCGGTCTTTTTTGCTCGCTTCTCATGATCGTTAGCGCCACAGCTTCACTCATGCTAACGGCTAGTCTTAGCGTAGATGAGCCACTAAATTTAACCCTAAAAGAGTTTATAAACTTAGGCTCGCTTGATCTTAGCTTTAGCTTCTACCTTGACGCCATCAGCCTTGTGATGCTTAGCACCGTGGGTGTGGTCGCTAGCATCGTGCATATCTACTCCATTGGCTACATGAGAGATGACGCAAGCTTTAACCGCTTTTTTAGCTACCTTGGGCTCTTTGTCTTTTGCATGAACGTCCTTGTCTCAAGCGATAACTTCATAGGGCTCTTTATCGGCTGGGAGGGCGTTGGACTTTGCTCTTGGCTGCTCATTGGCTTTTGGTATAAAAGGCCTAGCGCAAACATCGCTGCAAACGAAGCCTTTGTGATGAACAGGGTGGCTGATTTGGCCATGCTTGTTGGTATCTTTTATATATTTTATAGCTTTGGCTCGCTTAAATTTAGCGAGGTTTTTAATGCTAGAAGCGACCTTTCTGGGCTAAATTTAGGCATCATCGCCACACTTCTTTTCATTGGCGCCATGGGTAAAAGTGCGCAGTTTCCATTTCACACATGGCTTGCAAACGCCATGGAGGGACCAACGCCAGTTTCTGCGCTCATCCACGCTGCGACCATGGTAACAGCTGGCGTCTATCTAGTCATACGCGCAAATTTCATCTTTGCAAATGTGCCTGAAGTATCGCACTTTATCGCCTGCCTTGGCGCATTTGTAGCGATATTTGCCGCTAGCATCGCACTTGTGCATAACGACCTTAAAAAGATAGTCGCCTACTCGACGCTTTCGCAGCTTGGTTATATGTTTGTAGCCGCTGGTCTTGGCGCTTACAAGATCGCACTTTTTCACCTTGTCACGCACGCATTTTTCAAGTCTTTGCTCTTTTTGTGCGCTGGCAACGTCATGCACGCGATGAATGACGAGCTAAATATCAAAAAAATGGGCGGACTTTATAAATTTACTGAAGCCAACCGCGCTACTTTCTATCATCGCAAGCTGCGCACTGGCTGGTTTTTATCCATTTGCTGGCTTTTTTTCAAAAGATAAAATTTTAGAAGTCGCCTTTAGTGAAGATCAAATTTTGTGGGCCGTCTTGCTCTTTGGCGCGGTGCTTACGGCATTTTATAGCTTTAGACTTGTCATGCTAGTCTTTTTTGCAAAGCCAAAGAGCGACACTCACGCACATGAAGCCAAAAACTACATGCTTGTTGGCATGAGTGTGCTTGGCGTTCTCTCGGTCATTAGTGGCTTTTTTTGGAGCAACTTTAGTGAGTTTTTAAGTAATAGCCTTGGGGATTTTAAGCTAAATTTATCTCACAGCAGTGAAATTTTCTTACTCGTTTTAACGCTTACTTTAGTGCTTGCAAGTGCTGGCTTTGCTGTGTTTGCTTATAAAAAAGAAATTTTTAAAGAGAGCATTGGCGAGAGTAAAATTTACAAAATTTTGCAAAATGCCTACTTTATACCAAAATTTTATGAGAAATTTTTTATAAATGGCTACGCTTTAATCTCTAAAATTTGTAAGAAATTTGATGAGATGATAGTTGATAAAAGTGTCGATTTTGTCGCATTTGTGGTTACTAAATTTGCATATCTTGCAAACAAAATGCAAAGTGGCGATCTTAGCGTCATGCTTAGATTTATGGTCGCAGGATTTGCCTTGCTTTTAAGCTTTATATTTTTATTAAACGGAGCCAAATAATGCTAAGTGTCATAATATTTTTCCCAGCAATAAGCGCAATACTTGGCTTTTTGATAGAAAATAAAAGCATCAAATTTTATGGAGCAAGCATCGCGCTAATCGAGCTTTTGCTTGCCATTTTTATCTGCGTCAATGTCGATTTTCAGGGTTATGACTTTGTTTTAACGCATCAAGTTTCGCTCATACCAAGCCTAAATATCAGCTATTTTGTGGGCATCGACACCATCTCGCTAGTGCTTATAGTCCTTAGCGCATTTATGAGCTTCATCTCTATCGCAGCACTTAGCGATGATGGAAATTTAAAGCACCTTGTTATTAGCGTGCTATTTTTAGAGAGCACGATGATGGGCGTCTTTAGCGCGCTTGATATGATCTTGTTTTATAGCTTTTGGGAGCTTAGCCTCATACCGCTACTTTACATCATCGGCGCATTTGGCAGTAAAAATAGAATTTACGCTGCGATTAAATTTTTCATCTACACATTTTTAGGCTCTGTCTTTATGCTAGTAGCGATCATTTTTATCGGATATCTGTGCTATCAAAAAAGCGGCGTCTTTAGCTTTAACTTGCTTGATTGGTACAAGCTTGGCATCGGAGAAAATGCTCAAATTTGGTTATTTTTAGCATTTTTCTTCGCTTTTGGCGTGAAAACTCCGCTATTTCCATTTCACACGTGGCTACCTTACGCACACGGACAGGCTCCGACTATCGGCTCAGTGCTGCTTGCTAGCGTGCTTTTAAAGATGGGCACTTACGGCTTTGTGAGATTTTCACTTCCACTTTTTCCAGATGCGAGCTTGCTTTTAAGCGGCTTTGTCTGCGTCATAGCCATCATCATGATCATCTACGCAGCCCTCGTTGCCTACGCACAAAGCGATATGAAGCAAGTGATCGCTTATAGCTCCATTTCACACATGGGCGTCATCATGCTTGGCATCTTTTCACTAAATTTAATAGGCCTTGGCGGCTCGATATTTTTAATGATAAGCCACGGCATCGTAAGTGGCGCGCTATTTTTGTTAGTTGGCGTCATCTACGAGAGAGCTCACACAAAAGAAATTTGCGAATTTGGCGGCCTTGCCAGGGTGATGCCAAAGTATGCGCTTATATTTTTTATAGCAACGCTTGCAAGTATCGGCCTGCCACTAACCATTGGCTTTGTGGGCGAGTTTTTGAGCCTGCTTGGCGTATTTAAGCTAAACAAGCTCTTTGCGCTACTTGGTGGCTTTAGCATCATCGTGGGCGCTGTTTATATGCTAGTGCTTTATAAAAAGGTCTTTTTTGGCGAGTGCAAGGAGAAAAATTTAAGCCTTAAAGATTTAAATTTTAAAGAGTTAGCCGCTCTTGTGCCACTTTGCTTGCTCATAATCATTCTTGGCATCGCACCAAATTTGATACTAAAACCACTTGAGCCAAGCGTGCAAAATATCATAAGCAAAATGCAAACTAGAGCTGTAAATAGCGGCACAAAGGATAAAATTTCATCTTTAAATGGCGGGAGCAAACTATGAACGAAATAGCCTTTTTAGACCTAAACGAGATCTCTTTGCAATCACTCTCGCCGATGCTTAGTATGATGGTTTTTGCACTTTTTATCCTCATAGTTGGAGCGATAAAAAGGATCTTTCGAGGAATTTCTACTGCGTATTTTGCATCATCGCTATATTTGTAAATTTAGGCATTACGCTCGATTTTAACGGACTTAGCCTAAGCTTTTGGGATATGCTCTTAGTCGATGGAATTTCTATTATCTCGCAGATTATTATCTTAATCGCCTCAGCTCTTTTCATCCCGCTTGCACTTAGCACAAAAGAGTATTTTGAGTATAAAATTTACCGAGTATTACGCGCTATTTTTGTTTATGATCGCTGGATTTTTGTTTATGGTGAGCTCAAACAACCTACTCATCATCTTTCTAGGCCTTGAGATCAGCTCACTTTGCCTCTACACCCTAATCGCCCTTCACAACAAGGCAAAAAGCGTCGAGGCTGCCATCAAATACTTCGCGATGGGTTCGCTCTCAGCTGGATTTTTTGCGATGGCGATAGCGATGTTTTATCTAGCAACAAACTCAATAGACATCGCTCGTATCGGCGTTGTCATAAAAGATCTTAGCCTAAATCAAAATTTAATAATCCTTCTTGGCTGCGTTTTCATCGCTTCAGCCATTGGCTTTAAGCTCTCGCTCATACCATTTCACACATGGATACCAGACGTTTATGAGGGCTCAAATGCCCCACTAGCAGGCTATATGTCGATCGTGCCAAAGGTTGCGGGATTTATCGTCGCATTAAGAATTTTGCGATGCTTGAGGGCTCTGGAATTTCATGGATAAAAGATATGCTCTACATCATCGCCGTGCTTACGATGAGCCTTGCAAACATCATGGCGCTAGTGCAAAAAGACGTAAAAAGGATGCTGGCCTTTAGCTCGATAGCTCACGCTGGTGTCGTGCTTTGCGCGCTTGTGGCAAATTCTCACGAGGCAAATGTCGCCTTGTTTTTCTACTGGATCATGTTTTTGTTTGCAAATTTGGGCGCATTTTCTATGCTCTGGGTCGCAAGGTGCGACGACGTCATCTGCTGGGACAAGCGCTTTAAGCACCCTTATGAGAAATTTTCGGGACTTATTAAAATTTTGCCAAGCTATGCAGTGATAATGGGAATTTTTATGATCGCTCTTGCTGGCATACCGCCTTTTAGCGTATTTTGGGGTAAGATGGTGCTTATCTCATCGCTTATAAAGTCTGATTATGTCGTGCTTAGCCTCATCATCATGATAAACTCGGCGATTGCTATTTATTACTACCTAAAACTCATCGTCTTTATGTTTTTAAAAGAGCCTATAGTAAAAGATAAAAATATCTACATCTCAAATGTCTCGATGGCACTAAAGGTGATCGTTGGAGTTGCCGTTGCTGGCACGGTCTTTGCCTTTTTATTTTCTGGGGCGATTTTGGAATTTATCGAGCATTTTGTCTTTGCTTCAGGATTTTAGAAAATTTAACTATAATGGCGGCATGAAAAAGCTCTTAACCATCTTATTTTTACCGCTTTATCTATCCGCCTTTAGCCTTAGCCTAAACAGCGGCGCAAACGCAAATAAGCCTTATAGCGTCCTTCAACTAAGCGACGAGAAAGAATTTGAATGTGTGGAGCAAATTTTAGCCTATGATACAAAGCGCTACGTTTGTATGCTCGATGATGGGATCTTGCCAAAGATCGAAGATACGACGCTGCCTTTAATGGACATAAAATATAAAAAGCAAGACGGCAAGCTCTTCATCGTCATCATGCCAAAAGCACCTTCAAAACTTCTAAATGTTCAAACCGAGCTTTACAGCAGTCCAAGCGTGCAAGATACGCCAAAGACGACCATTTCAAAGCACTTTAGCATCATCATCGACACTTCGCTTAGCGAAAACAACAAAAGAGTATCTGGGCTAAATTTTTCGCCTGATTTTAGAGATATGCTAAGTCCAAGCATCGGAGCGCTCGATCTTAACAAAGCGCCTATCGCTGGGCTTGATAGCAACGATATAGACATCTACATAAATATAAAAAGAGCTTACGAAAAGGGCGCTTATGAAAGCGTGGTAAAAGATACGCAAACAGCGATGAAAAGGCA
Source organism: Campylobacter concisus (assembly GCA_037321105.1). Lineage (GTDB taxonomy): Bacteria > Campylobacterota > Campylobacteria > Campylobacterales > Campylobacteraceae > Campylobacter_A > Campylobacter_A concisus_AZ. The sequence continues at coordinate 907,381 of CP147775.1, read as the reverse complement.
TCCAGCTAGTCTTTTCTCAAGTGAGTTTTTACTTTTTAGACTAAGAGCGCTTGATAAAATTTTTGAGACAAAGAGCGAGTTTGAGGGGCTGGAGCCAAAAGATATCGTAAGCGAGGGCAGAGCTTGGATAAGGAAATTTCCATCTGACGAGAACTACCCAGAGGTGCTATATCTCATCGCCAGAGCTTACCTCAAAGATAGCATCGCAAGTGATGCAAAATATATGCTTGATATACTAAGCGAAGAGCACGCAGAGTCAAAATTTACAAAGCTTGCCACGCTTGATTATGCTGACTACCTATATAAAATAGGCAGGCAAAAAGAGGCGCTAAGCGACTATGAAAAGGTGCTCTACTCTACAAACGACATCGACCTTGCAAGTAGAGCTGCACTAAGTCTAGCAGACGCAAATATCGACAAAGAGAAATTTGACGAGGCAAAGAAATTTGTGCTAAAAATCGCAAATGCAAATGAAAAATTTTCATGAACGATCCGACAAAATCGATGAATTTAGCCTATACATTTGCCAGCAAAGATATGCCAGACGTGGCTGCTAAAATTTACTGAAATTTTGGTAAATAATAGCGACAGGACAAAGGATTTTTACGAGGCAGCATTAAAAAATTTAGCGCTAAATTTCAGTCAAAACCAAAGATGAAAAAAGGGCGTATGAGTATCTAAACAGATACGAAAAAGAGTTTAAATATGGCGATTATATCGATGAGGTCGCTAAGGCAAAGGATGGGCTATTTTTTGAAGAGGACGACAAAAACGCCACCGCACTTCACGCGAGATATAAAGATCTCATCGAAAAATATGCTGGCACAAATATCAGCCAAAAGGCATTAATTAGCGAGCTTGAGCTTGATCTAAAAGAGCGTAAATTTGCCGATGCGCTAGCTTATAACAACCTCGCAAAAGATGAAAATTTAAGCCGGGCGATGGAGCTTGTAAATGAGGCTGCGCTTGAGCTAACAAAAGAGTTTTTATCAAAGATGACTGCACGGCGGTTGTAAATTTCACTCGAAAACTACGATGTGAGCAAGGTCTCTTTGCCACAGTTTAAGCTATTTAACTGCTACTTTAGAACGGCACGCTACAATGAGGCGCTAGAGCTTGCAAAGGCGCACGTAAAGGATGAAAATTTAGAAGATAGAGTCGAGTGGCTGGTAAATTTCGAGCAAAATTTTATATAAAAATAAAGACTACGAGCATGCGATCACTGCGGCAAATGACGCGCTCTCGCTTGGCTCAGCGGTCGAGTACTCAGACCCTACGCCATCGCTTTTTGATAGATTTTACTCGCTGCTTGCGCTAAAGCGCTTTACCGAGGCGGTCTCAACGATCAGTGCGATCGAGCGGCTAAGGGGCAGGACTTTAAGATCATCGAGGCATACGCAGCTATAAGTGACTACGCGATGAAGAGCAACGACTATGCTATCGCTGTAACCTACGCTAAAAAGGCGCTTGAGCTGCAAACTAGGGCCAAGATAAATACCTTTTCACCAAAGCTAAATTTTGACTACTCGGAGGCTTCGCTAAAGACAGATAACCTTGATGAGGCGCTTGATGAGGCGAAATTTATACTAAATATGAAGCTTGAGCCAGAGGACCGCTTGCATGCGCTAAATTTAGCAAGTGAAATTTACATCAGACAAAAGCAGTATAAGCTGGCTAAGCCCTATCTAAACGAATGCGTTAGCTCAAATTTCACAAGTGCTTACAAAGATGCCTGCAAAGCCAAACTTGAGATGATAAAGTAAAATTTAGTGCTAAGTTTAAATGATCTTGAAAAAGAGTATCTGGAGTTAGAAAAAGAAAATTTTCAGGACGGCAAAAGGATCAAATTTATTGCAAATTTAGGCGCTAGTAGCGAGATAGCATATCACTATGAGCTCATTTGCAAAGAGTGGCAAGAGGGCGGTAAGCTGAAATTTAGAAAGCAGCTTTGATAGGCATGGAGGCGCTGGGCTGGAGTTTTTGTTTGAGCGATTAGCTAAAGAGGGCGATCAAAAACTAAAAATAGAAACCATCTATCTTATAGCGCAAATCCTCACTAAGTCTAAGCATAGAGATTTTTATGCCGCATTTTGTGGCCGTCTTATCCCTCAAATCATCTCTTTTTGGGGACGAATGATGCACCTCGCCGCAAGCTTATAATAGCGCTTGGCTGGGTTGGCACGTTAGAGCAAATAGATATTTTGATAAGCGAGATGCTTGGCAGCAAAGATAGCCTTTGCAGAGCTTGGGCGGCAGCTAGCCTTATGCAGATGTCGTTTTACAGAGTTAGCCAAGAGATCTTGCGAGATAAAACAAAAGCCGCATTTTTGCAAAGCATCTCTAACGAAAAAGAGCTATACGCCTGCGCAGTTATGATAGAAGCAGCTCAAAATTTATTTGTTAAAAAGTGGATATCTTCTAGCGCAGTCCAAGATCAAGACGCTGAAAAGATAGAAAAAGCTAGAAAAATGGCGGTAAGGTTTTTAGGCAAGAGCTAGAATGCAAATTTAAAAAATTTATCTGAATAAATGGTTTAAAGGTTAAGAAAATTTTAGTCTATAAATTTATATTTTTTGCTTAGAAATAGCGGACAAAATAGCTTTAATTTGATTTAAAATTTAATTTTTTCTTGACATATAATAATGTTTTTTGTATAATCTCAATTCTTTTTTAAATAATCATGTCTTGCTAGCTCAGTGGGTAGAGCATCTCACTTTTAATGAGGGGGCCGTTGGTTCGAATCCAACGCAGGACACCATTTTTTGGGTTTATGACCCTTTCGTCTAGTGGCTCAGGACTCTACTTTCTCTGTGTAGGAACAGAGGTTCAAATCCTCTAAGGGTCGCCAGATATTTTAAATTTTAGGTCGCTTAGCTCAGTTGGTAGAGCGCCACCCTTACAAGGTGGATGTCATAAGTTCGAGTCTTATAGCGACCACCATTACTTTTAGGTGCAGCGGTAGTTCAGTTGGTTAGAATGCCGCCCTGTCACGGCGGAGGTCGCGGGTTCGAGCCCCGTCCGCTGCGCCATCTACTAAACCTTAGGTTAAGGTTCTTGATTCTATTTTTCTTGTTTTTTGAGTGATCAAATTAAATTTTAAGATTATAAGTTCTAAGATAACACTTTGTTATTGATACTTAATCTTGCCTCGTTAGCTCAGTTGGTAGAGCATATCACTCTTAATGATGGGGTCGTAGGTTCGAGACCTACACGGGGCACCATTTTTTGGCCCATTCGTCTAGCGGTTAGGACACCAGCCTCTCACGTTGGTAACACGAGTTCGAGTCTCGTATGGGTCACCATTTTTCTTCTAAATTTAACTCAAATTTTTCAAATTTACTGCTAGTACAATAAAATTTGACTAATAAATTGAACACATTTTGCTACCGAAATTCTAAAATTGAACTTTGGTGTAAAAAATGCTTAAAATGTCTTTCTGTTTTACAAAAGGTAAATTTGTGTTAAAAACTACTAGAGTTACACATATAGAAAGCAATGGAGCGCTCGTTTTCCACAGTAAAATATTCTATATTTGTTTTCAGGTAAATTTTACATCTATGGATTATAACGCTTTCTTTATTGCTTGCTAATATGCGAAGCAATTTTGGTATTCAAATAGTAGAATTTATATCACAATGCCGTATTTTAAAATCTCATAATTATTTAATGAAGGTCTAAAAACTTGTTTTAATAACAGGGGGGGGTGCTTGAGTTTTGTAAAAGATTTTAGGCGAAAACGGATCAGTAGTTTTTAAAAGTTTAGAGATTACAAATAATGATGAAATTATGACTGCTGGAGTTATTAAATCTTTTAGAAATACACAAATTTAAAATTTAGCTGCAACATAAATTTGATAAATTTGCTGATTTTGTCTTGATAAATTTGACTTATAAGATAAAAGAGTAGGCGCACTTAGATACGCCCTTTTATAAATTTAAGATAAAAACTTACTTGATCTTTTAAATTTGATCTATTTTAGCTCAAACGCAAGTGTTGCAGCGATCGTCTCATCATCGCAAATTTTTGAGTCGGTAAATGGTATTTTATGCACAGTTTGTAGTAGCCATTTTCCAGGTTTAAGTGCAAGCACTTCTATCGTACCATCTGGCTCAGTTTCTCCGTGAAATGCGCTTTTTTCTTTTAAAAATCCGTCAAATGTTCCATCAAGTGTAGCATTTTCTAAAGGTTTGCCCTCAAATAGAATTTTCACTTTAAATGGCACGCCCACTTTGAAATTTGCTGGATTGTCGAGTGGAACTATCTCTAGGCGTTGGTTGGACGGCTTTGTGACTGAGCTATCTTTTGCGTTTTTATTTATGACGCCTTTTGCGCTCATGCTCGCTTTTTTGCAGTATTTGGCATCCTTGATGTCCTCTTTGGTTTTGCCCATGTGCCATGTGCCATCGCTTGCTTTTGTCCAAAACGTAGGCTTATACTCACCAGCTATAAGGTATGAGTCGTCTTCTAGTTTGGCCCTTTCATAATGGTAGTTTTCGCCGCTTTGCTTTAGGCTCAGTTTCTCGCCATTTTTGTTTATAATGTATGGGGCTTCAAATAGTCCGGTCTTGTTGTCTGGGATCTTTTCAACAGTTGGGAAGTCGTCTGCGTAGCCGATATCAACGCTTGTTACCTCTTTACTGCTTCCAAAAAGCCAAAATTCGTGAGCTAAAGAATGGCTGCTAAAAGCTGCCAAAGTCAAAAGTGCAAATAAATGCTTGTTCATTAGTTATCCTTTGAGGTTAAAATGTCTTTTTTATATATGTCACAAAAATATTGTTAAATTTTTATAGATCTAAATTTTGCTAATTTTTATAAAAATTTAGTAATCAAAACCAAATTTATCTTATTAAATTTATAAAAATAGCATAACTATAAAAATAGTTTAATCACTGAAATTACGAAATAAAATTCAGTGGCGCAATTATATCAAAATAATAATTAATATCAATATAAAATTAAATTTTATCCACAAAGTGATAAACCAAAATAAATTTGCCTTTACTATTTATATAGCTAAAAAGTTTCATTTCTGAAATATTTTATATAAAAATTCTTTTTCTCATTATATTTTAATATTAAATTAAGATTACATCCTTTATAATGTTACTAAATTATTTTAAAAAATATAACTTTATAGTTATTTCCAAGGAAGGTTAAGATGAGAACTCTCTTATCTTTAAGCATGGTGTGTGCTGCGCTACTTGCTAATGAGACTAATCTAAAAAATGAGTTAAACAACGAAGAGATTAGAGCGAATATGGCAAGCTCTTTTAACGAAAGCTCCAACATAAATTTGCTTAACGAAAAACCAACTTCAGAAGGTAAGCTAAATTTAAACGAAACTCCATGCTTTAAAATAGATAAAATTTCACTTCTTAGTGAGAACAAAGTTGCTAGCTTTAACGCTAGTAGTGGTGCTGATGAGGCTATAATAAGAAAAGCTTATAATGCAAACTACTCTAAATTTAACTCTATTTTAGAGGCTAGCTTAAACAAGCTTGATTTTAAACCTGGCAGCTGTCTTGGCAAAAACTCTATCAATCTAATCATAAACTCTTTTAACAACGAGATAATAAAAAGTGGCTATATCACTTCAAGTGCGAGCCTAGTTACAAAGAGCCTAAAAGATGCCAAGCTAGAGTTTGTGATAAATCTTGGCTTAATAGATAACATAAGCATAAACGAGCTTGACAGCCAAAGAAATAGAGCGAGCTTATTTAGCGCATTTGGTGAGTACTCTCATAAAAATAAAGTGGCAAACATAAGAGATATCGAGCAGGCTCTTGAGTCACTGCAAAACGTCTCTAAAAATGACGTTAGCATTAAATTCTTACCTTCAAACAGAGCTGGCTTTTCAAACATAGCGATCACTAGAGTTGATAGCTTCCCTCTAAAGGCTGCTATAAGCATTGATAACCTTGGCTCAAAACAAAGCGGCAAGTATCAAGGCATGCTAAATTTAAGCACGCTAAATTTACTTGGATTTAACGAAATTTTAGCTTCTCACGCGGCAAAGATATATTTAAAAAATATGAGGTGACAAATAAAATTTAATGGCGCTACTGATCACGGAGCTTCGAATAACTACTATTACGGCTTTAGCATCCCGTTTGGCTACTTCATGCTTGAGTATGAAAAGAGCAAATATGACTACGCTCAGATCATAAATGCAGCCTACAACCTCTACACATATAAAGGTAGAAGCGAGAGTGACTCACTAAGCCTTGCTTATACATTTTATAGAGACTCGAAATTTTAAAAATAGCGCTTATGTAAAGCTATTTAAGAGAAAAAATAAAAACTACCTAGAGGACTACGAGCTAGATAACCAAGCTAGAAGAAATGCTGGATATGAGGTAGGCGTAAAATCAAGCTGGAATTCTTACAACCAAGCTTTTAGCGCTAAGCTAGCTTACAAAAAGGGCACTGGCATATTTAGATCACAGTCTGATCCGCTAGAGGATAGCGGCGAGGCTACATCTAGGTTTGCTCTAGGTAAATTTAAACCTAAACTACAAATATAAATTTGAACTTCCACTAAGCTATGATCTAAATATCAACGCAAGATATGGCCTAAATAAACTAAGCTTGCAGGATAAATTTAGCATTGGTGGATATCACAGTGTTAGGGGATTTGACGGGAGAGCTCACTTGTTGGAAACCACGGAGTAAGCGTAAGAAATACCCTCTCATATAACTACTATAAGAATAACTCCATCTATGCAGGGCTTGACGCTGGCATGGTAAGAGCAGCAAATAGCGGCATAAAGGATAAAAACACCCTTGCAGGATACGCCATAGGTCTAAGAGGCAGTATAAAAGCCTACAACAACCTAAGCTACGACATATCTGTCTCAAAGCCTCTTTATAAACCAAAGAGCTTTGAATCTAAATCAACAAATGTAAATTTCATCATAAGCTACGAATTTTAAGGATAAAATATGCTAAAGAACAACCAAATTTCAAATTCACAAAAACCTAGCCTTTTAACTATAGGCTTAAATTTCTATGTAAGTCTCTCTTTGCTACTTGGCACTATGCCTGCCCTTGCAAATGAGCCAAGTATCATAGCTGACCCAGGTGCTTTCACCCGCCCTGATATACTAAAAGCTCCTAATGAGACGCTAATAATAAACATCACAAACCCTGATAGCAAGGGCGTATCTATAAATGAATATAGCAGGTTTAATACCCCTCCAACTGGCACTATCCTTAATAACTCTAATAAAAATATAGATACTAAGATAGCTGGCCAGATAGATGCAAACTATAGGCTAAATAAAGAGGCAAGCCTTATTATCAACAAAGTAAATTGGGCTGAGAAATCATCTCTAAAAGGAAATTTAGAGGTTGCAGGTAGTAGAGCTGATGTGGTCATAGCAAACCCAAATGGCATAAGTGTAGATGGTCTAAATATGATCAACTCTCGCTCACTCACACTAACAACAGGTAGTATCAATAAACTAAGCCCTAAAGAGATAGAGCTAATATCTAATAACTCTATCGATATCGTAGGGGACGGCCTAAACGATAAGAGCAGTGACTATACTAATGTGATCTCAAATGCCATAAATTTAAACTCAAATATCCACGCAAATGAGTTAAACATCATCGGTGAAAAAGCGGTTACTTCAAGTAAAGATAGGCTTTACAACGATGTAAAAGCTAAAAACCAAGAAAACAGCTTTAGCCTAGATAGTAGCGCACTTGGCGGTATGTATGCTAATAAAATCAAACTAGTTGGCACAAGTAATGGCGTGGGCGTAAATAATAATGGTCTAGTTATAGCAAATAACAACATAGAGATAAGCCTTGATGGTGATATAGTTAATGCTGGCGCTATCGCTTCTAACAAAGATGCAAACATAAAAGCAAATACTATAACAAACAAAGATGAAGCGCTAATAGGAGCTAAAGAGAGCCTTAATATAAAAGCAGATACTTTGGTAAATACATCTAGTCAAATTTATGCTAAAGATATAAATGTAGAGGCTAAAAAGCTGGTAAATAACTCAAGCTCGCAGGCTAGGGTGGATACAGTGCATAAACAAGGCACTATGCATCTAAAAAAAGAGGGTGTCAATAGATATAAGCTTGGTGTAAATTTAAAAGAACTAAAAGAAAAAATAAGCACCAAACTAGCTAAAAAACTAGGTAAGGATATAAGTGAACTAGATGAAAACGAGGTAAATGAGTTAGTGTTAAAAGAGGCTGCAAATAAAGATGGCGCTCTATATGCTCTAAATTTACACAAAGACTCGCATTTAGTTGGCACCAGTCAAAAGATATTTCACAACCTAAGACTGGACTATGATACAAACGAAGTTCTAGTTGATACTAGTAGAGCAAAGAATAATGAACAAAAAAGAACTATCACATACAGCATAGTTAAAGATGTTCTAAATGAAGATGATAAAGCTAACTTCATCCCAGGCAGCATAATAGCTAACAATGATATAAATTTAAATGTAAATGATGTGTTAAACGATAAGAGTGTTATATATGCTGGTGGAGATCTAAAGCTAAATAGCGATAATGTAGAAAACATAGCTCTAATGCTAAATAACCACGTAAATAGCTATAGTGTTTATAAGTGGAAAGAGAAAAAGAAATGGTATAGAGGTGGAGGATGGAAAACTAAAGGTGGAACAGGAAAAGTTTTCAGTTTCTCATACACTGACGTTGGTTTGCCAGCAGTCTTTGCAGCGGGCAATAACATAGTAGGAAGCACACAGGACTTTTCAAGCTACGCACTAAATGACGATATAAAGCTAGCAAATGTTGATCTGGATAAATTCTCTGAGCCAATATTTAATAGCCCAATCATCAAAAACCTAAATAAAAGGGTTAAAAACCAAGGGTATTACTACAGCCTTGATAGTATAAACTCTGCTTACATAGCAAATATCCTTGATGGCTTATATGAAGCAAGAAATGAGAGCATAAGCAAAATTTAAAAAGGAAGCTAAAGATAAAAACGTAAAAGCCTCAGCTCTAGTTATGGCTAATAACATTGACCTAGACGCCAAAGGCAACATAAGCCTAGCTGGCAGCGTAGTGGCTGATAGTCGTAAATTTAAATGCGGATAAAAAGATAAAGCTAAAAGGTGCGGAGCTATCAACTAGCGGCGATGCTAACATTGCGGCTAATGATATAGAGATAGATAGTTCTGATCTAAGCTCTAAAATTTAAACATAAATGCAAAGAGCAATATAAACTTAGATCAAAGCAAGTCTCACTTTAGCAAAGTCTCTAACCTAGAGACCACAAATGATATAAATTTACAAGCTGGCAATGATATAAAAGTCTCTGGCTCAAATTTAGATGCGGGTGGAGATATAAATTTAAACTCAGGCAATGATATAGAGATAAAAGCAGATGAGTTTAGCTATACTCATCACGCAAGCTCTAAAGGTATGAAATTTGATGAGAGTGTAAAAAGAGTAAGCTCTGCAAATTTAAACGCTAACAGTGACATAAATTTAAATGCTAAAAACACTCTTGTAGTCTCATCATCACATCTAAACTCGCTAAAAGATATAAATTTAAAAGCTAGCGACATCATACTAGCAGCACAGTCAAACAGCAGCGAAGCAACAGCTATAAATAGCTCTAAATCGCTCCTTTCTAAAAAGCAAACCATAGATAGCGCTGTAAGCTCAGAAGTGGTAAGCACTAGCCTAAAATCAGGCAATAATATAAATTTAAACTCAGCTAACGATATCTATCTAGTATCGTCTAAGCTAAAATCAGACAAAGATATAAATTTAAACTCAAACAACAATATCCTCTTTGAAAACGGCTATGATGTAGAGGCTAGCTCTCATGCTTCTAAAAAGAGCAAAATATCTTTAAATCCAAATGCCTTTTATAAGAGTAGCTTTGACCTTGTGGCAAATGGCAGTAAAAAGGCAGTTTATAGCACTATAGACTCAGGAAGCGATATAAATTTAAATGCCAAAAGTGCTCTTAGCCTAAAAGGTGCAAACCTAAACTCTGGCAGTGATATAAATTTAAATGCAGAGCTTATAGCTATATCAAACACAAATGATGAAAGCTACCATAAAGAGGAGCACAAGAGTAGCAGAGTAGGTATCTTAAAGCCTAATGAAGTGCTAAAAGATATCGTTGTTGATCTAAAAAGAAAGCTAAACCCTCTAAAAGAAGCAAAAAGATAAATTTAGCTCACTTAGCACACCTACATTTGTAATAGGAAAAACATCTACCAAATTTGAAAGCAATAGCCTAGAAGCCAAGAGCTCTAACATAAAAGCTGGCAATAATATAAATATCAATGCCAATAAAGATATAAACATAGTAGCTTCAAATGTAGATGCTAAAGAGAACTTAAATTTAAAAGCCAATGAGGCAATAGAAATTTCATCGACAAATAGCATCTCTAATGCCAAATCAGAATCTGTATCTAGAAAGATCCTAGGCAAACAAAGCGCGTCAGCTAGTTCTAGAAATGAAGAGGTTGTTAGCTCAAATTTAAACGCCAAAAACATAAACATAGCTTCAAACCAAGATACTACACTTTCAGGCTCAAATATCAGCGCAGATGAGAGTCTAGATATAAAAGCTGATAATATAAATTTACTACCAGCCTCATATAGCTTAGAGAGCTCATCTAAATTTAAAGACTCAGGCTTTGGCGATCTAATGAAGTCAAATGGCGAAGAGAGTAGCTCAAACTATAACCTTGCCACAAGCACACTATCGGCAAAAGATATAAGCCTAAGCTCAAATACCATAAATGCCCTAGCATCTGTCATAGAGGCTACTAATGTAGATGTAAATACAAAGCTTTTAAATTTAGTCTCAGCAAAGAGCACATCTGTAAATACAACTCTAAGTAATAGCGCAGGAGTTTTAACAGCTACTATAAAAACAAAGGGCAAGATAGAAGAGATAGAGATACCAGCTATCATCAAGGTAAAAGATGAAATTTACACTAAATGGCAAGGATATAACAGATAAACTAGACACTACAGCCTTTAAAGCTATAAACAACTCTTTAAACTCAGAGGAATTTAAAGAAGGAGTTATAAGAGAGCTAAGATCAAACTCAGATACTCCAATAGATGAAGAGACGATAAATCAAGCAAAAGCACTCCTAAACTCTAAAGAGTGGGAAGATAAGACAACTACTCTTAGTGGAATGGGAGCACTAATAATAACAGCCATCGTTACATTCCTAACAGCAGGAGCTGGAACTGCTGTAGCTGGAGCACTTGGAGCAGCTGCTAGCTCAACCGCAAGTGCAGCCATATCAGCTATGACAACAGCTGTCATAGCAAACTCAACAGTCCAACTAACAAACAATCTCTTATCTCATGGCAAGGTTAAATTTGACGCATCATCCCTAGCCAAATCAGCCATTAGTGCAGGGGTAGGATCATATGTTAGTAACTACATATCAAGCATAAGCACTCTAAGTAATACTAATATCATAAACACACCAACTTATACTTTCTCATATGCAGACCTACTAAGCTCTACATCAAACACAGCAATAAATTCTGCCATCTATAAAACAAACTTTAAAGATGCACTACTATCAAATTTAATATCTAAAGCAACAGACAATGCTTACAAGGCAGTAGGAAGCTACTCAAGCAATGAAGCAAATATAAACTCTAATCAATTATTTAAAGAATCAGGCTTAGGCAAGATAGCTCTTCACTCAGCCGTAGGAGCACTATCAGCAAAGCTATCTCATGAAAACATTGCAGCTGGTGCATTAAGCGCAGCTGTAAATGAAGCAATCTCTTCTCTCTTACATAAAGATACATCAAATATGAGCACTAAAGAGATAGAAGCCTATAACAACAAACGCCTACTAGCATCTCAGCTAATAGGCATAATAGCTGGAGGTATAGCTAATGGCGATAAAGGAGCAAACACAGGATATAAGATAACCACAAGTGCAGATACTTATAATAGACAGCTTCATCAAAGAGAGATAGACTTTATAAACAACAAAAAGAACATAGCAAACTTTAAATCAAATCTTCAAACAACAACAAATAAAATTTATAGTGATGATGAAGCAAAATCTATCCTAGCAAAAGCAGCACTATCTCTAACAGATAGATCATTTAACGAAACATATAGACAAAGTCTAAGCTCAAATGATCTATATAATATAGAACTAGCAACAAATTTCATAAAGCAAAGTAGCTTTTATAATACAAGCCTAGATAACACAAATGCCTTTAATCCAGATAAGAAGCAATATGAGGATAGGTATGTCTATCTAGATAGTTTTACTAACAATAGAGAATTCTATGATAAAAATTTAAAAGTAGATACAAAACTTAGTAATGATATAGCAAACTTTGCAACAGGATTTGCAAAAGGTGGAATAAATCTTGTAAAAGATACAATAACAGGAGTTTATTATCTAGTAACAGATACAAAAGAGACAGCTAAAGGCATAGCTAATACTCTCTCAAATGCAGATACGCTAATTTATAACGGCTTTATGAAAAGCGAACTAGATACAGTATTAGGTGATTATGAGAGTGTAACTGCAAGAGATCTTGAAATTCATAGCTGGACTTACTGGCTCTGGTGCTATTACAAACAAAGCTGGAAAAGCAGCTTGGGATAGGTTTGGTAAAAAGCCTAGTGATTTGACTAGTGATGTTACTAAAATAGATAATCCAGCCATAGAGGCAGTAAAAGACAAAGATAGTGCCGCAAATGTTGCTTTGTATGAAAAGTATAAGAAGGAACTTTATTTTTTGGAGATATTTAATTCCGATGGCACCTTAACCGAAAATGCTATTAAAGCATCTAAAATAATAAATTCCTCCTCTGGGGAGAAGATAGGCAATAAAAAGCTTATTGCAGAACTATCAAAACGTGGTGATATAAAAGATTGGGTTAAAGCAAAGGTAAAAGTAGGTAAAGATGAAGTCCATTTTTATAAAAATTTAAAAACCAATGAAGTGTACTATGAGATGGATTATAAAACAAAATTTGGTGGTAAAAAATGAAAGTAAAACTAAAATCAACCATTGATATTTCATCGCTTGAGCTTCGCGAGCTAAGTGCATTTGATGCGCTTAAAAAAGATACTATTTATGATGTCTTGCTGATGGAGATGTATGAAGGGAAGGTAAAATTTATCATTGTGTATGACAAGGATGATTTTGATGGCATTTGCGGATTTAGTGCTGAGCTTTTTGATATTATTGATGGCAGTATCCCAAATAGATGGAATATTGTTAGGATAAACGATGTCTTAAGTATTGCCCAAGAAATATTAATTATGAAAATTTTCGGTCGGATTTACAAGAAATCTTTGAAGATGATCTAAATTTTAGAGAAAAAGATAAGAGATACTATTTTGCATTCAGAAATTATCTGATTGAGTTTGCTGGTTTTATTGATTTTAAAATTTATAAAAGAGAATTTAGAAAAATCTTTAACGACTATCAAGATCCAAGTATCAAAGCTATCGGAGTAGATACGCAAGAAGATAGCTATGTGGTTTGTCCGCATTGTTATAATGCAGAGCAAGTAAGCGCAGAACTAGGTGTTATAAAGTGCGAAAAATGCCACCAAGAATATAACAACCCACTTGCCAAAATTTGTCCAAGTGGGATAGAAGTGGTGGATGAATAGCTAGTAATAATTATTATAGTTGCATACTTCAGCAGAAAACCTGAAATTTGGGGTAAAACAACTGGTAGTATGGATACTTGGAATTTGCAAGGCATGAAGCATTTGAAAGATATTTTAAATTCTAATATTGAATTTAAGAAAGTTACAAATAGTAAAGGTATAACATTTTTGGAAAAAAGATTGCCAGATGGTCGTGGCATTAGATTGGAATTAAATGGAAATTTTAAAGGTTTTATAGATTGATGGAAATATTAGAATTGTTATTAGATAAAGTAAAATTAGAAGATTGCTTAAATTTAACAAAAGTATTGATAGAAAATTCTGAGGAAATATTAAATGTAAATTCCACTATTTATCCTAATTTATCAAAAGAAAATTATAAAATTTTAGGTTTGATGAAACACAAAATGGGTATATATATTTTCGGTTCAAAAATTCACAAATTTTTGATTTAAAATTTGAATTTTTTGAACTATATATCCTAATATATAATAACGAAAACGAACTAACATTGTCTTTTGATTTTAATGAAGTAAATAAAATTCCATTACAAAATTTTATTGATTTTTGCAAGAAAATAGCAAATGCATTAAATACAAAGTTTTATTATTGCGGTTTAGAGCCTGCTCAGGATACTAGCACGCAGTTTTTTACATACAATGGTGTAGGAAAAATAAACTGGTAAACAAAATAATGAAATCGAGTTTATGGAAATCTTAATGCTATTATGGGAAAATAAAAATGTATCAACTAAAAAAATATTATTAGAAAGGCTATTTGAATTAGCTTCTACTGAGTATCAAAAAAAATATATAGACAATGCTACTATCGATAAATATACTTGGGGCGATGAATTAGTAAATGAGATAATTAATCCATTAGAACTTATACAAAGATCAGAAAACAAGTACTTATTTGATAATAATGAGCTCCTAGCTATAAAAGAATATAAAAATAAACTTGATACTATTTGTAAAAATAATAATACGGATACAGATTTATATGAAATGCCAGAAATTTGGAATAAGATAGTTATAAGTTCTGTAAATTTACCTAAATTTATTAGGTTATTCCATTAATGACTTTGATGAAGATGCGAAATTGATAGCTGAACATAAAGTTTAATAATGTAGTATTTGTAAAAATCAATAAATTTATAAATCATTTCTTGTATTTACTATTTCTAAGCTGGTGCTATATAAAACTAGATGACGGCAAATTTGAAGCGATGACAAGCGTTGATAGGCTAAATTTTATACTTAAAGTAGCGGAAAAATAATAGAAAATACGGCTGTAGAAATTATTAGGGATAGTGAAAAATGAGAGAACTTTATAAGATTTATTTAAAGGACAATGTGCAATTGGGGCAGATACCAAAAACAATTCACTATTCTGGCAACACTCTTTTGCCAAAGCCATTTGCACTAAGTATCGTAAAGTATAGCGACAATGAAGGATATTATTTGCTTTATCTTGACAAATTTGGAGAAGAGCAGGCAGATACGTATCATGAGACTTTAGAAGATGCCTTTGGGCAAGCAGAATTTGAATTTGGCGTAAAAAAAGATGAATGGTTTTTGGTAAAAAATCAATAATCTTGCAGACTAGTTCAAAAAAGAGTTTGCGGTGAATAAAAAAGTTAAAAATAGTTTTACAAACAGAATTTGCATGTGATAGCGTATTTTGGATATATGATGAATTTGGTGAAAACATAAATGGTGGAACGTGGGTAGAGCAAGAAGATGAAACATCTTGGGACAGCAAACTCCAGATGAACTGCTATCTTGCCCAGATATAAAAAGGCTCTCTACGGAAATTATGAAAGAATACAATAGTCTTTTTATAAACAATGAAAAGAAATTTAGCTATAAGGGCTTTGCTAGTCCCAAATCCGAAGCAAAATATATGCAAAAAATCAATGATCTTAGAAAATTTTATATGAAAAATGTGGCGATAAATACGAAATAGTAGATGATTTGCGTTAAAATAAGCTTTTAAATTATTATTAATAAGCCCCAACTTTCAGGCTCAAATATCAGCGCAGATGAGAGTCTAGATATAAAAGCTGATAATATGAAATTTACTACCAGCCTCATATAGCTTAGAGAGCTCATCTAAATTTAAAGACTCAGGCTTTGGCGATCTAATGAAGTCAAATGGCGAAGAGAGTAGCTCAAACTATAACCTTGCCACAAGCACACTATCGGCAAAAGATATAAGCCTAAGCTCAAATACCATAAATGCCCTAGCATCTGTCATAGAGGCTACTAATGTAGATGTAAATACAAAGCTTTTAAATTTCAGTCTCAGCAAAGAGCACATCTGTAAATACAACTCTAAGTAATAGCGCAGGAGTTTTAACAGCTACTATAAAAACAAAGGGCAAGATAGAAGAGATAGAGATACCAGCTATCATCAAGGTAAAAGATAAAATTTACACTAAATGGCAAGGATATAACAGATAAACTAGACACTACAGCCTTTAAAGCTATAAACAACTCTTTAAACTCAGAGGAATTTAAAGAAGGAGTTATAAGAGAGCTAAGATCAAACTCAGATACTCCAATAGATGAAGAGACGATAAATCAAGCAAAAGCACTCCTAAACTCTAAAGAGTGGGAAGATAAGACAACTACTCTTAGTGGAATGGGAGCACTAATAATAACAGCCATCGTTACATTCCTAACAGCAGGAGCTGGAACTGCTGTAGCTGGAGCACTTGGAGCAGCTGCTAGCTCAACCGCAAGTGCAGCCATATCAGCTATGACAACAGCTGTCATAGCAAACTCAACAGTCCAACTAACAAACAATCTCTTATCTCATGGCAAGGTTAAATTTGACACATCATCCCTAGCCAAATCAGCCATTAGTGCAGGGGTAGGATCATATGTTAGTAACTACATATCAAGCATAAGCACTCTAAGTAATACTAATATCATAAACACACCAACTTATACTTTCTCATATGCAGACCTACTAAGCTCTACATCAAACACAGCAATGAAATTCTGCCATCTATAAAACAAACTTTAAAGATGCACTACTATCAAAATTTAATATCTAAAGCAACAGACAATGCTTACAAGGCAGTAGGAAGCTACTCAAGCAATGAAGCAAATATAAACTCTAATCAATTATTTAAAGAATCAGGCTTAGGCAAGATAGCTCTTCACTCAGCCGTAGGAGCACTATCAGCAAAGCTATCTCATGAAAACATTGCAGCTGGTGCATTAAGCGCAGCTGTAAATGAAGCAATCTCTTCTCTCTTACATAAAGATACATCAAATATGAGCACTAAAGAGATAGAAGCCTATAACAACAAACGCCTACTAGCATCTCAGCTAATAGGCATAATAGCTGGAGGTATAGCTAATGGCGATAAAGGAGCAAACACAGGATATAAGATAACCACAAGTGCAGATACTTATAATAGACAGCTTCATCAAAGAGAGATAGACTTTATAAACAACAAAAAGAACATAGCAAACTTTAAATCAAATCTTCAAACAACAACAAATAAAATTTATAGTGATGATGAAGCAAAATCTATCCTAGCAAAAGCAGCACTATCTCTAACAGATAGATCATTTAACGAAACATATAGACAAAGTCTAAGCTCAAATGATCTATATAATATAGAACTAGCAACAAATTTCATAAAGCAAAGTAGCTTTTATAATACAAGCCTAGATAACACAAATGCCTTTAATCCAGATAAGAAGCAATATGAGGATAGGTATGTCTATCTAGATAGTTTTACTAACAATAGAGAATTCTATGATAAAAATTTAAAAGTAGATACAAAACTTAGTAATGATATAGCAAACTTTGCAACAGGATTTGCAAAAGGTGGAATAAATCTTGTAAAAGATACAATAACAGGAGTTTATTATCTAGTAACAGATACAAAAGAGACAGCTAAAGGCATAGCTAATACTCTCTCAAATGCAGATACGCTAATTTATAACGGCTTTATGAAAAGCGAACTAGATACAGTATTAGGTGATTATGAGAGTGTAACTGCAGAGAGATCTTGAAATTTATAGCTGGACTTACTGGCTCTGGTGCTATTACAAACAAAGCTGGAAAAGCAGCTTGGGATAGGTTTGGTAAAAAGCCTAGTGATTTGACTAGTGATGTTACTAAAATAGATAATCCAGCTTCTAACACAAATGTAAAACACAATGGAAATAGTGGTAGTGATGTGGTTGGAGAGGGAATTGAAACATATAAAAGAGTTAATAACAATGCGGATTTAATAAAAGATATAATAGAAAATGCAAATATACAATCTTATACACATAAACAAATTATAAGGACTCTTGAGGATGGGACTCAAATTATAATCAGAAAAGATTTTGGAGAAAATGCACATAACCTAGGGAAACCATTTAATGAAAAAATGGATCATTATAACTTGGAAATTCAAGTTCCTTTTAAAAATGGATACAAAACAATAGAAAACATACATATTATCCCAACAGAAAAAGGGTATATTTGGTATGGTAAAGATAAAATAATAAAAGGTGAATAAAATGTCAGAACTTTTAATAAATAAAATTCCAACCGATGAAAATATGGTTACGATCGATGATGATCTAATTTTAGATAAAAAACATTTTTTATCTGTTAATTTAAATAAACAAGACAAATCTGCTTTTTTTCGTTTTAGTACCGATTTGGCTTTATTTTATTTTGCAAAAAATTTCATTATATCGTGCCCTTGATAAAGATTGTGTGCCATTTTTAAAATTTATACCCAATTTAAATAATGATATTGTTAATGGGGTTAGATTGGCAAGTAAAAGTTGTAAATTTTTAATCGATATAGAAGATAGTTCTCAAATTTTAAATATACAAAATCAATATATAGAAATAGATAAATCATTATTTAAAGAAAAAGTTAATATATTTTTAAAAATAATTATGAAGAAAATTTTGTATTTCTATCTTTCAGTGATAAAACAAAGTTATTGAATTTTTCAAATTTTTTGCTTAGTTTGGCAAAATATGGGACAATTAAAAAATATGAAATGATAGATGAAAAAAATAATAAAATGGCGATAGTAGTAGGGTGAGTATTCTCATCTATCAAAATGGTTGGCATTTGTTTGGATAAAAAATAAAGATGGGAATATTAGGTTGATAACAGCTATTCCGACGAAAAAGTAGGATATAAAATGTTTAATGAACTAGATGTTGTAAAAGCTAAATACAATATTTATTTAGTAAAAGATAAAAGTGGTTATTTTATTACTCATTGTAAAAGTAAAATTGACAATGAAGATGTTATTTTTATTATTAAAAAGGGAACTATGGGAACAATCGTAATGGATTATAATACAACAGATTGTGAAGTTGAGTTTTTTGATGAAAACAATAATACAATTAAAATTAGTGATTTTGGATACACTTTAACATTAAGTAAAAAATATTTAACATTATATAATTTGCCTACCACATCAAAAAGGAATGCAAATATATAAGGAGCTAAAATTCAAATGAAAAATATCTCCAAAATACGTAAAAATATAGATAGTAATTATATGGAAATATATGCTGATTATTTTGGCTGTTCCTTGCTAACGCTCTTTACGCAAGATAATTTAGAATTTGAAACAATTGAAGATGAAGTCGAAGCTTTCCTATACCTGTTAAAAAAATTTATTGATAGTGGGCTTATACTTGTTGTATCGCCACTAAGTGGAGAAAAAGAAAAAATTATTCAAAATATTAAATTTTGGGATACTACTTCGGATGCGATAATAGAATATATAAGGCAAAAACTTCCTAAAAATTTAAATTCATTATATGGTAGAATTAACGATAATGATAGTTTTGTAAAATTTTGGTATAAAGATTGCCCAGATATTCGCTGGGTCAATAGAAAAACAGGAAAAATTTATTAGGATAACAAATGACTTATCAAGCCTATAAAAAACCAAATACAAATTAAGACTCAAATTTAAGTTACTAACTTTAAGTTTTGCATTTGTATTTTTGTATTTTATGATATTTCAAAGTTATGCTAATGTTACAAATTTCAATAAAAATGTCCGGGCTAACTACTGCGGATACCATTAAAACTTCTGGTTTGCTAAAAATAGAAGCATATTATCTTATAATATAGATCCAAAAGAGCTAATCAATGATATAAAAAATAACAAAGTGAAAAAATACGAGTTATAAATGAAAATAAACTTAAAATTGATTTTGGTCGGATCATAGGCGAAGTAAAAAAATACGATGGTTCATCATCGCAAAATACTACTTGGGGAATAGTTCATATTGATAAAAATGGTGGGGCTCATATCGTTCCAGCATTTCCAGACGAAATTTTGAGGTGTATTATGAAAAATATTTATTCAATACTTCTATTCGGATTGCATGTAGGTTTTTTAGGAGAAATACGACCAAATGTAAGAGGCATTGCCTTTGATTATGGAGATGATGGCACTGTTTATTTATATGGTTATTTAGACAATGAACCAACAGATGAAGACTATGATATTTTTCGTATGCTTTAACTGAATTATATTCCGTATCACCAGAACTAGATGCAAACGGACAATATAAAGAAAAAATTATATTAACAAAATACAATGGGAAAAATATTAAAAAACAGCCACATTATATGGATTGGTTTTATATAAGATACGAAGATGATTAAAGATTATAATAAGACATTATAAAAGAAGTTTAAATCCAAGAAGATGGTGTTAATAGAAATATTTATCAGCTTGGTGATGTTAGAGTAGTAACTGAAAATAATGATAATATTATAATTAGTGTTATAAGGGCCAGCCAATGAAATGGATATATCCACAGTTAATAGATGATTTGAAGTGTTATTGTAATAAAATTTATTAATGGCGATATTGATATTCAAATTATTCAAGATAAGATATATAAAACAGAAATGCAAATAGTTGCTATAGAGGAGCAATGGCTAAGAAAGATATTATCCAATATAGAAAATGAAATCGAATTATCTATGTTTACATTGGAAGATGCCGAATTAAAAAAGAATGTACGTGAAAAAATAGATAATTTATTAGACATATTGTATAAATTTGAAAATGATATGAACTAGACAATATTATAGAAGGTGAAAAATACCTTTGATAATATAAGGAATTTCAAATGCCTTTAATCCAGATAAGAAGCAATATGAGGATAGGTATGTCTATCTAGATAGTTTTACTAACAATAGAGAATTCTATGATAAAAATTTAAAAGTAGATACAAAACTTAGTAATGATATAGCAAACTTTGCAACAGGATTTGCAAAAGGTGGAATAAATCTTGTAAAAGATACAATAACAGGAGTTTATTATCTAGTAACAGATACAAAAGAGACAGCTAAAGGCATAGCTAATACTCTCTCAAATGCAGATACGCTAATTTATAACGGCTTTATGAAAAGCGAACTAGATACAGTATTAGGTGATTATGAGAGTGTAACTGCAAGAGATCTTGAATTTATAGCTGGACTTACTGGCTCTGGTGCTATTACAAACAAAGCTGGAAAAGCAGCTTGGGATAGGTTTGGTAAAAAGCCTAGTGATTTGACTAGTGATGTTACTAAAATAGATAATCCAGCCATAGAGGCAGTAAAAGACAAAGATAGTGCCGCAAATGTTGCTTTGTATGAAAAGTATAAAAAAGAGTTGTCGAATTTAGAAATAAGCAGTTTATTCAACAAGGATGGAACTTTGACTAAAGAAGCTATCTTAAAAAGAGAACAAATTATTGCTGGCGATAATCTTGGTAATATAGAGTTGATTAAGGAACTTACTAAAGATGGTAGTAATATTAAAGATTGGGCAAAATTTAAAATAGATGCAAATAAAGCAGAAAGTCATTTTTATTACAATGAGAAAAATAATAGAGCTTATTATGATATGGACTATAAAACTAAATTTAAAGTTGGTAAAAAATGAAAGTAAGATTAAAAGCAGGCGTTGATAATAGGCTGTGTCCCATTGTAAAATGTTTTGACGAAAAATTTAATAAATATTTGAGACCAAGCATTTTATATGAGATTGTTCAGATAAATGTAAAAGATATACAAAATAAGTGTAGTTGCACATATATGATCATAAGTAATGATAATAAATACGGAGCATATTTTAGTGCTGATTTGTTTGATATAGTGGATGATAAAATAGACAATGACTGGACTATAAGACATAACAATAGTGAAATAATTATGGCACCGAGAGTTATAAACTATCAGGATTTTTGGAACAATTATGTTGATGGTTGTTTAAAAGAAGAGAAAATATACTGTGAGCGTTTTAGTCACATTGTGCAAAATCAATTTTTAAAAAAGTGGTTTAGAAAAATCTTCAACGACTATCAAGACCCAAGTATCAAAGCTATCGGAGTAGATACGCAAGCAGATGGCTACGTCGTTTGTCCGCATTGCTACAACGCAGAGCAGGCTAGTGCAGAACTAGGCGTCATAAAGTGCGAAAAATGCAAGCAAGAATATAACAATCCACTTGCTAAAATTTGTCCAAGTGGAATAGAAGTGGTAGATGAATAGCTAGTAATAATTGTTATAGTTGCATACATCAAACGCAGCAATAAACTCTGCCATCTATAAAACAAACTTTAAAGATGCACTACTATCAAAATTTAATCTCTAAAGCAACAGATAATGCTTACAAAGCAGTAGGAAGCTACTCAAGCAGTGAAGCAAATATAAACTCTAACTCACTATTTAAAGAATCAGGCCTAGGTAAGATAGCTCTACACTCAGCCGTAGGAGCACTCTCAGCAAAGCTATCTCATGAGAACGTTGCAGCTGGTGCATTAAGCGCAGCTGCAAATGAAGCAATATCTTCTATCTTATATAAAGATACATCAAATATGAGCACTAAAGAGATAGAAGCTTATAACAACAAACGCCTATTAGCATCCCAGCTAATAGGCATAATAGCTGGAGGTATAGCTAATAGCGATAAAGGAGCAAACACAGGCTATAAAATAACTACAAGTGCAGATACTTATAATAGGCAGCTTCATCAAGAGAGATATATTTCATAAACTCTATGGCAGATGATTATGCTACTAAAAACAATATCTCTAAAGAGCAGGCTGTTAAAATCTTATATACTGCTGCTAGTGTGCTAGTAGATAAAGGTTCATATAATGATTTTACTTCAAAAGAGAAATTTGAAGTAAGAGATGAAAATGATGAAATAAGTGTAATAAACTACAATGAGAAATTTTATAAATTTAATCAAGGAGATATAAATAACGCTAAAGCATATCTGCTAGTAAATTCTAAAGAAAAATCTTTTAGAGATATATATAAAGAGGAATTTACTAAACAAGATTACTTTACTGCTACAAAAGAGCAGTATAATAACAGCGGTTATACGCCTGATAAGAGTGTGGGGCTAGAGGATGGAAGCTTATCATTCTTGCCAGCGCCTATTTTTTCAAAAAGTGCATTTGGCCTTTTTAAAAATACTGCGCTAAAAAACCCATTAGAAAATATAAGTTATACAAAAAAAGTTTTGACCCAAATGTCAAACAAAAGTGATTACTTTCATTCGTTTCCAAATGCAGTAGATGCTTTTGCTAAATATGGCAAAAAATCGGAAATTATCGGTAATGATGGGATTAAGAGAGTAAAGATTGAAATTCAAGGTAGCTACAAAAATCACGATGGAGTGTTTGAGTATATAATAGAGCCTGATAATACAGTTAATCATAGATTTTTTAAAATAAAGGAAAAATAGTATGAATTTAATAAATAATGTGATAAAAATAGAGGAATTTTTTAGCAATATATGTGAAATTGCTTACGACTACGAAAATGCTATAAAGAAGATCGCGGTATTGAAAGCCAAGGGGCAAGTTATTGTCGGTGGCGATGTAATAAAGTATGACGGGCAAGCAGCTGAATATACTTATGACAATTGGAGCTTTAATTCTGAAGAATATACATATGATTTACATGAGTATTCTGCTAAAAAAGCAATTGATTACATAGAAAAATATCATAATATAGATAAAGACTGCTTTTATACTATATATACATCTGGTATGTTGTAGAAAATAATGTTGTTGAGTTTATAAATCATATACAGTAAAAGCAAGGATAAATAATATGTTTAAACGTATAGGCTGGGGTTTCATAGGATTTATGTGCTTGCTTGATTGCATATCCATGCTAATACATAAAAATGTAAAAGTTGGTGAGAAGTTTTTTAAATTTGATGATACTGGTTATTTATACTTGCTACCAGCATTTGGATTTTTGGTGCTAAGCATTATGGTTTTTGGATGGCTTTTAGAAAAGAGCCGCCAGTGGTACAAAGGCTAGAGGGCATGTGGTGCCCTGACTGCATGAAATTTTATCATATAGGTGAAACTACATGTGAAAAGTGCGGACAAGAGCTACTAAAATGTTATAACACACACTATGAAACAAGACCAAAACCAAAAACCGAGCCGCTATTTAGGTCAAAACCTAGAAATAAAAAGCGAAAGTTAAAGAGATAAATTTATTTTTTGACTTCTGTAGTAGCAATATAAAAAGCAAGGGGTAAGCGTAGATAAAATAAAAAAATGTTCATACAATAGTAGCCAGAAGTGACGGAACATGTTATTACTCAAACAACCATTATGGACAAAATGGGAATGGTATCCCTTTTTATAGAGTTTGTGTATTGCCAAAATAAACGATAAATAAAATGTTTGGAGGTGTTAAATGATAGAAGTTAGAATTGATTTTGATGAAATTGATAAGATTAGAGAATTGAACTATGCTTATGGCAATCGTATTCCAGAAAATATAAAAGAAAAGATGCTATATTTTTTATCACTAAAATTAAATTTACCTCCAACTCACATTTGGGACGCATTTAAAGAATTCTATCAATATTTACATTTTAAGGAATTGCAAGAATTTAAACCAGAAGACGGCTGGGCTAGTTATGATGAATTTTTAATGATAAAAGAAGAAGATAATAAATGTGGAGTTAAAAATAAACAAGGCGTTAGGGATAATTTAAAGTTAATTTTTATAAATTTTAATGAAATTTTACAAAGAACATAACGAATTAGCAAATAAATTATTGAATTTCATCAGCGATGTGAAAAGTGAAATGTTAAATTACTGTAATAAAAATAATAATGATTTTTTAAATATTACAGTAGTTATCAAAAGTTAAAAGATGAAAATAACTCAAAATGGATAAGTGAAGTTAGAAATTTTGAAGGTGTAAAATATAGCCTAGCTTAATTTTAAATAATTAATTACTTGACAGATAGTAAGTTGTTTAGCAAATAACAGATCATGGAAGTATATGACTGGTTATTTTTAAATTATGTTAATTCTTTGTATTGTTGGATGTAAAATATTTTTCTAAAAAAGCTAGGACGAAAACCAACATATGAAGAAGAAGCAGATTTTTATCTTTATTTAAACGGAATAATATTTGGCTATATCTTCTATTGATGGTGTACCTGAAAAAATTAGGGTGATAAATTTTGGGATGTGCTATCTGATAAAGTGGTGGAATTTGTAAAATTCACTATAAGGAGTAAAATGAAATACAAGATAATAAAAAGCGATAGTGATGGTTGGTCTTTTAATGATGATGTTGAATTGATTAGAAATTTAGGATTAGACGATGATGACACATTTTTAAAATTTTTAATTCAAATTCCAAATATTACAAAAATTGATATTTTAGAATATTTTGAACTAGCAATTTTAGAATTATGCTATTTCTATGAACCAGATATGTCTCGAAATTATTATATACACGAAGAATTAGATAAGAAATTTGGTGAAAATTTCCCAATGCGACTTACGCAAGTGAATTTTATGCTGTTATGGGGCAATTATTTTTAGCTGGATTTATTGATTTTGGTGTAGAAGATGGTAATTTAGATGAACTAGGAACAGATTTTGATAGAAATTTATCCAAAATAGATTTAGACATGACACTTTATGAAAAATGGATTTATTTTAGAAATAATTATTTTTATAACAAGAAAATTTATAAAAGCGGATTTGATAAAGATGAATACGAAAATATTAAATTTCTTTTTAAAGATATGTGGCGACATCCTTGTACTTGGCTTGCATATATGCCTTGGATATGCATAACAAAAAATGGAGAAAAATATCTAAAAGAAGTTTTATATCCAAAAATTTATAATAAATACAAAAATATAGAAATTGAAATAGATGATAATGGAGAAATTTTATGGCAAGGAGTTACAGAGCTGGACCAAGGAACCGCTTAAAAAAGGAGAAGGTGTGAGATATTATGATGGTATTGAATTAAATCAAGGATATAAAAATCCAAAGGATGATATTCATGGCTCAGCCGTACTTAAAAACTACAGTTGGTAGCCAAAAAGTTAGAATCCCATTGAAATAAAGGAATTTTATGAAAAAAATACACATTATAGAATTACTATCTTCAGCAATAGAAGGAGACGGTATTATTTCTGTTGTTTTTCATTTTTTTCATATTACTTTGGGTTATTCATTAGATGAACTAAATGAAATAATAAATTTCGGTGTAAAAAACGGGGATTTGGTTATAGAAAATGTAGAAGACGCGACTATACATTACGATACGATAGATTGGCGGTTGGATAATGTATATCAAGAAATTATAATGGTTGATATATATAAATACATGCCTCTTTTATTTAATGAAAACCCACAAGTGCCAAAGGAATATGAAAAATTTATAAGCGAGTAGGTATTATGAGTAGTTATATAGGAATTGGTTTTGTATCTAAATGGACTACTAAAAATATTTTTATTTCAAATGTTTTAAAAGCTTTTGATAATGAAATATCTTTATTGGGCTTTGCTAGTCCAATTGATATTTTAAATCAATGTTTTGATAATTATGAAAAAGAATTTTGCTTTGATATAAAAATAGATGAGTTTGAATTTACGAATATTATTTTACAAATAGAAAAAATAGAGAATGATTGTATTTGCTTACAATTATGTATAGCTGAAAATGAACTAATAGGGGATAGAAATATTGATATAGTTGAAAATAAAATCATTTCTTTTATTATGAAAAAGGCACAATATTTTGATTTTATTTTTTGTGACAATAATGCTTATTTGGAAAATAATTTTAATGAAATCTGTAAAGAACCCCTATTTTCTATATTGGCAATAAACAAAGATGGTAAAATTGATATAAAATATGCAAATTGGAAGATAGATGGTTTGAGTGAAAGACAAAATATTTAAATAATAAGCCAAGTTATGTTGTAAATCTAGAAAATTAAAAATTAATTCAACTTAATTAGCAAAAATAAAAAGTCTTATTGGACGGTGATAAATGATGAGTATAAAATTAACACCACAACAATTTAAATATCTAATGGAAAATTGTAAATTCTCAAATAGTATATCTGCTATTTGTAACAATGAAAATTCTGTAAAAATTAGTGTGGATATAAATTTGGCAGAAAATATTAGAGAGTGGGCTCTTAATGAATTAGAAATAAAAGGTTTTGATGAAAATTATGAGTTAAATTATCACGGAAAAATTATAGAAGCATTGGTGGATTTATTCCATGTTTAGCATGCTAAATTTAGAAAATAACTTACAAAATAAAATAAAAAATTTGCCTAGTAATAGAAATTTGCCAAAACCAAAGGTAATAACAAATCCTTTCTTGCAGGACGCATTGATTGAAAATGATTTACAAGGAAAGGATTTGTTTGAACTTGAAAAAGATAAAATAAAAATTTTGTTTACTGATTTACCAATCTTTAATGATGAAGCATTTAGGTATTATTTGCCACAATTTATCTATTTTTATTTGATGTGGCCAGAATTTATAGTCGAAGACATGTTTATACAAGTATTTTTTAAATCGAATTTGCTTAATGAAAAAACATATAGATTTCTGCAGTTTAAGATAGATGAAAAAGAGATAATTGTTGAATTTTTGCAAAAAATTTTATGATGAAATTTACAATATAACCAAAACAAAAGAGTATAAAGAGCTTAAGGTTTGGGAGCAAGAAGAAGTTATAGTGCCATTTAAGGCTTATAAAACAGAGATTAAAGAAGCCATAGCATTGTGGAAAGTCACAAATTAGATAGTTCTCTTAATACTAAACAAGGTTGGATTTTAAGAATACAAGATACAAGTGGCAATTACTTAGATAATTTTGGTAATATTGGTGGTAGAAAAGAAAATAGAACGCATATACCAATTTATGGAAATCTTAATGCTGTTAAGGGAACTTAAAATGAGAAAAATAAGGGAATTATTGGCAAAGTCTTTGTTTAGACTTGCTTCAACAGATTATCAAATACATTATATTGATAATTCTACTATTTATGAGTATGTGGCGCCAGAAGACTTAATTGAAGAGGTTGCAAATTTTTGTAGAGAAGCACAATTAGATTGTTTCAAAAATAATTTTTCAGAACGAGAATTAGAATTTGCAAATATATTACGAAATAAAATACTTAACCTGCCAAATGGTGATATATACGGAACAAATATATGGGCTGGATTAAAAATAGATGCAGAAAATTTTTAAATATTTTGGGTTATCAAATAAAAGATTTTGATTATAGTACAATAGATAATATAGACCGCAATGAGCTTGGTAAATAAAATAACAAAATTGAATTTACGGAAATCTTAATGCTATTATGGGAAAATAAAAATGTATCAACTAAAAAAATATTATTAGAAAGGCTATTTGAATTAGCTTCTACTGAGTATCAAAAAAATATATAGACAATGCTACTATCGATAAATATACTTGGGGCGATGAATTAGTAAATGAGATAATTAATCCATTAGAACTTATACAAAGATCAGAAAACAAGTACTTATTTGATAATAATGAGCTCCTAGCTATAAAAGAATATAAAAATAAACTTGATACTATTTGTAAAAATAATAATACGGATACAGATTTATATGAAATGCCAGAAATTTGGAATAAGATAGTTATAAGTTCTGTAAATTTACCTAAATTTATTAGGTTATTCCATTAACGACTTTGATGAAGATGCTAAATTGATAGCCGAGCATAAAATTTAATAATATAGTAGCGGAATTCCTTTTTACAAAGCTGGCAAATTACCACAAGGAACGATAAAACAAATTTTGGTGATATACAATGATAGATGTAAAAATTGATTTTGAAGAACTAGAAAAGGATGTAATATATGCTGATAAATTTGGTGAATATAAACCAAAAAATATAATTGAAAAAGTTTATGGCTATTTATCAAAAAAATTAAACTTGCCATTGCGTTTTGGACCAGATGGTTTTAAGGATTTTTTTTGGTTGATTAGATATAAAGAATGGGAAGAATATCGAGAAATAGATGAATGGGGAGCTATGAAGAATATCTGCAAGAAAAATCAGAAATTTCACAATATGGGTTAAAAAATAAATTTGGTATTAGAGATGATATGACAATACATTTTTTAAATTTTAATAAATTTAAACAGAAATATAAAAATATAGCCAATGATTTATTAGTCTTACTTAATGATGTCATTCGTGAAACAGCCAAATATTCAACCGATAATGGCAATGATTTATTAAATGTTACAATAGTTATTGAAAGCTAGAAGTTTATAATCCGCTATAATTTTAGAGTTAATTAATAACATATCATATAATTAGCCAAAAACACTCATCTAAAAGGATCACTACTAGCAGCAGGAGAGTATGATAAAGATAATACCTTTATAGATAACCACAACCTAAATTTAAAGACAAATACCCTAAGCTATGAGAACCTATCAAATACAAGCTACAACAAGGGAACAAACTTTAGCATAGGGGCTAACTATATCCTAGAAGATAAAAACAATAAAGATAGCAGATCAAATAACAATCAAGAAGATAAATTTACAGGTCTAAAATCAATAGATATATCTAACCATAGAAATTTAAGCTACACACTATCTAAAAACCTAGCAACTCTAGGTAGTGGTAACATAGAGATAGCAGATAAAGATAACTCTGATGATCTAACAAGACTAAATAGAGATACCACTAAACTAACAAAAGATCTAGTAAATACTAGCATAAGCTCAAATGTAGATGCTAGTATGGATTTAAGGGTGCTAACTAAGAGTGGGCAAAAGGATATAGCTAAAGAGATAGTAGATGCTAACTATGGATTAAAAAAACTATCAGAGCAAATGCCAGACGAAAATAGTAAGAATAAAATAGTATCAATTATGGGAAAACTTCTTGTGTATGGAAGTATGGTTGCTTTGGATATAATACCAACCAGTTATAATAATGGAGGTTTATTTGGGCAGCTTGTTGGTTCTTTGGGTGGAAAAGAGATTGCAAGTGACCTTATTTCTGTTTTTAGTAAAAACTCAGAAAAATATGAACTATATAAAGATAAAATGGTTAAGCTTGAGGATAGTAAATACTTCAAGACCATTAGTCCAGAAAAGCGAGAGGAATTAAAAAAGCTTTCGTATTTTAAAGATCTTTATGTATCTAAAGAACCTTTAGGAATAGATGTGGATACTATAACACATCAAAATTTTGGAAATGGTATCTTGAATACGCCAATGGAGGCTATTATGAACGGACTTGAGCAAACTGGTCAGATTAAAAAGGATGGTACAAGACTTGCTGGAAATACCATTGAATTAACGATAAAATATAATCCAACGCGTGGATTTTCTCTGATTTGCTTGAAGCAGCGCAGGATAAATTTAGTATAGGCACAAGTGACATGGCAAAGCAAGTTGGTAGTTTTATATCGGATGTAACAAAAGCTGCTGAAGAAAAAGAAAAAAAGATAATAGAGTTTTTGCTGTGAAATTTTGCAGCACATTCTCAGTTAAATACATTGGTCTATAACGGTGTTAAGTGGGGCATAGGCAATGAACTTTATAGGCATTTAGAAGGAGTTAAAAGTTTAATGAAAAAAGGTAAAGGCAGTCCATATACTGTTTCTTCTTTTGGATCTCCAGCAGATGCAGAAAAAATGAGAGATGTATTAGAAGCAGCTAAAATTGATATAGCGGGAACATTTTCCAAAAAAGGAGACTTTGTAGCAGAAGGTCTTGGTGGAAATAAAGACGTAAATAAAAAAGCAGATATAATAGATCGTATAAATGTATTTAATATTCTTAAATTGTTCATGGAAGATTCTCCACATAGCTCTTATGTGTGTCAAGATTATGAAAACGATGGTGCTAGATGCGGTGTAAATTTTCAGTACTAAAGCTTATTGTTATAACTTTTATTGTGCTCTTTTCCGGTTGCCATGATATTCCAAATATAACTACAAAGCATCTTAAACCAGGTATTATGCTTTCATCTTTTCAAAATGAAAGCTTTACCTATGTGCTTCCAAGCAGTTTTGCTGATATTGATTGGTATTATTTTCTAGATGAAAAAAATGGTAGAAATGTTTTTGAACGCAATCTGCCGTCTATGTTCAATGAAGAATTTCAGATCAATACTTACAAATATAAAGAAAGAAAGATGTCACGAAGTAAGTTAGAAATTCGCAAGGATAGAGAAGAAAGCATTGATAGGAGTATTTATGATATTTTGACTGGTTGGCAACCTTACCAAAAAGGATTCTTTGCATATATTGATGGCGTAAAGTGCGAAGCAGGTTTTTTGATAAGTTCTATAACTCAAATTGGCTCTGCAAACTATGGCATTGATTGTCTTTATTATGATACTAGTGGTGCTGTATCAACTTTAGTTATTGGAGGCACTTTTAGATTATTTTTTGATCCAGTTAAACATAAAAACTATAAAGCAGAAGATATGGCAATACTATTTAAAAATGATATGAGTGAATTTTTAAAATCGATAAAATTAAAAAATATGGATAGACAAAGAATGAAAAAAGAGGACTTGCTTTTTGACAGAATATATAACCCTAGGGATGAATTTGATGAAATAATCTATGAGTGGTTTGATCCAAATAAATTTGACTGTACAAAGTACCAAAAAGAATATCAGATCTGCAAAAAATCACATCTTTGGAAAGAGATACGTAAAAATAAAAAATTTTTGATGAGAAATACTATGAAACAGAAAGAAAGATAAGAGGTTAAGATGCTTAAATATAAAAAATTTATTTTTCTTTTTGTAGCTTTTTTGTTTATTGGTTGTTTTTCAGATAACTATCCTCAAGTGAATGAACGAAATGTAATATATAGCTATGATAGAAATTTAAAGGCCTATGCACCAGAAGCAAGAGGAGATAAAGTAAGGCTAGATACCGAAGGGCTAAAAAAATTTATAATAAATAAGATAGGACAAAACTTTGAGTATAAAATCAGTGTCTATACTGAAGATGCTGATCATAGCAATGTAATAAAAGCAACAAGCAAAGAGGAGAGAATACAAGATAGAATGGAGTATTTAAAATCTCATGGCAAGATCTTTTCTCTTAAATCAAATAGATACATTAAACTAAGCGATGAGTATATATCAAATTTTATTATGTCTTGCAAAGACAAATATTAACAGTAGTACCTATGTGAATATTGAATATACTTGCCCCTTTTATAGCAAAAATGGTAAGAAGAAATTTCTAATAGCAAAGACGTCATTATCGGATTATGCAAGAGATAAAACTATAAAAACTAAAGAAGAGTTATATGAGTATAAGATAACTCAGGCTTATAGTACCCTTAAACAAGATATTAAAGTAGTAGCTGACTCTCTTTGGATAGATGAGATGGATATTGAAAGAATGAAAAGAGATGGCTTGGTACATGAAAATGCCAAATATGGTGCTCAAGACGAAAATGCTGTCGAGTGGTTTAATCCGGACTTCTTTGAATGCAAAAGCATGAACGAAAAAAATCAAATTTGTGATGATAGGCTAAAGTTTAAAACTATACGAGATGAGTTATCAAAAGAAAATTAGGTGAGACAAAAAGTTATATATATGGAAAGAAATTTAGAATTTCAAGACAATAAAACTAGCATTTTATTAGACTTGGTGTATTTTAAAAACAACATAGATACATTAAAAAATATGTTATCCCAGATTGGTTTTGATAGTGAAATTGAGCTCGTTTCTATGTCAAGAGATAATATAGTAGAAATTTTGCAAAGAATCTTGGATAAAAAGATATCTTTTTTAGAGCTTGAAGAGTGGGCAAATTTAATAGAATGTCGTGAAGATATAGGCTTTGAAGATGAAAAAACACAAGAAATGATCTTTAAACTAGGAAATCCTTATTTGTATGGAAAGTTAGATGAAAAGCAGGTGCTAAGCTATCTAAACGAATTAAAGGGAGTAGATGGATAGTAGTGATGCTTGTTTGTCAAAGATGGGATTTAAGATTTAAAAAGTTGATCTATTGAGGCATTATTGATGAGTTGAAGAGTGGCTGTGATAGCTTTTAAAAGGCAGTATGGATATAGGGCATATATTAATTACGTAGAAACATATCATCTTTTTAGTATGTACTATCACGAAATAAAAGGATACATTAAAAATGGACAAAAAAGATGAATGATAGGCTAAAATGCATGATCATCCTGTGGTATTTTTTAGTTATATACTCTGGGATTATAATGGCGTATCTTGGCTATTCCTATAAGATTTCTCTACTATTATTTTGTTTATTTAATTTAATAGTTTTCTTAAAAATATTTTATATTATAAATTTTAGAGATGAGCCATTAAAAATTGTTACAGTCTTTCTTAGCATACTCTTATTTGCTATTTTTATGGTTATTTTTGTATTTGCAGAAAGACTGATAATGAATGCAATTTTGTGCGGGATGGATGGATATGGATATTTGCATAGGCATGGCTATATAGATTGTAGTTGCGCAGATCTATTGCCAGGCAATCATCTTTTTTGGGATATTTTATCAACTTTGTATTATCCGATATACATATTTATATTCATCAAACCTTTTGTAGGATATTTAAAAAAGAGCACACAAATATCTAAAAAAACATTATAAAATCAAAATTTATATAGAAATAGTAGAAAGTTAAAACAAGAAAGTAGATAAAAATGAAAAATAATTTGTTAATACTTTTAAAAGTTTGGCTACTACTATTTTTTGTCTATCTTATTTTTAGGATATTTATTTATTTTTTTGGTGAACAAAGGCTGTATATGTTGATTTTGTGCCCTATTTTGTTTAACGGATATTATGTGATAAAAAATGGCATTAAAAGAAGTGACATAACTTTGTATAAAATAAAAAACGATCAAGTAAAAAATAATGGATTTGTAGCATTTGTATGGCTTGTTTTTTGTACTTTTGTATTAGTATTTTGGATAGTTGTCAAGTGAAATAGGTCAAATGATTTTTGTACTAGCATGGAATTTGGCAATATTTATATCGTATTTTTGAGCAATTGCTCCCATCCAAAGAGGATATAATGACCAGAAAATACAAGGTTCTACAAGTTTGCAAATTTTCATTGGGCAAGCTGTGGTTTTCGTAATATAGTAAAAATAAAACTGTCGGTGGCAATAGTAATGAATGAGTTTTTTAGTGCTTTCTGGCGAGAATTGCAATATAAAATTGTAGATTTAATAGTATATTTGGCTAATCAGTACCCAATTGTAGCTTGGACTATCTTATATTTTCTTGGTTTGCCTGTGTTGTATTTTGGTTTCAAGTTTATTCGTCATAGCTTTATAATTTATAGCAAAACTGGAAATATAAAAATTTTAAAAATAAGTATTTTACTTTTAATTCCTATTATTATTGTTTTTTGCTTTCTCATTAAATTTACAATTTATAAATCAAATGGATATTTGATTTATTTCTCTATTTTTTCGTGGATTTCTGCTGTTGGTGTTATTATTTGGGCTTTGTGGCCTGAAAATTTATACCAGATAAACCACAGAATAGAAGCCCTAAAAAACCCAAAAAACAAAAAGTCAAATTTGAAAAAAATAAAAATTTACTTAATTTTAGAAATATAAAATCAAAAAATAAAAAAGGTAACAGTAGAGAATAGGATAGCAAATTCTCTAAGTGATTGTGCAAACAGCCCATTAAAATGTAGTTCTAATATATTGCAAAGCATAGGAAATGGCATAATAGACGGAACTTACGGACTAGCATACAATACAATGCCAAGTTTGGCAAATGACTTAAGCTCATTTTATGGGTTTACGGCTAGTGATTATCTAACAGCACTGAGTGCAGCTAATATCTTAGGCTCTGGGCTAGAGGCAACTGGCGCTGTTGGTTTAGGCAAGTTAGCAAAAGATGGAGTGGTTGCGGTAAGTAAAGCCAGTGTAAATGGAGCTTCTAAAATCGCTAATCAAATAGAAACAAACGCTTTAAATAAAATAACACAGAATTTGCCAAAAAATGCTATGTATAATAAAACAAATGGAATTATTTCAATAGAAAATAAAAATTTCATTCAAGTAGGAACTGACACTTTGACAAATTCGCCTATATTGCGAGAAATAGGATACAATAAAGGAAGCTATGCTCTAAAAGGAAATCACTATGTATCTACATCAGATGGACTATATATGATAGGTAAAAATGCTCTACAAAAAACTGGAACAAAAGTGGTAACGAATTCAAATTTAGCCAATTTATAGACCAGGTTTAAATCCAATCAGCGATATGTATTATAAAGGTTCAAATTGGTTTATAAAAAATCCAAGTGCTATACCTGATTTTGTCGAAAGTTATTTGCCGGGCATTCCAAGTTATAGTGGCTTTGGTTATGCTGGTGCAGGAATAAGTATCGCGTACGGACACGATAAATTAAATCAAGATATAAAAGATTTTGTAAATTGGTTGAAACCAAATGATTAACGAAAAGAATTTACTTGCATTAGCAATGATTATACTTGGCTTTAAAGTTCTATTTGTTAAACAATTTTGGGGAAGAAGAGCTTTTCATGATTTTTCAAATCCATTATTATATATACCAATAAGTGGATTTTTAATTATTGGTGGGTTTTTATTAATATTTAATAAAGGTAGCAAAAAATAACTATCTCAAAGCAGGAAATTAGGAAAGTTACAAATAGTAAAGGTATAACACTTTTGGAAAAAAGATTACCAGTGGGAATTAAAAAGCTTTTTAGATTATATGGAAAAGAAA
The DNA here is from genome assembly GCA_037321105.1 of Campylobacter concisus. Lineage (GTDB taxonomy): Bacteria > Campylobacterota > Campylobacteria > Campylobacterales > Campylobacteraceae > Campylobacter_A > Campylobacter_A concisus_AZ. Next base: position 871,644 of record CP147775.1, on the reverse strand, counting down.
TGAAATATATATTTTATATTTTTTCAATGATTTTGTTTATCCAAGGTGTTTTATTAACCTTTGGAATATCCGTTTATGGTGCGAGACAAAAACTTGAGCCAAACATGGAAAATATATGTTTTTGCTTTATATTTTCTATAATATGTTTTATTTTTGCTAGAAATAAGAAGATACTGGATTTTTTTTTGAAACCATCAATGGTATAAATCGTAAAAGCAAAAAATAGAAATAATTAAATTTATATTTTTTATAAATAGAGCAACTGAGGTTAAATTTTAGTGATAGTATGCCAGCAAAAACATTAAGGTATAAAATTATGAACTACTCTATTCCTTTGAAATATTATATAGTAATATCAATTATTGTAATGTCGATAGAAAGTTTTTTGTGTATCTTTTATGGTAAATATTATTTTCGTGGTTGGCACAATGCCGAAATAGAAGATATTATATTTCATGTAATTGTAACAATGTCTTTAATATATTATTATAAAAAAGAATACTGGAAACGATAAATTTACAAATTCTCTTTTTGTGTACCAAAATAAAAAAGAGAAAAATCCAAAAATAAGTTAAATTTAAAAAAATAAAATTTAAAAAAAGCAATAACAACAAATTCAAGGAATAACTATGTTTTATAAATTTTGCTATGAATTTATTGGCTTTGGATTTTTTATTTATGTCTATTAGGATATTTGTGAACAAAAAATTTGAAAGATTTGCAATAGAACATGATTTTTCTAGTTTGGGCGATACTTATGTCATTCCGGCTATTATCGGCCTGGTAGCTAGTTTCGCATTTTCTATCTTGCTTTTTGTTCCACAAAAACATCAAAAAATACCCAATTACAAAAATGCCCGAGTAATGCAAATTTTCATTTTATAACACCAAAATCCAAAAAGAGAAATCAAAAAAAGAAAATCAAGAATTTGCTAAAGGTTAAAAATGTAAAATTAAAGGATAAAAGCAAAAGTTGGCGGATTTTGAACTAATTGACAAGGTTTGGAGTAAATCCATTTTTCAGTTTACAAAGTGACAGGATAACAAGTGGAACTAGTATCTATTTTTTTAATATCAAATTTAGTGCTTTATTTAATACTATATATAAGTAAGCGATTTATGATAAATTTCATATATGAAATTTTTCAGACTTTTATCTGGATTATATATTTTTATAGGTTATGCCATACTTGTTTATTTTGCTTGCTATATTGTGTATTATCACAACAATTGGATTGAAATAAGCAGAGGAATATTAATGGCCATGATAGTTGTTTTTTTTATGAATATGATCTGGCCAGCCATTATATTGATAGATTGGCAAAATAACCCTAAGCACTTTTCTGGCTATTATCAACTCTTTTTGGATATATTTCTGATAGTTACTGTTTTTTTGATGGGAGATAACGTTGGCTTTTAATAATATTGGTCTAATTTGTGGGTCTATAGTAAGTTTTATATTTTTGATTTTTTGGCTAAAAGAGTCTAAAAACAAGGGGCGAAAGTTTATTTTTAGGTATTTTTTCGTTTTTCTTGGTGCTATATTTATCATTCTGACAAATTTTTTAAACATTCCTCAATTTCTTGCATACGACCTAGACGATAGAAATTTGCTCTATATCGCATTTGCTTGTTTATGTGCCCAGCTGGTAGTTGATATTTGCTATGCTATTTGTGCTTTTTTCGTAAAGATAAACAAATTGATGTGTGAATATAAATAATACCTAGTGAAATTTAGCAATAGTGAGTTGTGAGATATTTTAATGGGTAGTTTTATTAGCAGAATAATTGACATTGGTTTTATGCCAAACGCTCCGTGGCTATATTGGTTGGTATTTGACACTGTGGGGTTGCTATTTTTGAAGATGCTGATAGAGGATGTTATTTCAAGTTTATACTATCTTAAATTTAAGACAAGAAGCAATATCCAGTCTATTTTATATATCTTGTTTGACCTAGCGATTATATTCTTGATAGCTTTTTTGTTTTATAGGCTATATTTTAGTGTCACTAGATCGGATGGCATTTTGCCCCTAACAGTTAATTTTTCACTTTTTCTTGTTGTTGCAGTTTGTTTTTATGCTATTTTTGGGACAATTAGGCATTTGGTAAAACCACAAAACAATGCTATAGAAGCCAAACCAAAATTCTTTAGAATGTCTCGCTTAAAAAGACGTAAGGAAAATTTGAAAAAATAATGGATAAAGTTTGGAGTGAGCTAATCTTGCAGCTTATGATGGGAGATCACCCATTGCTGCACTGGGTTATTTATAATATCTTTGGACTACCACTGATGTTTTATATATGGAAGGCTACAGCTATTTTCTTGCATGGCGGTATTGCCATTAGCAAAAACAATCCCATAAAAGATATAGCACTTAGGTTATTTTTTGTAGTAGTTTCATTATTCCCATTTTACTTACTTATAAAATTTACTTTTATAAAATCAAGCGGTTATCTTGCTTATGTATGCATTTTTAGTTATGCCTCCACCATTGTTGCATTCTTGCTGGCTGTCAGACCTATAAAACAAAAGCCAAGTGAAATCACAAAAGCCAAACCAAAATTCTTTAGAATGTCTGGCTCAAAAAGACGCAAGGAAAATTTTAAAAAATAATGGATAGAGTTTGGAGTGAGCTAATTTTGCAGATTACTATGAGAGATTAAATTTAAAAGTAGGAAATAACCTAAGCTTAGAAAGTACTAGAGATATAAAAGATGCTAGCTCTAAAAGCAAGGGTATAAATTTTAAGTGCAAGCTACTCTGGAGCAACTAATGCTAAAATTTCGCATCTGGAGATAGGTCTCTAAGCTCTGTTGGAGCAAGCATCAGCAAGTCAAGCTCAAACACAAAGATAAAACAGACAAACCTCTCATCCATAACAGCAAATGAGCTAAACGTAGAGGTAGGCAAAAACACTCATCTAAAAGGATCACTACTAGCAGCAGGAGAGTATGATAAAGATAATACCTTTATAGATAACCACAACCTAAATTTAAAAACAAATACCCTAAGCTATGAGAACCTATCAAATACAAGCTACAACAAAGGATCATCTCTTAGTATAGGAGCTAATTACTCAGTAGGTAAAAAAGATGATAGTAAAGCTAGTCAAAGTGGTCAAGACAAATCAGACTCAAGCTACTCTGGTCTAAAGTCAATAAACTACTCAAACAATAGAAATTTAAGCTACACACTATCTAAAAACATGGCAACTCTAGGTAGTGGTAACATAGAGATAGCAGATAAAGAAAACTCTGATGATCTAACAAGACTAAATAGAGATACAACTAAACTAACAAAAGATCTAGTAAATACTAGCATAAGCTCAAATGTGGATGCTTCTATCGATACTAGATTATTTACAGCTGATGGAAGAGAGCAGATAAAGCAAGAGTTAGAAAAAGTTGGGCAAGGGATTGGTAAATTTGCTTTAAAGGCTCTGCTTGGCAACGAAGTTTATAAAAATACAGAAATTATAATTGAGAATTTAAAACAAATAAAAGAAACAGACCCACAAAGATATAATGAAATAGTAAAGGCAATCAATGAATATAATACGGAGTAAGAAGCACTAAAAGGAAGTTTTATCCCAGCAGCTGTTTTACCTATTGCGCCAGCTGTATTAGATTTTAGTAGAAATAGGAGCGGTCTCAGTTGCTCTTGGTGGTGCGTACGGTGCTAAAAAGATTGGGGATAAATTTGTAAAATTCATCTGAGTATGATTTTTCGTATGATATAATCAAAAATGCTTCAAGTCAGCAAGAAAATACACAGACGGCAGAACAGCAAGGTGGCAATGTTCAAACTTCATCACAAGCACCATTACCACCAGATGATGATGACAATGATGTTAAAATTTCAAATAAAAATAACGGCTTTTCAAATAAGAGAATTTTAAACAATGGTGATGTTCAAATAAAAGGTAACAAGAAGGTATCGCTTTATGTTGAAAGAGGGGGTTCTGGTAAAGTGAACATTCATATTAAAGTCGGAAACGAAAAATATTTTTATGATTTCAACTCTGGAAAATATATTTCAAATAGTGGAAGTCAGTTATCAAGTAGCATATCTAAAAATTCAAAAATACAAGAAGCTACTAAAAAAGCATTAGACTACGCAAATAAAATTAAGGATTTAAAATGAGTGAAGTAATTTTAAAAAATTCTAATTTGAAAAAAACTGAATTAACTTATGCTTCTAGTTCCATAATCTATGATAGTTTAAAGGAATTTATTTATTCGAAATATAATGGAGATTGTTTAAAAATAGATATATTGGGTAAAATAGATAATGACTTTAGAGCAATTGCTGTTATAGCAGCAATGGATAATGAAAATGATGAAATAATACACAAGCTTAATTTGCAATATTTTGATAGAAAATATGACTATGGCGAACTTGATATTGTTAAAGAAATAGCTAATGCAAAATCTTGTGTTCTATTAAAATTAAAAGAGAGTGAAATTCTTACAAAGATACTATCTTATATTTCTTTTGAAAAATTTATGGGGTCTTATTTTTCAAAAGGTAGATTTATTGGAGAGAATATCAATAATTTGAAATTTATCGGTGTTTGTGGGGATTTAAAAAACGAAAAATATATTGAAAAAATAAATTTGTTGGATTTGATTAAACATATTGGAAATATAGAAAATTTAGATGATTTTTATATAACAAAATTTATAAGTGATTGTATGTGAAAAATAATTATATTGTTAATTCAGAAAATTTTGATAAGAAATTTAAAGCTTTATTAGTAAACAAAAATAAAAAAAGTGTAATAAAATTGAAATTTGATTTTGAAAGTGTTTGCGTTGGTAAAAAAATAGAATTGATTAAATTTTTAATTTCTAATAAAAATTTAGTTGGAAATATTGTGTATAAAATCCTTTTTTGGGAAAAAGACGAGGCGCTAGAAAACTGTTTGGCTTTTTGGAATTATAAAAAAATAAAATCCTATAAAAATGGCATTAAGCCGGGTATTATATTTGTAGAACAAGATAAAATTGATACTGAAATTTATCGATTTTATCTTGTTAAGACATTTTAATTTTGAATTAGCAAAAGAACCATCACTAAATATTAAAGTTCAATTTTTTATAAAGTTTAATGATCAATTCTCTATGCTATTTGATATATATGATGATAGAGGATTTTATGCTTATTATTTATGAATTTAATAAAATGGATGAATTGAAATTCATGATAAACAAGGCAAGCATCAAGGATTATATAACTCAAAAACTAAAGAGAAAAACCACCTGTAAAAAGTAGAAAGGTAAGAAAATGAAATCTAAGCCAAAAACTAATATTTGCGTTATTTATTATAATAAAATTTGATGATAGTTTTGTAAAATCTGTCCCTATTAAAAATTGTACGTTAAATGATATTGAGAATGTTTTATTAAATGTCTATCCAAATGAAAAACATATCCAATTAGATGAAAATGGAAGTGAATACCTAAGTGGAGCCTACGATATAACGCCAGAGATAAACAAGATACTGTTTGAAAAATTTCGGTATTAAAATAGATATAGAAAATTTCAGTTGCCAATTAGAAGAAGAATATGAGTAAAATGAGTTAAATATGACTACTAATATTTATGTAAAAATACTAAATGAAGATATACCTGTTTGGCGTCCAGTCAAAGCAGTTTATTTAAAGGAAAATATCTTTAAGATAGTAGATAAGACCAATTTTGAAAAACTTGATGAGATGCTAGAATTTAGTTTTGATGATACTGTTGTATGCAAAAATAGCAATGGCAATTTTTATGCTGTAAAACTATATTCATAAAAGGAGTTAGTATTGGTGATTTGGCAATGTGATTTTTACATTTTACCGAGTAACAGCGATGAGGCGGTTTTAAATTTAGAAACATTTGATGATTCTATCCTTTGGCATAAAGTATCAGTTAATAAAGAAATTTTTAATAGTGTTGCTTCTGTTTTACCACAAGTAAAATCATGGTCGGATAGCTTGGACATTTATGGCAATCTAGAGGATAGCTGCCTGCAGATCTCTTTTGACAACAATGGATTGGTAGATGGGGCATTGCTGCGTATAAATTTCACTAGTGAATATAAGGATATTTTAAAATTTATCATATCGTTCTGTGTCAAAAATGATTTTGAGATACTAACTAGCGATCTTCAAAAACTGCCACTTTTATATTCACAAATAGATCAATATATTGCTGGTTCTAAACAAAAAGAAAAATTTATGAAGTTGCAGAAGCTTATTTAATTGATTTTAAGTAGCAAAGAAGGCAAGGTACTAAGAAAATGAAGCGTTTTATTTTGGATGTATTTAATAGAAATTTAAATGAAGATGAAGCTCAAGGATATTTTAAAAATAGCTTTACAGAAATGGGTGATGAAGAGAAAAGCTATTATTTAGGCAATGAAGATAAATATTTAAAATTTTTTCTAGCACTTTTTGCTATCAAAGAAAAAGCATCAACAAGAATTTGTTTTTGCAACTATAAAAAAGCCACAAAGCTTCTTTTTAATGCAAAATATTCGCAAAGAAGCTTAGAAATTTACTTAGAGTAAAAAGTATAACTTGTCAAGAAGATATTGAAATTTTTACAATGCTTAGCTTTAGGGACGCTTTTGGTGTGCAGTTTGCATATCGTATATATTTTTCTGAAATTTGATCTATATCGCATCTTTGAGCGATTATTATTATATGGTTTATTGCAAAGATGAAAGCGAAGAGATAATAAAAAGAACGGCTATAAAATTTGGTCTTTATTTAAGGGGTTTGCCTAAATTTGTTGTGAAACTAATAACATAAATATTTTAAAATTTGGAAAATCAAATTTTTAAAAAACATAAATGGAGCAGGCGATTGATGAAATTTGAAAATTTTTATAAAAATGTAAAAACAAGTAAGTATTTTGATAAGGATTCATTTATAGGACAAATAGTTCTTAACGGCATATGGTATGATGATAAATATTGGCGACTAGAAAAAGATCTGCTTGAAATTTATGATACATACAAATGTGAAGTAAAAATTCCAAGAGAACTGTTTGCAGGGATAGTGTCTATATTGGATGTTTTGATTATGTATAGTACTCAAGAGCTTATATTTGAGAAAAAGTCTATCAAAAGGCCATATCTATCATTGGAATTTGACCCAAAAGAGAGACTGGAGGTGATAAGTAGCTATATATTTGGAATATATGATGGCGATATTAGAAGTGTTGATTTTGATTACATGGAGGACTTATGAAGTATTTTTATAAAAATTTAGCATATGAAAAATGCTATGATGAGAACTCATTTGTTGCAGGTCTTATGGATTATTTTGAGTGGAGTGATGAGAAGTATTGGCTATTAGAGAGCAACCTTATAGATATATATAAAAAATATCATAAAAAAGAGCTACCGATTAGGATAATGAGGGGTATAGTTTGGCTATTGAATACCCCTTTATATCACTTTGGCCCTTTCAAGGTAAAGACATGTGAGAGGTCTTTTAAAAAGAAAAGCAACTATCTAATCAGTCCCTTGAGACCCAGCATATCTGATAGAGTTAATAGGCTCAGGTCTTTGATCTTGACCGTGTCTCTAGATGATGATAAATTTTTCTATACAGATTTTATATATGCTCCAAAATAAAAGGTATTACGGTAATCTGATTAAAGGAGGTAAAATGAACTATTTAATAGGTTTTGTTATTTTTGCTGGAGGGCTGTCTATCCTAGTGGATCCGGCTCCACCGATAAATATTTTTGGTATACCAAAAGGAGATACTATTCCTTATGGTCTAAATATACCAGTCGGATCGATCATGGCGTTACTTGGCTTGCTTTTTATATATAGGGAGCTAAAAAAAAGTAGTTGAAGGGTTGCAAATTTGGCTTTTAAAGGTAATGAAAAATGAGTAATTTCTTTATATCTATTGGATTTTTGATAACTGCTATTCAAATTTTTACTAGCAAGAAAATAGCGAGAGCATATGATAGTACCGACTACTCTTTGATGGGAGATTTCTACTTTCTTTCTGGTGTGGCGGCATTAGTGGGCGCCATATTATTTTTTTGGCTTGGATATAGGTCTATTAAATTTAAAAATATCAAGAAAGAATTTGAATGCAAATGGTGCAATAGCTGCGACAAAGCCATTAAAATCGGCAAAGATGCCTCTTGGTGCCCAGACTGCGGCAAGCCACTAACTGAAATTTAACGACAAGCACGGTAAAAAAGCATCTAAAAAATAGCGTCATCTTATCAACCATGCAAATTTCATATAAATTCATTTAAAATTTAGGCGATATTGCCAAGATAAGAAGTAGAGCAGAGTTTATACTTGCCGATCAGTTTGGTCGAAAAAGGAAGTTTGGTTGGGTAGATTTTGGGATGTTTTCATAAATGGCTTAATTGAAATAACAATAAACAGTGGGTCGCCACTATTATATTGGGTGTTGTTTGATGTGGTTGGTCTAGCTTCTTTTAGCATTTTTTTGAGCATGATTGTGTTTGATCTGTGTTGTTTTATTAAGCATAGATCTATTGAGTATTTTAATAAAAACACAATAATATCTTTTGTTTTTATGTCTGTCATTTTTGGTGTGTTTTGTTTTTTGTATATTAATTATAGCTATGGGACATTGCGATATGTAGCAAATTTTTCACTTTTTCTAGCTGGAGCGGTTATTGTTCTGACTATCTATAAGGAAGTAAAAGCAATGTCAAGGAATTATGACAACACCACCAGAGCCAAACCCAAATTCTTTAGAATGTCTCGATCAAAAAGGCATAAAGAAAATTTGAAAAATAATGCTAGAAAGTAGAAAGTATGTTTAATCGCATAGGTGGCTTTTTTATAGGATTTATGTGCTTTGCTTGACTGTATATCTATGCTAATACATAAAAATGTAAAAGTAGGTGAGAGGTTTTTTAAATTTGACGATGCTGGAGATTTGTATCTTTTGCCAGCACTTGGATTTTTGCTGTTAAGCATTTATGGTTTTTGGATGGCTTTTAGAAAGAGCCACCAGTCGTGCAAAGGCTAGTTGGCATGTGGTGTCCTGACTGCATGAAAATTTTATAATATAGGTGAAACCACATGTGAAGGGTGCGGACAAGAGCTGCTAAAATGCTATAACACACACCATGAAACAAGACCAAAACCAAAGACCGAGCCGCTATTTAGGTCAAAACCTAGAAATAAAAAGCGAAAGCTAAAGAGATAGGAAAGCAATAGTGATCGAGAGGATATTATAGTAAAGCGAAAGAGAATAGATGAAATTTAGAAATTTTATATTATTTATAATCACTCCGTTTGATATATTGGTTGCTACTTTAAAACCGCAACTTGCGAAATTTTTATTTATTATCTTATTTTTGTCGGGATGCGGTATCGTTACGGGTGTAGATAATGATAATAAAGAACCTAAAATTTTGAGTGTAGATCAAAGAATATCTACCAAAGAGGGATTGCTCTCTTTGATGGCACCTATACATAAGGATATAGGCGTTTTTTATGGAGTATATAAAGTAGAGGAAGGCATGGCGTTGACTTGGGCTGTAAAAAATATGATGGCTTCAAAGCTTATTATTTCGACAGAGTCTTATCCTGGACATACTTTTGAGTCTGCAAAATATCTCAATCCAAAAAATCTTAAAATTTTGAAGAAGAGACAAAAACCAAAGAGAGTTTTTATAATACTACTACTAGTGCTATATATAAAAAAGCATATCTTGATTATATAGATGGAGTTAAGTGCAGGACATTTGTCCATGCGGATTTGAGACAGATTTATCAAAATGTAATAGATGGTGAAAAGACTTATACACAATACTATGATACATATTGTTCATTTTATCAGCCAAAAAACATTAAAAAACCAACAAATATGGTTAGACTACAATATGAATATAGTTTTAATCGCAAATCAAAAGCTTTTACAGATAGCAACAAAACAGAGCAGGAAGTCTTAAATGATATACACAATATATTTAGGCAAGACATACAAGCAATATTTTCTACCATAAAACTTGGCATGGATAGAGAAAAGATGAGAAAAAGAAGGGCTTTTGTTTGATAAACCATATAGGGTTCAGTTTTAGATAAAATTACAACTGCAAACTATATGCAAAGAATTTGATAAAAATAGTGGCTATACATAAAGGAGTGTAGTAAGGTGAAGATACTAATAATTTCATTCTTAATAGCTTTTATAACAGGATGTAGTTTTGATAATACATATAAAAGTGATATATATGATCGCGACTATATAAAAATGGATGCAAACACTACACTTTATAGCTCAAATAAAACATTTTCAGTAAAGGCGCCGATAAATAGAGGTATTTTATTTGAGGGTTTAGACAAATATGATGATTTTACAGTGTTGCAGCGCCGTATCATCGGGAGATAGTTGAGATATTTTATCTTGAAATAGATAAGATAGATACATTCGATGGGGAAAAGTATCTTGATTTGAAAAATATAAATTCTTTTGAGCTAAATACTAATAATCCAAATATAAAATATAAAAATGAAACATTTGGACAGTATTATGATAGGGCTTTTGTCAATATCATAGATGGTATAAAATGCAGAAGCTTTCCTAAAGAACTAAACAAAAAATATAATCATCAAAACAAGGGTGATGGCATAATTCAGACACAAGAGTATGAGACATATTGCAGCTTTTATGGTGCCAATGGTGCGCCAAAGGTGCTTCGCATAAGATCTGAGTATAGTTTTAACTTATCAAGTGAGGCATTTAAAAAAAGCACCCTCTCAGAAAAAGAAAAGTTAAATAAAATAACAAGACAATTTAGGGCAAGATGCGGAAGAAATTTTTTCTAATATAAAAATCAATATGGATAGACAAAAGATGCGTCAGCATGGGTTATTATTTAATACAAAATCAAAGGAGATAAAATGGAAATAAAAAAATTAATCATGTTTGCTTTGTTGGCATTTGTTTTTACAGCTTGTGCAGAAAAAGAATATATATGTCAAGACCATGAAAAAGATGGCGCAGTATGTGGCTATAGACCATAAGTAGCCATAAATATTTAGAAACATAGAATTTAAATTTACAGGACGGACTCAATAAATCCTTGTTTGCATGAAAAAGTAGATACAAGCTGGAGCTAAGCCATTTAAACGAATTATAAAAAATATAGCGACAAATACGAAATAGTAGATGATTTGCGTTAAAATAAGCTTTTAAATTATGATTAATAAATCCCATAAAAGATACAATAACAAGACTTTATTATCACAAAAAGGAACTCTAATGAAAATTTAAAACTTATTTTTATATCTACACTACTAATCACATCAAACCTCTACTCAAGTGAAAAAATTCAGCCTAGCTTTGATTGTTCTAAAGCTAAAACAAGAGTAGAAAAGCTAATATGTTCTGATGAAGATATATCAAGAGTAGATAGAGATATGCAAAAAGCATATGATCTAATGATGGGCAAATATGACCTTGCTTATATGAATGAAGAGGCTAAAGAGGAGATAAAGCCATATTTAAAAAAGCTAAAACAAAGTCAGATTGACTGGGTTAAAGATAGAGATGCATGCAGTAGTAAAAAGGATAAGAAGGAATTTAGAAGTTGTGTTTTTAGTAGATATATTAATAGAATAGAATCTATAGTGCCAAGTTACGACTGGAGAACAGGTTTTTCAATAAATGATAAAAATAGCACAAATGATCTATGCTATAACTACTTTACTCAAAATTCTGGATGGACTCCCCAAAGCCTGTAAATAAAGATAACCCCCTTATGGAGAAGATAAAGAATTTTATGAGAAATTTCTAATAGATGCTCTTGATGATGTTGCTAAAAGAGAGCTAAACACCACCAAGAACTACTACTACACAAAGCTTGACTTTGCTCCAGTTGGAAGCTTTATCATGTGTGTAGGTATAGGCGGAGAAGGAAAGGATATATACAATCTAAGAAGTAAAACATATAAGCCTTATTGTACAAATTCTAGTATGAGATTTGATGATTTTTTATATGGATATTCTACGATAGATAGTAAAAACCCTAAATTTAAAGAGGTAGAAGAGACTAAGGCGGAGTTTAAAAAGAGAGGCTTAGATTATGAAAAAGATGATAACTTTCCAACAGAGATCTATAAAAAGGCAATAAAGAGTGGCAGAAGTAGCTTTAGTAATAAAATATATAGTACCATAGAATATTACGATGCAAACATACTTTCAGATGGAATGGTTAGGATACTATATGCTTCAAATTCAGGAGCAGAAGTTAAGGATAAATTTGGAGAGTATATAGACACAAATAATTATTCCACTACACCTTCTCTTATTATAGCCAATAAATTTTTCTTTAGAGTTTTTGCAGGAAAATATGCTAATAATCTTATATGTAGAATGCCTATCCAAAGCAGATTTAAGGATAGAAATGATACTAAGCTTATAAGAGAGTATCTTAACCAGTTTAAGGAGTTTTAATGAAAAAATTTATAGTTATATCAATACTACTAATCACATCAAACCTCTACTCAAGTGAAAAAATCCAGCCAAGCTTTGATTGTTCTAAAGCTAAAACAAGAGTAGAAAAGCTAATATGTTCTGATGAAGATATATCAAGAGTAGATAGAGATATGCAAAAAGCATATGATCTAATGATGGGTAAATATGACCTTGCTTATATGAATGAAGAGGCTAAAGAGGAGATAAAGCCATATTTAGAAAAGCTAAAACAAAGTCAGATTGACTGGGTTAAAGTTAGAGATGCATGCAGTAGCGAAAAGGACAAGAAGAATTTAGAAGGTGTGTCTTTAGTAGATATATTAATAGAATAGAATCTATAGTGCCAAGTTATAATTGGAGAATAGGTTTTTCAATAAATGATAAAAATAGCACAAATGATCTATGCTATAACTACTTTACTCAAAATTTCTGGATGGACTCTCCAAAGCCTGTAAATAAAGATAAACCACCTTATGGAGAAGATAAAGAGTTTTATGAGAAATTCCTAATTGATGCTCTTGATGAAGATGTTGCAAAAAGAGAGTTAAATACCACTACAAACTATTACTACACAAAGCTTGACTTTGCTCCAGTTGGAAGCTTTATCATGTGTGTAGGTATAGGCGGAGAAGAGAAAGATATATATGATCTAAGAAATAAAACATATAAGCCTTATTGTAGGAAGTCTAGTATGCAGTTTGGTGATTTTTTAAATGGGGATTATATAAAACCTGGGAGAAAACCAGAGTCTGGACTTAAATTTAAAGAGGTAGAGAGACCAAGGCGGAGTTTAAAAAGAGAGGCTTAGACTATGAAAAGGATGATAGCTTTTCAACAGAGGTTTATAAAAAGACAATAAAAAATGATAGGGGTGGTTTCAGCAATGCAATATATAGTAGAGATAAAAGCTATGACGCAAATATACTTTCAGATGGGATGGTAAGAATACTATATGCTTCAAATTTAGAGTGGGATAAATCAAAAGAGGAATTAGGAATATATAGATATCCTGAAGGTTATTCTAGCTCACCAACTTTTATAGTTGCTGATAAATTTTTCTTTAGGGTTTATATGAATAAATACGGAAATTATCTAGTTTGTAGAATGCCTATCCAAAGCAGATTTAAAGATAGAAATGATACTAAGCTTATAAGAGAGTATCTCAATCAGTTTAAGGAGTTTTAATGAAAAAATTTATAGTTATGTCAATACTACTCATCACATCAAACCTCTACTCAAGTGAAAAAATTCAGCCTAGCTTTGATTGTTCTAAAGCTAAAACAAGAGTAGAAAAACTAGTATGTTCTGACGAAGATATATCTAGAGTAGATAGAGATATGCAAAAAGCATATGATCTAATGATGGGCAAATATGACCTTGCTTATATGAATGAAGAAGCTAAAGAGGAGATAAAGCCATATTTAGAAAAGCTAAAACAAAGTCAGATCGACTGGGTTAAGTATAGAGATAGGTATTGCAATACAAAAAAAGATGAAAAGAAATTTAATAGCTGTGTCTTTAGTAGATATGTTAATAGAATACAATCTATAGTACCAAGATACAATTGGAGAACAGGTTTTTCAATAAATGATAAAAATAGCACAAATGATCTATGCTATAACTACTTTACTCAAAATTCTGCGATGGACTCCCCAAAGCCCGTAAATAAAGATAATCCACCTTATGGAGAAGATAAAGAGTTTTATGAGAAATTTCTAATCGATGCTCTTGATGAAGATGTTGCAAAAAGAGAGCTAAACACCACCAAGAACTACTACTACACTAAGCTTGACTTTGCTCCAGTTGGAAGCTTTATCATGTGTGTAGGTATAGGTGGAGAAGAAAAAGATATATATGATCTAAGAAGTAAAACATATAAGCCTTATTGTAGAAAGTCTAGTTTGCAGTTTAGTGATTTTTTGGATGGTGAGTATATAAGACCTGGAAAAAACCAGAGTCTGGACTTAAATTTAAAGAGGTAGAAGAGACCAAGGAGGAGTTTAAAAAGAGAGGATTAGACTATTTTGTAAAGGAAAATTATGCTGATTTTGCAACAGAAGTCTATAAAAAGACAATAAAAAATGATATAGGTGGCTTTAGTAATAGAATATATGCTACCGATAAAAGCTATGATGCAAATATACTTTCAGATGGAATGGTAAGAATACTATATGCTTCAAATTTACATGGAAAAGAGAGAAAAGATAGAAATTTGGAGAATATATAGATTCAAGTAATTTTCCTAATGTGCTAACTTTTATGGTAGCTGATAAATTTTTCTTTAGGGTTTATGCTGCGGAAGGTAGTGGAAATCGTTTAGTTTGTAGAATGCCTATCCAAAGCAGGTTTAAAGATAGAAATGATACTAAGCTTATAAGAGAGTATCTTGATCAGTTCAAGGAGTTTTAATGCCAATCAATGAGAGAAATGCTAGTAATTTTAAAAATGAGCTAGGAGATACATTAGAAAAAGCTGAAGGCTTTAGAGAAAAACTATATTATGATGGTAAAAATATTGCCACCATAGGTTGTGGTTTTAATGTGACCTTAAAAGAGATACTAAAAAAAGTTTGTGACGAGATCTACTCTGATCCTAAGATGAGTGAAGAAGAATTTACTGGGTTACTTAATACCATTAATGGAGTAGGGGTAAAAACTGATGAAAATTTAAGATCTAAGGTATCAGAATATCTGAGAGGGTATAAAAACAGAAGATAAAAAGAGCACGAAATTTGGAAAATTTTGAGCTAGATGATGATCAAATCATTAATATATTGCCAGAGGTTGTTGAAATATTTAGAGATGGTCTAAATAAAAAACTAGCTTATACCTCTATAAGCCCGCAAGAGAGTAAAATAGATAAATATAGCATAGGTAGTAAAGAATATATAGCTCTAATGAGCATGACATATAATAATCCAAGCCTTGTAGGAGACGGTCTAAAAGCTCACTTAAGAGCTAAAAACCGCTTTGGAGCTTGGTATGAGATAAGGTATAAGAGTAATGGTGATAATGAGATAGGCATAGCCAAACGAAGATTTATAGAGTCGAATGAATTTGGACTTTTTGAAAGTAATGCTAACAATAATGCGGTTAAGCAAAATACCCTAATAGACATAAGCATAAACGCAATATCCTTTGAAGAGTGTTTGGATCTACTCTCTCTTTTAAATGTAGCAAAGATAAAAGATAAAGATGAGCCATCTATAACCTATCTACAAAACGCTATAGCTTATGAGACTACTAAGGAATTTAAAGGTAATAGAACTATAGCTGGCTACTCAAGTGGTAATGCTGACTTTAACGAACACTACAGAAAATACAACACTATCTTGCAATTTTTCGCAGATAAGATAAATGCCCTTTTAAAAGATGTCACCCAAAAGAGCTTTAAACTAGAAGATATCTATGTGATCACCACAAAAGATGATAATAGCCATAATATCTCAAGGATAAATAAGCTCTTAAAGATAAGAGCAGAAAATGGTGAGTTTAGGCCTGAAGCTAAGAGAAATATCTTGCTTATATATCCAACAGCTTCAGCTCTTCCTGTAATGCCTATCCAACCAAAAAACACAACCTTTACTATCGTCTTAGCGGATAATACATCGCTTGATTGTTCAAATTTAAATCCAAATGGAAATAGTAGTGAGAGCGAGATAGTGCTTATGGACTATAAGCAAGACGTAAGAGAGCCTAATAAAAACTCAAGAGATGAAGAGATAAGCTTTA
The DNA here is from genome assembly GCA_037321105.1 of Campylobacter concisus. Lineage (GTDB taxonomy): Bacteria > Campylobacterota > Campylobacteria > Campylobacterales > Campylobacteraceae > Campylobacter_A > Campylobacter_A concisus_AZ. The sequence continues at coordinate 855,427 of CP147775.1, read as the reverse complement.
TAAAGCCTTCTACAAATGGTGAAACCATCATCTACAAAAATACTAACGACATTTTCATATCACAAGATGAGGGATACGCCTTTAATAGTGGCAATGTAATAACTCTTAACTTCTTTGAAAAAATGAGCTTTAATCTCTTAAATTTCGCCAAAGAAAACAGCTATAGTATAAGAAGCGACAAGGCTTCAAGTATGTTTGATATAAAGCTAAGGCTACCAGATACTACTGATAGTATCTCAACTAAAAGCAAAGGAAATTTCCACTTAGTGGTCACTAATCTAATCATAGAAGATGAAGAGGGCAAAAGCTGTGATATAAAAGAGGTATATCTTCATAATGGTGAAGATAAAAGGGTCTATCCCTCTTACTACCTAAAGAAAAACGATGATAAAGACGCAGATAGTAATAGTAGCTCTAAAAACTCATATACGGCTAAATTTAGAATAAATATAAATTTAGACAAAAACTCTTCAGGCTTTAAAAAGACTTCAAAATTTATCATAGCTACATTTGATCTAAGCAAAAGGTATGACACTGGCGAGATACATGCCAAAGAAGATACTGCTGTTGTAACTTTGGCTAGTAAAGATAAAAAAGATGGGGGTGCTGAGTTTAACATCAAAGTATCTACGGTCGTTTATCAAAAAAATATAACTGAGATAAGGTTAAATACCTTAGAAAACACTAGCGCTACAAATCTAACCACAAATGATACTTTAAATTTAGAGGCTGTTTATCTACCAAATAAGGGAGATGATGACTACAAAGAGGTAAGCTGGGCTTATAAGGTGATAAGAGAGGATAAATATAATAGTGAGGTGGTAGGCAAGGTAGCAGGGGCGATAAATTTAAGCGAAGAGAAATTTAAAGGCAAAAAGATCACTTTTAGTCCAAAAGATGATATAAAAGATAAAGAGCTACTAAAGAAGCTAAATCATGGCAACCATATCATAATGTTTTTTGCCTATCTAAAATCACCTGCGTTTAATACTAATTTTGGAAAGACACATATTAGAGTAGATATAAAAGCACCTATCTATTTAAAATACTCTAATGGCAAGCTTTGCATATATGAGTTTGGGCATACTGATGCTACTATGTGCTTTGATACAAGCTTGTCTGATGATATCTTTGGTAAAGAGGGCAAAGATGAGAAAGTAGAGCATATGCCTAAAGGGGTTTATTATATAAACTCAAATTTAAATAGTGGGGATATAGATATATATGAAGATGATAAGCTAAGTGAGACATGCTACCAAAGCATAGATGGCAAAGATAGATCATATATAGAGCCATGTAAAATTTATGCAATAGATAGCAATATACAAAGAGCATCATCTATAAAAAGTGGGATAAATTTGATAGATAGTGAGAATAAAAACAGATTTATCCAAAATTTAACGAAGTAAAGCAAAGAGTTGGACTAGATAGTAAAGAGGTTAAGCTAGAGGTTGAGTAGGGAGCGATATTCTAGTTTTATATTTTGGCATTTGTAATAACAGACAAGCAAATTAGCTAAATTTTAGCTATCTCTTAATGTATTTGCTACTACTTTCCATTCGCATTTGAGCTTTTCAAGGCTAAATTTAGCATTTGCAGGGCTGGTAGATGGTAGTTTTATCGCCTCTTTTTTGTTGCTTTTATGATCTCACACTCCAAGTATTTTTTGCAAATTTCATAAGCCTTGCCGCCGTTTGCATAAACTTGCCTGATATTTGCCTCTTTAAAAATTGGCTTTAAATTTGCAGGCACGATCTTGCTCATTTTTGCGTCGCTTGAGCCCTCTATCTCGCATGATATCGCAGCGTCATATATTGCGATGCGGTGAGCTAGCAGAAAATTTCATCTTTTTCGTCCGTACTTTCAGGCACGGCAGCGTTTAAGATCCCAGCTAACACCCGCCAAAAGCGGTTATGTGGATTTGTATAGTAAAAGCCAAATTTACCAGAGATGACAGAGGGAAATGAGCCTAGGATTAAAATTTTAGAGTTTTTATCAAAGATTGGCTTAAAAGGGTGCGTTTGGCTCATATTTTTGCCTTTTAAATTTAATGAAATTTTCTCTTGCCGCTTAAATTTGGCAAGAGAAATTTGAAATTTACTCAGCACTTTGAGTAGTCTCCGCGCTAGTTTCGACCTCGTCGCTAAAGTCTGCTAGGCTAAGGCGTTTTAGCTGGCGGTAGCGTCTTTGCGCGTCAGCCTTGTTTTTAGCTAGTAGCTCGTCTGCGTGTTCAGGGTTGGTTTTCTTAAGCGAGTTGTAGCGAACTTCGTTTAGCAAAAACTCCTCATAAAGCGACCAGTCAGGCTCTTTTGAGGTGATTTTAAGCGGATTTTGCCCCTCTTTTAAAAGGCGTGGATCGTATAGATATGTCGGCCAGTATCCGCATTTTGTGGCGAGCTCGCCTTGGCCGCCAGAGAGCGCCAAGCCGCCTTTGATGCCGTGAGCGATGCATGGAGAGTAGGCGATGATGAGGCTTGGGCCATCATAGGCCTCGGCCGCTGCGATCGCTTTTATCACGTTTGCTTGGCTCGCATTTGAGTTGATCTGCGCTACAAAAATGTTGCCGTAAGTCATCGCGATGTAGCCAAGGTCCTTTTTCTGAGCCGGTTTGCCGCTAGCTGTAAATTGTGCTATCGAGCCAGCGCGGCTTGATTTTGAGCTTTGACCGCCAGTGTTTGAATAAACTTCGGTGTCAAGCACTAGCACATTTACGTTTTCACCGCTTGCTAGCACGTGGTCAAGTCCGCCAAAACCGATGTCATACGCCCAGCCGTCGCCACCGATGATCCATTGTGATTTTTTGATGAGGAATTTCTTAAGCTCTAAAATTTCTTTTACGCCTGGTGCGCTTAAATTTTGCTCTAAAATAGGCAATAAAATTTTCGTGATCTCTTGCGTTTTAACACCATCATTTTTGAAATTTATCCAGTCGTTGTAAAGCGCTGAAAGTGCGTTTGGCACGCTGTATATGTTGTTTCTCATTATATCTTCGATGCGGTGGCGCATAGTCTCGATCGCTACGTTCATGCCCATGCCAAACTCGGCGTTATCTTCAAATAGCGAATTTGCCCACGCAACGCCCTTGCCTTCGTCATTTGTGGTGTATGGAGTAGATGGAGCTGAGCCGCCATATATCGAGCTACAACCAGTTGCGTTTGCAACGATCATGCGCTCGCCAAAGAGCCTTGTTATAAGCGTGATATACGGAGTTTCGCCACATCGCTGGGCAAGCGCCGTGGAATTCAAAGAGCGGCTTAGCAAAGCCAACGCCCTTAACGCTCTCTTTGTTCATGAGATCGTCTTTGTAAGCGACCTTTTTAAATAGATAATCAGCGTTTTCTTGCTCGTTTTTGCCTAGCTCTTCTTCAAGCGGCACCATGACGAGCGATTTTTCTTTACTTGGGCAGTTTTGCGCGCACAGCTCGCAGCCGGTGCAGTCTAGCGGGCTTACTTGGATTTTATATTTTAGCCCTTTGAGCTCTTTGCCTTTTGCCTCTAGATTGTGCTCTTTTACGCCTTGTGGGGCTGCGCTAAGCTCGTTTTCGTCTATCAAAAATGGCCTGATTACAGCGTGTGGGCAGACAAATGCGCACTGGTTGCACTGGATACAGTTTTGCTCGATCCATTTTGGCACCATGACGCCAACGCCGCGTTTCTCGTAGGCCGTCGTGCCAGCTTCAAAGTGGCCGTCCTCGTAGCCTATGAAGGCTGAGACTGGTAGGCTGTCACCGCGAGCCGCATTTATCGGTTTTACGACGTTTTCGATGAAGCTGTTGCCGATATATTTTTCATCTTTTTGCTCATCGTCTGCTAAATTTGCCCACGCAGGATCGACTGGCACTTTTATGAGCCCATTTGCGCCAACGTCGATAGCGTTGTAGTTCATCTGCACGATAGCTTCGCCTTTTTTAGCGTAGGCTTTGTGCGCGTACTCTTTCATATATTTTTGCGCATCTTCAAATGGTATGATGTTGGCAAGCTTGAAAAATGCCGACTGCATTATGGTATTTGTGCGGTTTTTAAGGCCGATGTCGTGTGCTAGCTTTGTTGCGTTTATGATGTAGAAATTTATATTTTTGCTAGCTAAAATTTTCTTAACTTTATTTGGCAGCTTCGCTATCGTCTGCTCTGCGTCCCAGATAGAGTTTAATAAAAATGTGCCGTTTTCTCTGATGCCATCAATCACATCGTAAATTTCAAGATATGCTGCGACTGAGCATGCTACAAAGTGCGGATTTGAGACGAGATAGGTCGAGCGGATCGGCTTTTTGCCAAAGCGAAGGTGCGAGCGCGTGTAGCCACCTGATTTTTTACTATCGTAGGCAAAATATGCCTGTGCGTAAAGATCAGTCTTATCGCCGATGATCTTAATAGAGTTTTTGTTTGCGCCCACGGTGCCATCAGCGCCAAGGCCGTAAAATAAGCACTCTTTAACGCTCTCATCGCTTAGTGAAATTTTCTCTCCAGTTGGTAGCGACGTAAAAGTCACGTCATCGACGATGCCCACCGTAAAGCCATCTTTTGGCTCGCTTTGGTTTAAATTTTCAAACACAGCTAGCATTTGTGCTGGATCGACGTCCTTTGAGCTTAGGCCGTATCTGCCGCCAACTATGATCGGGGCGTCTTTTTGGCCGTAAAACGCTGCTTTTATATCAAGATATAGTGGCTCGCCAAGGCTACCAGGCTCTTTTGTGCGGTCAAGAACGGCTATTTTTTTCACGCTCTTTGGCATCACGTCAAAGAGATACTTCGTGCTAAATGGGCGGTACAAATGCACTTTGATGATGCCCACCTTTTCGCCTTTTGCGTTTAGATAATCAACGACCTCTTCAAGGGTCTGCGTCACTGAGCCCATAGCTACGATGACGCGCGTAGCCTCAGGGTCGCCGTAGTAGTTAAATGGCTTGTAGTCTCTGCCGGTGATCTTTGAAATTTCAGCTAGGTAGTTTGCCACGATATCTGGCACTGCGTCATAAAAGCGGTTGCTTAGCTCTCTTGTTTGAAAGTAGATATCATCGTTTTGCGCTGTGCCTCTTGTTTTTGGGCTCTCTGGATTTAGCGCTTCGTCTCTAAATTTCTGTAGCGCCTCTCTATCAAGAAGTCTATCAAAGTGCGCGTAGTCCATCACTTCTACTTTTTGAATTTCATGGCTCGTTCTAAAGCCATCAAAGAAGTGTAAAAACGGCACACGACCCTTAATAGCCGCTAAATGCGCCACGCCAGCGATATCCATTACCTCTTGCACTGAGCCGCTTGCTAGCATAGCAAAGCCGGTTTGGCGACAGGCATAGATATCTTGGTGGTCGCCAAATATTGAAAGTGCCTGCGCTGCCAGAGAGCGAGCTGAGACGTGGATGACGCAGGGAGGAGCTGGCCTGCTATCTTATACATATTTGGAATTTTTAAAAGTAGGCCTTGAGAAGCTGTGTAGGTCGTAGTTAGGCGCCAACTTGTAGCGAGCCATGCACCGTGCCAGCTGCACCGCCTTCGCTTTGCATCTCGACTACTTTTACTGGCATACCAAATAAATTTTTCTTGCCCTGCGCTGCCCAAAGGTCAGTGTAGTCAGCCATAGGCGAGCTAGGAGTGATAGGGTAAATTCCAGCTACTTCGGTAAATGCGTATGACGCGTAAGCTGCGGCCTCGTTTCCGTCCATAGTTTTCATTATTTTTGACATATTTCCGCCTTAAATTTATCTTAAAAATGGCTTTATTATAAGGAAATAATCCAAAATTTGTCATTAATCTCTATCATTAAAAAATTAAAATTTATAAATAACTAAGATGTAAGTCAAATTTTAATATTGTAGGGTCAAAGTAAAAAAGGATGAAATTTTGATAAATATTCATAAAATAGCCTATCTAAGGGTTATCGCGCTAGCTTTTGCAGCTTTTATATTTAATACAACTGAGTTCGTGCCGGTGCCACTTTTAAGCGACATAGCAAAGGATTTTGGCATGAGTACGGCTGATACTGGTCTCATCATCACGATATATGCGTGGAGTGTGACGATACTCTCGCTACCTTTTATGTTGCTAACTGCAAATTTAGAGCGAAGGTCGCTACTTTTAAAGGTTTTTATCATTTTTGTCGCTTCTCACGCACTTTGCGCTGTTGCTTGGAAATTTTACTGTTTTAGTCATAGCTCGCGTGCTAATAGCCATCTCGCACGCCATATTTTGGTCGATCACCGCCTCGCTTGCTGTTAGAGTGGCACCTATCAATAAAAGCTCGCAGGCTCTGGGACTTTTAGCACTTGGCACATCGATGGCGATGATACTTGGCTTGCCGCTTGGCAGGATTTTGGGCGATAGCTTGGGCTGGCGTGTCACATTTGGGCTCATAGGGATATTTGCTGTGGGCGTTGGGGCTTGGCTATATAAAATTTTGCCACTTTTGCCTAGTAAGAACTCAGGTTCATTAAAGAGTTTGCCAGAGCTTGCAAGAAATGGCTTTTTGATGGTGATATTTTTGCTAACTGCTATCGTTATCAGTGCGCATTTTAGCACCTATAGCTACATCGAGCCATTTGCTAAAGACATAAGCGGCTTTGATGGTAAATTTATCACCATATTTTTGCTTTTGTTTGGCGTCGCTGGCATCGTAGCAAGCTGGCTTTTCTCTAAATTTTATAAGCTTATACCAACTGCTTTTACAGCTATCTCAATAGCTATCATTTTAGTCTGCTTGCTGACGTTAAATTTGATCGCTACAAATGAGACTTTGATGCTTGCGCTTGCCTTTATCTGGGGGCTTGGCATAGCTGGGATAAATATGAGCTTTCAGATAAAGGTGCTAAGCTTAGCCTCAAACGCCACGGACGCTGCGATGGCGATATATTCAGCCATTTATAACATCGGCATAGGAGCTGGCGCGCTAATAGGTCATCAAACGATAGTTCGTCTTGGCGAGCAAAATATCGGCAACGTTGGCAGCCTTTTTGCAGCGGCTGGACTTGTCATCTTTCTCGTTGCAGCGGTTAAATTTAAAAAGGCTAATTAAATTTAGCTTTTTAAAAAACCAAAAACGTTACAAATTTCTACAAATAAGTGATAATAAATATCATAACTAAGAATAATTTTAGCTAAGCTTTTTTATAATCGTTATCAGAAAAACAAATAAAAATTAGGAGCTTGTTATGTCAGTTTTAGTTATCGGAGCAGATGAGATCACGCCTATTAAGGCTGTTTTGCATGATTTGGGGGCTGAGAAGATAGAGCACTGGGACGCTAGAAACGAAAACCGCGTAAATCGCAAGCCGATCCCACAAGACACCGAGTGCGTGGTGATGCTAACTAGCTTTTTAAACCACAACACGATGAAGACCATTAAAACTCAAGCAAAAAGAGAAATATCCCTATCGTTTGTGCAAAAAGAAGCGTTAGCTGCGTATTTTGCGAGTATTGTAAGGTCTTTGGCCTAGATAAGGAATTTGGATGCAAAGAATAATCGATGAAGTTCGGGTTTTTATCAGATATTGGCGAAATAACTCCAAGTATTTTTGCAAAGCTTGACAAGCTTTCGCGTGCGAAAATTTTCATCGCACTTTATAATGTTGGCGTTGAAAGCGAGCTAAAGATCCCGCTTTCTTACGCTAAATTTCTAAATTTCAAAGACATTTTTGAGGCTAGGATAAATTTCTTACTGCGTGATAAATTTTAAATTTCAAACCAGTTGATAGCTTTTGCATACCTTCAAACGTCGTTATAAATGCTTATTTGAAAAATGATTTTAAAGGGTTGAGAGTTGTAGCAAAAGAGCCAAAAATGGCAGCTGCAAAGATGATAAAGATGCTTTATAGAAGCGGGGAATTTGAGTTTTCATTGACGCAGCGCAGATGTTTTGCCAGTTTGTTTATGATAAAATACGCCTCCGCCATCAGGACAAAGAAGTCGTGCTAAATGGCGGTGTCATCTCGGTCAAAAAAGATGGCAAAAATTTACTCAGCGTCATGCCAAGCTTTAAAAGGGTGAGCTTTGATGATATGAGAAATTTAAACGACGACATCGATGCAGCCGTTTGCGCGCTTGGTCACGAGTGCGAGATGGTCTATATCGTTTGTCCTAGAAATGAGGAATTTAGGCGGCACGTTGAGGTTAGACATTGCTTTGCAAGAGGGTGCATAAAGCTCGTGCCTTATACGATTATTAGTAAAATTTTTTAAAAAGGATAAAAATGATAGGTATAATTTTTGGAAGCAGCATGGGAAATACCGAAGATGCAGCAAAACTTATAAGCGAGGGCTTGGGGCTTGAAAACGAGCTTTTAAACGTCTCTGATGTGGACGGGGCAAAGATAAATAGCTTTGATAAGCTCATCCTTGGCACATCGACTTGGGGTAGCGGTGATCTTCAAGATGACTGGGATGCATTTGACTTTAAAGCGTTAAATTTAAGCGGTAAAACAGTCGCTGTTTTTGGCATGGGCGATAGCGAGAGCTACTCTGATGAGTACTGTAACGGCATGGCAAAGCTTTACGATGAGGTCGTAAAAGCAGGTGCAAAAGTAGTTGGCGAAGTTAGCACTGACGGATATACATTTGATGGCTCTGATGCCGTAAGAGGCGGTAAATTTGTAGGTCTAGCGCTTGATGCTGATAACCAAAGTGACAAAACTGAGGGTAGAATTTCAGCTTGGATCGAGCAGATAAAGCCATACTTTGCGTAATTAATTTAGCTAGATCTTCTAGCTAAATTTATATATCCATAGCCGAGATGAAGCTTTTTATCCTCTCATTTTGGCTGTTAAAAAACTCATCAACTAAGCCATCAAAGGCGATCACGCCTTTATCTAAAAACAAAATTCTATCAGCTATCTTTCTAGCAAAATTCATATTATGAGTGACGATGATCATAGACTTTTTCTCTTTGCAAGAGATAAGATGACCTTTAAAACTTCAGCCTCAAGCTCTGGATCAAGCGCACTTGTAGGCTCGTCAAGTAGCAAAAAGTATGGATTTACAGCTAGCGCTCTAGCGATGGCCACGCGCTGTGCTTGTCCGCCTGAGAGCCTATTTGGATAGGTATCTTCTTTGTGGCTAAGCCCCACTTTAGCTAAGAGCTCTTTTGCCTCTTTTATCGCTTCGTTTTTATCCTTTTTTTGAACGTAGATCGGAGCTTCGGTGACATTTTGAAGCGCTGTTAGGTGCGGGAAGAGGTTGAAGCTTTGAAAGACCATGCCTGTTTTTTTACCAATTTCTAAAAGATCTTTTGAGCTAAGCTTCTCTTTAAAATTTACACTCCTATCATCTACCTCTAAAGTGCCACTTTGTGGATCTCAAGTAAATTTATGCATCTAAGAAGCGTTGATTTGCCACAACCAGATGAGCCAACTATCACGGTCGTTTGCCCCTCTTTAAAGCTTGTATTTATGTTATCTAGCACCAAATGATTGCCGTAAGATTTGCTTATATTTTTAAAATTTATAGCCATTAGACATACCTTGAGACAGCTTTTTCAAGCCTTGATTGAAGATAGGTTAAAAGTGTGCAAACCACTAGATAGATGAGCGCTGCTAGGATGTAGAGGATGAGTGGCTCAAAGGTCCTTGCTGCGATCCTTTGAGCGACCATAAACATATCAACCATCGTTATAGAAGCTGCTAGTGAAGTGTCTTTAACAAGGCCTATAAATGTGTTTGAAAGCGGTGGCAGCGAGATCCTCACTGCTTGAGGTGCGATGATGCGCTTTAAAATTTGATAGTGTGTCATGCCAAGCGATGTGGCTGCCTCCCACTGACCTTTTGGCACAGAAAGTATGGCAGCCCTTACAGACTCAGAGGCATAAGCTCCCACGTTTAGGCTAAATGCGATAGTAGCAGCACTCCAAGTATCAAGCGTGACGCCGATGCTAGGAAGCCCGTAAAATACGATGAAAAGCTGCACAAGAAGCGGCGTACCGCGAAATATCCAAACATAGGTGGCAAATATAAATTTTAAAATTTTTATATTTGAAAGCCTCGCTACTGCTGTGATAATGGCGATGACAAGCCCTAGCGAAAACGAGAGCAAAGTAAGTGGGATCGTCACTTTTAAAAGCGCGATGATCATCGGTAGTGTCGAGCTTGAAACAAGCTCGATCACTCTATCTAAATTTTCCATTTTTGCCTTGTTGGTTTATAAATTTATTTTGAGACGTCTTTGCCAAAGTAGCTTTTAGAGATAGCTTCTAGTTTGCCCTCTTTTGAAAGTTCAGTTAAAGCATTTGAAATTTGCTCTGCAAGTTCGGCGTTATCTTTCTTAACAGCTGCTGCTGTGTAGTCTTTCTCGTCAAGTGAGGCAGCTATCTTTACAGGTGCATTTGGACGCTCTTTTATGAAGTCGTAAAATACGATGTTATCTCTTACAACAGCATCTACACGTCTTGATATAAGAAGCTCTATACTTTTAGCAAAACTATCTGTTACGACGTGTTCAGCACCGTATTTTACGGCTACTTTTGCCCAGTTGCTAGTTGCTGAGTCGGCATCTTTTTTGCCTTTTAGATCAGCAAAACTTTTGATGTCGTTATTGTCTTTTCTAGTGATGATAGCGCCAAATGTCACAGTATAAGGCACTGAAAAAGCATATTTTTTCTTTCTCTCATCGGTTATGCTAACTTGGTTAAATACCACGTCTGCTTTGCCAGCATCAAATGCCGCAAGCATCGCATCCCATGGAGCTGTTAGAAACTCAACTTTTAAATTTAGCTTTTGCGCTACTGCTCTTGCGATATCTACGTCGTATCCTACTAGCTCATTTTTGTCATTATAAAATGTAAAAGGCGCGTAAGTGCCTTCTGTTGCTACTGTTAGCACACCATCTTTTATAGTTTTTGCTTGCAAATTTAGAGCCATCGCAAGCACAGCTACTACTTTTAATAAATTTGTAAATTTCACTTTGATCCTTTATTTTGAAATATCTTTTCCAAAATATTTCATCGAAATTTCGCTTATCTTGCCCTCGGCTTTTAGCTCATCAAGCGCTTTGTTTATCGCTTCTAGTAGCTCGGTGTTGCCTTTTTTAAGAAGTGCAGCAGTTGGCATCGGCTCGTTGCTAGTATATGCGATCTTTAGCGGTGCATTTGGGCGTTGTTTGATATAGTCAAAAAATGTGACGTTATCATTTATCGTATCATCAGCTCTTTTTGAGATGATAAGCTCCACACCTTTGCTAAAGCCATCAGCTACGACTACTGTTGCACCATTTTTCTCAGCTATCGCTGCCCAGTTGCTAGTTGCAGAATGCACGCTTTTTTGCCCTTTAGATCAGCAAAACTTTTGATGTCGTTATTATCTTTATGCACGACAATTACTGGATATGGCATGGTGTAAGGCACGCTCATATCATACTTTTTCTTTCTATCTTCGTTTATGCTAACTTGATTAAAAACGACATCTGCTTTGCCAGCGTCAAATGCCGCAAGCATCGCGTCCCATGGAGCTGTTAAAAAGTCGATCTTTAAATTTAGCTTCTTTGCAATAGCTTTTGCGATATCTACGTCATATCCTACTAGCTCGCCCTTTTCGTCATAAAATGAGTAAGGTGAGTAAGTGCCTTCAGTTGCAACTATAAGCTCGCCTTTTTTGATAGTTGAAGCATTTAAATTTAAAGCTAAAAAAGCACCTGCGATAAAGCCAAAAATGGGCTTAAAATTCATTAATTCTCCTTATTTAGAAATGTCTTTGCCGAAGTATTTAAGCGAAATTTCGCTTAAAACTCCTTCTTTGCTAAGCTCATTTAGGGCAAAGTTTATCTCATTTAGAAGTTTAGTGTTACCTTTTTTAACAATTGCAGCCGTATACATCGGCTCATCGCCAGCTTCGATGATCTTTATAGGGGCGTTTGGATGTTGTTTGATGTAGTCATAAAACATAACCGCATCATCTATCGTATCATCAGCTCTTTTCGTGATGATCAAATTTCATCTGATCGCTCAAACTATCGGCCACAACTAGCTTAGCGCCATACTTTTCAACTGTTGGTATCCACATGCTATTTACTGAATGCACACTTCTTTTGCCTTTTAGATCAGCAAAACTTTTGATGTCACTATTATCTTTATGCACGACGATAGCCGAGTAAGAGACCATATATGGCACGCTGTAGTCATACTTTTTCTTTCGCTCGTCGGTTATACTTACTTGGTTAAACACCACGTCCGCCTTGCCAGCGTCAAATGCCGCAAGCATCGCATCCCATGAAGCTTCGATAAATTTTGGCTTTACACCTAGTTTTTTAGCCACGGCTCTTGCTATCTCCACGTCATAGCCCATTAGCTCATCTTTTTCATTGTGAAATGAAAATGGCGAATAAACGCCTTCTGTTGCTATCCTTATGACGCCATCTTTTTTGATCTGCTCGTAGAATTTGCCAAGGCAGAATTTAAAGAGAGCAAACAGCCAACTACGCAGAGCGCACCAAATTTAAAAGCACTAGAAAATTTCATACAAAACTCCTTCATAGAAAAAATAAAATCAATAACGGAATTTGCAAAAAAAGATAAATTTAAGATTTATGCAAATGTCAGTCGCAACTGCGACCTATGTGATATTTTGGCGCTATTTTATCACAAAAATAAAAGGGCGGCGGCTCACTCCGCTAAAAGTGAGACCGCTAGAGCTTTAACGCCCTTAAAATCAACCTTGCCGCTTGCAAGCGTTGGTATATCATCAACGATGAATATATAGTTTGGCATCATTATAGGAGCTAGGTTGCTTTCTTTTAAAATTTGCTCGATATTTTCAGGTTCAGTGCCACTTTTTACTAAAAGTGCGATCGCTTCGCCTTTTTTGCTATCTGGCACATTTGCGCTGCTAAAGACAACGTCGCTCCCAAGCACTTTTGCAAGCTCTTCTTCGACACTTCCAAGGCTTATCATCTCGCCGCCTATCTTGGCAAATCTTGAATACCTATCGACGATAAATACAAAGCCGTTTTCATCGATGTGGCCTTTATCGCCAGTTTTATAGTATCTTACGCTGTCTATATACGTGATGACATCATTTGTTTTAGCCTCGTCGTTTAGATAGCCCTTCATCACCTGCGATCCGCCGATGACGATTAGTCCGTCTGTGCCAGTTTCTAGCTCTTCAAGCGTCTCTGGGTCGATTATCTTTATGATGGTGCCAGGTAGAGGCATGCCAACGCTGCCAGGTCTATTAAATGTAAGCTCTTTTAGGCTCTCTTTTTCTAGGATATTTGGCATATTTACAGCAGCTACAGGCGCCGTTTCTGTCGCGCCATATCCTTCAGTAAATTTCTATGCCAAATTTGAGCCTAAACTCGTCTTTTATCTCAGGTTTTAGCTTTTCAGCCCCAGCTACGACCATTCTGGCACTTTGAAACATCAGCGGATGAAGCTTTTTGTTTCTGGTGTAGAGCCTAAAGAACGTTGAGGTGCCAAAGATGATGCTAACGCTGTGTCTTGCAGCCATTTTGCCGATAGTCGCTCCGTCTGTTGGGTCAGGTACGCTTACCATTTTTATGCCCTCGCAAAGCGGCATGAGCGTGGTGACTGTTAGGCCAAATGAGTGAAATACTGGGAGTGAGTTTAAGATCACGTCATCTTTTTTGAAATTTAGAAGTTCGCTTATTTGCTTAATGTTTGCAAGTAAATTTTTGTGGCTTAGCTCGATGCCTTTTGGCTCGCCTTCGCTGCCGCTACTAAATAAAATGGTGGCCGTATCCTCTAAGCTTACACGCTTAAAATAGCAAAGCTCAATAAGCCAAGCTGGAGCAAAAAATGCCGTTAAAAGCGCTAAAATTTCTCTTTTTTGAGACGCTAGCTGAGAGATCTTCTGCAAATTTAGCCTTTTCGCTCATCGCATCTTTTAGATCAAAGCCCTTAAGTGCGAGCTTTTCAAGAAATTTGCTAGAGGTGATGACTGTGTTTATATTTGCCTTTCTTAAGGCGTGATTTAGCGAGGTCTCATTTAGTGTGTAGTTTAAATTTACGCTCACTTTGCCCATTGCAAGAAGCGCCATATTTACGATGGCTGCGATGCTTGAGCTAGGTAGCAAGATGCCTATATTTTTCTCATCTTTTAGCTCGCGTTTGAAAATTTTGATAAAGACTAAAACGGCTGTTATAAAATTTCAAGTTGCTTAAATTTAGCCCAGTGCTGTCGCTCACGCACTCTTTAAATTTATCCTCTTTTGCGTTATTTAGCCACTCGCTCGTTAGTGGTTTTTGCCTTGAGATAAAGCTCTCCCACGATGAAAAGCTAAGCTCAAGCACCTTTTGCTTCATCTTTGCAGCGTTTATAAATGTGGTTATTGGCTTACCAAAGGCGACGATGATGTCGCGTCTGCCGTTTTTAGAAGTGAGGTCTTTGTAAAATTTACCTAGCTCTTGAAAAGCTTGAACCCCAAAGGCCACGAAGATAAAATGGCACTATGCAAATTTCTTCTAGATCTCTTATGATAAGCTCAAAGCCCTTTTGAAACTCATTTATCTGGCCGTTGTAGCTGATGTGGCCCTCTGGAAAAAGTGCAACCACTTCGCCATTTTTTAGGCACTCTCTAACTAGCTCTATGGACTCTTTGCTAGCCCCTGCGCCTATTGGGATCACTTTAAAAAATTTAAAATTTGCTTTAGATACCATTTATTGTAGATCGTTCTATACATGACAAATCTTATGCCCCTTGGGCTTGCAGCTTGAAGCACGAGCCAGTCGATCCAGCTGATGTGATTGCCAAGAAGTAGCGCGCCGCCACTTTGCGGTAAATTTTGAAGTCCTTCAACGAAAAAGCGGTACTTTGTCTTTAAAAATGGCAGTAAAAGTAGCCTTGTAAAAAGGTGTGGAAGCTGCAAAATGGCGTAAAAACTGCCGATCAAGCAAACAAGCGCTGTAAAGACAAAGAGCCCAGTGGTTGAAATTTCAAAATATACTAAGCCTATGCCAATGGCTAGAAATAGTAGCATTGAGACGTTTTGCAAGAAGTTGTTTGCCGCCATTATCTTGCCGGTGCTCTTTTGTGGGGCAAAGTACTGGATCATCGCATTTAGCGGCACTATAAATATGCCTCCAAAAAAGCCAAATGCAAATGAGCTAAGGCTTACTACGCCGATGCTTGAGCCAAATGCGAAAAATAAAAGCGAGAAAAATATACCAATAGCGCCCATCGGCACGATGCCAAGCTCGATGTGAAGCTTTGACATAGAGCCAGCCACGTATGAGCCAAATGCTATGCCTATGGCGCTTACTGCAAGGATCGCTTGCACTGCTAGAGAGCTGTCGTCGTTAAAAACTGCCTTGTAGTGAGCTGGGAAGGCTGCGATGATGATCTGAGAAATTCCCAAAATATGCTAAGTCCAGCGATGCTTAGCCAGATATTTTTATCTGATCTTACCTCTTTTAAATTCTCTCTTAAGTAGCTAAGGCTGATGTATTTTTTAAGTTCAAATTCTCTGCTTTGTTCGTTTGTTTCGCTGATATAAGGTAGCTTGTAGGCAAAAAATGCTTCAAGCGCACTAAATACAACTAAAAAGATGCCGATAGGATAGACGCTTTTTAAAATTTCTTCTGAGTTTTCACCTTGGATGTATAAATTTTCAAATATAAATGAAAACAAAAATGAGCTAGCGAGTATTGCGACGATGGTAAGCGCTTGGATGACGCCATTTGCTGTGCCAAGTCGCTCAGTGCCGACAAGTGCTTTGATGATGCCATATTTTGCAGGCGAGTAGATCGCACTTTGAGCAGCTAGTATGAGTGTGAGTGCAAATGCCACGCCAAAGGCACCCAAAAGGTAGCTAATAAGCACCGCAACGCTGATAACAACGCCAAAGACGGCGCAAACTCTAATAACCTTTGTCTTTGCAAATTTGTCATTTATAAAGCTTGAAGGCGAAAATAAAAATATAAATGGAAGCAAGATCATCGCATTTATAACGGCTGTTAGGATAAAAAGCGTATCGCCTGAGTAGGTCTTTAAAAGGACGTTTTGAATTGTTATTTTGTGTGCTAGATCGACACTTGCGTTTAAAAATGCGATCGCAAGGTAGGGTAAAAAGCCAGTGACTTTTAGTAAATTCCTCATGAATAAAGCCTTTTTGGATTTAAAATTTTGTAAATCTAGCAGTAAAATATTTAAAATATCATTAATAAAAAACTCTAGCCATAAATTTTGTGGTGAAATTTCTTTGAAAAAATTTAAATTTTATATGCTTTTTGATAAAATCCGCCTATCAAAAATAAGGAAAAATTTATCATGGACTATGAAATCATCGTCGTTGGCGGCGGACATGCTGGCATTGAGGCAAGTCTTGCGGCTGCTAGAATGGGCAAACAAACTCTACTCATCACTATCTTAGCCGAGCAAATAGGCGCTGCAAGCTGCAACCCAGCCATCGGCGGCCTTGCAAAGGGACATCTTGTAAAAGAGATCGACGCGCTTGGCGGTCAGATGGGGCTTACGACTGATGCTGTTGGCATCCAGTTTCGCGTGCTAAATGAGAGCAAAGGTCCAGCTGTGCGTGGTAGCCGCGCTCAGATCGATATGGATAGATACCGCGTTTATATGAGAAATTTGCTTTTAAACACTCCAAATTTCGAAATTTCTCAAGAGATCGCCACTGAAATTTTAAGCGAAAATGGCGAAGTAACAGGCGTTAAAACCCACCTAAATAACACATATAACGCAAAAAAAGTGATAATTACCACTGGCACATTTTTAAACGGGCTAATCCACGTTGGATTTAACAAACTTGAAGCTGGCCGCGTGGGCGAGCTAAGCGCAAAGGATCTAAGCTCTAGCTTAAGGGAGCTTGGGCTAAATTTAGGCAGGCTAAAGACTGGAACATGCCCAAGGATCGACGCAAAAACGATAAATTTTGAAATTTTAGAGAAGCAAGATGGCGATGCAAAGCCAGTTGCATTTAGCTTTAGAACTGAAAATTTCTCCCAACGCAGCTACCATGCTACATCGCCTATACAAACGAGACCACCCATGAGATAATCCGCTCAAAATTTCGATAAAGCACCACTTTTTACAGGTCAGATCGAGGGCATCGGACCAAGATATTGCCCTAGTATCGAGGATAAGATAAACCGCTTTGGCGACCGCGACAGACACCACCTTTTCATCGAACCTCAAACACTTGAAGCGACAGAGTACTACATAAACGGCTTTTCAACGAGCTTGCCTTATGAGGTGCAAGTGCAGATGCTCCGCTCCGTAAAGGGCTTTGAAAATGCCAAAATAGTAAGGCATGGATACGCCATAGAGTACGACTACGTCGAGCCAACGCAGCTAAAACATAGCTTAGAGACTAAAAAAGTAAAAGGGCTATACTTGGCTGGGCAGATAAACGGCACGACTGGATACGAGGAGGCCGGCGCTCAGGGGCTAATGGCTGGTATAAATGCAGCGCTTTCGCTGGATAACAAAGAGCCGCTCATCTTGCGCCGTGATGAGGCGTATATCGGCGTTTTGATAGATGATCTTGTCACAAAAGGGACAAAAGAGCCATATAGGATGTTTACGAGTAGGGCAGAGTATCGCTTGCTTTTGCGTGAAGAAAATGCCATTTTAAGGCTTGGCGGATATGGTCATGAGCTTGGGCTGCTTGACGATGAGACATTTAATGCGATCGAAAATATAAGAAGAAATTTAAAAGAGGGGTTAGAGTTTTTAAACGAGAACTCAGATCACGCCAAGCAAGGCAAATTTAGAGCTTTTAGCAAGTCTTGATGAAGAGCCGATCAGTCAAAACGTGAGCCTTCAAAAGATAGTCGCACGTAAGAGCTTCACGGCTGAGAAACTAAGAAAGCTTGATGAGAGATTTATAAATTTAGACGATGCGAGCATGGATCAAATTTTAACCGAGTGCAAATATCAGCACTACATCAGCGAGCAAAAAAATCAGATAGAAAAGATGAAAGATATGATGGATGTGAAAATCCCTGCAAATTTTGACTTTAGAAGCATAAGTGGCCTTAGCAACGAAGTGGTCGAAAAGCTTGAGAAATTTGCCCCGCCAACGCTCTTTGCGGCGAGTGAAATTTCAGGTATCACGCCAGCAGCGATTGATATCTTACATATCTACATAAAGATGAGCGAGAAAAAGGCTTAAATTTAAGCCTTTTATGGTTTTAAAATTTAACTAGCATTTAAAATTTAAAACAAAGCTTCTCGTTTTTAGTAGTTGCTATTTATAATTTTTTAAGTTTAATAAAATTTTATTATTAAGATTTTCTATTTTACAAGTACTAAAATAGAAAATTTTTTATCTTAACGTTTGTGTATTAAGTCAAATTTATCTTTTATAAAAAGCTTAAAGTCATGATATACAGGCATTTTTAGATAAATTTACCTCAAATTTTAGTGTAAAAAAAGCTTAAATTCACTTTATTTTTACAAACTATATTGTGAGATTATAGTTTTTTAATTTTTTGAGAGTATAATCGTTTAAATTTTATTTATAGAAAGGAAATTAATGTCAGTAAAGCAAGAAAGACGAAGCTTTATCGGCCTTGCGTTTGGTGCCGTGGCAGCTGTCGGTGGTGCGATGTCACTAGTTGCCATGAAAAAGACCTGGGATCCGCTCCCTAGCGTAAAAGCTGCTGGTTTTACAACTGTTGATCTAAGCCCGATCAAAGATGGCGAGATGAGACAGGTTGAGTGGCGTAAAAAGCCTATTTTCATCCTCAAAAAAAGCCCAGATATGGCTAAAAACGACAAGAGAGATGTTGTCGTTGGAGATGCGAGATATGTAGTTCTTATCGGGCTTTGCACGCACCTAGGATGCATCCCTGAGTATAAAGCGAGCAAGCAAATGTTTGTCTGTGCCTGTCATGGCGGCGAATTTAACGTTGATGGCGTGCAGACATACGGACCTCCACCAAGACCGCTTGATATCCCACCATTTAAGATCGATGGTACCAAGCTAGTTCTAGGCGAAACAAGCCCAGAATACGAAAAATTAGTAGCTAAAGCTTAGGAGGTTAGTGATGTCTTTATCCCATAAATCAACTGGCGTTATTGACTGGCTTGACCAACGCCTAGCTTTTACAAAGCTTATGAAGGTTCTAGTTAGCGAATACTGGATCCCAAAAAATATAAATTTCCTTTGGGCGATGGGTGTTATCCTAACGACACTTTTCTTACTTTTGATCATCACTGGCTTTTTGCTTATGATGTATTACAAACCAGACATACATTTAGCCTTTGATAGCGTGAATTACACTATCATGCAAGAGGTCGAGTACGGCTGGCTGTGGCGTCATATCCACGCGATTTCAGCTTCGACTATCTTTCTTATCATGTATATCCACTTGCTTACTGGACTTTACTACGGCTCATATAAAAGAGGTAGAGAGGTCATTTGGGTAAGCGGTATGGTGCTATTTATCTGCTTTTCAGCAGAGGCATTTAGTGGATATATGCTCCCATGGGGACAGATGAGCTACTGGGCGGCTACTGTTATCACTCAGCTCTTTGGTGGTGTGCCAGTTATAGGTGATGCTTTGGTTGAGTGGATCAGGGGCGATTATGCAGTTGGTGACTCAACACTTACTAGATTTTTCATGCTTCACGTCTGCTTGCTACCACTTGTAACTATCGTTGTTTTGGTTATCCACTTCTATTCATTAAGAATTCCTCACGTAAATAACCTAACAAGCGAAGATATCGACTTTGACGTAGAGGCGCAAGAGTATCTACACGGTGACAGAGCAAAAGCTAAAGTTATACCTTTTTGGCCAGGATTTTTGGCAAAAGACTTTATGTATGTATCATTTTTCATGATCTTTGTCATATATCTTGTTTGCTATCACTTCAACTTTGCGATGGATCCTATCAATTTTGAGCCAGCAAATCCGCTAAAACTCCACCACACATCTATCCAGAGTGGTACTTCTTGTGGCAATATGAAATTTTACGTGGCTTCTTCTTTGATATCGCTGGAATTTCAGCTTATAACATCGGTCTTATCGCATTTGCCTTTGCGGGCGTGGCATTTATGCTTATACCACTTTTTGATAGAAGTGACCTTGTAGCTCCAGCCCACAAAAGACCACTATTTTTTGTATGGTTTTGGGTGCTAGTTGCTGACCTTATCGTATTATCTATATATGGCAAGCTCCCAACAGGCGGCATCAACGACTGGATAGGATTTTACGCATCACTGCTATTTTTAGTGCTATTTATAATCGCACTTCCAGTTATTACAATACTTGAAAGAAAAGGGGCTAATCATGAAAGAGCTTAAAATTTTTGCCATCGTTGTTATCCTTTCAGGTATTTTATACTGGGGTATCGAGCCTTACGCTCATACAAAGCTTCATCCGCACACTGCAAATGCCGAGTACAACTTCTCAAAAGAGGATACTGACTATGCAAAACACTTTTTAGAGCAGAAAAAGAGGCACTTGAGGCTGCAAAAGCTAGTGGAAATAAAGCTAGTATAGAAGCGGCTACAAAAGATGTTGAGACAGCACAAAAATTCTTGATGACTACACAGCTTTTTGGGCTGATATAAATTCAATCGACCTTGCAAAAGGTGACGCTGCAAAAGGCGCTGAGACATTTGGAGCAGCTGGATGTACAGGATGTCATGGCATCGAAGCAGCTGGTATGCCAGCTAGCATGGACGCTGAGACAGCTAGCCAAAGCTTTGGCGTAGTGCCACCAGATCTTAGCACAGCTGGTAAAATTTACTGACGAGAGATTTTTGGCTGCACTCATCAAAAATCCAACTATGGCTGTAAAACTATCTCAGTAAATTTAACAACGAGCATCCTTATCCGATGACTGCATTTATGGGTGCTGGCGGTGACATAAACGCTGAGATCGCTGACATAGTTGCTTATCTTAAAAAAGTATCAGCTGATGCAGACGCAAAGAGCAAGATCACTGAAGAAAAGGTATTTGCTGATGCATGTCAAAGATGCCACGATATGAAGTATGACAAAAAATATGCTTTCAGCAACAAAGTAAGCCTTGCAGCTTATATGGGTTCAAACCCACCTGATCTATCTATGATGATCCGCTCAAAAGGTGCTGACTACTTGCATAAATTTTATAAACGATACTCAAAAGATGCTTCTAGGCACTGCGATGCCTAGAGTTGGCTTAAATAAAGCTGCTGAAGACGACATAGTATCTTACATAGAAAAAGTAGGCGACAGCAAAAAGGCTGAGCGCGAGAGCACAGGACTTTATGTCATGATCTACTTCTTCATCTTAGGAATTTTTGCTTGGCTTTGGAAGCGCAAAGTCTGGAGCGAACTCCACTAAAATTTAAGAGCCTTCTTGGCTCTTAAATTCTCTTAGGCAAATTTACATATATAAATAGGTATATCTTTAAATTTATTCTTTTACAAATTTAATCAAGCTGTTTTGAAAATTTTAAAATTTGCTTGACACCTATCTAATTTAACAAAGCAATTTTGCAAATTTTAAAACTTTACTCACCCGCCTTAGCAGACTACTGAAATTTAGGCTGCACTACGTTTAGCACTGAAATTTAGAACTGTGATATGTTAGCTCTAATTTTAAAATTTACCTATTTTTCGTAAATTCAAGACGATCATGCTTAAATTTTAAACCTACCAAAGCTATAATACGCCCAAAAAAGGATCAAAAATGAAAACGATTATGCTTTGTGCGATATGCTCCGTCACGCAGGGAAACTGCGCTGAGGACTGCGCTTATTGCACGCAAAGCGCCAAAGCTGGCGCTGATATCACGAAATTTAAAGAAAAAAGCGTGCAGCAGGTGGTGGACGAAGCCAAAATGGCTTATAAAAACCACGCTCTTGGCTTTTGCTTAGTCACAAGTGGCGCTAGGCTAAATGACAAAAAGACCGACTATATCGCTTCTTTAGCAAGAGCTGTGAGCAAAGAAGTGCCAAATTTGATGCTCATCGCATGTAACGGTATGGCAACTTACGAGCAGCTTTGTGAGCTTAAAAATGCTGGCGTTTTTAGCTACAACCACAACCTAGAAACTAGCCGCGAATATTTCCCAAAAATCTGCACAATGCACTCTTGGGACGAGCGATATCAGACAAATTTAGACGCAAAAAGGGCTGGGCTCATGCTTTGCACTGGCGGCATTTACGGCGTTGGCGAGAGCGAGGCTGATAGGGTGAGCTTTAGAGCTAGCCTAAAAGAGCTTGAGCCGTTTTCGTCGCCTATAAATTTTTTCATAAAAAGCGACGCACTAAGGCTTGTTCAGCCACCTCTTAGCGCGGATGAGGCCCTAAAAATCGTGCGTGAGACCAAATGCGCACTGCCAGAAACTAGGGTCATGATAGCTGGTGGCAGGGAGAAGATTTTGGGCGAGAGGCAGTATGAGATCTTCGAAAATGGCGCCGATGCGATCGTGATAGGCGACTACCTCACCGCAAAGGGCGAGAAGGCGAGCAAGGACATCGAGGAGCTCACAAAGCGCGGTTTTAGCTTTGCAAGCATCTGCCACTAATGCTTGTAAATTTACTTTTTGCGGGGCTTGGAGGCTTTATCGGGGCTGGGTGCAGGTTTTTAGCCGGCGAGCTGCTAAAATTTAGCCACTTTCCACTAGCCACGCTTGGCGTAAATGTGCTTGGTAGCTTCATTATCGGTGTTTTATTTTGCCTAAATTTAAGCCAAAGCGTGAGGGTTTTTTTGGTAGTTGGTATACTTGGCGGCTTTACCACATTTTCAAGCTTTAGCCTTGATAGCGTGAAATTTTTACTAGAGGGCGAACTCATAAAAGGCTTTTTAAATATATTTTAAGCCTTAGCCTTTGCCTGCTCGCAAGCTATCTTGGCATTTTGCTTTGTAAAAATTTACTGAATTTAAGTAAAACTGTTTGCAAAATTAAAATTCACTAGAGTTTATAACCGCATGCGGCACGATAGTGCAATTGCATGCCCCTTGAACGTGTGAGGGGTTTGGGGGATTTAAAAGGGGGATAATGGGACAGCTTCGTAATTCAAGTCCCCTTGTCTCCCTTTTGATAAATTTATATCGCAGAGTAAATTTTAAAATTTCACTCACTCGTAAGAATTGACTACTAAAATTTGGCTTCGCTTACCGCTTAGCTCAAATTTTAGAGCCGAAATTACTCGTTCATGAAATTTTAAAATTTGCCTTTATTTATTGAATAGCTTAAATTTAGAGGTTAAAAGCATTCGAGAAATTTGCCTGGAATTTTGCGCATTAATGGCGTTATACGCGCAGTGTGTAAGAAAAGATGTACTTAATAAAAGATGCGGCAAACGCAAGAATATTAACAGCTACTAAGCGAGTAAATTTACACTTTTTGGCAAATTTACTCAGCAAAAAACCACATAAATTTACGTAAAACAGCCAAATTTGGCTTGCCGTAAAGCCACACTAAACGGCTAAATTTCCTTAGCGATCTTGCTCATTTTGTTTATCAGCTCCTCACGTTCGCTTGATTTTAGGTTGCCGTATTGAAGCTTTGTCATCATCTGCATGAAGTCAAACTGCTTAAACATCTGCGCATCGCTTTTTAGCTCTTTTTCAAGCTTTTCGTAGATCTTCTCCGTCTCTTCGTTGGCTTTTTCTAAATTTTGCAAAAAGCTTCCAGTCGCACTCGAGTCAAGGTCGTTTTTTGCCGCCTTGTCGATGGTATTTTTTAAATTTGATAAATTTTCAGAAATTTTCATCTGCACTTCCTTTTGGATTTTAAAATTTAGAGCAAATTTTATTCCTAAATTTCATCCCACCACTTTTTTCTGGGTGGATTTTGCGCGGTGAAAACCTCTCCGATCATCGGTGTGGCGAAATTTAGCTCAAGCTTTTCCGCTGTCTTTATAAATCGCTTGATCGGCTCATCCCAAGCGTGATAAGAAAGATCAAATTTGCCCCAATGCATCGGCACGCCAAGCCTTGCGCCAAGATCTTTTAGCGCTTGCGCCGACTCCTCTGGCTTCATATGCACGTAGGGCCAGCCGTCGCTGTAAGCGCCATTTTCTATGAAAACTAGATCAAAGCCGCCAAATTTCTCATTTATCATCTTAAAATGCTTGCCATATCCGCCGTCTCCGCTAAAATAAAAGCTAAAGCTAGCCTCCTCTACCGCCCAGCCGCCCCAAAGAGTGCCGTTTCTTTTAAATTTCGCGTCCGCTAAAGTGCCTTGAAGGGCAAAAAGTGAAGTTTAAATTTCCTATTTTTTGATCACTAAACCAGTCAAATTCGTAAATTTTATCTTCATCTACGCCCCATTTTACGAGGTGGGCTTTACGCCAAGTGGCACTAGAAACTTGCAAATTCTATTCTTTAGCTCAAGAATTGTTTTATAGTCAAGATGGTCGTAGTGATCGTGCGAGATGAGGGCGATGTCGATCACCTCTGGGTAGTCGCTGGCGGTGATGGCGTTCTCGTAAGCAAAGGGCTTGCCGCCAAGTGGGAGAGGGAATGCGCGGTGCAAAACTGGGTCTGTGATGATGGTCTTGTCATCAAGCTTGCAGATTAAGCTAACATGCCCAAGCCAGATAAACTCGCCATTTTTGAGGGCGTTTGCGTCAAATTTTAAATTTGGCAAAGGGCACTTTGGTAGCTTGCCTTTTGGTGGAAAGAGCGCTTGAGGGACGTAATTTAACATAGACGCTTGCGGACTTTTCTTTACTAGATCGATCGTTGGCTCTAAATTTACAAAAACTTTGCCGTTAAAATTTGGCGAAGCATCTATGAGCTTTTGACTCTTAACATCTGGTCTGCCACCAAAAACAAGGGCAAATTTCATAAATGCAAAAACTGAAGCAATAAATAAAACTATGACTATAAAAATTTCCATCAATAACCTTTTTAAATTTGAAAGTGGGATTATATTTTAGATTTTTAAATTTTAGTTTCATTTAATTAACCCAAGCTTAAAGAATTAATTTTTAAGTTTAAACTTAATTAAGATAATTTTACTCTTTTTAGTAATTATCTGTTATGAAATATTAATCTTTTTTGATTAATCACACGATAATAACGCCGTTTAATAGCATATCTTAAACTAATATAAAATAAAAATTTAATTTCAAAAATACAAAATTTCTCAGATAGCTGACGGAATTTAATCGCCAGAAGTTATAGAATTGTTTCAAAAATTTCAGGAAGGAGCGTTTGAGATGTTAAATAAAAATTTAACTATCTCTATTCATGTGATTAACAATCACTCTATTAGTGAGCAGGGCGGTCTTGCCTTGTTTTTTAGGAGGAAATTTATGAAAAAACATAAATTTGTGATTGCCGATTCTAAACGCTGCATAGGATGTGCGACCTGTATGGCTGCATGTTTTAAAAGTGCTTATGAACGCGGCAAACTATCACGTGCAAGGCTAAGCGTCTTAAGAGAAGCTAGCGGTGTTATGCCGACTCAGTGCAGACAATGCGACGATGGCCCTTGCGCAAATGTATGCCCAACTGGAGCGTTGCGATTTAACGATAATTGCATCGAGCTTCACGAGGAAATTTGTATAGGTTGCAAGATGTGCACGATCGCTTGCCCTTATGGTGCGATAAGCTCAAGTGCAGAGCTTATGCCTTCAGTAAATTACGCTGTCGAGCCAAAATACTATCTTGAAGTAGAGTCACAATCAGGCGCAAAAAACATCGCAGTAAAATGTGATATGTGCTTTGGCCGTGAAAATGGACCAGCTTGCGTTGATGTATGCCCAACAAGCGCTCTTATAATGGTAAACCCAGAAGAGGGCAAACATAAGCTTGGCAAGAGGATAGACTACGATGCAGCGAATAAAATTTGCCTACTAAAATTTTAAACGGACAAGGAGCATAAGATGACTACGGTTTATATGCTATTTCTTGTAAGTGCCGTCGTTAGTATCTTGCTCTACTGCGCTCCAAAAGCCGCTGTTAAAGTTGGTTTTGGGCTAAGTGCTATAAGCTGCTTTTATGCGATGTGCCACTTTGTTGCAAATATGGGAGTAAGTGATAGCTTTGCTCTTATGGATGGCTTTTTGTATTCGCCAAAATTTGCACTAAATCCACTTGGAAATTTCTTCAGCTTTGTTGTTGTTTTCATCGGATTTGCAAGTAGTGTTTATGGTATGAGCTATGCAGAAGAGTACATAAAAAAAGCAAATGTTGGTGTGTTTGCATGTTTGTTTAACACATTCATCCTTTCAATGCTTCTAGTAATCAGCGCTGACAATGTATTTTGCTTTGTTGTTTTATGGGAGCTTATGACTCTTGTATCATCATTTCTTATCATCGTAAACGACGGTAAAAATACACTTAAAGCGGTTATGGTATATCTTGGCATCGCACAAATCGGTGCATTTTGTATAACCTGTGGCTTGCTTATCACAGCTTACTATGCAGGAAGCTTTGAATTTAGCGCATTTATGGGTGTTAAGATGCCATTTGGCGCTTCTGCTGCTGTATTTATACTATTCTTGGTCGGCTTTGGTAGTAAAGCTGGTATGTGGCCATTCCACGTTTGGCTTCCACAAGCTCACCCAGCAGCACCATCAAACGTTTCAGCCCTTATGTCAGGCGTTATGATTAAAGTTGCTCTATTTACACTAGTTAAATTTACACTTTACCTACCACTTAGCACATATTTTGGTCTTACAATACTCGCTCTTGGTGCAGCTAGCTCACTATTTGGTGTTTTATACGCTCTTTGCCAACACGACTTCAAAGCTTTGCTTGCTTACCACTCAGTTGAGAACATAGGCATCATCTTGCTAGGTCTTGGTACTGGTATTTATGGCGTTGCAGCTGGAAATTTAACACTTGCAGCAGTAGGTTTTCTAGCAGGTTGCTACCACGTAGTTAACCACGCTATATTTAAAGGTCTGCTTTTCCTTTGCGCTGGTTCAGTTATCCACGCTACTCATACACAAAATATGGACATCCTTGGTGGTCTTGCTAAAAAGATGCCATGGACAAGCCTTGGTATGTTTATAGGTATCATGGGTATCGCAGCTTTACCTCCAGTAAATGGCTTTGTTTCAGAGTGGTTTACATATCAAGGTATGCTTCAAGGTGCAATGGGAGAAGGAACATTAGTTAGATATGCATTTACACTTGGCGTCGTAGCTCTTGCGCTAACAGGCGTTTTGGTTGGTATGCACCTTAAACTTTACGCTGTTATCTTTGCAGGTACTCCAAGAGATCAAAAAATTTGGGAAAATGCTAAGAGAGTCCGATAGGCATGGTTCTTGGTATGATTATCCTAATGATAGGCTGCGTTGGCTTTGGTCTTGGCGCAAACTACATAGTTGATTACATCATGCAAGCTGTAAATTCTATCGCTATAAGTGACTATAAAGCTAGCCTTGGTGCTATAAACGTAACTTCACCTATGGGCAGCATGATCTCAACTCCACTTATCGCTTTGGTTCTATGCGCGACTATGATTTTGCCATTTATCATTCTTGCTGTTATGAAAGCAAACAGAGATAAACCACGCGAAACTGATCCTTGGGCTTGTGGCTTTAAATATAGCTCACGTATGCAAATGACAGGTGGTCCATTCACTGGCGACCTTAGAAAGATTATGCAATGGCTATTTAGAGCTGATAAAAAAGTAGTTACTAGAAATTATTTTGACGCGGTTGAGTATCACAACCATCCAAAAGATATTTGGTGGGGAATGTTTTATGAGCCAGTCATTAAATGGTGTGTGAAATTTGCTGATAAGCTAGGTATCGTTCAAAGTGGTTATACAAATGTATATGCACTTTATATCTTGCTATATCTTTGTGTCATACTTGCTGTGGGCTACTTTTTAGTTTAGGAGACGAAAATGCAAACTATACTTTTAATGATATTTCAAGTAGTCGTTATCGTTTTGGTAGCTCCTTTGTTTGATGGTATGGCAAGAAAACTTAGAGCTAAACTTCAATCAAAACAAGGTAGCGATTTCTTTCAAACATATCGCGACATTATAAAGCTTTTTAGAAGAGGAAGAACCGTCCCTGAGTGCTCTCACTGGGTATTTAGATGGGCTCCATTTTTCCTTTTTGCAACTTCAGCTGCAGTGCTAGCTGCTATACCTATCACTTATAGCAAAGACACTGTATTTGGAGCTTACTCAGATATATTTGTTATCCTATATCTTGGTGCGCTACTTAGATTTGTATTTGGTGCAGCTTCAATGGATAGCGGCAACCCATTTGCAGCAACAGGTGGCGGCAGGGAGCAAATGCTTGGTGTTTATGTTGAGCCAGTTATGATTATGTGCTTGATCGTAGTTATGCTTGCAGCTAAAACATCAAATTTAGTTGAGATCCAAGAGATGGTTAGAACTGGCGTTATCGGATATCAAATTCCAAGTTTTGCCGTTGCTTCTATCGCATTTTTGTGGTGTATGTATGTTGAGACTGGTAGAAAGCCATTTGACTTAGCTGAAGCAGAACAAGAGCTTCAAGAGGGTGTTCTTGGTGAGTACGCTGGTAGCGACCTTGGCTTAGTTCAAGCATCACTTATATTAAAACAGTTTGCTATGATCGGACTTTTCCTAAGCATATTTGAGCCATGGAATTTTAGCAATCCTTTCTTAGCTATTATCGTTTTTGTGATAAAAACTGGAGTATTTTACGTCGCAGCTGTATTTATAGACAACTTTGGACCACGCTTTAAAATGACTTCATCTTTACGCAAAAATGCTCTTGGTGCACTTGCTATTTCGTTTGTTGCACTAACACTTTATGTAGTAGGAGCGTGAGATGCAAACACTAGATATATTAGCCATTTGCATGATCGTAACTTCGCTTGCGGTTTTTGGCCTTAGAAGCTTGAAACTCTCAATCATCGCTTATGCGATAGAGACGCTACTTTTAGTTAGTATATTTTTCTTACTATCTGAGAAATTTAACGCTGAGCAGCTAAAAACTTGGGCGATCGTTGCGTTCTTTACCAAAGTTCTTTTCGTGCCAGGAATTTTGTTCTGGCTTATCAAAAAACTTGGCGTAGTTAGCGAAGATGAGCCAGTTGGTGGATTTTTTGTAAGTCCTGTTATTGCTATGGGATTTTCTCTAGCTCTTTCAATGAGTATCCACCCTATATTTTTAAAATTCTCTCTTATCAAAGAAGAGATCATGTTGATCGCTGCTGGAACAGTATTTATGATGGGAATTTTTGGCTTCATGCTAAGAAACTCATTTATAAAACAAATTCTAGCTTACTGCTTGTTTGAAAACGGTATCCACCTAAGCCTTGCTCTAATGGCTTACAACTCACATGAGCTAGTTGAGCTTGGAATTTTAACAGATGCGATATTTGCTGTTATTATCATGAGCGTTCTAGCGATTAGATTTTATAAAGCTTATGATAGCTTAGATACTTCTAAAGCTTCAAATTTAAGGGGTTAGAGATGGATAGTTTAGCTTTAATACTTATCTTACCGCTCCTTGGTGCTTTGATCTTGTTTTTAAGTCCTAAAAACTATGCAGTACTTAGCGGACTTCATGTCTTGTTTTCTGCTGCGACATCAGTGGCTTTACTTAACAATGTTCTTAAAGTTTTAAGTGGCGGAACTTTTTATAGTTTTGATAAATTTTTATTCTTAGATAGCTTAGGCTGTGTTTTCTTAGTGCTTATCGCCGTAACTGGATTTATAGTAAATTTCTACTCTATCCATTACATGAGATGGGAACTTGAAGATGGACACATCCACTTAAGCGATCTTAAAAAATACTATGCATTAAGCCATGTATTTATCTTTACAATGACTTTAAGCGTTATTTGCAACAACGTTGCGTTTATGTGGGCAGCTATCGAGGCTACAACACTAGCTTCTGTATTTTTGGTTGCTATCCACAAAGATCAAAAATCAACTGAGAGTGGTTACAAATATATCGTTCTTTGCTCAATCGGTCTAGCATTTGCTCTTTATGCAACCGTTCTTCTATACTCAGCTACATATAGCACACTAGGAGACGGCGAGGCTTCTATGCAGTTTTCAAGCATAATGGCTAACGCTAAAAATTTAAATCCAGATGCAGCAAAACTTATATTTGTATTTGCGCTAATTGGTTTTGGTACAAAAGCTGGTCTTGCTCCAACTCACACTTGGTTGCCAGACGTTCACGCTGAAGGTCCAGCACCTATCTCAGCATTGCTATCAGGCGTACTTTTAAAATGTGCGATGCTTGCACTTTTAAGATACTACGCTATCACAGCTCAAGCAGTTGGATTTAGCTTTGTTGAAGGCGTAATGATCGTATCAGGAACTATCACACTTTTTGTAGCAGGATTTTTCCTAATAAGACAACACAACGTAAAAAGAATGTTTGCATACCACTCAATCGTTCACATGGGTGTTATCGCATTTGCACTTGGTGTTGGCGGTAAATTTGGTCTATTTGCAGCGATATTCCACTGCTTAGCTCACAGCTTCACAAAAGCTTTGGCTTTCTGCTCAACAGGTAACATAGCAAGAATTTACGGCCACAAAGATATGAGTAAGATGGGCGGCATGGTTAAGATCGCACCTATTACAACTATTATGTTTGGTGCAGCTGTATGCTCACTAGTTGGTGTTCCAGCATTTGCTATATTTGTTAGCGAATATAACGTCTTTGTTGGAGCTATCACAAGTGGTCAATACATCGCAGTTGCGCTATTTGCTATTGCACTTGCAGTTATTTTCATAGCTGACTTTGCGCACTTTAACATGGCAAGCTTTGGCGAGCCAAAAGGTGTGGTTGTTCATAATAAAGAGATGAGTTTATTTGAAAATTTACCTCTTATAGCACTCTGTGCCCTTATCATAATCTTTGGCGTATGGCACGTAGATAGCTTTTATACGCTAGTAAATAACGGTGTTAATATAATGATGGGAGCTTTAAAATGAGAGGCGATGAAATTTGTTGAAATCCTAAAAACAAAGGTAAAAATTTTAGAAGTAACTCGTCAAGCAGACGATCAGATCACAGTTTTAGTTGATAGAAACGATCTTCCACTAGCTGTTAAAACACTTTATTATGATATCGGTGGCTTTATAAGCACTATGATACCAAACGACGAGCGCCAGATAAATGGCTGCTATGCGCTTTACTATGCTATCTCAATGGAAGGTAGCAAGATGACTGAGGCGGACGACTTTGCAGCTGAGGATAAGTGCTTTATCACAGTTAAAACTCTTATCCGGGAAGCGATCCGACATTCCCATCAGTTACTCCACTTGTGCCAGCTTGTGTTTGGTATGAAAGAGAAGCTTATGATATGTTTGGTCTAGTAGCTGAGGGTCTGCCTGATAAAAGACGTCTAGTTTTAAGTGATGACTGGCCAGACGGGCTTCACCCACTTAGAAAAGATGCTATGGACTACCGCTACCGCCCTGATCCGGTTGATCACAGAGATGAGCCTGATGCGGAGTTTTTATTTCCAACAGGCGATGCAGTAGTTGATGTGCCACTTGGACCACTACACGTTACATCAGACGAGCCTGGTCACTTTAGACTTTTCTGCGACGGCGATGAGATTATTGACGCTGACTACCGCTTGTTCTATCAACACCGCGGTATGGAAAAGCTAGCTGAAAACAGAATGAACTATGATCAAATGGGTTATCTTGCAGAGCGTGTTTGCGGAATTTGTGGTTATGCTCACGCTATTGCGTGTATCGAAGCAGCAGAAAAAGCTATCAAGCTTGAAATCCCACTAAGAGCTCAAGCTATACGCGTCATCTGTCTTGAGATCGAGCGTCTTCACAGCCACCTTTTAAATATCGGTCTAGCTTGTGAGGTTACTGGTAACTACAACGCTTTCATGCATATCTTTAGGGTTCGTGAGTACTCTATGGAGCTAGCTCAACTTGTAACTGGCGGACGTAAAACATACGGCAACGTTGTTATGGGTGGCTTAAGACGTGATATGACAAACCATGAGATCAAAAAAGGCTTAGAGATCATCAACAAACTTGACATTCAAATTTCAGAAATTTGGGATGCAGTTTTGGAAGATAAACGCCAAATCGGACGCTGGAAAGGTGTAGGTATCTTGGACCGCCAAATAGCACGTGACTTTAGCCCAGTTGGTCCAAACATGAGAGGCTCTGGCTTTAAACGTGATAACCGCTACGATCATCCATACGACTTCTTCAAACAGATAGAATTTGAAGTAGCAGTTGAGCATGGTTGCGACGTTTTTGCTCGTGAGATGGTTAGATATAAAGAGCTAAAAAGCTCTATCCACATCATCCGCCAATGCTTTGAGATGATGCCTCAAACTCCGATCATGATCGATCCTGTGACTATGATCAAACCTGAGAATTTCGCACTTGGTCACGACGAAGCACCACGTGGCGAGAACGTCCACTGGATCATGCAAGGTAGCGCTCAAAAAGTATATCGCTGGAGATGTAGGGCTGCGACATATAACAACTGGCCAAGCCTAAGGTATCAATTTAGAGGAAACAATATAAGTGACGCTGCACTTATCGTTTGCTCACTTGACCCTTGCTACTCATGCACCGAGCGTGTTACTTTGGTTGATGTAAGGACTAAAAAAAGTAAAATTTTAACAGAAAAAGACCTTAAAAAATTCTGTCAAGATGGCGGGGTTAGTAAGAAGGATTTAAGATGATGAAGTTATTTGACATCACAGAAAAATATGGAAAGGCGACATACGCCTATCCATTTGAGCCATATATTGTGCCTGAGAATTTCCGCGGTCAGCCAGACTATACATACGATCTTTGCATAGGTTGTGCAGCTTGCGGTATCGCTTGCCCTAGTAACGCAATAGAGCTTAAGATGAACGATGAGCAAACAAGACTTGTTTGGCAGTTTGACTGCGGTCGCTGCATATTCTGCGGTCGTTGCGATGAGGTTTGCCCAACTGGAGCTGTAAGACTTAGCGATAGCTTTGAGCTTGCGGTTAAATTTGACAAGAGCGCTCTTATACAAAGAGGCGAGCTTGAGATGCAAACTTGCAAATGCTGCGGCAAACCATTTACGCCAAAAAGGCTTATAAATTTCACCCTTGAAAAGCTTGGCACAGCAAATTTACTCCCAGGCAGACTTGAAGAGGCAAAAGAGTATCTTTTTATCTGCCCAGAGTGCAAGAAAAATCAATCTGCTGAGAGGCTAACAAAAGGCGTTGAGGAGGCTATAAAATGAGTCTATATCAAGTCCCAGAGGACATAAAAACAGCAAATGACCTAACTGCAAAGCTAGAGCATTTAAAAAATATCAAAAGAAGCTTTAGCGTTTATAGGATCGACTGCGGAAGCTGCAACGGTTGTGAGATCGAAATTTTCGCTGCTATCACTCCGATGTGGGACCCAGAGCGCTTTGGCTTTAAGCTTGTAGCAAACCCAAGACACGCTGATATCTTGCTTTGCTCAGGACCAGTCACAAGACAGATGTATTACCCACTTCTTCGTGCTTATGAAGCAGCTCCAGATCCTAAGATCGTAGTTGCTTTTGGTGCTTGTGGAAGTACTGGTGGAATTTTCCACGACGCTTACAGCGTTTGGGGCGGTATAGACAAGATCATACCAGTTGATGTCTATATCCCAGGCTGCCCTCCACACCCAGCAAGTGTTATTTATGGTCTAGGTATGGCTCTTGGCATCATTGATCAAAAGCTACACAAAAAAAGCTACGAAAATGATAGCACTACGCCTCCTCCAGTTAAAAAGTCAGTAATGGGCGATATCTTATTTGAACGTGACTTGCATGCTGAAAGTAAAAGGCTAATGAGTTATATCTTTGGTAGAACACTATTTGAAAAATATATGGACGCTATCAAGGGCTCAAGTGATATCCACAACCCAGAGCTTGCACGTGAAGCGGTTATAGCAGCTATCAAAAAGAAGATGATCCTAGATATGCTGAGTGTATGGCACTTTTACACAACGATGTCTATCTAAAATATGCAAAAGCTGGTAAAAATTTTGCGATTGATGTTGATAGTGAGGTTTGGAGTAAAAGATGATACAAGTTTATAAGCTTACAAAAAGGCATATGGACGACAACGAGAAGCTTCCACGCGAGCTAAAGGAGATAAAAATTTTCTCCACTTGCGTGGGACACGGCGTTGGTACGATTGATTTTAGCGAGAAGATCTTAGAGCTAAGCGATGAGGAATTTGACGAGATGATCAAAAACTCAGGCGAATATGTGAAATTTAAGATCGGAAATTTAAGCAAGTATTTTGAAGTTGAAATTTTTGCTGAGCATATCGCTAGACTCTTGCCACAGCTTTGCGAATGTAAGCTTAAAGAAATTTTGGCAAATTTAAAAGAGGGTTATATCGTGCTTAGGAAGGACTTTTGATGAAAAAGGCCATCCTTTGCATCGGTAATCCTATGCGTGGCGATGATGATGTGGGCAATGAAGTCGGCCGCATCGTAGAGCAGGAGCTAAAAGAGTGGAAGGTCTTTTTTGGGCAAGATGTGCCTGAGAATGAATTTTCAGCTATTAGAGATTTTGCACCTGATATCTTGATAGTAGTCGATGCGATGAGTGGTTTTGATGAGGATAAGATAGAGTTTTTTGACCTAAGTGACGATAGAGACTACATCTACTCAACTCACAATCTACCAACGCCAGTGCTTTTAAGCTATTTGCGAAAAATTTGCCCAAAGACGCTTTTTCTTGGCATTAGTGTCTTGCTTGAAAATGTCCTTGATTTTGAAGAGGGCCTAAGCGAGCAGGCTAAAAAAAGTGCGAGAAAAGCCTTTTTAAGAATTGTAGAGATTGATAAAAATTTCAGTTGGTTAAATTTAGCAAATGCTAAATTTAGCCTGGGGTTTGCTA
This sequence comes from Campylobacter concisus, assembly GCA_037321105.1. Classification (GTDB taxonomy): domain Bacteria; phylum Campylobacterota; class Campylobacteria; order Campylobacterales; family Campylobacteraceae; genus Campylobacter_A; species Campylobacter_A concisus_AZ. Next base: position 820,765 of record CP147775.1, on the reverse strand, counting down.
AAGATAAATTTGATCGTTTTGGATTTGAAATTTAGTGTAAAAACAAGCTTTAGACATTAAATTTTGACGCTAAAATGTCTATCTTTGGCACTGCTTCTTTGCTTTTATTGCTTATAGATCAAAGAAGGTTAAATAAAAAGGAGACGTGATGTTAAATCCGGCAGAAACCGCTCAAGCGGTCTCAAATTCAATGGAGCATAAAGCCCATACGCCACTTGTAAGCATTATATTTCTTGCTATCATGGCTGGTGCTGCTATTGCTATGGGTGATATCTTCTGGGCTCACTCAACAGTTGGTATGGCTGAAAAACAGTCTATCGGTCTTTCAAACTTCATCGGTGGTATCACATTTAGCTGCGGTCTCATGATGGTTGTATTTTATGGCGGTCACCTATTTACTAGCTCTGTTTTAAGCGGCGTTAGTGCGTATGAGGGCAAATTGCCACTTGGCAAAACCATAAGCTACTGGGTAATTGTTTGGATATTTAACTTCGTTGGCGGTGCATTGATCGCTTATATGTATTACTATTCTGGTTTGCCACTAAAGTATGACGGCTACATCTTGCAACACTTCGTGCCAGCAGCTATTGGCAAGATCACAGCACCATTTCATGAGCTATTTCTTCGTGGTATCTTTTGTAACGTCTTTGTTTGTATGTCTATCTGGACTGCGACAAGCGAGAGCAACCTATCTGGTAAATTCTTTGCCATTATGTGGATGATCGGCGCATTCGTTGCTTGCTCAATGGAGCACTGCGTTGCAAATATGTTCATCATCACTGAAGCTATCATCTCTAAAGCTCACTACATAGCAGCAAGCGGTGGCGATATCAACGCTGCAGCAGCTTTACTTCACACTACAGCTGATAAACTAGATGTCATCAACTGGACAAATTTCTTAAGCAAAAACTTGCTCCCAGTTACACTTGGCAACATCTGCGGTGGTCTTTTCTTTGTTGGTCTTGTTGGCTTTATGGCTAATAAAATTTGATATGAAGAAAAAAGCTTAAAACTCATTTTAGTCTTTGCTTTTATGGCAAAGGCTAAATTTTAAATTTCTCTCTTTCTTACCTTAAAAGTTTCAAAAAAATCTCTTATTTTTTATCTAAAAAATGTCACACTCATCTTAAATTTATCGTTTTAACTCCCCCTTATTTGAAAATTTGTGACATTTTGGAGTTTAAAACATCTTGGCTAATAAATTTAGAGCAATAATAAAGCTAAAATTTAATATAATCCCACAAAAAAAGGAGAGTCTATGAAATTTTTCAATGCATTTTTTACTGGCATTATATTTGTTCTTGCTCCTATTTTTACGCTATTTGTTGGAATTTACAACAACTACTTTTCATTTTATGGCATAAATGAGTATTTCAATGTGATTTTTGTGGATAATGTGCCTTTTTTGTGGCTTTTACCTGTGTTTTTTATATTTGGATATTGTTTCTTTTATGCGCCATTTAGAAAAATTTTAGAGCCTTTTATCTGCTCTTGCTCGTGCTTTGCGCACTTAGTTGGTATCCTGATTTTGGACGAAGCTTGGGCGAGGCTTATTTTATGAGTAAGCCACTTGAGATGGATCTATCTTCGAAATTTACAAAACGAGCAGAAAACAAGCGGCAAAGTCCTTTATGACGGACGAAGAGAAATTTATTTTCTAAGAAGTGACAATGATAAAGTCGTTAAAATTTCAAAGTAAAGTTTTACCTTTATTTAGTTACAATGGCATAAAAATTTAAAGGTTTAAAATGCGTATAAAACTTCCACACGTACCTTATGTCTCACATAAAATAGCAATAGATCTTTTAAACTGTGGTTTTGTAAAGTTAAACAAAGGTATTGAGCCAATCGTAGCAAAAGCAAGTGAAATTTTAACTACCGACGTTCAAAAAGAAAGAGCGCTAGACGAGCGAGTAAATGAGCTTTTAGAGAAAAACGAGGACGAGATGCAAACGATGCAAATCGACCGCAAAAATATGTTTTGGCTCGTTAAAAAGAAACTTGCTGGCGAAATTTGACGTCATTTTAACTCATGAAGATAGATTTAGTAATGTCGCTCACAAGATACTTGAGACTATTTGGAAGAGCGGGTTGGTTGATTATAGCGTATCTGAAAACCGCGTGAAAAACGTGATATATGGCTCGATAGATGAGTATCTAAAGAGCTATGAGAAGATAGAAGATAGCGTCTATGAGATGATGCAAAACTACAAACGCAAACTTATTCCAGGAACTGATGAATACGACCTGATTTTTGAGCGTTTGTATCAAGATGAGCTTAAAAAAGAGGAATGCTTTAATGAAAGCTTATATCTATATTGAAAACGGCGTTTTTTTAGAGGCAAAGGCCTTTGGTGCTCACGGCGAGTGTGCAGGCGAGCTCGTTTTTAATACTTCTATGACTGGCTATGAGGAGATCATGAGCGATCCAAGCTATGCTGGTCAGTTTATCGTCTTTACTATGCCAGAGATCGGCATCGTTGGCATAAACGAAGATGATATGGAGAGCCTTAGAATTCACGCAAGTGGCGTAATAATGAGAAGCTACAACGAGACTCCGTCAAACTACCGCTCGCAAAAGTCTTTAGGCAAATTTTCGAAGAGCAGGGCAAATTTGGCGTTTATGACGTTGATACTAGATATCTAACAAAGATGCTACGTGATGAGGGCGCTTTGATGGCATATATCTCAACGCAGATAAGCGACAAAGATGAGCTAAAACGCAGGCTTGAAAGTAGCGGACGCATAGAAAATATAAACTATGTAAAAACAGTGAGCGCAATGGACGAGTACGAGCATAAAAAAGGCGCTTGGGATAGAAATTTAAAATCATATAAACCGCTAAAAAGTATCGGCAAAAAGATAGCTGTTTTTGACTTTGGTGTAAAGAGAAATATCCTAAATGAGCTATGCGAAACTGGCCTTGAGGTCATCGTCGTACCACACGATACTAAGGCTGAAGTTTTGATAGATGAAATTTAAAAATGGCGAGATAAACGGGGTATTTTTATCAAATGGTCCAGGCGAGCCAAAGAATTTAAAGGCTGAGATCGCCGAGATTAAGAAGATGATAGAGGCAAAAATCCCGATATTTGGCATCTGCCTTGGACATCAGCTACTTTCAAATGCCTTTGGATACGAGACATATAAACTTAAATTTGGTCAGCATGGAGCAAACCATCCAGTCTTAAATTTAGAGACAAAAGCGATCGAGATAACAACGCAAAATCACAACTACAACGTACCAGAGAGCATCGCTGAAGTAGCGGTTGTGACACATAGAAATTTGTTTGACAACACGATCGAGGGTGTAAGATACAAGGACTATCCGATCTTCTCGGTGCAACATCACCCAGAGGCAAGCAGTGGTCCTAATGAGAGCAAATATATATTTAAGCAGTTTTTAGAAATTCTATAATGCAAGATATAAGCCTCTACACGATCATCGCGGTTGCTTTTCTGAGCAGCTTTAGTCATTGTGTTGGCATGTGTAGCGGGTTTTTGGGCTTGCAAACTCTATTTTTTAAAGGCAAAAGTAAGAGTAAAATTTTAATGCTAAGCACGCTTTATAACCTAGCTAGAATTTTTGCTTATGTGGCTTTGGGAGCACTGTTTGGCGCTTTTGGAGCAGCCATTAGTTTTGGTGTGCAAGCAAGAGGTGTTATATTTTTCATAGTTGGCCTAGTGATCGCATTTATTGGCATCGCATTGCTTTTTAGGGGCGAGCTTTTAAAATTTATAGAGAGCGAAAAAGCACTTAAATTTATAGTAAAAATGGCAAAAACAAGCGTGCAAAAGAGAAATTTAGCAAATTTCTTGCTACTTGGCTTTTTAAATGGGCTTTTGCCTTGTGGCGTGGTCTATTATTTTTTAGCGCTTGGAATTTTAAGCGCAAATGCAGCCGATGCGTCGCTAATAATGCTTATTTTTGGGCTTTGCACCTTGCCAGCGATGCTGTTAGCTAGCTTTGTTTTTGGTTTGCTAAGAGAAAAATTTAAAGAGATCATGTTTAAGCTCTCAGCTTGCATAATGATCTTAAACGGACTTTATCTATCATTTTTAGGATATAGAGCAAATGCCTAGTTTAAATTTAGATGAAAATTTTCTATCAAGTAGCGAGGGTATGAGGCTTGCTAAACTTGCGATGATGGGCGAGATGATGGCAAATATAACTCACCAGTGGAAGCAGCCGCTAAATGAGCTAAGTTTAGTTTTATATAAGATGAAAAAGCTTGCAGGCAGCGAAGATGGCGAATTTATCGGCTCTTATGAGAGGGCTATGCAGATCATAAAGTATATGTCAGAAACTACTGATGAGTTTAGCTCGTTTTTAAACCCAAATACACTTTCGCAAGAATTTAGCCTAGCAGACGCAGCTAGAGCATCGATACAGATCGTAAAAGGTGTGATGAAAAAAGAGGGCATTCATATAGAGCTTGAGGTGCTAGGGGACTCTAAAATTTATGGTCATAAAAACAGGCTCATGCAAGTCATCATAAAATTTACTAAATAACGCAAAAGACGCACTAAATTTACAAAAGATAGAAGAAAAAAATATAAAAATAAAGATTGATAGCGATGAAAAATTTGCTTACCTAAGCGTAGAAGATAACGGTGGTGGCATAGATAAAAATGTGATAGATGAGATCTTTAAACCATATTTTACCACCAAAGAAGATGCCAAAGGCACTGGCTTAGGACTTTATATGTCAAAGCAAATAATCGATCAATTTAACGCAGAAATAACAGCGGGCAACAGCGATAATGGAGCCTGTTTTTTAATAAAGTTACCACACAAAGGAGAGATAGATGAATAAAATTTTAAAGAACCTAACGGTTTTGCTTGTCGAAGACGATAGCGACAGCAAAAAGATCATGCACGATGTGCTAAGTGACAATTTTGAGAAAGTTTTTACTGCTCAAAATGGTGATGAAGGTTTGAAAAATTTAAAAAATACAACCCAAATATGGTAATTACAGATGTATTTATGCCAATTAGTGATGGACTTGATATGACAAGATATATCAAGGAAATTTTAAAGACACACCTGTCATCGTCCTAAGTGCGCATAGTGAAAAAGAGACTTTATTAAAGGCTATCGATGTTGGCGTTGATAAGTATCTTATAAAACCTATCATGGCAGATGATCTTTTAAAAACGATAGAAAATGTCGCAAAAAGCAAGATAGAAACTGCAAACATCATCCAAGTTGCAAACGGATATAGCTTTAATAAGATCAAGCGCGTACTTATCAGAGATGGCGTTGAAATTTCACTTACTAAAAAAGAGCTCGCATTTATCTCACTTTTGATAAAAAGACTTGGTACGCTCGTACTTCATGATGAGATCAAAAGCGTCGTTTGGGTTGGTGAGAGCGTTACAGAAGCAGCTATTAGAACCTTTGTTAAGCGTGTTAGAGACAAAGTTGGCAACAACTTTATAAAAAATGTCCCAGGACTTGGTTACAAAATAGATAGAAGACTTTCCTAGTTAATGAGAATTTATATTAATTAAGTTTTTTTATAGTTCTTATACTCTAAAATAACAAATCATTAATATAAATTTAACTAGGAGGATATTTTATGCGACCATCTCAGCTACTACACTATGATTATAGTGTAGCAAAGCTATTCATGTTTGCCACGATACTCTTTGGTATCATAGGCATGGTTGTTGGCGTAGTTATAGCTTTTCAAATGGCCTGTCCAGAGCTTAACTACATAGCCGGCGAATATTCGGCGTTTGGGAGGTTGCGTCCTCTTCATACTAATGGCATCATTTTTGGCTTCATGCTCTCAGGCATCTTTGCCACTTGGTACTACATCGGACAGCGTGTTTTAAAGGTCTCGATGAGCGAGTCGCCATTTTTGATGTTTATCGGCAAGCTTCACTTTTGGCTATATATGCTTGTTATGATTTTAGCTGTTGTTACGCTTTTTATGGGCGAGAGCACAGCTAAGGAGTACGCTGAGCTTGAGTGGCCACTAGATATCGCAGTGGTTTTGGTTTGGGTGCTTTGGGGCGTTAGTATATTTGGCCTCATCGGTATCCGCCGCGAAAAGACACTTTACATCTCAGTTTGGTACTACATCGCTACATTTCTTGGCGTTGCGATGCTATATCTATTTAACAATATGGAAGTTCCAACAAGGCTTGTTAGCGGATATGGCTCATGGCTACACTCTGTCTCTATGTACGCTGGCTCAAACGACGCTTTGGTTCAGTGGTGGTACGGCCACAACGCGGTTGCATTCGTCTTTACAGTGGCGATCATCGCTCAAATTTATTATTTCTTACCAAAAGAGAGCGGTCAGCCGATATTTTCTTATAAACTATCGCTATTTTCATTTTGGGGTTTGATGTTCATCTACCTTTGGGCTGGCGGTCACCATTTGATATATACTGCTACACCTGATTGGATGCAGACTATGGGCTCTGTCTTTTCTATCGTTTTGATCCTGCCTTCATGGGGTTCAGCGATAAATATCCTTCTTACGATGAAAGGTGAATGGACACAACTACGTGAGAGCCCACTTATTAAATTTATGATTCTAGCTTCAACATTTTATATGTTTTCAACACTAGAAGGTCCGATTTTAGCGATTAAATCCGTAAATGCCCTAGCTCACTATACTGACTGGGTGCCAGGACATGTGCATGATGGAGCACTTGGCTGGGTTGGCTTTATGACTATGGCAGCGCTTTATCACATGACACCACGTGTATTTAAGCGTGAAATTTACCTCAAAGTCGCTAATGGAAGCTCAGTTTTGGATACAAACAACAGGTATCGTTTTATACTTTGCCTCTATGTGGATCGCTGGTATCACGCAAGGTATGATGTGGAGAGCGACTGATAGCTACGGAAATTTACTCTACTCGTTTATAGACACGGTAGTTGTGCTTATCCCATACTACTATATAAGAGCTATTGGCGGACTTCTTTATCTAGTTGGCTTCTTGATGTTTGCTTATAACATCTACAAATCAACTTCTGCTAGAGCTATCTTAGCAGAGCCAAAAAGCGCTTCGCCAATGGGCGGCGGGGCAAAAGCTAGCGCGGAGGTGATGTGATGTTTGCTTGGTTAGAAAAAAATCCATTCTTTTTTGCAGTTTGCGTCTTTATAGTCATCGCTTACGCTGGCATAGTTGAAATTTTGCCAGACTTTGCAAACAGAGCTAGACCGCTTGAGGGCACAAAGCCTTACACCGTTTTAGAGCTAGCTGGCAAAAACATCTATATGCAAAATGGCTGCAACACCTGCCACTCTCAAATGATCCGTCCGTTTAAGGCTGAGACTGATAGATACGGCATGTACTCACTAAGTGGCGAATTTGCCTATGATCGTCCGCACCTTTGGGGCTCAAAAAGAACAGGCCCAGATCTTATGCGTGTGGGCAACTATAGAACGACTGACTGGCATGAAAATCACATGCTAAATCCAGCCTCAGTAGTGCCAGGCTCGATCATGCCAGCATATCCATTTTTATTTAAGAAAAATGCTGATATAGAGACTGCTTACGCTGAAGCGCTAACGGTTAAAAAGGTCTTTAACACACCTTATGACGAAAAAGATATGCCAGCACTTGGCACGCTAGAGCAGACAAATGCTAATGTCAAGGCTGAGGCTGCAGCTATCGTTGAAAATATGAAAGATGAGCAGGTAAAAAGTGCTTTTGAAAAAGGTGAAATTCGCCAGATCGTAGCACTGATTGCTTATCTAAATAGCCTAAAGTAGGAGCGTAAGATGGAGAACATTAGAGAGTTTCAAGCTTATGGCTATTTTTTCTTGACAGCATTTTTGGCGATCACTTTGTACGCCTACTTTTTTCATCTTTATAAGAGCGAAAAAACTGGCAGAAGAAACTATGAGAAGTACTCAAAACTAGCGCTTAACGACGAGATCGGTGGCGAAATTTTAGAGCGTAAGGCTACAAAGGAGAGCGTATGCAATGGCTAAATTTAGAAGATAATGTAAATTTACTAGCTCTTATAGGAGCGGCTCTAATCATCGTGCTTACCATCGTTGTAGCTGGTAGGTATGTGGGGCAGATGAAGGTTAAAAAGATGAGAGCGTTGAGCTTAGCGAGCACAACTGGGACGGCATAGGTGAGTACAAAAACCCTGTCCCACTTGGCTGGGCGGTCGTCTTTTTGCTAGCGCTAGTTTGGGCGATCTGGTACTATTTGCTGGGCTACCCGACTAAATTCTTACTCACAAATCGGTGAGTATAACAAAGAGGTCAAAGAGGCAAACGCCAAATTTGAAAAAGAGTATGCAAATCCAAGCAAAGAGACGCTTCACGCTATGGGCGAGAGCATATATCTTGTGCAGTGCTCAGCATGTCACGGCATCACAGGCGATGGCATAGGCGGCAAGGCTGCAAATTTCAAATTTGGGGCAGTGAAAAAGGCATAGTCGAGACTATACTAAATGGCTCAAAAGGGCTTGATTATCCAATGGGCGAGATGCCAGCAGGCTTAGCCGATGCTGATGGCGCAAAGGCGATCGCAGCATACGTGGCTAAGAGATAAGCGCGATAAAAAGCACTAAAAATGAAAATTTAGTAGCCACTGGCAAAGAGCTTTATGCTGCATGTGCCTCGTGCCACGGCGAAGATGGCAAGGGCATGGATGGTATGTCAGTTGATCTTAGCAAATATGGCTCGGCTAGCTTTGTGGCTGATGTGCTAAATCGCGGCAAAAAGGAGCGATCGGCACTATGCCTAAATTTTAATGATGGCAGACTAAATGAGATCCAGCAAAGCGCAGTTGGCGAATACGTCATATCGCTATCAAAGGGCGAATAATGGAAAATAAAAATAGAAACATCTTTGCCTTAAACGGCATTAGCGGATTTTTAATAGCGGTGGTGCTTTTGCTCTCTATCCTAGCGGTGCTTACATACGTTGGCATCGGCTTGCAAAAGAGGTCGCAACCAAGCCTTACTCACTAAAAGATGCAGCTAGCATCGAGATGAAGAGCGTAGATAACGCTAAACACGTCATTGTAAAGGAGTAGCGATGCTAGGCATAATAGAAAAAGCCATTATCCTGCTAATAGTCGTCGCAGGCGCCATTTGTGCCTGGTCAGTACTTACGCCAAATCACCTATTTGTAGGTTAAATTTGAAGAAATTTGCACTCATTTTTATCATTTTGCTGTGGCAAAATTTGGCTTGGAGTGCAAATTTCGTTATCAATGATGATGGAATTTTAAGCCAAAAAGTAAACCAAAAACTAAATGAGATAGGAGACGAGCTTTATCAAAAAAGCGGCATAAATTTAGTAGTTGGCGTATATAAAGATGGCGAGCTAAGCGAGCTTTTTAAAGAGCAAAATTTAAGCTCGCCTTTTGTATTTTTAGCACTCATAAAAGATAAACAAAAGGTTGAAATTTTTAGCGATACAAACACTTCAAAGCTCTTTAATAAAGAGCAAATTCTAAGTGTAAATCCAGAATCAGGCACCATTATCCCCATTTTGGTCTCAAAAAATGGCAAAGACGTCTATAACGCCGCTATCTTAAACGGCTACGCTGATATCGCCGAGCAGATCGCTGAGAGCTTAAATTTAAAGCTAGAAAGCGGCATCGGTAGCTCAAACAAAACGACTTTAAATTTCTTACGAATTTTCATCTACGGCTTGATCGCATTTTTCGTGCTCATCATCTTTTATAAAAAGGTAAAAAATGGCTAAAAAGAGCTTTTGGCCTTATGGCATCGTGCTTAGTATAGTCGCTATCATCTTGGCTTGTGCCGCAACCATCGTTGTTGCGATCAACAACCCAGTCGAGATGGATAGCGCTTATATGCAAAGTCATCAAAGTGTCGATGAAAACATCACATTTATAAAGAGAGCGAGGCTAGGTTTGATGAGAAATTTGACCTTAAATTTTGAGCCAGAATTTAAAGGTTTGCAGGGTAAGTTTAAATTTCTTCTAATGCCAAAAAATGGCGAAATTTCAAGCCTTAGCTATGAAATTTTACTAACCCGCCCACAAACAAACAAAGATAACAAAACATTAAGCGCCTCATGGCAAGAAAACGAGCTTGTAAGCGAGAGTGTTGGCTTAAAAGAGGGCAGGTGGCAGCTACTTTTAAGGCTAAGCGACAAGCAAGATACGAGATATTATAAATTTGATTTTAACGTCACAAGGTAAGTTAAATTTGCATATAAAAGTTTTTAGCCAAGGTCAAAATCAAATTTAAATTTTTACTTTCTAGCCAGCCAAAACGCTTACTCAAACTTCTTTAAAGCCAAAATTTTAAGCCCAAACGCTTGCAAGTCGTGACGTATTCTTTAAAATTTATATATGAGCGGCGAGTATTTTTTAGTATCTAGCTTTTCATCTTTTAACAAATTTTCATCCACAAAGATGCCAACTATCTTGCAAGTAACGATGCAAAACCACTCTTTTATCTCGCACTTTTCTACGATCGTTTCTATCTGTATCTTGCACTCTTTTATGCGCGCGCTTTAGTTTTTGGTGCTAAATTTAAGCAATATAAACCCCGCGGCACCCGAAACTACCGAACCTAGCAAGATAGCGAGCTTGTCGGTGTAGGCAAAGGCGTCCGTGTCGTTGTAGGCTAGGCCGTTAACGAAAAGGCTCATCGTAAATCCTACGCCGCAAAGCACAGCGATGCCGTAAAGCTGGATGAAATTTGACCCCTCGGGCAGCTTGGCTAGCTCAAATTTGATCGCTAAAAAGCTAAAAGAAAATACTCCGATTTGCTTGCCGACGAAAAGCCCCAGCGCCGTGCCTAGCGCGACCGGAGACAAAATCTCGTCCAGTCCAACGCCTCGCAGTGAGATGCCTGCGTTTACGAAGGCAAATATCGGCAGCACGCCAAACGCTACCCAGCCGTGCAGGTCGTGCTCGATGCTTTTTAGCATAGATTTGCCAGGCTCGTCTTTAAAGCTAAGCGGTATGAAAAGGCCGCCACGACGCCCGCAAGCGTGGCGTGAACGCCTGATTTTAGCACTGCTACCCACATCACCGCGCCTACGATCAGATACGCCGCCTTGCTCTTTACACCGAGTCTGTTTAGCACGAAAAGCGCGGCTAGACAAACGCTCGCGACCGCAAGCATTTGGGCGCTAAGCTCGCTCGTGTAAAATAGCGCGATAATCACGATCGCGCAAAGGTCGTTGACGATCGCTAGCGTCATGAGGAAAATTTTTAAACTAGTCGGTACGCGAGGCCCAAGTAGGCTCAAAACCCCCAGAGCAAACGCGATATCCGTCGCCGTCGGTATCGCCCAGCCGCCAAGCGCGAAGGAGTCGTGCTTCGTAAAAAGATAGAAGATAACCGCGGGCACTATCAGGCCGCCTGCCGCGCCGATCGCTGGCAGCGCGATTTGCGACGGATTTTTTCAGCTCGCCCTCCAGCACCTCGCGCTTTAGCTCAAGTCCGATGAGAAAGAAAAATACCGCCATCAACCCGTCGTTCACCGACAAGATCAGGGGTTTGCTTAGTCCGTATTCGCCGAAGCTCATGGTAAATTTGGTATTTAAAATTTCGTTGTAAAAATCGCTCAAAAACGTATTTTGACACAGTAGCGCCGCGACCGTAGCGATCATCAGCAAAATCCCGCCGCTGGCTTCGTGTTTTAAAAACTCTTTTATTCCGCCCATTTTGCTTCCTTTTTATAAATTTTGGCGATTATAGCGTATTTTTCGCTCGCATAAAATTTCGGCGAATTTGGCTATAATCAAGTCAAATTTAAAGGTAAATTTAGTAGACGCATCTCTAAAATTTGCCGTGCCACGCTTGCGGGAGCGGGACGCTTGCGCACGGTTTTTATAGATTAAGGAGCGAAAATGAATGAAATTTTAGATATATGTAAGCGCGCAAAGGCTGTTTGCGGCGAGCTTTTGAGACTTGATAGCAGGGCTAAATTTCGCATCCAAAAGTTTTTAGCCAAGGTCAAAACCAAATAAATTTACCCGTAAATTTTCACTTTCTAGCCAGCCAAAACGCCAGATCAAACCTCTTTAAAGCCAAAATTTAAGCCTAAACGCTTGCTAGTCGTGACGTACTCTTTAAATTTATAGATTAGAGGCGACCAATTTTTAGTATCGATCTTTTCATCTTTTAACAAATTTTCATCCACAAAGATGCCAACTATCTTGCAAGTGACTATACAAAACCACTCCTTTATCTCACACTTTTCTACGATCGTTTCTATCTGTATCTTGCACTCTTTTATGCGCACGCTTTTTGCCTTTACGCCTGGCTCTTTGTGCAAATTTGCTACCTTAAATTTATCACTTTCGTAGCTATATCCAAGGGCTCTTTTTTCTTCTGGCACCTCCTCGTCGCCTGTTAGTTTTTCTATCTTTTTTATAGCTTCAAGCAAGCTCTCGTCACATAAATTTAGCGTGATATCTGAGCCATTTTGGATATTTTTATAGCCTTTGTTATCAACTCCGATGCCAAGCACCACACTATCTCCTAGCGTCCAAGACGATGAAAGCACAGTGATATCATCTCTCCCTTTTGATCTTTTGTGGTGGCAAGTAGGACAGGAAAGCCGTAGTAAAAGCCAGATCTATTTAACTCTTTATGCATTTTTGCTCCTTTTTGAAATTGTAGCCCCCAGCACTTTAAGGCTTAAATTTTTAATGAATTTAGAAAATTTTCAAAGCTTGCCTTAAGTGAGAAAAGCGCTCTTTTATCAGCTTTTGGCTATCATTTTTAAAAATTTAAGAGAGTAAAATGCGCAACCTAAATCAACTTTTCGTCTTTACAAACTCGCGTAAGATCAGGGAATTTAACGCTGGTTTTAATGACGAGCTAATCCCAAAAAGCCTAAGCATCGCAGAGTTTTATAAAAAAGCCGTTTTTGTAAATGGCCGCTTTGAGTGTGATAGCACCTACGCTTTGGTGCTTATGAACAGAGCCTGTGCCAGCGTCAAAGAGGCAAACTCGGTGCTTAAAATCCCAACTGAGTTTTTTGAGTTTTTGAAAACAACGACTATCTTTTTTCATTTTTTAAAGAGCTAGCTATCAGCAAAAAGAGCATTGCTGAGATTAAATTTAACGACATTTACGCTGATTTTGAGGAGCATTTAAGCATCCTTGAAGCTGTTTTAAAAGAGTATGAGAGCTTGCTTGATAAAGAGGATCTTTATGATGATATAACACTGCCAAAATTTACTCTATAAATGAAGCTTACATAAGAAGTTTTAGTGAAATTTCACTGCACATTGATGGCATTTTAAGCGAGTTTGAGTGGGAAATTTTAGAAAAAATTTCAAAACTAACAACGCTAAAAATTATCTTTCAAACTAGCGTTTTTAATAAAAAACTAATAGAAAAGATAAGGCAAATCTCAGCCATTAGCGAGTTTGAAAACTATAAAAAATATGAGCTAAATTTAAACACAAATGAGCTAGTTTGCCTAGAAAATATCACAAAATTTGAGCCAGTTTTAGTAAGAAATTTCGCTACAAGAAGCTTGCAGTGCGCTTACGCTATGGCAAAGGCGAGCGAGTTTGTGCGTGAGGGCATAAAGCCTGAAAATATCGCAGTCATATTGCCAGATGAGGGCTTTAGCGAGATTTTAAGGCTTCATGATAGCGCTAAAATTTTTAACTACGCTATGGGTGAGAGCTTTAAAAATACAAAATTTTATGAGGCGCTTTACTACATCACAAGAGCGATCAATGAAGAGGCAAGCCCAGTTTTTGATCAAAGCAGGTGTGAGAGCTACGAGGAGCTTGGCTTTATTTTAAGCGAATTTGGCGTGAGCGAGCAGCTTTTTGAGAAATTTAAGGCTAGCTATTTTGAGCTGTGCGAATTTGGCAAATTTTAAAGAGCTAATAGATGAGCTTTTGGTGCTTGAAAATGAGCCAAGATGCGAAGAAAAGCTCGCACTTGAGCTATTTAGGATGGAGAATTTACTGCAGGTATTTTAGCTTTAGCCTAAAGCAGCTAAGTGAGATTTTCTTGCTAAATATCTCGCGCCTAAGCATCGATGACGTGGGCGGCGGAAAGATCAGCGTCATGGGCATGCTAGAGAGCCGCGGGATGAAATTTGATGGCGTTATCATAGTTGATTTTAACGACAACTTCATCCCAGCAAGAAGCGCAAACGAGATGTTTTTAAACTCAAAAGTGAGGCAAAAAGCGGGGCTTATAAGCTACATTGAGCGCGAATTTACAGAGATTTTACTACGAAAGCCTCATAAATAACGCCAAAAAAGTGGCGATAAGCTGCTGCGTAAATGAAGAGAGCATACCTTCAAGATTTTTAAAAAATTTCAAAACTATAAAAGATGAAAAATTTAGCGACGAGGCATATTTAAAGCTATTTTTAAAAGGAGAGGCGAGCTTAAATTTAAGTGACGATGAGGTTATTTTAGAGCATGATTTTTTCACAAATCCACTCTCGTTTTCGACGCTAAATTTATTTCTAACCTGCCCAAGAAAATACTACTACACAAAGATAGCTCACATAGATGCGCCAAAAGCTATTGCAAGCGAGCTTGGCACAAAGCAAGGAAATAGTGTTCATAGCGCACTTTTTGAATACTATACGAGTGAATTTTATAAGCAAAATAACGTCTTTGATCTGGCTGTTTTTAAAGAGATGCTAGCAAAGCAAAATCTTACGCCACTTGAGTTTGAAATTTGGACGCATAAATTTAAAGAGTATGAAATTTACGAAAACGAGCGCTTAAGGGCTGGTTTTAGGGTGCTTGAGTGTGAAAGAGGTGCAAAGCGAGCTTTGCGGCGTGCAGATAAAGGGATTTATCGATAGGATCGATGCAGACGCAAACGGCGACGTGCTTATACTTGATTACAAAACGGGCGAGGCAAATGTAAATTCGCTCCAGCTTGCCTTTTACGAGGCGCTTTACGGCGGCAAGGTGCGAAGTGCCTACTATGCCCTAAAAAACGAGCCTAGCTTAGTTAGCTCAAAAAAAAGCGTAGAGGATCTAGGTGACGAGATAGAAAAGCTAAAAACCATAAACAAAACTAAGATGAAATTTTGAAAGAAAGAGCGGTGCTTGCGCATTTTGCGAATACACTACACTTTGTAGGAGAGAGTTATGAAAATTTTTTAGCCCTAAAAGCAAGCGCTGGAAGCGGTAAGACCTTTGCACTAAGCGTTCGCTACATCGCTTTGGTGCTTCGAGGCGAAAATATAAACGAGATCGTCGCTCTAACTTTTACAAAAAAAGCAGCAAACGAGATGAAAGAGCGCATAATCGCCACTTTTTTGGACTTACAAAACAAAAAAGGCGAGCTTGAAGCGGTGTGCTCGGAGCTTGGTATAAACCAAGATGAGGCGCTAAAAAGGCGAGATGAAAGGCTTAGCGTCTTTTTGCAAAGTGAGTTAAAAATTTATACATTTGATGCGTTTTTCTCTGGGATTTTGAAAAATTTAGCCAAAATTTAGGCATTAGCCCTGATTACAGCGTGCAAGATAGCCTGCAAGATCTGGCGTGGAAAAAATTTGTAAAAGAGGCGAGCAAGGATAAAAAGCTTCTTAGTGAGCTAGCCTTAATGATGATCATCTCAAGCCAAAAGAGGCTAGCTTTTCGCAGACTTTGGCAAAATTTTATGAGAGCTTTGGCGGCGAGCTAAAAGATAGTGGTGCAAGCTATCCAGATGATAGCAAAGTAAGGGCGGCGCAAAGGGCGATAAATGAGCATATAGCCTTGCAAAATGGCGCTAGCGATGCGGCTAAAAAGACATTTGGCGAGCAGAATTTTATTTGAGCTATTTAAAAGTAAAGTTTTTGCTAGAGAAAGCCTAAGACTACCGCACTTTTAGCAAAATTTATACTCCAGAGCTTGATAGGCTCTTTTTTGAGCTAAAAGAGGCAGCGAAAAACTACATTTTAGAGGTCGAAAAGTATAGGCTAAGTGGCTTTAGTAAGCTTCTAAAGCTTTACAAGGCGTCAAATTTGGAGCTAAACAAAGAGATAAATGCGCTAAGTTTTGCTGATATAAACAAGCTGGTTTTTAAGCTTTTGGTGCAAAATTTGGATAAGGAGGCGCTTTATTTTAGGCTAGATGGCAGGATAAATCACCTCTTAGTCGATGAGTTTCAAGATACAAATGTGATCCAGTATGAGATCATCTTGCCGCTCATCGCTGAAATAGTCTCTGGATACGGACAAAACGGGCTTGGAAGCTTCTTTTACGTGGGCGACACGAAGCAGAGCATCTATAAATTCAGGGGTGGCAAAAAGGAGCTTTTTGACAAGCTGGGAGATGATTTTAGTCAGATAGATATAGAAAATTTGCCAAGCAACTACCGCAGTTTAAAGGCTTTGGTGAAATTTAA
Organism: Campylobacter concisus; assembly: GCA_037321105.1. Classification (GTDB taxonomy): domain Bacteria; phylum Campylobacterota; class Campylobacteria; order Campylobacterales; family Campylobacteraceae; genus Campylobacter_A; species Campylobacter_A concisus_AZ. The sequence continues at coordinate 804,460 of CP147775.1, read as the reverse complement.
TAACACTGTTTTTAAAGAAATTTATCATAGATATGGGCTTAGTTTTGAGCCACAAGAGCCAGCTAAAAAAGATGAGATGCTAAGCTACGAGGTAAGTGGCGAGTGTGCGTATTTTGAAGTAGAAAAAGATGACTACGGCTACTTGCGTGTGCTAAGTGATGAAGATATCGCAGGTGCGGTCGTTTCGCAGACAAAAGAGCTTTTAAAAGCTGGCGTAAATGCAAGCGATATAACCGTGCTTTGCTGGAAAAATAGCGACATTAGCCTCATCTCAGAAGTGCTTAGTAGCGCAGGGATAAAAAGCGTCAATGAAGGCACTTTGGAGCTAAAAAGAACGCCACTTGTTGCAGCGATCATCGAGTATGCGAAATTTTGCCTTTTTAGTGAAGAAATTTATGAAAAAAATGTAAAAGCGCTAGTAAATGCAAACGTAAAAAAACTAAATATAAAACCAGAAGTGAGCGCGACAAATAGCCTATTTTACCTAGCTAAAATTTAGGCATAAGCATGGCAGACGTTGATATTTTAAGGCTTTTTGAGCTAAGCGTGGGGTATAAAAATTTAAGTGATTTTATATTTAACCTTGAAAACTTTAGCTCTAAAATCAGCCCAAAAAGCAGCGACGGCGTGAGAGTGATGACCGTGCATAAGTCAAAGGGGCTTGAGTTTGCTCACGTCATAGTTTGCGACATGATGGGCAAGGGCAGGGGTGATGACTCAAATTTCATAACCGAATACAGCGAAAAAGGCGAGTGGATCGTAAAGAGTAAAATTTTCAGGTAGAGAAAATTTTGATAGCGACTATGCAAGCGTTTTAGAGCAGATGAAAGAGCTTGAAAAGCAAGAAAATATCAATAAAATTTACGTCGCTTTCACAAGGGCAACAAAGTCGCTCATCATCATCAAACAAGCCGTTCCAAGCGGAAATAGCCCAAGCTTTTTCTCGTTTTACACAAGAAGCGACAAGAGCGAAGCAAATGACTATCTTGATCTAAAAGAGTTTAGCTTTGGCAAAATTTTGCCTAGCAAGAGCGAGCAAAAAGAGCTAAAAAAGATGAAAAAATGCCTGAAATTTTAAAGATAGAGAGGCAAGAAGTTGAGACAAGAGAGCAAAAGACGAGTGGTAAAAATTTCAAGTGCGATATATTTTGGTCTGGCGTTTCACTATCTGCTTGAGATGAGCGAGAAATTTGATGAAATTTCACTAGAAAAAGCTAAAAATTTGATGCTAAATAAATTTCAGTAAATTTTTGCCACTTGAGGTACTTGAAGATGCCTTTTCTAGGGCAAAAATGCTTATAAGAGAGCCAAAATTTATAGAGTGCATAAGAGACAAAGAGATTTATAAAGAGCAGCCATTTAAAGTGAAAAATGAGCTAAAACAGATGGATCTTTTTTGCTTTAATGAGCGTGAAATTTGCGTGATTGATTATAAAACGACAGATAAAAATATAGAAGAGAACAAAAAGCAGGTAAAAGAGTATAAAGATGCGCTTGCTAAATTTTATGAAAAACATAGTATAATCGCCGTCATTTTCTATGCACTTGAAGGCAAAATTTCATATATTGAAGTTTAAACGCTACTTAATTTAAGCTTTATCAAAGCATTGTTTAAATACAATCACAACTCAAAAATTAACTTGGCAAAGGTAAGAAAATGACAAAAATAACAAAGCCAAACGAAGTTAAGCGAGACTGGATCGTAGTTGATGCAGCCGGTAAGCGCTTTGGTAGATTGCTAACTGAGGTAGCAACTATACTTCGTGGCAAAAACAAACCATGCTTCACGCCAAACGTAGATTGTGGCGACTATGTTATCATCATAAATGCTTCTAAAGTAGAATTTACTGGTAATAACAAAGCTGAGGATAAACTTTATCACAGACACTCAGGATATTTTGGCAGCGTAAAGAGCGAGAAATTTGGCGATTTGATAGCAAATAAGCCAGAAAAACTATTTAAATTAGCTGTTCGTGGCATGCTTCCAAAGACAAAACTTGGAAGAGAGATGATAAAAAACTAAAAGTTTATGCTGGCAGTGAGCATCCTCATACGGCACAAATAGCTAAAAAAGAAGGAAAATAATTATGGCAAAAGTTTATGCAACTGGTAAAAGAAAAACTGCCGTAGCAAAGGTTTGGATAAAGTCTGGAAGCGGTAAAATCGTAGTAAATGGTATGGATCTTAACACTTGGCTTGGCGGTCACGAGGCTATCAAGCTTAAAGTTATTCAACCACTTTTAGTAACAAAACAAGAGAGTTTAATAGACGTAGTAGCTACAACTTTAGGTGGCGGTTATTCAGCACAAGCTGAGGCTTTAAGACACGGCATTTCACGTGCTTTAGCTGATATGGATGCTGATTTTAGAGCAGCGCTTAAACCAAAAGGCTTACTAACTAGAGATTCTCGTGTTGTTGAACGTAAGAAATTTGGTAGAAGAAAGGCTAGAAGAAGCCCACAATTCTCTAAACGTTAATGGTTTTTTGCAAGTGCTTTTGCATTTGCAAAATTTAGGTTATGTAAATTGTGAGATTTACATTAAGAATTTGGTTATAATTTAAAGTTGATTTATTTTTATTTAGGTAAAATTATAGTCAACATTAAAAATCCCTATTTGAAAGGAATTCTATTATGAAAAAGATTGCTTTAGCTATGGTTGCCGCAACAGCGGTTTTTGCGTCTAACGCAGCATACAACTATGAGATCACTCCAACTATCGGTGGTGTTCATCCAGAAGGAAATCTACGTGTAAAGACCACAACTTTGTTGGTATTAGAGCGGCTAGAAACCTTGAAGATTTCTTCTTGATCAAGTTGAACTTGGTGTTGATTACTCTCAAAAACTAAAAGAGAGAACAGGTAACGTTGTAAGAGAGGGTAGAGCTCTTAGATACCACGCTAACCTTGTAAAAAATATCGTTTGACTTTGGACCAGTTAGCCTATATGGTTTAATCGGTGCTGGTTATGAAGATGTTCCAGCTATTTTTGTTAAAAACGAAGATGGCGGTTTTGGTCAATATGGTCTTGGTTTAAGATACCAAGTAACTGATAGATTTGCTCTTAAAGCAGAGGCTAGAGACGCTATCAAATTTGAGCATGCTGATCACAACCTATTCTATTCACTAGGCTTTGGCATCGGTCTTGATTCAAAAGCAGCTCCAGTTGTAGCAGCAGCTCCAGCAACTCCAGCAGCAGCTCCAGCTCCAGTTCTTGATGATGACAATGATGGCGTGCCAAATGATATCGATCAATGCCCTAACACTCCAGCTGGTGTAGTTGTTAACGAAAGAGGATGCGAGAAAGTTATCGTTCTTAGAGACCTAGATGTTAACTTCGCATTTGATAGCTACAAAGTTGGACCAAAATATGCAGCTGAGATCAAAAAAGTAGCTGACTTTATGGGTGAACACCCAGATTATAAAGTTGTACTTGCTGGTCACACTGATAGCGTAGGTGCAGAAGCTTACAACCAAAAACTATCTGAAAAAAGAGCAAAAGCAGTGGCTGAGGTTCTTGCTGGTTACGGCGTAGAAAAAGCTAAAATTTCTACAGTTGGTTACGGCGAACTTAAACCAATCGCTACAAACAAAACTAAAGAAGGTCGCGCTCAAAACAGACGTGTTGAAGCTACTTTCAATAAATAATTTTTTTATTTAAAATTACTTCTTTAGGGCTTGGCTTCGGCTGAGCCCTTTTTTATTTCTGCGGAGATTATCATGAAAAAAACTATACTTTTTGACTTAGATGGCACACTTATAGACTCTACTTCTGCTATTTTAAAAGGCTTTGATGCGGCGTTTTTAGCTCACGACAAGAAAGAGCCTGATCATGATGCACTAAAATCTCTAGTAGGATATCCGCTTGAAATAATGTTTGAAAAACTCGGTGCAGATAAAAATTTGCTTGCCGACTATGTAAAAGAGTATAAAACTTGCTACGAGAAGATCTATTTAGATGAGACTGTGCTTTTACCGCATGCTATGGATGCTCTAAAAGAAGCTAGCACGTTTGCTGATGTTGGTGTTGTTACGACAAAGACATCAAAATTTTCTATTATTTTACTTGAACATTTGGGCGTTATGAAATTTATAAAAACGGTTGTCGGACGAGATGATGTCGTTAATCCAAAACCAGATCCAGAACCTATAAATTTCAGCTTTGAAGAGACTAGACAAAGAAAAAGATAATGCGTTTATGGTTGGCGATACTATCATGGATCTAAAGGCTGCTAAAGCTGCTCTTGTAACGGGTGTTGGCCTTACATGTGGATATGGTAAAAAGTTTGACTTGAGGCAGTTTAGCGAGCATATATTTGCAAACCCACATGAGGCTGTCAGCTTTATCAAAGAAGCATAATAGTTAAAGTTTATTAAGGCTCCTGAGTCTGATACCATTTAAACGTAAATTTATTCGTATAAATTTTTGTTTTAACTTATTACAAAATGTTTTGATAGACCAAAAAGAATTTTATAATTTCATATCAAGAATACCTGCTACTATTTGATTAATCTAGATAAATTTGCTAACAAAATATGCCAACTAATATGCTCGTATTAGAATTTTATTAGTTAGAGATTTTGTTGGTATCGAAAAGGAGCCAGAATTTATAGACATAGCACTTAAGCGAAGCTGGCGTGGAGGCTGAGTTTGTCTATAAGATAAGTGAGGGCAGACCAAACGTCGAAGATAGACTTAAAAATGGCGACATAGCACTTGTTATAAATACAAGCGATACTAAATCAAGTGTGGATGATGGCAAAAGATCCGCCAAAATGTGCTTAGATTTAAAATCCCTTACTTCACAACTATCCGTGCAGCACTTGCAGCTGCCAAGTCACTAAGCACAGTTCAAACTGGCAAAGCACTTGAAGTAAAAAGCTTGCAAGAGTATCTAAGCGAGAAATATTAAATTTAGTGGCAGTTTTAGCTGCCACTAGCTAAATTTCACTTCTATTTGATTAGTTATTTTTTAAAACTCTTGCTACTTTCATAGCACTTGCAAATGCAAAATGCAAGTTATATCCACCAAGCATACCAGTGATATCTAAAACCTCTCCTATAAAATAAAGCCCTTTTACACTTTTACACTCTAAATTTTCATCTAAAGATATAGTTTTTACACCACCTTTTGTAACTTCAGCCCTTTCAAAGCCAAATGTCCCAGCTGGAGCAAAATGATATGCAAAAAGCCTTTTTATGATACTTTTTTCATCATCATTAAATTCATAATAAGCTCTATCTTTTAAGCCAAAATTTATTAAAAACTCCAGCACAAATCTCTTTGGCAAAGGTAAAACTGAGCTAAGCTGCTTTTTGCCATTTACTGAAATTTTCCTCACTAAATTTCAGGCAAAAAATTTATGCAAATTCGACCCTTGTGCCAAAAAAGTGAGGCGTTTAGTATCGCTGGACCACTTATTCCTCTATGTGTAAAAAGTAGATCGCCACTAAATTTATGGCTCTCGTTTTTGGTATTTATCACTACATCCGCGCTTAGACTAACACCGCTAAGCTCTTTAAACCAAAACTCATCTTTTTGCACGCTAAAGCCAACAAGGGCAGGGGTAAAAATAAGAGATGAGTTAGCAAATAGGTTAAATTTATCAGTTAAATTTAGTTTTTTAGATTGGCAGTAAATTAAATTTACTGCATATTTATGCTTCCAGCTGGAGCTGGCATATCGCCTTTTTCATCTACAAATGGAGGTCCTTTTTGAAGCAGCGCAGTCACTTCAGAGGCAACCTTTGGATCCATCTTAGCCATGATGGTTGATATCTTTTTCGCATCAAGGGCGTAAAGTATGGTGGCTGCGTTTGACCTTGGCATTTGCGAGAGCACTTCGGCTGCTGCGCCATCTTTCATTTTGGCGTAGGATTCATTGACTTTATCAGTCGTCATCGTGCGAAGCTCTTTTAAAATTTTCTCATTTTTAGCGACAACTTCGTCGATCTCTTTGCGTTTTTGCTCAATTACTTTCATCGTCGCATTTAGATCAGCCTCTTTTTTGGCTAGCTTTTTGTTGTTCTCTTCGTAAGCTGCAGCCGAGCTTGCTCGAAAGACCTCTAGGGCTTGGCGCTGCTCGTCGATGACCTCAAGCTCCTTTGAAATTTCCTCTTTTCTAGCTTCAAAGATCTGAGTGCAATCAACCGGCACTTCAAAGCAAAATGCAAAATTTATGACCATAAAAAAGAGTAAAACAGCTCTCATCACGCCTCGCTTTTGGCTGCAAATTTCATAACCGCAAACTCATCAAGAGCAAGCGCTTCAGCCTTTTGTATGCGTTTTATCTCTTTTTAAATTCTTCTTTTTCTAGATATTTCATCTTTTCATACTCTAAATTTGCATTTTTATATTTGTGCTCGTAGTGCAAGACCTCTTTTTTGCTATCTCTAAGCTCTCTTTGCAGGCATTTAGCTCGGCTCTTGCTATATTTATGAGCTCTAAATTTTCTCTTAGCTCGCCTATGTTGCCACTTTTTGGCAGGCTAAACTCATTAAGCTTGGCCCTTAAGAGTGCTATTTTTTCTTCAGCATTTCTTACATTTAGCCTAGCAACGACGAGCTTAGCCTCTACCTTATCCATCTCTTGCTTTTTGACGCGGACGACGGAGGTGAATTTTACTTTTCATCTAATGATCGTATCGCTTCTTTCAGGGCTTGTTGAGATATAGCCGACCTTCACGCCAGTTAGCTCCTCGATACGCTCGATATATGCTCTTGCGTTTGCTGGCAGGTCTTCATATCTGCTGATGCCCTTTACGCTATCCCAGCCTGCAAGCTCTTCATAGATAGGCGTTGCATTTTCAAGATCTGTTGGCACGTAGTCGATCGTCTCGCCGTTATATTGATATGCTTTGCAAATTTTTACCACTTCAAAGCCATCAAGCACGTCAAGCTTCATAAGCGCATAAGTATCGACGCCATCAAGCCTTGAAGCGTATTTTACGCTTACTGCGTCAAACCAACCACAACGTCTGCGGCGGCCTGTTGTTGTGCCAAATTCTTTACCGATCTCACACATCTTATCGCCGTTCGTGCCTTTGTCTTCAGTTGGGAAAGGTCCGTGTCCTACGCGAGTCGTATATGCTTTGATGACACCTATTACCTTGCCTATCTCTTTTGGATTTAGTCCAAGGCCTGTGCAAGCGCCAGCGCTTATGGTATTTGAGCTAGTTACATAAGGATATGTGCCATGATCGATGTCTAAAAGTGTGCCCTGAGCGCCTTCAAGTAGGACTTTTTTATCTTCATCAAGCGCTTTCCAAACTGAAATTTGTAGTGTTTGCGATAAATGGAGCAAGCACCTCTTTATATCTTTTTAACTCTTCAAGTAGCTCATTTTCTTCAGGTATCTTTACGCCAAGAGCGTCAAATACTGGTTTGTTTGTTTCAAAATCATGCATCAAAGCATCGCACAAACGCTCTGGCTCAAGTAGTTCGCCAACTCTGTGGCCGCTTCTACTTATCTTGTCTGCGTATGTTGGTCCGATGCCTTTGCCAGTCGTTCCGATCGCTTTTTCACCTTTTAAGCGCTCTTTTGCTTGATCGACTTGGCTGTGGTAGCTTAAATTTAAGTGTGCTTTGTCGCTTATATAAAGTCTGCCCTCTAAGTTGTCAAATTGCGCCATCTCAGTGATGAGCACCTCTGGAGAGACAACGACGCCGTTGCCGATGATATTTATGATATTTTTGTGCAAAATCCCGCTTGGGACAAGGTGAAGCGTGTATCTTACGCCATCGACCCAGATCGTATGACCAGCGTTGTGGCCACCTTGAGAGCGACAAATCATGTCATAGTTTAGTCCTAGCATATCAACTATCTTGCCTTTGCCCTCATCACCCCATTGAACACCAACTACTAAATCAGCCTTTCTCATTCTTACTTCCTTAAATTAATTTTTTCTTCTATCAATGCATCAGTATAAACAGCGAACCCGCTGCTTGAAATATCGTCTATTTCATAGTTTCCACCACTTGCTAAAATGGCGTTGTCTTTTAAAAATCTAAAAAATAAACTATCATAATATCTCATTTTTGAGTAATATAGCGGAACTATTCTTAAATTTTTATATTCTAGTGATTTTGCTACACTTTGTAAATTTCTTAGCGCCTCTTTTAGCTTATCAGGGACTAAATTTACTATCTCATCAAGCTCGCTAGCGTCCTTTAAAAGGGCTAGTTTGCTAAGCCACGGCACGTTTTGGGCTAGGATCTTTTCTAGCCATGAGTTTTCAAAAATTTCTATCTCTAAGTTTAAAATTTCGCAAATTATCCTTGGGATTTGCATGTTACTAAGCTGCAAACAAGCGCCGATCTCAAGCTCGCTAAAGAGCTTTGCTACTATGTTTATGCTCTTTAAAATGTCGTTTTCGCCGATAAGTTCAGCGCCTATTTGATAAATTTCTTGGCTTGGGTAGCGAAAGACTGGCTGGATGTAAAACCACCTCTTTGGCTCGTTTGCTTTAAGCCTTCTAAGAACGATCCTAACGGTATCAACCGTGCTATCAGCCCTTAGGCTTATCTCGTGGTTTAGACTGTCGCTAAAGCGCAGAAGGTTTGTCGCATCCACGCTTAGATGTTGATGATACGAAAAAACGGCGTTACGATCTCGCTAAAACCTTCATCTTCTAAAATTTCACTCGCTTTTTGCTCGATTTTTCTCTTTAGCTTTGCGCTTTTTGCAAAGTAAAGTTTGCTTCCGTTTGGGATCTCGTGCTCATAAACATTTACATCACTCAACTCTTATCTCCTTACTAAAACCTAAATTTATATCGCACTCTTTGATGATGGAGACGGCTAAATTATACAGTTTGCCGCTGTCACTACTGCTTGCTAGTTTGCTTAAATTTATAGAAATTTCTTGATTAAAATTTACCTATATTTTTTATCTCATCTTCTATCTTTTGTTTTAGGCTTTGTGCTAGTTTGTCATCTTGATTTAAATTTGCTATCACTTCATTTGCAAGCTCTTTTAGCACGACTAAGCCTTTGAAAAGCTTGAAATTCTCGCTATTTTTATAGTCTTTTATGTGTAGATATGGTCTCTCAAATTTAAACAAAGCAGCATCTTTTGCCAAAAGTGCCAATGAGAAAATGTTGCCTTGAAATTTATCAAAGCCAAGACCAAGCAAAAACTCAAGCGTTCTTTTGTCATCGATATTTTTTATAGTCGCATTTAGTCCAAATTTATCAGCCACAAACCTTATCATATTTATGCTCTCAAGCGCCTCTTTTGAGTTAAAGATATGCTTGCAAAATTTATTATCTATATTAAAGCGGTTTGTTTTTAGCATACCAAGAGCTTCTATCGAGCTTGAGTATGAGGCAAAATCATCAAGCGAGAAGTGTATGCCAAGCTCTTTATACTTTTCTAACATAAATTTCTAAAACTTCTAAATTTTGTAGCCGTCGCAGCGTCGATAACATCGATGATAAGCCCAGTTGGATCAAGGCTTTTATCCTCATCAAATATCGCTTTAAATTTATGCCAAAACTCCTCTGTAAAGAGCTTTTTAACGCTTAAATTTACGCGAACCTTTGCGCTTATGCCATTTTCTAGCCACATTTTTCTTGCTAAAAGCGCCTCTTTTATCGTAAATAAGGCGATATTACTCGATGCGCTACTTGTCTTTATAAGTGGTAAAAAGTCGCTTGGATAGATGATCTCGCCATCTTTTCTCCATCTAATCAGCGCTTCAAAACTTAAAGTCTCGCCCGTGCTAAAGCTGATCTCTGGTTGAAATTCTAAAAACATCTCGCCAGCGTCAAGCGCTTTTAAAATTTTTGAGCCATCTTCGTATTGGCTCTTAAAAATAGACATCTTTTTCGCATCAAATGTATAGCTTCTGTTTTTGCCACTTATCTTGGCTTGATACATCGCCCAGTCTGCTCTTTGTAGCACATCATCAGCCCCAAGCTCACTATCAGCCAAGGCTATGCCTACGCTAGCGCTTGCTTTTAGTTTTAGCTCGTCTATCTTTACTTCATCTGAAGCTAGTCTTAGCATATTTTGCGCTATCTCATAGACTTCGCCTAAATTTTCATAGTTTATGACGCCTACAAACTCATCTCCGCCTATCCTTGCAAAGATATTTTTGCCATTAAACATAGCGCCTATCTTTTCAGAGATAGCTACTGAAAATTTATCGCCTATTTGGTGGCCGAAGTTGTCATTTATGCTCTTAAAATCATCCATATCAAGGTAGATGACGGCTATTTTATGTTCATTTTTTTGTATGAGAAATTTAGCTTGTTGTAGAGTAAAAATCTATTTGGTAGCTTTGTGAGCGGATCGTGATATGCGATAAATTCTAGATATTTCTCATTTTGCGCTTCGTTATTTGCAAGCATTGCTAGCATGATGTAGCCAGTTTTTTTCTCATTCGCATCGATAAGCGGTAAAATTTCTATGACTTCAAGCTTGCTCTTATTTTTGTTATTTTCGCTCCAAACCTTGCCACTCCACCAGCCACCTTGGTTTATAGTCTCTATGATCTGGTGTTTTATATCGCTTAAGCCTTGCTTTATAAAGGTGATATCTTTTAGATATACGCTATCTTTTGCGCCCGCACTTTCAAAAAATGTGTCATTTGCGTCAATGACCCTCATCTCTTCATCAAGCAAGATGACCTCTTCTTTGCTAAATGAGAAAATTTTTGCAAGCAGGTCTTGGCAGACAAAGAAGCTATCTTCTAGGCTAAGGTCTCTTAATGTGCCTTTTATCAAGCTTACTTCGCCAAATTTGTCGTATTCAAGCGCTTTTGCCCTTAGTCTAAAGTGTAAAATTTCTTTATCTATGCTGTAAAGCTTGATATCTTTGATGTATGTTTGAGCATCTCTTAAGCTCTCAAAAAAGCTATAAAAACTATCAAATTCATCGACAAAGACCGACTTTGCTTGCTCGAAATTTAGAGTGCTTTGCGTGCCAAGAATTTTACTTAGCTCGTCTGAGATGTTGAGCATATCGCTTCTTTTATCCCAAGTAAAGATATTTGCCTCACTCGCCCAAAGCAGCGCCTTACTCTCTTTGCTTTGCTTGTCAAATCTCTCTTGAAGCTTTAGCATATCGCTAAGATCGGTAAATGAGTAGATGACCTTTTGCTCGTCTGCATCGATAAATTTAGCCTTTATCTTAAATGGAATTTTCTTGCCGTAAGCGTTTGTCATATTTGCTATGAAATTTAGCTCTTCATTTTTAAAGCTTGCTTGCAAAAAGGCCTTTTTACTTGCTAGCACAGCCGCTTTAAAGCTATCAAAATCCTCGCTTGCGATGATATCTTCTAAATTTATGAGACCTTGGCTTTGGACATTAAAAATTCTCTCGACATTGTTTGTGCTTTGGATGATCAAAAATGGCTCTTGTGCCGAAGCGATAGCGATGACATTTGGCGATAAAAGACGTAGCTTTTGATGATATCGTCATTTTTTTGCGTCATCTTTTCTTGAGTGATGTCTTTTATGAGTATGAAATTTAGCCTTGTGTTTTCTAGCTCGAAGCTACTTTGGGTCGCTAAAACGTCGATTATCTCGCCATTTTTACGCCTTAGCTTAGCTTCATAAGATAGATCATTATTGATAGCGTTTTCTCATCTTCTGCTAAATTTTTAGACTCATCATCAAGCAGCTCTTTGATATTTAGATCTGCTACGTCATCTTTTTTGTAGCCTAAATTTTCTAAAAGAGCGTTGCTAATGTCCGTGATGACGCCAGTATAAGCGTCATAGACCACGATCTTTAAAAAGCTCTTTTCAAATACATAGCCAAATCTACTCTCGTAGCTTTGTGCCGTTCGTAAGCTTTATCTCTATCTTCGTAGAGTTTTTTGATGCTGTTGTTTAGCGAGGTAAATTCTTTTACGTCAAATTCTTCATCAGCCAGCCTACTTTTTATCTGCCGCAAAAAGAGTGATCCTAGTAAATGGAGAGAGAATTTTATCTTTTATATATGAGTTATCACGTAGCCAAAGTATGCTAAATGCGACAAAACACAAGAACGAAAGCACGACTAGAACTAGCTGGATAAAGATCTGTGCTTGCCTGCTAGAGCCTGTTATGACAAATAGCTTTTGCTCCTCTAGGTAGCTGATCTTATAAAAATTCATATCCTTTAGTTTAAAAATGATCTTGTCACTTTTAAACTCGCCACCTTGCGAGATGTATTTGTTAAAGTCCTCTTTTATAAAATTTTCTATAAAACTCATCTCTTGAGAGGTTGCCATCTTTATCGACCAAAAAGACGTATGCGGCAAGGTTTTTATTGTAGCCTGTATCGACCTTGTTTTTTAAAAGATTTTGATTTAGCTGAACGAGAATTTTATTGCCATTTTTTAGCCCGTAAGCTATGTAGATATCTTTAAAGCGTCTATTTTTATAAAAATCTATCAGAGAGCCTAAACTCGCCTGCTTTGATATCTGAAAACCACGAAATATCGTAGCTATGAAGCTCAAAGGCATCATCAAATTTACGCTCATAAAGCAAGGAGTTGTCTTTTGCTATCACGTAAAAAGCGGCGTAGAATTTCACTTACAACAGTATCTTCATAAAATGGCTCTACACCGTTTGCAATGAGTCTTGCCTTTGTGGTGATATTGTCTTTTACCTCTACAAATGTACTCACGATATTGTTTCTAGTGATTAAATTTAGCGTTTGAAATTTCATATTTTATATCGTTTATGCCAGCAAATATGACAAAAAGTGCAAGAAAGATGAAGGCAAAAAGAAGTAGTGCTATCTTTACATAGAACCTCTTAAAAATCTGCAAAACTGGTTTAGCGCTATTTTTTTGCATTAAATTTAAGCCTCGCTTTTTAAAACTAGCCATGATTTTAACGCAAATTTACTTTTTTTAGCTTATAAAATGCCTTTTTGTTTAAATTTAAAGAGATCACAGTGCATCTTGCCCGTGACTTAGTAGATCCAAGTAACTACTTCGGCTCTTTGTCTGCGTAGTTTTTCTGGTTGTGGATTTAGGCGGTAGCCAAATGGCACTAAAATAGCCACTCTTTGCTCGCTCTCATCAAGACCTAAAATTTCATTTAAAGCGTGTCTGTCAAAGCCTTCCATCGGGCAGCTATCTATGCCAAGGCTAGCGGCTGCGTTCATCATATTTGTCGCAGCTATCATGCACTGCTCGTGCGACCACTGAAAGGTTAGCTCGTCGTCATTTTTGAAATTTGATAGTAGAAAAAATTTCTGCCTCGCAGCGATAGCTTCAATATTTTTGTCGGCTCTTCTAGCGATCATTTTATCGATATAGCTACTACCAACTTTTACCTCTTTGATCTTTGCTAAAATGACAACCAAATGCGAGCAAGAGGTGATTTGCACTTGGTTCCACGAAACAGCTTTTATCTTCTCTCTAAGCTCTTTATTTTGCACGACCAAAAAGTCCCACTGCTCAAGGCCAGTCGAGCTTGGGCTTAGTCTGCCAGCCTCCAAGATAAAGTCAAACTCGCCAGCGCTGATCTTTTTGCTCTCATCAAAAATTTTGCAAGCGTGACGAAATTTTAAAATTTTCAAGATAGTTCATCATATCTCCTTTGTTAAATTTCTTGACATTATAAAGCGACTAGGTAAATTAAAAGAAATTTAGCCATGCTTTAGCTGGCCTTAAAATAGGCTAAATTTAGCCTAGAGTTAGTTTAAAAATATATCAAACTCGCCTTTTTGGACCGTTTGTGCGATGATGGCTGAGCGCTCATAACCAACCTCTTTTAGGCGCTTTAGAGCTAGGCTCGCATCGTTCTCGCTAACAGCTAGCAAAAGTCCGCCAGAAGTTTGCGCGTCATATAGCAAGATATCAGCCTCTTTGCTCACAAAATGCTTTGCAAATTTGCGGTTTTTGTAGCTTCCCTCTGGGATGATGCCCATATCGGCAAACTCTTTGCGCTTGCGATCACTGGCACATCTTTTTCAAAGACATTAAAGCTGATCTTATCGTTTAACATCTCGCTTAAATGCCCTAAAAATCCAAATCCAGTCACATCGGTTGCCGCATAAACTTTGATGCCACTTAGTGCTTTTAGAGCGTAGAAATTTAGCTGAGCCATGATGCCTGCGACCTCATTTATCTGCTCCATGCTCAGTAGATCAGCCTTGATCGCTGTGCTTAAGATGCCACTGCCAAGAGGCTTTGTAAGGATCAAAACGTTACCAACTTCTGCTGTGTTGTTTGCCCAGAAATTTTAGGATCTACCTTGCCAGTCACGCTTAATCCATAATACATCTGCTGCGTCTCTATCGTGTGTCCGCCAACGATGACGCCGCCGCACTCTCTTACTTTATCGGCTCCACCTTGCAAAATTTCGCCTAAAATTTTCAGGTGCAAGGTTACAGCTATCAAAGCCCACGATATTTAGGGCGTTTATCACCTCGCCACCCATTGCAAAGACGTCGCTTAGGCTATTTGCAGCAGCGATCTGACCGTAGATAAATGGGTCATTGACTACTGGCGTGATAAAGTCAAGCGTCTGAACGAGTGCAAGATCGTCTGAGAGCTTAAAACGCTCGCGTCCTCGTTTGAGCCGATGCTTGAGAGCAGGTTTGGATGAGAGAAATTTAAACTACTAATCGTTTTGTGAAGACCCGACGGGTCAAGCTTAGCAGCTCAACCAGCGGCTTTAACGAACTGCGTAAGCTTTTTGTCGTGATAGATCATAGTTTGATTTGCTCGTGAGTTGAGAGTATGTCGATGATCTCATAAGCGTTTGAAATTTCGCCAACTGCAAGATCGCTTACTAGTTTATAAGCCTCCAAGCAGCTTCCGCAACTTAAAATTTGAACACCAGCAGCTTCAAGATCTTTAAGCGGCTTAAAGCTTGGATGTGAGCGGTTTGTCGTCATCTTAACGGCGTTATTTACGCAGATGATTATCTTTGGTTTTTCTCTACTTGAAGAAGTGCGCCTAGGAATTTTGATAGCAAATTTATGCCGACTTCGCCGCTACCTGCGCGCTCTTCGTTTAGATAGAGCACTTTTTCATTTTTTGGTGTGATATCGCAGACAAACTCATCAAAATTTGTAAGCTCAAGTGCGCTTTTGCCCTTGATGGCTAAAATTTTAGTCTCATTGCCATTGCTTTCTAGGCTAAATTCTATATTTTGATTTCTCAAAAATCTTGAGATATTTTCTTTTGGAGCTAGGGCATTTACGATGATCTCTAAGCTCTCTCCCTCATTTAAACCCTCAAGTGCGTTTTTAGTCATGATGACTGGTTTTGGGCACTCTAAATTTCTGCAATCAATTGTTCTTGTCATTGTTTTTCCTTTGTGATTAGTATTTCAAACCTTGAAACTGATTTTGGATTATAGCTAAAAAATATTAATTTTTTAAAAGGATTTGTGCTGTGAAATTTGCTATAAAGAGAGTTTGACCCTGCGTAAGTCGCAAGGTCAAGGTTGATTATTTTAAATTTGTGTAAGATTTCTCGTAGTCAGATACTGGGATCTTGTTTTCCTTAACAAGCTCTTGATACCAGTAGTGGTGAAGTACATAAACCTCTTCTTCTTCTTTGTATCCAGTGACCATTGACCAGATAGCGCCATGTATAGCGATCGCAGCCATATAGATATGAACTAAGAAGAATACCGCACAGACGATGCCAAGGCAGTTGTGGATAACTACGCTATATCTTAAAAGATCGATTTGAGAGATACCAAACCAACTAGCAACTGCAGGCTCTTTAATATCCATGAAATACATGATCGCACCAGTGATGATCATCACGATACCACCAGGGATAGCGATCCAGTACCATGCCTTTTGACCAGCGTTAAATTTACCAGCAGGGACTGGTTTTTTCTTCTTTGATAGATAACCACCAACTATCATCATCCATCTGATGTCATAAACAGCTGGAAGCATTCTGATAGTCCAAGCAAATAACATAGGAAGCACAGAAATAGCAAATATAATAGTCGCTATATCGTGCAAGTATCTACAGAAACGCACAAATGTGCCACCACCAAGCTCTGCACCCCACATGATGATGATGCCAGTTGGCACTAAGATGATCCAAGAGATCGCAGCTAAGCCGTGAGCTATACGTTCGATCAGTGAAAACGCAAATACTTTTTTGCCATCGTGACTAAAGTGTTTTGGTCCGATGATCAAGAAGTGTAGCACGAACGCGCCGATAACAGCTAAAATGATAGAAAGTGCAGCTATCGCGAAGTAGTCGTTACCTTGTATAAAAGTAAATATCGGGCCCCAGCCATGCTCATAAGGCTTGATATTTTCTATCCTCTTGTGCTGCCCAAATGGTACTGTCAAATTGATTGACGCCAGTTGGTCCTTCAATGGCCATTGCCGCAACGGACAATGTAAAAAGTAGAGTAAGAATTCTCGTCATTTTATTCCTTTATTTGCTAAAGCTTAAATGATTTAAGCTTTGGTTAAATATGCTAAAATCACACAGCTATGCCGTTTTGTGGCTATTATATCAGAGCTAATCACAAGCAAACCTTAGCAAAAAAGATTACTAAAAATTTTATAAAAAATATTTAAGTTTTGTTAATTTTGATAAACGCTGATATAAATTTTGAGCAGTAAAAATCTCAATTTTTTACCTAAAAACGTGGTTAAATTCAAATTTAGAAATGGTACTAGATAAATTTGAATATTTTTATCAAAAAGCTAATGCTTTATAAATTTAGCTTTTTAGCTCAAAATACCTTATTAAATTTATATTTTCTAAAAATTGAATTAAAATATCAAAAGCATTTTAGATCTCTATTAAAAGGCGAAGCAATGGACATTTACGCTCTTATCTTTGATGATTATGAGACGCTTGATCTTATGGGGCCGGTAGAGTTTTTAGCAAGGGTGCCTGAGATGAAGATAAGCTACGTCTCGTTTGATGGCGGATGAAAAGAAGCAAGCAAGGCTTTCTTGTAAAAACAAAAAAGCTTAACAAAATGCCAAAAGAAGGCGTTTTGCTACTCCCTGGAGGTCAGGGCACAAGGGCGCTTGTAAATGACAGTGAGTTTATCTTAAAGCTTAAAGAGTGCGTTTTGGCATCTCAAATTTGCTTAAGCGTATGCACGGGCTCGGCGCTCATCGCTCGCACTGGAGAGCTTGACGGACTAAAAGCCACATCAAACAAAAGATCGCTTGAGTGGGTAAAAAGTTGCGGCAGGACGGTAAAATGGCAAGAGCGCGCTAGGTGGGTGAGAGCAGGTAAATTTTATACGGCTTCGGGCGTGGCAGCTGGCATGGATATGGCGCTTGGTTTTATCAGCGATCATTTTGGCAAGGAGCTAGCCCAAAATATCGCAAACGAGACTGAATACAACTGGCAAAAAAGCTCAAAGATAGATAAATTTGCCAAAATTTACTGGGTATTAAATTTAAGGTGGCTTGTGACTTTTTGATAAAGTTAGAAATTTACTAAATTTAAAAAGGATAGCAAGCCAAGATAGTTTTACAAAAGTATTGAGCTAAATTTTATAGATAATGAAATTTAAATCAGTTTGGAGTTCGTAATCGGGCTTTAAATTTGCCAAATTTAATTAATAAGTTTAAATTTTGAAAACGAAAATAGCTTCAAGATAAATTTTAAATTTAGGCAGTTCAAAGCCATTTTGGCAAAATTTGCAGGGCAGATAAATTTGACCTAAATTTAAAAAGCCAAATTTACCTTCAAAAAGCAAAATTCTAGTTTCTGCGCCTATACTCTTCGTATCCAAATTCACGGATCATTTTAACCTCGCCATTTTCTTTTAAAAGAAGAAGATCAGGCAGTTTTATGCCGTTAAATGTCGTGTTTTTGACGATGGTATAGTGAATTTGATCTTCAAAGATGACGCGGTCGCCGATTTTTAGCTCGCTATCAAATTTATACTCCGCATCGCCCGCTTCAAGCCCCACTATATCGCCAGCTAGGCAGGTATTGCCGCCAAATCTATAAGCAAATTTGCCGTTTTCACTCTCACCTCTAACAGCTGGGCGGTAAGGCATGAGCACGGTATCTGGCATGTGCGCCTCGGCTGAGGTGTCAAGGATGGCGATATCTTCTCGTTGTGCACGATGTCAAGCACGCTACTTATCAAAAAGCCAGTCTGCCAGCCCACAGCCTCGCCAGGCTCCAGATAGACCTCTACGCCGTATTTTTCGCGGAAGCGCCTAATGATATTTATAAGCAGCTCCACGTCGTAATCAGCTCTCGTGATGTGGTGACCGCCGCCCATATTTATCCACTTCATCTTTGGTATAAGCTTACCAAATTTCTCTTCAAACGCCTCTAGCACGACCTGCAAGCTGCTTGCACTCTCCTCGCAAAGTGCGTGAAATGAAGCCCCGTGATGCCATCAAGAAGCTCAGGCTTAAAATTTGCCCTTGTGATGCCAAGCCTGCTAAATTCACCGCATGGATTGTAGCTATCAGTTGGTGCAAGTGAGACCTCTGGATTGACCCGCAGGCCGCAGATGACGCCATTTTGCAGGGCAATGCCTTTAAATTTTTGCCACTGAGCAAAAGAGTTAAACGTGATGTGCTTTGAAATTTTAAAATTTCATCAAAATCCTCATCTTTAAAGGCTGGACTATACGTGTGGATCTCGCCTTTTACGTATTCGCTTGCAAATTTGGCCTCGTGAAGCCCACTGCAAGTCGCTCCGTCAAGATATGAGCCCACCAAGTCCATCACTCCGCTAAATGCAAAACCCTTAAGAGCCACTAAAATTTTAGCTCCACTTTGCTCTTTTACATACTTTAAAAGCTCCAAATTTTTACGTACTTTGGCCTCTTCACAGACGTAGGCTGGGGTTTTTATGCTTTTTAAAATTTCGTTCATATTCTATCTCTTTTGCAAATTTTCAAATAAGTATATCTAAATTTATTTTTAAGTAAAATCAGCAAAAATTTCAAAGGATAAAATGTGGTAGAGATTGAATTTCTTGGGCCTATCGGGCTTGAGAGTATAAAAGTAGAAGCAAAAAATTTAGGCGAGGTAAAAGCGGCTTTAAGCGAGAAAGAAGAGCTTAAAAAGTGGCTAAATATCTGCGCTGTGGCTGTAAATGACGAGATCGTGAGCGATATAAATTTCGCTCTTAAAACAGGCGATAAAATTTCTATCTTACCGCCAGTTTGTGGAGGCTAAGATGCAAATTTATAATGGTAGCTTAGACGTTCAAAGCATCACAAATGAGTGGTATGAGAAATTTAAAGATAAAAACTGCGGCGCACTCATCACTTTTGTGGGCATAGTAAGAGAAGAGGCGGTATTTCGGCGCTTAGCTTTGATATCTATGAACCGATCCTTAAAAAATGGCTAGATGCTTGGCAGGAGCGAGCCAAAAAGAAAATGCCTACGTGCTCTTTGCTCACTCAAAAGGCGATGTACCGGTGCATACGAGCTCTTATGTAGCAGGTGTAGTAAGCCCTCAAAGAAAGGTCGCACTAAGGCTTATAAACGAGTTTGTCGAGGACTTTAAGGCGAATGCGCCGATCTGGAAATATGACGTGATAAATGGCAAGAGAATTTACGCCAAAGAGCGCAGCCAAGCGATAAATGGCGCCGGACTTTTGGCATAAAAAGGGCAAAAATGATAACCAAAGAGAGTAAAAAAGATGTTTTTTGGGCACTTGCCTTTGGGCTTGGACTTTTTGTCTTTAGCGTCGCTAGCTACTTTTATCTTGATCTTGGCACGCCCTCTCTTTTTGGTGTCATCGTTGGCGCCATTTCAACCTTTTTTTGCGTGAGAAAGGTCTTGCAAAACAACTTGTTTGAGATAGATGATGATGGATTTGTTATCGCAAAAGGCTCAAAAAATATCAAATTTTTCTTCAAAGATATCGACGAGATCGCCATTAAAAGCTTTGGTGATAAGAAAAAGGTCGATGCGTTAAGTGTTAAATTTAGAAAAATTGCCTCGATAGAGATGCGTGTTTTGGCTTAGTTCAGGCGCTTGGCGATGATATGATCGTTATTTTTGACAGATATGAGCTTTCGCAATTCACTCTTTCAAAAGAGCTTCGAGATAGGCTCGCTAAATTTTAAAGATAGGGCTTAGTTAGGTAAAAAATTTTAATTAATTTTTTTGTCTTTTACCTAATTATTTATAGTTTAAATTTTTATATAATAATTATCAAAATATATAGCAAAATTTTTACATTATTTTTGCCTTATTATGTTATTTTTACCTGCTGATTAATTCTGTATTCAATAATTTTTTATAAAAATATATGATGATTTATATCAATATCTTATAAAAGATTTTTATTTACAATTTCGATAAGAAAAATCATAATTGTATTTTAAAAGGAGTTTTTTATGAGGCAAGTTTTAAGCCTAATAGTTTTTCGTCACTGCTTTTAGCAAATGAAGCAAATTTGGACACTATAAAGCCTGTTAAAGAATTTGCGCCACCGCCAATTATAACGCCAAATGTTGCGCAAAGTGCCTTTGTGGAAAATCAATTTGACCGCACTCAAAGAAGCGAATATCCATTTGTGACAAATTTACTTGATAGCTCAGCGGATATGTTTCATATCTCAGCTGGAATGTATGGCAAAAGCTTTTACAACTCATCGCTTTTTAAATATCGTGGCACAAATTTTTATACCATTTTAAACGCAAATTTCACCAAGGCAAATAGCTATAAAGACGGAAGTGGCAAAAAATGGGACTATGGCTACAACAGGCAGGGCCAAAGCGCTATCTTAGGTTTCGTGCCAAATGATCTTAGCGAGCTTAGGCTTACGTTTTTAAGGGATAATATCGATAAAGATAAGCAGCCAGAACACGCAATGGACGCCTTTAAAACAACCAGAAAAGTCGGCAAGCTAAATATTCGCTTGGGCGAAGAAGATCTTTCAAACACGCTAAATCTTGAGCTTGCTGCAAAAAAGATTGAGCGAAAAGCTGATAATTTTCATCTAAGAGATGCTACTCCAAATGTGAAAGTAGATTTAAAAAGGAATATATTTGAGGCAAATTTAAAATATGATGTTGATTTCGCAAGCTTTCATAATCAAATAGGTGCTGGCTTTGAAAAAGATAAACATGATGGCAAAAGATACATAAAGCAAGGCAGTAACTGGGTATTTAACGGATACAGATTTGCTGATGTTAGAAATGATAAATTTATGCTCTTTGACACACTTGCTTATAAATTTAATGAAGCAAACGAAGCTTCTCTTGCCTTAAAATATGAAGAGCAAAGAAGTAAGCTTAACGGACTTGATACTAAATATTTCGCACCAAATCCAGCCATTAGCACTACTCGCGGGCTACTTCGTCAAATTTATGGTGAAGACATAAGTGATAAGATCAAAAAAGACGTTTTTAGTGCAAGTTTAAAATATAAATTTACACCAAACGATAAGGATAGCTATTTCGCAAAACTTGAGAGTTTATCTCGCTTGCCAAGTAATATGGAGCGTTTTAACGCACTTTATGGCGTGGGCGATAAAGGCTGGATAGCAAATCCAAATTTAGAGCCAGAAAGGCACAATAGAGCAGTTCTTGGCTTTAAATTTGGTAGCCAGTTTTATAAAGAATACCTAAACTCTTTGCAAAACAAAGATGCATTTAGCTTTAGTGGGCATTTCATCGCTGATAGCGTAAAAAATTTAATCATTTTTGATAGACGCCACTCAAAAGCTGCCATGCCATTAAACAAAAATGCTGTCATCTCAAAAAACGTTAACGCAACGCTTTATAGTGTAAATTTCAATACAGAATATAGCTTTGCAAGGCACTTTGGCTTAAAAAGCTCACTTTACTACAACTACGGACAAAACAAAACCTATGGCAGGCCACTTTATCAAATAAGGCCTTTTGAGGCAAATTTTGTGTTTGACTACAAAGACTATGCAAGCTTTGGCAGCTACAACCTTGGCACTGCACTAAGACTTGTTTCAAAGCAAACTAGAGGCGATTTTAGCAAGCAAACTGGTCTAGGTATCGACAAAAAAGAGGCCGCAAATGGGTTTGGTTTGCTCGATCTTTATGGTGGCGTAGAGTTTAAAAACAAAGTCGGCATAAGATTTGGCGTAGCAAATTTATTTGACAAAGATTATGCAGAATTTCATTAGCGGTGATCACGTAGCAGCACTTGATCCAGTAGTCGTTCATGCCCCTGGCAGGACATTTTTCATTAGCTTTCACAGCAGTTTTTAAAGGAGAAAGAGATGTTAGATAGAAGAAAATTTTAGGACTTAGCGCAGCTTTAGGTGTTAGCGCATTTGCGCCAAATTTATTTGCAAAAGAGAGCTTTAGTATGTGGGGCGCACCAGCAATCCCAAGCGTCATAATGGCAGTTGCTGCACTGCAAGGCGAGTTAAATAAAACTTATGATGTGAGCCTAAATATCTGGAAAACACCAGATCAGCTTCGTGCAGGCGTATCTAGTGGGGATATCAAGGTCACAATGTCACCATCAAATGTCGCTGCAAATTTTAAGAAACCAAGGGCTTGATTTTGCGATGTTAAATTTACCTGACCCTTGGCGTAATGAACGCTATGGTTAAGGATGAAAAGATCAAAAATTTAGAAGATTTTGTAGGCAAAAAGCTAGTCATGCCATTTCGAGGCGACATGCCTGATCTTGTCCTAAGGGCACTTTGCAAGAAGCGAGGCATAGACGCTAGCAAGATAGATATCACCTATACAGCAACACCTCCTGAGGCTCTACTTTTATTTTTACAAAAAGATTTTGATATTTTAATAGTCCCGCAACCTCTTGGCGAAGCGACTATTTTGCGTGGTAAAAAGCAGGCGTTAGCGTACATTACTCAGTTGATTTTCCAAAATTTGGGCGAGAGCTTTAATACAAAACCGATAATCCCAATGGCTGGCATTATCGTAGAAAGAGGCTTTTATGAGAAGAGCTTAAATCTATTTGATACGCTTCATAGCGATCTTAAAAATGCTCTTTCTTGGATACTTGAGAACAAGCAAAGTGCGGCAAAGATTGGCTCGAGCTACTTACCGGCTCCAGAAGTGGCACTTGCAAATGCCTTTGATAAGGCAAATTTAACAGTGACAAAAGCAAATGAACTACAAAGTGAAATCATGGCATTTTTTGAAGAAATTTATCAGTTCAATCCAAAATTTCTAGGCGGAAAGATGCCAGATAAAGGTCTATTTTTATGATACTAATCGACGGCGTCAAAAAAGATCGCTCAGCCTTTTTAAAAATGATTGACTATTTTTGGGGCGGATTTAGCGGATTTGCCGTAGTTTTTTTGATCTTAGCTATTTGGCAAGTGGGAAGCGAGTTTAGCTCCCCGCTTTTACTTCCGTCACCAAAAGATGTATTTTTTAAAGTCTGTGAAATCATAAATGACTACAAAAATAGCGAGATAAATATAACGCTTTGCAGATCACTAGTTGGGGTTAGCACGGCAACATTTTTTGGTATATTTTTAGGGCTAATAGCAGGTAGCTTTAAAAGCTTTGCGGCCTTTTTAAGACCTGTCATTACCTTGCTTTTATCGATGCCACCAATTATTTGGATAGTGCTTGCTATTTTTTGGTTTGGATTTGGAAATTTTAGCACCATTTTTACTATCTTTGTAACCGTTTTACCGCTTACTTTTGCAAGCTCGGCAGTTGCTATGAGTAGTGTAGATGAGGAGCTAAAAGAGATGTTTGATGCCTATCATTTAGGCTTTTTAAAAAAGATAAAACACCTCTATATCCCACATCTTACAAGCTATATTATAAGCTCTGTTAGCGTAGCTGTTGCAATGGGTGTAAAAATAGTCATAATGGCCGAACTACTAGGTGCAAATAACGGCATGGGAGCAAAGATAGCAAATGCAAGGGCGATGCTTGAAACAACCGAGGTAATGGCGTATGTTCTTTTAAGCATCACTCTTATCATGCTTTTTGAGTACCTCATCATTGAGCCTTTAAAAATAGCCCTGATGCCTTGGAGAAGATGATGCTTGAGCTTAAAAATGTAGAGTATGAAATTTTAAGAGATAAGGTCGTAAGAAATTTTAATTTAAAGGTAGAAAAAGGCGAAGTGGTGACGCTTTTTGGACCATCAGGTTGTGGGAAAACTACCATTTTGCGCCTTATTGGCGGACTAAATGAGCCCAGAAAAGGGGAAATTTTAATAAATTTAAAAAGACTACATATTTTTTTCAAGAAAATCGTCTGCTTACATGGAAAAATGCTCTTGAAAATGTGCTTTTAGTTATGGATAAAGCTGATCAAAACAGCGTTTTAAAGCTCTTTTCCAAAGTCGGTCTTAGTCAAAAAGACGCACTAAAATACCCAAATGAACTAAGTGGCGGTATGAGGCAAAGGGTCGCTTTTGTAAGAGCAGTTGTGACAAAACCTGATCTGCTTTTAATGGATGAGCCATTTTCGGGGCTTGATTATGATATGAAAGAAATTTTGATCGATATCGTTAGCCAAAGAGTGAGTGAGGGCATGAGCATAATACTCGTCACACACGACAGAATGGAGGCTGTGAAGATGTCAAATAGAATTTATTTTCTTGCAAATAAAGGTGCGATCATACAAAAAGAGCTTGTTTTAGACGAGGCTTTTAAAGACCGTGATTTTACATTTATCAGCAAAACAATAGATGAAAATTTTAAAGGGCAAATTTATTATGATTAACAACTTTTTTGCTTATCCTATGAGGATATTTTTTCTTACCAGTGCTGCCTGTGCTGTGCTGGGGGCTACTATATTTTTTACACCAACTGATTTTGTGAGTTTGCAGTAAATTTATATTTTTACACCTTTTTCTAGCACTTGCTTATGCTGGTTTTTTACTCACTGGACTAACCGACTGGACAAATTTTAGCTCCTCACTAAAAGCCCACGCTTACATTTTATTTTCACTCTTTGCAACTAGCTTTATAGCGGCACTTTTTAGCTTATTTTTAGCACATTTTTTTATTGCACTTTTTTGGGCATATCTAGTGATGCTTTGCCTCTATATGATCTGGCGAGATAAAAACCTTGATCAATTTGGCGTACTTGGATTTTTGTTTGGTA
This sequence comes from Campylobacter concisus, assembly GCA_037321105.1. Taxonomy (GTDB): domain Bacteria; phylum Campylobacterota; class Campylobacteria; order Campylobacterales; family Campylobacteraceae; genus Campylobacter_A; species Campylobacter_A concisus_AZ. The sequence goes on along the minus strand of CP147775.1, from coordinate 779,499 downwards.
TTTTAGGTTTTGAGATCTACTATCTAATAACTGGCAACGAAAAATTTTAAATTTGCAAATTTACCTTCATATCATCGCTATCTTGCTTATTTCATATCGCGTTAGCGTTGTACTTGGCAAAGAAGCGCTAAAGCGAGAAAAAGATATGGATGAGGCTATTTTTGTGCCAAATTTTATCTATAAAAATATTGCTATTTGCATGACTTGTGCGTTTTTGCTTTTTAATATATTTTTTGAAAAGAGTATCGGCACCTACTATGTAGCCATTGCTTGCGGATGTGCGGTGCTTGCAAAGCTTAAAGAGTGGCATTATAAGCAACTTTTGAGGCATAATTTTGTGATTTACTATTACTTTATGCAGATATTTTTAGCGGTTGGATTTTTAGGCATCGGAGCAAGTGGGCTTTTAAACCTAGGGCTTGAAGTAAATTTTATGCATTTAATAGCCATAAATGCTGTTATTTTTAGCGTTATGCTTATTTTTAATATCGCGGGACTTCGTCACAGCGGACAAGAGCTTGAGTTTTTACGCCTTAGCAAAATTGCATTTATTTTAGTCTTTTTAGCTGGCGTTAGCAGAGGAATTTTGGCATATTTTTGGAGTGGATTTTATATTCATTTACCAGCCACTTTGATAGCACTTGCTTTTATCTTTTGGCTCATAAAATTTTTATGCAATTTTTAGAGATAATGAATTCTCTGAGGATCCTGAATGATATTAATTGGTATAACTTTCAAGTTTTTCGTGGTCGATGATGAGAAATTTGTGTGGTGTGATCTTTCTGATGATGTCGTCTTTGATAAGCTCATTAAAGGCTGTTGAGGCGCTTTGGCGCTTGAGACCAACGAAGCTTGATAGCACCTTTAGAGAAAACGGCAAAAATACATATCGGTAGCCATTTTGTTTTAGATCTTGCTCGTTTGCAAGCTCGATCAAGAAATTTGCAATCCTGCCCTTTGCGTCCTCAAAGAGTATCGACTTTGTGATCTGGCGCTGCACGATGATGGTGTTTAGCGTGGTTGTTAGGATCTCGCTTGCAGCTTTTTGATTGTGCAAAATTTCACCTATCTCATCTAGTCTAATGACATAAATTTGGGCATCTTCAAGCACTTCAAAGGCGCAGTTGTCATCGAGTATGGCGATGTTGTTTTTTTCTAAATGATAAAGGATAAATTCCTCGCCATCTTCAAAAAATGAGAGCTTTGCTGAGCCGGTTTTTAAGATGATGATCTCAATATCTTCAGTGTAGATCGTGCTTGTTTTTGGTAGCTCTTTAAACTCAAATTTCTCCAGCTCATCTTGTGTTAAGATATCTAAAATATGCGTTTGTAAAAGCCCTAAGCGTGATTTTTTCATCTTTCTCCCAAAAAAGTGTAAGGGGTGATTTTACTTTATAAAGCATTTAAATAAGTTGAAATTTCTCTTTTTTGGTGTTGCTTTTTTTCAAATTCTTTTAAAAATAGTGATAAATTTAGGGGTTTGGCTGCATAAATCGCAACCAAATTTTAAAAGCCGTGAAGCTTTTTTATCTTCTCATCTATCTGTTTTTTGTGCCCGTCTTTTGTCACACTAACATAGGTCGCAGTCGCACTTGTGACGTGTATAGTCTCTCTAAAACCGCCGTCATTTAGCCTAAGTGCAGTCACTTCTATCTGCGTTGTTATCGATGTTTTGCCAACTGCGATGATCTTTGCGTAGCAGCTTAGCACGTCGCCAACAAAGACTGGTTGTTTGAAGATGATCTCTTTCATCGAAATTGTCACAACTCGCTCAGGCGAAATTTCTCTAGCCGCCTGAGCACCTGCAAGGTCGATCTGACTCATTATCCAGCCACCAAAAATATTGCCAGCTGAGTTTGTATCTTTTGGTAGCATAACTTGCTTGATGCGTGGCTCGCCAAAGTCCTTTAAAATGTCCATTTTTTGCCTTTTAGATTTTAAATTTTTGGTAAATTGTAGCAAATTTTAATGGCTTTATGCTAAAATCCTGCAACTTTAAGGGATGAAAAGATGAATGATTTTAAAAGACTAAACGAACTTACAAAAGAGCAAAAATCCAAGCTAAACGCGATTTATAAAAATTTAGATGACAAGATCATAACTGAAGCTGTGAAAATTTGCGGCCTTGCTGGTACGCCGAGCCAAAAGCTAGCCCTTGCTAGAAGGATAGTTGATCTTAAAGTTGATCCACTTCAAAATGAGCTAAAAAAGCTAAATTTAGGCGAGGACGAGCAAAAACGCGTGCTAAATTTGATCTACGGCTACGTTAGAAATTTATATGAAAATCTGCACGCCCAGCTTATAAAAAAGGCACGTGATGAGCAAATTTTAGACTCATTTTATCAAGCCTTTGTAGAGGCGATGCACGAGCTTGGGCTTAGTCTAAATGCGTGGCAAATTTCATGGCAAGATAAGATAATAGACACTACAAATAAAGAGTTTGAAGCTGAAATTTAAAGATTTAGGCGAGGCAAATGAGTTTATCACTAAAAACAGCTTATTTCAGTGCGATAGTAACGGCGTAAGGGCTGATAGAACGTATGGCGCAGTTTGCAAAGAGGGCGAGAAATTTAGCTTTTTGCCTTACGCGCTTGCCTTTAAAGATGAGGTTAGAGAGCTTAAAAAAGTATTTGCAAAAAACCTTGAAATTTTAAGAAATTTAGCTCAAAATGACGAGCAAAAATCCTACGTAAAATACCTTGAAAAGCTGCAAAATGCCTTTTGCGAAGAGGATAACGCTAAAGTGATAAACGCTTGGCAAGAGGCTGAAATAGCGTGGATGGATGTAAAAGGCGCGCTTCAGCCAGGCCACCCGCTGGAGTACTACGAGGATGCCTACACGCACGCAGTCGCACTTGAGTGGGATATCAGGCTGGTTGATAGCGAGGGCATTGACGAGCTTAAATTTTAAAGAAAAAGTGGCAAAAACTTACAAAAGCGTTTGCGAAAAGATCAAATTTTGATAATGCCGAGACAAACAGGGCAGTTGGCGAAAATATCGCTAGAACGCAGCTTTATATAAGCGTGCCGATGATCTATTACGCAGCGGAGCTAAACGGACTTTTTAGCGCTCAAGTCGTGCCAAATGATGAGAGCGTGAGCGCAAAATGCGGCAAGAAAATTTTTGCCTTTGTAAATCACGTCTATGAGGGCGCAAAGGCAAAACCTTTTATGAAGCTTGGGGCTGAAATTTTTAGTAGAGAATTTTAGATTTTGGTAGAGAGATTTTATTTTTAAAGCCAAAATTTGGAAAAAGTATATGAAATTTCAACGATCGGCCATGAGTTTGGGCACATCCTCTTTATCGGACTTGATACTGAGATGAGCATGAATAAAAGTGGCGTCTTTAAATTTATAGAAGAGTACAAGGCGACGACTGGTGGGCTGGTAAATTTCTTCTTGCACGAAGAGGCGGAGTATAAAATGGCTGTCTTTCACGAGCTAATAGCTCGCGCGGTTGGGCTTATAGCGTGGCGAAAGGTCGATGAGGTGAGGGCTTATTACTGCGAAGGGCTCATACATCTTAGCCTGCTTTTTAGGGCTGGAGTGCTTAAATTTGATGGCAAACTAAGCGTGGATATGAGCGAACAAGCCTACGCTAAATTTAAAGAAATTTTGTTTGCAAAACTACTTCGAGCTAGCGCAAACATACGCTAAAAAAGCTGATGCGAGCACGTTTTTGGAGAAATTTTGCCAAAAAGATGAGCAAAGCTACCTGCCAAAAGATGAAGAGTGCAAGAAATTTTGTTGAGCATTTTTACGCTAGGTACGAGGCTATCGGCAATGATGTCGATGATAGCGGCGAGTGGCAAAGGTGGCAAAGCTAGCCCAACAAGCGGAGAGTAGCCGTGCTTGATAGGATAACAAATTTTCACAACGGCTCGTTTTTATTTATATTTGCCCTGATTATTGCTTATTTTTTTGCTATTTATCTGGGAGATCAGCTTTATCTGACAGCTATATCGGTCGGCACTGATGTAGTGATCGCCTTGTTTTTGTTCTTTTTCTTAAAAAGCAGTAGAAATTTAAACTCATACTGGACCTATATATTTTTAGCTATCGCGAGCTGGGCGCTGGCTGATATCCTTTTATTGCTTTATGATAGATCGCTTCTTATGCCAGGAAACATCTCCCGCACGGATCTTATGCAAATTTTATATTTGATCCCATTTTTTATGTTTCTTGTATCTGCCATTGCTTTTTTTGCAAAATTTTAAAAAGAGTGATATGGCAGCAAGTCGTGGTAGATGCACTTGCTTTGATGCTTATAACGGTTAGTTTTTTTTGGTTTGTAGTTTTTGATAGAAGTCTAGCAGTAGCGCTTAATAAAGAATTTGTGACTAGCCTTTCATACATCATAATGGATATTTTTATCTTTTGCTTTGTCTTTGTTGTCGCATTTTCACTAAATTTTGTATCAAAAAAACCAGTTTTTAGCTATAAAAGAGTTAGCCTACTTTTATATCTATTAGCCTTGCTTATCATTTGCATTTGCGACGCATACTACTCATCAAAGGCCTTTTTGACACATGGCGGCACAAATGTTCATTACGAGTTTTTCTTTAAAGTTGCGTTTTTTATTATATTTGTAGCTTGCTTGCATCTAAAGGAAAACGAGGCAAATATCAAGATAAGAAGCTATAGAAAAGACTATACAAGGGCGCTTATATAGAAATTTATCACCCTGCTTATCGTATCCCTACTTTTTTTAGGAGCTACTAATACAGATAAAATTTACTCAGTTTGGATAGTTTTTCTACTTATGGTTTTGCTAGCCTATGCAGCGCTAATTTATAGTATCTCAAGCACAGTTGCTATGAGGGATCTAGCTAGATCTGAAAGGCATATCATCGCTAAACTAGATGAAGAGATCCAAGATAGTTTAGAGAGCTTGAAGAGAAAAACGAGCGCTTAAGGCAGCTTAGTGAATTTGACTCACTCACTGGGCTTTTAAATAGGCAGTCATTTTTAAGCAAACTTTCAGAGATGATAAAGACTAAAGCGCTTGGCGAGAAGATAGATATTTATAGCATCGACATCAACCACTTTAAGGCTATAAACGACTCATACGGTCACTACGTGGGCGATGAGGTGCTTTTAAAACTTTCTAAAAATATCAAAGCTATCTTGCCAGAAGGTGCCATCATCTCAAGGTTTGGCGGTGATGACTTTATGATAGTTTTAAAGCAAAAAAATGAGGGGCATTATAGAGAATTTTTATACTATCTGCTAAACATCATAGCCGAGCAAATCTTAGTTGGCGACTATAAGATAGCTCTTGGGGCAAAGGTTGGCGTTAGCTCAACTCAAACAAGTGAAATTTTAGCTGATGATCTCATCATGCAAGCTGGAGCTGCACTTGATGCAGCCAAAAGAGATGTTAATACAAAATATGTCTTTTACGATGATATAAAAGAGATCATTCAGGAGAAAAACTACATAGAAATTTTGCTAAATTCTATGAATTTTGATGAGGAATTTAGCCTAAATTTCCAGCCGCAGTATCTGCTAAATGGCAAAAAGATAATAGGCGCTGAGGCTCTTATAAGGTGGAACTCTCCAGTAAAAGGCTTTGTAAGTCCGGCTAAATTTATCCCAGTAGCCGAGCAAAGCTCTATCATAAATACAATAGGAATATGGGTGGCAAAAGAGGCCATAAGGCAGATGAGCTACTGGAACAAAAAGTATGGCATCAGCCTAAAAGTTGGCATCAACATCTCGCCAAAACAGGTTGATAACGTAAATTTTGCATCGGATATCTTTGGCTATGTTGAAGAATTTGGCATGGATCCAAAGTGTGTTGATATCGAGCTTACAGAGGCAAGCCTCGTCAATGCCGAAGAGATCATGCAAACAGTCTTAAAGAAATTTTCAGATAAGGGCATGAGCATCTCGATCGATGACTTTGGCACCGGCTTTTCATCGATGAACTATATCAAAAAGTATCCGCTAGATAGGCTAAAGATCGCAAAAGAGCTAGTTGATAATATCGCTATAAATGAGACCGATAGAGACGTTGTAAAAAGCGTTATAACTCTAGCTAAAAATATCGAGCTAAAGACGATCGCTGAGGGTGTTGAGGATGAAACTCAGCTTGAAATTTTAAGAGAGCTAGGCTGCGATGAGATACAAGGTTATTTCTGGGGTAAGCCGATGAATGCTAAAGACTTTGAAGAACTCATAAGAAGCACGCTTGATCACATCTAAGCTTGTAAATTTACAAGCTTAGCCCATAACGCTTTTGTAGTCTAAATTTTCAAAAAGTAGTAGCTCTTTTTTGCTCTCTTTTATAAGCGCTTTTACTAGTTCTGAGGTCTCTTTATTTTTTGGCAAGACTAGATGGATTTTTTCATTTATAAAGATGACAAAGATATTTTTAAGTTCGTAAATTTCACTTACATCTTTTATGTCAAAGATTTCATTTTCTTTTGGCTCATTTTCGTAAAATGTCAAATTTTTCTCATCTACTTCAAAGATCATCTCTTTTTTAAAGTCTGAAATTTTAAGCTTTTTAGCACAGATTTTCGTCTATTTTTTAAAAAAATTGGATAAAAAATGATCCAAAAAATAGCAAAGATAACGCCGATAATAGTAAAAATTTTGGTTTTTAAAAGCATATCAGCGACAAATCCAGCTATAATAGCCTCCGTAAAAATCATAAAAACATTTATAAAATACTGTTTTCTAGCCTTTTTTGAGAAAAATAGATTAAATGCTTGGTAGTCTATTAAATTTTCTCCAGATAAGACGATATTACATTTCATAATAAACCTTAAAAAAAATTTGCAAAATTATAACTAAAAATAAGGTTTTAAACAGAATAAACAATGGAGAGAAACATTTTTTTTATGTCAAATTTGTCACTTATCGTAAGACAAAAACAAATTTTCTATGCCGTTATAGCTCTTTTTATATTTTCTCAGTTTGCCGGCATCTTAAACTATAAAATTTTTGAAAATTTGTTGATATTTTTTGGTTTTGGTCTTGTAGTTCTTGGTATCTACATCTCTATGAATAGATCAAAGCTTAAAGCTATGCACTGGCTTGCTGCATGCTTTGGGGTCTTTCTTTGGACGATTATTGATGCCATTAGAAGCGTCAATGAAGACTTTCTTTTAAGAAGCAAAGAGCAAATTTCTTATCTTGATTTTTTTGATCTGCTCCCTATGTTTTTACTATTGGCCGCTGTTGGTATATTTTTTGTGGTCAAATTTATAGCTAGTGATAAAAAGATCCTAGTTCTAGCCGATAGCTTTAATGTCCTTTTGCTAGTTTTCACGCTTGCTTATTGTATTGTTGGGGATATGGGTGATTTTGATATATTGATCCATCCTAAAAGCCCTAGTGAGCTTGCTGCTAGCATTGCTATTTTTGTAAATTTATCTATTTTATTTATCACTCTTAGTGAAATTTTTAATAGCAACCATCTTTATATTAGACGTAGTGGCTTTTTCTTGATAATCGCAAGTGCGATTTTTACGCTATTAAATTTTATATGTTTTTTATAATGAGCTTATAAACAAAGGGCATGATTTTACTCTGCACTCTATCTACCTTGTGCCATTTTTCCTCTTGATGCTTGGAGCTTTTTACTTAAGGGGTGATAACAAACGTATAAGCGCAGCAGATGTTGGCATAAAAACAACATCTAAGCTTGTGCCTATTATCTCAGCTGCACTAATACTAATAAAAACTGACCTATCATCTTATGTTGATCTGCTTATAATTTTTGTTATTGTAGCTGGAGCGGTCATTAGCTATTTTATGAAGGTGCTTGATCAAAGCGAAGAGATATATAACGCAGAGCAAAATTTACATGATGCTAAAAACAAAGAGAAGCACCTAAAGACAAACGAACTTGAGATGATAAATTTAAGCTTAGAGGGCGTATCTGAAAAAGACTATCTAACCTCTCTTGGCAACAGAGACTCTTTGCTAAATGAGCTTAAAGGTATGTGTAGCGTTTTGGGCGAGAAGCAGGAGATCGCAGTTTATTATATAAATATAAGTCGCTTTAAAAATATAAATACATCTTATGGACACGAGGTTGGCGATAAAATTTTAAAAGCGATAGCAAAGCGCATACGTGAAGCGTGCAACAGACAAGAGGTCACCGCAAGGATCGGCGCTGATGAGTTCATTGTGCTTTCAAAAATGGAAGAAAATAGCCACACTAAACGCATGAAGCTTGGTATGGAGCTAAGAGATACGATAGAAAAACCTTTGCAAATAGATAAGTATCACTTTGCGATCAAGAGTGTCGTTGGTATCCACGTTGTCACAAGAGATAACATCAGCGATCCTAGAAATATCATCAAAAAAGCTGATATGGCGATGTACTACGCTAAGCAAAATCCAGCCAAAAACCCGATGGTTTATAATAATGAGATAGATAGCGAAATACAACAAAGCTCAAACATAGAGATAGCTCTTAAAAAAGCAAATTTACAAGAGGATTTTGAGGTATATTTTCAGCCGATTTATGACATTAAAAATTTAAAGATCATCTGCGTAGAAGCGCTACTTAGATGGCAGTCAAAAGAGTATGGACAAAAAGAAGCTGGCGAGTTTATGGATATAGCTAGCTTAAATAGCGACATCTTAAACGACATCTGCACGCTTTCTGTCTCAAAAACAGTAGAACAAGCCGTAAGATGGCAAAACAAAAAGCTAAAAGTGCCAAAAATAAGCATAAACGTAGCGCAAATTCAAAGCACATCTGAAAAATTTGCAAATGAATTTATGCTAACTTTAAACTCGCACCACCTAAATCCAAAGCAGTTTGAGCTTGAATTTAGCGAAGATATATGGAAAAACGACCAAGAGACGCTTGATAAAATTTTCTCACTTTTGGAGAAAAATAGTATAGATGTTTGTATAGATGACTTTGGATCTGGATATACGTCATTTGTCTATATCAGAAAGTATAAGATCGACCGCATAAAGATAGCAAATGACTTTGTTGCTCAGTCAGTGATCAACAAAAAAGATATGCAAGTAGTCGCTGCTATCATAAATATAGCAAAATCAATGAAGCTAAAAGTGACAGCAAAAGGCGTGGAAAGTCACGAGATAAAAGAGCTTTTAAAAGAGCTTAATTGTAATGAAATGCAAGGATATTTCTTATCTCGTCCGATGAGTGCGGAGGAGTTTGAGAATTCTTTAAGGCAGAATTCTCACATGGTGGCTGATATTTAAATTTCAGCCTTTATCTCTTCGTTTGATTTTACGACCATGCCTGAGCCATGTATCACGCTTGGGATACAGCTTGTGCAGATATCGACCTCTTCGCCGTTTTTGTGAGCGTGGATGAAAACTGCATTTTTATCATCGCTGCTTTTTAGTCCGCAAACGTTGCAAACTACTAGATCTTTCTCTCTCATCTTTTCTCCTTTGAAATTTTGGGTGATTTTACATCTTGTAAGCTTGCATTAAGATGATTTGGGTCAAGCTTGTCGCTTAAGCATTAATTGTTTTTTGTTATAATCATTTAAAATTTAAAAGGTTTAAAAATGGATGAAAGAACTATTGTTTTAGAGATGTTAAAGATGCAACAAAGCCTAAATGACGAGACAAACGGGCTTGGTTGGGAAAATGGCTATACAAATAAAAATAAACTCATAAGCTGGAGGCGTTGCATATATATGGAGTGCGCTGAGCTCATTGACAGCTTTGCGTGGAAGCACTGGAAGAGCATAGATGCCAAGACTGATGAGCAAAATTTACGCATCGAGGTTGTCGATATCTGGCACTTTATAATGAGCCTAGCACTACAAATTTATAAGGCAAAACAGCTTGGCGATGTTGAAACTTTGGCTGAGGATATTTGCCAAGCAAGCGGTTTTAGCGACTTTTGCAAAGAGCCACTAAGTGTCGAAGACGAGAGCATTTATGAGATCATGAACGACGTTGAGATGCTTATACATGAGTGCAGCGGCTTTGACTATGACATCTTTGATATCTTTAAAATTTTATTTCTCAATGTCTTTAAAATGTGGCGTAAATTTATACTCGCTTTATGAGTGCTACATTGCTAAAAACGTACTAAATCGCTTCCGTCAAAATAACGGCTACAAAGAGGGAAGTTATAAGAAAATTTTGGAATGGACGTGAAGATAACGAAGTGATGAGCGAAATTTTATCAAATAGCGTTAGTAAGATAGATGAAATTTACGCCGCACTTGAGCGTGAGTACAAAAAGATAAAATGATAAATCTTCTTCGCCTTGGCTTTAAAGACTTTTTTACAGCCAAATTTATAACGCTATCGATCTTGCCGCTTTGTCTTAGCATACTTTGCCTAGCTTGGCTAAGCATCTGGGGAGGTGGCGAGATATTTGACTTTTTAAGCGATGGCGCTAAAAACGAAAATTTCGCCTTTTTAGAGTCAAACTCGACGCTCTCTTTTATAGCTATTAAAATTTTAAGCTTTAGCGCTACAAAGTGGATAGTTAGCATACTTTTTTACGTTTTAAGCACCTTTTTAACGATCATCATTAGCATCGTGATCGCCCTAATCGTAGCTGGCTTTTTAACGCCAGTTGTAGCTAAAGAGATAAACAAAAGGCACTACAACTACGTGCTTAAAAGCGAGGCTAGCACGGCTAGAGTGCTAAAGGTGATGACAGTTGAGATCATGAAATTTTCTTGGATCTTGCTTGTTTGCCTGCCACTTTTGTTTGTGCCAGTTTTAAATTTCTTCATCATAAACGTACCATTTTTTTACATCTACTACAAACTTTTACTCATAGATGTTGGCTCAAACACACTTGATAGCGATAAATTTGAGCTAGCGTTGCTTGAAGGCGGTGGGGTTAAATTTATAGTTTTTACACTTTTATTTTATCTCATCTCGCTTGTACCGCTTGTGGGATTATTTTTTCAGCTTTATTTTGTGATAGTCTTGTCGCACCTCTTTTATCAAAGAGAGGCGCTAGTTAAAATTTAGAGCCAAAAGCTCTAAATTTAAGCGTAGTAAGATACTTTTTTGCTCTCATCAAGCAAGGTATCAAATAGCCTTTTTGTCGCACTTAGTAGATTTTTATTAGCGTCATTTTTAGCTAAAAGTTCGTCAAACATCTTTAGCATATTATCATTTATGAAATTTTTGTGATCCAGATCTTTTGCGTCAGGTAGCATCTGCTTGATCTTGTTTGAAAGCTCACTTATGCTTTGGCTGCTACCTGCGATCTTGTCGCCCTCTTTGACATTTTTCATAAACTCATCAACCTGTGGGCGAATTTGCTTCATCGCCTCTTCGATCTCTTTCATATCTTGCTCGTCTATGCCGTTTCCTTTGTATAAAAACTCATAGCCGTATTCGTGCGTTAGAGTTAGGCTTCTTTGGCTTGAAGTGCCATTTTTCTGGCTTGAAAACTCTAAATTTTTGTTGTCATACATCGAAAAGCTTATCTCATCGCCTGAGCTAGTCTTCATCGAAAAGCTCATGTTGTTGTAGCTTCCTTGAGAGTAAAAATTTGTTTGCATTTTTAAATCCTTTTGAGGCTAAATCGGCAAATTTTTAATTTCATAAAGCAAAATTTTGTAAAATGCGTCAAAAAAGGACGGGCGATGTGTTGTTTTGGGACTAGGATCTTTTTGCTAATGCTTATCACTGTTTTAAGCTTCGTTTTTGCTAAGCTTTGCCCAGTTTTACCAGTCGTTGGCTACTACTTGATACTTGCAAATTTGCTTGCCATTTTAATGTTTTCACTATTTTTTAAAGGGCTTTTGCCAAGCTTCGTAAAGGTAAATGCGATCCACTATTTTTCGCTAATTGGTGGCTTTTTTGGGCATTTTTAACAATGCTCATTTTTAAAAGGGTTGCAAAAAGATAAATTTACTCTAATAGAGCTCATTATTTTTACGCTTTGGGTGCTGATAATCGTCATAGTCATCTTTAAATTTCAAACCATTCTTGACATTTTTAGGGAATTTCAGATGGATGAGAGGATAGTTAAATTTTTAAAAAAGATGCATCTTGCAAGCGTTTGCACCATTGATGATGATGGGCAGCCTTACGCTTTTAGCGCGTTTTACGCCTTTGACGAGGTAAATTTTTGCCTTTTGCTGGCTAGCTCTGACGAGAGCTCACATATTAAATTTTTAAAAAACTAAAAGCTCGTGGCCGGCACCATCGCTCTTGATACGAAGATCGTTGGTAAGATAGAGGGTGTGCAGTTTCAAGGGGTGATGAGAGAGGCTAGCGCAAGTGAGCGAGAAATTTACTTTAAAAGATTTTTTTATGCAAAGGCGATGGATACAAAAATTTGGTCCATAAACCTTGAAAAGGTTAAATTTACGAGCAACACTCTAGGTTTTGGCAAGAAAATTTTTTGGCAAAAGTAGCTAAAAATCGCATAATATTTTCGTGTTAGCTTAAAAGATACTCTTTCTTATGGCGTTCAGAATAACGCTTTTATGAAACGAAAGGTACATGTACCATATAAAAATTTTTTTTAAAATTTTTTACACAAAAGTTACACAAAATGCCTTTTTTAGGGGGAATTTTAAAAATATTAAAGTGTGATAAAAGAGTATTAAATAACTAAAAATAAACTTAAAATTTACCCAAATTTTACTTAATATCCCCAGCCTCACTCTTATTATATAATCGCCGAAAAAATTATTAAGGAGAGTTTTATGGCTAAAGAAGCGGGTGTAGTAAAATCGCTAAGTGGCAAGGCGGTCGCAGTTGATCAAAACGGAAACGAGAGAGAGCTAAAAGTTGGCGACATCGTTTATATGGGTGAGAGTGTCAAAACTAGCGATGCAGCCGACAAAGTAACTATTGTTGCAAATAACGGCAAAGAGCTAACTGTACTAGGTAGCGACACGCTTTCTTTAAATCCAAATACGATAGGTGCTGAGGGCTTAGCTGATATAAGCGCTTTGCAAAATGCTATTTTAAATGGCGGTGATCTAACAAAGCTTGAAGAGACTGCTGCTGGTGGTAATGCTGCTGCTGGTGGTGGAGATGGCGTTAGCCTTGGCGAAGCTAGATTTGCTGAGGGCGGTCACTACTCTAACATCAATGAAACTTATAGAAATTTAACCGATACAAACAGAGCTTTTGCTTCATACGATAGCCCAATAGGCGGCTACAATGATGGCAACGATGGTGATAATGGTGATAATGGCGCAAACGCTAATATAATCCCAGGTGCGCCAACTGTTAAATTTATAAATGATATAAATGGAAACCACACTTTAAGCAGAGTAGAGCATGGAAATGATACAAATATAAATACATCTAAAGTTCTTATCACAGTACCAAATGACGGCACAGTAAGAGCTGGCGATATACTAAAAGTTACTGTAACTGATCCAAATGGTAATGAAACAACAACAAACATAACCATCACTCCAGCTATCATAACTAATGGCTATCCAATAGATGCACCTGTAGAGCCAGGTAAAAACTCAAAAGTAGAAGCAAGCGTTACAAATTTCCAAGGTAACACTGGTGGTAGCAGTGAAGATCACGTAACTCCTACAAAATCAAGCGTAAGTGTTGAATTTACAGAAGATAGAAATAACGATAAATTTTTAACTTATACAGAAAACAACAATGATAGCAAACAAAATGAGTCGCCAGTACTTATAAAAGTAAGTGATGTTATCCCTGGAGATAAGCTTCACATCACACTAACAAAACCAGATGGCACTACTGAAAATAGAGAAGTTACTATCGATCAAAATATAATCAACAACGGCTACAAGATAGACAATATGCCAGTTGCTGAGGGTAAAGTTTCAAAAGTAGATGCTTATGTTACTGATAGCACAAACTCTAACACTTGGAAGAGCGATATAGCAACTGATGATGTTACTCCAGATGTAAGACCAACCTTAACATTTACTGAAGACCGCGATAACGATGGCGGCATAAGTGACTTCGAAAATAGCAAAGATGGCAACTTCAGAAGCACAACTGTTGAAGTTACACTTCCAAAGGATGTTGTAGCAGGCGATAAAGTTGTTATAACTTACACTGATCCACTAACTAAACAAAATACAACAACAGAAGTGCCAGTTACACAAGCAGATGTTGATAACCATAAGGTAAATACATCATTACCAGTATTCCCTGACGTATGGAACTATGCAAGTGCTCATGTCGTAGCTGCAGATGGCACACCAAAGAGTGCAGAGTCTAACAAAGACAATGTAATACCTATCGGCAGAAACATGGAGATAAAATTTATAGAGCAAGATACTCTTCATGAAATTTCAAGACAAGAGAGCATGGATGAGCATGAAGTAAATGAAACAACAGCTCTTATAAGACTTCCAAACAAAATAGACAATGGTGACATAGTTACACTTACTATAAATGAGCCTACAAATGGCATTTATACAAGAAATTTCACTATAAATATGAATGATAAAGGTGAGGTAACAAGTATAACAGAGATTGGCAATGGCAGACAAAATTTCCCATTGACAAAAGAGAGCTTTAATCAATACTCATTTGAAGTACCAGGCTTTGATCTAAGAAATGGAAAAGATACTACTATAAAAGCTAGTATCACAAACATGACACCAGGCAGACATACATATATAAATGAGCCAGAAGTTTCAGCTAGCTTAGAGCATGTAAAAGCACCTGAGGTTATCTTTGATGAGGCGCATAACTCAAAAACTATGAGCAGGAAAGCTTCAGCTGATGATGGTGATGAATTTAACACAACTGCAACTATCAAGATCCCTAAAAATGCAGTAGATGGCGATAGGATCGAAGTTAAGATCACTGAGCCACAGCTTGATGGCACAACTAAAGATAGAACGCTTAAAATTTAATGTTCATAAAGATGCTTCAGGTGTTAAGATAACAGATGAGCATGGCAATGATGTAGCAGTAAGCGACAACGGCTTTAAAATTTCTCATGTTGGTACATTAACAGGAGCTGAGACTAAAATTTCAGCTACTATCATCGATAAAGATGATGTTCAAAGTGCTACTGGAACAAATAGCGTAAGCGTAACAGAGCTTGATGACTCTGGAATTTTCTTTGGCGAAGACGTTGATGCTAATACATCTATCACAAGAGATGAGAGCATGAAAGATAGTGATCTTCATAAGACTGATCTAAAAATAAAAGTGCCAAATAACGTGATAACTGGCGACAAGATGATACTTGAGGTTAAAGCTGAGGGCAACACAACTTTACAAAAAGAATTTACTATCACAAGAAATGGCAATAGCATTACTCTAACAGATGGCACTGATACTATAACAGCTGATAGTGATAATAAAATCACAGTACTAGGCATAGTAATAGGTGAAGGTAAAAATACAGAGGCTCAAGCAACATTTACAGATGCCAAAGATCATGCAAAAACCATAGTAACAAACCACGCTACCCTTGAAAAGCTTCACGATGATATGACTGTTATATTTAATAAGGATGCAGACTTTAACGGAATTTTAAATAAAGATGAAGCTACAAAAGACAGCAACGGCAATGTAGTAAATACAACTACAGCTACTATTAAGTTACCAAGCAATGTTGTAGATGGTGACGTGTTAAAGATAACTACAAGCATAGAAAATGGCGCACCAACTACTACAAGCCATACTATCCACAAAGACGCTCAGGGTAATATCACAGTAGATGATCTAAATGTAGTTGGCAATAAAGCTGTTGAGTATACAGTACCGTTACAAGAAGATAAAACAAGCAAGGTAAGTGCAACAGTTAGCGATGCAACAGGCGTTGATAAGGTAGAAGCTGGTAGTGATATCTTACTTGATGCTAATGGTGATGGTGGTAGCAAATTTCTATGTACTTATCGATGAGGACAAAGATAGAAATGGCAAACTAAGCAGAGATGAGGCAAACTCAGATGGCAATGTTAAAGTAACATCTGCAACTGTATCTCTACCAAGTGGCGACCTACATACAGGTGATACATTTACTGTAAAAGTAAATGGTTTGCCAACTACATATGAAGTAACTAGCAACAATAACCACGTACTAACGATAAAAGATGCAGCTGGAAACAATGTGTCTTTAGCACCAGGTAACTTACTAAAGATACCTAATGTCGCTGTAAGCGTTACAAATCCTGCTAAGGTTGAAGTAGAGATACCTAATATCACACCTAAATCAGCAGAGGCGATACTACAGCCTATAAACAATAGCGAGCTAAGCGTAATTTTCAACGAAGATAATGCCAACAGAAACAATGAACTAAGCAGAGATGAGGCTATATCAGACAATAACCTAAAAACTACAACAGTAAGCGTAAAAGTGCCTTATAATGTTGTAACAGGCGATCACGTAAAAGTTGATTATGTTGATCCAAATACTGGCACCCTAGGAAGTAGAGAATTTAAAATAACTAAAACAGCAGATGGTAAAATCACTGCTACTGATATAATAAATGGTGGAACACCACAAGACATCACAAAAACTAACACCATACAAGTAGATAGTGTCCCTATGAAGCCAGGCGAGAAAACAAAGGTAGATGCGACTATAACTACTCAAGATGATCAAACAGCACATGCTAGCGCAGAGGCAAAACTAGCACAGCTAAGCAGCAAAGGTCTAAGTGTAAGCATAGCAGCTGATGCAAACGACAATGGCACTATCACAAGAGATGAGACAAGTAGCAATACTTCAAAAGTAAGTGTATCTCTCCCTGGTAGCGTAATAGCTGGTGATAGCATAAAAGTTGAGATCACAAATGCTGGCAGCACAACGCCTGTGACTAAAGAATTTAAAGTTCTTAGCAAAGACCCACTCGGCAATATCAAATTGCAAGATCAACAAGATCTCGCACACCCTTTCACTCTTGAAAATGGCAAACCACTTGAGCTTGATGCAGCTATCGCAGTAGGACAAGAGACAAAAGCGAAAGTCACTCTATCTGATGGAACAACTACTGTAAGCACAGAGGATCATGCAAAAGTTGAGATGGACGCTATAAGAGGTATGCAGTTTAGCGAAGATGGCAATAGAGATGGACATCTATATGGCAACGAAAATTTTGGCGGTAATAATAAAACTCAAGATACAACGCCAGTTAAAATTTATGTTAGCGATGATGCAAGAGCGGGCGATACAGTTGAGATCAAATATACTGATCCAGACAATCACGCTCAAACAAAGACAGTAAATCACGTGCTAACAGCAGATGATATGAGCAAGGGTGTATTTGAGCAGCTACTAGACATCAACGCAAGATCAGCTTATGATCTAAAAGTAGATGCTACGCTTAAAACTCCAGGCGGTCTTGTAAATAAAACTCACAGCGATACGCTTCGCATAGAGCTTGAAGACTTTAGAATGGATTATGATCCAAGCAAAGTGATGAAAGGTGGAGAGGGCACATCTGATACGATCGTCTTTAGAGATACTTCTCACGTAGATCTTAGCGGCGTTACTGACCTTAACACAAAAGTTGAGAGCATCGAAAGGATCGAGCTAAAAGGCAACTCTGAGATCAAATTTGACGCAAAAGATATCTTTGCTATGACTGATAACATCAACACTATCCTTAAGATAAGAGGCGATAGCACTAGCAAGGTAGATATAAAAGATAAGTGGCATGAAGATCCATTAGTAAATGCTGACTTTGGCTCAAAAGGCTATACAAGTAACGATACTGTAAATGGTCAAACAGTACATATTATCATTGAAGATAAGATCCAAACAGACCTATAATCCCAAAAAAGTGAGTGCGCTTTAAGCACTCACTTCACTTACCTAACTTCAAATTTACATCATTTTTTAAGCCTTATTTTACTAATATCACCCCTTTTAAAGGAGAAGACATGAAAAATTTAATAGCCATAGTTGTGGTTATCGTAGCACTTGTTTTTGGCGCTTTCAAATACGCAAATTCATTTGTAGTGCTTGATGAAAACACCAACGAAAAGTGGTCACAGGTGCTAAATCAATACAAAAGAAGGGCCGATCTCGTGCCAAATTTAGTTGAGACCGTAAAAGGCTACGCAGCTCACGAGCAAAAGGTCTTTGAAGACGTGGCAAACGCAAGAAGCAAGAGCATGCAAGTAAGCATCGATGCAAGCAGCCTTAGCGACGAGGCAAAGGTTAAAGAATTTCATGGCAGCTCAAGGTCAGCTAGGCTCAGCGCTTGGCAGGCTAATGGCGGTTAGCGAGAGCTACCCAGAGCTAAAAGCAAATCAAAATTTTCTCTCACTCCAAAGCCAGCTTGAGGGCACAGAAAACCGCATAAGCGTAGCAAGACGCGACTACATCGAGGCTGTAAAAGAGTACAATGTAGCTCTTAGAAGCTTTCCAGGTAAATTTATAGTAGGCATTTTCTACCCAGAGATGAAGCCAAAACAAGGCATCGAGGTTAGCAGCGAAGATATGAAAAACCCAAAAGTTTTGTTTGAGAAGTGATGAAAAAAACTCTTGCTCTTTTGCTCTTTGCATTTTGCTTTTGTTTTGCTCTAAATTTCAATGAGCAGATCAACGATGAAGCTCATATCTTTTCACAAAACGAAAGAGATGAGCTTTTAAATTTAGTAGAAAATTTCGAGCAAAACAGCACCACGCAAATCGCCATAGTGACTTTGAAATTCACTAGAAAGTAGGAGCATTGAGGAGCTATCGCTAGGGATTGCTAGAGGCTACAAACTAGGTCAAAAAGAAGATAACAACGGCGTGCTTTTGGTGGTTGCTCCAAATGAGAAAAGGTCCGCATCGAGGTTGGATACGGACTTGAAGGTGTGCTGACTGACGCCGTGGCAAGCGAGATCATAAATAGCGTGATGATACCTGAGTTTAAAAACGGCAAGATGAGCGAAGGCATAAAAAAGGGCGTGGTGGCGATCATAAAAGTAGCTAGCGGCGAGGAATTTAGTAGTAAATCCGGCCTTAGCGACTTGCCTTTTGGCGTCTTTGCCTTTTTTGCTGGCATGCTCTCTTGTTTTGCCTCCGTGATCTTTGGCAAATTTTTTATGCGAACCGGCTTTAGCACGTGCTTTGCTGGACTTGTATCAACCGCGCTTGAGCAGGGATTTGGCGTGCAAAACTACCTTATCATCTTTGGCGCCTTTGCCTTTATCTTTGCGGTATTTTTCTTTATTTTAAAAGACGTTTTTAAGAGAAATAGCCAAGGCGGCTCTTTACCAATGGGCTTTAGACGCGATAATTCAGGCTCAAATGGTGGCGGTCGCTCAAGTGGCAGAGGAGGCGGATTTAGTGGCGGCGGCGGTGGTTTTGGCGGAGGCGGAGCTAGCGGCAGCTGGTGAAATTTACCTGCTTTAGAAGTAAATTTTACTACCATTTGCAAATTTTAAAATTTCACTCACTCGCAAGAGTTGGCTACTGAAAATTTAGCTTCGCTTGCAGCTTAGCTCAAATTTTAGAGCCGAAATTACTCGCTCATGAAAATTTAAAATTTGCTATAAATTCTCTCACATAAACGCATGCAGTGCGCAAGCACCCTTGCATGCCACCTCTAACGTCGTCGGGGTTAGGGGATTGTTAAGTGGGAAGGGAGCGACTTCGTAATTCAAGCCTCTTCCCCCTTAACAAAGAAAACAAACATTTAAATTTGATTAGATTGCTTTACAAATTTTAAAACTTTACTCACTCGCCTTAGCAGACTACTAAATTTAGGCTGCACTTCGTTTGGAACTGAAATTTAGAGCCGTGATATGCCAGCTCTAATTTTAAATTTGCTTTTTTGGAGTAAAACGCATGCGGTGCTTCGCATAAGTTTTAATCTAAAATTCACTATTTTTCTTTCTAAATTAAGAGATCATTTTGTGGATTTTAGACCCAGTATTTGCATATAAAAGCTAAATTTCTTAAAATATGCCAAAAAATTAGGAGTAAAAATGCTATCAGGCGAGCTACTTAAAAGCCATTTTGCTAAATTTGATCTAGTGGCAATGCTTAGTGAGTTTTTTGAGCAAAGTTGTTTTGATAAAGAAAAATTTAAAGCACTTAGGCGAGATGGTTTTAAAAGCTTAGATAAGAGCCAAAGAGATGAACTTTTTAAAATAGCAGGTTTTAAGGCGCATCTTGACGCGAAATTTCAGGGCTTTTTACGTGAGCTGATGCAAAGCAAGATCCTTGTTGTAAGCGGCGCGGAGTATAAATTTAGCGAGCTTGAAATTTACACCTGCTTTGATGCAAACACCTACAAAAGATCGTGCGAGGCGGGCGAAATTTACTTTCACAATTTTGGTTTTGACATCTCTTTTAAGAGCGAGCCAGCGCTTTATGGCGGCATTTTAGTAAGGAGTTTGAAGCCATTAAAAGAGCAAAATTTCATCTTTGGACCAAGAAAATGTGCCTTGCATATCTTAAATAGCAAAATAAGTAATTTAAATTTTGATCTAAAAGAGACTGATTTTAGAGAGGATGAGGTCGCTTTTACGCCAAGGATTAGGTCATTTAAAGATGAGAGTGAGCTTCAAAATGACGCTTTAAGGGCGGTTAGTGGTGAGTTTATAGGGGCGCTTGAAAGTGCAAAAGAGTATAAAAAAAGAGTTGAAAATGCCTATAAAAAGGGGTGAAATTTATCTTTTTGTCGGCTTTGAGGCTGAGAAATTTAGCCCCAAAATGCTAGATAGAAAAGAGCGTAGAAAACTAAAAAAATATCCAAATTTAGTAAATTCAAACTCATTTAAACTCTCTCGCTATTTAAAATTTAAAGCAAAAAAATGGGGCAAAATTTGCCTCTCTCACAAAGAAAATATCGCCGTTTTGGCTATCTCAAAAGAAAAAGTTGGCGTAGATGTGGAGGAGCTAAAAGAGCGAAATTTTGACGGTGTGATCAAATTTTGCTTTAGCAAAAAAGAGAGCGAAATTTACGCAAACTCCAAAGACAAAATGCAAAAATTTTATGAAATTTACACTGCAAAAGAGGCTGTGATAAAAGCCAAAAATTTAGCCTTTAGTGACCTTGCTAGCGTTAAATTTGACGAAATGGAGAGAAGATACTTGATTATTAATAATCTATTTATCATTTGCCTTGCATTTAAGCATTGCAAAGATATAATTGTTAAATTTTTATGATTTTAGAACACTAAAAAGGCAAAAAGTGCTTGTAAAAAAGATAGCTATGATCCTTGTGGTAACGCTTCTAGCTCTTGGCTGTGCGAAGAAATTTGATGCGCCAAAGCTGGCGGATTTTAGCTTAAAGGCATTTAAGGTTAGTTCATCAAAAGGGCCACTAATGCTCTATGTGCAAAATAGCGAAAATGAGTATAAATTTAGCCTTGTAAACGCACTTGGCGCACCAGAAGCTAGGCGAGTTTTAAAGGACGGCACGTTTGCAAATTTGGGCTTCCTACCGCCAGATAGCGCCTACAACGAGCTTTTTATCAAGGTGCTTGAGATGATAAAAGATGAAAAAAATGAGCAAAAATTTATGATAGATGATCAAATTTACTGAGGTAAAAAGCGTTGATCTACGTTAGCAAGCCAGCCATTATCAGCGCCGCAGGTAGCAGTAGTGATGAAAATTTAAGCTCGCTTTTAAGTGGCAAGAGATTTTTAAGTAAAAGCTCTGATTTTCACCCACAAAATGAGTTTTTGGTGGGTAAATTTAATGACGTTTTACCTAGCTTTTCAAGCAAAACTAAAGAGCACTTCAAAACTCGCACCAACGCCTTGCTTTTAAGCACGATGTTAGAGGTGGGTGATGAGATAAAAAGAGCTATCAAAAAATATGGCAAAAGCCGAGTGGGAGTAGTTCTTGGCACTACAACAAGCGGCGTTGAGGAGAATTTCGAGCCATTTAAAGGCTATATCGCGACTGGATTTTTTGATAAAAGTAGGTTTGACATAAACAGAAACTGCCTTGCAAACGTGGCCGAGTTTGTGAGCGACTTTTACGAGCTTAGTGGTCCAAGCTACTGCGTATCGACTGCGTGCACCTCGGGCGTTAAGGCGGTTATTGAGGCAAAAAGGCTCATTGAAAGCGAGCTTTGTGACGCAGTCATTTGTGGCGGAGTAGACAGCCTAAATACGCTTACGATAAATGGTTTTAACTCGCTTAGCATCCTAAGTAGTGCTCCAAGTCAGGCCTTTTCTAAAAATAGAGAGGGTATAAATATCGGTGAGGGAGCTGGGCTATTTTTACTAAGCCGTGATGAAATTTCAAACGTCGTAGTCGCTAGCTCTGCCTCAAACTGCGACGCTTTTCACATGACGCAGCCTGATTTTAGCGCTAAAATGGCGGTAAATTGCATAGAGAGCGCGCTAAAAAGAGCTGGCATGTGCGGCGTGGACTATGTAAATTTGCATGGCACCGGTACGCAGGCAAATGACAAAATGGAGGCAAAAGCTGTAAATTTAACACTTGGCGCCACCTTTGCAAGCACGCTAAAACCACAGATCGGTCACACGCTTGGGGCTGCTGGAGCTATTGAGAGCGCCATTTGCGCCATGCTTTGCATGGAGGAAAATAGCACATTGCCGCCACACGTCTATGACGGCGAGTATGATGAGAGCTTAGAAGCTATAAATTTAGTAAAAAGCGGCACGAAATTTGACGTAAAAACAGCGATGTCGCTATCTTTTGCCTTTGGCGGAGATAACGCCGCGATAATATTTAAAAGAGTGAGATGATGATAAGTGATTATTTGCCGCACAGCAGCGCCATAACCCTGATCGATGAAAATTTTAGAATTTATCCCTTGCGAGAGCATAAAAGTAAGAAGCGTGATAAATGAGCAAAATCCATTTTTAGAAGAGGGGAGATTTCACACGCAAAAGGCGATAGAGATGATGGCTCAAAGTCTTGGCATCTACGACTCAAAGATGCGTGAGCTAAGGGGCGAAAAGGCGATATTTGGCTTTTTGCTTGGCAGTAGAAAATTTGAAATTTTTAGACCATATTTTAAAGTGGGCGATGAGATAGTGATCGTCTCAAAGTGCTCGATTCAAGATGAGAGCGGTTTTGGCGTTTATGACAGCGAGCTTTTTGTAAATGGCGAGCTTGGCGCAAGGGCGGTTTTAAACGTGATGAGCCCTGATGAAGAATTTGTAAAAAAGGCACTTAGTGAGTAAGAGTATTGATAACTGGATCAAGTAGAGGCATAGGAGCTAGCATCGCTAGGCGCCTTGTTGGTGAGTACGAAGTGGTGCTTCACGCAAGAAGTAAGAGCGATGAGCTTTTAAAGATGGCTAGTGAGCTTGGCGCTAAATTTCTGACATTTGACGTGGCTAACACTGCTGTGGCTAAAGAAGCCATAGAAGCTGACATGGAGGCAAATGGCGTCTATTACGGCATTATTTTAAATGCTGGCATAACAAGGGATAATACCTTTGTGGGGCTAAGCGATGACGAGTGGTTTGACGTGATAGATGTAAATTTAAATGGTTTTTACAACGTCCTAAGACCAGCACTAATGCCCATGATAAGGGCTAGAAAGCCAGCTAGGATAGTGACGCTAAGCTCTGTTTCAGGGGTTATTGGCAACAGAGGTCAGGTGAATTACTCAGCTAGCAAAGCTGGCATCATAGGTGCTAGTAAAGCCCTTGCAGTCGAGCTTGCAAGCAGAGGTATAACAGGTAAACTGCGTAGCACCTGGGCTTATAAAGACAGATATGAGCGAAGAAATTTTAAATAGCGACTTTCTGGGCGAAGTGCTAAAGGCCATACCTGCAAAAAGAGCTGGCGAGGCAGATGAGGTGGCAGGACTTGTTAAATTTCTACTAAGTGACGAGGCTAGCTACATCACAAGGCAGGTTATCGGCGTAAATGGAGGACTTTGCTAATGCGTGTATTTGTCACAGGTATCGGCGCAGTCAGTGCTTTTGGCAACAGCTGGGAGGAGATGAGAGCTAAATTTCTTGCAGGCAAAAACGCCGTGAGATATATGAGCGAGTGGGAGGGCTATAAGGAGCTAAACACGCGCCTAGCAGCACCCATCATAGACTACAAACACCCACAGGAGTGGGACAGAAAACAGCTAAGAAGCCTTGGCAAGGTTTCAACTTATAGCGTACACGCGGCTGGGCTTGCTTTAAAAGATGCTGGTTTGCTAAATGGAGAAGAGTTGCAGGCTGAAAATTTAGACCCAAGCGTGCAAGATGGCAGGATGGGTGTGGCAAGTGGCTCAAGCACTGGTAGCACCGACTCTATCCTTGACATGGCAAAGCTAGTTTTGGACATGGATAGCGGTTTTAACGCAAATACCTACATAAAAATGATGCCTCACACCACAGCGGCAAATATTGCGCTATTTTACTCGCTAAAGGGCGTATAATCCCTACATCTTCGGCATGTACTAGCGGCTCACACGCCATTGGCTATGCGTATGAGAGCATAAAAAATGGCAGCATAGACATGATGCTAGCTGGCGGGGCTGAGGAGCTTTGCGTGAGCGAGGCGTACGTCTTTGACAAGCTCTATGCGACTAGTGTCAAAAACCACACGCCAAATTTGACACCAACGCCGTTTGAAAAAGATAGAGATGGCTTGGTACTTGGCGAGGGAGCTGGATTTTTAGTGCTTGAAAGCGAAGAGAGCGCCTTAAAAAGAGGAGCTGAAATTTACTGCTGAGGTCGTTGGCTTTGGCTCTACGTGCGACGGCACGCACATCACTAGACCACAAAGCGCTACGATGAAAGCGGCGATGAGTTTAGCACTCCGCGCGGCAAAACTAGAGCCAAAAAGCATAGGCTACGTAAATGCCCATGCGACCGCTACAAAACATGGCGATATAGCTGAAAGTATCGCTACAAACGAGCTTTTTGGAGAGGACATCGCCATTAGCTCGCTTAAAAGCTATCTAGGTCACACGCTTGGCGCTTGTGGCGGGCTGGAGGCGATCGCTAGCATAATGATGATGAGAGAGAGCTATTTTTCCCAACTATAAATTTAAACGTAACTGACCCTGAGTGTGCAAAGCTAAACTACTTAAAGGAGCCAACGCCGATAAAGACGGACTTCGTGATGAGCAATAACTTTGCATTTGGCGGTGTAAATACATCTTTGATATTTAAAAGAGTAGATAACAAATTTTAAAAAGGATAGAAAATGAAAAGATTAGTTTCATTAGTTGCCGTTTTGGCATTTGCCTCAAGCCTTAGCGCTAGAGATGACGTGAAGTACCACTCACTAGACTTCTTAAATGGCCCAAAGGCTAAAGAATTTTTGCTACCAAACGTTAGCATCAGCTTTGGCACAGGATACACTGGCAAGGTGATCGTAAAAGATCTAACGTCAAACAAAAAGACAAATGGCTTTAACAAAAGCGACGAAGAGGCTTGCCAGATCGCGCTTCTCTCTGCTCTAAAGTCATTTCAAGAAAGAGCGGTGAAAGAGGGCGGCACGAAGGTTGTAAATTTGACTGGATATTACAAAAAACAGCCATTTAACTCTAAAACTCAGTTTCAGTGCGGCAGCGGTTCTTTGATGTCTGGCGTCACACTAAGAGGCGACATCGCGAAATAATGAAATTTCAAGTTGATTTTTATGACGCTATAGCTTATGGTGAGATCAGCGAGGATTTAGCTAGATATAAAAAGAATTTGATCTAGCAAAGATCCCGCCGATGCAAAGAAGGAGGCTAAGTAGTGCCGCAAAGTGCGCTTTTAGCCTGCTTAGTAGTTTTGAGAGCATCGACATGCCAGTCATTTTTAGCTCTTATGAGGGCGAGATAAATCGCTGTTTTGAGCTAGAAACTGTGCTTGCAAAGGCTGAGCCAGTATCGCCAACGTCGTTTTCACTCTCTGTGCATAACGCTATCTCGTCGCTTCTTAGCATCGAAGCTAAAAATCACAATGAAATTCTAGCCATTTCCTCTTTTAGTCCAGTAGAAGACGCATTACAAGCTGCGTTTTTGAGGCTAAATGACGGATATGAAAAGGTGCTCATCCTTGCCTATCATGAGTCGATATCGCAGAGCTATTTTGATGAGCAAAAGCCATCATTTATGCTAGCTCTTGTCGTCTCAAAGGCAAAAGATAAGAGAGTTTTAACTCTAAAAAGAGTGGAAAAGAAGAAGAAATTTCAGAAAATTTACTGCAAAGCTTCATCGGTAAATTTTTAATCCAAATTTGGCAAAAACGTGGCAAAGTAGCAGTCATTTTTCATCTTGGAATTTTAGCTATGAGCCTTAAAATTGTAAGAGCTGGATTTTTATTTTCTTTTTTTGCGCTCATTTGCATAAGTGGTGACCTTTTGCTCGTGCCAGTCGTGCTTTTGGGGCTAAATAAATTTCAAATTTACTGCAAAATTTACTGCCGAGATCTTGTTAGAGTTTCTTGGGGATTTTTTATAAAAGTTACTAAAATTTGTGGGTATCTAGACTATAAATTTGAGCTTACAAAGCTAAATGGCGAGCTCAAATTTCAGTCATTGCAAACCACCCTTCGCTACTTGATGTGGTCTTTTTGGTCTCAAAATTTAAAAGGATAAACTGCATCGTAAAGGGAGAGCTTGGCAAAAATATATTTTTATTTGCGGCTATTAGGGCGTGCAACTACATACCAAACACAAATAACGAGGAATTTTTACAAAAAAGCGTAGATGTTTTAAAAAGCGGCGAAAATTTGCTCATTTTCCCAGAGGGCACGCGCACGAAAGATGAGATCATCTTTCATAAAGCGGCCGCATATATGGGCATAAAGGGCGCGTCTAACGTGGTTTGCGTGGGTATAAATATGGCTCCAAGAAGCCTTAGAAAAAATGAGCCATGGTACAAAACGCCAGATGAAAAGATAAAGTACGTCTTCAAAGAGCTAAAGAAATTTGAAGTTAGTGAGTTTTTAAAAGATAGACCAAGCCCCGTAAGGGCCAGGGCGTTACACGAAGAGATAAGTAAAATTTATAAGGAGGAATTTAGTGAAAGAACTAGTTAATGAGATAAAAGAGCTGATCATCACAAGCTTAAATTTAGAGGATATGAAGCCAAGCGATATCGACGAGAACGCGCCGCTTTAGCGAGGGGCTCGGGCTTGACAGTGTCGATGCACTAGAGCTTGGGCTAGCTGTGCAGAAAAAATATGGCCTCGTGCTTGACTCAAAGACAGCAAATTTAAAAGAGATATTCTTTAGCGTATCTTCTCTTGCAAAATACATTTATGAAAATAGGAAATAACGATGAGCGAAGTAGAAATTTTTGAAATTTTAAAGAAGGCTTTGATCGAGCTTTTTGAGATAGACGAGAGCAAGATAAAGCCTGAAACTAGGATATATGAGGACTTGCAGATAGATAGTATAGATGCTATTGATATGATTGATTACATCAAGCGCCAAACTGGCTATAGGCTGATGCCAGAGGACTTTAAAAACGTAAAAACGCTTGATGATATCGTAAAAGCCGTTGCAAAGAAATTTGAAGCATAAGATAGTAAAAGTAGCGCTAGTTTTAGCAAGTATCGCCTACCCTTTGGTGCTATTTTTTTGGCAAAAGGGTGCAACTCTTATCTTTTGCGTGCTATGCGCTCTTTGGCTGGCTAGGGCTTATTTTGAAAGCGCTAAAACAAGGCAGGTTTGCTTAGCAGCTGGGCTATTTTTTGCCATTTGCGCTATTTTTAGAAGTGTAAATTTAGCGCTTTTATACCCAAGTATCGTAAGTCTTGGCTTTTTGGCGGTATTTTTTTATAGTTTAAAGGGCGAGGCAGTCATAACAAAGCTTGCTAGGCTAAAGAGAAAAAGATAGATGAAAAAGTCGTTAGCTACACAAGAGGTCTAACTAAAATTTTGGTGCTGGTTTTTTGTTTTTAATGCAGCTTTTGCCTTTGCTTTGGCGCAGTTTGAAGATAAAATTCACTGGAGCATTTACTGCTCATTTGTATCTTATATCTTGATGGGAGTTTTGTTTTTTGGCGAAATTTTATATCGTAAAATTTTTATTTTAAAGAGGGAAAATGGATTTTAAAAAGTGTCTAAAGGCATTTAAATTTGTGGATATCAACAAGGACCTTTACGAGTATGCAGCTACTTTTGGGGCAAATTTGAAAGAGAAAATTTAAGCGAGATAGAAATTTATTTAAGCCAGAGCTTTGAGTTTTGCGCCGCTTTTTTTGGAGCACTTGGAGTTGGCGTAAAACCCATCTTGCTTGCAAAGCCGATATATAGCGGGGATAAATTTGTCATTAATGATGAAAATTTTGGTGATTTTTTAGACTTTAGCAAGAGCATGGAGCTAAAATTTGATCAAAATTCTACATTTTTTCTCCAGACCTCAGGCTCAAGTGGAGCTAGTAAAAATATCCAAAAAAGCCTTGGCGCGATGATAGATGAGGGGCTATTTTTAAAAGATGAGCTGGGATTTGGCGAGGGGGATAAATTTTTGCTAGCGTCTCGCACCAGCATATGTTTGGCCTTACATTTAAGATCTTTTTGCCGCTCATCTCTGGCGCAAAGGCTGTTAGCAAGGAGCTAAACTACCCAGAGGCGATCTTTGAGCTAGACCTTACAAATTTAAGCTTTGTAACAAGCCCAGTCCTGCTTCAAACGCTAGTTTCTAGCCCAAGAGCGGCTGAAATTTCAGGGCTAAAAAACATCATCTGTGCAGGCTCAGCGCTAAAGAGCGAGCTAAGAGCAAAGATAGAAAGCTTAAGTAGTGCTAGGATAATTGAAATTTACTGGTAGCACGGAAACTGGCATAGTTGCTAGAAATTTAGGCGATGAGCTCTTGCTTTTTAGCAAGGTAAAAGCGGCTCTTAGCGAGGACGAGGCGTTAAATGTGAGCTCGCCTTGGTGCGAGTTTTTCCAAACTAGCGACTGGGCGCAGATAGATGGCAGCAGGCTCACGCTAAAAGGCAGGATCGATAGGATCGTTAAGCTAAATGACAAAAGGGTTAATCTAATAAGTATCGAAAATAAGATGTTTGAAAGCGGCCTTTTAAAAGACTGCTACTGCGACACGCATCCTAAATTTAAGCGTCTAGCTGCGCTTTTGGAGCTTAGCGAAGATGGCGTGAAGCTCTTTAGAGATAGTGGCAAAAAGGGCGTCGTAGCAAGGCTAAATGAGCTTTTAAGGCCTGAGTTTAAAAATAGCGTTAGATATTTTAAGATAGTTAGTTCGCTTTGCAAAAACGCTCAGGGCAAGTTTTTGAAGGCAAATTTTAAAGCTCTTTTAGAAAAAAACGAGGAGCTTTCTTGGGAGAAAAGTAGCGAAGAGGGCGTTTATAAATTTAGGACAAAGCTTAGCCCTGCGCTTGGCATTTTTATGGAGCATTTTCCAAATTTACCGCTTTTGCCTGGCTTTGTGCAGCTTGATTTTGTATTTAAATTTGCAAAGAGCTTGGCGCAGAAATAGGCGATCAATGCGTGGTGGAGAATTTGAAATTTTTAAAATTTGTAAGGCCAAATGACGAGCTTTGTATAGAAATTTCGCAAAGAGATGAGAAGATTTACTTTGAGATATTTTGTAACGGCGCTAGAAGTGCTATTGGCAGGATAAAGCTGGGCTTATGAAGACGCTTTTTCTCATACCATTTTACAACCATCCAGAAAAGATCAAAGCCCTTTGTGAGGCGCTTGCGAGATATGATCTACCCATTTTAATAGTCGATGATGGCTCAAACGAGGCATCAAAAAAGCTTTGCAAAATTTCGAGCGAATTTGGAGTAGAAATTTTAACTAGAGCGCAAAACGGCGGCAAGGGGGCTGCGCTAAAAGATGGCTTTAGACACGCTTTGCAAAATGGCTACACGCATGCATTTCAGATCGACGCTGACTTTCAGCACGACATAAGCTTGGTAGCGGAGTTTTTGGAGCTTAGCAAAAGATATCCAAATGATCTAATAATGGCTGATCCAATTTATGGCGAAGACACGCCAAAGTCGAGGTTTTATGGCAGAAAGATTACAAATTTTTGGGTCAAGATCAACACTTTAAATTTTGACATCAAAGACGCGATGTGTGGCTTTAGAATTTATCCATTAAAAGAGCTTGAAAGTGCTGCCCTCCAAAGTAGCTCAAATAGGATGGAATTTGACATGGAGATCTTGGTAAATGCCATAAGATCTGGCGTAGAGATCAAGTGGATAGCGCTAAAAGTGAGCTACGAAGCTGGCGGCGTTTCGCACTTTAAAATGCTAAAAGATAACGCGTTAATAAGCCTCATGCACGCAAGATATTTTTTTACTTTAGTGCCATTTTTGCTTGGTAAAGCCTTTAGGGGCAAAAATACGCATGGTGGCAAAAGGGCGAGAGATCGAATGAATTTTTTCTTAGAGTTAGCCTATTTTTAACTAGAAATTTGCCTATATTTCTCATAAAACCTATCGTTATTATCGTCGTTTGCTTTTACTATCTCTTTTCAAAAGTTGAGAGAGAAAATATAAGAGAATTTCTTTTAAACGTAGAGAAATTTAGCGGTAAAAAGCCGACTACTGGCGTTTTTAGCAACTTTTATGACTTTGGCATAGCAATATGTGATAAATTTCGCATCTGGCAAAATGGCGTGCTTGAAAGCGAGCTAGAGCTTAGGTAAATTTAACAGCATCAAAGATGAGTTTGAAGCTTCAAAGCGCGGTAGGATCGTGCTTACAAGCCATCTTGGTAATGTAGAAATTTGCAAGGCGCTCTCACTTAGATCGCCAAATTTTCGCATGATCATCTTGGTTTATAGCAAGGGTAGTGAGAATTTTATAAAATTTTAGAGCAGATCAGCAAGGGTCAGATCAAATTAATAAGCGTTGAAAAGCTTGATGCAGCCGCGATGATGCAGCTAAAAGAGGCGGTTGAAGATGGCGTAAATATCGGCATAATGGGCGATAGGACGCCGCTTAATGGAGATAAATTTATAAGGCTTAGCTTTCTTGGCAAGGAGGCTGAAATTTAACTGACGGCCCATACCTGCTAGCTGGCATTTTGGGAGTAAAAGTGAGCGCACTTTGGTGCATAAAAAAGGGCGATAAATTTGACATCGAGCTAAGTGATATCGCTGATGAGATAAAGCTTAGCAGAGACCGCAAGGCAAGCGTCCTACCATACGTGCAGAGCTATGTAAGGCAGCTTGAAGAAAAAGCGTGCAAGAACCCATCGCAGTGGTTTAACTTTTTTGATTTTTGGAGATGAGAGTGGAAATTTCACACGTTAGCAAATTTAAAGTGGCGTTTTTTGACGTTGATAGCATGGAGGTGATGTGGCATGGAAACTACGTCAAGTACCTAGAAATGGCGCGTTGCGAGCTACTTGATAAGCTAGGATATAACTACATCGCTATGAAAAAAGATGGCTACGCCTTTCCTATCGTAAAACTTGACGTAAAGTACGTGCGCCCAGCCTTTTTTAACGACGTCATAAAGGTCACGACGACGCTTAGAGAGTGCGAAACGTTTTTGAAATTTCACTACCTTATAGAAAATGAAAAGGGCGAAAAACTAAGCGAGGCAAATACAGCCCAAGCTGTCATAGAGATGAAGAGTTTGCAAACTTGCTATGAGATGCCAGAAGCCCTAAAAAAGGCGCTTAAAGCCTACAATGAAAAGGAGAAAATATGAGAAAAATAGCTCTTTTTTTAGCCATTTTTATATCTTGCTTTGGCTACGAGCTGGGTGAGCTTAAAAATATAGTAAAAACAGATGGAGTAAGTGGAAATTTCACGCAGACAAAGAGCCTGGCTGGCTTTAACAAAAGCATAAAAAGCTCAGGTGAGTTTAGGCTAGAAAAGGGTGGCCTTTACTGGGACACGCTTGATCCAGTCGTCTCAAAGGTTTTTATAAACAAAGATGGCATTTTCAAAAACGAAAATGGCAAGCTTGAAAAAACAACGGCAAATTTTGATGAAAAGCTCTTTCTTGCTATCATCAGCCTTGATGAGAGCGAGCTTAGAAAGAATTTGACATAAAGACAGGCGGCAGCCTAAAAGAGTGGAGTATAGAGCTAAGCCCTAAAATTTACTCTTTAAACAAAATTTTAAAACTATAAAGATAAGTGGCGACAAGGCGGTAAAAAAGATCGAGCTTGACGAGGTAAGCGGCGATAAAACGCTAAATGAGTTTAGTATAAAATGAAAAAACTAGCCACGATCTTGGCTTTTATCTTTGTTTTTTGTGCTCGCTTGGATATTCGCTTGCGAGCCTAAAAACGTCCAAACCGACATCTTTTCACTGATAAATTTCAAAGATGCCAAAGAGGCAAAGGTGCTAAAAGAGGTGCAAGATGAGATGGCATCAAATTTTTGGTACTAGTAAATTCTAAAGAGCTAGCCAAAAACGTACAAAGCCTAGCGCTTAAAAGCTCTCTTTTTAAGAGCTTTGAGGCGAAGATTGACGTAAATTTAAATGATATAAAAAGTGACATCAACCGCTCAAAGATCGCGCTTTTAAGTAGGGCTGATCTAGAGCTTTTAAAGAGTGACAAAAACACCTTTTTTAAAAAGCGCACAGAGGAAATTTTTAATAGCTTTGGCTTTAGACTTTTAAATGTAAATGATGATTTTTCTCGCTAAGTAGCGGCTTTAGCGCAAAAAATGGCAATGTGAGCTTAAATTTAGCCGAGCTCATGCTTGAGGTAAAGGACGGTGCAAAGAGCTTTTTCTTGCTAAAAGGCGAGCTAAAAAAGGGAGCTTCGAGCGAGGGGCTAATAAAATTTTATAACGAGCTAGAAGCGCTAAAAGTTGGGCAAAACGAGCTTTTTGTGCATTCAAGTGCGCTTTATCAGGCATTTTCAAAGCAAAAAAACGAGAGCGAGAGCCTTTATATGAGCGCGGTCTCGCTTAGCCTAACTGCTATATTTTTGATGCTTGCTTTTAAAATTTGCGAATTTTTATGTGATATTTATCGCTGCATTTGGCTTTAGTGTCGCTTTTGCAGGCACTTTGCTCTGCCTAAATGAACTAAATATCCTTACTATTTTAATAAGCACGAGCCTCATTGGCCTCATGTTTGACTACATTTTGCACTGGCTTAGCAAAAACGAGGGCGAAGCGATCAGGGCTAGCAGCATAAAAAATATGCTAAAATTTTCTTGATAGGCCTACTTATCACGCTTAGTGGCTATCTAGCTTTTACTTTTTCTGATCTTAGGCTACTTAAAGAAGTGGCTCTCTTTTCGGCGTTTGCGCTGGTTGCTGCCTTTTTAGCTAGCTACTTTTTTATGCCTTTAGTCTTTGAAGGGGTGAAATTTTATAGATCAAAGGTTTTTGACGCGTTCTTAACTGAAATTTTGCGAGCTCTCAGGCGCGGTTGCAAGGCATTTGGGGGCTAAATTTCAGCTATCTCACTTATTTTGCTAGCTATTTTTCTTGGGCTTAATCTTAAAATTTATCAAAAAGCGAAAACGTAAAAGACTACTCAAATATGCCAAAGAGCCTGCTAGCGGACTCTTCTTATATCTTAAGCTTAACTGGCAACAACCAAAACACGATGATAGTGACAAGATCTAGTGGCGACATTTTAGGAGACGAAAAGAGCCTTTTAGATGAGCTAAAAAAGAGAAATTTGATAAAAGATGAGAGCTCGCTAAGCGATATATTTTTAAGTAAAAGCGAGCAGTCTGAGCTAAAAGAGGCCTTTAAAAAGGCACTTGATGATGAGCAAATTTATGTGATTTATGAGAAATTTGGCTTTAGCAAAGATGAAGTGCGAAGTGAAATTTTAAAGGTTTTGAGCGAAAAAGAGCTTGGTGTGAGCGAAATTTTAGCTCTGAAAATCGATGAAAGATTTTAAAAAATTTGTGCTTGATGAAAATGCAAGCGTGGCTTACGCGAGTGGGTTTGTAAAAGGGGCGCAAAGTGATGAGGTGCTAAAGCGCCACAACGCTTTTAGCCTAAATTTTGCCGACTCACTAAATGAGAGCCTAACGCAGGCAAAAGAGCTAGCTCTAAAACTAAAAATAGCAGCGCTTGTGGTCGCGTTTTTACTGCTGTGGTTTTACTTTAGTGCGATTGTTTCGGCACTTGTGATGGGCGTCATCATCTTTGGCGTGCTTCTTACGCTCTTTATTTTTGCCATTTTTGGCGTAAATTTAAGCATTTTTGGCGTCTTTGGGCTCATCCTTGCAAGTGCTGTTGGGATTGACTACATGATATTTGCGCTAAATGAGAGCCTTAGCGAAAAAGAGCGAATTTATGGGATATTTTGCGCATTTATCACTAGTTTTATCTCGTTTTTCACACTCTCGTTTAGCCAGACCGCCGCTCTTAGCGTTTTTGGGCTAAGTGTTAGCCTTTGCGTACTGATATATGGGCTATGTGCTAGCGTTTTGGCTTGTAAAAATATAAAAATTTAGCTTTGTTTTCACGCCCCAAGCGTTTTGGCTATCTCGGGGCTTTGGTGATATTATTTTATGACGGCTAGTTTGCCTGTGCCTGCGTTTTTATTTACCTCGTTTTGGACGTTTGAAGCTTCTAGGAGCTCGAAATTTATATGGAGGCTCAAATGGTGGTTTGTCTAGCTTTTCACAAACGCTGCCCTTTTTAGAAAGGTCTATGTTGCCGCTTTCAAAAATGGTGCCTTTGTTGCATTTATAGCTTATCTTGACGCCATTTGTAAAGTAGTTATTTTGAGCGTATATTAGCGAGCCAAAGCGCACTCCAATAGCATATTTTTGGTCATAAAAGCCATCTTTTGAGTCGTAAAAGTTGTTATAGACGTGCACCTTTGCATTGCGTGCCATAGGTAGGCGTTGCGCGCAGTTGTCAAAAATGTTATGAGCGACCGTTATGGTCCTCGTTTCGCTGCTGCCGTCTGAGTCTCTTGAGCCTATTAGCATCGTTTTGTCGTGGTTTTCAAAGATGTTGTGCGAGATCGTGATAGCCGCACTATCTCTCGCACAGTTCCGTCGTAAGTTTGCCATTTAGTAAGCTCTCCGCCTGCTAAATTTACATGGCTAAGATCCACAGTGTCCTTAAAATGGCAGTGATCTACCCAGATGTTTTTGCTTGACTCTATACTAACGCCGTCATATTGCGCGTTAAAGCCATCATTTTTTTGTACATCTGGAAATGGATCAAAAGCATCTTCGATCAGCATGTTGCGGATCGCGATATTTTGGACATTTTTTAGCAAAAATGAGCCACCTTTTATGCCTGAGTTTTCGCCTAGGCCGATTATCGTGGTATTGCTAGCTACTGGCACTACGATGAGCTTTTTGTACTCACTGTGCCTCAGCGCCAAATGCAAATAATGAAAAAACAGCTAGAAACAATATCTTTTTAAACATCTTTAGCCTCCCAAATTTGGCTTTTTATTCTTGATATTTTATTGTAAATATCACCGCTAGATTTTATTTTAGCTCATTAAAATTTAGCGTAAGACTTTTATAAATTTTTAGTAAAGTCAAATTTATGTGAAAAATATCTCGCTTTTTAGACGAAGTAGGCATAGATAGGCGCTTAGCACGCTTTGCTCCCTTACGTAGTTGCGCTCACCTTTTAAAAGAAGCCTCTCAACCTCTATGTTGCCGTCTCTATCGCCAGCTGCGACATATACCGTGCCAACTGGCTTGCTAGCTGTACCCCACCAGGTCCTGCTATACCGCTAATGGCAAGCGCAAAGTCCGCATTTGTCGTGCTTAGCGTGCCTTTTACCATCGCTTTTACGCAAGGCTCGCTCACAGCTCCGTAAGTATCTAAAATTTCATCCTCAACGCCCAGCCACTCGTGTTTTATGTGATTTGCGTAGGTCACTAGCGAGCCATCAAAGCTGGCTGAGATGCCTCCATATCTTGCAAATTTAGCCGCCGCAAGCCCAGCCGTGCAAGACTCGGCAAATGAAATTTTAAGCCCCTTTTGCATGAGCCTGTTTGCTATAAATTTGATCACATCTTTTTGTGGGATAAATTTTTGTGAAAATAGCGTTTTTACACCCTGCAAAAAGCTCTCGATCTGGCCAAATTTATTGCTTTTTGCTCTTACTAGTATCAAATTTGGCAGGATCTGCGCAAGAGTGATATCGACATCGTAAGTTTTAGCAAGTGGCAGCATAAGGATCTTAGCACTATCTGCGTCGATGTCTATTAGATGAAAGTAGCTAAAATCAGGCTCGTACTCGGTGAGAAACTCACCTAGCTCTTCATTTGGATTAGCTTTTATGAGATTTATCTGAGCGTTATTTAGGCTAGCCAAAAAGCTATTTTTAGAGTAGTCTAAGCTATCTTTAAGTGCAAGTGTTGTGCTATCTTTTAGCTCGAGCGAGCCACCAGTTAGCGTCGCCACGATCTTTGCGGCGATGGCAAAATTTTCATCCGAGCCAAAAATGCTTACAAAGTCGTAATCTTTTGATAAATTTTCGATGATAAAAGGTAGCTCTTTGCTATTTTTTGGAGCGAAACTAACCACTCCAAGCTCGCCAAAATGATCCTCGTAACTTTGAAAAATGTAGTTTAGAAATTCTCTATTTATCTCAAGATCTTCGCCTATTATCAAGATACTTTGTCTCATTTTTAAGCTCCTTTTTTGTCTCATTATACTATTTTTCAGTGTGATTTAACCAGCACAGGTGTAAAATTAGCAAATTTTAAAATCAAGGTAAAAAATGGACTACAAAGAGACACTTTTACTCCCAGAGACAAATTTCCCGATGCGCGGAAATCTCCCACAAAATGAACCACAAAGACTAAAATCATGGTACGAAGAGCGCAAGGTTTATGAAAAAATGAAAAAAAACCGCCAAAATGCGGTTAAAAGCTTCAACATCCACGACGGCCCTCCGTATGCAAACGGCCACCTTCACATAGGCCACGCGTTAAATAAAATTTTAAAAGATATCATTACAAAAACGCACTATTTTTACGGCGAAAACGTCCGCTACGTGCCAGGCTGGGACTGCCACGGCTTGCCTATCGAGCAGCAAGTCGAAGTAAAACTTGGTGATAAGAAAAAAGAGCTTAGCAAGGTCGAGATCAGGGAGCTTTGCAGGCAGCATGCGAGAGAATTTCATAGACATTCAAAGAAATGAATTTAAAAGCCTTGGCATCATCGGCGACTTTGAAAATCCATACATGACGATGAAATTTGAGTTTGAGGCTGACATCTACAAAGCGCTTTGCGAGATCGCTAAAAAGGGGCTTTTAGTAGAGAGAAGCAAGCCAGTTTATTGGAGCTGGGCGGCTAGATCAGCGCTAGCTGAAGCTGAGGTCGAGTACGAAGAGAAAGAGGACTACTCTATTTACGTAGCCTTTGGTCTTGATAGCGACGCACTAGAAAAGCTTGGCGTAAAAGAGGCGAGCGCTGTCATATGGACGACCACACCTTGGACACTTCCAGCAAATCAAGCCATAAGCCTAAATCCAGATGAAATTTACGTCCTAACAGCTGAAAATTTGATCTTTGCAAAGCCGCTACTTGAAAGCGTCGTGCAAAGCGGCCTAAGCAAGGGCGAGATCAAAAAAGAGTTTAAATCAAGCCTGCTTGAAAACACCCACGCGATAAATCCACTAAACGGCAGAAAGTCTAAATTTTTACTAGGCGATCACGTCATGATGGATGGGGGTACTGGACTTGTTCATACAGCTCCAGGTCACGGTGAGGACGACTACTACGTATGTTTGAAATATGGTTTTAGCGAAATTTTGATGCCAGTTGATGACGGTGGCTGCTACGATGAGAGCATAAAACATCACGGACTATTTAGAAGTGACGTGGTAGACGAGTTTGTCGGTATGCACATCTTTAAAGCAAATGAGAAAATTTTAGAGCTACTTGGCAAAAGCTTACTTAGCGTCTCTAAATTTAGACACTCTTATCCATTTTGCTGGAGAACGCACAAGCCTGTTATCTATAGAGCCACAAAGCAATGGTTTATAGCTATGGACGAGGCTAAACTAGGTGGCAAAACGCTTAGACAAACAGCGCTAAAAGAGCTTGAAAAGGTTAAATTCTACCCAAGCGTGGGCATAAAAAGAATAGGCTCTATGATAGAAAATCGCCCAGACTGGTGTATCTCTCGTCAGCGTGACTGGGGCGTGCCGATCGCGTTTTTCAGAGATAAAGCGACAAAAGAAGTTATATTTGATAGTGAAATTTTAGACCACATCGCAGGCATCTTTAAAGAAAAAGGCGCTGATGCGTGGTGGGCGCTAAGCATAGACGAGCTTTTACCAAAGGGCTCAAAATATAAAGCTGAAAATTTAGAAAAAGTTATGGACATCCTTGACGTTTGGTTTGATAGCGGCTCGACGTGGCACGCGGTCTTACAAAGCGACAACTACGACGCTGGCAAATATCCTGCAAGCATGTATCTTGAGGGCTCAGATCAGCACCGCGGCTGGTTTCAAAGCTCGCTTCTAGTAAGCACAGCTGTAAATTCTCACGCACCTTATGAGAACATACTAACTCACGGCTTTACTGTCGATGCTAAGGGCGAGAAGATGAGTAAAAGTAAGGGCAACGTCATCGCTCCACAAGACGTGGCTAAGACGCACGGCGTCGAAATTTTACGCCTTTGGGTTGGTATGAGTGATTATTCAAGCGACCTAAAAATAAGCGAAGATATATTAAAACAAATAAGCGAGCAATACCGCAAAATACGCAACACGATCCGCTTTTTACTAGCAAACGTAAATGACCTAGAAAGCCTAAATACAGAGTTTAACATCCTTGATAAATGGATACTAGCACGCGCTAAAAAGGTCTTTGACGAGGCGAGCGCTTGCTTTAAAAACTACGACTTTTCAAAGGGCTTTAATATCCTTTTAAATTTCCTATCAGCCGATCTTAGCGGCGTATATCTTGACGTTTGCAAAGATAGACTTTACTGCGACGCAAAGAACGCCCCAAGAAGAAGATCAGCTCAAAGTGCGATGGCGATCATCACAAAGGCACTTTTGCCACTCATCGCTCCAACGCTTACTTACACCGTCGATGAGGTTATGGACTACGCTCCAAAGATCATCAAAGGCGAGGCAAAAGACGCGTTTGATCTAGTCTATGAGCCAATCAAATTTGATCTTAGCTTTGAAGATGAGCTACTTTTTGCCAGCAGGGAGAAATTTAACGAGATCGTGGACGTTCTCAAAAAGAGAAAAAGATAAAATCAACTCTAGAGCTTAGCTTAGAGACTACAAATCACAACATCACAAGCTACGACGAGCGCGAAGTGGCTGATCTTTATATGGTAAGCTCCGTTAAAGCTTATGATGATAGCGAACCATTAGCCGAGTTTGAGCTAGAGGGTGATAAATTTTAAGATCATAGCAAGCAACCTTCACAAATGCCCAAGATGCTGGAAATTTAACGCTAGTAAAGAAGATGCACTATGCCCAAGATGCGAAGAGGTCATAAGTGCTAAGTGAGCCAGTAAGCGCAACTATCATAATAGCAACGATCGCTGCGGTGGTCGTTGTTAGCTTGTTTGGCATATTTTTGGTTAATAAATTTAAAGGATAAAAATAGTGGTAACTTTAAAAGAAGCTTTGAAATTTTCAGCTGAAGAGATAAAAAATTTAAGAGCCGAGCTTGAGGCGAAGATCATAAAAGAAAAAGAGCTTGGCGCTTATGTTGAGCAGCTAGCAAATTTAGAGATCGCAAAACTAGGCGAGGGCGTGCCTATCGCTATAAAAGACAACATCCAAGTAAAAGGCTGGAACGTAACAAGTGCCTCAAAATTTTACAAGGTTACGTAGCGCCTTATAACGCAACTGTCATCGAAAAGCTACTTAGTAAAAATTTAGCTCCATTTGGCCGTACAAATATGGATGAATTTGCGATGGGAAGCACGACTGAGAGCTCATTTTACGGCAAAACACTAAACCCACTAAATCACGCTCACGTCCCAGGTGGCAGTAGCGGTGGCTCAGCAGCAGCAGTCGCAGCTGGCCTTGCAGTCGCAGCACTTGGTAGCGATACTGGTGGCTCGATCCGCCAGCCAGCGGCATTTTGCGGATGTGTGGGCTTTAAGCCAACTTACGGCAGAGTGAGCAGATATGGCCTAGGTGCGTACTCAAGCAGCCTTGATCAAATAGGCCCTATCGCTCAAAACGTAGAAGACGCAGCCATTTTATATGACGCGATCGCTGGACACGACCCAAAAGATAGCACGAGCGCAGATGTGCCGTTTGTTAGCGTTAGCGACAAGATAGATGGTAACAAAAAGCTAAAAATTTGTGTCATCAAAAACTACGTAGAAAACGCAAGTGAGCAGACAAAAGTAGCTTTAAATTTCAGCTATCGAAAAGCTAAAATCACACGGCCACAGCGTAACTTACACGAAATTTTGAAGACTCAAAATATGACGTCGCTGCCTACTACATCATCGCAACCGCAGAGGCAAGCGCAAATTTAAGCCGCTACGATGGCGTGAGATATGGCAGACGCGCAGATGCTAGAAATTTAAAAGAACTATATGTAAATTCGCGCTCAGAGGGCTTTGGCGAAGAGGTAAAAAGGAGAATTTTACTTGGTACATTTGTGCTAAGTAGCGGATACTACGATGCTTACTACATTAAAGCGCAAAAAGCAAGAGCGCATATAAAAGCCCAGTACGAGAAAATTTTAGAAGAAAATGACCTTATCTTCATGCCAGTTGCTCCAAGCACAGCTTATAAATTTGGAGCACACAGCGATCCGCTTCAAGCCTATCTAAGCGATATCTACACGATCAGCGTAAATTTAGCAGGCCTACCAGCTATCTCTGTGCCAGTTGGCAAAGATGATCAAAATTTGAACGTGAGTGCCCAGCTCATCGCAAAAGCGTGGGACGAACAGACCTTGATAAATGGTGCTAAGAGCCTAGAAAATTTAATAAAAGGATAAAAATATGAAGATAGTAAAGAGAGCTTTAACATTTGAGGATGTGCTTCTTGTGCCGCAATACTCTGAAATTTTGCCAAAGCAAGTTGATGTGAAAACCAGGATCAGCAAAAATGTCACGCTAAATATCCCGATCGTCTCTGCTGCGATGGATACGGTGACTGAGCATAGAACTGCTATCATGATGGCAAGGCTCGGCGGTATCGGCGTCATCCACAAAAATATGGACGTCGAAAGCCAAGCAAAAGAGGTTAAACGTGTCAAAAAAAGCGAAAGTGGCGTCATCATCGATCCTATCTTTATAAATCCAGAAGCGACCGTGGCTGAAGCTCTAAGCCTTATGTCAGATCTTCATATTTCAGGCGTTCCAGTCATCGACAAAGACCGCAAACTAATAGGAATTTTAACAAACCGCGATTTGAGATTTGAGACAAATATGAGTGTTTTGGTAAAAGACCGCATGACAAAAGCACCGCTTATCACTGCACCAAAGGGCTGCACGCTTGATGATGCGGAGAAAATTTTCTCTCAAAATAGAGTAGAAAAGCTTCCTATCGTCGATAAAGATGGCAGACTTGACGGGCTTATCACCATAAAAGACTTAAAAAAACGCAAAGAATATCCAAATGCAAATAAAGATAGCTACGGCAGACTTCGCGTGGCTGCGGCTATCGGCGTGGGTCAGATAGATCGCGCTAAAGCACTTGTTGATGCTGGCGTAGATGTCATCGTCATCGACTCAGCTCACGGTCACTCAAAGGGCATCATCGATACTTTAAAAGAGGTAAAAGCAAATTTCAAAGTCGATGTCGTAGCTGGCAATATCGCAAACCCAGCAGCCGTAAAAGACCTAGCAGAAGCAGGAGCTGACGGCATAAAAGTAGGCATCGGACAGGATCTATATGCACCACAAGGATCGTTGCTGGTGTTGGTGTGCCTCAAATTTCAGCTATTGATGACTGCGCAAGCGAAGCAGCGAAATATGGCATCCCAGTTATCGCAGATGGTGGTTTAAAATACTCAGGCGACGTGGCAAAAGCCCTTGCAGCAGGGGCAGCTTGTGTTATGGCTGGTAGCTTGCTAGCAGGTTGTGAGGAGAGTCCAGGCGAGCTTATAACATTCCAAGGTCGCCAGTATAAAGTATATCGCGGCATGGGTTCAATAGGCGCTATGACAAAGGGTAGCTCGGACCGCTACTTCCAAGAGGGCACCGCTCAAGACAAGCTTGTGCCTGAAGGCATCGAGGGTCGTGTGCCATTTGCTGGCAGTATAAAAGATGTGATACATCAGCTAATAGGCGGTCTAAGAAGCGCTATGGGCTATGTCGGCGCAAAAGATATCCCAACTCTTCAAGAAAGAGCCGAATTTGTCGAGATAACAAGCGCAGGACTAAAGAGAGCCACGTCCACGACGTAGTTATCACTCATGAGGCACCAAACTACAAAGTTAATTAGTGTTAGACCTGCAAACTAGAACTATTAAATTTAACCAGCCACTCTATCTTGAGAGTGGCCGTATGCTATCAAATTTCAAGCTTATTTACGAGACCTACGGCACGCTAAATACTGATAAAAGCAACGTTATCGTGATCTGCCACGCTCTAACTGGCTCGCACCACGCTGCTGGCACCTACGCAGGCGATGAGAAAGCTGGCTGGTGGGACGGGCTAATAGGCAGCAAAAAGGCGGTTGATACTGATAAATTTTACGTTATTTGCGTAAATATTTTAGGCTCGTGCTTTGGCTCGACCTCGCCCTTAAGTGTGGATAGAAGTAGCGGCAAAGAGTATAGGCTAAATTTCCCAGTCCTTGCCATAAGCGACGTAGTAAAGGCGCAGATGAGGCTATTTAGCGAGCTTGGCATCACAAGGGCAAGAGCCGTGATAGGCGGCAGTCTTGGCGGTATGCAGGCACTTTGCTACGCTATCGAGTTTCCAGAATTTGCACAAGATATCATAATGCTTGCAAGCACCTATCAGACGAAGCCTTGGGCGATAGCGTTTAATAAAATCGCCATCGAAGCCATTTTAAACGATGAAAATTTCAAAAACGGCGAATACGACGCGGAATTTATAAGAAAAAACGGGCTAAAAGGCATGGCTTACGGCAGGATGGCGGGACACATCAGTTTCTTAAGCCCTGATAGCATGGATAAAAATTTGGACGAAGCTACGTCGAAACTGACGGCCTTTACGATCTTTTTGGGCATTTTCAGGTCGATCGCTACATGGAGTATAACGGCTACAACTTCCCAAAGAGGTTTGACCCGCTAAGCTACCTATATATCGTAAAGATGATGAATATCTTTGACTGCACAAGGCACTACGATAGCCTAAAAGACGCCCTTGCGCCGATCAAAGCAAATTTGCACCTTATCGCATTTAAAGGCGATCTACTCTTTCCGCCAAGCTGCATGAGAGAAATTTACTGACGCACTTTGCGAGATGGGCAGAGGCGCAAAGACAAATTTTGTAGAGATAGATAGCAACTACGGCCACGACGCCTTTTTGGTCGAGATAGAAAAATTTGATGGATATATAAAAATATATTAAAAGGATAGAAAATGGAGCAAAAAGAGCAAAGTTTTGAAGAAAAATTAGCCCTTGCAGATAAAATTTTAAACGATCTAAACAAAGATGATGTGAGCTTAGAAAACAGCATAAAGCTGCACGAGCAGGGCAAAAAGCTCTTAAACGAAGCAAGAGAAATTTTAGAAAACGCAAAACTTAGCATAAAGCAGGTGGATGATGAGTAAAATTTGCGCCCTTCAGCTACCAACGCAGCCCTTAAGCGAGGCGAGGCTTGATTATTACCTTAAAATTTGCGCGGATGAAACGC
This sequence comes from Campylobacter concisus, assembly GCA_037321105.1. GTDB lineage: Bacteria > Campylobacterota > Campylobacteria > Campylobacterales > Campylobacteraceae > Campylobacter_A > Campylobacter_A concisus_AZ. The sequence goes on along the minus strand of CP147775.1, from coordinate 736,063 downwards.
AAGGCTGGTTGTGCTTGGCGAATACGTGCTAAATAGCTTCTTTAAAGAGCTTGCCACCATGCCAAGAAGCCTCATAAAAGAGCAGAGCGAGCGCAAAAAGAGGCGCTATTTGCGATGGCAAAAAAGTATGATCTAAACATCATCGCACCTATCATAAATTTAAAAGGCAAGGAGATTTTTAAGAGCCTAGCCAAATTTAGCCAAACACAAGTAAAACTATATGACCAGCAAATTCTCATGTCTTATGCACACTGGAACAAGGCGAAGTTTTTTAGCAACGCAAGCGAGGAGCTAAATTTGCCTATCTTTACCTACGATAAATTTAAGGTTGGCGTCATGTTTGGCTTCGAGGCGCATTTTGACGTGTGCTGGGCGTATATGAGTGCTAAAAAGGTCGATATCGTGCTTGTGCCAACGGCTTGCACGTTTTTCTCGCAGGCGCGCTGGGAGGAGCTTTTAAAGGTTAGAGCCTTTACAAACAACGTTTATGTGCTTCGCGTAAATCGCGTGGGAAGCCACAAGAGCGAGGACGAGCAGTGGAGTTTTTACGGCGACTCGATGCTTATTAGCCCATTTGGCGAGGTTAAGAACAGGCTTGGCAAAAATGAAGAGATGATGATCGATGAGCTCAGTAAAAGGAGCTTAGCGAGGCTAGAAGCACCTGGGGCTTTATGCAGATAGAGGCTAAATTTAAAAGATGAAGCGCTGCGCCTGGGCCAAAAAGAGCGAGTTTAGCTGGAGCTATCAGGGCTGCTCATAAGGCAGGGCGGTCAAAGATGATAAGAAATTCTTTGAAATGCTCATTTTAGAGGGCTTTCAAGCAGGGCTTAGCTGGGACTACGTGCTACGAAAAAGAGCTGGGCTTACTCAAATTTTAGATGGCTTTGACGCAAAAAAGATCGCACTTTATGATGAAAATAAGCTTCAAAGCCTTTTAAGCGATGATAGAGCGATCAAAAATCGCCTTAAAATTTACTCCCTGCCAAAAAATGCCAAGGCTTTTTTAGAGCTTTGTGCTGAGTTTGGCTCGTTTTATAACTACATCTATAAATTTACAAATGGCAAGCGCGTGATAAATGACATAAAAAGCGCTAAGGACATGCCAGCAAGTAGTGAGCTCTCAGAGCGCATCTCAAAAGATATGAAAAAGCGTGGCTTTAAATTTGTAGGCGCTGTCATCATCTACTCGTTTTTACAAGGCGTTGGCGTCATCGATGATCACGAAAATGAGTGCTTTTGTAAAGGAATTTCGGAGTGAAATTTGAAACGAAGTGAAGTTGAAAAATATATAAAAGAGAAATTTGACATTTTAGGTGAGCAAATTTTCCCAAAATATCCAAAATTTAGTGTCTTTCGGCACAAGAAAAACAAGAAGTGGTTTGCGCTACTTATGCAGCTTAGCGCTAGCAAGCTTGGTCTTGAAAGTGATGAGATGATAGAGGTTTTAAATCTAAAATGTAGCCCTGATCTAGCCATGGTGCTAGTTGATGAGCGGCAAATTTTTAAAGCCTATCACATGAATAAAAAGCACTGGATAAGCGTAAATTTAAACTCCAAAATCTCACAAAAAACCGTTTTTGACCTGATAGATGAAAGCTTTGGCTTAAGCAAATAAAAGCCATTTTTCAGCCTTAAATTTAGTAGTTTTTGTTAAAATCACGAAAAACTTAAGGATAAAATTTGCAAGAGCTAAACAACGAGATCAGAAAAGTCCATTTCATAGGCATCGGCGGCATCGGCATCTCAGCCATCGCTAGATTTTTACACGAAAAAGGTCACAAGATAAGCGGTAGCGACATCAAAGAGAGCAAAACGACGCTTGAGCTAAAAGATGAAGGCATCGAGGTCATCACGCCGCACTGCAAAGAGGCGATAAAAGACCAAGACTTCGTGGTTTATTCAGCCGCGATAAAAGAGGACAACATCGAGCTAGTGGAGGCCAGAAGAAAGGGCATAAAGTGCTTTTCAAGAAAAGAAATTTTGCCTTATGTGCTTGAAGATAAGTGCGTTTTCGCAGTAGCTGGCGCACACGGCAAGAGCACGACTTCAGCGATGCTAGCAAGCCTCATCGAGGGCTCAGTCATCATCGGCGCCATCTCAAAGCAGTTTGGCTCAAATATGCGCTACGCCAAAAGCGACAACGTCGTATTTGAGGCTGATGAGAGCGATTCGAGCTTTCTAAACTCAAACCCATATCTAGCTATCGTCACAAACGCAGAGCCAGAACACATGGAGCACTATGACTACGATCTAGCTAAATTTTACGCAGCATACAAGGGCTTTTTGGAGCGCGCGAAAGTTAGGGTGTTAAACGCTGAGGACGAGTTTTTAAGCACTCTTAAGCTTGATGCGATCAGACTTTATCCAAGCACTGATATCACAGAGCTTACGATGGTGGTAAGAGACTATCAGCCATACACCAGCTTTAACCTTAAAAATTTAGGCAAATTTGAAGCCTTTGGCATGGGCGAGCACATCGCTATAGACGCATCTTTGGCTATCCTTGCTGCTATGCACGAGACCCCGCTTAAAGACATAAGAGAAAATTTTATTAAATTTTAAAGGCATCAAAAAGCGTTTTGACATACTTAGTGCAAACAAAAATTTCGTCCTAATAGACGACTACGCACACCATCCAACCGAGATAAAAGCGACGCTAAAATCAGTCTTTGAATACGCCAAAATTTTAGGTATTAAGAGTGTCACAGCGATATTTCAGCCGCACCGCTACACAAGACTTAGCACAAATTTACCTGGCTTTAAAGAGTGCTTTAAGGGCGTTGATGAGCTTGTCATCTTGCCAGTTTATGCAGCTGGAGAAAATCCGATCGAAGTTGATATGAAGAGCGAATTTAGCGAGTATAACCCGATCTTTACAGACAAGGTCGAGAGGGTTGAAGAGGGGATAGAATTTACAGATGAATTTGGCGTGAAAAACCGCCTAAGTGACGGCATCGTAGTTGGCTTTGGAGCGGGCGATATCAGCGTGCAGCTAAGAGGCGGATATTAATGGATCTAAGCAATTTCAAGCCTCAAGATGAAAATGAAATTTTAAAAGAGATAAAAGAAAAAGAGCTAAGCGAGGATGAAATTTCAAGCCTTATAAATTTAGGTAAAAAAGATATCTTGATCGCGCTTGCAAGGTCGCAAAAGCTAAATAGCGCTCAGATAAAAGAGATGCTGCCAAATGCCCCGTATCTTGCAGTTTGTTTGCTGGTTGAAAAGCAAGATATCAGCGAGGTTAGGGCTGAAATTTTAGAAAGATCAAGCCTAATGCTGAGCTTTACAAAGAGCTCATCGCAAAGTATAAAGGCGTGAAATGGTAAGAAATTTTGATAATAATCGCCGGCGTGATGCTGCTTTTTGGAGCGATCTGGGCGATAAAAGATGAAAAGATCAGCAAAGGCGTTAAAGCGCTCGTTAGTGCGGTGCTTGTAGCGATCCTTGTTTGCGTCTATTTTTACGAAGAGAATTTATCCAAAAACGAGGATGCCATCTCAAAGCTAGTTAGCGATTTTAAACAGGGCAAAACACTAAAATGTGGCGAATACAACGTAAGCGCTGAGAAATTCAACTACGAATTTGGCACGGCGTCATTTTTGCCAAAACGAGAATTTAGCGATCTCTCAGGCGTTATCGTGCCTATAAAAAGTTGTGAGCAATGACTGAAGAGATATTTTTAAAGCTCGATTTGGGCGAGTATTTAGAGAAATTTAATTCCTTTTTAGCAAGGCAAAAACCGCTATTTTTACAAGGCGACAGCAAAATCCACTTTGAAAACATTAACGAGCTTTCAAAGTATGATTTTAAGGCGCCTGACGAGATAAAAGAGCTTGATGATGCGCTTATGAGACTTAGTAAGCAAGCAGTGCTTCACATCAGCGAAATTTACGAGTTTGCAAAGATCATTAAGTATTTTTCATATCTAAAAAAGCAAAAATTTGAAGGCAGGCTTGGCGAGTGGATCGCTAAAGTTGAAATCCCTGAAGCGATGAGCCAGATGGCAAACAGCTTTGATGAAAACGGCGAGTTTAGCGACAGCGTGGATGAGAGATTTGCTGCGATAAAGCAGGCTTTTAGCGAGAAAAGCGCCAGATAGACGCTGAGCTTAAAAAGCTCATCTACTCAAAGCACATCACGCCCTATCTAGTCGATACCCAGACGCACTACATCAACTCGCAAGAGGCACTTTTGGTGCGTGGCGGCTTTAATCACGCCCTAAAAGGCACCGTGATCGCTAGAAGCTCAGGCGGCTACTTCTACGTCGCACCTGCAAGCACCGAGCGCCTAAAAAGGAGCAAAGCGAGCTACTTGATAGAAAAGAGGAGATCATTTTTGAGCACTGCAAGAAATTTAGCCTGCAGATGAGCAAGAGCCTGCTCTTTTTGAAAATTTATAAATAACGCTTTTGATCAGTTTGACGCATATCAGGCTCGTGTAAATTTGGCTAGATCGCGTGACTATGAGTTTGTTTTGCCAAATAGCTCACACGTTATCAAGCTTGAGAAATTTGCCCATCCAGCGCTAAAAAATCCAAAGAGCGTGAGTGTGGATTTTAGTAAAAAGGTGCTTTTAATAACCGGCGTAAATGCTGGCGGTAAGTCGATGCTTTTAAAATCAATCATCTCAGCCACGCTGCTTGCAAAGTATCTGCTGCCTATGCGTATCGACGCAAACCGCTCAACTATCGGCTCTTTTAAAGAATTTGATGCGATCATAGAAGATCCGCAAAGCGTGAAAAACGACATCTCGACCTTTGCTGGCAGGATGGTGCACTTTGCAAAGCTTTTTACTAAAAAATCGATCATCATCGGTATCGACGAGATCGAGCTTGGCACCGATTTTGAGGAGGCTGCGAGCTTGTATGGCGTCATGATAGAGCGCCTCATCACTCAAGATATCAAAATGATCATCACGACCCACCACAAGCGCCTTGCGATGCTATTAGCTAAAAATCCAGAGGTTGAGCTAGTGGCAGCACTTTACGATGAGGCGGCTCAAAGGCCTGAAATTTCGAGTTTTTAAAGGGCACGATCGGCAAGTCTTACGCCTTTGAAACTGCGGCAAGATACGGCATATCTCAAAATTTTAGTGGCGCAGGCAAAGAAAATTTACGGCGAAGATAAAGAAATTTAAACGAGATCATCACAAAGACGCTAAATTTCACAAACCAAGCTTGATGAGGGCATAAAAGAGGTCACGGCAAAGAGGAGCGGCTGGAGCGCTTGCTTGAGGAGCAAAAAGAGCTAAAAGAGAAAAATGAGATCAGGCTAAATGCGACTATTTCGCGCCTCGAAAAAGAGTATTATGAAGCGATAAATGCGGCAAAAGCTGTTATAAATTTCAAGGATATAAAAGACAAGCAAAGAGCGCTAAACGTGGCAAATGAGAAAAAGCCGCCATCGTTAAGCCTAAAAAAACTGAGCGTGAGAGCCTAAAAGTAGGCGATAGGGTGAAGTATGAAAATATAAAAGGCACGGTTTTAAGCATCTCTAAAAATGACGCGATGATCGAGTCAAATGGCAGTAAATTTGCGCGTGCCACTCGAGCTTTTAAGAAAAAATGGCAACGAGGTAGTTTTACCTAAAAAAGGCGGCGTAAGTTTAAGTGTCGATAAGCCAAAAACGGCCTCGCTCTCGCTTGATCTACACGGCATGAGAGCTGACGAGGCGATAGCTAAGCTTGATAAATTTATCTCAGATAGTCTTGTTATGGGATTTGATGAGGTTAGCGTATTTCACGGCATCGGCACTGGCAAGCTCGCCTTTGCTGTTAAAATTTCTTAAAAGAACATCCAAGCGTGAAAGAATTTCACGATGCACCGGCAAATCAAGGCGGATACGGTGCAAAGATCGTTAAACTTTGAGCTAAATTTTTAATTAAAAAATGAAAGAAATTTTTTATTTAGCTTAGATATAATCTATTAGAAAAATTTAAGAAAGGAAGTTTAAACTTTATGCCAGGTGACGAATCGCAAAAAAAACACTTTAGTATGGTTAAAACCGTCACTTTGGTCGTGGTTTTGCTTTTTGCTTTCTTTGTAATTGAAAATTTAACTATCTATTCATATAAATACAATAACGCGCTATCTACAAACAACTTTGGCCTCAAAAAAAAGACTGAGTATCTAACAGATCAATATGTGAATTACTTTAAAAATATAAGTAAATTTAGTGTCTTAGATTTTCAAAATTACATAAGCAATGCTGCCTTTGGCGAAGTCTTTTTGCTAAAAGAAAATGGTAAAAATGGCTTTAAGATAGAGGCATCGTCAGACAAAAACCTCGTAAATAAAGACTACGAAGACAAGAGCTGTGGCGACATCTATTCACATGATTTTCAAACGAATTATTTCAAGGCTGAAATTTTGCCAGAAAAATAGCGCCAAAGTATGTATGTTTGTCGCAGTAAATGAATATATTTTAGGCTTTAAAGCGCATATAGATCAAAGGATAACTGGCACTAGCGATCCATTTTATTTTCAGTGGCTGATGAAAAACATGGCTCTTACTTTGATCTTAAGCTCGATCGGTCTATTTTTAGGGCTTGCGGTCTGTCTTTGGTTTGTATTTAAGTATCTAAACATCAAATTTGACTATCTAAAAGTAAAAGAAGAGAGCACTATTAAGATCGCTGAACTAAAAGAGAGGCTATACATCGATCCGATGACAGGACTTTTTAACAAGGCTGCACTTTTAAAAGATGTGAGCGAGTATAAATATCCAAAAGTGATACTTATGGATATCGATGATTTTGGCAAGATGAACGACTACTACGGCAAATACGTGTGTGACCAGATACTAAAACAGATGGCAAATCTCATCAAAGAATTTGCAAAAAATGAGAATATGAAGGCTTATTGTATCGAGGCGGACAGGTTTGCTTTGGTTGAAGATAATAACGACTTTATCGACAGATACGAAGAGCTTGCTGAAAATTTACTAGATATCTTTAAAGGTAGGATGCTTAGCATAAAAGATGAAAATGGCGTAGAGGTCGATGATATAGAAATTCACAACACCATAGGCTTTGCACTTGATAGCGACCAGACCTTAAGAAAGGCAACCATCGCGCTAAAATCAGCTAAGATGCTTGATAAAGACTATGTTTGCTACTTTAAAGGACTAAGTCAAAAAGATGAATACGCAAATCAGATCGAGCGCTCAAAGCTGATCCAAAACGCCACGATAAATGATAACATCGTGCCGTATTTTCAGCCGATATTTGACGAGAAAAAGATCCCTATAAAATATGAATGCTTGATAAGAATTTTAGACCGCGACGACGTCATCTCGCCAAGTGTATTTTTAGATATCTCAAAGCGTATCAAGCGTTACGCAGACCTTGAAAAACAGCTCATCAAAAAGTGCTTTGAGCACCTCATTGAAGATCCAAATTTGGTTCTTTCTATAAATTTAAGCAGCCGAGACATGATAGATGGCGACGTTAGCGCACTTGTTTTAAATTTACTAAACAAGCACAATGTTGCTGGCAGGATAGTGTTTGAGATAGTTGAAGACGAGGAGCTAAAGAGTGCTGAGCGCGTCTCAGTCTTTATCGAGCGAGCAAAGAGCATGGGTGCTATGATAGCGATCGATGACTTTGGCTCTGGCTACTCAAATTTCTCTTACATCATAAAGATCAAGCCAGACTACGTGAAGATCGATGGCTCTATCATCAAAGACATCGATATCAATAAAGACTCATACGCCATCGCTAGCGCGATCGTGGCATTTGCAAAGGATCTTGGTATAAAAACAATCGCAGAGTATGTTCATTCTAAAGAAATCTTTAACGTCTGTAAGGAGATAGGCATCGACGAATTCCAGGGATTTTACTTGGGAATTCCTTCTAAAAAGGCGTTTTAGTGGTAGTTAGCTTTTTAAAAGAGCTTTTAAGCTTTCGCTCTATCACGCCAGAAGATGCTGGGAGTTTGGAGTTTATCGCTAAATTTATGCCTGATTTTGAGGCGAAATTTATAGAGAAAAACGGCACAAAAAATCTCATACTTTCTAAAATTTACTGGAGACGGCGAGCATCTTGCTTTTGCAGGACACGTCGATGTCGTGCCTCCAGGCGATGGCTGGGAGAGCGAGCCATTTAGCCCACTAGAAAAAGATGGCTACATCTACGCAAGAGGCGCGCAGGATATGAAAAGTGGCGTGGCTGCTTTTGTTTGTGCTGCTAAAGATGCAAAATTTAATGGTAAGCTGAGCCTCATCTTAACAAGTGACGAAGAGGGCGATGGCACTTATGGCACGCCTTTAGCACTTGAATATCTGCGTGAGATAGGGGATCTGCCCAAATTTTGCGTCGTGGCTGAGCCAACTTGTGATAAGAAATTTGGCGATAGCATAAAGGTTGGCAGACGTGGCTCGATAAATGGCAAGATCGTGATAAAGGGCGTTCAAGGTCACGCAGCGTATCCAGAAAAATGCGTAAATCCAGTAAATTTAATAGCTCCACTTTTAAGTAAGATAGCTGATCACGATATGGACGGCGGGAGCGAGTTTTTAGCCCAAGTAAGATCGTGGTGACGGACATTCGCGGTGGCATGCAAGTTTGCAACGTCACGCCAAGTGAGCTAACTATAATGTTTAACGTTAGAAACTCAAATTTAACTGATGCAAATGACGTCGAGAGCTATCTTAGAAGCGTTTTAGATGGGCTTAGTTACGAGCTTAGTATAAAGCAAAGCTCAAAGAGATTTTTAACCAACAAAGATAGCAAGATCGTAAGAAATTTAATAGCATCTGTCACTAAGATCACAGGCGTTACGCCACTTTTAAATACAAAGGGCGGCACGAGCGATGCTAGGCACTTTGCTGAATTTGGCGTAGATGCGATAGAATTTGGCGTCATAAACGACCGCATACACGCCAAAAACGAACGAGTTAGCGTTGATGAAGTAAATAAACTTTATGAAGTTTTTAAAGACCTGATAGAAAATTTTCACTAATCTCATTTGTTATTAATATAGTTAAATTTAAACGCCATTTTTAGCTTTTCTAAGATGAAATTTAAAAATGGCTACATTTTACCTGAGAGCGAAACCACTGCAAAAGCTATCGGGTTTTTGCCACTGATCATCGCTATTTTACTTTTGATAGCACTTATCTTTGGTCTAAAACTTGGCGAAAATGGCGCATTATTTAGCTCAGAAAAGGCCCAGGCTCACAGCATGCAAATTTATTTATCTCGCTTATTTGCGCCATTGTCATCGGTGCATTTATGCAAAGAAGTAAATTTTGCTCAGTGGGAGCTATCAGTAAAATCTTCGAGCGTGACTTCTCGATGTTTTATGGCATAGTCTCTATCGTTCTTTTTGCAAGCATCACAAATTTAGTGCTAAATCAATACAAATTTGGCTTTGAAGGACAACCTATCGCTCACAATGATATGCTTTGGAATTTCTAGGTATGACGCTCGCTGGCCTTTGCTTTAGTCTAAGCTACGGCTGCCCTGGCAAGCATCTAGTGCAAATGGGAGCTGGAAATTTAAGCTCAGCTGTATTTGTTTTAGGCATGGGAGCTGGAGCTGCGATAAGCCACAACTTTATCTTAGCAAGCTCAGGAGCTGGCATCACACCTTATGCTCCTTATGCTGTAGTACTTGGCTTTATCTACGCTATTTACGTTGGATTTTTCACTAAAAAAGCTTAAATAAAATTTGGCTGCTTTTGCAGGTTTTTACTTATAAATTTTGAAGTTAAATTTTAAGAAATTTAGCCACCAAAGTGGCTAAATTTGGAGTTATCTTAGAATTTGAAATTTTTGCTTTTGCGCGGAGTTTTTCGAAGTAATCACTCATTAATTTTTCTTGCTCGCCTTGGTAAAGCTCGTTTATAACGTTATCTTTTACATCAGCAAAGCTTGGTGTGTATGAGCCGATCTTCTCTTTACTAAAAACATATCAAAGCTATCAGGTCCTTGCAAAGGCTGTGTGTAGTCGCCGTTATTTGTGCTTGAGATGATCGCAGCAAGTCTTGGATCTATGCTTTGATAGTCCAAACTCACCTCTTGTGTTTGTACGCCGTCTAGTAGCTTTGGACTTGTCTTTTGAGCTTCAAGTAGATCAGGGTCTTTTGCTCTATAAACTACGACTCTAGCGGTGCTAAAGACCTTAAATTTATCAGGATTAGCGTCAAAATACGCCTTTGCTTTTTGCTCATTTATATTTTTGCCAGCCTCAGCAGCTATGCTTTTATAAAGTTTTTCTTGAAGCATCTTGTGCTCTAAGTTGTTTTTAAAGTCCAAAAAGTCCATGCCTTGAGCTTGGATAGAGTTTCTAAACTGCAAATTTGTCATGCCATTTTGCTTTGCGATCGCCTCGATCCTGTCGTTTAGCTCAAAAGGTGTCACGCTTAAATTTAAGTTTTTTATCTGCGCATCTTCAAGCCTATCTCTGATAAGCAAATTTAAAGCGTCCTGCTCTGTTGTCTTTAGCTGTTCTTTCAAGCTATAAACCTCGTAAAGCGTGATAGGCTCGTTCTCCACGATAGCTGCGATGCCGTTTATCATCTGAGCTGAATATAAAATTTAAGGCACTTAACACGCCAGCAGCCAAAAAGAGCAATTTTTTCATAATGAAACCTTTGTTTAAGTATTTAGTAAATATAATTTTGGGCAATTATAACATAAAAATAAGGCACAAAATGATAGTTACTAGATTTGCTCCGTCGCCTACTGGATACCTACATATAGGCGGACTTAGGACAGCTCTTTATAATTATTTATACGCAAGAGCTAACAATGGAAAATTTTTGCTCCGCATCGAAGATACTGACTTAAAACAAAACTCAGAAGAAGCCACACAAGCAATAAAAGAGGCATTTGCTTGGTGCAAGCTAGATCACGACGGCGAAGTGACCTATCAGTCAAAGAGGTTTGATCTTTACAAAGAGTACGTTAAAAAGCTGCTTGATGAGGGCAAAGCCTACAAATGCTACATGAGCAAAGAGGAGCTTGAGGAGCTTAGAGCCAGCCAAGAGGCTAGAAAAGAGCGCCCAAAATATGATAATAGATATAGAGATTTTACTGGCACGCCTCCAGCTGGCATCGAGCCAGTCATCCGTATAAAAGCCCCACTTAGCGGCGAGATCGTCATACATGACGGTATAAAGGGCGAGGTTAAATTTAAGGTTGAAGATATCTAGACGACTTCATCATCGCTAGAAGCGACGGCACGCCAACATATAACTTCACAGTTGTGATAGACGATGCGCTAATGGGCGTAACAGACGTTATTCGCGGCGATGACCACCTCTCAAATACCCCAAAACAAATCGTTCTATACGAGGCGCTTGGCTTTAAAACACCTAAATTTTACCACGTCGCTATGATAAACGGCGAGGACGGTAAAAAGCTTAGCAAAAGGCATGGCGCGACCGACGTTATGGAGTATAAAAAGATGGGCTATTTGCCTGAAGCGCTCTTAAATTTTCTCGTTCGTCTTGGCTGGAGCCACGGCGATGATGAGATTTTTACTATCGAGGATATGCTTAAATACTTCAATCCAAACGATATCAACAAAAGCTCAAGCACCTATAACGCTCAAAAGCTTGACTGGTTAAATTCTCACTATATAAAAACTTTGCCTTATGAGAGGCTAGCACACGATATGCTCGAGTTTGGCGTGGATTTTAAGGCTTTGGTAAAGGGCGAACTACTGCTAAATTCACTCCGTGAGAGATCAAAGACGCTAATAGAAATGGCAAATAGCGCAAATGCAATCATAAACGCTCCAAAAAGCTACGATGAGAAAGCTTGGGCTAAATTTATAAATGAAGATAGCAAAGAAATTTTGGCTAAATTTGCCTCAAAATTTTAGACCGCGACCTTGACGCAAAGGGCTACGAGGAGCTAACTGATAAAATTTTAGAGCAAAATGGCTTAAAACTAAAAGACCTAGCTCAGGCCCTAAGGATAGCGCTAACTGGCTCAAGCGTGAGCCCAAGTATCTTTGAAGTGCTTGAAGTAGTAGGTAGCAACGAGATCAAAAACAGAATACAAAATTTACTTAAAGGAAGAGAAATGACACATGTAACTAAAGAAGAGGCACTAAACTACCACATAGGCGGTAAGATCGAGATCAGGGTAAAGACACCTTGCGAGACTTCAAGAGACCTTTCAATGGCCTATACACCAGGCGTTGCTGAGCCATGCCGTGAGATAAATGCAGACACTGAACTAGCTTATAAATATACAAATAAAGCAAATTTCAGTAGCTGTCATCACCGATGGCACGGCTGTTCTTGGACTTGGCGACATCGGCGCTATCGCTGGTAAGCCAGTTATGGAGGGCAAGGCGGTGCTATTTAAGAAATTTGCAAACGTTGATGCCTTTGACATCGAGCTAGATGAGCATGATCCTGATAAGATCGTTGAGATTTGCAAGGCTCTAGCTCCGACATTTGGCGGTATAAATTTAGAAGATATCCGTGCTCCAAAGTGCTTTGAGATCGAAAGAAAGCTTCAAGAAGCAGTCGATATCCCTGTAATGCACGACGATCAGCACGGCACAGCGATGATAACAAGCGCTGGCATTATAAATGCGATGGAAATTTCTGGCAAAGATATATCTAAGATAAAGATCGTAGTTAGCGGCGCAGGTGCAGCCGGCATCGCTTGCGCAAAGATGTATAAAGCACTTGGCGCAAAACACATCGTGATGATAGATAGCAAAGGCGTCATCCACTCAAAAAGAACAGACCTAACTCCAGAAAAGGTTGAATTTGCGCTTGAGACCGAGGATAGGACTTTGGCTGATGCGATGAAAGGCGCTGATATGTTCCTAGGCCTTTCAAAGCCTGGCGTTGTGACAAAAGAGATGGTTGCTTCAATGAACAAAGAGCCTATCATCTTCGCTTTGGCAAACCCAGTGCCTGAAATCTTCCCAGAGGACGTCGTAGCCGTAAGAGATGACGTTATGATGGGCACAGGCAGAAGCGACTATCCTAACCAAGTAAATAACGTTTTGGGCTTTCCATTTATCTTTAGAGGCGCGCTTGATGTTAGGGCTAAAAAGATCACTGAAAATATGAAAATGGCAGCAGCTAAAGCGCTTGCGCAGCTTGCAAAAGAGCCAGTGCCAGCTGAAGTTTTAAAAGCAAGCGGCGTTAGCGAGCTAAAATTTGGCAAAGAGTACATCATCCCAAAACCATTTGACAAGCGCGTGCTAACGGCGGTCGCTCCAGCAGTTGCAAAAGCTGCAGTTGAAGATGGCGTAGCGAGAGTAAAAGATTTTGATGTTGAGGCTTACAAAGCCAAACTTGCAAAAGGTTTTTAATCAAATTTAGCCCAAATTTTGGGCTAAATTCTCCTCTTGGCATTTTGTAAAAGACAAACCTTGTAAAAACAGTAAATTTAAGGACAAAAAATGCAAAACGTGAAGCTCATCTCACACCCATTGATCGAGCATAAATTAACCATTTTACGTGATAAAAACACCCAACCTTTTCAGTTTCGCATGCTAGTTGATGAGATCAGCTACCTTATGATCTTTGAAGCGACTAGAAATTTAAAGGTAAAAGATGTCAAAGTCCAAACCCCAGTTGCGCTGGCAGACGCAAAAAGGCTCACTACAAAAGTGATGATATGCCCTATCTTAAGGGCTGCTCTTGGTATGCTTGATAGCGTTTTACTATCATCCCAGACGCGAGTGTTGGCTTTTTGGGCTTTCAGCGAAACGAGGAGACAGCGCAGGCTGAGTTTTTCTACGCAAAGCTTCCAAAAGACGCAAAAGAGCGCATGGCTATCATCATCGACCCTATGTTTGCAACCGGCGGCACGGCGATAGACGCGGTCAAATTCTGCGTGAAAAGGGCGTTAAGGAGATCAAATTTATCTCTATCATCGCTGCACCTGAGGGGCTAAAAAGATTTAGCGAAATTTACCCAGACGTCGAGGTCTATACGGCATCGATCGATGAGAAACTAAACGAGAAAAACTACATCGTTCCAGGTCTTGGCGATGCTGGTGATAGAGTTTTTAACACTCTTTAAAGGCTAAATTTGAACAAAAGACTTTTGCCAGCTCTAGTCGCCTTTGTCATTGCTATCATCATCGGCACTTTCTTTTTTTCAAAAGAGGGCGGCGAGGCAAACAAAAACGCTCAAATTTTACTTGAACAGCTAAACAAAGAGGGGCAAAAGAGCCAGAGCCTCGCAGAAAACGGCTCATACACCTCAAAAGATGAGGTCGCACTTTATATCTATAAATTTAACAAGTTACCAAAAAATTTCATAACCAAAAAAGAAGCACTTGAACTTGGCTGGGACGCAAAAAGCGGAAATTTATGGCAGATAAGCAGCGGCAAAAGCATTGGCGGGGATAGATTTTCAAACAGAGAAAAGAGGCTACCTGAGGCTGATGGCAGAAAGTGGTTTGAGTGCGATGTAAATTATAATGGCGGCAGGCGTGGCGCTGAGAGAATTTTGTATTCAAACGACGGGCTTATCTACTACACGCCCGATCACTACGAGCATTTTTACCTGCTTTATGAGAAGAGGATGCAATGAAAATCGTGATCTTGGATGCTAAAAAAATGCTCGAAAAAGAGAAGATGCATGAGTATTTTGCAAAGAAATTTGACCTGCCAGAGCACTACGGCAGAAATTTAGACGCGCTCTTTGACTGTCTTTGCGAGATAAATGAGCCAACGCTTATAAAGCTAAAAAATGAAAATGCCCTAGAAGCGAGGCTAAAAGAGAGCTTGGTAACGCTATTTTACGACGTTTGTTCGGAAAATGAGCTAGTTAAATTTCGAGCTTGTAAAAGATGAAAAATGATATTTGGAAAGATTGATTATCTAAATTTACTCCCATTTCACGTATTTTTAAAATCAGCTCCACTCAAAACTCAGGTCAAAAAGGCGATCGAGTTTAAAAAGGCGTGCCAAGTAAGCTAAACAGAGCCCTAAACGCTAGAAAGATCGACGCTGCGGTGATCTCAAGCATAGCAAGCAAAAAGGTAAATTTGAAAGAAGCTAAATTTTGGAATAGTCGCCAAAAAGATGTCAAAAGCGTGCTTGTGCGCAAAAACTCAGATATGAAATTTGACCCAGCTTCAGCTAGCTCAAACGCCCTAGCAAATATACTTCATCTAAAAGGCGAGGTGATCATAGGCGATCGCGCGCTAAAAGCCTATCTAAGCGAGGGCAAAGAGTGCTTTTACGACCTTGGTCAAATTTGGCACGAAAAGACAAATTTGCCATTTGTTTTTGGTAGATTTTCTTATGTAAAAAATGGCTCGTTTTACAAAAGGCTGGTCGCAAAATTTTTGCAAAAAAATGTAAAAATCCCAAACTACATCTTAGCCCAGTATGCCAAAAGTCGCGACATAAGCGAGCAAGATATCAAGTGGTATCTTAAATTTATAAGCTACAAGATCGGCCCAAAAGAGCAAAAATCACTCTGCAAATTTTTTAAAGAACATAGGTTTTTAAGAGAGGTAATAAAGGTCTAATGCTACGCATAGTTATTTTGTTTCTAGATTAAGACTTTAATATAAAATTTTATAATATAATAAATACATTTACATTATATTTTAAGAATTACTGACTATAATAGCCAAAAAATTCTTGTTTATAAAACTAAAATATTTAAAAGGAGGTAGATATAAAATTAATTCAAACATGCCATATTGGGCAAAATAATTCATTTTAAAGTAAAGTCTAAACCGTGTGACCTAGCATAAGTGTGTAGGTTATTAAATATTTTATAAAAATTATAAAAAGGAGAATAAATGGAATTTGCATATTCAGTTCCAATGATTGTAGGCGCAGTGGTTATACTGTTTATCATTTTAATACCGCTTTTATTTAGGCGCGTTGTTGCAACAAATGAGGTGCATATCGTTCAAACATCAAAAAGCACCACATCTTACGGCAAAGATACGGCAAATGGAAATAGCTACTATGAATTTCCAAGCTGGATACCAATAATCGGTGTAACAAAGATAGTTTTGCCAGTTTCTGTTTTTAGTATAAAGATAGATGGCTATGAGGCATATGATGTCGGTCGTTTGCCATTTATGGTCGATATCACCGCATTTTTTAGGATAAAAGATAGCAACCTAGCGGCACAACGCGTCATAAACCTTAAAGATATGGAGCTTCAGCTAACAGATATCATTCAAGGCTCTATCCGTTCGATACTAGCTAGCAAACAGCTAGAGGAAATTTTGCAGCAAAGAAGCGAATTTGGTTTAGAATTTACAACCGCAGTCAAAGAGCAGCTGCAAAACTGGGGCATAGAGCCTGTTAAAAATATCGAGTTAATGGACATCCGCGATAGTAGAGATAGCAAGGTTATCTTTAATATCATGGAGAAGAAAAAATCAGAAATCGAGAAAGAGTCTCGTATGACTGTGGCTGAGAATAAAAAGATTGCCGAGATCGCTGAAGTAAATGCAAAACAAGAGACTGATGTTAAAAAACAAGAGGCTGAAAAGGCAGTAGGTCTAAAAACAGTTGAAAACAAAGAGAGGTTGCTATTTCTCGTCAGCAAGCTTGCCAACAAGTGGCTGACCAAGAGAAGGTGACTAAAGAAAAAGAGATGGAAGTTATCAGAGTTACTGATGTTAAGCAAGCTGAAATTTCAAAACAAGTAGAGATCGTTAAAGCTGAGCAAGAGCAAAGAAAGATAGAGATTGACGCTGAAGCTAGGAAAAATGCAAAGATCAAAGACGCTGAAGCACACAAACAAAATCAAATTTTAACAGCTGAGGGTGAGAAGAGAAAGCATTTTTGGAGGCTGCTGCTTTACTGGAGACTAAAGATAAAGAGTCACAAGGTATACAAAAAATCGGTTCTGCTGAAGCTGAGGCACTAAGACTAAAAGAGCTTGCACCTGTGAATGCACAGATCGAGCTTGCTAGAGAGATCGGCGAAAACGAGGGCTACCAGACCTATCTTATCTCTATTAAACAGATCGAGGCAAATAGAGATGTGGGCTTAGAGCAGGCTAAAGCGCTAAGTGCAGCTGATCTAAAGATCATCGCAAATGAGGGCAGCGTATCAAACGGCCTATCTAAAATAAGCGACGTGCTAAGCTCAAAAGGTGGCACAAATTTAGCTTCAATGCTTGAAGGCTTAAACCAAAGTGAGATAGGCAAAGGGTTAATCGATAAATTTATAAAACCAAATGACGGTTCAGGTCGCAATAAGCCGCAAAAATAAACACAAAATCAATCAGGGAATTTCCCTGATTGCAATAAAGCTTATTTATACTATAAGATAGATTTTCTATTTTAATTTTAAAAGTATTTTGAAATTTGCTAACAAAAAATATAAATTTTTACACCGCTAGCTTGCTTTATAAAACCTTATATTGATAAAAAATTATAAAGCTAGCCTCTTTTGTATGTTGTAAAGAGGCTATAAAGTTAAATTTCATCTTACGCTCTCCAGCCAAGTTTTTCTCGTTTTGCTTTCATGTCAGCTACGATATTTTCAGCAAGTGCGACAGGATCAAGATTTACTACCATTTTTGAGCCAAGGATCGGCAATGTGCCATTTGCCAGTAAATTCTTCAACATTTTTTGAGCCTTGAACTGGGGCAAATACGCAGTGGTAAGATGAAATTCCAAGTAGTCTAAAGCCAAGTGCGGCATCTATGCCCTTTTCATTTGACCACTCAGGGCTTGAAAATGCGTATGGTAGGTCTTTGATGTCAGTGCTTAAGTTTTGACTAAGCGCATTAAACATCGCTGAAGCCCTAGCATTGTCCAAGCACTCGCCCATGTGCCAGATCGGTGGGATCTTATAAGGGGCTAAAAATTTCTCAAGCTATCGCCGCAGTATTCAAGCGCATTTGCATTGCAAAGTCCTGTTTTTAGTAGTGGAAATGAGGCGCAGCCGTTTGTCATGATTAGGACATTATTTTTTAGAAGCGTTCTAGCTACGTTTACGACAGCTTTTTCATAAACTACGCGTGGATTTGAGCAGCCGACTAAATTTACAAGTCCGAGGATCTTGCCCTTTTTATCGCATCAGCGATAACCTGCGTTGAGCCAAAATTTTATTTACATTTTCTAGTGAAAAGCCCATTTTAGCTTCGACTTCGTATTGCGGGATATGCACTGGTATGCCTTTTCTAGCTTCGTGGCTCTCAAGCGCTCTATATAAAATTTTCTCTGCGATCTCGTGAATTTCGCTCATGTTTGAGTGATGATGATCAAAGCCGATGTGCTCAGCCCCAGGAAGCCTTGCAGAGTCGCTTGTAGTGATGACTGTTGTTTTAAAGCACCTTGCTACCTCCATAACGGTAGGATAGACATCTTGCACGTCAGCTAGCCAAAGATCGAGCGCACCTGTGCCAAC
Source organism: Campylobacter concisus (assembly GCA_037321105.1). Lineage (GTDB taxonomy): Bacteria > Campylobacterota > Campylobacteria > Campylobacterales > Campylobacteraceae > Campylobacter_A > Campylobacter_A concisus_AZ. Next base: position 717,742 of record CP147775.1, on the reverse strand, counting down.
AACAAGTTCTGCACCAACTGCATTTGAAAGCGGTATAACGCCGTCGTAGCGATACATAGCCGAAAGTCCGTTACAGCAAACACCATAAAACTGAATGCCTAAAGCGCCCTTTTCTTTGGCTAAATTTTGAAATTTCTCGCTCTTGCCAAGCTTAACGACGACACTTACTAAAAGTGGAGAGTGTCCGTGAAGCGCGATATTTACGTAGCCTTTTTTGATAGCGCCTAAATTTATCTTTGAGTCATTTAGCTTTGGCAGACCAAATAGACAATCCATCGCAATAGACGTGCCAAGCGTGCTTGACCAAGCGTAAGCTAGGCCTGTGCGGAAAAACTGCTTCATTACATTTCTCCAGTCGCCATCTGTGCCAGTGCTCGTTCTGTGAAGGCTCTCTGTAACCTCGTGATAGACGCCTATTGGCAAGATATCAAGCTTTTTCCACACCTCTTGGCGCTCTTTTGGAGCAAAGGTCTTTATAGCTTTATGCTCTTGTGGCAAGGTGCGAGATAGATCTTCAAGCAAGATATCAGCGATCTGCGAGGCAAGCTCATTTATGCTTTTGCTCTCATCAAGTCCAAAAGCCTTTGCGACCGCACGCACTTTCTCTTCGCCTTCTATTGGGATATTTAGCTTGCCAGTTGCTGCGTTTTAAGAGCTAGCATGTTTTCTCTGCCTCTTGCGCCGTGAGCCGCAGCACCGCCAGCTACGTGACGGAGTAAATTTCTAGCTACGATGACGTCCGCATCAGCACCGCACACGCCACGAGTTGCCTTTGATGTGATCTTACATGGCCCCATAAAGCAGATCTTACAGCAAATTCCAGCCATGCCAAAGGTGCATTGTGGCTTTTGCTTGTCAAATCTATCAAAAACAGTCTCGATCCCCATATCTTGCATTTTTAGGAGCATTTCGCTAACGGCTGGATCAGGTGTCTCTTCGATTACTTTTTGCTTATTTGGAAAGGTTTTTTTATAAAGTGAGATAGCGTTTGAGTAGTCTGTAAATTCTGCCTCGTCTTTGTAGTCATAAAAGCCTTTTTCATTTGGCTTAGCCTCTTTATCAAGTCCGTATTTTTGGATCTTGATACCTGAAATTTCGTCGTTTGTTTGCATTTTTGCTCCTTATGCAAGTAAATTTTATCTTTTGGATAAGTCTTGGATTATATCATCAAAATTTTCACAGAGATTGATTTGGGATAAATTTAGTGTAAATTTTAGCTTTGGCTACTATAATTACACACTTAAAATAAAAATTCAGGAAAATTTATGACCAGGCGTTACGCTTTACAAATTTTAGGCTCTTTCTTGGCTCTTAGTAGCCAAAAAGCTCTAGCAAGCACTCCAAAGATCGGCGTAAAAATAGGCTTTGTGCCGATAAGCGATCATCTATGCATCATCGCTTCAAAGCTCTATGAAAGTGAAAATTTCATGATAGTACCCATTAAATTTGCTAGCTGGGTTGATCTAGCTGAGGCGCTTAGGGCAGGAGCGATCGACGGGGCTTTTATGCTAGCTCCACTAGGTCTTATGCTAAGAGCAAATGGCGCAAAGATAAAGACTGTGCTATCAGCTCATAAAAATGGCTCAGCCCTTGTGGCTAGAAGCGACGTGGCCGGTCTTAAGCAGCTTGCTGGCAAAAAGATCGCTGTGCCTTCAAAATTTCAGCATGCACTATTTTTTGCTTGATACGATCTTAAAGCGTGAAAATATAAGCGCAGATATCACCGAGATGGCGCCACCTGAGATGCCTTTTGCGCTTCTTAGCCATCAGATAGACGCTTATATCGTGGCTGAGCCATTTGGGCAAATGGCGGTGAATTTTAAAGGCAGGGCGAAAAATTTGCTCTTTTCAAAAGATATAAAGCCAAACCACATCTGCTGCACACTGAAATTTTCAAGAAGAAATTCTCTCAAAGCCTTATTTTAACGAGCTTTTAGATGCTTTTAGAAAATCAGCAAGCTTTATCACAAAAGATCACGAAAAAAGCGCACTTTTGGGCAATGAAATTTTAAGTCAAAATGCAAATTTATTAAAGATAGTGCTTGATAAAGAAATCGTAAGCTACGACGATCTAAGCCTAAGAGTAGAGGAGCTAGAGGAGCTAAAAGAATTTCTAATCAGCAAAAATTTAGGCAATCAAAAACTAGCAAATTTAGAGATAAACTCATACTTGGAGCAAAGATGAAATACCTTTTTCAAATTCTCGTTTTAGCCCTAGCTTTGCTTATCTGGCAAGCTTTTAGTGGGGACTTAGTACCAAGCGTAAAAGAGGTGGTAGGCGCATTTTTCGAGCTTGCAAGGAGTGGCAAACTGCTTCTTGGCGTCACTGACTCACTCATTAGATACGTCATAGGACTTGCTATTGGCTCGCTTGTTGCGGTTTTGGTCGGACTTATATTTGGGCTTTTCCAAAATTTGCAAATGCATTTGAGTCACTTATCGGACTTTTGCGTCCTATTTCGCCGATTGCGTGGATACCTTTGATAGTCCTTGCCTTTGGTATCGGCGATAAACCGACCATTTTCATCATCGCTTATGCGATATTTTTCCCTATGCTACTTCTTACTATAAGTGCCGTAAAAAGCGTGCCAAATGAGCTTGTTTTAGCGGCCCGTGGCTTTGGAGCTAGCAAAATGCAAATAATCACTGGCGTCATCATGCCAGCAAGTCTTTTTAGCATCATCTCAGGGCTAAAGCTAGCAGCGAGCCTTGCTTGGATAAATTTAGTAGTTGGCGAGATGGTGGGAGCGCAAAGCGGGCTAGGATATCTCATAATAGACGCTAGAAACCAGCTTAGGATAGATAGCGTAATGGCGGTGATTTTTGTGATAGGCGTGATAGGCATCGTGATAAATTTCATCTTTTCGCTCATTGAAAGATACGCAGGGGAGAGGCTTGGACGATGATAAAGATAAAAAATTTAACCAAATCTTTTGGGGACGCTAAAATTTTAAAAGGGATAAATTTAGAGATAAAACAGAATGAATTTTGCGTTTTGCTTGGTGGCAGTGGCTCTGGCAAGACGACACTTTTAAACATCCTAAGTGGCACGAGCGAGCTTAGTAGCGGTGAAATTTCGATGCAAAATAAAATTTATACAAAGAAAATTTCACTAGACAAATCTCGCCAGATCATCACTCAAACCTACTCGTTAATGCCATGGCTAAGTGCAAAAGATAACATCAAATTTGCCTTAAAATGCTCTGGCATAAAGGATAAATTTGAACAAGAAAAGAGAGCTAGCAAATTTTAGAGCTTGTTAGCCTTTCTCACAAGGCCGAGCTCTTCCGCACTCGCTAAGTGGCGGCCAAAAGCAGCGTGTCGCCATAGCAAGGGCGCTTAGCTTAAGCCCTGAGGTGCTTTTTTTAGACGAGCCATTTTCTGCACTTGATCCAATAACAAGGACAAATTTACAAAAAAGCTTAAAGCAGATGTCAAAGACTCAAACCACTATCTTTGTCACGCACGATATCGATGAGGCGCTATTTTTGGCTGATAAGATCGTGATCCTACACGATGGCGTGATTATAAAAGAGATAATCAATCCGAAATTTTGGCGTGCATGATCTAAAGTATTTTGAGTTAAAAGCTAAGATTTTTGACCTCATAAATGGCGAAGATAACGAGGTCGAATACGCTATTTAATAAAATTTTAAATATATTTTTAAATTTTAAGCTAGTATTAACTTTAGCGTGAAATTTATGTTATAAAGATTTACTACAATTACACAAAGCAAATCATTTTTGTTATTCCTTTTACTGATTGAGGCCTTGGGTATCCAAGGCTTTGTCTAAATTTTATAAGTCTTACGAGTAAGGTTTATAAAATTTATCTAAAGGAGATGTTATGAGAAAGACTTTGTGTTCTGTTGCGCTTGCTTCTGCACTTTGTACGGCTGCTTTTGCGATAGGCGGTCCAAGCGGAGCTAAGCTTGACTACGCTATCACTGGACAGATCGGCGAAGTAGTGGTAAATCCATACGATACAGCGCCACTTACTGCAGTCATAAAAAATGGCGGCTACACACTAAGCAACGCTAAGGTCACTATCGTGCCAAAACAAGGTGGTCAGGTGATAAGCTACAAAGTGGCTGACAAGCATCTTCGCACACATGGTGGCATCCCAGTTTTTGGTATGTACCCTGACTATCAAAACACCGTTGAAGTCGAATACGACAAGAGCTACAAGGGCAAGACTGAGCATATAAAGAGAGCTATAAAATTTACGCCCCAGCTATCTACCTAGAGAGCGCTGGCACACCAAATCAAAAGGGCGCGCTATTTGACAAGATCGAGGTTACTAAGCCTGCGAGTGCTAAATTTGCAAACCGCCTCTACTATGTAAATAACTTTGTAAATAAAACAGGTAAGGGCACAAAAGTCGTTTGGAACAACCCAGCTGGCGGTGCGATCGAGTGGAACTACAGCCCAAATAACTTCATCCTTGATACAAAAGGCGAGGTTAGATGGTATCTTGAGCCAAGTAAAATTTACGACCTAAAACAGCCATTTCACGCTGGCGTTATGATGGGCTTTAAGCAAAATGACGACGGCGCTATGACTTGGGGATATGGCCAAAGATACGCAAAATACGACATCATGGGTAGAGAAATTTTCAACCGCGAGCTACCAGCTAGCTACAACGACTTCTCTCACTCAATGGACGTAGCACAAAACGGGCACTACTTCTTGCGCGTGGCAAATGCCGACTACAAAAGGGCTGATGGCAAAAACGTAAGAACAGTGCGCGATGTCATCGTTGAGCTTGACCGCGACGGAAACGTAGTTGATGACTTTAGACTATATGAAATTTTTAGATCCTTACCGCGACATCGTGCTAAAAACACTTGATCAAGGCGCAGTTTGCTTAAACATAGACGCTAAAAAAGCAGGCCACACAGCAAGCTCTGATGAGCTTCAGTCTATGGATACACACGATAAATGGGGCGACATAGTTGGCGCTGGTCCTGGACGCAACTGGGCACACGTAAATAGCGTGGATTACGACCCAAGCGATGATAGTATCATCATCTCAAGCCGCCACCAAGACGCAGTTATAAAGATCGGCCGTGACAAACAAGTAAAATGGATCATGGGCGCTCACAAGGGCTGGAGCGATGAATTTAAAGATAAGCTCCTTCAGCCAGTCGATAGCAAAGGCAACAAGATCGTCTGCGAAGATGAGTACTCAAAATGCCCAGGATACGAGAGCGACAAAGGTGGCTTTGACTGGCAATGGACGCAACATACGGCATTTAGGATAGATAGCAAGTCTAAAAAAGGCGAAATTTCATCTAAGTGCCTTTGACAACGGCGACACAAGGGGCATGGAGCAACCAGCCATCGCTGGCATGAAGTACTCTCGTGCGGTCGTTTATAAGATCGATGAGAACAAAAAGACCGTTGAGCAGATCTGGGAGTACGGCAAAGAGCGCGGTAAAGAGTGGTATAGCTCGGTTACAAGCCTTACGCAGTATCAAGATGACCTTGATAGCGTGATGGTCTATTCAGCCGTTGCTGGCATGCAGTTTGACATCGCAAAAGGCCGCCCAGTAGGACTTCCTAGCCCACACATCGATGAGTTTGAGTGGGGTGCAAAAGAGCCTAGCATCGAGATAAAGATGACAAATGCTATGGGCTATCAGGCATTCCCATTTAGCTTACAAAAAGCTTTTGAGAAATAAATTTTTTTCCTCCTTTGCTTCGGTAAGGGAGGGCTTTTAGTTTTGCTTGATTTTAAAATTTATTTGCTCTTTTAAAACAACCTTTGCATTTTTCTCTCTTTTGCAAAACTCTAGAAAATTTAATCCATTTTTTATATCGTCATTTAGTCCGATGCAGCCAAAGCCCTTCTCATCATGTGGATAAAGCGCTAAATTTAGACTTGGAAAGATAAAAAAGCACCACTCGTTTAAGGAGTATGTATAAAGCATAAGTAGTTTAGCTAGATCTTCGATCTCATCAAATCTCAAAGCATCTATCCTAAGGCAGATGGCAGGCAGCAAAATCTCACCATCTAAACCAAGATCAAAGTGCTCATTTGGCTCTTGCAAGATGTCTAGCTTTTTAAATTTATCGTGCAAAGTTTTTACCTCAAGCGTTTCATCGCTCAAGTTAGTATCGTCGTAGTTTAAGGCGCTTATGGTAAATGCTTCATTTTTAAATTTATAAAAATATTTATCAAATAGCTTTAGTGCAGTATCTATGCCAGAAGTCCAGTTTTCATCCTCTATCTCAAAAAAGCCTATCCAGTTTTTAGAATGGCTAAAGGAGTTAAAATTTATATCGCTAAGCTTTAGAGCCTTATTTATCAAGCTTGATGATTTTTCCATTTTGTTTAATGCACTCTTGCAAGAGCTCTATAAACTAAGAGCCTCTCGCATAGAAATTTCTATCTTTTTCTCATCGAGGCTGCCATTATAAAGTAAATTTAACGCCAAGACCGCTTGGTACAAGAGCATATCAGCTCCGTCTTTGCATGCTGAAATTTTGCCTTTTAGCCTCTTTTAAAAATGGCGTTTGCTTGCCGTATATCACATCAAATGCAAATTTAGCGCTTTTTAAAATGCCATCTAAAATCTCTTTTGGTGCTGGTAAAAGGTCATCTTTTAGCCCTGCTGAGGTTGAATTTACCACTAGATCAAATTTATGCTCTTTATAATCATCCCAGCTAAAGCACTCATAGTGATCTTTAAATTTATCAAGTCTTGCCTTGCTTCTATTTAGTATGCAAACATCTATGTTTTGCGATCTAAGCGCGTAGGCTAGGGCGTTTGCAGTGCCTCCAGCTCCAAGAATGATGGCGCTTTTTGCCTCTTTGAAATTTGCTATTGCTTTTAAAAAGCCAGGTGCGTCGGTGTTGTAGGCATAAATTTTCTCATTTTTTAGTACTAAAGTGTTTGCAGAGCCTATTTTACGTGCTGCTTCTGAGGCGTCATCGGCTGAATTTTAGAGCAAATTCTTTATGCGGGAGTGTGATATTTGCGCCATCTAGTTTTAAGGATCTAAATTTATTGATTAGCTCATTGCCATCTTTTAGCAAGACCCTAGTATATAGGGCATCAAGAGCTAGATCAGCAATGGCTTTGTTGTGTAGTCTTGGAGATACCGAGTGAGCTATCGGATCTCCAAAAACTGCGAAGGTTTTCATTTTGCTCTAAAGACAAAAGCGTCTTTATTGACATCTTTTCTTATGTCATTTACAGCTTTTTGTAGCCCTTTTTCATCAAATGGACCAACTAAAATTTTAGTTAGCTCACCAGCTTTTATAGTTTTGTAGCTATATCCTTTGGCTGCTATTTTTTTCATATAGTCGGCATTTGGGTTAAATTTACTAGTTGCAAATACTTCTACATAAGAGCCTTTTGCGACGCTCTCTGGCTTTTGCTGGAGCTTCAGCTTTTTTCTCTACTTTTTCAGTTTTTGCTGGAGCTTCAGCTTTTTTTCTACCTTAGTTTCAGGTTTTTTCTCAGCTTTAGTTTCAGCTTTCTTCTCGGTTTTTACCTCAGTTTTGGCTGGCTTTGTTTCAGGCTTTTTCTCTGCTTTAGCTTCGCTTTTTGTTTCAGCTTTTTTAGCTGGAGCCTCTACCTTTGTCTCAGCTTTTTTAGGTGCTTCAGCTGGATGCTCGACAGCTTTTACTACCTCTTTTGGCTCTTCAGTTTTAGGAGCTGATTTTGCACCTTCTTTATCTTTTAGCTTTTTGATCATATCTTCAAAATCATCTTGCTGCTTATTTTCAGGCACGATAGGCACCTGCTCGAAAAGTTGTGTATCGCCTTTTTTAACATCTGAATTTGTATCTTGTGCAGGTACCTGCGTATCGACTGGCTGCTCTGCTGGCACTGGAGGCAGAACTAGTCTTGAGTCAGCTTCGTTTTGTGCTTGTGTTGAGTCGCTTGAGTTTATAAGCTTCATGGCTACGATGATGATTAAAAAAAGTATAACAAGAGCTGCTATAAACATAAGAAGTTTCTTTAGTTTTGCACCCTTTGCCTCATCATCTTTTTCTAAAAGTATATCTTTTAACTCTTCGTTTTCCATTATTTCTCCTTACATATATTTTGACCAACTTGCCCACGCTCTTTTTGATAGAGGTTATATGGCAAAGTTAGGATGTTAAATTCTTTTGGCATATCTTGATTTGGGAACATTCTCCACTCTTTGGCTAACTTTTGTGAGAGCTTTGCGCTTAGCATATTTGCAAGCGTGCAAGCTTCATTTAGCGTAGTGTGACCTTTATGCACATAAAGGTGCAAATGCCCTGGCGTCTTGGTCTCGTAGGCTGTGAAATTCATAAAGCCTTCTTCTCTTAAAAGAAGCTGCGCTCTATGCCAAAACCTATCTGGAGTTCTGCCGTTGTAGTCAAAGACTATATTTTCGACCTTATCACTTGCATTAATCAGCGAGTGGCGATTATAGCTTTGCCCTCCTCATGCTCTTTCATGACACTATAAGTTAGTGGTTCGTTGATCTTTTCGAAATTTCTCAAAGAAAATTTTACCCTTGTACTCTATCTTATTGACGATCGTGTCACGTTTGATGTAGTAGTGGGTCGTTATTATCTTTATAAGAGATGTATCAATACTTTGCATCAAAATGTCGCTTTATCAGTAGATTATAAATTTACTGAGCAAGATCGACTAGTTCGGCTTTTGTCTTCTCTTGCAAAGAGGTGTTGTTGATGTCGCTTAGAACATCAGCGATCTTGTTTGCTATTAGCTCAAACTCAGCCTCCTTCATACCACGAGCTGTAAGAGCTGGGCTACCTACACGTATGCCGCTTGTGATAAACGGACTTCTTGTCTCGCCTGGGACTGTGTTTTTATTTACAGTTATGCCAGCATTTCCAAGAGCGATATCCGCATCTTTTCCGCTAAATTCGCGGTTTAAAAAGCTCATTAATATCAGGTGGTTATCAGTGCCGCCACTTACTAGATCAAATCCTCTGCTTATTAGCACTTCGCCAAGTTTTTTAGCGTTTGCTTTTACTTGTTTGGCGTAAATTTTCCATTCAGGGCTAAGGTTGTGCTTAAAGCCAACTGCCTTTGCGGCGATGACATGAACTAGTGGGCCGCCTTGCGATGCCTGGGAATATAGAAGAGTTTATCTTTTTAGCGTACTCTTCGTTGTTTGTCATGATGATGCCGCCTCTTGGGCCTCTTAGAGTTTTATGCGTAGTTGAGCTTACGACGTCGCAGTGTGGGAAAGGATTTTGATGCTCGCCAGCTACTACAAGACCAGCGATGTGAGCAACGTCTGCAAAGAGTATCGCGCCAACAGCGTCAGCTATCTCTCTAAATTTCTTAAATTCAATCTCTCTTGTGTATGCGCTAGCACCACAAACGATCATTTTTGGTTTTACTATCTTTGCGATATCCATAACTCTATCGTAGTTTATGCGACCATCAAGCTCGACGCCGTAGAAAAAGCTCTCATACATCTTGCCAGAGCTGCTTACCTTTGCGCCGTGAGTTAGGTGTCCGCCGTGGCTTAGGTCCATACCTAAAATTTTATCGCCTCGGGTTAAGCAAAGCTCCATAAACGCCTTGGTTTGCCTGAGAGCCTGAGTTTGGTTGAAACGTTTGCAAATTCGCATCCAAAGAGCTCTTTACATCTATCGATCGCGATTTGCTCGATCTCATCTACAAATTCACAGCCACCATAATACCTCTTACCAGGGTAGCCCTCAGCGTATTTGTTTGTTAGGATTGAGCCCATCACCTCCATAACATCTGGATATGTGAAATTTTCCACTAGCGATCATTTCTAGATGGTCGCACTGGCGTTTTAACTCTAAATTTACTAGGTCGTAAATATCTTTATCATAGCTTTGCAAACTCATTTTTCATTCTCCTTTGTCTCAGTTTTTAGTGGCCTCATCGCTGGGAAGAGGACAACGTCGCGTATTGATTTTTTATCTGTTAAAAGCATAACAAGTCTGTCGATGCCTATGCCTTCGCCTGCAACTGGTGGCATGCCGTATCCTAGGGCTTTTACATAGTCCTCGTCCATCTCGTGAGCCTCGTCATCCCCTGCGTTTTTAGCGTCGATCTGCGCTTTAAAGCGGTTGTATTGATCAATTGGATCATTTAGCTCGTTAAAGCCATTTGCCAGCTCTCTACCAGCGATGAATAGCTCAAATCTCTCTGCCACGTCAGGATTTGTGTCGCTTCTTCTTGAAAGTGGGCTTATAGAGATCGGATAGTCGATGACAAAAGTTGGGTGTATTAGCTTGCTCTCTACGTAGTTATCGAAGAGTTCAGCCTGCAAGTGGCCAAGATCAAGCTTCTCGTTTGCTTCAAAGCCATCAGCTCTTAGTTTTGTTAAAATTTTAGCCTTGTCGCTTACGACATCTTCGGCAAGTCCGCCTATCTCAACTAAGGCTTTTTTATAACTTATGCGTTTAAATGGCTTGCTAAAATCAATCTCCATGCCGTCAAAATTTATCACTTTCTCCATGCCAAGTTTTTCTAAAATGACATTAAATAGATCCTCTGTGATGCCCATTAGATCGTGGTAGTTGTGATATGCCCAGTAAAACTCGATACTTGTAAATTCAGGGTTGTGAGTTAGATCCATACCCTCATTTCTGAAGTTTCTATTCATCTCATAAACAGCCTCAAAACCACCAACTACAAGACGTTTTAGATATAGCTCGGGAGCGATTCTTAGGTATCTCTCAACTCCAAGAGCGTTGTGAAATGTCACAAATGGTTTTGCATTTGCGCCGCCAGCTATTGGGTGAAGCATCGGAGTTTCAACCTCTAAAAAGCCCTTTTCCTCAAAAAATCTTCTAATCGTGCTTATAATCACCGAGCGCTTTTTAAAGTCAGCCCTAACTTCAGGGTTCATTATCATATCAAGGTATCTTTGGCGGTATCTTGTCTCTACATCAACTAAGCCGTGATATTTCTCTGGAAGCGGACTTATTGATTTTGTAGCTAAGCTAAGCTCATTTACGTGCATTGAAAATTTGCCAGTTTTTGTTATAAAAGCGTAGCCTCTAACATAGACGATATCGCCTATTTCTACATATTTCTTAACGATTTTAAACCACTCTGGGTCAAGTGTCTTGTTACTAAAATAAAATTTGTAAATTTCCATTTTCGTCTTCGATGTTTGCAAAGACTGCTTTACCAGCGTCACGGATCAGCTTTATCCTGCCTGCAAGGCCAACTAGCTGCCCCTCTGCTTTTTTCTCTTCTGTATCTTTTATATAGTTAAATTTAAATCTAAATTTAGAGATATTCATATCTCTTCTAAGAAAATGTGGATATGGATTTATACCTAAATTTCTAAGCTCGTCTATGCTTTCTAATCTTTGAATTTCGTGTTGGTTGTCAAATATCACCTTACTTTCCCTTTATATTATTTTTTGAACATTTTTCGCAAATTCCATAAAGCTGCATCATGTGACCAGTTAGTTTAAAGCCATGCTCTTTTGCGATGCTTATCTGCCTTTTTTCTATCATAGGATCTTCAAATTCTATGATAAGACCGCACTTTCTGCATATCATGTGGTCGTGGTGTGGCTTTGTGGCAAGCTCAAATTTCTTGCCCTGCGAACCAAAGCTGATAGATGTTACCATCTCTGATTCTTCTAGTGAAATTTAGCGTCCTATAAACAGTTGCGATGCCGATATTTAGCTCAGGATAGGTCTCTTTTATAAAAAGATATAGCCTCTCTGGCGTAAAGTGTTCGTCGTTGTTATAAAGCGTTTTTAGCAAAATTTCACGCTGTTTTGTATATTTTAAACCATTGTCGCGAAGAACTCTTTTAAATTTCTCAAGTAACGCATCGTATTCTAAAATTTTCTATCATCTCACTCCCCTTTGGTGACGTTTGTGTCGGTATTTGTGCTCGCATTTGCATCCATTGATATAAACGCGTCAGTTTTGTTTGTATCCTTTGGTCTTGCTACCATTTCATCTAGCTCATTTTTGATATTTTTTATATCTACGTTTGTTATCCATCTGCCAGTTTCAAGTAGGAGCGGATAGACCTTGCTATTTGTGAAGTATGGCTCGATCATTTTATTTAGCGAAGTGCCTGACATCACGGCAACGACTGCTGAAAATGTGAGGAAAATTTTGCCACTTCCCATAACAAATCCACCAAGTCTGTCTAAAAAGCCAAGTCCGCTTACTGAAACAATCTTTGATAAAAATTTACCAACCATCAGACAAACCAGCCAAAAAACTAGCCAAAGTCCGATAAATGCGACAAATTGTAAAAATGAAGGATTTTCAAATTTATAGATATTTTTACTTATAAAACCCTCAGCCACATCTGAAAACCTGCTAGCAACAACTAAACCGCCGATAAGTCCGATGAGCCCAAAAGTCTCTTTTATGAGGCCATTTATTATGCCCTTTACGCCCAGCATCAAGACAAGGGCAATAATGATAATGTCAAACCAAGTTACTAAATCCATCATACAGTTCCTATTAAAATTTTGAAGTTCTTGCTGGCTAGTCGAGTAGGCTAGCGCATTTTCTTTTGTAATCATGCCCTCTTTTAGCGCTTTCATCAGGGCTTGAGTCTGCGTGCTCATGCCAGTTTGTTGCTGATTTAGTTGCATTTGAGAGTAAATTTGATGCACTTTGTTTTCACGTATCAAGTTTGATATCGCCATGTTATTTATCAAAATTTCATGCACAGCGCACCTTCCGCCGCCTATTTTTGGTATCAGACTTTGTGAGATGACGGCAGTTAGCGAAACGCTAAGCATATTTCTTACTTGAAGCTGCTCACTTCCATCGAAGCTATCAACGATCCTATTTATAGTTTGTATGGCTGAGTTTGTGTGAAGAGTGCCAAAGACTAGGTGTCCAGTCTCAGCCGCTGTAATAGCTGTAGAGATCGTCTCTCTATCCCTCATCTCGCCCACAAGTATGATATCTGGGTCTTCACGAAGTGCAAATTTTAGCGCCTTTGAGTAAGAGTGCGTGTCGGTGCCGATATTTCTATGTGAAAATAGGGCTTTTTTGTTGTTATGTACAAACTCGACTGGGTCCTCAACGGTGATGATGTGCTTTCTATAATTTAAATTTATCTCATTAAGCATCGCAGCAAGCGTCGTTGATTTACCGCTACCTGTTGGTCCAGTAACAGGATAAGGCCTTTTTCTCGTTTGATGATATATTTAAAAATTTGTGGCGCATTTAGATCATCAAGCGAAGGGATATCGATAGGTATGATACGAAAAGCTGCAGCTAGATCGCCATTCATCGTGTAGTAGTAGTTGCCACGAAAGCGGCCGATATTTGGAAGCTCTATGGCAAAGTCAAGCTCTTTATTGTTTTCAAGCTCGCTCTTTTGGGCATCTGTGATTAGAGCGTAGCATAAATTTTCTATATCTTTGCCACTTAGCACGCCAAATTCAGAACGGTCTTAAAGTGCCATCTATCCTTATTTGAGGCTCAGACCTTGAGACTAGGTGGAGGTCACTGGCTTTATTGAAAACAACGGTTTTTAGAAGCGTTTGGATGTCACCAGAGAGATTGCTCTCTGATGCTTTAGCTTGGGTATCCGAGCTTTGCGCTCTTAGTTGTTCGATTAGATCCATATTTTACTCTATGATCTTTGGCACGGCAAAGAAGTGTCCCTCGCGTGAAGGGGCGTGCTTTAAAATTTCATCGACAACGTCACTTAAATGTGGCTCATCTTCTCTTAATGGAGTGCCACCTTTTATAGAGCTAACTACGGCCTCATCGCTGCTTAGATCAAGCTCATTTAAAACATCGACAAAAGATACGATTTCACTTAATTGCTTCTTGATCTCTTCTCTTTTTCATCATTAATTTGTAATGCAGAGAGTTTTTCTAGTTTATTTAAGAGAGTGTCGTCTATTTGCATTATTAAGCAACCTTTTAATTGATTTTGAGGCATTATATCACATTCAAGCTTTAATTTTGGGCTACTTTTAATTTAATTATGCTAAAATCTGCGAATTAAAATTTTCAAAAGCAAGGAAAAACGTTGGCTATAAAAGAAGACTTAACCGAGATAAAAAGAGATCGACGCCCAGGAGCAGTTTCTTGAGAGTATGATCAAGGGAGAGCGTTTTTTTAGGAAATACAAAACTTTGCTGATCGTGCTATGCGTGGCAGCTATCGTCGCACTCATCGGATTTTACGCTAGTAAGGTTTTAAACGATAACAGAGTTGAGGAGGCAAATTTGGCCTATTCAAAGCTGATCTTAAACCCAAATGACGCAAATGCTTTAAGCGTTTTAAAAGAGAAAGAGCCAAACATGTATGCGCTTTTTTCACTTGGTCAAATGCTTGATAAAAACGATACAAAAGGCATTAGTGAGCTTGCAAATTTAAAAGTAAATCCAATCGTAAAAGATATCATCCTTTCACAAACTGGCGATGCAAATACTCAAATTTTAAGCGAATATAACGCACTTTTAAAAGGTTTTGAGCTTTTAAAACAAAATAAAATCAAAGAGGCAAATGTGGAATTTGACAAGATCGCACTTGACTCACAACTACAAACTTTAGTTAAAAATTTAAAACACTATCAGGGAATAAAATAATGAAAAAACTTACACTATTCTTGGCTTTTGCCTTGGCTTTAGTTCTAAGCGGATGCGGCACAAAAAGACAATATTTTGAGCCTGCGCAAACTTCTGGCGAGATATCTTTGTCAAAAGATCTTCCTTCTTACATCAAATCAGCAAATGCAAATGGCGCAACGCTTGATAATGGCAACATCATCACTAAAAATGGGCTAAATAAAAGCGTTACTTTGCCTGAAAATTTCAACTTCTTAAACGAAAACAACGGCTTTGTTATCTCAGCTAGCATAAATGGCGACTTAAACGTGACTGATCCTAGCGGCCACAGCGTTTATAGCGGTAAATTTCCAACTGCGATCGTAGCAGCCTCACTTGATCAAAACCAACTTGCAGCCATCAGCGCATCAAACCACATCTATCTAATCGATATCAACACAGCTACGACACTAATGGAGTATAGCTCATCTGAAATCGCAGCGGTTTACTCAAGAGTTGTGGCGCCTTACTTTATGAGCTCGCTCATCGTTTATCCAGCACTTGATGGTAAAATTTACATCGTGCAAAAGAGACTGGTAAATTTTACGCGACGTTGTCGTAAGCTCTGAAAATTTCTTTAACAACATCATATTTTTAGGCGTTGAGGGCGATAACCTAATCGCAGCAACAGCCAAAAAACTAATCGTCATCAACCCAAACCAAACAGTTTATTATGACGGTGAGATCAAAGACGTGCTAGTTCATAACGATGAAATTTACATCTTCAAAAAAGATGGCACGATAGTAAGAACAGACCTCATGCTAAAAGAGCAAAATAAGGTAAATTTCAAATTTGCTATCTTCTCAGCGGCTACTATCATCAACAATAAGCTCTATGTCATCGAAAAAACAGGCTATGTTATAAAGACAAATTTAGACCTTAGCGGAGCTGAAATTTACGAGTTTAGCGACGAGATAAAAGATAAGAGCTTCATGGGAAATGGCGCATTTTACTACGATAACGAGTATGTTAATCTAGGGCAATGAACCAAAAAATTTGGGAGCTTTTTGAAGCTAAAAAGATCTTGCTAAGGGATCTAAAAAGGCTTGAGCTTAGCAAATTTACCAAGAAACGCTCACTTGAGGCGTTTTTTGGTGTTGATACAAAAATTTCTACGAGATCGTTTTTTTAAGAAGTGCAAAGAGCAGGCTTTTACTCAAAGAAGCCAGCGAGATAAATGAAATTTGCACTAAAATTTGAAGAGAAATTTCAAACTAAGATCAAAAAACAAGTGATCTTTTACAACTCTCAAATTTGCTCAAAATCCCTAAACTACTTTAAAGAAGAAGGTTGGAGCTGTTATGATTTTGTGTGATATCGGCAACACCAACGCCTCTTTTTTGCAAAATGGCAAGATTACACACATAAAAGTTAGCAAATTTAAAAACTACAAGCCAGATGAAAAGGTCTATTTTATCTGCGTAAATGAAGAAATTTTGCGCATGATAGATAAGGACGAAATGTTTGTAAATTTAGAGTCTTACTTTGAGATAGACACGATCTATCAAGGTCTTGGAGTAGATAGAAAAGCGGGTTGTTATATGATAAATGATGGCGTTATAGTAGATGCTGGAAGTGCTATCACCGTTGATATTATGGCAAACTCACTTCATCTTGGCGGCTACATCTTGCCTGGCATCGCAACTATGTTAAATGCCTATAAAAGCATCTCGCCACGCCTTGATGTGACGTTAAATTCGCAAATAGACATCGACGCACTGCCGCAAAAGACGAGCGACGCTGTGAGTTATGGCATCATAAAGCCCATTATCACGCTCATTTCAAAGTTAGCAGGCAGCAAAAAGGTCTATTTTACTGGCGGAGATGGTGACTTTTTATCTAAATTTTTTAAAAATGCCATTTGCGACAAGATGCTGATCTTCGTGCCATGCAAAAAATAATCGATGAGAAAAAGGAAATTTTAAAATGATAACAGTAGCCTTGCCAAAGGGCAGGATCGCAGAAGATACACTTGAAATTTTTAGAAATATTTTTGGTTCGAGCTTTATGTTTGAGGATAGAAAACTCATCCTTGAAGAGGGAAATTTTAGATTTTTAATGGTTCGCAACCAAGACATTCCAACATACGTCACTGAAGGAGCTGCAGATATCGGTGTGGTCGGCCTTGACGTGCTTGAAGAGCATAAGCCAAATGTAGTGAGGCTACTTGATCTGCAAATAGGCAAGTGCAAGGTCTGTATCGGTATAAAAAACGAAGATGAGCTTGATTTTTCAAGGTCTGAGCTAAAGATCGCTACTAAGATGCCAAATATCACTAGAAATTACTTTGCCAAGCTTGCTGTTGGCGTCAAGATCATTAAGCTTTATGGCTCGATCGAGCTAGCACCACTTGTTGGGCTAAGTGATGCGATCGTCGATGTGGTCGAGACTGGTTCAACCATGAAGCAAAATGGACTAAAAGTAGCTGGTGACATCATGCAAAGCTCAGCCTATCTGATCGCAAATAAAAATAGTTTTATAATTAAAAAAGATGAAATTTTGGAGCTTTATAAAAAGATAAAAGATGAAATTTCAAAGTAAAATTTGAAAAACGTAAATATCATAAATAAAGGAAAAATGGTTAAGGTAAAACACTGTTGCTCTCAAATGAAAGAGGCAACGAAATTAAATTGTAAGATTCATAACAATATTTATGATTGCCCAGACGTGCTTATTTCGTATTATCCTAAATTTGATGAATATGGAATTATCATTCACGATGGTGGCACAAGTAGTATTTCAATTAAATTTTGCCCTTTTTGTGGTACAAAATTACCAAAATCAAAACGCGATAAATGGTTTGACAAAATGGAAAAATTAGGAATAGATATTGATAATGATGAAATTCCTAAAGTATATTTAAATTATGGTTGGTGGTTGAAGAAGTGATTGAAAATTATTTTTTTAACTCTTTTTAATCAACATAAAAACTAGTTGTTGCCAATTTCAAACGGCTATCACATAAAAGATCTTTAGAAATTTCTATTTAACTAGATGTAAAAGCAAGATAAAATGCTTAATATTTTTTTGTCCGCTCAGAATAGCGGCGTGTTTTGTTAGATTTTTTAAGACCGAGCAGATATAACTTTGTATAAAAACAGCAAATTTGCTTTAAATTCTGCTGGCAAAATTTGATGCAAGATGGTAAATTTTATTTGATACAGTTAAAATTTAAATGGGAAGAACTAGCAAATTCAGATCAAAAAATAATAATTGTTTTTGCATTTTAAAATTTTAAATTTTTAACTTTTCTTGATATTCTAAAATTTAACCGAAAACAAAATTCAGCCTGAAATTTTACCGCCAAACATTTCATACATCGCCTTCTCCTCGCCCCAAAGCTCGCGGTGCTTTTTGATCGATGATTTGATAGCGTTTATGAGATAGAGCACGTCCTCTTTTGTGTGCGTGTAGTGCATGCTCACCCTTACAAAACCTGGCTTTTCTCTAAGATCTTATTCTCTTTAAGCCCTAGCAGATCAAAAGCATAAGGTCCAGCGCACATCACGCCAGCACGGCTTTGTATGCCGTAGTTGTTGCTAAGCGTTGCAGCAAAGTCATATGGCGAAATGTCACGCACATTAAATGAAAAAATAGGCAGTTTTTCTGCATTTTTAGGGCCATAAATGGTGATATCTTCGATACTACTAAGCTCTTTTTCAAAGAAATTTGCCAGCTCCTCTTCGCGTGCTTTGATATTTTCTACCCCGACACTTGCTTGCAGGCTGTAAGCTAGACTTGCTCGCACTAGCCCCAAGATAGATGGCGTGCCAGCCTCTTCAAGCTGCTCGGCATTTTTTATAAAAAGGTGCTTTGATGGCGTCGCAAGTGCGATGGTGCCGCCACCTGCAAAGCTTGGTATGTCGCTTGTATAAAGCTCTTTTTTGATCGCTAAAAGCCCACAACTCCCAACTCCTCCAAGTAGCTTGTGAGGCGAGAAAAAGGCTGCGTCAAAGCAGGCGGAGTCCAAAATTTCATGCGAGCTGGTCGCTGCGCAGTCAAATGCCACCACTCCGCCAAATTTCTTAACGAGCGAGTAAATTTTCTTATAGTCGGTTTCACGCCTGTGACGTTTGAGGCGGCGCTAAAGCAGGCGATGATCTTTCTTTTTGCGTTTAGTTTTAGCGTCCTCTCAAGCATCACGTAGTCTATCTCGCCGTTTTCATCAAGCCTGATGCGCTCGCAGTCGCAAAGTCCCTCGCGAAAGCTGATCTCGTTTGAGTGGTGCTCATAGGGGCCTACTAGCACGAGTGGTAAATTTACGCTTCTTAAATTTCGCTTCGCCGATCAAGGCTCTTGTTGCTGGCGGCAGATAAATTCCCATTATCTCTTGAAATTTCTTTATCGCAGCCGTTGCGCCTTGACCTGTTGCTATTAGATAAAAACTCTCATCAAGCCCCAAAAGCTCCTTTAGCTCAGCCCTTGCGTTTTCATAGCGTTTTTGCGTTAGCACGGCGCTTGAGCTGCTGTCTGAGTGAGTGTTTGCGTAGGTTTTTAAAAAGTTTGAAATTTCATCTTCGATAGGCGCATAGGCAAGGCCTGAGGCCGTGTAGTCAAAATAGTAAATTCCATCTTTTAAAATGATATTTTTTCTTACTTCATCTATGGTTGGCACGATTTTCCCTTTGGTTAAAAGCGCGATTATAATGAAATTTTGTATAAAGTGAGGTTACAAGCGGGCAGGGCGCCCACTCGCGTGATTATTTGTTTAAGAAGTTTTTTTCTAACCACTCGTTAGCTTTTGCTTCACTCTCAAATCTTTGGCTCTTAGCAACTTGGTTTGCACCCTCATAGAAACGGATACGAATACCGTCTTGAACGCTATCGATCTTGATTCTAGTGATCTTATCTTTGTTTAGATAAGTCCTGTCGTTTAGTTTTACATACATGTTTTTCTCCTTTTAAAAATTTGGTTTATTTTTTATCGTTTTTCTTCTCGTCTTGTTTTAAAAATAGCTCTTTAAAGCGCTTATTTGCGTAGTCTTCGATGTCATTTTGAAGCTGTTTATAAGCATTTATGAGCTCGTGTGCTCTATCATTTAGCGTGGTGCCAGCACTATCTCCGCCACCTTGCTTGGTCGTAAAGAGATCTTCTTTTAAATTTTTTTGCAAAATTTGCAGATGCGACCAGCATTTTTTATAGTTCATGCCTAAAATTTCAGCTGCCTTTGATATCGAGCCAACCTCGGCTATAACGTCTAAAACCTCGGTTTTACCCTTGCCAAATATAAGCTCGCCCTCGTCGTTTTCTATCCAAGTCTTTGTCTTTACTCTCATCTTTTTGCCTTTCTTTTCCTTAAAACAGCCTAGCTGACAGTACTTCACGTCAAAGCCGTAGTCTCTAAGCGTCGAGCGCATGGTCTTTAGCCCGCCGTTAGCTGCCGCCATCTCTCTTACATCTTTGCAAAAAACTCTGCCTTTTTCGTCGCTCACTTCTTTTAGTTTTAGTGACAATGTGAAATTTACCGCGGTCTTTATCCAAACCGCCAAACTGTCCAAGCTCGCAGTTGTCTATCTTGATGCCAAGTCTAGTTGCCTCGTCGCTTACCTCGCCGACTTCTATTCCAAGCTTATTTGCGATCTTAAAAGCCGTGCCACAGTCAAGTTTGCCGCTTTTATTTAGCGTTTGTTTTATTAGCTCTTCTAAATTTTTACTCATAAATTCTCTCTTCGCCGCTATAAACGTTGATATTTTCGCCCCTTGCAAAGCCGCAAAGCGTGAGCTCGAAATTTACCGAGCGATCACCACGCCAAGGCTAGTTGGCGCTGTCCTTGAGATAAGCGCTGGGATGCCGTGCATAACGGCCTTTGCAACCATCTCTGAACTAAGCCTGCCACTCACCATCAAAAATGAATTTGCTAAGTTAGCTCCGTCTAAAACGGCCTTGCCAACGGCTTTATCGATCGTGTTGTGTTGAGCGATATCCTCGCCTATGTAAAATTTATCTTCGCTCACAAAGAGCTTTGCCGTATGCACGCAGCCAGTCATCTCATAAAGCTCGCACTGCGTGTAAAACTCCTTCATTTGGGCAAGGATCATATCTTTGTTAAATTTAGCCCCGCTTTTTACGGCTCTTGCCGCCATCGCCTGTGGGTCAATATTTGCTGTTGAGCTTCTGCCACAGCCACTTATTATGACCTTTTCCTCGTCAAACTGCTCTAGGCGCTTTTTGTTCACTTTGGCGCTTACATAGACGCTTAGCTCGTCGGTTGAGAGCCTGACCTCAGTTATATCCTCTGGCTTTGTGATGACATTTTCGCTGATCAAATAGCCCACAGCAAGCGCCTTTTGATCGGTAGGCGTTGCCATAACGGCACCAAATTTTTTGTCATTTATGTAAATTTCAAGCTTAATCTCACGCACCAAAATATCATCAACCTGTGCTTTTTGCTCGCCTTTATATTTGATGATCTGCGTTTTATAAATCGGTTCCATTTTGCTCCTTGAAGTTTTCACAAATGATAGCCCAAAAAGCTAAATTTAATTTTGGATTGTAGTAAAAACTTGCTTAAACAAAGCAAAAAGCTTAAACGCATTTTGATACGAAATAAACGATATTATAATTAAAATTTGATATGCAAGATAGGCATATTTCTTAAACTTATTTCGCTATTTATTTTTTATATCACGGATAGTCAAAGCCAAATTCATATTCTTTTAAAACGCCGCCGTAAAAGATAAAATTTCTCATAGTAGAGTGACATGTCAAATTCTTCAAGAGTTTGCTTTCATTTTGTTCAGTTGTATAGGTAACAGTAGTTGTGTCATTTTCCTCTAGTAGGTCGTTTGGCTTGCCAAATTTTTTTAAAATTTGCTCTTGTTTGTCGCCAAGTTTGATGCCCAAATTTGTAGTAAATTCTTTGAGTTTGCTGAAATTTATATAATATTTAGTCAAATTTTTATCATAAAATTTGACGTTTATCCTTTGAATTTCGCCGTTACCTCCACAGCAAAAATCAAGCGTCATTATCTGTGTTTTAGACAAATTTATAAAGCTCGCCTTTTCGCCATCTAAGAAGTATTTGACGTTATGTAAAGCTAGTTTTTTACCAACCTTGATATTATCTACGCTCGTTATGCGTGGTAAATTTTCGCTAGCAGCTAAATTTAGAAAGCCTAAAATTATAGATAGTATTAAAAAGCTTTTTATAGAAAATTTATTCATCCTTGTTAAAGTCGCTCCAGCCGTTGTTAAGATATTTTGTATTGGGGCTGAATTCCCAGCTCCCACATCAAGATCGCCGCTGTTTGGTATCCTGTAATGCCCCCACGCGCATGGCTTTATTTGCGCCTTGCCCACCTTGCACTCTCCGCAAAATAGATCATTTGCGTACATATCCTCATCTTCTGATATATCGTCGTATGTTAGTCTTTGATCGCTATTAATGTACCATTTTATGAGCATTTGACCTTTGGCTTGAAAACCTCCATCGCCTTTTAAGATATAAGCTCGCTAAGGCTATGCCTTGGGCATTGATCTTGTCTTTCATAAAGTCATCAACGCCGTAGTTTAAATTTGCATACTTTTTTATCTTTGTTATTTGAATTTCTCCGTTAAATGGGCAAGCCTCTGCGGTTATTTTGTACTCACCAGATACGATATATTTTGTTTTTGAAGCTTTTTTGACGCTGTTAAAATTTATATGAAGTCTTTGATAATCAGCTCCGATATAGCCCAAAATTTTGTACGAGTGTCAGCTATAATGCCAGAAAAATCAAATTTATCAAATTTGTCGTAGTTGATAAAATGAGTCTTGCTATCTAAATACCCACTAAAGCACTGCTTGGCGGCTTGCTCTGCAAAAAGAGCTGGTGACATAAATAGCACTAGATAGAAAAGAATTATTTTATTGATAGTTTTCATGTTTTCTGTCTAAATTTATTTTAACTGCTGTAATTCTTTAAAATACTCTTTTGATATAAGCATGTTTTTTGGCACCCATTCCTTTTTGTTTATCGCCTCACACGCTTTGAAATTTACTACAGCTCTTTTGTTTTCATCAGCATCTATTCGTAGTGCCAGGTAGCATCTATTACTCTCATATATATACTCATTTGCAAAATAAGCTAGTTTCTCGCCATATTCGTCATCGTCTGTCTCTGGGTCAAGATCAATATTTTTATTATTGGCTACTCCAGATATTTTTATGGCATCGTTATTTGCTTTATTCTTATAGATTAGACTAAATTTGATCTTATCTTTAG
Source organism: Campylobacter concisus (assembly GCA_037321105.1). Lineage (GTDB taxonomy): Bacteria > Campylobacterota > Campylobacteria > Campylobacterales > Campylobacteraceae > Campylobacter_A > Campylobacter_A concisus_AZ. The sequence continues at coordinate 694,974 of CP147775.1, read as the reverse complement.
CCATCTGTTTTATGCTCAAATTTGCACTTACAATATCTGTTTTATATGTAAAAACCTGAGCAAATAAGGTACTACAAATAGTTACAATAAGAAGTATTGTTTTTATATCATTTCTCCAAAATTTCATTTAGAACAAAAAATAAAGGCATTAGGTTCATTTATCAAATTTTAAGTATTTACTATCGCAATCTTCAAAATGATTATACTCGTTCATAGAGTTACCGTAGTTTTGTATGACTATGCTACCATTTTCATACATCCCGTCAATCTTTTTAAATTTTATATAAAATCCACCTTCGCCATTGCTTTTTATGCTTGATATATAGCCTTGTGATTTTGTCTGATTATTATCTACTATCTTGTAAAAATACTTTGCCTTATTGGTATTTTTTGTTATTTCTATTGAAATATTACAAGGTTCATTCTTGTAAATCCCCGTTAAATTTATATCTTTTGCGTAGGCGTTATGCGCCATAAAGGCTAGTGCTATAAAATAAAAAACAACTATCTTTTTACCATCATCTATCAGCTCTTTTTGGTCGCATTATATCCTATAACAAAGGTAAAACTAAATGGCCATTTTTGTCAATGAGCGAGTATTGCACGAGCATGATATATAACATGTCATCTATCTGTGGGTAGTCGTCATCATAGTGGTAACTTTTGTATTTTTGTAAAAAGTCGTTGTTTATTTCAGCTCTTTTTACATCTCTTGGTATGCTACCATTTTCTATCGGTACATATTTTAAAGTATCTTCAAATACCTCTTTAAATTTCTCGTAGTCTTTGCCGTAAATTCTTTTAAATAGCTCTTTATCGTTCTTGTAAAGCATTAAAGATAGCTTAGCAGTGTACTCTCTATAGAAATTCTTTACGCAATAGATACTTTCAGATACAAAAAATGCTGACTTAGCAACAAAGCTATAGTCATACTCTTTTTTGAGTATCTAATGCACTCTTTTTTGCTATCTTTTATCCTTTCTCTAGCTACCTTTTGAGCTTTTTCTTTTAAATTTGGAGCTTCTTTTATTATTAGATTATAAAGATCAGCAAAATAGTTATCCCTAAAAGAGTTATAGTCTGACTGGCATATAAAGTCTTCTAAAGAGTATTTTTTAAATTTATAATTTCCTTTGGTATCATAGCAGGCAAAGCTAGGTTTGCTCTTTGTACCGTAGTCTCTCCAAGGGCTTGAATCATAATCATTTAGTTGGCAAAAATCATTACTAAATTTATTGATAGCATTTTCAGGACTTAAAGGTTCAAAAGCGCTTAAATTTAAACTAGCAATCAGGGCTAACAATATAATTTTAATTTTCATTCTATTTCCTTGCCTTTACCTATATTTAATTATTATTTGGTAAATGATGCGTGATATAACAATAGTTGCAACTAAAGATAAATTTATTAAGATTAGCACTGATATAAAAGGCAAAAAAAGAAAATCTCCAGTATCTGGGTCCCAAAAAGTAGGATCTAAAAGATCTTTTGAGGTATTGTATAAAAAGCAACCACATCCGATCCAAACATTTAATGTGACAAATAAAACCAGCTTAAAAAATAGAGTATCAAATTTTTGAGAGATCTTTTTAAATAGAGCTTTGAGAAAAAGAAATAGCAAGAATATACCTATTTCAAAGATAATTATGATTAAGACAAAATTCTAAACTCATTAAAAATCCTTTGAAAAAATTTATGCACTACTCCTCTTTTCTATTCTCAGGCAAAACTAAATGACCATTTTTGTCTATTAGGGAGTATTGGACTAATACTATATAAATTAGATCATGGATTTTGTAATTACCATAATTGCCGGTATAGTCATCATATTTTCTTAAAAACTCAGCATAAGGATTTTTGTCTGTATTTTTAATACCATTTAGCTCTACTTCAGAGTAAAGTAGAGGCACATATTTTAAAGTATCTTCAAATACCTCTTTAAATTTCTCATAGTCTTCGCCATAAATTCTTTTAAATAGCTCTTTATCGTTCTCATAAATCATCAGTGCAAGCTTAGCCGTATAGCTTCTGTAGTATGACCTAGAACAAAGAATAGCACCAGATATGCTAAATGTTAGTTTGCAATTTTGTTTAAACTCTTTTGAAAATTTATTTATACACTCTTTTTTAGTTTTAGCTATCCTCTCTCTTGCTATCTTTTGAGCTTTATCTTTTAAATTTGGAGCTTCTTTTAAGATTAGATTATAAAGATCAGCAAAATAGTTATCCCTAAAAGCAGTACTTCTTGACTGACATATAAAATCTTCTAAAGAGTACTCTTTAAATTTATATTTCTCTTTATCGTTATAGCATTTAAAGCTAGGAGCAATTGTGTTAACACCATAATCTGCACTGCACCATACTATGGTATCAACCTGCCCATAGTTATCGCTAGCTTTCTCATAAGCTTCACCTGGCATTATAGGCTCAAAAGCACTTAAATTTAAGTTTATTAACAAGCTTGCTAGCAATACTATTTTAAATTTCATAATTTTCCTTATTTGTATTTAAGATAAATCTATCGCAATCTATTCAAGATACTCTTTGTGTCTGAAATTTATATCGCTACCCAGATATTTTTCATATTCTTTTATATTCTTAGAGTTTATTGGATTGCAGCGGATAGCATTATCCACCTTGCCTTTGTTTTGCTTTTTACACTCATTTATATCCATAAAACCTATATTTTCACACTTTAAAAGATGATCCAAATCGTCTTTTATATTCCTTTTTAGCTCGATTCTCTCTTTTTGTTGTTCTGCATTATTATATAGCTCATCTCCTTTCCACTCCATCATGCAGGCATCATCTGTTTCGTTTATCAAAACACAGCCATTTTGCAAATCAATAACCAAACAATGTGCCTTATCTTTCCATAAAGGTTTTTCATCTTTATCATCAGAATAACCAGTTATATAGCCTCCCTCCAAAGTATCTAATATTACGTATCTACCAGAACTAGACAAGATACTGCTATTGGGACCAAAGTAGTACGTGTCGTTATTGATGTATATCGTAGAATTATATTCTTTGCTAGAAAAGATTAGTTTCTTGTATAAATTTACCTCAAAATGTTCATTTTTATGAACTTCTTTAAATATAAAAGAGTTTCCATTTTTGGACTTGATGATAGCATCTTTTGCATTTAAGCCACTTGCTAAAGCAAATATTAAAACTATAAATTTAATCATTTTGTTACTTATCCACTTTAAACAAAATTTAGATATTTGCCTCTAGGTTGTACTAGTTTGACTTTACAAACGAACACATTACTTGTCTTTTCTATTCTCTGGTAAAACTAAGTGACCATTTTTATCTATTAGGGAGTATTGGACTAATAAAACATAGCTTACATCCCAACAATGATTATACTCAAAGCCCTCAATATCGTAATCCTTATATTTTTCTTTAAAATTTTCATAAAGTCTTATGTTTTCTTCTTTTTGCTTTGCGCTTATGCCTTCAAATTTTAGGTCTGATATAGAGATAGTATCTTCAAATACCTCTTTAAATTTCTCGTAATCTTCGCTGTAAATTTTACTAAATAGCTCTTTATTGTTCTCATAAAGCATTAAAGCCAGCTTTGCTGTAAAGTCTCTATACTTTTCACTTATACAACCTATACTTTCAGATACAAATAAAGCCTTGCTCTCTACAAAACTATAGTCATACTCTTTTTTTGAGTATCTGATGCAGCCTTTTTGGGTTTTAGCTATCCTCTCTCTTGCTATCTTTTGAGCTTTTTCTTTTAAATTTGGATTTTCTTTTATTATTAGATTATAAAGATCAGCAAAGTAGTTATCCCTAAAAGAGTTGTAGTCTGACTGACATATAAAATCTTCTAGGGAGTATTTTTTAAATTTATACTTTCCTTTGGTATCATAGCAAGCAAAGCTTGGTGAGACAGTGTGGTTACCATAGTCTATTGTAGGATCAAGTGGATAGTCGTTTATCTGTAAAAAGTCAGAGGCAAATTTTCTCATAGCTTCGTCCTGGGCTTAAAGGCTCAAAAGCACTTAAATTTAAACTAGCAATTAGGGCTAGTAATATAATTTTAAATTTCATCACAATATTCTACTTATTTAAATATATTTACTTTTAAATACGTTACTCAAATTACCTAAATTACTGCTTATTTTTATAAAAGTTTTTTCTTATGTCATTAAGAATTTTGGAGTGATTTGATTTATATAAAGTCTATTCTTTTTACCATGATCTGTGTAGTAGTTTTCTATTTTATTAAATTTTTCATTGTTTGTAGGTTCATCTATATATCCAAATTTCCAAAAGTACTCATACAAATAAAATTCTGAGGCTAAATTTTAAAAAGTATATAAAAATCTACTATGTTTCCGTCTCTATCTTGTGTTCCGCCTTTAAACTCAATTATATTGCCATTGGCCGTAACGCTCCACATAGACATATCGTCATAACAAAAACTCCATTTTTTTATCTTATCTTTGTAAATAATGGCGCACTCTTTTATATCTATTGCCCGACCTAGATTGTCGTCTTTGTAATCACGTAAAATTTTACTGAATAGCTATCGCTGTCTATTTTAAAATAATAGTTAGATGCGTCTTTGTATTTAAAATTTGGTATTTCATCTTTTCCCATGCCATTGCAAGCCAGCAATAATATTAATAAAAATGCACTATTTAAAAATTTGAAAATTTTCATATTCTATGATCCATCAGTAGTATATCCATCGGGATTTTTTGTTAGAAATTTTTTAACAGCATCCGCATCATATCCTTCGCACTCTTCGTCACATTGAAAATCCAAGACTTTTGTTAGAGGCGAAACAATGATTGAATTTTCTTTTTTGTTTAACTCATAGCAATTAGTTATATTGCTCTTTGTGCCATTTAAAGAGTAACTATTGATGACACAAAGATTTTTCTTTTTATTTATATCCGCAAAAAACACTGACTTTATTTCATCTAAGATATCTATAATATCAGGTTCTACTAAGGTTTTATCTGTGTTTAAGGGTACCATTTGTGTTTTGTTGTTTTGTGTTTTTAAAAACGTAAGTACAGCTAAAGCACCATCTAGTTTTACTACGACTGGTTTATGGGGCATTGTAGCTTTGTCATCTATTTTGCATTGTTCCCAGTCATCTTTTGTCCATTGACTTTGAAGTTTTTTAGAGATAAACATGCAGTTTATTTCGGCTATATTGGCATTTTTTGGAGGCTCAAATCCATATAAATTTAAACTCATTATAAAGCTTATTAATAGTATGGCTTTAAATTTCACCTTTTATCCTTTATAAATTTATTAGTCAGGTAAATTTTTGATGTAAATTTATAAACATCTACATTGCTATTTTTTTCCTCAAATAGCCATAACTCACAACTATCTTCATAATGATTTCTTTTTTCTGAACTATAATATTGAACCAAAAGAGTATTTTTATTTATCCATTTAAAATCAAAGTCATAAGAATAGTTATTTACACCATAGGTCTTGTATCTTATATTTTTCATACATTCTATGTCTTTTATAGGAGGTTCATAAATAAGAACATTTAAAATTGGCTCTTTATACATGTCTAATATTGTATCTCTGTGGTAAGTGGTCATGCCTTCAACCAAAATTTTCTTTGCGAGCTTTTTGCAGTCCTTATTCAAAAACTTCTTAGGTATTGTCTTTTTCTCCCAACTATTATTATAATCATCTGTCGCAAATGATAAATTTCACAGCTACAAGTAAAGCTAAGATTATTTTAAAGATTATTTTCATAAATATATCGCCTATGATTAGTCAGGTAAATTCCAAGATATAAAATGATATGCATTTACTTTGTCATCTTTTTCTTCAAATAACCACAATTCACAGCTGTCGTCAGGATTACGCTCACTTTTAGGGAAAAATAACTGAACCAAAAGAGTATTTTTATTTATCCATTTAAAATCAAAATCATAAGAATAGTTATTTGCATCGTGGGTTATATATCTTATATTTTTCATTCGTTCTATATCTTTTAGCTCTGGCTGCGGTGGATAAAATAATATTAAAACATAATCTTTCCATACATCTAATATGCTTCTATAGTAAATATACATATCTTCATTCCAAATTTTCTTAGCAAGCTTTTTACAATCTTTATTTAAAAATTTCTTAGGTACTGCCTTTTTCTCCCAGCTATTATCATAGTCATCTGTCGCAAATGATAAATTTACAGCTATAAGTAAGGCTAAGACTATTTTAAAGATTATTTTCATAAATATATCGCCTATGATTAATCAGGTAAATTCCAAGATATAAAATGATACATATCTACATTGTCATCCTTTTCCTCAAATAGCCATAACTCACATCTATTTTCAGGATTATGTTCGCTTTTAGGATCAAATAATTGAACTAAGAGAGTTTTGTTATTTATCCACTTAAAATCAAAGTCGTAAGAAAAGTTATTTGCGTCATAGGTCTTGTATCTTATATTTTGCATACGTTCTATATCTTTTAACTCTGGTTTCGGTGGGAAAAAGAAACCAAAAATATAGTCTTTCCATATATCCAATATAGTATTTCCGTAGTAAGGAACCATACTCTCATTCCAAATTTTCTTCACAAGCTTTTTACAGTCTTTATTTAAAAATTTCTTTGGTATTGTCTTTTTCTCCCAGCTATTATCATAATCATCTGTCGCAAATGATAAATTTACAGCTACAAGTAAAGCTAAGACTATTTTTAAAAATGTATTTTTCATAGTGTTTCTCCAAACGTGTTTTTATATCCCTCTTTTAGTATCTCTAAAGGATCTGCTAGGTCTTTACGCCTTTTAAATTTATTATTTGGATCATTTGTGACAGTAAAGGCATCTTTTGTGTTGGCTCCATTTGTAAAGTACTCAAAGTGAAGCATGGTGACTATCTTTTTATCAACTATATATGGATGCTTTCCATTATTGATCATAAATCCTGCATATCCTATAACCTGACCTTTTCTCACCTTGTCACCCACTTTTACTTTTACTCTTGAAGGATCCACCTCTCCATATCTGCGGAATTTACTTCATCTATGTAAATTTGATATCTCTTATTCGTCTTTTCATCACTCTTTAGCTCTTTGCTTAGTTTGTCATCTTCATAGATATTTATCTCTTTGCCTTTTATATTTGGTGATAATTCAATTTGCAACAGTTGCAGAAGAGGCATTGTCTTGCGATAAAATCTACCTAATTTATTTGAAAACAAATCATTCACTTCTGTTGTTCTTTTTCAAATTCTAAAATTTGATATCGCAATCCTTAAAATGCATATATTGATTCATTGAATTTCCATAGTTTTGTATAACAAGAGTATCATTTTCATATGCTGCTTGAAAATTTTAAATTGTACATAAAATTCGCCCTCGCTATTGCTTATTATATCGGGCATATATCCTTTTGACTTGGTTTGATTATTTTCTGTTATAGTGTAGTGGTATTTTGTTTTATTACCACTATCTTTTTTGAAATTTTTATTAATATATTGCATGGTTTAAATTTATATGTTCCAGTTATATTTATATCCTTAGCATAGCTGCTAGAGCATACTATAAGCACAAAAAATGCTATAAAGAATTGTGATTTTTTCATTTATCTACTCCTAAAATTGTATTAATTTTTGCTCTTCTACTCATGATTGTATCTCTCTTTTTCCTTTTGGTAATTTTAAATAATCTTTTGTTAGTTCAAGGTATCTTAAGCGACACTCATTTGATTCAGAGTTATTTAAATTGGCATATTGATAAACAGCATCGTGAATATTCCATGCTTTACTGCTTTTGATAGAGTAGTTATTGTCTTCTAGATTATTAAAACTATCCCTCAAACATTCTATTTTTGAATGCATTTTGAGTAAATTATTTTTCCTATCACTAAATCCATTAAAACCACCGTTTATTCTATAGGTAATATAAATTAAATCATCAAAATCAGCCATATTGTTTAAATCAACATTTAAGTGTCTCGACCAATACCACCCAGCTAAATCTACAGCATATTCCTTTTCTTCGAGTTTGGTATTGTTGTTGCCTTGCGTAAAGTCAATTCCTTTATAAGAACTATACGCAGTATAGTTATTTCTACCCGTTATTTGAATTAAACCCCTGCCTTTAAAACGTTTGCCGTCCCCAGTTTGAGTATTCCCAAGATCAGCTCTACCCTCATATGCTGAGCCATCTTCTTTTTCTTTTAAATATGCAAAATTTCCAGATTCATGTCTTATTTGTGCCAGAAAATGCAGTTTTCTTTTACAAGTATTAATATTATATCCTTGCATAGTAGAATTAATATAATCTAGAAAAATATTTGCATTATTTTCACTTATCCCTAGTTTAATTAATTCTTCCTTTGATATATTTCTGCCGCAAAGACAGCTTTCTTCCGCCTTTACCCCAACTCCTCATCCCCATCTACCCACATACCTTTATCTACTCTTGTTATGCTCTTTGACTCATTAAAAGAGTTTATAAAGCTATTCATATTATCTTTACTTAGTAGGTTGATACCAAACTTAGTATCTTGATTTATCTTTGTTTGACCTGTTTGGGATTTGGCAGGGTTTATATTGCTTTGATTTTGATTATTTGCAGAATTTGCTTCATCTATGTAAATTTGATAAGTCTTATCTCTCTTCTCATCACTCTTTAGCTCTTTACTTAATTTATCATCTTCATAGATATTTATATCTTGCTTAGATATATCTTTATCTATATATAAGTAGCCACTTTTATTTACTAAGGCATCATCATGATTTAGACTAGCTTTAAAGCTCTTCTCTTTATAGCATGCTCAAACTCATATATGATGAGCTTGTCATCTTTAAATTTAATATATAGAGGTATCTTTATATCTATCCTTATATGATTTTTACCATATACGCTTTGATATTTAAATTTATCCTTCTCTCCTTCAAGATATGCAAAAAATACTATAGTATGACCACCTTGCTTTAGCTTATCTAAATGATCTTTCTTTATAACATCTGAAATTTTAAATCTTATCTCTTACCCTTTTTATCTTTTAGCTCTACCACATCTTTAGGATTTGATTTAGATACTTCGTTATACTCTATGGTTTTTATCACCTTATATCCCCAAAGTACCTCTTTATACCTCTTGCTACCTTTTTCTTGTTTATATATAGCCTTTAAATTTATCTCTTCATTTGTCTTAAATGGATACTCACTATCTGATACTACATTTACTATATGATCTGTTATATCTCTTAAAGATACCTTGTTTGTATAGCTAAAGCTAGCACCACTTTTATCTTTATATCCTATAGATATGATAGCTGTACCAGTGTAGGCATGTATCCCTTTGGTATCAGTAAATTTTGCTTAGATCACTTGAATAGACTATAAGCTTAGTATCTTTCTTATCATTTCTATCTATAGGGATATTAAATGTAGCTGTATATGAGTTTTTGATATCTGAGTCTTTATTTTTAACTAAAGAGCTACTCTCATATATACTCTTATCACTGCAGTGGTGAAGATATATCTTATCTATATCACTAGCTTCACCTTTTTCGTTTTCAATGATGAGATTATTTAGTGTTAGAGCAAGGCTTGAGCTAGATGTTGATGTAGGTACTACATTATTACCAAGAGCTAGACTAAGCTTCATATCAAACATAGCTGAGTCTTTATCATCTCTAAGGGTAAAGTTATTCTCCTTAGCGAAATTTAGAAGGTTGAAATTTAGATATTTGTCTTTAGATGAGGGGAGGGGGAAGTGGCAAGGAGTAGGCACACTACTCCTCTTTCTATTCTCTGGTAAAACTAAATGACCATTTTTATCTATTAGGGAGTATTGTATCAAGACTATATAAAGGAGGTCGTGGATACGATAATCGTCATAATCACCAGTATAGTTATCATATTTTCTTAAAAACTCAGCATAAGGATTTTTGTCTGTTTTTTTTATGTCTTTTAGATCTCTAAAAGAGTAAAGTATAGGCACATACTTTAAAGTATCTTCAAAGACCTCTTTAAATTTCTCATAGTCTTCGCCGTAAATTTCTTAAATAGCTCTTTATCGTTCTCATAAAGCATTAAAGCTAGCTTTGCGGTGGAGTTTCTATAGTAAGATCTAGTACAATGGATAGAATTGCCGACACTATAATTATATTTAACCAGTACATGAAAATATTTTGAATACCCTTTTATGCATTCTTTTTTAGTTTTAGCTATCCTCTCTCTAGCTATCTTTTGAGCTTTGTCTTTTAAATTTGGATTTTCTTTTACTATTAGATTATAAAGATCAGCAAAGTAGTTATCCCTAAAAGCAAGAAATTTGGACTGGCAGACAAAGTCTTCTAAAGAGTATTCTTTAAATTTATATTTGCCTTTTTTATCAGAACAATTAAAGCTGGGTAATATCTTAGTGCCATAATCATTAAAAGAATGGTCATCACCAGTAAAAAATTTGTCTTTCATCTGTTCAAAATTTTCGATTGCTTTATTGGTAGATTCGCTTGGCATCATAGGCTCAAATCCATATAAATTAAGGCTTGCTACTAAAAATAAAAATAATATTTTTTTAAATTTCATATCTTAGTCCTTTATTTAAATTTCTTAAATATATTTGCTTCTCTTATACGTTTATAAGAGTTTATTCTTAATTGTTTATTACCATCATCTGCTCCAGGATTAACTACTTTTGTTACCTTATTTACTACCTCTTCATTTTCTGAGCCTACTTTGCTTTCGTCTGCTTTTTCATAAATCTTTCTTTTCTCGGCCCAATAATATGCAGCTGATACAAAAGCATAGGTTTTATTTTCAGCTACCAGCTCTGGATTATCTACAAAGCTTACTTCATCTCCTACTAATTTAACTTCATGCGCAAATGTATTAAAGTCAGTATATATTTCCCTGCCAGTTATTTGTATTATCCCTCTGCCTCTATATTTCCAGCCGTCGCCTTCCTGCTTATTTCCTAGTTTTAATTTTTCTGGTCTATTTTCATCAGCATAGCCTAGATTGGCTATGGCTTCTTCATTGGCATACTGAGTTATGCCACTTTTTTTGTTTCCTATTCTTCCTACTTTTTTGCTTCTATCATAATTATTTTTAAAATAGCTAATATTAGACCCCACAAGACCTTCCACACTATAATCTAAGCTCTCTGTCAGTTTTGAGAAGCTACTTTCTACCTCTACCGCACATTGCCCAAAAAAATGCTCTAATCTATTTCTAGTATCAAGCTTATATTTTACATACATTTGAATTCCGTTGTCATCATCTCTTCTATTTAGCTCATCCACCATCTCTTGCAAGATATATTCTTGATTTGTTTTTATATTGGTAAATACCTGCTTTAGCATATTTAGCGTAAAAGGATAGTCTTTGATCTCTATTAAAACATTTGCCTCTCTATCCCCATCAACCCACATACCACTATCTACTCTTGTTATATTCTTTGACTCATTAAAAGAGTTTATAAAGCTATTCATATTATCTTTACTTAGTAGGTTGATACCAAACTTAGTATCTTGATTTATCTTTGTTTGACCTGTTTGGGATTTGGCAGGGTTTATATTGCTTTGATTTTGATTATTTGCAGAATTTGCTTCATCTATGTAAATTTGATAAGTCTTATCTCTCTTCTCATCACTCTTTAGCTCTTTACTTAATTTATCATCTTCATAGATATTTATATCTTGCTTAGATATATCTTTATCTATATATAAGTAGCCACTTTTATTTACTAAGGCATCATCATGATTTAGACTAGCTTTAAAGCTCTTCTCTTTTATAGCATGCTCAAACTCATATATGATGAGCTTGTCATCTTTAAATTTAATATATAGAGGTATCTTTATATCTATCCTTATATGATTTTTACCATATACGCTTTGATATTTAAATTTATCCTTCTCTCCTTCAAGATATGCAAAAAATACTATAGTATGACCACCTTGCTTTAGCTTATCTAAATGATCTTTCTTTATAACATCTGAAATTTTAAATCTTATCTCTTTACCCTTTTTATCTTTTAGCTCTACCACATCTTTAGGATTTGATTTAGATACTTCGTTATACTCTTATGGTTTTTATCACCTTATATCCCCAAAGTACCTCTTTATACCTCTTGCTACCTTTTTCTTGTTTATATATAGCCTTTAAATTTATCTCTTCATTTGTCTTAAATGGATACTCACTATCTGATACTACATTTACTATATGATCTGTTATATCTCTTAAAGATACCTTGTTTGTATAGCTAAAGCTAGCACCACTTTTATCTTTATATCCTATAGATATGATAGCTGTACCAGTGTAGGCATGTATCCCTTTGGTATCAGTAAATTTTGCTTAGATCACTTGAATAGACTATAAGCTTAGTATCTTTCTTATCATTTCTATCTATAGGGATATTAAATGTAGCTGTATATGAGTTTTTGATATCTGAGTCTTTATTTTTAACTAAAGAGCTACTCTCATATATACTCTTATCACTGCAGTGGTGAAGATATATCTTATCTATATCACTAGCTTCACCTTTTTCGTTTTCAATGATGAGATTATTTAGTGTTAGAGCAAGGCTTGAGCTAGATGTTGATGTAGGTACTACATTATTACCAAGAGCTAGACGAAGCTTCATATCAAACATAGCTGAGTCTTTATCATCTCTAAGGGTAAAGTTATTCTCCTTAGCGAAATTTAGAAGGTTGAAATTTAGATATTCGTCTTTAGATGAGGGGAGGGGGAAGTGGCTCATCTTTACTACACCATCTTCTAGCTTGTACTCTATCTCATCGCTACTTTGTCTTATGCTAGTAAAGCAAGTGCCCTTTGTCTTGTTTTTGTCATCTTTGCCATCATCGTTTTCTTTATAAAGTATCACACTATCTGGCTTGGTCTTTGCATTTTTAAATTTGATATCTCTATCAGATGAAGCACCATTGTTCTCTTTTTCGTAAGTGTCAAATTTAAAGTCAGTGAGTATTAGTTCGCAGATATTTCAGCTTGCCATAGTTTGGTCTGCTAGGATTTAGCTCTTTTGGGTTTAGCTCGCTGCAGTCAAATTTGCTTTGGCTGGCTAGCACTATGGTAAAGTTGCTCTTTTTAGGCTGAAATATCCTAATAGGAGTAGCAGTCTTGATAGGGCATAGTATGAGCATATCCTCTTGTTTATAAAGCTCTTCTTCTCTTCTTTTTAAGAGCTTATTTATCCTTGAAGCGTTAGATGTAGAAGAGGAGGTTAAATTTACGCAGTAGATATTTTCGGTCTCAAATTTCTTTGATGTCTCAGAGCTTAAAAGAGAATTTAGCTTACCAGCAAATGGCTTAAATAGCTCCTCGCACTTTGAAGCGGTGCTGTTTGATCTCTCTTCGTCTTTTTGCATAAATTTCTAAGTGAGTGACATCTTCTTTGTGCTCTTTGCCGTTTTTGTCTTTTGTGACATACATAGCTTTTGAGATATTTAGGTGGGTAAAGATATCTATGCACTCGCCAAAGCTGACACGCTCCATGCTAGCTGCGCTAGACGTGTCGCCAAGTGCTTTGTTATTTTCATCTGACTCGTAAAGGCCAAACTGAGCTGAGATCTTTTTTCTTAAAAGTTTAAGGTTGTATGGATTATCACCGCTAAAGCTCTCGAAAGCAAGCCAAAACCACGCTTTAAAGCGACTTTTACTTTTGATGTATTTTGCTAAAGCTGGGTCGATATTTTTCTTGCTGCTTATGTGAAGCAGGGCTAGGAGTGCGACGTGCTCTTTTGAGACATTAGACGTCCCAGATGAAGTGAGCTTGACCTCCTCTAAATTTGCAAGTGACGATCCTCTTAGCTTATCTTTTATATCAGCCACTAGTAGCTTTAGCTTTGACTCTAAAATGGCATTTAACTGCTCATCTTGGCTAAATTTAAACTCAGGCAACTCTGCGCCGTAAGCAGCCCTTGCAGCATTATTTATATCATTAAAAAGCTTCTCTGTATCTATCTTTGAAACCACGATTTTGCTTGTAGTGTTTGTTATAGTTTTTCTAACAGCCTCGATCACTTTTGCTTTGCTAGCACCATAAATCTGAGCGCATATCGCGTCTAGATCGTCTTTGAGGCTAAAGCTATATCCCATAAGTAACTTGTCGTCAGAGATGAAAGGCTTATTGATGTCGGCACTATATGATAGTTTGATGATATCTATTAAGTTTTCTTTAAAATTCGCATCATTTCTAGGGGTAATTGGCATAAAATTCTTCCTTAATCTTTTCGCCAAATATTAGCATAAACTTAAAAAGTATTCAATAAAAAACTCTTATAGAGAAAATTTTGCTTTTTTCTTTAAATTTCAGTGGCAAAATTTAGACAAAAGGCCAAGATCTAAAAATAGCTTAAAATCAAAGAGCCCTTATAAACTCTTTAAATTTCATCTCCTCGCTCGGCGTAGCTCTTAAACTGATCAAGGCTCGCAGCTGCTGGGCTTAGAAGCGCTATCTCGCCTTTTTTTAGCTCTTTGCTTATCTCATTTACAGCGTTTTGTAAAAAGTCGCATTTTAGAGCAGGCACGTTAAATTTATCGGCTAAATTCATAAGTTTGTCGCTGTTTGAGCCGATGGCGTAAATCTTGACTTTAAGACCCTTTAAAATCTCAAATAGCTCATCCATGCTAACGCCCTTGTCGTCGCCACCTAAGATTAGGTGCATAAAGTGATCTTTGTAGCGTTTAACGGCTTGAATGCTTGCATCTATGTTGGTTGCTTTTGTGTCATTTACCCAGGTTCGACCCTTGTTATCAGTAAATTCTTCAAGCTTGTTTGCCTCGATGACAAATGTGTTTAAAAGACCCACATCGCAGCGGTCAAATAAAATTTTCTCAACCGCAAGTGCCAGCAGTGCATCAAGCAAAAATGGCGTTTTAAAGGCTATATCGCTCGAAATTTACACCGCAAAAACGAGCTAGATCGCTCTCATCTTTATAGGCGATCACTTTGGCCTTTGTAGGCGTTTTAGCGTAAATTTCAGGCACGATCGCTACGCTAGTTTCACTCATGCTAGCAAGAGGCTTTAGCTTGGCCTTTTCGTACTCGCTCATGTTGCCATGCCAGCTTAGATGATCTGGCGTGATCGGCAAAAGCACGTAAATTCCCGGTGTGGCGCGCTTTGTGTAGTGAAGCGTAAATGAGCTAGTCTCAAGTATCCAAATTTTAGCGTTTGGCTCTAAATTTGCTAGTGCGATGCCGACATTTCCGCCCATTACTGAGCCTTTGCTCTCTAGCAGGTGCTGCATCATCTTTGTGGTCGTCGTCTTGCCGTTTGTGCCGCTTATCCAGACGTTAAATGGCAAATGCGCCTTGTAAATTTCATAAAAATAGTCATATTCACTAACTAAATTTTAGCTTTTTTGATAAGCTCGTGGTGAGGCGGTATGCCAGGGCTTGGCATCTCTAGGTTGCTTTTTGCGGGGTTAAATTCGCTAACTGGCAAAGAGTGTTGCCAAACTCATCTTTTGAAATTTCGCTAAATTTATCATCATAGATATCCCAAAAGCCATCATTTACGAAGTTTTTAGCGATAGCTTTCGTCGTGCCACCATAGCCAAATAGTGATTTTCTCATGCTTTTATCCTCTTTTGCCCCATAAAATTTTCTACTATCTCGTTAGCACTTAGCTCACGCATCACGCCCTCTATCTCGTGGCGATCAAAGAGCTCAAAGCTAAATGTTTGGGCGAAATTTAGCTTCAAAAACTCTGCAAAATATGCACCCTTGCAAGCAAATGTCACTCTTACATAAAATGCCTCTAAAAAATCATCATCAAATTCAGGCACAGGTGCCAACATGCGCTCCACGATCTGCCTAAGCTCGTCTTTTGTTATATCAGGCACCACTTTTGGCTCTGGCAAAGCGATATCAAAGGCGAGATTTTCAGCGCCCTCGGCCTCCCACCACTCATGCAGGCTAAATTTACTCATATCCTTGCCACTTATCTTAGCTAGACGCTGCTCTACCTTGCGGTACTCTTCGCCGTCCTCATCGCCAAATTCGTCGCAATAGTCGGTGTAGGCTAAAATTTGCTCCAAAATTTCATTATATTTTTTTCTAGCAGCTTCAAAGTCAGGCTCTATCTGCGCTCGCATGATCTACCTGATCTTTAGCGCGGTCAGTGCGATCAAATTTGCCAAAAGTGCGATGATCCAAAAGCGCACGATGATCTCATTTTCCGCCCAGCCTTTTATCTCAAAATGGTGATGTATAGGCGCCATTAAGAAAATTCTGCGTTTAAAAATTTTAAAGCTGCCAACCTGCAAGATGACGCTTAGCGTCTCAACGACAAAGATGAGGCCGATGATGATGAGCAAAATTTCGTTTTTGGTCGCAACGCCCATAAAACCGATATATGCGCCAACGCTTAGGCTGCCGCTATCGCCCATAAAGACTTCAGCCGGATGGCAGTTAAACCACAAAAAGCCCATGAGTGAGCCAATGAGTGCAGAGGCTACGACGACGCTCTCGCCAACGCCTGCGATCTTTGGTAAAAGCAGGTACGAGCTAAAGACAGCGTGGCCGCAGATGTAGGCAAAAACGCCAAGAGTTAGAAGTGAAAATATCGATGGCACGGCGGCAAGTCCGTCAAGTCCGTCTGTTAAATTTACCGCATTTGAGGCTGCGACGATGACTAGCGTCCAAAAGAAAATGGCAAAAATTTTCATGTCAAAGATCGGCTGCTTGTAAAACGGCAGGTAAAACTCGGTGTTTAGCTCTTTGCTAAAGTAGAGAAATGCTGCGAGCAAAAAGGCGATGAGAAACTGAAAAAAGAGCTTTGCCTTTGGGCTTAGGCCGGCGTGGTTTTTCGCACCTAAAATTTTGCTGTAGTCATCCTTGTAGCCAAGCAGAGTAAAGCAAACTAGGCAAAAGAGCGAGGCTAGGACAAAGGCGTTATCAAGCCTTGCGCAGATGATCGTAGCGATCACGGCTGTAAAGACAAAGACAAGTCCGCCCATGGTTGGCGTTTTAGCCTTTTTTGGTGAGTTTGCGGGGCAAGCTCGTAGATAGGCTGGGCGGCGTTTTTGCCTTTGCCCAAGCGATAAATTTAGGCATCAGATAAGCTGTCAAGATAAATGCTATGAAAAACGCGATGCCGGCGCGAACGGTGATATACTGAAAGATATTAAAATTTAAAATTTCATAGATATAGTAAAACATAGGGGCCTTTATTTTAAAAAAAAGCAATTTTAGTATAATGGCCTTAAAAATTATCTAAATTTAAGGATAAAATTTAAAAATGGCTCAAAAAACTATACTTATAATAACTGATGGCATTGGTTCAAACAAAAATGGCAAATTTAACGCATTTGAGGCGGCTAAAAAGCCAAACTACGATAAATTTTTTAAAGAAATTCCAAACTCACTCATAAAAACTTCTGGAAATGCTGTGGGGCTACCTGAAGGGCAGATGGGAAACAGCGAAGTAGGGCACATGTGCATAGGAAGCGGTCGAGTTTTGTATCAAAATTTGGTCAAAATTTCACGTGGCTTTGCTGACGGCTCGGTAGCAGAAAATGAAGCGCTAAAGGCTCTTTTTAAAAAGTGCAAAAAAATTCACGTCATAGGGCTTTATAGCGACGGTGGCGTGCACTCTCACATGGAGCATTTTGATGGCATGTGCGAGCTTGCTAGCAAAAATGGCTGCGAAGTTTTTGCCCACGCTATCACCGACGGACGCGACGTTAGCCCAAATAGCGGTCTAAAATTTCATAAAAAGCTTGGAGGCTAAATTTAAGGTAGCGACGGTTTGTGGCAGATTTTACGCGATGGATAGAGATAAACGCTGGGAGCGCGTAAAAGAGGCCTATGATAGCTTGGTAAAGGGAGCAAATTTTAAGCAGCTTATCGCCAAGCGAGTATCTACAAAAAAGCTACGATGAGGGCGTGACAGATGAGTTTGTAAAGCCAGCTAGTTTTAATGGCTTTAAGGGCATAGGCAAAGATGACGGCGTGATCTTTATAAATTTTAGAAATGATAGAGCAAGAGAGATTTGCGAGGCTTTGGGCGAGGAGAAATTTAGCGAGTTTGAGCGCCCTTTTGCTATCAAAAATCTTATCACCATGACCGAATACGACGCAAATTTTAAATTTGAAGTGCTATTTAAAAATGAAAAAATAAAAAACACCCTAAGCGAGGTCATAGCAGCGGCTGGGCTAAGGCAGCTTCACACGGCTGAGACTGAAAAATACGCCCACGTAACATTTTTCTTTAATGGTGGCGTCGAAGAGCTAGCTAGCAACGAAACAAGGGTGCTTATCCCTAGTCCAAAAGTAAAAACCTATGATGAAAAGCCAGAGATGAGCGCTGCTGAGGTTTGCAAAGCCGTGCTAAAGGGCATGGATGACGAGCAAGACTTTATCGTGGTAAATTTCGCAAATGGCGATATGGTGGGACACACTGGCAACTATGAAGCTGCTATAAAGGCGGTTGAAGCAGTGGATATGGCTCTTGGAGAAGTGCACGCCAAGGCAAAAGAGAAAAACTACGCGATGATCATCACGAGCGATCACGGAAACTGCGAAGAGATGCGTGATAGCAGCGGCGAGCTACTGACAAATCACACAACTTATGACGTCTTTTGCTTTGTGATGGCTGATGGGGTTAAAGAGCTAAAAAATGGCGGCCTAAACAACATCGCTCCTAGTGTTTTAAAGCTCATGGGGCTTGAAATTCCAGCTGAAATGGACGAGGCGTTATTTTAAATTTGATAATATAAGCAAAATTTATAAGGAGAATCTATGAAATTTAGCGGAAAAAACGTGCTAATAACAGGTGCAAGCAGAGGTATCGGCGCACAAATCGCAAAGACGCTTGCAAATATGGGCTTAAAAGTGTGGATAAACTACCGCTCAAAGCCTGAGATAGCAGACGCTTTGCAGGCTGAAATCGAGCAAAATGGCGGCAAGGCTGCAGTGATAAAATTTGACGCAACGGACGAAGATGAGTTTATAAAAGGTATAAATTTAATAGTCGATAGCGACGGCGAGTTAAGCTACCTTGTAAATAACGCTGGTATCACAAATGACAAACTAGCGCTTCGCATGAAAACTAGCAAATTTACAGATGTGATAAATGCAAATTTAACTTCAGCTTTCATAGGATGTAGAGAGGCTTTGAAAGTGATGAGTAAAAAGCGCTTTGGAGCAGTCGTAAACGTCGCATCTATCGTTGGTGAGATGGGAAATGCTGGACAGGTGAATTATTCAGCCAGCAAGGGCGGACTAATCGCCATGAGCAAGAGCTTTGCAAAAGAGGGCGCAAGCAGAAATATCCGCTTTAACAGCGTAACTCAGGGCTTTATCGAGACTGATATGACGCATGGACTAAGTGATGAGGTGAAAAAAACTTATAGTGATAATATCCCACTAAAACGCTTTGGTAGCGCTAGTGAGGTAGCTGAGGCTGTGGCATTTTTACTAAGTGATCACGCTAGCTACGTGACCGGCGAGACGCTAAAAATAAACGGCGGACTTTATATGTAATGAAATTTCAACAAGTTTTGAAATTTAAAATAAATAAAAGCGTAAATATTATAAGATAACAGACATTTTTTATAAGGAGACCTTAAATGGCAGTATTTGAAGACGTAAGAGACGTAGTTGTAGAGCAACTAAGCGTAGATCCACAAGCGGTAAAACTAGAGTCTAAAATCATCGAAGATTTAGGCGCTGATTCACTTGACGTTGTAGAGCTAGTTATGGCTTTAGAAGAGAAATTTGAAGTAGAAATTCCTGATAGCGAAGCAGAGAAATTAGTAAGCATTCAAGACGTTGTAAATTATATAGAAAAACTAGGCAAATAATTTAAATTTGCATAGTTTGATTTAAGGAGATGTATTGAAACGAGTCGTTGTAACTGGTATTGGCATGATAAACGCACTTGGTCTTGATAAAGAGAGCTCTTTTAAGGCTATTTGTGAGGGTAAAACAGGTGTGAAAGAGATCACGAGCTTTGATGTAAGCGAATTCCCTGTTAAAATTGCTGCCGAGATAACTGATTTTGATCCAAATAGCATTTTAGACGGCAAAGAGGTGAAAAAAGTAGATCGTTTCATACAGCTTGGCATAAAAGCATCTAACGAAGCTATGGCTGATGCAAATTTTAAGGAGTTTGACGCTCATAAATTTGGCGTTAGTTCAGCAGCTGGTATAGGCGGTTTGCCAAATATTGAGAAAAACTCAATCACATATTTTGAAAAAGGCGTAAAGAGAATTTCGCCATTTTTCATCCCATCTGCACTTGTAAATATGCTAGGTGGCATAGTTTCAATAAATCACGGACTAAAAGGTCCAAATTTATCAAGCGTAACAGCTTGTGCAGCAAGCACTCATGCGATATCACAAGCTGCAAAATGCATAATGATCGGTCAAGCAACAAATATGCTAGTTATCGGTGCTGAGTTAAACTATCTGTGGTGTTGGCATAGGCGGTTTTGCAGCGATGAAAGCGCTATCAACTAGAAACGATGAACCAAGTAAGGCATCAAGGCCATTTGATGCCAACCGTGATGGCTTTGTAATGGGCGAGGGTGCTGGCGCACTTGTGCTTGAAGAGTATGAGTCAGCTGTTGCAAGAGGTGCTGAAATTTACGCTGAAGTAGTTGGCTTTGGTGAGAGTGGAGACGCGCACCACATCACATCACCAACACTTGAAGGTCCATTAAGCGCGATGAAGCAAGCACTTGATATGGCAAAAGGCGTAAAGATAGACTATGTCAATGCGCATGGTACTTCAACGCCAGTAAATGATAAAAATGAGACAGCTGCACTAAAGGCTGTTTTTGGCGATAAGTGCCCACCAGTTAGTTCAACTAAAGGTCAGACCGGACACTGCTTAGGCGGCGCTGGTGCGATCGAAGCTGTCATATCTATAATGGCAATGAGAGATGGCATCATCCCTCCAACGATAAACTACGAAACGCCAGATCCAGACTGTGATCTAGACTACGTTCCAAATAAAGCTAGAAAAGCTGATATAAAAGCTGTCATGAGCAACTCATTTGGCTTTGGTGGAACAAACGGCGTCGTGATATTTAAAAAGTTGGATTAAGATGTCAAATTATTTAGATTTTGAAAAGAGCATAAAGCAGATTGATGAAGATATAGCAAATGCTAAGATCAGAGGCGATGAACATGCTGTTGAAATTTTAAATAAGAACCTATCTAAAGAGATATCAAAAGTATATAAAAATTTAAACGAATATCAACGTTTGCAACTTGCTCGCCATCCAGATAGACCATACGCTATTGATTATATAAATTCATTTTTAGTTGATGGCTATGAGATCCATGGCGACAGGGCATTTCGCGACGACCCAGCAATAGTCTGCTACATCGGCTATATCGGAGGCAAAAAGGCTGTCGTTATAGGTGAGCAAAAAGGTCGTGGCACTAAAAATAAACTAAAAAGAAAATTTTGGTATGCCTCATCCGGAGGGTTACCGAAAGGCTTTACGCGTAGCAAAATTGGCTGAGAAATTTAACCTACCTATCTTATTTTTGATAGACACTCCTGGCGCATATCCTGGTGTTGGCGCTGAAGAGCGAGGTCAAAGCGAGGCCATAGCTAGAAATTTATTTGAATTTGCAAATTTAAAAACTCCAATAATAGCTGTCGTTATCGGCGAAGGCGGAAGTGGTGGAGCTTTAGCTATTGGCGTGGCTGATAGACTTGCTATGATGAAAAACTCTGTTTTTTCAGTCATCTCACCAGAGGGTTGCGCGGCGATACTTTGGAACGATCCAGCTAAACAAGAGCAAGCTACAAAGTCTATGAAGATAACGGCTGATGACTTAAAAAATTTATCACTTATAGATGACGTTATAAACAAGCCGATAAATGGAGCTCATAGAGATAAAGACGGTGCCGCAAAAGCACTTGCAAACTACTTCATCTCAGAGCTAGCCGAGCTTGAGAAGCTTGATATAAACGAGCTTGTCGCAAAAAGAATAGACAAAATCCTCTCTATCGGGGCTTATGAAGAGTAAAATTTCATAGTCGCAAGTGAGTTAAAAGTTTAAGTAAATTTGCTTGCGACTCTCCTTTACGCTAAATTTAATATACTTTTTTTTAAATTTTAAAAATTAAACAATTTTATATTTTTATCCCACTCTTTTAAATTTTAATAACTCATCTATGCGACTTTTAAGTCTTTAAAGCTAAAATTCTTAGCAAATTTCATAAAGGCTATTTGTGGATAAATTTCAAGAAAAATATATAAAGCTTTCAAAAGATTACTACAAAAATAACGGCAATGCGGCGAGTGTGGAGGCTTTGTATCAGTTCAAAGAAGAGCTTGAGGCAAGCGAGGATATGCAGGCAAAGAGCGTTTTAGTCGATATTTATCAGCTTTTGTCTATGCAAAAGAGCGCTTACGAGCTACTTTTAAAGATACACGATAAAAATGACAAAAAGCAGCTAAAAACGCTTGGTTGCCTTGTGCAATTTTTGGATGAGGGCGACAAATGGGCGGTGCCAAGGCCAAAGAGTAAAGAGCAAATTTTAGCCCAAAAGGCAAAGGCTGCTACCTTGCCAAAATTTCGCTATCACCCAGAGCCATTAAAAACTGGTGCATTTAAAGATGATATGATCGTCACCTGTGAGTGCTGCAGCAAAAACACAGAAATTTCATTACAACAATGGCGTCTATAGCGAGCAAGACGTCACCTATCTTTGCCCAGCCTGCATCGCAAATGGCACAGCTGCCAAGAAATTTGACGCTACCTTTGTGCAAGATGCCGACAAGCTTGCCACAGATGACGCCAAAAAAGATGAGGAGCTTTTTAATAGAACACCTGGCTATGAGAGCTGGCAGGGCGAGCACTGGGTGGCGTGCTGTGATGATTATTGCGCATTTTTGGGCGATGTAGGCACGAAGGAGCTTGAGGAGCTCGGCATCGCAGACGAGGTCTTTGATGACTACGCAAAAAGGGACGATTACGACGTGAAAATGGCTCGCGAGCTACTCGTAGCGGGCGGCGATTTTGCTGGGTATTTGTTTCGCTGCTTGCACTGCAAAAAGTATCACATCTACATTGATGCTTGCTAGAAAGGGAAAATATGGATCTAAATGAAATTGCAAAAGGCTGCAAAGAGCGCGGCTTGGATGAGCTTTTTCGAGTTTTTAAAGCCAATGGCTAAAAATGCTATAAAGATAGATGCGCAGGCTAAAGATGACGGCGATATCGCTGTTGGAGCGTCTAAAATTTGGCGGACAGCCAGATCTGCCAGCTAGCGTGCCTTGGCCTTCAAATGAAAACGGCGCGCTTAGCTTTGTGGCGCAGATAAATTTTGCCGAGGCGAGCAAATTTGACACCGACGGGTTACTACCAAAAAGTGGCATGCTATATCTTTTTTATGATATAAATTTACGCATTTGGGGTTACGACCCTGCTGATAAAAAGGGCTTTGCCGTGATCTTTAGTGAGGCAGCTCAAGACCAGCTTGTTCGACAAAACGTGGATAGCGGAAATTTCACATTTGGCGCGCGATCTCTTAGCTTTAGGAGCGAGCTGAAATTTGCCAAGTTTGCAAAGCTCGCTCGTGCCATTTGGTAAATTTAGCGAGGAGGAGTGGGAGGCCTATCACGAGATCATCGAGCCAAGCTGGCAGGCCAAAGAAAACAAGCTCCTTGGTCACTCTGACAACATCCAAGATGGCATGGAGCTAGAGTGCGAGCTCGTGGCAAATGGCCTTGACTGCGGCGATGGTAGCGCTTATCACCATCCAAATATCGCTGAGTTTGAGAAAAATGCTGCCCAGTGGCAGCTGCTTTTGCAGATAGATAGCGATGAGCAGAGCGACATGGACTGGGACGGAGAGGGTAGAGTTTATCTGTGGATAAAGAGGGACGACCTAGCGGCGCGTGACTTTAGCAAGACGTGGCTAGTTTTGCAGACGAGTTAAATATAAAAATTTATTAAGATCGCTTTTTTTGTATCATTGACAATCCTTTTAAAGGGATTTATGCCTAAAATTTCATCACGCAGGCACTTTATTGCTACGACTGCTTTGCTTGCAGCAAGTGCTATTTTGCCTACTTTTGCTCACACATCGTCCGCAAAAGGTCAAAACCAAACAAATTTAAAAAAAGATGATTAAAAATATCGTTTTAGTTCATGGCGCATTTGCCGATGGTTCTTGCTACGCTGAGGTGATCCGCCACTTGCAAGAAGCTGGCTTTAACGCCGTTGCGTGCAAAACCCACTAACTTCGCTTGCAGCAGACGCGCAGAGGCTTAAGCGCACACTTGAGAGAGTTCATGGCAAGAGTCTGCTAGTTGGGCACTCTCGGGCGGCGTACCGATCACCGATGCAGGTACTCATGAAAAGGTCGCTGCTCTTGTCTATTTTTCAGCCACTCAGCCTGATAACGGTGAGTGCGCTGCTGAGGCACTTGAGCGTCAAAATGCGCTGATGAAAGGTCTTAGCCCATACGCAAATGGCGAGATCATCTTGCCAGTAAAGCCACGTTTTAGCAGCGCTTCAAACGCCTATGAATGCAGCTGCATTTAGCGATAAGATAGGCACGGCTGCTTGGCATGAAAAGCCATCTTTTTATCTTTTAACTAAAAACGATTATGCCTTGGCGTATGAGGTGCAGCAGCGTTTTGCAAAGCAGATAAATGCAAAGACAAAAGAGCTTGATAGCGGACATCTTTTGATGATCTCAAAGCCAAAAGAGCTGGCAAACTGGCTCATTGAGATTGCAAATTTGATCTAAATTTATACCAAGCAAGCCACTTTAAATGAGTAGCTTGAAGCTGAAATTTTACTAGCATTTTTGCCCATAAAGGCTTTAAATTTATTTTTTCTTTTTATAAAATACCAAGCTTATCGATGCCCAAATTTAGGCAAAATTTAGTAAAATCCTTAAAAAATTTAAAGGCAAAATATGTTTAATGGCTTAATCAGAGAGCTTGCCGAGGTCATTAGCTACTCGCAAAATGTTTTACAGCTAAAGGCTGAAATTTCGCCCAAATTTAGGCGACAGCATCGCAGTAAATGGCGCTTGCTTAAGCGTGACCAAACTATATGATGACGGCTTTAGCGTGGAGCTAAGCGCAGAGAGTAGGGCAAATGTCGCGGTTGAAAATTTTAAGTGGCTTGGTGCATATCGAGCCTGCGATGAAGCTTGGAGAGCGTGTAGATGGGCATTTGATGCAGGGACACATCGATTTTATCGGCGTGATCTCGGCTATCAAAAAGCATGAAAATGGCGTTGATTTCTACATCGACCTGCCAAAAGAGGCGATGGCTCTGATGGCAAACAAGGGCTCAGTGGGCGTTGAGGGCGTGAGCCTTACGATAAATGAAATTTTGCCAAAGGGTATTAGGCTAACTATCATTCCCATAACTTTTAGAGATAGCCTTTTTGGCACTTTCAAGGTCGGCAGACGCGTAAATATCGAGAGCGACTTGCTGGCTCGCTATGTGGCTAGGATGCTTGAAGCTAAGCAAAATGGCGGCCTTAGCTGGGACGAGGTCGAGAGAATTTCAAGCCTCTACTAAGCGAGCGAAGATGCGTGAAAATTTAGAGATCGTTTTTGATAAAAATGGCATAGTGGCTGGCTTTACAAACAGGCTTGGCGGCGTGAGCGAGGGTAAATTTCAGCTCGCTAAATTTAGGCGATCATGTGGGTGACAACCCAGCAGATGTCATCAAAAATAGAGAAATTTTAGCTCAAAATTTAGGCGTGAAAAAGCTTAAATTTATGAAGCAGATCCACTCGGACAAGGTTTTTGTCCTTGAAAATGAGGAAGACGAGTTACCAGAGTGCGACGCTGTGGTCACAAACTTAAGCGGTGTAGGCATCTGTGTCTTGGTGGCGGACTGCTCGCCAGTTGTGATGATAGATGAAAAGCGCGGTGTGATCTGCGTGGCTCATGCAGGAAGAGCTGGTGTGATGCTAAAAATTTGCACAAAAGCAGTTACGCTCATGGGCGAGAAATTTGGCTCAAGAGCGGGTGACATCAGCGTTTTTGTCGGGCAAATATAAAAGGCGGCTGCTACGAGGTGGGCGAGCTTGATCTTGGGAATTTAACGCATATAAGATAGGTAGAAATTTTGATATGAATGCGGCCTTAAGGGATGAATTTCAGCGCACTTGGGGTTAAAAATTTAAACTTTAGCGAGGTCTGCACGCACTGCGACGAGAGATATTTTTCGTACCGAAGAGACGGCGTGTGCGGTAGATTTTGCGGATTTGCGGTCAAATTTAAGGATAAAAATGGGATATGAGAGCTTTAAAAATCCACTAGCGGCAAAAATAGCTCAAAACGCTAGAAATTTGGGCTTTGAGCAGCTTATGAATGAAGAGTTTGTGCAGATGCTACTTAGCTCAAAAAAGATGGAGCTAAGCGCCGAGGATAGGGAAAATATCGAGCAAATTTTTATAAAACTGATGGAGATAGAAGAAAAAGTACAACTTAGCAAATAAAGGAGAGAAGATGCTTTTGCTTAAAAATGCTAATCTATACACGCCAAAATTTCTTGGCAAGCGCGATGTTTTGGTAGGTGGCGGTAAAGTTTCAGCCATCGGCGAGGGGCTAAGTTTTAGCGTAGAAGGGCTAGAAATTTACGACCTAAAGGGCAAGGTTTTAGCTCCGGGTCTCATCGATCAGCACGTGCATATCACGGGTGGTGGCGGCGAGGCTGGATATCACTCAAGAACGCCTGAGATCACGCTTAGCCAGATCGTAAAATATGGCACAACGACGCTTGTTGGCGTTTTGGGGACAGATGGTGTCACTAGAAGCTTGGAAAATCTCTACTCAAAAGCAAAAGCGCTCGAGTTTGAGGGTATCTCGACCTTCATTCACACAGGCTCATACGCAAGCCCCTGTGTGACATTTACCGGCGACATCGCAAAGGATATCATACTAATCGACAAAGTGATCGGCGTAAAGATCGCACTAACCGATAACCGCAGCAGCTACGTCTCAAAAGAGGAGCTTATAAAAATCCTAAGCAAGATACGCATAGGCGGCATGGTCTCTAAAAAGGCGGCGTGCTTCACATGCACATGGGCGGACTGAGCGAGAAATTTGACAATGTCTTTAAGGTGATAAAAGACTACGAATTCCCAGTTCATTACTTCTCGCCGACACACTGCGCTAGGACGAAAGATCTTTTTAACGAGGCTTTAAAATTTCAAAAAATGGGCGGAAACATCGATATCACAAGCGGTGGAAGGTAAATTTGCCCCGCTTCATGAGGTGGTGGCTTACGGCCTTGAAAATGGGCTAAATTTAGAGCGTCTAACTATGAGCTCAGACGGAAACGGCAGCGTGCCTAAATTTAATGAAAATGGCGAGCTTATCGGATATGGCTGTGCGTCATGTGCGTCAAATTTAGAGGTATTGCAAGCTTTGGTAAGAAATAAAATTTTAAATATAGAAGATACTTTGGCCTTGATGAGCAAAAACGTTGCGAAATATGTAAATTTAAGCCAAAAAGGCGAGATAAAAGTTGGTAATGACACTGATCTTTGTGTCTTTGATGAGGAGCTGAAATTTATACGACGTGATCGCAAAAGGCGAGTTTTGTGTTAAAGATGAAAAGGTCGTTAAAAAAGGCTTTTTTGAGTAAATTTAAAGAAATTTGCGCTTTATTTGTAGCTAAAGGAATCTTTAAATTTAGCTTCAATAAAGCCAAGTTTCAATATAATCCAAGCTTTATTTCACACACGACAATCCTAAATTTGGTTGTGCGAAAGCATTAATGGTCGTGGAGGATAAAACTAAATTCAAGGCAAAATGCCTAAAACAAGGAGAAACTCATGGTAACTATGAGAGATTTATTAGAGTGTGGCGTACATTTTGGTCACCAAACACGCCGCTGGAACCCAAAGATGAAAAATTTATCTTTGGCGAGAGAAAAGGTATCTATATTATAGATCTACAAAAGACTATCCGCTACTTCCGCTACACTTACAACATCGTTCGTGACGCAGCTGCTGAAGGCAAATCAGTGCTATTTGTCGGTACTAAAAAACAAGCTATCGACGCTATAAAAGAGTACGCTGAAAAATGTGGAATGCCTTATGTAAATCACCGCTGGTTAGGTGGTATGATGACAAACTTCGGTACTATCCGCCAGTCTATCCGCAAACTAGAAGTCATCGAGGCTATGGAAGAAGATGGCTCGATAAATTTACTAACTAAAAAAGAGGCTTTGATGCTTCGCCGCAAAAGAGAAGCTATCGCAACTCTTGGCGGTATCCGCAACATGAAAAGCCTACCTGACATGATATTTGTTGTTGATACAGTGAAAGAGAAAATCGCTGTCCAAGAGGCAAACCGCCTAAAAATCCCAGTTGTAGCACCGATCGATACAAACTGCGATCCTGACGTTGTTGATTATCCTATCCCAGGAAACGATGACGCGATCCGCTCTGTTCAGCTTTTCTGCCAAGAGATGGCTGAGGCTATTAACGAAGGTAAATCACTTCTTGAGCAAGATGGTGGCGAGCAAGCTGCTGGCGAAGAAGTAAGCCAAGATGAGAAAGACGCAGTTGTAGCTGAGGCTATGAGCGAAGAAGACTTTGGCGAGGACGAAGAGTAATGGAAATAACTGCACAAATGGTAAAAGAGCTCCGCGAATCAACCGGAGCTGGCATGATGGACTGCAAAAAGGCACTTGGCGAAGCAAATGGCGACATGGAAAAAGCTGTTGATATCCTTCGTGAAAAAGGCCTAGGTCAAGCTGCTAAAAAGGCTGACCGCCTTGCAAGCGAGGGCCTAGTAAGCGTTGAAGTTTGCTCAAAATGCAAAAAAGCAACTATCAGCGAGATCAACTCTGAGACCGACTTTGTTGCTAGAAACCCACAGTTTCAAGCACTTGCAAAAGACACAACCGCTCACATCCAATCAAGCGGTATAAAAACAGTTGAAGAGCTAAATACAAGCACTTTAAATGGTGTTAAATTTGAAGATTATTTCAAAACTCAGATCGCAACTATCGGTGAGAACCTTGTAGTTCGCCGCTTTGAGACTATTAGTGCTGATGATAAGGGTGTTGTAAATGGCTACGTTCACTCAAATGGCCGCGTTGGCGTACTTATCGGTGCAGCTTGCGAAAGTGCTGAAGTTGCAAACAAAGCAGCTGAATTTATAAGAAATTTATGTATGCACGCAGCTGCTATGAAGCCAAGTGTTATAAGCTACAAAGACCTTGATAAAGAGTTTGTTGAGAAGAATTTATCGCACTTCGCGCCGAACTTGAAAAAGAAAATGAAGAGCTAAAACGCTTAGGCAAGCCACTTCATCACATCCCTGAGTATGCTAGCCGCTGCCAGATAGGTGAGGCTGAGCTTGCAAAAGCTACAAAAGCGATCGAAGAAGAGCTAAAAGCTGAGGGCAAACCTGAGAAAATTTGGACAGATATGATCCCTGGTAAGATCGAGAGATTTTACGCTGATAACACAGTGCTTGACCAACGCCTTACACTTTTAGGTCAGTTTTATGTAATGGACGATAAAAAGACTATCGAACAAGTTATCGAAGAGAAGAGCAAAGAGCTTGGCGGCAAGATCGAGA
Source organism: Campylobacter concisus (assembly GCA_037321105.1). Taxonomy (GTDB): domain Bacteria; phylum Campylobacterota; class Campylobacteria; order Campylobacterales; family Campylobacteraceae; genus Campylobacter_A; species Campylobacter_A concisus_AZ. Next base: position 665,445 of record CP147775.1, on the reverse strand, counting down.
TCGTAAAATACGTTTGTTTCGAGCTTGGCGAAGGCTTAGAGAAAAAAGTAGATGACTTTGCTGCAGAAGTTGCTGCCCAAATAGGCTAATGGAAATTTTAAGAGCGTCTAATCTAGGCTTTGCGTATGATTATACGCTCTTTAACAATATAAATTTAACTCTCAATCAAAAACAAAGCATCGCGATAACTGGCGTTAGCGGTTGTGGCAAATCAACGCTTTTACACATACTTTCAACACTTTTAAAGCCAAATTTTGGCGAGGTCATCTACCAAGATAGATCGATCTATGAGCTTTCTCAAAATGAGCTTTTGGCCATTAGAAGGCTTCATTTTGGCATTATTTTTCAGTCGCACTATCTTTTTAAGGGTTTTAGCGCTTATGAAAATATCGAGCTTGCAAGCATCTTATCTGGCGAAAATATAGAAAAAAATGATCTTGAAGCGCTTAAAATTTCAAGTGTGATAAATCAAAAAGTTGGAGAGCTAAGCGGCGGCCAGCAGCAGCGCGTCAGTATCGCTAGAGTGCTTACTAAAAAGCCAAAGATCATCTTTGCAGACGAGCCAACGGGCAACCTTGACAAGCAAACGGCAAATGAAGTGATGCAAGTTTTGTTTGACTATATAAATGAAAATAACGCTGCCCTTGTTCTAGTCACTCACGACAACGACCTAGCCGCAAAATGCGATAACTCATACAAGCTTGAGAACAAAGAGCTTGTGCAAATTTCTTAAAATTTCAGCTTCAAATTTCTAAAAACTACCGCTTAAATTTAAAAACAAAGTAAAATTTTGTAAAATTAGCAAAAATTTAAAAGAGCAAAATGGAACTAGTAGAATTTTTTGGAGCTGATAAGACCATAGTTTTTATGCTTTTATTTGCACGCTTAAGCGGTCTCATCGTTTTTTTTCCATTTTATTCGCACAATCAAATTCCACTTAGCGTAAAAACGCTTTTAGTTTTTGTTCTTTGTGTCGTGCTTTTTCCTCTCTCAAAAGCTCATGAAAACTCTATAAATTTCCTAGTCGGTGAGATACTTGGCGAGGTGATGCTGGGTCTTAGTGCAGGACTTATGCTAACCATCATATTTGCCACGCTTCAAATGGCAGGCGAGCAAATCTCGATGGTCATGGGCTTTTCGATGGCGTCGGTGCTTGATCCGCAAACTGGCACAAACTCTCCAGTCATCGCAAACCTTATAAATTTTCATAGCTCTACTTACATTTCTAGCCTTTGATGGACATCATTTGCTCCTTCAGTTTTACGCTAGCTCGCTTGCAGTAGTGCCACTTGGCGATTTTTATCCACGCCCTGGCATTCATGAGCTATGCGATAAATTTATTTAGAAATTTGTTTATGTTTGGCTTTATCATGTCATTTCCCATCATCGCGCTTTCTTTGCTCTCAGACTCTATCTTTGGCATGCTCATGAAGACGATGCCACAGTTTAACCTACTAGTCATCGGCTATCCTATCAAAGTGACGATCGGATTTTCCGTTTTGATAGCCATTTTAGCAGGCATTATGAAGATAATGAGCGACCTACTTTTAAAAGTGATAAATGATCTACCGGCTCTGTTTTTTTAAGAAAATAGCAATGAAATTTATCATAGAATAGGCTTTTACTATTACAAGGAGGGATGATGAAAGTTGCTCTAATAAATAAAAATCCAGCAGTTTCACGTCTGATAACTTTAAGTCTGAATAAAATCGGCACCGAATATAGCGAATTTGAGGATCTAAATGGATTTGACGATGCTCAGTTTGACTTTATCATAATCGACAGTGACGTGGATAGTAGCGAGCTAGCTACAGATAAAAAGGTGATGTATCTAGCAAGTCGTGGCGAGAGCAAACCAGAATTTGCTACTTTGATGCTTGAAAAACCATTTTTACCGATCTGAATTTATAAGTGTTTTTGAGCAAAATATCCCAAAAGATGAGCCAGTTGCCGAGCAAAATGCTAGTGAGCAGGGCGAAAGCGACTTTGGTGATTTTAGCGACGAGGCTAGTAAATTTTGATGAGATGTCAGGGTTTAAGCTGCCTGATATAGATAGAAATTTAGAAAATTTCGCAGACCTTGATAAAGAGCTTTTAGAAAGTGGCATAGATAGCCCAAGCGAGGAGGCGGACGAGAGCGACTTGCAAGAGGAAAATGAAGCTAGCGATGTGGAGTCTTTAGAAGAGCTTGAGGACCTGCAAGAGCTTGCTAGCGAAGACCTTGCTGATGAGAGCGTGGATGAAGAGACTAGCGAAGCGATAAGTGATGCAAATGAGAGTGAAGAGAGCAAAGATGGCGATCTAGCAGAGCTTAGTGCGCTTGTCGATGAGATAGAAAATATGCCAGAAGAGCCTGAAGCAGATGAAGAGCTAAATAAAAATTTAGATGATATTATTAGTCAAAATGACGTTGCAGACTTGGTTGATGAAGAGAATGCTGGTAGCGAGCTTGACGAGATAGATCAGAGTAAATTTGAGCTTAGTGAGATTGATTCGCTTGATGAAGATTTAAATAGTGAAGAGTCTAATGAGGAAAATAAAAATTTAGACGATACTGAGCTAGATACTACAAATTTAGAGCAAGAAGAGCTAAATATAGACGATCTAGCTAAATTTGATGATGAAGATAGCCTTGAAAATGAGGCAAATTTAGAAGATGAGCCTAAAGATGATGAGAATTTAGATGAGATCTCTGAGGCTGGTGAAGAGCAAATTCAAGTAGATGATGAAAAAGCAGAAGAAGATATAGAAGAAGAGGCTTTGGATGAAATTTCAAGCGAGGAGCTAGAAAATTTAAAGTCTAGCGAGAGTGAAAATGCTTCTAATGAGATGTCAGTAGAAGAGCTAGAAGATGTGAGCGAGCCAGAAGCAAAAGAAGATCTAGGTCTGGTAGATGAAACTTTTGAAGAAGAAAATATCCAAGAAGATGACGCACAAGAAGACATGAAAGATGAGAGCAAAGACGCGGTACCAAGTGAGTTAAACTTTGACGCATCATCGATAGATGATATAGATGAAAACACGATGTTAGCGGCATTTGGACTAAAAGATACGCCTCAAACAAGCTCAAAAAATGATGCAAAAGAAGACTATAAAGAAGAGCTAACTAAAAAGATAACAAAACACGTCCACGAGTCGCTAAATGAGAGCTCGCTAAGAGATGTGCTAAAAGATATGAACATCAAGATAAATATAAGTTTCGAGGAAAAGTGAGTTGCAAGGACAAATTTTAGTAGTTTCAGGACCTAGTGGAAGCGGTAAAAGCACGTTACTTAGCCGTCTTTTAAAGGAGGAGAAAGACCTATATTTTTCTATCTCAAGCACAACAAGAGCAAAAAGGGATGGCGAAGTTGATGGGGTGGATTATTATTTTATAAAAGAAGATGAATTTAAAAGCGGTATAGAAAAAGGCGAATTTTAGAGTGGGCGCAGGTGCATAAAAACTACTATGGCACAAGCTTAAAGCCAGTTTTAGCAGCACTTGAAGCTGGAAAGATAGTGATATTTGACATCGATGTGCAGGGCTTTCACATCGCACTTGAGAAATTTAAAAGCTACATCACTTCAGTTTTTATCACAACTGCGAATAAAAAAGAGCTAAAAAGACGCTTGAAAAACCGCGGAACAGATAGTGACGAGACGATAGAAAATCGCTTAATGAACGCAGTTGGAGAGATGGAGCATATTTTAGAGTATGATTATTTTTTAGTAAATGATGATATAGAAAAGAGCTATAAAGGGCTAAAATCAATCCTTCGAGCGATGAGGTTAAAAAGTACTAAGATAAACTTAAGAAACGTCATCGACGAGTGGATAGATTGTTAGAAATTTCAGGAATTTATGATAATATTTTGAGAAAATTTTGATAAGGAGAAAAGATGGGTTCTTTTAGTATTGGCCATTGGTTGATCGTTTTAGCGATCATTGTATTACTTTTTGGAGCAAGAAGATCCCAGAGCTTGCGAAAGGACTAGGCAAAGGCATAAAGACTTTTAAAGCTGAGATGGAGGACACAACCCCTGAAAAGAGCGAGAAAGTCGAGCATAAAGAAGAGAGTGCAACTAGTCAAAAGATAGAAGAAACAACTAAAAACGCGTAGGTTTTAGAGTTGAAAGATAAAGTAAAAGCTGAAATTTCAAAGGTTTTAGAGCGAGAATTTGTGCTTGAAAAGCCAAAGGATAAAAATTTAGCCCACTATGCGACGCCGCTTTTTAGCCTTGCAAAAGAGCTAAGAAAGTCTCCAGCTATGATAGCTAGCGAGTTTGCTGAGAAATTTAGTGATAGCAAGATAGTTGAAGCTAGCGCGGTAAATGGCTACTTAAATTTCAAGCTTAAGAGTGAATTTTTAGATGAAATTTCAAAGCAAATTTTGCTAGATAGCGAAAATTTTGCAAAAGAAGATGCGAAAAAAGATAGCTATTTAATAGAATACATCAGCGCAAATCCGACTGGACCGCTTCACATCGGGCACGTTAGAGGCGCAGTTTATGGCGATACTTTGGCAAGACTTGGCAAAAGACTTGGCTACGCCATCTCAACAGAATACTACATAAACGATGCGGGCAATCAAATAGATCTGCTTGGCACATCGATATCACTTGCGGCTAAAGAGCAGCTTTTTAACGCAAGTGTCGTCTATCCAGAGAAATACTACCGCGGGGATTATATTTTAGATATTGCTAAGCTTGCAAATGAGAAATTTGGTAAAGAAATTTTTATGACGAGAGTAGAAACCTTGAGCTTGCTGAATTTGGCAAGGATATCGTGCTTGAGATCATAAAAAAAGACTTGGCTGATGTTGGGATATTTATAGAGAGCTGGGCCAGCGAAAAAGCACTTTACGACCGCTTGGAGCCAACCATAAACAAGCTAAAACGCTCAAATCAAATGTATGAGAAAGAGGGCGCTATCTATATCGCTTCAACCACACTTGGCGACGATAACGATAGGGTTGTGGTTAGAAATGACGGCAGACCGACATATTTAGCTGGCGATATCATCTACCATAACGCTAAATTTGAGAAAAATTTTGATCACTATATAAACATTTGGGGCGCGGATCACCACGGATATATAGCAAGGCTAAAGGCTGCGATAAATTTCCTTGGTTACGATGAAAATAGGCTTGAAGTGATACTTATGCAGATGGTTAGCCTGCTAAAGAGGGTAAGCCATACAAAATGAGCAAGCGCGCTGGCAATGCGGTGCTGATGAGCGATATCGCGAGCGAGATCGGTGCTGAGGCGCTTAGATTTATCTTTATAAGCAAGGCAAACACGAGTAGTTTGGAATTTGACGTGGATGAGCTTAAAAAGAGGATAGCTCAAACCCTATCTTTTATATAAACTACGCTCACGCTAGGATAAATCAGATTTTTTCAAAGGCTGGAAAAAGCGTTAGTGACGTGATAAATGCGGACTTTGAGTGCCTAGATGAAAATGCTAAAAATTTACTTTTTGAAGCGCTTATCTTGCCTGAAATTTTAGAGGATGCTTTTGCTTCAAGGCAGCTTCAAAAAATACCAGACTATCTAAAGTCGCTGGCTGCTAGCTTTCATAAATTTTATAATGAAAACCGCGTGGTTGGAAATGAAAATGAAGATAGCTTACTAAAAGTCTTTGCAGTCGTTGCTGTCTCAATAAAAACAGCATTTAATATAATGGGAATCACAGCTAAAGATAGGATGTAAAGTTTTGGCAAATAAAAGTTATTTTTCTTGTTGTTAAAAAGAAGTTTATATGCATGATATAAAGAGACTTATTTGTATTATTCCAAATAATTACAAAATTATTTTTTTTATTTTATTAACTATGAGTATTTTTTTATCTGTTGCTGAAGTTATAGGTGTCTCCATTGTTATGCCGTTTATTACGCTTGCCTCAAATCCTGAACAAATATTTAATAATGTTTATTCTAAAGCCATTTTTGATTATTTTTCTTTTAAAAGTTCAGTGACTTTTATAATTTATTTCGGGTTTGTATTGGTAGCTTTTTATATTTGCAGAATAATTTATACTATTCTATATAATTATTTCTTAAATAAATTTACGTTCTATTTGTTTAATTATTATACTAATGCACTTTTTGCAAGTTATATAAAATTACCATATGCTGAATTCACTAAAAAAAACACATCCAATCTTATGCGTATAATAACAAATGAAACTATAAATTTATCCATTTATATCCAAAATCTTTTAATGATATTTGTTGAAATTTTTACTATTTTATTACTATATGTTGTATTATTGACTATTGACTGGAAAATGACTATTGTCTTAACAGTATTTATTGTTTTTATGGTATCTGTTTTAGTATTTTTTTTAAGAAATAAAATAAAAACAGAAGGAGCTAAAAGAGCATCAGTTCAATCAGAATTTTTTAAAATAGTAGATGAAATGTTTGGGAATTTTAAATTATTAAAATTCATTAAAAATAATGCAAAGGTTAGTGAAAATTTTTATAAAACTTCACTTATGTTTTCTGAAGTCAATATCTTAAATAATGTGTTAAGTAATTTACCAAAAATACTACTTGAAAATATTGGCTTCACGATTCTTGTGGTTATTGTAATGTACGTATTATTTAAATACGATGATCCTAACTTTGTATTACCAATTATCTCAGTGTACGCATTAGCTCTATATAGAATATTACCTGGAGTAAATAGAATATTAGGCAGTTATAATACTACTTTATTTTTATCAAAATCACTAGAATCTATACACAATGAGCTGAGTATAAAATATGTAATTGAAGGTGAAGATAGTATAGAGTTTAAAAAAAATATAGTTTTAAATAACGTTACTTTTGAATATACAAACGGTAAACCAATATTAAATAATATAAATTTAACTATACATAAGTACGATAGAATCGCTTTTGTAGGTAGGAGCGGTGGAGGCAAAACAACTCTAGTTGATTTAATTATTGGACTTTATATGCCAGTTGAAGGTAGTATTTTATTAGATGGCGTAAAATTAAGCAGCAATAATATTCAGCATTATCGTTCAAAAATAGGATATATACCACAATCAGTTTATCTATTTGATGGTACTGTTGGAGAAAATGTTTCTTTTGGTTATAAATATGATAAAAAAAAGATTATAGACTGTTTAAAAAAAGCTAATATATACGATTTTCTGGCCGCTAAAGATGGTATAAACACTATGGTTGGAAATGGAGGTATACAAATTAGCGGTGGTCAAAAACAGCGCATAGGAATTGCTAGAGCATTATACAATGATCCTGATATACTAGTACTTGATGAAGCAACCTCTGCGCTTGATGAAAATACGGAAGAAAAAATTATGGATGAAATTTATAAAATAAGTAAAGAAAAAACTCTTTTAATTATAACTCATAGATTAACTACTGTTTCTAGATGTAATAAAATATATAAAGTGAACAATGGTGATGTAAAATTATTAAAGGATAATTCTTCAAATGAATAAGGATAAAGCAGGTTTGGGTTACTGGGCTAAGAATTGGAACCAATACTTAGAGATATCAAAAATTGATATTAATTATTATACAAATAGGTTATTGCATAAAATTTTTACTAAATATTTAAATTACAATAAGGAAAAAGATATATGCGAAATAGGGTGTGCTTTTTCGCCATATTTATTGTATTTTCATGATCATTTTGGTTATAGGATTAATGGATTTGATTACGAAGGGATTTCTGTAAAAAAAACAAAAGAAATATACGATAATATGGGCTATTGTTCTAACATATACCACCACGATTTCTTTGATATAAAAAATTGTAGAAAATATGATATTTTGACATCCTTTGGCGTATTTGAACATTTTGAAGATTTAAATAGTACCAGTAAATTTTAGTAAATATTATTTAAAGGATAATGGGACTATAGTTACTGTTATTCCTAATATGTGCGGGTTTTTTGGTTTTTTGCAAAGAATTTTGATAAGAGAATTTATGACATACATATTCCGTATGATAAAAATGATATTTTATTAGCACATGAAACAAATGGCTATAAAACATTATTTTGTGATTACGCTGGGATTTATCAATTTGGTGTTGTAAATATATCAAATATCAAATACAATAAAATAATAAAAAATTTTTTTCTTTACCTGGGAAACCTCTATATTATTTTTTAAATTTTATTTAATATTAGTATGAATTATAAAATCAACTCTCCCTATATTATATATATTGGAAAAGCAAAAGAAAAGGCGTTGGAATGAAAGTAAAACCAAAAATATTTATTTTAGATGTTTACGGCGTTATGACAGATGGTAAATTTTATTATAGTGCTGATGGTAAAATTATGAAAATTTTGGATCAGACGACCATGATGCTCTTTCTTTGTTAAAGCCACATATGTCTATACATTTTGTAACCGGTGATCATCGAGGATTTGAAATAACAAAGGCTAGAATCGTAGATGATATGAAAATGCCACTCGATCTAGTTAGCACTATAAAAAGAATAGATTGGATTAAAAAAAGGTGGAATCCAAACGAAGTTATATATATGGGAGATGGTATTTTTGATCACTATGTTTTTAAGAATGTAATGTATTCAATTGCACCAGCAAACTCTAGTAGTATAGCAAAATCGTATGCAAGTTATGTAACAAAAACAAGTGGAAGTGAACGGGCAGTTGCTGAAGCATCTTTGCATATCTTGGAGAAATTTTTGTGCCGTATAATCCTGATGTTTTACCAGATAAACAAATTAAATTTAGCGGAGAATGGACGATATGATAAGAGAATTTATAAAAGCAAAAAAAGCAACAATGCTTTGTAGTGGACCTATGAGTAAAAATTGTATCGATGCTGCCATTGAGTTATCTAATGAACTACGTATCCCACAAATATTAATAGCAAGTAGAAGACAAATTGACTCTTCTGAGTTTGGTGGAGGTTATGTAGAAAATTTTGACACACATAGTTTTGCAAATTATGTAAGATCAAAAAAATCAGATAATATTTTTATAGCAAGGGATCACGGTGGTCCTTGGCAAAGTTTGGTGGAACAAAATAGTAATTTAAACATTAGTGATTCTATGGAGTCAGCAAAAAGTCTTTTGAAACAGATATATTGTCTGGATTTGATTTTATTCATATTGATCCAAGTATACCTATACAAAACGAAAACTTAACAATAGAGCAAATATTAAGTTAACTTTTTGAGCTATATGGTTATACATATGAGTTTGCTAAACAAAATAATAGAAATATAAAATTTGAACTTGGTACAGAAGAACAAAATGGATATGCTCAAGATCTAGAAAAATTTGAGTATTTTTTAAATGAAGTTCAAAAATTTTGTATTAAAAATAAAGTAACAAAACCAACATTTGTTGTAGCCCAGACTGGTACTAAGGTTATGGAGATGCAAAACATAGGTATTTTTGGATCAAATCTTAATGAAAGTAAAAAAATATCTTTAAATATTTTGTTGAAGACACTTGAAATATGCAATAAGTTTGATGTTTTGCTAAAAGAACATAATACCGATTATCTATCAGATGAAGCACTAGCTTTAAGGCCAATTATAGGAATACATGCTTCAAATGTAGCTCCAGAATTTGGCGTTATTGAAACAAAAGCGTTGTTATATATATTGAAAATGTTTGGGTATGATGAGGAATTTAATTTTTTTATACAAACAGCATTGAGCTCAAATAAATGGAAAAAATGGATGTTAAAAAATAGCAAAGCAACAGATATAGACAAAGCAATTATTTGTGGACACTATATCTTTGCAAATAAAAGTATAAAAAATATGAGAGATAAAGTTTCTAGAGAATTGGTTGAAAAGAATATAGATTTAGATAATTATTTAAAAGGAATAATCAAACAGGCAATGACAAGATACATTAGATTATTTAAGATGGTATAAAAGGATATTAAAATGGAAATTATTGTTATAGAAAAGCCATGGGGAAAAGAGGAGCTCTTAGAAAAGAACAATCGATACATGTTTAAAAGACTTACTATGTATAAAGGCCATGCTTGCAGCCTTCAGTATCATGAAATTAAGATAGAAACAGTTTATTTACTAAGTGGAATTTTAAAAGTATATTTGGGAGATAATGAGCATGAACTAAGTCAAATCATAATGAACCCGAATGATGTAATTACACTAAACCCATTTAAAATTCATAGAATGGAAGCTATTGAAGATTGTATTTATTTGGAGGCTTCAACACCAGAACTAGAAGATGTTATAAGATTACAAGATAGGTATAAAAGAGTATAGTCATGAAATATAAAGTCCTTATTGCTTCGGCTGGTCTTGGCAATCGTTTAAAAGGTATGACTAAAAATGTAAATAAAGCATTGATATCAGTTGCACACAAGCCAGCTATTTCATATATCATTGATAAATTTGACAAAGATATAGAATTTTGTAATCCCTGTTGGATATAAGGCACAAACAGTAAAAGATTGCTTGAAATTAGCGTATCCTGATAGAAAATTTACATTTGTGGATATTGATTTATATCAAGGAGATGGATCTGGACTTGGTTATACTATCATGAAATGCCAAGACAAGCTTCAGTGCCCATTTATATTTACTTCAAATGATACTATTGTCTTAGAAAATATAAAGCCGCCTATTCATAATTGGATGGGGCAGGCTGACACAGATGATAACTCACAGTATAGAACAATCGTAAGCAAAAACAGCCATGTTATAGAGATTTGCCCAAAAGGTTCAAAGAATGGTAAGGCATATATTGGATTGGCTGGCATATTTAATTATAAAGAGTTTTGGGACGCTATGAATGATGGCGTTAATCAAGGTTCTATAGAAATAGGAGAAAGTTTTGGCCTAAGGTCGCTTATAGACTTTGGCATAGAGCCTATAGATTTTACATGGTTTGACACCGGAAATATAGAGCAGCTTGAAAGAACAAGAGAGTATTTTGCAAAAAATATAGATGCAAATATCCTGGAAAAGAAGAAGAAGCCATTTGGTTTGTTGATACGCGTGTAATTAAATTTTCTATTGATAAAAATTTTATACAAGATAGAGTTTATAGGGCTAAATTGCTTGGAAATTTTATTCCTAAGATAGAAAACTCGACTGAAAATATGTATGCATATAAAAAAGTAAATGGTGATGTTTTTTCAAAAAATCCAACTATTTCTACATTTAAGTACTTTTTAGATTGGATGGATGGATTTTGGATTAAAAAGGATTTAAATTTACAAGAACAAGTAAAATTTAAAAGCATATGTATGGATTTTTATAAAGAAAAAACTTACAAGAGAGTAAAACAGTATTTTACAAATTTTGAGCAGATTGATAGTGAAGAATTTATTAATGAAAATAAAGCACCTAAAATTTTGATTTATTAGATAAAGTAGATTGGCAAGAATTGTCCAATGGCTTACCAGTTAGGTTTCATGGTGACTTGCATTTTGAAAATATTTTAATAAATGATGATGAAAAGGCGCCATTTACACTATTGGATTGGAGACAGAATTTTGGCGGATGCATGGAATATGGAGACATTTATTATGATTTTGGAAAGCTAAATCACGGCATAATAATGTCTCATGAGATAGTTCGACAAAAAGTTATTTAATGTTAGTCGTAAATTAAACAATATTCATTATGATTTTTTAAGAAAGCAAAGTTTGGTTGATTGTGAGCAATATTTTAAAGAATGGATAGAAAATAAAGGATATGATTATACTAAGGTTAGAATGATGACGGCTATTATTTACTTAAATATAGCAGCTTTGCATCATTATCCTTATAGTTTACTTTTGTTCTATCTTGGTAAAAATATGTTAAATGAGATTTTAAAGGATAAAGATGGAAACTGAAAAAAGGGTGAAATGTGAAATAACTGGTTCCAATGATATGGAACACCTTTATACGTTTAAGAATTTTCCAGTGTTTATGGGTTGTACCAATCAAGACAAAAAAGATGACATTTTGCACGATATGAGCTGGAGTATATCAAAGAGTAGTGGTATCATACAACTTGATGAGCTTTTACCTCTTAATATTCTTTATCCAGAAGCTCATGGTGCTGGTATTATAGGCGATTTATGGCTGAAACATCATTTGCAATTTGCAAAATTTATATCAAACTACTCTCCTAAAAGTTTGATTGAAATAGGTGGTGGCTCTGGGATATTATCTAAGGAGTATCAAAAAAATAATGATATTGATTGGACCATTGTAGAGCCAAATCCAACTCCAGTTGATGGTGCTAAAGCTAAATTTGTAAAATGTTTTTTTGATGAAAAATTTAAATTTAATCATGAATATGATGCGATACTTCATTCTCATGTATTTGAGCATATTTATCATCCAAATATTTTTGTAAAACATATTGCTAACTTCATGAAAGAAGGTAAAAGATTAATATTTAGTGTGCCAAACATGCAAGTGATGCTAGAAAGAAAGTATACAAATTGTATAAATTTTGAACATACCATTTTTCTTTCAGAGCCTTATATAGAATATCTTCTTAGTAGTAATGGTTTTATTTTGGAGAAAAAAGAATACTTTTTGGATGACCACAGTATATTTTATAGTTTTATAAAAAGTAAAAAATCAGCAAGTCAAATTACTAGGCTTGATAAAAATTTATATAAGAAAAACAAGGATCTTTATTTGGAATATTTGTGTTACCATAAAAAACTAGTAACCAAGATAAATAAGCAAATAGAAAGTAGCAATAAAGATGTATTTTTATTTGGGGCCCATGTTTTCACACAATATCTTATTTCTTTTGGTCTTGATGTAAGTAAAATAAAACTTATATTAGATAATAATCCAGATAAGCAAGGAAAGAGACTTTACGGAACAGATCTTTTTGTTGCCTCACCAAAAATTTTAAAAGATAAAAATAACTCTTTAGTGATACTACAAGCAGGAGTTTATAATAAAGAAATCAAAGACGATATTTTAAACAATATTAATAAGAATATTGAGTTTTTGGAGTAGTTTTAAAATAGATGAAAAAAATTATATTTTATAACCCATATATAGAGCAGTGGTATGGTAAAAATGTTTTTAATTTTGTAACAAGAAGACAGCATATGCATAAATATTGGTATATTCTAGAAAACATAATAAAAAAATACTACAGTAATGTTTATATATATCTTGATCTTAAAGAAAATTCCTTTTATAGAACCTTTTTTAAAAGTCCTTTTATTTGTAAAATATTTGCATTATTTGAATTTTTGTTTTGGTGTGTTTTAAATAAAGTAAATTTTTTTAAATTAAATATAATTTTTAATATAGATGGTGTAGAACGTGAAGATGCTTTGGTAGCGTTTGCCTTTAAAAATATAAAAGATGATTTTAAAATGGTGCAATTTTCTAAAGCTAAATGTAAGAAATTTTTTTTTCTAAACCATTATCATATTTATACTAGTAAGATTTCTGATAACCTTAAAAAGGTTGGTGTTTATAGATTTTTGGCTGAAAGCGATTTAGCTAAAAATAGTGAATATTTTAAACATTACTTTCAATGGTATAAAAATAGTGTTCTGCTATTGCCATATGTTTATAATAAAAGATTTATGTTACTTAATGATTTTAATATGCGAGAAAATTTTATGTTTGGCAACAGGAAGTCTATTTTATTTTAAAAGAACTGAAGATATTATTGACTGTATAGATTTTTACAATACCGATACTCTCCATCCAATGAGAAAAGAAATTTATGAAAAGCAAGATGAACTCAAGGATGTGATTTTTTCTAGGATATCTGACCTTACTAGTGAAATTCAATCAAAAGAGGTTTTAGGAAAAAGTATTATAAAAGATTTTTTTGCAAAAATTTACAACCTATTTTATGTAAAACAAAAAGAATATTATAAGTTTGATATGGTTAATGAATATAATAAATATAAAATGTTTATAGTGCCAGAAGAGATTACTGGATTGCCAGCTATAGGCTTTGTTGAAGGAATGGCATGCGGTGCAGCTTTTATCGGTTTAAGTAGTCCTATCTATAAGGATATGGGGCTTATAGAAAATTTTCATTACATATCTTATGATGGTAGTTTAAAAGATTTGGTAAAAAAAATAAGATATTTTCAGTTACATAATGATGAGCTTCAAAGAATTGCTAAAAATGGTTATGAATTTGTGATTAATAATTTTAATGGAGAAAAAATTGCACAGCAATTTTTAAATTATTTAAATAATGTATAAAATAGCATTTATAATTTTCTCTTTAGCTTCTGGAGGAGCTGAGAGAGTCTTAACAATATTGGCGAATGAACTTATAAGAAAATATAAAATATATATAATTACTTTTTCAAGTGATGATCCTTTTTATAGTCTAGACAGCAGGATAGAACATATAAAATTAGGTATAGACAAAGAATCAAAAAACATATTTCAATCTATTAAGAATTTTTTAATACGTTTAGTTGTTTTAAAGAAGGCACTACGAGATATTAATGCGAACATTAATATAAGTTTCATGACCCACACAAATATTTTAAGTATAATTGTATCAAAACTAAATGGGCAACATATTATTATTTCTGAGCGTGCAGCATATGATTTTTATAATTCATTAGCTTTAAATATTTTACGAAGAATAACCTATACATTTTGCGATATGCTAGTTTTACAAACATTGTCTGATCGAAATAACTATAAATTTATAACCAATAGTATTGTTATTTATAATCCTGTTAGTAAAATCCAAAATGCAAAAATGAATAAAAAAAATATAATTTTAGGTGTAGGGAGGTTAGAAAACAAAAAGGGATTTTATAATTTGGTCTTAGCCTTTGAGAAACTAAAATTAGATGATTGGCAACTACATATTGCAGGGGATGGTCCACAAAGAATTGAGTTGGAGAATTTAATAAAAAAACTAAGATTAGATAATGTTAAATTACTTGGCAATAAAAAAGATATATTTAGTCAATATGCAGTAGCTTCTATTTTTGTACTATGTTCTGAAAGAGAAGGATTTCCAAATGTACTTTTAGAGGCAATGTCTTGTGGCTGTGCTGTTGTGAGCTTTAATTGCAATTATGGACCTGGAGAAATTATAGAAAATAGAAAAAATGGAATTTTAGTAGAAGATCAAAATTTTGAAGAATTGGCCAGTGAGATTAGGGCGTTAACAATGGATAATGATATGAGAAAAAAAATAGCTAGTGAAGCCGTTATGGTAAAAGAAAAATTTTCTTTAGAAAAAATAGTAAAACAATGGGATAGCGTAACCCAAAAGGTTCTTGATGATTAACCTTGTTTTAGCAATACGTTCATTAAATATCGGGGCGCAGAAAGACAATTTATAGAGCTTTTAAAAAATATTGATAAAAGTAAATTTAAAATATCTGTTTGTACTATGTATGGTGGTTGTCAAGAAGTAGATATTATGGGTATAGAGAATATAGAATATTATAACCTTAAAAAAAAAGGTCCATATGATGTTCTAGGGTTTTATTTGACTTACAAAAAGCTTTTACACCGTATAAAACCAGATGTCGTTTATAGTTTTATGCCTGAGATGAATCTTTTTTCCCTATGGTGCAAGCCTAAAAAAACAAAAATTATTTGGGGTTTTCGTGCTTCAAATATAGATTTAGATAAATATAATAAAATTGCTAAGCTTGTTTTTTTATTACAAAAAATATTTTCAAATAAAGCAAACCTTATTATTGCAAATTCATATAGTTCTATAAATTCCATAAAAGTGTTGGATATTTTATGGATAGATCCGTTGTTATTCCAAACGGAATAGATGTCAATAAATTTATGCCAAATAAAAAAGAAAATAATAACTTTAGAGAGAAATACGGCATTGATCAAGGAGGCATTGTTATAGGTATAGTTGCAAGACTAGATCCTATGAAAGGGTATATGGTGCTCTCAAAAGCTGCAAAAGAAATACTTGAAAAACATAAAAATACAGTATTTTTTTCGGTAGGATGTGGTGATGAAAGTATTAAAATAGAATGCCAAAAGGTGCTAGAATACAATAATAGGTTTATTTGGCTTGGACAGCAATATGATGTAGAAAGACTGTATGCCGGTTTTGATATCGTTATTTCTTCTTCCAGTAGTGAAAGTTTTAGTAACTCAATAGCAGAAGCCATGAGCTCTGGGTGTATGGTTGTAGTTACTGATGTTGGTGATAGCAGAAGGATTGTGGGAGATATTGGAGTGGTTGTTGAGCCAAATAATGTTGAAGCACTACTTTATGGAATAGATAGGGCATTGCAAAGCAATTATAAATATATTGGTCGTATGTGTAGAGATCGAATACTAAATAATTTTTCTATAAAGAATATGATAGAAAGTACCCAAATGGAAATAATAAAATGTGTGGAATAGTTGGATTTAATAGTAAAAATAGTACAAAAATAGATGCCATGTTAGATAGTATAAAACATAGGGGTCCTGATGGAGTTGGCAAATTTGAAAGCGATTTATTTTCTATGGGCCATGTTAGATTGTCGATATTAGATCTTAGCAAAAATGGTGATCAACCAATGTATTTTGAAAATATTGTTATGGTCTATAATGGTGAGATTTATAATTTTAAGGAGATACGCAAAGAGCTTATAAACTATGGATATCATTTTGTATCAAACACCGATAGTGAGGTCGTTCTAAAAGCTTATCATAAATGGGGTATAAAAGCTATTAATAAATTTATAGGCATGTTTGCTATTGCATTTTATGATAAAAGTAACCAAACTCTAACAATAATAAGAGATAGAACTGGGATTAAGCCATTATATTATTTTTTTAATGGTAATGATTTTATTTTTGCTAGTGAATTAAGACCGATAATGAAATTTCAAAATAATTTAGATATATCAAATGATGCACTAAATGAGTTTTTTTGCTATGGATATATTTCATCAAACCTGTCTATTTTTAAGGATTGTTATAAACTACCAGCTGGACATTTTGGAGTATTTGATTTAAATCAAAAAAGTTTTAAATTAGAACAGTATTGGTCTGTTTTACCTTTTTTTGATATGCCTAAATTTGATATGAGCGAAGAGAAGCTCATAGATAATTTAGAAGAAGTTCTTGTTAATGCTTTTACCTGTACAACTGTATCTGATGTTCCTATAGGTGTTTTTTTAAGCGGTGGCATAGATAGTAGTATTGTAACTGCAATACTACAAAAGCATTGTGGTAATGTTAATACTTTTACTATAGGTTTTAATAATGAAAAATATAATGAAGCAGAATATGCGAAGAGCATAGCTAAATTTTGAAAACAAATCATCATGAGGAATATCTAGATATTTCACAGGCAAAATCTATATTAAAGAAATTCCCGGATATCTACGATGAACCTTTTGCTGATAGTAGTGGAATACCAACTGTTTTAGTTAGCGAGTTTGCAAAAAAAAATGGCATAAAAGTAGTTTTAAGTGCTGATGGCGGTGATGAAATATTCTGTGGATATGAACGATATTGGAATATACATAAAATCGGAAAAGGGATGTTTAAAGTCCCAAAAATATTACGAAAATATATAGCCTATACTATGACTTCATCAAAAGGGTATGTTTTACCATTATTGGCTTTTTCTGAAAATCTAAAGCATAAGTATTATCAGTTAAAAGAAATATTGAATTGTAACGAATGGTTAAATTTCTATGAGCTTATGGTTCAAACTAATAAAAACTATGAAATAGAAGAGCTTTTTAAAAAACGAACATTTATTGAAAAAAACATTAGATCTTTAAATAGCTCAAATGAACATGCTATGCAAGATATGATGTTGTGGGATTTTGATAGATATATGCCAGATGATATACTAACAAAAGTTGATAGAGCTACGATGAGTGTAGGAATAGAGGGGCGAGAACCTATGCTCGATCATCGAATAATAGAATTTTATGGCTAGGGTTCCATTTGAGTTAAAATATAAAAATAAAACAAGTAAATATATTTTACGTAAGATTTTAGAAAGATATGTGCCAAGTGAAATGTTTAGTAGACCAAAGATGGGATTTGGGATCCCTATGCTAGAGTGGTTTAGCGGCGATTTATCGTATTTATTCGATGAGTTTTTAAGGAAAGATAGAATACAACAACATAATTTATTAAGTGAGTATTGTATGGCTAATGAGCTTAAAAAATTAAAAAATGGTAAACAGCGAAACATAAATAAACTGTGGTTTATTTTAGCATTTCAAATGTGGTATTTTAAATATATAAAATAACTTGTCATGAAGAAAATAAATGTATTGCAACTCATAACCGGACTTGGTATCGGAGGTGCTGAAAAGGTAGTATATGATATTTCTATTAATATAGATAAAGATAAATTTTAATAATTATGTCGTTTCACTATCTAAACAAAATGATATGCTAAAAGAATTTACAGATTCTGGAATTAGTGTCATATCTTTAAATAAAAAAAAATCTTTGGTTGATTTGTTTTGCATGTTCATAAGACTTGTAAAGTTTGTTTATGAAAAAGATATTGATGTTATTCATGCTCATATGTCGCATTCAATCATTGTTGCTACTTTGCTAAAAATTACGAAACCAAAAATTAAAATTATAACTACATCACATAGTTTAAAAATGGAATCATTGTGTCGTGAAATTTTTCTTTATATATTTAAATTTTTACGTTTTAAGGATATTATTTTTTCTAAAAGAATGGTTAGATTTTTTTATATTAAAGACTATGAGATTTTACCAAATGGAATTGATATCTCTCGTTATAGTATTAATAAAAAAAAGAATAACAGGTTTACATTTATATCAATTGGAAGACTTGAAGAGGTAAAAAATCATAAAGATATAATACGAATAGCTCATGAGATGAAAGATAGGTTTGATTTTGAGCTGCAAATAGTTGGTGATGGAACACTTAGATGCGAATTGCAAAAATTGATCGATGAATTAGGTCTTAATGACAACGTAAAGCTATTGGGATTTAGAAAAGATATTCCTTTGTTGTTAAATCAAGCACATTGCTTTCTACTGCCATCGTTATGGGAAGGTATGCCAATTGTACTTCTAGAGGCTGCTGCTAGTTGTTTGCCAATAATTTCAACCCCAGTAGGAGGAATAAAGGATTTTCTTGATGATACGAATGCAACACTTTCTTCTATTGCTGATTTTAAGCAGGAAATGATAAAAATGATAAATAACTATGATGCTTATTTGGTAAAAGCAAATAAACTTTATTTAAAAGTTAAAAATGAGTATTCAATTAAAGCAATAGTAGAGAGGCATGAGAGAATTTATTTGGAAGCTTTTCAAAAAACAGAAAGCATAACATGTGCGGGTTAGTTGGTTTTATAGATAAAAATAAAAATGAGCAAATTTTAGTAGATATGCTAGAGATGCAGGCATATCGCGGTCCAGATGATAGAGGTGTTTTTTTTGATGAAAAAAGTGGTGTTCACCTTGGCCACAACCGCCTATCTATAATGGATCTAAGCTCAAATGGACACCAGCCTTTTGTGAGTGATTGCGGTGGATATGTGATAGTTTTTAATGGAGAGGTTTATAACTTTAAAGCTATAAAGGGAGAGCTATTAGCCCTTGGCTATAAGTTTGTATCAAATTCTGATACCGAAGTTATTTTATACTCTTATAAAGAGTGGGGTGATGAGTGTCTTGCTAAATTTATAGGAATGTTTGCATTTGCTATTTTGGATAAAAATAAAAATGAGCTATTCTTATGCCGTGATAGAGCTGGCGTAAAACCACTTTATTACTATTTTGATGGTATAAATTTTATTTTTTCTTCTGAGATCAAATCCTTTCACAAGCATCCAAAATTTAAGAAAGAGCAAAATTTAGATGCGCTAGCTTATTTTTTTCAGTTTGGCTACATTCCTGCGCCTTATAGTATTTTTAAGGATTGTTTTAAACTTCCTGCTGGTTGTTATTTAAAATTTGATATTGTCAAAACAACATTTAAAATAACAAAATATTGGGATGTAGGATATTTTTACGCACAGCCAAAATTTAATAAAAATGAGAGTGAAATTTTAAACGAACTTGAAGGTCTTTTAGACAGTGCAATAAATTTACGTACTATTGCTGATGTGCCAGTTGGCGTCTTTTTAAGTGGCGGATATGATAGCTCACTGGTGGCTGCTTTGCTAAGCAAAACGCAAAAGATTGATACATTTACCATAGGTTTTGATGACGCTAGATTTAACGAGGCTGCCCACGCAAAGCAAGTGGCCACGCACTTTGGTACAAATCATCATGAGTATTATATAAATGAAGCCGACATGCTTTCATATATCGACACTCTTTCTTTCTTTTATGATGAGCCTTTTGGGGATAGCTCTGCAGTAGCGACCATGGCAGTTTCAAAAATGGCAAAACAAGATGTAACAGTTGCACTTAGTGCAGATGGTGGAGATGAACATTTTTGTGGATATAGCAAGTATTTCTTTTTACATAAATTTCAGGGTATTTTTTCTACTTCGCTCAAGAAAAATTTGTTTAAATTTGGACTAAATTTAATAAATGAAAAAATTGCTGACATTGCAAATCAAGCCCTGCCAAATAATATCCGCCAGACAAATTTCAGAGATGAAATTTCTAAAGTTAAAAAGAGCTATAAATAGTAAAAATTTAGACGAAATGTTTATAAATGCAAGTAGTTATGTAGATAGGTCGGACGTAACTAAATTTCTAAAAATAGGGCTAAAACAAGAGTATATGAATGTGTGGAAAAATGAGCTCAAGCTTGATTTTTTAGATCATATGATGATGTGTGATTATAAACTTTTTATGTGCGATGATGTGCTTACAAAAGTTGATCGCGCCACAATGAGTGTTAGCTTAGAGGGACGTGAGCCACTACTAGATCATTGTTTGATAGAGTATTTGGCACGCGTTCCAGTAAGTATAAAATATAAGAATAATCAGCCAAAATATTTGCTAAGACAAATTCTGTACAAATATATCCCAAAAGATATAATAGACAAGCCAAAATCAGGCTTTCAGATCCCACTTGCAAAGTGGCTAAGAGGTGATCTAAGATGGCTTGTTGAAGAGAATCTGGACTCTAGGGCTTTAAATGATGAGATATTTGTTATAAAACAAATACAAAATTTAAAAGATAGATTTTATGCTGGAGAAGAGCTTCAAAGTCTTATTTGGTTTATAGTGGTTTATCAAATGTGGAAAAGGAGATGGCTTGAGTAAAAGCGTGTTTATAGTGACAAATAGTGCCTGGAGTGGGTACAACTTTAGACTGAGCCTTGCAAATCACCTAAAGAAAAACGGCTTTAAAGTGTCGTTTGTTGTTCCGTTTGATGAAAAATACTCAACTTTATTGGAAGAAAAATTCGAAGTTTTTCATATAAATTTTGATGCAAAAGGGATAAATCCGTTAGTTGATCTAAAAACTTTTTTTAGTTTGCTAGCCCTTTATAAAAAGGAGAAGCCAGCTTGTGTCTTAAATTTTACTATTAAGCCAAATATTTATAGCTCACTTGCTTGTAAAATTTTAGGTATTTGTTGTGTTAGCAATATCACAGGGCTTGGAACAGTTTTTATAAAACAAAGTTTTGTCACAAGCATAGTTAAATTTCTTTATAAGATATTGCTAAATGCAAATAAGGTTGTATTCTTTCAAAATTTAGACGATAAAGATCTATTTGTAAATTTGGGCATTATTTCAAAAGGAAAATGCGACCTCCTACCAGGAAGTGGTGTAGATATAAATAAATTTGCCCCAAGACAAGAGAGCAAAAGCGACGAAAAATTTAAATTTTTATGTGTAGCAAGACTTATAAAAGATAAAGGTATTGTTGAGTTAGTTGAGGCTGGTAAAATTTTAAGAAAAAAGAGATGATTTTAAGATTTTGCTGCTTGGAGAAAAAAATGTCAAAAATAATACTGCCATTAGCGACGAAGAGTTAAATTTGTGGCTTAAAAACGACTTTTTGGACTATCTTGGTATGAGCGATGATGTAAGTAAGGTTGTAGCTAGTGCTGAGTGCGTCGTGCTGGCATCGTACAAAGAGGGAATGTCAAAAAGTTTATTAGAGGCCGCGTCCATGGCAAAGCCATTAATAGCTACAAATGTTAGTGGCTGTAAAGAAATAGTAGACGATGGAGTAAATGGTTTTTTGTGTGAGCCAAAAAGCTCTATAGACCTCGCTGAAAAAATGGAAAAAATTTTAAATCTTGACAAAAGTATTCTTGAAAAAATGGGTAAAAATGGCAGAGAAAAGATGATTTTATCTTTTGATGAGAATATTGTCCTAGAAAAATATACGAAAGCTATTATGGACAAACAGCTAAATACCTTTTTTGCCTAGTATTATCTCAAATGTTTTAAACATAGTTTTTATCTCCAGCCAAAGTGACCAGTGCTTGATGTAGTAAAGATCATACATTAGCTTTTGTTTGGCGTCGTGTGTGTTTGCGCCGTAAGGGTAGTTTACCTGTGCCCAGCCAGTGATGCCTGGGCGGACGATGTGGCGTTCATTGTAGTAAGGTATCTCTTTTTCAAAGAAATTTATCCAGTATCTTCGCTCTGGTCTTGGGCCTATCAGGTGCATCTGTCCGCGAAGCACATTTATGCATTGTGGCACCTCGTCAATGCGAGTTTTACGCATAAATTCGCAAATTTCAAAGACTCTCTCATCGTTTTTGCTAGGAAATTTAGCCCCGTCTTTTTCAGCGTCAAACCACCATCGAGCGAAATTTGATACATTCAAATTCTTTGTTTCCAAGTCCAACCCTGTTTTGCAAAAAGTAAAGGCTTCCAGGGGACTGCTCGTCTATCTTTTTCTTTACGTAAAATTTAAGCACAAAAAGTATCACAAGAAGTAGTGAGCAGCTTACATAGTCGATCATGCGTTTTAAGGCGTATTCAAAGGCATTGTAAGGCTTGATATCGTTTAAAAAGTTTAAATTTTCGCCATTTTCTGGGATGTAGCACTTTTGCAGATAAATTTCTAAAAAGCTCTCCACATTTAGAAATTTGATCTTTTTATACTTCGTCTTAAACTGCAAAAGCGTGAGAAATCTCACCAGCTTGCCATCAACTGGCTTTGCAGTATTTAGCACGATTAGCCTTTGATCGCCTGATTTTATGAGATTTTCTAGTGCGCTTCGCAAAACCTTAGCGTCGCTATTTTCATGGGATAAAAAATTTACCTGGCCAAATTTCTTCCTAAGCTTCTCTAGCTCGAGTTTGGTGAAAGTATATTTTTCGCCAAGGATGATCATAGGCCTATCCCTTTATCTTTATTTTAAATTTGCATTATAAAATTTGTCTAATTATACCCAAACGTGCTAATTGCATTTTTAAAAAAATAGTTAAGGTTAAAATATGTCTCATAAATTTCTTGCTGTGCTTGTTTTAGCGCTGATCTGCGCCATTTCTTTTGCGCTCTCAAACACGGTTTTGGCTAAATTTCACACAAGTCCGCTCATCATTTCTATCATTTTAGGCGCCATTTTTGCAAATCTTTTCACCAAACAGACTCGAAATTTTAAAAAGTAGTGGCGTCGTAGCGGTCGCTGGGAAGCAAATTTTAAGGCTTGGCATCATACTTTTTGGCTTTAACATAAGCCTTAGCCAGATCGCAAGTGTCGGCACTCTAGGCGTGATATACTCAGCCTTTATGGTCTTTGCGACATTTGCTTTTGCTCTTTTTGTAGCCAAAGCCTTGGGGCTTAGCAAGGATAGTGCCGTGCTCATTGGCTCAGGGGCAAGCATCTGCGGTGCGGCTGCTGTCATGGCTACACAAAATGAGATAAAAGCAGACGCAAACAAGCTTGCTATCGCCATTTGCACGGTGGTGCTCTTTGGGACTATTGGCATGTTTATCTACCCATTTATCGCTAAATTTCTAGCTCTCACGCCTCAGCAAACTGGCTTTTTTATCGGCGGTTCGCTTCACGAAGTAGCCCACGTTGTCGGAGCTTCAGCAGCATTTGATAGCGCAACAAGCAGCTCTGCCCTCATCACAAAAATGCTTCGCGTCATCATGCTAGTACCATTTTTGTTTTTGCTAAATTTCTTAAATTTAAGCCAAAATAGCGGTGGCTCAAAGCTAAAGAGCATACCATGGTTTGCACTATTTTTCCTAGTGGCGATCTGCGTTAGGTCTTTGCCATTTTTCCCTGAAAATTTGGTAGAAATTTTAAAGCTAGCAGCTAGCATCTGCCTTTGCGTTGCGATGTGTGCTTTGGGGTTTGGGATAGATAGGAGTATATTTAAAGCGACGGGCAAAAAGCCATTTTTGTTAGCATTTTTTATATTTTTATGGCTTATTTGCTCATCGCTTGTTTTTGTTAAGACTCTTTGCTAGTTTTTAGCTTTTGCAAAAACTCTTCGATGTTGTATTTTGCTCTGTAGGCTGGGCTTAAAAGGTGTATCAAGATGTCGCCAAGGTCCATCACGATCCAATCAGGCGAGCTCTCCGTACCTAGTAAATTTCTCTCCAAGAGGCTTAAGCTCCTCTTTCAGGTCCTCAGCCAGCGAGTAAGCGTGCCTCTCGCCAAGCGTAGTGGCGATAACTACGGCCTTTACGAAATAATCATCCCCGCTCATATCAAATACTTGTATCTCTTCAGCCTTTTTTGCGTCTAAAACCTTAACTATACTTTCGGTGCGCTCTTGCATCGATCTCTCTTGCATCTTTAATCCTTGGTAAAAATTTATAATCTCATCTTTTATCTCGCTAGGCAGCTCATCAAGCCCCTTTTGATGCCTGATCTGTGACGAGCTAACATCGACGTGCACGTCCATTTTTTGTAAATTTTGTGGAATTTCTATGTGATTGCGCTTAGCGATCACAAACTGCACTAAATTTCTAAGCTCCTCGTAACCATGCCACTTATCAAGCGTAGCTAGGTGGTCTGCGCCTATTATGAGATAAAATTTCTCTATCTTGAATTTCTCATACAAATACTTAACCGTCTCTATGGTAGGCACTGGGCGAGCTAAATTTATCTCATAGTCTGAGATCTCGACCTTCTCTAGGCTGCCCCAAATTTCTCTTATCCACTTTAGGCGAAGCTCTGGCGGAGCTGAAAATTTGCTCTTAAAGGGACTTATAAAAGTTGGCATGATGATGAGCTTGTCGATATCAAGGCCGCTTAGTGCCATTTTCACAATGCTATCGTGTCCTAAATGAACCGGGTCAAAGCTCCCGCCAAAAAGTGCTAACTTCATCTATTAAAGTGCCTTGTTTATATTTGTTTTAAAATTCTTTTTGTAGAATTAGGCGTAATTATATCAAAAGGAGCTAAGATGTCAGTTAAAGTAGCAATAAACGGCTTTGGGCGTATCGGTAGGTGTGCTGCGCGTATTATTTTAGAGCGTGATGATGTTGAGCTTGTCGCTATTAACGACACCGCAACAAGGGATATGACGAGGTATTTGCTCAAATACGACAGCGTGCATGGCGAATTTCGAGCAAGACGTTAAGGTGATAAGCGACGAATTTATAGAAGTAAATGGCAAAAAGATAAGAGTTTTTTCCACAAGAGATCTAAACGAGCTTAGCTACGCAGACTACGGCGTAGACGTGGTTTTAGAGTGCACGGTAAGTTTTTAACCACTGAAAAATGTGAGCCATATCTTGCTCGTGGCGTCAAAAAAGTCGTCATGAGCGCTCCTGCAAAAGACGACACGGCGACCTTTGTAGTTGGCGTAAACGACGATAAATACGCAGGCGAAGCGATCGTCTCAAACGCAAGCTGCACTACAAACGGCCTAGCTCCCGTCGCAAAGGTGCTAAACGATAAATTTGGCATCGTAAAAGGGCTGATGACCACGATCCACGCCTATACAAATGGCCAGAGCCTAGTTGATGTAAAAGCTAAAGATTTCCGCCGCTCACGCGCTGCAGCGTTAAATATCGGACCGACAACTACCGGAGCTGCAAAAGCTATCGCTAAAGTGCTTCCTGAACTAAATGGCAAACTACACGGCCAAGCAGTGCGCGTACCAGTGGCAAACGTCTCAATGGTCGATCTAACGGCGGTTTTAAAAAGACCAGCTAGCAAAGAGGAGATAAACGAGGCATTTAGAGCGGCTGCGGAGTCAAATTTAAAGGGAATTTTATTCGTTGATGATGACTACAGGGTTAGCAGCGACTTTTGCACAAGCACCTTTAGCAGCATCGTAGCGAGCGACACTACGCAGGTTATCGCTGATGATATGGTGAAGGTCTTTGCGTGGTACGACAACGAGTGGGGCTACTCAACAAGGCTTGTAGATCTTGCTAAGATCGTGGCTACAAAGTAAATTTAAAGGGTGAAAAATGAGTGATATTTTATCGATCAACGACCTTGAGCTTAATGGTGCAAAAGTCTTTATAAGGTGCGATTTTAACGTGCCTATGGACGAGTTTTTAAACATCACTGATGACCGCAGGATCCGCTCAGCGATACCAACTATCCGCTACTGCTTGGATAATGGCTGCAGCGTGGTTTTGGCCAGTCACTTAGGACGTCCAAAAAACGGCTATGAAGAGAAATTTTCACTTCAAGGCGTGGCTAAAGGCTATCAAGACTGCTTGATAGAGAGGTGATATTTGCTGAAGATGTGATCGGAAATGATGCTAAAGCAAAGGCTGCGGCTCTAAAGCCAGGCGAAATTTTGATGATAGAAAATTTACGCTTTGAAAAGGGTGAAACCAAAAATGACGAGGTTTTGGCAAAAGAGCTTTCAGGCTTTGGCGAATTTTACATAAATGACGCATTTGGCGTTTGCCACAGGGCTCACGCATCTGTCGAAGCGATCACTAAATTTTACGATGAAAAGCACAAAGCAGCGGGATTTTTGTTGCAAAAAGAGATAAATTTCGCTCAAAATTTGATAAAACATCCATCTCGTCCATTTGTCGCAGTCGTGGGTGGCTCAAAGGTAAGTGGCAAACTTCAAGCCTTACATAACCTTCTGCCACGCGTCGATAAGCTCATAATTGGCGGCGGCATGGCATTTACATTTTTAAAATCACTTGGCGAAAACATCGGAAATTTGCTCCTTGAAGAAGAGCTCATCGAAGATGCAAGGCAAATTTTACAAAAAGGCAAAGAGCTAGGAGTGAAAATCTACCTGCCAGTAGATGTCGTCGCTGCTCAGACATTTTCAGCTGAAAGTGCTGTAAAATACGTCCCTGCCCAAGAGATCCCAAATGGCTGGATGGGGCTTGACATCGGACCAGCGTCGATTAGGCTATTTAAAGAGGTCATCGCCGATGCGCAAACCATCTGGTGGAACGGACCTATGGGCGTTTTTGAGATGGATAAATTTAGCAAAGGTAGCATCAAAATGAGCCACGCTATCATCGACACTCACGCGACAACCGTCGTTGGCGGTGGCGATACGGCTGACGTGGTCGAGCGCGCTGGAGACGCTGATGAGATGACATTTATCTCAACTGGCGGCGGTGCTAGCTTGGAGCTCATTGAAGGCAAAGAGTTGCCTGGCATAAAGCCGCTTAGAAAAGAGGAGTAGGTCTTGAAATTTCTAGCGAATTTAAAGTGTAACCACACAAGAGAGAGCTTTAGAGAGTACGCTGAAATTTTAGACGCAAATTTAAGCGCAAACGACGACGTGAGCGTATTTGCTCCAGCTAGTGCCTTTGATGAAAAAAGGCATATTTTTAGGCTTGGGGCGCAGAATTTCTACCCTTGCGAGAGTGGGGCATTTACAGGCGAGATCGGCAAGGCGATGCTTGATGAATTTGATATCAAAGACGTGTTGATCGGCCACTCTGAGAGGCGTGAAATTTTAAATGAAAGCGAGGAGTTTTTGCGAGCAAAATTTGACTTTGCCGCAAAAAACGGCTGGAATGTCATCTACTGCATCGGTGAAAATTTTAAGCACAAATGAAAGCGGAGCGACCAAAGAATTTCTAAGCCGCCAGCTTGAAAATATAGACCTTGGCTATAAAAAT
Source organism: Campylobacter concisus (assembly GCA_037321105.1). Lineage (GTDB taxonomy): Bacteria > Campylobacterota > Campylobacteria > Campylobacterales > Campylobacteraceae > Campylobacter_A > Campylobacter_A concisus_AZ. The sequence goes on along the minus strand of CP147775.1, from coordinate 637,575 downwards.
TTAGTCATCGCCTATGAGCCGATCTGGGCGATAGGAACAGGCAAGAGTGCGAGCATAGAGCAGATAGATGAGGTGCTAAGTTTTTTAAAGACAAAGGCAAACGTGCCGCTACTTTACGGCGGAAGCGTCAATGCGGCAAATATTGCTGATATCGCAGGTATAAAGAGCTGTGATGGGGTTTTGGTAGGCACAGCCAGCTGGGATGCGAATAATTTTTTAAATTTGATACGCGTTGTCTCGTGAGCGCTTTTTAATGAGTTCGAAATTTTAAGTCTGCGACAGGCTATTTGCCTAGTCTTGACCTAAAATTTCTACACAACATTAAAATTCATCTCACGATACTGCCGCTATTAAATTTCGGTTTAAAATTTAAATATCGCTTAAAAGTCAAACAAAATAAAAGGAGAAATGATGATTTTAAAAGGTAAAAAAGGTCTGATCGTCGGTGTCGCCAACGCCAAATCAATAGCTTACGGCATCGCGAAAGCTTGTCACGATCAAGGTGCGCAGATGGCATTTACATACCTAAACGACGCTCTTAAAAAGCGTGTAGAGCCGATCGCTGAGGAGTTTGGTAGCAAATTTGTCTACGAGCTTGACGTAAATAACCAAGCTCACCTTGACGGGCTTGCTGGTCAAATCAAAAAAGACTTTGGCGAGATCGATTTTGTCGTGCATGCAGTGGCTTACGCACCAAAAGAGGCGCTTGAGGGCGAGTTTGTAAACACCACAAAAGAGGCATTTGACATAGCGATGGGCACTAGCGTTTACTCGCTACTAAGCCTTACTCGTGCAGTTTTGCCAGTGCTAAAAGAGGGCGGCTCAGTGCTAACTCTTACATATCTTGGCGGACCAAAATTTGTGCCACACTACAACGTCATGGGCGTTGCAAAAGCAGCACTTGAAAGCTCAGTTCGCTACCTAGCGCACGACCTTGGCGCTAAAAATATCCGCGTAAATGCGATCAGCGCAGGCCCTATCAAAACGCTTGCCGCAAGCGGAATAGGCGACTTTAGGATGATCTTGCGCTACAACGAAGTAAATAGCCCGCTAAAACGCAATGTCACCACTGAAGACGTCGGCAACAGCGCTATGTACCTACTTAGCGATCTAGCTAGCGGCGTAACAGGCGAAGTTCACTACGTAAACTGCGGCTACAACATCATGGGTATGGGCGACGTGGCTACCGACGCCGAGGGCAACACTATCCTAGCTTGGGACGCAAAATAACATACTGATATGAAATTTGGCGGGGCGACTTGCCAAATTCTTCTTTTAAATTTCACCAAATTTATCTAAAGGACAGAAAATGAGGGCTTTAGACGAGCTTATAGACACAAATGAACCAGGCTGGGCGCTGATCAAAGAGTGGCTAAAGAGGCTAAAAACGACTATGCAATTTTGCCTCGCGATGAGAGTAGGGCGCAAAGAGAGCTTTTAGGGCTTCAGGTCACTACTCGCTCGCCTATGGGAGCGCTTGTTTATGGGTGCGGCGGCATAGTGATAGATGGCGGTTGGTTGCGCCTGCTTGGCTCAGGATGCGAGCAGATGAAGCGCGGAATTTATAGCTTCAACCTTGGAAAAAGCTTTAGCGAAGCAGGGCAGATGCCTAGCTATTTGCTAGTGGCAGATGATGTTTTGGGCGGATTTTTCGCGGTAAATGGCGGCGCCTTTGGTGGCAAAGCTGGCAATGTCTTTTACTACGCACCAGATAGCGGCAAATGGGAAGATACACAGCTTGGCTACTCGCAGTTTTTATACTGGGCGCTAAGTGGGGATATATCTAAATTTTACGAGCTTTACCGCTGGGATGGCTGGCGCGAAGATGCGAGAAATTTTAGCCTTGATAAGGTTATGGTTGCGCTACCATCACTTCTTTGGCAAGACGCTGACATAAGGGCAAGACTAAAAGATATGAAAAAAGACGGCGTTAATATTGATGAACATTTTGCTTCTTTGTTTAAGGGGGAGAAATAGATAAATTTTAGTAGTCTTTACAAATTTTAAAATCTTACTCACTCGTCTTAGCAACTTACTAAATTTCGAAGCGTGATATGCTCGCTCATTATTTTTAAAATTTGCCTGACACTCGCATGATGATAAAACGCATGCGGCGCAAAGCGCTTTCGCATGCTACATCTAACGTTTGTCGGGGTTAGGGGATTGTTAAGGGGAAGGGAGCGACTTCGTAATTCAAGCCTCTTCCCCTTAACAAAGAAACAAAACTTTAAATTTTAAAAATCTATTTTGTAAATTTCAAAATTCCATTCACTCGTAAGAATTGACTACTGAAAATTTGGCTTCGCTTACTGCTTAGCTCAAAATTTTAGAGCCGAAATTACTCGTTCATGAAATTTTAAAATTTGCTTGAACTTTCTAAGTCGTAAGAAGTAAATTCCTGCAAATCCAAGAATTTAAACAAAATATCCTAAAATAACCAAAAAATTTAAAGGAAATTTCATGCAAAACAAGCTTTTTGTGCCGCTTAAGATAGCCGGCATCGAGATCAAAAACCGCATTATCATGGCTCCGATGTGTATGTATGAGGTCAAAAAAGAGGATGGTCGTCCAAGGTGCTTTCACAAGCTCCACTACGCTACAAGGGCGATCGGTGGTGTTGGCATGATTATCGTTGAGGCGACGGCTGTGGAGGCGCGTGGCAGGATCACCAAAAAAGACCTTGGGCTTTGGAGTGACGAGCAGATCGAGGCTCACGCGGAGCTGGTAAAAGGCTGCAGTAAATACGGCACCAAAATGGCCGTCCAGCTTGCTCACGCTGGTAGAAAGGGCACTTGTGAGGGCATCATTGCTCCAAGTGCTATCAAATTTAGCGATGAGTACGCCACGCCAAAAGAGATGAGCGCAGAGGATATCGCAAGCGTTAAGCAAAGCTTTGTGGAGGCGGCCATTAGGGCAAAGAGCGCAGGATACGAGGCTGTGGAGATACACGCGGCGCATGGATATTTGATAAATCAATTTTTATGTGCTGGCACGAACAAACGAGGCGACGAATACGGCGGCACTTTTGAAAACCGCATAAGGCTGCTGCTTGAAATTTTAAGAGAGATCAAGGCTGGCGCTAATATCACCGTTGGTGTGAGGATAAGTGCAAGTAGCTGGCTGAAGGGCGACTGGGACGTAGAGGAGAGCGTAAAGCTAGCGCGTGAGCTAGAGAAAAATGGAGCTGACTTCATCCACATATCAGCTGGCGGAGTCTATGCAAAAGTTGATAACGCGCCTAAATTTACGCCTCTTTATCAGGCTGGCTATGCAAAAGCGGTGAAAAATGCAGTTGATATCCCAGTCTTTGCAGTTGGTCTCATCACAAAGGCAAGTGAGTGCGAGGCGCTGCTACTTGGCGATGTTTGCGACGGCGTGGCGCTTGGCAGAGAGCTACTACGCAACCCATATTTTGCTTTTGACGCCATGAAAGAATTTGGTGAAAGTGAAAAAATAGAAAACGCCTATAAAAGGGCATACTAAGATTTTATGGCAAGGTGAAAGCCTTGCCAAATTTCACTTTTACACAGCCTATTTTTCACGCCACGCTTTTTGCTGTTTGATTTAAATTTAATATAGTATCATTTGTGCGACTAAACTTTCAGGGGAGAAAATGAGGCAAAAGCACTTTGAAGTGGCAATTGTTGGAGCGGGCATTAGCGGGACGGCACTCTTTTACGAGCTGGCTGCATTTAGCGATATAAAAAAGGTCGCACTTTTAGAAAAATATGACGGCGTAGCGACGCTAAATTCAAGCGGCAAGGGCAACTCACAGACCATTCACTGCGGCGATATCGAGACAAACTATACGCTAGAAAAGGCAAAAAAGGTCTCACAAGTGGCAAATATGCCGGTAAAATACGCTCTAAAATACAACTTAGAGGGCAAATATTTATTCGCTCATCAAAAGATGACGCTAGCCATCGGAGATGCCGAAGTAGAGCGCATCAAGGAGCGATATGAAAGCTTTAAGGAGCTATTTCCTTATCTTGAAATTTATGACAAAGAGAAGTTAAAGCAGATCGAGCCAAATGTCGTTTTTGACGCAAATGGCAATGAGCGCCCAGAAAACATCATCGCAATAGGCGCACAAAATGGCCAGTATACGACGATGGACTTTGGTGGCGTGGCAAATTCGCTCGTGCAAAATGCTCTAAATTTAGGTGGCGAGGGCTATGAGATCAGCCTAAGTTCAGAAGTGACTGATATGAAAAAGGTGGGCGATACATTTCACATCAAGATAAATGACGGCGAGGTAATCACCGCAAACTACGTCGTAGTCGATGCTGGAGCGCACTCGCTATTTTTAGCTCACAAGATGGGTTATGGGCTTCATCTTAGCACGCTGCCAGTTGCTGGAAGCTTTTATTTTGCTAACAAGCGCCTGCTAAACGGCAAAGTCTATATGGTGCAAAACGACAAGCTACCATTTGCCGCACTCCACGGCGACCCAGACATCCTAGCTAATGGCAACACTCGTTTTGGACCAACTGCACTTGTCATACCAAAGCTTGAGAGATTTCACGGCTGTTCTAGCTTTTTTGACTTCTTAAAGTGCTTAAAATTTGACAAAAACGTCCTTGACGTCTTTACAAACCTGCTAAAAGACGATGACATCAGGTCCTATATCCTAAGAAATTTCTTATTTGAAGTGCCATTTATCAACAAAAAGAATTTGTCAAAGACGCCAGAAAGATCGTGCCAAGCCTAAGCGAAAACGACCTAAGCTATGCTGTAAATTTTGGTGGTGTAAGGCCACAGGTGATCGACCGCAATAAAAAAAGACTAGAGCTTGGCGAGGGCAAGATCAGCACAGGCGAAGGCATAAGCTTTAACATGACGCCAAGTCCAGGGGCTACTAGCTGTTTTGAAACGGCGAGGGCTGATATGGAGGAAATTTGCAAATTTTTGAGCAAAAATTTTGACGAAGAGAAATTTAACGCCGAGTTTTTTGGGTAGAAAATGGGAGTGTTTGATATTTTTAAAGGAGGTGCGGATATGCCAAAAACAGCACAACAAAGAAAAGATGAGAACATAAAAATTTTAAAGCAAGAGGGGGGCGTAGCAGTGCTTGAGAGCTTGCCGCTTCGCTATGAAAATAGCGAGGTTACGCCAAGAGATATTGACGAGATAATAAAGCGCGCAGTTTGCTCATTTACAGCGATCATGTGCGCTTGCACGATCCGTGATGAAGGCTCTTTGGGCAAAGAAAATATGGCGTGGGCAAAGAGCTTTTTAGGCGAAGCTTACGACGGACTAAGTGTAAAAGAAAAAGAGGTCGTTGAAGACAGGGCCGATATGGACACGGCTGTGAATATGGGCTGGAAATATGAGTCGCTTTGGGTACTTCTTTGGGCGCTTGGCATCGCTGAAGATATCGGCCAGATGGATAAAATTTGTGACTGCGAGTTTGTGATGAATGTCTTTAGAGAGGGCGGGCTAAAAAGCCGTTCAAAGCTTCGCAGCATGGATGAAATTTTAAGCAAACTTGATCTAGTTTATCGCTACCACTGGGCCTGCGTAGATGCAAGAGTAAATGGCAAAAAGGCGGCTGGACTTGACGAAGAGGTCGTTATGGAGAGGCGAGCAGGGCTTGAGTGGCTATGCTGCAAAGGGCAGGAAAATGACGATATGGCGGCTGAATTTAACTGCTGGGACTATCCTGATCTAAACACTTGATCTAAGAAATTTTAAGCTCAAATGAGCTTAAAATTTATCTTAATGTAAATGCTACAGGAACGCAAAGATATCGAGCTTCTTTTGGCTTTGGAAACTCGGAGCTTGCTTTTTTGACATTTTCTAAAGCACCATTGTCAAGCGACTCAAAGCCTGAACTTTTAGTAACCTTTAGCTCGTCTATGCTGCCGTCTGTTTAAGCAAAAATCTAACCTCAACAACACCTTGGTGTCTCATACGCCTTGCGTTGCTAGGGTAGTTTTTGTGTTTTTTCACGGCAGCTGAAACCTTGCTAAAGTCCTCGTCGCTTTGTGCGTTCGCTAAATTTAGCTCTTGGGCTACTTTTTGAGCTGGTGCTGCGGCGATAGACTTGTTATTTGTTGCTAAATTTGAATTTACAACAGGTGCTGGGGTCGCGGTAGGAGCTGGCGCAGTGATAGCAGGTGTTGGCTCCACCTTTGGCTCTATTTTTGGCTCAGGGCGAGGCTCAGGCTTTGGCAGCGGCTTTTTCTCCACTTTTTTTGGCTCAGGTTTAGGCTTTTCTATCTTTTTTGGCTCTGGTTTTGGCAGTGGCTTTGGCTCGACCTTTGGTTCAGGCTTAGGTTCTGGTCTTGGTGGCTTTGGCGGTGGTGGTGGAGCTGGAGGTGTTGGCTCTGGTATCATCACTTGTTCGCTTATCTGCGGAGCCGAAGTTTGCGGCACTGGAGTGAATGAATTTAGAGCTATTTTTATAGGTTTTTGCTCGTCTATCTTTATCTCACTAAAGTTATGTGAAAGCAAAAAATAAGCCGCTGCTACATGCACTATCGCCGATACTGCTAAGCCACTATAGTTTGAAATTTTACTCAGAGACTGTTTGGATTGCAAAGTTTTCGTGTCCCTTTTCTTTTAATATATCTATGACCTTCACAAAGCTCTCAAATTTAGCGTTTTTGTCGCTTTTTAGCTGCACTAAAGTCTTAGTATCAATGGCATTTAGCTTATCTTTCAGCTCATCTTCCGAAATTTCCGCGTCATCTATAAAAAATTTTATTATCTTTATCGATAACGACACTCACTTTTTTCTCGTCCTCTTTTATCTGCTCGGTGCTGCTCGCACTTGGTAGATCAACTGCTATCTTGCCCTGGGCGATGAAGGTCGAGATGCTTAGCACGATGGCTAGCAAAACGAGCATGATATCGATAAATGGGACGATATTTAGCCCATCTTTTTTATTTAGACGCATTTTTGGCCTTGTATCTGTTTATCATGACATCGACTTTTCTAACAAAGCCGTTGTAGATCATAAGCGTTGGGATCGCCACAAGTAGGCCAAATGCGGTCGCTTTTAGCGCAAGAGAGAGGCCAACCATGATACTTTTTGTATCGATGCCGCCAGCCATACCCATGTCATAAAATGTGATCATTATGCCAGCAACCGTGCCAAGAAGTCCGATATATGGGGCATTTGAGTAGATGATGTAAAGTGTGGTTAAATTTTTGTCAGCGCCTCATCGAGCTCTTCGATGTTTTTGTAGCTATTTATATCGACGCGTGAGTAAAAAATGATACGCTCTATCGTATACCAAAGCACAAAAAAGCTCATAACGCCCAAAATGCCGATGATTACGTAGTCAATGTTGTGTTTTAAAAGTTCCATAATGCCTCTTATTTTTAAAATTTGAGCGTAATTATAACTATATTGATAGTTAATGTCAAATATATTGTAAAAATGTAACCTAAAAATATTTTATAAGAAAAGAAGTTTAAAGAGAACAGATCTAAATATTAGCGCAAAACTACGTTATTAACTATATTAATACGATAGATAAGCGCTAAATTTTATAACTTGATAATTGTTTTTAATATAAATATATGGCTAAATTTCTAGCTCTTTTACCACACGTGCATTTAGTGCCATTTGCATGTGGTGCAAAAATACATTTTGGTAAAAATCCCCACTATGCCCTGGTGCGTTGTAGGTTTGGACTAAATTTGCAGGCACGATGATCTCTCTTTTTAAATTTTGCTCATTTGCGCTAAGTCTTAGGTGAGAAACAAGCTGATAGATGCACATATCGGTGCAGTCGCCCATTACGACAAAGCTATCAAATTTACTTATAAATTTATTAAATTCCTGCGAATAAGCGATGCTAAGTGAGTTTTTATAAAAATTTTCATCTCATCAAAAAAGTCTAAATTTCGCAGCTCATCAACTGCCTGTGCTTCATTTTGCCCTTTTAAAGCATGCGCTGGGAAGCTTGCAAACTCAGCTGAATTTGGCTCGTGAGCATCCTGGATGAGGATGTAGTTTTTAAGGTCAAATTTCTCTCTTGCCAGCTTAAAAGTATCTGCTATATGGCTTGCTAGCTCGCCTACACGTTTGCTAGCTAGCAAGCCTTCAGAGCAAAAGCCATTTATCATATCAACGCTTATAAAGGCAACTTTTTCGCTACCATTTTTAAAAATTTCACTAAATTTAAGTGCTTTTAGGCCATTTTGCCACGCATTTAGCTCATCTAAAATTTCACTCATCACTTCTCCTTTATAGGTAAATTTATACAAAATGTCTTTGGCTCAAGGGTTATCTCTATGCTGCCCTTGTGCGCTTCTATTATCTGCAGACAAAGGTGCAGTCCTAGGCCATTGCCCTTTAGTTTGCTCGTTTTAAATGGCTCAAAGACGATGTTTTCATTTTTTATAGAAACTCCGCTGTCATAGACTATAAATTTTATGTTCATTTGGCGTCTTTTCGTAGCTTAGTCTCACCACACCTTCGTCGTTTTCGTCCTCTTCTATGGCGTCTATGGCGTTAAATAAAATGTTTTGAAAGACCATCGCGATGAGGTCAAAGTCGCCACTATAAAGGGCGTCAGGGAAATTTAGCTCAAAAGTTATATCTTTTGAATACTCATAAAATTTAAGCGCCTCCTCGCACTCGCTTTTGATATCTAAAAAGTTAAATTCCTTTGGCGTGATACTAAGCCCTTTTGTAAAAAGAAGTGTGGCTTTGATGATGCGCTCAACTCGCCAGATCCCCTTTTGTATCTGCTCGACGATAGGTAAAATTTTTGGCTCAGCCCTTTTTAAAAGGGTGGAATTTAAAAGCGAGATAGAGCCTATGGGGTTTCTTATCTCGTGAGCTAGGTGTGCTGCTACTTGACCCATCGAGGCTAGGCGCTCGGTGCGTTTTTCCTGCGTTATGTCGGTAGCTGAGATGATCTTTTTATCATCTTTGACCACCTTTTTTACTAGATAAATTTGTGAGCCAAAATTTAGCTCGCCTTCGTCTTTTGGGACGAAATTTAGCGCTTTGCCAAGCTTTTGTGCCTCTGAGTTTTGCAAGAAAATTTCATCATTTTCATCAAGCACCCAAATGGCATTTGGCAAAATTTCCACGATATCTTTTATAAAACCTTGCAGACCCATATAAGAAGCGGTCAAATTTTTATACTCACGCTCTATCAGATAGGTCTGCTCTATTAGGCTTTTTAGGCCATTTTGTATATCGATATCACTCACAGCAACTCCTCATAATCTTTTATCTCATAAAGCCTAAGCCGCTCATCTTTTAAGCCCAAAAGCTCGTTGCTAAAGCCACTTTTTGAAAAAAGTGCGATGATATCAGGCTTTATGCCTAGCCTTTCGCACTTGTGAAGCACTGAAATTTAAGACATTTTTGCAAATTTTCGCTCTTTATACTTTGCTTCGCCGACTATTATCTTGCCATTTATGCTAAAAAGCATGTCTAGCTCTATATTTTTACTCCAAAATGAACTTAACAAAATGCCGTTAAATCCAAGCTTTTTAGCCATTAGCTCGCCGCTTAAAAGCTCAAAGCCAAGGCTTGCGTACTCGTCAAATTCTCTTCTTATAAGCTCTAAAATTTCCTCACTCCTACCCTCTTTTAAAAGGCTTAAATTTGGCTCGATAAATCTAAACCAAAACCTTGAAAAATGGCTGTTGAAGTGAATTTTATCCTCTATCTTATAAGCTCGCTCGCTCTTTTTTAAAATTTGGCGTTTGTTTTTTACTCGTGGCCTTTCTTGGCTCTTTTCAAGCACTAAAAAATCCTTACTAAAAAGCTTTGCATAGACCCTATTTGTCATGCTTTGGGGCAAAATTTTATTTACGCTAAATTTCTTTCTGTCGCTTCTAGCCAGCTTAATGAGAGCCATTTTAATGGCCTCGTCGCTGTCCTCGTCAAAGTAAAACCTAGCCATCAAATTTTTATAATCATCTAAAATTTCAGCCTTAATCGCCTCAAAAACATCGTAGTATGAGCCCTTTAATAAAAAGTCATCAAAAACCAGATGAAATTTTATAACTTCAGCAATACCAAGGTGTTTCATCCGCTCAAATGTCGATTTTATGGCTAAAATTTCGTATCCTTTGTGTGGCGGATTGTAGCATATTTTTAGAAAATTTTAATTATAATCACGCAAAAACTAAAAGGCTAAAGTTGGTAAATTTAGAGCACATTAGAAGAGATATTATTTTAAAAAAAGGGATACATTATTTCGACTACACCGCCTCAGGACTTGCGTATAAGCCTATCGAGGACGAGGTCGCTGATATCTTAAAAACCTACGCCAACACCCACTCGCTAACATCATCAAACGCCTATAAAACGCAGCTTTTATATGATAACGCTAGAAGCGAACTAAAGCGCGCGCTTGGGCTTGATGATAGGTTTTATCTTATAGCCACCGGATACGGCGCGACTGGCGCGATCAAGAAATTTCAAGAGCTTTTGGGGCTTTACGTGCCTCCAGCTGCTAAAAGAAGGTTTGATCTAAAGCCAAACAGCGACTCGCCGCTAGTCATACTTGGCCCTTATGAGCACCACTCAAATGAGATCAGCTTTAAAGAGGCGCTTTGTGAGGTCGAGCGCATCAGGCTCGCAAAAGATGGCGGTATAAATTTTGGGCATTTGGAGCAAATTTTAAAGATAAACCAAGGACGTGAGATCATCGCTAGCTTTAGCGCAGCCTCAAACGTCACAGGCGTCATAAGCGACTACAAGCAAATTTACACGATGGTGAAGAAATTTGGCGGCATAGTGGCATTTGACGTGGCGAGCCTTAGTGCATATGCAAATTTAGACTGCGACTATTTTGACGCGCTCTTTATCTCGCCGCACAAGCTTCTTGGCGGAGTTGGTAGTTGTGGGCTTTTAGCTATCAAAAAAGTGCTAGCAAATGACGATGTGCCAAGCTTTGCAGGCGGTGGCACGGTAAGCTATGTGAGCAAAAACTACCATATATTTTTAAAGGATCAAGAGGCACTTGAAGAGGCTGGCACACCGCCTATTTTAGGGCTCATACGTGCAAATTTAGCCTACAGACTAAGAGAAGAGATAGGGCTTGCTACCATTTATGAAAACGAGAGCGAGCTTAGCGACTATCTTTGCCAAAGGCTAAGAGAAATTCCAGAGCTAGTTAGCTACTGCCCGCCAAATTTAAAGCGGCTTGCCATTTTTTCATTTAATGTAAAAAATGTAGCTCCATACGAGCTTTCAAAAATTTTAAGCAAAGAGTATGGCATACAAACACGCGCTGGCTGCTCGTGCGCAGGCTCATACGGACACGACCTTTTGGGGCTAAAGAGGATCCAAGCTTCACCCACAAGCCAGGCTGGGTGAGGGTTAGCCTGCACTATACGCACACCTTTGAGGATATTGATTATTTGGTGAGTGCGATCAAGAAAAGTATCGAGAAATACGCACTTTCGTGGCAGGTCAAAGACCCTTTTGACGTAAAAGAGATAAGTGGGTGTGTCGGTGAGTAAGAAAATGTTTTGATAGTTGCGGGAAGCGATAGCATCGGCGGTGCAGGCGTACAGGCGGATATAAAAAGTTGCGAGGCGTTTGGTTGCTTTAGCGCAAGCGTCATCACAGCCGTGACCGCGCAAAATACAAATGGCGTTAGTAGCGTGCTTGCGATGCCAACAAGTATGGTGAAAGCTCAGTTTGAGATGGTGCTAGCCGAGCTTGATATAGACGCTGTGAAGGTTGGCATGCTCTTTAACGAGGAGATAATAGTCGTTGTAAGCGCGTTTTTAAAGGATTTAAGAGCTAAAAATGTGCCAGTTGTGATTGATCCTGTTTGTGTGGCAAAGTCAGGGGCAAAACTGCTAGAAGATGGGGCGATCGAAGCGCTAAAAGAGTTACTAAAGCTCGCAAGCGTCGCCACGCCAAATGTAGACGAGGCTAGGATTTTGGGTATTGACTTTGCAAATTTGCCTTGCGATATGGTGCTAAAGCGAACGAAGGTTGATGAAATTTGCGAGGATACGCTCTATCTAAAAGGCGGCGAAGTGGTGAAATTTAGCGAGGAGCTTTTTGAGCCTAGAGTGATGCACGGCGCTGGTTGTAGCTTCTCAAGCTCGCTAGCAGCCATTTTAGCGCAACAAAACGATCTAATAGGCGCCATAAAAATGGCTAAAAAATTTGTGGCAAATGGGATAAAAAATGCTCATAAAAGTAAATTTGGCGCAAGACTTATAGATCATAAAGCGGGACTTGATGGCTGAAATTTACGCTATCAGTGATGACTTGCTAATGCCTGAAAATTTGGCTTTGGAGTACACTAGAGAAATTTTGGAGTGCGGGGTTAAATTTTTCAGTTTAGGTCAAAAAAAGCGGCCAAAAACGAAAGGCTTGCAAGTGAAATTTTAAATTTATGTGAGAAATTTGGCACGAAATTTATCGTAAATGACGATGTCAAATTTGCTAAAAAGATAGGCGCCAACGCTGTTCATCTAGGCAGGGACGATGAGGACTTAAAAGAGGCGTTTGAGATTTTAGGTAAGGACGCATATGTGGGAGTTAGCTGCTATAACGATATAAATTTAGCCATAAATGCCGCTAAAAACGGCGCTAGCTACGTTGCTTTTGGCTCTATTTTTACAAGCTCCACAAAGCCAAATGCCCCAAAATGTGGGCTTGAAGTAGTTAAAGAGGCAAAGCAAATTTTAAACCTACCTGTTTGCGTGATAGGCGGTATAAATGAGACAAATATCGGCTCGCTCTCTCATGCCAAACCCGATCTCATCGCTGTCATTTCAGCAATCTACAAAGACGGTAACATCAAAGAAAATATCAAAATTTACAAAAGATAATCAAGGCAAATTTTCAGGATAAAGTGGCTTTTTGACTAAATTTGCTTAAAAATTATAAATTTAAATATTTTTATACGACTTTTTACTCAAATTTTAAAATCTTATTCACTTGCCTTAGCAGACTACAAAATTTAGAGCCGTGGTGTGCTCGCTAGTAAATTTTAAAATTTGCTAGAAATTTCTTAAAAATAAACCGCATGCAGTGCTTTAGCACTGAAGCATGCCACCTCTAACGTCGTAGGGGTTAGGGGATTGTTAAGGGGAAGGGAGCGACTTCGTAATTCAAGCCTCTTCCCCTTAACAAAGAAATAAAACTTTAAATTTCAAAAAAATTACTTTTACAAATTTTTAAAATTCCACTCACTCCCAAGAATTGACTACTAAAATTTGGCTTCGCTTGCAGCTTAGCTCAAATTTTAGAGCCGAAATTACTCGTTCATGAAATTTTAAAATTTGTCAGAGTTTTTTTTAACCGCATGCAGCACGATAGTGCCATCGCATGCACATCTAACGTGCGAGGGGTTTGTGGGGTCTAAAGGGAGATAAGGGACAGTCTCGTAACTCGAGTCCCCTTGTCTCCCTTTTGGATAAAGAACCTAAAAAATAAAGTCTGTATTTTAAAGAATAGAAATTTACTATCGCACAAATTTTAAAATTCCATTCACCCCTAAGAATTGACTACTAAAATTTGGCTTCGCTTACTGATTAGCTCAAATTTTAGAGCCGAAATTATTCGTTCATGAAATTTTAAAATTTACTTGACGCCCACATGATTTAACAAAGCAAATTTATAAATTTTAAAATTTAAATTTCACCGAGCGGTAGGTCTGATCAAACCTAAACGTTAGCAGATTTTGCAGTATCCCAAATAGTACCATGAAGGTGACAAAGCTGCTTCCGCCGTAGCTAAAAAATGGCAGCGGCACGCCCACAACCGGCGCAAAACCGATCGTCATCGAGACATTTACTCCCACATAAACAAAGATGAGCGCGGCTATGCCAGTAGCCGTCACCTGCGTGAAATAATCATTCTTAAGCCCGTAGTTTAGGCTAAGAAGATGCGTTATAAGCGCTCCATAAAGCCCCAGTAAAAGCAGCGCGCCATAAAAGCCAAAACGCTCGATATTATAGGCAAAGATGAAGTCGCTAGTGGCGATTGGCAAAAATTTAAAGTGCGTCTGCGTCGCCTCGTCCTTTGGTTTGCCTTTTAGCCCACCGCTACCTATGGCGATGATGCTTTGTTTGACGTGGTAGCTTGGCTCTTCAGCGATGAAGTCGTGGATCCTCTTTTGATAATCATGCAAATTTTCATACAAAACCGGCGCCGAAAAGCCTATGGCAAGGATGATACATATCCAAATTTTCTTATTTACGCCGATGACAAAAAGGATGGTGTAGCCAACTATCAAAAGTATGAGCGCGGTGCCAAGATCAGGCTCTTTCATTATAAGAGCAAAAGGCAAAAGTATGTAAAAACTAAGCCTTAAAAAGTCTTTTAGCCCGTATCCATCGACCTCTGGAGGGCGCTGCTTGACTAGATAGGCTAGCATCAGCAAAAAGGCTGGCTTCATGAGCTCTGAGGGCTGAAGCGTGAAGTGAACGAAGGGAATTTCAGCCAGCGTTTGGCTCCTAGCTTACTAACGCCAAAGATATCGACGCTTAAAAGCAGCACGATGCAAACCCAGTAAAACATCGGGATAATCCAGTCTATGCGCCTAATAGGCAGCAAAAATGCTATGAAAAATGAGACAAATCCTATGCCAAAATATACAAGCTGTTTGTTTGCCAAAATATCGTTTGCTTCGGAGACCAAGATGTATGAGATGGCTATGATTGGGATTATTAAAAACGGCTGAATAAAATCAAAATGTGTTAAAATACGCCGATCTAGTTTTATCAAGAAGCAAACCTTAATTTTTGGGCTAGATTATATCACAAACAAGGCTTTGATTTTGGTTAAATTTAATGTTCTAAATAGCTCAAGACTCGACGTTGCAGTAGCACATGAGCTTCAAATTTCACGTAATCAAGCTTTAAATTTGATAAAAGACTCCCTTGTAAGCGTAAATTTAAAACCAGTCTCAAAACCAAGCTTTTTGTTAAATGAAAACGATGAAATTTGCGTAAATTTTGCCCAAAAAAGAGGTACAAAACGAATACGAAGTAAATTTTGATATCCCTATCATCTATGAAGACGACGATCTCATAGTGCTAAACAAGCCCCCACAAATCGTCGTTCATCAAGCCCCAAGCGTCAAAGAGGCGACACTTGTTGAGTGGCTAAACAAAAAGGGCTTTATGCTTTCAAATTTAAACGGAGACATTAGAGCTGGCATCGTCCACCGCCTAGATAAGGGCACGAGTGGCGCTATCGTCGTCGCTAAAAACAACTTCACCCACGCCAAACTTAGCGAGCAGCTAAGCGATAAGAGCATGGGGCAAATTTATCTAGCGCTCACCGATCTACCGCTAAAAGAGGACGTCATCATCGACAAGCCAATCGGCAGAAATCCAAACAACCGCCTAAAAAAAGCGATCGTCACAGACGCTAAATTTGCAAAAAGCGCCTTTGTAAATTTACCTAAGTGAAGGCGGAGTAAATTTGATAGCGGCAAAGCTTTTTACAGGTAGGACGCACCAGATAAGAGTGCATCTTGCTAGCATAAATCGCCACATTTTAGGCGATGATTTATACGGATTTAAGAGCCAAGGCGATAAAATAAGCAGGGTTATGCTTCACGCTTATATGCTCTATTTTATCCATCCGCGAACTGGCAAAAGGGTAAATTTACCGCAAAAACGTATGATGACTTTAACCAAATAATTTACAAAAAAATTCCCAAGGAGATTTTTGATGAAAAATTTGCCCTACGCATATTGACACCATTTTTAGTAGCTTTCTTAGCGGGATGCGGCTCTAGCGTACCGACCCAGCAAAGCACGTCACTACCAACGATTACAAGCTTAAAAACTATTTCAGATATGACAGAAGTTGGCTTTGAGTGGAACCCAGTGAGCGACGAGAGCGTCGTTGGCTACTACCTTTACCGCTCAAATCCAAACGATGCAAACTCAAAAATGCAACTAGTTGCAAACATAAAAGACCGCTTTGCTACGCACTATGTGGATCGCGACCTAGCGCCAGAGACGACTTATTCATACCAAATGAGAACCTACTCAAGCAATGCCATCTCTCAACCAGGTGCAATCGCAACTGCGACAACTAAGCCACTACTTGACTCTGTGCCATTTGCGCAAGCTATCACAGGGCTTCCAGGCCGTGTAAAAGTGATCTGGAGACCACATCCTGATAGCACAGTAGCAAGCTACATCATCCAAAGAAGCGATGCAGGAGCTAATAAATTTAGCCAAGTAGCAGAGGTAAATGGCAGACTAAATGCCGAGTATATCGACACTGATGTAAAACCTGGCAGGTCTTATGAGTATAGGATCTTAGTTAAAACTTCTTCTGGCGTCATCTCAAAACCAAGCCAAAACATAAGCGCCACAACAAAGGAGTTACCCTAAATCAGTAAC
Organism: Campylobacter concisus; assembly: GCA_037321105.1. GTDB lineage: Bacteria > Campylobacterota > Campylobacteria > Campylobacterales > Campylobacteraceae > Campylobacter_A > Campylobacter_A concisus_AZ. The sequence continues at coordinate 621,260 of CP147775.1, read as the reverse complement.
AAATGTCCAAGCGACCAAAAATGCACCAAAAAAGATCATCTTAACGTGGGATTACGCGCCGGCTGAGGATTTTGCTTATTTTAAGGTTTATAGAACGACAAGTAAAATTTTGCCTTACACATACCTAGCAAAAACGACTAGCAACACCTATGAGGACCTTATAAATACAAACGCAGCGACAAGGTATTATAGAGTCACAGCTGTCGATAAAGACGGTCTTGAGAGCTTAAAGCAAGAAGAGCCGATCGTTGGTGGCACACTTGGCGCACCAAAAACTCCAAGTATAAGCGCTAGCTACGATGGCAGCGGTGTAAATGTAAGCTGGAGTGCAGTAGATAGAGCTAGCTCATATACAGTTTATAGAAGTGGCGCTAGCGAGAAAGTCTTTAGCGGTATAAGTGATACTGGGCTTAGAGATGACAGCGTCCAAGCGGGTGCTAGCTACTCTTACAGCGTCGTAGCAGTCGATGAATACGGCATCGCCTCTGATAAGTCATCAAAAGCAGAAGTTAGCATAAAATAATGCCAAATTTCATCGCTTCGTCCTTAAAAGAGCTCTCGTTTCCATTTGGTAACGACAAGATCAAATTTCTTTGGCAGGCAAATGGCCGAAACGAGAGGCTCATCTACACAAAAAATGAAGAAGAGGGCTTTTTTCTAGTCGTAAAGCCAGGCAAAAATGGCGTCGTCGTAAAGGGAGAAAAGCTTACAAAGCCTGCTAAAGTTGGACTTTTACAAGAGGCACTTGAGCTTTTTAAGGAGCAAAGTTGCAATGGCATCATCAGCCAAGCATTTGCTGTGAAAAAGACAAATTTGACCAAAAAAGTGAGTGAAATTTTAAGCCTTGAAGAGTTTGTGCCAGCTTTTTGCGAGCTAAAAGATAGAAATTTAAAGAAATTTTTATCGAGATCGGCTTTGGCTCTGGCAGGCACTTGCTCTATCAGGCTAAAAACAACCCAAATGCCCTAATTATCGGCATAGAGGTCTATAAACCAAGCATCGAGCAAGTAGCAAAGCTAGCTAGGGCAAATGCCCTAGAAAATGTGCGTCTAATAAACACCGACGCAAGGCTCTTACTCTCACTTGTTGGATCAAAATTTGGTTGATAGAGTATTTTTACACTTTCCAGTGCCGTGGGACAAGGCCGAGCATAGACGCGTGGTCTCATCGACGTTTGCGCTTGAGTGCGAGAGGATACTAAAGCTTGGCGGCAAATTTTGAGCTACGGACTGATAGCAAGGAGTATTGCGACTTTAGTTTGAGTAAATTTTTAGAACCCACAAACTCAAAGATAGAGGCTTTTAAAAATAGAAATTTAGAAGTAACTAGCAAGTATGAAGACCGCTGGAGACGCCAAGATAAGGACATTTACGATGTCATTTATACTTGTGAGGTTGAAAGTAGCGAGAGTGTTTTGGCTGGAGATTTTAGCTTTAAAGAAAAGACAAGCGTAAAAAATATCATTAAAAATTTCAAAAATTTCATCATAAAAAAGAGGATCATTTTTTACATTTTGAAGAAATTTACACTATAAACGAGGATGAAATTTTGCTAAAAGTCGCCTTTGGAGCGTTTAACAAACCAGAGCAGTGTTTCATCAAAATAAGCGATGAGAAAAGCGAATATTTTATAAAAAAACCGATCTTAATACGTGAAAATTTAGCAGCACACGAGCTTTTGAAGGAGTATTTGGCTGATGCAAGAGATAATTAGCGCAAGAAATTTAAGCCTAGCTTATGAGCGCAACGAGGTTGTGATCAATAGCGTAAATTTAGACATCTACGCAAATGACTTTGTCTTTATCACAGGCAAGAGTGGAAGCGGAAAAAGCACGCTTTTAAAGTCATTTTACGGTGAAATTTCGCCCTAGCTGGCGAGCTAAATGTCTGCATGACGCAAATGGACGATATCGATGACAAAAGACTTTGCGAGCTTAGGCAGCGAGTTGGCATTATATTTCAAAACTACCGCTTGATAAATGAGTGGAATGTCGAAAAAAACGTCATGCTACCCCTCATCATCAAAGGCGTCAATCAAAATGTGAGCAAAAAGCAGGTGGCTAAACTTTTAAAACATGTAAATATGCTTCACAAAGCCGATAAATACCCTCGCGAGCTAAGTGGCGGCGAGCAGCAAAGAGTTGCCATGGCAAGAGCGCTCGCGCACAATCCAAATTTGCTCTTATGCGACGAGCCAACGGGAAATTTAGACGAATACTCAAGCGATGTCATCTGGTCGCTTCTAAAATCAGCCAGAGAATTTCTAGGCACAAGCGTCGTCGTGGTGACGCATCACATCCCCTCAACGCTTCGCATCCCGTACCGCCACTTCGTCATAGAAAATGGAGGCGTGCATGAGATCGCTTAAAAACCACATGGGATTTATCCTGCCGTTAATCGCGCTTTTATTTTCAGTGCAGTTTAGCCTTACAGCGGACAAGATCGTAAGAGAGTATGAGAGGCTTATGGGAAATGACTACAACATCGTGGTGGTCTCAAACAAAGAGCTAAGCGAGCCAGTGCTAAAGCCAGTGGTTAGCACGCTAGCTAGCATTGAGCCACTAAGCCCGCAAAAGATAATAGATCGCCTATCAAACGACATCTCGGCTAAAAATTTATCCATCCTTCAAAATGCCTTGCCTAAATTTTACTCGCTAAGACTAAGCAAATTTCCATCGCCAGAGTATATGGAGGAGATAAAGCAAAAGCTTTTGAAATTTGATGGCATAAGCAAGGTCGAGACATTTTCAAAGACCCACGACAAGGTCTTTAAGATGCTAAATTTAGCTAAAAGTATATCGTATGCATTTATGGCGATACTTTGCGTCGTAGGGCTTATGCTTATGCTTAAGCAGACTAAAATTTGGCTATTTGAGCATAGAGAGCGTATCGAGATCATGACGCTTTTTGGCGCGCCATTTTGGCTAAAATCAGCCATGCTCTATAAATCAGCCATGGTTGATAGCATAGTTGCGACCATTGTTGTTGGTGCGTTTTTCTTTTTCTTGCCTAGCATTGAAATTTTAGAGAAAATGCCGCAAGCATCGATGTAGTCTTGCCTAGCCTTGATCTTTCAAGAGATATATTTATCTTATTTGGCGTGGCTGTGGTTTTAAGCATTTTTGCTGTTAGTTTAGTGATGAGTAAGGCTAGAAAAAGCACGATATGAAAAAAGGAATTTTTACACTTTTGCTAGCTTTTAGTCTAGCTTTTGCATCAAATACTAAAGAGAAGATAAAAGACTCTAAAAACTCGCTAAGATCGACGCAGGCTATGAGCGAGCAGCTTAGTAAAAAGCTTGATGACTTGGCTGGCGATATCGTAAATGGCGAGAAAAAACTTCGTGGCATAAGCGGCGATATCACAAATTTAAAAGGTCAAATTTCAGTTCTTGAGACAAATGCTTCAAAAGCGCTTCTGAGCTTGATGATCTAACAAAGCAAAACAAAGAGCTAGAGCGCACCCAAAAAGAGCTAGAGCAAAATATGATAAGGATCATCGCAGAAGACCTCTCATTTGATCTCATGATGTCAGCAAGCGAGGGCAAACAAAGCGAAGAGAGCATCATCTCATCGCAAATTTTAACCAAGCTAAATGCCATAGCAAAAGAGGACTTTAAAAGACTTAGTGAGAACTACGAAGATACGATTGAGAAGATAAAAAATAAATCAAGTAAGATAAACGAGATAAACTCAAGTATAAAAAACTATAGACGCAAGCAAAATGATCTGCAAAGCCTAGAGAGCACGCAGAAAAATACAATAAACGGGCTAAAACGTGATAAAGAAATTTACAGCAAAAAGCTAGCCAAGCTTCAAGCCCAGCAAGACGAGCTAAGAAAGACACTTGAGCAGCTTGCTATCATGCAAAAGCAAGAGGATGAAGCAGCTAGAGCTGCCAGAGAAAAGCAAGAAAGAGCAGCCAGCAAAGGCGGCAAAAAGGGCGAAAAGAGCCAGCCAATGGGTGGGGCTATCAGACAAGCTCAGTTAAAAGATACTCAGGTGTAAGGACGATCGCTCCGCTTGATAGTTACACCGTAAAGCAAAAATTTGGCAATTACGTAGATCCGATATATAACATCAAAATTTTAACGAGTCAGTCATACTTCGCTCAAGCACGCCAGATGCGAAGGTTAAAAGCGTGCTAAATGGCAAGGTCGTCTTTGCAAAAGCTACTCCGATGCTTGAAAATGTCGTCATCATCGAAAACGAAAACGGCATCCATACGATCTACGCCCACTTAAGCCAGATCGCGCCAACTGTAAAGGTCGGCTCAGTCGTGCAAAAAGGCTATGTCATAGGCCGAGTTAGAAACGATCTAACCTTTGAAGTAACGCAAAAAAACTACCATATCGACCCGCTTGAAATGATCTCAAAATAGTCACTTTGTAAGCGTTATTAGCTAAATTTAAAGCCTTTTTGGCTAAAATGCGTGAATTTCAAGGAGCATGACAATGAGTAAGAGAAAACGCGTATTGGTCAAATTTTCAGGCGAGGCCTTGGCTGGAGAAAATGGTTTTGGTATAGACACAGCTGTACTTAAATTTATAGCAAGCGAGATAAAAGAACTCATCGACAATGAGATCGAAGTTGGCATCGTAATAGGCGGTGGTAACATAGTGCGCGGTGTGAGCGCTGCAAAAGATGGTATCATCAAACGAACAAGTGGCGATCACATGGGCATGCTAGCAACTGTTATCAACTCAATCGCGATGCGTGAAGCTTTGGAGAGAAGCGGACTTGAAGTAAGAGTGCAAAGCGCGATCAAGATGGAGGCGATCTGCGAGACTTTCATCGTGGGACGTGCGCAGCGCCATTTGGAAAAGGGCAGAGTTGTTATCTTTGCTGCAGGCACGGGCAATCCATTCTTCACAACAGATACAGCAGCCACGCTAAGAGCTATCGAGATCGGCTCAGATATGATCATAAAAGCGACAAAAGTTGATGGCGTTTATGACAAAGATCCTAAAAATTTCAAAGATGCAAAACTTCTAAAATCACTAAACTACGAAAAGGCGATGAGCGATGACATCAAGGTTATGGACGACACTGCCATAGCTTTAGCAAAGGATAACGCACTGCCGATCTTAGTTTGTAATATGTTTAAGGCTGGAAATTTATTAAAAATAATAAATGAAGAAGAAGCAGCCCTATACTCAGTTGTAAAATAAATTTCAAAAAGGATAAAAATGAGAACAGAACAAATCACAGCAAGAGCGCTAAAACAAGTAGGAGACGACAGATATAAGCTTTCACTTATCGTTGCAAAGCGTGCAGAAGCGCTAGCAAATGGCGCCATAGCTTTAGTTGATGCTGATACTTCAAAGATGAAATTTGCTGACATCGCACTACTTGAAGTGGCTGAGGGCAAAATAGGCTTAGAGGCAATAGTTGAAGGAAAATAGTCTTTTTTTAGAGCAGTTAATCGAGCAAATTTTAGCTTGCAAAAACGTTTCAGAAGCGATAAAACTGCTCTTTTCTCTTTGTGAGAGAAGTGAAATTTTAGACAAAGCTGTAGATAGCTGCGTCACATCTCACGCTGGACAATACCGCAAAAGCGGCGAACCATACGCCATCCACCCCATCTTAGTAGCCTCTATCGTAGCAAATATGGGCGGCGATGAGAGCATGGTCATAGCTGCACTTCTCCATGACGTGGTCGAAGATACCGACGTAACGTTAGGTGAGCTTCAGGCTGGATTTGGCGATGAGGTGGCAAAGCTGGTTGAAGGGCTTACAAAGATAGTTGCCATTAGAGAAAACAAGCTTGCAAGCTCAGATAGCAACGAAAAACTAGCAAGCTCGGCGCTAACTTTTAGAAAGATGCTCTTAATCTCTATAGAAGACGTGAGAGTCCTTGTCGTAAAGCTTTGCGACAGACTTCACAACATGCTAACTCTTGAAGCACTAAGGCCTGAAAAGCAAAAACGTATCGCCGAAGAGACGCTTATGGTTTATGCTCCGATCGCTCATAGGCTGGGAATTTCATCGATCAAAAACATACTTGAAGATCTAAGCTTTAAGTATGCGATGCCAGAAGAATACGCTAAGATCGATAGCTACCTAAACAAAAACAAGCAGCAACTTAGCTTAAAGCTAAATGCTTTTCACGAAAAGGTAAGTCAAATTTTGCTTGAAAATGGCTTTATAGAAGGCACTTTTGAGATACAAAAACGCATAAAACACTACTACTCGATCTATCTAAAGATGCAAAGAAAGGGCATTTCTATCGAAGAGGTGCTTGACTTGCTTGCCATTAGGATCATCGTGCAAAAGCCGCTTGATTGCTACCTTGCACTTGGAAATTTGCATATAAACTTTAACCCTCTCATCTCAAGATTTAAAGACTATATCGCGCTTCCAAAGCAAAATGGCTATCAAACGATACACACAACCATTTTTGATAACAAAAGCATCTTTGAGGCGCAAGTTCGCACTTATGATATGCATAAAACCGCTGAATACGGCGTTGCCGCTCACTGGAAATATAAAAACGGCGAGGGCAGCCTCTTAAATCCAAAGCTTGACTGGCTAAATGACATCAGCATGCAAAGTAACGAGAATGAGAGCAACGTCGAAGAGCTATATGAATACGCAAAAGATAGCCTTTATATCGAAGATATCGCAGTTTATTCTCCAAAGGGAGAGGTCTTTACATTGCCACGTGGTGCTACTGCGCTTGATTATGCTTATGAGATTCACTCAGAGATCGGACTTTACGCAAAAGAAGCTTATATAAACCGCGTTAGGATGCCGCTTCTAACGGAGCTAAAAAATGGCGACATCGTTAGGATAGTAACTGGCGAAGAGGCTAAATTTCGCTGTTCGTGGATAAATAGCGTGCGAACGGGCAAGGCAAAGGCGACGATAAGGTCATTTTGTAAGCAAAAGATAAGAGATATAAACTACAAAATGGCGATAGATATCTTAAAATCAGTATTTAACGTCTCAAAAGATAGAATTTTAGAGTGGATAGAGAGTGAGAATTTAGGCAAAAAGGTATTTCGTGCAGCAACTGATAGCGAGTATCTGCAAGAAGTGGCAAATATGCTTAAAAAATACATCAGAAAAGAGCGCCCTTTTATGATCTCTTTGGGCGACAAATACCAGATCAAAAAGCAGAAATTTGAAAACATAGTGATCTACTCAAATCACAAAATTTCAAATGTCGAGTTTGATTATTGTTGTAATCCAAAAAGGGGCGATAGCATAGTGGGCTTTAAAAATGGTCACACTGTGACAGTGCATCACAAGCTTTGCGAGCGCGCTGGCAAGCTAATGGATAAAGGCGATGAGATCATCTTTGTCAAATGGACGAGAAATGCCCCGCATAGGTATAAAATTTTATTAAATTTAGAAAACAGAAAAGGTGCGTTGGCTGAATTTTAACATATCTTGCTAGACTTGATATAAATTTAGCTACAATCTCGCTAAACGAAGCAAATGATCTTAGCGGAGATACGTTTGAAATAAGCGTCGAAATAGCAGAAAACATCGATGCAAACGAGATCAAAGAGAAGATCAAAGATAGATATAAGATTATTGATTTTGTTTCGCAAAGCAACCCATATCATAATTAGGAGAGAAAAATGGTTCAAGATATAGATGATATTTTACAAGAGATAAATCGCGGCGTTGCCGAGATGATCGATGCTGAGAGAGTTGAAAATTTGGTTAAAAATTATTATGAAAAAGGCGAAAATTTCTACGTAAAAGCAGGCTTTGACCCAACAGCTCCAGACCTTCACCTAGGTCACACAGTCGTTTTAAACAAGATGGCTTTGCTTCAAAAACATGGCGCGATCGTGCAGTTTTTGATAGGCGATTTTACCGCTCAAATAGGCGATCCAACAGGCAAGTCAGCCACTAGAAAAAGCTAGATCAAGAGACTGTTTTAAAAAATGCTAAAACTTACGAAGAGCAAGTTTTTAAAATTTTAGATCCTAAAAAAACTGTGATAATGTTTAACTCAAAATGGTCAAATGAGCTTGGTGCTGCTGGGATGATCGAGCTAACTAGCACATTTTCAGTAGCTAGGATGCTAGAGCGAGATGACTTTGAAAAGAGGATAAAAGCGGGCAATCCTATATCAATCTCAGAGTTTATGTATCCGCTTCTTCAAGGCTACGATAGCGTTGCTATGAAGTGCGACATCGAGATGGGTGGCACAGATCAGAAATTTAACCTTCTAATGGGCAGAACCTTACAGCGAACATATAATATCGGCAAAGAGCAAGCTGTCATCATGATGCCACTTCTTGAGGGGCTTGATGGCGTAAATAAAATGAGCAAGAGCCTTGGCAACTACATAGGCGTTACTGAAAATGCAAATGATATGTTTGCAAAAACGCTTAGCATAAGTGACGAGCTTATGTGGCGCTGGTACGAGCTACTAAGCACAAAAACACTTGGCGAGATAGAAGAGCTGATGAATGACGTAAATAGTGGCAAATATCATCCAAAAAAGGCGAAAGAGGATCTTGCTTATGAGATAACAGCGAGGTATCACGGCGAGGAGGCTGCTAAGGCTGCTATGGCTGAATTTAACAGCGTTCAGCTCTCAAAATCAGCTTCCAACTGATATGAAAGAATTTAGCTTAAAAGCGCCGATTTGGATAGTTGAAGCCTTATCTCAGTGCGGGCTAAGCGAGTCAAACTCTCAAGCAAGGCGAGATATAAAAGCAAACGCAGTTAGCATCGATCAAGAAAAAATTAGTGATGAGCAGTTAAAATTAGGAGCAGGCGAGTATATCTTGCAGGTTGGTAAGCGTAAATTTGCGAAGATAAAGGTTGAATAAATGGAGTTAAAGCCATTAAAAATAGGTAAATACGAGATAAAATACCCGATATTTCAAGGCGGTATGGGGCTTGGCATCAGCTGGGACAAACTAGCTGGCAATGTGAGCTTAGAAGGCGGTCTTGGCATAATTAGCTCAGTTGGCACAGGCTACTATGAAAACCGCAAATTTATAGATAAAGAGCTAAATGCAAAGCCTTTTGGAAGCGAAAATTTCTACTCTACAAGAGGCCTTCGAGCTGTCATAGAAAACGCACGTAAAATTTGTGGCGACTTGCCACTTGGCGTAAATATAATGTATGCTGCAAACGACTACGCAAGGGTGGTTAAAGATGCCTGCGAGGCTGGCATAAATATCATAGTCTCAGGTGCAGGCTTGCCTACAAATTTACCTGAATTTACACAAAATTTTAAAGAGATAGCACTAGTGCCGATCGTCTCAAGCGCAAAAGCACTAAAGATCATCTGTAAGCGCTGGCTTCAAAGATATGAGCGCTTGCCAGATGCTGTCGTGCTTGAAGGACCGCTAAGTGGCGGCCACCAGGGCTTTACATACGAGCAGTGCCTTGATCCTGAGTTTTCGCTATTTAACCTTATCCCACAAGTAAAAGCCGAGATCAAAGAGTGGGGCGACTTCCCTCTCATCGCAGCTGGTGGAATTTGGGATAAAAACGACATAGAAAAGGCGATATCACTTGGAGCAAATGGCGTTCAGATGGGCACACGCTTCATCGGCACTCACGAGTGCGACGCAGACATTGGCTTTAAAGAGGTCTTGCTAGCAGCTGAAGAGAAGATATCGAGCTTATAAAGAGTCCAGTTGGCTATCCAGCTCGCGGGATAAGAACGAAATTTGATAAATTTCAGTCGATAAAAGAATGGGTCCAAAGATCCAGTGCATAAGCAACTGCGTGAGCCCTTGCCAAAGAGGCAAAGAGGCAAAGCAAGTTGGGTATTGCATCGCAGATAGGCTATTTGACGCATATAGCGGCAAAAAGGAGAGTGGGCTATTTTTCACGGGAGCAAATGGCTACAAACTAAAAGAGCTAATAAGCGTAAAAGAGCTAATGCATAAGCTGGTACATGGTGAATGAAACGGGTTTTAATATCTCTTTTCTAACATTTAGCTTTCTTTTTGCGGCGACAAATTCGGAGACTTTTGCTAAATTTGATAGAAATTTTATGGCTCTAAATAGAAGCGCTAAGATCAAGCTTCACAACGATATAAAAAATATCTACGTTGATGCGATCATCAAAAACGATAAAAACACGAAAAAGCAGGCACTTACTAGGCTAATAACAAGCTCAAAGGCGCTTGGCTTTGACTCAAGTGCATATATAGAGACCTAAATGCGATAAACGGCGTAAAGGTGCCAGCGCGCCAGCGGTTTCGCCAGCTTTAACGCTACTAAGTGCCACAAAGGTAAATGACACCTTGGTGCTTAAAATTTAACACAAAGCTAGATACCGCAAGGCTAAAAACATCGTTTGCTAAACAGCAAAACGCCTACAAAAACATTATGGACATTGATGGCAGGCTAAATGGCAACCCACTAACTTATAAAAATTTCATCTCAGACTACATCCACATCTCTCAGTATGACAAAAACACCGTCAGGATAATCTTTTCTGACAAGGTGCAAAAGACGATAAAGGCAAATGCGACTGGGGATTTGCTAATAATCAGCGCTCAAAATTTCATCTCAAATGAAAATGTAAGAGCGCCACTTCATAAGCTTAAAAATAAAAATGAAAAGCCAGCACAAAGCGCAGTAGAGCCAAATTTAAAGTCTGAGCCAGCACAAAGTGAGCCAGTAGAAGAGCCTTTGCCTCCAGTTGCTGCGGGTAAGTTTTCACGCAACAAAACGATCGTCATCGACCCAGGGCATGGCGGCACAGACCCTGGTGCTGTAAATGGCAGTTTAAAAGAAAAAACAGCCGTTTTAGGTGTAGCCAAAAAGCTTGGCGAAATACTAAAATCTCGTGGCTACAAGGTCTATTTCACCAGATCAACTGACGTTTTTATAAATTTAAGATCAAGAACAAAATTTGCAAACGACAAGATGGCAGACCTCTTTGTCTCTATCCACGCAAACGCCGCTCCAAACGCTACTAAAGCAAAGAGCATGCACGGCATCGAAACCTTTTTCTTATCGCCTGCAAGGAGCGAGCGTAGCAAAAACGCAGCCGCACTCGAAAACAAATCAGACATCGAAGAGATGAACTATTTTTCGCAGCAGACATTTTTAAACGTGCTAAACCGCGAGAAGATCATCGCCTCAAACAAGCTTGGTATCGACATCCAAAAAGAAATTTTAGCAAGTGCTAGAAAGGTCTATGCAGCCAGCGACGGCAGCGTGCGAGAAGCGCCATTTTGGGTGCTCGTGGGCGCTCTTATGCCGGCAGTTCTAGTCGAGATCGGCTACATCACGCATCCAGTCGAGGGCGAAAAACTCTTTGACGAGGCCTATCAAAAAGCACTTGCAAACGGCATCGCAAACGGCATAGATGGATATTTCGCAAAAAATAGATGAAAAATGCAAATTTAAGCTTTAAAGGGCAAATTCCATTTAACGAAGAGTTTGGCGATATCTACTTTAACACCGACAAGCCCTGGCTTGAGAGCGAATTTGTCTTTGCAAGCGCACTTGATGAAATTTGGCAGAGCAAAGATAGCTTTATAGTCGCCGAGACTGGCTTTGGCGCTGGGCTAAATTTCTTCACACTTTGTAAGAAATTTAAAAATAGCTTTAAAAAACTTCACTTCGTTAGCATCGAAAAAAGCCCCATTAAAAAGAAGATCTTTTAAAAATTTACTGAAAATTTAGGCATTTTTAAAGCCTATGCTAAAAAGCTAGTTTCACTCTATCCACCGCTGATCTCAGGCATACACCGCATAAATTTCGCCCCAAATATCACCCTTGATCTTTGCTACGGCGAGGCAGATCAAATTTTGCCTGAGCTTGATTTTAGCGCTGATATATGGTTTTTAGACGGCTTTGCCCCAAGTAAAAATAGCTCGATCTGGAGTGAGGATGTCTTTAAGCAGATCGCAAGGCTAGCAGGGTTGGCACCATAGTTAGAACCTACTCGTGCGCAAAAATGGTAAAAGATGGGCTAAAAAATGCTGGCTTTTTTCTGAGCCTAAAGAGGGCTACGCTAGAAAACGCCAGATGAGCAGCGCCGTGCTAGAGAAAAAGGATGAAAATTTAAAGGACGCTTGGTTTGCGAGATGCGAGCCAGTTGCCAGCGCAAAAGGCAAAACAGCGCTTGTTATAGGAGCAGGAGTGGCTGGACTTGCCACAGCTGGCGAGCTAGCCAAAAATGGCTTTAAAGTGGTGATCGCCGAGGCAAAGAGTGAAGTCGCGACAAATGGCTCAGGTAATCACTGCGGCGCCTTGATGCCACTAGTTACAAAGCCTGGGTAAATTTCAGGCCGCATGCACATAAATGCGTTTTTGCAAGCAGTGAGATTTTACAAGGCAAATTTGCCAAAAAGTCTCATCAAATTTAATGGCTGCATCGACTATGCATTTGATGATGAGCTTGTCAAGCGATATGCCTCGTGGCAGGATCAAAGCGCGGAGGATGTTTTTAAATTTAATGAGAGTTTAAAGCCGTATCCTGGGATATTTATAAAGAGGCGGCTTATGCTAGACCAAGAGAAATTTGTAAATTTCTATCAAGTAACTTTGAAATTTTATTTAACTACGAGTACGAGAGCAGGACGCACCTGAAAAATGGCAAGATAAGTGTTAAATTTAAAAATAAAAAAAGCTTGGAGGCTGATATCTTGATCTTTTGCACAGGCAGCAAAAGTAGTGAAATTTTAAAGACTATGACATGCAAATAAGCAGCGTCAGAGGTCAGGTTACGCACCTAAAACCAGTGCTAAAAAATGAGCTACCACTAAGTGCAAAAGGCTATATCTGCCCAGCCGTAAAAGGCGTGCAAGTCATCGGCGCAACCTACGCTAGAAATGAAATTTGCGACACGCCTAAAGACGTGGATAACGCTAAAAATTTAAGCGACGTGAGCGAGTTTTTTGACACCACAAAAGCCACTATCGTTGGCTCACGTGTGGGATATAGAAGTTACAGCGGAGATAGATTTCCGATAATTGGCGCTTTACACGATGAGGAGTTTTACAAGCAAAACTACAAAGGGCTATTTTGGAGCAAAAATAAAGATAATAATCCAAAAGCAAGCTACGAAAAAAATGTCTTTGTAAATTTCGCTCACGGCTCACGTGGCCTTGGCACGGCGATACTTGGAGCAAATTTGATAACAGATCTTGTGCTTGATCGCCCACTTTGCATAGAAAGATCGTTATTTTACGAGCTACACCCTGCTAGATTTTTGATAAGAAAGCTAAAAAAGGGACTAAAATAGTCAAATTCCTTAACATAAGTTAAGAACTGTTATCAAAACTTGCATTATAATCCTTCACAAAAAAAGGATAAAAAATGAGTCAAATTTATAATCTTGACAAAGACACAAAGATAGTTGAAAAAAGCGTCGTTAGCAAAAGGCTCTTTCAAAACAAAAACGCAAGCGTAGATATGTACGCATTTGACGAGGGCGAGGAGCTGATCACGAGATGCTTTTTATAGATAGTCTTGCCTTCGTCATTGACGGCGAAGCGCAGCTTGAGTATGGCGAAACGCAGATGAAGCTTGGACGCGATGAGGCCTGCCTTATAGAGGCAAAAACCTGGAGAAAGCTCAAATTTACAAAGAAGACAAAATATTTACTAATAGATTTTAAGGAGAATGTTATGATAGATCATTTAGACAAAGCGAGTGTTTTTAGCCTCGCAGATGCCGTTAGCTACGAGAGTGGCAAGATAGTTAGCAAGACGCTTGTCAAAAACGAAAATGGCTCGATGTCGCTACTTAGTTTTGACAAAGACCAAGAGCTCTCAACCCATGCTGCCCCTGGCGATGCGCTACTTATCGCGCTTGATGGCGAGCTTGATTTAAAGATAGCTGATGAGAGCTTTCATCTAGTAAAGGGCGATAGCATCGTGCTTCCAGGCAAGATCCCACACGGCCTAAAAGTGAAAGATAAATTCAAAATGCTTCTAATCGTCACAAAAGACAAAATGTAAAAATAAGCCCTATTTTAGGGCTTTTCTCTTTACAAATCACATTAAATTTACCCTTAATAACTCAAAAAGCAAAGTCATAATATAATCCCTTTAAAATTTAAAGAAGAGCTATGAAAAAAGAAAATTCCAAACTATTTTTACTACTATTTTTGGGCGCGCTTTCAGCATTTGGACCATTTGTCACAGACCTTTATCTGCCTGCACTGCCAGCCATAACTGAGTGGTTTGGTACAAGCGTTTCAGCAACCCAGCTAACCCTTACAACCTCGATGGCAGGCCTTGCGATCGGCCAGCTAATAGTTGGTCCAATCAGCGATAAATTTGGGCGAAAAACACCACTTACCATCTCGCTCATCATCTACACGATAAGTACGATTTTTATATTTTTTGCGCAAAACATTCAGTTTTTTATCTTTATGCGCATCATCCAAGGGCTTGCAAGTGCGGGCAGTCTGGTTATCTCAAGAGCCGTTGTGAGCGACCTTTACAAGGGTCACGAGATGACTAAATTTTTTAGTCTTATGATGGTTGTAAATGGTCTTGCTCCGATATTTTCGCCCATAGGCGGCAGCTTGCTACTTAAATTTACCGATTGGCGCGGCATCTTTATGGCGCTAACGATCATCGGTATTTTGCTATTTATCGCAAATTTTTACTTCAAAGAGAGCCTAAGCCCTGCTAACCGCCTAAAAGTGCCTTTGCTTCAGACCTATAGTGTCTTTGGCAAAATTTTAAGAAAAAAGAAATTTATGCTATTTATTGCGATCCAGACATTTACGATGGCTGCGATGTTTGCCTATATCGCGGCATCTTCTTTTATCTTACAAGAGTTTTACTTGCTAAGCCCAGTAAGTTATAGCTTTTGCTTTGCCGCAAATGGCCTAGCCATCGTCATAGGTGCTAGGCTTGCAAGCTTGCTAAATGAACGTAAAGCGCTAAAAACTGGGCTTTTTGGCACCTTGTTTGCTAGCATTTTTATAGCGTTTATGCTTTGCTTTAAATTTGAAGTGATCGGCGTTATCATCGCATTTTTCTTGCTTTTACTCTTTACTGGCTTTATCTTGCCAACGGCCTCATCACTTGCGATGAATGAGGGCAGAGAGTACGCTGGCTCGGCCTCAGCAGTGCTTGGATTTTGCCCATTTTTCTTAGGTGGCATCATCTCGCCACTAGTTGGTCTTGGTGACATTTTTTACTCGACTTCGATCGCCATTTTAGCTTGCAGCGTGCTTGCCTTTATCTCATTTTTAGGGCTAAAAAGAGTTGCGTAAAATTTATCTTGTCTCAAACACAAAAACGGCCGATGAGAGCGTTGTAAATTTAAGCGTTAGCAAGATAGAGTTTTTGAAATTTGAGAGAAATTTAAGCGAATTTGACGCGCTTGTGGCAACCTCCAAAAATGCCTTTAAGGCTTTAAAATTTAATGACATTTCGCCTATAAATTTACCAGTTTTTGCTATCGCAAATAGTTGTGCAGCGGCTGCAAGAGAGTTTGGTTTTAGTGAAATTTACACTGGGCAAAATTCTCATGGAGATGACTTTGCAAGAGAAATTTTGCCACTTTTAAAGGGCAAAAATGTTCTTTATCTAAAAGGTAAAGATAACGCTTCAAATTTCTTAGAAATTTTACAAAAGGGTGGCGTAAATATAAAGGCGGTTGTTGCCTATGAAAATGTCTTAAATCCTTGCAAAATGGAGCTAAAACCGCCAAAAGATAGCATTTTGATCTTCGCATCTCCGATAAATGTGAGAAATTTTCTAACTAATTTTGGCTGGGACGAGAGCTATCAGACGATAAGCATCGGAAAGGTCACTGCAAAAGAGCTAAAATTTAGCACGCCACTTGTTAGTCAAAGTCAAGATATAAACGCTTGTATCGCACTTGCCAAAACGTTACTTTAAGCAAAGAAATTTATATAATTTTATTGCCTGAGTGAAGCGAGTCAGCATTTTACGGGTCCAACACTTTTTGTTAGCGAAAAGGTATGGGTGCCTTGCGATGTGGCTTCGTTTGAGCCTTAAACAGCGAGAAGTTGCAACCTTTTGGTATCCATCTATTTGCAAGATTGGCTTTGTTTATGGGCCACTCTTCTATGCGATGCCCACTTGGGTTTTTAAATTTACGGAGATAATATGAACATTCTCATAATAGGAAGTGGTGGCCGCGAATACGCCATTGCTCTAAAACTAAAAAGCGAAAAAAATATAAATTTATACTTTTGCGCCCGGAAATGGTGCCACCTCACGCCTTGGCGAGAATTTAAACATAAAAGACTTTCATGAGCTAGCAAATTTTGCCAAAAAAAATAGTATCGAGCTAACTATCGTGGGACCTGAAGCGCCTCTTAGTGAAGGTGTGGTGGATATCTTTAAAAAAGAGGGTTTGCTCATCTTTGGACCAAGCAAAGCAGCTGCTAGACTTGAGGCTAGCAAGGCCTATATGAAGGACTTTTTAGCTAGAAATAATATAAAAACTGCAAAATATTTAAACACAGACGACAAAGAAAAAGCATTTAAATTTATCGATACCCTAAGCGCTCCGATGGTCGTAAAGGCTGATGGACTTTGCGCTGGAAAAGGCGTGATCATCGCAAATTCCAAAGAAGAAGCCAAAGAGGCGGTTAGCGACATGCTAAGTGGAGCTAGCTTTGGTGATGCTGGTAAATTTGTAGTGGTTGAAGAGTTTTTAGACGGCTTTGAGTTAAGCTTTTTTGCCATTTGTGACGGCGAAAATTTTGTAAGCTTACCAGTGGCGCAAGACCATAAACGCCTACTCGATAACGACGAGGGTCCAAATACTGGCGGTATGGGCGCTTATGCTCCAAGCCCGCTTGCTTCAAAAGAGCTTATAAAAAGAGTTGAAGAAGAGGTTGTAAAACCTACGTTAAAAGGGATGAAAAACGAGGGCAGTCCATTTTGTGGAGTACTTTTTGTGGGGCTGATGATCGTGAAAAATGAGCCTTATGTGCTTGAGTTTAACGTGAGATTTGGCGATCCTGAGTGCGAGGTCTTGATGCCATTAATTGACGGAAATTTGAGTGAAATTTTACTAAACGCTGCAAAGGGTGAGTTAAAGCCTATTAGTTTAAAAGATGAATTTGCTGTTGGCGTCGTGATGTCTAGCAAAAATTATCCTTATAAAAGTAGCCCAAAGGCTAAAATTTCTGTTTTAAATGATGTAAAAGATGCCCATATAGCTTACGCAGGCGTGAGCAAAGAGGGCGATGAAATTTATGCAGATGGGGGCAGAGTGCTAGTCTGCGTGGCGACTGCAAAGAGCATAAAAGAGGCACGTGATAAGGCCTATGAGCTTTGCGAAAATGTCAAATTTGACGGAGCACACTTTAGAAAAGATATCGCGTGGCAGGCTCTAAAATGAGTATGCAGATAGAAGAGAAACTTCAAAACGAAGAAATTTCACTTGCTCCTTTTGCTAAGAGGATCATGGCGTTTTCTATCGATGAGATCATAGTTTCGTTTCTTTTTATGATTATCTATTGGGAGCCTCTTTCTACTAGCACTAACTATGATGACGCTAGAAATTTAGTATTAAATTTATTTTGGCAAGTGGTCGCTTTAAAAGTCATCTATCACACATTTTTTGTTTGGTATTACGGCGCTAGTTTAGGGCAGATGATAACAAAGACGATGTGTATAAATGTAGAAATTTTAGATAAGCCAAATTTAACTCAAAGTCTTGTTAGGGCGATATTTAGGATAGTTAGTGAAGCTTGTTTTTATCTTGGCTTTGCGTGGGCACTTTCAAACCCTGCAAGGCAGACGTGGCAAGACAAAATAGCAAAAACAGTGGTGATAAATGCGTAAAATTTTATTTTTGATTCCAATTTGTGTTTTTAGTTTAAGTGCAGCAGTGCAAGATGTGCAGCTATTAGCTGATGATGTGAAGCAAGATAAAGGCATCGTAACGGCAAACAAAAACGTCGTAGTATATTCGCAAGAGTATCTTGTGACGGCTGATTGTGCTGTTTATGATCAAAACAACTCAGTCATTGAGCTATTTGGCAATGTCAATATGATGAAGGGCAAAGATGAGGTCTCTCGCTCAAACTACGCTAAGCTAAATTTAAAAAACAACAACGCTGCTTTTGAGTCGCTCTTTATGATGAACAAAGACATGGAAGTGTGGATGAGAAGCGATGAGAGCAGCTCTGATAGCGAGTACTACAGAGTAAGAAAGGCGATGGTTTCAAGCTGCAACGTCCAAGATCCTGACTGGAGCATCACCTCAAGCTCAGCCATGCTAAACAAACAGAGTAAATTTCTGCACCTTTTTAACCCAGTCTTTCGCATAGCAAATGTGCCAGTCTTTTACCTGCCATACTTTGGCTTCTCAACTGATACTACAAGAAGGACAGGGCTTTTGCCGCCTGATCTTGGATATAGCAAGTCAGAGGGCTTTTACTATAAGCAGCCAGTCTATTTTGCACCTTATAATGAGTGGGATCTGGAGTTTGATCCGCAGATAAGAACAAACAGGGGTGCTGGAATTTACGGTGCTTTTAGATTTACTGATTCGCCTGATTCAAGAGGTGAGATCAGCTTTGGTTTATTTACTGATAAAAACAGCTACCGAGCCAAGCAAAAAAGCGAGACGTCAAACAGAGCTGAGCTAAAAAACAAAACTCACAAAGGTGTCGGGCTAAAATATGAAAGAGATAAACTCATAAAATACCTTAGCGAGGCCGATCTGCAAGAGGGCATGTGGATAGATGCAACCAAACTAAATGACATAGACTATCTAAATTTAAAGGGCAGAGATGATGACTACGACTCGCTTGTGACCTCTAAATTTAACTACTTCATAGCAAATGACGATCACTACTTTGGTGCCTATGCGAAATACTACATAGATACCGAAAAGATCGGCTCAAAGAATGAAAACAAAGATACGCTTCAAGAGCTTCCATCGCTTCAGTATCATGAAATTTACAGACGATATTGTCTTGCCAAACATCTTATATTCAATCGATCTTCAATCACATAGATATGATAGAAAGATAGGCGTTAGAGCAACTCAGTATGAATTTACTCTACCAGCTTCAGTGCATGTGCCACTGTTTGATGATAGCCTAACATTTTCATTTTACGAGTATCTTTATGCTTCAAGGATAAACTACGAAAACAAGATAAATTCATTTGATGACAAAGAGAAGATAAACGCGCAAATTTTGTAAATAACTACCATAAATTTGCCCTTCACACAGACCTTGCAAAGGCATATGAGAGCTTTTATCACACTTTAAATTTTGGTGCTGAGTATTTGCTACCAGGCTACAGAAAAGGAAATTTAGACGACGAGTTTATCTATGACAAAGATCTAAATGAATATGAAAATTTCTTAGCTCAAGATCAGAGTAAAGAGGAAGTTTCTGGCTATTTGACGCAGTATTTCTTTAACGGCAGTGGCAGAAAGGTTGTCAAACACAGCATCTCACAAGGTTACTACACAAAAGATGATGAGTATTCAAATTTAAAAAATGCCATCTACCTATATCCATTTGAGAATTTTAGCGTTTATAACAAGCTTGAGTACTCGCATAAAGACAGAGAGCTTAAAAAGGTGCAAAACGGACTTTACTATACGCACGATCTATTTTGGATAAATATGCTCCATACGATGAAAAAGAGCGACAGCAAGGCTAAAAATAGTGCAACAAAAGATAGCTACTTTACAAGCAGTGCAGGTGTAAAACTCCCTCATCAATATAGCCTAATTGGCGGCTGGCAATACGACCTTGAGAGAAGCTACACAAAGAGCTGGAGAGTTGGCGTGCTTCATCAAAGGAAGTGCTGGAACTACGGGCTAATTTATCAACACGATGTCGAGCCTACAACAACGACAAATGGCTCAGCTTCAACTAAGAAAAGCGGCATCTACTTTACTATAAATTTCTATCCGATGGGCGGCTTGCACTATGACTTTTCACAAAGTAGCACCACTTCATCAAGTAGCAAATAAGATGGCTAGATAAATGGCAAGCGTTAAATTTAAAGATCAACTAGATGCAGCTAACAAGCTCATCGAGATCTTGCCAAAAAAAGAGCTAAATGACGCTAAGACGATAGTTCTTTGCATGTCGCTTGAGTCAGTTATCCTGACTGACGTGGTTTGTAGGGGGCTAAATTTGAAGCTATGAGATGCTCTTTAGCCAGCCAATCCCTGCGCCAAACAACAGCGAATGCGACGTAGCGATAGTTAGTGAAACTGAGGATATCGTGCTAAACGATCCTCTTATAAAAGCTTTTAATATAAGCTATGACTACATCTACGGCGAGGCACATAGAAAATATGAAGAGAAAATTTTAAAAAATGTCTATAAATACAGAAAAGGAAATTTGATAGGAGAGCTAAAGGGCAAGAATATTTTACTGATCGACGAGGGGTGTGAGACTGGCATGACGGCACTCATTTGTATAAAGACGCTGCTTGATGTGAAGGTAAAATCCATCTCATACGCAACGCCGATGATAGCCACTGATGTCTTTGCAAATTTAAATGATATGGTCGATGAAATTTATACGATAAACAAGATCGTTGATTTTATCGATGTGGATTCGTATTACGAGAAAAAGATCGAGGCTACGAGCGAGCGCATCATGTCGATATTAGAAGAGAGCCCTCACTATTTACCGTTACAAAAACAACAAGGAGATAAAAATAATGCAATATAGTATAGAAGTCAATAATCAGGTCGAAATTTTTGACCTTAATAAAGTAGCTAAACAAGCTAGTGGGGCAGTGCTTTTAAGGGTGAAAAACACCGTAGTTTTAGCAACTGTGGCAAGAGAAGATATGCAAGTTGAAGAGGACTTTTTGCCTCTAACGGTGCAATACATCGAAAAAGCTTACGCAGCTGGCAAGATACCAGGTGGTTACGTCAAGCGCGAGACCAAACCAGGCGACTTTGAGACGCTAACGGCTCGCATCATAGATAGATCACTTCGCCCGCTTTTCCCAAAAGGCTACGCATACCCAACGCAGATCGTTGTCATGGTGCTTTCAGCTGACCCTGAGGTTGATCTGCAAGTTGTGAGCCTAAATGCGGCTTCAGTTGCACTTTACCTTAGCGACATCCCTGTAAATCGCCCAGTTTGTGGTGTAAGAGTTGGCTATATAGATGATAAATTTGTTATCAATCCAAGCAACTCTGAGCTAAAACAAAGCGCGATCGATCTTTATGTTGCTGGCACAAAAGATGAGCTTTTGATGATCGAGATGAGAAGCTTGCCTCAGCAAACTACGCAGCTCATACCGATGGTAGCGATCGAGCCGATGATAGATCCTAGCCTAAGCGATAGCATGGCGCAAAAGCAAGTGATGAATGAATTTAGTGAAGATAAGATGGTTGAGGCGATCGACTTTGCTGGCAAGGCTATACTAAGAGCTAGCAGCGCTTATGAAGAGGCGTTTAAAGAGCATAAAAAGAGGATGCCGCACTTGAGCTAAAACCAGAGATAGAAAACGAAAATATCGCTATTTACATCGATAAATTTTATAAAGCAGAGGTTAAAAACGCGATCAATCAAATGGCAAAGAGCGAGCGTGCAAGCGAGCTTGGCAAGATCGCTAAACAAATTTCAAGCGATGAGGTAGCTCAAAAAGAGGGCTGGGACGAGGCTGTCATCTCAAATGTCCTTGGTAAATATAAAAAGAAAATAGTAAGAGAGCAGATCATAAACGAGGGCGTTAGAGCCGACGGACGCGGGCTCGAAGAGGTTAGACCTATTAGCATCGAGACAAACGTCCTTCCAAATGCTCACGGCTCATGCCTCTTTACAAGAGGTCAAACTCAGGCGCTAGTTGTCGCCACTCTTGGCACAGATAGCGATGCTCAGATGTATGACATCCTAACTGAAAAAGCTCCTTTGGTTGAGAAATTTACTGTTTAACTACAACTTCCCAGGCTTTAGCGTTGGCGAGGCAAGCCCACTTAAAGCTCCAGGCAGGCGTGAGCTTGGACATGGAAATTTAGCCAAACGTGCCCTTGCACCAAGCATCGATCTAGCATCTCCATATACGATAAGGGTCGTTTCAGAAATTTTACAGAGCAACGGCTCAAGCTCTATGGCTAGCGTTTGTGGTGGTTCGCTCGCACTTAGAGCAGCTGGGGTCAATACCCAAAAACTTGTCGCTGGTGTTGCGATGGGTCTTATATTTGAAGGCGATAAGCACGCTGTTTTAACCGATATCATGGGTCTTGAAGACCACGACGGCGATATGGACTTTAAAGTTGCTGGCACAAGTGATGGCATCACAGCGCTTCAGATGGATATCAAGCTTGGAGGCATCAGCCTAGAAGTGCTAAAAGAGGCGCTTTATCAAGCAAAACGTGGCAGAGAGCACATCCTTGCTCTAATGACACAGGCTGATAAAAATATAGAGATAAACGAGGATGTATTGCCAAAACTTGAGCTATTTAACGTCGATCCAAGCAAGATCGTAGATATCATCGGTCAAGCTGGCAAGACTATAAAAGAGATCATCGAGAAATTTGAAGTTTCGATCGACCTTGATAGAGAAAAAGGCGAGGTTAAAATCGCAGGCGGCGCTAAGAAAAATGTCGATGCAGCAAAAGACTACATCATCTCTATCACTTCAAAAGAGAACTCTCGCTCATTTGGCAAAAAGCCGTTTAAACACGACAAAGAGCGCGTAAAACCGACATTTAATATCGGAGATGAGTTTGTTGGAAGCGTAAAAAGCGTGGTTGATTTTGGAGTATTTATCGAGTTAAAAGACGGTGTTGATGGTCTGCTTCACATCTCAAAGATAAAGAGCCCATTAAACGTAGGCGATCAGGTAAAAGTGTGTGTGAGCGAGCAAAAAGGAAACAAAATTTCGCTCTCTTTGGTTGAATAAATTTTTAAAGGATAGATGATGAAATACAAAAAGTTGCTTTTTCCAATAGGAGCAGGGACGATATCGAGCCAGAATTTACGGTGCTTTAAAGGTTGCACAATGGTTTAAAGCTCACATGGAGATCCTCACTTGCCAGCTAGATCCAAGCGTGGTTTATAATATGAAAATGACGCTTCGTGGTGGAGTGCTTTTTGAGGAATTTTTAAAATCAGCCAAGTCTGAGCTTGCGGTTGAGCACGAAGAGAACGAAAAGCTTTTTAATAAAATTTGCGCCGAGCTTGGCATAAAGGTGAGCGATGAGGTCATCGAAGATGTCTGCACTGCAAATTTCACGATCCATAATGGAAAAAGAAGCGCCATAGTCGAGCAAGAGAGTAAATTTTGCGATCTAGTCGTAGCTGCAGTGCCACTTGATGGCAAGATCACTGGTACATTTGAGTCAGCTGTTTTAAAAAGTGGCAAAAATGCGATCGTTATCCCTAGAAAGATGCGTGAATTTAGGGCTGATAACATCCTTGTAAGCTGGACAGGAACAACTCAAAGCTCAAGAGCTCTAACTGGCGCGATCGATCTTTTAAAGAGCGCTAAAAAGGTTCAGTGCATCACTTCAAAAGCAAGCCTTGGCGATAACGCCGAGCTAAATCTTAAAAAACTTGAAGAGTATTTTAAAATTCACGGCATCAGCGCGTCTTTTGAGATCATAGCAACTACGATGATACCAGGCGAGGCACTTTTAAAAGCTGCAAATGATAGAAATGCGGACCTTATCGTAGCCAGCAGATACGGCGAAAACGGACTAATGGAGATGGTCCTTGGCGGAACATCAAGATTTTTCTTAGAACATACAAATATCCCAGTTTATCTATAAAATTGCAAGAGCTTAAGCTCTTGCACTCTCTTTTTAAAATATTAAATTTAGTATCTTTTTAAAAAAATATAAATAAAATAGTCACAAAAAAAGGTGGTGAAGGATGAAGCAGACATTTGAGATAGTTGGAGAGTTTAAAGATGGCTTAGCTAGGATTAAGAAATTTGGCAACTATGGTTTTATAGATGAAGCAGGGGAGCAGGTCATTGCATGCAATTTTAGTGATGCAAGTGACTTTTGTGAAGGGCTAGCCAGGGTTAAAAAATTTGGCAAATTTGGCTTTATAGATAAGAATGGTGTTCAGGTAATAGAGTGTAAATTTGATGATGCTGATGATTTTTGTAATGGCTTTGCAAAGGTTAAATTAAATGGCAAATGGTTTGAGATAGATAGTAGCGGTAAAGATCCTAATGTCAGTGAGAGTAGCGAAGAAATTCAAACAGAGATTAGTAATGTTGATGTTATCAAGCTTAAAAAAGATGAATCTGAAGATAAAGCGGAAATTTTAAAAGATGATGTAGCTATTAGCGACAAAAACAAAGTGGAAAAGTCAATAAAAATTGATGATATTAAAAGCTCAACTGTGGTTAAAAATATGGTTGAGGTGGATGGAAAATGGTATGAGACCAGCGCAACTAATGGTGAAGATAAAATAGAAATTTCAAAAGATGGAAATTTTGTAATAGTTGATGAAAATAACAATAAAGTAGAAATTCCAGGTAAATTTTGCAAAATTTGATGCTCTTAAAGATATGTCACCTCATAGTGAGTTTCATGAATGGACTAAGGTTAGTGTCAATGGAAAGAGTGAGTTTTTTGATAAAGATAATAACAAGATTGATCCTTCAAAAGATGGCACATTTGTGATCCATGATGGAGATAATAAAATAGAAATTTCAAAGGATGGCAACGCTGTAATTATTGATGGCAATAACAAAGTAGAAATTCCTTTAAAACCAAGCGACTTGAAGACCTTTAAAGAGAACTCTACCGTCGTTAAAAATATGGTTAAGATAAATGGCAAATGGCAAGAGATAGGTGGTGAGGAGAATTTTGACCAAAATTATATTAAAGTAGTACCTTTAAAAGATGAAGATACTATGGTAAAAGATGACAAAAGTAAAAAATCAGAAATTTCAAAAAATGGCAATACTGTTACAGCTAGTGAAGCCAATAAAAAAGAAAATTTATCACAAGCTAGTAGTAGTGGGAGTTTAAAAAAGGGCTCTGTTAAGCACAATGTTAGAGATTGGTTTGAGGAAAAGGAGAAAAACAGTGAGGGTAAAAAGGAAGAGTCTTCTGAACATGAGCTTTTGTCTTCGGTAGTTATCTTTATAGTTATAATTTTATTAGTTAGTTTCTTTAAAAGATAGATCAATTTTACCTTATCTCATACCTTCTTGAAACTACGTGGTAGTAAAAGGCCCCAACGAAAAAGAGGCTTCCCATAAAGGCTGCGATCATCTCCACGCTTAGTCCAAGCTCGTATAAGAAGCCGATCGCAAATGAGATAAGTGCGCTAAATCCAAGAAAAACCATATCGTTATACGCGATCACTCTGCCGTAAAACTCTTTTTGGCAGTTTTGCTGAAGTAGTGTGTAGGTGTAGCTCCAAAGGCTTGATGTGCAAAATCCAGCAAAGATGATGCCAATGAGCGAGAGATAAAAATTCTGCAAGAGAGCGCCCAGATGATGATGCCAAGCCCTTGACCGATATAGATGTAGATGAGCGTTTTTTATTCATAAATTTACTAAGTATGGCCGGTGCAAACATAAGCGAGATCGACCTTGAGGCGTTTAGTAGGCCAATAACCAGTGAAGTTGAGAGGTAAATTTGCGTATTTATAGTCGGCCAAAAGTGCGATCAACGCGTCATAAGCTGTGATGCCAACAAAGGCGTGCAAAAATATAAGATGCACGATGAGCCTATTTTCTTTTAGATATTTAAGACCATTTTTTAGCATTTTTAGAGGTTTTTCTATAAATTCTGGCTTTAGCCCGTCTAGCTTTAAAAGATATAAAAAGCCAAAACTGCAAAGATAAAGAGCTCCGTCGAGCAAAAAGGCGCTTTTGATGCCAAAAAGTGTATATAAACGCCTGCAAGCCCCATGCCAGCGGTGTATGAGACCGCCCAGATGATCGAGTGGATCTCATTTGCAAGCTTTAGGCTCTCTTTACTTAAAATTTTGGCAGCACGCTCATTTCTACTTGAAAATACATCCCGCCAACGCCGTTTCTAACAAAAATGATAAGCAAAAGTAGCCATAAATATTCAAGCGAATTTATAAAAAGTAGCATAAAAACGCTTATGGTCTCAACCGCCATCATGATCACAAGCATAGGTTTTGGGCTAAATTTATCCACCAAAATGCCACTAAATGGAGCGATGACGACACCTGGGATAAACGCCATCGCCGCACTTAATGTAAGCGCCCACACAGGAGCGTCAAGCGAGATAAGCAGCGTGAAAATGCCAGTGTGCGAGAACCACACGCCAAAGTAGCACATGAGCTGGATGGTGCTTAAAAGGCGGAAATTTCTCTCATCCCTTAAAAGCTTAAGATACTCTTTCAAACTACTGGTTCCACATCAGAGTTATCTGCTCTATTTGCGCCTCGTCTGGTATCTGACTTAAATTTGTTATCTCTTGTGCGAGCGGATTTTTAAGCTTTATAAGCATGTCGTGACTATCTATTTTTAGATAGATATTGTTTGCGTCGCTTTGAAATTTAGAGATAACAAGGGCGTTTTTTATATCTTTAAAATTTGACTTTAGGCTGATGTTTTCTGGAGTTTTAAACTCATTTGAGTAAATTTCAATGCTTGTAATGATGCCATTTAGCAAGGTGTATTCGAAAATTCTCTCGTTTTTACTCGTGACGATGTAGCTATTTTCTTTTTTAGTATTGTCTCTTTTTATGTTTTTTGCGCCATAAAATTTCATTACATCGGCATTTGCTGACTCGTTTGTAAGTTTTGCAAAAAAGCCCTTGCCAAAGAGGCTAGACCTGCCTTTTTCTCTTTGTAGTGTCCGCTTATGTGAGCGTTTTTGCAAATTTTATCGTTTGCGATTACGAAGATGTCGTTAGCAGTTTTATGCACGCTTAAAGCCACGCCTTTTTCATCCAAAAGGTAAAAAATGCCCTTGTCGTAAAGCAGCTCTGAGTTGAAATTTACAAAGTGGCGAGCCATCTTTTAGCGATGAGTAAAAACTTATCTTTGCGCCATTTTTGCTAGGCACAAGCACAAGCTCTAAAAAGCCATTTTTGTCTTTAAATTTAGAAAATCTAGCAAAAAAACTATCTTTATAAGCCTTATTTACTGGCTCGTAGTTATAAATTTGAGCTAGCACGCCAACTCGCTTATTTTTCTTATCATCAAGCTGAAGAAGCGAGTTTTTGTTTGGCACAAAGTAGCTTAGTGCGCCACTTTCATCTTTTAGCACGATAGCACTCTCATCGACATCGAAAGTGCCGCCTTTTTCTACCAAGGTAGCAGCCTTATCCATCGTAAGCATAGTTTTTGTGTAGGTTTTGTCTTTATTTAGAGTTAAGATAGTCTTCACGCCCTCGCAGTTTGAGCATGGCAAGGTGGTGTAATAGCTCGTGTAGATAGAGTTTGAAAGTATGAGTTTTTCTGGTTTTTTGGGTTTTTCGTCTCTAAGAAGTGGTTTTTCTTCTTTTGATTTTTGTGTTTGCTCTTGGTTTTGTGGCTTTAAATTTTCATTTTTCGCGCAGCCAATGATAAAAAATGAGATAAGTATGGCAAAAAGATATTTCATTTGCAACTCCTTAAAAATTGCAAAATTATATCATTTTGCCTTTAAAATTTATTTTACGCGTTTGAAGATGTATTTGTCTTTTAGCTCGCCAGTGACCTCTTTTTGATCCATGTCAAGCATTTTTAGGCTCTCTCCCTCGATCTTATAAAAGCTCTTCTCTTTATACTCATCAACTGTTGTGATAACGCCATTTTTGACTGAGTATTTGCCCTTGCTAACGGCTTTGTAGTTGTCTTTTGACTTGTAGTTCATCACACTTTCAAATGTGCCGTCTTTTTTAAGCGTAAGGGTTGAGTCTATACCCATGCAGCTAGCGCAAGGTAAAAACGCCTTGTAAGTGCCCTCGATGCTGGTTTGAGCTGCTGTGCAACCGCTTTTTACCTCACATTTGCCTTGTGGGACGCTCGCGCTTTGGTTTGACGTAGCGCAACCTGCTAAAAGTAGAGCCGCACTTAGTGCAAAGATAAAATTTTCATGCTGATCCTTTTTGAAAATAAAATTTAAAATGTATTATAATACTTAAGAAAATAACAAATTATAAATTAAAGGAGAGAAGATGCAAGTTGAGACATTTGGCGTTTTAGTCGTTGTTTTGGTTATTTTTGCATTTTTGTTTTTAAAATCTGGCATTAAGATCGTTTCGCAAGCAGATAACTTGCTGATCGAGCGACTTGGTAATTTCACAAGGTGCTTGACGGGGGATTTCACATCATAATCCCATTTGTCGATCAGATAAGGGCGATCATAACTATAAAAGAGCAGCTTGTTGATATCACAAAACAGCAAGTCATCACAAAAGATAACGTTAATATTAGCGTCGATGGCATCGTCTTTTTAAAGGTATTTGATGCAAAAATGGCGGTTTATAACGTAGATAACTACAAGCGCGCCATTGCAAATTTGGCCATGACAACGCTTCGTGGCGAGATAGGAGCGATGAACCTTGATGATACGCTAAGCTCTCGTGACCGCCTAAATGCCGCACTTCAAGTGGCTCTTGGTGACGCTGCTGGCAACTGGGGCGTAAAGATCATGAGGGTTGAAATTTCTGAAATTTCTGTCCCGCTTGGCATCGAAGAGGCGATGAATATGCAGATGAAGGCTGAGCGTGAAAAGCGCGCGATCGAGCTAAAAGCCTTGGCTGAAAAAGAGGCGCTAATACGCAACGCAGAGGCGCTAAAACAAGAAAAAGTGCTTCAAGCAGAGGCGATCGAGCGTATGGCTGATGCGAAAAAATACGAGCAAATCGCCATCGCAACGGCTCAAAAAGAGGCTATGGATATGATAAATGACAGCATGAGCAAAAACGCAAATGCGGCTGAATTTCTTCTCGCTCGTGATAGAGTAGGGGCGTTTAGCGAGCTAGCTAAAAATAGCTCAAAAGATAAAATTTTAGTCCCTTATGAGGCGGCTGAGCTCATCGGCTCGCTTAGTGTTTTAAAAATTTCTTAGCTAAGGATAAGGCGTGATAAGTCCTTTTATAATGATAGCCATAGGCGCGCTCTTGTGCGTGGCTGAGCTTATGCTATTTTCATTTTATCTGCTCTTTTTTGGCGTCGCTTTTATCATCGTTGGGGCGATAAATTTTGGCTTTGGTTTTGAGTGGAGCTTTCAAATTTTAGCTGTCTTAGTGCTTGCCTTTATCTTGCTTGTGCTCTTAAAAGCGCCGTTAAAGAGCAAATTTATGGCTAAAAAAGAGAGCTTTAACGAAGAGTTTTTAGATGAAGCTGGCGTTGGTGAGATCAGAGAAAATATGGTCTATTTTAAAGGCACTCTTTGGAAGTATGACGGAGCGCTAAAAAATGGCGAAAAAGTGCAAGTTTTAGGCACTAAAGGCGACAAAGTTATATTAAAATAAAGTGCCATTTGGCACTTTATCTATTTTGCGTGGGCTGGGCAGCCTGCTGGCATTTGCCCATGCATCGCTCCTTGCATGCCATGATGTGGGCAGCTTGGCATATTTTCTTGCATCATTTTTTGATGATGAGCACATCCGCAACTTGCACCTTGTGGCTTGGCTGGCTTTGGCTCGTTTTTAGCACAACCAACTAAAAATAATCCGCAGATAACGGCAAATATCACCTTTTTCATAACTCTCTCCTTTAAAGAATTTCTCACATTTTAGCCTTTAAAAATTAATTTTTCATAACGCCTGATTTATCATATTTAAAAGCATTTTTGGCTAAACTCTCGCCCAAAAATAAGCAAAATAAAAGGTTAAATTTGAAAAGACTTAGTGTAAATGAAGCCATCGATCTTATAGAAAATGCACCGCTTTACGAGCTTGGCAAGATGGCGCTAGCTAGAAAAAAGAGCTTCATCCAGAAGGCATTACGACCTTCATCGTAGATCGCAACATCAACTATACAAACGTCTGCTGGGTGGATTGTAAATTCTGCGCATTTTACCGCCACGCAAAAGAAGAGGACGCTTATGTGCTAAGTTTTGAGGAGATCGGCAAGAAGATCGAGGAGCTAATCGCCATTGGCGGCACGCAAATTTTATTTCAAGGTGGCGTTCATCCAAAGCTAAAGATTGAGTGGTACGAGGAGCTTGTCGCCTACATCAGCAAGCACTATCCAAGCATCACGATACATGGCTTTTCTGCCGTTGAGATCGACTACATCGCAAGAGTTTCAAAAATTTCTACAAAAGAGGTCTTAAGACGTCTAAACGAAAAGGGCTTATACTCGATGCCAGGAGCTGGAGCGGAGATTTTAAGCGATAGAGTGCGTGACATCATCGCCCCTAAAAAGTGCGACACCGCAGACTGGCTTCGCATACACAAAGAGGCGCACGAGCTTGGCATGAAAACGACTGCGACGATGATGTTTGGCACGGTTGAGAGCACTCGTGAGATCGTGGAGCACTGGGAGCATATCAGAAATTTACAAGATGAAACGGCTGGATTTAGGGCATTTATACTTTGGAGCTTTCAAGGGCTAAATACAAAGCTCATGCAAGAGTTTCCAGAGATTAAAAAGCAAAGCTCAAACGTCTATCTAAGGCTTCTTGCAGTTTCAAGGCTCTTTTTGGATAACTTTAAAAATATCCAAAGCAGCTGGGTCACGCAGGGTAGCTACGTAGGCCAGCTAGCGCTTCTTTTGGCGCAAACGACCTTGGTAGCACAATGATGGAAGAAAACGTCGTAAAGGCGGCAGGGGCTAGCTTTAGGATGAATCAAAACCAGATGATCGAGCTTATAAAGATGTCGGAGAAATCCCAGCTAAGCGCAACACAAACTACGATATTTTGGAGAAATTTTCAGATGAAAATTTTAGATATCAATGTAAAAAATGTAAAAATTCCAGTCGTTTTTGAAAGCTCAAAAGCGATGCCAGTAGTGAGCCTGAAGTTAGTTTTTAAAGCAGCTGGTAGCTCACAAAATGGCAAGCTTGCAGGCCTTGCAAGACTAAGTGCAAATTTACTAAACGAGGGCGATATGAAGCTAGGCTCGGCTAAATTTGCCAAAGAGCTTGAAGTGCGGGCGATTAGCCTAAATGCAAGCTGCGGCTTTGAGACATTTTGCATCGATATAAACTGCCTAAAAGAGCACTTTGCCTTTGCGTGCGGCAAGCTAAAAGAGCTTATAAGCGCTCCAAATTTAACTGATGAAATTCTAAATAGGTGCAAAACTGTCACACTTGGCGAGATCGCAGCAAATGAAAACGACTTTGACTACGTGGCAAGGCAGGGACTTTTTGAACTTTTATACCCAAAAAGCGTGCTTTCAGAGCCTAGTATCGGCACGAAAAGAGCGTAAAAGCGATCACGCTTGAAAATGTAAGCAAATTTTTAAACGAGCATTTAGACCTTTCAAATTTGCTTTGCGTGCTTGGTGGCGACATAGACGAGAAGCAGACAAAAGAGCTTGCTAGCGTTTTAGAAATTTTAAAACCTGGCAAGGTGCGAAAACTAGAGCGCTTTAGCCCAAGCAACAAGTGCGAAAGTAGCGAGATCATCAGACAAAGCGAACAAGCCTACATCTACTTTGGCGCGCCGTTTAATATAAAACCTGAAGAGAAATACAAGGCCGCAGTGGCGACATTTAT
This sequence comes from Campylobacter concisus, assembly GCA_037321105.1. Lineage (GTDB taxonomy): Bacteria > Campylobacterota > Campylobacteria > Campylobacterales > Campylobacteraceae > Campylobacter_A > Campylobacter_A concisus_AZ. The sequence goes on along the minus strand of CP147775.1, from coordinate 589,773 downwards.
TTTAGGCGAGGGTGGCTTTGGCTCGAGGCTCATGGAGGAAATCCGCGTGAAAAGAGGGCTTGCATACAGCGCCTACGCTAGAAATTTGCTAAATCTCTCTACAGCCAGCTTTACGGCTACATGCAGACAAAAAATGAGAAAAAGACGAGGCGATCGCTGTTATAAAAGATGAAAATTTTAAAATTTAGCAAAAAAGGCGTTAGCAAGGCCGAGCTTGAGCAGGCGAAGAAATTTTTACTTGGCTCGTTGCCGCTTAGACTTGAGACGCTGTTTAAGCGCCTTGACATCGCGCAAGGCGAGTTTTATGAGCATGGCGAGCTTGGGGATTTTTAAAGGACCTTGATAAAATTTCAGCCCTTTCGCTAAACGAGCTAAATAGCTTCATAAAAGCCCACGCAGAGATAAACGAGCTAAGTTTTTGCATCCTAAAAAATGAAATTTGAAGCAAGCGACAGAGCAAAACTTCTAAAAATAGGCGTGCTTAGCCTGCTTGACCTTGCTCTAGTGCTACCAAAGGGCTTTGAGGATACGACGATCGCTAAGAGCCCAAGAGAAGGGCAGGTCTGCATAAATGTAAAGATCACTTCGCTCGCTTCGCGCCCCGGTATGCTGACAGCACTTGCCTTTTGCGAGCAGTGGCAAAGTAGCGTAAAGATCGTCATTTTTAACGCAAAGTCTTGGCACTACGGCGCTTTTAAGGTCGGCAAAGAGATGGCTATATATGGGCTTTGCTCCTACGCCTTTGGCTCGTGGCAGATCGTAAATCCAAAAATCACCACAAAAATAGGCCAGATCGTGCCTAAATTTAAGACCGAGCTAAAAGATGAAGAGCTAAAAAAACTCATCTTAAAATATCTAAAATTTACCAAAATTTAATGTCCGAGGGTTTAAATGAAAAAGAGGCTAAATTTCTAGCTGATCTGCAAAGGCTAGACGAGCAAAGCGTGCAAATTTTATATCGCCTAAAAAATGATGGCGAGGGCTTAGAAATTTTAAAATTTGTAGAAATTTTTAACTACATAAAAAAGCTAAGTGCTAAAAAAACCTACTTTAAAAGCCCAAAGATCAAGCTTTTTGACATAAGCTCTTGGCTTAAGAGCTTGCCATTTACGCCGACAAACGACCAGATAAACGCCATAAATGACATCAGAGACGACCTTAGCGCCGTGCAGGCAAAAAGGCGCGTCATAATGGGCGATGTGGGAAGCGGCAAGACGCTTGTGATCCTAGCAGCTGCGCTTAGCGTCTATCCGCAAAGTGCCATTTTGATGGCGCCAACAAGCATCTTAAGCGAGCAAATTTATAACGAAGCAAAGAGACTGCTGCCGCCTTTTATGAATGTTATGCTGGTGCGAAGCGGGGAGAAAAAGATAGACTTTAGTGGGGTAAATTTGATCGTTGGCACGCATGCGCTGCTCTTTCACGAGCTGCCAAATTCGCCGCTTGTTATGGTCGATGAGCAGCACCGCTTTGGCTCAAATCAGCGCAAAAAGATAGAGGAGCTTGCCTCAAACGAGGATGAGCGAGCAAATTTCGTGCAGTTTTCAGCTACGCCAATACCAAGGACGCTAAGTTTAATCCAGTCTGAGATCGGTAAATTTTAGCTTTTTAAAGCAGATGCCATTTAAGAAAAATATAATGAGCCAAATTTTAGGTGCTAGCGAGTTTGGCTTTTTGCTAACTCACATCAAAAAGCAGGTAGAAAACGGCTTTCAAGTGGCTATCATCTATCCGCTAGTCGAGAGCAGTGAGAGCTCAAACTACCAAAGTCTAAGCGAGGCGCAGGGCTTTTGGCTAAAGAATTTCAAAAATGTCTTTGTCACGCACGGCAAGGATAAAGAAAAAGAGGAAATTTTAAGGCGGTTTAGAGAAGAGGGCGAAATTTTGCTCTCAACCACCGTTGTTGAGGTGGGTATCTCGCTGCCAAGGCTAAATACTATCGTAATCGTGGGCGCTGAGCGGCTAGGGCTTGCCACGCTTCATCAGCTGCGCGGTAGAGTGGGGCGAAATGGCGGCGATGGATACTGCTTTTTATTTACCAAGCTAAAAGAGGCGCCAGCTAGACTAAAAGAATTTTGCGCGACAAATGACGGCTTTAAGGTGGCCGAGCTTGATCTAAAAAATCGCCAAAGCGGCGATATACTAAACGGCTTTTTTCAGCACGGAGCGACCTTTAACTTCTATGACTACGAGGATGATATCACGCAGGCTGCAAAGGACAGAGTGGCTGAGCTTAAAAATAAAGCTCAAATTTGATCTTGTGGGTTGCGTTAAATTTAGGGTGAATGATTGTTTTTGGCTAAAGGGATATAAATTTGCGTTAAATTTCAAGATGATGGCGCAAGCTTTTATGGCTAGCTTTAAATTTGATAGAAAATAGCAACTATTACGCGGCTTATTTAGCTTTATTGCGACTGGTCTTGTCTTTTTAAATATTGCTGTTAAAAAAAAGGTTGCTAACAAACCAGTCTGGTTCTATGTAGCAAAATGGCTCAGGGTTTTAAAAACGTCTTTGCTTTTGCGCTATATCTAAATTTGTCTTACCTAGCGAAATCTAATCTTTCGCAAAGTTTTTTAAATTTATACTTGTGGCATGCTGAAATTTGATATGGCAGGAGTAAATTTGCTTTTTTTTGTCGCTCACTCCCAAACTCCAATTTTCTCTCTTTTAAACCTTGCTATCATATCTTCATTGCCATTTCGCTCGCTAATCCAAATCCACTCTTTGATATTTTTTGTTAGCCATTCGTTTTTTACTGCGTATTTACAAACAAATAATGCTAGGTTTGCCAAGTCATTTTCATCACCTTTTGCGTGAAAAGTATTTTTGTCAATCCTGAATTAGATTACATTGTTCGGCGAGTCTGTCCAAATACTCGTAAATTACGTCTAGCTTATACTTTTTCTCCCTTAAAACCTTTTCTTCATCGATCACGATCTTTGTGCCTAGTAGTGGGTAAGCCATAGTTATCCTTTCAAATTTATTTTGCATTTTAGCATTTATGGTTAGTAAATTTCAAGTAGAAATTTTTAGATAAAACGACTATCTGCCCTTAAAAATTAAGAGCAGATAAATTTATAGTGGATAAGTGAGGCAGCAGTTTCTTTTTACTTCGTCGATGTAGCTCACGTTTAAATTTCAGTCCGTAAAGCTTGCTTAAATTCTCACTTCTGATGATCTCATCAACCGTGCCAAATCCAACCTCACCATCACCCTTTACAAGAGCGACATATCCGCCAAGAAGCACGGCAAAGTCAGGGTTGTGAGTGGTTAGCACGACCGAGTAGCCAAGCTCTTTTAGCCATTTGACGGTGCGTAGGAATTTATACTGGTTGCCAAAATCAAGCGCGCTCGTTGGCTCGTCAAATATGATCATCTTTGGCTGCGCAGCCATCGCACGAGCGATCATACACATCTGCTTTTGACCGCCACTCATCTGCGTGATGAAGCGATCTTCAAGATACTCGATCTCAAGCTTTTTGGTGTAAATTCTAGCGATCTCTTCGTCCTCTTGGCTAGGTCTTGCAAAGATACCAAGGTGCGCCGCACGGCCCATCGTGATAAACTCAAGCCCTGTGTAGTCATACTCAGTAACCTCGCTTTGAGCGACGTATGCCATGATCTTAGCGCGCTCTTTGTTGCTTAGGCTATCTACGTTTTTGCCATCAAGAAAGATCTCTCCTGAAACTGGCTTTAGTGAGCCGCTTATTAGCCCAAGAGTTGTTGATTTGCCAGCTCCATTTCGACCAAGAATGGTTAAAATTTCCCCAGCGCCTATCTTTAAATTTACATTTTCTAGTTTGCCAGCCCCGTTTGGGTAGCTAAAGTTTAAATTTCTAACTTCAAGCATCACGCAACCTTTTTATTTCGCCACAAGACCCAGACGAAAAATACCGTGCCGATAAAGCCAGTAAGTACGCCAAGAGGCACTTCGCTCACGCTTATGCTGCGCGCTAAGGTATCGACAAATAGCAAAAATATAGCACCCATAAATATGCTTGCAGGCATGCTTTTTATGTTATTTGCGCCAACTAGCATGCGTGCTAAGTGAGGCATGAGAAGTCCCACCCAAGCGACTATGCCGCTTATGCATACGCTGCACGCTGTAAGAAGCGTAGCGCAGATAATGATGACAGCGCGCTCAAATGAGACATTTACGCCAAGTCTTGCCGCACTCTCGTCGCCAAGAGAGAGCGAATTTATGCGCCAGCTCATGGCGATTAGCAAAATGGCGCAGATGATCATCACTGGAGCTATGTATTTTAAGTTGTCACTATCAAGCTTTGCAAGGCTACCAAGCTGCCAATAAACAATGTCAGGTAGCTTTGTCTCAGGGTCAGCTACATACTTTAAAAAGCCGATCACTGAGCCCATGAGACCGCTTACGATGATACCAGAAAGAACTAGCATAAGCGTGCTGGTGCGACCCATCATCTTTGGTATGGCTAGCGTGATAGCAACGGCTGCTAGGCCAAAGCCAAAGGCAAAAACTTGCACCCAAAATAGTGATAGATCAAAGATGATCGCAGTGGCAGCTCCCACGCAAGCGCCCGCTGAAACGCCTAGAAGATCAGGGCTAACTCAGCTGGTTTTTAAAGACGCCTTGATAGGCTGCACCACTCACGCTAAGAGCGGCTCCAACAAGGATGGCTGCGATGATGCGCGGATGCGTAAATTTTCTATCACGTTTGTGATGTTGCTAGCGGCGCCATCTCCAAAACCAAAGCTGTGAGCCAGCACGCTAAAGACGTCGTTAAATGGTATGTAAAATCTACCAACGCCAAGTGCGACAAAGGCGCAAAGAAGCGTTAGTAGAGCTAAAAAGATAACAACTATTGAAAAATTTGCGTTTTTCATATCTTACTTGCTGCTACCGTCTGGATTTAGACCTTTTAGGATATAGCCGTACTCTGTATCGCTAAGATCGTGATTTAAGAACTCTTTATAAAACTCTTTTGTTTTTACTTTCATATCGACATCTTTAAATAGATCTGGTTGGATAGTCTTTGCTGCCCATAAAATTTGAAGCACGTTTTCAGCGCCATATCTATCCCAGCTAAATACACCTTTTGGGTTGCCATAAACTTTGCCGTTTTTAACAGCGTTTGAGCCAGAGAATGCAGGGTGCTCTTTTATCTTTTTGATCTGTGCGTCTGTGTCATTGCCGCCAACGATGATGATATCAGGATTTGCATTGATGATCTCTTCTGCGCTAACTTCGATCATTGAACCCTCGGTATTGATAGCATTTACACCGCCACCTAGCTTGATCCAAGTGTTTTGGATGGTGTTTGTACCATCAATTTTTAGCAAATTTGCACCACCAAGAAGGTGAAGTACTTTTGGACGTTTAGCATCAGGGATGCTTTTTGTTCTTGCTGTTACAAACTCAGAGTTATCGTGGATTTTATTAGCAAGTTTTTCAGCTTTTTTCCTAGCGTCATCAGTGCCTATAACTTCTGCTGTTGCGTAGATGCTTTTCTCCATATCTGGATAGTCTCTAAAGATCAAATTTACCGCGCTAAAGCCGTTTTTGATAAGCTCATCTTGGTAGTTTTTGTTAAAAACTATGATAACATCAGGAGCAAGTTTAACAAGCTCTTCGATCTGAAGGTCTTTGCCGTTTAGTGCAGCTGGCAAATTTTTAAGTTTTGGATAGACGTGCTCAAACCACTTGTTGGTTTTGATCAGATCAGTTGTGGCTACAACCTTATCCATACCGCCAAGTGCTAGGATGATCTCGTTGTTTGCATTCCATAATGCAGCGATCTTCTCAACCTTCTCAGGCACGCTTACTTTGACGCCTTTCATATCTGTGATGCTTCTAGCAGACTCAGCAGCGCTTAGGCTAAGAGCTGCAAAAAGTGAAGCAACAAGGCCTATTTTAGCCACTTTGTGCATGAAATTCATTTGCATATTTTTTCCTTTTTTCGTGTGAAATAGTTTAGTTGATATATTACTGCTATTTACATTAATATTATGTAAAATTTGCATATACATTGTGAAAAAAATGCATATTATTGTAAATTTCTATAAAACTAATAGGATAAATATTCTCCTTTTATTGATATATGTCATTAGTCACTATTTTGAAATAAGATAAACTTTCTCCTAAATTTTAAAAAAGGAGAATCAATGCGTGAATACAAAAGATACTGGCTCGCACTTGTTGCTGTGCTGGTAGTTTGCTTTAGTATTTTAGGCTACTATGGCGTTGAGGTTTATAGAAATTCGCCTCCAGTTGTGAATTTCACTGACGAAAATGGCAAGGTCGTAATCGACAAAGAGAGTATCTACAAAGGTCAAGAGGCTTGGCAAAGCATAGGCGGTATGCAGGTTGGCTCTGTTTGGGGACACGGGGCATATCAAGCGCCTGATTGGAGTGCGGACTGGCTTCACAAAGAGCTAGTTGCCTTTTTAGAGATCAAAGCTGATGAAATTTATCATCTAAAATACGCTGATCTAAACGCCGAGCAAAAAGCAAATTTAAAGGTTTTGCTCAAAAAAGAGTATAGAGAAAATAGCGTAAAGGACGATAAATTTGTGCTAAGCGCTGATAGGCTAAAGGCAATAAGTCAAGTAGCTAGCGAGTATGCTGCACTTTTTGGTAATGACTCTAAATTTTAAGCCTTTAAGAGAAGCTTATGCGATGAAAGAAAATACGCTTCCAAATGCAAGTGACAGAGCCGATCTAAACAACTTCTTCTTCTGGTCAGCCTGGGCAACAGCGACAAACAGACCTGGCAGCGAGGCAACTTACACAAATAACTGGCCGCACGAACCACTAATCGATAACGTGCCAACAAGTGAGAATGTCTTTTGGTCGATTGCAAGCGTTGTGATACTTCTAGCTGGCGTTGGCTTCCTTGTTTGGTTTAGCTCGTTTTATGGCAAAAAAGACGATGAAAAGCTTGAGCCTATCAGCGAAGATCCGCTTAAAAAGCTGAAATTTAACACCATCACAAAAGGCGCTTAAAAAGTATCTCTTTGTCACGCTAGCGCTATTTGCGTTTCAAATTTTAATAGGCGGCTTTACAGCTCACTACACAGTCGAAGGACAAGAATTTTATGGTATAAATTTATCAGCCTACATCCCTTATTCGCTTGCTAGAACGTGGCATATACAAGCTAGTATATTTTGGATAGCGACTGGATTTTTAGCAGCTGGACTATTTTTAGCCCCTATCATAAATGGCGGCAAGGATCCAAAATTTCAAAAGCTTGGCGTTGATCTGCTCTTTTACGCACTACTTTTCCTTGTAGTTGGCAGTTTTGTAGGCGAATATTTAGCTATCGCAAACATCATGCCTATAAATTTAAGCTTCTGGCTTGGACATCAAGGATATGAATATATCGATCTTGGACGAGTTTGGCAGATCATTTTGTTTGTTGGTCTTGTCATTTGGATGCTTCTGCTTCTTCGTGGATTTGCAGGTGGGTTTAAAAACAAAGGCGATAAAAATTTACTAGCTATCTTTGCTATGTCAGCGGTTGCGGTTGGTTTGTTTTACGGAGCAGGACTATTTTATGGTCAAAGAAGTCCATTGCCTGTGATGGAGTACTGGCGTTGGTGGGTAGTACATCTTTGGGTTGAGGGCTTTTTTGAGGTATTTGCGACGGCTTCGCTCGCCTTTGTCTTTGTCTCGCTGGGTCTTGTTTCAAAAAGATTTGCGACATTTCAAACGCTTGCAAGTGCGTCACTCTTTATGATAGGCGGCATTCAGGCACGTTTCACCACTTATATTTTGCAGGCACCACAACGCCTATAATGGCAGTTGGCGCTAGCTTTTCAGCGCTTGAGGTCGTGCCTTTAGTCTTGCTTGGCGCTGAGGCGTATGAGCACTACAAACTTCAGTTTGCTCAAAGCTGGGCTAAAACGCTTAAATGGCCACTTTACTGCTTCATCGCAGTTGCCTTTTGGAATATGCTAGGCGCTGGCGTCTTTGGATTTTTGATAAATCCTCCGATCTCGCTATTTTACATCCAAGGGTTAAATACAACGCCAGTTCATGGACACGCTGCGTTATTTGGCGTTTATGGATTTTTGGCGCTTGGCTTTGTCTGGCTTGTGGCTACTTATCTATATAAAGGGCAAGAATTTGATGAAAATTTGATGAAAGTTGGCTTTTGGGGGCTAAATGCAGGACTTATGCTAATGATCGTGCTTTCACTACTTCCAATAGGCATCTATCAGGCATTTGCAAGCCTAGATCAAGGTATGTGGTATGCTAGAAGCGCTGAGCTTTTACAGCAGTCGCACTTGCAAAATTTAAGATGGCTAAGGATGCTTGGCGATACGATCTTGATAATCGGCGGCATATGCTTCTTTGCTCAGCTATTAAAATTTACTGCTTAACAAAAAGGCTTAAATTTACTGGGGGCGCTTTGCCCCTTTATTTAAGCTATCTTTTCATAAAATAGCGCAAATTTAAAGGATAGAAATGATGACATTTTTAAAGAGAATTTGCGTTACATTTGTCGTGCTTTTGCACCTATTTTTGGCTCTTGTGGTTGATTATTCATTCCCGCACTACGCAAGCGTGCAGATAACTGGCGGTGACGTAAAACGCATGGACAAAGATGGCATCATAGACGCTAAAAACCCAGCAGATGGGCCTGTTAGAGATGTCTATTTTATCTACGCAAAAGATGCGCAAAATGACCAAAAGGTGATGGCATATAGAAACGAAGATACGGCGTGGGGCTTTCCATTTTATTTTAAATTTAACTCAGCTGATATCCAAGCGATGGCTCAAGGCTTTGCAAACAGCGATAACAACGTCACTATCAAATACTACGGATATAGAATTTCTATGCTAAATGAGTTTAGAAACGTGATCTCGATAAAAGATAGCGGCACAAGTACTAGCTGGCCTATCGCTAGCTACGTGCTTTACTTCATCTTATTTATCTCGCTTGTTATCTGGATAAGAAAGATAAATAAGGCTTTTGCGCCAAAAGTTGAAAATTTAGAGACAAAAAGAAGCTATTTAGAGTAGGGGCTTTATCAGCCCTTTTTGTTTATGAGATCAATTAGCCTAACGTCTTCGCTTCTTACGATTAGGCTCTTTGGCAAGTTAAATTTAGCTATCACCTCGCACTCTTTCTCTCTCATCTGCCCATCATCTTTTCGTGATCATATCCCAAGATATGCAGCAAGCCATGTGTAAAAAGTAGTGCAGTTTCAGCCTCTTCGCTGTGATTTAGCTCGGCAGCTTTTTCTTTTACCATATCTTTGTTTATGACGATTGAGCCAAGTGGGGCGTGGATGACAAGCTCAAGGGGGAAGCTTAAGACGTCAGTGGTTTTATCTATACCACGCTCAGATCTGTTTAGCTCTCTCATCTCATCTTTGTTGATAAAGAGAAGCTCAACTTCTCCAGGCGTTAGATATGAGGCAAATTTGATCTAAAATTTCTGGATAACTCTCTTCGCAAAGTATCATTTTTGGCTTGTCCTTAGTAAATTTTTGTATAATTTTAGCAAATTTAAAGGGCAAAATATGAAAAAAGCAGTTTGTATAATGAGCGGCGGCATGGATAGCACGCTTTGCGCTGTGATGGCAAAGAGGGCTGGGTATGATGTGGTCGCACTTCATTTTGACTATAACCAAAGGACGATGAAGCGAGAAAAGCGCGCGTTTGACGAGATCTGTGAGCGACTGGGCGTGGTTAAAAAGATAAATTTAGACGTTAGCTTCATCGCTCAAATAGGCGGAAATTCGCTAACGGATAAGAACCTGCAGATAAGAAAAGATGGCGTTAGCAAGGACGTGCCAAACACCTACGTGCCGTTTAGAAATGGCGTATTTATCTCAATCGCTGTTGCGCTTGCTGAAAAAGAAGCAGCGCAGGCGATCTACATAGGCGTGGTTGAGGAGGATAGCTCTGGGTATCCTGACTGTAAAGAGAGCTTTATAAAAAGCATAAATGAGGCGATAAATTTCAGGCACGTCGGCTCAGTTTCTTGCGAGATCGTCACGCCACTTGTAAATTTAAGCAAGGCTGATATCGTCTCAAAGTCGCTTGAGCTTGGCTCACCAATAGAGCTTACATGGAGCTGCTACGAGAGCGAGGATGAGGCGTGCGGGCTTTGTGATAGTTGCAGGCTAAGGCTAAATGGCTTTAAAAAAGCAAACGCCGTTGATAAAATCCCTTATAAAAAGTGAAATTTGCCTTGAAATTTAAAAGCTAGCCACTATAAATTTCAGTAGCTAGCCTAAAATTTACTCTAAATTTCAGCTCGCTTATCTGTTTTGCAAGCTTCTCTTTGTACTCAGCCAAAGAGCTTTTGATGATATTTTCATAGTCATTTTGATTTACTAAAAGATACTCCTCTTTGCGTTTTACAACCGTGCTTAGCTCCTTGTTATTTACGCTTAAAGTGGTGCTTATATCGGTATTTAGACCAACTTTTACCGCTCCAAGCGTTAAGTAAGTCCAAAGTTTTTCTATCTCTGCATTGACACTTATCGTATCCTTATCTACTTCGCTTTCATTTTTTATGACTTGGTAGCCATTGCTTCTAAAGGCGTCCTCTATGCGCGCTCTTACTACGCTAGTTGTCCTTTGCTTATTTTCTAAAATGACGTTCCATAGCCCCTTGCCATAGCCATTTCTCGTCCTGCCGATGTATTTTTGCTTCTCTTTTGCGCTAACTTCATTTACATTGTGCTTGTATAAAGATGGGATGCTTGCTTGTTTTGGGTCGTTTTCAAAGGCTCTCACATCCTTGACACTTTCGATGTAAATTTTGTCTTTTTGCTAATGCTTGAAGGTGCTTGCTCGTCTGGCAAACTCACAAATATCCCCTTTGGAGCGCAGCCACAAAGCATAAAGGCGGCAAATATCGCTAGTAATAAATTTTTCATTTTCATCCTTTTAAATAAATTTCAAATGTAAATCGTTGTTTTGTAAATTTTTTTAACTCTTTGTGACAAATTTCAAATTTATATTTTGATATCCATAATCATAAAATCTTAAATTTAACAACTGAAAATTTAAATTTCAAATTTCCTTGACTGCTATCAACCAAAATGGCTAGCCACCTAGGATAAAATCCGCTTAAATTTTTAAATTCACAAGGAGAAAAGATGAAAGATATGAAGATGTTTTGCCATCAGTGCGAGATGAGCGCTGAGGACGGATGCGGTGCAAAGGGCCAGCCTATGGGCACCTGTGGCAAGAGCGACACACTAGCGCTTTTGCAAGATACGATGGTTTTTGGCTTAAAAGGCCTTAGCGCATACCGCCACCACGCGCACGAGCTTGGCGCTGATACTAGCAATGTTGATCGCGTTATGGCTGATACGCTTTATTTCACGCTTACAAACTCGAAATTTCAACTTCGACGAGCACATCAAACAGCTTCTTGAAGTAGGCGGTGCTGGCGTTGAAGTGATGAACCTGCTAAGCGAGGCTCACACGGCTAAATTTTGGCATCCCAACACCAGTTAGAGTGAGCCAAAACAAGGTCGAGGGCAAGGCGATTTTGGTAAGTGGCCACAACTTGCACGCTCTAAAAGCGCTACTTGAGGCGACAAAAGATAAAGGCATCAACATCTACACTCACTCAGAGATGCTACCAGCTCACGGATACCCAGAACTACGCAAGTATAGCCACCTAAAAGGCAACGTCGGCAAGGCGTGGTTTGACCAAACTAAGCTATTTAACGAATTTAAGGGCGCGATACTAATGACAACAAACTGCATCGTGCCACTACGCTCAAACTGCACATACGCTGACAGGCTATTTGGCTACTCGATCGCAGGCACAAACGGCGTAAAACACATCGAAAACGACGACTTTACACCACTTATCGAGTGCGCACTAGCCTGTGGCGACGTTAGTGGCTTTGATAGCGACGAGAGCCTAGTAACTGGCGGCCACTACAAGACTATACTAACTTTAGCCCCACAAATTTTAGACGCGATTAAGACTGGTAAGATCCGCAGATTTTTCGTGATCGCTGGCTGTGACGCGCCTGGCAAGGGACGTGAGTACTATAGAGAGCTAGCTGCTAGCCTTCCAAAAGACTGTGTGATACTTACTTCAAGCTGCGGTGAAATTTCAGATTTAACGACATCGACTTTGGCAACGTCCCAGGCACCGAGCTACCACGCTACATCGACCTTGGCCAGTGCAACGACAGCAACGGCGCAGTTAAAATAGCCCTTGCGCTAAGCGAGGCAACAGGCATCGCAGTAAATGACCTACCAGTTTCTATCGTGCTAATGTGGATGGAGCAAAAAGCGGTTATCATCTTGTTAGCGCTATTTAGTCTTGGTATCAAAAACATCAACGTAGGACCAAGTTTGCCTAAATTTTTCAATGAAGAGATCAGTAAATTTCTTAGTGGATAAATTTAACGTTAGACCAATTAGTGGTGACGTGCAAGCTGATCTAAAATACTTCTTAGGTGAGTAAAAAACTGCCAGGGCTTAGGCTCTGGCTTTAAATTTAAAAGAGTCCGCCTTGCTCTTTGCTTTGGCTTAGGCTATCAAGTAGTTCTTCTTTTTTGCAAAGCACAAGGGCGTAAACAAAATTTTGTAGCTTCTTTATCTCGTCTAAATTTTCATAAAAAATGGCGTTTTCAACCTTTAGCGTGCTATCTTTTGGCAGGCAAAATTTAAGCTCGCTTTCGCTGAAATTTCGCCTTAGAAATATACTTTCAGTCAAAAATAGCTCCTCGTCTTCTTCGGCTATCACCGCTCTAAAACTGCTACCAAAACCAACTGGCTTAAAGTCTTTGTCGATAAAGACTGGGTCAAAGTGCGATGAAATCCTGCTCTCTGTCACTTTAAAGCCGATATTGTTTTTCTTAAGATAGCCAAGAAGTCCGCAAAACATCCCAGCAAAAACTCTAGGAATGGATAAATTTTGATAGTATTTGTCATCGTAAATGAGCGTTGTAAAAAGATCGAGCTTGGATTTAGCACGCTTATGTTTGTGTCAGTCAGGCTGTCTCGTAAAGTAGCGAGAGCCTTTGAAGTATCCTCGTATCGTCGCTAAAAATGTGTCAAACAAATTTGCAGTGAAAATTTTATAAAAAAGCTCGGTCAAATTTTCCAGGTATGACGTGGGCGTTTTTTTCGAGGTGTGACTTCTCTAAAAGCGCTTTTATGAAGGGATTGACCGCGCAAAATTTGATATTTTTGTGGATCGCTTCAAAGCGCATGAGCTTGATGATAGCCGTTTGCAGGCTTGCTACCTTGATAAAGGCTATCTCATCGTCGCTTGGCGTGATCTCCTCTTCACTAATGATAGCGTAGGCACCTTGCTTTATCGCAGGTGCGATCTGATCGCTTTGTGTGGCGATGAGAGCGTAGCCTCGTTTTATGTTTTTAGCCTCAAACGCGAAGCTAGTCACGCTTGAGATGCTTGGGTTGTTTAAAATTTGCCCATTTATTATGTGGGTTAAATTTTCTATCGTCATTTAGCCAACGATCGCGCCGTTTTTGACCTTGCCCCGCGTGCCAAGAAGCGTTAGCGAGCCGTCTGATGCGCTTAGGATCATGCCTTGTGAGACATATTTTTTCATCATCGTTCGCTCTTTTAAATTTGCCTAAAACGCAAACTTGCTTGCCCACAAGCGAGCTAGGCTCGTAGTATTTGGCGATGCCTGATAAAATTTGACGTGGCTGCTCCTCGCCAAGATCTACTGTTAAATTTAAGCAGCTTCTCACTGCCCTCAACTCTCTCGCACTCGAGCACTTCGCCTACTTTTATCACGATCTTGGCAAAGTCATCGATGCTAATGATACCTTCTTCTTTTTTCTCCTCTTTTGGCTCAGCTTTTGCCTCTACTTTTGCTTCTTCTTTTGGCTTGCTAGCCTCGCCCATTAGCTCTTTTTCTATCCTTGGAAAGAGTGGCTCAGTAGCTTTTGCTACAAAATTTGAAATTTCATTTTTTAATACAAGAGTTTCATAAGATGCCGTATCTATGCTAAAGCCAAGCGTATCAGCTATCTTAGCGCAAGTTTTTGGCATAGCTGGGCTAAGCAGTATCGCCACTTTTGCAAGTAAATTTGCACAAAGTGCCACAAGTGCATTTGCCTCGTCACTTTTGCCAGCTTTTACGAGTGACCATGGCTCATACTTCGCAACGGCTGCGTTTGCAAGCGTTACGACCTTCCAAAGATCCTCTAAATAGCGGTTTGTCGCTAAATTTTCTAAATTTTTTATCGCCTCATCAAGATCAGTCCTTCGCCTCATCAAGCTCGGCTTTGTGAAATTTGATCACATCTTTTGAGTCGATCTTGTAGTCGCTATACTTTGCGCTCATGCCAACAATTCGGCTTAACAGGTTGCCAAGTCCGTTGCCAAGCTCTGAGTTTATGCGCTCGATCAAGGCTTTTTGGCTGTAGTCGCCATCTTGTCCAAAGGGCACTTCTCTAAGCAAAAAGTATCTGAAATTTTCAAGTCCATAAGCGTTTGCAACCTCTCTTGGGTTTATGACGTTGCCCTTGCTTTTGCTCATCTTTTCGCCATCTATCGTCCACCAGCCGTGCGCTGCGACGTGTTTTGGTAGTGGCAAGCCAAGGCTCATCAAAAATGCCGGCCAATAAACTGCGTGAAAACGCAAAATGTCCTTGCCAACGATGTGTGTCGTGTGCGGCCAAAAGTCCATTCTAGCGTTATCTCTTGAATATCCTAGCGTTGTTAAGTAGTTTATGAGCGCGTCAAGCCAGACGTACATAACGTGCTTGTCGTCGTTTGCGCTCTTTGGTAGCTTTATGCCCCAGTCAAAGCTCGTTCTTGTCACAGAGAGATCTTTTAGTCCGCCTTTTACAAAGCTTACGACCTCGTTTTTCTTGCCCTTTGGGATGACGCAAAGCTCGTCATTTTCGTACCATTTTAAAAGCGCGTCTTCATATTTTGAAAGTTTGAAAAAGTAGCTCTCTCTTTAACTAAAGATGTCACGCGGCCGCAGTCTGGACAGCGGTTGTCCTCTAGCAGGTCTCTTTGATTAAAAAATGTCTCGCAGCTAACGCAGTAAAAGCCCTCGTACTCGCCTTTGTATATATCGCCATTTACTTGCATCTTTTCAAAGACATTTTGCACGGTTTGCTTGTGCTCTTCGTCGGTTGTCCTTATGAAGTGGTCGTAGCTTATCTCAAATTCATCCCAAAGCGATCTAAATTTCGCACTGATCTCGTCTGCGTACTCTTTTGGCGTCTTGCCTCTAGCGCGAGCTGCCTGCTCGATCTTTTGACCATGCTCGTCTGTGCCAGTCATGAAGTAGGTATCTTTGCCTTGCAAGCGGTTAAATCTAGCTAGTGTGTCAGCGATGATAGTCGTGTAGGCGTGGCCGATGTGTGGTACGTCATTTACGTAATAAATCGGAGTGGTTATATAAGCTTTTTCTTTCATATTTTTCCTTTAAATTTAAAAATCAAATCCGCCGTCACTGCCGGTGTTACCTTTTGACATCGAGTTGTAGCAGCTATTTACATACTCTATCCTCGTCTCGCAGTCAAAAAAAGCCTCGCAGTTAAAACAGCTTTTGCGACCTTTTTGCTCTTGGCACTCTTGCATGATTTTAGCCTTTTGTTTTAGGGCTAGCTCAAATGCGTCAAGTGGCTCGTTTGCTTGTGCTTCTTGCATTATTTTTGCTCGTAAAATTTATGCAAAAGTGAAATTTCATCACGTGAGCCAAAGAAGCATGGCGTAGTTTGGTGAATTTTTTCTATTTTTATATCAAAAAGTGTTTGGTTTTTGCCGTTTGAGGTTGCGCCCTTTGCGTTTTCATATATAAAGGCAAATGGCAACACCTCAAAGACAACCCTTAGCTTGCCATTTGGATGATCGCTCGTTGCTGGGTAGCTAAAAAGACCGCCGCCTTTTAGTAAAATTTGATGCAAGTCGCTCACCATCGCACCTGAGTATCTTAGCCTGTAGCCCTCGTTAAATAGCTCGTTTATGAAATTTTCTATGCGTTTGGCTCCAGCCTTTTTGCGTAGCTCCCGTGGCGTTTAGCTTGCCTTTTTCTTTTAGCTCAAGCTCTTTTAGAAATTTAAACTCGCCATCTTTGCCAAGCCTATAAAATTTAGGCAAAGCACCTTTTTCTCGGCAATTACTAGCTCAAGTCTTGGACCATAGATGCTGTAAGCTGCGGCTATTAAATTTTCTGGTTTTACCTCGTCTTCGTAGATGCCAAAGATCGAACCAACGGCGAAATTTACATCAACTAAGCTTGAGCCATCAAGAGGATCATAAGCGATGATAAATTTAGCGTTTTTATTTATCTCAAACTCGTCCTCTTTCTCTTCGCTAATTAGCGCTTTTACGCATGAAAGCTGTTTAAATTTAGCCGTGATGATCTCGTCGCTTTTGACATCAAGCTTTAGCTGGGTGTCGCCAGTTGCGTTTTCGTGAGTTGTGTAGCCAAGATCGGCGTATTTTATGACCTCGCTTATCTCTTTTGCGATATCTTTAATGGTGTTAAAAATTTGGTTTAGTTCTTGCATTATACAGCCTTTGCATTTTTGATTATCCACGCACAAATGGCGTCTATATCGTCTAAATTTAGATTTGTGATCTCGTAAGGGATCTGCTTTTTATAAGTGGCGATCGCATCTGAAAAGCTAAGATAAGCTTCATCGATCTCGCCTCTAAAGACGCTTAGTCTTGGCAGTGGCAGCGTCTTTAGCCCCTCGACTAAGAGCATGTCAAACTCGCCGATCATCCTTATGACCTCGTCTATGCCTTGCGAGCTTTGTGAAAAATAAGTCGTTCTAGTTGGACTCATCACGACTACGTCAGCTCCTGCCTGAGAAAATTTAAAGCTATCCTTGCCTTCAACGTCAAATTTGGCCTTGTCGCCTGGGTCGTGCTTGACTACAACGACCTTTAGCCCATCATCTATAAATTTTTTTGCGACTTTTAAGATAAGCGTCGTTTTTCCGCTATTTGAAGGGCCAGAAAAAGCAATGGCAAGTCTTTTCATAAGAGCCTTTTTGGTTAAAATTTCTTGCGATTATAGCTCATATTGGCTTTAAAATTTACGAGTGAAATTTAAAAAATAAAATGCTAAAATGCGAGAAAATTTAATGTTTTAAGAGTTTTTTATGAGAAAATTTACACT
The DNA here is from genome assembly GCA_037321105.1 of Campylobacter concisus. Lineage (GTDB taxonomy): Bacteria > Campylobacterota > Campylobacteria > Campylobacterales > Campylobacteraceae > Campylobacter_A > Campylobacter_A concisus_AZ. Next base: position 572,686 of record CP147775.1, on the reverse strand, counting down.
ATTTTTTATATTTATTTTGATGATATTTGGTTGTGCTGATCAAAAAGTGATCGTGCATGAGCCACTAAAAAATGAGCTTTTAGCCTACACAAGCAAGAGCGAGATCATAGATGGCACTGATAGAACGCTCATAATCGCAACCTATCTAAATCCTATATATAACTCGAAATTTAGACGAGAGTAAAGAGCACTTTTTAGTAGCCATAAACCCAAAAGAGCATGCGCAAAATTTGAGCAATATAAAGGTAAATGGCGACTCAAATGCCACAAGCGCAAGGCTGCTTGATGAAAGTGACGAGATGCTTAAATTTGCCTGGATTTTCTATGCCTTGGGCGGTCTATTATGAAGTGACCGCACCAAGTAAGCAAAGTGACGATCTCGCGCTTAGTTTCGAAATTTATCAGTCAAAGCCGGTTTTGTTAAATTTTCGAAAAGTTGCGAAATCTTTATACTGGAACCATTAAGCGCCATATAGATCACGTAGTTTGCAAGCACCTTCTTGCCGTAGTTTCTAGTCTCTGCCACTGGGACTAGCTCGATCGATAAAAATGGCTCAAATTTCCCCTCTTTAAACATATCATCTCTTGTGATGACTTTTTGGTAAAGCCTATACCGCCGTTATACGCGTAGGCCGTAAAGAGCGGATGGTAAAGAAATTTATCAAGGTAGTTTAGGTGGTGATTTGCAAATTTAAATGCAACATCAGTTTTAAAAAGATCGTCTTGGTCAAAATTTGGAATTTTTAGCTCTTTTTTGCCGATCGCATTTGCAAGAAACGGCATAAACTGCATCATACCAAGAGCGTAAGAGGTAGAAACGACGCTTGGGATAAAGAGGCTCTCTTGTCTTGCTAGTGCGTAGATCATCGACTTTCGCTCAGTGCTGATGTCCTCAAGCTCTGGTGAGTTTGGCATCAAAAAGTACTGCTTCTCCCAGCCATGTGCCTTTTGCATGAAGTATGCGTATGCGCCGATGCTCTCGTTTGTGTAAAATTTCATCGCAAATTCGCTTGCCTGCGTGGCGTTCATATCCTTTGCAAGGGCAGCGGTTTTGTTCCATAAAAACGGATCGCTTACGTCAAAATTTTCGATATTTTGCTTGCTAGGTCTTGGCACGATCACCTCAAGTGGCTCGCCGCCGACCAAATCTCTTGCGTAAAGTGAGTAGATATTTGCATCTTTGCTAGCACTTAGCTCTTTTAAAAAGCTCTCATCGCCGCTTAGCTCATACTGCCAAAATGTGGCATTGTCTCTTTGCCAAGCCCTATCAAAGGTGTTTTTAGCTCTTGTGAAAAAACTAAATGCAACGTCATTTTTACCAAGCAAGATGGCGTTTAGTCCAAGCGTAAATGCGTCACTCTTCTCAGTGACAGCAGGATCTATGCTAAGTAAATTTCTTCTAAAGCCTTCATATTTTTTATTAAATACGACATCGTTTAATAAAATTTGTAAAGCCCTTTTGCATGTAGAGCTTGTTCATAAAATTCGCTTCAAAATTTACGCTAAAAAGAGCACTTTTACTTTGCGGACTTGAAGCGTTAAAAAGCTCTAAAAAGCTCTTTGCATCATTTGCATTTGCAAAGCTAAGAGCTGGGTTTGGCTCGTTTAAAGTGCGTAAAATTCTAGCTTTTTCTGGGTTTGTAGCTGCAAGATTTGCCGCTAAAATTTCACGAGTTTTGTTATCAAGTTTTAGAGAAAAGCTCATCGTTGTTAGTAAATTTTGGCAAGCCAAGCTAGCACTTGTGATGTTGCTTGCGTTTATACCAGGGCACTTGCTAGGGGCTGCTTTGGGAGGTAAAATTTTATTGATTGATTTTTGAACTAAGCCACTTTTTCTAAAAACGTCGCGTGAAAGCTCTGCTATCTGCTCCTTTGTGTAGCTGCCTTCGTTTATAAGGCGGTTTATGTAGTAGTCTTTTGCAAGGCTTTTTGGCTCGTTTTTTAGCTCCTCGTAGGTGTAAATTTTAGCTAAAAGAGCAACGCAGGCTAAAGAGAGGATACTAAAGTGACGCAGCAAAAACAAATAAAAGCCTTATTAAAAATTGATCTATGAGTTGAAGTGCCAAAAGCACGATGAGTGGGGCAAAGTCTATGCCGTTAAATTCTCGTTTTGATGTAGCGTCTGATGAAGCTATAAACAGGATCAGTCATCCTATAAAGTAGCTGCACGACTGGCGAGCTAGGATCAGGCTTGACCCAGCTAATCAGAGCCGCTGCGATGACGATCCACGTATAGACCGTGATGATAAGGTGCAAAATGTTTGCGACCGCTGAAAATAGGGTGGAAAGTATCATTTTTGCTCCTAGATTAAAATTTTGCCTAGATCATCTTTGATGAGCGGATAGAGCTCGCTTAGCTCAGGGCCATGAAGGTCGATTTGTAAGCAGCGCACGTAGCGGCATGAAAAAGTTTTTACCTTTTAAATTTGTAGCGCTCATAAGCTCTTTTTAAACTCATCAAAGCTCTCGCACGGTTTTAAATTACGAGCTGCTTTTTTGATGATCTCAAATTTGTTTTTGTACTCATCTGAAGCTATTTTTGGCGAATATATAGCCTCTACTTTTGCCTTTATCTCAGGCACTAGAGAGCTTTCTTGAGTGTAAAATTTAACTAGCTCAACCTTGCTCTCATCCACGCCAAAGATCTCTTTTATGCGCTCTTTTGAAGCAAGTTTGATGTGCTCTCTATTTATCTGCTCAAGTTTTTTCACGTCAAATCTAGCAGGCGAGCGTGAAATTTTGGTTATATCAAACCACTTTACTGCATCTTCGATCGTAAAAATTTCAGTTGGAGTTTTGTTGCCAAGAAGTATCAGATAGTTTGCGATCGCCTCAGGTAAAAATCCCTGCTCAAAGAGCCATTTTACGCTTGATTCGTTCTCGCGCTTACTCATTTTTTTACCCTCTATATTTAAAAGGATGGGCAAATGCGCGTAGTTCATCTTGCTGGTGTATCCAAGCCCCTCACGTATGAGGTCTTGCTTTGGTGTGTTGCTCACGTGATCCTCGCCGCGTATGACAAAGGTAACGCCCTCAAGCATATCATCAACTGCGCAGGCGAAGTTGTAAGTCGGAGTCTTGTCTGCTCTCATGATGACAAAGCTATCAACAGCGTCTGGCTCGAAGCTTAGCTCGCCTTTGATCGCATCTGTAAAGCTCATCGTGCGTGTTGGTTTTTTCATACGGATGACAAATGGCTTCTCGCAGTTTAAAACTTCAGCGTCGCTTAGTCTCTCGCAGGTGCCGTCATATCTATATGCCACGCCTTGCTCTTTTGCTTTTTGTTTTTTTGCCTCAAGCTCTTCTTCAGTGCAAAAGCAAGCAAAGGCCTTTTTATCGATGAGAAGCTTTGATGCAAGCTGTCTGTGGAATTTTAAATTTTCACTTTGGATGTAAATTTCGCTCTGGTTTTATGCCAAATTTGCTCAAAATTTCTAAGATATCTTTCTCTTTTCCCTCGATATTTCGCTCTTTGTCGGTATCTTCTATGCGTAAAATAAAGCCACTTTTATCTTGCAAAGAACAAATATAGTTGAAAATAGCAGCACGTAAATTTCCTATGTGCATATCTCCTGTTGGAGAGGGTGCAAAACGATACATAAGCTCATTCCTTACGTTAAATTTGAAGTTTGGATTATAACACTAGCTTGATAAATTTAAAGTTATGTAATTTTAAATTTTAGGCTAGGCAAAGCATATTTTTTATAAAATCCGCACGAAAATTTAACTACTTATAGGAGAAAGAATGAGTTTTATCAGCGAATTTAAAGAATTTGCGATGCGCGGAAATGTCATAGATATGGCAGTTGGTGTTGTTATCGGTGGAGCATTTGGAAAGATTGTCTCATCACTAGTTGGCGATATTATCATGCCAGTAGTTGGCGCTATAACAGGCGGTGTAAATTTCACTGATCTTAAGCTAACACTAAAAGAAGCTGCAGAAGGTGCGCCAGCTGTTACGATAAACTATGGCTCATTTATACAAACAATGGTTGATTTTTTAATCATTGCGTTTTGTATTTTTTGCGTTATCAAAGCTTTAAATACACTTAAAAATAAACTACCAAAAGAAGAAGAGGCAGCCCCTGCAGAGCCTGAAACTCCAGCTGATATAGCACTTCTAACTGAGATCAGAGATCTTCTTAAAAAATAAATTCTTAAATCAAAGGGAGAAAGCTCCCTTTGAAATCCGTTAAATTTTGTCCTATTTTTTATGCTAAAATGCTTTTTCATCTTAAAAGCGAGTGAAACATGATAGAACAAATCCCATTTTTCCAAGGTCTTAGCGCCGATGACCTAGCCAAACTTGAAGCAATAAGTGTTGTTAAAAAATATAAAAAAGGCGAGTTTTTATTTATAGAGGGCGAGGAGCCAAAGTGGCTTACGTTTTTGATAACTGGCTCAGTTAAGCTTTATAAAACTACGGCAAATGGCAAGGAAATTTTTATCCATCAGCTTGCACCTATGAATTTTGTAGCTGAAGTCGGTAAATTTTGAAAATATCCCATATCCAGCAAGCGCCATTTTTACTATCTCTGGTGAAGTTTTAAAGATAAATTATGAAAAATTTGAAGCACAATTTTTAACAAAGCCAGAAATTTGCATGAAATTTCTGAAATCGATGGCTCAAAAGATAAGAATAACAACGAATTTACTTCATCAAGAGCTCATCTTAAGCTCTGAAGAGAAGGTCGCTAGGTTTATTTTAGATCATGAAGATCTATTTAATGAGCTAAAGCATACAAAAATTTCATCAATACTTAATATGACTCCAGAAACTTTTTCGAGAATTTTAAATAAATTTAAAACAAATGGTTTGGTCAAACTTGACGAGAAGAACCAAATTCTAGAAAAAAATGTAGGTGGGCTACAAGAAATTTATTCTTATTGAAAGTTAATATCAAATAAATATTTTCATTTACTTAAAGAAAAAATTTATATATTTTTGGATAGTATTCGTCTAAAATTTTCGTAAAATTTACCGATATATTGATAAATTTCAGGAGGAAATTTTGGCTGAAGTTAAGAAGAAATTTTTTGTTTGGTCATCTGTGATAATAGGCATCGTAATCGGCCTTATCGCTTCTATGGGCATAGCTGATGCACTTCATGCGACTGGTAGCGGCTACATCTGTACCATTTGTCACACGATGGATCCTATGAATGCTGCATATCATGAAGATGTACACGGCGGCAATAACAAGCTTGGCATAAAAGCTGAATGTTCAGCCTGTCACCTAAATCATACAAGTGCCTATACCTATGTACTTACAAAACTTAAAGTATCGATAAATGATGGTTATAAGACATTTTTTACAGATACAGACAAGATCGACTGGCGTAAAAAACGCGAGCATGCATCTCACTTTGTCTATGATAGTGGATGTTTGACTTGCCACTCAAATTTAAAAAATGTTATTCAAGCTGGTAAATCATTCTTGCCACATAGAGATTATTTCGTTCTTGGAAATCCTAATAAAAAATCATGTGTTGATTGCCACGAGCACGTTGGTCACAAGAATTTAGGACTACAAATCGATAAATTTGAAGCAATTAAAAAACAAGAAAACAATAAAACCAAGTAAGGAGGAGAGATGTTTAAAAAGTCGCTAATGTTATTAGCCTGTCTAATGTCTTTTGGCTTTGCCGCAAACATGGATGCAAATAAATCTGACGCTTTAAACCTTAATGTTGTAAAAAACATTAAAGTTGCTCACAAAATGTCAGACTTATCAAAAAGCTGTGTTGAGTGCCACGCTAAAGAGACACCCGGCATAGTTGCCGATTGGAAAATAGTCGCCACGCTCACGTTGGCGTAAGTTGTATGGATTGCCACTCTGTAAATGCAGATAATCCTATGGCTTCAGTTAAGGTGCATCCAAAAGATTCTAACAACCATGTATCAATGCTAGTTAGCCCAAAAACTTGTGCTAAGTGCCACGAGAATGAGGTCGAAGAATTTACTAAGAGTGGTCACGTAAGAGGCGCTGTGCAAATGTATGCTAACCCTGCGATGGTAAAACTAATGTATCACTATGAAGGCATGGATAATCCAGATCTAAAAATGGCTCCAGATGGTACTGGTTGTAGACAGTGCCACGGTACAGTTATTAAACTTGATGCTAATCACAAACCACTTCCAGAGTCATGGCCTAACTATGGTATAGGTAACGTTTATCCTGATGGTGGCGTAGGCGGATGTAAATCATGCCACAGCGCGCACACATTTAGTATAGCTGAAGCTAGAAAACCAGCTGCTTGTGCATCTTGCCACCTTGGACCTGATCACCCAGATATTGAGATCTTTAACAACTCAATGCACGGACATATCTATAACAGTGAAGCTCATAAATGGAACTTTGATTCTGCTCCTGACACATGGGATGTGCCAGACTTTAGAGCTCCAACTTGTGCAGCTTGCCATATGAGCGGTGTTGGTGAAACAACAACAACTCACAACGTTTCAAGAAGACTAAAATGGAACCTATGGGGCATCAGTAGTAAGCTAAGAACAGCTGGTGATGAGCAAGCTGTTGCTATTTACGAAAAAACTGGCAAACTAAGCGTAGGAACACCTCTAGCAGGTCACCCAAGTGGCGATCCTGAAAAAGCACGTGCTGAGATGAAACTAGTTTGTAAAGCTTGCCATACACCAACTCACACAGATAACTTTTTTGCTATCGGTGATAAGCAAGTAGAGCTTTATAACGTTTATAACGCTGAAGCAACTAAGATGCTTGAAGAGTTGAAGGCTAAAAACCTACTACTAGAAGATGCTTGGTCAGATGAATTCCAAGATATCTACTATCATATGTGGCACCATGAAGGTCGTCGTATGAGACAAGGCGCTCTAATGGGTGGCCCTGACTACTCACACTGGCATGGTGTATTCGAAGTTAAAAATGATATAAGAAAACTTCGCAAGATCTACAAAAAAAGAATGGAATCTGGTAAAGTAGAGTAATGCTTTTTAAGGTGGGAGTTTTCCCACCTTTTTATTTTTAAATTCCAAAATTTTATCTTTTAGTTATTATCCTAAAGCAAATACCTTTTAACAATTATTTTTATAAATTTAAATTATAAAATCATACGGTTTAGCACTACAAATTGTTCTAAATAATTAATAAAATCTATAATGTAAATTTAAAAATATAAAATATAATCTTTGTTTTTAAGGAGATATTTTGGGACTTTTTCGGATCATTATCGGGGCATTTATCTTTAGTGTTCTTACAAATTTATACTCATACAAACGTTTTATCAAAAAGGTATCTTTTTTTGCCCCACACCTTAAAAAAATTCGCATATTTTTCTATATTATTAGTGTGTTTGAGTTTGTATTTGTTCTTCAACTAAGATTTTCTTTTTTAAATATAGAACTCTATCTGATAGCAGGGACGCTCATTGGTTTTTCTCTATTTTTATTTGGCATTAGTTTGTTTTATGATGTTGTTAGATCCATTTGCTCAAAAGCTCATTTTAATCCCACAAGACGAAAATTTATTAAATTTTGCTTTGATGTGACATTTGTTGTTTTTATAGTTGCTTGCTTTTTGAAAGGAATTTTTAATGCACTTACTCCGCCAAAGATCAGACAGGTTAGTATAAAAATAAAAAATTTACAAAGTGATCTAAAAATAGCCATGATAACCGACGTGCATGTTGGTGAGTTTTTGCAAAAGGACTTTGTTGCTGAGCTTGTAAAAGAGATAAATTTAGCTAGACCAGATCTGGTGGTGATAGTTGGCGACTTGGTTGATATGAGAGCTGAACTTATAGGGGATTTTTTAGATCCATTAAAAAATCTTAAAAGCACCTACGGCACCTTTTATGTCCCTGGCAATCACGAATACTACCACGGAGTTGATGGGATACTAGAAAAAATTCGCGCTCTTGGCATTAGGATACTTGGCAATAAAAATGAAAAAATAGCTGGTATAAATTTGGCAGGGGTTTATGATCTAGCTGGCATAAGGTTTAAAATTTTAGAGCCGAAATTTAGACGAAGCGCTAGCAGGACGCGACCCAAATTTGCCGACCATCCTACTCTCTCATCAGCCAAAATTTATAAAAACTATGCAAAAAGATGTCGATCTAGTGCTTTGCGGTCACACGCACGCTGGACAAATTTTCCCTTTTAGTATTCTGGTTTTGCTGGATCAAGGTTTTTTACATGGGCTTTATAAGATTAATGATAAAATGCAAGCTTATGTTAGTAGCGGTGCAGGATTTTGGGGGCCTCCGGTTAGGATCTTTGCTCCTAGTGAGATCGCTATTTTAAATTTAAGCAAGGACTAAAATGAATAAGGACAATCTCTTCTCTCAAAATTTTGGCAAGGTTGCAAAAATAAACTTTTTCAAGCCGCTTCAAGAGCTTATCAACTCCTTTTATGTAAAGCTATTTAAGATCGATATGAGCGAGTTTAAGCCAGCAAGTGAGTATAAAAATTTAAACGAACTTTTCACCAGGGAGCTTATAAAGCCAAGAGAATTTGACGCAGCAGATGAGATATTTATAAGTCCTGTTGATGGTACCTGCCTTAGTTTTGGCACCACGAAAGAGCTAGAAGCTTTTAGCATAAAAGGCATGAGCTACGGGCTAAAGGAGCTTTTGGGGCAGGGCGAGCTTGAGGGCGAGTTTGACTTTGCCAACATCTATCTTAGCCCAAAAGACTATCATCACTATCATGCACCCTGCGATATTACGATAAAAAAAGCGGTCTATATCCCTGGTAAGCTTTACAGCGTGGCGGTAAAATGGCTTGGCAAGGTCGATAGCCTTTATACCAAAAACGAGCGTGTGGCGCTACTTTGCGAGATGAAAAATGGCAAAAAACTTTGGCTAGTTTTCGTGGGTGCGCTAAACGTTGGCAAAATGAAATTTTGCTTTGATGATCGCATCCAAACAAATGCGATGGCAAATTTTACGCAAATTTATGAATATGAAAATTTACACATCAAAAAGGGTGAGCGTCTTGGAAATTTCGAGCTTGGCTCAACCATCGTCATACTTAGCAAAAAAGATGCGATCGAGTACAACCTCTTTGAAAACAAAGAGCTTAAATTTGCTGAAGCGATCGGTAGGATAAAAGAGTAAATTTGATTTAAAGTTAGCCTGATGTCAAATTTACAGGCTAGTTAAATTTCTATTTTTACCTATGTTGTTTTGAGAATAAATTTGATCTACTGGCAGCTTAAATAAATTCAAAAACCTGCAAGCAAATCCTTAGCCAGAATTTGATTAAAATCGCTTTGCTAAAACGCAAGCTACTTTAAATCAAAGCGGTAAATTTCCCAGCAAAAATTTCAAATTTTACCTCACATAAATTTACTAAAGATAAAAGCTTATAAATTTCAGTTCAAATTTATAGGCCAAGCAAAAACTCAAACCTTAAATTTTATAAACTTAAAGTTATTCTTTAGTTCATTTTGGGTTGAATTTATCTCGCCAAGCTCTGATTTTACGAAGTTTGTAAGCTCTATCTTGCTCACACTTGGAGATAGGATTTTTATATACTCTTTTTGATTTTTAAGCTCCAAGTTGTTGCTAAAAAGTAGCACTCTAGCATCTAGCTTTAGCCCAGCTCTAAGCTCAGATATCGTGGCTATTAGCTCTTTTATATCAAAGCCCTCCGCTGCTTCATCCACAAGCGCTAGCGAGCAAGGTTTTGTCTTTATCTTTATCAAAAACTCGCTAAAGCTATTTGCGATCTCAAGCGTGTTTTGAAACTCGCCAAGAGCGCCAGCAAATATCTTATTTTCAAGCTTCGTGCTCTTGTAAATAACGATATTTTCATTTTTACTAAAGTATCTATTTTCTTTACTTGGCTTATAGTTTTTTATAAATTTAGGCAAAATTTGATTTAGCTCATCTTTGCTAAAAGGCTTTCTGATCTTCTCATCAAAGGCAGGCAACAGCTCTCTTTCAGGGATGTTTGAGGTGTTTGAAACCACAGCGACTAAATTTATCTTCTCTTCTTGAAGCGACCTTATCTCTTTTACGAAATTTGCCACGCCATTTTCAAAAAATGAAGCATCGATAAAGACTGCGTTAAATCTATTTAAAAGAAGTGCTTGCTTAAGCTCTTTGTGGCTGCTAACGCCTATGACTTCACAGTCTAAGAAGCTAAAAGCACGCGAAAACATCTCAAGGCTAAGTGGGTTTTTGTCGCAAAGCAAAAAGAGTACCTTCTCTTCAGCCAAGCTCTCGCCCCTATTTTTCTCCATATAGACAAGCCGCGCAACGCTAAGTGGAGTTAGCGGATCTTTTAGCAAGACCACATTTTTTATATTTATATTTTTACTCGCACTCTGCCTTGCAAAGACGATATCGTAGTTTTTAGCTAGTGCTTGGTTGTTTGAGATGATATTTTGAAACCTAAGCCCCATATCTTCTAAAGTGGCTGCAAAAAATTCATTATATTTTGCATTTATATCAGGCAGATACGCGATCCTTAGCTCGTGATTTAGGCTGAAATTTTGCAGTTTTTGCACCTTTTTTAGACTAAGGATAAATTTAAACTCATTGCCAGCTCCGCCTAGCGTACTTATATCAAGGCTTGAGTTAAAAAGCTTTAGATAAAAGCTGGCAAGTCTTAGATAAAACTCGCTCTCTTCATCATTTATCTCATTTTCATCTTCTGCGCTTAAAGCTTTTATCTGCTCTTCATTTATGAAAATTTGATTTGTCCTTATCTTTGTTTCGATGAGCAAAAGACCACTTTGGCTAGGGCGTCGCTGACATTTTTTATCTCCACTATCAAGTTGGCAAATTTATCGCATTTTGTCACGATAGCTTGCATGATAGAGCCAAATACAACGCTTATCTTCTCGCTATCTCCCTCTAGCTCGTCGCTAATGTTTGCATCAAGATAGGTTAAGAAATTTAGCTTTTTCTCTTGCGTAAAAGGTATCTGCGCTTCAAGTATGTTTGAAAATAAAATTTGTGGGTTAAATGGCTTTAAATTTCAGTCCAACTTCGCCATTTTTGCTATCAAGCAAGCCTTTTATATTGCTATAATTTAGCGCGATTATTTGGCTATTTTTTTCTAAATTTTCAAAAAGAAGCTCATTTTTTACCACATTTTCATCTTTTTTAGGGTAGCGACCGAGCTAAAGATCTGCTCTTTTGCTTGATAAAATTTCTTACTTAGCCTAACAAGCAGTCTATCTTTTATCGCAGCAAAGCTTCTTTCTTGCTCATACTTTTGAAGTAGCTCTTTATATAGGGTTATGAAATTTTCTATTAAAATTTTGTGGATTTCTATCCCCCTTTTTAAAATCTCATCTCTTACAAGCTTCATTTTTTGGTTTAAATTTTCTAGATCTTTTAGCCAGATGTATGTTTTATAGCCAGCGTAAAAGAGCCAAAGCGATAGAAAAAACATCAAAAATGTTAGGCTAAGCACCTTTACTCTAAAGTTATCATTTAGTCTCTTTAGCTCGTCACTTAAGACATTTGCTATCTTGCTAAAGAGCTTGGCTCTATTGCTTTCAAAGGTATATATCTGCAAAATTTCATCACGTGTTAGCTCATTTTTTAGCTTTAGCTTAAGGCGGATCTCGTCATAGCCCTGAGAGGTCTCTATATTATCAAGCCTATCTATATCTCTTATTATGTTGTCTTTTATGTCGCCATTTGGGAGTAAATTTGCATTTATATCGTTGTATTTAAGGCTATCTAGAGATTGTTTTAACGAACTTTCAGTAATTTTTTCTTTACCCATAAGCACAGCCAAGATATGCTCTTTTGTGGTATTTACGTTTTGAAGCAGCTCATAGGTTCTAAGTAAAGAGAGTATATGACGCTTGATATCAATGTCTAAAGCAACATCTCTAAATAAAATTTGCCCACTTTCAACAGCAGAATTTGCTAACTCAACAAAGCTAAGAAACGAGAGATTAGAGCTCTCCCAACTTGCATTTGCGTTTTTTAAAACTTCATTTAGCCTATCTCTTATCCTTTTATCATCTGGTGTGTTAGAAAGAGTATTTGATAAACTTTTTACAAACAAATTCTAGCAGCATTTGCCTCTCTAAAGCCGTCTCGTCTTGTGGCGACCTAGTTTTTTCATATCTTTCGTAAGCTATTCTTTCTGAAACGATCGCATCTAAGGTTTTTCTTATCAAACTTTCTCTTTTTACCTCGCTATTTATGCCATAAGAGATCCTAAAATTTATCAAAGTAGAGCGCGCCATTATAAAAGCAAGTGATAGCAGCCAAAAATATCGGCAAAAGAACCAAAAATTTACTAACCCTCATGGCCAAGCCTTTTTGAAAATTTCATTGCAAAGCGTGCTTATTTCGCCTAGTCTTTCATTTATCTGAGCGATCTTTTTCATTTTGTTTGGTCTGGTAAGTAGCGCATCGAAATTTGCCACAAGCGGAGTGATCTTTAAATTTAGAGCCGGCTCTTTTAAGATCTTTATGCTCTCTTCTAAAATTTCAGTATCTCTTGCTTGCACCGCACTTTGGATAAAGATCATCTTGTCTTTTGCCTTGCTTAAAAATATACCAAGGTAGGTCGCAAACTCGCTTTTGCTTAAATTTAAAAAGCTAGCCGTCTCGCTAAACCAGCTCTCGTTTAAAACCTCTTCTTCTTTGTCTAAAAGCTCTTTTTCATCTACCTTTAAATTTGGCAAGCGAAGCTTTGTCTTTGCTTTCATCGCAGCTTGTTGGTTTTGGCTGTAAATTTCTGTTTGATCTAGGATTAGAAGCTCGAAATACTCTTCGTTTTTTACTGAGCTGATCTTTGAAAATTTAAGCGTTGCATTTAAAATTTTGCCGTTTTTAGTCTTTAAATTTACTCTTTAAATTTGGTCTTTTAGCTAGATAATCTATAAAAACTCCAGACTCTTTGTAGTCTAAAACTAGCTCGTCAATGTCTTTATGCTCGCTTAAAAACTCCCTTATATCTTTAAATTCAAGCAGACCAGAGAGATATCTCCCATCGCTAAAATTTGACCGTTTTTGTCGTATATTATCACTTCAAATTTCCTTCTTTGAGCGTTAAAAGCTTTGCTGCTACGCTTTTGTTTGTTATTTTTGCCACTTCGTCTAAATTTGCTTCGCTGATTTTATCAAAACTTCCGTAAAAGCTGATTAATTTCGCGATACTGCCCTCAGATACGCCAGCTTGTCTTAGCTGTGATCTTTGCATATCGTTTTTCTGCCTTGTTTTTCTATGAAAACTGATGACAAATCTATGGCTCTCATCGCGCATTTTTTGGAAAAACTGCAGCTTTTTATCGCTCGTGCTTAGGCTAAAGCTGCCATTTTTTGTATAAATTTTCATCTTTCGCCTCGCCCTTTGCGCGGTGAGCTTTGGCGTCTATTTTTTCTTTTGAGATAGCGATCACATCGACGTTTGCGCCGCTACTTGCTAAAATTTCGCAGGCTAAATTTAAAAGCGCTTCGCCACCGTCAATAACCCAAAGATCAGGTGGGCTAAGCTTGTCAAATCTAAGTGCTCTAGCTGTTAGACTCTCTCTCATCTGATCGTAGTCGTTTTTAGAGCTTAGATGCATGTGGCGGTAGTTTTGCTTCGCCCACTCGCCATGCTCATAGCGCACCATCGCCCCGACACTTGCCTCGCCAAAAAGGTGTGAGTTGTCGTAGGCTTCGACCACGTAAGGCGTGTGAGCTAGATTAAAATACTCTTTTATCTCGTTTAAGAGCTCGTTATCGTGTGTTTTTAGGTATTTTTCGATGCTAACTTCGGCGTTTTTGGTTGCGATCTCACAAATTTTACGCTTATCGCCTATTTTTGGGCAAGTGATGCTAAATTTACGCCCAAACCTCTCGTTTAAAATTTCCTCCACCAGCTTGCTATCTTCAAAGTCTTCGTGGACATAAATTTTGGTGCTGATTATTGGCTGACCAGCGATGAAACTTTTTAAAATAGCCTGCTTATAAGCCTCGTTTATCTCGTCTTTTTGAGCGTTTTTAGCCTGCGTGATATCAGTTTTACGCCTGTTATCTTGCCACTTTGCACGCTAAATCTCACCGCGCAGATCATATCATGCACGCAAGCGACAGAGTAGGCCTCAAAGTCCTCAAGCTTGGCTAGATCAACCTCGACCTTTGTTTGCATATTTTTAAGCGTTTGCATCTTATCTCTAGTCGCGGCTGCTTGCTCGTAGTCTTCGGCCTTGGCGTAGTTTAGCATGAGCTCTTCAAGGCGAGCGATTAATGAAATTTGGATTTTGCAAAGCGGCTGTGGCATCAGCAACTATTTTGGCGTAGCTCTCTTTTGAAATTTTGCCCTCACATGGGGCATGGCAGCGTTTTAGCTGGTGAAAAAGGCAGGCTTTTTTGCCTTTTACGCAGGACTTTTTTTGAACTAGGTTGAAATTTAGATAAAGCGCCTCAAGTAGCTCTCCTGCTCCACTAAAATATGGTCCAAAATAGCGTATATTTGAGCCTTTTACTACCTTTCTAGTGATCTCAAATCTAGGAAATTCGTCATTTAAATTTATAAAGATATAAGGGTAGGTCTTGTCGTCACGAAGCAAGATGTTGTATTTTGGCTTAAGCTGCTTGATAAATGAATTTTCAAGTATGAGCGCGTCTGCCTCGCTTGGCGTGACGATGTATTCAAGATGCACGGCCTCGCTTATCATCTTTGAAATTCTTGGGCTTAGCTTCTCAGCTGGGGCGAGAGTTGGGGTAAATTTAAAGTAGCTTTTGACCCTATTTTTTAAAATTTTGGCCTTGCCGACATATAAAAGTCTGTTTTGAGCGTCAAAATATTGATATACGCCAGGCTCGTTTGGAAGCGTTCTTATCTCGTCTATTAGCATCTTGCCTGCTCATTTTTCTTTAGCAAAATTTCTCTTAGCTCTTCAAATTTCTTATAAATTTGCTCATTTTCTGCCAAATTTTTAAACTCGCCCTTGCTTGCTGGCATTATAAAATTTGACCTTTGCGTAGGCTGCGGCGTGAAAAATTTTAGATATTTGCTCACGATAAATCTTATATTTTCTTCTTTTTTGTTTTTTATGTAGTTGATCTCGCTAAGAGGTTTTGACTTGATGACGCTTGCAAAAATGCTATCTTTTTTGACCTTGCAAAATGTTTTTAATAACTCTTTTATATCATTTATACTACTATCACGTCTAAGCTCCAAAAGCCCTGAGGGATGAGTGAGAACGAAGGTTAATATGCCTTCTCTAACATAGCAAAAAGCTATGTAAAATCGCTTTGCTTTACCCATGAGGCGCAGAAGCTCTCGGCACTCGTCTGCCATGCTTAATTTTTCTTTATACAAAGGATTTTCGTGGATAGCATCTATCAGTAAATTTGGCATCTTCATAAGGCAATCTTATCATCTTTTATTTTAATTTTCGCTCTTTTTGCACTTAGTGGCTGCGGCTACAAGGACGATCCATTTTATGGAGATGCACCTGTGAAAGAGAAAAAAACTGACAAGATCAATAAAATTTGATCTTAAATTTGGCGTAAGATAAAAATGTAATGCAAGCTTAATAAAATTTAACTAACCTAAATTTTAGGCTCACTTAAGTAAAATACGCAAATTTTTATCTTACAAGGAGAGTATATGAGGTTATTTGGACTTCTAAGTTTGTTTTTTGCTTTAGCCTTTGGTGCTGACGGAGAAGCTGCGGCTATTGACTTAACTACTACATGGGCGGGAATTTTATCGCTTATCATTTTTGTTGTTGGATATTTTTTCATAGCAGCAGAAGAGAATTTCCACATCGACAAGGCAAAACCTGCCATTTTTATCGGCACTTTTATGTTCCTACTTATCGGCGTTTATATGCTTATAAATGGCATGGATGTGCATTCGTTAGAGCACGAGGTAAATCACCTGATCTTAGAGATAGCTCAGATCGTATTTTTCTTAATGGTAGCGATGACATTTATCGAAGCACTTGTTGAAAGAGATGTATTTAACGCACTTAAATACAACCTAGTTTCAAAAGGCTACACTTACAGAAAGCTATTTTGGCTAACTGGTATTTTGGCGTTTTTCATTAGCCCAGTGGCTGATAACCTAACAACAGCGCTTATCCTATCAACAGTCCTTTTAACGATAGATAGAAATAATACAAATTTCCTAGTCGCAGGTGCGATAAACATCGTCGTAGCAGCAAACGCAGGCGGAGCGTGGAGTCCATTTGGCGACATCACTACGCTTATGGTTTGGGCAGCTGGCAAGTCACCATTTTTAGACTTTTTCGCACTTTTCCAGCTTCATTTATCGGCTGGTTTGTGACAGCGTTTTTACTTTCACGAATCGTGCCAAATACTGCGCCTCATTTTGACGTCGCAAATGAGCCAAAAGTGGTTATGAAAAAGGGTGGTAAAGCGGTTATCTTCATAGGTGCATTTACCATCTTTTGTGCTGTTATGATGCACCAGTTGTTTCATTTACCAGCTATGTGGGGCATGATGTTTGGCTTCTCACTGCTTAGCCTTTATACATATTATTTCAAAAAAGCTCACAAAGATGAAGAGCCTATGAATGTCTTTCACTATATGTCAAAGATCGAGAACAACACACTATTTTTCTTCTTTGGAATTTCAGCTGCAGTTGGCGCTCTTCACTTTGCTGGATTTTTAAATTACGCTGTGTCACTTTATGATAAATTTGGCTCAACACCTGTAAATATCGGAGTTGGCTTCCTCTCAGCAGTCGTTGATAACGTCCCTGTTATGTCAGCTGTTCTAAAAGCAAATCCAGCTATGGGAGCTGATGCGGGCGAGGCTATGAGTCAGTGGCTACTTGTGACACTTACAGCTGGTATCGGCGGTTCGATGATTAGTTTTGGCTCAGCAGCTGGCGTTGGAGTAATGGGTAAATTAAAAGGAATTTATACCTTTGGTGCGCATATGAAATATGCATGGATGGTAGTTTTGGGATACATCGTATCACTCATTGTTTGGTATGTGCAGTTTGAAATTTTTCACATCTACTTTTAAAAGGTTATAAATGAACAATACGATTATAGTTTTGGACTTTGGTTCGCAGTATACTCAGCTAATAGCTAGAAGGCTAAGAGAAGAGGAAGTTTATACTGAAATTTTGCCATTTAACGCAAAACTAAGCGATATAAAGGCGAAAGATCCAAAAGGTATCATTTTAAGTGGTGGTCCAGCTAGCGTTTATGCTAAAGATGCTTACTTTTGTGATAATGGCGTTTTTGAGCTAAATATCCCTATACTTGGCGTTTGCTACGGCATGCAGCTACTTGCTCACACACATGGTGCTGAGGTTTTAGCAGCTGATCACAAAGAGTACGGCAAGGCTGAACTTAGCGTGGTAAAAGAGCACGATCTTTTTAAAGATACACCTTCAAAACAAATCGTATGGATGAGCCATAGCGACTATGTAAAAGACCTACCAAAGGGCTTTGAGGCGATTGCGGTCAGCGAAAATTCGCCTTATTGTGCTTTTGGTGATGATAAACGTAAATTTTATGCGATCCAGTTTCACGCAGAGGTACAACACAGTGAGTATGGCACGCAAATTTTAAAGAATTTTGCTAAATATATCTGCGGCTGCGAGAGCACTTGGAATATGGGAAGCTTCGCTAAGAACAAAATAGAAGAGATAAGAAAAACAGTGGGTACTCACAAGGTGCTCTGCGCAGTTAGCGGTGGCGTGGATAGCTCTGTGACTGCGGCACTTTTAGCAGCCGCTGTGCCTGAAAATTTGATCCTTGTTTTTGTCGATAACGGACTTCTAGAACAAACGAAAAAGAACAAGTTGAAGCTACATTTAGAACAAAGCTTGGCGTTGAGCTAGTTAGCATAGATGCGAGCGAAACATTTTAGGTCGCTTGGCTGGCGTCGTTGATCCTGAGAAAAAACGCAAGATCATAGGCGAGACATTTATAGAAATTTTTGAAAAAGAGGCTAAAAAGCATGGCGATGTGAAATTCCCAGCTCAAGGCACTCTTTATACTGATATCATCGAAAGCTCAGTCGTTGGCTCAAGTAAGACCATAAAGAGCCACCACAACGTTGGGGGCTTGCCTGACTGGATGACGTTTGAGCTAATCAGAGCCGTTAAGAGAGATTTTTAAAGACGAGGTTAGAAAACTAGGACTTGAGCTTGGGCTAAGCCGCGAGCTAGTCTTCCGCCATCCTTTCCCAGCACCTGGCCTTGCTATCCGTATCATGGGCGAAGTTAATAAACCAAGCCTTGAGCTACTTCGCAAAGCCGACGTGATCTTGCGTGATGAATTAAAAAGTAGTGGCTGGTATAACAAAACTTGGCAGGCGTTTTGCGTGCTTTTAAATGTAAATTCTGTTGGCGTTATGGGAGATAACCGCACCTACGAAAACGCTGTTTGCGTGCGCGTAGTAGATGCAAGTGATGGCATGACTGCAAGCTTTTCAAGGCTTCCTTATGATCTACTAGAAAATGTAAGCCGCCGCATCATAAACGAGGTAAATGGCATAAACCGCGTAGTTTATGACATCTCAAGCAAGCCACCTGCAACTATCGAGTGGGAGTAAATATAGTTTTTTATTAGAATATAGCTTAAAATAAAAATTTGTAGTCTTTAGAAATGAGAAGCGGTTACAAAATGGATAAGGATTTTAAAAAGAACATATTAAACAATAACTCATAATAATTTTACAGGCGAATATAAAAACCATAGCATACAAGATATGGTTTTTATTTCTTTAAAAGTTTTTATATAATAATTATTTAGAAAGTTGGTTTTACATACGATTATTCAACCAACAATATATTTCTGACATTATGTGACATAAAGATAAATATTTGTACATCATAAGTTATCACTAGAGAAGCTAATTTATTGCCCAGACACATGTAGCTGGAGATTATACAGATATTATATATGAATATGAAGTGCGCACTTCTTATCCTAAACATTCGCTATTGCTTGAAGTAGCTCTTGTAGATGGAAATAATCAAAGAAGAATGGAAATCTACCATGTTTTAAGACTTATAGGATTAGATTTAATAATTCATTCGACTATAGCTTGTTTATTAGTGCATACTTAGATAAAAATGTAGTTGCCTATTTTTGGTATAATAAGATAATTACCTACACCTGGAATGAGGAAACCATCATTGGAATGAAGATTATTTCAATGGGTATAGATTCCCTTAAGAAAATAATTGAAAATAAAGCTAAGAATAAGTATTTATATGAAGTCTATGACAAATACCTTGAAATACCTTTTGAATGGTAGATTGCCGTGATGGAATAAAAAGAGGCTACAGGAGAGCATAAGGTTTAATTATAATAATAAAGGGAGAACAGAATGAAAGGTGTAGCTGAAAGAAAAATTGGAGAAAGTATTATATTAGAAATTCATAGTCTAAGCGATGAATTAAAGGATAAAATAAAAGAACAATTGGTTGAAATCTGTCATGGGGAATATGCTCTTGTTTCAGGACTCAATTATCATTCATTTGATGAAACTGTAAAAGAATTGGTAAATCATAGAATTCCAAGTAATTTAAATAGAAAAGTAGGAGTGATAGGTGAGTTATTGCTAAATGTGTTGATTAGAGAATTTACCTGATATTAAAATAGTTTCGCCATTTTTTAATTTAGAAGAAAGAAATGTAAAAAAAGGTTTTGATATTATTGCTGTTGATCCTAATAAAGATTTATGGATTATAGAATCAAAAGCGGGAGAATTAGGCAAACTAAAAACTTCTACTGAAAAGATATGCGAAAGAATCAGTACTGCCAAAGAGATTTAGATACACGCCTGAATATGCACAATTCACAATTATGGTTAAATGCAGTGAATAGTGTTAGGAGCGCATTGAATGATACTAGCGAAAAAAATACTATAGTTAATATACTTAATAAAAATAGCAACTCATGTTTAAGCAAAGACAAAAATGTTATTTTAGGTGGTACTGTGTTTTGCATATTTGATTCTACAATAGATTCAATAGAACTAAGAAAACTGTACAATTCAATATTAAGCTCTAATGAAATTTTCAAAATTGAAATTAATTGCAATACAAAAACAAACATATCAAGCAATAATAGATTTTTTAGTAACATTAGTATAGGAGGTTTTAAGTGGATAAATTAACATTGAGAAAGCTTTATAACACTGAATTTCCAGAACTATATAAAAAGTTACAGATAGGTGTAAAGTTATCTGATATAGAACTAGAAAAAATATTATCTATAGGGATTTTTTTGATTGGATTGGAAGATAAAAATCTTCAGAAATTAGGATATAGATTGTTTTTGTTGTATAGTAAAACAACTGATGACTATAAACCATTGTATGAATTAAGTTTAAACAAAGGACTTATCCCTATATCTAAATTTATAGAAAACAACTTAAATTATTTAGAGAAATATGGGAATATATATACTGATATAAACAGTATAGTAAGTGATGAATTTAAATGGAATAATTCGTATCAAACAATAGGACAGTTTAAATTATTTAAAGAGGCAATTGAACTAAAATTAAAATCTCAGATTATTGTGGCTCCGACATCATATGGAAAAACAGAATTGATATTATCATTTATTGATCAAACTGAATTTAAAAAAATATGCATCATTTCTCCTACTAAATCCCTTTTGGCACAAACAAAGAAAAGAATTATAAATCAATTTGGGTATAGGAAAATAATAACATATCCAGAAATGTATAATAATAAAGACGATGAAATAATTGCAGTATTAACTCAAGAAAGATTATTAAGACTACTACAGAATAATCCAGATTTAAAATTTGATTTATTAGTTGTTGATGAAGCTCATAATATATTAGATGAATTTTCAAATGAGAGAACACGAAGTGTGATTTTAGCTTCAGTTATTATTATTTGTAAGAAAAGAAATGATAATCTTGTGTGTAAATATTTGACTCCATTTTTAAAATCTAAAGAAAGTTTAAAAATCAAACATATTTCCAATGATGCTGAATGGTATAGTGTTATGGAAAATGTTAAGTCGGAAATGTTCTATTTTTATGACTTAGAGAATAATAAGAAAGTTTTATTAGACCAATATTCTGCAATGAAAGATAAGTTGATTGATTTTAATGTAGATACATTAGGAGATGATACAGATATTGTTATCGCTAATTGTGATAAGAAAAATATAATATATTTAAATAGTCCTAAGAGGATTGAGGTTTTTGCTTATAAAATGTTTTCTAAACTTCCTGAAAAACAAATAGATAAACTTAATAAAGCAGCTAGTGATTTGCGTGAGTATGTACATGAAGATTATAAGTTAGCTGATTATATTAAGAAAGGAATTGTTTATCACCATGGTTCAATACCGGAATCAATAAGATATTTTATAGAGGATTTATATGTTAATATACCAGAAATAAAAATACTTATTGCTAATTCTACATTACTTGAAGGTGTTAATATTCCTGCAACAAAGATGTTTATATTAGATCCTTGCAGGGGCAGTAATTATTTGTCACCATCCTCTTTTAAAAATTTAGTTGGGAGAGTATGCAGATTTGGAGAGATTTTTAATAATAGCAGTGGAGATTTAAAATACTTGTTACCAGAAATTCATATTATTAAAGGCAAGTATTGTAGAAAAAATTTTAATGTAGAAAGTTTTGTCAAAGGCATAAAAATATTAGTTGAAGATTATACTAAAATTACTGATGATATAAAAAATCCACTGTTAATTCATTCTGATATTGATGATAGTAAAACAAAAAAAGCTGAAGAAATTTTAGATAATATTTCTCACTGTGATAATATTACAAATAATAGTTATAGGAAAACAAAAACGAAAATTGGACAGTTATGTTTTGAAAACAATATTAATATATTTGATATATTTGAGATGGAAGAAAAAATAGATAAGGAACTAAAAAATATAAACAAGGCCCAAAGCATAGATACAGTTTTTAATACAATAGATTATTTATTTTTTTCTAAAATTAATGATAATCAAGGCGATTATAATAATTTAAAACGTTTGAGAGAACATGAAGCACAAAATTTTTATAAAATGCTAATAAACTGGAGAATAATGGGGTTTACAATGAAAGTAATGATAGGCGAGGTTGTTGGATATTGGAATGCGCTTAGAGAAGAACAATCAAGGACTGTTTATGTTGGTAAATGGGGGATAAAACCAGAGGTGGACATAGAGAGTATTGGACTGACATTACAGAAAAAGATGAATATGAAAAGGTTAATTTAGCTATCGTAAGATTGAAAGAAGAATATGATTTTATAGATAATGAAATAGTAAAATATATAGAAATCCTATATTCTTTAGAACTTATCGAAGAGTCTCTTTATTTAAAAATAAAATACGGGACAGGTGATAAAGTTAAAATTGCATTATTAAACTGCGGTATTAGCAATATTTTATCAAAATTATTGCAAGAAAAATATTCTAATATGTTTAAGGCGGATATAGATAATAGTACCGTAATTTTTTCTGAAAATTTGGTTTCTGAAATGTTAAAAAATAATGAAAATGGTATTTTGATTTCAGAAATAAAAATGAATGTTCAAGGGTAAATCGGAGCTTTGCGTTTGCAATATGTCTGCAAAAATTCAGATAAACAGAAATAAAACTGATAATAAAACTAAATCAGGTAATCAAGGCATTGGCTTATTCCATTTATACAAACTCGATGTCAATGGACATATCGAGTAGGAATAAACAACAGAGCCTCTTTATAGAGTTTTTTATAAAGAGAACCTCTTTTATGTTCTGAAATTTTTAATTGAGCTTTCATTAGCATTAGTTAATGAAATTTTGCTTTATTCTCTTATAGCTTCATAAAAAAGGATACCAAATGAGTCAAATTTGCAATCTCGGCAAAGATACAAGTATCGTAAAACATCATTCGCAAGTGGCTTTTTCAAAACAAAAATGTCAGCGTTGATGTATATGCGTTTTATGAAGGTGATGTGTTTGCCCAAGAGATATTTTTCATAGACAGACTTGCTTAAGTTATAGATGACAAAGCGTAGCTCGAGTATGGCAAGGAGTAAATGAGACTTGGGCTTCATTTGTAGATGATAAATATTATAAAAACGCAGGGTAAATTATCTAAGGTGGTTAATTCAAAGAAATGTCGTCATTATCCCAAAATCTGTAAAAAAGAGCGTATGAAACAAAATATAGAAGTTTTGATTTTGCTCTTACTGATGAAGATGTGAAAAAAGATACTAAAAAGAGTACGATCCACAACCCCAAAGACTTAGAAACCGCAAGATGGATTGTGCCATATAAGATGGAAGAAAAATAAATATGCATAGTTAAATTTTAGAATAGTTAAAGTGCAAATTTAAAAGTTGCAGTGTTGCTGCATACAAGAGAAAAATAAAAGCTTTGCAAATGCTTATTTTATAAATTTTATATGAATAGCGAGAGTGGTTTAAGATTTAAATTTTTATTGCTATCTGGATGATGTTCTAATAAAGAAAGTAAAGTTAAATTTTAGAATTTCCCAGTTACAAGTGCCAGGAATTTCTAATAAATTTAAGACCTAAAGCCTTGTCTTCATCTTTTCAAATTCATCTTTTATCACTTGCTCGTGTGGCTCGCTAGTCATTTTATTTATCGCGTCGCCCCAGATACTGACCATGATGATGGCTAAGCTTGAGGTTAAAATGCCTGGTAAAATTTCATAAACATAGGCATTTAGTCCTGATGTTATCCAAAATATTACAGTCACACCGCCAGCTATCATGCCAGCAAGCGCTCCAAGTGCGCTCATGCGTTTCCAGTAAAGGCTAAAAAGAAGCACCGGACCAAAGCTCGCGCCAAATCCAGCCCAAGCGTTGCCAACGACGTTTAGAACGTTATCTGTAGAGATAAAGGCAAGCACTGTGGCAATTATCGCTACGACCACGACTGCATAGCGGCTGATCGCTGTTTGTGTGCTTTGGCTCACCTCTTTTTATAAAATGCAAAGATAAAATCTTTTGTGACCGAGCTTGATGTGACTAAGAGTTGGCTTGAGATGGTGCTCATGATCGCTGAAAGCACGGCTGAGATGATGATACCTATAAAAAATGGAGGGAAAAGTAGCTCGCCAAGCTTTAAAAATACTGTCTCAGGATCGCTTAGTCCGCCTCTTTGGCTAAAATAGACAAAGCCGATAAGTCCGCTCATAATTGCGCCTAGTAGACCGATCGTCATCCAGCCAATGCCTATCCTTCTTGCCTTTGCAAGCTCTTTTGAGTCGCGTATCGCCATAAATCTAACGATGATATGTGGCTGTCCAAAGTAGCCAAAGCCCCAAGCTAGAAGGCCCAAAATACCCCAGAAAGTCTGGTCTCTAAAAGGATTTAGGTGATTTGCATCAAGCCTGCTATCTCTTTTATCAAATTTTGTATCGCCTGGCAGGTCTAAATTTAGATATGCCACGACTGGGATCGAGACTAGGACACAAAACATCAAAAGCCCCTGAAATGCGTCAGTTATGCTAACAGCCTTAAATCCACCAAAAAATGTGTAAAAGACTACGATGATTAGCGTAAAGACCGCTCCGTATGCAAATTTTAAGCCAAAAAAGCTCTCGAAAGTCTTGCCGCCAGCGATGATGCCGCTACTTACGTAAAGTGTGAAAAATATCAATATGATAAGACCTGAGATGATCCTTAAAATTTTCGTTCTATCTTTAAAGCGGTTTTCCAAAAAATCAGGTATCGTGATGCTGTCGCTCGCAACCTCAGTATAGACCCTAAGCCTTTTTGCTAGAAATAGGTAGTTGCAGTAAGCTCCCACGATAAGACCAGCTATCATCCAGACATTTGCTACACCAGTTGCGTATAAGGCCCCAGGCACGCCAAGTAGCATCCAACCACTCATATCAGAAGCGCCAGCACTAAGTGCGGTGACGACTGGACCCATTTGACGGTTATCCAGTAGATACTCGTTCATACTTGCGTTTTTATCGTAAAAATATCGTCCGATAAAGAGCAAGAAACCAAAATAGATGGCGATGGCTAAATAAGACCCAAAGCTCAGTAAATTTCCTTTCAAATAAAATAAAACGCTTATGTTATTATAAATTTATTTAAATTTCAATGCTAGGCAATCCTTAAATTTATTTAAGCAAAATGATATATTTTTTTTCGTATCATTTAAGGCTACATTTTAAAGAAAGGACGAAGTTGAACGCTCGAAAATTTAGCCAAATTTCTATTTTTTATAATAATTGTCTCACTTGGAACATATTTTTCTATCCAAGAGATCTTAGCGAGGCGCAAGAGATCGCATATATCAAAAGTTACGGAGTAACACTTGGTCTTACGATAGGCGGTATCGCTATAGGCATAACACTTGGATTTATTTTAGCTTTTATTAAATTTTTAGATATCAAGGTTTTAAA
Organism: Campylobacter concisus; assembly: GCA_037321105.1. Lineage (GTDB taxonomy): Bacteria > Campylobacterota > Campylobacteria > Campylobacterales > Campylobacteraceae > Campylobacter_A > Campylobacter_A concisus_AZ. Next base: position 547,362 of record CP147775.1, on the reverse strand, counting down.
TTTCGTCATAGATGAGTATATCGACATCTTGCGTGGAACGCCTGTAATACTTCAACTTCTTATATTTTCAGTGGTCATTTTTGCCACTTGGAGCGATAACTTCTACGTCGCTGTGATCGCACTTGGACTAAATAGCTCAGCATACGTCGCCGAGATCGTAAGAAGTGGCATAAATAGCGTCGATAAAGGTCAGATGGAGGCAGCTCGTGCGATGGGGCTAAACTACTACGTTTCGATGCGTGAGATAGTCTTTCCACAAGCTACTAAAAATATCTTGCCAGCACTTGCAAATGAGTTTATATCGCTTTTTAAAGAGACCTCAGTCGTTGGCTACATAAGCGTCGTTGATATTACAATGCAAAGCAAGAGCCTTCAAGCGGTCTTTTACAGCCCAGAGCCAGTCATTTTTACGGGCATTGTATATTATGTGAGCGTTAAATTTTTCACCCTTTTGGTGAAACTACTTGAGAGGAGACTAAATCGCCATGATTGAGATTAAAAATTTAAACAAAAGCTATGGCGATTTGCGTGTTTTAAATGACATCAGCGTAGATATCAAAAAGGGTGAAGTCATAGCGATAATTGGCCCAAGCGGCGGTGGAAAAAGTACATTTTTGCGCTGCATAAACCGCCTTGAAGAGCCAGATAGCGGGCATATCAAGATAAATGGCGAAGATATCTTGGATAAAAAATTAGACATAAATAAAATTCGCCAAAAAGTGAGCATGGTGTTTCAGCACTTTAACCTTTTTGCAAACAAAAATGTCTTGCAAAATTTAACCCTAGCTCCGATAAAAGCTGGAATCTTAGACAAAGAGAGTGCTGAGAGGAGGGCAGATGAGCTGCTAAAGAGCGTTGGGCTAAGCGATAAGAAATTTGCCTATCCGCACAAGCTCTCAGGCGGTCAAAAGCAGCGTATTGCCATCGCTAGAAGCCTAGCTATGGATCCAGAAGTGATACTATTTGACGAGCCAACAAGTGCGCTGGATCCTGAGATGATCGGCGAGGTGCTTGATATCATGAAAGATGTCGCAGCAAAGGGTATAACGATGCTTGTGGTGACCCACGAGATGGGCTTCGCAAGAAACGTGGCAAATAGAATTTTCTTTATGGACAAAGGCAAGATAGCAGTTGATGACACGCCAAAAATGTCTTTACAAATCCGCAACACGAGCGTCTGCGAGAGTTTTTAGGCAAAATTTTAAACCACTAATAAAGGAGTAAAATGAAAAATTTTATTAAAAGTTTTAGCGTTAGGGTTAGTTATGTTTTTTATAGGTTGTGGTGATGATAGTAGCAAAAAAACCGCTGCAACTGCGCCAGAAGCTAGCAAAGAGGTAGTTTATAAAGTTGGATCAAGTGCTGATTATCCTCCATTTGAGTATCTTGATGATAAAAATCAAATCGTTGGCTTTGAGATCGATCTTCTAAATGAGATCACTAAAAAAACTGGGATCAAATTTGACGTAGCAAATATGAGTTTTGATGGGCTAATACCAGCCTTAAAAACAGGCAAGATCGATATCGCGATAAGCGGCATGAGTGCGACTGATGAGAGAAGAAAGTCAGTTGATTTTACTAAGCCATATTATTTTTCAGAGAATTTTATTTATCCGCAAAAAAGGCTCAGATGTAAATAAAGACAATCTTAATGATAAGAAAATTTCAGCACAAGTTGGCACAATCCAAGAGGATGCAGCTAAAAAGATCACAACTCAGTCAATCCTGGCTGAAAACGTAGCGGCAGCTATAATGTCACTAAATGCCGGTAAAATCGATGTTGTGCTTACTGATAGCCCAATAGGTGTTGAGTTTTTAAAACAAAATCCAGACTTAGAGGAGTTTTTAAGACTTCCTGACGGCACAGAGGGCTTTGCGATGGCATTTGATAAGGGCAAACATACTGATCTTATCAAAAAGATAGATGCTGCGATCGAAGAGCTACAAAAATCTGGCGAATTTGACAAAATGCTCGCTAAATACGACCTTAAAAAATAAATCCTAATATGAAATTTGCAAGAGGCAAAATGCTTCTTGCAAAAAATCTCACAAATTTCTAATTTATAAATTTTAATATTATTTAAACATATTGTAATAAAATTGTCAATTTACTTTAAGGAGAATGCAATGAAGTCACTCAGGATGAGAACGGCACTTGTGCTAAGTGTCATGCTTTTGGTTTGTGTTAGTGTGGTTGGTCTTGTGACCTATAACATGGCTAAAAATTTATATACCGACAGGGTCGAAAGTAAAGAATTCCCACTTGCGATCAATGAAGTTGGCTATAAAATAGAATCTTACATCGATAAGATAATCGACGCTTCTTATCAAATAACTCAAAATAGCTTTTTAATAGACTGGGTCAAAAATGGCGAAGATGAGCATGGCAGAAAGGTCTTGTTTGACTATTTTCAAACTCTTGCTAAAATTTAAAGCTAGACACGATAATGTTTGGCTCAGACAGAACCCTAAACTACTACGTTGAAGATAAAATTTTAAAGGTCATTAATCCAGAAAATGACAAATGGTACTACGCCTTAAAAGATGGCAGCAGCCCAAGCCTAATCGACATCAACAAGGCTGAAGACGGCAGCGGCAAGATAATGATGTATATAAACTACAAAGTTCAAAAAGATGATAAATTTTATGGCATCGCAGCAACTGGCGTAAATTTTAAGCGAGATAGTGAAATTTTGTCCAGTCACAAAAGATAGGTCGCGGCGGTAAATTTCTACTAGTCGATGAAAAAGGCGACATCAAGATCGGTAAAGACGTAAGCGGCAATCTAAAAGATATAGTTGGCGATGCAAACCTTAAAAAGCTAATCAATGAAAATGGCAGCTACATTTCGCTAGATAAAGATGGCAGAAATTTATTGATCGGCTCAAAATATATCAAAAGCATGGGCTGGTATCTTATTGGCGAGCTTGATAAAGATGAGCTTTTAGAGGATCTAAACTCACTTGCTTATGCATCTGTCGGAGTACTTGTAGTGGTGCTTATTTTGGGATTATTGCTCTCGCTTTATCTATCGTCTTACCTCCTAAAAATCATCCTCAAACTAAAAACAGGCCTACTATCTTTCTTTGATCTACTAAATCACAAGACAAACAAAGCACAGCCTATAGAGATAACATCTAAAGATGAATTTGGTCAAATGGCAGAGCTAATAAACAAAAACACAAAAGCCATTGAAGATGGCATGAAAGATCAAAGTATCTTCATCCAAAAAGCCAACACCTTTGTAAATGAGATAAAAGATGGCAACTATGAAGCAAGCCTAGAAGCTGATACTAATAACCCAGCTCTAAATCAACTAAAAAGCACATTTAAAGATCTACAACTTGCTCTTAAAAATGCAATCTCAAGTAATGGTAAAGATGTGCTTGATCTACTAAACACTTATAAAAACCAAGACTTTACAAAAAGACTTGATGATGAAGGTAAGATAGCAAGTGGCATAAACTCTCTAGGCATAGAGATATCTAAAATGCTAAATGACAATCTAAACCAAGCACAAGTACTAGAAGAAAAAGCTAAACTTCTAGCAAGCTCAGTTTCTAAAGTAGCAAGCTCAGCAAACACTCAAGCAAATAGCTTACAAGAATCTGCAGCTGCAGTTGAGCAAATGTCTAGCTCAATGAATGCCATCTCTCAAAAGACAGCTGATGTTATAAGACAAAGTGATGAAATTAAAAACATCATAACTATCATTAGAGATATAGCAGACCAAACAAACCTTCTAGCTCTTAATGCTGCAATTGAAGCAGCACGTGCAGGAGAACACGGCAGAGGATTTGCCGTCGTTGCTGATGAAGTTAGAAAACTAGCTGAGAGAACTCAAAAATCACTTGGTGAGATAGAAGCAAATACAAATGTATTAGCTCAATCAATAAATGAGATGAGTGAATCAATAAAAGAGCAAAGTGAAGGAATAAACATGATAAATCAATCAGTTGCTCAAATAGATCACCTAACAAAAGAAAACGTAGTAATTGCAAACCAAGCAAACGAAGTAACATCTGAAGTAGATGAGATGGCTAAAGCTATAGTTGAAGAGGTTAGGAAGAAGAAATTCTAGCTTTTTATCCAAAGGGGGACAAGGAGGGCTTGAGTTACGAAACTGTCCCCTATCCCCCCCCCTAACAAATCCCCAATCCCCTCGCACGTTAGAAGTGGCATGCCTCAGTGCTTTGCACTGCATGCGAATTAAAACTATAGCAAGTTTAAATTTGGTGATGTGATATACACGCTCAGTAAATTTTAAAATTTTGATCAAAATCTTTCTAGTGTATTTACCTATACACTTTACAAGCTTATGTAAATTTCTGTCATTGCGCTAAATTTAAACAAAATTTTAATAGATAAATGCCGATAATTAGGGCTTTAAATCACCTTAAAGGATAGACATGAAAAAGATCTTTGCTCTTTTACTGACAGCTTTTGTTGCTCTTTGTGCAAACGAGCTAAAATTTGGTACAGCGGCAAACTACCCGCCATTTGAATACATCGATGAAAACAACAAAATAACAGGCTTTGACATCGACTTGATAGATGAAATTTCAAAGCGTGCTGGCTTTTCATACAAGATCATAAATATGAGCTTTGATGGCCTCATCCCAGCGCTTAAAGCTGGCAAGATAAATGGCATCATAAGTGCGATGAGCGCGACTCCTGATAGACTAAAGTCGATTGACTTTACAAAGCCATACTATCTAACTGAAAACATCTACTTAAAGAAAAAAGGCAACGACGCTTTAAAAGCTAAAGAAGAGCTAGCTGGCAAAAAAGTAGGCGTGCAACAAGGCACCATCCAAGAGTTAGCTGCAAATGCGATAAATGGCGCAAAAGTAGTGCCTTCAGAAGATACTGTGCCACTTATAATGGGGCTAAAAGTTGGCAAATTTGACGCGGTTATCCTTGATAGCTCGATCGGCTATGGCTTTATCAAGAAAAACCCTGAAATAGAGGCATTTTTCAAAGAGGTTGATGGTAGCGAGGGCTTTTCAATCGCTTTTGACAAAAATAAAGAGAGCGAGCTTATCGCTAAGATAAATCAAATTTTAGATGAGATGAAAAAAGACGGTAGCTACGACGCACTGCTTAAAAAATACGAACTAAAATAACACCTCCCAACTAGCCTGCAAATTTAGCAGGCTAAGCTTTATCTTGCATTTTAAAATTTATACTAAAATCCGCTTTTACATAGAAATTTAAAGGACGGATTATGAGAAAAATTCTGCTACTTTTGTGCCTAGCACTTAGTCTCTTTGCCTTGCAAAATGACAAAGATATGCTAAGTGGCGAGCTAAAAAACGGGCTTAAATACTATATAAAAGAGAATAAACTCCCGCAAAATACAGCTATCTTTTACCTAGTCGTAAACTCAGGCTCGACTGATGAGAAAGACGGCGAGCAAGGGCTTGCGCACTTTTTGGAGCACATGGCGTTTAATGGCAGCCGTGACTTTAGCAAAAATGAGCTCATTAAACAGCTTGAGAGCCTTGGGGTTAAATTTGGCGCTGATCTAAACGCGCAAACAAGCTATGATCAGACGAGCTACACGCTAAGCATAAATGTAAATGAGAAAAATTTAAAGGACGTTTTCAAGGTCTTTTCAAACTGGATCGATGGCGTAAAGATCGATGCAGGCGAGCTTGATAAGGAGCGAGGCGTCATAATGGAGGAGGAGCGCCAGCGAAACACGCCAGCATATAGGCTCTATCTTGCTCAGAGCAAGGACATCTTTGCAGGTAGCATCTATCAAAAAAGAGTGCCTATAGGCGATATGAACGTGATAAAAAGCGTAGATGTTAAGCACATGCAAGAGTTTTACGAGAGGCTTTATCAGCCAAGATTTATGAGCTTTGTAGCAGTTGGCGACTTTGATAAAAACGAGATAAAAGCCCTGATAGAAAAAAACTTTAGCGCAGCAAAAAACAGCAACTCTTACGTTCATCCAGACAAAAGCATCGCTTTTAAAGATGGGCTAAATGTCTTTAACTACGACGCAAACGAGACGGCAGCTCAGTTTGTAAGACTTAGCTTTTTTGATAAATTTAAGCCAGTTTCAGATGAGGCTGACGTGAAGCGAAATTTAAAAGACGCGCTAATAGCTAGCCTTATAAATATGCTTTATGAGCAAAAAAATGCAAATAATTCATCAAATTTAAGTGTTGATTTTATGGCGCAAACGCTTCAAGCAAAGCAAAAAATTTATAGCTTTGAAGCAAATGTGATCGGAGATGATTTTAACGCTAGCCTTAAAGATATGTTAAGCGTTTTAAAGGGCATTGAGAAATTTGGCTTTAATAAAGGCGATTTTGCCGATGTTAAAAAGGCGTTTGTGGCAAATGTAGAGGCTAAATTTAAACGCTCAAAAACTAAAAAATCAAGCGTTTATGCAAGTGAAATTTTAAATATGATAGAAAATGGCGGCTTTGTGCTAAGCGATGAAGATAGCAAAAACCTTAGCCTAAAGCTCTTAAATGAGATCACGCTAGAGGATGTTAATGCGAGATTTAGGCAAATTTTAGCCATACCTGATGAGCGCGTGAGGGTCTTTAGTAAAGATGGCTTTAAGCTTAGCAAAGATGCCTTTTTAAAGCTAAAGGATGAGGCAAAACCTTACGATACAAATTTAGCTAACGTGAGCCTAAATAAGAGCCTTGGCAATGAAAATTTAGAGCCAAAAGATACCCTTTCTAGTGAATTTGACCAAAAGCATGGCATCTACACTTATAAGCTGCCAAATGGCTCGCAAGTCATCTTTAAGCCACTAGCTACCAAAAAAGATAGCATTTTGTTTGCAGCCATTAGCAAGGGTGGCACTTCAGATCTAGCTGATCCTAAGCTTGGCGGTTTTGCGGTTGCGCTCACAAATGAAAGTGGCGTTGGCAAATTTAACAACTACGAGCTTTCAAAGGTGCTAAACGACAAGATAGTAAGCTACGAAAAGAGTATAGAGGCGCTTACACAGGGCATTTACGGCTCTTCTAGCAGTGGTGATCTTGACTCGCTAATGGCTGTCATAAATTTGGAGTTTAGCTCACCAAGAGCCGATGCAAACGTGCTTGAGAGGATAAAACAAAGAGCAAAAGATGAGCTAGCTAAAGAGCAAAATTTACCTGAATATGAAATTTAGCACCGAATTTAGCAAGTTTTTTTACGAAAACAACAAGCGTGTAGCGCCCATTGAGATGGCTCAGATCGACGCGCTAAAGCTAAATGAGCTAAAAGCTATCATCAAAGATAAATTTACAAACGCAGCCTCATACACCTTCGTAATCATAGGCGACACCGACGAGGAGAGGCTTTTGCCACTTGTTAAAAAGTATATCGCCACCTTGCCTAAGCTTGGCGAGGCTGAAAATTTTAAAGATGACGGCGTGCGAAGTATCAAGGGTCAGCACACCTTTAAAAGGGAGTATCAGACCTCAAAAAGAAGCGATGTGAGCGTGGATATAGGTAAATTTAGATACAAAATATAGCTTCAAAGAAGTGGTCAAGTTAAGGGCGCTAAGCTCGGTCTTAAAAACGGCGCTTCGTGAAAAGATCAGAGAGGACAAGGGGCAAACATACCGGCTTTAGCCTAAACGCCAAGCTCTCACGCTATCCGTATGAGCACTCAAAGGCGGTGATCGGCTTTACTTGCGACCCTGCAAACACGGACAAGATCATCGCTGAGATAAAGGAGATAATGGCTAGTATCAAGCGTGATGGCGCGCTTATGCCAAAACATTTGGAGGATTTTAAGGCGCAGAGTGAAATTTCTATAAAAAAAGATTACGAAAAGCCTGAGTTTTGGCAAAATCTCATCATCTCAAATAAAATTTTAACACGCCACTTTACACGGCTGATGAGTATATAGATGCGGTCAAAGCGCTCACGAATGACGACATTAAAGAGGCTGCTAGGCTATATCTTGATGAGAAAAATATGGTGATAAGTATAAATAATCCGAAGTAGATTTTTTTGGGGCTAGGCTGGCTGGCTCTTTAAATTTAAACATAAGTAGAAATTTGGAGAGCTAAATCAGTCCCCAGAAATCTAAGCCTAGGCAGAAATTTTAAGAAGTCAAGTTAGCTCTTTAAATTTTAAGTCTGAGTAGAAAAATTTGGAGTTAAGCTAGCTTTTTAAAATTTAAGATTAAGCAGAAATTTGAGTAGCTAAGTCAGCCTCCAGAAATTTAAACCTGAGTAGAAATTTAGAGAACTAAGCCAGCTCCAAAATTTACCCTAAAGCCAAAGGCTAGGCTAGGATATCCTTTGGTTTTAGCTTATTTAGCTTTTGCACTAGATCATCAAAGCTTGCTCCATTTTCGACCTCGCGCCTGATAAATTCTTCAAAAAATTCGCGTTTTATATCCTTATTGGTATAGGTCACGCTCTTTTTGGTAACTTGCATAGGCTTAAATTTCTCTTCTTCTATATCTTCATCGCCATCTTCTCTAACTGGCACAAGGGCGATATTTTGCAGCACATCAGCGATATTTTCACCCTTTTCATAACTTGTTTTTAGAAATTTCAAAAACTCATCTTTGCTGTTTTTGTCAGCGTAGCTTACACGATGCGCTATCGCTTGACCTAGGATTTCTATGCGCTTCTTAGCCGATGTTTGTTCATAAGAGAGAGCGCCATCTTTAAAAGAAATTTTCACATTTGCATGCTCGCCAAGTATCCTTTCAGCGGTAAATTCCAGCCATTTGTCTTTAAAATCGTCGATACTTAGATCAGAGTCTAGCAAATTTCTAGCCTCACGACTTAGATGAAGTACGCCAATGTCGTGATTGATTAGAGCGCCAAGAGCTTTGGTGGCATTAGCGGATATGTGATAGGTTTTGTTAAACTCATCTACGCTAAAGCCGTTTTTCTCGCTGGTTAGGATGGAATTTAACCTCCAAAGCTTCGTGCTATCAACGAAATTTTTAAGGCTAGCCACTTCATCTTTACTCATAGAACTATCGATGCCATTTATCTTGCCCCAGATAGAAATTTTATAATTTGACGAGTAGCCAGAGAGCGATAGATGCTTGATGTCTAGGGCATTGGGAGAAATTTTTACTTTGCCTGAAATTTGCGATAGTCGTTGGCTGCTTATTAAAAGTGTCTTGATAGTTAAAGCTTTGATTAAGTCCATTTAGCGCGTTTATCATGTCAAATCCTTTAACATTATATCGGCAAATGGATTTAAATTTTAAGTGGGATTATTTTTTATTGCGGTATTTTTCGAAAATGGCGATCATCTGGTGCGAGTCTTGCGCGACTTTGAGCTTGTTTGGATTTTTGCTAAGCAGCTCTTCTCTTAGAGCGTCGATGAACTCCTTATCCTTTTTACAGGCTTCAAGGCTCACACGCCCTCTAAGTATAGCCATAAACATAATATCGGCAGTCGCGTTTATCATCTCAAGCATCTTTTCTTCGCTCATTTTTCTAAATTTTGCCCCTTTTTAAGCAAATATTATTCCTTTACGCTTACAAAATTTATTATTTTCACCTCTTGGCTCTCTTTGCAAGCCTCTAGAGCAGCCGCATTTTTTACCATGTGAGCGCTCTTCATATGCTCTTTTTGCCTCTCTAAATTTTCCCAGCTCTCCATAAAGCAGTATTCGCTTTTAGCGCCCACAACTACGCCACACTCGTAGCTTATGCAACCTTTGTCTTTTCTTGAAGCTGGCACGATCTCTTTTAAAATTTCTTCAAATTTCGCCTCACATCCAGCTTTTAACTTTACATTTACATAAAATCCTACCATTTGTCTATCCTTTAATGTTTTTTGGCTAAAATAACGCAATTTAGACGCAAGTTTGCGTATTACATTACAAGGCCTTTTCATGACAAGATGATACAAAATACTAAATTTATAACTCATAAAACCAAACAAATTTAACCAAATATCGGAGAAAAAAATGAAAAGACGAGACTTTTTAAAGCTTGGTGCCTTAAGCGCAGCAAGCCTTCAAGCAAAAGAGCTTGACGGAGCAGCTCAGGCTCTTTTTGACAAGCAAAGCGGACTAAGTGTAAACAAATTTGGCCCATTTTATGTAAAAACTATCGCAGGTCGTGTGGTAGAGACCGAGCCATTTGAGGGCGATGCGTGCCCAAATGAGCTAAACAACGCACTTCTTGATCACATCCAAAACGAAAGCCGTGTAAAATATCCATTTGTTAGAAAGAGCTTTTTGGCTGACCCAAACAACCCAAAGCCAGAGCTTCGTGGCAAAGAGGAGTTTGTGCGCGTGAGCTGGGACGAGGCGATAAAACTAAGTGCGAAAATTTTAAAAGAAAATTTCGATAAATACGGCTCTGAAGCTATCTACGGACAGGTTTATCAGTGGGGCAGCCTTGGCAAAGTTGGCCACAGCCAAAAGACCGCAAAAAGGCTACTTAACGTGCTTGGCGGATATGTAAATGAGCTTGGCGGCTACTCATACGGCGCAGCGACTGTCATCATGCCTCATATCACAGGCTCGATCGACCCGACACTGGCGCCAACAAAGTGGGAGGCTATCTTAAAAAATGCCAAAACGATCGTATTTTGGGGCACAAACCCAGTCGTTTCAAACAAGATCGCCATTGGCGTGCCGCTTCACAACTCATATAAATACTACGACGAGATCAGAAAAAAGGGCGAGAGTGGCGAGATGAAAATTTATAGCGTAAACGTTTATCACAACGAAAGCGCAAGATATTTTGGCGCAAAGTACCTTGAAGTCGTGCCTTGCACCGATACGGCGATGATGATAGGTATGTGCAACTACCTTTTTGAAAAGGGGCTTTATAGCAAGAAATTTATAGAAAAATACACCGTTGGCTTTGATAAATTTAAAGAGTATATGCTCGGCACAAAAGACGGGGTCAATAAAAACCTAGCTTGGGCAAGCAAAATTTGTGGCGTGAGCGAGCAAGAACTGGCGAAATTTAGCGAGGATCTAGCTAAAAACGACGCAGTCATAGTTAGTGGCTACGCCATACAAAGGCAAGATCACGGCGAGATGGCCTACTGGGCGCTTGTGACGCTAAATGCGATGCTTGGACACATCGGCAAAGAGGGTTGCGGTTTTGTTACAAATGACGGCATGCACAAAAACGCCGATGAAAGCTTCATAGCGCCTAAACTAGCGGCTTTTGAGACAAAAGTGCCACAAAAATTTATTGATAGCGGTCTAGTGCCAAAGACCAAGGGCTACGAGTTGCCAAACTCAAGGCTCATAGACGCACTTTTAAGCCCTGGCAAGGAGATAACTAGAAATGGCAAGAGCTACAAGCTACCAAAGATCAGAGTGATGTTTAACGCCAACGGCTCGACATTTACAAGGCACCCAGAGACCAATAGGGCGATAAAAGCTATGCAAAAAGTGCAAGCGATCATCACTTGCGAGCCATTTTGGACGAGCACAGCCAAATTTAGCGACATCGTCCTGCCAGCTGCGCTTGAGTGCGAGCGAACGGACATCGAGTTGGCAAACTCAACAAGTGAGTATCTCTTTGCCATCAAGCCACTTGTCACGCCATTTGGCGAGAGCAAGAGCGACTTCGAGATCGCAAGGCTCATCGCAAAAGAGTGGGGCAGAGAAGAGGCATTTAGCGAGGGCAAAACTGAGCTAGAGTGGGTCAAGGAAATTTACCGAAGATGCCGTTAAAAAGGCCGCTGGGCTTGGGTATGAGAGCATGCCAAGCTTTGATGAGTTTTGGGAAAAGGGATATTTTAGATTTGACAAGGTCGATGAGTCAAAACGCTACTTTACAAACTACAAGAAATTCCGTGATGACCCAGCGGCAAATCCGCTAAAAACGCCATCTGGCAAGATAGAAATTTACTCTGAAACGGTCGCTGGCTTTGGCTACGACGACTGCCCACCGCATGCGACGTGGCTTGAGCCGTTTGAGTGGCTGGGTGCAAAAAATAAAAAATACCCTATCGCTATCAGCGGTGCACACTCTAAATTTAGACTTCACTCGCAGCTAAATAACTCTGTGCTTCGCCATTTTAACGAGATCGCAGAGCGCGAGCCAGTGCTCATAAACCCAAAAACGGCCGAGGCTAGAGGGATAAAAATGGGCGATGTGGTGAAAATTTACAACGACAGGGGCGAAATTTTGTGCGGTGCATTTGTAACCGAGGACGTGCCACAAAACGTCGTCATCGTGAGCGAGGGCGCTTGGTACGACCCAGATGTGCCAGGCGAGAAGAGCCTTTGCTTGCACGGAAATTTAAACGTGCTCACAAAAGACGTGCCATCAAGCAAGATGAGCCAAAGCAACACCGCCCACACGAGCCTTGTCGAGGTCGAGAAATTTAAGGGCACGCCAAAACGTGTCAGGGCGTTTGACGCACCAAAGATTGGCACAAGAAAGGTCTAAAAGTAACACTTTGAAAATTTAAAGTGCTAAAAGCTATCCTTTTTTAAATAATTAGAGTTAAAATCTAAGAAAAAAGAAAGGATAGCTCATGAAAATCACCGAAATAGACACTCCAGCACTGCTCATAGACAAAGATATAGTGCTAAAAAACTTAGAAAAAATGCAAAAATATGCTGATAAATTTAATGTAAGCTTAAGACCACATACCAAAACGCACAAGATGCCATACTTTGCGAAAATGCAAGTGGCTCACGGCGCAAAGGGCATCACAGTAGCAAAGGTGGGCGAGGCTGAAGTGATGGCAAAAGAGGGGTTAAGCGACATTTTCATCGCAAATGAGATCGTCACAAGGCAGAAATTTGCTCGCATTATAGCTCTACAAAAAGCTGGCGTAAAAGTGAGCTTTGGCGTCGATAGCGTGGGCGTTTTAAGGCTAATTGACGAGGTATTTGGCGAGGCTGGCGAGATAGCTAGGCTACTTGTGGAGATAGAGGTCGGCGAAAATCGCTCAGGTGTCATTGAAGAGGGCGATTTTAGAGCTTTGATGAGTGCTTTTAAAGAGTGCAAAAACGTGGAATTTTGCGGCGTTTTCTCACATGATGGTCACTCGTACAAGGCAAAAGATAAGCGTGAGTGCGAGCAAATTTTTAGGGTGGCAACCATGAGAACGCTAAAATTTGCTGATATCGCGCGTGAGTTTGGGTATGAAAATTTCACCGTTAGCATAGGCTCGACGCCCTCGCTGATAAACGACTTTGAGATACCAAAAGGCGTTACGGAGCTTCGCCCTGGCACATATATATTTATGGATGCGTCGCAGGCAAATGCTTATGGTAGCTTTGATATGAACGCTGCTAGCGTGCTTGCCACGGTGATCTCAAGGCCGACCACGACCCGCACAATCCTTGATGCTGGGGCAAAGGCGCTAACCAAAGAGAGGCGCAGTGAGGGCTTTTGCACGACGACTGGCATGGGACTCATCGCGGAGCATGAAGTGTGGATAGATAGTCTATTTGACGAGCATGCGATCATTTTAAACGAGAAATTTGCAAAAAGCGTGCGCGTGGGCGATCTCGTGCGCATCTATCCAAATCACATCTGTCCGGTGGTAAATTTGTATGACTACGCCTATCTCGTAAGCGGCGATGAGGTCTGCGAAAAGGTGCCAGTTTTGGCAAGAGGCAGGATAGAGTAGGGATATGGCAGATAAAATCTGCACTAAACAAATTTAAACCACTGCATGGATAGTAGTAAATTTATGCTTTTTGGTAAATTTTAAAACTTCACTCACCCCTAAGAATTGACTACTAAAATTTGGCTTCGCTTATAGCTTAGCTCAAATTTTAGAGCCTAAATTACTCGTTCATGAAATTTTAAAATTTACTTGACAATTATATGAATTGACGGAGCAAATTTAAAATTTTAAAACTTTACTCACTCGCCTTAGCATAGACTACTAAAATTTAGAGCCGTGATATGCTCGCTCAGTAAATTTTAAAATTTTGTCAAACACTTGCCCTATAATAAAACGCACGCAGTGCTTTAGCACTGACGCATGCTACCTCTAACGTCGTCGGGGTTATGGGATTGTTAAAAAAAGGGGGAAGGGAGCTCTTTTGCTTTGCAAGCTCGCAACTGCAAGCAGACCGTAATTCAAGCCTCTTCCCCCTTAGCAAAGAAAACAAACATTAAATTTATAAAAATCTATTTTGCAAATTTTAAACTTTCATTCACTCGCAAGAATTGACTACTAAAATTTGGCTTCGCTTGCAGCTTAGCTCAAATTTTAGAGCTGAAATTACTCGTTCATAAAATTTTAAAATTTTAATAAACCACATGAAAATATAAAACACTATCAAACATCCTTTCATGCTCGTATCAAATTTTCAAACACATTTTAAACCAAATTTCACTCTTATAAACGCCGTCTAACTTTTAAGTGTTATAATTACGGCAAAATAACGATTTTAAGGAGAAAGTATGCGATCACGCATAATCACTGGCGTTTTGTTGTTTGCCTTGTTTTTAATTATTGTATATACAAACAATCCTTATTTAAATTACACATTACTTGGCGTCGTTTATTGTTTCGCATTTAAAGAATCATTAGATCTTTATGGCATAAGCAATAAAAAATTAACCTATGCAGCGCTTATTATTTATGGATTTCTACCTTTTACGGATCCGATCTTTTTATCAATAGTAGCAGTTGTATTTGTTGCTTCTGTTTTAGCTTATCAAAAAAATGAAAACTTAAAGATAGTGGCACCTTTCATCTATCCTACTATACCTATTCTTATGATGTGGATGCTTTTGCAATATGGGATTGAGTACCTTGTATGGCTTATCTTAAGCGTAGTTGCGAGCGATAGTGGCGCATTTTTCGTTGGCAAAGCCTTTGGCAAGCACCCGTTTAGCCCAAGCTCACCAAACAAAACCATCGAAGGTGCAGTTGGCGGCGTGATACTAGGCACGGTAGTTGGCTGCATAGGCTGCATAGTTGGAGATTTCGTATCAAAAGGCTTTTTTCAAATTCTATTTTCAAGCTTTTTAGTCTGCGTTTTTGCAGTCTGGGGAGACCTCTTTGAAAGCTACCTAAAAAGACTTTGTGGCGTCAAAGACAGTGGCTCGCTGTTTCCAGGACACGGCGGTATGCTTGATAGGATAGATGGCTATTTATTTGGCGTTGTTGCGCTACTTTGGTCGCTATCGTGGTAATACTTGGCTCAACTGGCTCGATCGGCAAAAATACTCTAGCGCTCTGCGAGAAATTTGACATTAGCGTCGAGGCGCTAAGCTGCGCTAAAAACGTAGCTTTGCTAAATGAGGCAAATTTTAAAATTTAAGCCAAAATTTGTCTGTGTGGGCGATGAAAAGCTGGCTAAAAATGTAAAAAATATTGAGGCCAAAAAGATCTTTTTTGGAGAGGCTGGACTGCTAGAAATGCTTGAAATTTCAAGCTCAAAAAGGTGATAAACGCTCTTGTTGGCTTTGCTGGACTTGCTCCTAGTCTAAAGACACAAGCACTTGGTAAAAAGCTCGCACTTGCAAACAAAGAGAGCCTCGTAGTTGGCGGTAAATTCTAAAAACAAGAGAAATTTTGCCCATTGATAGCGAGCATTTTGGGCTTAAATTTCTACTAGAAAATAAAACTGCCCCAAGCAAGCTCATCATCACAGCAAGCGGTGGGGCATTTTATAAAAAGCCGATCAAATTTCTAAAAGATGCCACGCCAAGCGACGCTTTGAAACACCCAAACTGGGATATGGGCGCAAAGATAACGATTGACAGTGCGACGATGACAAACAAGCTTTTTGAGGTGATGGAGGCCTACTGGCTTTACGGCATAAAGATATCGAGGCTGTGATAGAGCCAACCTCAGCCATCCACGCCGTAGTCGAGTTCGTAAACGGCTCAAGCACGATGCATCTTTCACGCACAGATATGAAGCTAGCCATTTCGCATGCTATATTTGAAAAAGTTGAGCAAAATATCGTTTTGCACGCAAATTTACTTGATCTAAAAAATATCAAATTTCACAAGATCAGCCTTAAAAAATATCCAGCCTTTTCTTTAAAAGATGAAGTCTTAGCTAGTCCTGATCTAGGTGTCGTCATAAACGCTGCAAACGAGGTTGGAGTGTTTAGTTTTTTAGAGAAAAAGTGCTCATTTTTAGATATATCAAGACTCATTTTAGGTTCAGCAAAAAAATTTAAAGATCTGAAAATTTCAAGTATAGATGAAATTTATGAAGTTGATAAAGAGGTTAGAGAATACACAAAAAGGATGCTAAATGCAAAGGTATGAGGGGTATAAATTTCGATCTTAGACAAAGCTTGATCGGTGTGCAGTTTTTATTTGTCGCCTTTGGTGCGCTCGTGCTCGTGCCTATCCTTACGGGGCTTGATGCAAACGTCGCGCTCTTTACGGCAGGTCTTGGCACACTGCTTTTTCAGCTAATAACTAGAAAAAACGTCCCGCCGATCTTTCTAGCAAGCTCGTTTGCTTTCATCGCTCCGCTTCAGTACGGCATCGAAAAATGGGGCATACCAGTGACGATGGGCGGCGTTATATTTGCTGGATTTTTCTACGTCGCACTAAGTCTTGTAGTTCGCTTTGGCGGAGAGAAAATTTTGCATAAAATTTTGCCTCCAGTTGTCGTTGGTCCTGTCATCATGACCATAGGTCTGATACTTGCTCCAAATGCCGTTAAGATGGCTACTTCAGCTACCCAGACCTACACTCAAAACGTAGCGATGCTAGTTGCAGCCACATCGCTTATAGCCACTATCGTTGTCATGATGCTAGGACGCGGGATGTTTAGACTCATACCGATCCTACTTGGCATCATCGCTGGCTACATCGTGGCTTACTGCTTTGGCATGGTTGATTTTAGCGCCATCGCAAGCGCCCCTTGGTTTAGAGTGCCAAGCTTTAGCGCGCCAAAATTTGAACTCGAAGCGATCATCTACATGATACCTATCGCCATCGCCCCAGCGATCGAGCACATCGGCGATATGCTCGCTATCTCAAACGTCACAAAAGAGGATTTTTTGAAAAATCCAGGCCTTAAAAACACCCTTTTAGGCGACGGCCTAGCCACCTCGCTAGCTGCTGCCTTTGGTGGTCCGCCAAACACCACTTACTCAGAGGTCACAGGCGCAGTTAGCCTTACAAAAGCGTATAATCCAGCGATCATGACCTTTGCAGCGATCACTGCTATCGTGCTAGCCTTTGTTGGCAAGCTTGGCGCGGTGCTCTCAACCATCCCAGCTCCAGTCATCGGTGGCATCATGCTGCTACTTTTTGGCATCATCGCAAGCGTTGGCATGGAGACACTTATAAAAACAGAGTCGATCTTGCCGATCCTAGAAATATGATAATCGTAGCCCTCATCTTCATCTTTGCCATCGGCGGCATGGTGCTTGACCTTGGAGCGGTTAAATTTTCAGGTATCGGACTTGGCGCGGTTACTGGTATAGTTTTAAATTTGCTTTTACCAAAAACAAAGCATTACGAAGGATATTAATGCGTAAATTTAGACTTTTTTAGCAGCTCTTGCGGCTGCAAGCCTTGCAAATGCAAGCACACTAGACTATGCACTTATCAAAAAGGTGAGCCAAGTAGCAATACTATGCTCTTAATCGGAGGCATACAAGGCGACGAGCCAGGCGGCTTTTTGGCAGCTTCTATCGTGGCGACTGACTATAACATCACAAAAGGCTCGCTTTGGGTCGTGCCAAATTTAAATTTCCCAAGCATCATCGAGAGAAGTCGCGGCACAAAGGGCGATATGAATAGAAAATTCGCCCACGTCGATAAAGACGATCCAGACTACAACTCAGTGATGAAGATAAAAGACGTCATCACCGACAAAAACGTCACTCTTATCTTAAAATTTACACGATGGCAGCGGATATTATAGAGATAAATTTATAAGCAAGGATGAAAATCCAGACAAATGGGGCAACACTTGCATCATCGACCAAAGCACACTGCCAGGCTCAAAGTATCCAGAGCTTGAAACTATTGCTTCAAGCGTAAAAGACGTGCTAAATAAGCACCTTATAGATCCAAAACATCAGTATCACGTCAAAAATACGCACACAGCGATGGGCGACAAAGAGATGCTAAAAAGCCTCACCTACTACGCGATCACGCAAAACAAGTCCGCCTTTGCAAACGAAGCTAGCAAAAATTTAAACGCCGAGCAAAGGACATATTATCATCTTATAGCGATCGAAGAGTATATGAAAAAGGCTGGCATTGGCTTTACTAGGCCATTTGAGCTTGATGTCAAAAGCGTGAAAAAGGCGATCGAAAAGAGATCAGGCTTGAGCTATTTGACAGCTACGCTCTTAGCCTTAAAAATTTAAAACCAGTGATAAGCTTCGTGCCATTTAAAAGGGGCGAGCTAAGCTACCACTCGCCAAATCCGCTAATTGCCGTCATAAAAGATAAAGAGACTTACAAAGTGCAGTATGGCAACCGCTCTGTCACAAGGCTAAAACCGCAATACTTCGAGTTTGCAAAGCCACTTGATAAAATTTCTCTCACGATCGACGGCAAGGAGCAGGAGCTAAAAAGTGGCGATAAATTTAGCGTTAAAAAAAGTTTTAAAGTAAAAACTCTCAAAAATGTGCGCGTAAATGTCATAGGATATGGCACTAAAAGCGTTGATGAGAGCGAGCAAGATATCGATAAAAACAGCCTAAACAAAAGCTATAGCATAGATAAAGATGGCAAAATTTACCGAGTTGAGTTTTACAAAAGTGAAAGTGGCAAAGAGAAATTTGCTGGCATGATACTAGCGGAGTTTAGATGATACTTGGCATAGAAAGTAGCTGCGATGACAGCTCTGTCGCGCTCATAGATGAAGGTACGCTGGAGCAAATTTATTATAAAAAGATCTCGCAAGAAGAGGAGCATGCTATATTTGGTGGCGTGGTCCCAGAGCTAGCAGCAAGGCTTCATACAAAGGCGCTGCCAGCGCTTTTAAATGATATCTTGTCAAATTTAAAAGATATAAACGCCATCGCTGTGACAAACGAGCCAGGGCTAAGCGTGAGCCTGATAGGAGGTGTGAGCATGGCAAAAGCGCTAAGCATCGCCCTAAATATCCCGCTAATCGCTGTAAATCACCTAGTTGGACACATCTACTCGCTATTTTTAGACCACGAAGCCACCTTCCCACTTGGCGTTTTGCTAGTTAGTGGCGGGCATACGATGATTCTTGAGATTAACGAAAATGGCGAGATTTTGGAGCTTGCAAGCACAAGCGATGATAGCTTTGGCGAGAGCTTTGACAAGGTGGCAAAGATGCTTGATCTTGGCTATCCAGGAGGTGCTGTGGTGCAGGAAAATGCACTTTTGTGTGAGGATAAAGAGAGATTTAAATTTACCGTCCCGCTTCTTCACGACAAGCGCCTTGAATACAGCTTTTCAGGGCTTAAAAACCAAGTCAGAGTTGAAATTTCAAAGCTTGAAACTATCACACAAAAAGATATCGCCGACATCTGCTATGCCTTTGAAAACACAGCCTGCGAGCACATCTTAAATAAGCTTGAAAAGGTCTTCAAGCTAAGAAATTTCAAGCGATTTGGCGTGGTTGGCGGAGCGAGTGCAAATTTCAAATTTACGCAAAAGGCTTGAAACTCTTTGTAAAAAAAATGAGTGCGAGCTTTTGCTAGCCCCACTTGCATTTTGCTCTGATAACGCGCTGATGATAGCAAGAGCTGGTCGCGAAAAATACATAAAAAAAGAGTTTATCTCTCATGATAAGCTAACTATAAATCCAAGGGTTAGTTTTAAGAAATTTGAGCTAGATCTATAAAATTCCTCAAAACCTTTTATTTAAAATCTTCTATTTTAAATTTTTAAAACAATACAAGTTTGTGCTATTTCAAGCTTAAATTTTCTAAAACTAATTTAATAAATTATATTTATGTAATTTATTTTAATAAAATCATAATAATTTAAACTTTAGTTTGGTACTATTTTCTCAAATTTACAAAAAGGTAAAATGATGAAAAAGGCTCTATTTCTAGGATTTAGCGCACTTTTATTATTAGTGGGCTGCAAGGAAAGCAACATAGGCATTGTTAAAAACTACATTTTAAAAGGTAACAAATCAATAACAATAGGTTCAGCGATAGATAGCTTTAAAGGATGTGCAAGCACTCAGTGGCAAGACATCAGTAATGATGATAAAAAAATGGTTAAAGTAAGCTGCGTGGTGGGAAAAACGTGCTTGAAGATGAGTTTGAAAGGAAAAATAGCGGCTACATAAAAGCTCTAAATAATGCAAAAGCTGCTCAGCAAAAAAGAGTTGATAACAGCCTGGAGCTAGCATTTGATAGCGCAAATAGCATATTAAAAAGTGGTAAAAGCATAGACAAAGAGACTATTTTATCAATCGTAAACAAGCACTGTAAATTTGATCCGACAAAAGAAAGTGCTGGCTACCTAGCCTCTGTTAGCTGTGACCTTGAGTTTAAAAACGAGCTTGCACAAAATTTAGATATCAAACAAAAATGGGTCTTTGACAACGTCGTAGTCCAAAGTAAATATGCCGCCTACTACTCGCAAAAAGAGCCAGAAGTGATCTATTTTGGTGAAAACACTAGAAAGGTAAATGAGAGAGTTATTGAGCTCACTTTCACGATAAATAGCGATAAAAGTGTGAGCATTTCAAAGGTCACGAAGATAGATGATGGTGATACTAAAGATATAAACCGCGGTTTGGTTGCGATGTTTTATGCAAGATAAATTTTGCTACTAAAATAAATATCTTTAAGTTTAAAAGTATTACATTTTAAAAGCAATGCTCTCACTTATTTGCAAGAGCAAATTCTATAGTTTTAGAAATTAAAGTTGTATTTTACTTGTAACCAAAACTCGGTGCTTTTTTGATACTATTTTTTGTAGCTGTGCGAAGTTCTCTTATATCCTTTTGCTTGAGCGCCATCTTCATTTTTTGATAGCTTCATAAGTAAAAATTTAATAAAATCCCAAAATATCAACAAAAAGAGTCTTTATGGATGAGTTTTTAAAACAGGCTTGGCGTGCAAATAAAATTTATACAAATGCTGCTGCTAGCGTGCCATTTTACCCAGATCTGCTAGCTCTTCTTCTAGTTTGTGACGAGAAAAATTTAGATCAGTTTATGGTGCTTGATGAGTTTAGAGCGGTGCTAAAAAGGCTTAAAATCGAGCTTGATATATTTAGCATACAAAGTGCGCAGCTTGCGACTCTTAAAGCGCTAAACGAGGCTAAAATTTCAAGCGATGAGATAGTAAAATATCTAGAAATATTACGCGATGAAAAGATCATAGATGAAGAGAAATTTGGCTTTTTAGAAAAGATCATAAGCAAAAACAAAGGGACTAATGAGGCTAAAATTTCTCATATAAAGCCAAAAGATCACTTTCATAAAAACCTAGACTTTTTAAACGAGATAAACGAAAAAGCCAGCTTGCTTGATAATGAAAAAACATTTTTAGAGGCGCTTGTGGCAGCCAAAAAAAGATCAAATGAAACGCTTTTTAACATAGCTGCAAGTGGCGTCATAAACTCTGGCAAATCAACCCTTTTAAACGCCCTTTTAAACAAATCCGTCCTTGGCGCTTCAAACGTGCCAGAAACGATAAATTTAACCATTTTAAAATACTCCAAAGATAGCTTTGCGAGGGTAAATTTTACACCTTAGATGAGCTTTAGCACTTGGCGTACCAAGTGAAAATTTACCAAGCAAAAGCGTAGATATCGGCATAGACGAGATAAAAAACTACACCTCTTCAAGCTCAAAAACAGCAAATCTCGTAAAAAGCGTCGAGCTTTATGACGATTTGGAGCTTTTAAAGGACAACGTCTGCATCATAGACACGCCAGGCATCGATGATGCGGTGGTTTTAAGGGAGCAGATCACTACAAATTTTACTGAGGGAGTGCGACCTTTTAGCTCACCTCATGAACGCCTCACAAAGTGCCACACAAAAGGACGCTCTATTTTTAAAAAAATGCCTTGAAAACTCTCACATCGTAAGGCTTGCTGTGGTGCTAACTCACGCTGATGAGCTAAGCGCTAAAGAGCTAAATGAGACGCTAAACTACACAAAAAAAGCGATCGGCGAGCAGATAAATGGCGTGGAGATTGATTACTTTGCGCTTAGTGCAAAAAGCTACTTAGAAGGCGCTTCAAATAGCGGCGTAGAGGAGTTTAGGGACTATCTTTACGAGGTGCTCTTTGGCAAAAATTCTAAAAAATCAGCCCTTATCTTAAGCTCGTATCAAAAGGAGCTAAAAAATATCCTAAATAGCAAGCTTGAAGCCACTAAGGCTGAAATTTTGTCGCTCAAAGCTTATGAAGTGGAGCTTAAAAAGCTTCAAAATGAGCAGGCAAACGTCAAAAACGCACTTAGTGAAAATTTCTCTAAACTTGAAAGCATAACTCAAAATGAGCTTGCAAAGCTTGAAAGCAGCAACACCAAAAACATCTATAAAATGGGGCTTGAGACGCTTTTACAAAACTTAAACGATAAGGTAAAAAGCGAGATAGCCTACTGCAAAAGTAAAAAGCAAAGCTTAAATTTTGAGCGCCTAGAGCAAATAGCAAAAACAACGCTTCGTGACGGCGTGATGGCACTTATGAGAGAGGCTAGAAACGAGACTTTGGTGCAAACAAGATCGTGCGAGCAAAACATCGCTTTAAATTTTGATGATTACACTATGAGCAAAGATGGGGTTTTTAACATCAATGACTTTTTAGAACAAATGGGCGTAAAGCTTGAATTTAAGGAGCTTTTAGCTGCATTTAGAGCGAAAATTTCAAGTGACGCAAGTGAAGCACTTTCAGGCTTAAAAGAGGGTTTGCTAAAAGATAAAAATATCTCTCAATTTTGTGAAATTTTAACTGACCACGAAAAAAATCGCCTTTTAAACCTCATAAAAACCTATGAAAGCGCTCAAAAAACGACGCTTGATCAGAGGCTAAAAGAGCTAGATCGTGAGCTAGAAAAGCTTAGCTCGCAAAATCAAAACTCACTTTTAAAACTAAAAGAGCAAAACGCCTTGCAAGATGAAATTTGCTCGCTTTTAGGGGAGCTGAGAAAATGTTTAATGAGTTCATAAATGCCTATAAGGCGAGATATTTTAAGGTTTTTACAAGCGACTTTAAGGGCGAGCTAGCAAGGCTAGTAAATGAGCTAAATGACCCAAGTCTGCACGCAAGCGATGAGATAAAAGAGAGCCTGAAATTTACTAATCGACACTCTAAATGAGCCGCCTCTCATCGCTGTTATAGGACAGTTTTCAAGTGGCAAATCAACATTTTTAAACGCTCTGCTTGGACAAAACATCTTGCCATCAGGTCTAACGCCTGTCACGGCAAAGGCTGTGCGGCTAAAATTTGCAAAGATGCCGCTTCTTAGCGTGAAATTTACAAACGGCAGCGAGAGCTTGCTAGCTAGCAGCGAACTTGCAGAGCTAAACGCCATGAGCGAGCAGATAAAAAGCATGACACTTTATGCGCCAAGTGAAATTTTAAAAGAGGTAAATTTCATCGACACGCCAGGGCTAAACTCACTACGAGATGCCGACACAAAAGAGACCAAAAATACGCTAAAAAAGGTCTGTGGCGCGATCTGGCTAAGCCTTGCAAACAACGCTGCAAAGGCTAGCGAGCTTGAAAGCGTAGAAGAAATTTTAAAGACAAACGACCTAAAGGCGCTTTGCTTCATCAACCAAAAGGATAAGCTAAGCGAGGATGAGCTTGAAAGCCTGCTAAAACACGCTAGGCAAACTTATGGCGAGCTTTTTGAAGATATCATCGCCATCTCGTCAAAGCAGGCGCTCAATGGCATCACAAATGAAAACAAGAGCGAGCTTGAAAGCTCAAATTTCGCTAAAGCACTAAGCGCTGTAAAAGAGGCGTTTTTAAACGCGAGCTTTAAAGAAAATTTCATAAAAGTAAGGGCGAAAAAGATAGTAAATTTTTTAATCGCTGAGCAAGAAAATCGCCTAAAAGTTTATAGCGCAGCTGATGAAATTTTGGATAAATTTAATGCCACGCTTGAAGAAAAACTAGAAGCGATAAAAGAGGAGTTTAAGCCTAAAATCGCCCTGCGATACAGCGATATGAGCGAGGCCATAAAGCTTGCAAGTGATGAAGTTTTTAAGCTGCTTAAGCCATTTTCTAGGACAAAATTTAACCCAGCAAAGACGCTCTTAAACAAAGAAATTTATAAGCGCGAAAATTTTGAGATGATAAGCCTTGACACGGACGAAGTCTTTTCAAAGCTCATCTACGAAGATATCGTCTTTTCTAAATTTTTTAAACGCTATAAAAGAGATCTAAAAGAGCTTGAAAACGAGATCATATCGGCTTTTGATGAGCTTTATAAAAGCTTAGAAGATGAGCTTTTCGTTTATAAATTTCGCTACGAGAGCTTTAATCCATTTGATGAGTTTGCCTCAAACTACGAGACAAAATCGATAAATACCTACGCCGGCAGGACCTATGAAAATTTCTTAAGAGAGTATGAAAATGCCAAATTTAAGGCGACGCAAAAGATATCGCTCTTTTTTGAAAAGCTTGATGTGAAGGTTGCTTCAAACTACGAAAATGCGCTTAAGCTTGCGGTTTATTTTCTAAAGCAAAAGATCGAAAACTCGCTAAATTCGCACCTGCAAATGGGCACGCCACTCTACATCCCAAGCGCAAAAGAGGTTTATGAGCGCATGCTAAATGCCTTTAGCCTTTATGAATTTGACGATCTTATGTGCTCAAATAACTCTTTTTTAAATAAAACTTTGCTTGACATAAAGACCAAATTTAATGAAATTTACGCCCAAAAAATAGCGATGCTTGAACGCCTAAAAGCAAAACCAAAAGAGCAAATTTCAAAGCTAGAGAAGCTAAAAGAGAGTTCGGTGGTATTAAAGTGAAATTTGACTTTAAACTGCGTGTGCGAGCGTCTAGCAAATTTTAAATTCGCTAGCATTTTTAAAAATTATTTTCATCAAAAAAGTCGGTGTCAATCTTGCAAATTTCATATATCTGGCTTGTTTGAACGCCTACTTTATACTTTATCATTAGCTCAGCCAGTCTGTCTCCATCTATCAAGACTACGCTAAAGTTTTGACTATCTTTGGCAAACGTTTGGGCCTCTTTTGTAAATTTTGCTGTAGTGATAAAGACGCCTTTTTTGGTATTTTTGTTTGAGATAGCGCCGATGAACTGCTGGATCTCTTGCCTGCCTATGTTGCTACCATCTTTATATCTCTTTGCTTGGATATAAAATTTTAGAAAGTCCTAGCTCATCTTCGTCTATTATGCCATCTATCCCACCGTCCGGACCTTTGTTTGTAAGTCCAGTTCCATAGTCCATTTTTCTAAAATGCTAGATAAATTTTCATCAATTTTTGTAATCTTAAAAGCTATAATCACAACATGAAATACGTAAGCCTAACAGAGTTTTTCTCTGACAATATCAACTTATTTATAAACGTGTTCGCTTCATTATTTGCGCTATTTTTTTGCTTTAGCACTGGATTTGATCTTTTATCTTTTATTACTTTGCCACTTGGTTATATAATGGGCATAGTCTTGTCGTTTCCGCTTTTAATATTTTTGTTTTTAGTATTTGCAACACTAGATATTTGTATCTGTATCTTGGTGTCAGTTTGTAGAGTTTTTAAATAAATTTGGGGCTTTTTACAGCCCCTTTGCTACTTTATAGCAGCCATTTTTCTACGCATATAAGCTATGCGGCTTTGAAGTGGTAGGTGTTTTGGGCAGTTGTCTTCGCAGCCAAGCAAAGTCATACAACCAAATACGCCATCATCATCGCCGATTAGCTCGTAAAAGTCCTCGTCAGTTCTCTTATCAAGTGCGTCTATCTTAAATCTAGCAACCCTGTTTAGACCAACAGCGCCGATGAAATCAGGTCTCATGATAGCTGTTCCGCAAGATGCGACGCAAATTCCGCACTCTATACAGCGATCAAGCTCGAAAACTTCTTGAGCAACTTCTGGCTCAACTTTCTCTTCAAGCTTAGAGATATCTGTCTCGTGATCTGTGTGTATCCAGCTCTCGACACGCTTGCTCATAGCGTTCATCCAGTTGCCAGTATCTACGCTTAGATCTTTTAGTAGTTTAAATACTGGCAAAGGCATAAGCTCGATGACACCGCTTTCAAAGTCTTTTGTTAAGGTTCTGCAAGCTAGGCTTGGCTTGCCATTTACTAGCATGCCACAACTACCGCAAATTCCCGCACGACAAACAAAGTCAAAGCTAAGATCTGGATCAAATTTCTACGAATTTGATTTAACGCGATAAATAGCGTCATACCATCAGTCTCTTCAAGCTCATAAGTCGCAAAATGAGGCTTTGAAACTTTGCTTAAAGGATTGTATTTAAAAGCTTTTATGGTTATTTTTCTACTCATTTCCTATACCTGCTCTTTCATTTGGTGCTTTATATTTTGGTTGAAGGTCATAGTGCATCAAAGCCTCTTGAATTTCTTGTCTGCTCTTGCCTTCTGCTTGCATTTTCTCGCGAATTTCATCGACCTCTTTTGGCGGATAGCGCTGTTTGGATGCTCGATGATATTTCCTTTTGCACCATAACCTCTAAATGCTGGCGGCATCTCCATCTTCATGATATCAAGTGGCTCATAAGTGATAGTTGGCATAGTGTCGCCTTCTTTCCAGCTTGTAAGCGTTCTGTTTAGCCAGTTAAGGTCATCTCTCTTTGGATAGTCTTCACGGCAGTGAGCGCCACGGCTCTCTGTTCTATCAAGCGCACCTTTTGCGATACAAAGCGCTAGTTTTAGCATCTTTGGCACGCGGTAAGCCTCTTCAAGCTCTGGGTTGCCAAATAGTGCTTTGTTGCTTACTTTTACATCAAGTGACTCTTTGTAGAGTGCTTCAAGCTCTTTAACAGCAAGCTCTAGACCTTTGCCTGTTCTAAATATCGCAACGTGTTCCCACATTACCTCTTTCATCTTATTTTTGATATCAAAGACGTTAAATTTGCCCTCTTTTGTGACGAGGCTATTTAGATAGTCTTCTTGTTTTTTAACAAATTTCTCGATATCAGCCGTGTTTATCTCGATCTCGTGGCTAGCGCAATAATCTGCAAAATAATCACCAACGATCATACCAGCGACAACCGTCTCAGAAACTGAGTTACCACCAAGGCGGTTAAAGCCGTGCATATCCCAGCAAGCAGCCTCGCCAGCGCTAAATAGACCAGCTAGTGTTGGGCTCTCGCCAGTTGGTTTTGTCTTGATGCCGCCCATTGAGTAGTGCTGCATAGGTAGGATCGGCGCCCAGCCTTTGCCACGCTGATGTCCTGTCTCGTCAGTATATACTTCAGTGTCAGCAGGATCGATGCCGTTAAAAATTTCGCAAATTTCTTGAACATCACGTAAATTTTCTCGATGTGCTCGCGTCCAAGGATAGAGATATCAAGCCAAACGTGATAGCCATAAGGACTAGGTACGCCTTTGCCTGCACGGATGTGCTCCATGATACGGCGACTAACGACGTCACGGCTAGCTAGCTCTTTTTCTCTGGTTCATAATCAGGCATAAAGCGGTATCCATCAACGTCACGTAAAATTCCACCATCACCGCGGCAACCTTCTGTTAAAAGAATGCCAGATGGGACGATCGGAGTTGGGTGAAACTGAACAGCTTCCATGTTGCCAAGCTGAGCTACGCCAGTCTCAAGTGCGATCGCAGCGCCGATACCTTCGCAAACAACAGCGTTTGTAGTGTGTTTATAAACTCTACCATAACCACCAGTTGCTATAAGTGTGCCTTTTGAAACATAAGCTGTGATCTCGCCATTTACTAGGTCACGAACGATCGCGCCGTAACAGCGATTATTTTGGTGTATCAAAGCGATCGCCTCTTTGCGGTCGTGAATTTCTACATTGTGTTTAAGCGCTTCGTTTGCAACAGCAAAAAGCATGGTGTGACCAGTTGCGTCAGCTGTGTAGCAAGTTCTCCACTTTTTTGTACCACCAAAGTCACGTGAGTGGATAAGGCCATGAACCTCTTCTTTTTCAACTATAGTTGTCTTTTGAGCGTTGATGATAGCGCTTCTTTCGCCTTTTGTGATCCTAGTCCAAGGCACGCCCCAAGCTGCAAGCTCTCTAATAGCTTTTGGTGCAGTTTGACAAAACATACGTGCAACTTGTTGATCACAACCCCAGTCACTACCTTTTACCGTGTCAGCAAAGTGTACATCTTCGTTATCGCCTTCACTCATTTTAGAGTTACCAAGGCTTGCTTGCATGCCGCCTTGCGCAGCAGCAGAGTGAGAGCGTTTTACAGGGATGAGGCTCAAAACTACGGTACTTAAGCCCTTTTCTCCAGCAGCCACAGCAGCTCTAAGACCAGCTAGACCGCCACCAATTACCAATGCGTCATAATATTTTACATTCATCTTCTAGCTCCTTTTTAATGGCTGATCCACACGAAGTCAGCGATCAAAGCGATCACAGCAAGTATGCCATAAATGACAAATACAACTGTCTTTGCCTTATTTCTTTTGGCAAACATTTCGTGTTTATTTACGCCATCAATGCTTACCCATTTGACATATAAGCGGTACATGCCAACGCTAGCGTGAACGACCATGAAAACAAGTAGTGCGAAGTAGAAAATTTCTAGTTTGTGAAAAGCAGCAGCTGATTTGTCAGCAGTGATGTGTCCGCCAAAGATGATGTCGATGAGGTGGGCGCTTGCTGCAAAAAATAGAGCAAAGCCTGTTAAAAACTGGAACCACCAAAGTGTGGTATCAAGGTGCTTCATGCGGTCTTTATGGCCTCTAAACATTAAGTATTGTCTATAATTTGCAGGAAATTTTCTCATTGCCAAGAAGGCGTGAGTTACAAAAACTACAAAGATAACAGCAGCTATAACATTTGTGATCCACCAAGTAGCCTCGCCAAATAAAAATTTAGCCTCTGCAAATCCTACGACAGCGTTAAATGCGTCTTTGCCAAGTAGTATAGTAGAAGTAAAAACCATATGGCACAATATGAAACAGGCTAGAATAAATCCTGTAATACTTTGCCATCTATCCCAAGCGGCTGGAGTGCGGCTTTTTTTGCCGTCCAACCGTTTCCCAAAAAACCTTCTATAAGCCCGGTCATGAGCCCTCCTAAGAAATTTGAAATAAGTTATCATTTCTTAATACTAATTTAAACATTAGCATTAATTGATAAAGCTAATGTTATCAGAACTTTACTTTAATAAAATTTTAAATATTGACATTAAATTTTCGTAAATCTCTTATAGAGTTTAATATAGACAAAAATTCCGAACCCGCACATAATAAGTGATAAAATTTGCCCCATTGATAGACCAAAGATAATAAATCCAAGTCCAGAATCAGGCTCTCTGTAAAATTCACAAATAAATCTTGCAAATGTGTATAAAATGGCGTAAAGTGCTATGAGCTCGCCATTAAATTTCTTATATTTTCTATATAAAAATAAAATGACAAAAATAACTAAACCTTCTAAGAATGCTTCATAAAGCTGGCTTGGATGTCTTGGCTGACCAAAGACATTTATCGCCCAAGGCACGTCTGTAACCCTGCCAAAAAGCTCTTGATTTAAGAAATTTCCTATCCTGCCAAAGGTGTAGCCAAAAGGTATGCAAATGGCGCAAAGATCAAGTAGCTGCCATGCGTTTTGCTTATATCTTTTGCAAAATAAAATTGTCGCTAGCAAAAAGCCAACCACAGCGCCGTGATAGCTCATACCGCGAATTCCTATAAACTCGCCGTTGTGGATTGGATTAAAAATTTGCCAAGGCTGCGTTAGATAATATCCCGCTTCGCCAGAATAAACTAAAACCCAGCCAAGCCTAGCGCCTAAAATGACGCCTATTTCTACCCAAAAAAAGTAGTTATCTAAAAGTTGATTTGAGATAGGGATATCATCTTTTTTAACGAGATACTTCGCCATGGCAAGTGCCAAAACAAGGGCCAAAATATACATAAGCCCATACCAGTGCACGCTAAAACCAAAGATGCTAAAGGCGACTGGGTTAAAGTGGTTATAAATGTCGTTCCAAATTTCCATTTTTTACTTTCTTTTTAAATTTATGCGATTTTACAATTAATAAATAAACAGCGCTTTGCTGCCAAGTGGCAAGGCTAGAAATTTAAACTCGCTTGCTTCAAATTCTTTGCAAAATTTAAATAGCTCAGCAAACTCGGCCTCATTTAAATTTACGCTCCAGATCGCTCCAGCATCATTAAATTCTCTTTCAAACTCGCTTAAATTTTTAGTGGCAAAATAGTGCTCAAAGCGGCTCATCAGCGAAAATGGCGTAAAAATTTAACCTCATCTTTTAACTCAAATTTCATCACGCCACCATCTTTTATGGCTTCATTTATCGCTTCATTCACAGCTCCTGAGTAGGCTCTGACAAGCCCTCCAGTGCCAAGCTTTATCCCGCCAAAGTAGCGAACTATCAAGACCCCAACGTTTATAAGCTGTGCTCCTCTTAGTGCATTTAGGCTTGGCTGGCCGCTAGTGCCCTTTGGTTCGCCGTCATCACTTTGATTTTCAACGATTTGTCCGTATTTGTTTAGCTCCCTTGTCGCCCAAACTACGTGAACGGCCTTAAAATGCTCCTCTTTTAGGCTCTCGTGCAAGCTTTTAAACGAGCTTATCGGGCATAAAAATGCTAAGAAATTTGACTTTTTTATATCAAGCTGGGCTTTAAAAATCCTATCAATCGTCTGCAAATTTACTCTTTTTATAAAATTTCAAAAATCTTATCAATTTGCTAATTAAAGCCTTGTAAATTTCAGACAAATTTATATTATTAAGGAAAAGATAGTAGAATTTTGCAATTTTTCATGAAGGACTAAAATGATACAAACTTGCCTATTTCCAGCGGCTGGATATGGAACGAGGTTTTTACCAGCTACAAAATCGCTCCCAAAAGAGATGTTGCCGATCCTTACAAAACCGCTCATTCACTACGGCGTTGATGAGGCGCTTGAGGCTGGCATGGATAATATGGCCTTTGTCACAGGACGCGGAAAAAGGGCGCTTGAGGACTATTTTGACATCAGCTACGAGCTAGAAAAGAGATCGCAGGCAGCTCAAAAGAGTCACTACTTAGCGAAGTTAGAAATTTAATGAGCTCATGCACATTTTCATTTACTAGGCAAAATGCTATGAAAGGGCTTGGACACGCCATTTATACGGGAAAAACGCTAGTTCGCGATGAGGCTTTTGGGGTCATTTTGGCAGATGATCTATGTATAAATGAAAATGGCGAGGGCGTGCTTTCGCAAATGGTTAAAATTTACTGAAAAGTATCGCTGCAGCGTCGTAGCTGTGATGGAGGTGCCAAAAGAGCAGACCAAGTCTTATGGCGTAGTAAGCGGTAGGTTTATAGAAGATGATCTCATAATGGTCGATGATATGGTTGAAAAGCCTGATCCTGCCGAGGCTCCGACAAATTTAGCGATAATTGGCCGCTACATCCTAACGCCAGATATTTTTAACATCTTAGAGCGAACAAAGCCAGGCAAAAACGGTGAAATTCAGATCACAGACGCGCTAAAACGCAGGCAAAAGATGGCATGGTGCTAGCTTATAAATTTAAGGGCAAGAGATTTGACTGCGGCAGCATCGATGGCTTTGTCGAGGCTACAAATTTCTTTTACGAGCGCAGTAAATGATAGAAACTTCATTTAAATTTAACTTTGCAAGCAGCGATGTCATCGACTCTTATGCCAAACGCATAAACGACGAGTACGAAAGCGGCGAGATAGGCTACTACCACTTGCCAGTGCTTGGGCAAAATTTACTTGGCGAGATTGAGGAGTATGAAAAGGGCTAGCTCATATCAAAAATGTAGTACTTGTTGGCATTGGCGGTAGCAGTCTTGGCGTAAAGGCGCTAAAATCAATGCTTGAAGGCACAAAAGGGATAAAAAGAGAGCTTTTATTTTTAGATAACGTCGATCCTTGCAGCTACAAAAGCACGCTTAGTGGGCTAAATTTTGACGAGACACTTTTTATAATAAGCTCAAAATCAGGCAACACGATCGAGACGATCACTATTTTTAAGTGTTTGCTTGATGACTTTAAACCTCAAAATTTAGGCAAAAATTTCCTCATCATAACTGATCCAGACAGAAATTTAGAAATTTCGCCAAAGAAAATGGCATCAAATTTTTTAACATTCCAAAAAACGTTGGCGGGGAGATTTAGCGTACTAAGTGCGATCGGACTTGTGCCTCTTGGTATCTGTGGCTACGATATAAAGGCACTTTTGGAGGGCGCACTTGCTTGTAAAAAGCAATACATCGAGCAAAAAGATAGCTCCATAGTCGCTAAAGCCTATCACTACGCCACTAGCAGAAGTGCCAGCATAAATGTCATTTTTAGCTATTGCGATAGATTTTTTGAATTTAACGACTGGTACGTGCAGCTTTGGGCTGAGAGCCTCGGTAAAAAAGAGGCTATAAAAGGGTCGGCCTTACGCCAGTTGGACTTGTTGGCAGCCGCGACCAGCACAGCTTTTTGCAGCTTATCATGGACGGCGTAAAAGATAAGAGTGTGACATTTATAAAGATAAAAGATCACGCAAGCGACAAGACTATCCCAAATTTAAGCCTAAAAGGGCTTGAAGAGTGCGATTTTGTGGCGGGTCTAAGCCTAAATGAGCTTATAAATTTGCAGTGCGACGCGACGGCAATGGCGCTGGTGCAAGAGGGCATAAGTGTCGATACAATCACGCTTGAGAGGCTTGATGAGTTTCATGCTGGCTGGCTCATTTTTTACTACGAGCTACTAACCTCGGCCACTGGTATCATGCTAGGCATCAACACCTACGATCAGCCAGGCGTTGAGATAGGAAAACGTATCTTAAAAACTATGCTTTTAAAGTAGAAATATGAAGAAATTTCTACTTTTAGCTCTTTTTGCCACACAAATTTTTGCTTTTTCGGCGAGTAAATTTGTAAATGACGCTAGGTCGCAGATAGGCGTGACTCTAAGTTACGATCCAAGCTATGAAAGGCTCGCTTACCCAATGGGTGACGTGGATATCAAAAAGGGCGTTTGTACCGACGTTGTGGTAAGGGCGCTACGTCATCAGGATATGGATCTGCAAAGGCTCATTTTTGAAGATATGAGTAGAAATTTTGCAAGCTATCCTAAAAAATGGGGCCTTAAAAAGGCTGATAAAAACATCGATCACAGGCGTGTTTTAAACATCGCTACCTTTCTAAAAAGAAAAGGTTTTGAGGCCAGAGATGATAAATTTTTGCCAGGCGATATCGTCACTTGGATGCTACCAAGAAATCTACCTCACATCGGCGTGATCTCAGATAAATTTGAAGGCCAAATGCCGCTTGTCATCCACAATATCGGCTCTGGCGTGCAAGAAGAAAACATACTTTATAGCTACAAGATCACGGGGCATTTTAGACTAAAGTAGCAAATGGCTTTTTAATCAAATTTAAGGCAAAATCGCAAAAAAACAAATTCAAGGAAAAATAATGTTAGAAGTTAGGGGACTTACTCAAAGATTTGCAAGCAGTTTGCTATTTGAGGATGTAAATTTAAAGCTAAATCGCCACAATAGATACGGACTAATCGGTGCAAATGGCGCTGGTAAATCGACATTTTTAAAATTTTAAGCGGAGCCATCGAGCCAACTAGCGGAGAGATCATCATAGAAAATGGACTAAAGGTTGGCGTACTTGGACAAGATCAGTTTGCATTTGAAAATTTCACGCTAAAAGATGCGGTGCTTTATGGCAACAAGCGCCTATATGACGCTGTCAAAGAAAAAGAAAAGCTCTATATGAGCGAGGAATTTACAGATGAGATAAATGAGCGCTTAAGCGAGCTTGAGATG
Source organism: Campylobacter concisus (assembly GCA_037321105.1). Taxonomy (GTDB): domain Bacteria; phylum Campylobacterota; class Campylobacteria; order Campylobacterales; family Campylobacteraceae; genus Campylobacter_A; species Campylobacter_A concisus_AZ. Next base: position 513,591 of record CP147775.1, on the reverse strand, counting down.
ATAAGCGCTGAGGAAGACCCAAGCTACGAGTATGAGACTAGGATAGAAAAATCCTAAGCTCACTTGGACTAAATGAATTTGATAAGCTCATGAGCGAGGTTGAAAACTCGGATAAAGTTAAAGTTTTGCTGGCTCAAGTGCTCTTTCCAAAGCCAGACATTTTGTTCTTAGACGAGCCGACAAACAACCTTGACATAGACGCGATCGCATGGCTAGAAAACGAGCTAAACCGCCACGAGGGCACGCTTGTAGTTATCAGTCACGACAGACACTTTTTAAATAGGGTTTGCACAAATATTTTGGATGTGGATTTTAAGAAAATTCGCGAGTTTTCAGGCAACTACGACGACTGGTATATGGCTGCAAATTTGATCGCAAAACAGCATGAGATGGAGCGTGATAAGAAGCTAAAAGAGAAAGAGGAGCTCGAGAAATTTATAGCGAGATTTTCAGCAAATGCGAGCAAGGCAAAGCAGGCGACCTCACGTGCAAAACAGCTTGAAAAATTAGATATCGCCGAGATCGCAGTTTCAAGTAGGCGTGATCCTAGCATTCTATTTCGTGCAAACCGCGAGATAGGCAATGAACTAATAGAGCTTAAAAATATAAGTAAGAAATTTAATGATAAAGTAATATTTGAAAACTTTAACTTTAAGCTCGAAAAGGGCGACAAACTAGCTATCATCGGCCACAACGGCGTTGGCAAAAGCACACTTTGTAAGATCATAATGGGCGAGATAAAGCCTGACGCGGGCGAGATGCATATAGGCGCGACCATCGAGCTAGGATATTTTGCGCAAGATACGGTAAATAAGATAGATGGCGAGCTAAAGCTTTATGAGTACTTGCAAGATGCCAAAAACAAGGACATCGACGAGATCAGAAAGTGCCTTGGCAGGATGCTCTTTAGCGGTGCTGAGCAAGAAAAAGCAGTTGGCGCGCTAAGCGGCGGCGAAAAACACCGAGTGAGACTAGCTCAGCTCATGCTTCATAGGCCAAATTTACTTGTCATGGACGAGCCAAACAACCACCTTGATCTTGAGGCTATCATCGCGCTTGGCGAGGCATTTTATAACTTTAATGGCTCAGTCATCTGTGTAAGCCACGACAGGGAGCTGATAGATGCCTTTGCAAATAGAATTTTACACCTAAAAGGCAATGGCGAAGTCGTTGATTTTAAAGGCACATACGAAGAGTATAGAGTAAATTTAGGACTTGAAGCTTAAATGCTCACTTTGCCTCTAGGAAATTTCAGGGGCAACTTGAAATTTATCCATTAAATTTACTTTTCAAAGCGAGTTTGCAAATTTATGTAGAACCGCAAATTTTAAATTTTCATCATATATATGTGTCACGAAGCAATATTAGAATTAAAGTTTAACTTAAATTTTTTATTTTTGTGTTGTATAAACTTTAAATTTACATTAAATTTTTGTTAAATTTTCTCAAAAATGGCTTTTAAACTTAAAGTGTAGGACAAATCTGAGCTAATTTGACCCTTTTTATATAATAAAAAAGTGATATTATTAGTAATATAACAATTTAGACAAGTAAATTCCTAAAAATTAGCTTAAATATGAAATATAATTTTCTTTAAAAGACCGCCATATCAAGTCAAAAACTTAAAGCTTAAAAAAAATAAGTAGTCATTAATATTTAAAATCTCAAATACCTATATAATTTCACTTGGTAACAAATTTTTACTAAGGAGAAGCTGTTATGGCAACCAGAAAAGAACATGATTTTATTGGCGAGTTGGAAATTTCTGACGAATTTTACTATGGTATCCAAACATTTAGGGCTACTGAGAACTTCCACATGAGCGGTAGAACATTAAAAGAGTATCCATACTTTGTAAAGGCATTTGCACAGATCAAAAAAGCTGCTGCGCTTGCAAATAAAGAGGTTGGCGTTTTAGATCCAAAAATAGCTGATGCTTTGGCAAAAGCTGCTGATAGAGTAATAGCTGGTGAGTTTTTAGACCAATTTGTCGTTGATATGGTTCAAGGTGGCGCAGGAACAAGTACAAATATGAACTCAAACGAGGTCATCACAAACATCGCACTTGAGAGCCTTGGTCACAAAAAAGGCGAGTATCAATACATCCATCCAAATGATCACACAAACCTTGGACAAAGCACAAATGATACTTATCCAAGCTCTATTAAAGTAGCAACTTATGCAAAACTTACTGACTTGCTTGCTGCTATGAATTTACTAAAAGATGAGCTTGAGAAAAAAGCAAAAGAATTTAAAGATATCATTAAAATGGGTAGAACAGAGCTTGAAGATGCCGTCCCTACAACACTTGGTAACACTTTTAATGCATTTGCAAGCTATATCAAAAGTGACATCGAAAAGATCACAGCTGCTCGTGAGTCAATGACACACCTAAACATGGGCGCAACTGCGATAGGTACAGGTATCAACTGCCACCCAGAGTATAAGAATGTAGTTGTTAAAAAACTAAAAGAGATCACTGGAGTTGATTTTAAAAAGGCTGATGACTTTATCGCTGCTACGCAAGATACTGCAGACTTCGTCCATGTAAGTGGTGCGCTTAAAACTGCCGCTGTTAGACTTTCAAAAATCGCAAATGACTTAAGACTAATGAACTCAGGCCCAAGATGCGGTCTTGGTGAGATGAAATTTACCTCAAATGCAACAGGGTAGCTCAATCATGCCAGGCAAGGTAAATCCAGTTATCGCTGAGGTTGTAGGTGAAGCGTGCTATGAGGTTATCGGCAACGACGTAACTATCATGCTTTGCTCTGAAAGAGGCGAATTTGAGCTAAATGCGTTTGAGCCAGGCATCGCTTATGCGCTATTTAACTCTATATTTATCCTTGAAAATGCTATGAAAACACTAGCCCAAAAAGCTATCAAAAAACTTACTGCAAACCCTGAGGCTTGCTTAAAATCAGTTCTTGGCTCAGTTGGTATCGTAACAGCATTTAACCCATATATCGGTTACGAAAAATCAGCAAGCATCGCTAAAGAAGCTCTTCAAACAGGTAAAGCAGTTGGCGATATCTGCCTAGAGAGAGGCTATCTAAGCAAAGAAGAGATCGATAAGATTTTAGAGCCTAAAAATATGCTAAATCCGAGCATGGTTAAGTAAAAATTTAAGCAAAGTATTATTAAAAGCGTGCCAGAATTCTGACACGCTTAAGTGGTGATTTTAGTAATAAAATTTAATAAAGGAGTTTCGATGGATATAATGCTGATCTTACAGATTATAGTCCTATTTGGTGGCATCTATCTTGGTGTCAAACTAGGTGGTATGGGCGTTGGCTACGCAGGTGGTCTAGGCGTTGTGATACTTGCTTTACTTGGTATGAAAGTCGATATGAAAGACATCCCTATGGATGTTATCTTGATCATCGCTTCAGTTATCTCAGCGATCACAGCTTTGCAAGTTGCGGGCGGACTTGATTATTTAGTTCAAGTAGCAACAAAAATTTTACGCAAGAATCCAAAACAGATCAACTTTCTTGCTCCGATAGTTACTTACTTTTTAACTATCCTTGCAGGAACTGGACACACTGCGTTTCTATGATCCCTGTTATCGTTGAGGTTGCAAAAACTCAAAACATCAAACCTTCAGCTCCACTTGCGCTTTCGGTTGTCTCTTCTCAAGTAGCGATTACTGCGAGCCCTATCTCAGCTGCGTTTGTTGCTATGAGTGGTCTATGCGAGAAGCTAGGTGTTAGCTATCCAGTGTTGCTATTTATTTGTATATCAACTACATTTGTAGCGATGATTATCACTGCGTTTATTATCAATAAATTTTTACGATCTTGACCTTTCAAAAGATCCTATCTATCAAGATAGACTTGCAAAAGGTTTGGTTGCAGAGGTTAAGGATGTCGAGTATCACGAGCCAAAACCATACGCAAAAAGATCAGTTGCTATCTTTGCAGTTGGCGTTTTGATCGTTGTTTGCTATGCACTATATATCTCAAAGAGCTTAGGTCTTGTAGAAAAACCTATCCTTTCAAGAGATGCAGCTATCATTAGCTTCATGCTAACTATCGGCTTTACGATAGCAGTAGCATGCAAAGTTGAGACAGGCAAACTTCTTTCAACTAGCACTTTTCAAAGTGGTATGAATGCGTGCATCTGCGTTGTTGGTATCGCATGGCTTGGTACTACATTTGTTAATGGACACCTTGACGCTATCAAAGAGGCTGCAAAAGACTTCGTTACTCAGTATCCATTTATCCTAGCTGTTGCGCTTTATTTCTTAAGCTGCTTGCTATACTCACAAGCTGCTACAACAAAGGTTATGATGCCTGCTGTTGCTGCTGCTCTTGGTATGACTAGCCCTGAAAATTCAGGTCAAATTTGGATCCTTGTAGCTTCATTTGCTGCAGTTTCTGGTCTATTTGTATTGCCAACATATCCTACAACACTAGGTGCGATAGCGATGGACAATACAGGAACTACAAGAGTTGGTAAATTTGTATTTAACCACTCATTCTTCATCCCAGGAACTATAATGGTTGCATTATCAGTTATCCTTGGATTTATAGTAGCTCCAGTTCTTATATAAAACTTAAGCCGAGAGAGATCTCGGCTTTTTATTCTTCTTTAAATTTTCAATTTTTTATATCAAATTCTTAAATAATATCTCTTTTTAAAATTTTAAATTTTTCACTTTTATAAATCACGCAAAAATCGCACTAAAATTTAATCCTTCTTAATTTATCATTTTTAAAATTTGCTCTATTTTGATATTTGATCTCACATATCATAAAAAATAAAAACTAAAAAAAATTATTAAATAAAATTTAATTTTAGTTTCAACTTTAAATAATAAAATAACAAAAGTAAAATTTCTTTTAAAGGGAGAAAGATGAGCTTAAATAGAAGAAAATTTTAAAATTCAGTGCAGGAGTTAGCGCAGCTGCATCATCTCTATCAGGTGGTGCTTTGCAAGGTGCTGCAAATGGAGGCGAAAAGCACGTTCATAGCTTTTGTGAGATGTGCTCTTCAAGGTGTCCTATCGAAGCAAAAGTCGTTGATGGCAAAGTTCGCTTTTTAAGTGGCAATCCAAAAGCTGGTGGCACGGCAACCTCTCTTTGCGCAAGAGGTGGCTCAGGTCTTAGCCAGCTCTATGATGAAAATAGAATCAAAAAGCCGTTAATTAGAGCTGGCGAGAGAGGCGAAAATAAATGGCGCGAGGTTAGCTGGGACGAGGCGCTTGACTATGTCGCTTCAAAGATGCTTGAGATCAAGCAAAAGTATGGCCCTGAAAGCTTTGTATTTACCTGTAAAAGCTCGCAAACGCATAAGCTAATGGTAAATTTTGCCTCAGCTTATGGCTCGCCAAACTGCTTTTCGCACTTTTCATGCTGTCCGATCACCTATCAAATGGTCTGCGAGCAGATGTATGGCATCGCTAAGCTAAAAAGAGACTTTGCAAACGCAAAATACGTTGTAAATTTTGGTCACAACCTCTTTGAGGGTATCGTCATAGCTGATGCCAAAAAGCTTGCTAAATTTGCAGCCAGCAAGGACACAAAGCTACTTGTGCTTGAGCCAAGATTTAGCGTTGTAGCCTCAAAGGCTGATGAGTGGCTACCAGTTAAAACCTGGCACTGATCTAGCATTTGTGCTAGCACTCATCAACACTTGGATACAAAATGGCACTTACGATAAAGAATTTATTGAGAAATTTACAACTGGCTTTGATGAGATCGTAAAGAGCGTCGAGGGCAAAACACCTGAGTGGCAAGAGACAATCACTGGCATAAAAGCAAGTGATGTTAGACGCATCGCTGATGAAATTTATAAAGCTGCTCCAAGAGTTATTTTTGATTTTGGGCATAAGACAACTACCACAAGAGCTGAATACATGAGGACAAAAGCCATCATGGTTGCAAATGCGATGATGGGCAACTGGGAGGTTAAGGGCAGTCTTTTTGGTGGCAAAAATGCAAAAACCTTTAACAAGCTAGTTGGCGAGGACAAATTCCCAGTTCTTAAAAACCCAGATGAGAAATTTAAAGTGCCAAAAGTCACTAGACTAGACTTCGCTGGCGAGGCTGGAGCGCATAAATTTGTAAGCAGAAAACATGGCGTTTTGATGGATATAGATAACGCTATCTTAAACGAGAAGCCTTACGCCATAAAAGGTTGGTTTAACATCCGCTTTAACCACCTCATAAATGTGGCTGAGACGATGAAGAGCATAGAGGCGATGAAGAAGCTTGAGCTCATCGTAGTAAGCGATGTCTATCTAAACGATATGGCGACCTTTGCTGATGTCATCTTACCTGAGAGCAGCTACCTTGAGCGCGACGAGGGCATAGAGGACAAGTCAGGTCTAAAACCAGCTTATATGATAAGAAATAAAGTCGTTGATCCAGTTGGCGACACGAAGGACGGGGCGTTTATCTTTAGAGAGCTAGCACGCCGCATGAAGATAGACGAGCTTTACACTTGGAACGATATACGTGAGTTTAGGATGCAACAAGCTGGTGGAGATGTGAAATTTACTCGCCGCACTAGAAAAAGATGGCTTTATCACGTGGGATGAGCCGGGAATTTTGTTTAGAGAAAAAGGCATGATCGATAAATTTATCGCTAAATATCCAGTCGCATCTAAATTTGTAGGTGAAAATGGTTTGATGGACGATATGGCTAAGCTTAAAACAAAAAGTGGCAAGATAGAGCTATTTTTACCTGATGTCGAGGCACAGTTTGCAGGGTATGGCGCGCTAAATGACAAAGATATGGACACATTTGACGGACACGAGCTTTGCTTAACTTGCGGCAAAACGCCTATCCATACCAACGGCCACACTCAGGCAGTGCCATTTTTAAATGACCTTATGAGCGATAGCCCTATCTGGATCAATCCAAACACCGCTAAAAAGCAAAATTTACGTGACGGCGACACGGTTTTAGTCAAAAATAAAATTTGGCGAGCAAAAGGGCAAGCTTATGGTGACTGAGGGCATTAGAGAAGATACACTCTTTATCTATCACGGCTTTGGACACATCACGCCAGGCCTTAAGAGTATAGATCACGTAGGGCTTAACACAAGCGTGCTTCTTGATCCAGCTGAGGGTCCGGTGGCTGCGACTATGGTTACAAATGTTGGCGTTAGCATAAGTAAAGCGTAAGGATAGAAAATGAAAAAATATATGATGATACATGATGAAAATTTATGCATCGGCTGTCAAGGCTGCTCGGTAGCTTGCAGAAGTGCAAACAACGTGCCAAGGGGACTTTACCGCTTTCAGGTGCATGCAAAGATGAGTGGGACATTTCCAAATTTAAAGACTGACTTTTTACGTCAAAGCTGCGTTATGTGCGAAGATGCACCTTGTGTTGAGGTTTGCCCAACTGGCGCTAGCTTTAAAACGGCTGATGGCGTGACACTGCTTGATCATAGAATTTGCGTTAGCTGCAAGTACTGCATCCTAGCCTGTCCATACGACGCTCGCTACGTCTTGCCAGATGGCGAGATAGGCAAATGCACATTTTGCTATGAGAGCAGGCTAGAAGAGGGCAAAGACCCAGCTTGTGTTAGCGTCTGCCCTACAAATGCACTAACTTTTGGCGACGTAAATGATGAAAACTCTAAAATTTCAAAGAAACTAAAAGAGAGCAAATATTACTTGCCAAAAGCGGAGTTAAACACAAAACCTTCACTTGCGATGATCGCAAATACAAAAGGAGCACACCATGAATAACATGTCAGGAAGCTTAGCTCAATACACAGAAATTTACTGGGGCTGGCCGATAGCTTTTTATCTATTTTTAGCAGGACTTAGTGCAGGTGCTAGCATCGTTGCTGTGCTTATCTCAAATAAATTTGGCAAGGATAACTACTACTTTAAAGCAGCTGCTCTTATCGCTCCAGTGGCGATCATCCTTGGACTTGCCCTTTTGGTGATTGATCTTGGCAAGCCGCTTAGCTTTTACTGGATACTTTTGCTTTATAACTTCGACTCAGTTATGTCAATAGGCGTTGCATTGCTTTTAATTTATACGCCTCTTAGCGTTATATACGCGCTTGGTGCGTTTAAAAATGAGATAGCAATGCTTAAAATTTCTCTTTTTGACGCGCTTGCAAATTTAGCTAGCAAGCTTTCAGGTTTGCTTGGAGTTTTACTTTTCATCTTAGGCATCGGCGTTGGCGCATATACAGGCTTTTTGCTAAGCGCAGCTCATAAGATCGCACTTTGGAACACGCCAGTTTTGCCACTATTATTCTTAGTTTCTGGCTTAAGCTGTGCTGGTGCATTTACACTGCTTCTTGGCGTGCTAAAAGATGAAAAGAGAGCGCAAAACCAAACTGCACACTTTTTATTAAAATTTGACTTTTTAGCGATAATAGTTGAGTTTTTGCTAATAGTTGCTCTTTTCATGGTCGTAAAAGGTGCAAGCGCAAGTGGTGCGGAGAGCGTAGCAAACGCACTTAGCGCAAATTCTCTTGGGCTGATGTTTTATATCGGCGTCATAGGTCTTGGTATGGCTGTGCCTATCATCTTGGACTTAAGCGTTTTAAAGGTGCATGATTTCAAACGCAAATTTGCCGTGCTTAACGCTATTTTAGTCATTTGTGGTGTCTTTTTGCTAAGATATTACATAGTCTATGCAGGACAAATTTTTATTTAATACTTAAAAAGAATTTTAATTTGAAATTTACCTATTAAGTATTACAATAGATAAAAATCTTATTAAAGTTTGTTTTTTAGGAGAGCGTTTTGAAGATTTTACTTTTAGAAGATGATTTGGGTTTTCAAGAGAGCGTCTGTGAGTTTTTGCAGACGCTTGGTTATGAAGTTACAGCGGTGAGCGACGGTCAAGAGGCTTGCAATCTGATAGAGAAAAATTTCTATCACCTTTTTATACTTGACATAAAAGTGCCTGGAGTAAATGGTCACGAAGTCATCAAGTATATAAGAAGTCTAAATCCAAACGCTCCTATCATGATAACGACATCTTTAGTTGATATTGATGATATGGCGATTGGCTACGAACTTGGCTGTAATGAGTATCTAAAAAAGCCATTTGAGCTTGCTGAGCTTAAAATTTAGAGTTGCTGAGCTTATGCGAAAATACTATGGCACTGACGATAAAAACATAGTTAAGATAAATGACGAGTTTAGCTTTAACCTAAACAAGCGTGTGCTACTTAAAGATGGCAAGATGGTCGATCTTAGCGCAAAAGAGGTCGCTTTGGTCGAGTGTTTAGTCTCACACTTAAATTCTTACGTCAGCATAGAAGAGCTTAGAGATCTTGTCTGGAATGACAAAGATATAGAGGGCGCTGATATAAGAATGCACGTTTTAAAGATAAGAAACAAGACAACAAACGACTTTATCATCTCAAAGAGGCGCATAGGCTACAAGATAGATGCACAAGAGCTTTAAGATCCAGATCATAGCGACATTTGTCATAATGTCGCTTTTTGCTTTCGAAAGCTTTGTGATCTTAAATTTAAGCCAGAAAAACAGCAGCTCAAAAGCCCTTTTTGGTGCTATGAAGCATGAAACCATCATCAAAAATTCATTTCTTAAAAACGAAAATATAGCTAGCTCATTAAAATATAAATTTGCTATCTATGATGTAAATTTTAAACCCATCATCTCAACCCTTACCAAAGAGCCAAGCAGCTTTAAATTTCTAACTCTAGAAGAGGGCGGGTACCTTTTTTACAAGAGCTTTTTTATAAAAGATAAGACCCCTTACTACATCGTCGTAGAAAAGGAGCTTGATAATAAAAAGAACATCTTTTTAACAGCCATCATGCTGCTTGTCATCCTTGTGGCAGTGCTTTTTATCGTCTATTTTTTATATTTAAGCAGTGTTAAACCTTACAAAGAGTTTCAAAAATATATGAACAACTTCTTTAACGACGCCATGCACGAGCTAAAGACCCCACTTGGTGTAGCTGGCATGAACCTTGAGATGCTTGGACTTGAAAACAAGTATATAACCCGCATCAAAAACGCCCTAAAACAGATGCAGATAACCTACGAAGATGTCGAGTACTTCATAAAGCGAGGCTACATCGAAATTTCCACTTGAGAGGCTAAATTTAGGCGAGTATGTTAAAGAGCGAGTGAAATTTCTCTCAAGCGTGGCTGATGTCAAGCACATCGCAGTAAAGACGAAATTTAGCAAGCGAGGCATTTACTATGCTAAGCAAGGTCGAAGCCCAGCGCATCATCGATAACACCATCACAAACGCCATAAAATACAGCCCAAAAGAGAGCGAGATAATAGTAAATTTAGAGCTTGAAGCAGAGCGCATAAAGCTTAGCGTGCAAGACTTTGGCAAGGGGATAAAGGACGTCAAAAGGGTCTGGAAAAGATACGTGAGAGAGGATGAAATTCAAGGCGGTTTTGGTCTTGGGCTAAATATCGTCAGTGAAATTTGCCAAAAACATGAAATTTTATACGGCGTTGATAGCGTTTATGGCGAGGGCAGCACCTTTTACTACAAATTTAAACGAGCTTAGATTAAGCATAAAAGCGTAAAATGAAGCCTTAAATTTTAGAAGGAAAAACTTTGGATAGAATCGTTGAAATCGAAAAAGTAAGCTTTGAAAACGACTTTGAAGTCTCGCTTAGACCGACAAAATTTGAAGACTACATCGGTCAAGAAAAGATCAAGCGAAAATTTAGACGTCTTTATAAAAGCAGCCAAAAAGCGAAATGAGTGCCTAGATCACGTGCTATTTTACGGCCCTCCAGGGCTTGGTAAGACCACACTTGCTCACATCATCGCAAACGAAATGGGCGTAAGCATCAAAATGACTGCGGCTCCCATGATAGAAAAGAGTGGCGACCTAGCGGCGATCCTTACAAATTTACCGAGGGCGACGTGCTTTTTATCGACGAGATACACCGCCTAAGCCCAGCTATCGAGGAGGTGCTGTATCCTGCGATGGAGGACTTTAGACTAGACATCATCATAGGCTCAGGACCGGCTGCACAAACTATCAAGATAGACCTGCCAAAATTTACGCTAATAGGCGCAACTACGCGTGCTGGCATGATCTCAGCACCTTTAAGAGACCGCTTTGGAATGGACTTTAGGCTGCAGTTTTACACAAGCAGCGAGCTAAGCCGTATCGTGCAGATCGCCTCTGCCAAGCTTGGCAAAGAGTGCGATAAAAATGCCTCTTTAGAGATCGCCAAACGCTCACGTGCCACGCCAAGGATCGCTCTTAGACTGCTAAAGCAAATTCGCGACTTTGCCGAGGTAAATGACGAGCAAATCATCAGTCACGAGCGCGCAAAAGAGGGGCTTAATGCGCTTGGTGTAAATTCGCTTGGATTTGATGAGATGGATATTAGGTATTTAGAAATTTTAATGCAAGCAAGGCGCCGTCCTATGGGGCTTAGCACGATCGCAGCGGCACTTAGTGAGGACGAGGGCACGGTTGAGGACGTCATAGAGCCATATCTGCTTGCAAATGGCTTTATTGAGCGCACCGCAAAGGGCAGGATCGCAAGTGCGAAGTGTTTTGAGACCTTTAACGTCAAGATCGACATCGAAAAAGGGCTTTTTGAGTAGCGAAATTTAAATTTGGAGCAAAAATGGGCGAGCCACATCTTTGTCCTAAGTGCAAGCAAAGGACGATTTACTTTGACGGGATCTGCTACTGGTGCAGGCAAAAAGAGAAGCTGGAATTTTACCGAGGGCCTAAGCGAGGACGAGATCAAAAAGAGGCAGAAAAATATCCTCGCTCACATTGACGAGCTAGATAAAATTTGATGAAATTTACAGCGACCTCACATATATTTTTTATCTGCATGACATTTGCGATGAGCAGATCATTAATGAGCTGACAAAAAACGGCGAGTACTATCCACCTGAAATTTCCAAAAAGGCTTCAACAAAGATCAGAGATGAGCTTATAAGCAGGCTCTCAAACGAAGAAAATATAGTCAAGCTAAATCACATCCTCTCGGCACTTGCCTGGCAGGGCGATGAGGTAGTAAGGGAGCTATTTTTTAAGCTTTATGGTGCGCCAAAGCCTTGGAAGACGAAGCTTTATGCCGACACTGATGGATACTCGCAGACTGCTGGCTGGAGCTTTGATAGCAGTGGCAAGAGAAGAAGCCTAGTTTTTGATAAGTGCTTTACCTGCCAGCCAAGTCAAAGCGCAGACGCAAGCGTTAAATTTAAAGCAGCAAATGATGAAAAGTGTAAATTTTGTAGCGGCGAAATGGTGGAGCTTAGTATCAAAAAGAGAGCCTAAAGCGACTTGAGCTAGAGCTTAAAAATGACGCTGTGCTTAAATTTTGTCCAACCTGTGTTGGTTTTGTGCAGTACTTTTGCCAAAATGATGGCAGTAGTGTGCAAACTGACACCGTTGGTGATGGTGAGAGCGAAGACTATGTAGAGAGGCTGTGGCAACGCTTGACGGGCAGAAATTTGGAGCTAGCAAACGAGGTCTGTATGCACTATGCGGCTATGATTGATGGTGAAATTTTGCTTGGAGGATATCCGCAGTGGCAGCAAGACAGCGAGTATCTAGCATGCCCAAAATGTGGCAAAACGATGAGATATCTAGCGCAAATTCGCTTTGGTGCTTTGATAGACGGCGAGGGCACGATCTATATGCAAATTTGTGATGAGTGCGAGGTCGTCGGAGCAAATTTTCAGGTGCACGTAAAAGGTTAAATTTATAGAAGCTTTTGAGCTCAGAAAATTTACGTAAGGCATAAATTTCTCTGAATTTGCTAAGCATCAGTGCCACGCTAAAATGCCAAAAGCCCACTCTTTGCAAATTTGGTGCCAAAGCGTTTTAGCAAATTTATCAAGCAAATGAGTAGCTTTGATAAATCTGCTATAATTACCCCATTTTAAGGGAGCGAGATGAATAATAGGCTATTTTTTGGAATTTTTGCGTTTTGTGCTTTGGCTTTGGTGGTCTATCTTTTTAAACCATTTTTACTTGACATTTTTATCGCAGCACTGCTCGCGGTGGCTGTTGCAAACGTGCAGATCGCATTTTTAACGCTTACTAAAAACCGCAAAACGCTCTCGTCAGGACTTACGACATTTGCACTTCTTTGTTTGTTTATCGCGCCACTTCTTTACGCAGTCGTAGAGATCGCAAAATACGCAGCTGGCTTTGATATAAACAACGTCACGAAGACCATTGAATTTATTAAAAACTATGATTTTAGCCTGCCAGAGTCGATAAATTTCTTAGAGCCGAGGATAAAGGAATTTATAAGTGGCCTTGATCTTAAGCTGCTCTTTTCACAACTAGCGGCAAATCTCGCGAGCCTTGGCAAGCTAAGCCTTAAATTTGGCGTCGATATGATCATCATCCTGGTCTTTTTCTTCTTTTGCAACCTTTATGGCAACGAGCTTATCAACTATTTAAAAGAGTCTTTGCCGCTTAAAAAAGACGACACTGAGTTTTTGCTAAGCGAGGTTGGCAACGTGATGAGCGTCGTTTTTTACTCAACCATTGCAAATATGATCATCCAAGGCTTTTTATTTGCCATTATCACCAGTTTTTACGGCTACGACGGTGTGCTAACTGGCATATTTTTTAGCTTCGCCTCGCTCATCCCAGTCGTTGGCGGTCTGCTAGCTTGGGCGCCTATTAGTATTTATGAGTTTGCAAATGGTAATACAGCAGCTGCTATCACGATCGCACTTTACACCATCATCGTGATCTCGTTTGGCGCTGATACCTTGCTAAAGCCACTTGTCATTAAATTTATAAACTCAAAACTAGTCAAGATACCAACAAAGATAAATGAGCTACTCATCTTTTTTGCGATGATTGCTGGTATCACGACGTTTGGCTTCTGGGGCGTGATACTTGGGCCTGCGATCGTGACATTTTTTGTCTCAACGATCAAGCTTTACACGCTTTTGCGAGAGAGAAATTTCGTATAAAATAGGGGCAAAATATGATATATGAAGATAAATTTATAAGGGTTGAGCGCGAAGAGAACGAGCTTCCGTGGGTGAAAATTTTTACAGCTAAGCCCTACCGCGAGCTAAGTGACTGCGATGAGGCGAGTAGAGCTAGGCTTTTTGAGGCGATGCTGGTGGCTGAAAAGGCGATGCTTGAGTTTTATAAACCAACTAAGATAAACATCGCGAGCTTTGGAAACTACGTGCCACACGTGCATATTCACGTCATTGCGAGATTTGAAAATGATGCATTTTCCCAGATAGCGTTTGGGCTAGCCCCAAAAGAAAAAGCGAGCTTGAGCTGCCTAAATTTGATGAGTTTGCTAAATTTTAGAAAAAAAACTAAGGCTTAGTTTTGAGTAAATACAAAAAATATTTTAATATCTATATCGTTTTAGTCGTTTTTGCGCTACTTGGCAGCCTATTTTACTTTCTTTACAGCTCATACATGGCTGAAAAAAAGCAAAACAATATGCGCGTCTTTTTGACTACCACGTAAAGCAGCTAAACAAAAGCATCGATGATGAGAAATTTTCATCAATGGCGATCTCGATCCTGCTTGCTCAAAATGAGTCTATACAGATGTGTTTGCTGGGTCAAAACCGCGATGAGTGCGTAAAAAACATCGAAAATTTGACCAAAACTCTTGGCGCAGCGTCGATGTATAACAACATCAAGCTTCATCTTTACGACAAAGATCTAAAAAGCTACGTAAGAAGCTGGGATCTAAACAGATATGGCGATATGATCGCTAGTGGTAGGTTTTTAGTCCAAGAGTCAAGGCGTCAAGATAGGCCTATGGTTGGTATCGAGGCGTGGTATGCTGGAGTGCATATAAGGGCTGTTTCAAATGTGATGCATGAGGGTAAAAACATCGGTAGCATCGAGGTTTTGCTAAACTACGACTCGCTTGGAAATTTCTATAAAACGCAAGGCATCGACCTCTTTGTGCTCCTATCAAAAGATAAGATGCCAGCACATAAAAGCGCGCCAAGTGATCAAATTTTAAGTGATTATTACATCGAAAATTTAAGACAGTGCAAATTTAAATATAGTTGGAATTTTGCGCGATATCGATCTTAAAAAGTATGAATTTTATGTCTATAAGACGCACTATTTTTGCGTTGTGCCGCTACTTGATGCTAGCAACACGCAGATAGGCTACTACGTCCTTCACGTAAATACCGACGAAAAAGAGCGAAACATCTCGCAAAATTATCTTGAATCAGAAGAGCTTTTTTAAAATAAAAAAGTATGCTCTAGCGCTTTGGTGTTGCTAGAACTGGGTTTTGCTTAGTGTTTTTTTGCAGAGTTTTTATAAATTTGGGGTATAAATTTAGCCCTTATACGAAAACTCTTCGCTTGGGAAAATTTTGCTTTTTACTTCGTTAGCGTAGCTTTGCACACCTTTCGCACAAGAGCGGCTCCATCAAGATAGCGCTTGACAAATTTAGGTTTAAAGTCCTCGAAAAATCCCAACATATCAGACCAGACAAGCACCTGTCCATCGACGTCTGCCCCAGAGCCTATGCCCACAACTGGCACACGAACCTGCCTTGTTATCTCGCTTGCTACATTGCTAAGCGTACCCTCAAGCAGTATGCCAAACGCACCAGCTTGCTCAAACACCAAAGCCTCATCAACTAGCCTTTTTGCCTCAAGCTCGCTTCTGCCTTTTATCTTATATCCGCCCTCGAAATTTAAAAAACTGCGGCTTTAGTCCGATGTGAGCCATCACATTTATGCCCTCTTCGCAGAGGCGTTTTACTGAAATTTACCTGATGCATGCCAACTTCAAGCTTTACTGCATCGGCATTTGTCTGCTTAAAAATTTCATCGCATTTTTGGTCGCTTGTTTTTCGTTTGTGTAGCTGCCAAATGGCATATCAGCTAAGACAAAAGTCTTTTTAGCACCGGCACAAACGGCCTTTGTGTGATAAAGCATGGTGCTCATATCAGCACTTAGCGTGCTCTCTTTCATGTTAAAGCTCATGTTTAAACTATCGCCAACAAGGATTATATCAGCATAATCATCAAAAATCTTCGCAAATAGCGCATCATAGGCGGTTATCATCACGATAGGCTCGATGCCTTTTTTGTTTTTTATATCATTTATAGTTAGTTTTTTCTTTGCGATTGTTTCATCTTTCATGGCTAAGTCCGGTAAAATTTGTGATAATGCTAACAATTTTATCAAAATTTTGCTACAATTACGCCAATTTCTTAAGGACATGAAAATGGGTATATTAAAAAGGCTTGAAGTCGATTATTCTTACGATATAGTTGAGGAGTTCTCTCTCACTACACCTTGATGTGCGATTTACTAGAGCCTTTGATAATAAATTTAGGAAGAGCTGATAAGTATAAGGAGAGCATTTTAGAGCTTTCTAGGATCTTTCACAATATCAAATCAGCAGCAGGTTTTATGCATCTTGACCCGATCTTGAAACTAACGACTTTGGCTGAAGAGGTCACTCAAGAGGCTAGAAGCTTAAAAGGTCCAGCAAATGATAAATTTATAGATTGGTTGCTACTCATTAGCGATCAGTTTCATAAATACAAAGGCGACGTCGAGAAAGACCTAGAGTATTTTAGCGTCCTTGAGCCAAAGATCATTGACGTACCTGCAAAGCTTGACTAAACAATCCAACTAAAACCATTTCATTTTTTATGGGAGCGACTTGGCTTCGACAGGAGCAGAGTGTGTACGGTGGCACGTCGCTTTGAGCAAAGCGTAAAAAGCTCAAATTAAATTTAAACGCAAACAACGTTAATTTCGCTCCTGCTTACGCTAAAGCTGCGTAAGTTCAGTTGAGCCTCGCTTTGTCTCATTCTAGCTAGGATGTAAGCGAGTAATTTAGCTAGAGTAGGCCAGCAATGTGACTGCTTGCTAGCTGAAATTTTAGTCTTAGTCTAAATTTTGGTTTTGGAAAGTGAGCCTTTTTAGATGAAATTTTCACTTTTGCTAAGCGTGTAGAGGCTGTACGGATTTTGTTTTTGGACAGGGGTTCGATCCCCCTCGCTTCCACCATCTTACTTTAAATTTCTCTCAAAATTTACTTACTTTTTAAAATAATATAAACTAAAATAACACAACTCATATAAACAAAGGAGAGGGATATGTTTTGGGAATTTGATTGTGTTGGTAGCTTTAACGAAGGTCTTGCTAGAGTTAAAAAAGACGGCAAATGTGGATATATAAACACCAAAGGCGAACAGATCATAGAGTGTAAATTTGATGATGCTTGGGGTTTTAACGAAGGTCTTGCTTTGGTTCAAAAAGACGGCAAGTGCGGATACATAAACACCAAAGGTGAGCAAGCCATAGAGTGTAAATTTGATGATGCTTGGGGTTTTAACGAAGGTCTTGCTTTGGTTCAAAAAGACGGCAAGTGCGGATACATAAACACCAAAGGCGAACAGATCATAGAGTGTAAATTTGATGATGCTGGCGATTTTAAAGAAGGTCTTGCTTCGGTTCAAAAAGACGGCAAATGGGGATATATAAACACCAAAGGTGAGCAAGCCATAGAGTGTAAATTTGATGATGTTTGGTTTTTTAGAGAAGGTCTAGCTCCAGTATATAAAGATGGCAAGTATGGATATATAAACACTAAAGGTGAGCAAGCCATAGAGTGTAAATTTGATTATGTTTGGTTTTTTAGCGAAGGTCTTGCTTCGGTTCAAAAAGACGGCAAATGGGGATATATAAACACCAAAGGCGAACAGATCATAGAGTGTAAATTTGATGATGCTTGGGGTTTTAACGAAGGTTTTGCTGCTGTTCAAAAAGATGACAAGTACGGATATATAAACACCAAAGGTGAGCAAGCCATAGAGTGTAAATTTGATGTTGCTTTGGGTTTTAACGAAGGTCTAGCTCCAGTATATAAAGATGGCAAGTATGGATATATAAACACCAAAGGTGAGCAGATCGTAGAGTGTAAATTTGATGATGCTTGTGATTTTAGTGAAGGTTTTGCTTGGGTTGAAAAAGATGGTAAATGGGGTCATATAAATACCAAAGGATGTTTTGTCATTTTTGACAAAAGTAAAAATGAGATAGAGGTGTTTGATAAGGTTATAGACAGGTCAAATAACACTTTCTACTTATCACGACTAGGTGATAAATTTGGGCTTTTGGATGAAAACTTTAATGTCGTTATCAAAAATAGCATTTATGGTAAATTTGAGGTGCTTCAAAGGATAAATGAAACTACTTTTTTGATAAAAATAGCAGAGCGAGAACTCTTTGTGGATAGCGAAGGGAATTTCAGATAAGCTAGCTATAAAAAGCTTTGCCAGCCAGTTAAATTTAACTTGGCTGGTTTATTTATCTAAGCTTTGTCTCAAAAATGCGCCAAAAAGCGAGTTTATGCCTTGCTTTGTAAATTTCTCCATTATCTTTTCGAGCTGCGGTTTTCTTGCCAGACGGGCTCATCTACGAGGCTTATTTTAGCTAGCTCATCTTGAGCATCTATGTAGCTGCCAAGGCTATCTATTAGCCCCATTTTTAGGGCATTATGCGCTAAAAAGACCCTTGCATTTGCCCACTCGTCCTTTTTCTTGATATCTAAATTTCTAGCCTCCGCCACGTCGCTTACAAAGAGCATGTAAGCGTCATTTACGAGCCCTTGCAAGCTCTCACGTTCCTGCTTACTCCAGCTCCTCATAAAGGTGCCAGCCTCTTTAAACTCGCCAGCCTTCACCACCTGCTCGCTCACGCCTAAATTTTTGGCTAAATTTTCGATGTTTGCCCCTTGCATGATGACACCGATCGAGCCAATGAAAGCGCCAGGGTTTGCGATGATGGCGTCGGCATTTACGCCAGCGTAGTAGCTACCACTTGCCATGTTGCCAGCTGCGTATGCGAGCACTTTTTTGCTCTCTTTTAGTCGCTTGACCGCCATGGCTAGCTCCACGCTCGGGCTTAGCGCTCCTCCTGGGCTGTCGATATAGAGCAGCACGCCTTTGATGTTGCTATCCAGCCTTGCTTTTTCGAGCTCGTCTAAAATTTCACTAGTATCCACTATCGTGCCGGTGATGTCGATACGGGCTAAATTTGGCTCTTTCATCTTGCCATCTGGCGCGAAAATAAAAAATAATATGAGTAAAAATATGAGCGCTTTAAAGTAGTTATTTATAAATTTAAAAATTTCCAAAATTCCTCTGAAAATAAGCCTTAAAATTTGCAAATTTTGCCTCCGATATATAGTTTTTTAGCCTCGTTTGTATGAAGTATGAGCTGAAGTATTAGCTCGCTATCATCGCACTCTAGGTCGTTATAGACCGCAAGATGAGCCGCGCGTCCTGCCTTTATCTCGCCGTTATTTGTCCTAAGTGCTTTTGCGCCACCATGCGTTGCAGCGACAAAAAGCCTAGTGGCAAGCTCGTTTAGATCAAGGCTAGCGTGAGTAAATAGAGCGGCTCTTAGTTCATGCCAAAAATTTAGGCTGATATTTGAGCTAAGCCCGTCTGTACCGATGTTTAGACTGATGTTATTTTTTAAAATTTCTTTTAAATTTAGCGCCTTTTTGCCAAGCAGTCTGTTTGAAACGGCGCAGTGTGTCACGCTGTGGTGAGGCTTAAATTTAGCAAAATCGCTCACATAAACGCAGTGCGTAAAGAGCGTGTTTATCTCACGAAACATCGCAAAGTAGCTCTCTTTGTCATACATCGGCTTTGGATCTGGGCTAAATCTTAAAAGGTGTTTTTTAAAGCCACCGCTGCCACGTTCTAGCCACTGCTTTTCAGCCTTGCTCTCCAAAAAGTGCGTGCTAACAAGCAGGTCATCTTTTTTAGCGATCTCAAGGGCGGCTTTGGCGAGTCTTGGGTGCACGGAGTAGGGCGAATGCAGCGAGATAGCTGGGGTGAAATTTGGGCTTTTATAGCTCTTTGTCTTTTCAAATTTAGCTAAGAAATTTTGCAAATTTTGCTCACTCATCTGCTCGCTTGAGCCTAAAATTTCACTAAAAAGCACGACTTTTAGCGGACTAGCGGCTAAAATTTCAAGCTCCGAGCCAAAGCTAGATATTTCGCCAATGGCACAAACTCCGCTTTTTAGTAGCGAATTTATAGCTTCACTCATCGCCTTTTTAGCGTCCATCTTGGCTAGCTCGCCACCTTTATCGACGATAGAGCCAAGCCATTTTATAAAGTCGCCATATTTTAGTGTGCTAACATTTGAGCTAAATTCCAAATGAACGTGCGTATTTACGAAGGCTGGGGCGATCACGCTGTCGCCAAAGTCGCAAATTTTCGCCTCTTTAAATTTCTTTTGCGCCTCTTTTTCGCTTGTAATTTCTAAAATTTTACCCTCATCAATGACGACACAAGCATTTCTTAAATTTTTGGATTTTCTCCGCCAGTGATGATCTTTTTTGCTTTTAAAATTTCCATTTCTAGCCTTAAATTTTTGTTATTGTAGCGAAAATTTAGGAACGAAAATGTATAATTTGGGCTATTTAATCAAAAAGGAGTGACATGGATAAGAAGCTAAAAATAATGGTTATCCAAGGCCCAAATATCAACATGCTTGGCGCTAGAGAGCCGGAAATTCACGGCGTTATGAAGATGGAGGATATCCACTCTCAAATGAAGATCGTTGCCGATCAAAATGACGTTGAGATCGAGTTTTTTCAAAGCAACCTTGAGGGCGAGCTAGTCGATAAGATCGAAGAGTGCTTGGGCGATGCTGACGGCATCATCATAAATCCAGCCGCTTACACTCACACCTCTATCGCTATCCGTGATGCGCTAAGTGCGGTTGCGCTACCAGTTATCGAGGTGCATATCAGCAACGTTTATAGAAGAGAAGAGTTCCGCCACAAAAGCCTCATCGCACCAGTTGCAGCAGGCCAGATCGTGGGCTTTGGACCAGTTGGCTATCATTTGGCGATGATAGGCATGCTTCAAATTTTTGAGCAAATCAAAGCAGTAAGAGCAAATCAAAAAGCACAATGAATTTCATCTTAAAGGACGAAAACGCCGTATTTTACGAGTGCGGCTACAGCTGCGACAATGAGTTTTTGCTATGCGTTGATGGCGTGAAATACTTTTTCACGGATGCGAGGTATTATTTCGAGGCAAAAAGCTGCGTAAATGCTGGTGTGGTCGTTCTTTTAGCGCAGAGAAATTTAATAAGTGAGGTTAGGGCATTTTTAAGAAAGATGAAGCCAAAAAGCCTCGTTTTTAACCCTGATGAGCTAAGCTTAAGCGAGTATAACGCGCTTAGCAAGGGTTTTAAGATAAATTTCAAACCAAAGGCAAATTTCTCTAGGCTAAGAGAAATTTGCAAGAGCGAAGATGAGATAAAAATTTTAAAAAGAGCTAGCAAATTTGGAGCAAAATGCTTTGATGAATTTGCTAAATTTGTGCGTGAAAATGGCGAAGGGATGAGCGAAAAAGAGCTTCATTTCAACGCCTCGCTTATTTTTAGGCAAAAAAATGAGCTAGGTCTTAGCTTTGATCCGATCGTGGCGATAAATGAAAATGCCGCAAAGGCGCACGCGCTGCCTGGGGATAAAATTTTAAAAAGGGGCGATTTGCTGCTACTTGACGCTGGGGTTAAATTTAAGCGTTACTGCTCTGACCGCACCAGAACTGCTTGCTTTGATGAAAATTTTAATTTTTCAAAGGAGCAAAAATTTAAAAATGCCAAGATGCAAGAAATTTACGTGATCGTAAAAGAGGCTCAGGCTGCTGCGATAAAGGTCGCTAAAGCTGGCGTGAGGGCGTGCGAGATAGACTTTGCGGCAAGAAGTGTTATAGCAAAGGCTGGATATGAAAAGGCCTTTTTTCACTCGACAGGACATGGCGTGGGCGTCGATATACACGAGCTTCCAGTCATCTCAGCAAGGAGTGAAACGCTCATAAAAGAGGGCATGGTCTTTAGTGTGGAGCCTGGAATTTATCTAGAAAATGAATTTGGTGTCAGGATCGAAGACGTGGTGGTCGCAAGAGAAGGTGGGTGTGAAATTTTATGAGGCTAGCTGGAGCAAGAAAGATCGTAAAAAGCCGTTTTTGCCCTAGTTTTTTTCAAAAAAGAGATGAGTTTAAGTATGAGGCGCTAGTTGGCATGGGTGGCAACATCGGTGATAGCGCAAAGAGGTTTGATAAATTTATAAGAGCGATTAGTGAAGATAGGCGTTTTCATGTGGTTGAAGTTTCGCCGATCCTTATAAATGCGGCGTTTGGCTACGAAGCGCAGGATGATTTTAGTAACGCTGTTATAAATTTACCAAACATCTATGAGCCCTAGAAATTTGCTAAAAATTTTAGGGCACTATGAGAGTAAATTTAAGCGCGTGAGGACATTTAAAAATGCGCCACGCACGCTTGATCTGGATATTTTATATTTTAGTAAAAAAGTCTATAAGACGCCGCGCCTTATCGTCCCGCACCCAGGGGCTAGCAAGAGGCTTAGCGTGATCGTGCCACTAGGGCTTATGAGAGGTTAAAGGATATAAATGGCTACAAAATTTCATACTTTTACAGGTGAGAGCACCATCGAGGCTTTGAAAAAGGCTCAAGAAGCGTGCGGCGAGAAGGCCATACTCGTTACCACAAAGCAAATTCAAGCCAAAACGATAAACAAAAAGCCGCTTTATGAAATTTTAGTAAGCGTCGAAGAGGACGAGGTAAAGCAGCCGCCAAAGCCAAATGTAAAAGCTATAAATTATGAAAATGCCTACTCTAAATTTCAGTAAAAACTACGAGCCACCAAAGCCAAAATTTGAGATAAAAGAGGAGCCTGCTAAATTTGAAGCAAAGACGACGTCGCCTGAGCCTTATGATCCAAATGAGAGCGTGCTTTTAAACATCTCAGACGTCGCAAAAGAGATAAGTGCGATCGCAAATGTCGATATGAACGAGATAAAAGAGCCAAATACAAATGGCATGAATAAAAAAATAGACGACGTGGCAAAGCAAGTAAGCGTGCTAAGCGAGAAAATAGGGCTGATAACAGATATGATCTGGGACGAAAAAGCTCCAAATCGCAACAATCTCTCGATCCCGCCAGAGTTTGCTACTATCTATAAGCTCGCAAAACAAAGCGGCATGAAAGAGGAGCATCTAGAGGCGATCATGCAAACGACGCTTGAAAATTTGCCAGTCTCTATGAAAAACAACCCAACTGCGGTAAAAAGGTACTTTTACTCACTTTTGCGAAATATGCTGCCTTGCAGAAAAGAGCTCGGTGACAAAAAACAGCGCATAATGATGCTAGTTGGTCCAACTGGAGTTGGCAAGACGACGACTCTTGCAAAGCTCGCGGCTCGTTTTGCATACGGCAACGAAAAGCGCTATAAAACGGGCATCATCACGCTTGATACGTACCGTATCGGAGCGGTTGAGCAGCTATTTCAGTACGCTAAGATGATGAAGCTACCGATCCTTGACGTCATAGAGGTCGAGGACTTTCAAAACGCCATAAAACAGCTTAGCTACTGCGACGTGATACTAATCGACACTACTGGAAATTCGCAGTACGACAAAGAAAAGCTTGAAAGACTTGATAAATTTTTAAAGCATAGTGGTGCAAAGATCGATGTAAATTTAGTCCTCTCAGCTGGCTCAAAGGTCGAGGATCTAATAGAAATTTATAATGGATTTTCATTTTTAGAGATCGACACTTTAATAATTACCAAATTTGACGAGACCAAAATTTTTGGTAACGTCTTTTCGCTCATATATGAGACAAACACGCCAGTTAGCTACTTTAGCGTGGGTCAAGAGGTGCCTGACGATCTTGTGGAGGCAAAGAGCGAATTTTAGTAGAGTGCGTGTTTGACGGCTTTACAAAGCAAAAGGCTAGCGATGAATAACCAAGCGCAAAAACTACAAAATTTCAGTCCAGTCTCAAAATAAGGCTAAAAATACGCATTTTATAGCGATTACAAGCGGCAAGGGCGGCGTTGGCAAGAGCACGATAAGTGCAAATTTGGCAAATATCTTGTCGCAAAATGGCTATAAAGTAGGGCTTTTTGACGCTGATATCGGCCTTGCAAACCTTGATGTTATCTTAAACGTTAAAATGGGCAAAAACCTGCTTCACGTGCTAAAAGGCGAATGCAGTCTAAAAGATATCTTGATACCTATAAATAAAAATCTCATCCTCATCCCTGGCGAGAGCGGCGATGAAAATTTTGAAATTTAACAATCAATTTTTATTTGAGAGATTTTTAGATGAGGCTAGCGAGCTTGATGGGCTTGACTTTTTGATCATCGACACCGGAGCTGGCATAGGCGGCAGTACGCAGCTCTTTTTGGAAGCAGCTGATGAGGTTGTCGTGGTGACTGTGCCTGACCCTGCGGCGATAACTGACGCGTACGCGGTCATAAAGATCGTCTCAAGGTTTAAAAATAGTGAGCTTTTGCTTTTAAATATGGTAAAAAACGAGGCTGAGGCCACTAGAATTTATGAAAATGTAAAGCGAGTGGCAAATGCAAATATAGGTCCAAACTTGAAATTTAGAGCTAATTGGCTACGTGGCTTCTGATAAGAGCGTGGCAAGGAGCATAAAGCAAAGGACACTCTTTACAGATGACGAAGCTTACGGCTCTGCTAGCGTGCAGATCAAGCAGATTGCTTCGAATTTGCTTTATAGGTTGGAACGAAAAGTGCTTAAAGATGAGCAAAGCAGGAGCTTTGGGGGCTTCTTTAAGCGTTTGATAGAACAATTTTAATGGAGATTGAGCTTTGCGTGCAGAAAATTTTATAGCATTTTTTACGGTTTGTGGATTTTTCATAGGTATAGTTTTTACCTTGCTAAAGGTGAGCGAGCCTATCGAAATGCTCGTTTATACGCTAGTTATTACTTTATTTTTTTACCTTATAATTCACATCGTGATAATGAACTATGTCGATGTAAAAAGGACTTTGAAGAAATTTTTTGACAAGCAAAGACATGAGGAGATCGCAGACTATCTCATCTCTGAGCTAAACGTTAGGGAAAAACGGATGGAAAACATCATGCTAAAAGTAACCACCGAAAATTTCAGACTCTGGTAAGCAAAATGTACGAACTAAAGCAAAAGCAGCTTAACGCTTATAAAAGCACCATTAAAAAAGAGCAAGACGAGATCGTCTTAAAATACATGCCAGCTCTGCGTGCAATGGCGTTTAGACTAAAGGAGCGCTTGCCTTCAAGCATCGACGTAAATGATCTTATAAGCGTTGGCGTTGAAGAGATGATAAAGCTTAGCAGGAAGTATGACAAAGAGCAAAACGACTCATTTTGGGGATATGGCAAAAAGAGAATTTATGGCTCGATGCTTGACTACCTTAGAGCGCTTGATGTTGTTAGTAGAAGCGACAGAAAGCTAGTAAAGAGCATAAATACCGAGATAGATAACTACTTTAACACACACGAAGAAGAGCCAAGCGACGAGTATCTAGCTGAAAAACTAAATGAAGATATCGAAAAGATAAGAGAGGCAAGGGGCGTTAGTGGCATCATCACCATTTTGCCGATTGATGAACAAATGGAGCTAATCGGTCAAAGCGATGTTGAAAAAAGCGTAGAGAAAGAGGATCTTATCTTAAAGATCGAAAGTGCATTAAAAGATTTTGATGAGCGCGATCAGATGATAGTTCAGCTTTACTACTACGAAGAGCTAAATTTAAAAGAGATCAGCGAGATAATGAACATCAGCGAGAGTAAAATTTCACAAATTCATAAACGTTTGCTTGATCGCATCAGACGCAGCTTGGGGGTTTAATGGCTGATATTTTAAGTCAAGAAGAGATAGATGCGCTACTTGAAGTCGTCGATGAAGACGGCGATACGAGCAATATCGAGATAGAAGAGAGCCCACAAGGCGAGCAAAAACAGATCATTATCTATGACTTCAAGCGTCCAAACCGCGTCAGTAAAGAGCAGCTCCGTGCGATAAAAGGTATCCACGACAAGCTTGCTAGAAATTTCAGCTAGTCAAATTTCAAGCGTTATGAGAAGTATCGTCGAGCTTAGACTTCACAGCGTCGATCAGATGACATACGGCGAGTTTTTGATGAGTTTGCCAAGCCCAACTAGCTTTAACGTCTTTTCTATCAAGCCACTTGATGGAAACTGCATCTTAGAGATAAATCCAAGCATAGCATTTCCTATGATAGATCGTTTGCTTGGCGGAACTGGCGGAAAATTTCGAGGCAAACAGAGAGCTAACTGACATCGAGGTAAATTTACCTAGATGCGGTGCTTAGGATGATCATGCAGCGCTTAAAAGAGAGCTGGTCGATGATAACTGATATGTATCCAAACGTCGAGGCAAAAGAGAGCAGTCCAAATGTCGTTCAGATCGTATCTCAAAACGAGATCGTCATCATGGTCGTCATGGAGATCATCGTTGGTGGCTCAAGCGGCATGATAAATTTACTGCTATCCAGTCATCTACCTAGAGCCGATCCTATCGCGCCTTGCGAACAGGGACATCATGCTTGGCGAAACTAGCGCTAAAAAGAGTAGAAACAAAGAGCTAAAAACGCTAATAGGTCGTGCTGAGGTGCTTTATGAGGCGATCCTTGGTAAATCAATCGTTAGCGTAAATGAAATTTTAAATTTAAAAGAGGGCGATATCTTAAGGCTTGATAGAGGCGCTGATGATAAAGCGATCGTTTGCATCGATAAAAAGAGGTATTTTTAGCTGAAGTTGGGCTTCATAGATTTAGAAAGTCTATCAAGATCGAGCAGCTAATCCGCTCTGATAAAGACGAGATCAAGCACATCCTAGAAAAATACGAAGAAGAGCGAAAAGCAAAACTAATGGCATACGACGAGGCCAACGAACACAACAACGAAGAAGAGAGCGAAGATAATGACGAATGAATTTTTTAACATCTTTTCAAATGAGTTAAAAGCGACCATCGAAGGGCTAACTGGTAGAGCGCCAGAGATCGGCGAGAGAAACAAATTTGACGCGCCAGCGCAAAATGGCATAAAACCGCCAGTTGTCATGGCTAGCGTGACATTAAGTGGCGACATCAATGCAAAAGCTGAGATCGCCTGCACGCCGGTGCTCATAAGTGCAGTTAGCGAGTGGATGATGGGCGAAGAAGAAATTTCAAAGAATGAAAACCTTGGCAGCGACGAGCTTGACGCTGCAAAAGAGATATTTTCAAACCTTTTTAGCGCCTTTAGCACCTCTCTTGGAGCGCAAAAAGGTATGCCAAAGATCAGCTTTGAGGTGATAAATGTAAATTTCTTAGATGAAAACTCATCGCTTGATTTTAGCGTTTTTGAAAAGCTTTTTTTGTTTAACATAAAGATCGAGGATCTAAATGAGCATGTGGCTTTTGTCTGCGATCACACGCTTATGAGATTTTTTGAGCCTGCTAAAAGTGAGCCAGTAGATGCTGCAAAAGCTGCAGCCGCTCCTCATGCACTAAGGGGCGAATTTAGCGCAGAAGAGATGAGAAATATCGGCCTTATCATGGACGTAAGGCTACCAATGCGCGTTCGTATCGGCTCAAAAAGGATGCTCTTAAAAGATGTGCTAACCATGGATATAGGCTCAGTCATCGAGCTAAATCAGCTAGCAAACGACCCGCTTGAAATTTTGATAGGAGATAAGGTGATAGCCCTTGGCGAAGTTGTCATAATAGATGGTAACTTTGGCATTCAGATCACACAGATAGGCTCAAAACGCGAGAGGCTTCAGCAGTTAAAATAATGAATGAATTAGTAAATGACCTCTTAAAATTTCCAAGCGTTTTAAAGTATAAAAATAAAAATGTAACCTTCTTTGGCTCGGCTAGATTTGATGAAGAAAATTTCTACTGCAAAAAGGCATACGAGCTAGCTTACAAGCTAAATGAGCTAGGTTTTGCCATCTTAACTGGCGGTGGGGACGGCATAATGAGAGCAGCAAATAAGGGTGCATTTGACAGCGCAAAGTCCCCTAGCGTCGCACTAAACGTGAGGCTTCCATTTGAGCAAAATACAAATCCATACGTTACCGCAAAATATCTTTTTTCAAATTTTAAGCCCAAGAAAATTTGCCCTAACTGATAGCTCTATCGCATTTGTCGTCTTCCCTGGCGGCTTTGGCACACTTGATGAGCTGTTTGAAATTTTGGTGCTAGCTCATGTTGGTAGCAAAAAAGTGAAAATTTTCTTTATGGATGCGAGTTTTGGCAAGGGCTTGATGAGTTTATACGAAAGACGCTGATCCCTCAAAAAACGATAAACGAAGAAGATTTAAGTTTATATAAAATCACCGATGATCTGGAGCTTATCGTAAGCGAAATTTTGGCTATTTAAAAATAAGATATAAAATATCGCCTTTAAATTTAAAAAAGGTAAAAATATGAAAATAATGGTTGCAATGAGCGGCGGCGTAGATAGCACGATGACGGCTAAATTTCTGCAAGAGGCTGGACATGAGGTGCAAGGCTGCTACATGATGCTTCATCAAAAGCCAGGATACCACGAAGAAAATATCAGAAAAGTTAAAAAAGTGGGCGAATATCTTGGCATCAAGGTGCATATACTCGATCTGCAGGATAAATTTAACGAATATGTCTATGATCCATTTGTCAGGCTCTACAAAGAGGGCAAAACGCCAAATCCTTGCGCCTTGTGTAATAAATTTATAAAGCTTGGTGCGCTACTTGACTTTGCAAAGGTAAATGGCTGCGAGAAGCTTGCTACTGGGCATTACGTGCAGGTGATTGATGGTTTTATAACCTGCGCTAAAGATCCTAGCAAGGATCAAAGCTACTTTTTAGCTCAGGTGCCAAAAGAGGTGCTAAAAGATGTCATTTTCCCACTTGGAGATAAATTTAAAAAAGATATAAAAGAGCTAGCAAGAGGCGTAAAAGTGCTTGAAGAGTTCGCTACTCAGGCAGAAAGCAGTGAAATTTGCTTTGTGGAAAATACCTACATCGAGGTTTTAAACAAGCACTACAACACAAATTTACCAGGCAATGTGGTAGATAAAGACGGCAATATCATCGGTCGCCACCAAGGCTACATGCACTACACTATCGGCAAACGCCGTGGCTTTGAGGTTTTTGGCGCTCACGAGCCACACTTTGTCATCAAGATAAATGCCAAAAAAACGAGATCGTTGTCGGCACGAAGGACGACCTTGCTCAAAAGGCGGTTGAGCTTGAAAATGTAAATTTATTTATCGATGAAGATGAAATTTGAGTGCGAAACAAAGATAAGATATAGAAGCCCTAAACTTGAGGCTTTTGCTGAGGTTGATAAAGCTAATAAAACCGCAAAACTAACGCTAAATCAAAACGCACTTGGCGTAGCGCAAGGTCAGCTTTGCGTGATGTATGAGGGTGAGCGCGTCATCGCAAGTGGCTTTATAAAGAACTAAGCGCCTCTTTTATCACCTTGACGTGGCTAAATTCTGGCTCTTTGACAGCAGTTAGAAGCGCCACGTTTTTATACTCTTTTTCTAGCTTTTTAAGCTCTTTTAGCCCCTCTTGCTCCTCTTTGCCATTTAACTCCTGCCTAAATCTTTTGCAAAACTCATCAAACCTAGCCTCCTTATCTTCATGAAACCATGACCTTAGCTCGTTTGACGGAGTGACTGATTTTAGCCAGATAAAGCTAGAAAATATCTCTTTTTCACGCCTCTAGGATAAAGTCTATCGATAAAGACACCTTTAAATTTCTCGTCGTCGCTTTTAATAAAGTCGTAAATTCTACATATCTTAAACATGTTTGTTATCTTAGTCCTCAGTAAATTTACAAATGTAAAATGGTTTAAAAATTTGGTGTAAATTTTGGCTTTTGGAGTAGAAAATTTGGCTAAAAATAGTTGGTAAATAAATTTAAATTTAAAGCTCATTTTGATAAAATCCCAACATAAAAATCACTAAAAAAGGTTACTATTATGAGAGGCTATAAAATTTTCTCAGGCACCGCAAACATCGAGCTTTCGAAGAAAATTTCGCAATATTTGTCGCTTCCACTCAGTGAAGCTAGCATTAAAAGATTTAGCGATGGTGAGATCAGCGTGCAGATCGGCGAAAGCGTGCGTGGGAAAGATGTTTTTGTCATCCAGCCAACATGTGCCCCAGCAAATATAAATTTAATGGAGCTTCTTATCTTAACTGACGCTTTAAAACGCAGCAGTGCAAGCTCTATAACAGCGATAGTGCCGTATTTTGGCTACGCTAGACAAGACAGAAAAGCAGCTCCTAGAGTGCCTATCACTGCAAAACTTGTGGCAAATATGATGCAAACAGCAGGCATCGACAGGGTCGTTACTATGGACCTTCACGCAGGACAAATTCAAGGATTTTTCGATATCCCAGTAGATAACCTTTATGGTAGCATCATCTTTAACGACTACGTAAAAGCTAAAATTTACCAAACCCAGTCGTCGCAAGCCCAGATGTAGGCGGCGTAGCTCGTGCTAGAGCCTTGGCGAAAAATCTAAATTTGCCTAGATATGGTCATCGTTGATAAACGCCGCGAGAAAGCAAATGAGAGCGAAGTGATGAACGTGATCGGCGATGTGAAAGGCAAAGACGTGATCTTGGTCGATGATATGATCGATACTGCTGGCACCATAGTAAAAGCGGCTGAGATTTTCAAAGAGCGTGGTGCAACTAGCGTAATGGCGTTTTGCACGCACCCAGTGCTTAGCGGACCAGCCTATGATAGGCTAAAACTTGGCTTTTTAGACGAGCTAGTGGTGACTGATACGATCCCATTAAAAGAAGAACTCCCTTGCATAAAAGTGCTAAGCACAGCTTCACTCTTTGGCGAAGTGATACGCCGCGTTTATCACAACGAAAGCGTAAATAGCTTGTTTTAGTAACCATTGCAGGCTGGATCTCTAGCCTACTAAATTTATCCATTTTGGCTAATTGATATTTATCTTTTGGGTTAAATTTTAGCCCAAAAGACTTAAAATCCTGCTTGTGGCGAGCCTAAATTTAAAGTCAAATAAACAAAAATCACAATGAAATCTCGCCGCTAAATTTCTACACGCTAGCCACTGAAAATTTAAATAAGTCGTAATTAAGATGCAGTGCCGATCAGATCCGCGTGGGTGCTGCGACAAATGCCGTCAGGATCGCACAAAAATGGATCGCGATGCAGGAGTAGTTTTAAATTTATTTTTGGGTTAGAAAGGTCAAATTTCTAGCCTAAATTTTATCTCGCAAGTTCGTCTAGCAAGTCTTGCAAAGTAACGTTTTTAGCTCGTTTTCTAGGGCAGTTTGCGCCCTTAAAAAGTGCCCGCTTAAAAGCTCCTCTATCCTGCCACCAAGCGGCAGGCTTTTGGCGAGTCAGAGTGAATTTTAAAAAGTTTTTCTTTATCATTTACTGCGTTAAAAATTTCAAGTAAATTTATATCTTTTGGCTCTTTTGCAAGGCTTACTCCACCAACTCCAGCTGCGACATTTACAAGGCCCGCAGCCTTTAGTGTGCCAAGTAGGCGTCTAACGATAACTGGGTTTGTGTTTATGCTGCCAGCTATAAATTCGCTTGTAACCTTCTCGTTTTCAAAAAATTTAGCACACAAAAGCGCGTGTATCGCGGTTGAAAATTTAATGCCAACTTGCATAAGCTCCCTTAAATTTCATATTTAAACCTCTAAGTTTAGCAGGCATAAGTTTAAATTTGCCTGCTAAAACTAAGCTCACGCTCTCGCCGACTGCAGTGAAGCGTTTTTGGATAAATTTCTTGTTTTTTAGCTCGTCAATGATCGCAAGTGCAAGATCGGCGTAGCTGATGTAGCTCTCATTTTTTGAGTTTAGTATTAGATTATCGCCGCCAAGGACGTATTTGCCGGTGCGAGCGCCATTTGCATCGTAGTCGCCTGCAGGCGAAACGTAAGTCCAAAGCACATTTGCGCTACCTTTTAGCTCAAAATAAGACTCTGCCGTAGCCTTTGCAACGCCCATATATGCTGCTGGGAAGTCTGGGGTGTCCATGAGTATAGTGCCCTTGCCATCAACAAATAACGTGCCAGCGCCGCCAACTACGATGAGCCTTGTGCTAGTGCCTTCTAGGTAAATTTACCTAGGTGAGCGGCCACTTTTTTGTGGAGTGGGAAGGTTTCTTCGCTCCATGCTGCAAATGCGCTGATAACGGCGTCAAAGCCTGCTAGATCAGCCTTTGTAAGCTCGAAAATATCTTTATAAACGACCTTTACGCTTTTGTTTTTATACTCTTTGTTTCTAACGATCGCTGTGACGTCGTAACCTTGTTTTATCGCCTCATTTACTAAATTTGCACCGCTTTTGCCGTTTGCACCTATGATTGCTATTTTTATTGTTTCTCCTTTAAATTTTCTCTTTAAATTTAGAGCCAGCTTGGCTTTACGTCATCAACTATCACGCCGTCAGTCATTGTGTATTGCTCTAGGCTACCGCGTTTTGTCTGGATGCAGATCATTTTGATGCCATTTTTGCCAGCTTTAAAGCACCTTTTACCATCTGGATCTATGCGCACCGCGTCGCCTTTGCTTACTTTTATCACTTCGCCGTCGATAAAGAGCTCACCATCGCCATCAGTGATGATGTAAAGCTCCTCGTTTTGCTTGTGTGCATGGACAAATGGCACGCTCACGTTTGCTGGAAGCTCGTTTATAGATACCTCACAGCCAGTTAAATTTAAAGCCTCTTTTAGCTCAACTCTTGGCTCGTTTGTGATCTTTGCAACCTGATAATTTTTCATTTTATTCTCCTTGTTTTTTGTGTTGTAATATTTTTATTTACAACCGATGAGCGAAGTATAGTGATTTTTTGTTGTAATGTCAAGAGTTACAACAAAAATTTTTCAAATTTTATAAATTTGGGCTATAATTTGCAAAAATTTCTAGGAGTAAATTTGCAAAATAACGCCTTTAAAACGCTAAAGAGCATAGCGACCGAGCATAATAAAAGGCTCATTTTGACCTTTGCTTTAGTGCTAGCAGAGAACGGACTTTTTCTAGCATACCCGATATTTGCGGGCTTTGCGATAAACGCAATTATGCAAGGAAATACGTTAAATGCCCTTATTTACGCACTTTTTGTGCTCATAGCGTGGCTTGTAGGAGCCATTAGGCGGCGCGTGGATACGCAAGTTTTTGCAAATATCTACGCAAAGCTTGCTGTAAATGTCATCATGAACGAAAAACAAAACGCAAAAGACGACTCTGCTATCATCGCTAGAGTAGCGCTCTCGCGAGAGTTTGTAAATTTCTTTGAGACGCATTTTCCTATGTTTTTTACATCGGTCATTTCGATCATCGGCTCAGCGTTTATGCTCATTTTGCCCGGCCAAAGGTCGCTGTGGCGTGCTTTGCCGTGATGACCTTTTTTCTTATATTTTTGCCAAGATATATCAAGAAAAATGACGATCTTTATCTTCGCTTAAATGACCGCCTAGAAAAAGAGGCAAAGGTGATAGGTGTTTTTAACAAAAGCACGCTAAATAGGCACTACGATGTCGTTTCTAAATTTCGTATAGCGATCTCAAACAGGGAGGCGATGAGCTATTTTATCATCGGCATTAGCGTTTCGCTGCTCTTTTTGGTGGCGATAATAGTGCTAAGCTCGCAGCAGACAAATGCCGGCCACATATACTCTGTGATGACCTATATATGGAATTTCGTCATCAGCCTTGACGACTCGCCAAAGCTCATCGAGGAATTTTCAAATTTAAAAGATATAGGCAAGAGGATCGACGCCCAAAAGAAGGACAATGATGCACAACAAGAGCGTTCTTAGAAATTTGTTTTTTCTAATTTTCACGTTTATGATAGTTGAGGCCGTTTTTGGCTTCGTTTCAAACTCGCTTGCGCTTATTAGCGACGCATTTCACATGCTCTCAGACGCTGCGGCTCTCTTTTTGTCGCTGGTTGCTTTTAAGATCGCAGAAAAAAGGGCAAATTTACAAAAGACCTTTGGCTACAAAAGGGTCGAGATCATCGCTGCTTTCATAAATGCCATCGCTCTTATCGCACTTGCCGTCTTTGTCGTAGTCGAAGCGATCGTTAGGCTTTTTAATGAGCCAGAGATCAAAGCTGATACGATGCTTATGGTTAGCATTTTGGGGCTTGTGGTAAATTTCAGTCGTGGCTATTTACATGCACAAAAGTGCTGATACAAAAGAAAATTTAAACATGAAAGGGGCTTATCTACACGTGCTTGGCGACACGCTTGGCTCGGTTGGCGCTATCGTTGCGGCGCTTCTTGTGATGAAATTTAACTTCACGCAGGCCGATAGCATCGCAAGTATCTTTGTCTCGCTACTCATCATAAAAAGCGGCGCTAGCTTGCTAAAAGATAGCTTTAATATCCTAATCGAAGCTGTGCCGCTTAAGCTTGATATGGACGAAATTTTAGGCGTTATAAAGGGCGTAGATGGCGTTAAAATCGTGCATGACCTGCATATCTGGGCGATAAATGCCGGCACAAATGCGCTAATAGCCCACGTAGTGGTGGATGACGCGCTAAGCGTGGCTGAAATTTCAAAGATGATAAAGCGCATCGAGCACGAGCTTTCTCACGCAGGTATTGGTCACGTCACGCTTCAGTTTGAGAGCGAGAGTCTTGGGCACAAAGATGATCTCATCTGCGAGCTAAAAAGCGAGCATAAAGACGAGCACTTTGGACATCATCACTAAAATTTGAGTGAAATTTGACGTAAAAGGCTTAAATTTAATGTTACATATAAAAAATGAATATCTAGTAGTCTTGGGTATGGGTTTGCTTTGCACTTTTATGGGCGGTATCATAGTTTCTCTTATCGCAGTAAATTTCGTAGTAGCCTTGGTTTGCGCTCTATTTTGTATAAAAAAGGATTATATATTTATTTTGTTGCTAGGGTTAAATTTTGCTCTATATTTTAATGTGATAGATGCTCCGTTTGAGCAGCCAGAGCTTTGGACTTATCACGTGCCAGCGCTTGCAAATGCGACATACGGGCTTAGTGCTTTAGTTTATGCTTCAGCTTTTCTTGCTTTCTTGCCGCTTCTTGCTTATCTTTATTTTTTATATTCGCTTTGCGTTGTGCTCTGCGCTTTGTGTAAAAGTTTAAGAGCTAAATTTGAGCTTTAAATTTAAGCCTTGCTAGCCTAACAAACTCATTTTTACTCAACTTTAACGATTTTTTTTATAAAATCGCCTAAAATTTAACTAGGGATTTCATGAAAAACATTAGAAACTTTAGCATCATAGCTCACATCGACCACGGTAAAAGCACGCTCGCTGACCGTCTCATTCAGGAGTGTGGCGCCGTTAGCGACCGTGAGATGAGCTCGCAGATCATGGACACGATGGATATCGAAAAAGAGCGTGGCATCACGATCAAAGCCCAGTCTGTCCGCCTAAACTACGCACTAAATGGGCAAAATTTTGTTCTAAATTTTGATAGACACCCCAGGACACGTTGATTTTAGCTACGAGGTGAGCCGCTCTTTGGCTAGTTGCGAGGGCGCGCTACTTGTCGTGGATGCTTCTCAGGGCGTGGAGGCGCAAACCATCGCAAACGTCTATATCGCACTTGAAAACAACCTAGAGATCATCCCAGTCATCAACAAGATCGACCTACCAGCGGCTGACCCTGCTAGGGTAAAAGACGAGATCGAGCATATCATCGGCCTTGACTGCTCGGGGGCTATCGAAGTAAGTGCAAAAACAGGCATTGGCATAAAAGAGCTGCTTGAAGCGATCATCACGAGGATCCCTGCACCAAATGGCGACGTAAGCAAGCCTACAAAGGCGCTGATTTATGATAGCTGGTTTGACAACTATCTTGGCGCGCTTGCTCTTGTGCGCGTTTATGATGGTGAAATATCTAAAAATGATGAAATTTTAGTCATGGGCACAGGTAAAAAACACATCGTGCTAGACCTCATGTATCCAAATCCTATAGCTCCGATCAAGACTAAAGCGCTTAGCGCTGGTGAGGTTGGCATCGTGGTTTTGGGACTTAAAAATGTTAGCGACGTGCAAGTTGGAGATACGATAACGCAGTCAAGAAATCCCCTAAAAGAGCCAGTTGGCGGCTTTGAGATGGCTAAGCCGTTTGTTTTTGCGGGACTTTATCCTATTGAAACTGATAAATTTGAAGATCTGCGTGATGCGCTGGATAAGCTAAAGCTAAACGACAGCTCCATTAGTTATGAGCCAGAGACCTCGGTCGCACTTGGATTTGGCTTTAGGGTTGGCTTTTTAGGTCTTCTTCACATGGAGGTCGTCAAAGAGAGGCTGGAGCGTGAGTTTGACCTAGATCTCATCGCTACAGCGCCGACTGTGACTTATGAAGTCATCCAAACTGATGGGCTAAATTTAAAAATCCAAAATCCAAGCCAGCTACCACCAGTCAATAAAATAGACTCAATCCTTGAGCCATACGTGAAAGCGACTATCATCACGCCAAGCGAGTTTTTGGGCAACATCATCACGCTCTTAAACAACCGCCGCGGCATACAAACGAAGATGGACTACATCACGACTGACCGCGTTTTACTCGAGTATGACATACCGATGAACGAGATCGTGATGGACTTTTACGACAAGCTAAAGTCAAGCACCAAAGGCTACGCGAGCTTTGACTACGAGCCAAGCGACTACCGCGTGGGCGATCTAGTAAAGCTTGATGTAAAAGTGGCCGGCGAGACGGTCGATGCGCTCTCTATCATCGTGCCTGAGAGCAAGGCGCAGACAAAGGGCAGGGACTTCGTAAAGGCGATGAAAGAGATCGTGCCACGTCAGCTCTTTGAGGTGGCGATACAAGCTAGCATCGGCAATAAAATCATCGCTCGCGAAACCGTAAAATCTATGGGTAAAAACGTAACCGCTAAGTGCTACGGCGGCGATATCACGCGTAAGAGGAAGTTGCTAGAAAAGCAAAAAGAGGGTAAGAAGAGGATGAAGGCCATTGGTAAGGTGAATTTGCCGCAGGAGGCGTTTTTATCCGTCCTAAAAATAGACTAATGCGTTGTCTCGCTTTGTCACACTTCGTTGTGTCTAAAATTTACTCGGTCATTACCTGTCATGGTAACTCCCATCGGTAAATTTACCGACGCCTCGTCTGACTTTGCGATACCACCGCAGCAAGGATACTATTTTGGCAAATAGGTTTTGATTAAAATTTTAAGTACTAAATTTACAAAAAGGAGTGCTATGCCGTTTGTGAAAATTTGCGTGACAAAAGAGGGTGATAGCCCAAGTGTGGAGCAAAAAGAGAAGATGATAAGCGGAGTTACAAAGCTAATAAGCGAAATTTTAGGTAGAAGCGCTCAAAATACCGTTGTCATTATCGATGAGATCGATACAAATAACTACGGCATCGCAGGCGAGAGCGTGAAAAATCTACGCAAAAAACAAAAAGAGCAAAAGGAAGTGAAATGCTAAGAGCGACATTATTAGCAATTTTTGCAGCCGTCTTTCTAACTGGCTGCGTGGCAAAAGCTAGTCTTTGTCTATCGTGCGAGGGCATAGACGGCGTGCAAAGTGCAAGCATAAGTAGCGAAGATAAGACCTATTTTGAAGAGGTTATGAGGATCCCAGCTGACTGCAGCGCTTGCAAGGGCAGGGGTGATGGCGTCTTTATAAATGGCGTCAAGTATAGAAGTGACGTGGCGATAAATTGCTGCTTAGAAAAAAATATGATCGACATAAATGTTGGGCTAAAAAAGGTCTATTTTCATAGGATCGTGGATGCTAGAAGCAGTGCAAGGTCGATTTACTACACAAGAGAAGATGGTAGTGGCGTAGTTTTTAACTCAAACCCACGCCTTGAAGTGCTCTTTTATATGTTTTTAAAACGTGAGCTGAAATTCGCGTGGCATCGTAGTTGTGGATACGCAAACATCGCCTTATACATATAGGCTTGATTTTAGATTTGACGAGCTTAGAGGCACTTACTCTAGAAGCTCTGAAATTTTAAACGGACATCTATATGGCGAGCTTGTGCTTTCAGATATAAATTTCAAAAAACGAATTCCTATCTCGACTAGACACCACGTGGAGGAGCTTGAGGCGTCAAAAAGCGGTCAGTTCGACTTCTTCATCGCGCTTTTAGTCAAGCAAGCTGCCATAAAAGTGGCTGATGAGATCACTAAACTTTGAAAGGAAAAATATGAGTAAATTTAAATTTCTAGCTATCTTTGGACTTTTTGTCCTATTTTTGAGCGGTTGTGCGCCTACTCAGACAGTAGTTGCCTTTGATCCTTACAAAACTGCTGCAAGTCAGCAAGCTAACGGACTTGAAGTCTATATAAGCGCTGTGCATGATAGTCGCAAAAACAAAAGCACTATCGCAACTATAACCGATGGCAGAGGCACTGTAAAAGAGTATGTCGTACTTCAAAACGATCTTGCGACTTACTTTAGCGACTCCCTTAAAGAGAGCTTGCGGCACGTGGCGCAAATGTAAATGGCATGGGTGGCGTTGTGGTTGAAGTTTTCATAAACGAATTTGAAGCAAATATGAGCGGATATAACAGCGACAACACAAAGGGCAAGATAAAGATCACTCTTAAAATCCAAAAAGGCGATCAAAGCATCATTAAAAATATCTCAAACAACCAAACCAAATTTGAGCTAGTTCGCACTGGCGGAGCGTTTAAGCCATTCTTAACAGACATCATAAATGACGCTGTTAAGCGCTCTGCGATCGCTATCTTAAATAGCTGATGTTTTGTGCGTTTTGCAAGAGCTTTACGCTAAAGACATTTTGTAAAACCTGCTCGCAAATTTTAAGCGAACCAAGCCCTTTGGTAAGAGAGCTAGAGGGCTTTAAAATTTATAGCTTCTACGGCTACTCTGAGATCAAAGAGCTCATCCACTCAAAGCACCAAATGCACGGACTTTTTATCTATAAAAATTTAGCCAAATTTGCATTTAAGAAATTTGCTAAAAGCTTTAGCTTCCCAGAGCAAATTTACGCCCTGCCGATAGATGATAGAGTGCATCATGGCTACTCGCACACGGCTATTTTGGCAAATGAACTTCGTGCTAAAAACCTTAAACCCATCTTTTACGCCTTGCATGCGACAAGCAGCGTCAGTTACAGCGGCAAGGATCTTAAATTTAGACAAAATAATCCAAGAAATTTTAAAATTTTAAAAAAGATCACTGCGCCAGTTATCTTAGTCGATGACATTGTAACCACTGGCACAACGATACTAGAAGCTAGAGATACACTTCAAAAAGCAGGTACTAGAGTGCTTTTTGCACTTGTTTTAGCAGATGCTAGAAACTAAAATTTATGTGAAATTTGACTTGAAATTTCACACCTAAATAATTGTAAATAGCTATTAACCATAAAAAATTTTTGCCGATATAAACATAAAATTTTACACAAAGGGATTTTGTTTATGAAAAAGCAGCAAACAAGATAGCACTCATTATTGTGGTGCTTTTAGTTGTCTCGCTTGGCGTGTTTTCAACGGTGAATTACACAAATACCAAGGAGAGGATTTATGATCTAGCAAAGGAGTCTAAGACTTCATCTTCAAAAGTTTTGCAGTTTTATATGAATGCATTTTTTGAAGACAAGCTTGCAGCCGTTCAAAATTTTGCTAGTTACATCGAGGCGCATCCGCAAATTTTAGATGACAAAGAGGCTTTAGAAAAAGTGCTGATGAACGCAGCGCAGGTTACTGATTTTTCTGAGTTTTACTTTGGCTATGCAACTGATGGTGCTGTTTATAACGCTGTGCTTGATGGCAAAGAGCGTAAATTTATGGTTTTTGATCAGAGAAAAAACTATGATGCGAGGGTTAAAGGCTGGTACAAGGACGCTATCGCAAAAGAGGGCATTATCTTTTCAGCTCCATACACAAGCTCAGCTGGTGGCTTAAAATTTAACTATCGCTAAAAAGATAGTTGTTGATGGCAAGGTTGTTGGTGTCTTTGGCGTGGATATGGGCATAGATAAGCTTGATAATGAGCTTAATAAGATAAAACCAACTCCAAGTAGCGCGATAGCTTTGATGGATCTTGAGCATAAAAAGATAATTCATTTTGTTCATAAGGATCTTGTTTTATCTGATGCTAGTGAAGCTATGAAGATAATTGACGACTACTCAAACGAGTATAAGAAAAATGGAGATAAAACATTTACTTACAATCTTAGAGGCACAGAGAGGCTTCTTGCTTGCGAGCTTTACGATCAAGCAAACTGGCTTGTATGTTCTGCAAACTCTTGGAGCGATTATGACGGAAGCCTTAGCAAAACACTTGTCTCACAAGTCATCTCTTCAGTTATATTTATAGTAGTCATCGTAGCGCTTCTTATATTTATCGTTAGCAGATCGCTTAAGCCACTCTCAAAGATATCTGATTCGCTTATTTCGTTCTTTAAATTTCTAAATTACGAGATCAAAGAGCCAGTTAAGTCAAATATCGTTTCTAAAGATGAATTTGGCGTTATGTCTTCTCTTATAAATGAAAACATCCAAAAGATCCAAACATCTAAAGAAAAAGAGAACACCTTCATCCAAAAAGCCAACACCTTTGTAAATGAGATAAAAGATGGCAACTATGAAGCAAGCCTAGAAGCTGATACTAATAACCCAGCTCTAAATCAACTAAAAAGCACATTTAAAGATCTACAACTTGCTCTTAAAAATGCAATCTCAAGTAATGGTAAAGATGTGCTTGATCTACTAAACACTTATAAAAACCAAGACTTTACAAAAAGACTTGATGATGATGGTAAGATAGCAAGTGGCATAAACTCTCTAGGCATAGAGATATCTAAAATGCTAAATGACAATCTAAACCAAGCACAAGTACTAGAAGAAAAAGCTAAACTTCTAGCAAGCTCAGTTTCTAAAGTAGCAAGCTCAGCAAACACTCAAGCAAATAGCTTACAAGAATCTGCAGCTGCAGTTGAGCAAATGTCTAGCTCAATGAATGCCATCTCTCAAAAGACAGCTGATGTTATAAGACAATCAGATGAAATTAAAAACATCATAACTATCATTAGAGATATAGCAGACCAAACAAACCTTCTAGCTCTTAATGCTGCAATTGAAGCAGCACGTGCAGGAGAACACGGCAGAGGATTTGCCGTCGTTGCTGATGAAGTTAGAAAACTAGCAGAAAGAACTCAAAAATCACTTGGTGAGATAGAAGCAAATACAAATGTATTAGCTCAATCAATAAATGAGATGAGTGAATCTATAAAAGAGCAAAGTGAAGGAATAAACATGATAAATCAATCAGTTGCTCAAATAGATAATCTAACAAAAGAAAACGTTGTAATTGCAAACCAAGCAAATGAAGTCACATCAGAAGTAGATGAGATGGCTAAAGCTATAGTTGAAGAGGTTAGGAAGAAGAGGTTTTAACTTCTTTCTTTAGAGTTTTAACAAAATCAAATTTGTTTAATATAGATTACTTCATTAATATTCATAAACCCCAACCTGTTTAAGCTAGGTTGGGGTTTAATAAAATATCTTTTAAATTTAACTCTTTAAATTCTGGACTTTAAATTTAATATTCAAGAACTATCTATCAAATTTTAAATTTTCATGAACGAGTAATTTCGGCTCTAAAATTTGAGCTAAGCTGTAAGCAAAGCCAAATTTTAGTAGTCAATTCTTGCGAGTGAATGGAATTTTAAAATTTGAAAAAAGATTTTTAGAAATTTAAAGTTTTGCTTCTTTGTTAAGGGGAAGAGGCTTGAATTACGATCTGCTTGCAGTTGCGAGCTAGTGAAGTAAAAGATCCCCCTTGTCCCTCTTTGTCCCACCTCTCACCAGGTTTATGCTTGAGGAGGGCTTTAAATTTAATTTATAAAAATAATTAATATATTTAATAAAATTTACTTCATTTACCAAATAAAACATAATTTTATCCTATTATATGTGTTACTTTTCTACTCAACTATTTAAATAAATTTATAATTTATTTTTTTAAGATTTACTTGTAAAATCCCTATAAATATGTAGAAAAATTGCTTTAAACTATCACATCATCTCTTTTCTCAAGGGCTATTTTTATAAATTTTCTTAAACTAATATGTAATTTTATGTTTTAAGTTTATTAAAAATTTTATCTATGTAAATCAGTGGTAAATAAGTTTAATGAGAGTAATATCTATTAAAATTGTTTAAATCTTTTAAGGAGAAAAAATGAATCGACGAGATTTCATCAAAAGTGCTGCAGCTAGTGCTGCTTGTGCTAGTGCCGGTATCGCTGTGCCAAGCTCGCTAAGTGCGGCAAACGAAGCTGAAAAAGGCTGGCGTTGGGATAAGGCTGCCTGTAGATTTTGTGGAACTGGATGTGGCATCATGGTTGCTACAAAAGAGGGCAAGATAGTAGCTGTAAAAGGCGATCCAGAAGCACCAGTAAACCGCGGTCTAAACTGTATCAAAGGCTACTTCAACGCTAAGATCATGTACGGCGAAGATAGGATCACTCATCCACTTTTACGTGTAAATGAAAAGGGCGAATTTGACAAAAAAGGTAAATTCAAACAAGTAAGCTGGAAACAAGCATTTGACGTGATGGAAGCTCAGTTTAGAAAGACTTATGATGAGCTAGGACCTCACGGCGTTGGCGTGCTTGGCTCTGGTCAATACACTATCCCAGAGGGTTATACAGCTGTTAAGCTTATGAAAGGTGGATTTAGAAGCAACAGCATCGATCCAAATGCAAGACACTGTATGGCAAGTGCAGTTCTTGGTTTTATGCAAGTTTTTGGTATCGATGAGCCATCAGGCTGCTTTGATGACATCGAGCTAACAGATACCATCATAGCTTGGGGCGCAAATATGGCTGAGATGCACCCGATCCTTTGGGCGCGCGTGAGCGATAGAAAGCTTAGCGATCCTGATAGAGTAAAGGTCGTAAATTTAAGCACCTACTCAACTAGAACATCAAATTTAGCCGATATCGAGATCATTTTTGCTCCGTCATCTGACCTTGCTATCTGGAACTACATCGCTCGTGAGATAGTCTATAACCACCCTGAGATGATAGATGAAGAATTTGTCAAAAAACACTGCGTTTTCACAGCTGGCCCAGTTGATATCGGATATGGTCTTCGTCCAGACATTCACCACAAAAAA
Organism: Campylobacter concisus; assembly: GCA_037321105.1. Lineage (GTDB taxonomy): Bacteria > Campylobacterota > Campylobacteria > Campylobacterales > Campylobacteraceae > Campylobacter_A > Campylobacter_A concisus_AZ. Next base: position 470,679 of record CP147775.1, on the reverse strand, counting down.
TATGCTCCAAGCGAGCTAGACACAGCTGCGACTGAGAAGTCAAAGGTGCTAAGCGAGGCTGAGGGCGTTACGCTTTCTTATCTTGGTCTAAAAGCTGGCGATACGCTAGAAAATAAAAATGCTGCAAAAGCTGGCGATCACTGGCAAATAACATTTGAAGAGTTCAAAAAAGCTCTTGCGCCTTACACACTTGACTTTACAGCTAAGGTAGCAAAAGGCGATCCAAACGAAGATATCAATGAATTTAAGAAAAAATTAAAAGCGCTTGCTAATCTTTACATCGAGAAAAATCGCAAAGTCGTTAGCTTCTGGACGATGGGCTTTAACCAACACCAACGCGGCACATGGGTAAATGAGCAAGCTTATATGGTGCATTTCTTGCTTGGCAAGCAAGCACTTCCAGGCTCAGGTGCCTTTTCTCTAACTGGCCAACCAAGTGCGTGCGGAACAGCAAGAGAGGTTGGAACATTCGTTCACCGCTTGCCAGCTGACATGGTTGTTGGCAATCCAAAGCACAGAGAGATCACTGAAAAACTTTGGAAACTACCTGCTGGCACACTAAATGCCGTACCAGGCTCACACTACGTAAAAATGATGCGTGATCTTGAAGATGGCAAGGTTAAATTTATCTGGGTTCAAGTAAATAACCCATGGCAAAACACTGCAAATGCAAACCACTGGATCAAAGCAGCCCGCGAAATGGACAACTTCATCGTTGTAAGTGACCCTTATCAGCTAAATTCTGCAAAAGTAGCTGACCTTATCCTTCCAACTGCGATGATCTACGAAAAATGGGGCGCATACGGTAATGCTGAGAGAAGGACACAGCACTGGAGACAGCAAGTACTCCCTGTTGGCGAAGCGATGCCTGATATCTGGCAGATGCTTGAGTTTAGTAAGCGCTTTAAGCTAAAAGACGTTTGGGGTGAGAAAAAAGTAAATGACAAAGTGACACTTCCAAGCGTGCTTGAAGCTGCAAAAGCTATGGGATATAGCGAAGAAGATACGCTATTTGACGTGCTTTTTGCAAATGAAGATGCTAAGAAATTTAGCGCAAACGATCCGATCATGGAAAACTATGACAATACAGAAGTATTTGGCGACAGCAGAAAAGTGATCGGCTCTGATGGTAAAGAATTTAAAGGATATGGATTTTTCATCCACAAATATCTCTGGGAGGAGTATAGAAAATTTGGCGTTGGTCACGGTCACGACCTAGCTGACTTTGACACTTACCACAGAGTAAGAGGTCTAAGATGGCCAGTCGTTGATGGCAAAGAGACTCAGTGGAGATTTAACACTGAAATTTGACCCATACGCGAAAAAAGCTGCTCCAAATGATAAATTTGCATTCTACGGCAACAAAAACGCAGCCCTTCCAACAGGCGATCTAAAAGGCGTAAAAAATCAAGAGAAAACTCCTCTTGCAAACAAAGCAAAATTTTCTTCTGCCCTTATATGGATCCATGCGAGATGCCAAGCAAAGATTATCCATTCTGGCTATGTACTGGCCGTGTCCTAGAGCACTGGCATACAGGCACGATGACTATGCGTGTTCCTGAGCTTTATAGAGCCGTCCCAGAGGCACTTTGCTACATGCACGAAGATGACGCTAAAAAACTTGGCGTAATGCAAAACGAGATCGTTTGGGTCGAGTCACGCCGCGGAAAGGTAAAAGCAAGGGTAGATCTAAAAGGTAGAAACAAGCCGCCAGTAGGTCTTGTTTATGTGCCTTTCTTTGACGAAAACGTATTTATAAATAAAGTCTGCCTTGACGCTACTTGCCCGATCTCAAAAGAGACAGACTATAAAAAGTGTGCGGTTAAAATTTACAAGGCATAAAAGTGGCTGATATGGAATTTTCAAGTAGGCGTGAAGCTTTGAAATTTGGAGCTAAGGCAGCGATCTTAGCTCTTGGCGGAGGCTTTATATGGTCACTTAGTGCCAAAGCCTCACCGCTTGTACTTCTTAGACCGCCTGGTGCGAAAGCGGAGAAGCAGTTTTTAAAGAGCTGTATTAGGTGCGGGCTTTGCGTAGAGGCCTGTCCATTTGATACGCTAAAACTCGCTACTCTTGAAGATGGTATAAGTGTCGGTACGCCTTATTTTGAGCCTAGAAAAATTCCTTGTCATATGTGCGAGCATATCCCTTGCGTGCCAGCCTGTCCGACTGGTGCGCTGGATGCAAATTTAGTAAGCACAGCTGGCAAACTAGACATAAATAAAGCCAAAATGGGCGTTGCAGTGGTCGATATGAAAAACTGCGTGGCATACTGGGGCATACAGTGCGATGCTTGTTACAGATCCTGTCCGCTCATAGATAAGGCCTTATATCTTGAGTATCGCCGCAACGAAAGGACGCAAAAGCATGCATTTTTGCTACCAGTAGTTGATAGCGATATCTGCACAGGTTGTGGCGTGTGCGAGCGAGCCTGTATCACCGAAAAAGCAGCCATTACCGTGCTAAACCGCGAGGTTGTGCTTGGTAAAGTTGGCGATAACTACGTCAAAGGCTGGGTAAAAGAAGATGAAAGGCGCGTAGATGATGCCAACAGCAAGATAAAGCTCGACATCAAAAAGGCGACTGACTATCTAAATGGCGGTGAGCTATGAAATTTTAATCTTAAGACGAATAACTCAAATTTCTATCCTAGTGCTATTTATCCTAGGAAATGTTTATGGGTTTAAGATACTTAGCGGAAATTTAAGCTCATCTTCGCTTTTTGGACAAATTCCACTAAGCGATCCATTTGCGGTGCTTCAAATTTTACTAGCAAGCTTTAGCGTAGGCATAAATGCAATAATCGGCGCGATCATTGTCTTTGCATTTTACGCGCTAGTCGCTTCTAGAGCGTTTTGCTCGTGGGTTTGCCCAGTAAATTTGCTAACCGACATTGCTTACAAGCTAAGAGAGAAATTTGGCTTTAAGGGCGAGAAAATTTTAAACGTAAGTAAAAATTTACGCTACTACTTGCTAGCTCTAGCTCTTATCTTAAGCCTAGCTCTGTCAGTGCCAGCGTTTGAGAGCATTAGCTTTGTTGGTATCATCCAGCGCGGCATCATCTACGGCTCAGCTAGCACCATAGGCATCGCCCTTGGCATAGTGGCCTTTGATATGTTCATGCTAAAGCGTGGAATTTGCTCACACGTCTGCCCGCTTGGTGCATTTTACGCGGTGATATCAAAATTTGCTCTTATTAGAGTAAAACACGACGCAGATGCCTGCACAAAGTGCATGAAGTGCAAGCTCGTCTGCCCAGAGATACAAGTGCTAGATATGATCGGTAAAGAGAGCCGAGCGGTTAGCTCAAGCGAGTGCATAAGCTGCGGTAGATGTATCGACGTTTGCGGTGACGGGGCGTTAAATTTTAGTATTAGAAATTTAAGGAGAGAAAAATGAAAATGAAAATAATGGCGCTTGGAGCACTATGCGCTGCCTTTTTAGCGGCATGTGCATTGAATAATCCAAGCATTAGCGATTCGCAAATCGGCCTTAGAAATGTCGATTTGTTAGATGATAAAGACGTTGTTTTAAAAGACATCAACTACACAAAAGAGCCAGCGGGTATGGCAAAGAGATTTGATAGATCTTTTGAAAATGCACCTCCGTTTATCCCACACGACACTGAGGGTTTGGTGCCTATCACAAAAGATTCAAATATGTGCGTAACCTGCCACATGCCTGAGTTTGCAAAAGATAGCGGAGCTACTCCTATCCCAGCTTCTCACCTTTATGACATCAGAAACAAAAAGATCTTGCAGGCAAGCTTGATGATGAGAGATATAACTGCACAACTTGCCACGTCGAGCAACAAAATGGCGTAACTCAGCTTGTTGGCAATAAATTTAAGCCTGACTTTAGAGATAAAAACGGCTCACATAAGTCAAATTTACTAGACGTTTTAAATGACGGCGTTAAGTAATGCAAAGCAGGCGAGAGCTAATTAGTAAAATTTTGGGAGCAAAACCTGCTCCCAAATTTATAGATCCGCCATTTTTTAGCGGTGAATTTGACTGCGCTGGCTGTGAGGCTAGCTGCGTAAGTGCCTGTGAAAAAGAGCTTCTTAGCTTTGAAAATGAAAGAGTTGTTTTTAAAGTTAAAAAGCTAGGCTGTGACTTTTGCGAAGAGTGCGCGAAAGCTTGTCAAAGTAGTGCTCACGTGACACTAAGCTTAAACTCGCCAAAGAGCATAAACGCTAAAGTTAGCATCAATGTAGCTAGCTGCCTAGCGTGGAATGACACGATTTGCTACAACTGCCTTGATGCTTGTAAATTTAAAGCGGTTGAGTTTCTTGGCGTTTTTCGCCCTATAATCAATCAAAATTGCGTGAGCTGCGGCGAGTGCTTTGATGTTTGTTTTAAAATTTGCTTGAGATGGAGGCTTTATGAGAGTTTTATTTTTTCTTTTTTGCTTGTTAAATTTTATCTTTGCAAATGAGATCACAACGCCTATTAAAGAGATAGAAGCTAGTGCAAATGTGCTTAACACCACGCTGATAAATGGCAAACTTTTTATCGCAACTGATGGTGGCACGGTTGAAATTTACGATCCAAAAGAGTCTAAATTTGATGAGATCATTAAAATGGATGATATAAAAACCTACGTTAGCGACCATGAGAGGCCAAAAATTTTAAATGTCGATGAGCTAAATGGCAAGATACTCATCCTAAGCGAGGGCGACTACGCTACAAAGGTGCTTTATATAAGAGAAAATGGGCAGATGAGAAGCATAAAAATGGCTAATCAAGCGATAAAAAAGGCTCTATTTTTAGATGATGAGCATATAGCACTTGCCTCAATCAGCAATGAAATTTACTTTTTAAACCTAAAAAGTGGCGAAATTTATGATAGCTTTAAGATATCAATCGCGATGCTCTCAGACATGGAGATAAGCGAAGATAGAGGCACGCTAGCGATCGCTTGCGAGAGTGGCAAGGTCTATTTTTACAACGTTCGCGCCAAAAAGATGGACAAAATTTTAGACATCCACACTGATAATATCTACGACATCGCCTATAAAAATGGCGTCGTGATCAGCGGAGGCACCGACAGGATCGCTGGCATCTTCTCAGCTGGGACGTTAAAAAAGATAAACACTGGCTTTTTGGTTTATGGCGTGGGGCTTAGTAGTGACGGCAAGATCGCCGCGTATATGAGCGATGAAATGAGCGATGTAAATTTGGTTGATAGCGTCACTTTGGATAAGATCGCGATGCTAAAAACTGGTCAAAGCACGATAAATAGCATAGTTTTTATAAGCGACAACGAGGTCGTAACCTCTGCTTATGAGAAGAAAATTTTATTTTGGAGAGTTAGATGAATATTTCAAGCCTGATAGTCTATACAGATAATAAAAATGAGAGCGTAAAAAGCGAGATAAGCAAGCTAAAAGAGTGCGAGATCATCACTGACGCAGAAGATAGGATCGTGGTGGTCGTTAGCTCAGAGAGCATCGAAGATGAGATCAGAGTTTTTAAGATGATAGAGGGCATTAGCGGCGTGGTGAGCGTTGCGATGGTTTATAGCTATCAAGAAGACGCTCAGGAGAATAGAGAGAGGCTTGAAGCAAACGGCAAGATAAGTGAAATCTTAACAAGCGATGACGTAAAAGCTGAAAACATCGCATATGGCGGTAGTGTGCATTATAGGGTGAGGTAAATTTAACTCCGTTTTGGATAAAAGAATTTATAAATTTAAAGTTGTGATTTCAAAAATAGAAATTTGCTATTTTTACAAATTTTAAAATTCCATTCACTCGCAAGAATTGACTACTAAAATTTGGCTTCGCTTAACGCTTAGCTCAAATTTTAGAGCCGAAATTACTCGTTCATGAAATTTTAAAATTTGCTAGAAATTTCTTAAAAATAAATCGCATGCAGTGCGAAGCACTGAAGCATGCACCTCTAACGTTGTCGGGGTTAGGGGATCGTTAAGGGGAAGGGAGCGACTTCGTAATTCAAGCCTCTTCCCCTCTTAACAAAGGAATAAAACTTTAAATTTCTAAAAAACTATTTTGCAAATTTTAAAATTCCATTCACTCACAAGAATTGACTACTGATTTTAGGTTTCGCAAAGCTCTCCACTAAAATCAGAGCCGAAATTACTCGTTCATGAAAATTTTAAAATTTGTAAAAAAGCTTTATTGAATTTGTAAATTTCTTTTTTATTCAAATTATTCTAAAGGGAGACAAGGGGACTTGAATTACAAGCTGTCCCTTATCTCCCTTTATATCCCACAATCCCCTCACACGTTAGAGGGGCATGCAATTGTGCTAAAGCACTGCATGCATTTTTGTTTAAGCTTTTTGATTATTAAATTTAAAGCAGTTGGATAAAAATTAAATTTAAAAAGATTAAAATTCCAACCTAGCCTAAACTAGGTTGAAATTTATAAAGTAGTTTGATTAGAATTTATTCTTTCTTACTTCACTTACTATTGTCTTAGCCATATTATCAACATCGCTTGTTACTTCATTGGCTTTATTAGCAATTACAACATTCTCTTTTGTTAGGTGATCTATTTGAGCAACTGATTGATTTATCATATTTATTCCTTCACTTTGCTCTTTTATTGATTCACTCATCTCATTTATTGATTGAGCTAATACATTTGTATTTGCTTCTATCTCACCAAGTGATTTTTGAGTTCTCTCTGCTAGCTTTCTTACTTCATCAGCCACGACTGCAAATCCTCTGCCATGCTCTCCTGCACGTGCAGCTTCAATTGCAGCATTAAGAGCTAGAAGGTTTGTTTGATCTGCTATATCTCTAATGATAGTTATGATGTTTTTAATTTCATCTGATTGTCTTATAACATCAGCTGTCTTTTGAGAGATGGCATTCATTGAGCTAGACATTTGCTCAACTGCAGCAGCACTTTCTTGTAAGCTATTTGCTTGAGTATTTGCTGAGCTTGCTACTTTAGATACTGAGCTAGCTAGTAGTTTTGCTTTTTCTTCTAGGGTTTGGGCTTGGTGTAAATTTGAGTTTAGCATAGAGCAAACTACTTCGCCCATGTTTTTAACGCCAAGTATCATAGCCTTTAGATCAGCCTCTAGCTCTTCATTTATCTCAATCTTTGCTGTAAAGTCATTTTTGGTATATGAGCTAAGAACATTTGTTATGCCCTTTAAATTTGCCGAGATAGATGTAAAGAATTTATTTAGTAGCTCTTTTAATTCATTTAGTGATGGGTTGTTTGGAGTTGAGCCTATCTTTGCTCCAAGGTTTCCTTTGATCATTAAATTCGCTACTTGATTTAGCTCATCTATCATCGTACTATCTTTTTTGATGCCAGCTACGACTTTATCTATGTTCTCGTTTATCGCCCTACTCATCACGCCAAATTCATCATTTGATCTTACCTCTAGCTTGCTTGGTGCTTTTGCTTCGTAGGTTACAAATTTAAATAGATCCTCAAGCTTTTCTTGTATAGTCTTTATCGGGTTAAGAGACTTTTGAGCAAGAAATAGACAAATGCCGAGAGGATAACGATAAATAGCACTGCTAGGATTAGCTGGATTTTTAGGAGTGGCATAGTATTTGACGTAAATACATCTTTTTGCATGGCAGTTATAGCTAGCCAGCCACGATCGTTTAGCTCTATGAAGTCAGCATATCTATCCTCGCCCTTTGTATTTTTATAGGCAATTAGTCCGTTTTCATTAAATTCTTTATTTTTATATCTATTGATTAGACCTATCGTAGTTGGATTATCTTTGCCAACTAACTCTTTGTCAGGGTGGATGATGATCTTGCCATCTTTATCTACTACGTAAGCATAACTATAATCAGTCTTGCTGATACTCATGATCTCTTCACTGAGGCTTGAAATATCAGCATTCATTGCGGCGACACCCTTATCGCCGATAGGTGCTGAAAATGCTATCATCATGGCATTTGAGCTTGATGATTTATAAGGATCAGAAAAAGTTGCTTTTGCGCCTTTTGCAATCTTGTACCAGTCTCTTGTTCTTGGGTCGTAGCCATTGTCTTTTGGCATCTCATTCTTGCCATTTGAGCGGTACATCGCACCATCGCTTTCGTATCCCACAAAAATTCTCTCTATCTCAGGCGATACGATTAGCTTTGTTGTGCTTAAAATTTCATTTATCTGGCTTCTATCCTCTAGCTTTTCTAGCCTTTGGGCGATGCCATTTGCGGCATGTGTATTCTCGTCAAAAAATGTATTCATAGCGTTTTTTACATCTTTTAAAATTTGACGTTGAGATTGGATGACTAGCTCGATGGTTTTACTCTGAGCAGTATAGTAACTAGCGGCCGACATAGCCACAAACGAGATACATAGAGCAACTATTAGCATTAGTGCTATTTTATTGGTGATTGACTTCACACGAATTCCTTTACATATGATTTACATTGTCGCAATATCGGCTAGTTTTAAAAGAATTGTATAGCTGTTTAAGAAGTTTTTCTTTAAAAATAAGAAATTCTGATCTAAAAGATAAATTTAAGGTCTATCTTTTATCAAATTTAAAAGATTTTCTTTGATATTTTCACTAGTTAAATTTGAAATTTCACTGTAAAAATTTCCCTCTTTATCTAGCAGATAGATAGCAGAGCTGTGAGCGACAGAGTAGCCCATAGCAGAGTTTTTAAGATGCACTTTTTGGTATTTTACGCCGTAGTTTTTAGCAACTTTTGGCAGATCATTCATCTTTAGTCCGTCTGCATCTTTGTAGAAATTTTTTGCCATTAGGGTTAAATTTTCAGGCGTGTCACGCTCAGGATCAAGAGTGATGAAAAGTAGCTCAAAGTCGTCTCTTTTTAGTTTATTTAGCTCATCGCCCACAAGAGAGAGCGTAGTAGGGCAGACATCGGGGCAGTAAAGATAACCAAAATATATCGCTTTATATTTGCCGTTATAGTTTTTAAGGCTCACTTCGCCATGCTCTGAAAGCGCCTTAAAATCATACTTGTTTGGCTTTATAAAAAGCATCGCAAGACCAGCACATATTAAGATTATTATTAAGCCCCAAAGTGTCTTTTTCATCATTTGCCCTTACATTTTTAGATCAAGATCGACAAAAAATCCAGTATCTTTTTCGCCATCAAGCAGCTTAAATCTATACCTCATAAGATCGACTACGCAAGCACTTAGCACGACTTGGGCTATTAGATTATCGCCTCTTTGCTCAAGCCTTGCCTTTATAGAACCCATGTTCATGTTTATGCCATCGATTACAAGGTTTGGATCTTTTAGCCCTAAATTTTTGCCATTAATGATCTTAAAGCTAAACGGCCTCATCGCAAAGATCGGTCTTGGCGAGATATCTATCTTTAGCTTAACGCCATTAAATTTCACCTCGCAAGCATCTTTGTTTAGATCGCATTTTAGAGGATCAAGCGATGTATTTACATCGGCAAATTCAGGCGGATCCTCTTTGCTGACCATGAAATTTATGACCTATCCAAAAAGCGCCTGCTACGATAAAGATAAGTGAAAAAATGATTAGAATTTTTTTCATTATTTAAAGTTTTTGGTTACTCCGATATTATCAAGTTTGATGCTCTCACCGTTGCTAAATTTTAGCTCAAGATCAACCTTGTCACCATCTTTTATGGGCTTATTTAGATCCATAAGCATGATGTGAAGACCGCCAGGTGCTAGCTTAGTCTCGCCATTTTTTGGGATCACGGCGTCTTCAACCTGAACCATAGCCATCATGCCATTTTCCATCTTGTGAGTGTGGATTTCAGTGCTTTTACAAACACTTGAATGAACGCCAACTAACTTTATATCGGCATTTGAAGCGTTTTTGATATTCATGAAAATAGCGCTGTTGTTTGTGCCGGGCTTTGTGTCTCTTGCTCTGACATTTTCTAGGCTGATGTCAGCTGCCATTAGTGTAGAAGCCGCAAGCAATGCACCAAAAACAAGTTTTTTCATATTTTTTCCTTTATGGTAAATTAATAATGGTTTTCAGATTATACATATAAAGAAACTAAAATTCCCTTTAAAATTTAAAAATTGAAATTTTTTAGGTTATAATTACGCACTAAATTTTACTTTTTGGGACACTTCACTTGAAAAAGATACTATTTTTCTTCATCGCGTTAGCGCCTTGTCTTTTTGCCCAAAATTACGAAGAAATTTCACTTAAAAAATGGCCCATCTGCTGTCATAGAAGCCATTGAAAAGAACATTTTAAGTAAGGACTACTGGCTAAACAAGCTCAAAGACAAGGACGTTAGATACGGATATTACGACAACGAGATACTTCTAAGCGTGGTTGATAAGACTGACAAAGAGCTTGAGGTCATCTCTTATAAAGACGGAGTTACAAAAAACTCTTTAGCTCAAGCGTCATCGTTGGTAAAAATGGCGATAAGCTGCTTGAGGGTGACCTAAAAACGCCAGTTGGCGTCTATCAGCTCACACGCAGATTTACGCCAAATGACAGATATCTTGGCCCACTTGCCTTTTCGCTCTCGTATCCAAATTTACTTGATAAACTCGCAAAACGTAATGGCAGCGGCATCTGGATACATGGCTATCCGCTCGATGGTCAAAGGACAGATGAGCTAAAGACAAAAGGCTGCGTAGCTATGCAAAATGACATTTTGATGAAATTTGACGAAGTTATAGACCACAAAAAAACGCTCGCTTTTATCTACGAGGACAAGCGCCCAGAAGCAAGCGTGAACGACATAGCGGTGATCATCTCTGGAATTCTTAACTGGAAGAAGACTTGGAGCGAGAGTGACATTGATAGCTATTTGAAATTTTATGATAAAGATTTTGAGCGATATGACGGCATGAGTTTAGAAAATTTTAAAAATATGAAACGAGCTATCTTTGCTAAAAAGAGAAAAAACATATCGCTTTTTCAAATTTTCTCATCACGCCTTATCCAAACCTTAAAAATGACAAGCTCTTTCGTGTGAGTTTTTATGAGGATTATGCTGCTGATACGCATAAATTTGCAGGTCAAAAGACCCTTTACGTCAAGCTTTATGGCGATGAGATGAAAATTTTTATAGAGGAGTAGAAGTGGAAAAATCTCAAGAAGTAAAAGAGAAAATAGAGAAAATTTTAGAGGCGAGGTCTGCATTTTTTGCTGAGCTAGACCGCCAAGTACCAAAGAAAAATGGCACTGACGTCTTTGACTTTAGCAAGGTTAAAGAGGCTGATCTAAAAGAAATTTACGCTAAATTTTATGCATTTGACTACAACGTAAGAAAGCTCTTACCTGACGTTTATAAAGCTTATAATGTGAATTTCAATGTCTGAGATACGCCTAAACAAAGCAGCTTATATCCACAATCTAACTAAAATTTGTGACAAAGCTGGCGGAAAAGAAAAAGTGATCGTCGTGCTAAAAGATAACGCTTATGGGCACGGCGCAAGGCTCATAGCTAGCGAGGCTAAGAAATTTGGCATAAAAAACTGCGCTGTAAAGAGTGAATTTGAAGCCAATGAGATCGCTGATATCTTTGAAAATATCTTGATCCTCTCGCACATCCCAACAGGCGATGAGAGCGCCAAATTTACCTACGCCATAAACGACATAGACGCACTTTTAAAGATAAAAGAAAATACAAAAATCAACCTCGCCATCGACACTGGCATGCATAGAAACGGGCTTGATATAAGCGAGCTTGATTATGTATTTGAAATTTTAGCTAGAAGAAATTTAGAGCTTCTTGGCGCTTATACTCACTTTCGCGCAAGCGATGAGCTAAATGCTGATTATTTCGTGCAAAGAGAAAATTTTAACGCCGCAAAAGCGAAAATTTTAGCTCTTTGCGATGAGTTTGGTATAAAAAAACCGATCTTTCACTCTCACAACTCAGCCGCCCTTGAAAGAGCTAGCGCGGTTAAAGATGAGATGGTGCGTGTGGGTATCGCTCAGTATGGATATGCTCAGTTTAATGGCTCTTTAAATTTAAAGCCAGTGCTTTCACTTTGGGCAAAGCGCGTTAGCAGGCGGGTTTTAAAAAGTGGTCAAAGCGTGGGATATGGGGCTAAATTTATAGCAAAAGATGATATAAACGTCGCTACTTACGACCTTGGATATGGCGACGGACTGCTAAGATACAATGGGCTAGGCGAGCTAAGACTTGCAAACGGCGAGATGATACTTGGTAAAATTTCGATGGATAGCTTTAGCTGTAAAGATAGTGGCGAGTGGACCTGTGTCTTTGAGGATGCAAACGTTTGGGCTAACTTTTTTGGCACGATAAACTACGACATCTTGGTAAAACTCTCGCCAAATATAACTAGAAAATTTATATAAAGGTAATATGTGAAAAAGATCGTTTTATTAGCTCTTGCAAGCCTTGCTTTTGGTGTGCAAGAGAGTGAGTTTAAAGTCTATGAGCAGATACTAAATCAGCTTGATACAAAGCAGATCCCAGCCTTTGTCGTCCAAACTGCAAAGCCAAATTTGCCAAGCAGGGTTGATGAGATGATCACGCTAAAAGATGTAAGCAGTGACGGGCTAAACATTCATGGCGAATTTGTCTTAAACGAGACTAAGACAAAGAAGCTAAAAGGCTACAACAAGGCTCAAAATTTCGGCTTTAAAAGATGAATTTTATCAAAACGGAAAAGAGGCGCTTTGCAACTCAGGCATGGCAAGAGCTGCGCTAAATCGCGGTATCACGCTAAGTGGTAGCTATGGCTTTGAGGGCAGGCATCTTTTTGATTTGAAGCTGGATAAGAGTAGTTGCGAGTAGCCATTTTTGCGCTGTTTTTTTGCTCGCTAGCTCTAGCTCTGACGCCAGATATGGCAGCGAAAAATCACGCAATATACTACAAAAAAAAGCTCCCATTTATCTGCACGCCGACGCTAACTCTTAATGATATCTTAAACGTGGGCGATACGCTCATCTATAGATACGCGGTCAAACACGCAAGAAAGCAAGAGATCAAAAGGCTTGAAGAAAAAGAGCTTTTGGAATTTATCGAGGCTATAAAAAAGAGAATTTAAGAACCGCCTGCAAGGATAAAGAAATTTTAAATATGCTAAGCATCGGCGTTAGCTTGGATGAAATTTTCTACTCAGAAAACGGCGAACTAATCTTTGAATACACGATAAAAGATGAAGATTGCAAGAGAGTGCAGTGAAATTTGGGGTTAAATTTTCAGTTTTTGGGTTTTAAATGTGACTTTTTGCAAATTTTAAATCCTGCTTGTTTGCTTTAATAAATCACTAAATTTAGAGCCGAAATTACTCGCTCATGAAATTTTAAATTTTGCCTGATGCTTGCCTGATGATAAAGCGCATGCAGTGCGTCAGCACGATTGCATGCCACCTCTAACGTTGTCGGAGTTAGGGGATCGTTAAGGGGGAAGAGAGCGACGTCGTAATTCAAGCCTCTTCCCCCTTAACGAAGAAAAAAAACTTTAAATTTTAAAAAACTATTTTGCAAATTTTAAATTTTCACTCACCCCTAAGAATTGACTACTAAAATTTGACTTCGCTTGTAGCTTAGCTCGAAATTTTAGAGCCAAAATTACTCGTTCATGAAATTTTAAAATTTACTTGACACTCACTTGATTTAACAAAGCAAATTTGCAAATTTTAAATCTTTACTCACTCGCCTTAGCAGACTACTAAATCTAGGCTTCACTATGTTTAGCACTAGATTTAGAGCCGTGATATGCTGGCTCAGTAAATTTTAAAATTTGAGTGAGTTTATCTGGCATAAAAACACATGCGGCACGACAGTGCTATGGCATGCACCTCTAACGTCGTCGGGGTTGGGGATTGTTAAGGGGAAGGGAGCTCTTTTGCTTCGACTTCATCTCGCAACTGCAAGCAGACCGTAATTCAAGCCCCCTTGTCTCCCTTTTGAATAAAAGAGTTTTTAAATTTAAGGTCTGTATTTTTAAAAATAGAAATTTATTATTTTTCAAATTTTAAAAATCTCACTCACTGGCAAGAATTGACTACTAAAATTTGGCTTCGCTTACAGCTTAGCTCAAATTTTAGAGCCGAAATTACTCGCTCATGAAAATTTTAAAATTTACTTGAAACTCACTTGATTTAATAAAGCAATTTTGCAAATTTTAAAATCTTATTCGCTTGCCTTAGCAGACTACTAAATTTAGGTCTCGTAGCCACTCGCCACTAAATTTAGAGCCGTGATATGCTCGCTCAGTAAAATTTTAAAATTTGCCTGACGCTCACCTGATTTGACAAAGCAAATTTACAAATTTTAAATCTTTACTCACTCGCCTTAGTAACTTATCAAATTTAGGTCACATTATCTCATGCTCTGAATTTGTAAGCGTAACATGCTCGCTCATGAAAATTTAAATTTGCTTGCAAATGTCTAAATTTAAAGCCAAAAAAGATGGTAAAAAGAAGATTAATCCAAAATTTGCTAAGGGCTAAATCTACATACCTCTTTTATCTCTTGCTCTAGTCTTTGAAGCTCGGCGATCCTGTCGCTAGTGCTTGGATGCGTTCTAAAAAGCACACCAAGCTTGCTAGTTAGTGAGCCAAATGGATTTACGATAAACATATGTGCGCTTTGCTCGCTTGCATTTTGCATGACGTAAGAATTTGAGTAGTTTTCAAGCTTTCTTAGTGCGCTGGCTAGCCACTCTGGGTGCCCTGTTAGATAGGCTGCGCCCTTGTCGGCCTTATACTCGCGCTCTCTTGAGATCGCCATTTGGATGATCGTAGCAGCTAGTGGCATCACAACGGCGATGATTAGCATAATTACTGGGTTGGCGTTTCTTTGTGAGTTTTGATTTTGACCAGCCACGGTGCCTATCTTGGCAAAATTTGCGACCATTGCGATAGCACCAGCTAGTATGGCTGCGACTGAGCCAGTTAGGATGTCGTAGTGTCTTACATGGCTTAACTCGTGAGCTAGCACGCCTTCGATCTCGTTTTCATTTAAAATTTTTAAAAGCCCCTCGGTTACTGCAACGGCTGCGTGACTTGGGTTGCGGCCTGTGGCAAAGGCATTTGGCACCTCTTCTGGGATGATGTAAATTTTTGGCATCGGCAAATTCGCCTTTTGTGTGAGGCGAGAGACGATCTCGTAAAGGCCGTGAGCGTTGCTCTCATCGACTGGGATGGCGTTATATCTTTTTAGCACGAGCTTGTCACTGAAAAAGTAAGAAAATAGGTTCATGCCAGCTGCCATCAAAAAGGCGATCATCATGCCTTGCTCGCCGCCAACGTAGCCGCCAACAGCGATAAAAACTAGCATTAAAGCAACCATTAAAAAAGCGGTTTTGAAAATTTCCATTTTTGTCCTTATTCTTTTATAGCATTTGGCAGGATCGCCGCGTCGATCTCAAATTTCGCAAGCTCGCAAAGGCTTGTTTCACTTTCTATCAAAACAGCGATAAGTGCGTCAAATAGGTAGTTTTGCGCAACTTTTGCCAGATCTTTTGCTAGCGTAATATCGGCAATAATAAATTTTGCTCCAGCGGCGTTTGCGATGATAGCTTCGTTTATGTCATTTGCGATGATGCTAAAGTTTGCTCCAGCCTCTAATGCTCTTTTTATCAAATTTCTATCAAATTTAAAGAGATTTTGCCTGCCGCTTGAAATTTCATCTTCGCTTTTGCAAAGAAATAGTGGCTCAAATTTGATCAGCTCATCACCCAAAATTTTCATCCCTCACCCTTTATGCACTCTTTACAGATGTATTTTCCGTCTCTTAGCACCATTTGATCGATGTCGCTAAAGACACCGCATTTGCTGCACTCTTCGAAGTTACTGGTGCTTATCTTGTCGCTATTTTTTCTATTTTTAAAAAATATGATGTAAATCGCAACCAAAATCGCTACAAAAAGCAAGTATTTCAACGTATCTCCCCTTGATTTTTGAGATTAAAATATATGTAGTTTCTGTTTTTTTCATTATAAATTTGCGCGTCGATGCCTGAAATTTCATCCATAACGCTTGAGCCCTTGTAGATGAGAAATTTAGTATTTTCATCGTAAAACCCCTGGCAAATTTTTATAAGCTCTTTTGTCTTGCTAAGCGCCCTTGAGGTGATGAGATGAGCCGTAAATTTATCTGCAAGCTCGATCTTTTGGCTATGAACTTCTAAATTTTGCAAGCCAAGCTCGATCTTAGCGTAGCTTAGAAATGATGACTTTTTGGCTATCGGCTCAAAAAGGTGCCACTTCGTTTGAGGCATCGCAAGGGCTAAAAATATCGCTGGAAAGCCAGCTCCACTGCCCATATCGATCGCAGTTTTGGCACTTAGATCAAAAATTTCAAGCGGCTTTATGCTATCAAGCACCTGCTCGCTTATATCTTTATAGTTGCTCAAGCTATGAACCTTATTAAATTTAGCAAAAATTTAGACGTAAGCCTTTACTTTTTCGTCAAAAACTGCTGGCAAGCAAAGCTCATTTTTCATCACAAGATGTGCCCCATTTGCTCTTTTTTGACCTTTAAGTAGCCTTCGTTAAATTTATTTGGTTTGATGATAATAGGCACGCGTTTTACGATCTTTGCCGACTTTAAACCATGAAGTTTTAGTGGGTTGTTTGTGAGTAAATTTATCTCTTTTATGCCGTAGTGATTTAGGATAAAATCAACCACTTCGTAAGTCCTCTCGTCAGCTTTAAAACCTAGCTGGTGATTGGCTTCTATTGTGTCAAGGCCCTTATCTTGGAGGCTATAGGCGTTTATTTTGTTTAAAAGTCCGATATTTCTGCCCTCTTGACGAAGATAGATGACCATGCCGCCATTTTCTTCGATATATTTTAGGCTCGCTTCAAGTTGGTCGCGACAGTCGCACTTTAGGCTCCCGATCGCATCTCCAGTTAGGCATTCGGAGTGAATTCTAAGATTTACCACCTCGCTTAAAGGCTCTTTATAGATCACGAGGTGCTCTTTTGCCCCTTCTTTGAAGGCTTGAACCTTATAAGTGCCAAATCTTGAAGGTAGATTTGCCGCATTTGAAATTTCTATTTTCATTTTAAATTTACTCCAACTGTGCTAAACTAGCTAAAATCACGCATTTTAACAAAGAAAAGGCAAAAATATGTTTAAACGTTTTAGAAGATTAAGAATAAATCCAGCCCTAAGAGACATGGTGAGAGAGACTAGCCTTAGTGTAAATGACTTCATCTATCCACTCTTTGTAGTTGAGGGCAAAGGCGTTAAAAACGAGATCGCTTCGATGCCAGGCGTTTATCAAATGAGTATCGATGAAATTTTAAAAGAGTGCGAAGAGATAGTAAATTTAGGCATAAAATCGATCATTTTATTTGGCATACCAAGCCTAAAAGATAGCGTTGGCAGCGACGCACTAAGCAACGATGGCATCATCGCAACTGCGCTTCGTGCCATAAAAGATAAATTTCCAAATTTAGTAGTCGTCACTGATCTTTGCTTTTGCGAATACACAGACCACGGCCACTGCGGCATAATCGACCACGTGCATAACACTATCGACAACGACGCAACACTTGAAATTTCAGCTAAGCAAGCTTTGATACACGCTCAAAATGGCGCCGACATGATCGCACCAAGCGGTATGATGGATGGCATCATCGCAACGCTAAGAGACACTTGATAGCAATGGCTTTGAGAATTTGCCAGTGATGGCGTACTCAACTAAATTTGCTTCAGCTTACTACGGACCGTTTCGTGATGTGGCGCAAAGCGCACCAAGCTTTGGCGATAGAAAGAGCTACCAAATGGACAGCGCAAACCGCCTGGAGGCTATAAACGAGAGCTTGCAGGACGAGGCGCAGGGTGCAGACATCTTGATGGTAAAGCCAGCGCTTGCCTATCTTGACGTCGTTAGAGAGCTAAGAAATTTAACACTTCTACCACTTTGCGTCTATAACGTAAGCGGCGAGTACGCACTGCTAAAAGCTGGTGCAAAAGCTGGTATCATCGACTATGAGCGCGTTATGATGGAGACCTTGATCGGCTTTAAAAGAGCAGGGGCAAATTTGATCATCACCTATCACGCAAAAGAAGCAGCTAAAATTTTAAGGGGCTAAGATGAGGCACTTTTTGACGCTAAATGACTTTAGTAAAGATGAAATCGAGCAGATGATAAATTTAGCTCGCAAGATCAAAAAAGAGGCGAAGGTTAGAGAATTTAAGCCATATCTTAAAGATCAAAAGCTTGCGATGATATTTGAAAAAAGCTCGACTAGAACTAGAGTGAGCTTTGATGTGGGTATGCATGAGCTTGGTGGATATGCGCTATTTTTAAGCAAAAATGATATACAAATAGGACGTGGCGAGCCTATACGTGACACCGCTAGAGTGATAAGCAGGATGTGTGACATGGCTATGCTAAGGGTCAATAAGCACGAACACTAGAAGAATTTGCTAAATTCTCAAGCGTGCCAGTGATAAACGGCCTAAGCGATAAATTTCACCCAGTGCAGCTCATGGCAGACTATCTAACAATGCTTGAATTTAGCGCAGGCGAGAAGGTCGCATACGTAGGAGATGGCAACAACATGACGCACTCGTGGCTTATGCTAGCAAGCAAGCTTGGCCTTGAGCTAAGGGTCGCCACGCCAAAAGGCTACGAGGCGGATGCTGAAATTTTAAAAATGGCCAATGAAAACGCAAAAATTTCAGGTGCGAAAATTTTTATCACAAATGATATAAAAGAAGCGGTAAATGGTGCCGATGTAGTGACTACGGACACTTGGGTATCGATGGGTCAAGAGGCCGAGAAAGAAAAGAGGCTAAAAGACTTTGCTGGATACTGCGTGGATGAAAATTTGATGAGCCTAGCTAAAAAAGACGCGATATTTTTGCACTGCTTGCCAGCTTACAGAGGCTACGAGGTGAGCGAGGCGATCTTTGAAAGGCATGCGGATGAAATTTTTAGTGAGGCGGAAAATAGACTTCATGCCCAAAAAGGCGTGATGGTCTGGCTAGATGAGAGAAGAAGATGAGTGAAGAGAAAAATATATATGATGAGATAGATGAGATCGGTAATAACCTTGGGTTAAGCGAGCCTGAAAAAACGGTCTTTGAGATAGTTTCAACTAAAAATCCAAACGAGCATATCTTAAATTTAAAAAGTGGCTCTTGGGACTCGAAAGAGCCGTGGTTTGGCATTGATGAAAATCAAAATTTACACACGGTCATTTCTGTACAATCGCTCTCAGCTTTGATAGAGGCCTTAAAAGAGTCGCAAAAAGAGAATTTTGACCTAAGGCTTGAAAAGACGATCTGGCAAAATATCCCGGTTGATTTTAGCGATGTTTGGGTGGTTGCGATGGATGAGATCAAAAAGATCGCTCACGATAAAAAGAGCAGGCAGTTTAATATCGACCTTGATAAGCTTGTAAAAAATATCAAAAAAGAGCATCCAAATTTATTTGTAGATATAAAAGAGATGATCCAAATGGCAAGGAGCAGGGCAGATGATTGATTTTAGTGCGTATGTGAAGTATTCAAGGCCAGGGCCAAGATATACGAGCTATCCGACAGCACCGGAGTTTAGTGATAAATTTAGCTATGAGGCTTACGTAAAGGAGCTTGAAAACCGCGATAAAAAAAGACCGCTTTCGCTTTATTTGCACTTGCCATTTTGCAGGAGTGCTTGCTATTTTTGTGGCTGTAACGTCATCTACACGAGCAAAGAAGACCGCAAAGAGAGATATATAAGATATATAGAAAAAGAGCTTGAAATTTTAGTTCGCCACCTAGACACAAGCACTGAGGTCTTGCAGATGCACTTTGGTGGCGGCACACCGACATTTTACAATGCCGAGCAACTTGATGAGATCATCAAACTTATCAAGGCTAAATTTAAAATTTCTCAAAAGAGGCTGAGATAAGCTGCGAGATAGACCCGAGATTTTTGACAAATGAGCAGCTTGATGTGCTCATATCTCACGGCTTTAACCGCATAAGCTACGGTGTGCAGGACTTTGATGAGAAAGTGCAAAAAGAAATTCATAGAATTCAGCCTTATGAGATCACTCAAAATGCCGTAAAAATGGCTAGGCAAAAGGGCATAAAATCAATCAACATGGACCTGATCTACGGCCTGCCATATCAAAGTTTGGAGAGCTTTAAAAAGACGCTTGAGCTTGCTCTTACGCTTGATCCTGATAGGCTTGCAGTATTTAACTACGCTCACGTGCCGTGGATAAAAAAGTCGATGCGTAAATTTGATGAGACAACCCTGCCAAATCCAGAAGTGAAGCTTGAAATTTTAAAATTTACAGCTGAGTTTTTAACTAAAAATGGCTACAAAATGATAGGAATGGATCACTTTGCAAAGCCAAATGATGAGCTTTTTGGCGCTTTGGCAAATGGCACTTTGCATAAAAATTTCCAAGGCTATACGACAAAGGGCGGTGCTGATCTGATCGGCATAGGCGTCACAAGTATCGGTGAGTGTAAAAGACACTACGCGCAAAATCATAAAGATATGGACGAGTATGAAAAAGCGATCGATAGTGGAAAGTTGCCATACGCAAAGGGAATTTATCTAAGTGATGAAGACTTGCTTAGAAAAAGTGTGATCATGAGTTTGATGAGTAATTTTGGGCTTAATATCAAGGCAGTCGAGGATGAATTTCATATAAATTTCTTTGAACATTTCAAAAATGAGCTTGAAGAGCTAAAGAATTTAAGTGAATTTGTCGATGTTACGACAGATAAAATCAGCGTAAATGAGACAGGAACGCTGATAATACGAAATATTGCAATGTGTTTTGATGAGTATCTTAAGAAAATTCCTGAAAATTTTAAGGCGATTTTCTAAGACGATATAAAAATTATTTTTTTGTCATAAGGTATTTAAAATACGTTTAATATTTCTTGGTGTATAATTCGCACTAAAAGTCGAGCCAAAGCTTGACAATAAAAAGGTAAAAGGATCTAGTTATGAAAAAGATGTTAGCAATTAGTGCTTTGGCCGCAGCAACGTTGCTGTCTGCTCAAGATGTCCCTTATAGGATTTTTCTAGCTTCATTCGCTCAAGATGATAGCGCTGCTAGAATCGATAGTGCTGTTAGCAAAGTAAACAGCAAAATATCAGATAGCAGACTAACTACTGGCGTTTATGAAGTTGGTGGAAGAAAGTTTTTATATGTTGATACAACTCCAGTTTCTGAAAATGAAGCTAATGAGTTGTTAGCTAAAGTTCAAAATGAGTCAGGTTATAAAGATGCTTTAATGAGAGCTAAGTCACCTGTAACAAATGCTCAATCAGCTAAAAAATCTAATATAGAGCAAACTATATCAGCAGAGCCTAAAGCAGCAGCTACAGCACAAGCTGATGATAGTGTATTGACTTTGGATCAAGTTGTAAAAACTATTTTAAATGAAAACCCAAGCTTAAAAGCTACAGAATTTAACTACTTACAAGTAGGCAAAGACCTAAAAATAGCTAAAAATGCTTACTATCCAACACTTGATGCAGCTGCTAGAGTAGGATATGAGAGAAAACGTCTTGATGATGGTATCTCAACAAGAAGAGGCGACGGCAGAGTATCTGGCACATCTTTAACTTTAGTTGAAAACCTTTATAATGGTGGCGCTGATAAAAACAGAATCAACTCTCAAAGCGCAAGACTTGACTCAGCTGCTTACACAGTAGCTCAAGCTGCAGATAGACTAACACTAAGCGCTGCAAATGCTTACCTACAAGTTCTTCAAACAAAGAGAATTCTCTGACATTGAAGAAGAAAACGTAAAAAGCCATGAAGAAATTTATAGCCAAATCAAAGATAGAGCAAGATCAGGTTACGGCGTAGCTTCTGAAGAGAGACAAGCTGGATCACGCTATACCTTGGCTCAATCAAACTATATAGCTGCAAAAAATAACTATGAAGATGCACTTTCTACATTTGAAAAACTATATGGAAGAAAAGTTGCTGCTAAAAACCTAGTAATGCCTGAGTTTAACCTGCCATTACCAAGCACTAAAGAGGCTGTTTATGATAAAGCTGTTCTTTGCAACCCAACACTTCTAGTTCAAAGATCAAACATCGCTATGGCAGAGTCTGTTGTAAAAGAGAAAAATGCACCATTCTTACCAAAACTAGATCTTGTTGTATCAGGTGCTTATGATCACTCAAATGTTTTATATGATGATTATGAAGAGCAAACATTTGACGCTCTTTTAAGACTAAACTATAACCTTTACAACAAAGGTAACGATAAACTTGATAAAGAGAAGAGCCAACTTGCTGTTCAACAAGAGCAACAAACTATGGACAACCTTGTAAGAGAGCTAAAGAGTCTTTACAAATTCTCATGGCAAAACTATGTTCTTAACCAAGAGAAAATGGGATATCTAAATCAACACGTTGAATATTCAAAAGCTACTCTCTGATGCATACCAAGATGAGTTTAGAATTGGTTGCCGCGACCTTATCAACCTACTTGATGCAGAAAACGAATACAACACAGCTTTAAAGAGATCGCTACAACTGAGACTGCACTATCTTATGCAAAATTATAGATTGCTAGATAACATGGGTATGGTTTCAGATAGTTTTGAGCCAGGCTTTGCTAAGAGATATATTCAAGGCGCTTGCAGTATTCAAAACGACTTAAGATAAAAATTTAAAAAGTGATGACCATGAGGGTCAAAGCAAAATTTTGGACGCTTACTTTAAGCGTCCTTTTTTCATTATTAGCAATAAATGCTGTTGGGGATTTTGTAAAACAAACAACGATAGCAAAGGTGGCTAAAATTTATGGAGAAGATGCAAGAAGAAGGGCATCGGCATTAAATTCTTTAATGACTTCATTGCAAGATGCAACCGAACAAGAGAAATTAATAAAAGTAAATGATTTTTTTAACTCTTTTAGGTGGGTTGATGATATGCAACTTTGGCATAAAAAAGATTACTGGGCTACCAGAATGGAATTTGTAGGAAAAGGCGCTGGTGACTGCGAAGACTACGTTATCGCAAAATATTTCACCCTAAAGCAACTTGGAATTCCAACTCAAAAATTATACTTCACATACGTTAAAGCCTTAAGATACAACCAAGCACATATGGTTTTGGCATATTATGATACACCAAAGTCTATTCCCTTAATTTTAGACAACATAAATGGTAAAATAAAAATCGCAACTCAAAGAACAGACCTTGTGCCAGTTTATAGTTTCAACGGTGATTCGCTATACTTGGCAAAACAAGAAGGTCTTGGTCAGGCAATACCAGGTGGAAATAAAAAACAAAATCCTAAGTGGATGGAACTAATAGATAGGATAGGAAAAGAGGATTTATGACGCTATTTAAACAGATTATGATCGCTGTGATAGCTTTTGGCATCGTGATTTTTATGGCTGTTGGCTACTTAAATTTTAAGAGCCTAAATGGATACATCAACGACCAGCTCGGTGAAAACGCAAGGCACACAGCAAACTCACTTGGACTTGCTTTAAAGCCGATTGTTGATCCTGAGGATATGTCTTTAGCGCAAACGATGATAAATTCTATGTTTGATAGCGGCAGATATAAGCTCATTAAACTTGAAGACGTCGATGGTAAGGTGCTTATAGAAAATTCTCAACAAACTATCGTTAAAGATATCCCTGAGTGGTTTTATAAGATTGCTAAATTTGAAGCTCCTGTTGCAACTAGCGAGATCATGACTGGCTGGGCTAAATTTGGTACTCTCTATGTTCAAGGCAGTACAGCACTTGCCTACAATGAGCTTTACTCAAACTCAAAAAATATTTTTAACTTTCTAGCTTTAATGATCATCATCGCTCTTGTCGTGGCGTTTTTTGCTCTTAAGGCGATATTTAGACCACTTGTTAAGGTTCAAGATCAAGCTGAAGCGATACTTGATAATGAAATTTATCATCCAAAAGAGAATTCCATTCACAACCGACCTTAAAAAGATGGTGCTCGCCATGAACTCGATGGTTAGCAAGGTTCAAGACATATTTGAAAGAGAGGCGGCTACGCTTAGCAAGTATCAAGAGCTTTTATATAAAGACTCTATGAGTGGCACTTACAATAGAAGATTTTTTCAAACTGAAATTTAGCGAGTATTTAGCAAGTGAAGAGTATTCAAGCGGTGTTGCTTCGCTTGTTAGCTTTAAAGATCTAGCAGGGCTAAAAGGCGTTCTTGGCTTTGAAAAATGGCAAAGTGTCATCATAAAAATAGCCCAAATTTTACAAGAAAAATCAACCGAAAATGACCAAAATGCGATCGTTGCAAGGCTAAATGACAACGACTTTATCTTGCTTTCTTACGGTAAAACTCGTCAAATTTCTCGGCTCTAAACGACAAGATCATGGCTGAGTTTAAAAACTCTATGCAAATTTCTCTATAAACGATAGCGAATGCCCAGTCAATGCTGCTATTGTCGAGTACTCGCCAAGCACTGACATGAGGACACTACTTACATCAGCTGACGTTACTTTGGCTAGTGCAAGACTGGCTGGCTGCTTTACTTGCAAAGAATTTAATGCAAATCAAAACACCCTAATCATCGGCAAAGAGAAATACAAAGAGCTTATCTTTGACTCTATAAAGAGGATAAATTTCAAATTTGCAGCTCAAAAAGTAGTTGGTTTTGACTCAAGCTTTGAGCAGTATGAGCTCTATCTAAGGCTAGTTGATAGCGAGGGCAAATGGCGTATGGCATCATACTTTATGCCGATGGTAAATGAGCTAAATTTAGGTGCAATGCTCGATCTTCATATCTTAAATAGAATCGCTAGAATTTTGCCTGAAAATATCTTGCCTCAAGGAAGCTTGGCGATAAATTTAGGAAAAGAGATATTAAGCTCAGATGAAAATTTCTCAAAACTTGAAGCCGCGCTTAAAAAAATCGCTCAAATTTCAAAATCTAAAAACTATATAGAAATTCCAAACAAAGACGATATTAGTATCGAAAGTATAGTTAGACTTACTAAAAAATTAAAAGAACTCGGCTTTGGTTTTGGATTTGACCACTTTGATCTTAATGCAAAAGGCATTGAGAAGCTAAAAGAATTTAATCCAGACTACGTAAAGATCCAGTCAAGTGTCTTAATCGACTTTTTAAGTGATAAATCAGGAGCAAACACAAAACAATCACTAGATGTTGTTTTAAGCTCAAAAGATATCATTTTGATTGCGATCGGTGTTGAGAGTGAAGAGCAAAAGAGTAAGCTAATTGAGCTTGGCATTAAAAATATGCAAGGAATTTACATAGATGAAATCAAAAATATTGGATGATAGATGCATAGCGATAAGATAAAAGACGAACTGCTTCAATGTTTGGTGATCTTTACTAAACTTCACAATAACCCATATAGTGCCGATGCTTTGACTATCGGTCTGCCTGTAAAAGATGGCGAAGAGATCGAGCTTTTTTCACTAAAGA
The DNA here is from genome assembly GCA_037321105.1 of Campylobacter concisus. Classification (GTDB taxonomy): domain Bacteria; phylum Campylobacterota; class Campylobacteria; order Campylobacterales; family Campylobacteraceae; genus Campylobacter_A; species Campylobacter_A concisus_AZ. The sequence goes on along the minus strand of CP147775.1, from coordinate 445,395 downwards.
GCTCGAAGTCTTTATTTTCTCGTGCAGCTTCACGTGCTGGCTTTGCATCGACGCTTGTCAGAAAAGACCTTGATAAAATTTCGCCTTTAGTTTTGCCTTGTATCTTGATGCTTAGAGGCAAAAAGCGTGCATCTTGCAATCTTTCAGCGAAGACAAAAAGATGGCAAACATCATCACGCCTGATCTTTCAACTGGCACTAGCACGATAGAGACAAGTAAGCTAAAAGATGAGTATCTAGGCTATGCTTACTACCTAAAACGTGAATTTGTCCAGAAGATACAAGCTCGACAAAGCTTATCGACGCTGGTAATGACCACTGGTTTTGGGGTACTTTAAAGCGCTCTAAGAAAATTTTACTTTGATGTCGTGATAGCAAGCTTTATCATAAACTTATTTGTCCTTGCAAGTCCGCTCTTTACGATGAATGTCTATGACCGCGTTGTGCCAAATAACGCAGTTGAGACACTTTGGGTTCTAGCGCTTGGCGTAAGCGTCGTTTATGGTATCGATCTATTTTTAAAATTTTGTTCGTTCATATTTTCTTGAGATCGCAGGCAAGAAGAGCGATATCATTATGAGTTCTATCTTGTTTGAGCGCGTAATGGATATGAAATTTAGCAATAAGCCAAAGTCAGTTGGTTCATTTGCTAGCAACTTAAAAGAATTTGACACAGTTAGAAATTTCTTCTCATCTGCGTCGCTTGCTGCCATTGTGGATCTACCATTTGCGTTAATATTCTTGATAGTTACTTATTTTATTGGAAGCTATCTTGTGCTTGTGCCTATCGTCATCATGATAGCTATTTTGTGCTACACATTTTTTATAAAAGACCCACTTCAAAACGCGATTAAAAGCACATTTGAAGCTTCAGCTATGAAAAATGGAATTTTGATAGAGAGTCTTAGCAGCTTGGAGACCATTAAAACTCTTGGTGCTAGTGGTCACGTGCAGTGGAACTGGGAAGAGGCGACTGGCGAGATAGCAAACAGAAGTATCAAGTCAAAGATCATCACTACTTCAATCACAACCGTGACTTCATTTTTGGTGCAGTTAAACACTATCGCCATCATCGTTCTTGGCGTTTATATGATACAAGATACACACCTTACAATGGGTGGTTTGATCGCTGCTGTTATGCTTAGCTCTCGTGCAATTGCCCCTATGGGTCAAGTAGCCTCACTAGCTGCAAATTTCGAGCAGACAAAGACAGCTTACCAAAGCCTTAGCAAGATCATGCAGATGCCAGTTGAAAGGCCTGAGGGCAAGAAATTTTGTTAGAAGAAATTCTTTTGAGGGCAAGATAGAGTTTAAAAACGTTAGCTTTACTTATCCAGACACTACAAAGGGCTCACTTGATAGGATAAATTTTGTCATTCAGCCAGGTGAGAAAGTAGGCATCATCGGTAGAAATGGCTCTGGTAAGACAACCTTACAAAAGATAATCCTAGGTCTTTACGCACCGACCGAAGGCTCAGTGCTAATTGATGGTATAGATATCAACCAGATAGACCCAGCTGACCTTAGAAGAAATATCGGCTACGTGCCACAAGATGTTGTGCTATTTAAAGGAACGGTTAGAGAAAATATCGTTCAAAAAGCTCCTTATGTCGATGATATGCAGATCATTAAAGCTGCTAAAGTAAGTGGCGTAGATGAATATGTCAATGCCCATCCACTTGGATTTGATATGCCAGTATTTGAAAGAGGTGATGGCATTAGCGGCGGTCAGCGTCAAAGTATAGCTGTGGCTAGAGCATTTTTGCTAGATAGTCCTATCATCTTGCTTGACGAGCCTACAAATTCACTAGACAATACAGTTGAGAGCAAGCTAAAGGCAAATTTAAAGGTAAATACCGTAAATAAAACTATGATTTTAGTAACTCACAGAACATCGATGCTTGATCTTGTTGATAGGCTCATAGTGATGGATAACGGCAAAATTTTACTAGATGGTCCAAGAGACGAAGTTTTAGCTAGACTTAGTGGGAAGTGATTATGCAAGAAGATATAAAAAATCAACAAAATGAAAATTTAAAGCCAGATGAAAAGCCAGTCCAAAAAAGCGACATAAAAGAGCAAGAGAGCGCTGGAGATCAAATTTTAAATAGCGTAGATGGCATCAAGTCAAACATCCAAGCTAAAAACTACGATGCCTATGACTTGAAATTTATGTCAAGCCTCTCAGAAGCGGTTTTGGCAAAGGCTCCATCGACCTCAAAAAAGATACTTTATGCAGTTAGCATAACTGTATTTTGGCTACTTTTGTGGGCTTCATGGGCACAGATAGATGAGATAACAAGAGGTAGTGGCAAGATCATCCCATCAGGTAAAAACCAAGCGATACAAAACCTTGAGGGCGGTATCGTAGATCAAATTTTGTAAAAGAGGGCGATGAGGTTAAAAAGATCAGATCCTCATCAGGCTTGATAATAAAAACTTTACAAGTAGCTACGGTGAGTCAAAGCTAAGACTTGATGAGCTTCAGGCTAAATTTATGAGGCTTGATGCTGAAGCAAATGATAAAGAATTTCGACTACAACGAAACAAGAGATGCGAACAATAGCAAAGCTGTAAGATACGAGATAAGCTTGCATAACTCAAACATCGATCACTTAAATGAGCAAATAGGAATTTTAACAGAGCAAATTCACCAGCGCCAAAGTGAGCTAACCGAGCTTAGAAAGAAAATTTCTCAAACTCAAAATAGTTACAATCTTGTCTTAAAAGAGAAGGCGATCATGGAGCCTATCTTTAAAAAGGTCTTGTTAGTGAGGTCGAGTATATCCAGCTTCAAAGACGTGTAAATGACCTAAAGGGCGAGCTTGACGCATCTGTGCTTGCCGTGCCAAGGGTCGAATCAACCATAAAAGAGGCGAAGAATAAGATAGAAGAGGCAAAGCTGGCGTTTAAAAACAATGCAAAAAAAGAGCTAAACGAAGTCTCTGCTGAGATCGCAAGGATAAACGAGTCGCAAATCAGCCTAAGCGACAGGGTCGAAAGAACTTATGTAAGATCTCCGGTAAATGGTATCGTTAGTAAGATGATGGTGCATACAGTCTCAGGCGTTATCAAGCCTGGTGAAAATATCGCTGAGATCGTCCCACTAGAAGATAAGCTCATCGCTGAGGTAAAGGTTAAGCCAGCTGATGTTGCGTTCTTAAGACTCTGGACTCGATACGATGGTTAAATTTACGGCGTATGATTTTAGTATTTATGGCGGTTTAAAAGGCAAAGTAACGCAGATCAGTGCCGATACTGAGACAAATGAAAAAACAGGCGAGAGCTACTATCTAGTCAGGATAGAAACTGAGAAAAACTATCTTGGTAGCGAAGAGAAACCGCTTAGGATCAAGGTTGGTATGATAGTTTCAGCTGATATCATCACTGGTAAAAAGACGATACTTGACTATCTGCTAAAACCTATCTTAAAAGCAAAACAAAACGCTTTAACGGAGCGATAATGCAAAAGTCAGCTAGCTTTGAGCGAAATTTTATCGAATATCAAATTTCAAGAGCAAAGCTGGCTGATGAATTTGTCATTGTAAATGATGGCAAAATATGCGATTTAATCGGAAGAGAGATTGTCAAATTTCTCTTTAAAGACTGTGAAAAAAGCTTTGATGAGATGATAAATTTAAAAGAGAAGAGCATATCAGCTTAGCTGGACTAAAGATAGAAGATGAGCTAGTAAGCAGCATCAAAATATCAATTAGTGGCTACGATGAAAGCAGCGATAGCTTGGACTTTGATCTAAATTTACTTTCTCTTAGTGTGCCATATAGATATGCCATATCAAATGGTTGTTTTGAGATGTGTATCTTTTTAAAAGAAGACAAAGAAGTGGTTGAGAAATTTTTATCCACTTTTAGTTATAAATTTGAGGCAAATAGTGGCAAGGAGCGCTACTTGATCGTTTTCGTAAATGAGTCAAAATTTACGAGCAAACCTATATGTGATATAAGGAAATATGGTTATGAATGTGGTTTTTTTTACTCAAAATGGTTCGCTTAATAATCTTTGGCGAGGGTATTTTTCAGATGATAGTGTGAAATTTACTCACAACAAAAAGGATTTTTTTGCAAATTTAAACGACGAGGTCGATATCGTCGGTATCGATACAAATGCTTTTAAAGATAGCCTTGATGAAAATATTAAAACCATTCATGAAAGTTTTCCAAATATAAAATGTCTAATCCTTGCAAACGAACCAAAATTTTAGTGAAGGCAAACATCTGCTGGCTCTTGGTGTCAAAGGATATGCAAACTCACACATGAGAAAAACACACTTTGAAGATGCCTTTGAGACGATTTTAAATGGTAAAGTTTGGCTTTATCCAGAATTCATCCAAGCGATGATCGGAGAGCTAACTGGCTCATATATAAATAATGAAAGTGAAACCTTAGAGAAAAAGTCTGATCTAAGCGAGCTTAGCTCACGTGAAAAAGAGATCGCAAACTTAATCTACCAAGGTCTAACAAACAATGAAATTTCAGAACAAACAGGCATTACTTTAAGGACGGTAAAGGCGCACACTACGTCGATTTACAGCAAGCTAAATGTGAAAGATAGAATAGGTCTTGTGCTTTTGATGAAGCAGCTGCATGCGTAAAATTTTGCTTCTTTTCTTTTTTGTTTCTTTTCTTTTTGCAAATAATTTTGAAATTTCTCCAAAAAATATATCTCAATGCAAAAATCAAATTTGCAAAAATATCCTAAAACACTATGCAAATTTTATGAAAAAAATAGAACACGAAAGCTTTATCAGAAAGCTAGAGCTCATAAATTCATACTTAAATTTCTTTGATGCCAAGATATGATGATTTTTACAATACAAATGTCGATGTGTGGAGTACTAGGAGCGAGTTTTTAAGGCGAGGTGGCGGAGACTGCGAAGAGTACGCGATATCAAAGCGCGATAGCCTAAAAGATCTTGGCGTGGATAATCAAAAATGCCTTCTAGTGGTTCAAGAAAAAAATACAAAAAAATATCATATGGTGCTAGCTGTTTGGGAAAATTTACACAAAGAGCCTTTGATACTAGATAATCTAAGCTTTAGAGTTTTGCCGCTTTCAAAGCGCTACGACTTGGTGCCAGAGTATTGCTTGATGGATGGGAAATATTTTAAGATAAAAAAAGATGGTATAAATTTAGAGCCTGTAAATATAAGAATGCAAACTTACGAAAATTTGATAAAAAAGGAAAAAGAAGAGAAATTTTGGAAGAATTAATCTTCCAAGTCAATGTCTATTTTTTCAACATTTGTTGTAATATCTTTAGTATTTTTCTCAATGTTGTGTTTATTTTTCTCGATTAGTGATCTGTTTTGACCTATAAGGTCTCTATTTTCTTTGATACCATCACTGTTTTGCTCGATCATTTTGCTTAGTGTCGCTATCTTTTTTCATAGCGGATCATTAAGAAGTAGATCACGTAAATTAGCAGGTAAAATTACCGCCCAAGGTAAAAATTGCATATTAAATCCTTTGTAATTTTTCGTAATTATAGAAATTTTAGCTTTTAAAAAAAATAAAACTATGAAAATATGAAATTTTATATATGTAAAATTTATCTTTTGTTTTTTGGTAAAAGTGGCTCAGATTAGTGGGCTGTTTTTGAAATTTTTTATAAATTCTATAGATTTTTGATTGCAAAAAAATAGATAAAATATTTTTCAAAATCTCCTTGACTTTTATTTTATTTTGGGCTATAATTGCCACTTCACAAAACAGGTGCTGGTGTAGCTCAGTTGGTAGAGCTACTGCCTTGTAAGCAGTGGGTCGGCGGTTCAAGTCCGTTCACCAGCTCCATTTTGTAACAGTGTTTGACCAGAAAATACCAAAATAACTTATTAATGTTTAAGGTGAGATACTCAAGCGGCCAACGAGGGCAGACTGTAAATCTGCTGACTATGTCTTCCGTGGTTCGAATCCACGTCTCACCACCATTGTTATGCGGGAGTAGCTCAGTTGGCTAGAGCATCAGCCTTCCAAGCTGAGGGTCGCGGGTTCGAGCCCCGTTTCCCGCTCCAAAATTTGGGAAAGTAAACTGGGAGCTGTATCTAGATTTTACTAAACACAGTTATTCCATCTTTATTTTCATGAATTTTTAGTTGTTTGTATGTTGATTAAAATCATCTCAGCCAAGCGTTTTTCGCTCATATGGCTCAGAGGTAGAGCACTTCCTTGGTAAGGAAGAGGTCGCGGTTCAAGTCCCGCTATGAGCTCCACTGGTTTATATGATTTTATATTACTATACGAATTTGAATTAGATAAAGACACATATCATAACGGAGGAAAAGATGGCTAAAGAAAATTTTCACGCAACAAGCCACACGTAAACATAGGCACTATCGGTCACGTTTGACCATGGTAAAACTACTTTAACAGCTGCAATATCTGCTGTTCTTTCACGCAAAGGTCTTGCTGAGCTAAAAGATTATGATAATATTGATAATGCTCCAGAAGAGAAAGAGCGTGGTATTACAATTGCTACTTCACACATTGAGTATGAGACAGAAAAACGTCACTATGCTCACGTTTGACTGCCCAGGCCACGCCGACTATGTAAAAAACATGATTACAGGTGCTGCTCAAATGGACGGTGCTATTCTAGTTGTTTCTGCAGCAGACGGTCCAATGCCACAAACAAGAGAGCACATCTTGCTATCTCGCCAAGTTGGTGTCCCTTATATCGTTGTTTTCATGAACAAAGCAGATATGGTTGATGACGCTGAGTTACTTGAACTAGTTGAAATGGAAATTCGCGAACTACTTAACGAGTACAACTTCCCAGGTGATGATACTCCAATAGTTTCTGGTTCAGCACTTAAAGCTCTTGAAGAGGCAAAAGCTGGACAAGATGGCGAATGGTCAGCAAAAATTATGGAACTAATGGATGCGGTTGATAGCTATATCCCAACTCCAGTTCGTGCTACGGACAAAGATCTTCTTATGCCAATCGAAGATGTTTTCTCAATTTCAGGTCGTGGTACAGTTGTAACAGGTAGAATTGAGAAAGGTGTTGTTAAAGTTGGTGACACAATAGAAATCGTTGGTATCAAACCTACACAAACAACAACGGTTACTGGTGTTGAGATGTTTAGAAAAGAGATGGATCAGGGTGAAGCTGGCGATAACGTTGGTGTTCTTCTTCGTGGTACTAAAAAAGAAGACGTTGAACGTGGTATGGTTCTTTGCAAACCTAAGTCAATTACTCCTCATACAAAATTTGAGGGTGAGGTTTATATTCTGACTAAAGAAGAGGGCGGTCGCCACACTCCTTTCTTTAACAACTATAGACCACAATTCTACGTAAGAACAACTGACGTTACTGGCTCTATTACATTACCAGAGGGAACAGAGATGGTTATGCCAGGTGATAACGTAAGAATTTCTGTTGAGCTTATCGCTCCAGTTGCACTTGAAGAAGGTACTCGTTTTGCTATCCGTGAAGGTGGTAGAACTGTTGGTTCAGGTGTTGTTTCAAAAATACTTGGTTAATTTATAAAATTATGCCAAAGGGGAAACCCTTTGGCTTTCTATAAGGAATATATATGAGAATTAAAATCGGTTTAAAATGCTCTGAGTGTGGTGATATCAATTACACTACTACAAAAAACAGCAAAACCACTACAGATAAGGTTGAGCTCAAAAAATATTGCCCAAGATTAAAAAAACATACTGTTCATAAAGAAGTTAAGTTAAAAAGCTAATTAAGAATAAGTAGCTATTAGGGCAATAGCTCCAACGGTAGAGCGCTGGATTCCAAATCCAATGGTTGGGGGTTCGAATCCCTCTTGCCCTGCCACAATTAAGGTTAAGATTATGGAAAAATTTATAAATTATATAAAGCTATCTAAATTGGAAATAATGAAAGTTATCTTTCCTACTAAAGAACAAATTAGAAATGCTTTTATTGCAGTTTTTATCGTGGTCGCTGTTGTTTCACTTTTTTTAGCTCTTGTTGATGTTATTATGTCCTTTGTTCTTTCTAAAGTTATATAGGATAAGGAAAAATAATGTCACATAAATGGTATGCTATACAAACTTACGCTGGTAGCGAAATGGCAGTAAAAAGAGGAATTGAAAATTTCAGTTAGAGATCACGGTATCGAAGATCAACTAAAAGAAGTTATAGTTCCTACAGAAGACGTAATAGAGATAAAAAACGGTAAGCAAAAAATTAATGAAAGAACTCTTTATCCTGGATATGCTTTTGCATGTTTAGATCTTGATACAGCTCTTTGGCATAAGATTCAGTCTTTACCAAAAGTTGGACGTTTTATGGGTGAGGCTAAAAAGCCTACACCATTGACTGAAAAAGATATAAATACTATCTTGGAGAAAGTTCAAAAAAGAGCGGCACCAAAACCTAAAATATTTTTTGAGGATGGTGAAAGCGTTCGCATAACAGAAGGTCCTTTTGCTAACTTTACAGGTATTGTTGAAGAATACGATATGATACATGGTAAGCTTAGACTCAATGTTTCTATTTTTGGTAGAAGTACCCCTGTTGATATTTTGTATTCACAAGTTGAGAAGATAATTTAAGGAGCAAGAAATGGCTAAAAAAGTTATAGGTGAAATAAAATTACAAATTGCCGCAACAAAAGCAAATCCTAGCCCGCCAGTTGGTCCAGCATTAGGACAAAAGGGCGTTAATATTATGGAATTTTGTAAAGCCTTTAATGAAAAAACAAAAGATATGGTTGGATTTAATATCCCAGTTGTTATAACAGTTTATGCTGATAAAAGTTTTACATTTATCACAAAGCAACCACCTGCTACAGACCTTATTAAAAAGGCTGCTGGTATAACAAAGGGAACAGATAATCCTTTAAAAAATAAGGTAGGTAAATTAACAAAAGCTCAAGTTTTAGAAATTGTTGAGAAAAAACTTGTTGATTTAAATACAAATGATAAAGAGCAAGCAGCTAAGATTATCGCTGGTTCAGCTCGTTCAATGGGTGTCGAAGTAGTAGACTAAAACCTTTACCGTCAGGTTGATTTTCAAAAGACGGAAGCAATTTATATGCGGAGAAATTTACTGGGAAAAACTAGTAAGAGATTTCAAGAATTGCTCAAAAAAGTGGAGCAAGATAAAATTTATAACCTTAGCGAAGCTATCGATACAGTTAAAACTCTAGCTTCTGCTAAATTTAATGAGACAGTTGAGATTGCATTGAAATTAAATGTTGATCCAAGACATGCTGACCAAATGGTTCGTGGTTCAGTTGTTTTGCCAGCTGGTACAGGTAAAGTTGTAAGAGTTGCTGTTATAGCAAAAGACGCTAAAGCTGATGAAGCAAAAGCTGCTGGTGCTGACATAGTTGGTGCTGATGATCTAGTTGAGGATATCCAAAAAGGTGTAATGAACTTTGATGTTCTTATAGCTACTCCAAATTTAATGGGTCTTGTAGGTAAAGTCGGTAGAATTTTAGGACCTAAAGGTTTAATGCCAAATCCAAAAACTGGAACAGTTACAATGGATGTTGCACAAGCTGTTAATAATGCAAAAAGTGGTCAAGTAAATTTCCGTGTTGATAAGCAAGGAAATATACATGCAGGTCTTGGTAAGGTCAATTTTACTAAAGAACAATTAAATGAAAATATTTCAACATTTATTAAAGCTATTAATAAGCATAAACCTGCGACTGCAAAAGGTAGATATGTAAAAAATGCTTCATTGTCATTAACAATGAGCCCTTCTGTAACTCTTGATACTCAAGAGGTTATGGACTTAAAATAAGAATTTAGAGAAATTTTATATCTTAGATTGGAGATAGCCGAGGCCATTGGGCTTAATTGATTCGACCCGCTCTGCTTGAAATTACCGGTCGGAAAGGAGAAAAAATGACACGTAACGAAAAAACTGAAGTTGTTGCAAAATTAGAGAGTGAATTTAAAACTGCTGAAGCTATTGTAGTTTGTGACTATCGTGGTCTTTCAGTTAAAAAACTTGAAGTTTTAAGAAATTCTGCTAAAGAACAAAATGTAAAAGTTCAAGTTATTAAAAATACTCTTGCAAATATTGCTCTTAAAAATTCTGATAAAGTCGGAATGGAACTTAAAGATACAAACATCTATCTTTGGAGCGAAGATCAATTAGCAGTAACTAAAGTAGCCGCAAAATTTGAAGAGGCTAATGCTGACCTTTTCAAAATTAAAACAGCATATATCGATGGCGAAGTTGCAAGCGTTGATAAAGTTAAAGCTCTATCTAAAATGCCTAGCCGTGATGAGCTTATTGCGATGCTTTTGCAAGTTTGGAATGCGCCAATTCAAAATTTCACAATTGGTTTGAATGCGCTTAAAGAGAAAAAAGAACAATCAGCTTAATTAAATTAAAAATAATAAGGATTAAAAAATGGCAATTACAAAAGAAGACGTATTAGAGTTTATATCTAATCTTTCTGTACTTGAACTTAGCGAACTTGTTAAAGAGTTTGAAGAGAAATTTGGCGTTAGTGCAGCTCCTGTAATGGTAGCTGGTGGTGCAGCTGTTGCTGGTGGTGCAGCTGCTGCTGAAGAAAAGACAGAATTTAACATTGTTCTTGTTGATTCTGGTGATAAGAAAATCAACGTTATTAAGGTTGTTAGAGCACTTACTGGTCTTGGCCTTAAAGAGGCTAAAGACGCAGTTGAAGGAACTCCATCTGTTCTTAAAGAAGGCGTTAGCAAAGACGAAGCTGAAGCAGCTAAAAAAGAGCTTGAAGAGGCTGGTGCTAAGGTTGAACTTAAATAATTTTTTATTATTTAGGCTTAATATTTCAAGAGAGGGCAGAGGCTCTCTCCTTTTTAAATTTTAGATGCCTTGTTAAAAGGCTATACTTTTCTTTCAAAATTACCACGAGGTAGATGCAATGTTAAATAGCTTATACTCAGGAAATGGTCTTAGAGTTTAACTTCTCTAATGTCGTTAAAGAGATAGACGTTCCGAACCTACTACAACTACAAAAAAAGAGCTTTGATAATTTTTTAAATTTAAATAACAATCAGACAGAAAGCGGTATCGAAAAAGTTTTTAAGTCGATTTTTCCTATACATGATCCGCAAAATCGTTTGACTTTAGAATATGTTAGTTCAGAGATTGGAAAACCAAAATATACAATCAGAGAGTGTATAGAAAGAGGTCTTACATACTCTGTAAATTTAAAGATGAAAATACGCCTTATCGTTCATGAAAAAGATGATAAGACTGGTGATAAAGTTGGCGTTAAAGATATAAAAGAGCAAGAAATTTTTATACGTGAAATTCCGTTGATGACAGATAGAATTTCATTTATTATAAATGGCGTTGAACGTGTTGTTGTAAATCAACTTCATAGAAGCCCTGGCGTTATCTTTAAACAAGAAGAGAGTGCGACTGTTGCAAATAAACTTATCTATACAGCCCAAATAATCCCAGATCGCGGCTCTTGGCTACACTTTGAATATGATACAAAAGATATTTTATATGTTAGGATAAATAAGCGCAGAAAAGTGCCTGTAACTATCTTGTTTAGGGCATTAGGATATAAAAAACAAGACATTATTAAGCTATTTTATCCGATACAAAATTTCAGTTATTAAAAATAATAAATTTTTAACTCTTTTTAATCCAGAGGATTATCTAGGAAGAGTTGAGTATGATATAAAAAATGAAGATGGAGAGGTTCTTCACCAAGCTGGCAAGCGTCTAACAAAGAAAAAAGCTGATAAATTAATCGAAGATGGCGTTAAATTTGTCGAGTATCCGATCGAAGCACTTATAGGTAGATATTTGGCAAACCCTGTGATAAACACAGAAAGCGGCGAAATTTTATATGACACACTATCTGCTCTTGATGAGAATAAACTTGCAAAAATTTTAGCTGAGCATGAAAGTATCGAGATCATAAACAACTCTGCAGCAGGTGTTAACGACGCTATCATAAATTCATTTATAGCTGACAATGACATGCTTAAAGTTCTAAAACAAACCGAGGGCGTTGATGATGAAAATGACCTTGCTGCGATTAGAATTTATAAGGTTATGAGACCTGGCGAGCCAGTAGTTAAAGAGGCTGCAAAGAGCTTTGTAAATGATATATTGTTTAACCCTGAAAGATATGACCTAACAAAAGTTGGTCGTATGAAGATGAACCACAAGCTCTCACTTGATGTGCCAGAGTACGTTACATTACTAACTAGTGAAGATATCATCAAAACTGCAAAATATCTTATAAAAGTTAAAAACGGACAAGGTCACATTGACGACCGTGACCACCTTGGTAACCGCCGTATAAGATCTATCGGCGAGCTACTTGCTAGTGAGCTTCACCTTGGTTTTGTTAAGATGCAAAAGGCTATCCGTGATAAATTTCACAAGCCTGAGCAACAATACTGACGAGATCATGCCTTATGATCTTATCAATCCAAAAATGATCACAGCAACAATCATGGAATTTTTCACAGGCGGTCAGCTAAGCCAGTTTATGGATCAGACAAACCCACTTAGTGAGGTTACTCATAAGCGCCGTCTATCTGCGCTTGGTGAAGGTGGCTTAGTGAAAGAGCGTGCTGGATTTGAGGTGCGTGACGTTCACCCAACTCACTACGGTAAATTTGTCCAGTTGAGACTCCAGAAGGTCAAAATATCGGTCTTATAAACACTCTTTCAACTTATGCAAAAGTAAATGACCTTGGCTTTGTTGAGGCGCCTTATAAAAAGGTTGTCGATGGTAAAGTGACTGATGAGATAGTCTATTTAACAGCGACACAAGAAGAGGGCAATGTTATCGCTCCAGCATCAACTAAGCTTGATGAAAATGGACATATTGTTGAGGATTTGATCGAGGTTAGAAAAGAGGGCGAGATGATGCTTGCTCGTAGAGAAGATGTTACCTTGATCGACCTTTGCTCTGGCATGATAGCTGGTGTTGCAGCTTCGCTTATCCCGTTCCTAGAGCACGACGACGCTAACCGTGCGCTTATGGGATCAAACATGCAGCGTCAAGCAGTGCCGCTACTTCGTTCAACTGCTCCTATCGTTGGAACAGGTATGGAGAGTGTTATCGCAAGAGATGCTTGGGAGAGCGTAAAAGCAAAACGAGGAGGCGTGGTTGAAAAGGTTGATAATAAAAATATCTTTATCCTTGGTGAAGATGAAGCTGGTCCATATATCGATCACTACTCTTTAGAGAAAAATTTCAAGAACAAACCAAAATACGACATTTTCACAACATCCGATCGTTAAAAAAGGCGACGAGATCGTTGCTAATCAAATCATAGCTGATGGTCCAAGTATGGAAAAAGGCGAGCTAGCTATCGGTAAAAATGCGCTAATAGCATTTATGCCTTGGAATGGTTACAACTATGAGGATGCGATCGTTATTAGTGAAAAAATGATACGTGAAGATGCCTTTACAAGCGTTCATATCTATGAAAAAGAGATTGAGGCTCGTGAGCTAAAAGACGGCGTTGAAGAGATAACAAAAGATATACCAAACGTCAAAGAAGAGGAGCTTATGCATCTTGATGAAAGTGGTATCGTTAAAATCGGTACAGAGATCAAGCCTGGCATGATCCTTGTTGGCAAGGTATCTCCAAAAGGCGAAGTTAAGCCAACCCCAGAAGAAAGATTACTTCGTGCTATCTTTGGTGAAAAAGCTGGCCATGTTGTAAATAAATCGCTCTATGCTTCAGCTTCAATGGAAGGCGTGGTTGTTGATGTTAAAATTTTCACCAAAAAAGGTTATGAAAAAGATAGCAGAACAAACAAGGCTTATGAAGAAGAGAAAACACTTTTAGAAAAAGAGCACCACGATAGACTGCTTATGCTAGACCGTGAAGAGATGCTAAAAGTTACAGCACTTCTTTCTAAAAACCCACTAGCGAGCGATCAAGAGGTAAATAAAAAGAGTATAAAAAAGGCTCAAAGATCAACAAAGCTGACTTTGAAAATATCAATAGATTTACCCTAAATGCTATCGTAAAGAGCTTTTCAAAAGATATCCAAAAGAAATATGACGAGCTAAAAAATTACTTCCAAAATGAGAAGAAAAAGCTTAAAGAAGAGCACGACGCTAAGATAGAAATTTTAGAAAAAGATGACATTTTGCCAAGCGGCGTTGTAAAACTTGTAAAAGTTTATATAGCTACAAAACGCAAACTAAAAGTTGGCGATAAGATGGCTGGACGTCACGGTAACAAAGGTATCGTTTCAAATATAGTTAGAGAAGTCGATATGCCTTATCTTCCAAGCGGTCAGATCGTTGATATAGTGCTAAACCCACTAGGCGTTCCAAGCCGTATGAACATCGGTCAAATTTTAGAGAGCCACCTTGGTCTTGTTGGCTACCGCTTAGGCGAGCAGATTAATGAAATTTTCGAGACTAAAAAAGGCGAGTGGATAAAAAGAGCTAAGGGCTAAGATGATAGAGATTGCAAGTGTTGCTAAGCTAATGGATGCTAAAAAAGCTCTTGGTAAGATGAGTGATGAGAAGCTTCTTGAGTATGCAAAAGATTGGAGTAATGGCGTAAGATTTGCAACTCCGATTTTTGAAGGCGTTAAAGCTGACAAATTTGCAAAATTATTTGAGATGGCAAAGATAGATAGCGACGGTAAAACTGAGCTATATGACGGACGCACAGGCTCAAAGATAAGAGAACGCGTTAATGTTGGTTGTATGTATATGCTAAAACTTCACCACTTGGTTGATGAAAAAGTTCACGCAAGAAGTACTGGACCATACAGTCTTGTTACACAACAACCTGTCGGCGGTAAGGCGCTATTTGGTGGTCAAAGGTTTGGTGAGATGGAGGTTTGGGCACTTGAGGCTTATGGTGCCGCTCATACACTAAGAGAGATGCTAACTGTAAAATCAGACGATGTTGAGGGAAGACTCTCTGCTTACAAAGCTTTAACAAGAGGTGAAAACGTTCCTGAGACTGGTATCCCTGAGACGTTCTTTGTTCTAACAAACGAGCTAAAATCACTAGCTCTTGATGTGGAAGTATATGATGAGGATGAGACAAATGAAACTAACTAATTTAAAACCAGTTGAGATAAAAGAAGAGCATAGACCTCGTGATTTTGAAGCTTTCCAACTTCGTTTAGCAAGTCCTGAGAAGATAAAATCTTGGAGCTATGGCGAGGTTAAAAAACCAGAAACTATCAACTACCGCACGCTAAAACCTGAGCGTGATGGCTTGTTTTGTGCCAAAATTTTGGACCGATCCGCGACTACGAGTGCCTTTGCGGTAAATATAAAAAGATGCGCTACAAAGGTATCAAGTGCGAAAAGTGCGGCGTTGAAGTAACAACATCTAAAGTCCGTCGCTCTCGCATGGGTCACATCGAGCTTGTAACTCCAGTGGCTCATATCTGGTATGTAAATTTCTTGCCAAGCCGTATAGGTGCGCTTCTTGGTATCAAGATGAAAGACCTCGAGCGCGTACTTTACTATGAGGCATACATTGTTGATAATGCTGGCGAGGCTTATTATGACAATGAAAATTCTGAAAAAAGTTGAAAAATATGACGTTTTAAACGAAGAGCAATATCAAAGCCTAGCTTCAAGATATGAAGAGAGTGGCTTTAGTGCTAGAATGGGTGGCGAGGTCATCTATGATATGCTAGCTGAGCTTGATCTAACTCAAATTTTAAATCAGCTACAAGAAGAGATGGAGGCTACAAATTCTGAGGCCAAGAAAAAAACTATCGTAAAACGTCTAAAGGTTATTGAGAGCTTTCTAAATTCAGGCAACCGCCCAGAGTGGATGATGATAACAAATTTACCAGTTCTTCCGCCTGATCTTAGACCACTTGTTAATCTTGATGGCGGTAAATTTGCCTGTTTCAGACGTAAATGATCTATATCGCCGTGTAATAAATAGAAATAGCCGTCTAAAACGCCTACTTGAGCTTGATGCACCTGAGATCATTATAAGAAACGAAAAGAGAATGCTTCAAGAGGCTGTTGATGCGCTATTTGACAATGGCCGCAGAGCAAACGCAGCAAAAGGTGCAAACAAGCGCCCATTAAAATCACTAAGTGAGATCATCAAAGGTAAGCAAGGCCGCTTCCGTCAGAATTTGCTAGGTAAGCGTGTTGATTTCTCTGGACGTTCTGTTATCGTTGTTGGTCCAAAGCTAAAGATGGATCAGTGCGGTCTTCCAAAGAAGATGGCTTTAGAGCTATTTAAGCCACATTTGCTTGCTCGCCTTGAAGAAAAAGGCTATGCGACAACCGTTAAGCAAGCTAAAAAAATGATAGAAGATAAGACAAATGAGGTTTGGGAGTGCCTAGAAGAGGTCGTTAAAGACTATCCAGTCATGCTAAACCGTGCTCCGACACTTCACAAGCTTTCTATCCAGGCGTTTCACCCAGTTCTTGTTGAAGGCAAGGCGATCCAGCTTCACCCACTAGTTTGTGCGGCATTCAACGCTGACTTTGACGGTGACCAAATGGCTGTTCACGTGCCACTATCTCAAGAGGCTATCGCTGAGTGCAAAATTTTGATGCTTAGCTCAATGAACATCTTGCTTCCTGCAAGTGGTAAGGCTATCACAGTCCCTTCACAAGATATGGTTTTAGGAATTTATTACCTAAGTCTAGAGAGAAACGATGAAAAAGGTGCAAATAAAATTTTCTCAAGCGTTGATGAAGTAATGATCGCTGAAGAGGCTAACACTCTTGGCCTTCACGCTAAAATCAAAACTATGGTTGATAACAAGATCATCTTTACAACGGCTGGTCGCTTGATCTTAAGAGCAATACTTCCTGATTTTGTCCCTGATAATATGTGGAATAAGATCATGAAGAAAAAAGACATTGCAAATTTGGTTGATTATGTTTATAGAAATGGCGGCCTTGAGGTAACGGCTGACTTCCTTGATAAGCTTAAAAATTTAGGCTTTAGGTATGCTACAAAAGCGGGAATTTCTATCTCTATCGCAGACATCATCGTGCCAGATAGCAAGCAAAAATATATCGATGAAGCTAAGAAAAAAGTTCGTGAAATTCAAAAGCAATATGGCGCTGGTCTTTTAACAGATAGTGAGAGATACAACAAGATCATCGATATCTGGACAGATACAAACAATAGCGTTGCAAGCGAGATGATGAAGCTTATCCAAAATGATAAAGGCGGATTTAACTCAATTTATATGATGGCAGACTCTGGTGCGAGAGGTAGTGCAGCGCAAATTCGCCAGCTAGCTGGTATGCGTGGTCTTATGGCAAAACCAGACGGCTCAATCATCGAAACACCGATCATTTCAAACTTCCGTGAAGGTCTAAACATAATGGAGTACTTCAACTCAACCCACGGAGCTAGAAAGGGTCTTGCAGATACAGCGCTAAAAACTGCCAACGCTGGTTACTTAACAAGAAAGCTAATCGACGTTGCTCAAAATGTTAAAGTCACAATGCACGACTGCGGTACGCACGAGGGCGTTGAGATCACAGATATCACAGAGAGCGGCGAGCTAATAGAGAGCCTTGAAGAGAGAGTCTTAGGTCGTGTTTTAGCAGATGATGTGATCGATCCTATAACAAATGAAATTTTATTTAGCGAAGGCACATTGCTTGATGAGGAGAAAGCTAAGGCAATAACAGAAGCTGGCATAAAATCAGTAAGCATCAGGACACCTATCACGTGCAAGGCGCCAAAAGGCGTTTGCGCAAAATGCTACGGCTTAAATTTGGGCGAGGGCAAACTTGTAAAACCAGGCGAGGCTGTCGGTATCATCTCGGCTCAATCAATCGGTGAGCCAGGTACTCAGCTAACGCTAAGAACATTCCACATCGGCGGTACGGCTTCTACTGAGCAGCAAGATCGTCAAGTCATCGCTCAAAAAGAGGGCTTTATTAGATATTACAACCTTAGCACATACGAGAACAACGGCAAGAAGATCGTTGCAAACAGAAGAAGTGCAGCTGTACTACTTGTTGAGCCAAAGATAAAATCAACAATCGATGGTAAAATCGAGATCGAATATGCCCACGAAGATGTAAATATCGTGATTAAAGGCAAAAAAGAAGAGATCAAATATACCATCAGAAGAAACGACCTTGCTAAGCCAAACGAACTAGCTGGCGTTAGCGGTAAGATCGAAGGCAAGATGTATATCCCTTATGCAAATGGTGATAAGGTAAAAGAGAACGAGAGTATCGTCGAGATCATCAAAGAGGGCTGGAACATTCCAAATCGTATCCCTTATGCTAGTGAGCTTAAAATTTCAGACGGCGATCCAGTAACTAGAAAGATCACAGCAGATGCAAATGGTGTGGTTAAATTTTCATACTAAAAGGTGACTTCCTTGATAGACTAAAAGATATTAAAAAAGGTCACAAAGTAACTGAAAAAGGTTTCTTTGTTGTCGTTTCTGACAAGGACGGACGTGAGGCAGTTCGCCACTACATCCCAAGAAATTCTATCATTCAAGTATCAGACAATGATGCGGTAGAAAGAGCTACAGTAGTCTCACTACCTGAAAAAGATGACAAGCTAATAATCGCTGAGTGGGATCCATACTCAACTCCAACTATCGCAGAAGAAGCTGGCGTGGTTAGCTTTGAAGATGTCGAGCCAGGATATAGTGCGACTGAGCAAGCTGATGAGGCAACTGGTCAAAGACGTCTTGTTATCAACGAATATTTGCCAAGTGGCGTAAAACCAGCGATCATTATCACTACAAAGAGCGGACATTTGATCAAGTATCCGCTTGATCCAAAAACTGCGATCTTTGTTTCAAGTGGCGATGAAGTAGCTCAAGCTGACATTTTGGCTAAGACTCCAAAAGCTGTTGCTAAGTCAAAAGATATCACCGGTGGTCTTCCAAGAGTTAGTGAACTATTTGAAGCAAGACGCCCTAAAAATACAGCTATCGTTGCAGAGATCGACGGTGTTGTTAGATTTGACAAGCCACTTCGCTCAAAAGAGCGCATCATCATCCAAGCAGAAGATGGCACGACAGCTGAGTACTTGATCGAGAAGAGCCGCCAGATCCAAGTAAGAGACGGCGAATTTGTCCATGCTGGTGAGAAACTAACAGACGGACTTATCTCAAGTCATGATATCTTAAGAATTCTGGTGAAAAGGCACTTCACTACTATTTGATCAGTGAAATTCAGCAAGTTTATCGTCGCCAAGGTGTTGCGATCGCTGATAAGCACATCGAAATCATCGTCTCTCAAATGCTTCGCCAAGTCAAAATCGTCGATAGCGGAAATACAAATTTCATCGTTGGTGACATGGTTTCAAGAAACAAATTTAAAGAAGAGAACGAGCGCATTATGAAAATGGGTGGCGAGCCAGCTATCGCTGAGCCGATCCTTCTTGGTGTTACAAGAGCGGCTATCGGAAGTGATAGTGTGATCTCTGCTGCGTCATTCCAAGAGACAACTAAGGTCTTAACAGAAGCGTCAATCGCTGCTAAATTTGACTATCTTGAAGATCTAAAAGAGAACGTCATCCTTGGACGTATGATCCCAGTTGGTACTGGTTTTTATAAAGATAAAAAGATAAAGATCAAAGAAAACTAATATATTAAGCCCCGCATCTGGGGCTTAATCCTCTTATAAATTTACCCACTTAAATTTACAAAATTTCAAAATTTACAAGCCGTTAATCAATATTAAATAAAATCCATAACTAAAAATATGTAACGGAGATATTATGAAAAATGTCGATCTTGGACTTTTATTTCTGCGCTTAGGCCTTGGAATTTGCCTTTTTATGCACGGTTTTGGCAAAATTTTACACGGAGTTGGCGGCGTAAAGAGCATTTTAGTTGATGCTGGGCTACCTAGTTTTCTGGCATATTTTGCCTATCTTAGCGAGGTTTTGGCCCCTATAATGATCGCTGTTGGCTTTTACTCAAGGCTTGGCGCGCTCCTAGTTTTTGGCTCTAGTCTTGTCATTTTGTATTCATATTTTGGTTTATCAAATTTACTTGAACTAACTAATGTAAATGGCTTTAAAGCAGAGCTTATATATCTTTATATCGCTATATCACTTTGCATCATCTCGACTGGCAGCGGCAAATACGCTATCAAGCAAGACTGATCTAAATTTAGCACATATCAAATGTGCTGAAATTTTCACACATTTTATTTAAATTTTAATTTTATTTTATTTTTTTATAATAATTTAAGTTTGTAGCCTTTAAATTCAAAAGTATCTCAAATTTAAAGGACACACGATGGAACAGACAAAAAAAGAGCCTTCGTTTCTGCTAGCCCTTACGCCTATCTTGGTTATGATCGTAGGCCTTGCGCTTGGCGTTGGTTATATGAAGCTAAAGGTTGAGCCGATCATTTTGATAGCAGCCCTCGTGGCTGGTGGCATCGCTTGGAGACTAGGATATAGTTGGAGCGAGCTTCAAGAAGGGGTGATAGAGAAAATTTCAAGCTCACTCCCGGCACTTATGATACTTTGGGCAGTTGGTTTGCTTATTGGCTCATGGGTATTTTCAGGCACTATCCCTATGATCATCTACTACGGCGTGGATCTTATAAGTCCGCAGTATCTAGTCCTAACTGCTTTTGTCATCGCAGCTATCATCTCAACCGTAACTGGCACATCTTGGGGTTCTGCTGGCACAGTTGGCGTCGCTATCATGGGCATAGCTCAAGGTCTTGATGTAAATTTAGCAGCAACTGCTGGCGCGGTAGTCGCAGGAGCATACTTTGGCGATAAGCTCTCTCCACTCTCGGACACGACAAACCTAGCTCCGATAGCAGCTGGCTCAGAGCTTTATGAACACATCAGACATATGTTTTATACGACTATCCCAGCAACTATCGTTGCGATAGCGGCTTATCTATTCTTTGGTAGCGAGGCTGCAAGCAGTGGCGCAAATGTTTCAGAGTCGGTTTTGGCACTTCAAGGTCAGCTTGATAAAATTTTTCATTGGAATATCATCTTACTTTTGCCTGTGTTTTTTGTCTTGGCTGGTTCGGTACTAAAGTGGCCAACGATACCTGTCATGATCATCGCTTCGCTATTTTCAGTGCTTCTTGGAGTTATCGTTCAAGATTTTAGCTTCAAAAATGGCTTTATCTCAGTGATGACTGGCTTTAACGTCACGATGAGCGGCATTAATATGGAGTTTTCAAAAGATATCACCAAGCTTTTAAACAGAGGTGGCGTGAGCTCGGTAAATTCAACCACCATCCTAGTCATCTGCGCTATGGGCTTTGCTGGTATCATCTCAAAAACTGGCATGCTTACAAAGGTACTTCACACCATTATGGCAAGAGTCAAATCAACAGCAGGAGTCATCATCTCGACTATCGGCTCATGCCTAACTGTTGCATTTGTCACAGGTAGCTCATATCTTTCTATCCTCATCCCTGGCGAGATGTTTAAAGACTTTTATAAAGAGAAAATTTAGCAGCCAAAAACCTATCAAGAACGCTTGAAGACTCTGGCACCGTGATCGTCCCGCTCATCCCTTGGTCAGCAGCAGGCGCATATATGACAGCTACACTTGGTGTGCCAACGGTAGAGTATTTGCCATGGGCTATTTTAAACTACATGGGCGTTGTCTTTGCTATCATTTTAGCGCTTACTGGCATCGGCATAGCTAAGATAAACAAGGACGCCAAATGATACTTATAAAAAACGCCAAAATTTACTCGCCAAAATTTCTTGGCAAAAAAGATATATTTATATGTAATGGCAAGATCGTCTGCATAGCTGAAAAATTAGAGCCAAATTTACCAAATGTAAAGGTGATCGACGCTTCAAATTTAGTAGCCATACCAGGTCTCATCGATAAGCACGTGCATATCACTGGGGGCGGCGGAGAGGGCGGCTTTAAGACTAGGGTGCCAGAGATCATGCTATCAAATTTAATAGAAGCTGGCATAACGACGGCTGTTGGACTACTTGGAACTGACAGCACGACAAGAAGCGTTGAAAATTTCAGTCGCAAAAGCACACGCACTAAACGACGAGGGCATCACATGCTACGCTCACACTGGCGCATACAGCTCTAAAACGCCAACTATAACTGGCGAGATCGAAAAAGATATTGTCTTTGTTGATCCGATAATCGGCACCAAGCTAGCCATAAGCGACCACCGCTCATCAAGCGTAAGTAAAGATGAGCTAGCTCACATAGTCTCAGCTGGTAGGGTCGCTGGTATGATCAGCTCAAAGTCAGGCCACACCACGCTTCACATGGGTGACGGCAAGAAGGGTTTAAATTTGATCTACGAAGTGCTAAATGAGTACGACATGCCGATCACGCTATTTCAACCAACGCATGTAAATAGAAACGAGGAGCTTTTTAAACAAAGCTTTAAATTTATAAAAGATGGCGGCTACATCGACTTTACCTGCATGCCAGGACTTACGCCACTTGAGGCTGTAAAGCGCATCAAAAAAGAAAATTTACCAACAAACAAGCTCACGATAAGCTCAGACGGCTTTGGTAGCTACTCTAGCTGACGATAGCGACGGAAATTTACTAAAAATTGGCATCGCTAGCGTAAAAAGCCTATATGAAGAGTTTATAAATTTTGTAAAAGATGGCTTTAGCATCGAGGAGGCGTTGCCATATTTTACGACAAACGTGGCAAGAAGCGTGGCTTTGCAAAATAAAAAAGGTGAGATAAAAGAGGGCTTTGATGCGGACATTTTATTAGTTAGTGACGAGCTTGATATTAAATTTTGTCGTTGCAAAGGGTGAAATTTTAAAAGATGACAGTGGTTTTATAAAAAAAGGAACTTATGAATAAGTATAACTTATTAACCGTTATTTAAGCTTTTTTTAAATAAAATTAGGTCTTTTTAATAAAATTTAGTTGAAAGGAATTATTGTGCCAACCATAAATCAATTGGTCAGAAATGAACGCAAGAAAGTGACTGTTAAGTCAAAATCTCCAGCGTTAAAAGAGTGCCCTCAAAGGAGAGGAGTTTGCACTAGGGTTTATACTACAACTCCTAAGAAACCAAACTCAGCTTTGAGGAAAGTTGCCAAAGTTAGGCTTACAAGCGGTTTTGAAGTCATCAGCTATATCGGCGGTGAAGGTCACAATCTACAAGAACACAGTATCGTTTTAGTTCGCGGCGGTAGGGTTAAAGACTTACCAGGTGTTAAATATCACATCGTTCGTGGCGCACTTGATACTGCTGGTGTTGCAAAAAGAACAGTTTCTCGTTCTAAATATGGTGCAAAACGCCCTAAAGCTGGCGCTGCTGCTCCAAAAAAGTAAAAAATTAGGTTCGCAGACGTTGCTTAAATTTGCAAACGTTTGAGTAAAATTTCATAAAAATTTGAAGGAAAAATCAAAATGAGAAGAAGAAAAGCTCCTGTAAGGGAAGTTTTACCTGATCCGATTTACGGAAATAAAATAATCACTAAATTTATTAATTCTCTTATGTATGATGGCAAAAAAAGCGTCGCTACAGAGATAATGTATGGTGCTATTAAAGCTATCGAAAAGAAAAATGCTGAGGTTAAAGGCATCGACGTTTTTAACGACGCTATCGAAAATGTAAAACCTATTTTAGAAGTTAAATCACGCCGTGTTGGTGGTGCTACTTATCAAGTACCAGTTGAGGTTCGTCCAGCTCGCCAACAAGCTCTTGCTATCCGCTGGCTTATAACTTTTGCTAGAAAAAGAAGCGAAAGAACAATGGTTGATAAACTAGCAAATGAGCTTTTAGATGCGGCAAATTCAAAAGGTGCATCTTTCAAGAAGAAGGAAGATACTTACAAGATGGCAGAGGCTAATAAAGCATTTGCTCACTACCGCTGGTAAGAAAGAATTAGTATGGCAGAGAGAAAACGCCTTTACATAAGGTAAGAAATATCGGTATTGCGGCTCACATTGATGCTGGAAAAACAACTACCAGTGAGAGAATTTTGTTCTTCACTGGTATGAGCCATAAAATAGGTGAGGTTCATGATGGCGCTGCTACTATGGACTGGATGGAGCAAGAAAAAGAGCGTGGTATTACTATTACATCGGCTGCAACTACAGCGTTTTGGAAGGGCTACCAAGTAAACCTAATCGACACTCCGGGACACGTTGACTTTACTATCGAAGTTGAGCGTTCTATGCGTGTTCTTGATGGTGCTGTCGCGGTATTTTGTTCTGTTGGTGGTGTTCAGCCACAGTCTGAAACTGTTTGGAGACAAGCAAACAAATATCACGTACCAAGAATTGTTTTTGTCAATAAAATGGACAGAATTGGTGCAAATTTCTTTAGAGTTGAAGAACAGATCAGAGAAAGATTAAAAGCAAATCCAGTGCCTATTCAAATTCCTATTGGTGCAGAGGATAACTTTAAAGGCGTGGTTGATCTTGTAAGAATGAAAGCATACGTTTGGAATGACGAGAAAAAGCCAACTGATTATGTTGAGGAAGAAATTCCGGCTGAAGTTAAAGATAAGGCTGAAGAATATCGCGCAAAACTAATCGAAGCTGTTTCTGAGACAGACGATAGTTTGATGGAGAAATTCTTTGCAGGTGAAGAGCTAACTGAAGAAGAGATCAAAAAAGGTATAAAAGCAGGCTGCTTAAGAATGACTATCACTCCTATGCTTTGCGGAACTGCGTTTAAGAACAAAGGCATCCAGCCTCTACTTGATGCTGTTGTTGATTATTTACCAGCTCCAGATGAGATTGCAGCGATAAATGGTGTTTATGAAGATGGTACTGAAGTGACTGTTGAAAGTACAGATGATGGCGAATTCGCCGCTCTTGCGTTTAAGATTATGACTGACCCATTTGTTGGACAGCTAACATTTATCCGTGTTTATAGAGGAAGCCTTGAAAGTGGTAGCTACGCTTACAACACAGTTCAAGACTGCAAAGAGAGAATCGGCCGCTTACTAAAAATGCACTCAAATAAACGTGAAGAGATTACTGAGCTTTTTGCTGGTGAAATCGGTGCTGTTGTTGGTCTAAAAAATACTCTAACTGGTGATACTCTTGCAAGCGAAAAAGATAAAGTTATCCTTGAGAGAATGGACTTCCCAGAGCCAGTTATTAGTGTTGCAGTTGAGCCAAAAACAAAAGCAGATCAAGAAAAAATGGCAATCGCTCTTCAAAAACTAGCTCAAGAAGATCCAAGCTTTAGAGTTAGCACTGATGAAGAGAGCGGACAAACTATCATTAGTGGTATGGGCGAGCTTCACTTAGAGATCATTGTTGATCGTATGCTTCGTGAATTTAAAGTTGATGCTGAAGTTGGTCAGCCACAAGTTGCTTACCGCGAAACTATCCGTAAGGCAGTTGAGCAAGAGTATAAGTATGCTAAACAATCAGGTGGTCGTGGTCAATATGGTCACGTATTCTTACGCATCGAGCCACTTCCAGCTGCTAGTGGATTTGAATTTGTTAACGACATCAAAGGTGGTGTTGTTCCAAAAGAGTACATCCCAGCTGTTGAAAAAGGTTGTAAAGAAGCGCTTCAAAGCGGTGTTCTTGCTGGATATCCAGTTGAAGATGTTAAAGTTACGCTTTTTGATGGTAGCTACCACGAAGTTAACTCATCTGAAATGGCGTTTAAACTTGCTGCTTCTATGGGCTTTAAGGAGGGCGCTAGAAAAGCAGGTGCGGTTATCCTTGAGCCTATGATGAAAGTTGAAGTTGAGACTCCAGAAGAGTATATGGGTGATGTTATCGGTGACCTTAATAAGCGCCGTGGCCAGGTAAATTCAATGGATGATAGAAATGGTGTAAAAATCATTGCTGCTTATTGTCCAGCTAGCTCAAATGTTTGGCTACTCAACAGATCTTCGCTCAATGACTCAAGGTCGTGCGACTTACTCTATGGAATTTGATCACTACGAAGAAGTTCCTAAAAACGTAAGTGAAGAGATTATTAAAAAGAGAAATGGCTAATTAGCTAAAATAGGGCAGAGCGATCTGCCCTTTAAAATTTAACTGCTTGAGTAAAAATTTAAACTATCTTGTAAATTTGTCCTCATAGCTCAGCTGGATAGAGCGCAGAATTCCTAATTCTGAGGCCACAGGTTCGAACCCTGTTGGGGACACCACTACTTAGAAAAACAAATAAAAACTTGTAAAAGATACTCCAGTTAAACTCTATAAACAGCCCTAAAATACGTAAAAAGTTATTAAAATAAGTAAAAAGTTGTAAAAATATAGCGAAATATTTTTTAACTGACTTTTTTACTGACTAATGATATAATCCACAAAATTTTAAAAAATAGGTCAGTAAAAAACTATGCCAAAGACAAGCCCACAAGTAAATGACACCCTTTTAAAATCACTAAAGCCTAAAGAGAGCAAATATTTTGTTAGTGACGGCGAGAATATGCTAATCGAGATCCGCCCTAATGGCAAAAAATCTTTTATCTTAGAGTATAAAAGCCCCGCCACAAATAAAATGACAAGAATAACTTTAGGGCAGTATCCGATAATGAGCCTAAAAGAAGCACGAGCATTAAAGCTGGAGCTAAAAGAGCAGATAAGTAAAGGGATAGACCCTAAAAAGAATAATACGGACGATGGGAAAAAATTTAAGGATATATTTTTCGAGTGGTTTATGAGGAAGCAAAAGCAGGTTTTGACAAAGCAACAAAAAACAATCAAAAGCTTTTTTGATAGATTTTTCTTGCCTAAATTTGGCGATATGGATATTAAAAAAATAAGCAGGCGTGATATTATTTCAGCGTTAGAGTTTTTGGAGTTTGAAAAGAAGTATATAACTTTTAGCAAGGCGCTAGGAGCGATAAAAGAGCTTTACAAATACGCTGTGTTGAAAGAATATGTAGAGCACAATATAATCTTAGATATTGACAAAAAAGCACTTTTTAAAGCCCCTGAAACAAAACACTACGCCGCCATAACAGACGAGCAAGCGCTAATGCAACTACTAAATAATATAATCTATTACAGCGGCGATGTTAGGGTTAAGGTGTGCTTAGTGCTTAGTATAATGACCGCCGTACGCCCACTCAATGTAAGGTCGGCTAAATGGTCGGAGTTTGACCTAGATAGCGGACTTTGGCGCATACCAGCCGAGCAAATGAAAATGAAGCGCCCGCACGTTGTTTTTTTATCTGACGACCTTTGCAAATTCTACAAGTATATAGAGGCACTTTTAAAAGCGAATATCTATTCCCAAGCGTAAGAAGTTTAACAAGACCTATTAGTGATAATGCGTGCCGTTGCTCTGTTAGAAATATGGGCTACTCAAATGAGGAAATAACCCCACACGGCTTTAGGGCTACATTTAGCACTATTTGCCACGAAAAGAGGGCAGAGCATAAACAAAGTAGCGATATTATCGAGCTTTGCTTAGCGCATATTGAAACAAACAAGGTAAAAGACGCATATAATCACGCAAAGAATTTAAAAGAGCGCAAAGAGCTTATGTTTTGGTGGCAAGGGTTTATTTATGCCCTTTGCCCTGACATATACTCTTTTATTGAGGCTAGGTCGCAGTAAATCACACGCTGGTTTATTTTATTAGCCTTGATTATACCAGCGTCGATGAGTTTTTTTAGGGTCGGCTTTGAAATGTTTAAAATTTCCCTTGCATATTTTGATGGGATAAACCGACCGCTTCACTTAGGGCTACTATCTCGCTCATTTTTTATCCTTAATATAATCTTTTAAATCTCGCAATGTGTGCCATAAATAGCGGACGTCACACTTAAATAAAAGAGCTTGTATTTGCTCGACTAGCTTTGTTTTCTCATTGTGTGCCTCACAAAACGCCTCTATGTTTGCAAGGGCTGTTAAATGTTTTTCTCTTTCTGGGCTACTCATTTAATAACTCCTTGTTCTCGTGGGTGTTCCCTAAGACTTCAACTCTTTTAATGTCTTGAGACATAAATGTAAAGTAGTCTCCCATAGTGGTTTCTACTAGATACATAGCATTATCATTATAGTAGATGACTTCTCCTCTACGTGTTTCCTCTGTTTGAGTTGTAGTAATCCTTACAATATCCCCTTCATATATCCTGCTGCCATTAACATCTTCCTTGCCTATGTATTGCATAACATCATAAAAGTTAGGTAAATCTAGTATTATTCCAAAAGAGGATATATCAACAGGATAGCTATCATAGGTGTTCTCTGCGTCATATATCATTTTCTTTTCTTCTTTATCCCAAACTCTATATCTTGGTCTCATTAGTTATCCTCCTTCAATCTAAATCCTAAGTGATACATAGGCTGCCAACTAAGCGTATCGTGGTGTGCTCCAAACTCTTTGTCCATTTCATTCATAGTCATTCTAGTAGGGTGCATAGAGTACTTTTTAGTAGAATAATCATAAAACTCAAAGTACCATAAGACATCTCTCTCATCAATAAACTCTTCTTTCATAAACTTATGGGTCTTCTCCATTGAGCCATCTAATATGCAACTTTTCTTTGTTACTCTAGTAACTTCAAATACTAGGATACCTCCAGTATAGTCTTCATCAGACTTATAGACTAACCTATCTCCCACTTTAAACTTAGTAGCTTCATTAGGCTTTATTCTGTATTTACCTTCTTCGAAATCCCATCTATTTTCGGATTTATTAATCCATTGATTGATAGACTTGACATAAACTTCTACAGGCTTACCCTCTGCATAAGCCCTAATAACCTCTATCTTTTCTTTTAATGTCATAATATAATCCTTTTCAAATATTTTCAATATAAAAATAAGCCAGTGTTTGGCTATCCTCTGCCTCTTTGCGGTATTTTGTATCGCAACTCTTGTTTGATATGTAGGCGATTTTCTCTTTATTCACCGCATAAAAATCTGCTAGTATCGGCGCTAATCTTTGCCCCTTGCGCTCATTTGGTGCTAAGCGCAAATAGAGCAAATCACAAGCAAGTTGTGGTGCTGTAGTGCTAAAATCATTTTTGCAAACCCTAGCCTTGTTATCTAGCGCTGCTATTTGCAGGTCTATACGTTTTTGAAATTCATAATAATGCTTAACAATGGGCGTCATTACATCGATCAAATCTGTTATAAATTTGCTCGCTTTTTTGTTTATGAATAGCCCCAATTCTTCTGAGCTATCCATCTTTAAAAATGAGTAAGCCATCACAAAAATGGCGGCGTCTTTTAATTCAGCCGTTGTCATCGCTAGCCCCTAGACCGAATAATCGATCTCAAAAACCACCCATTTGCCATCTTTGCGCTCATGGGCGATATACCCGTAATAGTCGCCCTCGCACATCCCGCCGCTTTGCCACACCAAGCAATCGTCTTGGCGCTCAAAAAGATACTCTCTGCCGAACAAATCACAGTCCAATAAGTCGCAAGTGTAAAATTCTTTGCCGTCTTTCTCAACCTTCTCAAATTTTACTAACCCATAATAAATAGCTTCATCTCTACCTATCATATCCGTCAAATCATTTATAGAGTATTCGCTCATACCACAATGATTTTTGAGTAGATCACTAAAATTTTTTCTCGTTTTTCGCCTAATTTTTTCAGATATTCCAAAAAACATTATTTTCTTTTTCCTTTTTAATATTTTACTCGTCAAACAAAATTAACCAGCTAAAGCCCTAAAAATTGGCTTTTGTATGGCTGTATTAAGCTTATACTAAGCCAACTATCAAACAACAGTCAAACAATTAATTTGTAGCCCCCCTTAAAATGGTATTTCGTCATTCTAAAAAATATCAATAATCTCAAAATAGTCTTTTAGCTCTTTTGATTTTATCTAATCTTTTGCCGCGGTTGAAAATTCTCTTTCACTGATGGTAGGTTTTTATCATTTTTAAAATTTTTATAAATAAATTTTTGCCAAAAGCTATTTTTATTATCTATTATTATTCCTGCTTCTGGAAAAATATACATATATCTTAGAGCGTAAATAGGGATTAGTTCGTTTTTGCCACTAAGGGACTTAACATATAAAAATGTGTCGTCAATATGAAACCTATACCCAGCTTTTTTTAGTTTTTCTGCTATTTCATCTTTATATTTTGAAACTATTTGCGCTCCAGATAGTTGGGCATATATTTCAAATACGTCACCATTGCTAGTTATTGCTTGCACTGTTGCCTGATCCCAAAGTTTTTCAAAATCTTTCATAATTTTCTACCCCCTTAAAATGGTATTTCTTGGCTATCATAATCAACACAATCGACATCTATATCTGGCACGTCATTATATTGTGGCTCGCTTTTACGCTGTGCAACTTGGCTCTGTTGTGATGTGCTACTAACTTGATATGTATTGCTCTTTTGTGGCTCGCCGTCTTTGTTGCCTAGCATCTCCATACTTTCAACGCTTATGGTGTGCTTTGAGCGATTTTGCCCGTTTTGATCCGTCCATTGCTCAAATTTAAGCCGTCCTTCGATCAAAAGCTTCGATCCCTTGTTGAGATACTGGTTTGCTATCTCTGCTTGCTTGCCAAAAAACGTGATGTCGATAAAGCAAGTTTCCTCTCTTTTTCGCCATTTAGCGTATATTTGTGAGTGACGGCAATGCCGCAGCTACCTATCGCAGCGCCGCTTTGGGTGTATTTAAGCTCAATATCTCTTGTTAAATTACCAACTATTACTACTTTGTTAAACATTTTTGTCCTTTTTAGGTTTAATCGAACCATAATCTAAGCGTGCCGTCCTCTTCTATCCCTAACTCATCAGGTATAGCTCCGCCAAATAAAAATAGCGACCCGTAAAATTTGGGTCTAATTCCGTTAAGTGAATAATATCAATATAAAAGGTATCAATATGTGAATATTCGCCCTTTTCAAGATCATCCAGTACTTCTTGTGGTAAAAGAAATAAATCATATCCGATTAGCTCGCAAATAGCTTTTATGCTACCGTAGGTTATGTCGTGGTTGCCTTCCACGATGAAGCTGTTGCTAAGCTCCTCATTATCAAGCTCGGCGATTTTTTTAAAATTCTCTCAAAATCGGCTTTGTCTTTTATTCTGTATTTTGGCTCTATCATTTCTCTACCTCCAATTTAGCCTTTTAAATTTTCTATTAAATTGTCTATACTGCTTGGGTCTTTTAGATAGGCAGTAGCCTCATCAATGCTTAGCCTCTCGACCAAAATTTTCAGCTTCAACCTCACTAGCGCCTCGTTTTACTAGCTCGCTTTGTAGTAGATCGTGAGGCATTGGCTCAACTGTCAAATTTTCTTTTACAGTTGCGATTTCAACTTCAAGTGGTGCAGCTTCGATAAATTCGGCGTCGCCAACTGTCAAATTTTGGTTTACAGTTGAGCTGTTTGGTTTTTCCGAACTACTCAAAAGCTCATTTAGCCCAGCTTTTGGCGCTTGAGTAGCTTCTTGTTTTGTGATAGGCTCGTCCTCTGCGCTCACGGCTTCAGCTAGGCGATCATTTATCGGCAAGCGTGAAGCAACGTATTTAAGAGCTTTGGCTTTATACATTTCCTCTGCCCAGTCTAGCCAAATGTATTCTAATTTATCTTTTTTGCTTTGGTTTTGGCTTTTTAAGCGTAATTTCTCGAGTTTTTCTTGCTCACAAACTCACTAAAGACGTTATCGCTACTATCTTTGGCATATACGATCACGCCTACTAAGTGACTAAATACCCAGTCGCCGTCATCGTCGCTTCGTTCATCATAATTTGGCGCAAAGTGTATCTTGTCATCAAGCCCATTGAACTCTAGGCTAAAATCATCACAATCATAAACGGCTACTGCTCTAAATTTCCAGCCGTTTTTCATACCTAAACTAATAAGCCCTTTGTAGCCTATTTGAAGTTGTGCGGTTTCGCCACCATTTTTTAGCTTAAATGGCACTACGTAAGCTTGACCGAAAAGTTTATTTGGGTTTAGTCCTATTTGGACTATCTGCATAGCTGTATTTACTATGCTTTCAACGCTACAATTCCTTAGACCATAGTCGTTTGCCATATTTGCGATAGCACTAGCAAAGATCGAGGCCTTAGCCTTATCGTTGCTAACTATTGTTTGAATTTGGTTCATTTTTGAGCCCACTAAAGCTCTCGCTTGTTGCTCTCTTGGTTGTATTTGGTTCATTTGTCTATCCTTTCAAATTTTTATGCTATCTGTTCGTAAAATTTCCACGTCGGCAGGCTCAAAGTTTGCACCGCATTTATCTTGTCACCATCTTTTTTTGCATAACCCCACCACTCGTCACGTTCCTTACAATATTTGTAAAGTTCTAGTAATTCAAGATATGTTTTTCGCCCTTGCTCTATCGCTGCGGCGTCAAGTTCATAAAAGCCTACAAAATAAGGGGCTTTCGTTTCAACAGCGATAAACAAGAAGTAATTGACCTCTTTGCCTAAACTCCTTAAAATATCGCTGTAAAACGCTGCTTGTACGTGGTAATTAAAACTAGCTACCGATCTAGCAAAGCCAGTAGCCGAAGCGTCTGAGGTTGTTTTTAGATCGATCACTACTCCCCTTTTCTCATTATAAAAATCAGGGCGACATTTGACCGCAACGCCCTCTATCTCGCTAAAATAGCTTTGCTCAGCTAATCCGTCTTTTAAAAATATAGCTGTCTCACGCATAGAATTAACCGAGTTTGCTATCTCTACGGCTGAGCCAAAAGTATCAATATTAAGCGAGGTTTTATCGCCTAAATTTTCTAAAAAATCGTTGTAGATCGCTTTGCCCTCTTTGGTGCGTTTATCAACGTCAGGCTCTACGCAAAACTCATTTGAAAAATCCTTTGGTTCTAACACTAGCTTATGTACCGCAGAGCCTAAGAGCAAAGCCTTTGTAGGCTCACTCCTAAGCTCGTTTTTCATTTTTAAGTGCAAAGGGCTACGTGCAAGTAGGTCGAGGTCACTCTTTGATATTTCAGGGCGTGCGTGGTATTGTTTATTTGTTAGCATTGTTAAGTCCTTTTATAATCTCTAAAAACTCACCTACCGTCATATTTGGCTCATAATAAAATTCAACAAGCCTCATCAGAATATAAGAGCGCATCTCTTTCAGCCTCCTCTCGTAGTTTTTTCAGTGTTTGTTTGTAAGTATTTGTGTAGCTCATAAAGCTATCTTTGCTAAATCCTGCTTCAACGCAATACACATAAATAAGCGCCGAATACGCAAAAATATCATCTTTGCAATGCTCAATAAGCAGATCAATTATTTCGCCACTATTTTCGCCAAGTGCATTTTTAAACGTGTGGCGATGGCGGCTATATACAGCTTCGATGTCAGTTATTAGCTCGTCGTATTCTTTGTTTAAATTTATGTGTGCCACGTCGCTTTCGGCATATACTAGGTCGTAGTTCAAACTCATTTTTAACCCCTTTTGATATTTAGATAGGCGATATTTTTGATCTCGCCACCATTGCTGAAAACTATGCGAAAAAATCTAATTATCTTTCTCATTTTTAAGCTCCTTAAACTATCTCATAAACATACTCGGCTTTAAAGCTGGCTAGTTGTTTTTTACTTAGTTTTACTGGGTTTAGTTTTTTATCTTTTACTGCTAGCAACATAAGCGCATCTTTGTGGATATAAAGCACTAGCCCTAATGTGTCAAAATAAACCTCGCAGGTGTAAAAATTTGGCTCTCTTGTAAAGTATCTAGTGCATCCGTTAAACGTTACTTTTAAATATTTTTGCTTGTTTCTCATCTCAAGCTCCTTTTCCTAATAGAAACCTTGCTCGCCACCGCCGTCTTGATGTTAGAAATTAATTTAGCTTGCAAAAGCAACTTTAAAGGAAAATTTTTTATATGAAAAGTGTTAGCAGGCTTTCGCCTACTCTAAGCAAGCAAGGCTTTTATTAGAAAAAATTAAGAGATTAGATTAAGTGAAAATGAGAAAATTTTATTTACGGCTTGTTTTATAAACTCGTCTTTGCCAGTTTGTACGGCTGCTTTTAGGTTGTCACCTAAGCTTTTGCCATCTACGCTTTGCGGAGTTTGTTTAAGTATCTCTAGCCCTTTGGCGGTCAAGATCACATTTGAAACCATTTTTTGAGATGAAAAAGAGTTATCTAAATTTACAAAGCCATTTTCTTTTAGCCATAAACAAGTGTAATAAACGATAGCTACATGTTTATTTACTTCATCTATATGTATATCGTTTTTTACTATATCCGCCGCCTTAATATCTTTTGGCAACGGAAATTCATCAATAAGCTCTGAAAAGATAATGCCTGCATAATAATCAAACAACTCTATATTTTTCATCTCGTAATTATATCTCACTTTATTTTAGTGTTTTTCGTTTTATTCAAACCCCTGTGAAAAACTATCCTAAATCAGGGTCGGTACTGAGTGATAGCTTTTCGCCCTATCACTGACGCTTCAGATTGAAACGTGATTAACCTGCAACTCGCAGGAGGCTCACTCTGTCAGCTTACGCTTGAAGCCTACAAAACGTTTTCCGTTTTGATGAGAGAATGTTAATATTATTTACATTAGAAAAAGCTTAAATATGTTAATATATTTTACATTTTTTAAAAAAGAGATAGTTGTTTTTAAAAATATGCTGGGGTATAATTAACAAAATTACTTTAAAGGAGATGTAATGTCAGTAAGGATTAGCAAAAGCATAATGGGGATAAGGTTTTCTACAAATTTGCTTTCAGATACAAGTCCAAAGGAAAGACGACCGACACAAGCAGAATTAGCCGCTGAAGATAAAGAGCAATTTTTAGAAAAAATATCAAGGACTTGCAATACTTGTTTTATCTCTTTTTAGAGGAATGCGGATATACAAAACAAACTATTTTTTATGCATTTAACAATGGGATTGAGCTTTTTGATTTTGTAGCCGATGAAGAAAACCTAACTATTTTTTCAAGCCTTTTTAATCTAAAAAAAGAACTAGAAACCTTACTTAATAAAATAAAATTTTCAAACGTCCTGACTGCAAAAAGACGTGAGGAAATGACGGATGTAGTATTTAAAATTTATGATTTAATTAATACAGCAAAAAGGATTTATTCTGATGAGAGTGTGTTAAAAATTATAGCAGAACGAAAAAATAAGCCTTATGACGTAGTTTTGAAAGAAAAAAACAAGACAAAACTCTACACTACACCAAAATTACCATTAGGAAAGAAAATTTTTTATTTTTTTGCCTTTCTTATGTCTGGGATATTTTGCCTTGCGGGACAACTGCCTATATAAAAAATATTGATAGCCCAAACAACGAAAATGGCACAGGGTTGTTTTTTGTAATTTTTACGTCTTTGCCTCTTATAGCGGCAATTCTTTCATATAGAAAGGCAAGAAAAGGCTAGCATCCTACTTTTTATGCCTCCACACCCACGGCGGAGTAGGATTACTGCTCTGCCAAAGCCCTCGCTTTTTCTCACGTGCTAAGCTTTCTTGATCTACATATATTCTCGAGTATTTGACATAAGCCCAAGCGTAGCCATTTAGCACCATTTGAGCGTTTATATCTTGCCCTTTATAGTGGATAATGCCTAGCGTGCGCTTATATCTATCTTTGCCGTTTTTCTCGACTTCTACGACTTCGCCGACTATCAAATTTGCCAAAAACTGCTTTGATTTTTTGCCGTAGGGTTGTTTCAATTCGGGCGCGTCAATGCCAAAAAGCCTTACTTTGATTTGCTGCTTATTTTGTAATACCGTGATCGTGTCGCCGTCGTGAACGGAAACGACCTTAACGATTAGAGCTAAAGCTGATGTTGGCGGTATTAACGTTAATAGTAGAGTTGCTATCGTATTTTTTATAAATACTTTCATGTGGTATAGATACTGCTAAAAGCACCAATATTAGTATTATCGCAGCCAAATTAAAATATGAAATATGTGGGTCTAATACGCTATTATTTTCATTATTTCTTGTTATGCTTTTTACAAAATTAAACAAAAATAATAAAATATTTGTTATAAAAAAACCTATCGTGGTAGATATGAGTAAGAGTTTATAAATACTTGCTTTGTCTATGTTTTGTAAAATGGAATTTGAAAAACCAGCCCGCTTACGAAAGTAAGGATAATTGCGGCAAAAACACCAAGTATGGCTATGTAGTCTTTTTGTATGTTTTTGGATGTTTGTTCAAAGTCTTTTAAAGAGTTTTTTGCATTGTTAATCTGTTCTTCTATATCTAATTGTATTTTTGTACTATCCGACATTCTTGCTATTTCTAGGCTTATATGATCTTTTAATTTAAAGAGCTTGTCTAAGTGTTTATATTTTCTATCTTTTGCTTGCTGATAAATCATTTCTATCTTTTCAGATATAACCTGCCATAATGCTTCTTCTATTTGCCGTTTGTCACTATTATTGCTTAAAAAACTATTCTTTTTTTCTATGATAAATCTAGATATTGTTGAATACGAGTACCTATATGTTTTAGTTTTTGTGCCGTCTATATTTTCATTTTGATACAATTCGCTGAGTTTACTTGTAACCTTTAAGTAGAAAGAGTCGTCTTTGGTTTTATTCTTTTCTTCCATTTCTGCCAGTATATCCTTACTGACTATTTTTTGCTTCGATGTCGTGCTAGCAGAATCGATTAATATTTTAAGAACTTCTATTAAAATTTGTTCTTGGTCCTTATCGTCTTTGGCGTTCATATGCCAGCCTCTTTCCTTATAAGGGCAGGGTTGATTGGTCCAAAAGGGCTTATTTGATAGGTTTTCTCCCATGCCCCGCCTATGCGATGTGAATAATCGACCAGCGTCCATGGGTCTATGTTCATTAAGCGTTCAATAAAGCTACGAACCTCTTGCTCCTCGCCGGCATTTAGTATTCTTCCTGATGCATTTGATATAAAAGTGGGCTCTGGTTCTGCTTTGCTGATAGGTATGCCGCCATATATTGAATAATTATAATATACTTTCGGAACAACCGGACCATGCATCCATGCTTCAAAAGAATTTTCATTTACCAAAAATACGTGATTATTCTGCAAATAAACCAAATTCGTAAAATACAATATTTTTTGAAGATGTAGATTGCTAACCGGCCTATTTGCTTGTATTCCCATATTTATAATTATATGCGCTAATTCTACCGGATTCATCCATTCTCCTTTCAAAATTTTTGTGTATTTTATAGATTGTTTAAGACGGTTTTGTGTCTTAAAAGTATAAGTTTTTAAAAGAACTGTTCAAAAAATCGTGAATTATATCAAAAAAATAACTATTCTTTACGTATTTTAGCAAAAAATATACCATATTGAGCTGAAATTGATCTGTTCTTTAAAAGTAGGCTTGATACGATACCCACTTTTTCAGATCAAGCCTTCTCCTAAAACATCTTTGAACTCGTGGAGTAGCAAACGAATACGCGAGGGCTATCTTATGCCCTGATCGTCGAATACTAGCCCCTTATAAAACTTTATTTTTATGTTAATATCATTTGTTGTTTTATTCTTTTACTCCCTCACCCCTATAATTTCGTTTTTGCGCCGTTAACCAAATTTTTCATCCATAATTTTTTCTGCATCATAATAGCTAAGCCTATCCTCAGAATAAAACATATACATATCACAATATTCGTTATGATAAAATTTCCCAATTTTTGTAACTTTGATTATGGGTAGATTAAAATTTGGCACAAAGGCTGTTAAAGCCAAGAGAGTTGGCTGTAGCTCTATGATTTATAAAAAAATAACCATTTTTAACCAACTCGTTATATTTGTTTTTAAATTCTTTTCTGTCATTTTATGCCCCTTTGTGGCTACCAAAACACCCTTACTTTATCCCATAATCCTCAAACGTTAGACCTTTATATACTTCGCAATGGACTTTCCCACATACCTTACCAAGTATCTCACACTCGTAACCCTCTTTGTGTGGGTATATATCACTATATTTTGGGTTTAGGCTGATTAGTTTTATTTTATTTTGTGGCAAAAATTCAACCCTTTTAATATAAACAACGTCGTCCATTCTAACGATATAAACTCCAGCTATACGCACGAAATTATCCCTGCCTGCTACCATATCAGCAATAGCCCAGTCGCCCTCGTAAAAATCAGGCTCCATGCTATCGCCTACCACTTCAAAAATGCGTAAATTTTGGTGTCAAGCCCTTTTAAAAAAGCTTTATCAACTGCGATTTTGCGCTCGTCTTTTTGAAGCATAGCAAGGTCATAAACGCCCTCACTACCTGCACCTATACGCATTTCAGATTTTGGGAGAAATAACATATTTTTAGGGGCGTAGTCTTGTGGGATAAAGTCGGCGTATTGTGAAAAATTAGTTTTTAGCTCTTTTTTACTACGCCAGCACGTTTTGCGTATTCATCCTCAAAAAAATAAAGCATATCGACGTCGCAGGCGTTAGCAATTTTTTCAAGTGTTTTAGTTTTTGGCTTTATAAGATCATTCTCATATTGAGTTATCGACTCACGTCTTACTTCCACTATTTGAGATAATTGTAGTTGAGTAAGCTTTTTTGCTTGTCTTGCTTTTCTAATTTTACCACCAAGTGTCATTTTTCTAACCTTTCTTAAAATGTAAATAATACTCAATAAAATGTTAAAAATATTTACATATTTAAGCTTCTTATAATGTAAATTTTTTTAACATAAGCCTATGAAAACAAAAAAAATAAAATTAATTGACGTTGCCAAAGCAACGAATAAAACTCATGCATCGGTTAGTTTTTGGCTAAGCGGAGGCTCAAAACCAACTATAACCGACGTTGAAATTATGGATAAGCAGTTTGGCATTCCGCCTAATGCTTGGTATGACATAACTTCTTATGTTGTAAATAATAGCAAACGTTTTGGTAATCTTAAAATATTACGAAAGGCCCACAATGGTAACGCCTAAGTATGATATTAGCAAAGCATTCAAATTGTCTAATCAAAACATCGCAAATATCGTGAAAATACAGAATAGAAAGGGTTTTAGAAACGATAGCGAAGTGATTAGATTTTGCCTTGATATGGTCAGCGTTTTGATCGACAAAGAATTAGAAACACAAGTAATCGCCAAGCTTTTGGAAAGCTCTGCAAACGAGAAAGGATAACAAATGGTAGCTAATAACAGCCTAGAGGCATATAACAAACTAAAGCCAGAGCTAAGCGGCAAACGTAGAGCCGTATATGAGATGTTTTGCCAGCACAAAGAGGGTGCAACAAGGCAAGAAATAGCGCGTTGGTATAACGTAGCGATAAATAGCGTCTGCGGACGTGTCAATGAGTTAATAGCGCGTGGCTTTTTAGTTGAGATTGGATCAAAAAAAGACGCAATAAGTGGGTGCAGCACATCGATATTAAAGCCCACTGAAAGGATAGCGTAATGAGCCAAATGTATATAGGCTATATACTCTGCGCATTATTAATACTTGACGCAGTTTATCAAACTTGGAGGGGGTTTAGATGAGCATAAGAATAATGAGCCAAGTTTGGAATATGGAAATCGACGATAGCACTACAAAACTAACACTTATGGCTTTAGCCGACTTTTCAGATGATGAGGGCTATTGCTACCCTAGCTATGAAGTCTTAGCCAAAAAAATATCAAAATCAAAAAGAACAGCAATAAGGGCAGTCGAAAAGTTGGCTGAGCTTGGATTTCTACAAAAGAAAAAAGAGAACTGAACGACGGAACAAGCAGGACAAATTTATACAAAATAGTGAGTGAAAATGAGAGGGTGACACAGACGCCCCTATGATGACAAACGGAAAAGAGGCAGTGACATCTATGACATCACATAGTGACACTGATGACACTAGGGTAGTGACAAATGTGTCATTGCATAGTGACAAGGGTGTCACCCCTATTAATATAACCACCAATAGAACCGTCAGTAGAACCATCAAAGAACCGTCAATTAACCCCCTACCCCCTAAGGACATTTCACTACCTGACTTCATCGATCCAAATCTTTGGCAAAAATATCTAGCCTACAAGAAAGAGCGACGAGAGAAACTAAGCACTGAGGGTATCGAGATGAAATTTAGCGAGTGGGCTAAATGGGCGAGCGAGGGCATAGACGTAAACGAATGCATAAGAGAAGCAATGCGAAATGAGTGGCAGGGCGTCTTTAAGCCAAAACCAACCTACAACAAAGCGCAAAGTGGGCTTAGCCTAAGCGTAGAGGACGTAAGGCGTTTTGGTGGCGATGTAAGCTACTACCTCGAGAGCACGAAAGAAACGAACCAAATAGCTACCCAAAACGTGGCATATCTTGAAAACAAGGAGCCGTTTTAAATGAACCGCATACAAACGATCAAAGAAGCGCTTGGCGTAAATGAAACTCAAGCACTAATCACAGCAGAGCTTTTAAAACCGCTAAAAGATGAGGATATTATCCCATTTTTTGCGTATAGGACAAGCTTTATTCAACCGAAACAGTCAAGCGAGCTAATCACAAAAAACGCCGTGGCAGCTTTTAGAAAGCAAAAGGCGCTAGAAGCGATCAAAGAGGGCAAATTTAGCTTTAAAAATATCGAGCAGTTGGTAGAGTTTGTAAAAACCTTTTTCGCAATGAGAGGCTTTGCTATGGAGCAACCTACAAAGATTTTGTGATCATCGGCGTAGATGAATACGGCAACCTAATCAACCACTACCACATAAACCAAGCAGGTAAGCCAGTGCAGCTAAGCAGTGATGACGAGGCAGAGGTTTATGCGTGGCTCTTTAAAAATCAAAAGCGTATCGGCGTAATCAAATACGTGAGTGAAAGAGAAGTGAAAGAGAAAGAAAAAGAGCAAGAGAAAATAGAAGCGGCAAATAATGCAAATTTACTCCCAGCTGATCCAGACGCACCGCTAAAAATGAGCGATGAAGCAAGAGCAAGGCTAAGAATTGGGCTATCTGCCATTGTGGTAAATATCGCAAAAAGAGCGTGAGATGAAAGCCGTATATATCACAATAGCCGAAAGCGGAGCTAGCATAATCGCAAAAGTAGCAGATGAAAATAAAAAGATACTTGATAGCTTTGAAGTAAGTCGCAAGGACGCAAGCGGAGTGCTTGAAGTAATGAGAAAGTGGAACGAGAAACACAAGGACGATGACACAAAGGGGCTATTTTGAGATTAACAAGAAGT
Source organism: Campylobacter concisus (assembly GCA_037321105.1). Taxonomy (GTDB): domain Bacteria; phylum Campylobacterota; class Campylobacteria; order Campylobacterales; family Campylobacteraceae; genus Campylobacter_A; species Campylobacter_A concisus_AZ. The sequence goes on along the minus strand of CP147775.1, from coordinate 404,527 downwards.
GAAAATAGAGCCTATCAGCTAAGACTACTTGAAGCATATCCACTTTGTCAAATATGCGAGAAACAACAAAGCATAGAGTGCCACCACGTACGCTATGGCAGATTTGGAGCAGATAAGGACGACAGCAAGCAAATAGCCGTTTGTAGAGAGTGTCATCAATGGTGCCACGCACACAAACACGAGAGTATAGAAAAATACGAGGAGGTAGCAGATGAGAATTGGCAACGTTTCGGCGAGTAAATACCACAACCGCAAGACCAAAGGCTTTGATAGTGCAAAGGAGTGGCGTAGAAACCAAGAATTAGAAGCCTTGCAAAGAGCTGGTGAGATAAGCGAGCTAAACCGACAAGTACCGTTTGTGCTAATGCCAAGCTACACAATATCAGATGAAACAACAAGACAAGGCTTTAGAACCGTGCGTGAGATCAGATACATAGCAGACTTTACCTATCGCCTTAAAAATGGCAAGCGGATAATAGAGGATGTAAAGGGAATGCAAACAGACGTTTTCAAGATAAAGCGAAAACTGCTAGAGAGAAAAATAGCCCTTGGAGTAATAGAGGGCGAGTTTAGGATTTATTAAATAAATGGATTTACCTAATTTAAAACATTTAGACGTATTTTATGCCGTGCTCGATAAGTTTTACCCAGATTGGGAAAAGCGAGAGGATCATTATTACCTAACGGAAATTTCGTTTTTAATAAGGGAGGTATTAAATAGCCCCTATACGGACGAAACTGTTATTAATAATCTAAGAGTAAGTGAGGTAAAAAAATACCAAAACGAGCTTAACACGCTATTAAATACGCCAAAAGAGTTTTTAACTTGGGTATTAGAACATAGAATGTCAGCGGATAGGCAAAAGATGTGCCAAAGCAAATTTATAAAACCTAAACGCAAATACAAAAAGAAAAAATATCAACAACCGACTTTATTTTAGGGGCAAAAATGGAAATAAAATATAAAAAAATTAGCGATCTTATGCCATACGCAAATAATGCGAGGACACACAGCGAGGAGCAAGTAGCGCAAATATGCGCGAGTATTAGAGAATTTGGCTTTACTAACCCGCTACTAATTGACGAAAAAGGCGAAATAATAGCAGGACACGGACGGCTAGCAGCAGCTAAGAAGCTAAATATGGGCGAAGTGCCGACTATTGAGCTAAAAGGGCTAAGCGAAGCACAAAAGCGGGCTTATGTGATAGCGGATAACAAATTAGCCTTAAACGCAGGCTGGGATGAGGAATTATTAAAAGCGGAGCTCAGAAGCACTCCAAGGGCAAGGTTATGATTTGGAGCTTACAGGGTTTAGTGAGGATGAGCTAAAGACAATGGGCTTAAGTGATGAGATAGATGAGTATAGGGCAATAGATAAAAGCAAAGAGGATGAGATACCTGAGGTTGATGATGAAAAAATAATCATACAGCAGGGGGATTTGATAGAGTTTGGCAAACATAGACTTCTTTGTGGTGATAGCACTAATAAAAAAGACGTTGAAAAACTTATGGGGGGGGGTACAGCGGATATGATATGGACTGATCCACCATATAATGTGGCTATTGAGAATAAGGCAGGTAAAATTTTAAATGATGATATGGGGAAAAAAAATTTAGGGCTTTTTTGCTAACAGTTTTTAAAAACTATTACCAGATAGCCAAAAAGGGCTGCGTTATTTATGTAGCGCACTCAGAGAGTGAAAGGAGTGCTTTTACTGATACGCTAGTAGAGAGTGGTTTTAAATTTGCTCAAAATTTAATATGGAATAAAAATCAAGCTAATCTTAGTAGGCAAGATTACAACTGGAAACATGAACCTATTCTTTATGGGTGGAAAGAGGGAAATGGGCATTATTTTTGTGGTGATTTCACTCAAACTACCGTGCAAGAGAAAAAACTGAAATTTTCAAGTATGAAAAAGAGGAATTAATCGAATACATACATAAAATCACAGAGAAGCAGAATACAACCGTTGTAGATTTTGATAAGCCAACAAAAAGCGAACTACATCCAACAATGAAGCCTATTGGGTTAGTAGAGCACTTTATACAAAACTCAAGCAGAGAAAAAGAGTTAGTGGTTGATCTGTTTGGGGGAGCAGGTAGCACACTAATAGCTAGCATAAACACAAATAGGACGTGTTATCTTATGGAATTAGACGAGAAATACGCGCAAGTGATAGTCCAGCGATATGTAGATTATACAAACATCCCAAAAATAAAAATCAACGGTGAAGAAGTAGATTGGTACGAGTATAAGGAAGCAGCAAATGGCTAAACCTTTACCACCATATAAATGGGACGAAATAAAAGCCGATTATGAGGCAGGGATGAGCCAAGCAGAGCTAAGAAAAAAACACGGTATTCCAGCAGGGACACTTGGGAATAAAATAAAGCGAGATAATTGGCAACTTTCCCAAACACAAAAAGCCGCATTAGACGAGTTTAAAGAGGCTAGTGGGAAAGTTTGCGAAAGCCTTTCCCAAGCAAACGAAACTCAAAAAAAGGAAATGGCTCAACAAATTAGTGCAACGTTGGAAAATTTAGAAATAATAGCTAATAACCGCAAAATAGCTAAAGCATTTCAATCGCTAATTGTGCGTGGCATAAGTGACAAGCGCTACGCAACGCCAACCGAAATAAAACAAGGGACAAGCGCATTAAAAGACCTTGAGGCTATCGCTAACCCACAAAGTAGCAAAATAGAAATCAATAACACCAACGCACAGCAAAACGTAAAAAACGTAAAAAATGAACTTGATCTAACAAATTTAAGCAATGATGAACTTGAAACACTTGACGCAATACTCTCAAAAGCAAATTAAAAACGAGCTTGCAAGACGTAGCCTAATTCGTTTTGTAACTGAGATTAACCCTAACTATCAGGTCGGCTGGTTTAACAAAGAAATTGCAAATAAGCTGGAGCGATTTTATCTTAACGTAATGGAGGGTAAGCAACCACGCCTAATGATATTTGCACCGCCTAGAAGTGGTAAAAGTGAGTTATTTAGTAGGGCTTTTCCAGCGTGGGCTTTTGGCAAAAATCCAAATTTGCAAATAATCGCCAGCTCTTATTCAAGCGATCTAAGCACAAGAATGAATAGGGACGTGCAGCGTATAATAATGAGCGAGCCTTACGCCGAAATTTTCCAGAAACAAAACTTAACTCCAAACGTGTCGTAACCGTAACTCAAAACGCCCTTAGAAATAGTGAAATATTTGAGATTGTAGGACACACGGGCGCGTATAGGAGTGCGGGCGTAGGCGGAGGTATTACGGGTATGGGTGCAGATATTTCAATTATTGATGACCCTATCAAGGACGCAGCAGAAGCAAATAGTGCAACTTTTAGGGATAGAGTGTGGGACTGGTATGTTACAACCCTTTATACAAGGCTAAGCCCTAAGAGTGGCATATTATTAGGCATGACAAGGTGGCATGAGGACGATTTAGCAGGGCGATTAATTCAAGAAGCTCAAAAAGAGGGCGACAAATGGGAGATTTTATCCTTTCCAGCAATAGCCGAATACGACGAGGAGCACCGAAAAGAGGGAGAGGCATTACACCCAGAAAGATACGATTTAAACAGACTATTAAAAATAAAAAGTGCGTTAGGCTCTTATGCGTGGAATGCTCTTTATCAACAGCACCCAAGCACTAAGGGCGGAGATATTATACAAGGGGCGTGGTTTGGTCGTTATGATGTAGCGCCAAGGATTAAGCGTGTAGGTGTTTTTATGGATACAGCCCAAAAGACGGGCGAGCAAAACGATTACAGCGTTTTGTTATTAGCTGGGGTAGGATATGACAATGCCATTTATTTACTAGACCTAAAGCGTGGTAAATGGGACGCGGTAGAGCTTGAAAATACTACTAAAGATTTTTTTGCCAAGCATAAATCAACATATAACGGACTAATGTTTTACATAGAGGATAAATCAAGTGGAACAGGGCTAATACAAAAGATAAAACGTGAAAATAATATCCCAGTAAGAGCCGTAACACCACAAAAAGATAAATACACTAGAGTTTTAGACGTTGTAGGCTACATTGAGAGCGGATATGTAAATTTGCCCTAGTGTCGCAGCGTGGGTTAGTGATTTTGTAGATGAGTGTGGAAATTTACCGCCGATAATAGTCACTTGCACGACGATCAAGTCGATACGCTTACAATGGCAATTAGTGAGTTTAAAAATAAGCCTAGTGGTATTTGGGGGCACATTACAAGCCGAAGCTAACACCCAAAAACGCCTTATTATTTATCAAAAATAAAAGGCGAAATAATGGGGCAAAAAAATAACCGATAGCTTAGAAAACCTAGTAACCAAAATGGGGCAAATGACGGCGAATAGAGATTATACGCCGTTAATAGTCACAAACGCACAGCTTTTAAACGCTTATAACAACGGCTGGATAGCCAAACGCTACATTAAAAAGACCATAGGCGATATGTTAAAAATGGGGCGTGAAATCGACTGGGACGATATAGACGAGGAACGCAAAAAAGAGTATTACGATGCTTGCAATAAGCTAGAGATAGACGGCGTTATTAAAGACCTGCTTTTTAACGTTTTACTTTATGGCGAAGCGGCAATATTAGCCGTGACAGACGCAAGCGAGGAAACCTATCAACTCCCATTAATGCCAAATGAAACAATTAAACAATTTATCGTATTTGGCAAGGGCAAATTTAAAGCAAGAAATGCAGAAAACAAATTTAACCGACCTAGCCTTTATGATGTAAAAGGGGTTAAAGCTCACGTTAGCCGGCTTTGTATAGTGCAAGGGGGCATTAAGAGCTACGGCGTAAAACAGCGTGAAAGCATAAGCGATATAGCCACCGCCCTTGATGTGATAAAGATGTTTGACACTATCACGCTAAGCGTTAGCGATTTGATCGAGGAGTGCAAAATAGATGTCTATAAAATGCACGGATATAACGAGCAAATAGCAACAGGCAACGAGGGAGAGATACTAAAACGGCTAAGGCTAATAAATGAAGCCAAAAGCTACACCAACGCAATCGCTATGGATATGGAAGACGACTATTTAACAAAGGAAAACAATCTAACTGGTATAGCCGAGCTTTGGAGTAAAAGCTGTATTGTAGTAGCTGGAGCATTAAACCGCCCTATTAGCATACTATTTGGCGAGGGGGCTGGCGGCTTTGGTAGCGGCGAAGAAGACAACCGAGCATATTATGAAACGATAAACGAATTACAAAACACACTATTGCGCCCAGTTTATGACTTCATCGATCCGTTTATATTAGGTGAAACCCTAGAATACGATTTTTACAGCATAGACAGCCTAAACGATAAAGAAAAAGCCGAAATTTTAAACGTAAAAAGCACAGCATTAGGCAATTTGCTAGACAAGGGCGTAATAACCGAGGCGATAATTTTAAAAGAGCTAAAAGACGAGGGCTTGATTAAGAACATAAGCGCCGAGGATATAAATGAAGCCGAGCTTTTAGCCCAAAAGTTAGACGAGCCAACCGATGAAACCGACCTTATCTGAGCTATTTAGCAAGAAACGCAATAAAGAGTTTAAGCCAGTGCAGCCTAGCAAGCGTGCAGAGGTTAAATATCGTAACGCTTTATTACTACTAATCGCCTCTTTAAAGACGGCACTATTAAAAAGGCTTAGAGCGTTTTTACTGGGTAACCCTAGTGACGCCGAAATAATAGAACACACAACCCAAATACTAGACGGACTACGAAAAGCCGACACATTAGACTACGCAAAAAGACTAAGCCAAGGCGTAGTTAGTGCAGTAAATGAAACCAACAAAGAGCGACTAATCCAAAACGTGCAAAAAGGCACGGATATAGACCTAACCCCACTAGTAGGCGATACCGCCGTAAAAGGCAAACTAGACGAATACGTAGCCAAAAACGTGAGCTTGATAACATCGGTTAAAAATGACTATCTAAGCGACGTAGAAAAAGCAATAAGAGAGAGCTATTTAAAAAATGGCAGGGCTGAAAATTTAGCCACGATCATACACGAACGCACGGGCGTAAGTAAAAGCAGGGCTAGGCTAATAGCTAGAGATCAGACGGCAAAGATTAACGCCGAGCTAGATCAAGAGCGCATGCAAAATCTAGGCGTAAAGCTTTATATTTGGCAAACGGCTAAAGATGAAAGAGTAAGACACACGCACGCGAACATGCAAGGCGTTTTATGTCGTTTTGATGATGATAGTGTATATAGCAAGGATGGCGGCAAAACGTGGATAAAACGAGAAGCGGACAAGCCGAAATGCAAGCCTGGCGTTGATATACAATGCCGATGTTTTGCAAAAGCAATCATAGGGGTATAAATGGATTTTAAGATAAACGATGACGGTTACATAATAACAAAAGCCAAAATGGCAAGTATTCAGCCTATGGAATATTTGGGCGAGGAAATAGGACGCACAAGTGGCAAGGTGTATAAAGTTTTTAGGGATGAAAAAGAAGTATTTAGCCCTGAAACTATAAAAAGCTTTGAGGGTAAGCCGCTAACGCTAACACACCCAGATGACGACGTAACAGCCAAGAACTGGAAAGATACCGCGATAGGGCATATTCAAAACGTGCGCCGTGAGGGGATTTTTTAGTAGGCGATGCCTACATCAACGACGAGATAGCGATCAAAATTATTAAAGAACAAGGAATAAAGGAGGTAAGTTGCGGATATGACAGCAAACTAATCGAGCGTGATGGGAAAATTTGGCAAACGAATATAAGGGGCAATCATTTGGCGGTAGTAGCCGAGGGGCGAGCTGGTAAAGATTGTAAATTAGGCGATAGTAAAAGGATAAAAATGAAATTCATAAATAAATTAAAAGGCGCTTTGACAGCAGCCAAAAAGTTTAAAGACAACGACGAAGTTGGCAAAGAGAAAGTAGAGGAAGCGAACGAGGCTAATAATGAGCTAGTTGATCTTTTAGAGCAAGCATTAAGCGGTGCTGAGGAAGTAAGCACAAAGCTAGGCGAAACAACCGCTGAGCTAGAAAAAACAAAAACTGAGCTAGCAGATGTAAAAGCCAAAAGCGTAAAAGACGATGACGGCACGGACGAAAACGCAGAAATCGCAGAGTTAAAAGCTAAAGTCGAGGCGTTAGAAAAAGAAAACGCAGAGCTAAAAGCTGAAATCGAAAAGCTAAAAGGCGAGGCAGAAACAACCGAAGCCGTAACAGACGCCAAAGCAAATTTTAGCCACGTAAAACTAAGCGACGCTAAAAACGCTAGGGCGTTTATGAGGCGGTAATCCTAGACAGTAAAGCATTTGAGGCTAGTGAGCTTAAAAAGCTAAGCGATAGCGAGATTAAAGCTATTTATATGGGGATGCGTGTAAGCACTAAAAATAAAGACAACAGCGGCAGCGTACTAGATGAAATTTTACGACGCTAAGCCAAATAAAATTGATTTAAATAAAAAATTTGGAGGTAAATAATGGGCTATTTAGACAAAAGAGCTTTTGCAGGACAAGTAGCTAGAGCAGGCGAAAGTGCCGTAGTAGCACTAGCTTATGTAAATAATGATACCGAGGTTATCCCTTTTGGTGTATTTGTAACTAGCAAAGACGGTGGCGTAGCAAAAATAAGTAAAGCAACCGATCAGATTATGGGTGTTAGCCTTAAAATGGGAACAAAGAGCGAAAACAAGCCAGGCGAGGTTATGAGCGTTTTATCAATCCCTTATGGTAGTGAAGTTTGGGTGCAAGGCAAAGAAAATCACGGCTTAGCGGTTGGCGATACTATTCAAGTAGAAGCAACAGCAGGTGCAGACGCTGGCAAGGTAGCTAAAGCAGCAACGCTAGCAGTGACAGCAGCTAAAGATGAAATTTTACGTTACCGAAGTAAGCGGTAATCTTGTAAAACTAATGAGAAAGGAATAATATGAAACTAAGAGACGAGGAAATTTTAAGCCAGCTTGCGTCGGCAGCGGCTAGTTTTAACGAGGGCTTTAAAGAGCGTGAATATCCAGAAGTACAACTAGCTAATTTTGTGCCTATTACACAAAAGGGCGACGAGAGCATAGACGTGCTAGATTATGGCGAGATTGAGGGCACTCAAGATTTGGAAAACGGCTTAATTGACGAGAACACAACGTCACTAGAAACTGAGGATTTAAATATCGTAGCCAAAAAAGGGCTATACCTAAGCTGGGCTAAATCAGCGGTCTATACTAGTGAAGCAGTAGCTAGAGCTAAAAGGCTAGATATTGAGCTAGACACAGCAAAGCTTAGCAACCTTGAGCGTGTAGCACTTCTTACAATGCAAAAAACAGCACTTGTCGGTCACGCTAAATTGCCAGCGGTGCAAGGCTTATTAAATAACACTAGCGTAAAAGCAAAAGACTTAACAGCTGGTGCGGCTATTAGTGCAATGACTGGCGCAGAGGCTAGAGCGTTTTTCTTGTCGCTAATTGAGTTTGGCTACGAGCAAAACGGCGGTCTATTAATCCCTAATACGATAGCAATCGATAGTAAAGACCTTATGGCACTAGCTAGCAAATATGACAACTCTATTGGCGCAGTAAATGGTGGCATAAATGCACTAACCGCTATTAAAGAAGCACTATCACAAAGCACAGGCATTGATGTTAATATCGTTGGCATACCTTTGGGTTTTGCACAAGGTTTAGGCGGTGGTAAGGGTAAAGATAGAGCCGTTGTATATACTAAGAGCGAGGACGTGCTAAGCACTGACTGGGCTTTATCACCAACAGCAATGCAACCATTCCAAAGAAGCGTGCTAAGCTGGGAAATCGCCGTTAAAGCTAAATTTACGGGTACATTAATTCGCCAGCTTGACAAAGTGGCTTATGTAAATTACAAGGCTTAACAATGACAGCAGCCGATTTTTTAAATAAATTCCCTGAGTTTAAAGCGGTAGATGAAACACGCATAGAACTAAGCTTAGACGAGGCAAAGCTACAAGTTACCGAGAAAATTTGGGGGCGTTTTTACGAGGTCGGCGTTTTACACTTAGCGGCTCATATTTTGGCAATGCAGGGGGCTTTAAGCACAGAAGCGACAACTAACCCTCAGCCGTTGCGTGAAATAGGCAGTAAAGCCGTAGGTAGCCTAAGCGTAAGCTATACAAGTGGGAAAACTGGCTTTGAGAGCGAAAGCGGAAGCTACTATTTAACCAAATACGGACAACGCTACCTAGAGCTTAAAAAGCTAGTAACCCCACATTTTGGGTTAGTTAGATGATCGAAAAACTAGAGGGCAAAATAACCGAGATTATGGGGCTTAGCGTGGTGGTAGGCGTAACCGCTAAAAGCAACGCTAGAAGCGACGAGCTAACCAACGCAGATTTAGCCATGATACACGAGTTTGGCAGTCCGGCACACAATATCCCAGAGCGCTCATTTTTGCGTAAGCCTTTGATAAACAATGCTGAAGCGGTGGCTAATTTGGCAAAAAACGCAATAGGAAAATTTCATCGCAGGCGAAATGTCGCTAGAAACGGCGCTAGGATACGTAGGCGAGGAAGCTAAGAGTATAAGCAAAGAGGCAGTAACTAACGGCATAAGCCCAGCTTTAAAGCCAGCCACGATTAAACATAAAAAAGCTCAAAGCCCCTAATTGATACAGGGCAGTTGCTAAATTCTATCACTTACGAGGTACGAAAATGATAAACGTTAGCGAACTAATAGAGGATAGCGATTTTTGTCAAGTTATCAAAAGGGGCGATGACGAGTTTAAGGCGGTGGTGCAGTTTTTAAGTAACGACGAAATGCAAAGACTACCAGAGGGGGAAAGATACAAAGAAGCAGTTAGGATAGATACGAAAATTTAACCTAAACTTGCAAGATGTAATCACTTACAAGGGCATAAATTACCGCATTATTAATATGCAAGATTGGAGCGAATATGGATACAAAAACTTTGCAGGCGTTAGATTTGACGGGCTTGAAAGTTTTGATAGCCAAGGCTTTGAACGTAAATGAAAGCCTAGTGCGTGATAGCTACTCCAAGACGCTAAATGATAAGGTGGCATATTTAACATTGCATTTATTAACTAGCACGCAAAAAGGGCGTGAGTATAAATTTATCGAGGGCGAGAAAGAGGTTATCACTTCAACACGTGAAGCCGTGGTTAGCGTAAATGCTTTTGGCAAAAATGCTAACTTCATAATCGAAAAATTAAACACCCTTTTTTATTCTAGCGAGTGCTTAAAAGAGCTTAAGATTTTAGGCTTAGGGTTGGTAACGGTTAGCCCTATTAGGAACTTAAGCCAAATAGTAGGTGGTGGCATAGAGGAGCGAGCTAGTATAGATTTAACACTAAGCTACATAAATAGAGTGGAAGTGTCTCAAAACGAGATTAAAAAAGCCGAGATTAAAACGGCAGATTTTGGCATAAAGGTAAATAGATGAGTTTAACAATAAAAAGGATAGTAAATATCCAGCTAAACGAACAAGGGCAGATCGCAAAGAATAGAGATTTTAGTGTAATAGCTATTTTAAGCGATGATTGGTGCGAGGCTTTCGATGATGTAAATACAAGATTTGTAAGTATCGCTAGTGCAAATGACGCCGCCCTAAATTTTGGCAGTGAAAGCAGAGCAACTAAAGCCGCCAAAGCTATTTTTAGCGTGAGTGGCGTTAAAAAGGCAATCGTTGCTAAGTGGGTAAAGAGAATAAGACAACACAAGCAACAGCAAACGAACTAAGAGGCTCGGCGCTAAACGTAGGAATAAATAAGTTAAAGGCTATCACAAACGGAAGCTTTAAGCTAAACGTAGGCGGAGCGGATAAAGTTTATACGGCTTTAGATTTTAGCTCGTGCGTAGATTTTGAGGCAGTAGCAACAAAACTAACAGCGGCGATTAGCAAAGACGGAATAAAGGCGGTATATGACGCAGAGGGTAACCGCTTTATAATTAGAGCGGCAACGGCTGGCAAAAACGACAATACAAGACTGGGCTATTTTGAGAAAGCGGATAGTGGCGACTTTGTAGGCGTGCTTTTAAACCTAGTTAGCGGTAAGAGCGATATTTACGTAGGCAAAGACAGCGTAACGCAGAAAAAGAGAGCCTAAGCGAGGCGTTAGATAAATTATTCAACGCAACACAAGGCTTTTACGGTGTTTATTCGTCAGCTATTTTGGCAGACGAGGAAGTAGCAGAGCTTAACGAGTGGATCACTTCAGCACAAAACCCAAGTGTAGCAGGCTATACAATCACACGTAAAGCACAGCTTGAAAGTGTGAATACAAACGTGATAAAAAAGATAGCCGACAAAGACAGCGGTCGCTTTTTTGCAACATACAACAACACTGGTGACGAACACGCAGGTGCTGAATTGCTAGCAAAAGCACTAAGCACTAATTGGGAGGGCTCAAATACAGCTCAAACAATGAAGTTTAAAAACCTAAAAACGGCTGGCACCGATGAAACAATCACGCTAAATTTGGCTGAAAAGTGCGACAAATTAGGCGTAAATTATTACACCGACTATGACGGCGTAAGCATGATAGCCGAGGGTGTGGCTTTAGGCGGAAAATTTATTGATGAAGTTGTAGGGCTTGACGCATTTAATAACCGAACACAAATAGCAGTATTTAACGTGCTAAAAGGTGCTAAGAAAGTGCCACAAACCGACAAGGGACAAGTAAGACTAATAGCGGCGGTTAAGCAAGTTTGCGAGCAATTTGTTAAAAACGGCTTTATCGCAGCAGGACAATGGCGTGGTGATCCAGTTGGCACACTAGAAAGTGGCGATTACTTGGATTTAGGCTATTACGTTTACAGCCCTAGCTATACCGAGCAACTACAAGCAGATAGGGAGGCTAGAAAGTCAGTGCCTATCAATGTGGCTATTAAGCTAGCTGGTGCAATACACAGCGTAGATATTTTGATAAATTACAACAGATAAGGGGCTAAAATGGCAAGATACCAACACGATACGATCGTTTTATTAATAAACGGCTATGAAATAACCGCTTATGCAGACGGTAGCGATGTAATAAGCATAGAAAACGCAGCCGACGCTGGAGCTTACACAATAGGCGCTAGTGGTAGAGGTGTATTTACGGGCAGTTGTAACCAAAGTGGCACGCTAACCCTAAAACTTCTACAACATAGCGAGGATTGTAAATTTTTGCAAGACCTTTATAATCAACAGCGCACAGAGTTTAAAAGCTTTAGCCCTATGACAATGGAGTTTAAGGACACGCTAAACGGCGATGAGTTAAGCGGGCTAAATGGCTTTTTTGTAAATGACGGCGGGCTAAAAGAGGCGACGCTCACAACCCAACCGAGTTTAAAATTGCCTTTGAAAGAATAAGCAAACGCTTAGAAAATGGAGCTGGTAACTAATGCAAACATACGAGCTAATGATAAACGAAAATAAGTACGTTTTAAGAAGTGCTAATTTTTTTGAGACCAAGACGCAGCTACAAAGCCTTTTAGGGCTAGCTAAAGACGCTATTAAAATGCAGGGTGAGGACGTTAATATAGACGTAGGGCAAATAATAGCTAATATAGGCAGTGCGGCGTTTAGTGGGGTAGAAAATTTTATTTTAAAATACGCTAGTGTGATAAATGCAGAGGGCGGCGAAATATTATTAAGAAATGTTAGCCAAGCCGAAACGCATTTTAACGCCAATAGAGGCGATTATGCACAGCTTATTTTAGAGGGGTTAAAATACCATTTTTTAGACTTCTTACCCGCTGGGCAAAATCCTTAACGGGTATAACAGCCTACCTAAGCAAGGCGTAAAAAGCGAGTTTGATATAGATTATTTGGTGTGGCTACCGATAATAAAAGGCTATGCCACACTAAACGACCTACGCACTATTTACGACCTAGAGGACGGGATAGCAATGCACGAGGTTATTATTGAGCTATTAAACGAGGAGCGCCGAGCCTTAGAAAAACAATAAGGCTTAGCCCTCTATTTTTTTACTTCTATTTTTTATTATTTCTATTTCTTCAAAAGTTAAATTACTCAAAAAATCAAGCAACTTAAAACGCCAGTTATCCTCCCCTGATTTAGCCCAATCGTTTAATGTGGCGTAAGGGATACCAAAAATCTCAACAAAATCTTTACGCTTTGGCGTTTTATTTTTTTGCATTTTCTAACTCTTTTATGCGTTTTGTTAGCTTGTAGTTACGCCACATCTCATAGATTAGAGCGATACAAACCACGAATTGAGCTACTTTAAAGACAATATCCATTTTTAAGCTCCTTGTAAAGTCTAGTATTTTATAATCAACCCAAGGGGGGAGTGGTTAAAACCACTCCTTTAAAGCTTGAAATATAGATAGAAGCGTTGCGACCGCTTCTATCATCACCCAAACCTTTTTAAAAAACGCTTTCACGTTTTCTCCTTGGATTGAACTCATCAAAAAGGCTTTTACCCCCTTTTGATAAGATAATTATATATTAATATCCCTTATTTTATGCTTAATAATTATGTATATCATAATTTTATCTAGCAAAACACAAGCCGAACCTATTATTAAAATTTCATTCTAATATGCCCCTAAAAGGATATATAGTGCTATTAGACAAATTTTTATACAAAATCGGATTTGATGTTGATAGTGGCAAGATAAAGCAGATAGAGCAAGGGCTAAAAAATATCTCTAATATTGCTAAACAAACAGCCCAGCCCATAAGCAACGCCGTAAAAGCTGGTATGGAAAGAAATGCCGAGCTAATAGCGAAATTAGAGCAAGCCAAAAATAAAGGCGTAGAGTGGTGCGAGGAAGCGAAAGGGCAAGCTGAGGAACTCACTACTAGTTTTCATGAAGTGGCAGAAGCAGAGGAAAAGGTCGGCGAAAAAGCAAAAGAAGCAGCGAAAGAGACCAAAAAACTAACCGAGAAAAAGCCAGCTATTGGGCTAAAACAAGAGTTTGACGGGATAAGAAACAAGTTTTTACTAATCGGTGCAGCAGCAACGGCAGCAAGTGGGCTAATAGCAAATTATCTAACCGTGCCACTTCAAAATATCCAAGAGCTGGCGAAACAAAAAAATAAATTGTTTGATATAACCCAAGCCGAAATAGATCAAGCAAAAGAGTATCAAGATCAACTGCAAAAAACAAAGACGGCGGTGCAATCAATCGTAACCCAAACAGCGATAAAGCTAATCCCAGTAGTTAATCAAAGCCTAAAAGGGTTTAACAACTTTCTAAAAGCAAATAAGGCACTGGTGGTCGAGGGGCTAACTAATGTCTTTAAGTGGATTTTGAAGCTAGGGCAAGTTTTTACAAACACATTTAGATTTTTAAATAAAGTAATAAGTAGCACGATAGGCTGGAAAGCAGCGCTATTAATTCTTGTTGGTATCTTAGCAGTCGTTAAACGTGCAATGCTAGCGGCATTTTTAACCAACCCTATCGGCTGGGTAATTCTGCTAATAGGCGGTCTTATTTTACTAATTGATGATCTAATGACTTATTTAGACGGCGGGGAAAGCTTATTTGGTGACTATTGGAAGCCTTGTATTGAGTGGGGCAAAAAAGCCATTGCGTTATACAAAAAAATCGAACCGACAATAAAAGAAGTTTGGGATTTTGTGGTTAATTTTATAACCGAAAGCGTAAATGCGATAATTGGCGTATTTAAAATGCTATATGGCATTTTTACGGGCAACTGGGAGTTAATAAAGCAAGGTTTCAAAGAAGTTGGTGACGCTATCCTTAAAGCGTTTGAAGTACCATTTAAATGGATTAAAAAACAATATGACGAGTACATAGCCCCAATTATAAACGCCGTTAAAAATTTCGATATAGGACAAACCGCTAGCGATATGTGGGAAAGCACAAAAAGCTTTTTAGGCTTTGGCAATGATACGCCAAAGGCGGCACTAGCTACACAATACGCAGACAACAATAGATCAGTGCAGTATAATGGCGGAACAGCTACAACAACTATTAATATAAATACAAATAATCCACAAATGGCGAACCAAATAATAAATAATAGGCAAAAAAGCGACCTAGCATTTACCCAAGCTAATTTAAGAGGGGGTTATTAATGATTGAAGTAACAAGCCGTAAGATAGGCACTTTTAGATTAGACGCAACCGAGCAAGAAAACAATAAAAGCACGCTACGCACTACTAAAAACCCAATAGAAAGTGGGGCAAATGTAGCCGATCACGCCGTATTAGAGCCGAAACAAATAACGATTAAAGGCAAAATAGTAGCTTATGAGCCACCAACGCTAACTAGGGGTGACGAGATTATGCAAGTAGTCCGTTTTAACTTGCCATACATAAAAACCGCCCATCGTTTTACACAAAAAGCCTACAAACTCTACAACAACGTAAAGCATATAAAAAACGAGGCGATGCGATACGCTAGGATTTTTGGCGTCGATAAAAAAATACGCGAAATAGCCCCATTTTTAACCGACGGAAAAGAAAACAAGGATAACAGTACCGCTAAAAATAGACTACAAAGCCTATACGAAAAGCTTTTAGAAGTGCAAAAGAGCGGCGAGTTTTTGATCGTAACAACAGGGCTAAAAACATATAGGAATATGCTAATTACAAGCATAGAGGTAACCACTGAAAGCGATCTATACGCTGACGTTACGCTCACGCTCGAGGAGGTTTTTATCGTTGAAACGAAAACAGCTAAGGGGCTAAACACATGGCTAAATGGTGGCAAAAGTGCCGTAAATTTAGGTAAGACCGAACCTAAACAAATAAAAACATCAGCACTTCACGATCATTCCCCCAAGTAATTAAAGATTTTTTCGGCGCTAAGGGGAAAAAATGATTTACGAAATAATGACAACGAACGAGTTAAAACAAACACAAAATTTTAACATATTTGATATGGAACTGGAACTAACCCTTAAATATAACGAGGTTGGCGCAGTTTGGCAGTTTGATTTAACCGATCTAAACACAAATAAAATTTTAGCCTTTAATAAGGGTCTTGCGGTTAATGCACCAAGTCTTATTAATAAGAACCTACCTTTTATTTTAATGTTAGTTGATACCACAAAAAGCGGCGTTAATTGTGTAGATTATAGTGAGCTAGGCGAACGCTTGAAGCTTTACGCCGTCGATAAAAAGGAGTTTAACACAGCAATGAGCGAGCTGGCAAAGGATAGGACGTGAGGCAATACGGCAGGCGCTACCGCTTAGAAATAGGCAACAGCACACAAAGCATAGTAATAGACAATCTCGCTATAAGTTTTAATATTGAAAAAACGATAAGCGAGGAGCCAAACACTAGCAAAATCGAAATTTACAACTTAAATGCCAACAACCGCAACCAAATAGCAAATAAGATTTTTAACCAAGTGAAATTATTTGCAGGCTACGACGAGCCAAGATTAATTTTTGCTGGGCAAATAACGCAAGCTTACACCAGCCGCAATGATTTAGATTTTATAACGCATATTGAGTGCGGCGACGGGCAAAACGACTACTCAAAATCTAGACTATATACAACGCTAAAAGCTGGCGTAAAGGATAGTGATGTAGTAAATATGTGCGTTAAAGCGATGAGTAGCTCAAAGCAAGGCGTGGTGGATTTGCCAAGAGATAAAGCCTTGCCAAGATGCAAAGTATTAAGCGGCGATATAAAGGACTATTTAAAATACGTAGCCAAAAACAACAACGCTAACTGGCATATATTAGACGGCAATTTAAACATTTTGCCAAAGAACAAAATTTTAAACGATAGCGAGGGTTTTATCCTAAGCGAACAAACGGGCTTAATTGACAGCCCCGAAAAAACCGACGATGGGCTAAGGGTTACATGTTTATTAAACCCAAAATTAAATATCGGCTCGCTTGTGCGAATACAATCAATTTTAAGCGAATACGACGGCGATTACAAAATAACCCAGCTAACGCATAGTGGCGATTTTCTAAACGATACGTGGCAAACGGAAGTAATCGCAATAAATGGAAAATTTCACAAAGTAGAGAAAAAATGAACGATCCAAATTTAACGCAGATTTTTGATAGCGGGTTATTAAGTTTTGAAGCAGGGGTGCATACGGCGCTACCTGCTAAGGTGCTTAAAATTTAATGCAGGCGACAATACAGTGCAAGTCGAATTAATGATAAATGAGCTAAAACGTGATGGCGTAAGCGTGCCATTACCGCCGATAGATGATGTGCCGGTTCAATTTTTTAGGGGTGGCGATTTTGTAATTACTACGCCAATAAGAAAAGGCGATCATGGGCTTTGTGTATTTGCCGAGCGTTGCATTGACGGCTGGTTTGCTAGTGCGGCAAAAAGTGAGCCACTAGATTTTAGGCTACACGACTATTCGGACGGCTTCTTTTTAACGGGGTTTAGCCCACGCCCTGAAGCGGTTAAAGATGTGGATTTAGACGGCGTTTGCATGCGAACACTAAGTAAAAGCACCTACCTAAAACTAACCGAGGGGAAAATCATAATCAAGGGCAACATAGAACAAACAGGCGACTACAAACAAATAGGAAATAAAAACCTAGTTGGCAATTTTTCACAAGTCGAGGGCAATAGCGTAAGTAGTGGCACAATGACGGCTAAAGATGTGATCGCTAGTGGCGTTAGTTTAAAACACCATACACATGGCGGTGATAGCGGTGGCACAACCACACAACCGAATTAAGGGGAATAAGTGAGAGTAAGGGCGATAGATAGCGAGGGCGACTGGCTACTAGGGCATAAAGCGGATAGTGCTGCAATAGCCCAAAATGTGAAAACGCAAATTTTAAGCCTTTACAATGACTGGTTTTTAGATTTTGAAAACGGCGTTAGGTGGTTTAATTACTTATCAAAAAATCCCAACACGGACAAAATGAGGGACGAGATAAAAAGGCAAATCTTAAGCGTTGAGGGCGTTAGCAGTTTGGAAATTTTAAACATAAACACGAACGAACGCAAGGCAACTATTGAGGTGCAATATAGGGATATTTACGACGAAAGCCAAAGGTTATATATAAATGCGAGTGAGTGAAAATAGAATAATAATTGATGAACTAGAGACCATAAAAGAGCGTTTAGAAAATGGCTTTAAGGCGATTTACGGCGAAAATTTCAGAGCTAGGCTCATCAACACCAGACGGGCAAATGATAGGATTATTTAGCGAAGCATTAAGTGAGGTCAATCAAGTACTTACTTTTATCACTCAAATGCTAGACCCTTATTTGGCGACTGGTGAGTGGCTAGACCAGCGCGTAGCTTATGCAGGGCTTTTAAGAAAAACGGCAGATTATAGCAGAGCTAGTGGCATTACAATACACGGGGATAGTGGCACTATTATCAAAAAAGGCACGATTTTAAAAGATAAAAATAGCAATTTGTGGGCAACTGATTACGAAGTAACACTAGGCGCAGGGGGGTCAAAAGCCGTTAGTATAACTAGCCAAGAAACAGGGGCATTTATCCTAAACGAACAAGATGAGCTAGAAATGCAAGAGATAATCCTAGGCGTTGATAGAATAGTGGCTACTCAAAACTCAATACTAGGGGCTGATGAGGAAAGCGACGGCGACCTTTTGCTTAGATTTATGCAAAGCCATAGCATTAACAACAACGACGAACGCCAAGGGCTAGAAAGCTACATGCTAAATTTAAAAGGCGTAAAACAATGCAAGGTCTTGGAGAATTACACTAACCAAACAGATGCCAACGGAGTAGAACCACATAGCCTAAACGCCATTGTTTTAGGTGGCGACGATACGGCAATAGGCGAAGCAATACTAAAAAAGAAAATCGGCGGTTGTGGTGTGCAGGGGCAAACAAAGCTAGAGGTTGAGTTTTTAGGCGCTAAGCGTGAGGTTAAATTTGACCGCCCAACGCAGATAAACCCTAGAATATTTTTACGTATAAAACGCACAGAGGGCGCAACGGATATAAACACGGATAAAATCAAAGAGCTATTATCTAAACACATTTTCAATATAGGCGAGGATGTTTATATTAGCCGCTTGTATAGCATAATAAACGACGTTAAGGGCTTTGAGGTTACGCAATTCACGATAAACAAAGGGCAAAGCCTGCCAGTAGCCGTGCGTGAGATATGCGTGATCAATAAAAACGATATTGATTTGGCGGTAGTGTAATGGTTGAGCTAATTTGGCAATACCGCAAAAAGTCAAGGGCTAGAGCGACCGCAAAGCTTCTAAATGATGAAGTATATAAAACCTTTGAAGACGCCATAAAAATAGCCGAAATTTTAAATATTGATACGGCAAGCGGTTACGCTTTAGATTTGGTCGGTCGCCATGTAGGCGTAAGTAGGGAACAACAAAACCTAATATTAAAAGATTTTTTCGCCTTTACCCAAACCGAGAAAAAACAAGGATTTAATAAGGGCAAATTTTACCGCTTAGGCAACTCTTTAAAAGGTAGTTTTTATCTCAACGATAGCGATTATAGATTTTTAATAAAAGCAAAAATCATCAAAAACTACCAAACTGGCACGCTAGAGAATAGCTACAAGTCGCTAGAGTTTTTATTAGGGGCTGGCAACTTTATATTTGACAATTACGATATGACCCTAAATTTCAGTCTTAAAAAATGCCAAGACAACACAATTCTTAATAAACCTAATTTTTAAAAACGATATTTTAGCTCGCCCCGTAGGTGTAGGGCTAAACGTGATACTAATTGCTGACAAAAAATGCTTTGGCTTCAAGCAAAATAAAGCCAACCTAGCCTTTGGTGTTGGCAAGTTTGCAAGAATATATAAGGAGAAGTAATGATATACGAAAAACCAAAAAATGAGATTTTCGCTAGCGACGCAAAAGATGGCGAAATAGTAGAGTTTCCAAACATTAAACGAGGTTGGGGCGTCACCGAAAATTTAGGCTTTATCCCACCTATGGAGTACTTTAACGCCGCATTTAATCGCGTGGATAAGTCGCTAGCCTATCAATTACAGCGAGGCGTTGGCGAGTGGGATAAGGATTTAGAGTATCCGATCGGAGCAGTTGTGAGCCTGAATGGAATTATCTATATCGCAAAAAGCCAAAATACAAACAAAAACCCAGCCAACGAAGCGACAATTTGGGATATTGTGGCAACTCAAAAATGGTGTGACAATCTATTTGTAAAAAAATCAGAATTAAAGGATAACTTGCCAACTGGTGCCTATCTTTTATACAGCTCAAACACAAATACTCCAGATGGCTTTTTACGTTGTGACGGATCAGCCCTTGACAAAAATGCATACTCCGCGCTTTTTACAGTGATCGGATACACATATGGAAAAAGTGGCGATAAATTCTTATTGCCAAACTTTGCCGATGGCAAATTCATGAGGTCAATAGGCGGCAACGCCGCACCGCTTGGTACAGCTCAAGGGGATGCGATAAGGAATATCGTAGCCAGCCTAAAAACAGATATTCCACTATACAACTACACTGGTGCTTTTGCAAAGGCTCCAAAACAAGGGAGTGTATCTACCGGAAATGGGATACGAAATGATCTTGACAATGTCATAGATTTTTCTGCGTCTCGGGTTGTCCCAACAGCCAACGAAAATAGACCGCTCAATATGGCGGTAGTCGTGTTAATTAAGTATTAGGAGCAACTTATGAAAATTTATATTTATGACACCAAAAATAATGAATATCTATACGAGGCAGAAGCTCAAATAGACCCACTAGCAAGCAGTAAGAGCGAAACGATCTACCTAATGCCGCCAAACGCTACGCAAACCGCACCAAAAACGCCAAAAGCTGGCTTTGCAAATATTTTTAATAATGGCAAGTGGGAGCAAATCAAAGACGAGCGCGGCGAAATTTACTATGACAATGACAACAACGCCATAATGATAACCGAGCTAGGGCAAGAGATAGGGCTAAACAAAGAGCCAAAGGTTAAACGAGCAAGAGCAAGAAATAACCCAAATCGAAGCCGAGATCGCCGAGTGTGAAAACTATATACGCCATGCTTTGATTATCGGAAATAATGCCGTGCTTGAAAGCTTAAGGGCGGAGTATAAGGAATTGATTGCAGAGCGTGAGCGCCTAAACACGACGAGCGAGCCGGTAACGGTAGCGCCGACTGATCATTTATAAGGAGCGAAAAATGAGCTATCTTTTAATTTGCATATTGTCGCTAATTTTAGGCGTTTTACTCTGCCCTATCGTGATTTTTCTACGTGCTAGAAAATGCGAGGGCTGGGACAATAGCAACATGACAAACATTTTTAGAGTGTTTAGCCATTTGGCGACACATCCTGATGACTTTGCCAAAATGCAATACCCAGACGGTAAAAAACCATTCTGGTACTTAGACAAAGACAAATTCACAGATGTGGTTCAAACTAGACCAAAGGATAAAAAATGAGAATAAGAATAAAAAGGTGCGAAATTTGCGCATCAAAGCTGGATAAAGACGGCGCTTGCACTTGGGAGGGTTGCCCAAAATGCCCTAAATATAAAGAAAAAGAGCAAGAAAAACCAAAAGATAAAAAGGATGAGTAATGCTTAAATTTAAAGAGCTTTTGCAAATCCTAGCCATTATATCCGTCGAGCTACCGCTAGAGATACTTGGCTACATAGTAGTACCTATCGCTCTACTATTTTGCGATAAGCAAAGTGAGCGCTTACCAAAGTGGGCACGATACTTTGAGGATGCAAACGACTACTACGATGGCGAAAACTCGGCGATAAACGGCGATAGTGGCTGGCGAAAAGAGCACTATCCAAACGGCAAAAATACGTCCTATTTTGCGCGTCTTTTGTGGCTATATAGAAACCGTATCGGCTACTTTTCAAGCAAAATAAACGGCGTAAAAGTGAGCGAAATAGAGCCGTCAAGCGTAAGGGTGCAAGGCAATATCAAAGTAACAAGCAACGGCGGAGCAATAAGCGACTTTGCAAAGTGACGCTAAAGCTAAAGGATGGACGCACTCGTTTTGGACTTTTCAAAACAATCCGTTACAAAAGCTTTTTAAGTGGCTTTTATTGTCGTATTTATGTAGGCTGGAAGCTTATGGACGTGGCAGAGATGAACGAGTATAACAAAGCCACGTTTATACAACCAGACGACAAGGCATTTTTAAAGAGCGTGTGGTGTGTAAGTCCGTTTAAAAGGGTGCGAAATGAGCGATAAAATTCTATATAGGGGCTATCTTATTTTTGAGCTTTGTAGTTGGCGTGCTTTACTGGCTAAATAACAACGCAACGCAGAAAATCGACGAGCTAACAACTAAGATGGCGCAAGAAAGGCAGACAATGCAGTAAAACAGCAGATTTGCAAACTTGCAAAGCAAAGATAAGCTTGTAAATGTAAGCCTAAAAGCTCTAAGTGTGCCAAAACAAGACGAGGCTAAGATAAAAGAGCGTGTTATAACAAAAGTTGAGCGCGTGGCAGTACCGGTCAAGGACGCCGCCTGCGAGGAAAAGCTTAATTTCTATGAAAGGTTATTAAATGAAGCTGGCAATAAGTAGCCTAATAGTGGCGTTTTTATGGCTGGATGCGCTTCAAAACCTGAAGTAATCGTAAAAACGCAATATCAAGATGTATATGTGCCGGTGGCGTGCATTGAAAAGATGCCAACAAAGCCAAAGTATAGCCCTAGTGATTTACAAAGCGCAAAAGAGCTAATGGGCTATTTTTTGACGTGCGAAGAACTTTTAAAAGGGTGTGTAAATGGAACGAATAATAAAGAAAACTAAAGCTTTCTGGTTAAATAAGATGGTTGCAGTAGAAATAATATTATCCGTCCTAATAATGTATGTTTTTACCTATAAATTTTAAAAAAAGGGGCTGGGTAATGGATGATATTATGGATAGGCTAGGCTTTACTTTTGGGTGATAATAGTTGGCTTTGTGGGTGGTGTGCTAAGTATTGCAGGTGGCAACGCCAAGGTTGCAAGCGATGGTAAAGCTATCAGTAAATTTTTTCGTTGGCACTATTAGCTCGACCTTTATATGTTGGGTGGCTTACGAGGCAGCATTTTATTTCACAGAAAAAGGGAGTTTTAGTCTCGCAGTTGGTGGCTTTTTTGCTTGGCGTGGCACAGCTTGGGTTAGCGCTGTGATCGACAAAGCGATAGATAAAAAGATAGACAACTTAAGCGACAACAACTATGACTATCCACCAAGACCCCCTCGTGACTACGATATAGGAGATGAAAAATGAACTACACACAAGCTTTTAATCTTTTAATGAGCTTAGAATTTAGTCGCCCTGAAAATGCCCTACATAAAAATCCAACAGAAAATGGGCTAACTTTTATGGGTATTTATGAAGCAGCGAACCCAAGCTGGCAAGGCTGGGGGCGAGTTAGGGCAGCAATCAACGCATACGGTGATCTAAAAAAGGCTAGCGTCGCACTATACAATGATGACGCGCTTGTAAATTTCAGTCGCAATCTTGTACAAGAAAAACATACTGGGACGCTCTATGCCTAGATGACGTAAATAGCCAACTAAAAGCAAATGAGCTTTTTTGCTTTGCTGTCAATGTCGGAGTAAAAAGTGCCGTGCGCGTGCTTCAAAACATGCTGGGGCTTACAAGCGATGGCGTAATGGGAACTAATACACTAAAAGCGCTAAATGCCTATGATACGGTAGCCTTTGATAGTGATTTTGATAGGGCAGAGATCGCCTATTATAGAAATTTAGTGAAAGCAAAACCAGCATATTATATTTATGAAAAAGGCTGGATTAATAGAGCCGAAAAAGTGTAGGCAAAAATATCTTTTACTGAGTTTTACTGACCTATTTTTTACAACGTCGCTATAAACTACTATTAAAACGATATTTTGTTAATATTATTAAAAGTTCGCTGGGGACACCATAAATAAATTATTTTTAAATAAATCACTACTTTTATCTGATATTAAACCATTTTAAGATGGGTCATAAAAATTATAATAAAATATTCAAAACGAGTTTTTTAAAGGATACTAGATATGAAATTTACTAGAGTTATGTTTTTGCTACTAACAAGCTTATTTTTAATAGCCTGTTCTGTAAATCAAACATATAACAATATAAGTGTTTCTGAGTTAAGAAAATTAGCTAAGAAATACGGCGGAGTTTATGTGTTTAACCAAAAATTTATTGAGGAGATAGACAAAAGAGAGGCCGAAAGAAAAGAGATGAGTAAAATACTAGGCGATAAGATAAGGTCAAATCCTAGAAAAATAAAACAAGGAGATAAATTTGTAACTATATATGATGTAAATATGACATTGATAAATGAAAAACTTACCCAAATCCTCTCAAATGGCAAACCATACTATACTCTTAGAACTTATCGTAAAGCTGTAAAATTATCAAAGGAATATATTAATAAGGTGATAGACTATATAGGTCAAGATGATTATTCTAAAATTTATGCCAGATATCGGTGTCTGGTCTTTTTATCTTGATGACAACGACAATATAGTGCCTATCGAACTCACGGTCTCATATGATTATCAAGTCAAAATATATGGGCTATTTGGTGATGAAGGTAGAGGCTTTTATACGTCAAGAAAAGAGTCAAGATATGTGCCAGGCGGAAATAAATTTATCCTTACTAACGATAAATTTGAAAAAGTAAATAAAAATGAGTGAAATTTCAGTAAAAGAGTAATTAAATTTTATATATAATCACGTAAAATAGTATGAACGAGGCTTATATGGCAAAACAAAAAAGTATAAAAAAAATAAAACATTCATCCATAAACTACATAAATAAACCAAGAGAAGATGTAGAAAATTTGCAAATCGAAAATAACAGCATTAATAAAAAATTTATGCTTGTTAGTTTGGCTCTAGTTGTGGTGGTAGCGGCAATAATATATTTTAAGGGAAAAAGCCATGATACTTATAGTGTTATGGCACTTAACGGCAGGGAAGTAAAAATAGATAAGAAAACAAAATTTGATAGTCGCTAAAAAGAACGATGAAAGGCAATTAGCCCCAGAAGCTGCAGCCCAACTGGTCATAGACTCTCGCCAGATACTAAACTCATCTCCATATAGACACTATGAGCCAGAGTACTATGATGCAAAGAGTGATTATGAGTCATTTAAAAAATGGCTAGATATAAGCCATCTTTCAAATTCAACCAAAATATCACCTTGGACAAAGTCAGAAAAAGCCTACTTTGAGAGCTTAAAGACTAGAAAGAGAGATATGCATACTTGGTAAAAAGAAGCAATCTAAAATGCGCAATGATACACATACCTGATGATGCCATAGGTTCAATGGGCTTAGAAGAAAAAGATAGTGATCCATTGTATAAGAAACTCTATGAAAACGTTAAGAATGGTAGTGGAAAGACATATTTTTTTAATGGTGAGTGGAGAATTTGTGCAGGTATGTTAGGAGATAGACGATCATTTTCTTCAGCTACTGTATTAAATAACTCTGGCTTTAAAACAAGAGCTAGACAAGCAGTGTTTCTAGCGGCTCAACTAGGGGAAGTAGATGCTTTAAAAGTGTTAGCTAGATACTTTTCTTCTTCGTCTTATATATCAGGTTCAAATAAAGACTTACAAACAAAAATAAAATTTAGAATTTATATAAAAATCCCTCACTAGATGAATTTGGCATGATACCTTATCTTGATGAGATAGTTGGTAACTACTTTGTGATGGATTTTAATAGAAATGGGGTGGCAGCAATGCCGGATAGTTCTTTATATAGCGATCTAAGAGAGCTTGTGGAGGATAAAAAAGAGCTAAAAGATCCAAGAGATATTGATGCAAACGAGACTACAAGGGAAGAATTTGTAAAGTATGTCAATAAAAATATAGGATCATATCAATATAAATTTGAAGAGTATGGCTTTTCAGATCTATGGGAGTATAGGGAAATGGAGGATTTTATAGATACAACCATCTTGGGCTCTTTGGTGATGTCATTAACGCCACCAGAGGGATATCCTAATGCACCGTACTACAACACACCAGAAGAGCTAACAAGACTATATGAGGCTGGCAAACTAGATAAGAAACTAAATCCTCTTATCCCTGTAATATACAGAGATAGTTTTCCAAAAGATATTAGGCGAAAGATACTAAGATACGCAAAAGAGCATAATATAACGGACTGAAATTTGAGCCATTATATAAAAATAGTTTTTTGGTTTAATAAAACAATGCTAACATTTCAAAATTTTATTTAAGGAGAGTAGATGAAAAAAATTTTACTTTTAGGAGCCGTTTGTTGCATGTTGTCAGCTGACGTTAAAACTGTTAATATAAGTCCAGATGAGATCAAAAAATATGATCAGATCGTTGATATTAGAACTCCATCTGAATGGCAAGAGACTGGCATCATAGCTGGTGCGAAGACCATCACTTTTGATCCAAGTAATAAGAGTGCATTTTTAGATGAGCTTTCAAAAGCAGTTGATATCAAAAAGCCTATCGCTCTTGTTTGTAGAAGTGGCAGAAGAAGCACAGCAGCAGCTACAGCGATAGATAGCACAGATCTTAAGATTATAAATTTAGATGGCGGTATGAGTAGTTTGATCGAGCAAGGCTACAAAACTACACCTTATAAAAAATAGACAAATCCCTAAATTCTACATTTGACTACAAGATAAATTTATTTTGTAGTCAAAATTTATACTAAATAATAAAATTTATTATTTGATTAACCAGTGATTAACTCTAAGTCAATATAATTTCATCACATTTAAACAATAAAGAAGGAGACAAAATGTCAAAAGTTATTTTACAGTTAAACACAATTCAGGCTGATGCAAATGCACTTTATATTAAATTTCATGATCTTCACTGGAATGTAAAAGGTATTCAATTTTTCAGCGTCCACGAGTATACTGAAAAAGCCTATGAGGATATGAGTGAGATTTTTGATGACGCAGCTGAGAGAGCTCTTATGCTTGGTGGCAGACCTATAGTCAAGGCTGAGGAGTTAGCAAAAGTCGCTCACATAAAACACGAGCCAAAAGAGAGCTACACTCCAACTGAAGTTTTAGAGATCGTTTTGACTGATTACAAGCACCTTTTGGGCGAGTTTAAAAAGCTTGATGAGCTTGCAGAGGGTGACACAACAACTCAGATGTACGCACAAGATCAAATAGCTAAATTTGAAAAAGCCATCTGGATGCTAAACGCAACACTTGGCAAATAATCACAGCGGGAGCTCTCCCGCTTTACTCTAAATGAATTTCCCTTTTTGGCGATATAGTTTTTATAAACTTATAGGAGCCAAATATGCAAATCAGTCAAATAGTAAGCTCATACAACGCTTCAAGCGTAAAAGAAAATGTAAAATCAGAAATTTCGCTTCATAAAGATGAAAAAGAGGTTTCTAAAAAGCAGCCTGAGGTTTCAAATTTAAGCGCAAAAGAGATCTCAAACAGCTATTTTTTGCAGTATCAAAAAGATATTACTCAAAATACTAGTTCAAATTTACCTAGCCCAAGGTGGTCTAAGCTTTAGTGTGCCTGAAAATTTATCAGACATTTTAGCTGGACTTGATCTAGCAGGCATCGGCTACAACGGCAAAGCTCTAGGAGAGCTAAGTAGCGATGAGGCGAGCGAGCTAGTTAGTGAAAATGGCTTTTTTGGCATCGCAAATACAGCTGATAGGATAGCTGGTTTTGTGCTAAATGGCGCAGGTGATGATGTAGAGAAGCTAAAAGCTGGTAGAGATGGCGTGGCAAAGGGCTTTGAGGATGCAAAGAAAATTTGGGGCGAGAGCTACCTGAAATTTCACAAAAAACTATCGAAAAGACGCTTGAGACGCTTGATAAAAAGATCGCCGAGCTTGGCGGTAATGTTTTAAACGTATCAGCTTAAATTTCTTGGGAGCTCTCCCAAGAAATTTAAATATATTAATGTAAGCACAAAACTCGAAATTTTAAAAACTCGCAAATTTTATTTAATCTTAAAAGCTATACTTTGCTCTTTATATTAAGGAGAAAAGATGAAAGCTAAAATTTTACTTCCTCTAGCAGTAGCCACTATGTTTTTGGGATGTTCATTTTTTGATGATAATCCACCAGTCCGCAAGCAACCAAGGCAAGCTACTAAAACTACACCTGCAAAAAGCTCTATCAAAGGCTTTATAAAAGATGTTAGCTATAAAGATTCGAAATACTGCTACGAGATAGTAGCCAGCGATGTGAAAAATCACAAACTAAACAAAGCAAATTTTTGTGCAAACAGATATTATTACGATAAGGGCGATCTTGTCTATGCGACTTTTTACGCAGATAAGCTCATAGACATGCTTCTTATAAAAGAGGGTGGCTCTAGGGGTGCATATAATGGCATAAGAAAACCACAAAATGAAGTAGTCGTTAAAAGAAAAAATATAAAAACAAATATCGAAGTACCAAAAGAGGAGAAAATTTCTTTTTAGATTACCGTTGATTTACTGCTAGCATATATAATTTCATCAGCAATCAAAACTAGAACTCCTTTTAAGGGGCAAAGCAACGGCCCCTTTTCTTTTTATCTCCTTTTTAAAAGTCTCACTTGTAAAAGTTAAATTATCAAAATACACCTCTTTTTGGTCAAAATCGGTAAACGATCGGTAACAAAAATGCAAAATTTTATGATTTTTTAAGCTTCATCTTAAAATTTATTGATTATAATCGTGAACACAAAAACCTTAAAAGGAGAAAAAATGAAACTAACAAAAATTAGTTTAGCCGCTTTGGTTGCTTTAGGCGCATTCTCAAGCGTAGCAAGTGCTACTCCACTTGAAGAAGCTATAAAAAATGTTGATCTTTCTGGTATGGCAAGATACAGATATACTCATGTACATGATTATGACAAAAACCAAAAAAATGTTAAAAAATCAAATGAGGCTGGCCATAACTTTAAAATGATCACAAATTTTAAAGCTGCTATCGATGATAACTTCTTTGGCGTTGTTGGTTTAAGATACAATGCTACTGATGGCTCAGGTGATAATGCTGGTGCTGGTACAGATAAAACAAACACAACTGGAACTTTTGGTGTTCACCAATTCTATCTTGGCTATAAGATCGGCGGTACTACTATAACAGCTGGCAAACAAACTATTGACTCATACTTTACTGATGACGCTATCGGTACTGGTGTAAGAGTAGTAAATGAAGATATTGAAGGTCTTACTCTAACAGCTTTAGCCTTTGATGCCCTTGAAGGCAATGGCGAGAGCGATGGCAAATTATATGATGCAGCTGTAACTAATAAATTAGATAGCTATGACGTTGGTAACTTATATGCAGCCGGTATTGCTGGTTCATTTAATCCAGTTAGCTTCCAACTATGGTATGGTACATTAACTAATCTAGCTGATGTACTTGCAGCTGACGTTTCAGCTAAATTCGACATCACTAATGACTTTGCTCTAGGTGCAAGACTTAACTATGCAAATAGCACAGCTGATAAAGAAGCTAAAAACATCCTTGGCTACAATGATGGTAACTTCTATGCTGGCGAACTTTCAACTTCACTATTTGGTTTTGATCTAGCTGCTGGTTATATCGGCTGGAAAGCTCAAGATAAGGGTGTGTCGGCATTTACATTTGAAGATCAAGGTAGCCTAATAAGTGCTGGTGAAGATGTATTTGACTGGACATATGCAGAGGGTAAAGGTAACTTCTTCTATGCAACAAGTGCATATACATTTGATAAATTCACAGTTGGTTTAGATTATGTTAAAGGTACTCAAAAAACATCAAATGGTGTTGGCAACCCAGATAAAAAAGACAAAGTTGAGGAATTTGTTCCAAGATTTGCTTATCAATACAACAAAAAGCTAACATTTAGCTCATTCTATTCTTTCCAAACTCACAAACTACCTAATGATGTGAAGTCAAAAGAAGACAAATTTAGATTTGAAGCTAAATACTCATTCTAATTCATAGCTCGTTAATCAACTTATGATATAATCCAGGATTGGAGTAATCTGATCCGGAATTTTAAATTTAAAGCAAATTTTCAAGGAAACTTATGAAAAATATCAAAATTTCTTTTTTGGCGTGTTTTTTGGTGGCAAATGCCTTTGCAGCTTCTCAGGTTTATTATATAGAGGCTCGTGGTGAGTTTGGTAAAGAGCTTGCCGAGATGGCAAAAAAGCAGGCTAATGACAGAAATGAAAAAGTAAATGTCTATGTCGATGAAGATCCAAGACGCTATAAAGACAATAGGATTTTAAAATTTGGCGTTGATAGAAAAGGTAGATATAGCGTCTCTTTAGGAAAAGAGCTTTATGAGAAACAATGCGCTAGCTGCCATGGCGAAAGCGCAGACAAAAGACCATTTGGCTCAACACCACTTAAAAACATGGATGCTAAAGATATAGAAGATAGCATCATCTCTTATAGAAGCGACTCAAGCTTTGGTGGTAGCGGTAAAAACGTGATGCAAAACCAAGCTAAGATCGTCTCAAATAATGATCTAGGTGCAATACTTGCTTATCTAAAAGGTAAAGATGCACTTGCAGATCAAGATACAAACGAAAATAAACCAGTTTCAACCGAAACAAAGCAGGGCAGTTATTTAAGATAAATTTCACTTCGGTAGCTTTGCCACAATATAAATAAAAGGAAGCAGATGTTAAATCCAAAAACATTATTTTTAAGTATGGGCTCAGCTATCGTCCTTATGGTGATCTTTGCCATAGCTAGCGGAGCCGCCACTATTATAGAGAGCAAAACAAGCACAGAAGCCGCTTGGTACTATGTTTATGGTGCTAGTTGGTTTGCGCTCATCCAACTGATTCTTGGTATAAATTTAGCCTTTAATATCTTTAGATACAACCTAATCGATCCTAAAAAACTTCCATCACTCATCTTTCACTTAGGTTTTATCGTCATCTTAATCGGTGCTGGCATCACAAGATATCTTGGCTTTGAAGCTGATATGCATATACGTGAAAACACTGCTTCAAACGTCGTTAGCACAAAGGTTTCGTATATAAATTTAACAGCGCTTAACGACAAAGGTGAAGAGATCAGCTCGGCTATGCCTTTGGGACTTGCTGATGTAAAGAAGGGCTTTGATCTAAAGCTAAAAACAGCAGACGGTGAGGCTAGTTTAAAATTTAAAGAATTTGTGCCAAATGCAAGCTATAAATTTGTAAATGATGATAGCGGAAAGCCTGTTGTTGAATTTGTAGTCTCAAACGAGAGTGAAAGCGAAGAGATATTTTTGCTTGAAGAAGAAGAGGCAAGGGTTGGAGATATTAGCTTTATCTTTAATGCCAAACCAGATGAAAATAAAAAATACGTTCTTTTTAGGCTAAATGATGGAAATTTCACAGTTACTTCAAATGCTGATCTTTCAAAATTTACTATGGCGGATAGCTCAAAAACTGAGCTAAAAGCTGGTAGCGTGAATGAATTTGGCACAGGTAGCTTATATACTATCTCAAATATAAATTTCGCCCCAAGGCTAGTCTCAGCGCACGCCACAAGAAAGCTAGTTAGCTCAAAGGATAGCGAGTTTAATGCGTTGATAGCTGAGCTAAACTACAAAGGTGAGAGTAGAGAGATGCATGTATTTTACAACCTAATGGAGCCTTCACGTATCGCTGTGGCTGGACAGAAATTTAACGCTTCATGGGGAGCCCAGCAGATAAAACTCCCATTTAGCCTCTATCTAAAGGACTTTGAGCTAAAAAGATATCCTGGCTCAAATTCTCCTATGAGCTACTCAAGCGAGGTTGTGGTAAAAGATGGTACAAATGATCCTGGGATTTGATTATAGAATTTATATGAACCACGTGCTTGATTATGATGGATATAGATTTTCCAAAGCTCATACGACACCGACGAGAAAGGCACGATCCTCTCTGTTAATAAAGACCCAGGCAAGATCCCGACATATATCGGCTACTTTTTGCTAGGTCTTGGCTTCTTGCTAAATGTCATAAATCCTAATAGCCGCTTTAGAAAGCTAGCCAAACTAATAGATAATGAATCAACAAAAGGTGGTAAAAAAGTAGCTACTCTCATAGCGGTCTTACTTTTAGGCTTAAATTTTAGCTCGCTAAGAGCAGAGGACTTCTTGCCGCATATCAGCAAAGAGCATGCAGACAAGCTTGCTAGGCTTATCGTGCAAAGTCCAGATGGCAGGATGAAGCCATTTGATACGCTTAGCAAAGAGGTTTTAAACAAAATTCACAGAGGCGAGAGCATAGGTAGCCTAAATTCAAACCAAGCGATGCTTTCTATAATGGTAAGGCCTGATTTTTGGCGAAATGAGAAGATCATCGCACTTGGCCAAAGCAAGGAGCTTAAAAAGAGCTAGGCGTCGATGAAAATGCAAGATACGCAAGCTTTGATGAATTTTTTAAAGCGACAAAAGATGGTGGAAGCGAGTATAAACTAACAAAATTTGCCGAGATAGCAAACCGCAAACACCCAGGCTCACGCAATACATTTGACAAAGATGTGATAAAGATCGATGAGAGACTAAATGTATTTTATATGATATTTATCGGTGAAATTTTCAAAATTTTCCCAAAACAAGACGATCCGTCAAATTCTTGGTATTCGCCAGCTAGTGCGATGATGTACTTCTCGCCAAAAGAGGCTGAGCTAGTAGTTGGCATGATGAGAGAGTACTTTTCAGCTGTTGATGCAGCCTCAAAGGATAATGACTGGAGCAAGGCAGATGCGGCGCTTGAGAAAATTTCAGCCTATCAGCACAAATACGGTGCTGCAGTCATGCCAAGTGAGAAAAAGATAGATATAGAAATTTTATTTAATAAATTTCAAGTATTTGACCGCTTGACACCGATATATCTTTTGGCTGGACTTGCGCTTTTACTATTTGTTTTTGTAAAAATGCTAGCACCAAAAGTGCAGATAAATGGCATAGTTAAAGCCGTGTATATTATAAATTTACTAGCCTTTCTTGCGCACACAGCTGGACTTGGTCTTCGCTGGTACATCGCTGAGCACGCCCCTTGGAGTAACGCTTACGAGTCGATGGTTTATATCGCTTGGGCACTTGGTCTATCTGGCATCATCTTTGCAAAACGTAGTCCGATCGCACTTGCGCTTACATCTATATTAGCTGGTGTTACACTATTTGTTGCGCACCTTAGCTGGATGGATCCGCAGATCACGACGCTTGTGCCTGTGCTTCAGAGCTACTGGCTAACTATCCACGTCTCTATCATAACTGCAAGTTATGGATTTTTAGGACTTTGTGCGTTGCTTGGTGGATTTACTTTGCTACTTATCATCTTACAAAACAAGAAAAAGCCAAATGCAGAGATCGCACGCAATATCACTGAAGCGACACGTATAAATGAGATGGCGATGATCCTTGGTCTTAGCTTACTTACGCTTGGAAACTTTTTAGGTGGCGTCTGGGCGAATGAGAGCTGGGGTAGATACTGGGGTTGGGATAGCAAGGAGACTTGGGCGCTAGTTTCGATCCTTGTCTATGCGGCGGTGCTTCACATGAGATTTATACCAAAGCTTAATAATCAATACGCATTTGCCGTTGCATCATTTTTTGCCTATTGGTCGATCATAATGACCTATTTTGGGGTAAATTTCTATCTAGCTGGCATGCACTCATACGCAGCTGGAGATCCGCTTCCGGTGCCTGATTTCGTCTGGATAAGCATCGCCATTATGATAGCGATGAGCGTTCTTGCTTTTACAAAACGCTCTCTTTGCACAAGGCTATAGATGCTTCTTAAAGGCTTGATAGTCTTTTTTGTCTTTTTGCTTATAGTTGCCATTTGCGCGCTAATCTATCTTTTGCTAAAAAACAAAGATCATCAAGTCTTAGCAAGAGGACTAGAAGCTGAGGGTGAAGAAGAGATCACGATCGAAAAGCTTGAAGAGCTTGCTAGCGATAAAACTCTAAGCAAAAACGAGCTTTTCGAGCTTATACAAATTTTTGGAGAGAAATTTATAATACCAGCGAAAAAAAATCAGGTCGCTCCAAAAGAAGCTAGCAACTACATAAATTTTATAATCCTCATCTGCTCTCACCAAAATGCCGATGCAAAGCTTATTAGCTTTTTAGACAAAGAGGCTAAAAAGAAAAATCCAAGCTATGTTGCAGAGATCGAAGACAGTGAGAGAATCGGCATAGAAAACCGCAAAAATCGCAGGTAAAAATTTAAAATCAAATAATTAGCTTATTGCTTCTTGTGCTTTTAGCTTATTTAGCAAGTGAAAAATTTTGATTGATGAAATTTTTTGAATTATTATGATAGTTTTATTTAAGGCGATGTTAATAATCTTTTAATAAAAATAAGCATTACTAAGATAAAGAAATAAAATCCAATAGGAGCTTATATGTTTTTAAGTTACTTGATACAAATATTTTATGAAATTTTGTTTTCTGCTGTTCCATTCTTGCTATGGATACTTTTAATGTTATTTAGTAAGAGACAAAATATCAAAGTTTTTGCCAATACTTTTGATATAGTTGGTATCAATATTATTTTGCCCATTTTGTTTTTATTCTCTTTAGCTCCTCTTCTTTCTGATGCCGGAGAATATGCTGGCATTATAAACATTCTTATCTATATACCCATTGGAATTTTTGTGTTTTATATTTTTTATAGTTTATGTGTTTGCATTCAGTATAATTTTGGTTATTGGCATTGGATTTTAGCGTTATTTCTTAGATTTTATTGTTTTGTATTGATAGTTATTAGTTTTATATTTTTTGTTTCTTATATGTAGTAATCGTAAAAATAGTAGTGGAATAACATTTAAAAATATGTCAAAATTTAGCTTTGCAAATCAGTTTGTATTTTCTGTTAAAATATCGTTGCTAAAGGTTTAGCTATGTATTTGGGTCCTGATAATTATGCTATAAATTCTTTCTTTAGTTTGATTGTGATCATGCTGTTTTTTGTGGCGATTTTTTTCTCACTCATTTTAGTTGGTCGGAGAAATATTAAGGTTTATGCTAATAAATTTGATCTTTTGGGTATACATTTAATTTTCCCATTTATTATATTTCCTCTTACGTTTGATTCGTTTATAAATATCGTTGCGTCTTTTCTTGATATTAATACTGATACGAAAATTGTAGTTGGTTTTCTAATAATATTGTCTTTGATTATTTTTTATATCATCTATAGTATTTGGGTTTGTATTAAGTATAATTGCGATCCTATAAACTGCATAATAGCATTGTTGT
The DNA here is from genome assembly GCA_037321105.1 of Campylobacter concisus. Classification (GTDB taxonomy): domain Bacteria; phylum Campylobacterota; class Campylobacteria; order Campylobacterales; family Campylobacteraceae; genus Campylobacter_A; species Campylobacter_A concisus_AZ. The sequence continues at coordinate 369,509 of CP147775.1, read as the reverse complement.
TAAGATTTCAAGGCATTGTATTTCTCTCGCTTATTTATGTGATTTTTTTGGGTGGAAAAAGTCATGATAAAAAAGACAAAGAGATAACCCCTGAAAATATGAAAACTTTAAACCTTTTTGATCAATTCAGATTTTCTTTATATAGTTTTGTTGCTGTTAGAAAAATTTTGATAAGGAGAAGTCTGCTTATGTGGTGAAAAATACCGCAAGAAAAGTGAATGATTTTATATAATAGATGCAAGTAAAAATTTAAAAAGAGTATGAAATGATTGATGATATTTACTTATTTTTATATATGGGTTTAATTGTTTTTATTCTCATTTTATTGCCTATTATTGATATCTTTTCTGCTGGCAGGCGAAATATAAAAGTCTATCTGAGTAAATTTGACATAGTTGGACTGCATCTCATTTTTCCGCTCGTGATATTTCCTATATCTGTAGCTATTTTTAGTGAAGCGGCCGAGTATTTTGGCATTTCAAACGACACTGGGCTATCTTACATATTTTATGCCATGCTTTTTATAATGGCTATTTACGCTGTTTTTGGCTTTTACGTTTGCATTAAATACAATCACGGCTTTTTAAACTGCCTTTTAGCCATACTTTTAAGATTTAGCTTCATGACCCCGCTTGTTTATTTGCTGTTTTTGGGTGGTAAAAATAGCGATAAAAATGACAATGAGATAACCCATGAAAATGTTAAAAATTTAAGCATTTTTGAAGAGCTAAAATTTTCACTTTATAATATGATTGTCTTTAGAAAAAATTATGACAAAGAGAAATTTGCAGGCAGGTATGAGAAAATTTTAGCGACAAAGTTCTAGTTTCAAAAGAAGAGTGGGATGAGTTTTTAAAATGGAAAAAGAGCAGAGAGGGCTAAATTTAAAAAGAGCCAGCAAGATAGCTAGCTCGACTTACGGCAAAACCAGGCCAAATTTCATAGCCACACCATATATCATCGCGCTAATAATGCCAGCGAAAAATCCAGCGACCATATCATCACCCATAACGCCAAGTCCGCCCTTTACGTTTCGGTCGATCCTGCCGATGATCGATGGTTTTTTGATGTCAAGCACTCTAAAAAGTACGAGAGAGAGCACTAGCTGAGAGATCGTCGCTCCGCTAATGGCGATAGCAAGCCAAACGCCGGCAACTTCGTCGATCACGATAAAGCTCTCGTCGTGCGAATTTACCTTTTTTTCAAAATCATCAATAACGCTAATGCTTACCAAAAATAGCAAAATGCTAGCCAGTAAAAGCGTGGTCGCTGAGAAAAAATATAACACAAAATAAGCCGCCACAGCTCCAGCCACCGAGCCCCAAGTGCCAGGCGCCTTTGGTAAAAGTCCAAATCCAAAAAATGTCAAAAATAGCTTTTGCAGTAAATTTCCTTAAGTGAGTGATGATGTCTGATAAAGCTTCATGAGCTCCTCGTAAAAGTCTCGGTCGGTCTTGTTTTCAAGCAGCCCAGAATTTACAAAAAGATCGTCGCAGAGCTTTTGTATATCTTTGAAGCGATTTACATAAAGCTTGCTTAAGATGAGCGCTGAAATTTCAGGCCTTACTAGTATGGCTGGTGGCATGATGCCGTTAAATAGCAGCTCTTTGATCACGTCTGGGTGGTATTTGATCTGGTGATGCTGTCCGTGCGGGCAGCTTTTGGTGCTAACTAGCGTCTTACACTTGTTACAATAAACTAGCTCAGGCAGGACGATCACGTCTAAATTTAGGTCGTTTTTGTATATATCAAGGATCGTATGAGCTTCGTTGTGGTCAAAAAACATACCGATGCCCGAGTGGTTTTGTCCGATGACGAGCTTGTTTGCGCCAAGTCTTGAGGCCGCGATGCACTCAAGTATTGGATTGGCGTGCGAGGTAAAAAGGGTCGTGTTTTTTAGCGCAAAGACAAAGACCTTTTTTGTCGGCAGATAGTTTTGGTTGAAATAATCAAGCACTTGCTTTCTGATCTCATAGTCGATGTGCCTCTCTTCGCGCGTTCTTACCAGAAAAACGACCACGAGATCGGCCTTGTCGATGGTCATCCTAACTAGGCGTTCATGCGCGCGGTTAAATGGATCAGCCGTTAAAAAGACAGCCGTTATCTTCTTGGCGCCACTCTCTTTTATCAGCTCATTTAGCGCATTTTTGCTTATTTGGAGGCTCTCATCATATAGCTCAAACTCGCCACTTATGCCGTATTTGCCTAAATTTAGCGACATTTCGCTGTTCGATTCATTTGCTAAAAATATATTTTTAGCTCGCATGCTCTCGTCAAATTTAAAGACCTTTGCCACGTCGATGTGCCCAACGATCTTGCCGTCCATATTTAAATTTACCTCTTTGCCCAGCATGCAGCTTGCTAGCGGTATTTTGATTGATCTCGCCAAATGGGGCAAAGCCAAAAGAGTAGGGCATCGGTTCGCCGTTAAAGTAGCCCTTTTTTGCCACCTCTTTGATCTGCTCATCGTCCATTAGAGTGCTAAAATTTGAGAGAATTTTGTTTTTGATAAGCTCTAAGGCGCCATAAACTTCGGTGTTTATAGAAATTTCACTATTTTTTCTTGCTGACGTCATATTTCTTTCTCTTTTCCCAAAGTGATTTTAGAAATTCCAAGCTTTTTGCTAAGCTCGGTGTCGGGGAATTTATCTTGATAATTAACTATGATATATTTTATATATTCATCGATCGTGACGATCTCGCCGATGTCAAAGTTTTTATCTCGGATGGAGAGTTCAAGCACTTCAAATGGCGCACTTTGCGCAAAATCGCTAGTCTGGATAGCAACTTTTTTCTTTTTGCAAAGCTCTAAAATTTTCTCTTTTTCATCATCTTTTAACTCTTCGAGATTTGTGATGTAGATGAGCTCGTCGCCACTTTGAGCAAGTGCTTTTTCAAGCTCGCTAAAACAGGCTTTGCCTAAAAACAAAAATGGCGTTTTGTTTGCCTTTACATAGTTAAAGATGAAATTTATCGCTGTAGCCATTTTTGCTTGATTTTAAAAGAAGTGGAAATTTGATCTTTTTAGCTTCAAGACAAGGTATCTCGTAGTCTTTTAGAGCGAAATTTATATAGTTTTCGTAGTTTTTGATCTCGTTTTTAAAGCCTCTAAACTCTTCAAAATGTCTTATCTTTCTAACAAGCTCTTCTATCATAAATGGCTTTTGTATGTAGTCCACCGCACCCGCTTGTATCGGCTTTAGCACGGTGTCGCTGTTGATGTAGGCGATGAGTAAGATGATGATAGAGCTTTTAAATTTCTCTATGACTGGGTAGAAGTCCTGTCCTGGGAGTGTGGTAGAAAGTAACACTACGTCAAAATTTTCAAATTTCAAAGCCTCTTTGACACTCTTTGCGATCTCGCAGTCGTAGCCAAAGTCAGCTAGTTTGCTAGCCATTGAGCCAGCTAGGTAAATTTCGTTTTCTACTATTAAAATTTTCATATTTGTGTCCAGTTGTAAAATTTAAGGCTAGCGCTTGCCATGACGGCGATCCCCTCGCATCTGCCCACAAAGCCAAGCCCCTCAGTCGTCGTCGCCTTTACATTTATGCGGCTTTGGCTTAAAATTTAGAGCCTGCGCGATGTTTGCCTCCATTTTTGATTTTAGCTTTGAAAGTTTTGGCTTTTGCGCCATTATTGTGATATCAGCATTTGTTAGCACAAAGCCCACACTTTGCACTCTTTTATAAGCTTCTTGCAGCAAATAAATAGAGCTAATATCTTTAAATTTAGCGTCCGTATCAGGAAAGAGTTCGCCTATGTCGCCAAGCCCAGCAGCTCCTAAAATGGCATCAGTTAGCGCATGAAGTGCCACGTCGCCGTCGCTGTGAGCCTTTAGCCCAAACTCATAGTCGATCTTTTCGCCACAAAGCACAAGCGAACGGCCCTTTTCAAACTCATGCACATCAAAGCCGTTACCAACAAAGAGCTCATTTTCTGGTGCTTTTAGGGCTGAAATTTTGGCAAGATCCTCTTTAAAAGTGATCTTTCTAGCCATCTCATCGCCCAAAATATGCCAAACACTTGCGCCAATGGCTCTCATAGCCGAGCTATCATCTGTGTAAATTTCGCCGCTACTAAGAGCCTTTTTAAGAAGTGCTGTGCGCGAGAGCTGCGGTGTTTGGATAAGTTTTACCTTTTCTCTGTCGATTGCATTTTCGCCAAGATAGGCAGTGTCTGCGATCTTTAGCGCAGGCACCACGCAGTCAGCCTGAGCGGCCGCCTCGATGATCTTGTGAAAGAGTTCGCTTGATATGCAAGGGCGCGCGATGTCGCTAACTAGGACAAATTCGCTACTTACTAACTCAAGTGCATTTTTTAGGCTATCTTGTCTTGTCTCGCCGCCATCAACAAATTTATAATTTGGAGCAAACTTAGACATATATTTGCACTCTTTACTAACGACAATGATCTCTTTAAATGTGTAAAAGTTACTCAAATTTTTAGTGGCAAATAGCCAAAGTGGGTCGCTGCCGATGCGAAGCCATTGCTTCTTTACAGGTAGCTCAAAACGACTGGAATTTCCTGCTCCTAGCATTATAAGTGAGATATCAAGCAAGGTAGCTCCTTTGAAAATTGTTACGGAATTATACACCTAAAAGCTAAATATTTCTTTTTATAGAAATAAATTTAAGGCTTGCATTTAGTTAGATCAAAACAAAAAAGGACTAAAATGAGCCCTTAAATTTTAAAAAAAGGCTAGTCATGACAAAGACGCAGATGTACTATGCTAGGCGAGGTGAGCTCACAAAGCAGATGAGCTATGTGGCAAAGGTCGAGGGGATAGGCCAAAATTTGCTTATGGATGAGGTGGCAAAAGGCAGCATCATCATTCCAGCAAATGTAAATCACATAAATTTAAAGCCAATGGGCATAGGCAGAAAGTTAAAGACAAAGGTTAATGCAAATATCGGCAACTCAAGCCTAAGTAGTGACATTTGCGCGGAGCTTAGAAAGCTTGAAATTTGCCTAGAATTTGGCGCTGATACGGTTATGGATCTAAGCACGGACGGCGATTTGGATGCCATTAGAAGCGCTATTATAGAGCACTCAAGTGTGCCAGTTGGCACAGTGCCTATGTATGAAATTTTAAAAGAGGCAAAAGAGGTTACAAATATCACAAATGAGCTAATTTTAAGCGTGCTAGAGAAGCAAGCAAGGCAAGGGGTTAGTTACTTTACGATACATGCTGGCTTTTTGCGTGAGTTTTTGCCGCTTGTTAAAAAGCGTAAAATGGGCATAGTTAGCCGCGGCGGCAGTTTAAGCGCAAGCTACATGTCAAAGCTAAATAGGCAAAATCCATTTTATGAAATTTTTGATCAAATTTTAGAAATTTGCGCAAAATATGACGTCTCGCTCTCGCTTGGCGACGGACTTCGCCCTGGCTGCCTTTATGACGCGACAGATGAGGCGCAGCTTAGCGAGCTAAAGGTGCTTGGAGAGCTAACACTTCGTGCGTGGCAAAAAGATGTGCAGGTGATGATAGAGGGTCCTGGTCATGTGCCATTAAGTCAAATTGAGTATAATATGAAAATCGAACAAGAGCTCTGCCATGACGCTCCATTTTACGTGCTTGGACCGCTTGTTAGCGATATCGGCGCAGGGTATGATCATATCACGTCGGCTATTGGTGGCACGATGGCAGCATATCACGGCGCTAGCATGCTTTGCTACGTGACGCAAAAAGAGCACCTTGGTTTGCCAAATGAAAATGACGTAAGAGAGGGGATCGTAGCTCACAAGATAGCAGCTCATGCCGCAGACGTCGCACTTGGCAAAGTTGGAGCCATCGAAAAAGACCATGCGATGAGTGATGCGAGATACGCGTTTGACTGGAACAAGCAGTTTGAGCTAAGCTTTGATCCAAAAAAGGCTAGAGAGCTTCACGATGAGAGCTTGCCAGAAGATGCGTTTAAGAGCGCTCATTTTTGTTCGATGTGCGGACCAAAATTTTGTGCATATAAAATTTCAAAAGATCTAGAAAAAGGAGAAAAATGTTAAATAAAGAAGAGGTCTTAAATAGACTAAAAGGTGTCATATATCCGGGATTTGAGAAGGATATAGTTAGCTTTGGCTTTGTAAAAAACATTGAGATCGGCGATAAAATATTAATCGAAGTCGAGATCGTTAGCTCAAATCCTGATGTGGCAAATGAGCTAAAAACAGACATCAAACGTGTCATGGGCTCAAACGAGTACGTGCTAAATTTGATCCAGCCAAAGATACCTGAGGAGAAAAGTAACACTCAAAGTGGCAAAAATATCGCGCCGCAAGTTAAAAATTTCGTAATGGTAAGCTCTGGCAAAGGTGGCGTTGGTAAATCAACCACAACGCTAAATTTAGCCATCTCAATGGCAAAACTAGGCAAAAAAGTGGGAATTTTGGACGCTGACATCTACGGACCAAATATCCCAAGGATGCTTGGCGAAGTAAATACCCAGCCACAAGTCGTTGGCAATAAGCTAAAACCGATACTTAGCCACGGCGTGGAGATGATGAGTATGGGCGTTTTGATGGAGGAGGGTATGAGCCTTATCTGGCGTGGCTCGATGATCATGAAAGCGATCGAACAGCTGCTAAGAGATGTGCTTTGGAGCGAGCTTGATGTCTTGTTTCTCGATATGCCTCCAGGAACGGGCGATGCGCAGCTAACTCTAGCTCAAAGTGTGCCAGTAACGGCAGGTGTCTGCGTCACAACGCCTCAAGTAGTAGCACTTGATGATAGCAAACGTGCACTTGATATGTTTGAGAAGCTTCACATCCCAATCGCTGGTGTCATCGAGAACATGAGTGGCTTTATCTGCCCTGATAACGGCAAAGAGTATGATATCTTTGGCAAAGGCACTACTGAAGAGGTGGCAAAGGCTTACAACACTCGAAATTTTAGCCGAAATTCCTATCGAGCCAGCGGTTCGTGTGGGTGGTGATAGCGGCAAGCCAGTTAGCTTTTACGAGCCAAACTCAGTCACTGCAAAACGCTATGAGAGCGCAGCTGCAAGACTTTGGGAGATGATAGAAAATATAAATAACGGCGGTGGGGCTGATAACTCAGCGATCCAGCCAGTAAATGACGGCAAGAGTGCTTGCTCGAAGTGAAATTTGCAAAAGATAAATTTTAGGGCAAATTTTAATTAAATTTGGCTACCAAAATTTGACTTTGTTTGATGCGGTTAAATTTTGGAGCCAAAATGCACTTTAAAAATAAATTTAAAATTTAACAGGAGAAAAGATGAAAGCGATCGTAACCGTAGTCGGAAAAGATAGAGTTGGCATCGTTGCTGGCGTCTCAGCAAAGCTTAGCGAGCTAGGACTAAACATAGATGATATAAGTCAGACTATTTTGAGCGACTTTTTCACGATGATGGCGGTGGTTTCAAGCGATGAAAATAAGGACTTTACAGCCTTAAGAGCGGAGCTAGACAAGCTTGGAGAGAGCCTAAAAGTAAAGATAAATATCCAAAGCTCAGCCATTTTTGATGCTATGCACAAAATTTAAGGACAAAAGATGGATATCAAAAACGTAACCGAAACGATCTCGATGATCGAGGAGCAAAATTTTGACATCAGAACGATCACGATGGGCATTAGTTTGCTTGATTGCATCGACCCTGACATGGGCAAAGCCTGCGACAAAATTTACGCAAAAATCACCACTAAAGCCAAAGACCTAGTTAGAGTGGGTAACGAAATTTCCGCTGAACTAGGCATACCAATCGTCAATAAAAGAGTGAGCGTGACGCCTATCTCGATAATCGGCGCAGCAACGGGCGCGAGTGACTACGTGATGATCGCAAAGACGCTTGATAGGGCGGCTATTGAAGTTGGTATTGATTTTATAGGTGGTTTTTCGGCTCTAGTGCAAAAGGGCTATCAAAAGGGCGATGAAATTTTCGATAAATTCTATCCCACAAGCACTTGCACAAACTGCAAAGGTGTGCTCAAGCGTCAATGTCGGCTCAACAAAAAGTGGTATAAATATGAGCGCGGTGCGTGACATGGGGCGCATCATAAAAGAGACGGCAGCAGCTTCAGAGATGGGCTGTGCGAAGCTTGTTGTCTTTGCAAACGCAGTCGAGGACAATCCTTTCATGGCCGGTGCATTTCACGGCGTGGGCGAGGCTGATGTAGTGATAAATGTCGGCGTTTCAGGCCCAGGCGTCGTCAAAAGAGCGCTTGAAAAGGTGCGTGGCGAGAGCTTTGATGTGGTGGCTGAGACTGTAAAAAAGACGGCATTTAAGATCACTCGTATCGGTCAGCTCGTTGGTCAAATGGCGAGCGAGCGCCTTGGGGTTAAATTTGGCATCGTCGATCTCTCCCTTGCTCCAACGCCAGCCGTGGGCGACTCGGTGGCTCGCGTGCTTGAGGAGATGGGGCTTGGGGCTGTTGGCACACACGGCACGACTGCGGCACTTGCTCTATTAAATGACGCGGTCAAAAAAGGCGGCGTCATGGCGTGCAATCAAGTGGGCGGCTTAAGCGGTGCGTTATCCCAGTCTCAGAAGATGAGGGCATGATAGCTGCGGTGCGCGCGGGATCGCTGAAATTTAGAAAAGCTTGAAGCGATGACGGCGATATGCTCGGTAGGACTTGATATGATCGCCATACCTGCGGACACGCCAAGCCAGAGTATAGCTGCGATGATCGCTGATGAGGCGGCTATCGGCGTTATAAATCAAAAAACAACAGCCGTTCGTATAATACCTCTTGGACGTGAGGGCGATATGATCGAGTTTGGCGGCCTTTTAGGAAGAGCGCCTGTGATGAAGATAAATAAAGCCTCAAGTGCCGACTTCATCGCTCGTGGCGGACAAATTCCAGCACCTATTCATAGTTTTAAAAACTAATCTTCAAAGTCCGCTTTAAATTTGCGGACTTTTCTTAAATTTATCCTAATCTTTTCAACTGCTTTTAGTTAAAATAATAAAAATTTTAAACCAAGGAGCTAAAATGAAAATTTTATCACTGCTTTCGATGCTACTTTTTACAGCGGTATGTGGCTTTGCAAACGATGGCAAAGTAAGAAGTATCGATATCTACGTCACACCTTACTACTCAGCAAATGCTGGCAAGGTGGAGTATGTCAAGGTCTATGACAAGATAGATGAGCTTTTAAAAAGTGGCAAAGAAGAGGACTTTAAAAAAGCAGAAAAGATCGTGCAAGACGCTCCACAAATGGTCTCTCCGATAACTCTTTTTGTTCTCTCAGCTCGCGCATACGATCTTGGACTTCGCGATGATGCGGTATTTTGGTTTTATGCGGCAAAAAACCGCGCGATCTTGCTAAGAGGCGTTATAGACATGGAGGGCGAGAAATTTGCTGACGTGGTGGCTGCGATAGGGGCGTTTATGAAGCTTGTTGGCGACGTGGTCAATCCTTATGCATTTTGCGATATCAAAAAGCAACAAGAGATCGCTGATAAAGCGCTTGAATGGACTAAGAAAAATGCCTATGAAGCGATGTTTTCGCCAGAATTTAGCTCGCCTCACGAAGATAGAAAAGCAGCCCTTGCAAAAGGCATAGAAAAGCTTGAAGCCCGCAATAAAAAGAAAAAGATTACTTTTTAGACAAAGACAATCTTGCTAACTTTAAAGCTATGCGCAAGCAAAATGGTACTGATGAGAAATTTTGCTTTTAAGCGGCGAGCTAAATTTAGTTGCTGTTTTAGGTTTTGCGCCTAAGACAGCAAATTTAAAGGTCAGTATTTAGCTCTAACTCGCAAGTGTTGGGCACTTGAGCCCTTTAAACTACGACAAACATACTAAAATTTAGCCTTTTGCATAAGAGGCTAGCAAGATCACAAAAATACAAAATGAGAATAAAAAATGACTTTGAAATTTGGCGAACTTAAAAAAGTTGCAACAGATGATGGCTTTATCTGGTATGCGGAGGTGAAGCTAAAAAGTGCAATTTTTGGACAGGTGACATTTTGCCTCGTTAGCACAGATAGGGCAGATGTGGATAATGAGACTATTTTGCTAGCAGAGAAAATTGCTCAGGATATTGACCGGCATATAAAAGAGGCGCTTGCCTTTTTAAAAGATGAGCTTAGGCGAGGGCGCTTTTTGAGTAGGGACGAGCTTAACTTGCTTGACGAGCCAGTTTGCAACCTGCCCTTTAGCTCGCCACAATGCACCTTTTATGCGCATGACAAGCAGTGGCTGATGAGATTTGCTGAGGGCGAGCTAGATATCTGCGAGCCTTATGGTATAGGGGTGATCTTTGAGGGTGAAAAGCCACTTTGTTTAGAAAATTTAGAGCTTAGCAGTGAGTGCTAAACGCTTAAATTTTAAATTTATGCATTAAAAGCTAGTTAAGATTTTCAAGCCTTGCAGAAAATGATGAAAATTTGTTTTTAGGTATTGGCTGCGATCAAGAGGCGCTAGGGTTTTTTAAATGATTAAATTTGCTGCTTTAGGTTTTGCGCCCAAAACAGCAAAATTACAAGCTATGCGTTGCAGCAGTCGCTTGGGTCTTTTTCTTTTGTGATCCTGGCTCTTAGGTCGTGGCGGATGATCTCTATCGACCAAAACCAGACCATGTGACCCACAAACTCAGAGACATACTCATACCAAGGAAGTGTCCAAAGTGGCGGAGTGAGGCCAAGAAGCGGCAGTGAGATGCCATGAACTGCGATAGTTGCTAAGATACCAGCCATCACGCCTTGCCACATCGTGATCTTTGGAAATTTCTCAGCCACGACGCAGTAGCCAACGGCAAAGACTACTGAAAATATGATGTGCGTTAGCATCACGTAGTTAAAGGCATGCCCCGCAAACTCGTAGATAGCGCGTTTGGATCGGCGATACCGACATAATCTCTCAAAAACACATAAGGGGGATTTAGAAAATTTCTCGAGCAGTCGATCGCATCAGCTGCTCTGATGGCACTTTCTGGCCCCAAGCAGCGTTAAACATATCCATAGGGCTTCTTGGTGGAAGTGGCACCTCTGCACTCCATTTGACAAAAGCTGAAACTACGCCAGCAACGAGGCCGATCAACGCAGCTAAGGCAAATTTTGGTTTGGTAGCTGAAATTTGACATTTTGTTCTACTTGTAAAATTTGAGGCATTTTATTTCTATTTTTTTATGATAAGGTTAATCATTATTATAATTTATAAATTTATCAAAGCTCAAATGCTTTAAAATCATAAAATTTTTAGCCATTTTTGGCTAAGACTAAGAAAAATTTAAAGGAGAATAGATGTCTAAAGAGTTTAAAGACGCAAACGAATTTAAGGAATTTTTTGAAGAATTTAGAAAAAAAGATGGCTACAAAGATCCAGTTGCTTTTGGCATCGCAAGGGTCGATCGCGGACAAAAAAATAGCGATAAAATTTTGCAAGCAAGTTACGCCGTTGTAAATTATAAAGAGAGCTTTTTAAGCGCAGCTGCTTTTATCTACGCCTTGCAAAAGTGCGATGTTGAGGTTGATTTTGGTGCATCCGAGTTCGTGACTGATCTCACGCCAAAGGTAGCAAAAAAGGCTAGCAAGCTCTTTAGCGTCTTTGAAAAAGATATAAAATCGCATAAAAACGTGGAGAATTTACACGCTGTGAAGATGGCATTTGATGACGATCTTGAGCTAAACGAGAATGAAATTTAAGCTTGTATTTTTATTTGATGACGCAAAGCCACTTAGCGTAGAAGCCGTCTATCTCAAGCTCTACTTGATCTCGCTTGGCAAGGTCGCACCTAGGACGATCATGCTTGATGGAGCCTTTGGAGTGCTACCAAATGTCGCATGGACTAGCCAAAACATCCCGATCGAGCTTGAGTGGCTAAGAGAAAATGAAATTTCTCTAAAGATGTTTGGTGAGTATCCAGCGATCGTGAGCGTGGATAAATTCCCAAGATTTCTAAGTCACATCATCCCAGCTGATAACACGAGAATTTTAGACGCTGCCAAAGTCCGCATGGGCGCAGCTGTGCATCCTGGCACAGTCGTCATGCCAGGGGCTGCTTACATCAACTTTAACGCAGGCACGACTGGTGGCGTGATGGTTGAGGGCAGGGTCAGCAGCTCTGTCGTCGTGGGCGAGGGCAGTGACGTTGGCGGCGGAGCTAGCATACTTGGCGTGCTAAGCGGCACGAATGGCAACCCTGTAAGCATCGGCAAACACTGCTTACTTGGCGCAAACTCAGTTACTGGCGTGCCACTTGGCGATAACTGCATCGTGGATGCTGGCATAGCGGTGCTTGAGGGCACAAAGGTCTATATCTCAGCCAGCGAGCGCGAAAAGCTAGCTAAGCTAAATCCTAGCTTTAAATTTGAAGCTGAAATTTACAAAGCGCTTGAGCTTGGCGGGTTAAATGGGCTTCATTTTAGACAAAATAGCCAAACAGGTCAGATCACTGCAAGTGCGAGCAAAAGGGCGATCAAGCTAAATGAGGCACTTCATTAAAAGGAGCTAGCATGAAAGTTGGCATTTTGATGTTTGACAAGATAAAATTTGTTAAGCTTTGCCAAAATTTATGATTTTTTGCATAAATTTGAAGGTTTTAACATCAAAACCTACGCCCTAAAGCCTGAGATAGTCGATGAATTTCGGCGTCAGGCTTCATCCTGAAATTTACGCTGAGAGCCTTTATGGCGTGGATATCTTGGTCGTGCCAGATGGCGTTGGAGCGCTTGGGCTAAGGTATGATGAGATATTTTTAAGCTGGATAAAAAGCTCAGCGAGTGCGAAATTTAAGATCGGCTTTGACCTTGGCATGCTCATCCTTGGCGGGGCTGGATTTTTAGAGGATAGAGAGGCTTGCATAAGGGGCGGATATAAAAACGCGCTAAGTGGCTACTGCGAGGTAAATGACGCTAAGATGTGTGAAAGCAGGGGTGTCATAAGCGTTAGCGAATTTGATGATGAGATCAAAGAGCAGCTCGCAAAAATCCTAAGTAAAGATAAAATTTAAGGACTTTGGCTCTTAAATTTGATAGAAATTTTATCTTTTTAATGAGCTTATTGCTTGTTTTATGGCGCTATTTACCGCTTCTAAATGCCACTTTATCCACGCTGTGAAGTCAAAGTTTAAATTATTTTCAAGCTTTGTTGTCTGCTCTAAAATTTCATAATAATCTTTTTTATTTGCATAAATAACGCTGGAGACAGAAAATGGCTCAATGCTCTTGCCAGCCAAGCAGTAGTGTGCCAAAGCCCTTGCCATGCGGCCATTGCCGTCATCATAAGGATGGATGATCGCAAACCAAAGGTGAGCCAAAACACTTTTTACATAGGTGTTTTTGTGATTTTTATTGATAAAATTTAAAAAAATTCTCATCCTCTACGCTCTGCTGGCAAGGCTTCGTAGTCGATTTGCACATTTTTTGAAGGACCTGAGACGACGCTTATCTCATCATCTCTAAATTTAGCTCTTTTTATCTTGTAAATTTTGCTATGGCTATATTCAAACAAGGCATTGTGTCAGCCATGTAGCCGCTCAAAGTTCATAGGAGCTTTGTTTAAATTTGCATCAAGCATTAGCGAGACTAGATTATCACTGTGTCTGTCGGCTAGCCAGTCAAAATTTTCATCTAGTCTCTTTTTTGCCGAAGAGCGAATGCTTAATCTTTTTAGTCTCTCGCCCTCTATGAGAGATGAGTAAAAGATCTCACATCCTCTAGGGCATTAATTTGCGCCTTTAAAAGATCGTTTCTGCTGGTCTTGCTTTAAAATTTCGTGATTTTGCTCTAGTTTATTTGTGATGGTATTTATTACACTTTTATCGAAAGAGAAATTTGGGTAGTTAGGATGTTGCCATATCCACAGGTTTTGCATCAAATTTCTTTAAAAATGATGGCTTTTGTGCCTATCTATAAGGTCTTCTATACTCTCTTCTAGCGTCATTGTAGCCACGTCTATAACCACGCTCAAAACCATTATCATAGTCGTCATCGTTATAGTAGCCGCCACGGTAACCACGCTGAAATCTATCAAATCTTTCGTACTCATTTTGATAGTATGGACGGTAGTTAGGAGGATATGGCGCATAGTTTGGATCAACAGGATAGTAGCCACTCATGCGGCAACTATCCTCATCAAAATCTTTCAATCCAAAACGAAATTTATATCCGTCTATCTTTTTACTAAGGGCGTCATAGTTTCTCGTGTCACCATAAAATTTAGCCATTTCTCTTTCGTTTATAAGTTTGCAAAGCCCGATCTCTATCTTTTTAGTATAGTTAGCAGCTAGCAGCATCGTAAATGTACAAAACAAAATGGCTATAAATTTCATCTTAGTCTCCTATTTTTATATTTCCGCCTTTGCCAAGACCACCTTTTACATTTTGGACTTTATAGTCTTTTAGTGCGACTATAAGTTGGTTCATCGCGTCCATAAAGGCATTTACGATCATTCTGCCCTCTGGTGTCTTTGTGTAGCCACCAAGTCCAGCGCTCACACGTGAAAATGAATTTGATCCCATGCCAAAGAAGTCAAAGTTGCTATCACTGCCGACTGCACCAGCGATCTGTACGCCTGAGCGGTTGTCTATGAGAAGCAAAGATGTTTGTGTTTCGCTCTTTGAAAAGCCTCCGCTTACTTTGCCAGCAACGTTGCCAAAGACAGCGCCTACAAGTCCGCTGATACCGCCAGTATCCTCTTTGCTGAATGTGATCTCTGGCTGCATGGTATAATCAGCCGCTACGACTTGACCTTTGTGAAATTTAGAGCCTTTTCTTAGCTCGCCACTAGCTTCAAGCGCGCGCTCTTGCATCATATTATCCATACTTCTGCCACGCTCGACGATGACGAAGCAGCCAGTTTGCTGAGCTAAGATCCTTAGCACCGGCACGGTTGAGCCAAGCTGATAATCTCTAGTTAGATATGAGTACCATGAGCTACTTTGATCCTCGTAAAAAGACAATGTTCCTAGCGTTTGGCTGCAACGCTCGATTTTTGTGTTGGCATTTTTGGCTGTATCTCCTGCTGCGGCACCAGTTACACCGCTATTGCTACTAGCGCATCCAGCAAATAGACAAAGAGCGGCAACGCTGCTAAAGACCTTAGATGCTAAAAATCTCTTTTTCATGAAGATCCTTTTTAATGTAATTAGAAGTGCAAATATTATAAGAAAATAATATTTTGTGAAAACTTAAATTTTAAAAGAAAAATATAAAAGTAAAATTTAAGCGGCCAGCAAGATACCAGCCACATAAATTATTCGACAGTTACGCTTTTTGCGAGGTTTCTTGGCATATCGACATTGTTGCCAAGTCTAACGGAAATTTCAAGTGCAAGTAGCTGAAGCACTAGCATCATCTCGAAAATTCGCTCATATAGTGATCTTGAACGCTTGTTTTTACGTAGTCATCGCTTAGCTCAAACTCAAGTGGGCTGATCGCTAGGATATATGCATCTCTTGCAGCAAGCTCTTCGACGTTGCTCTTTGTCTTTTCATATAACAAATTTTGAGGCATTAAAGCGATCGTAAATAGCTTCTCATCTGCAAGCGCGATAGGTCCGTGCTTCATTTCGCCTGATGGATAGCCCTCGGCGTGAAGATATGAAATTTCTTTAAGTTTTAACGCACCTTCAAGTGCTAGCGGATAGAAGATGTCTCTACCGATAAAGAAGAAGCCATGACCGTGCAGATAGTGCTTGCTTAGGCGGTGAAGCTTCTCTTGCAAAGAGTTATCTATATTTAAAATTTGTGGTATGTGAAGAAGCGTTTTAATCTCGTGATCAAGCTCTTTTTGCTGATAGATCCCTTTGCAGATGCCATTTGAAGCACAAGCATCCAAAGTACGATGATTTGCGTAGCAAAGGCCTTTGTACTTGCCACACCTTTTCGATGCCAGCGCGAGTTAGAAGCGTATTATCAGCTAGTCTAACGATAGATGAGTTATCGACGTTGCAAATTGCAAGTGTCTTTAGCCCAGCCTCTTTTGCTATCCTAAGTGCCTCAAGAGTGTCAGCTGTCTCGCCACTTTGCGAGATGACGATGAAGAGCGAGTTTTTGTTTAGATAAGGCTTTCTATATCTAAATTCGCTTGCCACTTCGACCTTTGTTCTAACTTTGGCAAGCCTTTCAAAAAGATAGCTTGCAACAAGCGCTGCATGGTAGCTCGTACCGCACGCACAAAGCACGACATCATCGATACCTTTAGGTATTCATCGTCTAAATTTTCAAGGGTGACTTTGTGGTTTTTAACCCTGCCCATGATGGTTTCAGATACGACTGCGCCTTGCTCGTAAATTTCTTTCTCCATAAAAAACGTATAACCCTCTTTTTGGGCATAGCTCTTATCTTTTGGCAAAGCGTTAAATGTTATGCTAGCCTTTTTGCCGTGTTTAAAAACAGCTATCTCGTCTAAGCTCACGTAGCCGTAGTTGTTATCATCAAGGTATGCCACTTCGGTTGCGTTGCCGATAAGTGGGGCATCTGATGAGGCAAAATATAGCTCTTTTTTGTCGCTTTTGCCTATCGCCATAGGAGCGGCATCTTTTGCGAAAAATATCTTATCAGGTGCAGTTTTGGTGATAAGTAGCGTCGCATAAGCGCCTCTTAGCTTTGCGATAGTCGCCTCATAAGCCTTAAATGGGTCTTTTTTCTCTTTTAAAATTTCTTCAAAAAGATGCACGATCACTTCGGTGTCGGTTTGGCTGACAAATTTCACGCCCTTTGCCTCAAGCTCATCTTTAAGCTCTTTGTAGTTTTCGATGATACCGTTGTGAAACGACAAATGAGTGCTCGCCAAGGTGCGGGTGAGCGTTTATCTCAGTTGGTTTGCCATGAGTTGCCCAGCGTGTGTGACCTATCGCCACGCCAAAACCCTCTGATGTAAAGTCCTTTGTCTTTAGGGCTAAATTTTCAAGCTTGCCAACAGCTTTGAAAAAGTCGATCTTGCCATCACTCATCACAGCCATGCCAGCGCTGTCGTATCCGCGATACTCAAGCTCTTTTAGACCACTTAAAATGACCTCTTTTTCTCTTTATCTCCGATATATCCTACGATTCCACACATGTTTTACTCGCTTATTAATAAATTTAATATCTCTTCGCCTTTACTCTCAAGTCGCTCGTTTTTCTCGATCAAAAAGAGATTTCTCGTTCTATTTTTAACCGTCTGAATTCTAGCACTCGTGACTTGAAAATGAAGCCTGTCAAAAACACTCATCACATAAGCCATTAGCCCGCGCTGATCTTTTGCGTTGATGCTAAGCTTGGCGTAATCTTTTGAGTGATTTAGCTCGAAGTTTATCTCATCTTTGTTAATATTTGGTTTCAAAGGCTCTCTTAAAACCTCGCTATTTAGGGATTTTAGGGCTAAAATTTTAGTATTTTCAAGCTCATGATTTTTTACATTTTGGTTAAAGTCAAGCCTGATATAAAATTTCTTCTCAAAAAGCTCAAATATCTCCATATATGCAAGGTCAAATTTGGCAAATTCATAGAGCAGGGCGCTTAAATTTAGGCTTTTGTTTGTAGAAATTTGAATGCTTAAATTTTAGTATTGTTTATGAAAATTTCGGTTTCGTTTAAGCTATCAGCCACTTTGCTTAAATTTACTGATCTCGCTCGCGCTATATTTTGTAAAGACCAAATTTGATGTGATCTTAAAAATTTTATCTTGCAGCTTTGGCTCAAGCGCCAAAAACTCGCTATTTCGTTTTATAGACTGCTCTTTTTTTACCCGCCTTGTCGCTTCATCAAGTAAATTTTCATCGCTAAATGCGCTAAGAGAAATTTCATAAAGCTCTCTTAAAAGCTTTGCTGTGTAGGCGTTGTAAAGCCTCTCATTTGTGGCGTTTATCACGCAGTAGCTAAGGATGTAAAGTAGCTTTAAAACCTGCTTGTCGCCTAGCTTTGATATGAAGGCAAATATGACGCGTTGCGAGTAGATGTCCTCTCTGTTTGAGACGTTGCTCATTAGGGTGTGGTATTTTATCAAGATGACACCGATGTTGATAGCTTTTTGGCTTAAATTTAGCTTGTTAGCATAGGCTCTAAAGATGTTTGCGCCGATATTTGCGTGATCTTTGCCACCAAGTCCTTTGCCAACGTCATGCATAAGCGTCACGATCTTAAGCATCGTTTTGCCTTCCAAGCAAAGCTCAGTGTAGAGATTTTTTATAAATTTATCTTTTATATTTTCAAGAAATTTGACACTTAAGATGCTATGTTCATCAACCGTAAATTCGTGATAGCCGTCATATTCTGCTAGCTGGGAGATATGCTCCATCGGTTTTATCAAAATTTGCTATCATCTGCGCATCGAGCAAGGATTTTAAGATGGCGTAGGAATTTTCTCTTAAAAATATCTTCTTAAACTCGCTGATAGCGCGCTCTAAGCCATCTTTTGTGATGATGGCTCGCTTGATATAAAAGATCGCGCTTATATCAAATTTCATAATCCACATCTTTTAGCTCTAAAAGCTCATTTATGAGATTCTCGATAAGTGCTGGCCTTTTGTGAAGTGGCACGTAGATGACGCCATTTATCTCATAAAAGCCATTTTTTAGTCTAGCAAATTTTCTTTGAACGAAGCTTAGCTCGCTTTTGAAAAATGGCCTGCAAAGCGAAGCCGCGATAAATCTTGAATAAATGGCTACATTATTCATCGAGCTTAGCATCTTTTGGCTGATGACGCTTTCGTTGTCTTGAAGCTTTTTAGACTTTGTCTGCATGAAATTTGTCGTGATCTCGACACTTGAAGCGCTGAAAGTATCGGTGTTTTGAGTTAAATTTTAAAGCACTTAGCAAGCTTAGTAAAAAATCCACATTTAGATTAAAACTAGCGATCTCTTTTTCATTCATCACTTTTAGGGCTTGTGATCTAACCGAAACGTCGCTATCAAGGCAGTTTAGTATGCAGTTTAAGCGGTAAATTTCATCGATCCCGCCAAAGCCACTTTTTAAATTTGGCTCTTGTGCCAAGTAGCTTATGCTAGAAAATGGCAAAAATGCCTTTAAATGGTAGTTTAAAAAGGCTTTTTTATCAAATTCTTTTATCTTTATGATCTCGCTTTTTACTAGGCGGTAGAGGCTTTTTGAGCCGCAGATGTAGCGAAGTTGTGAGGTTTCGCTTTTAAATTTAAGGTCATCTTTGAAATTTATAAAAATTTCATCCACTTCGGCGCTTTTTATCACAAATTTCATGCCAGAGCTATCTAAAATTTCAGAAAATTCTTTTAAGAAATTTTTTATATTGTAGCCCTTTAAATTTTTATAAACTAGTAAAATTTCAAGCTCGCTATTTGCGCTAAGTAGCGTTTGAGCGTATTTGCCAGTGGCTAGAACGCTAAAAGCAAAGCTGTCATTTTGCGGTACAAACTCATCAAAAAATTCTCGCATAGTTTCATTTAAATAAGATTTTATAAAATCATCATACTCTTTGGCTAAGAAATTTGTGAAATTTCTGCCTTGGTTTTTTTGAAAATGTTTTGGCAAATTTGCCTTAAAATCAAGAAATTTCTCTTTGATCTTTGAATAATTATCGCTATTTTTGGCACTTTTATCAGCTAGCATTTAGTGTTTCCATTGTTAAAAATATCTTGGCAAATGTTACATAATTTTTGCAAAAACAAAGCTTTATTTGCTTATAATAAAGCCTTAAGTTCAGCTTTAGGACGATATAACTAATGAATCTATTACAAAAACTAGAAAGTGGCGAGAGATTAAGCAAGCAAGAGGCTTTTTCGCTTTATGAGCTTGATCTTTTTACCTTGGCTAAATTTGCCGACAAAAAGCGCAGAAAATTGCACGGCAACAAGGTCTTTTTTAACGTAAATCGCCACATAAACCCAACAAATATCTGTGCTGACATCTGTAAATTTTGCGCATTTTCAGCCCACAGAAAAAATCCAAATCCATACCTAATGAGCCACGAAGAAATTTTAAAGATCGTTGATGAGAGCGTGAGCCACGGCGCAAAAGAGATACACATAGTCTCAGCGCACAACGCAACTAGCGGCTGGCAGTGGTACTTAGAAATTTTAAAAAGATAAAGGCAGCTCATCCAGAGCTTCATGTAAAGGCGATGACGGCGGCTGAGATCGACTTTTTGTCAAGGCATTATGGCTTAAGCTACGATGAGGTGATAGAAAAGATGCTCGAATATGGCG
Organism: Campylobacter concisus; assembly: GCA_037321105.1. GTDB lineage: Bacteria > Campylobacterota > Campylobacteria > Campylobacterales > Campylobacteraceae > Campylobacter_A > Campylobacter_A concisus_AZ. The sequence goes on along the minus strand of CP147775.1, from coordinate 349,445 downwards.
TCGATAGTATGCCAGGCGGCGGGGCTGAAATTTTTGATGAAGAGATCAGGGCTAAAATTTGCAAAGGCAAAGTAAGTAGCGAGAACTGGCTAAAGATCCACAAAATGTGGCATGATAAAGGCAGACAAAGCAACGCAACAATGCTCTTTGGACACATAGAAAGCCGCGAAAATAGGATCGATCACATGCTAAGGATCAGAGACTTGCAGGACGAAACTGGCGGATTTAACGCATTTATCCCGCTAGTTTATCAAAGAGAAAATAACTACTTAAAAGATGTGAAATTTCTAGGATCGGCTGAAATTTTAAAGACTATGGCGATTTCGAGGCTAGTGCTTGATAATGTCCCACACATAAAGGCATACTGGGCCACTTCAACCTTGAAATTTAGCGATGATCGCTCAGGAATTTGGCGCTGATGATCTTGATGGCACGATAGAAAAAGAGAGCATACAAAGTGCAGCCGGCGCAAACAGCGCAAATGGCGTCACACTAAAGACATTTTGCGATCTTATTAAAACATCTGGTTTTACGCCGGTTGAGCGTGATAGCTTATATAACGAACTTAAAATTTACTAAAGGAGCTTGGGGTGAAATTTTTTGACTTAGCACAAAACAAAACGAGTGTGAAGCAGGAATTTGGAGCGGGACTTACGACATTTTTGGCGATGATGTATATCGTGCCGGTAAATGCGATCATTATGAGCAAAACTGGCATGCCTTATGAGGCACTAATCACTGCAACTGCGCTAATTACCATATTTTCTACTGTATTAAATGGTCTTTGGGCGAACACGCCAGTTGCGATGAGCGTTGGTATGGGGCTTAATGCTTATTTTACATTTGGTCTTTGCATAGGTATGAAAGTGCCTTGGCAAACGGCTCTTGGCGTTGTTTTCTTAAGCGGTGTGATATTTGTCGTCTTATCTTTTACAAATTTTAGAATGTGGATAATAAGATCCATACCGCTTGACCTACGAAGAGCGATAAGCGCTGGCATAGGCACATTTATCAGCTTTGTCGCGTTTCAGCAAATGGGCTTTATCGTAAATAATGATGCGGTTTTGGTTGGCATAGGAAATTTCAGAGATCCAAACGTGCTTCTTGGCGTTTTGGGGCTATTTTTGGTTATTTGCTTTTGGGCGTGGAAGATAAAGGGCGCGTTTATCCTAGCCGTGCTTGTCACTTCAGTGATCGCTTGGGTGCTTGGCATCGCTCCTCATCCAACAGAAATTTTCTCAACTCCAGCCTCTATCTCACCGATATTTTTAGAGCTTGACATAAAAGGTGCCTTTAGCCTAGCTTTACTCCCAGTTGTTATCACATTTTTTGTGACCGATCTTTTTGACTCGATAGGCACGCTAGCTGGCGTTGGCACAAGGGCTGGGATATTTGATGAAAACAAAAAAGATGGCGTCGTAAAACTTGAAAAAACTCTTGAAGCTGACGCTGTTGCTACGGCAGCTGGCTCGCTTGTAGGTGTAAGTACGACCACATCGTTTGTAGAGAGCGCAAGCGGCGTAGAAGAGGGTGGTAGGACTGGTCTTACGGCTGTATTTTGCGGACTTTTGTTTATACTTACATTATTTATGTTGCCACTTTTTAAAGCTATCCCTGGCAATGCCATCTATCCGATCCTCGTAATGGTCGGCGTGCTTATGTTTGCCGAGCTCGCTAGCATAAATTTCAAAGATCCAGCCATAGCTGTTGCGACATTTTTCATAGTTGTGCTCATCCCGCTTACTTACTCGATCACAAACGGCCTTGCATTTGGCTTTATGTCATATGTCATAGTTAAGCTCATAAAGAGAGAATTTAGCGATATAAATTTAGGTGTAGTCGTGCTAGCGCTCATTAGTTTTATCGTATTTTTAGTGCATTGATAAGGATGAAAGATGATATTTTATAGCTACGATGAATTTGCCATTGATGCTAAAAAGATGGCAAAACAGATAAAAGATGAATTTGATCCAGAGGTAATACTAGCTGTGGCAAGAGGTGGTCTAACGCTTGGCCACTCGCTAGCTGTTGCGCTTGAAAATAGAAATTTATTTACTTTAAATTCTATCCACTACGAGGATACAAACAAGCTTGATACGATAGCAAATTTTTAACGTGCCAGATCTTAGCAAATACACTAAAATTTTGCTTGTTGATGATATCATCGATAGCGGCGAGAGCATGGTCGAGATAAAAAGAGAGCTGCTTAAATGCTATCCAAATTTAGATATAAAGATAGCGACTGTATTTTATAAAGAGAAGGCTCTGCTTTTGCCTGAATTTAAGGTAAAAGAGGCTCATGACTGGGTTGAGTTTTTCTGGGATATACATATTTAAGGGCGCAATTTGTTAGAAAGAGTTAGAGAATTTGCTAGCAGACACATCGCTTTTAGCGTATTTTTGATATGTTTGATTGATTTTGTTTTTCTACTTTATGCGGCAATTCTCTTAGCATAAGCTACAACGAGGCTGAAATTTTCTTTCAAAAGCGCAGCCTTCTTGGCTACATCTTAAAACTAAGCACCCATTTTTTTGGTCAAAATGACCTTGCTGTGCGGGGCGTGATGATCTTTTTTCACATCGCAAGCGTGGTTTTGATGTATAAGGTGAGCAAATTTTACATCAAGCTTGAGTTTGACAGGATCATAGCGGTCCTACTTTTTGTGCTACTTCCTGGCACGCTAGCTTCAGCCCTTATCATAAATAACGCTGGAATTTGCATCACTTTAGCGCTTTTATGCATATATCTTTTCCATATTAAAAAGAAAATTTTATTTAGTCTCTTTTCTGCCTGGCCTTTTTCATAGATGGCGATTTTTTGATATTTTATGCAGGATTTTTTATATTTGCACTTTATAAAAGAAAGCCGCCACTTGCTTGGCTCAGTGCCATTTTATTTTTGCTGACACTTTACTTTTTTGGCTTTGAAACAAATGGCAGACCAAGTGGGCATTTTATCGATACTTTTGGCATATTTGCTGCTGTATTTTCGCCATTTGTCTTTATTTTTTTTGTATATACGATTTATAGAATTTGGGTTAAGGAAAAGAAGGATCTTTTGTGGTTTATCGCCATTTGCTCATTTTGCTTTTGTATGATAGTCTCTGTGCGCCAAAGGCTGGAGCTTGAGCAGTTCTTGCCATTTTGCGTGATCGCAACGCCACTTATGGTAAGAGTTTTTTTCAACTCATATCGCGTGAGGCTGCCAAAATTTAGAAAAGGTCATAAAATTTGCACTAGCTTAGTGATGCTTTTTTTGATATTTAACTGGTCAGCAATCATATTTAATCAAGTTTTTTACCTCTTTTTAAACGATCCTACAAAACATCTCACTTATAAATTTGATGTAGCAAAAGAGCTAGCAGATAAGCTAAAAGAGGCTGGAGTGCAAGATATAGCGACCGAAGATACAAGACTTGCTCTTAGGCTTAAATTTTATGGGATAAAAACAAAAAGCTACTCTAAAAATTTATTAGCAAGTGCCGATTTAGATGAGAAGTCAAAATTTAGTATAGAAAAAATGGGAAAAGTAGTTGCAAATTTCAATATCAAGGAACGATAAGCTATGAAAAAAAAAGCTTTTACGATGATAGAGCTTGTTTTTGTTATTGTTGTTGTTGGAATTTTAGCTGCCATTATGATCCCAAAACTAAATAGAAATGCCTCAAGAGAAGCCGCAAATCAGATCCTAACTCATATAAGATATACTCAACACCTTGCTATGCAGGATGATAAGTATGAAAATTTTGTTAGTGATAATCCTGTGAGATGGTTTAGAATGAGGTGGGGAGTAGCTTTTAATAATACTAGTTTACAAAAATGCTCTATAGATGAGCCGGGAGTTGTTACGTGGAAATATAGTGTCTTTTTTGATAAAAGTTTAAATGGAAATATAAATTTAGAAAATGAAGTTGCGAATGATATCTATAAAAGCGGGAAACTTCTTAGTGGAGGCTGGAGCAGTGGAATAGTAACAGAGGCTATTTGTAAAAAATGGAATAAAGAATTAAATTTAGGAAAAAGGTTTGGCATAACATCAGTTGATTTTAAAGATGGTTGTAGTGGAATGCAAACTATAATTTTTGATGAAATGGGTCGTCCAATGAGAGTAGCAAGTACTACTTCTGGTGGAGCAAACGTCCTTATGATAGACTTCTAAAAAAAGATTGTAAAATAACAATAACTGATAAACGTGGCAATCAAACAACTATTATTATAGAAAAAGAAAGTGGCTTTACATCTATAAAAGAAAATAGTTAAATTTGATTAAAATCTTATAGTTTTTATTTTTTAAAAAAGTTGCCATTTTTTAATCTGCATTTAAGCATCCCTCATATATAATTCCAGCTCACGAAACGAGAAACCACCTTTAACTTCAACGTTAATAAAGCCTTTTTCTTATCGTTGTTCTTTTAACTTACAATTGTTAAACTATTAGTCAATCTTTGAAATCTAAACAAGTGATCGATTGAGCCAGTCTATTATGATTAAATAATAGATTAGACAAACTAATATAAAAACTAAAAGTTTTTTTGATTAAAAACTTCATAATAAAAATCCTATCTATTAGATAGGTAATTAATATGGAGAGTTTGATCCTGGCTCAGAGTGAACGCTGGCGGCGTGCCTAATACATGCAAGTCGAACGGACAAGTAAGAGCTTGCTCTTATGAGTTAGTGGCGCACGGGTGAGTAATGTATAGCTAATCTGCCCTACACTATGAGGACAACAGTTGGAAACGACTGCTAATACTCTATACTCCTGTCTGACATAAGTTAGATAGGGAAAGTTTTTCGGTGTAGGATGAGGCTATATTGTATCAGCTAGTTGGTGAGGTAATGGCTCACCAAGGCTATGACGCATAACTGGTCTGAGAGGATGATCAGTCACACTGGAACTGAGACACGGTCCAGACTCCTACGGGAGGCAGCAGTAGGGAATATTGCTCAATGGGGGAAACCCTGAAGCAGCAACGCCGCGTGGAGGATGACACTTTTCGGAGCGTGAAACTCCTTTTGTTAGGGAAGAACAATGACGGTACCTAACGAATAAGCACCGGCTAACTCCGTGCCAGCAGCCGCGGTAATACGGAGGGTGCAAGCGTTACTCGGAATCACTGGGCGTAAAGGACGCGTAGGCGGATTATCAAGTCTCTTGTGAAATCCTATGGCTTAACCATAGAACTGCTTGGGAAACTGATAATCTAGAGTGAGGGAGAGGCAGATGGAATTGGTGGTGTAGGGGTAAAATCCGTAGAGATCACCAGGAATACCCATTGCGAAGGCGATCTGCTGGAACTCAACTGACGCTAATGCGTGAAAGCGTGGGGAGCAAACAGGATTAGATACCCTGGTAGTCCACGCCCTAAACGATGTATACTAGTTGTTGCTAAGCTAGTCTTGGCAGTAATGCACCTAACGGATTAAGTATACCGCCTGGGGAGTACGGTCGCAAGATTAAAACTCAAAGGAATAGACGGGACCCGCACAAGCGGTGGAGCATGTGGTTTAATTCGAAGATACGCGAAGAACCTTACCTGGACTTGATATCTAACAAATCATCTAGAGATAGAAGAGTGTCTGCTTGCAGAAATGTTAAGACAGGTGCTGCACGGCTGTCGTCAGCTCGTGTCGTGAGATGTTGGGTTAAGTCCCGCAACGAGCGCAACCCACGTCATTAGTTGCTAACAGTTCGGCTGAGCACTCTAATGAGACTGCCTTCGTAAGGAGGAGGAAGGTGTGGACGACGTCAAGTCATCATGGCCCTTATGTCCGGGGCGACACACGTGCTACAATGGCATATACAATGAGAAGCAATATCGCGAGATGGAGCAAATCTATAAAATATGTCCCAGTTCGGATTGGAGTCTGCAACTCGACTCCATGAAGCCGGAATCGCTAGTAATCGTAGATCAGCCATGCTACGGTGAATACGTTCCCAGGGTCTTGTACTCACCGCCCGTCACACCATGGGAGTTGATTTCACTCGAAGCCGGAATACTAAATTAGTTACCGTCCACAGTGGAATCAGCGACTGGGGTGAAGTGGTAACAAGGTAACCGTAGGAGAACCTGCGGTTGGATCACCTCCTTTCTAGAGTACATATAGATATTCTCTCACAAGATATCTATAAGAAAGATATTCTCAATCATCCTTGTTTAGTTTTGAAAGATTGATAGACCTATAGGGGCCTATAGCTCAGCTGGTTAGAGTGCACCCCTGATAAGGGTGAGGTCACAAGTTCAAGTCTTGTTAGGCCCACCAGAGAATTTAATTGGGGAATTAGCTCAGCTGGGAGAGCGCCTGCTTTGCACGCAGGAGGTCAGCGGTTCGATCCCGCTATTCTCCACCATAAAATAGTTTAACAGTAAAAGTCTATATTAAGTGTTTTTAGAAACATTTACTTTAGACTTTTAAGCGTACTTAATCTTTATTGATGACAAAGTTGCCGAAAGCAACTTTGTGCTTTAGGGGTTTCCAAAGGGTGTAACTCTTTGGTGGTAAAGACTAGCTTGCTAGTCTGCGAAGTCTAAATGTTCTTTTAATTAATATTGTTAATAGTCACAAGCAAGTTTTAAAAACAATTTTACAGGACTTGTTAAAGATTTAAATTTCTATCATCTTTGCATTTAATGCAAAAGTTTGACATCACAATCTATTTAGGATTTAAAACTTATCTAAATAGTAGTCAATGCTTTCCGTCTTGAGAGCTAGAATTTAAATGTAGTAACATAAAGTTATCTTTAACAAGGAAGTGATGCGAATTAGAATAATCTAATATAGAAAAGGTAAGCTACAAAGAGCAAGTGGTGGATGCCTTGGCTAGTAGAGGCGATGAAAGACGTGCCAGGCTGCGATAAGTCTCGGGGAGCCGTCAAGGGGCTTTGATCCGGGAATTTCCGAATGGGGCAACCCAACTAATAGAGATATTAGTTACCGTATAACGGAGCGAACGAGGGGAATTGAAACATCTTAGTACCCTCAGGAAAAGAAATCAAAAGAGATTACGCTAGTAGCGGCGAGCGAACGCGTAAGAGGGCAAACCACTAGTTTACTAGTGGGGTTGTAGGACTGCAATATAGACTAAACTTAGCTAATAGAACAACCTGGAAAGGTTAGGCACAGAGGGTGATACCCCCGTATATGAAAGCTTTGTTTTACTTAGCAGTATCCTGAGTAGGGCGGAACACGTGATATTCTGTCTGAAGCTGGGTAGACCACTATCCAACCCTAAATACTACTACTAGACCGATAGTGCACAAGTACCGTGAGGGAAAGGTGAAAAGAACTGAGGTGATCAGAGTGAAATAGAACCTGAAACCATTTGCTTACAATCATTCAGAGCCCTATGATTTATCAGGGTGATGGACTGCCTTTTGCATAATGAGCCTGCGAGTTGTGATGTCTGGCAAGGTTAAGGAAACCCGGAGCCGTAGCGAAAGCGAGTCTTAATAGGGCGTTTAGTCAGACGTTGCAGACCCGAAACGATGTGATCTATCCATGAGCAGGTTGAAACCGGTGTAAGAGCCGGTGGAGGACCGAACCCGCTAGCGTTGAAAAGCTATGGGATGACTTGTGGATAGGGGTGAAAGGCCAATCAAACATCGTGATAGCTGGTTCTCTCCGAAATATATTTAGGTATAGCGTCATGTAGTAACACTAGGGGTAGAGCACTGAATGGGCTAGGGCATACACCAATGTACCAAACCCTATCAAACTCCGAATACCTAGTGTGTAATCATGGCAGTCAGGCGGCGAGTGATAAAATCCGTCGTCGAGAGGGGAACAACCCAGACTAACAGCTAAGGTCCCTAAATCTCATTTAAGTGGAAAACGATGTGGAGTTACTTAAACAACCAGGAGGTTGGCTTAGAAGCAGCCATCCTTTAAAGAAAGCGTAATAGCTCACTGGTCTAGTGATTCTGCGCGGAAAATATAACGGGGCTAAAATGAGTACCGAAGCTTTAGACTTAGTTTTACTAAGTGGTAGGAGAGCGTTGTATTTGCGTTGAAGGTATACCGGTAAGGAGTGCTGGAGCGAATACAAGTGAGCATGCAGGCATGAGTAGCGATAATTGGGGTGAGAATCCCCAACGCCGTAAACCCAAGGTTTCCTACGCGATGCTCGTCATCGTAGGGTTAGCCGGGTCCTAAGCAAAGTCCGAAAGGGGTATGCGATGGAAAATTGGTTAATATTCCAATGCCAACTATAATGTGCGATGGAAGGACGCTTAGAGTTAGAGGAGCCAGCGGATGGAATAGCTGGTCCATGTGTGTAGGTTGGAATTCAGGCAAATCCGAATTCCTTTAAGCTGAGGCAAGTGGGTGCGTGAAATTCTTCGGAATAGATCGTATATTCTTGATACTGTCGAGCCAAGAAAAGTTTCTAAGTTTAGTTATAGTTGCCCGTACCGTAAACCGACACAGGTGGGTGGGATGAGTATTCTAAGGCGCGTGGAAGAACTCTCTTCAAGGAACTCTGCAAAATAGCACCGTATCTTCGGTATAAGGTGTGCCTAACTTTGTGAAGGATTTACTCCGTAAGCATTGAAGGTTACAACAAAGAGTCCCTCCCGACTGTTTACCAAAAACACAGCACTCTGCTAACTCGTAAGAGGATGTATAGGGTGTGACGCCTGCCCGGTGCTCGAAGGTTAATTGATGACGTTAGCTCTGCGAAGCGTTTGATCGAAGCCCCAGTAAACGGTGGCCGTAACTATAACGGTCCTAAGGTAGCGAAATTACCTTGTCGATTAAATATCGACCTGCATGAATGGCGTAACGAGATGGGAGCTGTCTCGAAGAGGGATCCAGTGAAATTGTAGTGGAGGTGAAAATTCCTCCTACCCGCGGCAAGACGGAAAGACCCCGTGAACCTTTACTACAGCTTGACACTGCTATTGGGATAAAAATGTGCAGGATAGGCGGGAGGCTTTGATCCATAGACGCCAGTTTATGGTGAGCCATTGTTGAGATACCGCTCTTTTTTATTCTGATAGCTAACTAGCTTGAGTTATCCTCAAGTAGGACAATGTCTGGTGGGTAGTTTGACTGGGGCGGTCGCCTCCCAAAATGTAACGGAGGCTTACAAAGGTTGGCTCAGAACGGTTGGAAATCGTTCGTAGAGTATAAAGGCATAAGCCAGCTTAACTGCGAGACATACACGTCAAGCAGAGACGAAAGTCGGTCTTAGTGATCCGGTGGTTCTGTGTGGAAGGGCCATCGCTCAAAGGATAAAAGGTACCCGGGGATAACAGGCTGATCTCCCCCAAGAGCTCACATCGACGGGGAGGTTTGGCACCTCGATGTCGGCTCATCGCATCCTGGGGCTGGAGCAGGTCCCAAGGGTATGGCTGTTCGCCATTTAAAGCGGTACGCGAGCTGGGTTCAGAACGTCGTGAGACAGTTCGGTCCCTATCTGCCGTGGGCGTAAGAAGATTGAGGAGAGTTCACCCTAGTACGAGAGGACCGGGTTGAACCAACCACTGGTGTACCAGTTGTCCTGCCAAGGGCACCGCTCGGTAGCTATGTTGGGATGTGATAACTGCTGAAAGCATCTAAGCAGGAAGCCAACTCCAAGATGAATCTTCTTTTAAGAGCTCATATAGACTATGTGTTTGATAGGCTGGGTGTGTAATGGATGAAAGTCCTTTAGCTGACCAGTACTAATAGCTCGTCTGCTTATCTTTTAATAAGCATCACTTCCTTGTTAAGGATAAAAACTTAATAAGATATGTTTTTATAAAACTTTGTTTATGACTTTTAACTTTATCTAGTAGTGTTAAATAAGAGATTTAGCTAATATATCTTTTATTTAACACTGCCCGTGACTATACAGACGAGGAAACGCCTTGCTCCATCTCGAACCAAGAAGCTAAGCTCGTCCTGGCTGATGATACTCTCCCTTACTGGGATGTTGGAAAAGTAGGTCGTTGCGGGCTTTGTTGTTAATCTGCTTTAATTCTTATATTTTAATCGAATTTTTTATCATTGTTGTTTCTTGTCTAAGTATAGAATAAGTGTTATAAATAATTAATTTTTTATATTAAAGCCCCAATGTATATGTCTTGATAAAATTTGATATAATTCTTTTTGGAATTTTAACAATGTTTTTATTCTTTTTTAAATGAGTTGCGAAGTTTGAGAACCCAAAGCTTAAACTACTTGATGCGATAGACAATAGTGGCGATAAAGTAGGCTTAGTTAAGAAAGTGCTATTAAATAAAGACATAAGCGACGGCGTAAAAGCTAAGGCAGTAAATAGACTAACTAAAAATAAAATTAGTCAAGGTGCAAAAACTAGCTACATTTCTACTAAAAGCTCGAATTTTTAATAGGTGCCAAAAAGATGCTTGCACTTTAAGCTTATAGATTCTTAAAGAGTAAAAATACAGGTAGTTGCTAAAACGTTAAAACGTTAATGTTTTCAATTTTTAAAAACTTAATTATTAATTAGATTATAGTTGATATACTGACATTTTTGATATGAAAATTTGATAGTTCGTGATTCTTTGCTAAGTTTTTTATTTGATGGATATTGTCTTGATGACTAAGTGACATTAATGATTAATAATATACATATTTTTATAGTTAAAAGCAAATTAAGAGTTGAGGGAGTAAATTTTGAATTACTTATTTATTTATACGGTTTTTTTGTTAATCTTTAATTTCTGATATTGTTTTCTTGTGTGATTTTTAAATCGTATTACAAAAAATATTAAAATTACATAATATATGTTTAGTATATCTACATCTACTTGCAGTATTATGAAAGCATGTAAAAGATTTATAGTATTTATGTGGATTTTTATTATTATTGAATTTTATTTTTAAAGGTCTTGCTTCTATAGCAAACTTACTATTCATCATAGTCTTTCTAGTAATCAGATTAAATTATATTTTCCTAGTTTGTTAAACTTCTAATAATGCAGCATGGTTTATTTATAGAACAATTTTTAAACTATTCGAACATGGGTCTTACTAACAAACTTTAGCATACAGAATACTAGAGTTTTATTTATTGTATCTCTTGTGCTCATTTGGATTTTAAATAGCCTTCATTATAAACTCTATTATTTTATCATTAAATTGATTTGTTCTTTTATTCTATTTGGATATGAGATTTATTGTATTTCTAAAGATTTTCATAGTATTCTATTTTAAATTTTAGTCAGGTTTTGATATTTTTGATACCATTTGTAAAATTTTTAAATTTCTCCAAATTTTATGACTTTATATTTATTTTTCATGATTTTCATAGTATCTACTACTCTTTTATATAAGCTGCAGTATAGTTTACTTTTAGTCATAGTTATATTTAAAATCCTAGATAAAATCAATTTTTAATATTTTTGTTTTGCTGTTATCTAAGTAATTAAATCCTAATTTATAAGAACATGTATAGTTTGATTGATCAATCATAGAATTAGAATAAAAAGTTATACTTAACTTATTAGTTTTATAGTCACGAATTTATTTTACTTTGTTGTTATTTTTTATACATTTTGCATGAAGCTCGTCACTTAAGAACTCCGGCTTGATCTCGCAAAGTTCTATTTCTTGGTAGCTCTCACCAAATGCTTTTGGATTGACAAGCAAATTCATATAGTACTTTGCAGAATAAAGTCTTTTTAGATTCTGCTGTACAAAGATATTATCAAGTCCAGCAAATTCATCATCGTATTGTTTTATATTTTCAAGAATACTTACTATTGGATGCTTATCCATCTTTTCTGATTTAATCAATACAGCGTGTAGGCTTTTCCAAAAGTCGTCTTTGGCGATAATATATTGTTTATATGATTCGTTTCCAAAAAGTGCTATTTCTTTGGCTTTTTTAGTATCTTTTGGACTATTATTCTCAATATACCCAAGTTTATTTTGTATGATAAAAAGCTCATTTGTGTGTCCACAAGAAGCGTCTTTGCATACTCTTAAATTCTTGTATCCTTGTAGTGTTTTAAGATAATCATTGCCAGATATGGCAAGTTTTAAAAGGTAGGACACTCTGTCATTCCATTTTTGTAAGTAGAGTCTGTCTAATATTTTTTGGTTTTTACCATCGGTTTCTATATATGTTGCAGCATATTTTATCCGTTCAGTTGCCAAAAAAGTATCTAAAATTTCTTTTTGTTTTTCCGAAGACAGACGTTTTAGTTCGGTTAAATTTGTAATTTTTTCTTGTAACTCTTTTGCCTTTGTGTCAAGTTCTATTACTTTATCAGAAGCAAATAAAGTGCTAAGTAATACAAAAGTTATTATCAAGAATATTCTTTTCATATTGTATCCTTTAAAATTTTTATGCTAAGAATACCAATTTTGTTAGGTTGGCGCAATAAATTTGCATTGCAAAAAGCAAATTTATCAAATTACATCTTTTAAAGTCAAACTAAGTATCCTAATTTGCATTGCGGCTAACTTATTTTGGTAGTTCTTATATATTTTTTAATTAGTTGATTTTAGCCTTTTAAATATATTTTTCAAATTTTAATTTTTAAAACCTTTTATCCCACCTTTATAAAATTCTCTTGGTTTTTAAAGAATGGTTTTAGCCCCTCGTAGGCTGCTTGGATCTTTTTAAATTTAGCGTTATACTCGTTTTTTATGCTTTCGCTTTTGTTTGAGTGTCTATCTGGGTGATAAATTTTAGCAAGGGCTAGGTAGCTATCTCTTACAGTTTCGAAGCTGTCTTTATTTGAGCAGCCTAAAATTTCAAAATTTTCTTCTAACAAATTTGCCAAAGCGCTGAAGCGACTTTTAAATTTGGCTGAGTTTTGGACCTTGTAGTTTCTCTTAAACTCTTTAAAATTTGACTTCATTGTAGTTAAAATTTACTATAAATTTTACATGTTCGCGTCTTGAAATGATCTCTTCTATCAAGTCAAAATCGCTATCTTTTTTATTTTTAGGCTAAATTTACTGATTTTTCTCGTCAAATTTAGACTCATTTCCTTTAAAATTTTGCAAAATGTAGCTAGCAAAAACTCTTGGAGTGTTATTTAGCGTAAAGATCATCTCGTCGTTAAAAAACTCAATGTCAATGTTATAGATGTTTGTTAGAGCGTTTCTTTGCACTAAAGATAGTTTTATGGTTTTGTATTTTGCAAAGGTTACGTCAAGCTCGTTGCCCTGTTTTTCGTAGAGTTTTTTTATAAATTTTAAGAAGCATTTTCGCTGCGGGATCTCACTTTCTTCATAAAAAGAGATGATCTTGTCTTTGTTTGCTAGGGTTTTTGTGAAATTTTTACTTATCAGTGCGCGAAGCTCGCAAAAAGAGCGTCGCTATCGGTTAAAATGCTTAAAGATTCTAAAGTTTGGGTTATATTCATGGGTTTCTCCATTCAAAATATCCCCATTTAAAGCAACTAGTGTTCCAAAGTTAAATTTTCCTGATATTGCTATCTTTTGTATATGCCAAAAACTCATCTCTTAGCTTTTGTTCTTTGTGTAAGATAGCCTCCTCTTTTGTATGAGAAATGGCCTCTTTTTGAGGCTTTTTCGCCACGCCTTGCTCTTTTGTAAGCTCTTTTTTGATCTCTTTTAGACTATCGAAAAAATCGTTCATTTTTGCTCCTTTTACTCAAAGGATTTTACTAAAAAGGTTATAAATTTAAAATGAATACAATCTCTTTTTAAGGAAAGTTTGGTTAATATCACAACTTAATTTTTCATGTGCGCTCGTAGCTCAGCTGGATAGAGCATTTGATTGCGGTTCAAAAGGTCAGAGATTCGAATTCTCTGGGCGCACCATCCTTTTCTCCCCAAATTTTATTTTCAGACCACTTTTGAGATTAGTTAAATTTATAAAAAACTCTATTTAGATATAGCCCTTCAGCAGGCGCTGGTATGCGAGTTAGAGCAGGATGTCCATTTAGCGAAGCTTTGATGAGCTCGCTGCCGTCTTTTTGTTTTAGTGCCTTTAATAAATTTGCAACCATTAGCCGCACTTGACCGCGTAAAAAGCCATTTGCCTTAAAAATGATGACAGTTTGCTCTTTGTATGCGTAGCAAAATGCTTTATAAATTTCTCGCACTGGGCTTTTTATATCGCTTCCGGTTTTCATATATGCGCTAAAATCATGCTCGCCGATAAAATTACGCAAAATTTCATTTGCCTTTTTGGTATCAAATTTAGGTAAAAATACCTTGTAGTTTGAGCTAAAAACATCAAATTTACCGTGATCTATCACATATCTATAAGACCTTGCGACCGCGTCAAATCTTGCTTGAAAGCTATCATCCACCAAATTTATGCGTTTTATGTGAATGCTTGGATGTGCGTGGCGGTTTATAAGATCTTTTAGGCGATTTAAATCTTTAAAGTGATCGCCGCAAACGACGCTTGAGCTTTGGTTGTTTGCATGCACGCTTTTATCGGTGCGCGAGCTAGAGATCACTCTTTCGAAAATGCCAACGTGAGCTAGGGCGCGCTCTAACTCATCCTCTACGCCGTTTTCGTGCGGCTGGGTCTGCGAGCCTTGAAATTTCGAGCCATCGTAGCTGTAGATTAGCTGAATTTTCATCAGTATCTTCGTGTGATCTTAGCTTTATAAAGTAAGACGCCAGCTAGTAAAAATACGAAAAATATGAGCGGTATCGCAAGCGCTGGCTTTGATGAAAAGAGCATTATTAGCGTAAAATAGCCAAACAAAACGCCAAAAGTGCCCACATAGACTATGCCCTTTTCATATCTATATGTGACGATGCCAAGGCTGATCGCAAAGAGCGTGCTAGCAAGCGGGAAGAGGGCCACTAGGACGTAAGTGCTAAGGTCTTTTCTGCGCTTATCGCTGCTAGCTGCATCCATCCAGTACTCTTTGATGCTGCCAACGTCGCTTATCTCCTCGCTTTGGGCGGTTCTTATCTTCATTGATTTGAAGTTGCTTTGGTGATAAATTTCATCTTTTATGTCATACATTTTGCCCTCGTTTAAAGAGAGTCTACACTTTGACCCACGTTTATGATCTTTGCGTTTTTGGCGGTTATTAGGCGCTGTGAGTCTTTGATAAAGGGATTAAACATCACGATATCTTTGTAGGTTGTGCCATTTTTGTCTTCGCTTTCACTGCCCACATAGACCATCCAGTCGGAGAATTTTTGTCCAAACTGGGTTGGCTTTAAATTTAGCTTAGCAACCGTCTTTTTATAGTCGATGAAATTTGCGTTTAGCTGGGCGGCTATTGGTATCATGACGATGGCAACTACCAGCAATGCAGCGCTTAAAAGGGCTGAAAATGCTAAGAAAAATCTTGCGATCTTATTTGGCGAGCCACCAAGCGTAAAGATAACGATGCTTTCATTCTCTTTTGATAGCCGAAAAAGCGTCATCGCAAGTGAGACGAAAAACGCGATAGGCACAACAAAGAGCAACACGCGTGGGAGCATAAATGAGTAGAGTTTAAAGAGCTCGCCAAAGCTGATCTCGATGTACGAGGTGATACGCGCGATCTGGATGAAAAAGACGATCGACATGATCAAAAAAAGCGTACTAAATAGCGATGCAAACGTGCCTAGGAAGTTAAACAAAAGATATTTATTTACTCTACTCATAAATGAACCTTAAAATTTCTAAAATTTGCCCGTCAAAAGCGTAGGTGACAAGCAGCCCAGGCTTAAAAATGGCACAAAGGCTAGCTCGTAGCCCTTTTTGCGAACGAGCGCATAGACTGGAAGCGTAAGAAGTGCGGCCAGATAGATCGCCACAAGGGCTACCTTGACTGGTAAAATAGCTCCGATGATCGCTGCGATGAATATGTCAGCACTGCCCATGGCTTCGCGCTTCATCGCATAGCTCACGACAAATCTAAGCGCCAAAAATATAAATCCAAAGAGGATTAAAATTTAAAATTTGAGCAAAATTTCCTTTAAAGATAAAAAGTAGCAGGGCGTAGCCAAATGCAAAAAAATAGCGCTGCAAAAAGGAGCGGATCTGGCACGGCTTTATATCTTATATCTATGACGCTAAGGGCTAGTAGCATGATAAAGCAAAGCCCTAAAAATAGCGTATAAAGCAAGGTTTCTATGCTCGAAAATTTCGCCGCACTCTTTAAAAAAGCAGATCAGAAAAAGCAGGCCAGAAACTAGCTCAACTAGCGGATAGACAAGGCTTATCTTTTGCTTGCAAAAGGCGCATTTGCCACCTAAAAATAGCCATGAAAAAAGTGGAACGTTGTGATAAAAATTTAGCTTGTGAGAGCATTTTGGGCAGTGAGAGGCTGGGAAATTTACTGCTTTCACTTCGTGGCAGGCGGTAGATTAGCACATTTGAAAATGAGCCTACGCAGATGCCAAAAACAAAAGCAAAAACGGCAAAAAAGATGACTAAAATATCCATTATCTCACTAAACCCCGCCAAATCTTCGCTCTATATCTTTAAATTTAGCAACGATGCTTGCAAGCTCATCCTTGCCAAAGTCAGGCCAAAGTGTCGGCGTGAAAAATAGCTCCGCGTAGCTTGCCTGCCAGAGCATGAAATTTGAAAGCCTACTCTCGCCGCCAGTTCTAATGAGAAGATCCACCGGCTCACTCTCATCAAGTGCCGCATTTAGGCTCGCTTCATTTATCTCGCAGCCTTTTAAATTTCAGTTTTTTCACAGCTCTTATGATCTCATCTTTTGAGCCGTAGTTTATCGCTAAATTTAAAAGTAAATTTGTATTTCTCTTGTTGCGTCTTTGGTGGTCTCTATCTCATTTTTTAGCTCATCGCTAAATGGCGAGATGTCGCCGATCGTGTTAAATTTGATCCCATTTTTTATAAAATCATCACGCTTTAAAAGAAGAAATTTCTTAAGCAAATTCATCAAAAAATCAACCTCTTTTTGCGGTCTTTTCCAGTTTTCGGTGCTAAATGCGTAAAGGCTTAAAATTTTCACCCCATTATCGATGCAAAATTCGCACATATCGCTCACCACATTTGCTCCGGCCTCGTGCCCATTTGTCCGCAAAAATCCACGCTTTTTAGCCCAGCGTCCGTTGCCGTCCATGATGATAGCGAGGTGGTTAAGTTTGTTCAATATCTAGCCTTTAAAGTCAATTATCTGCTCTTTTTTGCTCCAAAGAGCGCTTACGTTTTGCACCACAACTGCGGCGCTGAATTCGCTTTTTAGCAAGCTTGCAACGTTGCTAAATGGAGTTGCGATCTCACACAAAATTTCATCTTTAAATTTAAAAATAAGCGGCGCAAAATTTGAAAATATCAGAAAAACTCTCATCTCATTTACCTCTTTTAAGCTGGAAAATGCCGTTTATGCCGCTATATGCAAACGCTATATGCACGACATTTTCTTGCAGAGCAAAGAGCATTTTTGCTAGCACTCTCATCTCATCTTTTGTTTTAACTTCGCTTAAGTTTTTAAATAAATAGCTGTAAAGCCATGATAAATTCTCATTTTTTACCAAATTTTCTATCAAATTTAGCCCGTCAGCAAAAACGTCTTCATCTAAAATTTTTGGCTTTTCGTATAAATTTTTTATGACGATGTTTTCGCCCCGACTATGCACCTCGCCCAGTATCTTGAGCCCACGTTTAGCTCTTTTACGCTTTTTGTGTTTAAATTTCTATTTGCAAAATTTAAGATGTATCTGTTAAAGCCGACCTTTTGGCTCACCAAAATGCTAAGTGGCAAAGACGAATTTATCGCTACTAGCGGAGCTTGGCTGTTTTTTGCTATCTTTTGGACGCGTGAGATTTGCTCTATCAGAAATTTGCTGCTAGCTCCACGATACGCCCTGCGATCTCGTCTTTTGAGGTAAGCGGCAGCAGGGTTTCGCCGCCCCTTGTAATGAAATTTACCTCGTTTTGCTCGCTTGCAAAGCCATTTTTCTCGCCTAAAATATTTAGACAAACTGCATCAAGTGCTTTTTTCTCTAGCATCGATCTAGCGCTTTTTAGAGCGCTCTCGCTTGAAATTTCAAGCTTAAAGCCGATCTTTTTACATTTAAACTCTTTTAAGCTTTGCAAAATATCGACATTTCTCTTTAGGTCTAAATTTAAGCTCTCTCCAACGTCCTCTTTTTTTATCTTGCCATCTATCTTTGTCGGTACAAAATCGCTCACCGCAGCGCACATTACAAGGTAAATTCGCCCCTCGCACTCGCTCTTGCAAAGCTCTAAAAGCTCGCTAGTTGAGCTGAAATTTAAGGCTTTCAAATGGCTCGCTACTAGTTTCAAAACTAGCAAGCAGTTTTACCTCCGCACCTGCGTAGTAAAAGGCTCTAGCCAAGGCTCTTGCCATCTTTCCGCTTGAGAAATTTGTAATGGCTCTAACATCATCTATCTTTTCAGTCGTTGCGCCGCCCGTGATCACCACTTTTTTGCCAGCAAAAAGTGGCCTGCTAAGCCTTTTAATGGCAGCTTCTACTATCACTTCAGGACTTGCAAGACCGCCCTTGCCAACGTCGCCGCAAGCTAGAGTTTTAAGCACTGGCTCAACCACTAAAGCGCCGTTTTTCTTTAAAATTTCAAGTGAATTTTGCGTCGCAAAATGCTCGATCATATTGTTATTTGCAGCTGGGGCGACAACCAAAGGCACGTGTGAGGCGGCGATTAGCGTTTGCATAAAGACATTGTCGCAGGTGCCAGCTGTTAGCTTATTTATCGTATTTACCGAGGCAGGTGCGATAAGGACTAGATCCATTTTAGAGTAGGCTATGTGATTTACGCCGTCTTGCCAGTTTTGTGTTTGTGAGCTTAAAATTTTATGCTCGCTTAGCGCCTCAAAGCCGCTTACGCTGCAAAATTCAAGCGCTCCGTCGCTTAAAGCCACATAAACATCAGCGCCTTGTTTTTTAAGTAGCGATAAAATTTCGAATGCCTTATAAAAGGCGATACTGCCGCAAACGGAAAGTAAAATTTTCTTATTTTTTAACATCGTCTTTGCCAAAGAATTTCTCAAAAAAGCCGCTTTTGTTCTCTTGGCGACCCCTGCTGATCGCTAATGCACCGCTCTCAACGTCTTTTGTGATGGTGCTGCCAGCTGCGATGATGACGTTATCAGCGATATTTACAGGGGCAACTAGCTGTGTATCTGAACCAACAAAGACGTTTTTGCCGATCTTGGTTTTGTATTTTGCTTTGCCATCGTAGTTGCATGTGATCGTGCCACAACCGATATTTGTGCCACTTTCTATCTCGCAGTCACCAAGATAGCTTAAGTGTCCAGCTTTTACGCCGCTAAGAACGCCTTTTTTAACCTCGACGAAATTTCCTATGTGTGTGTCAGAAATTTCAGAATTTGGCCTTATATGGGCTAGTGGGCCGATGTCTGAGTTTTTGATGACGCTGCTTTCTATCACCGACGAGCTTTTGATGATGCTCTCAGTGATGACGCACTCGCCAAGGATGCTTACGTTTTCTTCTAGCACGCACTCGCCTTCAAATTTAGCCCTGCTGTCTATGAAAATGCTCTCAGGCATACGCATCAAAACGCCAGCTTTCATCAAATTTTGCTTGATCTCATCTTGCATTATTTTTTCTGCGATGCTTAGCTGAAATTTATCATTTATGCCCATAAAATTTTGCTCATTAACATTTACTGCAACGCACTTTAAACCCTTTTCATTTGCTATTTTTATGGCGTCAGTTAGGTAGTACTCTTTTTGTGCGTTTTGATTGCTTATGAGCGGTAAAATTTGCTCTAATGCCTCGCGCTTAAAGCAGTAGCAGCCGGCATTTACGCTTTTTATGGCAAGCTGCGCTTCGCTCGCATCTTTTTGCTCGACGATAGCCTCAACTTTGCCGTTTTTTATGATAACTCTGCCGTATCCAAAAGGATTTGCCGCTTCAAATGAGCTCATAACTACGTCTGCTTCGGCATTTGCTAGACGCATAAGGTCAGTTGATCTAACAAGTGGCATGTCGCCGCAAGTTACTAGCACCTTTTCGCCGCTTAAGCTTACGCCCTTTATCGCGCCAGCTGTGCCTGGGAAATTTGCTAGATCTTGCTCGAAAATTTTAGTTTGAGGGAAAATTTCTTTTATCTTTTTGCTAATTAACTCTTTTTCGTAGTGAAGCACGACGCTAACGTCATTTGTGATCGCATAAGCTTGCTTTAAGATGTGAATGATCATCGGCTCGCCACATAGCTCAAATAGGACTTTTGGGCGTTTTGATTTCATTCTGGTGCCAAGACCAGCAGCTAGGATTATGATTGAAGTATTATTGTTCATTTTTAAGCCTTTTAACGTTAAAAATTTCGCAGATTGTAGCAAAAAATGGCAAACATTTTTTTTAATTTAACGATTGTTTCAACAAAAAGCTAATAAAATAGCAATTCTTAAGAATTTATAAAATAAAGCGAGTTTAAATGGATTTAGGAACCGTCGTCGGCTGGGTTTTGACCCTAGTGCTTTTGTTTGGATCAATGGCGATAGGCGTTGGTATAGGACCATACATAGATATCCCTTCTGTGATGATCGTTTTTGGTGGTACTATCGGCGTTATGATGGTTGGCTTCAAGATGGAGACGCTTAAAGGTATCGGTAAATTTTACTGGTGTCGCTGTTAAGCCATCAGTTGTTGTAAATTTACCTGAGACTATAAAAAAGTAGTTGATTACTCAACCAAAGCTAGGCGAGATGGCATCTTAGCGCTTGAGAGCGAAGTAAATAATGAAACAAATCAGTTTTTAAAAAAAGGCCTTTCAATGGCGGTCGATGGCAATGAGCCAGATGCGATCAGGGCGCTTTTGGAGATCGATATCGATCAGACTAGCACAAGGCATGCAAATAACATCAAAATTTTCGAGCAAGTCGGTGGTTTTGCTGGTGCGATGGGTATGATCGGTACGCTCATTGGCCTTGTTGCGATGCTTCTAAATATGTCAGACCCTAGTGCGATCGGTCCATCTATGGCGGTTGCTTTGCTTACGACACTTTATGGTGCGATGATAGGTAACATCATCGGCTCACCTGTTGCAAATATCCTCTCGATCCGCGATGCTGATGAGGCGCTTGAGAAGCAAGTCATTTTAGAGGGTATCATGGCGATACAAGCAGGGGACAACCCAAGAACGCTTGAGGCTAAGCTTTTAGCATTTTTACCTCCAAAAGATAGAAAAAGTCAGTTTGAATAATGGGTAAATTAATAAAACCAGAAGAGTGCCCAAAGTGTATGCCTGAGTGGCTGGCTGCCTTTGGTGACCTTATGTCGCTCCTACTTTGCTTCTTCGTTTTGCTTCTTTCTATGGCGACGATGGATGCTAAAAAGATGGAGGCTGCTGTTGGCTCACTAGCTGGTGCGCTAAGCGTGCTAGAGGGTGGCGCAAGGCCAGATAGTCAGGTAGAAAAAGAGACAGATCCTGAAAGCAGACGCACTCCAAAGCCAAAAGCTCAAAAAGGCGCTCAAAATGAGGTCACTTCGACTGTTAAAAAGATAAATGAGCTACTAACGGCTAGCGGGGCACCTGAGATCACGATGGAGGAGAGCGAGGATGGCTTTATCGTGAGACTTCCGGCTGCAATGCTCTTTGACAAAGATAGCGCTGAAAATTTCTGGCGAGGATGCGAAGCTCTTTTTAAAGCGGATAGGCATGATCATAGCCAAAATGCCAAATGAGGTAAAAACAGATATCATCGGATACACTGATAATACAAATCCAAGCAAAGACTCTATATACAAAAACAACTGGCAGCTCTCTACTGCAAGAGCGCTAAGTGTGCTTGAAGAGCTAGTTAGCGATGGCGTGCCACAAGAGAGGCTTATCACTTCTGGCAGAGCCTCTTTCGATCCGATCGCTAGCAACAGCACAGAGGAGGGCAGAGCTAAAAACAATAGAGTAGAAATTCACTTTGTTTCGCTCGAGCCAAAAAATAAAGAGGCTACTAAGAAAAGTATCCTTGATACGAGGAATTAGTCGTGAAAGCACTGCTTAGCTTAGCGGTTTTGTTTTGTGTAGTTTTTGGCGCTGATCCTGCGCTACCAACTATAAATTTAAGCCTAAATTCACCGCAAAATGCCGAGCAGCTTGTAAATTCACTAAATGTTTTACTAATCCTCACCGCACTTGCACTCGCTCCTTCACTCATCTTTATGATGACGAGCTTTTTGCGCCTTGTCATTGTATTTTCATTTTTGCGTCAAGCGATGGGCACGCAACAAGTGCCACCTTCAACGGTGCTATCTCGCTTGCGATGGTGCTTACATTTTTCATCATGGAGCCAGTTGGTCAAAGAAGCTACGATGAGGGCATAAAGCCTTATATAGCCGAGCAGATAGGCTATGAGGAGATGCTTGATAAGAGCTTAAAGCCATTTAAAGAATTTATGGTGAAAAACACTAGAGAGAAGGATCTTGCGCTATTTTTTAGGATAAGAAATTTGCAAAATCCAGCAAATATCGAGGATATCCCGCTAAGCATCGCGATGTCAGCTTTTATGATAAGCGAGCTAAAGACATCTTTTGAGATAGCATTTTTGCTCTATCTGCCATTTTTGGTTATCGACATGGTCGTAAGCTCCGTTTTGATGGCGATGGGTATGATGATGCTGCCCCCTGTCATGATCTCGCTGCCATTTAAGCTACTCATCTTCGTGCTGGTAAACGGCTGGAATTTGCTAATAGGAAACCTCGTAAAGAGCTTTCACTGATGAAAAAAATTTTATTAGCACTTTTGCCTTTGGCGCTATTTGGATCAAATTTAAGCGAGATAGCAAACAAGGCCACTCAAAACGAAATTTCAAAGATCAAAGAGCTTGAGCTAAAAAGAGCAAATTTAAATGACGAAGCGACATCAAGCGCTTACTTGCCAAGTCTTAGTTTAGAGGGCTCATACGGCAAAAACGCAAGCACCTTTCCAAGCATAGTCGCTAAAGAGTCAGCTGGAGTGCTAGCAAGGATCGATTTTCTACTATACGACGGCGGGGCGAGAGAGGCTAGGCTAAAGATGAACCAGCTTTTAAAAAATAAAGCCGCCATCGCAAGCGATGAGGCCAAAAACTACCTTGCATTTAAGGCTGTAAATTTATACTTTAACGCCTGCGCGCTTGAAAATATAATAGCTGCCAAAAACGCTCAGGCAAATTTCTTAAAAGGCGTTTTAGATAAGCTTGAAAAGGCAAATAAAGCAGGACTTGCCGCAAAAGACGAGCTAGAAAATGTGCGGGCAAAATACCACTTGGCAAATAGCACACAGCTTGAGTATAAAAACAAAATGGAGCAAATTTTAAATGAGATAAATTTGCTAACAGGCGAGCAAATTTCGCCACTTAGCGGGGCAAAAATGGCTGAGACTGGCTCAAATTTAGCTTCAAAAAACGCCGAGCTTGACAGGCTAAATCAAGATATTTTTATAAGCGAAGCTAAGCTTAGCGAGACAAGAGCTGGCTTTTTGCCTCAAATCATGCTTTATGACACCTATGGATTTTACAAAAACAACTACGACATCGACCTTGGCAAGTATAGCGCTTACCGCCCATATCTTGATAAATATCTAAAAGAAGATACGCACGGCAATAAATTTGGCGTTAGCTTTAGGTGGAAAATTTTTGACTTTTTTGCCACTAGCAAGATGAGCCAAGCTAGCAAGATCGCGCTTGATGAAGCGAGGCTAAATTTAGAGTATAAAAAGCGTGAAAACGAGACAAAACTTAAAAATTTACAAAACGAGATCGCAACTCTTAGCTCAAAGATCGCCTCGCTAAATGAGTATGTAAAGGCGAGTGATCTAGCACTTAAAGCAAGCTTTGAGAAGTATAACTCTGGGCTTTTAGGATATAGCGACCTGCTTGAAGCGCTCTCACAAAAATTTGACGCCATTAGCCTTTTTGAAGGGGCGAAAGATGAGCTGGAGATTAAAAAGGCGGAGTATTTTTTTGAGAGTGGGGAGAGCATTTTAGAGAGGATTAGGATTGAAAAAGCTGATAATTTTAATGGTATTTTGCATTTTTTCATTTGCAGGGGAGGAGATTTTTGCTGATTTTGAAGTCTATGCCAAGCAAAGCTCAAAGCTTGCATTTGAGAGCAGTGGCAAGGTAGATAAAATTTTTGTAGATGTCTCAAGCCACGTTAAAAAAGGTGACGTTTTAGCTAGCCTTGATCAAACAAGCCTTGAGATCGCTCTAAAAAAGGCAAAAAACGACCTAGCGCTTGCCAAAAATGCCAAAGAATTTGCTAAAAGCACTTTTAATAAATTTAGCCAAGTAAAGGATGTCACTTCAAAGCAAGAATTTGATGAGGTAAAATCTAAATTTGACGAGGCAGCTCTTAGGGTAAGAGTGCCCAGATCGCCATTTTAAACGCAGATGATCATCTTAAAAAAGCTCTTTTAAAAGCTCCTTTTGATGGCGTCATAGCTAGTAAAAATGTCGAGCTTGGCGAGAGTGCTTCGCCGCTTCAGCCAGCCTTTGTCTTAAACTCCGAAGAGGTTAAAATTTTAATAGCGATCGACGAAAAATATGTAAATTTCAGTAAAAATAGGCGACATGTTTAAATTTTAAGCTTGACGCAACAAGTGAAGAAAAAGAGGTTAAAATCGCACTAATTTACCCAGAAATTAAGCGAGAGACTAGGAAATTTTACGCCGAAGCTTACGATGTGGGGATGAAGCCAGGCATGTTTGGTCAAGGAAAAGTGATAATCGGCGAAAATAGATGATAAAAACAGCTATAAACCGCCCCATAACTACGCTTATGATATTCTTAAGCCTCGTTGTCTTTGGCATCTACTCGCTAAAGACGATGAATGTAAATTTATACCCGCAAGTAAATATCCCGATAGTAAAGATCACGACCTACGCAAATGGCGATATGAACTACATCAAGACAAAGATCACGCAAAAGATCGAGGACGAGGTCTCAAGCATCGAGGGGATAAAAAAGCTTTACTCAACTAGCTTTGACAACCTAAGCGTGGTAAGCATCGAATTTGAGCTAAACAAAGACCTAGAGAGCGCTACAAACGACGTCCGCGACAAGATGCAAAAGGCGAGAGTTGGCGCAAACTACGAGATAGAAAAGCTAAACGGGCTCTCTTCTTCTGTATTTAGCCTTTTTATCACAAGGCTTGATGGCAATGAAACCAAGCTTATGCAAGAGATCGATGACGTGGCAAAGCCATTTTTGGAGCGCATAAGCGGCGTTTCAAAGGTCAAGACTAATGGCTTTTTGGAGCCAGCGGTGAAAATTTTACTTGATAGATTTAAGCTAGATAAAAACGCCCTTAGTGCAAACGAAGTGGCAAATTTGATAAAGGTTGAAAATTTAAAAGCGCCACTTGGCAAGATAGAAAATGAGCAGATCCAAATGGCGATCAAGTCAAATTTCAGCGCCAAAAGCATAGATGAGATAAGAAATTTAACGATCAAACAAGGGGTATTTTTAAAAGATATCGCAAGCGTTGATCTTGCTTACAAAGACGCAAACGAAGCAGCGATAATGGATAAAAAAAGTGGCGTCTTACTTGGTCTTGAGCTAGCTCCAGACGCAAACGCCCTAACCGTGATAGCTCTAGCTAAGTCAAAACTAGATCAGTTTAAAAGCCTGCTTGGCAGCGAATACGACGTAAAAATAGCCTACGATAAGAGCGAAGTGATACAAAAGCACATCGATCAAACCGCCTTTGATATGATTCTTGGCGTATTGCTAACCATCGTGATCGTATATCTGTTTTTAAGAAATTTCTCGATCACCATCATCTCAGTCGTGGCGATACCAACTAGCATCGTGGCTACATTTTTCATCATAAATGCCCTAGGCTACGACATCAACCGCTTAAGCCTTATAGCGCTTACGCTTGGTATCGGAATTTTCATCGATGATGCAATAGTTGTCACTGAAAATATCGCTAGCAAGCTAAAAGATGAGCCAAATGCCCTAAAAGCAAGCTTTGCAGGTATAAAAGAGATAGCATTTAGCGTCTTTGCGATCTCGCTCGTGCTACTTTGCGTCTTTGTGCCAATAGCCTTTATGAGCGGCATCGTTGGCAAATACTTTAACTCCTTTGCGATGAGCGTGGCAGCTGGCATCGTCATCTCGTTTTTGTGAGCATCTTTCTTGTGCCAACACTAAGTGCTAGGTTTGTAAATGCCAAAGAAAGCAGCTTTTTCTAAAGAGTGAGCCCTTTTTGAGGCGCTTGAAAATGGCTATGAGAAGCTTTTAACTTTAGCGCTTAAATTTAAGCTCATATTTTTAGCTATAACGATTGTGGTCGTTGTTTGCTCGTTTGGGCTGGCTAAATTTGTAGGCGGCGACTTCATGCCAAGCGAGGATAACTCGGAGTTTAACATCTACTTTAAGCTTGATCCCTCACTTAGCTTGCAAGCTAGCAAAGAGAGGCTAAAAGATAAAATTTCACTCATAAATGCCGATCCTCAGGTCGCTTACGCCTACTTCATCCTTGGCTACACAGACGCCAAGCAGCCCTATCTTGTAAAAGCTTACGTTAGGCTAAAGGAGCTAAAAGATAGAGCTAATCACGAGCGGCAAAACGCCATCATGCAGAGGTTTCGTGACAAGCTAAAAAGTGATGATATGAGCGTCATCGTGGCTGATCTTCCAGTGGTTGAAGGTGGCGATGTGCAGCCAGTTAAGCTTACTATCACATCTGAAAATGGCAAAGAGTTAGAGAAATTTGTGCAAAGATCAGCAAAATGCTAAAAGAGATAAATGACGCAACGGACGTAAATTCGCAGAAGAAGATCTGCTAAAGCGCGTGCAAATCTCTATCGATGAAGATAAGGCTAAGAGGCTAAATTTTAGACAAAGCCAGCGTTGCAAGCGCCGTTTATAGCGCATTTAGCCAGAATGAGGTCTCTGTTTTTGAAAACGAAAATGGCAAAGAGTATGAGCTTTACATGCGCCTTGATGATAAATTTAGAAGCGATACAAATGATATCTTAAAGACCAAGATAAGAAGCAACGAGGGCTTTTTTGTCACACTTGGCGATGTGGCGACGATTAGTTTTGAGCAAAAGCCAGCTAGTATTTCAAGGTTTAATAGAGCCGATGAGATCAAATTTCTAGCAAATACCAAAAACAATGCTCCGCTAAATAGCGTGGCAAATGAAATTTCAAAGAAACTTGATGAAATTTTGCCAGCAAATTTCAAGTATAAATTTCTTGGATTTGTGGAGCTCATGGACGATACAAACGCTTCGTTTATCTTTACAGTAAGTGCTAGTGCGGTGCTTATTTACATGGTGCTAGCTGCGCTTTATGAGAGCTTTTTGCTGCCATTTCTCATTATGCTCGCCATGCCACTTGCCTTTTGTGGTGTGGTGATCGGACTTTTTATAAGTGGCAATCCATTTAGCCTATTTGTCATGGTTGGCGTCATCTTGCTCTTTGGCATGGTCGGTAAAAACGCCATTTTGGTGGTTGATTTTGCAAATCACTTTGCAAATAGCGGCATGGAGGCAAACGAAGCTGTGAAAATGGCTGCTAAAAAGCGCTTAAGAGCTGTTTTGATGACCACTTTTGCCATGATATTTGCCATGCTGCCTCTTGCACTTGGCAGAGGCGCTGGCTTTGAGGCCAACTCGCCTATGGCTATAAGCATCATCTTTGGGCTCATTAGCTCGACCTTGCTTAGCCTACTTGTCGTGCCAGTGCTCTTTGCTTGGGTCTATAATCTTGATAAATTTATAAGAAAATTTTATGAAAGGGAGAGAATTTGAAGAAGATTTTGGCGGTTTTGCTTTTTGCTTTGCCTCTTTGGGCTGGAAATTCACTAGAGATCATCGCTCTGGCGCAAAGTGCGAAGCTTGAGAGTTTGAAAGAATTTAATAAAAATGAATATATAAATAAAAATAAGAGCAACAAGCTAAATTTATCCCTTGATGGCAGATATACCTTTGTGCCTGACGAGCTAAAGGGCGGGTATATGACAAAGGCTGGATCGATCACGGCAAAGGTCGAGTATCTCATCTTTGACGGGGGTGCTAGCGAGGCTTCGGATAAAATTTTAGACCATAAGGGCGTGGAGAGAATTTACAAAGATGAAGAGCTTATGAATCTCACTGCTTTTCAGGTCGCAAAGGTCTATTTTAACGCCGTTGCACTAAATTCTCTTATAAATTTAGAGACTGAAATTTGTTGATAGCTTTGAAAAAGCGGCTAGCGAAAATGAATTTTGGTTTGAGTATGGCGAGATAGATAGAGCGAGTTTGATGCGATAAATTTCACTCTTAATAAAAAAGAGCCGAGCTAGACGAGCTTGGGCTTAAACTAGCCGAGCTAAACTCAAGGAGTAAATTTCACTCTCAAATGGCGAGATCGGCTTTAATGCTGGCTCAAAGATAGTGATGCCTGACTTTAGCAAGGATGATCTAAGCGCCAAGCTTGGGGCGATGGAGCAAGAAAAATATATAAAAGAGCAAGAAAATGAGAAGCAAAAGAGCAAATTTGCTCCAAAATTTACCTAAAAGATACGCAAAGTGTGAATAATAACAGCTTTAAAAAAGGCGAGAGGACGACTTCGCAGATGGTTGATGCGTATGCTGATGCAAACAAGCCTAGAGTGGAGTTTGAGTGGAAGCTGCCAGATAGCCTAAGCCTTAGCAAGCAAAGCCAAACTAAGCGCATAGAGGAGCAAAGGCCGCGCTTGATCTAAGCGACGAAGAAAACAGGATAATAGCTAGGCTAAAGGATCTAAGAGGCGTGATAGAGGGCTTAAGCGCTAGGCTAAATTTAGACTCGCTAAAGCAAGATAGCCTTGATAGCGACTTTAATGACCTGCTAAATGGCTATCTTAGCGGCAAGGTAAAATTTGAGCAGTTTTTGTTTGTGAGTGAGAAAATTTTAGCGACAGGGCAAATTTCATTTTAAATGGCGATTTGCTCGAGCTAAACAAGCTTGAATACTTTTTTGAATGCGCAAGAAATATAAATGAGGTGGTGATAGAATGAATAAACTGATCTTTGTGACCATTTTGTGGGCGTTTAGCTTTAGCTTGATAGGGGAATTTTTAGCTGGCAAGGTCGATAGTTATTTGGCTGTTTTTGTTCGTGTGACGCTTGCAAGCCTAGTTTTTTTGCCATTTACGAAATTTCGAGGCGTTAGTCCAAAGCTAGCCCTTGGCATAATGGGTATAGGAGCGGTGCAAATAGGGCTAATGTATCTTTGCTACTACAACTCGTTTTTGTATCTAAGCGTGCCAGAAGTCGCACTTTTTACCATTTTTACGCCGTTTTATGTGACGCTCATATACGATGCTTTTAGCTTTAAATTTAGGCCGCTTTATCTCTTTAGCGTTGGCGTTGCGGTCTTTGGCGCGCTTATCATCAAGTATGGCGCGATAAACGAAGGCGCGATAAAGGGCTTTTTGCTGGTGCAAGGGGCAAACATCTGCTTTGGAGCAGGGCAGAGTGCGTATAAGGCGCTTTTGGAGAGATATGACGTGGATCAAAAAAGGTCTTTGGCTACTTTCACTTTGGAGCGTTTTTCGTGGCAGTGATCGCACTAATAACCCTTGGCAATCCAGCTGAATTTCACGTAGATCTAACCCAAACTTTGGTACTTTTGTGGCTTGGAGCGGTCGCTAGTGGGGTTGGCTATTTTATGTGGAACAAAGGGGCTTGCGAGGTCGATAGCGGCGTGCTTGCCATCATGAACAACGCCCTCATACCAGCTGCTATCATCGTAAATTTGGTCTTTTGGCAAAAGGACACCAACCTAACAAGGCTTATTTTGGGCGCTGTGATAATGTATATCTCGCTACTAATTCACAATAGAGTGATGAAATTTTACGGCGTAAAGGCCGCGTGAGGTTAAATTTAGGGTTAAATTTGAGCTATTTAAGCGCCTTGCATCTTTACAAGCTGGGCGTTTAGTTGCATTATCTGAGCAAAGATAGCTCCCTTTTTGCTCTGGAGAGAAGCAACTAGCTCTTTTGCGTATGGATTTTTGCTCGCACTTGCTTGCTTTATCGCAGCTTCAATCTCTTTTAGCTGTTTTTGCAGTTTTTCTAACTGCTTTTTTATGACATCGGCGCTACTCTCGCTCTCGTTATTTGTCTCGCTAACTAAAATTTGAAGCGTCATGCAAGATAGTGCTTTTGTCGCTGTTTTGAGAATTTTCACTTTTTAAATTTGCCTCATCAGCCTTTAAATTTAGCTCACTTTTGGGAGTGCTTTTGTTTAAATTTACTAAAATTTCGAGTTTATCTGCATCGCCTCGCCTTTAAATTTAAAAGCATATCGGCAAATTTAAATAAAACTTTGACTACGAAAAATTTAGCAAAAAGAGCAAAAATGATGCCACGCCAAAGAGCGGCGGAAGTAGGGCTAGGGATTTAAATTTAACGCAAAAAATCGTGATGGCGTTATAGAGCAAAAAGATAAAAGTGCTTATGTGAAGACTACCAGAGCTTAGTCTAAAAGCTAGCATCTTGCTTAAAATTTCATCAAAAATGCCGCCATATCCAAAGAGGTGAAGTAAAAAGCTTAGCGGATAAAATATGCCAAATAGGTAGTTGATAGCTAGCACGCTAAGCTGCAAGAGGCTAATGAGTGGGAAAAAGTAAAGCACCGCAACCTCCATAGCAAAAAAGACATATAAATTTAAAAGTAGCGAGTTTGCTAGCAGGCTAAATTTGGGCGCAAAGTATAAAAGATAGACGTAAATATAAAAGACGCCAAGGCATGAAAAATAAAAGCCAACGTTAAAAAGAAGCTGCGGAAATAGGGCGACGCTAAATAAAATAACGCCAAAGAGCGTGTAGAAATTTAAGATCTTTATCTTTTTGCAGATCATGTAAAAGCCAGCCACGCTCATCAAAAATGCCCGCAAAAAGCTTGCTATAAAGCCGATCATGTAAAAGTAAAAGCAAAGCACCAAAAATACGGCGATAGTAAAGTCAAAAATGTATGAGCGGTAAGGCATATATCTTGCGTAGATGGGCTTAAAAACGAGCTTTAAAAGAAAGAAACAAACCGCACTTATAACGCCAAGGTGATAGCCGCTAATGGCGATGAGGTGCGCCACGCCCCAGTTTGAGACATCATCTCTTAGCTCGCCAAAGACATTTGTGCCAAGAAAGAGCGCTGAATAAAGCTGCGAAATTTTAGCGTTTTCGTGCTGGGTGGAGATGAAATTTATGGCTCTTTGCCTTAGGCTATCATCTCTTTTGATGACGGCTCTATCGTAGCTTGGCATGTAAAATGCGCCAGAAAGATAGTCCATGAAGCTAACGTCTATTGGCTGAACGCTAAGCGCCACGACGTCATAAAGGCTGATCTCATCTTTTTTAGAAGCAACGCTGTAAAAGCTAAAATTTGAAGTGTCGATCCTGATGATTTGGCGCTTTTTGCCGTTTTTCTCTTTGGTGAAATTTACGCTTACTTTGCCAACGATGTCTTGCTCGCCAAGCTCCATAAATGCGTTATATTCATGAAATTTAAGCGCTAAATTTAGACAAAAAAGCAAAATGCAAAGCAGGAGAAAATAAAATACACGCCTGCTTTTTGGCAAATTTACTCTTTTAAATTCAGTTGATTGCACCGGTGTGGTGGCGATATCGCAAAAGCGTGAGTACTGCTTTTGAAAGAGCACGTCGATGGATCCGACCTCACCGTTTCTGTTTTTGCCAACTATTATCTCGGCGTTTTCTTGAAGCTTGTTGAAAACATGCTCACTTTTATACTCTTTGCCTTCAGCCGCTGCCTTGCTCTTTTTCTCGTTCTCCTCTTGCTCCAGATAGACCTCGTGCCTATAGACAAAAAGGATGATGTCAGCGTCTTGCTCGATCGCGCCTGACTCTCTAGGTCACTTAGCATAGGGCGCTTGTTCGCACGTGCTTCAAGGCCGCGGTTTAGCTGCGAAAGTGCGATGATAGGCATATCCAGCTCGCGCGCTAGAAGTTTTAAGCCACGAGAAATTTCAGCTATTTGTATGTGGCGGTCGGCGAAGTTGTTTGTACTCATCATAAGGCCGATGTAGTCGATGACGCAGAGTGAAATTTCAGGATGAGCCGACTTTAGCTTGCGAAGCTGCGTCCTTACTTGGTGGATATTTACGTATCCGCTATCATGCACGAAGAGTTTAGCGTGCGAAAATTCGCTGCATGCGTGGCTAAAGTGAGCGAGCTTCTCGTCGTCCAAGGTCGCTGTCATTATCTCTTGAAGTGGGATCGAGGTCTTGTCTGCTAGCATCCTCATCATGATCTGCTCTGCTGGCATCTCAAGTGAGAAAAAGACGACGCCGGCGCCACTTTTTAAAACGTGCCCCATGAAATTTAGACAAAGCGTCGTTTTGCCCATGCCAGGGCGCGCTGCGATGATGATGAGGTCGCCATTTTTAAAGCCTTTTATCATCTCATTTAGCTTTTTAAAGCCGGTGTTTAGTCCGATGATGTCACGCTCGTTTAGGGCAGCTTGCTTTTGCATGTGCACTATCAAGCTTTTTATGATATCTTCGCTATCTCTGATGCTGCCAGTGCCGCTGCCATCGACTAGCGAGTAAAATTCTTGACTTAGCTCATCGACCATATCGCGGCTAGCTTTGTCCTCATTTACCTTGCTTGGGATGTCATGGGCG
Organism: Campylobacter concisus; assembly: GCA_037321105.1. GTDB lineage: Bacteria > Campylobacterota > Campylobacteria > Campylobacterales > Campylobacteraceae > Campylobacter_A > Campylobacter_A concisus_AZ. The sequence goes on along the minus strand of CP147775.1, from coordinate 316,979 downwards.
ATCTTTACTAGACTGCGTTTGATCGACTTCTCTTTTAGCTCGTTTGCGTATCTTTGGATGTCGATGATCGAGTTTGTGGCCAAATGCTCGCCATGACGTTGTCATCGTAGTTTTCGCCAAGCTTGTTTTTGATAAATGTCGATGCGATAGGCACGTCGCCGTTTAGACAATCAACCATCGCTTTGTAAATTTGCGCGTGAGCCTTTAGGTAAAAGTCCCAGCCTTGATCGTGTCAAAAATTTCGCCCAAAGCGTCGTTGTTTGCGATGATAGAGCTTAGTATGGCTCGCTCCATATCAAGGTCGTAAAGGTTGCTAAATTCTATCTCGTTAAGTCTCTCTTTGCCACTGCTTTATCCTCTGCTCTTTATCTCGTCGTCGATCTCTTGTAAAAATCTATCCACAAGCTCGCTCTCAGGCAGCCTCGCGACCACTTCGCCGTGTCGCATGATCATGCCATTGCCTTTGCCAAATGCTATGGCGACGTCTGCGCCTTTTGCCTCGCCGATCGCATTTACTACGCAGCCCATCACAGAGACGTTTAGCGGCTCTTTTATCCCTTTTGTCTTTTCTTCTACGAGCTTTACTGCAGCCATTAGGTCGGCTTGCAAACGCCCACAAGTTGGGCATGAGATGATGTTTAGCCCCTCTTTTGGCGGCCGCTATCTTTTAAGATCGCCTTTGCGACTTTGATCTCCTCTTCAAGCTCGCCCGTGATGCTAACTCTCATCGTATCGCCGATGCCCTCAAGCAGCAGTCCGCCAAGTGCGATAGCGGACTTGATAGTCGCGTGAAATGTAGTGCCTGCCTCTGTTACGCCTAGATGAAATGGGTAGTTTGTCTTTGGACGAAGCGCTCTATAAGCTTGCATCGTGCGCTCGACGTCGCTTGATTTAAGTGAAATTTTAATGTCCGTAAAGTCAAAATCCTCAAGAAGCTTGATGTTGTATAAGGCACTCTCCACCATCGCCTCCACCGTGCGGCCGTAGCGGTCCTCAAACTGCTTTTCAAGTGAGCCAGAATTTACGCCTATGCGGATAGGTAAATTTCGCTGTTTGCAGGCATCAACGACTGCTTTTATATTTTTAGCTGAGCCTATGTTACCTGGATTTATGCGGATAGCATCGACAAATTCGCTAACGATGAGCGCGTAGGTGTGGTTAAAATGTATGTCTGCAACGACTGGGATGGGTGAGCCAGCGACGATTTGCTTTAGTGCGCTGGCATCCTCTTTGTCAAAAACTGCGCAGCGCACGATGTCACAGCCTGCAAAATATAGCCTTTGTATCTGCTCAAGCGTGCCTTTTACGTCCTTTGTCTTTGAAAATGTCATCGACTGCACGGAGATCGGTGCGTCACCGCCTATTAAAACATCGCGAATTTTTATCTGTTTTGTCGGTATCGTTGCAAAATTTTGCCTTTAAATTTTATTGGGGGATTATAAGAAAAAATGGCTTTTAAAAGGCTTGAAAAATTAGTAAAGTTTTTAAATGCAGGCAGTTTGTTATTGTAAATGCAAAATTTAAAATCTTACTCACTCGCCTTAGCAACTTACTAAATTTAGGGCTCATAGCCATTCGCCACTAAATTTAGAAGAGTGATATGCCAGCTCTAATTTTAAAATTCGCTTGAACCTTTTTTTGTAAAAATTAAATTTTTTAGTTCGTAGCGACAAATTTTAAAACTTCATTCACCCCTAAGAATTGACTACTGAAAATTTGGCTTCGCTTACAGCTTAGCTCAAATTTTAGAGCCGAAATTACTCGTTCATGAAATTTTAAAATTTCTCTCTCGCCTTAGCAACTTGCTAAATTTAAAATTTGCTTGTGTTAAATCGTCTTCTAGCTAAAATTCACTGGATCTATATCAATATCGCTAAGTTCGCTTTTGCATAGGTTTGCCGCCCTTAAAAGCATGGTGTGCGAGTTTGAGCGAAGCAAAATTTCATATCTAAATTTACCCACAAGATACTCAGCCTGACACTTGCCGTATCCAACGATCTCTAGCTCATCGCTTTTTAGCGGCTCTAGCCTTTGCACAAATTCGTTCATTGCGCCCTTTGCCGTGCTCTCATCTTTGTGCGAAACGACCACGCGAAGCAGCCTCGTAAATGGCGGGTAAAGACCCTCTCGGTAGCTGATCTCATCCTTTAAAAACGCATCGTAGTCGCTGATATAACTTTCAAAAAACTCTCTTTGTTTGCTTTGGATGATGACCCTGCCAGCTCCGTTTCTGCCGGCTCTGCCAGCTACTTGCATGGCAAGGGCGAGTGTCCGCTCTCTAGCTCTGTAATCAGGAAAATTTAAAGCTCGTCAAAGCCCATGATGACGGCTAACTCGACGTTGTGATAGTCATGCCCCTTGCTTAACATCTGCGTACCAAGCAGGATATCTATCTTGCCATCGTTAAATTCTTTTAAAGCCTTTACAAGCTTGTTTTGCGTCGTGATCTCGTCTCTATCAAATTTAGCGATCCTAGCGTTTGCAAACTCAGCTTGCAGCCGCTCTAAAAGCTCACTCGTACCGATCTTTTTAGCCTCTATCATCTCGCTACCGCACTGGTGGCAGGTCTTTGGCACGGCCATTTTGTGCTCGCAGTATTGGCACTTGAGCACGTTTTGCTTTTTATAGTAGCTCATGCCGATGCTACAAAATGGACACTTCACCGTCTCGCCGCAGTTTTTGCAGACAAGATATTTGAAATTTGCCCTTGTTGGCAGGCAGATGACGGCTTGCTTTTTATTTTCAAGCGTCTTTGCGATCTGCTCTTTTAAAATTTCGCTTATGCCAGTCTCGCTCTCGTCAAATATATAGCTCTTTTGCGACGCAAAGTATGTCCCTTTTAGGCGAAAACACTCTTGCTTGTAAAAGCTAGTGAGGCTTGGCGTGGCACTACCCAGAACTACTTGCAGGTCAAATTTGCCTAGTTAAAAAGAGGGCTAGGTCTCTTGCGTTGTAGTGGGGCTTTGAGCCAGTGTTTTTGTAGCTATCGTCATGCTCTTCGTCGATGATGATGAGTTTTAGCTTCTCAAGTGGCAAAAATAGGGCAGATCTAGCTCCTGCAATAAGCCTTGCCTTGCCACTTTTAATCTCCTTTAAAATTTGCTCTTTTTTCTTTGGCGTGATCTTTGAGTGCCACACAGCCACCGCCTCGCCAAAGAAGCTCTCTAAGCGCTTTTGCATCTGTGGGGTTAGTGAAATTTCAGGCATTAAAAATAGTGCTTGAGCGCCTGCGTTTAAAATTTCTCTAATTTTAGCTATGTAAATTTCCACTTTTGCCACTCCCAGTGTCGCCAAAGATGAGTGAGCTTTTTGCTCGTTTATAAAATTTAGCGCTTCAAGCTGCTTTGGGCTTAAATTTGGCAATTTAAAGTCGGTTTCGCCTTTGTAAATTTCATCATCAGTAAGGCTTTGTGGCTCAAATAAATTTATAGCAACGCCAAGCTCGCAGGTGTAGTAGTAGGCGATAAATTTCAGCTAATGTTGCTTGGATATCGTTTAGCTTAATGGGTAAAATTTCATCAATAAAGCTTGTTTTAAAGCTTGGCTCATCCACTTCACGCAGGATAAAGCCAGTTAGACTTTTACCCCTAAGCTTTGCAGTGACGGCGCGAAATGGCGCAATATCTAGCTCGCTTTTATATGTGAGCGCAGCTAAATTTACCCCGCTAAATACGACCTCGTAGTATCTCATCACTCAAGGGCGCTGCAAAGTCCGTCACTACTCTCGCAGTCAAATTCGCCAGTTGTGTTTTTGTAAGTGAAATTTGCTGTTTGTCCGTCTAGTTTGAAGGTATAAGTTGTTGCTCCAGTTTTATGCCAGCCGTTTTTTGTGCCGCTGTCTGCGATATTTACGCTTATTACTTTGTTGAAAAGCTTATTTCCATCATCAAGCGCGTCTGGATATGCTGGAGTGCCTTTTAGGACGCTATCGTTGTATTTTAGTGAGATGCCGCTTTTTATGGCGGCGATTTGCGTTTTTGCATTTGCGACTATGGCGTCGCTTCTAGTAAAGAAAAGCTTTGGTATAGCAATAGCGCTTAAGACGCCAAGTATGACGATGACAAATATAATTTCTATTAGGGTAAAAGCTCTTTTTTTCATTTATTTTCCGGTTTTAGTATCTCTTCTATATCTTTTGTGACGTCCTTTACGACGCGCAAATTTGTGTAGCTCTCGTAGCTCTTTTCGACAAAGGCGTTTATAAGCTCACGAGGCTCGATAAATTTCTTTCCCCCAGTAAATTTCTGCCAGTCACGCTCAAAAACTTCAGCAAAATCATCATCAAGCGTTATCGTGTAGTCGCGAGATGATACGGTGAGCGTGATCTGTTTCATCTTTTATGCCAAAAATGCCTAGCTTATCTACCAAGGACTGCTTCGATCTTTTTCATTACATCATCAGCTTCGCTATTTTTCTTATCAAGGTCTTCTTCTAAGCGCATGATCTGGTTGGTTTTTGCCTCATTTTGTGCTTTTAATGTTACGATCTCGTTACGTAGCTCTTCATTTACTCTGCAGACTTCATCGTATTTTGTGATGAGGTCATTTACTTTATCGCTTAGTGTGGTTAAGATCGCATTATCTTCAAACATAAAGGTTCCTTTAAAATAATAATTAATGCCGTATTCTAACACGCAGAGGCTAAATTTCTTTTAAAATTTCTCATTTGACAAAGCACTATCTTTGCTATAAAATTCGCCAAATTTAAAGGCGATCAATGAGTAAATTTGAAATTTCATCTAAATTTAGCCCAAGCAGCGACCAAGCAAGAGCGATAAAAGAGATAGTAAAAAGTATAAAATCAGGCAATAAATACCAAACACTTCTAGGCGTGACAGGGTCTGGCAAGACCTTTACCATGGCAAATGTCATACGTGAGCTAAATATGCCAACGCTCATCATGACGCACAATAAATCCCTTGCCGCTCAGCTTTACAGCGAATTTAAGGGCTTTTTCCCAAAAAACCACGTGGAGTACTTCATAAGCTACTACGACTACTATCAGCCAGAGGCCTACATCCCACGAAGCGACCTATATATAGAAAAGGATAGCTCGGTAAATGATGAGCTTGAGCGCCTGCGTCTCTCTGCGACTGCTAGCTTGCTAAGCTTTGATGACGTCGTCTGTGTGGCTTCAGTCTCTGCAAACTACGGCCTTGGTAATCCAAGCGAGTATAAAGGCATGGTCGCATACCTAAACGTCGGCGATAAAATCAACCAGCGCACGCTACTGCAAAAGCTAGTGGATATGGGATACAAGCGAAACGACGTTTATTTCGACCGAGGCGACTTTCGCGTAAACGGCGACGTGGTGGACGTATATCCCGCATATTTTAACGACGAGGCGTTTAGGATCGAGTTTTTCGGCGACGAGATCGAGACGATGTATAGCCTGGACGTGCTGGAAAACAAAAAAAGACACGACCTGAAAAAATTTATCCTCTACCCGACCAGCCAGTTTATCGTGGGCGCTGATAGGCTAAAGATCGCTATGAAAGAGATCGAAGAGGAGCTTGATGTGCGCTTGAAAGAATTTAACGAGCAGGGCAAGCTAGTTGAGGCGCAGAGACTAAAGCAGAGAGTGGAGTTTGACCTTGAGATGATGGCGAGTACGGGCATGTGTAAAGGTATCGAAAACTACGCGCGCCACCTAACTGGTCAAAAGGCTGGAGAGACGCCGTACTCGATGTTTGACTACTTTGAGATAAGTGGCGAGGACTATCTGGTTATCGTCGATGAAAGCCACGTGAGTTTGCCGCAGTTTAGGGGCATGTATGCAGGCGATAGGAGCCGTAAAGAGGTGCTTGTGGAGTATGGATTTCGCTTGCCTTCAGCGCTTGATAACAGGCCGCTTAAATTTGACGAGTTTATAAGCAAAAAGGCGAAATTTCTCTTTGTCTCAGCCACGCCAAACGAGTATGAGCTTGGTATCAGCCAGGGGCACGTCTATGAGCAGATTTTGCGTCCTACTGGCTTGCTTGATCCGCTTATCGAGATAAAAGATAGTGACAATCAAGTCGAGGCGCTATTTGACGAGGCGAAGGCGGTCATCGCTAGAAATGAGCGTGTGCTAGTTACGGTGCTAACTAAAAAGATGGCTGAGGAGCTAAGCCGCTACTACATCGAGCTTGGCATAAAGGTCAAGTATATGCACTCAGACATCGACGCGATCGAGCGAAATGAGATCATTAGGGGGCTTAGAAGTGGCGAGTTTGATATGCTAATAGGCATAAATTTGCTCCGTGAGGGGCTTGACCTGCCTGAAGTGAGCTTGATAGCGATCATGGACGCTGATAAAGAGGGCTTTTTGCGCTCGACCACGAGCCTTATACAGACGATGGGGCGTGCGGCTAGAAACGTAAATGGCAAGGTGTTAATGTTTGCCAAAAAGATAACAAAATCTATGAAAGAGGCGATCGATACGACGACTGCTAGGCGTAAATTTCAAGATGAATACAACAAAGCTCACGGCATAACGCCACACTCTGCCAGCAGAAATATCGAAGAGAGCCTGCACGTCGAGGACGGTACGGAGATTTTAAGAAAAGGCACAAATCTGGAAAAAATGCCTGCGAGCGAGCGAGCCGCGATAGTAAAAGAGCTAAGAAAGCAGATGCTTGAAGCGGCGGCACAGCTGGAGTTTGAGAAGGCGGCAGCGCTACGTGATGAAATAGCAAAGATGAGAAAACTATAAGCGTTGTCTTTTGTGTATCTTTAAATGAGCTTGCTAAAATTTTGCTCGACAGACCATTTGTCTAGTCTGCGCAAATTTTAAACCGCGCAACATTTAAATCTATCATAAAATACCGCCGCCCAAAAGCCATGGCTCAGCTTCTTGTAGTGAAATCTCGTTGCGAGCAAAGCAAAGCAAAAAACAAAAAAGTTCTTGTCTTTGGCGATTTGTCTTTTTCTGCTATACGTCGTTGAAATTTCACTCTACTGCAGTCACATATTATATGCATGCTCCTTTGTATCGCAAAATTTCGCCTTGTCTCATTATAGAGAAGCTAAAGAGAAAATCATCTTGTCTTTAGCTGTTTAAACTACAAATTTATCGCCAAATACCCTTTTATTATCGATCCCTGCTCTCTTGTGTCTTTTTCTACGCTATACCAAGCAATTAATAGAAAGAAAAACTCTGCTATATTAAAAAGGTCTATGTTTTCCTATAAAGTCTGGTTTGCCTGGAAATAATAGTACTAAAAGTATGACCGGAACTTATCGCAAACAATATGAAAATTTATCCAAAATAGCCTACTTTTAGTTGCACTTACTAATCTTGTTGTAAATAAAAATAAAAATACCGTAGCTAACAAATGAGCAAATATTCCAATGTAGAAGATTGTATTGGCACTAGAAGTTAAAGATACAATTAAGGCATCGCGTATACCAAAGATATTAAAAAAGTATAATCGTAAGCATATATATAGATGTAGTCAGTTGTTGCTTTTGCTATTGTAAATATCACAAAAAGGATAGAGAAAAATAAGAAATTTATACGCAGTCTTATCTCATTTAATGTATGTGCTATCTGCTTAATGGCTGAGTAAATAACCGCTAATACTACCGCGTAAGCAAGAGGCTTTATAAATATTATTGGTCGAAGAGACATTCTTTCTTGATGTACTAACAAATATTCAAAAAATATATAGTAAATAAAAGTTGCAACAAGGCCAAATAAACAAGCTGTCGCGGCTAATTGGCTTGAAGATTTGATAGTAGCCACATTTTAAATCTCACCTTCGCTAGTTGCTTGGATTTTGTCACTATTTGCTTGTGTCTTTAGTCGCCACCATGCGATTAAAGCAAGAAGAAAACCCCAATATCAATATAATCAGTAAATTTTGTGGTCAATTTTAATAAAGTAGATTGCTATATGAAATGCACCAAATAATACATAAGCCCAAAACATTTTTTCTTTTGTTATTTTTATTAATTTTGCGATAGATATAAATAAAAATAGTGATGCTATTGTGAATAATACTCTCAATAAATAACTACGATAAATGAGTATCTGTTTAAACAGGTCATGATTATACATGATCTCTTCGTTGCTATAAAAATAATTCAATATCGTAAAGATAAAATCATCATAATCAATTTTTCTTTCTCCTAGATACATAACAATTTTAAAAGTCAAAAAAGATAAAATCACATATATCAAAATTAAAATAGTAAAAATTTTAAAATATGTTCTTAGTTTTGAGGAATTATAAACAGAGCATATCAATGAAATTGCAAAAAACAAAAGTAGCCAACTGATAGAGTCACAGCATACTTTGAAGATAAGGCTGAAATTATCATCAAGGATTTTGCGAAGTCCTGAAATGAACACTAGATACTTAAATATCATCACAATACAAGATATAAGTCCCAACTCTCTGGCATTTTTTAACATATATTGTTTTTCTTGTTGTAGCGGTTCCAAATTTACTCCTTAAATTAAAATAGTTATTTTATTGTAATTATTTTAAAAAATGTTTAAATATTTTAAATCAGGTTAATTTTTTAATTTGGTATTTATTTATCTCGTGACTGGCTTTAAAAAGTAGCTAGAAGCCGCGCAGATGAGCGAAACTGTGGCGATAAAGTAAAATGAGTGCGTTAGGCTAAAGATGTCAGCGATCTTGCCAATGACCGTCGCAAATATGCCACCGATTGTTATACTAAGCCCAAGCGTTACGCCTGAGGCTAGGCCGATTTGATTTGGCAAATAAAGCTGTGCAAGGGCGATAGAGGGGCTAAAGGATAGGCTTATGCAAGCACTCACGCACATGGAGGCCGCGAGAAATAGCGCGTAGCTGTCGATAAAGAGCATTAGCACGACTAGCGGCGAGGCGATACTTAGGCTTATTTTGATGAGCCTAACTAGGCCGTATCTATCTGCTAGAGCTCCGCCAAATAGCGTAGAGATCGCGCCTGCAGCGAAAAACATACTTAAATTTACATTTGCAGCTTCTTTGCTAAGGCCAAAATTTTGATGAGGTAGATACTAAAAAATGCCGAAAAGCCAAATGCGACGATCGAGCGTGAAAATATACACAGACAAAGCCTTATAAATGCGCCCAGATCGTCTTTTAGGGCGCTTGTTTTTTGTGAAATTTGCTTTTTATGATTGCCTTCGAGCGCTTTTATAAATTTGCCCTTTTTGAGGTATAAAAGTGTTAGTAAAATTTGAGGGATTATAAAGACTAGCGTCCCTTTTAGGCCAAAATTTCCCACAAAAACGGCGACCAAAATGGGCCCAACTGCAAAGCCGACATTACCTCCAAAAGAAAATATGCTTATGCTTTTGGCTCTATTTTTGGCGTTTGAGGCGTAGTTTACGATCCTTGCGGCGCTTGGGTGAAATAGCGCGGCGCCGATACCGCTTATCATCACGCAGAGTAAGATGAGGTAGTAGTTTGTGATAAAGCCAGTTAGGCTCATGCCCCCGCCAGCAAGCAGTAGCCCAAGTGGGATGACGTAGGGCAGCTCTTTTTGTCGCTTAGGCGGCCGATAAGCGGTTGGATGAGCGAGCTTGCTAAATTTGTGGCGGTCACGAGCGAGGCAGCTGTTGCGTAGTCGTAGTGGTAGCTCGCGATGAAAAATGGTAGCATCGCACCAAGCGCACTTTGGTTTATGTCGCTACAAAAGTGCCCAAGCCCCATTAGATACTTTAAATTTTCCGCCTTTTTCATCTAAAATAGCCCTTTTAAAAGCCCCTTTAAATTTTGCTTTTCGCCGCTTGCGTCATCATCTTTGCCAAGCTTTTTGTCTAAAAATCTACCTATCTCTTTTTTGACCTTATTTTCGAGATACTGCGACCTGACGTCGTATTTTAGCTTGTCTGTCGTGCCTGAAATTTGCACGTTTAGGTCGGTCTTTCTAGCCTGCAAACAAGTGGCGCGTTAAGCATTTTTGTCGCGGTATTATAAGTGCCGTTTGCAACCTTTATATCGCTCTTTGGCGAGTCTTAAATTTACGTTAAAGATGACGTTGTCACCCTTTATATCGCCGGTAAATTTTGCCGTCTTTGTAAATTTCTTTTGTGATGTCCTTGCCGGTAAAGGTTTTTATATTGTTTGTGAGATTTGTGCTTGCTAGGTGACCCTCTTTTAGCAAGATGTCAAATTTACCGAGCCTTTGCTTTGTCTCATAGTCAAATTTAGCATCGCCGTTGCCATCATAAAGATGATCTAACCCCAAAGTCTGCGTTAGGCCCTTGACTTCGAAGTTTTTTAGCACCGCATCAAGCGCGCCGCCTTTGTAATTTGCCTCTAGTTTGCCCTTAAATAGATCATCTGAAGTGGCTTTCACGCTTAGATCATCCACTTTGCCATTTGCTGTTACTAGGGCTGCAAATTTACCGTGAAGCTCGCGGCCAGCTAAAAATGCAAGCTTATTTAGCTCTGAAACCACCGCTTGAAGCTTTAAGCTTAGCGTGTTTTTACCCACGTCAAAGCTGCCATCTATCCCCTTTATATCAGCTAGTGAGCTAAGAAAGTTGCTGCTAAATTTTGCTATGTCGCCTTTATAGTCTAGGCTCAAATTTCGAGCTAAATTTCTCATTTTCTGGGAATTTTTATCAAGCATTTTGCTAAGCGCTGCGGCGTTAAATTTACCATCATTTAAAGCGATCGTTGCAGCGACGCTTGGACTTTTACTAAAGATATTTTGCCCCTTTGCTTGGACATTTGTCTTAGCGTTTGCCAGCCTGTCGTTGCCGCTAAGCGCCAGATATCTCCTAACTGCGCCTCTTTTAGGTTAAGATCAAGATTTTCATTTTTTATGGTGGCGTTTAGCTTGCCAGCAAAGGCATCGCCGCCTAAATTTAGCTCATCTATCTTGCTATCTTTGAGCTTCACATCGCCAGCAAGCGCCATCTTTGAGCCAACCTCAAAGCCGCTAACCGCTTTAAATTTCTCAGGGTCGCTAATAAGCAGGGCAAATTTGCTAAAATTTGGCTGTTTTTTAGGCCAAAAACGCCCTTTACATCCTTTAGCTCGCCAAGGTCGCTAAGCACGTTTGCGTCGAAAATTTACAAGCTCACCTTTTGCTGTGGCGCCGCCTTTTAGCTCAAATTTAGCTGCGTTTTAAGCTTTGCAAGCCCTTTATCTATAAGACCGTTTTTTATCTCAAATTTAGCCTCGCCTGCAAGCTTTTTTAGCTCGTCAAAGCCGCTAAAATTTGCGTTTAAATTTATCCTGTCCGTCTGCGTAGTTTGGCTGCAAGGCAAGTGCTAAAAGCTCTTTTAGCTTGATGCTAGCTGCATTTAGGGCTAAGTTTTTGCTATCAAAATTTGCATTTATCTTGCCGCCAAGCCCGTTTATCTCAGCTTTTAGATTTTTAAGGACATTTTCTTGTATTGTAATTTCGCCGTTTGCATCCACAGCGCCACTTAGTTGCTCGCCTAAGAGCTTGCCAAAAAGGGCAAGATCAGGCACATTTAGCGAAAAGTCACTCTTTAAATTTTTGCTAGCTAGATCATAAGTCGTCTCGTTTGCTTTTAAAGTGGCTTCAGGTGCGATGATAAGGGTTTTTGCGCTCACTTTTTCATTTGCAAATTTAGCATTTACGCCACCTTTAAAGTTTATATCTTTTGCTAAATTTAGCCCAAATTTGTTTTTAAGAATTTCTTTGTTTATCGCTGCATCGCTTGCTAAAATTTGAGCGTTAATGATGGGTTCATTTTTCTCATCAAAGCTTTGCATATTGCTCGTTAGATCAAGTTTGCCACTAGCTGAAATTTGGCTTTTGCGCAAGAGCTGAGATCTCAGAAAGCTCGATATTTTTAGCGTCAAGATTTAGCGCTTTTGGCAGGTAGTCTTTTAAATTTGCGTTTAAATTTACTGTTTGAACCAAGCGCCGTGCCAGTTGCTGTTAGCTTGAAGTCACTGAAATTTACCAGCCACGTTTGCCTTAAGAGCGACGTCTTTTTTTAACCCAAGCTCGCTAGCCTTTGCCTTGTTGGCATTTATATCTATGTTTAAGCTCATACTTTGAGCAAGCAAGGATAGATCGCCATTTGCCTTTAAATTTATGGCATCCATCACGGTCGCTTCTAAATTTAAGGTGCTAAGCCCAAGGTTAAAGTCTTTAAATTTGACATCGATACCACGAGCTAGCGCCTCTTTTTCTATTTTGCTGGCTATAAATTTATTGCCAAAAGAGCTAAAGATAAAGCCAAAGATGCAAGCTACTATGAGCACAAGCGCGCCAACTATGTAAGCTACTTTTTTCATAAAATTCCTTTATATTAGTTTTACATATCATAAAACTTTAGTCACTTAGACTAAAGTTTTTAATAAAATTCACTATAAATTATTGACTTTTTTAGAAAAAAATGCTAGGATTTCATCACTCAAAAATAAAGAGTGCTAAAAAAGACAATTAAACTAAAAGGATGAACAATGAACTTTCAACCATTAGGCAAGCGTGTCCTAGTCGAACGCGTAGAAGAGACAAAGACGACAGCTTCGGGCATAATTATACCTGATAACGCAAAAGAAAAACCTTTAAGCGGCGAGGTAAAAGCAGTTGGCGCTGAAGCTGAGGGCGTAAAAGTTGGCGAAAAAGTAGTATTTGCTAAATACGCTGGCACTGAGGTAAATTTAGATGATAAAACATATCTTGTTTTAAACATCGACGACATTTTAGGCGTGATTAAATAATTTAAAAAGGAAAGACAATGGCAAAAGAAATTTTTTACTCTGATGATGCAAGAAATCGCCTATACGAGGGCGTAAAAAACTAAATGACGCTGTAAAAGTGACAATGGGACCAAGAGGCAGAAATGTCCTTATCCAAAAGAGCTTTGGCGCTCCAAACATCACAAAAGACGGCGTTAGCGTGGCTAAAGAAGTTGAGCTAAAAGATACTATCGAAAACATGGGTGCAAGCCTAGTTAGAGAAGTAGCAAGCAAGACAAATGACCAAGCAGGTGACGGCACTACAACAGCAACTGTGCTAGCTCATGCGATATTTAAAGAGGGTCTTAGAAACGTAACTGCTGGTGCAAATCCTATCGAAGTAAAACGCGGTATGGATAAAGAAGTAGCAGCTCTTATAGATGCACTAAAAAATATCTCTAAAAAAGTTTCTGGCTCAAAAGAGATCGCTCAGATCGCTACTATCTCTGCAAACTCAGATGAGAGCATCGGTAAGCTTATCGCTGATGCGATGGAGAAAGTCGGCAAAGACGGCGTCATAACAGTAGAAGAGGCAAAGTCTATCCAAGACGAGCTAAGCGTTGTTGAGGGTATGCAGTTTGACCGCGGATACCTAAGCCCATACTTCATCACAAACCCTGAAAAGATGCAAGTTGAGCTAAGCAATCCATTTATATTGCTATTTGACAAGAAGATCACAAATTTAAAAGACCTGCTCCCAGTGCTTGAGCAAGTACAAAAGAGTGGCAAACCACTTCTAATCATCGCTGAAGATATCGAGGGTGAGGCACTTGCAACGCTTGTTGTAAATAAACTTCGTGGCGTGCTAAACATCTCAGCTGTTAAAGCTCCTGGTTTTGGCGACAGAAGAAAAGCGATGCTTGAAGATATCGCTATCTTAACAGGTGGTGAAGTTATCAGCGAAGAGCTAGGCAGAACACTTGAGAGTGCCACTATAAACGACCTTGGACAAGCTTCAAGCGTAGTTATCGACAAAGATAACACTACTATCGTAAATGGCGCAGGCGAGAAGTCAGCAATCGACGCTAGAATAACTCAAATAAAAGCGCAAATCGCCGAGACTACAAGCGACTATGACAAAGAAAAACTTCAAGAGCGCCTTGCAAAACTAAGTGGCGGCGTGGCAGTTATCAAAGTAGGTGCTGCGACTGAGACTGAGATGAAAGAGAAAAAGACCGCGTAGATGACGCTCTAAGCGCTACTCGTGCAGCTGTAGAAGAGGGCATCGTAGTAGGTGGCGGTTCAGCGCTTATCCTTGCTTCAAAGAGTGTAAATTTTAAATTTACAAGGTGATGAGGCGATAGGCGCCGAGATCGTTAGAAGAGCGCTTCGTGCTCCACTTCGCCAGATCGCTGAGAACGCTGGCTTTGACGCTGGCGTGGTAGCAAACGCAGTTGAGACAAGCAAAGATGCAAATTTTGGCTTTAACGCTGCAACTGGCGAATATGTAAATATGTTTGAAGCTGGCATCATCGATCCAGTTAAAGTTGAGAGAGTTGCGCTACAAAACGCTGTTAGTGTGGCTAGCTTGCTACTAACAACTGAAGCAACTATCAGCGAGATAAAAGAAGAAAGCAATGCCTGCAATGCCTGACATGGGCGGAATGGGTGGCATGGGCGGCATGATGTAGCAGCCCTTTTCGAGCTAGAGCCTTTTCTAGCTCGAATTTCAAATTTTAATCTCACTAAATTTATAAAATTATTTACTCCTTTTTAAATTTATTCTTGTATCATTTTTGCATTCTTTTAGGGAGAATTTACAATGAAATATGATGAAATTTTTAGAGAATACGATATCCGCGGCATTTTTGAAAAAGACTTGACAGAGGACAGCGTCAAGGCTATAGGGCTTGCTTTGGGTAAGAAATTTAACAAATTTGGCGTAAAAACTTTAAGCGTTGGCTTTGACGCAAGGCTAAGTGCTAGCACACTTTTTAGGTATCTGCTAAGCGGTCTAAACAAGGCTGGCGGCTTTAAAATTTATAACATCGGTCTGCTACCAACTCCTGTTGGCTACTTTAGCGTTTATGCTGATTATTTTGACGCAAACATCATGATCACGGGCTCTCACAATCCAAAAGATTATAACGGCTTTAAGATCACCATTAAAAAAGATAGTTTTTTTGGCAAAGACCTGCAAATTTTAAAAGATAAGGTGAACGAGATAATCGCCTCTGGTGAGCAAATAGCAGACGATGAGAGCTGTGAGAAATTTAATATCTTAGAAAAATATGTCGAGTTTTTTGTAAAAGAATTTAGCGAGCTTAAAAATTTCAAAAAGCCTTTTGTTATAGACTGCGCAAATGGCGCTGTTGGCGTGAGCTTGATGCCTATCGTCAAGGCACTTGGGCTGAATGCGAAAATTTCATATGAAGATCCAGACGGAAATTTCCCAAATCACCATCCAGACCCAAGCGAAAAAGAGAATTTAAAAGAGCTATTTTCGCTCATCGAAAAGAAGGAATTTGACCTTGGATTTGGCTTTGACGGAGATGGTGACAGGATCGCCGTGATAACGCCAAAAAGAGATATAAAAGGCGATGAGCTAGCCTATCTTTATGCGCTAAATATGAAACATCCAAAGGTGCTTGGCGAGGTAAAATGCTCACAAAATATGTATGATGAGATCGCAAAAATCGGCGAAGTTTTCATGGGCAAGACTGGACACAGTAATATAAAAAAGATGATGAAAGAGCTAAACGTAGATCTCGCAGCTGAAGTGAGCGGTCATATATTCTTTAAAGAGCGATACTTTGGCTTTGACGATGCGCTTTATGCGATGATGAGGGTGCTTGAGCTAGTTCATAAGGGCTTTGACCTTGACGGCGAGCTTGATAAGATGCCGCTTGTCTTTAGCACCGATGAGATCAAGATAAAGACGACTGACGAGGCTAAATTTAAGATAGTTGCTAAGCTAAAAGAGTGCGTGAAAAACGAGAGTTGCGACCTGCCAAAGATAAAAAACATCATTGACATTGATGGCATTAGAATTCAGTTTGAAAATGGCTGGGCACTGGTGCGTGCGTCAAATACAACGCCGGTTATCGTCACTAGATTTGAAGCAAAGAGCAAGGAATTTCTAAAAGAGATCGAGCAAAAAGTGACAAATTTACTAAAGAGCTTGATGTAGCTAATAAAAGCATTTTGGGTCAAATTTAGCCAAAATGCTTTTTAAAATTTTATTTAAACATTCAAAAACTAGGTTTTCTTTCTTGCGGATTTTTCTCTGCATACATGCTTTGTAGTATTAAATTTATCAAATGTATAGAATTTAAAATCAACAAATAGCCTATCGGTATCGGTGTTTTTTCAAAAAGAGTTCATTAGACTTTTTGCTTGTTTAGCGCTCAGGTATGCAAAATATCTGCTCGTTATAGATTTTAAAGCAGTTCCACTTACTGACAAAAAATTAGAAACATTATTATAAAACCCACCCAACAGCTTGCTGCCAGAATTTCAAAACTGCCGCCATGGATTTTAAAGTGATGTCGCTTGCTGTAAAGCTTACAAATATATTTGTTAAATTTAAAAGAGAGATGGCGTAAAGATTACGCCATTAAATTTAGAGTTTGCCGCCTTCGACGACTAGAGATTCAGGATTTACGCTATTGCCATAGATTGGTTTTAGCGTTGCGTCATAGTCTTTGTGGAAGAAATTTTCTTTTCCAAGCTCAATTATCTCGTTGTTTAGCCACTCAAGCAAGGCTTTGTTGCCTTTTTTGACAGCTGGAGCTATCACATCCACATCGCCAAGCGCTTCAACGCCAACGACAAAGCCAGGAGTCTCTTTGCCCAGGCAAAAAGTAGGGCGTTATCATGCGCTAGAGCTGCACCCCTTTTATCAACCAAAGCTGCGAAAGTTTCGGTGTTTTGATCATACTTTAAAAGCTTGATATCAGGGTAATTTTTCGTAAAAATGCGTCCGCTGTTGTGCCTTTATTGACGATTAAAGTTTTATCTTTTAGCTCATCAACGCTCTTTATCACAGCGCCCTCTGGGCTAACGATGCCAAGTGAGACCTTCATATATGGAAGCGCAAAATCAACAACTTGCGCGCGCTCAGGCGTCTTTGTGAAATTTGCAAGCGTGATATCGACCTTGTCAGCTGTGAGTACTTCGACCCTGCCAGCAGCCTCGACTAGCTCAAATTTGACTTTGCTCTCATCGCCAAGCAAGTCTTTTGCGATGCGTTTTGCAAAATAGATGTCATAGCCTTGGTTTTTGCCGTCTTTATCAACGTAGCCAAATGGCGGTTTGTCACTGAAAACGCCTATCCTTATATATCCACGCTCTTTGATCTTTGCGATCGTATCAGCTTGGTTTAAAGCGGCTGCTTTGTCCGCACCTTTGTCATCACCACAACCCGTTAGAAAGACGGTAGCGACTAATGCTAATAAGAAAAATTTAAATTTTCTCACTCTTTCTCCTTTGAAAAATTTAGTAAATAAGAGCGACCAAATCTCGCTCTAAACGCATTTTGAAAAAACGGCAAATTATCTCTTATTTTTTCTAAAACGAGAATGAAATTTAGAAATTTCTTCGCTCGCTCGCTCTTTGGATTAGTAAAAAACTCCTCTGGCTCGCTGATCTCCACGATCGCTCCAGCGTCCATAAATACGATCTTATTTGCAACCGCTCTTGCAAAGCTCATCTCGTGAGTGACTATTAGCATCGTCATGCCATCTTTAGCTAAATTTAGTATCACATCAAGCACTTCTCTAACGATCTCTGGATCAAGCGCAGCCGTAACCTCGTCAAATAGCATGATCTCAGGGTTTAAGCAAAGGCTTCTAACTATTGCTATGCGCTGCTTTTGGCCGCCGCTTAGCTCCTTTGGATAGGCAAATTTCTTATCAAGTAGCCCAACCTTGCTTAGCCACATATCAGCGGTCTTTTCAGCCTCGGCCCTATCTCTTTTTGCACTTTCAAAGGCCCAAGAAGGACGTTATCTATGACGTTCATGTGATCAAAGAGCTCGTAGCTTTGAAAGACCATGCCGACCTTTTGGCGGATCCTTTGCCACTCTTTAAATTTAGCATCTATCACTTCGCCGTCTATGATGATCTCGCCGCTTGCGATGCTCTCAAGGCCGTTTATACATCTAAGAGTTGTGCTCTTGCCACAGCCCGATGGTCCAAGAAGCACGACCACTTCGCCACTTTTTACCTCTAAGCTTATATCCTTTAAGGCGTGAAGCTCTCCATAAAATTTATTGATTTTTTTAAGTTCCAAGATATTTTCGCTCATTTTAGCTCCATTTTTCTTCTAGTTTTTTCGATAGTTTTGAGACTGGATAGCAGATTGCAAAATATAAAAAGAATATGAGCGTGTATATCCAAAATGGCGCCATAGGATTTGTAAATACATTTCGCTCGATGATCTGCTGGCCGACTTTGACCACCTCTACAACGCCGATTAGCACGACGATAGAGGTCGTTTTTATCATACGGCTTAGGTAAATTTACAGCTCCAGGCACCAGCCTTCTAGTAGCAAGCGGGATGATGACATAAAAGTAAATTTGAAATTTGCTAAGTCCTAGCGAGGCGGCTGACTCAAACTGGTGCTTTGGTATCGAGGTGATCGCTCCTCGCACCATATCCATCATCTCAAAAACGCCCCAAAGGCTAAAGACGATGAGTGAGGCGGTAAATGCTGAGATATGGATATCAAAAGCCTTGCTAACGCCAAAGTAAAATAAAAATAGCCAGACGATCTGAGGCATGATACGCACGATCTCGAGGGCAAATTTTTAAAACAAGATAGATAAATTTGTTTTTCATACTCATCAAAACGCCAAGTATGAGGCCGCCGATAACGGAGATGATGATAGAGATGAGTGAAATTTTGGTGCTTACCACAAGACCTTCAAGCAGCCTTAGTAAATTTTGCGTGTCAAACAATATACTAACTCCTTGCATTTCTCACCCTTTTTTCGATGTAGCTAAGCGCCAGCGAGACTGGCAAGATGATGACAAGATAGCTAATAACCAGCATAAAAAGCGCCTCATCTGTCTTGTAGTAAAGTCCGATGAGATCTTTTGCGACATAGACTAGATCAGCAAGGGCTACGATGCTAACGATGCTTGTCTCTTTTAGTAAAAATATGACGTTTGCGCTGATACTTGGCAATGCCACGCTAAAGGCTTGTGGCAAGATGACATATCTTAAGAGCTGATTTTTACTAAGTGCGATGCTAAGTCCTGCTTCTATCTGCGACTTCTCACCGCCTCAAAGCCAAGTCTAAAGCTCTCGCTCATATAGCTGCCGCCAAGAAAGCTAAGTCCCGCGACCGCACAGGTAAAGCCACTCATCGACACTCCAAGCTTTGGCAAGCCGTAGTATAAAAAGAAGAGCTGGATAAGAAGCGGCGTGTTTCTTGAAAGCTCAACGTAGCAATCAACTAGTTTTGAGAGAAATTTTAGCTTGTAAAATTTCACAGCCATGCAAAAAATGCCTATCAAAATAGAAAAAACGATCCCCAAAAAGGCAATTTCGATCGTAAGCACGCCAGCCTTTACAAAAAGGGGGTAAAATTTCTCAATAAACTCAAAATCCATAAACTTTAATCCAATCTGAAAAATGGAGTTATTTTATCCCATAATCATAAATTTAAAACTAATTAGATATGATCACGCTTTAAATTTAAGCTTACAAAAAGGATAAAATTTGATCGATCTTTTTCAGATCATCGGTTTTTTAGGGATGATTTGCATCGTGATGGGCTACTTTTTACTCCAGATCGGCCGTCTAAATAGCCACGATCTAGCCTATCAGATAATAAATTTAGCAGGTGCGGTGCTACTTATAATCTCGCTTTTTGTGCACTTTAACCTCGGCTCATTTTTGATAGAGGTCTTTTGGATAATCATTACGATTTATGGAATTTATAAAATTTACAAGGAGAGAGCGTGAGAGCGTATGCAGAGTGGGAAGAGCAGGAGCTTTTGTTTTTATCGCTGCCACATAGTAAGAGCGACTGGGAGCCTTATTTAGAGGAGATTTTGGCGGGCTATGAGGAGCTTGTGGCTGCTGTTACGCCTTTTGAAAAGGTGGTGCTCATCTGCCCTGATGAGGGCAAATTTTGATAGATTTAAGAAATTTAAAAATGTTGAGTTTGTTAAGCTCGATACTGACGATACTTGGATCAGAGACTACGGTATGATCGATGTTTGCACTAAAGACGGCGTAAAAAGTTACGACTTTAAATTTAACGCTTGGGGCGGTAAATTTAAGAGCTCAAAAGATGATGCTATAAATTTAGAGCTAGCTAAAATTTACAAAACCAAGCTTGAGCCAGTTGATATGATACTAGAGGGCGGAAGTGTTGAATTTAACGGAGACGGAGTGCTTTTAACCACTTCAAAATGTCTGCTAAATGAAAATAGAAATTCCTCTCTTAGCAAAGAGCAGATCGAAGAAAAATTAAAAAATTTATTTGGCCTAAAGCGTATCATTTGGCTCGAGAATGGCTTTATAAGAGGCGATGACACAGATAGCCACATCGATACTTTAGCGCGCTTTATCACGTCTGATACGATAGCTTATGCAGCTTGCGATGATGAGAGCGATGAGCACTTTGATGAGCTAAAAAGGATGGAGGATGAGCTTAAAAAAACTGGCTTTAAGCTACTTGCTCTGCCACTTCCTAAGCCTAAATTTTATGAGGGCAAAAGGCTTGGCTGCACCTATGCAAATTTTATCTTTATAAATGGTGCGCTAATCGTGCCAACATATAACGACGAAAACGATGAAAAGGTGCTAAATTTACTAGCCAAGGCACTGCCAGATAGAAAGGTCATCGGTGTAAATTTGCTAGTTTTTGTCCGTCAAAATGGCTCGCTTCACTGCTCAAGCCAAAATAGATACAAGAGGGCCTAAACTTGGGAAGTCCGTTTGATTATGAGTTTAACCGCATAAATAAGCAGGAGTGCACGCAGGGCGAAAATAAGGCCGTCATCGCAGCAGGGGCTTGCGCCTTTTTGCTCGCACTTGTGAAATTTGCAGCAGGACTTTTTAGCGGCTCGGTCGCTGTGCTTGGCTCGGCGATTGATTCAATGCTTGATTTTATCGTTTCGCTTTTAAATTTATTTGCGCTTAGAAAGTCAAGAAAGCAAGCCGATGAGAGATTTAACTTTGGCTACACAAAGCTAGAGGCGTTAGCAGCGCTATTTGAGTGCGTCATCATCGTTGTGGCTGCTGGATATATATTTTATGAGAGCGTTAAGAAATTTAGCGAGCCAAATTTAGAGATAGATCTTGGCTTAAGCCTTGGTGTGATGGTCTTTTCGGTCATAGTGACGCTATGTTTGGTGCTATTTTTAAACCAAATTTCTAAAAAAAGTGGCAACCTTATCATAAAAGCAGACGCACTGCACTATAAGATCGACCTTTTTAGCAACCTAGCAGTCATCATCTCGCTGCTTATCATTAAATTTAGCGGATTTGTGATGATAGATGCGATCTTTGGTATCGTGATAAGTGGCTACATCGCTCAAAGCGCCATAAGCCTTGGCAAAGATGCCCTTGGTGTCTTGCTAGATCACGCAGCAAGCCCTGAGGTCACAGCTGAGATCATCAAGATGATAAAGGCAAAGAAGAGGATTTCAGACTTTCACTATCTAAACACAAGGCAGAGCGCAAATACCATATTTTTAACGATGCATTTAGTTTTTGACAAAGATATCTCGCTTTATGACGCGCACGAAGTGGCCGAATCGCTTGAAGCTGAGATAAGAGAGAAATTTAAAGGAATTTTCGTGGCAGATAACCACGCATTTAGACCCATATAACGACAAAGAAGGGAGATGAGATGAAAGTAGCACTACTTCAACAAGAATTTTAAAGGCACAAAGAGGCGACCATCACAAAGACGCTTGAGCTAATAGCTGAGGCAAAAAAAGGTGGCGCTGATCTAGTTGTGTGCCAAGAGCTACACCAGACGCAATACTTTTGCCAAAGCGAGGATACAAATTTCTTTGATCACGCAAACGACTGGCAAGAAGATGTCGCTTTTTGGGGCAGGGTGGCTAAAGAAAACGGCGTAGTTTTAGTCACTTCACTCTTTGAAAAGAGGGCTGACGGACTTTATCACAACACCGCCTTTGTCTTCGAGCGTGACGGCAGTGTGGCTGGCAAATACCGAAAATGCACATCCCTGATGACCCTGATTTTACGAGAAATTTTACTTCACGCCTGGCGACATTGGCTTTGAGCCAGTTGAGACTAGCCTTGGTAAGCTTGGTGTTTTGGTGTGTTGGGATCAGTGGTATCCAGAGGCAGCGAGGCTAATGGCACTAAAAGGGGCGAAAATTCCATCTATCCAACGGCTATTGGCTGGTTTGAGGGCGATAGCGAGGATGAAAAGTCAAGACAGCTTGAGGCGTGGGTGGCGGTGCAAAGAGGTCACAGCGTGGCAAACGGCCTGCCAGTTGTTGCAGTAAATCGCGTGGGCTTTGAAAAGATGATAGCGGCGTGATGGATGGGATTAAGTTTTGGGAAATAGCTTTGTTTTTGGGCCACAAGGCGAGCAGCTTTTCCGCGCAAATAGCACAGATGAGCTTTGCAAGATCGTTGAGATAGATATGAAAAGAAGCGAAGAAGTGCGCAGAATTTGGCCATTTTTAAGAGACCGCAGGATCGATGCCTACGCAAATATCACAAAGAGGTTTATCGACTGAAATTTTAGAGCTAGAATTTTCAGCTCTTTAAAATTTTACGAATGCTCGTAAAAGAAATATAAATTTATTCTTAAGAAAATATTTTTTTAAGCCTTGATTGTGTAGAATAGTTGCAACTTTACCAAAATGGCATAAAAATATCATATCAAAAAGATACAAAGCTAAATTTTATAGAATAAAATAGCCTTAAATTTTTTGAAAGGATTTTAGATGAAAACTACTTCTTTGGCACTTGCTGGATTGCTTTTGGCAACAACACTTTCAGCAAAAGAATTTATCAGTATCGGCACTGGCGGCATGACAGGTACATACTATCCGATAGGTGGAGCGATCTGCCGCTTAGCAAATAAAAATACAGATGTAAAATGCTCTGTTCAATCAACTGGCGGCTCGGTTTATAACGTAAATAACGTCCTTAAAAAGAGCTTACATTTGGCTTTGTCCAAAGCGACGTCGTCTATGATAAATATAACGGCACTGGCAAATTTGACGGAGCAAAAGATGAAAATTTACGCTCAGTAGTAGCTATCTATCCTGAGCTTCTTGCATTTGTTGTGGCAAAAGATAGCGGCCTAACAAGTGATATCCAGTCTTTTGCAGGTAAAAAATACAACGTAGGCAACCCAGGTAGCGGCAACGAAGTGAGCACGCTTGAAGTCTTTAAAGCAAAAGGCTTTGACGTTTCAAAACTAGGATATCGCGGCGTTTTAACAGTTGGCGAATGCCCACACGCACTAAAAGATAAAAAGATAGATGGATATAGCTTTGTTGTCGGCCACCCAACTGCAAACATCACTGATGCAGCGACATCTTTGCCTATTGATATCCTAAATATCGAAGGTAGCGAGATCGATAATCTTCTTAAAGAAAAACCATACTTTGCAAAAGGTGTGATCCCAAAAGGCTCATATGATGGCGTCGATCACGATGTCAATACTATCGGTGTAAAGGCTGTTTTGGTAACCAACAAGGACACAAAAGATGAGGCTGTAAAAGCTGTGATAAAAGCTATTTTAGACAACTTTGATGAGTATAAAACTCTTCATCCAGCGTTAAAATCAGTAAATAAAGAAGATCTCGTCCAAGGTCTTTCAGCTCCACTTCACCCAGCTGCAGAGGCTGCGTTTAAAGAGGCAGGTATCTTAAAATAACTCGAAATTTCCAGGGGCTTTTGCCTCTGGATAAATTTCAAATATGCAAATTTCTTCTAAATTTATATATTTAAATTTTAAAGGAGAAAGATGAACGAAGTTAATGACAACGAAGAACAATTTGTCGAAGTAAAGACAAGAGAGATAAATAGCAATTTTTACAACTATTTCATCGCATTTGCGTGTTTCTCTTGGTCGGTTTTTCAGCTTTATATAGCGTATTTTCCACTAAATACTAACATTTCACGCTCTATTCACCTAGCTTTTGCGGTTGGGCTTGTATTTTTGCTCTATCCAGTCACTTTTCATAAAAAGGCTCACTCAAGTTTGCCATTTTACGACCTAGTTTTTTGCGTGGTAGGCGTTGTTGCCGTGCTTTATCCAGCGGTTTATTTTTATGAGCTAGCTGATAGGACTGGGGATTATATCACTCAAGATATCGTCATATCGTTTTTGGCGATCATCGTCTTACTTGAGGCTGGCAGACGTGTCATGGGACCAGCGCTTCCTATCATTTGTATATTATTTTTGATATACGATCACTTTGGTCCTTATATGCCAGACATCATCGCTCATCAAGGCGCTAGCTTTGAAAAGATCGCAGGGCACATGTTTTTGACGACTGAGGGCGTCTTTGGCGTGCCTATTGGCGTTAGTGTTAGCTTTATCTACCTTTTTGTTCTTTTTGGCTCATTGCTTGAGCGAGCAGGCGCTGGACAATACTTCAGTAAATTTAGCCTTTTCTCTTCTTGGCAAATATAGAGGCGGCCCAGCTAAGGCTTCAGTCATCGCAAGTGGCCTAACTGGCATGGTTTCAGGAAGCTCCACAGCAAACGTCGTAACCGTTGGTACATTTACCATACCACTTATGAAAAAAGCTGGCCTTTCACGCACAAAAGCTGGAGCTATCGAGGTCGCAGCTGGCGTAAATGGACAGCTCATGCCACCTATCATGGGTGCGGCTGCTTTTATCATCGCTGAGTTTTTGGGTATGACATATACAAATGTTATGATGGCAGCGGTTATCCCAGCATTTGCTTGTTATTTGTCACTATTTTTCATCGTGCATCTAGAGAGCGTCAAGCTTGGACTAAAGGGCATAAATCAGAGCGAATTTCACTCGAAGATTTAAAATTTTCGTTAGCGGCCTTCACTATATAACGCCTATTTTGATCCTGCTTTATACGCTTTTAATCGCAAAAGAGTCAGCCGTAGCTGCAGCGTTTAATGCGATAGGATTTTTATTTTTGATAATGATCTTTCAAGAGCCAACTAAAAAGCTAGCAAGTGGCGAAAAAGTAGGGCTAAGCGACGTGCTTCTTGGCTTTGAGGATATATTTTGGGCGATGGTCGCAGCTGCAAAGAGCATGACTACAATAGCCATCGCAACCGCGCTTGCTGGCATCATCGTGGGCTCTATCTCGCTAACTGGCCTTGGTCAGGTGCTCTCTGATCTAGTCGAGCTTTTAGCAGGCGATAACATCATGATGATCCTAGTTTTAACAGCTCTTATGTCGCTTATCCTTGGTATGGGTCTTCCAACGACAGCAAACTACATCGTTGTCTCAAGTCTTGTTGCGCCAGTTATCTTGTTTTTGGCGCATAAAATGGCTTTTTGATCCCTGCCATTGCCGTGCATCTTTTTGTATTTTACTTTGGAATTTTAGCTGATGACACGCCACCAGTTGGCATCGCAGCCTACGCAGCAGCGGGCATCGCTAAAGCAAATCCAATAACCGTTGGCGTGCAAGGGTTCTTTTACGATCTAAGAACGGCGATCTTGCCATTTGCCTTTTTCTTTAACAACAAACTTATGCTAATTGATAGCATAAACACGAGCGATCCACTTGATTCAAAAGGGATAGTCTGGATGAGCAATCCACTTGAAATTTTGCTCGTCTTTGGCATGGCGGTTGTAGGCATGTTTGCCTTTTCAAGCTTGCTTCAAGGCTACTACGTCACAAAGCTTAGGATTTGGGAGAGGGCGCTACTTATCCCAGTCGTGCCTCTAGCTCTTGTGCCAAACATCTGCGTGAAATTTGGACTAATGCCAAACGAATACACAGCCTACATCGTAGCAGCAGCTCTTTATGGCTTTGTCTTTATGACCCAGTGGGGCATAAAAGATAAACCGCTTGATCAAATAAGAGCGATTTAACATTAGGCAAGAACTCTCTTGCCTAAACTTTTAAATTTATTTATTTCTAGTGATTTTGTAAAAAGTGAGAATTTAGGCTTTTAAAGCCTAAAGATCAAAGTTGTTTTGAGCGTTTTAGATCGCCCGCAAACTCGCAAGACATCTTATCACTTAGTTTGCAGCCTTTTTCTAAGAAGGTGTAAGCCTCTTTAAATTTCTTAGCTTCTATTAGTATCGAGCCTATCATGCCGCAAGAGTAGCCGTCGTTTTGCTCGCAAGCTTTGTTAAAAAGCTCTCTTGCCTTTTGTGGATCGTTATCTAGATGAAATTCCACCAGCTGCTGAGCAACCCTCTTTTTCGCCACCTTGGCAAGCTTTGTTGTAAAACTCTAATGCTTTGTTGCTATCTGGCACGTCAGTTTTGCCAAGCTGATAGATCGCACCTGCTTTTGCACATGATCTTGCGTCATTTGCTGCGCAACCTGCTTCAAATTTAGACAAAGCCTCAGTGAAATTTGAGTCAGCATAAGCTTTCAAGCCATCTTCAAAGTCGCCTGCTAGAGCGCAAGCTGCAAGAAGCGAGATAAAAATCATTTTTTTCATAAAATTTCCTTTTGTAAAGTAATGTGCAATTTTAACATATTAAATTTACACTTACTTGATGAAAAATAATTATGATTTTAAAATTTGCTCTTGCTCTTTGTATTCAGGCATGATGGTTTCTATAAATTTATAAAAACTGCTTTGATGATGCGGATAGAGCAGATGAGTAAGCTCGTGAAGCACGACATATCGCACGGCTGAGAGCGGTTTTTCGATGAGCCTTAGGCTTAAGTTTATATAGCCTTTTTTGTGGTTGCAGCTCCCCCAGCGAGTTTTGCTATTTCGTATGACTATGCGACTAACTGGCTTGTTGATATGAGGCTGATAGTAGCTTACAAGCTCCAAAAATAGCTCTTTTGCTCTTGCTTTTTTAAAGCGCTCAAGTGCCTTTAAATTTGGCGTTATGATAAATTTCATCTTCAAAAAATGGCAGTTTTACGCTCTCATCAAATTTGATCTTGTAAATTTCTCCAAGAAACCTTATCTCATCATCTTTTGGTAAATTTAAAAGAGCTTTTTTATAGGAATTTTCAAGCCAAATTTTATGGCTCTCTAAAAATGCCAGAGCCATCTTTTGTGTGCTGTAAAATGGCATAGAAAGCGTGATCTTAGCGTCCTTGCCAACTCTTAGGCGCATAGCTCTTACATTCGTTTTAAAATTTACTAAAACGCTTAAACCATAAAAGTCTAAATTTAAGCTCTTTTGCCTCAAACTAAGCGTTTTGACTGCCATTTTTTGCTTCTCCAGCGCCAGGTATTTGCAAGGCCTCTTAGCCACTCATCAGCGCAAAATCCTATCCAAACGCCGATGATCCCCCAGCCAAGGTGTATGCCTAAGAAATATCCAAGCGGCAGCGAGAGCCCCCACATAAAGATAAGCCCAGTCGCTAGCGGGAATTTCGCGTCGCCACTTGCACGAAGGGCATTTACGATGACGATGTTAAAGGTTCTGCCAGCTTCTAGCACGATCGAGAGGGTAAAGAGTGGTAGCATTATCTTGCGCAAGCCATCATCTGAAATTTAGCGCGTCCATGATCTTATACTTTAAGGCGTAGGCGATCAAAACGACGACGAGCGTGATAGAGATGCCAAGCCACAAGGCTTTAAAGGTTCTTGTGTAAGCCTCGTTAAACTCGCTTGCCCCAACCAAATGCCCAACGATGACCTCGTTTGCCACGCTGATACTTGCTCCACAAAGTAAGATGAGAAGCGTAATCTGAAAGTAGATCGTTTGCACGCTAAGAGTTGCCTCGCCCATGCTCGCGATAAAGCCAAATGCGACCATGTATTGCGCCATCCAGAGTAAATTTTCGCCAGCACTTGGCAAGCCAACTGAGAGTATTTTCTTTAAAATTCCAAACGGCACGACAAGTAGCTTGCTAAGATGAAATTTTAACTTTTGCCACGCGTATAAGCATGTAAAGTAGGACAAAAACGCCAATAAGCCTACCTACAAATGTCGAGATAGCAACACCTTGCAAGCCTAAATTTGGCAGATCAAACCAGCCAAAAAGGGCGATGGCATTGCCAAAGATGGTGATGATGTTCATCAAAACTGAAGTTAGCATCACGGCAGTTGCTAGATTATAGACGCGAAGCACCGCAGCTAGCACCATGCCGATGCCATCAAAGAGCAATGCAAAGCCAAGTATGTGAAGGTATGAGAAACTATCGTTTATGAGATCGTTTGGAACGTTTAGGTAAATTTAAGATGTTGTAGCCAAAGACGTAGATGATGATGGCTGAAAAGATGCCAAAGATAGTATTTGACGTGATACTTGCGTGTATGACGTTTGAGGCTAGCTCGTTTTGCTTTGCTCCAAGGGCTTGTGCGACGACGACTGAGCAGCCCATGCTTAAAAAGTTAAAAATGGTCATAAAAAGATCCATCACTTGATTGCCAGCACCCATGGCGCCAACTAGATGCACGCTCACTTTTGTCACCATGTAGGTGTTTATGATGAGTGTTATAAAGTGTAAAAACATATCTAAAAATATAGGGACGACCAGTTTTTTCATAGAAAGATTCATAAATTTCTCCATTTTTAAATTTTGGGGCGATTATAGCCAAATTAGGTTTTAGCTCCCTTTTGATATAATCCAAAAAATTTAAAATTTTGAGAGAAAAATGGCATTAATCGACCTAATAGACGTAAGTAAAAAATTTGGCGCAAATGAAATTTTAAACAGCGTAAGCCTTAGTGTAAATGAAAATGAAAAGATAGCGATCATCGGTAAAAACGGCAGCGGCAAGAGCACGCTTATGAAGATCATCTCTGGCGAGGTGGTAGCAGATAGCGGTAGACGCATAGTGCAGAGCTTGATAAGCGTAGAGATGCTAGCGCAAAATCCAAATTTTAACGCCACATTTAGCGTAAGAGATGCGCTAAATAACGAGCTAAAAGAGATATTTGAGGCGATAAGCGAATATGAAAAAGCGGCGTCTTACTAGCAAACGACCCAGAGAACAAAGAAATTTTAAAAGAGCAAGAGAGACTTTTAAAATTTCTAGAGGCAAAAGACGGCTGGAATATCGAGCACAAGATCGAGCGAATTTTGCAAGAATTTAAGCTAAAAGAGTATGAAAACAGACCCATTTGCTCGCTTAGCGGTGGCGAGATCCGCCGTGTGGCACTGGGCGCGCTCATCCTTAAAAAGCCAGATGTGCTGCTGCTTGATGAGCCGACAAACCACCTTGATGTCTATATGGTCAAATTTCTTGAAGATATGCTTAAAAGCTCAAATCAAAGCATAGTTTTTATAAGCCACGATAGGTATTTTATCGATGCGCTCGCTACTAGGTGCGTTGAGGTCGAGGATGCAAGCTTAAAAAATTTCGAGGGCGGATATGCAAACTATCTAACCAAAAAAGAGGAGATTTTAGCAAGCCTTGCAAAGTCGCATGAGACGCTACTAAAGCAGCTAAAGGCTGAAGAGGAGTGGCTAAGGCGCGGCGTAAAAGCTAGGCTAAAGCGAAATGAGGGCAGAAAAGAGCGGGTGCTTGCTATGCGCGAGGAGGCTAAGAAACCAGGCGTGATAAGGCGCGTGAGGCTAGAGCTGGAGCGTGCGAGTAAAAATTTCAACCAAGTGCAGAGCCAAAACCGCAAAAAAATGCTCTTTGAGTTTAAAAATTTAAGCAAAAGTATAGACGGCAAGGTGCTTTTTGAAAAATTTGATGCAAGGGTCTTGCAGGGCGAGAGGATCGCCATAGTCGGGCGTAATGGCAGTGGCAAAAGCACGCTACTTAAAATTTTGCTAGGACTTGAAAAGCCAAGTAGCGGCGAGATAAAAAGAGGCGAGGTGAGCATCGGCTACTTTGATCAAGCTAGAAATGTCCTTGATGATGACAAGAGCCTTATAGAGACATTTTGCCCAAACGGCGGCGATCATGTGCTAGTTCGTGGGCGAAATATGCACGTCTATGGCTATCTTAAAATTTCCTCTTTCCAAAGGAATTTCCAGATAAAAAGATAGGTGTTTTAAGTGGCGGCGAGAAAAACCGCGTCGCGCTTGCGATGCTTTTTACCAAAACTTACGATGTGCTGGTGCTTGACGAGCCGACAAACGACCTTGATATCGCAACTATCAACATCTTAGAAGACTACTTGCAAAGCTTTGAGGGGGCTATCTTGCTAGTTAGTCACGATAGGTATTTTGTCGATAAGATGGCAAATAAGCTCTGGGCGTTTGAGGGGACAAAGATAAATGTCTTGCATGAAGAGTATAGCGTCTATTTGGAGCTTGAAGATGAGATGAAAGAGCTTGATAAATTTGAAAAAGAGCTAGCAAATAGCCAAAATGAAGCTAAACAAAAGAGTAAATCTGGCGCAAAACTAAGCTACAAACAAACGCAAATTTTAAACACATATCCAGATAAAATTTCAGCCCTCGAAGCAAGAGTGGCCGAGCTAAACGAGGGGCTTAGTGATCCAAAAATTTATCAAGAAGTGGGGCTAACCAAGCTTTATGAAGAGCTTGAAAAGGCAAAAGCTGAGCTTGAAAGCCTAGAAAATGAGTATTTTGAAGTTTTAGAGATGGCCGAGGAGCTAGAGTAGCTTGAAAAAGATCGGTAGGATAAGCGCGCTAAATACGAGAGTTGTTAGGCAAAATTTAGCCACAAGCATGAGCCTTTTGATAGGTAAAGAGAGATTTAGCGGGGTGTTTTCACCAGAGATAGAAAAATATGAAGTAGGCGATCTAGTCCGGATAAAATATAAAAAGGTTGGATTTTTAAATAAGATAGAGAGCATTAGGCTAATCGCGACAAATAGAGAAATTTGGACTTATATGAAAGGTTGAAAAATTTTATTTTATATGATTATGTTTTTTTATTTTTCTCTTTTTTATTGATGGTGATTTATTATGGGGTTTTAAAGAATTTTAGTACTATTGGAGCTATTTTAGCGTTATGTGCTGTTTGGCTATTAAATACAGTAGTTAGAGTAGTATATTATCAGTTTTTGATTTTTAGATATTTTATATTTGGATAGAACTTTGAAATTTAAATGTATGAGTTTTTGCGGCTTGATAAGGTCGCTAAATTTGTTTGAAACGAGGCTAAAATGCTAAAAAAACATCCGCTAATCTCTGTAATAATCGCCATTGTTGTGATATTTTTTGCTACCTACTTTTTTGTCTTTGGGTTAGTTTCTGTTTTAGATGACGACATTGGTGATAGTAAAGAGCTAAATAATAGCTTTTTTTACGTCAAAGACGACAAGGTCTATGCCATGGTGCCAAGTGGTGGTGAATTTGAGTTAATAGGCGTGAGGGCCAGTAAATTTAGATACATTGACACCGGCAAATACGACAACAGAAACGTTGGCGCTAGCGATAAGGCGGTGTATTGCGGTAATCTCGTGATGAGTGGGCTTGATCCAAATGGCGTTAGAGCGCTTGGCAATGGCTACTTTGGCGATGGCAATGTAACATATTTTTGCGATAGCGAAAGCGAGACAAACCTCGAAATATCCGCACTTAAAGAGTTTTGGGACATCGTCTCACACAAAATGTTTAACACCCCAAAAGCGCAAACTCATATCTATAAATTTAGACAGGTTGATAACGCTAATTTAGCAGCGATCTTGGGCTTTGGCTATGCAAGCGACGGAGTAAAGGTCTATCATGATGGCAAAGAGCTAGAGGGCGCGAATGCCAGCAAAATGCGCTACATCGAGCAGGTATCTGGCAGAAAGAGCATACATTTTACGACTGATGGGGAAAATGTCTATTATGACAGCACAAAGCTAAGGATCAAATTTAGCCCGCAAATGCGTGATATCGGCGAGATATGGCGCATTCACTATCTTTATGAGCCAAATTCTGGAATGGTCTATGCAAACGACCATGAATTTAACCCAAAATTTGCCCCATACGAGCCACTTTTTAACCTAGAAGACAGGCACACCTATCATGCGCTCTTTCGCGGCAAAGGCGGGATCTATCACTGGGAGCGAAAGTGGCAGTGGTATAACAGCATAGATGAGGGCGAGTTTGTAAGAGATGGCGACGATCCTTTTAAAGGCGAGATAACGCCGCTATATGGCGACGTGGTGATAAGTGATGGCAAGACATATTTTCTAAAAACCTATGAAATTTGGCACAACACAAAAATTAGCCACGGCCTAAGCTCACGCCACACTTGCATCGTAAGGCTTGATACAAAAGAGCAGTGGCGAAAGATCGGGCTTGTTAGAAACGATGGCTACGGAGCGGTTTATGCAAACGGCGATAAGACATATTATTTTGATAACGTCGGCTACGGCTGGCGTTTTAACAGCAGCATTTATGATATAAACGACCTTGGCGTGGTTGAAATCCTCACTCGTCCTTATGACTCAAATGTTGAGAATTTAAAACTAGATGAGATAGTAAAAATGGTAGATCAAGGCGCTATGGTGCCAGCTGAGGGCGAGGTGGTGATCGATGCGATAAGCGACTTTGATGATTACTCGCAAAAATATGCCTACTGGATATTTCTTGCCATTGCATTTGTGGCCTCGGTGGTTGGCGCTATTTTTAAAAATAAAACGCAAAAAAGCGAGCTTAAAAAAAGGGTGGATGATTATAGATAATGAGAAAAATTGCGACTAAGATACTTTATCTTTTTGTCATTTTGACGCTATTTTTTGTTTTGGCGATGCTTTATCTCTGGCATGAAGGCGAGTATCAAAGAAGCTTTGCAAACATTGATAGTAGCGAGTTTTACCGCTCGCCTGAGGGTAAAATTTACGTTCAAATTTCAGGTAGCGGCAAGTATGAGCTAAAAGGCGTTGATGAGGCTAGTTTTAGGGTCTTAAAGCTAAAACACGCGTATGACTACTCAAATGTGGCGGCTGATAAAAACAGTGTCTATTGCGCTAGAGAAATTTTGCCTGGTCTTGATCCAAACAGCACAAAAGTGCTTGGCAATGGCTATATAAGTGATGGCAAGATAAGCTATTATTGCAGCTCTAGAAGTGAGAAGAGGCGGGATTTAGCAAATTTAGCGCCATTATGAAAAACCTTGCTCACACCTTTATCAAAAGCTACGATGATAGCCCTTATTTTTACAGGACAAAAAGGGTTGAAAGCACAAATTTAGAGCCTATATTTGACGCTGGTTTTGCAAGAGATGGTGGCACGCTTTACTACAAGGGCGAAAAGCTTGACGCGCAGCCTAGCGAGCTAAGATACATCACGACAGAAAATGGCGCTGCTAGCGGATATTACACAGACGGCAAAAGCTTGTTTATGGGCTTTTATAGGCTTGATACAAGATATTCAGATGAGACGCGCCGGATATGCTATGATGATAAGCACGACATAGAATATCTTTTTGAGCCAAAAAGTGGGGCGGCGTTTGCAAATGAGCATAAATTTAACGCTCAAAATATGCCTTATAGCGCCATTTATAGCGTGGATAACGTGCACTCTTTTTGGCCTCTTTTTGCCAGCAAAGATGGAATTTACTTTTGGGATAGCACCAAAAACGAGCAGGCTAAAATTTCAGACTACCAGCTAAAAGGCGAGCTAAAAAGGCTCTATGCTGACGTTTTTGTAGATGAAAGCTCGGCGTATTTCTTACAGCAAGGCGAAGAGTGGCGGCGCTCAAAGCACGGCAGGCACTTAGAGGCGCAAACAGTCTCTTTATATAAATTTGCCCCAAGCAGCTCTTGGCGTGAGGTAGGGCTGGTAAAAGATGGTGAGTATGGCGCAGTATATGCAAACGGCGAGAAAGTCTATTTTTTTAGCAAGATAAAGCCATTTTATGGCATTAGACATAGCGTTTATGAGGTGGCAGATCTTAGCGTCATAGAAATTTTAACAAGGCCGTCTAAAGAGCTTAGCGCAAAAGATATCAGCGAGATGATAAAACGCGGCGAGCTAGCGGAGGCAAGTGGCGAAGAGGTCGCGAGATCTAGGATAGAATTTGACTCGCCAAAGATCATTTTATACATCACTTTTGGCATCGCTTTTTTCGTCATAGTGCTAACAACTCTTGCAAAACCAAAGAGAGATGAAAGAGACTTGAGATAAATTTCAAAGTGGCTATTTTTGGTGGCTGAAGCTTAAAATTTCATAAAAATTTAAAGAGAAAATTTGACCTATTTACTCTTTTTTGTTATTTTAAGGCAAAACTGAAATTTATAAAAAGGAGAAAAATGTTTAAATTTCAAAGGTCAAAATTTAATAATTCAGTATTTATCCCATCGCTTGTTATCATATTTTTAATAGCGGCATTTGCAGCGATATTTCCAAATTTCTCAAATGAGTTTTTTAAGGGTATGCAAAACTACATCGCAGCGAAATTTGGCTGGTTTTATATCCTAGTCGTTGCCGTCATACTGCTAAGCGTCATCATTCTTGGCTTTAGTAAGCTTGGCGAGATCAAGCTGGGGGCTGATCACGTAAAGCCAGAGCACAAAAATATCTCGTGGTTTTCTATGCTTTTTGCCGCTGGCATGGGCATAGGTCTAGTGTTTTTTGGTGTGGCCGAGCCGCTCATGCACTATCTAAACCCACCAGTTGGCGACGCGCAAACTATCGCAGCGCAAAAGCTTGCGTTGAATATCACATTTTTTCACTGGGGCATGAGCGCATGGTCAGTTTATGCTATCGTAGCGCTTATCCTTGCCTTTTTCTCGTATAGGCACGGCTTGCCACTCACGCTTAGATCGGCATTTTATCCGATCATCGGAGATAAAATTTACCGGCAAGATAGGTAGCGCCATTGATACATTTGCCGTCGTAGCGACCCTTTTTGGCGTGGCGACATCGCTAGGATACGGCGTGCTTCAGGTAAATGCCGGTCTTACGCACGTTTTTGGCCTGCCGACTATGCATATCACGCTTCTAATAGTGCTTTGTCTAGCAGCTACCATCTCAGCGGCAAGCGGCGTGGATAAGGGCATCAAAATCTTATCAAACGCAAATATCGCGCTAGCTATATGTTTTATGTTTTTGATACTATTTTTGGGCGATACGACGCAGCTTTTAAAGTCGTTTGTGCAAAACAGCGGCGACTACATCTCTACGCTCATCTCAAACACCTTTAACCTCTACGCCTATGAGAGGCAAAATGAGAGCTGGCTTGGCGGCTGGACGCTGCTATACTGGGCTTGGTGGCTATCTTGGTCGCCGTTTGTGGGGCTATTTATCGCTAAAATTTCAAAAGGCAGGACGATAAGAGAATTTGTGATCGGCGTACTTTTAGTGCCAACTGGCTTTACTTTTGCTTGGATGAGCTTTTTTGGCAACTCGGCGATCGCTTTGGTGCAAGGTGGCTTTAGCGAGCTAGCGACCACGGTAAATTCTGACTCAGCCTCAGCACTTTTTATGTTTTTAGAAAAATTTCAGCTTCTCAGGCGTGCTAAGCGTGATCGCAGTCTTTATGATCGTAATATTTTTCGTAACTTCTGCTGACTCAGCGGCCATTGTTATGAACATGCTTTGCTCAAACGGTAGGGATGATACACCAGTTTGGCAAAAGGTCTTTTGGGGCGTTACAGTGGGCGTCGTGGCGGCATTTTTGATGCTAGCTGGTGGTCTTGGCTCACTTCAGGCACTTACGATCACGACAGCACTGCCGTTTTCCATAGTGCTACTTGGCGCCATTTACGGGCTATTTAAGGCGTTACGTGTGGATCTAACCAAAAAAGAGACAAATAACTTTAGCAACATGCCCATTAGTGATCTTTCAAAGCCGTGGCAAGAGCGCCTAAGTGCGATCATTACGCTGCCAGGCAAGAAAGATGGCAAGAAATTTTAAACGAGGTTGTACTAAAAGCTTTTAACGAGCTAAAAGAGGAATTTGCCAAAAACGGCCTTGAAGCAAAGGTCACAAATGGCGAAAATTTTGTAAATTTAAATGTCGGACTTGGCGACGAGATGGACTTTAGATATGGCGTCTATCTCACTAAGAGCCATAGTCCAGACTACACCAGAGAGCTTGACGGCGATGATCTTTACTATAGAGCCGAGGTCTATCTAAAAGAGGGCGGTCAAGACTACGACGTGCTTGGCTGGAGCGAAGCTACGCTGATAAACGACGTCATCGAGCAATACCGCAAACATATGCAATTTTTACACGTTGTAAGAGAGTAAATTTGAGTGAAATTTGCCTAGAGTTTTAAAATTCTGGCAAATTTACAAATTTAATAAAGCTATTTTGCAAATTTTAAAATCTCACTCACTCGCCTTAGCAACTTACAAAACCTAGAGTTGTAATTTTTTATTTTTTTAAATTTTTATTAAAAAGGGAGACAAGGGGACTTGAATTACGAAGCCGTCCCTTATCCCCCTTTAGATCCCCAAACCCCTCGCACGTTAGAAGTTGCTGTGCTACGCACAGGTTTTGATACGTAAAATTGCAATATCGCATCAAAAGCTTAAATAAAATTTTATATAATCCCTCTTTTACAAAGGTGAAGCGACTATATAAAAAGGAGACAAATGAGCGAGAAAATTTCAGTTTCAAATTTTATTTCAGCTGATGATGAAATGCTTGCTTTTTTATCAAATTTGGGTCAAAAATGGTGCAAAAGCGATGATGTAGCAAAATTTATAGAGCGAAATTTTACCTTTGTTGGTTCAAAACCGCTTTTGCAAAATTTAAAAGATTATAAAGTGGCTGATTATGAAAATTTATCTGATATTAAAAATTTTCTAGGTTCATATCCAAGCATTCAAAGTAAAATTTTAAACGGCGAGATAGGCTACGTTGGTGATGGTCTAACTAACCTAGAGCTTAAATTTGCGCCTGAATGCTTTTATGATTTTTTAAAATTTATGGTTGAAAATATCGCGCAACATCACTATTTTTGCAGCCCAAAAGAGGGCTGGATCTTGCTAATTGCGATGGAGGGATACGTAGAATTTGGTGTTTTAGATAAACAAACTTTTTGAATAAATTTACACGCAAATTTAAAAATAAATTCCGTCCAAAAAAGTCCTAAAATTTAGCAAAAAAGTCAAATTTGCACGCAAGCATCGCCTTTTGCTAGCAAAATTTAATCATTTTTTTTATATAATCCAAATTTTTCACAAAGGTAGATAATATGGATAGAAAATCGTGGAGTTCAAGACTTACATACATTTTAGCTGTTGCAGGGGCTACGGTCGGCTTTGGCGCGACGTGGCGGTTTCCTTACTTGGTCGGTCAAAACGGCGGTGGGGCCTATGTTTTGGTATTTTGCATAGCGATGATAGTCATTGGTATTCCTATGATTTTGGTTGAAAACGCCATCGGCAGGCGCCTAAAGTGCAACGCTGTTGATGCATTTGGTGGCACAGTAAATGGCAAAAAGATCAGCAAAAAGTGGCAAATAGTGGGCTGGATGGGGCTTGTTGGCGCATTTGGCATCATGGCTTATTATATGGTTATTGGCGGCTGGGTCTTAAACTATATCGCTCAAATTTCATTTGGACTGCTTGATCTCTCGCACATCGTGAGCTTTGAGCAAACTAGCGCATTTTACGAGCAAAATATCGTTAGCAACCCGCTAGCCATCAGCTTTGCGACCCTTGTTTTTGTTCTGGTTAATTACGCTATCTTGGTGCAAGGTGCAGTTGGCGGCATCGAGCGCTCAGCAAAATACCTAATGCCGCTTCTTTTTATCCTAATGCTAGTAATGATCGCTAAAAACATCACTCTTGATGGCGCGATGGAGGGTGTGAAATTTTATTTAACGCCTGATTTTTCAAAGATAAATTTAAAGCTTTTTGTCGAGGTTTTGGGGCAGGTTTTCTTTGCGCTCTCACTTGGATTTGGCGTGATGATAACGCTCTCAAGTTTTGTTAAAAAGGACGAAGGGCTGGTTAAAATTTCTATCATCACAGGCATCTTAAACACCGTCATAGCCGTGCTTGCTGGCTTTATGATATTCCCGTCGCTCTTTAGCTACGGCGTCTCGCCAGATAGCGGTCCTAGCTTAGTTTTCAAGTCACTTCCGATCGTCTTTTCGCACATGCCGTTTGGCGGATTTTTCGCGGTGGCGTTTTTGCGCTACTTATGATCGCTGCGCTTACGACGTCGCTACCGATATATGAAGTGATCATTACTACGCTGCAAGAGAAATTTAAGATAAAGCGCAAAAAAGCGATATTTTTAGTGCTTAGCGTTATCTTTGTGCTGGGGAATTTACCATCTCTGATGGCTACAAATTTACTAAGCCACGTCACAGTTTTTGGCAAAAATATCTTTGACGCATACGACGCGATAAGTGCTACCATATTTTTCGTGCTGACCTCGCTTGGATGTGCGATATTTGTCGGCTGGGTGCTAAAAGATGAAGCGAAAAAGAGATCTTGCAAGGCAGTGAAAAATACGCAAAGCTTATAAACATTTGGTTTTTCTACATCAAATTTATCGTGCCTTTTGTCATTTTGGTGCTATTTATCAGCAGCTTTTACGACAACTTTTTAAAGTAAAAATATGCGTGAGCTTGTAAATTTTGATAGCGGTGAGCGTTTAGAGCTTGGCGTAGAGGATAAAGCTTTAGTGAGCGTGAGTCTAAAAAGTGGCAAAACAAAGCAAAGTAAAAAGAATTTGCAAGCGAGCAAGAGGCTAAAAAAGCCTGCGTCAAAAAAGAGTGGGAGAGCCTAAAAAAGGGCTTTATCATGCAAGATAGCGAGGCAAAAGCCGGCAAAGCGTGCTTACACGTTTATATCGGTGGTGGATACACTGGAGCGCTTTCGTTTGCAGGCGTAAAAGATGAAATTTATGTCTATAAAAGTGGCGGTCAAAAAGATGGTGGCAAGCCTAGCGATATTTTACTTAGGCTTGATCGAAGTGGTGCTATAAAAGAGCAGATCGCCTTGCCAAAACCGCTTGCGTGGGACGCCCAGTGCGTAGGTGAAAATCTACTTTTAGACCTTGATCATGAAATTTACATTTTTGAGCCAAAAGAGGCTAAATTTCGTGAAATTTCAGCCGAGCAAAATCTCAAGCGAAATAACGAGATAGCAAGCTTTATCTGTGCTTCAAACGGCGTGGCTATTTTTGGTATGTTTGGGCAAATTTTTGCCTTTCAGAATGGCGAAATTTCAAAGATCGGCGAGTATAAATGTAGTACAAAAAGCCACGTGCCGATACTTTGTGCGGCTCTTAGTGCGGATGCTAGCATGCTTGCGCTTTGCACCAAAGAGAACGAAGTGCAAATTTTAAATGCAAAAAATGGCGAAATTTTAAGCGAGCTAAGAGCCGAATTTGGCGCGCTTGATAAAATTTGCTTTTTGGATAATGAGACACTTTTAGTTAGGCAGTATCTTGAAAACAAGCTATTTTGCCTTGATATAAAGAGTGCAAAAGTGACAAAGCAGCCTTGGATAAAGGACGAGTATCTAAGAGCCAGCGAGTTTTGCTTGGAGGCTGACAAGCTTGTAGTCATAGATCAAAGCAGGGCCTACGTTACCAATTTAAAAAGTGACAATGCGATGACGGAATTTATGCTAGATCATGTCGTAAAGAGCTGCGAGGCTAAATTTATAGATGGCAAGCTCGCAGTTAGAACGGACTATGGCTGCTTTAGTCTTTATGAAATTTTAAGGGAGAATATGTTTTATACACTTTTATTTATCTATATTTTTTATGTGATTTTTAAGCTTTTTTGGCGAATTTACAGATCGGCTTTGTAAGGGCGCAGGCCAAAAAAGAGCCTGTTGTGCTTGAGACGAGCGAATACAAAAACGCCGCAGTTGTCGCCGTGACAAATCAAAAATTTGAAATTTTTAGCCTCATCTATCACGCCGTCATTTTCTTTGCGTGGATAAGCTTTGGGCTAAAAATACTCTCAGACGCTTGCTTGAAAGATGGCACTACGTTTGAAAATATCCTCTTTGTGATGAGCTTTTTGCTGATCTCATCGCTGCTTGATCTGCCGCTAAATATCTATGAAAGCTTTGTAAAAGACAAAAAGCTTGGCTTTTCAAACATGAGCGCAAAGATATTTTTGGTTGATACTATAAAGTCACTAGCTCTTATGCTAGTTTTTGGCTCGGCTTTCGTCTGGCTCGTGCTTCTTTGCAGTAAATTTCCTTGGTGATTTTTGGTGGCTTTGGGCGTTTTTGCTAAGTTTTGGCGTCGCTTTAATTATAAATTTTGATATATCCAACGCTCATCGCGCCTATTTTTAACAAGATGTCGCCGCTTGAAGATGGCGAGCTAAAGGGCAAGATAGAGGGTCTGCTCGCAAAATGCGGCTTTAAAAGTAGTGGCGTATTTACGATAGACGCTAGCAAGCGAGACAACCGCTTAAACGCCTATTTTGGCGGGCTTGGAGCGACAAAGCGAGTGGTGCTTTTTGACACGCTGATAAAAAAGCTAAGCACCGAGGAGATCGTGGCGGTTTTGGGGCATGAGCTTGGGCACTTTAAGCATAAAGATATCCTAAAAATGATAGCGCTAAGTGCCATTATGCTATTTTGTCTATTTTTTATCTTTGGAAACGTTGGCGCAAGCGCTTATGAGGCGATAGGACTTGGGCAAAACGGCGCTAGTATCATCATCTTTTGGTGCTTTTTTCGCCTATTTTTAGCTTTCTTTTTTCGCCGATCATCTCATATTTTAGCCGCAAAAATGAATTTGGTGCAGATAGATTTTCAAAAGAAATTTCAAACAAAACCGACATGATAAATGCCCTAACCAAGCTTGGCAGCGAAAACAAAGCGTTTCCAAAGTCACACTGGCTTTACTCATTTGTCTATCACTCGCACCCAAGCCTTTTTGAGCGGATAAATGAGCTAGAAAATGAGAGTTGAAGAGGCTCTAAAAGAGGCAAATTTAAGACTAAAGCCACTTTGTGAGAACCCAAGCAAGGTGGCTAAAATTTTGCTCATGAGCTACCTTGATGTGAGCATTGAGTGGATATTTTTAAACCAAAAGAGTGAATTTGATGGGGTCGGCTACTTTGATCTTATAAAGCGCTTTGAAAACTACGAACCGCTTGAGTATATCACTGGCAAGGCTGGCTTTTATGGGCTGGAGTTTGAGGTAGAAAGTGGTGTTTTGATACCTCGTCCTGAGACTGAAATTTTAGTTGATAAAGTGCTAGAGATAGCAAGTGGCTATAAAGCGCCAAAGATCGCTGAGATCGGCACTGGCAGCGGGATAATAAGCGTCATGCTAGCTCTAAAAACAAACGCTAAAATAGTAGCCACAGATATAAACGAAAAGGCTCTAAATTTAGCCAAAAAAAATGCGCTTAAATTTAATGTAAGCGAGAAGATCGACTTTGTAAAATGCTCATATATCGATGAAATTTCAGGGGATATCGACATCTTGGTCTCAAACCCGCCATATATCGCGCGAGACTATAAGCTTGATAAATTTGTGATAAATGAGCCGCATGAGGCGCTATTTGGCGGCGAGGTTGGAGATGAAATTTTAAAAAACATCATCCTTATCGCTAGAAATCGCGGCATAAAAATATCGCCTGCGAGATGGGCTATGATCAAAGAGCGAGCATGGAGATGGCGCTAAAATTTAATGGCTTTAAAAGCACGTTTTACAAGGACTTAGCGGGCTTTGACAGGGGCTTTTACGCGAGATTAAAACTATAAAGGAGAGAGGTTGAGAAGCATCTATTTTTTACTATTGGCAGCAGTGATCGGTACTGAGCTAACGCTTGGAATTTTGGTCGCACCAGTCATATTTTTCCCGCAAAGCATCATAGGCGAGGGGGTGCTTACGCATTTTATGAGCGGACAGATGATGACAAAGATATTTTTAAAATTTAACTATGTTTTGCTATTTGTAAGCGCATTTGTGGCAGTTAGCGAGCTCTTTGATCTAAGAAAAAAGCTTGCATTTTCACTAAAATTTAGCACATTTATGCTCTCGTTTTTAAACTTAGCCCTAGCGCTTAGCTTTGTCTTTATCTTTACGCCTTTTATCGTGCAGGCTCAAAGTCTTGGCGCAGAGGCGACGCAGACAGCAGAGTTTGCTAAGATGCATAGCGCAAGCGAATATGTGATGAAAGTGATGCTTGTTTTGCAGTTCATTTTGTTTTTTGTGAAATTTAAGATCAGTCAAAATGAACGCCAAGCCTGATATCCAAATCTTAACAAATTTCCTAGCCGAATACACGACAGCGATGGTGAGCGCTGGCACATACACTGCGCGCGTAGAAAAGTGCGTCAACCGCATAGCTAAGCACTACGGATACGACGTTAGCGTGACCATTTTTGTGAAGTATTTTACCATTAGCGTCATGGACTCGCAGGATAACTCATTGCGCCGAACTTATGTGAGAAAGATCCTCTAGGGCAGGTTAGCTTTAACAGAATTTCTGAGCTATCTTCACTTAGCTGGCAAATTTTAGATGAGGGTTTAAGTTTAGATGAAGCTAAAGAAGGCTTTGATAGCGTGATGAGTGTTAGTGCAAATAAATTTGCTAGCTCACTTATCTTGATAAGCCTTGCAAATGCGGCATTTTGCAGACTTTTTGGAGGCGATGCTGGCTCAGTTGTTTGTATATTTTTTGCAACGCTTGTTGGCTACACTCTTAAATTTGCCCTTGCGAAAATGGGCGTAAATTTAAAAATTCAATACGTCCTGACATCCTTTGTCGTCTCATTTATCGCCTATCTTGGCGTATCTTACGGACTTACGCATACAAGCGACGTGGCGATAGGCTCGTCTGTGCTCTTTATGATGCCTGGCGTTTTTCTCATAAATTCAGTCTTTGACATCCTAAATGACAACACCCTTGTTGGCATCAGTAGAGCCATAAGCACGGGCATCCTCATACTTTGCATGGCTGTTGGCGTCTATATCACGCTTACACTTAGCAGCGCGGAGATATTAAATGTTTGAGCTTTTTAGTGAAACGCTTGTGGATGCTGGCTTTGCTGCGGTGGCTGGACTTGGCTTTGCCTATGCTAGCTCGCCTCCAAAAGAACTCTCATCTTTTGCGCTTTACTCGCTGCATTTGCGCATGCTAGCCGCTTTTGGATAATGCAGATGGGATTTTTTAACATCAGTGTCGCAACGCTCATCGTCTCTTTTATGAGCGGAATTTTAGGCATGCTCTTTGCCAAACGGCTAAAGGTGCCAGCTGAGATCATCGCATTTCCAGCGCTTTTGCCGATGGTGCCAGGAGTTTTGCATATAAAGGCATTTTGGCACTGTTTTCATTTTTAAATGAGACAAGCATCGCTAAGAAAAACGAGTATTTGATCATATTTTTTGATAATGCTATCACGACTACGACGGTTTCGTTAGCGCTTGGTGTGGGTGTTTCGGTGGTGCTTACCTTGTTTTATGATCAATCACTTACGATAACTAGAGGCGCTAAACGAGAACCTAGTAAAAGCAAATGAAAATTTAAAGGAGCTTTGCAGTGAAGATAAGAATTTATTACGAAGATACCGATGCAGGCGGCATCGTCTATCATACAAATTATATTAAGTATTGCGAGCGAGCTAGAAGTGAGGCATTTTTTGAAGCTGGGCTAAATTTCACAAAAGAGGGCGGATACTTTGTCGTTTTGGCACTTGAAGCTGAAATTTCTCGCTTCAGCAGTGCTTGGCGATGAGGTTTTTGTGAGGACAAAACTCATAGAACTTAAAAAAGCAAGCCTTGTTTTAGAGCAAGAAATTTATAAATTTGAAAAAAAAGATGCCGAAAAAGTGCTCTTTAAAGCGACTATCACGCTAGCTTTTATGAAAGAGGGCAGGCTAGCAAAGATAGATGAGAGCATGAAAGCTTTTATAAATGGGGTTAAATTTTAGCAAGCAAAACTGCTAAATCCCGCTTGTGCTATTTTGCTCCTGCAAATTTACCTCATTAAAGTGATCGCTTTTTGTATCATAAATTTTCACATCATATAAAACTTGTGAGCCCTCAACTCTCTCTGTAAAATTTTGCTGGCACTTTTGTTTATGAAAATTTGTATAGATATACTCCACTCCCAAGGCACTTGAGTAGCCGATCTGTGAGTATCTAAAATCAACTCCAAAAAGATCTCCAAGCCCTAAAAATCTCTCATCAAGCAAATTTAGCAAATTTGCCACAAAGAGATTTTGCCTGTCCCTTTGCGTGATGGCGCTAAAGATATTTGGCAAGAAATTTCATCTGCGTGCTTAAAAGCGCGTAAGGTTTTATCTCAAAGCCTCTCATCTGCGTTGCCACAAGAGAAGCTTTTACGATAGGGATGTTTAAAAAGACGCTTGCGTTATCAAATTTTAGACTTTTTACTTAAAGTATCGTTTAAATTTATATCTTTGCCAGTGATCGAGCTCTCGTAGTAGTCGTTACTTTGCATGCGCACATACTCATTTAGCTTTTGTGCTAGCGCGCTGCCATCGTCAAAGGCGACTATCTTTTCGTTGGCAAAAGCAAGCAGGGCTGAAATTTGCGCTTTGTAATCAACTCCGCCAAAGATCAAATTTGGCTTTGGAGCTGTCACAAAAGAGCTATGAACGCTTGGGATGTAGATGAGTTCGTTTGGCAAGATGAGAGAATTTACTGTGTTTGCGCCATTTTGAGTAAGGGCTGTTATAAAGTAGATAAAACCTTCGTTTCTAGCATTTTGAAGCGCATTTTGAAGGCTAGACAAACTCTCGTCGCTGCTATTTATAAATTTCACTTCGACATTTGCATCTTGCTTTAAGATGTATGTTAAAACTGCGTTTGATACGACATTTGCGTATGATTTTATAATCTTTTGAGGGATGATAACCGCTATCTTATCGCTTGTGGCAAGCTTTAAAACCATCTCTCCGCCAAGCGAAGTATAAAGGTCTAAAAGTGCCTTATCATCTATCTTTGCTGGCTCAAATCTCGCCATAAAGCTAGCTAGCATATCGCTCTTAATAAGCTCATTTAGGCAAGAGCTATCACAAAATTCTGGCTCTAAATTTATGTAAGTGATCTTTGCTGGTGGTATGCTTGATAGGCTTTGATTTTTAGTGATGTTGCTTTCAAATTTTGCCTCTGTGATCTCGTCTTGCATCTCGCTGAAGGCTTCATTTTGAGCTGCAAAAAGGCTTACAAATATAACTAAAAAAAGAAAATTCTTTTCATATCACTCCCTTGATTTTTTTCAAATCATCTATAAAATTTTCTTCAAAACTTGGGTTTTTGCTGATCCACTCTGGTGAAAAAGTTGGCATTATAAACCTATCATCATCTTTTAAAATGCTCCCTCTTATACTTGAAAATCCGCCCTTTGAGAGCAAATTTGGATAAAGATGCATGAAAGCTTCCTCTCCTAAAGTGATGATAATTTTTGGCTTAATAAGCCTTATCTCTT
Source organism: Campylobacter concisus (assembly GCA_037321105.1). Taxonomy (GTDB): domain Bacteria; phylum Campylobacterota; class Campylobacteria; order Campylobacterales; family Campylobacteraceae; genus Campylobacter_A; species Campylobacter_A concisus_AZ. The sequence goes on along the minus strand of CP147775.1, from coordinate 272,007 downwards.
CTAAAAGATATGGCCTACAAAGCTCAAATGAGCTCTTTAACGCTGGATTTTTCGCGTCACTATTTGAAATTTCACAGCGCAAAAGCAAGCTTATATAAACACTATCTTTTTCTAAATTTAAGCCTTCTTTTATAGCATTTTGCAAAATTTTGCCACTTGCGCCTTCAAAATAATCATCTTTTTTGCAAAGCGAGACAAACATTATCTTGCTATTTTTATCGCCAAAGCCAGTAAAAACGCACTTTGAGCTATTTCTCAAAAAGCAAAGAGAGCACTTTTTTATCTCACTATTTAGCTCGTCTATGCTGTTATAATCTTGATATTTACTTAAATTAAGAAAATTTTCATCTATAAAATTGTAACCGATCGCTTTTAAAAAAAGTAATTTTTCTAAGAGATCTTTATTTTTATGAAATTTCATTTTTGGATTATAACTTGATTTACTTAAAGTTTAAATTATAGTTTTTTCGGGCTGATTTATTCAAAGGAATTTAAGTATTGCTTTGATAAAATCCCACTTTTTATATTAACTTTAAGGATAGAAATGAAAAGGACTTATCAACCTCATAAAACCCCTAAAAAACGCACTCACGGCTTTGGTTTAAGAATGAAAACTAAAAATGGCCGCAAGGTTATCAACGCTAGACGTGCTAAAGGTAGAAAAAGATTGGCTGCTTAGCTGGTTTTGAGTCACTAAGTGACTCGAGAGAATTTTCTCAGGTTTATAAAGAGGCCAGCAAATGGCACTGCGACGCTTGCGTAGTTTTTTATAAACCTACAATTGAAAAAAAATTAGCAGTTGTTGCTAGCAAAAAAGTGGGAAAAGCAGTAGTTAGAAATAGAGCAAAAAGACTTTTAAGAGCTGCTTTTTTTCTATTTCTAATGAGCTAAAAGATGGCACTTACATTATGGTCGCAAAAAATGGAATTACAGAAATTTCATTTGACGAAAATTTGTAAAGATTTGAGCTGGTCTACAAAAAAAATGGGATGTCTAAAATGAAAAAATTTGCAATTAAATTTATCGCTTTTTATCAAAAATATATTTCCATACTTCTGCCAAAAAGCTGTCGCTACTATCCGACTTGCTCACAATATGCCATTTGGGAATTTCAAACAAACAGCTTTTTCTCTGCTTTTTTTGCAACATTCATGCGAATTTTAAGATGCAATCAACTTTTCAAAGGCGGTATCAACTACCCAATCATCCGCAAAAAATTTAACTCATGTTTTATATTTCAAAAAAGCGATACCAAAAATGTAAATTTCTGGTTTATCCCTTGCCAAAATAGTAAATTTTATGTCGTAAAAGTATTAGATAAATTAAAGGAAAAAAATTAAATGGAACAGATGTCTATGCAAAAAAGGTTGCTTCTTGCAGCACTTTTGTCAATCGTATTTTTCATAGTATATGACTTTTTTATGCCAAAAAGAGCTCCACTAGAGCAAAACCAGACAACGATCTCTCAAACAATGGATCAAAGCAAAGCCCCAGCCTCTACTAACGATACTCCAAAATCAAATGAAAATTTCAGCTTCAAACGAGATAATCGCTACCATCAAAGGTCAAAGCTACGAAGCAAAGATAGATAAGCTAGGTAGAATTGCGAAATTTTATCTCACCGAAGATAAGTACAAAACAGAAGATGGCAATAAAATCGAGCTTGTTTCACAAAATCCACTGCCGCTTGAGCTTAGATTTAACGATAGCACTTTAAATACTGATGCTTTTAAGGTTGCATATAGTAGTGACGCTAGTGAGGTAGATGCTAGCAGTGAGCCTAAAACTATAAAACTTACTCAAAATTTACGACGGCGTTACAGTCATAAAAAATATCAAATTTTATCCAAATGGTCATTATGAGGTTGAAGTAAATTTTAAGTAAAAGTGTTGATTATTTTATCACTCCTGGCTTTAGACCAAATATCGCGATAGATAGCTACACAGTTCATGGTGTCATGCTTAGAAATACAGACGATAGCCTAAATATCATAGAAGATGGCGATGCAAAAGAGGTTAAAAACTATGCAAACACAACTATAGCGGCTGCATCTGATAGATACTACACAGCGCTATTTTACTCATTTGATAAGCCATTTGAAGCCGTTGTGGATAAAGATGCAAATAACAATCCTATCGTCTTTGTAAAGGCAAACGATAGTCTAAAACTAGGCGCTTACATCGGACCAAAAGAGCATAAAATTTTAAGCTCGATGGATGAGAGGCTAAATGACGTTATCGAGTATGGTTGGTTTACATTTATAGCAAAGCCGATGTTTGCATTCTTAAATTTCTTACATAACTACATTGGCAACTGGGGTTGGGCGATAGTTGTGCTAACGCTTGTTATAAGGATAGTTTTGTTCCCGCTTACTTATAAGGGCATGCTATCGATGAATAAGCTAAAAGAGCTTGCTCCAAAGGTAAAAGAGATCCAAACAAAATATAAAGATGATAAGCAAAAGATGCAAGTCCATATGATGGAGCTATACAAAAAACATGGCGCAAACCCGATGGGTGGCTGCTTGCCGATCTTGCTTCAAATTCCGGTATTTTTTGCGATCTACCGCGTTTTACTAAATGCGATCGAGCTAAAAGGCGCTCCTTGGATACTTTGGATACACGATCTTTCAGTGATGGATCCATACTTTGTACTACCTATCTTGATGGGTCTAACGATGTTTTTACAACAAAAACTTACACCAACGACATTTACCGATCCTATGCAAGAAAAGGTTATGAAATTCTTGCCTTTGATCTTTACATTTTTCTTTGTGACATTCCCAGCAGGTCTTACACTTTACTGGTTTGTAAATAACGTTTGTTCAGTCGTTCAACAAGTCTTTGTAAATAAACTTTTTGAAAAACATAAAAAAGCTGCGGAGGTAAAGGCTCAATGAAAATAGAAGCAAATACTCTCCAAGAGGCATTTCAAAAGGCAGCCGAGCAGCTTAACTGCTCGGTCACTGAGCTTGATATAAAGGTCTTGCAACATCCAAGTGGTGGAATTTTTGGATTTTTTAAAAAGACAGCGATCATTGAGGCAAATTTAGAAAATCAGCCAAAACCACAGCATAAACCAAAAAATGATAGAAATTTTGCTAAAAAAAGTGATGAGAATGAGAGTGTAAAAGAAGAGAAAAAACAGAGTAAAAAACACGATCATAATGATAAAAAGCGAAATCCTAAAAAGCATAAAGATGAGAAAAATGAGGCTAAGTCTGAGCAAAAAGAGCATAAAAATGAAAAGCCAAATTTGAGTGAAAAAAACTCAGCTCTCGTAAAAGATGCCTTTGCTGAAAAGAGTGAAAAAGAGGCTGAAGAGCCAGGATATGTCATAAAAAGACTTGATGAGCCAAAAGAGCAAAAAGAGACTAAAGTAGTAAAAGAGCCACAAGCTAGTAAAAGTGCTCCTAAAAATATCCTAGATACATCAATCATCGAAAATTTCAACCAAACTGATGAAGAGAGCGCACCTCAAGCTTTGCCAAAAGAGAAAAAAGAGAAAGTTGTAATCGACTTTTATAAAATTTTACCTGAGATAAAAGAGGGTATGACGCGTCTTTTTAAAGCAAGCTGCTTTGAGATAGATAAGGTAGAAGTTAGCAAATTTAACGATGAGACCGTGCTTATCGAGCTAGACGGTGCTGACGCGGCGCTGCTTATCGGCAAAGAGGGCTATAGGTATAAAGCGATCTCTTATATGCTATATAACTGGCTAAATTCAAAATACAACCTCGCTATCCGCCTTGAGATCGCGCAATTTTTGCAAAATCAAGAAGCGATGATGGATCAATATCTAAATGGCGTGATCGAGCGTGTGCAAAATAGCGGTAGAGCCCAAACTAAGCCACTTGATGGGGTTTTGGTCAAGATCGCGCTTGAGAAACTTCGCGAGAATTTCCAGATAAATATGTCGGCATAAAAAGTGGCAATGACGGCAAATTTGTCGTCGTAAATGACTTTTTTAAAAAATGAGTGAAACTATCGCAGCCCTTGCCACAGCTTATGGCATCGGCTCAGTTTCTATCGTAAGGCTTAGCGGCAAGGACGCCCTGGCCATCTCTTTAAAACTTCTTAAACTTTCAAATTTTAGAGCCAAGATACGCAAAACTAGCCAAAATTTACTCCCTTGATGATGAAATTTTAGACGAGGGCATCGTTATATATTTTAAGGCTCCAGCAAGCTTTACTGGCGAGGATATCGTCGAGTTTCAAACTCATGGTGGCGTGATGGTGAGCGAGAGAATTTTAAATGAGCTAATAAGAGCTGGTGCTAGGCTTGCTATGCCTGGCGAGTTTAGCAAGCGAGCATTTTTAAATGGCAAGATGGATCTAGCCAAGGCTGAGGCTATGCAAGGGCTCATCACTTCAAAAAGTGAGATTGCAGCTAAAATTTTGACCCGTCAGATGCAAGGCGATCTTAGTAAATTTGTAGGCGAGATCAGGGGCGAAGTGGTCAAAACTCTTGCTTTTGTTGAGACGATGATTGACTACGCTGATGATGATCTGCCTGCAAATTTTGCTAGAGCAGACTAAGCAGATGCTTTTAAAAAATAGCGAGAAGCTAGAGCGTATAGCTACTCTTAGCGAGCAAAGAAGAGGGCTAATAGATGGCTTTAAGATCGCCATCGTTGGCAAGCCAAATGTTGGCAAAAGCTCCATTTTAAACTCATTTTTGGCATACGAAAGAGCGATCGTTAGCGACGAAGCTGGCACAACTAGAGATAGGATAGAAGAAAATTTTAAGATCGGCTCGCATCTAGTTCGCATAATAGACACCGCAGGCATCAGAAAAGATGCTGGAAAGATCGAGCAAATCGGCATAAACTACTCGATCTCTGCCATAAACGAGGCCGACATTATCCTAGCTGTCTTTGACGGCTCATCTTTAAGCGACGAGCAAGATAAAGAGATAATCAAGCTCGTCTCTAACTCAAACAAAAAAGCCTTTTTTATCCTAAACAAAAGCGATCTTGCGTTTAAATTTGACATAAATTTGGACGGCGCTATCAAAATTTCAGCAAAAACCGATACAAGCGTAGTTTTAAAAGAGCTTGAGGGTTATCTCAAGACGCAAGACACTGACGAGATCATGCTAAGCTCAAACCGCCAAATTTTAAGCTGCAAAGAGGCGAGCGAGGCTTTAAAAAGGGCGTTTTTAAGACTAAGTGAAGAGGAGCTAGAAATTTTTGCTTACGAGCTAAATGCCGCTATAAAGGCGCTTGCAAGCATTACAAAGCCATTTGAGAGAAGCGAAATTTTAGACGAGATGTTTAGCCATTTTTGTTTAGGAAAATGATACTTTTTTTGGCTAAAATCTACGCTTTTTAAAGGAGAAAAAATGAAAATTTTACTTATAAATGGTGGCAAAAAATTTGGCCATTCAGATGGCAGGCTCAATCAAACACTTCACGATCTTGCATGCGAAAAACTAGCAAAAATGGGTCACGAGGTAAAACAAACCGTGATAGATCAAGGCTATGATATCGAGGCTGAAGTTGAGAAATTTCTCTGGATGGATGCGGTAGTTTGGCAGATGCCAGCTTGGTGGATGGGCGAGCCTTGGATAGTGAAAAAGTATATCGACGAGGTCTTTACAGCAGGACACGGCAAGCTTTATACGAGTGATGGCAGGCATAGGATAGATCCAGCCAAAAACTACGGCAAAGGCGGCTTGTTAAATGGCAAGAATTTTATGCTAAGCCTTACTTGGAATGCCCCAGCCGAGGCATTTAGCGATCCAAACGAGTTTTTTGAGGCGCGCGGCGTTGATGGAGTTTATTTTCATTTTAGAAAGGCAAATGAATTTATTGGCTTAAAGTCGCTTCCGCACTTTATCTGCTGCGATGTTATCAAGATGCCAGATGTGCCAAGAGATCTAAAAGAGTATGAGGCACATCTTGAAAAAGTTTTTAAAGCGTAAAAACAAATTTCTACCGCCCTCTAGCCATTTGCGCTAGAGGGCATTTAAATTCTATATCTATCTTGTGTGGGGAAAAATGAGGAGAAAATTTCTATTTTTAGCTGCTGTTATATTATTTGCTGGGTGCGCTGGCAAGCAAATTTTAGAGCCAAGCGAAAAGTCAAATTTACTCTATCTTGAAAATAACGAAACCTTGCACGAGATGAAATTTAATAAGCTTCAAAACAGCCTAGATGACTTTAATAAAATTTGCAAACATTGTCGGCAAGGCTGAGATAAAAGCAGCCGGAGTAAATGCAGAATTTAGCGCTCTTGGCGATCTCATGCAAGGCAGCGAAGCAGATCAAATGGCAATCATTAAAAATTTGGGCACTAACCATGAGCTCATCTTGTCAAATGCTAGTGACATAGAGGAGCTCGTAAATGCAAAAAATATCGAAATTTTACTGAAATTTCAAATGGTGCTATTAAAAGCATAGTTTATAGCACAAAGAGCATGCCAGTTTGCGAAGCTTTTGCAGGTGGCAAAGAGGCTATAAAAGTAAAAAGTGTGACAAATCATCCTTTGAAAAATGGCTTTTTTGCGGTGATCTTAAACTCAGATATATCTAATGATCAAGGCTTTTTTCTAAGAGAGACGAGCTATTATTTCAACCTTTCTAGCGAAGATGAAGAGAAGATTAAGGCTGAGACGCTAACACAAAATTTTTATAAAACATTTATTGAAAGTGACCTTGTAAATCAAGGCAAAATTCTCTCAAATGTGCTTTGTTTTAGTAAATTCCAAAAGGCTTTTTAGTAACTTTTTATAAGCAAGGTTGTAAAATAGCTTAAAATTCTTAAAAGGTTACATCAATGGATAAAGCTACCATACAAGCACATAAAATCAGCGACGAAGAGTATGAGGAGATCTTAAAAATTTTAGGCCGTGAGCCAAATTTACCTAGAACTTGGCATATTTTCAGCGATGTGGAGCGAGCACTGCAGCTACAAATCAAGCAAAAAATACCTAAACGGCTTTCCGACAAAGGCACCTTGGGTCATCCAAGGACCTGGCGAAAATGCTGGCGTCATCGACGTTGGCGACGGGGTTGCGGCTGTGTTTAAGATGGAGAGTCACAACCACCCAAGCTTTATCGAGCCGTTTCAGGGCGCTGCAACTGGCGTTGGTGGAATTTTAAGAGATGTCTTTACGATGGGCGCAAGAGTTGTTGCGAATATGAACTCACTTCGTTTTGGCGAGATAAGAGGCGAGGGCGAGCTAGCCAAAAAGCATAGATATTTGCTAAAAGGGAGTGTCGCTGGTATCGGACACTATGGCAACTGCATGGGTATCCCAACGATCGGCGGCGAGACTACATTTGATCCTAGCTTTAATGGCAATATCCTAATCAACGCCTTCGCGCTTGGCCTTTGCAAAAGTGATGAAATTTTCTACGGTAAGGCTGAAGGTGTGGGCAACCCAGTCATTTACGTGGGCTCAAAGACCGGTAGAGACGGACTTGGCGGCGCTGTAATGGCTAGTGATAGCTTTAACGACGAAAATAAATCACTTCGCCCAACGGTGCAAGTAGGTGACCCATTTGCCGAGAAACTGCTTATGGAAGCTTGCTTGGAGCTCTTTAAAAAAGACTACATCATCGGCATCCAAGACATGGGCGCAGCAGGACTTACAAGCTCTAGCTTTGAGATGGCTGGCAGAAGTGGCAGCGGCATGAAGATGTATCTAGAGCGCGTACCGATGCGCGAAGTTGGCATGACGCCTTATGAGCTAATGCTAAGCGAGTCTCAAGAGCGTATGCTAATATGCGCTAAAAAAGGCTATGAGCAAAAGGTGCTTGAAATTTTAGAAAGTGGGACCTTGACGCTGAGATCATTGGCGAGGTTACAAGTAGCGGCGTGATGCAGCTTTACTGGCATGACGAACTTGCAGGCGAAATCCCTATCGGCCCACTTAGCGAGGCAGCTCCTGTGCTTGATCGTCCAGTCGCACGTCCAAAATACCTTGATGAGATAGGTAAATTTAGAAATTCCAAACAACATTGATAACAAAACCGCGTTTTTTAAGCTTTTAAAAGAGCCAGAGGTGCTAAATAAAAGCTTTATCTACGATCAATACGACGCAAATATCCAGACAAATACGATAAAACAGCCAGGTTACTTAGGCGCTGCAAGTATCAGAGTAAAAGGCACTAAAAAGGCCGTTTCTATGGCTGCGCAGTGCGATCCTAGAGGCAAATTTCGTTGATCCAAAAATTGGCGCTGCAAGAGCCGTCGCTACAGCTGGTAGAAAGGTCGCGATGAGCGGCGCTGTGCCACTTGCGATCACCGACTGCTTAAACTACGGCAACCCGCAAAATCCAGAGGTTATGTGGCAGTTCAAAGAGGGCTGCGAGGGCATAAAGAGGCTTGCCGTGAGCTAAATACGCCAGTTGTGAGCGGCAACGTGAGCCTTTATAACGACACTGACGGTGTTAGCGTCTATCCAACTCCAGCCATCGTCACGGTTGGTGTAAATGAAGATGCAAATTTAAACCTAAAAAGCACATTTTTAAGCGAGGGCAGGGCGATTTACTTGCTTGGCGAGACAAGTGGTGAATTTGCAGCTTCGCTTTACGCAAAGGCGCTATTTAACGTGGTTGGCGGTAAGCTAAAAGAGGTTGATTATAAAGCTGAAAGGGCCCTTTGGGATCTAGTGATAGAGGCAAATAAAGAGCAAATTTTAGAGTTTGCAAATAGCGTAGGCGTAGGCGGTCTTGCTATCACGCTAGCAAAAATGGCTAGCATCTCAAACATCGGCGCAAGCTGCGAAGTTGAAATTTAAAGAGCCAAATTTCATCTTTGATGAGAGCTTTTCAAGAGCGGTTGTGGGCGTGAAAGACGAGGCTAAATTTGAAGCGCTTGCGGCTAAATTTGGTGTGAAATTTGAAAAGATCGGCGTTAGCGGAGGAAAGAGATTTAAGCTAAATGAGATAGATGAGAGCTTAGAGGACGTAAGAGAAATTTATCTAAATGAGTTTGCGAAAATCGTAAAAAAGGAGGACTAAGAGATGTTTTCTAAAAAGGAAAAAGTAAGCGGGGAAAAGGAAGTAGAGCAAAACGAGAAAAAGGGCGTGGCAAAGCCACCAGTACTCTTTAGCGATACTGCAAAATTTGATAAGTACGATAGAAAAAGGCTAAATGCCCCTTTGATAACCTACTACAACTCAAACGCTGGTAATGTCTGCGGCAACGATGCAAGCGCAATGTATGAAATTTTAAAGGGTAAAAAGATAGACACTGCTTATCTTTTTATAAAAAGTGACGGTGGAAGCGGTATAGCAGCGCTTAGGATCATTAGCACCCTTAGAAACTACTGCAAAATTTAATAGCACTGATCCCATCAAACTGCGCTTCAGCTGCTACGATGATGGCGCTTGGAGCAAACGAGATCGTGATGGGTCCGCTTGCCTATCTAACGCCAGTTGATACATCGCTCAAACACGAGCTAAGCCCTACAAACAAGGGCAACGAGCTTGTTAGTGTCTCTATGGACGAGCTTAGCCGTGTGGTGAAGCTTTGGAAAGAGCAGGACAAAGATAGACCAAACGACACAAACCCCTACAACTCGCTATACGAGTATATCCATCCGCTAGTTTTTGGTGCGGTTGATCGTGCTAGCTCGCTTTCGCTTAAAATTTGCTCTGAGCTGCTTAGATATCACATAGATGATGATAAAAAGATCGTTGAAATTTCAGAGCGTCTAAACGCAGACTACCCAGCGCACGAGTATCCGATACTCTTTCGTGAGGCGCAGGAGATCGGTCTGCATGTCAAAAAGATGGACGATGATCTAAACGAGATGCTTCAGGAGCTAACGCTGCTTTACTCGGAGATGGGACAGCGAGCCTTTACCGACTACGATGAGAACAGCTATCACGATAACAACATCGCAAACATCATCGAGACAAACGGCAAGCAAATTTACTATCAGATCGATAAAGACTGGTTTTATCGCCCTGAGGAGCGCCGCTGGAACGTGATGAATGACGAGAGCTCATGGCGCAAAAATGAGCTAGTAAATGGCAAGATAAAAAATACGATCTATCACTTGTGGTAATATGTCTGGAGTCCTGTTTTTACTGATATTAGGCGGTGCGATATTTTTATTTATGAATATCCAAAGTAGCAACCGCAAGAAACAAGCAAATGTAGATGAGGCTGAATTTTTAGTCTCACTGCTTGCAAAAGTCGCTAAAAGTGACGGCAGAGTTAGCGAGCTAGAGGCTAGGCTGATCACTCAAGTGCTAGATGATCTAAGCCAGAAAGTTAGCGGTGTGCGTGAGTATCTAAAAGAGGTCTATAACAGCCAAAAAGAAAATGTAGAAAACGCCTATGAAACCGCTAGAAACTACAAGCGCGCGTTTAATCTAAACTACGATACCTGCGTGGCAAGGCTTACCTTTTTCTAAATTTAGCCTATATAGACGGAGAATTTAACAAAAGTGAGCAAGATGTCATAAGAAATATCGCTTATGGATTTGGCATCGATAAAGAGACGCTTGATGAGATAATCTATAAATTTGATAGCTTTTATGGCTCGAGATTTGGGGCAGACCATGATGAGATGAGCCAAGAAAACGATGCATTTGAGGTTTTAGGACTTAGTAAAAATGCAAGTCTTGATGAGGTAAAGGCTCGCTACAAAGAGCTTGTTAGGCAGTATCACCCTGACATTTTGATGGGCAGAGGCGAGAGTTAAAGAGGTGATAGAGCGCTCTACTAAGAAGCTTCAGGAGATAAATGAGGCTTATGGGAGATTAAAAGAGAAATTTGGAGTTTAGATGAAGAAATTTATTATTTTGCTGCTAGCGGTGGCTGGCTTTTGTAATGATTTTAAAGTGGTAAATATCGATGGAAAAGAGATAAAATTTAAGCTTACTCAAAGCGAGCTTTATCAAGATCAAAGGTTGGTCATCAGCAACTACGATGTTAAAGATAGCAATGTGAGCATAATATTTGTCGATAAAGATGGCAACAAGAGCGACATTATGTCAGTTCAAGCAAAAAAATTAAATGAAATTAGTGAGTATATCTTTTCGTATGATCGCGGCATAAAGGTGATGAAATTTAGCTCGAAAAAGCCGATATGCGAGGCGCTTGAGAAAGAGGAGCCTATAAATTTAAGCGTATTAGATGCGAGTTATTTTGATGGCAATCAAATTTCAAGCTATGCCTTTAGCGTTGATATTGTTGGTCAAGAGCGTGAAAACTTTGTAGAGAGAAAAGACTATTATATAGATGCTGCTGCAAATGTTATGGTTACGCTAGAAGCCTTATCGATAAAAAATATCGCAAAGGATATAAAAATGGGGCAGCTTCTGCTTGCAAAAGGTATGTGTTTAACAAAAAGATAAAAAATTTAATAAAGGAGAAAAAATGAGAGCGTTGCTTAGCGTTAGCGATAAAGAGGGCATTGTAGAGTTTGCAAAGGGGCTAGAAGAGCTTGGCTGGCAGATACTTTCAACTGGTGGCACCTACAAACTTTTAAAGGCTGAGGGCGTCAAAGCCACTGAGGTTAGCAAATTCACGGCGTCGCCTGAGATGTTTGAGGGCAGGGTAAAGACGCTTCATCCAAAGATACATGGTGGCATCTTGCACAAACGTGACGACGCTACGCACGTGGCTCAGGCAAAGGAGTATGGCATCGAGGGCATCGACCTAGTTTGCGTAAATTTATATCCATTTAAAGAGACTACCATCAGGACTGATGACTTTGCCGAGATCATCGAAAATATCGACATCGGCGGCCCAGCCATGGTAAGAAGCGCTGCTAAAAACTTTAAAGACGTGCTTATAGTCACAAGCGTACTTGACTACGATGAAATTTTAAAGCGCTTAAGAGAAAAAAGCGATGATTTTGAGTTTAGAAGATCGCTGATGATAAAGGCGTTCGAGCATACAGCGGCATATGACAGCATGATCGCAAACTATATGAATGATAGATTTAATGGCGGTTTTGGCGATGCTAGATTTATCGTGGGAAGCAAGGTTTTTGACACCAGATACGGCGAAAACCCACACCAAAAAGGCGCGCTTTATGAGTTTGATTATTTCTTCACAAACAACTTTAGAGCCCTAAAAGGCGAGGCAAGTTTCAATAATATGACCGATATAAATGGCGCACTAATGCTTGCAACTAGCTTTGATGACGCACCAGCAGTGGCTATCATCAAGCACGCTAACCCTTGCGGCTTTGCGGTAAAAGATACGCTGCTTGAGAGCTACGTGGCAGCGCTTAAGTGCGATCCGATCTCAGCATACGGTGGCGTGGTCGCGATAAATGGCACGCTTGATGAGGAGCTTGCTAAAAAGATAAATGAAATTTACGTTGAAGTAATCATCGCTGCAAATGTTGATGATGCCGCGCTTAAGGTATTTGAGAGTAAAAAACGCATCAAAATTTTCACACAAGATAATAAATTTTTAGTGCGTGCAAATGATAAATTTGACTTTAAGCACATCGATGGTGGATTTGTATTTCAAGAAAGAGACTTTGTAAAAGACGAAGAGCTTGAAAATATGAAGCAAATGAGCAAGAAATTTGCAACTGGCAGCGAGCTAAAAGACGCTCAGATCGCGTGGAAAGTGGCTGCGCTAACGAAGAGCAACTGCGTAGTTTATGTAAAAGATGGCGCTATGGTGGCTATTGGCATGGGTATGACTAGCCGTGTGGATGCTGCTCGTGCGGCCGTAGCGAAGGCAAAGGAGCTAAAGATCGACCTAAATGGCTGCGTGCTTGCAAGCGAGGCGTTCTTTCCGTTTAGAGATAGCATTGACATCGCTAGCAAAGTGGGCGTAAAATGCGTCATTGAGCCAAGGCGGCAGTATCAGAGATGATGAGGTGATAGAGGCTGCCGATGAGCACGGCATGTCGCTATATTTCACTGGCGTTAGACACTTCTTGCACTAAAATTTAGGGGCGCTTTGCCCCTTACTTCACACTTTATAACTTTAAATTTTATATAATCCTTCAAAAAAGGAGTTCTCATGAAAAAGATGTTAAATTTTCTCTTGGTTTTGGCGGTATTTTTGAGTGTAAATTTGATGGCAAAAGATGAGTTTTTAAAGGAGCAGACGATGGCAGGGCAAAATTTTGAAAGAAATTTATTTAGCAGGTGGCTGCTTTTGGGGCATGCAGGGATATTTTAAAAAGATATTTGGCGTGGTGGATACAAAAGTGGGCTACGCAAATGGCAAGAGCGAGAACACGAGCTACCGCGAGCTACATGAGAGCGATCATGCCGAGACACTTTATGTCAAATTTGATGAAAATAGGGTCGCTTTGGCTGAAATTTTGGCTCATTTTTTTAGGGTGATCGACCCGACTTCGTTAAACAAACAGGGCAATGACGTTGGCAGGCAGTATAGAAGCGGGATTTACTATGTTAGCAAGGACGATCTACCTGTTATTGAGAGCTTTATGAAGATAGAGCAAAAGAAATTTAAAGATAAGATCGTGGTTGAGGTAGCACCACTTAAGAACTTCATCATTGCCGAGGAGTATCACCAAGACTATCTTGATAAAAACCCTTTTGGATACTGCCATATAGATCTAAATTTAGCCGGCAAACCGCTCTATGACGAGGCTAAATTTCAAGCCACTTAGCAAAGAGGAGCTAAAGAGAAATTTAAACAGCGAGCAGTATGCCGTGACGCAGGAGGCGGCGACTGAGAGGCCATTTAGTAACGAGTACGATAAATTTGATAAAAAGGGCATCTATGTCGATATCACAAGTGGCAAGCCGCTCTTTTCAAGCGCTGATAAATTTGACGCAGGGTGTGGTTGGCCAAGCTTTACAAAGCCTATCACGACAACGGCGCTTACGTATAAAGAAGACAACTCATTTATGATGAAAAGGGTCGAGGTGAAGTCGCAAAACAGCGACGCGCACCTTGGGCATGTATTTGAAGATGGACCAAGTGATAGGGGTGGGTTAAGATACTGCATAAATGGAGCTAGCCTTAAATTTATACCGCTTGAGGATATGGCTAGGCTTGGATACGAGGAGTTTATCCCTTACGTTAAGTAGCTTTTGTTGAAGCAAATCAATGGTTTGAAAAGTTTAATCAGAGTATAATTCTCCAAAATCAAAAGGAGAAAAAATGAGTGAATTTTTCAAAAATGCAGAGCAGTTTAATGTAGAGGGTGCGACGGTGCCTTTTTATAAATTTAGTGAAAATGGTGTAAGCTTTGTGGGCTTTGACTCACGTCCTTGCGTGCCGCCAGAGCCTATGATAAACGCGCTTTTGGCTATAAAATTTGCCTGATAAAAACACAAAGATCGTGATGGTAAATCACAAATTTCCAGCTGGGCTCATCCCAAAGATAGAAAAGAGCTTTGACATTAAGCGCGAGGACCTTGAGGGCGGGGCTGTGAAGATGACTTTTAGCCTAAAAGATGGTGCGAGTATAGAAAACATAGACACTAGCCTTTGCCACTAAGATGCTTTTAAACACTTATGCACCGCCATTTAAGCTAGTTGGTGGCTACTTTATCGCTGGAATTTTCTTTTGGCGCTTAGCGCCCAGGCGTTTTTTACGCTGATTTTGAGGCGATTAGCTCGCTAAATACGGCTGGCTTTTTGCATATATTTTTCGTTGGCTTTGTGATAAGCATCATCATCGGAGCGCTTTATCAGCTAACCTCAGTCATCTTAGAAAAGCCATTTTTTACGGTCAAAGGGGCTACTTTAAATTTAGCCATCTTTTGCCTGTCGCTGCTTGCTATGAGCTATGCGATGATATTTGGCGAGGCCAGAATTTTACAAATCAGCGCAGTTTTTCTCTTTGGCGCACTTCTCTTTTTTGGCTCGACCTATGCGCTAAGCTTTATGGATAATCAAAAAGAAGCTTTGCTGCCTTTGCACTCTTTATTTCGGCGATATTTTTACTAGTTGGCATAACGCTTGGATTTTGCCTAGTGATGATACTTGGCGGCACGCTTATGCTTGATTTTATGACGACGCTAAAATTTCACGTATATTTTGTGCTGGGTTTTGTATTTTTCGTGATACTTGGGGCTGCAAGCATGCTTTTGCCGATGTTTGCGCTGGCTCATGATCTTAAATTTACACTTAGCAAAGCCTCTCTTGCCTTTTATATTTTGGCTGGGATTTTGCTGGCAGTTGATGAAAATTTAGCCATTTTTGCGGTGGCTGTGGCAGCTTTGCTTTTTATTGCCCAGGCATTTTACATCTTAAAAAACGCGTGAGAAAGGCGTATGACTACTGGAATGTAAATATCGCACTTTCGCTGCTTGCCTTGCTTTGTGCTGCTATATTTATGGCTTTTGAAAAGCTAAATTTGGCCGCATTTTTTATGATATATGGCTTTTTATTTGCCTTTATCGTGGCTCATCTTTATAAGATCGCGCCATTTCTCATCTGGTATCACTATGTGGCGCCATTTGTTGGCAAGGCAAAAGTGCCGCTGCTTGATGCGATGATACTAAAAAAGGCGGCTTATTACGCCATAGCTTTTAATGTCATTTCGCTTGTGTGCTATCCTTTAGCGGTTGGCTTTGAGATGGGAAATTTAGTCTATGTAAGTATGATTTTTATGGCTTTAAGCATCATTTTGCTTGCTGTAAATATGATAAACGTTTTTAAATTTACCTGGTTTTAAAGGATAAAAAATGAAAGAAAAAATTTACTGATGCTCTGTCAAATATCGTTGATCCAGAGGTTGGCTTTGACATCGTTTCGCTTGGACTGATATACGACGCAAGCTGCAATGAAAACGGCAAAGTAAAGGTGACGATGACGCTTTCAACCAAGTCTTGTCCGCTCCATGAGATGATACTTGGCTGGGTTGAAACGGCTGTGCTTGGTGTGGAAGGTGTAAAAGAGTGCGAGATCGACCTAGTTTGGGAGCCTGAGTGGAATATCCAAATGGCAAGCGACTTTGTAAAAGCACAACTTGGAGTAAATTAATAAATTTGGCTAGAAATTTTGCTTAGCTAGCAAATTTTAGCTTTTCTTCTTAAACTTCTACTTTAAATTTTAAAAATATCATAAAGCGTAGTTAAATTTGCTTGGGCTGCTTAAACTATTTAATAAATTTACAAATAAATTTATATAAGTGAAAACTAAAAATAATGCGAGTTATAGAATATAATTTTAGGAATTTGCTAAGTAATGGTTAAAATTTGAATATATAAAAAGGTAAATTGCAAGATGAACTTGCAATTTAATAGGAGAATTTTTAGTTAGGACTTAGTCCATTTGGTGACGAAGATATGATGGGATATCTAGCTGAGAGATATACTCGTCGCTATCATATCCACCGCTTACTCTTCTTTTTAAAACGATATTTTTATTTAGAAGATCGTTTTCAGGCTCTTGGGCTATTTTTTTTTCTTCGCTTTCTTTTTCAGCACCTTTAAAACCTGTTGCGATGATAGTAACTTCGACTTTATTGTCTTCTATGTTTTCATCAGTTGTTGTACCAAAGATCACATCAGCATCATCATCAGATGCCTCTTCGATCATTGACATCGCACTATGAAGATCATCAAGTGAGCAATTTGGATGCATTTTAAAATGAACTAAAACGCCAAGCGCTCCGTTTATGTTCATGTTATCAAGTAGTGGTGATTGGATAGCATTTTTGATAGCTTCCTGAGCTGCACCTTCGCCATAAGCCTCGCCAACGCCCATCAAAGCATGACCTCTGTGACTCATAACTGTTTTTACGTCAGCAAAGTCAAGGTTGATATCGCTAACACCAGAGTCAAGCACGATAGAGCACATACCATTTACCGCTCTTGCAAGCACTTCATCAACCATTTTAAAGCTCTCTTTGATGCCTGATTTTTTATCTATCAAAGTTAAAAGTCTGTCGTTTGGTATGATAACGATAGAGTCGCTCTCTTTCTAAGCTTGCTTAGACCGATATCAGCTAGCTTGCTGCGCTTTTTACCCTCAAATGAAAAAGGCATAGTTACAACAGCAACTGTTAGCGCACCTATCTCTTTTGCTGCTTGTGCAACAACCGGAGCAGCGCCAGTGCCTGTACCACCACCAAGACCAGAAGCGATAAACACAACATCAGAAGTCTCAAGAGTACTTTTTATCTCTTCGTAGCTCTCTTGTGCAGCCTCTTTGCCAACTTCTGGTCTCATGCCAGCGCCAAGACCTTTTGTCTTTTTCTCACCAAGCTGTATCTTTGTGTGTGCAGGAGAATTGTCAAGTGCCTTAGCATCTGTGTTTGCTATCATTAGATCGATGTCTAAATTTGGATTTTCTCTTATGATGTGGTTTATCATATTACCACCACCACCACCTACGCCTACTACCTTTATCTTTGCGCTATATAGGCTCTTGTTCTCTTCGATTGTGAAACTGTTGCTCATTGTAAAAATTCTCCTCAAAATAGTTGTGTCATGCTGTGCCAAAATTTCTTTAAAGCACTTGGTTTTTTTTCTTGCTTACTTATATCAGCGATATTTGCAAGCTCGTTTTTGTTGTTTGTTTGCTCTAAATTTATATCCATATTTACAAGCTCAATGCCTTCTTCAAAATCATCTTTTTCCTGTTTTTTTACCTCAAATTTCTCTTTTTTTTCTTCTTCAAAAATGTTGAAATTTGTTTTTGGCTTTGATCTTAACTCACCTTTATATCTCATCTTTTTTTCTGAGTCTATCTCATAAGGTGTAAATTCACCAGCGCCATACATGCAAAGTCCTATGGCACAAGAATTTGCCTGGATCTCTTAAAATCTCATATAAACCATCCATCTCTTTTGGCCTAGCGATCCTGACTGGCATATTGTCAAATATCGCAGAAGCTAGGTCTTTTAACCCATCAAGTTTTGTCATACCGCCAGTTAGTACTATGCCAGCACCAACAAGATCTTTATATCCACTATCTTCAAGCATATTTGCAAGTACCATCACAGTCTCTTCTGCTCTAGCTGAGATAACATTTGATATAACATCAAGTGAAACTTCGTGAGTTTTTTGCTCATCACCAAGTCTAGGAAGCTCGATAAGATCAACTGATTTATTTACTAGCTTGCCATATTCTAGTTTTATCTCTTCAGCTTTTGGCAAAGGAGTATGAAGCGCCATTGAAAGATCTATGGTTATATTTGCAGAGCCAACGTGTAGATATGAGTTGTATCTTAGTGAATTCCCAGCGTGCACTACCATATTACATGTCTCGCCACCCATATCTATGAGCGCAACACCAAGTTCTTTTTCGTCTTTTGTTAGTGTTGCTATGGCTGAAGCGTAACCAGAAAGAACTACATTATCAACCTGCACACCTGCTAAATTTACAGCTTTTCTTAGATTGCTTAGTTGTGATTTTTGGATATTTATGATATGTGTTTGCACTTCAAGTCTAGTGCCATTCATGCCAATAGGATCTTCTATAAATTCTTGTCCATCCACTTTAAAGTTGTAAGGTAAGACATGAAGTTTTTCATATTCTGGTGAAGTCTCGGCATTGTGGTCTGCCATCTGCATAGCACGCTCTATCTCTTTTATGCCTATTTCATGATTTGGTATATTTACTACGCCGCTGCTATTTACGCTTTTAGTATATTTGCCAGATATTGAAACTACTACTCTTTCGTAGTGTGTGCCCGCAACTTTTTGCGCTTCTATGAGTGCATTTTTTATAGATTTTGCAGCTAGTTCAATGTTGTTTATAGCACCCTTTTTTATACCTTGTGCTTTTTCTGTGCCTATTCCTATTATTTTTATGCCATCATCATTTTGTTCTGCTATAACAGCGCAAATTTCGAAATGATCCGACATCTATGCCTAAAATTCTAGTACTCAAAATTTTTACCTTTTGACATATTCTTTAACTTCATAATATTTTAGAAGTTTGTTTGTTAAATCTTTTATCAACTCGTTGTTTTTAAGCATCGCAACATTTTGTTGTGTTATTTGCTTATAGTTATTATTTATATTGTTAGTAAGCAATCTTTGTTCCAAAATATCGTACACTACGGCTTTGTCATCTAATATAACATAACCTTTTGTATTGTTAGTATCAAAAAGTTGAGATACAAAAGCTCTTGTATCGCTCTCATTTAAGCCCGCAATAGAGCCATTTACCTCTCTGCTAACAAAGCCAACATCTGTGCCTTTGAAGTTTTGTAGAGTATCTTTTGCTTTTGCTGTTAAAATTTCTTTTTCTTTTTTACTTTTATAAATTTCAAGCACATTGGCTCTTGCTTGCTCAAAACTCATAGGTTGTGGAGGAGTTATGCTTTTTATTCTAGCTATCAAATAGCCATCTTTGTAGATAAATGGTTTTATCACTTCACCAACTTTTGCACCCTTTATCTCATCAAGTGAAAAAGTAGCATTGTCTTCATTTACACTTATAAAACCATTAGTTGCAAGCTCAGCTTTTTTAACAGCGACATACTTTTCTAAAGCATTAGTTTTGCTTTGCTCTATGTTATAGTCTTTATTAACCTCAGCTTTTACCTCGCTAAAAGGTTTTATCTTGTCATCAGAACCCTTATATTTATCTTGGTTCTCGTTATAGTAAGATTTTAAAACGCTTTCGTTTGCGTCGCTTTTTTCTGACTCGACAAAGTATGTATCTATACCATAAAGTGTCTTTGTCATATAGTTATTTTTATTTATCTCCCAAAGATCTTTTAGCTCTTTCTCATCTACTTTGATATCGTTTTGATCAGCATTTACTACTTGCACAGCTAATTTATCTTGCATGAAAAAACTAGCTTCCATCATGGCGATATCTTCTTTGCTAGCAGGCAAATTTAAAATAGTTCTAAGTTTATCTAGTAAGATAGTTAGTTTTAGATTGTCTTCAAAATCAGTTGGGTTTATCCTGGCTCTTCTTAGCACATCGTAGTATAAATTTTTGTCAAAAACGCTGTCTTTTTGAAATGTTGGATCGACAATTATATATTTTAAAACATCATCTTTATTAACACTTAGACCTATGTCATCTGCAAAATTTAATAGTAAATTTTCTTGAATAGCAGCTTGAAGTGCAGCATTTTCTAAGCCTAACTCTTCAGCTTTTTCTTGAGTTAATTTGCCTTCAAATACATTGTTGTAGTACTGATATAACCTATCGTATTTTTGCTGCAACTCTTGAACGCTTATATTTCTATGTCCTACTTTGGCTACTGAAGTAGCTCTGTTGCTGTTTAGATCGTATGCGCCCCAGCCGACAAAACCAGCACCGACAAAAGCTATCGTGCTTACCCAAATTGTCACGACTAGGTATTTTTTATGTTTTTGCATCCAAGATAACATTAAGTTCTTCCTTTAAAATACTAACAAAGCTTGTGCGATATTTTATAGAAATTTGGCTTAAATAAGCTTAAAATGGGGCTTTATAAAAACGTTTCTTGCTAAATTTTACTAACATTTTTTATCTTTGTTAGCAAAAATTTAAATGATAAAATCGCTGTAATCACCAGTAAAATGAAGCAGTTTGCAGCTGTTTTCTAACAAAGCTATATCCTTTGCAAGTAGTTGAGGGCTCCTGCTATACGCGTAAACGCCGTATCCTTTGATCACGACGACGTTAGTATTTTTCTCTATCATCGCTCTATAAATTTCTGTCTCAGCACGCTCATACCAGTCGTCAAACTGTTTTGGATCATAGACTAAAATTTCATTAAATCTCATGCATCCAAAATAGTCTTTTGGTGCGATCTTTTCATGTTTCATTGCATAAGCTGTCACGTATGGAGGCATGGCGTAGCAGACAAATTTTGCTTCATTTATGTTTTTGTAGATGTTTAAGTGTATATCAGCATCTAAGCTTGCATCATTCCATCGGTAGTCTTTTTTGATGAAAGAAGTGTTAGATCACTATCTTGCAAGTCGTCAAAAATGGCACTTTGCTTGTTGATGATAAATTGATTTTTTTCTACCCTTGCCGAGATAGAACCATGAAAAACACCAAAAAAATTCTTTCTAAACATCGAAAGAGATATCTTTTTTATCTCATTTGTTGAGTGCAATAAGTCCATTTTTTCTCCTGTGTATGGGTGATTATATTTAAGCTATCTTAAAATTTGTGTAAAATTTTATGTAATGATAGCTTTTTAAGTGAAAATTTCGATAAATTTTCACACTAATTTCATTAAAGAGGCAGTGTTGCAAAGTCCGCATATTAGCGTTTTACTTGACGAAGTTTTATCATTTTTTAAAGACCTGCGTGGAAATTTTATAGATTGCACGCTTGGATATGCTGGACATTCTAGTGCTATTTTGTCTCAAAATGAAAATTTAAATTTGATCGCTTGTGACAAAGACAGCGAAGCTATAAATTTCTCGCTCAAAAAACTTGAGCCATTTGGCAGCAGAGTTAAAATTTATAAGAGCAATTTTTCTGAGCTTATTAGCAAACTTAGCAGTGATGAAATTTCAAACGTTAGAGGGATTTTAGCTGACATCGGCGTTAGCTCTTTACAGATAGATAAAGATGATAGGGGCTTTAGTCTTGGCTCAAGCGCGCTTGATATGCGCATGGATAAAGAGCGAGGATTTAGCGCCTATGACGTGGTAAATGGCTACTCGTTTGATGAGTTAGTTAGGATTTTTAGGGATTATGGCGAGCTAAAAAATGCTACTGGTGTCGCAAATAAGATAATAAATGCTAGAAATTTAGGCGAGATAACAAGCGCAAAAGAGCTTGCAAATATAATAGGCACAGCTCAGATAAAAGGGCGCGGCGTTAGCCCTGCGATCCTTGCTTTTCAGGCGATCAGGATAGAGGTAAATGGCGAGCTAGATGAGCTAACAAATTTGCTTGATAGTATAGAAAAGGGTGGTTTTAAAGATTGTTTGGTGGCGATTATAACGTTTCACTCGCTTGAAGATAGGATCGTAAAAGAGCGCTTTAAAAAGTGGGCAAACAGCTGTATCTGTCCGCCTGGCATCTACCGATGTGAGTGCGGAAACAACCACGAACTGGGCGAAATTTTAACCAAAAAACCACTAACAGCAAGCCAAAGTGAGCTAGCGCAAAACTCACGAAGCAAGAGCGCAAAACTGCGTGTTTTTAAGATAAAAGGATAAAGATGCAAGAAAAAGAAGAGCTGCTAACACTTCACGACGAGGAGCAAAAACGTGAGGTAAATTTAAGCTTTAAGACGCTAGTGATGGTCTATCTGGCGGTTTTTATAGCGCTGGCTCTATTTTTGCCAAAATTTATATAGCAAATCAAATTTATTATATAAGTAGAGATATCGCCGACATCAGCGGCAAACGAGATATGCTCCTTGAAGAAAACAGAGCTCTTAGCATAAAGCTTGAAAATTTGCGTTATAAAAATCAAATTTTAAACAATATGCAAGAGCGTCAATGGAAATAATTAAGAAATTTAAAAGCTTCATCCGCTACTACGACCCTGCAAATTTCCAGCTCATCTACTCGCTAAAAGCTGCCACAACCATCGCTTTTAACTGCTTTTTGTGCTTTTACTTCTTTCATCTAAGTGGCGCTATCATGGCTGTAAATATCACGATGGGTATCTTCTTTCTTGGTGAGCTTGAGTGCAAAGATAGAGCAAATTTGCATTTTTGCTGCTTTACATCGCGCTTTCTTGCGCTTTTATGCCCTTTGTTGATCCATTTATCAGCCTTGGCGTTTGGCTCTCGCTTATCGTATTTGTCTGGATATTTGTGGTGGGCATTAGCCAAATTTATAGCTCAAAATTTAAACAAAATTTTACTCGCTGTAAATGCAACAGGGCTAGTTGCCTTTGTGACAAAGGCCGCAGTTGGGCTAAATGTGCCTGATAGTATCGGCGGACTTATCTTGGCTGGCGTGCTAAGCATCATCATAAAATTTGAAAACTTTGGCAAATACGGCAAATTTACCTAAAAAAAGCATCGGCTTTTTACTAGACAACGCCATCTTATCGAGCAAGGCGCTTGGCACGAGCCATTTTTACACAAGTATCGCAGATTTGATGAGCTCGATTGACAAATCAAAAGAAATTTTCGCAAACAAAAGCCTAAAGATAAAAGATGTTAAGCTAGTTAGAAATCAAGCCAAAGCACTATTTTATTTTTATAAAGTTGAAGAGATCGCTCTTTTGCTTCGAACATTGGGCGCTTCGTTTGAAAGGATCGATGACAAAGCGCTTTTAAATGAGGTAAAAAATGAGATCGCTTACAACCTTTTTGAGCTTAAAAAAATTTTCAAAAATCAAACTCCAAAGCTAAAATTTGATGCGCTAAATTTCAGCTAAAAACTCAAAATTTTAAAATTTTTGCAAGCTCGCTTGGCGTGCTTTATGAGTAAATTTTTGCTTATAAAAGAGGGCGGCGAGGACAAACTCTCGTTTAACAACACAAAAAAGATCACGCTAAAAGAGGCGTTTAAAAAGCTAAATTTAAAAAATGAAATATTAAAAGAGTCTTTAAGGCTTGCCATTTGCATGTCGCTAGCCATTTTTATAGCGCAGGCGATGCATATAAATCATGGAATTTGGATTGCAATTGCCGTGATGAGTCTAAACAAAAACGACGAAGATGCTTTAAAAAATGCAGGCAGAGATAGCCTTCTTGGCGGAGTTATCGGCTTTTTTATCGCGCTTGTTTTTGTGAAATTTACTGGGTGAGTCATACGCATTTTACGTGGTTGTCTTTATCGGTATGTTTTTGGTTTATTATCTAAAATCTTACAAACAAATCGTCTTTGCAACGGCTTTTATGTTTGAAATTTACAGCCATTTTTTCGCTTATAAAAAGAGACTTTTTAGCCCTTATGGTCGATAGACTGCTTGACGTAGCAGCTGGCTTTGTGATAGTTTTTGTCACATATTTGCTAACTAGGAAAAATGACTATACAGCGATAAAAGATAGCTTAAGCAGTGCCTTGATAGGTTTTAGAAATTTAGTGCAAATTTCTCTAAATGAGTCAAACAAAGATGCTTTTAGCATGGATGAAAAAAGGGTTTTAGGCTCGCTAAATGAGCTAAACTACGCTATAAAAGTTAGTAAAAATTTAGACGATGATAATATGAAAAATGCAAAATTTATAGCTAGTAAGCTTGATGATATAAATAGCGATCTGGTTAAGCTTAGAAATTATCTGAATTTAGATGAGTTAAAAGAGAAAAACGCCTTGCAAAATGATATAAAAATCATCTCAGATAGGTTTTTGATGCTTGAAAAGAAGCTGAAAAAGCTACCATACTACTTCATAGAAGAGGTTGGTGTTAAGCTGCTTTGCAAAGATGAAAACGTTAAAAAGCTAATTTTACGAGTTGCTTTAAAACAAAATGAAATTTACTCAGCGCTCTCTTTTTGAGAGATTAGCTTTTCATATATATATTGTTCTAAATCTTTTTTTGAAACGTCATTTTTAAGAGCGGTGTTGTAAATTTCTTCAACCTTGCTTGAATACTTTTCATATCCAAAATATGGAAAATGCACGCTCCAAGCCTTTTTTATAAGATCCAAGCTTATCTCTCTTCTCGCCCAAACCTTAAACATATCAAAGCCGATAAAAACAGCTGAAGTGACGATGGTAGTTGCGATTATCGAGATGTGCGCGTCGGCCTTTGCTAAAAAGTGGTGCGTGATGATGAGAAGCGGAAACAAGACGACAAAGCAGATGAGTGCGTAAATTTGATAGAGCTTCACGTGGTTAAATCTAAAATTTAGCTTTGCGCCATCAACTAGCATACCTTCGTTAAAAAGGGCATTTGCTTCAAGTAAATCTCTAAATAAAACTGGCTGTTTTGAGACGAAAAAAATATTTTTAATGATAGTGTTTCTTAGATTTTCTTTCATTTTTTATAGACTTTTTACCTTAAAAATTTCAGCTCATTGTATCTAAAAATCTATAAATTCAAACAAAATTAGATACAATTTGCACAAAATTTAAGGAGCTAAAAATGGCAGATAAAGCTTTAGAAACGGTCTTTTTAAATGGCGAGTTTTTGCCAAAAGATGAGGCAAAAGTTAGCGCATTTGATAGAGGATTTATATTTGGCGATGGAATTTACTGAAGTGGTGCCTGTGATAAACTCAAAAATGGTTGATAAAGAGGGCTTTTGGGCGAGGTTTGAGAAGCTTAAATGAGATAGATATAAGCTTGCCTTATGAAAAAGACAAATTTGAAGCGATCTTAAATGAGATGATCGCAAAAAACGCCTTAAAAGAGGGTGGAATTTACATGCAAGTAACAAGAGGCGTGGCGTTTAGAAATTTCTATTTTATGGAAAATTTAACCCCAAGCGTATTTATCTTTTGCTACGAGAGTGAAATTTTAAACAACCCAGCTGCAAAAACTGGCATAAAAGTGGTAAGCGTCGAGGACATCAGGTGGAAGAGGCGCGACATCAAGTCGATCTCGCTTCTAGCTCAGTGCTACGCTAAAAACGAGGCTCACAAAAAGGGCGCAGACGAGGGCTTTATGGTCGAAAATGGCTTTGTCACAGAGGGCTGTAGCTCGAGCGCTTTTATCATCAAAGATAAAACCCTCATCACCAAGCCACTTTCAAATGAAATTTTGCCAGGGATCCGCCGTATGAGGCTTTTAAGGATCGCTAAAGATATCGGCCTAAAGATAGAGGAGCGTAAATTTAGCATGGACGAGGTTTACGCGGCTGATGAAGTCTTTATCTCGGCTGCTACGCTCATACTTTTGCCAGTCATCTATGCTGACGGCAAGGCGATAAACGGCGCAAAAGTGGGCGAAATTTCAAGCAAACTTCGTGAAATTTACTGCTAGCGAGCTTTTAAAAGAAGCCGGACTTTGAGAGAAAAGGTCTTAATAAGCGCTTGCCTTGCTGGCATAAACTGCAAATTTAACGGCGAAAACAACCTTTTGGATAGTGGCATTTTGGATGAAATTTCAAAAAAATATCATCTGCTTTTTGTCTGTCCAGAGGTTTTTGGCGGACTTAGCACGCCAAGAGAGCCAGCTGAGATGAAAGATGGGCTTATTATCACAAAAACCGCCAAAGATGTGAGCGAAAATTTCACAAATGGAGCTAAAATTTGCCTAAAGATAGCTAAGCTAAATGGCTGCAAAAAGGCTATTTTAAAAGCTAGAAGTCCAAGCTGCGGCAGCGGGCAAATTTACTGATGGAAGCTTCACTAAAAAGCTCATTTTAGGCGATGGCGTAGCGGCAAAGCTGCTAAAAGAGAATGGTATTTTAGTCTTTAGCGAAGATGAGATAGGGCGGCTTGATGTTTGAGAGGCTAAAAGATAACGTCATGCTCGAGGTGATCTTTAAATACATCATCTTGCTGCTACTTTTTGCCTGCGTGGTGGGACTTTTTGCAAGCGGCGTGCTCTTTTTAAAGGGAGAGATGAGCGAAAATTCGCTAAATTTGCACATTTTCTTTGGCTTTAGCTTGGTTGTCCTCACCATAATCCACAGCTACGTCAAGAAGAAAAAGCTAAAAAAGCTAAGCCTTGAGTTTAAAAATATCTTAAAGCATAAGCCAGTGCAAATGGACTGCAACACGACAAGGTTTTTAAACGCGCTAAATGATGTCAAAGTGGGCGAGCTTTCAAAGAAATTTGGCTCAGACATTGCAGAAATTTTAAGATCAAACGATATAAAGGTCAAGGATCAAAACGAGACGATGAAGCAAATTTGCAAAAACAACGATGAAAAGATGTTTTATATCTTTGTTTTGATCGTCGAAGCTATATTTAAGGATAAGGAAGAAATTTGAAAAAAGGTATATTTTTAGCACTTAGTGTTGCTTTGTTTTTGGGTTGTTCGCAGACAACAAAGCCAGAGCCAAACAAGCAGCAAAATGCCCTGCCAGACGAAAATGTCTATAAGCCAAATGAGCGCATCAGCCTGCTTGAATTTGAAGTAAAACAAGACGCCTCGTCGCTACCTCAAAATATGCAAAGTGCGAGCTTTGCTCAAGATGAAATTTTAAAAAGAAGGTTTAAAGTTTTTACTTTAAGAGGCGTGAAATTTAACCCAAATGACGCTTTTTGGGCGTTTAATGTATATAAACCAAGCGAGAAGAGAAAGTATTTTGGCTCAAAATTTTAGGCAGATACCTCAAAGCTGGTTTGACGCACAAAAGGACAATGCAAATTTCGCTGGCTTTTTGCAAATTTCAGCTTACGCTCTAACTTCAGCAAACACAGCTGTAAGAAATTTCCCAACCGACGAGCCGATATTTTTAAACCCGCAAACTCCAGGCGAGGGCTATCCGTTTGACTATTTGCAAGAATCCACCCTAAGCATCGCTCATCCGCTCTTTGTATCGCACCTCTCAAAAGATAGGGCATGGGCGTTTGTGAGTGATGATGCGGTTTGGGGCTGGGTGAAGGTTGAAGATATCAAATTTATCAGCGATGAAGAGGCGCTTGCCTATCAAAAATCAAGCTTTGTCACGATAAAAACCGACAAGATGCCAGTTTATGACAAGGGTGGAAACTTTTTATTTTACTCGCGTGTCGGCGCGATAGTGCCAGTTTTAGCACAAGATGACAAAAACTACTACGGCAAAATTTATGTAAGAAATATGCTTAGGGAGTTTGTCCTCCCAAAGTCTTTTAGCGCCCTTTTTCCACTTAAAATTTAATGACTCAAATTTAAAGACAATTCTTAGCTCGCTTCTTACTCAGCCTTATGGCTGGGGCGGGGTGGATAAGCTAAGAGACTGCTCGCTTTTTACAAAAGACTTGCTAGCAAGCTTTGGCGTGTGGTTGCCTAGGAACTCAAGGGCGCAGGCAAATATAGGAGAAAAGATCAATCTAAAAGGTCTTAGTAACGCTGCAAAGAGCAAAGAGATAAAAGAAAAGGGCGTGCCATATCTCACTCTCGTGCATCTGCCAGGTCACATCATGCTCTATGCTGGATATAAGGGCGATGATATCTATGTGGTGCATGACGCTTGGGGGCTAAAGACTGCAAACAACGGCCGTGCGCTTATCGGAGCGACCGCGATAACTACGCTAAATATCGGTCAAAACAGAAGCGACATACAAAGTGCAAATTTGCTAATTTCTAAGGTTGATTCTATAAATGTGATGAGGCCTGAGCAAGGGATGCTAGATAAGGCTAGAAAGATCTCAGCTTTGCAAAGAGCTTACGGCGTAAAGATCGAAGAAAATTTCAGTTAAATTTAGTGATGGCACGAGTTTAGTCTATGATGATTTTAAACAAAAAGATGAAGAGTGTAGCACTGGGGCTGACATAGAGGACATGAACGCACTTGATTACGCTGCATTTTCGCCACTAAGCACTGCTCTAAGTGATGCTGGTAGGTGCAGAAACTACGAGCTTTTAGGCAAAATTTATGGCTCAAGCGAGAGCGCGGTAAAGGCAAATTTAGTAGATGTCATCTGGCTAAAGGATTTTTTAAATTTGCCTTTAAAATTTAACTCTAAAAATGGCGCTGCAGCTGCCTTGCAAGAGGTAAGTAACGAGCTAAATGAGATGGTAAAGAGCAATCCAAATTTACTTGAGTACCTAAAAGATCCTGGCGGGACATTTAAGTGGCGCATCATCGCTGGTACAAACCGCCTAAGCGCGCACAGCTACGGCATCGCGATCGATATAAATGTAAAAAAGAGCCACTACTGGCAGTGGAGCAAGGGCTATGAAAACTTGATCCCTGAAAAGATCGTGCGAGTTTTTGAGAAGCATAAATTTATCTGGGGCGGACGCTGGAAGCACTTTGATACGATGCATTTTGAGTATCGCCCAGAGATGTTTGAGTAGATGAAAGATCAAATTTTAGAAATTTTATCTCGCTCAAACGTCTTTTTAACAGGCGGCGGCGGTGTAGGCAAGAGCTATCTAACCGCCTCCATCATCAGACACTACAAAGAAAATTTTAAAAACGTTGTCATCCTTGGCTCAACCGGCATAAGTGCTGTTAGCCTTGGGGGCGTGAGCTTGCATAGCTTTTTTAAATTTGGCTACTGCAAGGACTACGAGGAGCTAAGACGGCTTGACTACCGCCAAAAAGATAAGCTAAGCAAGCTACGAAATATGCTAGATGCCTGCGATCTGCTTGTAATTGATGAAATTTCGATGGTTAGCTCAAATGTCATGGAGATGATAAGATACCGCTTGCTCACCTCTAAATTTAAGGGCAGGGTGCTCATAGTGGGTGACTTTTATCAGCTGCCACCCGTGCAAAAAGAGCAAAATGAGAGCAAACTTTTTAACTTTTTATACGCTTTTAACTCCAGTGCGTGGGAGGATATGAAATTTACAAATGTCGAGCTTTTGGTCTCAAAACGCACAAATGATCTTAAATTTTACTGAAATTCTCTCTCGTCTTAGAGTTGGCGAGCTAGATGATGAGATGATGGCTTATATCGAGAGCTTGCGAGTGGGAGCTATCGAGCCAGATAGCGAGACTAGCGTGCTTTTTGGCAGAAACGCAGAGGCTGAGATGCTAAATCAAAAGAGGCTTCTTGCGCTTAATGCACCACTTGAAATTTCAAACTCGGACGTGCTTGTTCTGGATGAAAATTTAGATAAAAAAGAGTTTGAAAAGTGGGCAAATACGCTAAATATATCGCGAAATTTGGAGATGAAGATAGGCGCAAAAATCATCTTTACTTCAAACAAATGGGGCGAGTACTATAACGGCGAGCAGGGCAAGATCATGCAAATTTTAAAAGAAAATGGTGCCATATCAAGCGTGATCGTGCAAAAAGATAGTGGCGAGATCTGCGAGATAGAAAAGTGCGCTTATAATTTTTGCGCGCTAAATTTAAACGAAGATGAGATCGAGGAGAACGTGCAGGCTTCGCTTTATCAGTTTCCATTTAAGCTTGCCTATGCGCTAACTATCCACAAGTCTCAAGGCATGAGCATAAACTCACTCATTTGCAACATCAACCACATCTTTGCCAAAGGACAGCTCTACGTCGCACTTTCTCGCGCGGTAAATCCTAAAATTTAAAACTTTTTTATGATAAGAAAAGTGATTTTAGGCAGCATTTAAGAAAAGTGGTTAAAATTGACGACGAAGTTAAGAAATTTTACCAGAAAACGTATTTTTGCATATTAAGGAGAGTTTATGAAAAAGCTACTTTTAAGCCTTGTTTTTGGCGTTTTTGCATTCGCAGACGTGCTAAAAGTGAGTGACTTTCAAACAGATATCTACTCAAAAGCTGGACAAAATTTAACAAAAAAGATAAGCATGAACCTTGAAGTCGTCGGACGTGATGTGGAGGAGAACGAAGCATACGTGCTTGATGCACTAAATGTCGTTGTTGGCAGCTTTTACGTGGAAGATATCCTAACCTCAATGGGAAAAGAGAAATTTAAAGAGCTTTTTATGAAATATGCAGCCAAAAAACACTCTCTTGACATCGATGACGTGCTTATTTTAAACATCAAAGTGATAAATAATTTGGAGCTAAGCGAGATCATAAAAGCGATAAAAAGCCAAAATTTGTGCTCTGATCCAAGCGTAAATGAAGATGTGATGACAAAGCCAGAAAAGAAGAAAAAAGGCAATGAGATCATCGTAGCACCTGATCCAAATGACGTGGTGCAAAAGCCGATCGATCTAAATAATGTGCAAGAATTTGGAAAAGACTTCGGAGAGAAGTGAGTAAATTTGGCTAAAAGCTAGCCAAATTTATTGA
This sequence comes from Campylobacter concisus, assembly GCA_037321105.1. Taxonomy (GTDB): domain Bacteria; phylum Campylobacterota; class Campylobacteria; order Campylobacterales; family Campylobacteraceae; genus Campylobacter_A; species Campylobacter_A concisus_AZ. Next base: position 241,482 of record CP147775.1, on the reverse strand, counting down.
TTTACGATGTCGTAACCTTGTGGAATGACTGGAGTTAGCGTCTCTTTTGGGATGAGTGCGTCTTTTACAGGGTTGCTTAGAGTGATTTTTATCTTATTTGAGAGTTTGTCTTTATAGTCAATCGTCGTTGGAAGCGTGTTTTTGATCGTTATAAAGTACTCAACTCCGTCATATATCGCCTTATAAAGTGTCGGCTGAATTTGCTCTGCATGAGCCAAAACCTGCGTTAAATTTGGCGTGTCATCTAGTCTTGAAATGATGGCTTGCTCAAGCTCATCTTCGATCACGACCACTTTGTCTTTGTCAAAGTAAATTCTCTTTGGTGTTGGGCTTTCATATATCCAAAGTGCGGTGTTGTCGTTTTTAGCGTAAAATCTACCCTTGTAATTTACACTTTTGCCCTCGCTAAAGACGGTTTGCGTAAAGTCACTTTGCAGGCTTTTAAAATTTTAAGCCAGCGCCAAATGAGCAAACTGCGACAAGAGATGCAACTAAAAATTTTCTCATTTTTTATCCTTTTTTGGCGTATTCTAGCCCAGTTTAATTAAATAAATAGTTAAACTATGCTAAGATCCAAAGTTTAAAAATTTAGGAAGGTAAAGTAATGATTTCATCGGTATTTAGAAAGATTTTTGGCACGAAAAACGATAGAGAAGTCAAAAAATATATAAAACGTGTGGCGCAGATAAACGCGCTAGAGCCTACTTATGAGAAGATGAGCGATGATGAGCTTAAGATCAAATTTAACGAGCTTAAAGCCCAAGTCGTAGAAGAGAAAGTCACTTTAGATCAAATTTTAAATGATGTCTTTGCGATAGTTAGAGAGGCCAGCAAAAGGGTGCTTAAGATGCGCCATTTTGATGTGCAACTAATAGGCGGCATGGTGCTAAACGAGGGCAGGATCGCTGAGATGAAGACAGGCGAGGGTAAGACCTTGGTTGCGACTTTGCCAGTTATATTAAACGCGATGAGTGGCAAGGGTGTGCATGTAGTAACAGTAAATGACTACCTTGCAAAGCGTGACGCGACGCAAATGGGCGAGCTTTATAACTTTTTAGGCTTAAGCGTCGATGTGATACTAAGTGGCGGATACGACGATGAGGTAAGACAAGCTGCCTATAACGCCGACATAACATACGGCACAAACTCAGAATTTGGCTTTGACTATCTGCGTGATAATATGAAATTTGAAGCTGGTCAAAAGGTGCAAAGAGGCCATAACTTCGTTATCGTGGATGAGGTAGATAGTATCTTGATAGATGAGGCTAGAACGCCACTTATAATCTCTGGTCCAACAAACCGCACGCTTGATGGCTACATAAGAGCTGATCAAGTCGCAAAACAGCTTACCAGAGGCACTCCAGCCGATCCAAACGTGCCAGGCTCAAAGCCAACGGGGGATTTCATAGTAGATGAAAAAAATAGAACGATAATGATCACAGAAGCTGGCATAAGCAAGGCTGAAAAGCTCTTTGGAGTTGAAAATTTATACAACCTTGAAAACGCCGTGCTAAGCCACCACTTAGATCAAGCTCTAAAGGCGCACAACCTCTTTGAAAAAGACGTTCATTACGTCGTAAAAGATGGCGAAGTCGTCATCGTTGATGAATTTACAGGACGTCTAAGTGAGGGCAGGCGTTTTAGCGAGGGGCTTCACCAAGCGCTTGAGGCAAAAGAGGGCGTAAAAATCCAAGAAGAGAGCCAAACTCTTGCCGATACAACATACCAAAACTATTTTAGGATGTATAAAAAGCTTGCCGGTATGACTGGTACAGCTCAGACTGAGGCCACTGAGTTTTCTCAAATTTATAATCTTGAAGTTATCTCGATCCCAACAAACGTACCAGTTAAGAGGATCAATCAAAACGACCTTATCTATAAAACTCAAAACGAGAAATTTAAAGCTGTCATCGACGAAGTTAAAAAAGCTCATGAAAAAGGTCAGCCAGTGCTTGTGGGAACTGCAAGTATCGAGCGTAGTGAGGTGCTTCACGAGATGCTTAAAAAAGCTGGCATCCCACACTCTGTGCTAAATGCTAAAAACCACGAAAAAGAGGCCGAGATCATCGCACAAGCTGGCGTAAAAGGCGCTGTAACTATCGCTACAAATATGGCTGGACGTGGTGTTGACATCAGGATAAATGACGAGGTGAGAGACCTTGGCGGTCTATATATCATCGGCACCGAAAGGCATGAGAGTAGAAGGATAGATAATCAGCTCCGTGGCCGTGCTGGACGTCAGGGCGACCCTGGTATGAGTAGATTTTACCTAAGTTTAGAAGACAATCTTTTAAGAATTTTGGTAGCGACCGCATAAAAGCGATCATGGATAGACTTGGTATCGACGAGGGCGAAAGTATCGAGAGCCGCATGGTGACAAGAGCGGTTGAAAATGCTCAAAAGAAAGTCGAAAGCTTGCACTTTGAGGCTAGAAAGCACTTGCTTGAGTATGATGACGTGGCGAACGAGCAAAGAAAGACTATCTACAAATACCGCGATGAGCTACTTGATAAAAGCTACGATATGAGCGAAAAGATAGCTCAAAATAGGGTTGAATACGCTACAAATTTACTTGATACGGCTGAAATTTTCCATGGCGGCTTGAAAGACGACTATGACATTAAAAATTTATGCTCTATCATCCTTGCAGATTGTGGCGAAGAGATCGACGAGAGCGAGCTAAAAGGACTAGAGTATAATGAACTAGTAGAAAAAATAGCGCAAATTTTAGAGGTTAGATATAACGAAAAGATGAGCGTGCTAAATGAAGAGCAAAGAAAAGATATAGAGAAAATTTTATACCTTCAAGTGCTTGATAATGCGTGGAGAGAGCATCTTTATCAGATGGATATCCTAAAAACTGGCATCGGCCTTAGAGGGTATAACCAAAAAGATCCGCTAGTTGAATATAAAAAGAGAGCTACAACCTATTTATGGAGCTAGTTGGCAGACTAAAAACTGAGAGCGTTAAAACGCTTCAAGTTGTTAGATTTAAGAGCCGTGAGGAGCAAGAAGAGCAAGCTAGGATGATGCTAGAAGCTAGCCAAAATGCTGAAAATGAGCCTCTAAACTACAACAACCAAGGCGAAGAAGAAAATTTCACGCCTGAAAAAAAGATACCAAGAAACGCTCCATGCCCTTGCGGAAGCGGTAAAAAATATAAAGATTGCCACGGCAAAAGTGGCCCTGAAAAAGGCATATTTGCTTAAAATTTCTACTTTTAAGGCGCCAAAGCGCCTTAATCTTTTAAAGGCTATTTGATGACAAGCTTACCAAAGTATCTACTTTTTAAATATTTAAGATTTGATAAAACTCAGCCATTTATCGCTCTAAGCGCCTTACTCGCCTTTCTTGGTGTTAGCATCGGACTTATGGTTTTGATCGTTGCTATGGCTATTATGAACGGATTTGACAAAGAATTTGAGCGCAAACTTTTTACGATGAACTATCCAATAACCGTTCAAAGCGCCTTTAAAGGATCGATCGATGATGGCTTTGTAGATGAGCTAAAGGCTAAATTTAGCGATCTTAAATTTAGTCCATATATCAGCACGCAGGTCATCTACCGCTCGGCAAATGCGCTTGAAGGTGGGCTAATTTATGGCGTAAATTTTAAAGATGAAAAGCAGATAAACTCGGTCGTAAAAGAAGCTTTAAAAGACAAAGAGCTAGAGGGTTTTGAGATACTTGTGGGAAGTGGCATAACGAGTGAGTTTAGGCTAAGAAACGATGAAAAACTAACGCTTATCTTTACAAAGGCTGATCCAGCCGGCTTTTCGCTAACACCAAAGATGAAGCGCTTTGACATCGGCGGCTCATTTACATCTGGGTTAATCGCCTATGACAAGGCATTTTCATATACTTCGGTTGATGCATTAAGGAAAATTTTAGACTACCCAAAAGGCGTTTATGATGGAATTCACATCTTTTCAAGTAAGCCATTTGATGATATAAAAAGGGTGCGCGAGGGGCTTCCAGCTGGCACGGTTGCTATTGGCTGGTGGGAGCAAAATGGCAACTTTTTCTCAGCGCTCGCACTTGAAAAAAGAGCACTTTTTATCGTTTTGATGTTAATTATCCTTGTGGCGTCGCTAAATATCATAAGCTCTCTGCTAATGACTGTGATGAACCGCAGGCAAGAGATCGCCTTGCTTTTAGCGCTTGGTGCTAGTAAAAGCGAGATAAAAAGAAGCTTTTTTATCAAGGTCTAGTTATAGGCGGAGGTGGCATTATATTTGGCTTAGTGCTTGGCTTTTTGGGGCTATTTTTACTTGGAAATTTCAACATCATAGACCTGCCAGCTGATGTTTATGGCTCAAGCAAACTACCGCTTGAACTTTCAACCATCGATCTTGTGCTTATCGTAGTTGGGGCTGTGTTTATCGTGGCTATCTCGTCTTACTATCCAGCCAAAAAAGCCACTGAGGTAAATGTCCTTCAAACTTTAAGAAATGAGTAAAGCCTAGAAAACTAGGCTTTAAATTTCAATTTTAAAAGCATATTATTGCCAAATATGCTTTTATTTTAATTTGCAATAAATTCTATTTTTATCTTTTAATAGCTCATCAATTTTTAATTCTTTGCCATTTATATCTAAATGATACTGCGGCTAGACAAATTTTTAGCTTCTTTTTTTCTTATATAATCAACAATATTGCTAATAGTTTTATTAATTTATTTAAACGAACTTAACAAAAAATCGTGTTTTAAGAAGCTAAATTTACTACGCTCTTACGTCGTGGTCGATCTTGCACTGAAGGGCTTCATGAACAAGTGTTTTTGCCATGACGCGCTCCTCGCTTATAAGGTGGAAATTCTCGCCTAGCTCGCCAAAGATATCTTTATTACCCTCGCCGTTTGCCTTGATGATCGTTTGGATATTTGCTCCGTAGTCTTTGATCTTTTGCGCGATTAGCTCAACTCTTTGCTCGTTATTTACAGTTATGATGACAGCGGCTGCATCGTCTAAGCAAGCGTTTTCAAGAGTGTTACTTTGAAGCACGTTACCTAAAAATACATTTTCCCACGGCTCCTACCAAGCTCGACTAGGCTGATGTCGTTATCAAGCACGATGTATAAAAGCTTTGTCTCTTTTAACCTTAAAACCACCTCTTGACCGAGCCTATCATAGCCAAAGACTACGATGTGATTTTTTAGTTTTTGTGGCTTTAGGGTCTCGTTTGACTCAACTACCACCTCACGCTCTACAAGATCAGCTATCGCGTCAAGCTTTTTAAGTATAAAAGGTGTTGCAAACATCGATATAACAGAGGCTGCGATAAAAATTTGAGCAGTTTGAACATCAAGTAAATTTCTAGTAGTCATCAGTCCAAAGACAGCCAGTGCAAATTCACCGATCTGGCAGACGCTAAGTGCGGTCTTAGCAGCGACCCTGCGTTTTAAGTAGATATTTAAAACGGCAAAAACGACGATGGCTTTTACGACCATTATGCTAAAGACTAGACCTAAAACTAGCCAGATATTTGAAAGCACGACTACAAAATTTATCTGCATGCCAACGGTTATGAAAAATAGTCCAAGAAGCAGATCTCTAAAAGGTATGAGATCGACCTCGATCTGGTGCTTATACTGCGTCTCAGCCATCATCATACCAGCTAAAAATGCACCAAGAGAGTATGAAAAGCCAAAGAAGTGAGCTAGCGTGCTAGCGCCAACGACTAAAAATAGGATCGTGGCTATAAAGACCTCTTGAGAGTTTGTCTGAACGACTTTGTAAAATATCCAGTTGATGACGTATTTGCCGAGTAAAAATAGCACGACTATAAGGATCGCAGCACTCGTAAATGTCTTTAGTAAAAGCTCATTTATCGAGGCATCTTGCGAGCTAAACATATCTATCATAAGCAAAATAGGGATGACGGCGATATCTTGAAATAGCAAAATTCCAAGCGCCTTTCTACCAGTAAATTTTACTCACATCGCCATTGTCATTTAGCGTTTTTAGCACGATCGCAGTTGATGATAGAGCAAAGGCAAGACCAGCGATAAGTGCTGTCTCGTCCTTTAGATGAAGCGCGTAGTAAAGCATCACGCCCATCACAAAGCCACTTAGGCAAACTTGCAGACCGCCATTTAGAAAGACCTCTTTTTCATGCTCATCAGGTGCTTAAAGCTAAACTCAAGTCCGATCGTAAACATCAAAAATGCGATACCAAATTCCGCGATATGAGAAATTTCATCGTTGCTTTTTAGGTTGAAAAATTCTGATATAAGCGTGCCGGTTACGATGTAGCCGATGATGGTTGGTATCTGAAATTTCTTAAAAATGACATTTAACGCGACTGAGATCGCAGCGACAAGCAAGAAGCCTTCTAAAATTTGTTCCATATATTATTTTTTGCCTTCGTAAAATACAAGATCAAAGCTGCTTTTCCTCTTTACTAGCGATCTTTTGGTGCTAGTTTGACTGGTAGCTTCGTGTAATTTTTTATTTAACTCATCAATAGTTGCTTCTAAATCGTCAATTTTCTCTTTTAGCTGAAGTATCACATCAACACCTGCTAAATTTACACCAAGTTCGCGGGTTAAATTTAGTATCGTTTTTACACGATCAACGTCTTTTTGTGAGTAGAGCCTCATCTTGCCATCTGTTCTTGATGGTTCAACTAGTCCCTCTCTTTCGTATTGTCTTAAAGTTTGTGGATGTATGCTTAAAACCTTTGCTACAACGCTTATTAAAAAAAGTGGTTCTTCGTAATTTTGCATTTTTTACTCCGGTAATTTTTCTTTTAACTCTTTTACTAAGCCCTCGTCAAGCTCACTGATATTTGGAAGTTTTACCCTAGCTTTTAAGTAAAGATCGCCATAAATTCCACTCTTTCTATTTTGCACGCCGTATCCTTTCAAGCGGATCTTCGTGCCTGTTTTTGAGTTTTCAGCGATTTTGATGGTTACATCTTTTTTATATGTATGCACATTTATCTTGCCGCCAAAGAGCATAGTTTTTAGTGGAATTTCTACATCTTTATAAAGATCATCGCCAACTCTTTCGTACTCGTCGCTTGGCTCAACGCTAATGGCAAGTATAAGATCGCCAGTTTGACCGCCAGCACTCTTGCCTTTGCCTTTTATGCGAAGTTTTTCGCCGCCTTCTATGCCACTTGGGATCTTTATCTTTATGCTTTCGCCATTAAAATTTACTCTTATGTTCGCCGCCAGTTACAGCCACGTCAAATGGTATAGAAATTTTGGCATTTACGTCTAGATCAGCTCCTCCAAAGCCAAATCCACCTCCGCCAAAGCCTTCAAATCCTTCAAAACCTCCGCCAAAGCTACTGCTAAATTTCAGCGCCGCCTCCACCAAATCCGCCTGAGAAGATATTTTTCAAGATATCGTTTAGATCGCCCATATCGGCTGAACCTCTGGCAAAGTCGTGGAAATTTTGACCGCCAAACATATTATCGCCGTATTGATCATATTGGGCACGTTTTTTCTCGTCACTTAAAATTTCATAAGCAGCGTTTATCTCTTTAAATTTATCCTCTGCTCCAGGGTCTTTGTTGATGTCTGGGTGGTACTTTCTAGCAAGTTTTCTATAAGCTTTTTTTATCTCGTCGCTTGATGCGCCTTTTGAAACTCCTAAAGTTTCATATAAGCTTTCGCTCATATATTCTCCTTATGTTTTTTGACACGGATTATATCACAAAACTTTAGTCTATGCAAGTCAAGTTTATTTTTATTTACAAAGGAGAAAAAAGCGTTAAGATTTTATTTTTAAGCTCTATTTATAATTTCAAGACATTTTCAATTTAAAGGAAAAAAATGAAAAAATTTACGCTAATTTCATTAGCGGCGGCTTCTTTGCTAATGGGAGCTGATATTAAATTTAACGAAGCAAACCAAGATGTAACTAGAGTTTCGCCGTTAAGTGATAAAAATAGTGTGCTTTCATACTATGACTCTATCGCTCAGGCAAAACTTTCAGTTGTAAATATCTCAACTACAAAAACAGTAAGCAACGCTGGCATCGAGCAGATGTTTAACGACCCGTTTTTTAATGAATTTTTTGGATTTAACTTTGCAAAGCCAAAAGAGAAAGAAAAGACAACCTCTCTTGGCTCTGGCGTCATCATCTCAAATGACGGCTACATCGTTACAAACAACCACGTCATCGAAGATAGCGACCAGATCGTTGTGACCTTGGCAAAGGGTGGCAAGGAGTATAAAGCTAAGCTAATAGGCAGCGATCCAAAGACCGATCTAGCCGTTATAAAGATAGAGGCAAATGGGCTAAATGCGATAACATTTGCTGACTCATCAAAGCTGCTTGACGCGGATGTCGTCTTTGCCATAGGCAATCCTTTTGGTGTAGGCGAGAGCATCACTCAAGGCATCGTTTCAGGGCTAAACAAAGATGATATCGGACTTAATCAATATGAAAATTTCATCCAAACAGACGCCTCTATAAATCCTGGCAACTCAGGTGGCGCTTTGGTTGATAGCAGGGGCTATTTAGTCGGTATAAACTCAGCCATACTTTCAAAAAGTGGTGGCAACAACGGCATAGGCTTTGCGATCCCATCAAATATGGTAAAAGACATCGCTAAAAAGCTAATAACTGACGGCAAGATCGAGCGTGGATTTATCGGCGTAACGATAGAAAATTTAACTGATGAGCAAAAAGAGCTTTATACAAATAAAGAGGGCGCGCTAATAAGCGGCGTAGAGCAGGGCATGCCAGCAGATGAAGCAGGGCTAAAAAGAGGCGACTTGGTTATCTCTGCAAACGGCAAAGCTATCAAAAACGCAAATGATCTTAAAAATTTCATCGGCTCACTAACTCCAAATAGCAGCGTTGATATAACTTACGAGCGATCAAATAAAATCATGAATACAAAAATCAAGCTTGTAAATATGGATCACAATGCAAAAGATGCGACAAAAAGCGTCATCATCGATGGTCTTAGCGTTAGTAATCTAAGCGATGAGATAAGATTTAAGTATAAGATCAGCCCAGATACTCAAGGCGTGCTTGTAACTGACGTAAAATCTGGCTCAAAAGCTGAAGACTTTGGCTTTGAAAGAGGCGATGTGATCGTTCAAGTTGGCGAAGAGAGCATAAAAGATATTCAAACATTTGCAAGCACTGTTAAAAATGCAAAAGGCAAAAAGACGCTAGTGTGGATAAACCGCGGTGGCATCATGCAAGGTCTTGTTATAAAATAACCACTTAAGAGCTGAAATTTCAGCTCTTAACTATTTTAAATTTTTAAAACCTTTATCTGCTATAATCCTTAAAAATAAATTTACATCAGGAAAGATCATGACTAGAATTTTAATGATAGAAGATGATATGGAGCTTGCTGAAATTTTGACTGAATACCTAGAAAACTACGATATAAAAGTAACTACGGCTGAGGAGCCATATATCGGACTATCTACTTTAAACACAAGCGAATTTGACCTAGTTATCCTTGATCTTACGCTCCCTGGCATGGACGGACTAGAGGTGTGCAAAGAGATAAGAAAAAAGCACAACATCCCTATAATCATCTCAAGCGCAAGGCACGATATAACGGACAAAGTAAATGCCCTAGATAACGGCGCGGATGACTATTTACCAAAGCCTTATGACCCACAAGAGCTTCTTGCTCGCATAAAAAGCCATCTAAGAAGGCAGAGCATAGCCCCTGCAAATGAGGCAAGAAATTTAAACAAAGACTTAGTTTTAAAAGAATTTGAACGGGAAATTTTATTTAAAGGAAGCGTGCTAAATTTAACCGCAGCGGAGTATGACATCTTAAAATATCTGCTTCAAAAAGAGGGCGGGGCGGTTACTAGAGAGGAGCTCATCTACAACTGCGAGAGCATAAATGAAGATAGCTCAAACAAAAGCATCGACGTCATCATCGGCAGAATTCGCCAAAAACTAAATGAAAATCCAAAAGAGCCAAAATACATCCACGCTATCCGCGGCATCGGCTACAAGTTGGTCCTTTGATGCCAAGATCTTCTATATTTATCACGATAACGTTTATCTTTGGGCTCGCGCTCGTTTCGATATTTCTAGCCTTTTTGTGGCTTATGGGCTTTGATAAGCAAAACTACACAAGAGAGCTAAATAACAAATACTCAAACGTCGCTAGGACAAATTTACTCTACATGGGTGGCATCATAAATAAAGCTCAGTATGACCGCCAGCTCTCAAACATCGACATGCCAGAGATCACTGCTAAAAATGAAAAAGAAGAAATTTTAAAAAATGCAGCCGTTTTAGAAGAAATTTCAAGTGATCTAGGATCAAGTGCTATCTTACTTTATGATAAGCATCACTATTTAAAGATCGAGCATTTAGACGAGCTAAAGCTTTTGATGGATAAAGAATTTCAGCCTTATAGATACGAGGTGATAAAGGCTGTGTTTTTGGTGGTTGCGGTCATTTTGCTCGCTGCTTATATCTTTGTCATCTATAAGATAAAGCCACTTAGAAAGCTAAAGCGTCAGATTGTGAAATTTGCAAATGGCGAGCTTGATGGCGTTCGAAAATGTCGGCAATGGCAAGGATGAAATTTCTGAAGTTTCAGAGGCATTTTATGAGGCAGTTTGCCAGATCAAAGCACTAAATGACTCAAGGCATCTTTTCTTAAGAAATATCATGCACGAGCTAAAAACACCTATCACAAAGGGGCTAATCGCCGCTCAAATGATAGAAAAAAGCAAAAATCAAGAGAGGCTCATCTCCGTCTTTCACAAGCTTGAAAATTTGATAAACGAGCTTGCAGCGATCGAGCAGATAACCTCAAAGATAGGACTTACAAACAAAACGCCTTGCCTTATGAGAGATCTCATCGATGAAGCTATCGATATAGCGATGGTTGAAAAGGAGCACGTTGGCATTAGCGAGCTTGATGAGGTTAGGGTGATGGTTGATTTTAAGCTATTTTCAGTCGCTATAAAAAATATGATAGATAATGGCATAAAGTACTCAACCGATAAGCACGTAAATATCATGGTTAGCAAGGATCATATGAAATTTATAACCCAAGGCGAGAAGCTAAAAAATGACCTTGACTTTTACATCCAACCTTTTATCAAAGGTGAGGATGCGCAAAAGAGCTTTGGTCTAGGTTTATATATAGTTAGCAACATCCTTGAGGCTCATGGACTAAAATTTGGCTATGAATACAAAAATGGAATGAATGTCTTTATTTTTGAAAATTTACAAGATATAATAGCGGCGTAAAATCAAAACCGCAAAAAAAGGAGTGTAAAAATGGCGGCAAAAATCTTCTCGGCAGTTGATATTTTATCAATAATCGATCTTGAGATAGCTTTTATAAAGCGATACAAAAACGTAAAGGACTATGCGAAAAATTTATCTTTGATATATTTTTCTTTGCCAAATAGTAAAGAATATGGCGAAATTTTGAAAAAATCCTAAGACAAACAGACGTTGTCATAAGAGAAAACGAACACTACGTAGTCGTGCTTCACGGCACAAACGAGAGAGGCGCTAGCGAGCTACTAACTGGCATACAAGAGTTTTTAAACGCTGAGCCGATCGATCTAGTAGTTACCTATCCAAAAGATGGAAAAGACGCAAAAGAGCTTGCTATAAAACTTCAAGATGAGATAAAAGACAACTACGGTGTCTTGCTTGAGATGCTTGTAAATCAAGATAAATTTGAAGTTTTTGAAGACATCGTTTGAGATAAATTTAATAAAATAATTTATTAGAAAATCCAATAAAAAGCAGGTAGTGTGTTAGCACTATCTGCACTTCTAATCTTATATGAGCTAGGAGGTTTTTTAATTTTAAACCTATTAGCTCTTAACAAAGAAGCAAACATTTAAATTTGTTTAGATTGCCTGCAAATTTTAACTTTCATTTACCTCTAAGAATTACCTACTAAAATTTGACTTCATTAACCGCTTAGCTCAAATTTTAGAGCCGAAATTACTCGTTCATGAAGTTTTAAAATTTGCGTTACACTTGCCTGATGATAAAGCGCATGCAGTGCGAAGCGCTGGAGCATGCACCTTGAACGTGTGAGGGGTTTGGAGGATTTAAAAAGGGGGATAAGGGGACGGCCTCGTAACTCGAGTCCCCTTGTCTCCCTTTTGAATAAAAGAGTTTTTAAATTTAAGGTCTGTATTTTTAAAAATAGAAATTTACTATCGCGCAAATTTCAAAATTCCACTCACCCCTAAGAATTGACTACTAAAATTTGGCTTTGTTTACTAATTTTATAGCCGAAAACAAATCCGTTCAGTTTCATTTTATTTTGCTTTTTATAAAATCACCAAAACACTAGCAAAATGAGAGGCAAAATGCTTGATATTATCATCCTTGCTGTCTTAGTATATTTTGCAACATTCTTATTTATGTTTTTTATACTCGCCTTTTTTGCATTTTGGTATATAAGCGTGCCGCTACTTGTCATCTATATCGTTATAAAATTTATAAGGCAAGCAAAAGAGTGCGAGAGGATATGCGGCAAGCTTGAGTAAATTTTAAATTTCTAGCCCAAAATGAGCTAGAAATTTGTTTATTCTAAGGCTTGAGCCAGATCAGCTATCAGATCCTCGGCGTTTTCAAGACCTATGCTAACTCTTATCAGCTCTTTTGTGATGCCAGCTTTTATGAGCTCTTCGCTGCTTAGCTGTTGGTGAGTTGTCGAGGCTGGGTGTGTGATGAGCGACTTTGTATCGCCGATATTGACCACGATCTTAAAGAGTTTTACGCGCTCTAGCATCTTTTTTGCACGCTCAAAGCTATCAGTCTCAAAGCAAAATAGTCCATTTGCCATGCCATCTTTAAAGTATTTTTGTGCCTTTGCGTGATCTACGTTGTCGGCAAGCCCTGGGTATGCCACGCTTTTTATATGTTTGTGAGAGTTTAGAAATTTAGCCACTTTTAGCGCGTTTTGCGAGTGTCTCTCAACTCTAACAGCAAGCGTTTCAAGCCCTTGTATGAGCTGCCAAGAGTTAAACGGAGAGATCACAGCGCCGATGTCGCGCACGATGGCAAGCCTCATTCTTAGCGTGTAGATGTCAAAACGATCCGTCATATCAGCATATACGATGTCGTGATAGCTCGCGTCTGGGACGTTAAAGTGCTCATATCTCTTGTTGCCTTTTAGCTTCTCGTTTAGGTGATTTGCACTTACAACGACACCTGCTAGGCTAAGACCCTGACCGCTCATATATTTGCTAGCGCTATGCACGCAAACATCGACTCCGTGGCGAAGCGGCTGAAAGATGATAGGCGTTGGCACGGTGTTATCAGTGATGCTGATGATGCCATATTTGTTTGCGATTTCTACGATTTTTTCGATATTTGGGATAGAAATTTGCGGATTTGAAAGCGTTTCAAAAAATATAGCCCTAGTTTTTTCGTCTATCAAACTCTCTAGATCATCAGCAGTGTCGCTGTCAAAGACTCTAGCCTCTATGCCAAATCTTTTTAGTGTGTGCGTAAAAAGCACCGTCGTGCCGCCATAAATTTTCTTAGCGATGATGATATTATCGCCTGCTTGGGCTAAATTTCATTATGCTGTAAAACAAAGCTGACTGACCGCTTGCAGTCGCTATCGCAGCGGCTCCGCCCTCAAGTGCGGCGACCCTTTTTTCAAAGATATCTGTCGTTGGGTTGCTAAGTCTTGTGTAGATGTAGCCACTATCTTTTAGATCAAACCTAGCAGCTGCTGTCTCGGCACTTCCAAAGTCATAAGCTGTGCTTTGAAAAATAGGCACAGCCATCGTGCCAAAGCCTTCGTTTGTGTCGTAGCCTACGTGGATCGCAGCGGTTTCTTGCCTCATTTTTGCTCCTTGTTTAAGTAATTTTGGCGTAAATTATACATTAGCAAAGCCAAAATTTAGGGGATAAAATCAAATTTTGATATAATTTGCCAAAAAAAAGGAAAAATTTGAACCAAGTCACGGACAAATTTAAACGTGTAAAATATCTTCGCGCGCTAGAAAAATTTGCAAAATCAGCGATAAACGGGCTAAAAAGAGATGACTTTGATGAGACTGAATTTCGCCAAAGAGTGGAGAAAAATGCGAAAGTCATCGAAAAAGTAGAGGCTGTATATCTTGATCAGCCATACTCAAAGGCGCTAGAAAATTTTATAAATTTGCTCATCAAAAATGCCTCAAAAGAGGAGCTTTTAAAGGCGGCAAATCTACTTGATAAGCTAAAAAATCAAAAGACATATAAGAAAGAAAAACATAAAAATAAATTTAAGGATGAGGATTGAAAGTAGTTATTTTTGATATGGATGGCACGGTGATCGATAGCGGCGAGGCGATATATAAGACGGTAAATGAAGTAAGAGATGAGCTGAAATTTGCCGCCACTTGAAGAGAAATTTATCATAAAAGCGATCAACGAACCAGGTAGAAATTTAGCCCTTGAGTTTTACGGCATCGACACGCCAAGCAGGAGCTTAAAAGAGGGTTTTGAAGAGAAATTTAAGAAATTTTACGATGAGTGTGCGACTACCTATGAGGGCGTAAAAGAGCTTTTGCAAAAGTGCAAAGATGCTCACTATAAGGTCGTTTTGGCAAGCAACGCACCGCACGATACGCTAGAGAAAATTTTAAAGAAAAATGAAATTTATGAGCTATTTGACGAGGTCATCGGCGCTAGCAAGGAGATACCGCAAAAGCCTGATCCTGCGATGCTTCACCTAGCTGTCAGTAAAACTAAAGCCGATAAAGCAATCTTTATAGGAGATAGCCTAAAAGACGAGCTAGCTGCTAAAAATGCAAATATGCCTTATGTGCAAGTTTGCTGGGGATTTGGCGAGGAGAGCAAAACAGCCACGTATAACGCCAAAAATGTTAGCGAGGCTTGGGAGATAATATTAAATTTTTAACTTAGTTTTAATTGGCTATAATCTTAAGAAATTTTCAAAGAAACAGCGATGATAGATATATTTGAGGGCAGTGCGAGAGATAAATTTTACTGACATTTTGTTTAACGCAAATGCCGTTTTAGTTAAAAACGAGATAGATAAAATTTTTGAGAAATTTGTGGCTGTGAGCGAGCTTTGCGAAAAGCATGGCGTTGGCGAAGATGAGATCAGAAATTTTATAGCCTCAGAGCAAGATAAAATTTCATAACGGAGTAAATGACCTATATATCGAGCTTAGCGGAGAAATTTTAAGCCAAAATGAGTAGAATTTTTGCGCTCATTGCTTTGCTAGTCGCTCTTGTCTTTGCAAAAGAGCCAAATTTTGACCCAAATTCGGTGCATACATTTGAGCTTAAAAAAGATGAGTGGGCGCGGGTCTTTATAACTGAAAAGCGAACTCAAAGGGTTGAAACGTTTGACTTTCGCTGGACGCTGTTTGATAGCACAAATATCACTGTGCAAAGCTTTTTTAGGCGCTATCCAAGGCAGATGGTCTTTTCGCTAAGACAAGGACAAAACACCTACATGCAGCGAGTTTTGCCTGATTTTATGATGCCGCCAAACGAGAAGCGTGAGCCTTTATATATCATTTATTGATTTTAGGGACAAAAAGGCGCATTTTAGGGTGGCGCTGCTAGATGAGAGCAAGCGTGTGGATGTGGGTTTTAGAGATCTGCACGAGGATAAATAGAAGGATAAAAATGGATAAAATCGATGAAATAATGAGGCAAATTTATAAGCGAGCTTGGCTATAAAGAGGCGTTTGAGATGTTTTTAAAGATAAGCTCAGGCAAAAAGCTTCGCTCAAAACTTCTTTTAAAGATCGCAGGCGAGAGTGAAATTTCGCTTAAGCTTTGCGCTATCATCGAGCTCATCCACCTTGCAAGCTTATTGCACGACGACGTCATAGATGAGGCAAATATAAGACGCGGCAAACCAAGCATAAACGCACTTTTTGGCAGTAAAACTCAGTCATGCTAGGCGACATCCTCTACTCAAAGGCTTATTTTGAGCTTACAAAATTTGATCCAAACATCGCAGCTGTCATCTCAGACGCAGTCAGCAAACTAAGCATTGGCGAGATGATGGACGTGAAAATGGCTGAAAATTTTAATGAAAACGAGCAAGAATACTTAAAAATGATCTATTATAAAACAGCTGTTTTGATAGAAGCCACGGCTATTTGTGGGGCAAGGCTAGCTGGTAAAGATAGCGGGAAATTTGGCGTTTATGGCAAAAATTTAGGTCTTGCATTTCAGATCGTTGATGATATATTAGACATCACTCAAGATGAAAAAACGCTTGGCAAACCAGCACTTAACGACTTTGTCGAGGGCAAAACAACGCTTCCTTACATTTATCTTTATAAGAGCTCTGGACCAGGCTGGTAAAACAAAGCTTAGATCGCTTTGGGCAAAGAAGTTAAACGCGGACGAAATTTCGTGGCTAAAAGAAAATTTTGATAAAACTAGCTCACTTAGCAAGGCTATAAGCGAGGCAAAAAGGCTTGGCAATGTGGCGATAGAAGCGATAAAGAGTATAAAAACGCCGAGCTTGAAGGGATCATAAAAAGCATGATAGATAGGGAATTTTGATGCACTATTTAGACATAAGTTTTACATATAAAAATACTGATATTTCGGTCAGAGAGAAGCTTGCCTTTGATAGTGACGATAAAAAGAGCAAATTTTAAAACTGATAAACTCAAACAAAAATATAAAAGAGAGCATGGTGCTAAACACCTGCAACCGCGTCGAGATCATAGCTAGCGTAGAGGATGTAAAGGCCGCTACTGCTCATATCATCAGGTGTATGTCGATATTTTCAGGTGTTTTTGAAGATGAGCTTTATGAGAGAGCTGACATCTATGAAAACAGCGGTGCCGCACACCACCTATTTGCCGTGGCAAGCTCGCTTGATAGCCTAGTCGTTGGCGAAACGCAGATCGTTGGCCAGCTAAAAAATGCCTTTAAATTTGCCTATGATAACAACTCATGTGGCGAAGATATCAGCAAGATCATACACTACGCATGTAAGTGCGCTGCCAAGGTTAGAAACGAAACTCAAATTTTGAAAAACCCGATCTCAGTTTCAAGCGTCGCCGTGGCAAAAGCAAAAGAAATTTTTGGCACGCTTGAAGGTAAAACGGCTATCGTCGTGGGCGCTGGCGAGATGGGCGAGCTAGCAGCAAAGCACCTCATATCAAGCGGCGCAGAGGTGATCATCATAAATAGAAGTTCTGAGCGCGTTGAGCAGCTAGTTGATAGCCTAGGAGATAACGCGAGCTGGGATAGCATTTTGAAACTAAAAGAGTATGTAAATAACTACGATCTCATCTTTTCAAGCACCGCAGCCCCACACGCCATCATCACAGGAGAGATCATCGAGCCAAGACAATTTCACAGATACTTTTTTGATATCGCCGTGCCAAGGGACATCGATCTTTTAAACACAGAGCTTATCAGCGTCTATACGGTCGATAGCTTAGAGGAGATCGTGCGTAAAAATTTAGCCCTCAGAGAGGAGCAGGCGCAAAAGCCTACTCGATCGTCGGTCAAGACACGAGCGAGTTTTTAAAGACTTTAAAAGAAGATATGAGCGTGCCTCTTATAAAATCAATCCGCAAGCAGGCTGAAATTTGCGCGAAAAATGAGCTAGAAAAGGCGATGAAAAAGGGTTATTTAAAACATAGCGATTATGATGAGGCGCAAAAGCTCATTCATCAAGTCTTTAAAGCCTTTTTGCATCAGCCAACGATGAAGCTAAAAGGGCTTGCAGACGAGGAGAGAGCGAGCGAGCTTTCAAACGGAGTTAAATTTTTATTTGACATAAAAGATGAACAAAATTTTCAAGCAGGAGATATAGATGAAATTTAGGTAAATTTTACGCCCCAACAACCAAAGAAGCGCCAAAAGATGCATCTTTACCAAGTCATCAGTTTTTGATAAGAGGCGGCTTTGTCGAGCAGATCGGCTCTGGGCTTTACAACTATCTGCCGCTTGGAAGATCATGCATGATAAAATTTCATGCGTGGTAAAAGAGGAGATGAACGAGGCTGGAGCGCTAGAGGTGAGCTTTAGCGTGGTCACTTCAGGCGAGCTTTGGAAGCAAAGTGGTCGCTACAATGTCTTTGGCAAGGAGCTTTTGCGCTTTAAAGATAGAAAGGATAATGACTTTGTCATAAGCCCTACAAACGAAGAGGCAGCCGTTGCTTTGGTGCGTGGCAAGGTGACTAGCTACAAGCAGCTACCGCTAAATTTATACCAGATAAACACCAAATTTCGTGACGAGGCAAGACCACGCTTTGGCTTGCTAAGAGGTTGCGAATTTACGATGAAAGATGGTTATAGCTTTCACTCGAGCAAAGAGGATCTTAAGCGTGAGTTTGACCTTATGGAGGCAACTTATAGTAAGATTTTTACCCGCTTGGGGCTAAATTTTAGAGCTGTTGAGGCTGATAGCGGAGCCATTGGCGGTAGCGGAAGTAAAGAATTTATGGTGCTTGCAAGTAACGGCGAGGACGACATACTTTGCTGTGAGGCTTGCAGATACGCTGCAAACGTCGAGGCTGCAAGACGCGAGCCAAGAGTTAGCGAGGCTGAGGCGCCAGAGGCGGACGCAGCTAAATTTCTAACGCCAAATACAAAAACGATAAAAGATGTGGCGGAGTTTTTCAAAGTTAGCGAGTTTTACTGCATAAAAGCTGTTATGAAAAAGGCGATCTATGAGGACAAAGAAGAGGTCGTGGTCTTTTTTGTAAGGGGCGATGACGAGCTTCAAGAGACAAAGGCGCAAAATGCTTGCAAGGCGCTAGAGCTTGTCGATGCCAGCGAGGCTGACGTGGCTAAAGCTGGGCTTGTGGCTGGATTTTGCGGGCCAGTTGGGCTAAAGGATGTGAAATTTTTCATAGATAACGAGCTAAAAGGCGCAAACAACATGATATGCGGCGCTAACGAGAAGGACTACCACTTTGTTGGCGTTAGTGTTAGCGGATTTAACGAAGAGAGATTTAAAGACCTTGTAAAGGTAAAAGAGGGCGATAAATGCCCAGTTTGTGGCGGAAATTTAAAGCTTAGCAAGGGCATAGAAGTCGGTCATATCTTTCAGCTAGGCGATAAATATTCAGCTGCGATGAACGCGACATATCTTGATGAAAACGGCAAGGCTAAGCCATTTTTGATGGGCTGCTACGGCATCGGTATCAGCAGGCTTATCGCTGTGATGATAGAGGCCAGCCACGACGAGAAGGGCTGCATCTGGAAAAAAGAGTGCGCGCCGTTTGATGTGGAGATCATCATCTCAAATTTAAAAGATGAAGCAGGCGTGAAATTTGCATTTGAGCTTTACGAGAGCCTTAAAAAAGCTGGTGTTAGCGTCATCATCGATGATAGAAACGAGAGATTTGGCGTTAAGATGAATGATTTTGAGCTTATCGGCTTTCCTTACGCGCTGCTCGTGGGTAAAGAATTTGCAAATGGCAAGGTTGAGTTTATCACAAGAGATGGGCTAAGCAAAGAGACGATAGAGGCAAGCGACGCCTTTAGAAAGATAAAAGAAAGCTTATGAGATTTTTTGCATTTTTGTTTTTTTTGATAGAAGCGGTATTTATCTATCTTTTTGTTGATAAATTTGGCTTTTTAAACTACTTTCTTGAGGTGCTGGTTTCTGGATTTGTTGGCATCGCACTTCTTTTTAATGCTGGATTTTCTAGTTTAAATTCGCCTCAAGTGGCGTTTAAGAGCTTTCTTGGCGGAAATTTTATTTAGTCAGCTAGGACTTAGTTTTGGCGGAGTGCTGCTCTTTTACCAGTGGATTTTGACAGATATTTTTGGCATAGCCGTGGTCGTTTTTTCTTTGGTGTTTAAGAAAAATGTGGCGAAAAATGAGAGCTATCAGGAGTTTAAATTTCAAAATTTTAGCGAGCGTACCCCAAGAGAAAATGATGGCGAGATCATCGACGTTGAGGTCATCGAAGAGCCAAAAAGAGTAAATTAGGAGTGATGATGAAAGAGATAAAAATAGCAACTAGAAAGAGCATCTTAGCGCTTTGGCAAAGCGAGCATATCAAGGCTAGGATCGAGGCGCAGCACAAGGGTGTAAAGGTCGTGCTTGAGGGCATGAAGACAAAGGGCGACGTGATACTTGACACGCCACTTGCAAAGATCGGTGGCAAGGGGCTTTTTACAAAAGAGCTTGAAGATAGCATGCTAAAAGGCGAGACCGATATCGCGGTGCATAGCCTAAAAGACGTGCCAGTAGTCTTTCCAGAAGGGCTTAAGCTAGCTGCCATTTGCTCACGTGAGGACACAAGAGATGCGATGATAAGTGAGAAATTTGCTAAATTTAGCGACCTACCGCATGGCGCAAAAGTTGGCACAACGAGCCTGCGCCGCAAGATGCAGCTGCTTATCATGAGGCCTGATCTTGAGATCATCTCGCTTAGAGGTAATGTGCAAACTAGACTTAGAAAGCTAAAAGAGGGCGAATTTGACGCGATCATTTTGGCGATGGCTGGCATAAACCGCCTAAATATCAAGGCTGAAGTGGCGCACATCTACACATTTGGCTTTGACGAGATGATACCTGCGATGGGTCAGGGTGCTCTTGGCGTCGAGGCTAGAGATGAGAAACAAATTTTAGAGCAGATTGACTTTCTAAACGATGAAAATGCAGTTATAGAAACGACCATAGAGCGTGACTTTGTAAGCGTTTTGGAGGGTGGCTGCCAAGTGCCAATAGGCATAAGCGCAAGGCTAAAAGGAGATGAAATTTCTATCGATGCGATCGTTGGCCTGCCTGATGGAAGCGAGTTTATAAAAGATAGCTTAAAGACTAGCAAAGATAAATTTCAAAGCATCGGCAAAGAGCTGGCGCATAAATTTATAGAAAAAGGGGCGAGAGAGCTTTTAAAGCGCGCTGAAGAGATGGCATAAGCGTGTTTGAGCTAAATTTTAAAGCAAAAGCCATAAGTGCTACCAAAAATAGCAAAGACAACTACTATATGATCGGTCTTGCAGACGACAAATATAACTACAAAAACTACATAATCTTTCAAAGACCGATCAAACTAAAAAATGGTGACGACGAAAACGCCGACATAAACGGCCTATATGCTGAGTGCAATGGCGACGTTTGTTATAACGCTTGCAAGCGAGTGAAGATCACTGATAAAACTATCATTTTTGAGGTGCAAGATAGTCTCATTTGCGTAGATACCAAGGACGTTAAGCTTAATGAGCGCTTTATGAAATACTGCAAAGAGATATTTGGCGAGCTGCTAGAGTAGTTTTAAATTTAATAATTTGCCTGCTTTGCCGCCATTTTTTTATCCGAGATGATAGAGCATAAATTTATTATCTTTGCGATAAAAATAGACAATAAACTAAACGCCACACAAACTGCCTTTGCGTGCAATAACAAAATATTAGCATCGCCTTTTTTATCAAATTTTAGCTATCATCTTTAAAATTTTAAGGGAAAAATATGGACTACATCAAGCTTTTAAAAGATAATGGCCTACTTAGGGTGATCGAGGAGCCAGTGGATATCGACCTGGAGATCGCGCACGCTAGCTACATAGAGGTCAAGCGCGAGGGCTCACAAGCGCTACTTTTTACAAACTCAGTCTGCAAAAAAACTGGGCGTAAATTTGCCCCAGTGCTTACAAATATCTACGGCTCAAAAAGGGCGCTTGAGTTGATATTTGGCGTGCAGCCTGATGAGATCGCAGCTGATATAGAGAAGCTTTTAAAGCCCAAAAAACCTGAGAATTTCAAAGAGAAGCTTGACTTTTTGGCCTATCTTTTTAGCATGAGAAAGATTTTTACCAAAAGGCTAAAGGGCGAGGGCGAGTGCCAGCAGGTCAAATTTATGGGCGAGCAGGCTGATCTTTTGAGCTTGCCTGCGCTAAAAACATGGCCGTATGACGGAGGTGCTTTTATCACGATGGGGCAGGTCTATACGCAAAGTCTAGATGGTGCGCTACAAAATTTAGGCATGTATAGACTGCAAATTTACTGATAAAAATCGCCTTGGCATGCACTGGCAGATACACAAAGACGGCGCAAATTTCTTTCACGAGTATAAGCGCGCAGGCCGTAAGATGCCAGTCTCTGTGGCGATAGGTGGCGATCCGCTTTATATCTGGTGCGGTCAAGCGCCGCTGCCAAAGGGCGTCTTTGAGCTGCTACTTTACGGCTTTATCCGCAAAGAGCCAGCCAAGCTTGTAAAGTCGCTCACTAATGAAATTTACGTCCCGCACGACGCTGACTACGTGATAGAGGGCTTTGTCGATACGACTAAGAGTGAGCTTGAGGGTCCATTTGGCGATCACACTGGCTTTTACACGCCGGTTGAGCCATTTCCAGTGATGGAGGTCACGGCGATAACGAGCAAGCAAGACCCCGTATTTCACGCGACCGTGGTTGGCAAGCCGCCACTTGAGGATAAGTACATGGGCTGGGCGACTGAGCGCATATTCTTGCCACTTTTGCGAACGACCGTGCCAGAGCTACTAGACTACAATATGCCTGAAAATGGCGTCTTTCACAACCTTATCCTAGCCAAGATCAACGCCCTTTATCCAGCCCACGCAAAGCAGGCGATGCACGCGTTTTGGGGAGTTGGGCAGATGAGCTTTGTAAAGCACGCGATCTTTGTGGGCAACGATGCACCAGAGCTAGCAGAATACGACAAATTTGCGGACTTTGTGCTTGATAAATTTGGCAGTGAGAGTGTGCTGATAAGCCAAGGTGTGTGCGATCAGCTCGATCACGCCAGTCCAAACTCGTGCTTTGGCGGCAAGCTAGGCATCGACGCGACACAGGACTTTTGTAAATTTAGCCCTGTAGTTTTAAGCGACGATGAGCTTTTGGCTAAATTTCAAAGCCTTGCGCCAAATGTTAAGGAGCTTAGGCAGTTTAAAAAGAGAGTAAAACGCCTATTTGTGTGGTGAAATTTGAAAAAGATCGCCCTGTAAAAGAGCTATTTGAAAAGCTTTTTAGTCTTTAAAGAATTTTCAAGCTTATCGTTGTCGTAGATATGCAAAACTACCTGAGAAAACCCATATATGCTGCTTTGGCGTGTGACAAATAATATCGATGCCTTGCGTGATATTTATATCGAGGAAGAAAATTTCTGCGTGGATGCGACGAGCAAGGACGAGCTAGAGGGCTACACGCGCGGCTGGCCTATGCAAACTGACTGCGAGCGTGAAGTGGTAGCTGAGCTTATTAGGCGTGGCGTTGTAAAAGATGAGCCGGAGCTTTTCAGTAAATTTGAGATATTTGGATAGGGTTATAGCCTAGTGGCTTTGGCACGCTCGTGCGCAAAAGCGGCAATAAAATGCGCTCAGCCGCCCAACCCATGTACTTATGCCAAGCGGCGGCTTGCCAACCACGGTCGCGTGAAAGACAGGGTTTTGCTTGCTAGTTATCGCCGTGATCTCCATCACTAAAAATGGCTTGATCGGCGCATAAAAGCCGGTGTGATCGCTCAAGCTCGCTTATAGTTGTATCGACGAATCCCTTTATCGCTAGGCTTTAAATTTGATTCAGTAGTTTTGGCTTGATAAAATTGCTTTTAAATTTAAAATGGATCAGCTTCTACACTTAAAAACGGCTTAGTTTAAGGCTATTCTTATATCACAGCATAAAATTTCTTGCCATTTTTATGAAAATTTCTAGTTAAATTTACCTGTTTTACCTGTGGTTGGCTTAGTTGGCTTAAAAACTACGTCAAATTTTACACCAGCAAACGCAAAATTTTAAATTTAGCACTTCAATTTTCTTAAAATACTAAAAATAATATGTATAAAATTATGCAAAATAATATGATTTTGCTTTATGAGAGGTAAAATTTGGAGTTGTGTGCTAGGGAAATTTAAATTTGATCTGCTGCGATGGGCGTATAAACATTTAAATTTAAAAAACCAGCGATGTGAAAACTTTTAAATTTAATAAAGTTAGCAGGTTATAGGTGCGTTTTTTAAAAGCTGCGTTGTGCTTGTTTTGGATAAATTTGGATGTAAATATAAAGCATTGCCAGCCGACTTTTTCTAATAATTTTTTAGTATTTAAATAGTTAAAGTTAGCGTATTGGATCAAATTTAAATAGTGAGCTTGTGGAATTTAAAGTATTTTAAGTCAGGCCGTGTGCTTGTTTTGTGTTGAAATATAAAACTTTGCCTGCTGGTCTTTTGCTTTAAAACAAATTTGGTGCAAGAGGACAAATTTATAAGAATACCTAGAAAAGCTAGTAAATTTGGGCTATAAATTTGCCTAGATAATGCCATTATGCGGCGATCTGCTTGGTTGTTTTTTTGGCACGCTATTGTGGTGTGATAGGCTGCGGTGTTATAAATTTAGATGTAGCCATTAAATTTTTACTAGATCAAGTTTTAAATGATCGTTTGTTAGTTTGAGTAAATTTTGCCATTTTGCTACTGCAAGGCAAATGTAAGCATAAATTTTAGAAGTGGGGCTAGCAAAAATGGATCATAAAATTTGACAAGTTTGGCTTGAAAATTTACCTCTAGCTACCGACGTCTTGTCTTTTGGGCGTTATAGCCTTGGTATAAACCTAAATTTACAAGTTTTGCTAGCTTTAAAAAAAAGAAATTTAAATTTTCGTAGCCTTGCAAGCTGGTTTTAAAACTCTTAAATTTAAAAATCTTAGGTCACAACTTGGCTATTTTTTAAAATGCGCTTTTGGGTTATTTTAGGCTCGTGCGGTTGTCCGTTTGTTTGACAGCCTAGCACTCACAGCGTCTTTTAATCTTGCTCTTGCGTTTTAGATCAAATTTAAGTAGCTTAAAATTTACCAAACCGACCTTCAAAACATGCTCTTTTAGCCCACTTGGTATCTCGTCATTTTCAAGCGCCATTAGCTCGCTCACTCTTAGGACATAAAAGTCTTGCAAGTTTCTGTTGGCACTTTTCTCAAGCTTTTTTGCTAGCGTGTCAAAGATATAAAACTCCGCCTCATTGCTAGCTAGCAAAAAGTCAGCCCCACTATCAAATGCAGCAAAAATTATCTTACTAGCAAGCTTGCAAGCTAGCTCTTCATCGGCCTTTAAAAGATCATATCCACAAGGCGTTTTAGCGTTTAGCTCTATAAAATTTGCCTTGTATGCGCTTAAATTTGCAGGCAGTTTATCTTTTATGGCTATCTTAAACTCTTTAAATTTACTAAGTTTTTCTATCTTTTCAAGCTCGTTTTCGTGCTTTTGCATAGCTTTTACGCCTAAAATTTCTTTAAAAAAATTGATAGCCTCACTATATTTTTCGCTACCTTCAAATAGCAAATCATCAAACTCGCAGGCTATCAAAACGCCGTTTTTATCGTCAACTAGCTTTAAAATTTCATCGTTTTTCTCGTTTTTGTAAAGATGATGAGCTAGCATTATCGCGGCAGCTCCTATAAAATTTGGCTCATAGTCTTTTACAAAATCAGCGTAAAAATAGGGCTTAAAGCTAGCGTAAAGCTCTTTGTCAGCTCTTTTGCAAAAGCTAGCAAATGGCTCAAATTTCGCCCAAAAGTCATCATCGTTTATGGCTAGATCTAAAACCGCTCTTTTTTCATCAAGCGGGGCTATGCAAAGCTCGCTGCCCAGTTTTTGAGCCAAATTTACAAGTGGCTGAGCGGTGCTAACTACGACGTCATTTACCTTGACAAAGCCATCAAATGGGCTAAAGTAGGGGTCTATGCTCTTTACGTGGGCAAAAAGCTCGTTTAAGTTTGCAAAGTCTGAAATCTCTAAAAAATAGGGCTTAAAATATGCCAAAACATCTCTTTTCGCGTCAAATCTAAAAATCTCAACTCTTTGCATCTGTATCCTTTTTTTGGGCTTATTTTATCCTAAATTTAAAAGGAGTTTCATTATAATAGCTCAATGGATAAAGAAAAATTTACGATTGCATGCTTTAGTAACGCATATATCGGCGATGATGCGGCGGTTGCTGGCAAAATGGTCTTTAGCAAGGACATTTTTGCGCAAAATTCGCACTTTAAGCTCGGTTGGCTGAGCCTTGAAGAGATCGGCTACAAGGCGATGATCGTAAATTTTCAGATACGATCGTGATGAACGCAAAGCCTAAATTTGCCCTTCTAGGACTTAGTCTGCCAAAGAGCTTCACGCCGCGCCAGATCAGCGAGCTAAGTAGGGGCATAAATAGGGCGTGCGAGGAGTTTGGCGTAAAGATAATAGGCGGCGACACGATAAGTAGCCCCATTTTAAACATAAGCGTCAGCGTGATCGGCGAGCTAAAGGGCAGGGCTGTGCTTAGAAAAAATGCTAAATTTGGCGATCTAGTGGCATTTACTGGCAAGCTTGGAGGCAGCCAAAAGGGGCTAAACTCGCTTCTAAGACTGGCTCAAATTTTAAAAACTCACGCTTTAAAAAGCCTGTTTTAAGAGATAAGTTTTTTACAAAGCAGCTCATCTTATAAACTCCGCCATGGATATCTCAGACGGGCTAAATACCGACCTTGGCAAGCTTTTAAAGGCTAGCAAAAAGGGCGCTAAATTTACAAAAAAGCTAAGCAAATTTGAGCTTAGTAGCGGCGAGGAGTACGAGGTTTTATTTACCTTTAGCCCTAAAAATTTAAGCGCCATTAAAAGGATCGCCGCAAAAACTAGGACAAAGATCAACATCTTTGCAAAAATTTCACACAAAAGGTTAAGACAAAATGCAAGAAGCCACCACTTTTAAGCCGCTCTATGCGCTCACTCATGCGCCCATCGAGGCATATTTTTCTAAAAATTCAGATGATTTTGTCGTGCGCGAGATACCGCTTTATGAATTTAGTGGCGACGGTGAGCACTTGATCGTTGAAATTTCTAAAAAAGATATGACGACAAGCGACGCTTTACACGCCTTAAGCGAGGTTACAGGGACTAAGATGCGCGACTTTGGCTATGCTGGGCTAAAAGACAAGCAAGGCATGACGACGCAGTTTATATCGATGCCTCGTAAATTTGAGAGTGCGCTTGCAAACTTTAGCCACGAAAAGATGAAAATTTTAAATTTAAACGTGCATAAAACAAGCTTCGCATCGGACATCTAAAGGGTAATAGCTTTTTCATCCGCCTAAAAAAGGTGCTGCCAAGTAGCGCTAAAAAGCTCGAGCAGGCCTTTGTCAGCATCGATAAAATGGGCTATGCAAACTATTTTGGCTACCAGCGCTTTGGTAAATTTGGCGACAATGCTGCAACTGGTCTGGAGCTACTTAAAAATGGCACGATAAATGGCAAAAAGAGCAAAAATGTAAAGCTAAATGACTTTTTGATCTCAGCCTATCAAAGCGATCTTTTCAACCGCTATCTTAGCAAAAGGGTTGAAATTTCAAGGTTTGTGAGTGACTTTAGCCTAAGTGAGCTAGGCGAAATTTATAAAAACTTTAGCAAAGATGATCTAAAGGCGATGAAGGCGCAGGAGAGCTTTTTAAGCTTTTGCCAGGAGAGGTTTTGGGGCACTATCCATTTGGCAAGCTCTTTTTGTGCGAAAATTTAGATCAAGAGGCGCAAAGATTTGCTAAGCGCGATATCACAAGCCTTGGACTTATAGTCGGTGCAAAGGCCTATGAGGCAAGCGGCGTAGCAAAAGAGCTTGAGGATGAAATTTTCGCTGAGGCATTTTCGCTTACTTCAAAGATCGCTGGCTCAAGGCGCTTTAACTGGGCGTATCTTGAAAATACAAGCTACAAATACAACGAAGAAAACGCTCATTTTAGCTTAAATTTCACACTTCAAAAGGGCTCATACGCCACAGTTGTGTTAGAAGAAATTTTGCATAAAAATATATTTGAATAGGGTAAATTTAAAGATAGATTTAAAAGGGTGGCTGGCTAAATCTAGCTGGTTTAAATTTAAAAAGGTCTAGCCAGAGCTAGACCTAAAACATTAAATTTAAGAGGTAAAAACTTAAGTTCTAAATACGCTAAGTTTAGTATTTAGCGCATCTGTCATCTTGTTTAGATGCTCAGCCGCAGAAGCTATCTCTTCGACGCTTCTAGCATTTTCAGATGAAATTTGGTTGATCTCTGAGATGCCATCCATGATCTCATTTACATTCTTACCAGTTGCGATGTAGTCTTGCATAGTCTTATCAGACATCGCTATGGCGTTATTCATCGTTGCGCTCATATCATTTATAGTCTTTTCAACGTCGCTTGCCACATGAGTTAGCTCTTGAATTTGTTTAGAGTTGATGCCCATTTGCTCGCTGCTATCATTGATCGCTTGAACGATAACGTTGATAGTTGCGTTTATCTCTGTTAGAGATTTTTGAGTCTCTCAGCTAGCTGTCTAACCTCGTCAGCTACGACTGCAAAGCCACGTCCATGCTCGCCTGCACGTGCTGCTTCTATGGCAGCGTTAAGTGCAAGTAAATTTGTCTGATCAGCTATGTCATTGATAACAACAAGGACTGATTTTACCTGCTCAGCATCACGGCTAAGCTTGCTCGATCTTGCCAGCCATTTGATTTTCTACATTAGCAGAGTCTATGATCTGAGATGATAGAGATCTGATAGCCTCAGTTGCTGTTTTTATATGAGTGCTTGCCTTTTGAAGGTCGTCTTTACCAGCTTGAGCTATTGAAAGTGACTCTTTCATGCTTTCTTGCATAGACTTGCATCTTTGATTTGTCTCTTCAACGATCTGGGTTGATTCTTCTACGCGTTTGCCTGTTTGAAGAGATGTAGAGCTTAGCTCGTTAGCAACTGAGCTGTTTTCGCTTGAAAGGTTTTTAGTGTCGCTTATAAGCACTCTTATGCGCTCTATGAAGTTGTTTATATCATTGCTTATCTTTGCTATCTCGTCTTTGCCGTAGATCGGGATTTTAAGAGTAAAGTCAGATGTTATAGCATTTAAATTTGCTCCTAGTCTATCGATAGGATTTGCAACTAGCTTTTTAAGCAAGAAGATAGATACTATGATAAGAAGCAAGGTAACTATAATGCTTGCGATGATGAAGTTTTTGCTAACCACTTTTTGAGGTGTTAAAAAGTCATCAGTAACAGCTGAGCCAAGCACGATCCAGTTAAGCTTGTCAAATGGCTCAAAAGCAACTACTCTCTCAACTCCATCAACATTTATGAGTTTGACACCTTCTTTAGTTTTTACTATGTCATCAACTATATCTTTTAGCTGACCTTCTGGTGCTTTGCCAGCTAGTTTTGGGTGGATGTCATAGACATTTGTCTTTGTATTAAAGATTGAGAAGTAGCCACGCTCGCCTAGCTTCATTTGTGCCATTGTCTTTTGAAGATCTTCTAGGCCTTCAGTAAAGTCGTAACCTATAAATAAAACTGCTACAACTTCGCCGTTTTGAACGACTGGCTCATAAACACACATGTAGTTTCTACCAAAAATATTTAAAGCACCCACATATGTCTCTTTGTTCATCATCTTTGGATAGATCGTTTTATTTAGCATACCAAGCGCTCTACTGCCATCATCTAGTAAAAGTGAGGTAGATACAGCAGCAAATTCATTGCCTGATTTTGCAAAGATGGTTGGGATACCGCCGTTTGTTAGCTTTTTGATCTTATCAGATATCTCATGGTTGTTATTTAGCACGCCCATTTTATCTGAGATAAGCTCTACAGCATCGTCGTTTTCTGTTTTTATGGTTTGGCTAGTGGCTCTTATATTACCTAAAGCCTCTTTTAAGACATGCATATATAGTTTTGCATTATCTTCGTTATCTTCATCAAATAGCTCAACTGTATCCATCGCAAGCGCAACGTTTTGCTGAATAGTTGTTTCTACTCCCTCCTTGATCTCACGCTCTAAGACATGTGATATAAAAAATACAAAGCAAGCCATACAAATGGCAAGAACTAAAGCGATGATCGCTGAGACCTTGACTAAGATGCTACGCAAATTCATCTATATCCTCCTTGGTTTAGATTTTAAGGGTTTATTATACAAATTTTTTCTCGTAAAACATATAGAATTTTATGGAAAAATAACAAATTTTAAATTTTTGTTTGCTTTGTATTTATAATTATAACTTTTATGAAACTGGAGTAAAAATTTATAAAAAATTGCTATTTAAATTTAGCTTTTTAAGCAAAATTTACTAGTTTGGCAAAAGCAAGAAAATTGCGCTTTTGAGGGATTAAATTTTAAATTTCATATAGTTTTGTTGATTTGTTGTCTATTTTATTATATTCATTTAAGGTTCAAAGCAAAATAACAAAAAAGTGAAATTTGGGGTGTTTTGCTCTTATTTTTGTAAAGAAATTTTAAAAAGATTAAATAAAAAAATTAATTTCATACCAAGTTGTGACAAAATTTATGCTCAAAAATCAAAAAATTTCTTAGATAAATTTATAAAATTTTGGTCGCAGGGTAAATTTATATATTTTTAAATATAATCACGCTCTGGCACGGTAAGCGGTCGCTTTTGCATCTTGCAAAAGAGGAAAGTCCGAGCTGCGATAAGACAAAGTTCCATCTAACGGATGGCTAGGGAAACCTAAGGGATAGTGTAACAGAAAGCAAACTTCCGCCTTGGCGGTAAAGGTGAAACGGCGGGGTAAGAGCCCACCGGCGCGCTTGGTAACTTGCGTGGCCATATAAACCCAACTTGCAGTAAGAAGGGATGGTTTTGGTCTTATATTAAAACCCTTCGCTAGAGCTTGTTTGTAAAAGCAAGCGTAGATAAATGATCGCTCAAGACAGAACTCGGCTTAACGCCGTGCCTCCCTTAAATTTAGAGTAAATTTCAAGTAGCAAGCAGTTTGTAAATTAGTAAATTTAAAAGATTTTCAAGACAAAACCGGCAAATATGCCGTGCCTTGAAAGTTTGAGATTAGATTAGTTTTTTACGTATTTTTGAGCTTTTTGTAGTTTTGTAAGCTCGTTTTGGATGTGTGAAGATTTAGTTTTAAAAAGCTCTATCGCACCGCCAATTAGCGCTTGTGCTTCTTGAGCCGAGGCTAAGCTTTTAAACATATCTTCGCTAAAGCTTTGTGATAGTGCAGCTAGCTTTCTTGTATCTTCGTTTATTAACGCTAGCTTAAATTCATTGATCCAGCTATTCACCTGATGTTACCTCCCTCCATGCTTCTGATAACTGCTTTACGACGTTTGTTACTTCATTTAGCGCGGCTATATCATTTTGGATATTTGCCATAGCAAGAAGCTGCATCTGTCTTGTATAAAGTCCGCTAAGATAGTGAGCCACGTCGCCTTGAGAATAATCAAGCGAGTTTAAAAGCTCGACAAAGATAGCGTTTGCTCTGTTTATATAATAGACTTTTTTCTCTATATCTCCAGCTTCGATCGCTTTTTTGGTGCGAAATATAAATTTTAAAATTCCGTCATAAAGCATTTCTATTAATTTAGTCGGGGACTCGATGCCCCCGAAACTCGACTGTGCGTATGCACTATATGCACTTTGATTCATTTTTCTCTCTTAGTTTTTATTGTTTAGCTCAGCATCTATCATTGATTTTAGAGTTGAGAACTGATTTTCTAAACTTGCGATGATAGCGTTATACTTGATGAAGCGCTCTTGCATCGTTGTATATTTCTCATCTAAAAGCTTTTGAGTGCTCTCTTTATTTTTAGTGATGGACTCACTCTCATCTTTTAGCTGATTTTGCATAGCTATCATCGTACCTTCTTTGCCAACAGCACCATCAAGCATCTTAGCTAGCTTTGTAAAAAGACCATCAGTTTTTTTAGTCACTGGATTTACAGTGGCTTCGCTCATACCAAGAGTTGCTAATGCAGAAGCTTTGCCTTTTACTTCGATGTTTTCACCATCACTTCTTTTTAAGATGATCCTCTTGCCGCTTTGATCAAGACTAGCTGTGACTCCGTCGATACCAGCGTCATTGATAGCTTGTTGAAGCTTTAGAGCGTTGTCCTCAGCTGACCCGCCAGCTGCGGTTGAAAATATAACTGACTTGCCATTTATCGTTAGATCGCCAGCTTGGATATTTAACGCACCTGTGCTAACGGTTGAGTTACCCATGTAGCTTATCGGCTCAGTCTTGCTTGAACCCATGAAAATTTCTGAATTTCTTCTGGATCTTTGCTAAGAGCTGCGTTAAATTTCATTTAGATCAAGCTGGAGCTGACCGTCTTTATCTGGCACTATGCCAAATTTACTTAGCGCTTTGCCTTCGCTATCTTGACCATTTACTAGACGTCCGATGTTTGATCTAAGGCTTGAAATTTCACTTACACCTTGAAAAGTACCAGCGCCTTTTTCTTCGTCATATTTTGTAGCGATCTCAAGGTTCATAGTCATTAGGTTGTAGTCTTTTATAAACTCTTCAACCGCTTTTACGACCTCTTCAGTGTTTTGAGAGATGCTGACATTTGTCTTACCAGTCTCATTTAGCGTGATATTTACGCCAGGTCTTAGATCATCAAAGCTGTTTTTATCTCTTTTGATATTTACGCCGTTATATGTAAATTCTGCATCTTGCGCTTTTAGAATTCTATTTTTCTCCAAAATTTGATGTCATCTTTGGCGTGCCATCAGGATTTGTTAGCGCTGTGCCGTGCTCGTCTGTGTCTTGAAACTGCGTATCATCCCAGCCAAGCTTGTCTAAAATGCCAGCAGTGTCGATTTGAAAATTTAATAGTCTGTGTAGCGCCAGTGCTACCTGATTGAAGCATTATTTGATTTGGCTTATCGCCGCCAACATTTAAAATTCTAGCTTGCAACTTGCCGCCACTTACGTCATTTATCTTATCAACGATATCTTGATACGTTGTCGATCTTGTCACACCGATAGAGAATTTTTGTCCGTCTATCTCAACGTCAAATGAGCCAGTATTTGTCGCACCCACCATGCTTGAAGAATTTTGAAATTCTTGCTTTGAAATGTATCTTTTTGAGCAAGTTTTTGCACATCGATACTAAAGCTTTGCACGCTAACGCCATTTGCTGCTGAAGCTGTGACGCTTTTGCCAGCGTTATTTGTATTTCTTTTTAGATAAAGTGCCTCGCCGCCAAGTGTTTTGCCACTAACATTTACGTTGCTAACAAGAGTTTTTAGAGCCGCAAGGTCCTTTTGCTTAAGCTCATTTTTCTCCAGCCTTGTTGTAAGTGGTTTGATCTGTCCAGCCTCATCAGCCTCTTTTAGTTTCTTGATAAGCTCATCGTTTAGGCCGCTATTTTTTGTACCGATGCCTAAATTTGTTACGTTACCTACTGCCATTTTTAACTCTCCTTGTCAAAAAGTATTCCGATACTTTCTTTGAAATACTCGCTGATTTTTATAGCTTCTTTGCTCGGAAGCTGTGTTATCTCTTCGCCTGTTTTGGCGTCTTTTACTTGCACTACCATTAAATTTAACTTCTCGTTGTAAGCAAATCTTACATTAGTATCGAGCTGCTGCATCTGATAGTTTAGCCTATCAGTGACCTCTCTTGTTTTTCTAGCAAGATCCTCGTTGCTAAGTCCGTCAAGCTCGTTAACATCCTTTGACTTGCCGTTTTTATCGGCATTTACTTTGACATCAGAGTGCTCGATAGGTCTGCTGTCTATCTGACGCTGAGCCGACGTGCTCATGTTTGCATCAAGTGTTTGATTTGCCGCTGCTTTGAAAATTTCCATAGTTTTACTCCTTAAAACTTACGCTAGCTCCTACATCGGTAAAATTTTAAATTCCTTTAGTATTTATATAAATTTTTGATTATTTAGGTTAAAATCGAGCAAAATTTATAGGACGGGATATGAAAATTTCATTTGAATGCGACTGCATTTTGCTGCAAAAGACCTTGCTGCTTTTTGTGGAAATTTAGCCGCTCATCATAAGGATTGTGATTTTGTAGTAAGTGACCGCGAGATCGTCACAAAAAAACCGCTATTTATAATAGGTAAGAACGCTCATCTTTCTCATCCGTTTAACAAAGCCACTCTTCTTGATACGCTCGAGGAGTTTTACTCAGCCACGCAAATTTCAAAGGCAAAAGAGCCAGATCAGATAGTAAATGAAAAGAGCTTGGAGCAAAAAGTATCACTACTAATTGATAAATTTAAAGCTGATCTGCTTGAAATTTTAAGGGCAAATCAGTGAAACTATACACCAAAATTTCAAGTGGTAAATTTAAAGGCAAAAGGCTTGAATTGCCAAGTCTAAGCACGACAAGAAGCACAAAAAGCATCGTAAAAGAGTCCTTTTTTAACGTCATTAGAGATGAAATTTATTCGCTTACATTTATAGAGGGCTTTGGCGGAAGCGGCGTGATGGCAAGCGAGGCTGTTAGCAACGGAGCGCGCGAGGCTATCGCTATCGAAAAAGATAGGGCTGCTTTTAAGATCACGCAAAGCAATCTTGCAAGCCTGCAAAGTTCAAATTTAAAAGCGATAAATGGCGATAGCTTTGCGCTCTTGCCTGATCTTGTAAATTCGCAAAACGGCAAGGTCTTACTCTATCTTGATCCGCCATTTGACATAAGGGCTGGCTTTGATGATATCTATGAAAAGCTTGTAAATTTGATCTCGCAGCTAAAAAAGAGAAAATTTATATGATAGTTTTTGAGCATAACAGCGATTTTAAATTTGGCGATGAAATTTCTGCATTTAAACTTGTTAAATTTAAAAAATTTGGAGCTACTTCTCTCTCTTATTTTCAGTAAATTTTGGAACATCTTTTGCTTTAAAAACCTAAAATAGCTAAATTTTAGGAAAAAATATGAATAAATTTTTATCTTTTGTAGCAGCTTCAGTGATAGCTACTTCAGCCTTTGCTACGCAGATAAAAGAGCTTGCAAATATCGTTGGCGTAAGGGATAATCAGCTAATAGGCTATGGTTTAGTCGTCGGACTAAACGGCACAGGGGATGGCTCAACGTCAAAATTTACGATCCAGTCGCTATCAAACATGCTTCAAGGCGTAAATGTCAAGATAAATCCAGATGATATCAAGTCTAAAACGCAGCTGCTGTTATGGTGACAGCAAAATTGCCTGCATTTGCAAGGCATGGCGACAAGCTTGATATCGAGATCTCATCTATCGGCGATGCAAAAAGCTTGCAAGGTGGCACCCTTCTTATGACCCCACTAAAAGGCGTTGATGGCGATATCTACGCTTTGGCTCAAGGACCTCTAAGTATCGGTGGTAAGAGCGCAGGCAGAACTGGCGGCAATCACCCAACCGTTGGCACTATC
This sequence comes from Campylobacter concisus, assembly GCA_037321105.1. GTDB lineage: Bacteria > Campylobacterota > Campylobacteria > Campylobacterales > Campylobacteraceae > Campylobacter_A > Campylobacter_A concisus_AZ. Next base: position 206,456 of record CP147775.1, on the reverse strand, counting down.
TTAAATGGCGCCCTTGTGGAGCGTGAAGTAACTTACGATATTTACAACCAAGACAGCATAAAACTAAGCCTAAAAGATACAAATTTTAAAACCGCTCTTGATATCCAAAATGCCATAAATGCAAACATCTCAGACGATACTGCAAAGGCGATCGATCCAAGAACGGTTATCGTTAAAAAGCCAGATGATGTTAGCATCATCGAGCTTGCAAGCGCTGTGCTTGATCTTGATGTGGAGTATAAGCCAGATGAAAAGATCGTAGTTGATGAGAGAACTGGCACGATAGTTAGCGGTATAAACGCGGTAGTTAGTCCAGTCGTGATAACTCACGGCGCTATAACTATAAAGATAGAGCCAAATAGCTACGAAGAGGCAGCGCAAAATGATGTAAATATAGGTAGCGACACCTCGGTGGCTCCTAGTCAAAATTTACTTAAAATTTCAGGTGAAAAAACAACCGTCGCAAACGTGACAAGAGCGCTAAATAAACTTGGCGCAACACCAAGTGACATCATCTCGATACTTGAAAATTTAAAACGAGTTGGCGCGATACAAGTCGATCTGGAGATAATATAATGCAAATAGACAACACCCTAGCACTAAATTCATATAACGACATCTCAGCAAACAAGATAAAAAATGCAAATGCCAAACAAGATGCACTTTTAAAAGAGCAAACTGACGCTTTTGAAGCATTTATGGTAAAAGCTGTTCTTGATATCGCTTTAAAAGAAGATGATAAGAACTCACTCTATCCAAAAGCCGCTGGCAGCGACATTTACAGGTCTATGTATAATGACGCTATGAGCAAAGCTTTGAGTGGAAATTTAGGTTTTTCAGAACTTTTATACGATTTTTTAAAGAGAGACTCTTAAGTAAATTTATATTTTGCCGATGTAGTGATATAAACATTTTATTTTAAGAGGTATGGATATGATAACTCCTTTGAACCAAAGACCAAACTACCAGGCAAATACGCTAAATAAAAATAGCGATGCTAGAGTTGAAAATGAAAACAAAGAAGTAAAAACAAACGAAAACGCAAGAGTAAAAGAGATAGCTGATGCAATAGCAAATGGCACCTATCAGGTAGATATCTCTAAAACAGCTAAGGCTGTGGCTGATGCGTTGCTGTGAAATTTTAAAGGAATTTAAATGATAAAGAAGCTTTTGGACGAAGCCATAGGCGAGCTAGACGAGCTTATAAATTTAACGATGCAAGATATCGCCAATATAAAAGAGGCGAAGCACTCAAGCGTTGATGAGAGCGTGAAGAAGAAAAATGCTCTCGTGCGTGCTTTTGAAGATACCAAAAGAGCTTTGGATAAAGAGCTACTAAGGGTTTCAAAAGAGAGTGGCACTACAACACTTGCAAATGTTTTAGATGATGAAGTGAAGTCAAAGCTAGTGCTTATGCGTTCAAAGCTTGAAATTTTGCATAAAGTAAATAAAGAATATGCAAGACACGTTGTTGTTGTTAAGGAGTTTTTCGACTCGCTTAGTAAAAAAGTCTTTGGCACTCAGGTAAATGAGTATGGCCAAGACGGCAGCGGCACAGATAATAATTTTTACAAATCAAGGGTTTAACAAATGGCTAATATCTTTATGTCATTAGGCACAGGCGTTTCAGGGCTAAATGCAGCCCAAGTGCAAATAAGCACAACCGGAAACAACATCACAAACGCCGATAGTAACTACTACACAAGGCAGCGTGTAGTCCAGTCTGCATCTCCAGCGATGAACACTGTCCCTGGTGGCGTTGGCACAGGCACGCAAGTAGATACCGTGACAAGACTTCACGATGAGTTTGCCTACTCAAGACTAAAATATTCATCATCAAATTTGGAAAATACAGGCTATAAACAAAGAATTTTACAAGAGGCGACAAAATACTTCCCAGATCTAAAAGATAACGGCATGGTAAAAGATATCCAAGAGTATTTTGCAGCGTGGAATAACTTCGCTTCAAACCCAGACGAGGGCGCTCAAAAGGTAAATTTGATAAACAAAGCTAGCGTTTTAACAGGTAGCATCAACCGCTCATCAAAGATGCTTTATGATATGCACACGCAGATAGATGAGACTATAAAGATAAATATAAATGAGATAAACTCACTCGGCAAGCAAATAGCAAATATCAATAAGCAAATTCAAAGAGTTGAATCTGGCGCAGACGCTGGCATCAAGATAAATGCAAACGACCTTCGTGATAAGCGCGATGAGCTAGAGCTTGCTATGTCAAAGCTGGTAAATACAGCCGTTTATAAAAGCGATCTAAAAAGCGAGTCAAGGATAGATACAGGTATAAGCGATCAAGGAAGATACTACAACCTAAACATAGGCGGTGTGAGCATCGTTGATGGTGTAAATTTTCATGAAATCTCTATGAGCTCGACTGAGAGTGGGCAATACACAAAAATTTCATTATGAAAGAGAAGATGGCAGACGTATCCCTATGGAGGAGAAGATCACAAATGGCAAGATCGGTGCCGCGCTTGATCTTAGAGGCCGCAACTACGAGCCAGATAATGATAAATTTAGCGATGGTATCATCCAAAAATATATCGACAATCTAAATACATTTTCAAAAACTTTAATAACTAGCACAAATAACGTCTATGCCGAGTCTGCGGTTGAAATTTCAAACTCAGATCCGATCAGCTATCTAGAAAACGACAAGACGCTGATGAACCACGACAACAGCATAAGAAACGGCAGTTTTGATGCTATCGTTTATGATAATAAAGGCAACGTCGTAGCTAAAAAGACCATCGAGATAAACGGCACAACGACGATGAACGATACAAAATACGGCAACTCTGTTGTGCAGGATTTTAACTCGAAATTTAGACGATAACAACGACAACAACATGCTAAATGACGTCGATGACTTCTTTGAAGCGTCATATTTTTATGATAAAAACACGCATCAAGGCACATTTGCGCTCATACCAAAGCAAGCTCAAGGGCTTTATAGCATCTCAATAGTCGATCACGGCACAAATTTCCAAGGCGTTGTTGGTATCAACAGGTTTTTCTCTGGCACAAACTCAAACACAATAGGCATCAATCAAAATTTCACCCAAGATCATACAAAACTTCGTGCTTACTCAAAGCCAGTCGTGGGTAATAACGAAGTTGCAAACAAGATGATACAGCTTCAGTACCAAAAGCAGACATTTTACTCAAGTGGCACTGCGCTTGACAGAGATGAGACGATCGAGGGATATTATCGCTACTTTACAACCGATATGGCAAGCGATACCGAGGCAAACAACACTATTCACGACACAAATACATCTTTGCAAAGGACTGCTGAAGAGGAATTTCAATCAACAAGCGGCGTAGATACCAACGAAGAGCTTACAAACTTGATCCGCTTTCAAGCAAGCTACGGCGCAGCAGCAAAGATCATCACGACTGTTGATCAGATGCTTGACACACTTCTTTCACTAAAACAATGAGCGAGCTAAAGAGTCTTTTAGACGCACACGTACTTAGTAAAAATACAAATTCGGGGCTATTTGACGCCCAGGATCCTGTTCAAGTGGCTACTAAATTTAAAGAGCCAAACATAGCGCTCATTTGTGCGTTATTTGCCTATGGCAACGCAAAAATGATAGTTAAATTTTAAATTCGCTTGAATTTAGCCTGCTTGATGAGAGCGAGCAAAATATCAAGAAAAATTTATCAAATTTCAAATATCGCTTTCAAAATGAAAACGACGTAAAAGAAATTTTCATCACGCTTTCACGCCTGAAAAAGAGGGCAACATAGAAGAAATTTTGCGCCAAGGTCTTGCAAAAAACGGCGAGATGATAGAAGCAGTAAATGAGCTTATTAAATTTCATTTATCGGCTAAATTCTTACCGCTCAGATGGATATGAGTTTTTCTTTGGCAAGAGCTTTGAGAAAGAGCCGCAAAGTCCATATAAACGCTACAATATGTATCTTCGCTGGATGGTGCGAGATAGCGACATCGACCTTGGACTATTTAAAAATTTGCCAAAAGATAGACTTTTGATGCCACTTGACGTGCATACGCATAGGGTTTCGTTAAATTTAGGACTTATAAACAGAAAAAGCTACGACTTCAAAGCGGTGATGGAGCTTACAAAAAAACTTAGAGAATTTGACGAGCTAGACCCGATAAAATATGACTTTGCGCTTTACAGGATAGGGCAGAGCAAAGAGCTAGAAACTATCGTAAAAAATCTTAAAAAATAAAAATTATTGCTAAATTTTTAAATTTAGGATAGACTTGCCATACAATTTTATCCATAAGGAGCTTGTATGAAAAAAATCGTTTTACTAAGTGCGGTTTTAGGAACTTTGCTTTTTGCTCACGAGGGTCATCACTTTGATCCAAAGGCTGGCGAGCATCTTGTGATCCCAGTTAGCGAACTAAGCGAAAAAGGCGACAAAAACGTTGGCGAAGTAGTAGCTGTTAAGACAAACTACGGCGTTGCACTTTTCCCAAATCTTAAAGGTCTTCCTGCAGGACTTCACGGCTTCCACGTTCATCAAAATGCTGATTGTGGCGCAACTGAAAAAGGCCTAGGCATGAAAGCAGGCGGTCACTGGGATCCAGCTGAAACAAAGATGCACTCATTTGCATGGGACGATAAGGGTCACAAAGGCGATCTACCAGCGCTTTACGTAGATGCCGAGGGCAATGCAAACTACCCAGTGCTAGCTCCAAAGATAAAAAATCTTGACGAGCTAAAAGGTCACTCACTAATGGTTCACGTCGGTGGCGATAACCACAGTGACCAACCAAAAGCACTTGGCGGCGGCGGCGCTAGAATGCTTTGCGGCGTTATTAAATAATAAAGCCTCCATAAAAAGCCTTTAAATTTATATGTTTAAAGGCTTTTTTAAATTTTTGCGCTCAAATTTAACCCCCGTTTCTAAGATGAAAATTTCAAAATTTTAAACTACAATCCGCTTTTTAACTTAAAATTTACAAAGAACAAAAATGAAATTGACCTACTTAGCTACACTGTCTTTTTTGTCGCCGCGTTTTGGGTGGTTTTATCGACGCGATCGCAGGAGGCGGCGGATTGATCACTTTGCCAGCCATCATGGCTATGGGCGTGCCACCTCATCTTGCCCTTGGCACAAACAAGCTTCAAGGCGTCTTTGGCAGCTTCACGGCAACGCTAAATTTTACAAGAAAAGGGCTAATTAACTACAAAGAATGCTTTATCGGTATAGTTTTTACGTTTATTGGAGCTGTCATCGGAGCAACACTTATCTTGTTTTTGGATGCAACTTTTTTAAAGATTATTATTCCCTTTTTGCTAACAGCTATATTTTTCTACACACTTTTTATGCCAAAGATTGGTGAAAACGACAGGGCTGCTAAGATGAATGAAAGGCTATTTTATGTTGTTTTTGGGCTAACGCTTGGCTTTTACGATGGCTTTTTTGGGCCAGGAGCAGGATCGTTTTGGATGTTTGCGATGGTGGCTTTGATAGGGTTAAATTTAAAAAAGGCAGTCGCTCACACAAAGGTTTTAAATTTTACCAGTAATATCGTAGCTCTTGGCGTGTTTATAATCGGCGGCAAGGTGCTTTGGGTGGTTGGCTTTTTGATGGCTGTGGGGCAAATTTTGGGAGCATATTTTGGCTCAAATTTCAGTCATCAAAAAGAGGTCAAATTTATTAGAACGATGTTTTTGATAGTTGTCGCAGCAACCATTTGCAAACTGCTTTTTGACTACTACAAGGCTTAAAATTAAAAATGTTTTAACAATAATTTTGTTACAATCACGCAAAATTCTAAATCTAAGGTAAATCAATGAAAGATTTGTTTCTATTCTCAAATTTGCTAAACCATTCACATGCCTTTGTCTATGCGTTTCACTTTTGCCTTGTAGCTTTGATTATCCTCATCGTTGCTTACATCGCAAGGAGTAAAATGCAGCTTGTGCCAAGAGGCCTTCAAAACATAGTTGAGGCTTATTTAGAGGGCGTTATCTCTATGGGCAAGGATACTTTAGGTAGCGAAAAGCTAGCTAGAAAATACCTTCCACTTGTCGCAACTATCGGCTTTATCGTATTTTTCTCAAACGTCATCGGTATCATACCTGGCTTTGAGTCACCAAGCTCAAGCTTAAATTTAACTCTAGTTTTGGCTTTGGTTGTATTTATTTATTACAACTTTGAGGGCATTAGAGAAAATGGCTTTTTCAAATACTTTGGACACTTCATGGGACCAAACAAATTTCTAGCTCCTATAATGTTTCCAGTTGAAGTCATCTCACATCTTTCACGTGTAGTTTCGCTATCTTTCCGTCTTTTTGGTAACATCAAGGGCGATGACTTGTTCTTACTTGCGATGCTTACACTTGCACCTTGGTTTGCTCCACTTCCAGCCTTTGCAATTCTAACACTTATGGCTGTTTTGCAAACATTTATCTTTATGATGCTAACTTACGTTTATCTAGCTGGCGCAGTAGCTATTAGCGAGCACGAGCATTAAAAATTTAAAGCCATATTTTTATATGGCTTTTCTTTTTTAAATTTCTACTATCTATCAAATTTAACTTTCAGTCAGTATTTAAAATTTTGTTTTATAAATTTAGTGAAGAATTAAGCAGTAAAAATGTGTGCTATCTCTAGCACACATAAATTTATTTTCTGTGGTCGTATTTCCAGCCCATTTTCTCAAGCTTTTCAACGATCTCTACAACGTAGTCAGTCACACAATCAAGCATCTTTTGACCTTTTTCTAGGCTAGCTTTTGTGCTATCTCCAGTAGCACCCGTCTCTGTTACCTCTTTGATATCCCAGATGATGGTGCTAAACTCGCCAAAACCGATGACGTCATGAGGCACTTGTGACTTTGCGTACTCTAAATTTACAAGTTCAGGCTTAACTGCCATTGTTATAGAAGTCTCGCCCTCTCCGCCGTGACCAAGTCCGTCCCAGACGTCGAATGTACCTTTTAGTCTAGCTCCTGTGATGTTCCACCAGGCAGGGATAAAGACCAAAACAGCGTCTTTGTGTCTATCTTTTACCTTTCTAGCGGCGATCTCAAGGGCAGGGATGTTGCCGTCGTGGCCATTTAGGATGATGATATGTTTTATGCCGTTATTTATAAGGCTCTCAAAAATGTCTTCAGCGATCGCTATCGTGGTTTCAAATCTAAGAGTGACTGACATAGGAAATTGGTTGTAGTGAATAGAAGTACCAAAAGGCACGCCTGGCACAACAATAGTCTTTCCAAGTCTTAGAGCTGCTCTTTTTGCGATCTCTTCAGGCACAAAAAGATCAGGCCCAAGTGGCAGGTGCCAGCCGTGGCTCTCGCAGCTACCAAAGGTCGTGATAGCGCTATCTATCTCGTGCGCCTCAAATTTTTGCTTTAGCTCTCTTGCGCTAAATTCGTTCAAAACTACCTTTTTCATCTCATCTCCTTGTTAAAAATTTTATAAAATATCGGATAGATAATAATCGTAATAACTAACGCTACAAGACCTGATGGTAGGTCAAATGGAAGCGGCAAATAGTACTGGAAGATAAATCCAAGCAAAGCACCTATGACAAATGAGATAACGCCAGCCATGTGATAGTCTGGTTCGCTGTTAAATTTAGCGATGTCGTACTTTCCTTTTTGATGATGTAATAATCAGCTATTAACGGACCAGCAAGAGGCGGAGCAAATGTGCCAAGTATCGTGATGAATGATGCAAAAAACATTTGATAAAAGGCAAATGAGCCAAGCACAGTACCTACTACACCAGCGATTAACACTAGTTTTTTTCTATTTATGTTTAAATTTATGCTTGAGAGCACCTGGCCAGTATATAGCGAGTTGCAGTAGAGCTCGGCGTTATTTGTAGTCCAAAGCGATGCTGTCCAAGCGATGACACCGATGATAGCTAAAAGGGCTGACTTTGTTAGCATCCACTCTACGTAGTTAAACTGACCAACGCTTACTGCGCCGATGTAGCCAACTATGTTTAAAAGAGGGTTTGTTAGTATAAAGCAAGCCACGACACCTGCAATGACAGCTTTTACTGATTTGTTAAATCTAAATAGATCAACGCCCATAACAGCTCCTGCTATCCAGCTACCAACGACAGCAGTGATGGCATTTCCAAGTCCAAGACCTTGTATATTTTTGGTCTTTTCTAAAAAGGCCTCAGCTCCGCCACCTTCTGCTAACATCTCGTAGCCAACATAGACTGCGATGATCAAGATAACAGGGCTTATAGGGATCGCGATAGCCTCGATAGCTTTGATGCCCACGTATGCTGTGATGGTGAAGATGATGCCAAAGATAAAGCAAGCAAGAAAGACCTCAAGCGTGATCGGAGCGATATCTTTGTAGCCAAAATTTGCTGGGTCAAAGACGATGACGCCACTTGGATTGCCTATAAATGAACCCCAAATTTGACCGACCATCCCAGTGATGCTGGCAAACCAGCCAAGTGTTAGCAGTGCCATGATGATCATTGGCAAATTTGCACCTTTCATGCCGTAAGAGTACCTAGAGACTAGAGCTAGGCTCATACCAGTTTTTTGGGCCATTATGCCAAGTAACGCAGTGATGATACTTAGCGAGCCCATACCTAAAATGATCGCCCAAATGGCGGTTTGAGGTGAGACGCCAGGCTTTCCGCCAAAACCGGCCAGAACGCCACCTATGAAAAGTCCAGTAACGACGTAGCCAAAACCTACCCAGACCATTATCTGGTTAAATGTCGGGCGTCGCTCGGACATCGGAACCGGAGATAGCATACGTTCGCCATCTTCTAAAACAACATTCTCTTTGTCGCTCATACAAGCTCCTTTCATAAAATTTTGTCTTTTTTTATTATAGCTATATTATTTTTTTCTTACGAAAAATATTTAATTTGTAATTTAAATTTTTATCATTAATGTTACGAATTGTTAGTGCTTTTAAATTTCCTTAAAAGCTCCCCTTTAGATATTTTAAAAGAAAGTATCGCTAAAATACGCACTAAAATTTGCAGTAAATTTAAAGGTAAAAATATGTTTGAAGTCGTTATCGGTTTAGAAGTTCACACTCAGCTTAATACAAAAACTAAAATTTTCTGCTCTTGCTCGACTAGCTTTGGCGACGAGGCGAACACCCACGTTTGTCCGACCTGCCTAGCTCTGCCTGGAGCGCTGCCTGTGCTAAACAAAGAGGCTGTCAAAAAGGCGATCAGCTTTGGCACAGCGATAAACGCTAAGATAAATAAAAAATCAGTCTTTAATAGAAAAAACTACTTCTACCCAGACCTTCCAAAGGCATATCAAATTTCACAGTTTGAGATACCTATCGTAGAAGGTGGAGAGCTCATCATCGACGTAAATGGCACTAAAAAACGCATCGGCGTAACAAGAGCGCACCTTGAAGAGGACGCTGGTAAAAATATCCACGAAGAAAACGAGAGCTTGGTCGATCTAAACAGGGCCGGCACGCCTCTTCTTGAGATAGTTAGCGAGCCAGACCTTAGAAGTAGCGACGAGGCGGTGGCTTACCTTAAAAAACTGCACTCGATCCTTCGCTTTTTAAACATCAGCGACGCAAATATGCAAGAGGAAGCTTCCGCTGCGACGCAAACGTCTCTATCCGTCCAAAAGGCGACACCAAGCTTTACACAAGGGTTGAGATAAAAAACCTAAATTCATTTAAATTTATCCAAAAAGCGATCGACTACGAGGTAGAGCGCCAAAGTGCAGCTTGGGAAGATGGCAAATATGACGAAGAGGTCTATCAAGAGACAAGGCTCTTTGACACGACAAATTTAGTGACAAGATCGATGCGTGGCAAAGAGGATAGTGCGGAGTATAGGTACTTCCCTGACCCTGACTTGCTGCCTGTTGAAGTGCCAGAAGAGATGTATAACGAAGCGATCAAAATTCCAGAGCTTGCCGAGCAAAAGGTCGCAAGATATGTTAGCGAGCTAGGCGTAAAAGAGAGCGATGCGCTGAAATTTAACCCAAAGCGTTGAGATGGCTAGATATTTTGAAGAGCTAATCGCCGCTGGAATTCAACCAAAGCTTGCTACTATGTGGCTCATAGTCGAGCTTCTTGGCCGCTTAAATAACGGCGTAACGATCGAGACAAGCCCAGTTAGCAGCGCCAAGATGATAAATTTACTAAAACGCATAGAAGATGGCACGATAAGCGGCAAGGCTGCAAAAGAGGTGCTAGACTATCTAATGGAGCATGACGCAGACGTTGATAGCGTCATCGAAAAACTTGGCTTAAAACAAGTGAGCGACGACTCAGCGATCATCGCGATCATAGATCGAAATTTTAGCTGCAAACGCCGACAAAGTCGAAGAGTATAAAAATGGCAAAGATAAGATGTTTGGCTTCTTTGTCGGTCAGGTGATGAAAGAGGGCAAGGGTGCCTTTAACCCAGGCAAGGTCAATGAGCTTTTAAAGGCCAAAATAGGCTAAAAAAGGGCTAAAATGAGCATAGCAGTCATCGGAGCTGGCAAGTGGGGCAGTGCGCTTTTCCACGCATTTAGTGAAAATAACGAGTGCGTCATCAGCTCAAGAACGCCAAGAGAGATGTCAAATTTTGTAAGCTTAGAAGAGGCTTTGGAGTGCGAATACCTAGTCTGCACGATCCCAACGCAAGCTACAAATTTATGGCTAAAGCAAAACTACAAAAACAAAGGTCAAAAGATATTAGTCGCCAGCAAAGGCATAGACACGGCAAATCTTAAATTTCTAAATGAAATTTACGAGGATTTTGTGGATAGTGAAAATTTGGCCTTTCTTTCTGGGCCGACCTTTGCAAAAGAGATCATGCAAAAGCTGCCTTGCGCTTTGGTGGCAAATTCTAAAAATCGAAAATTTCAGCTTTAAAATTTGCCTCATTTTTCCCAAGCTATATGAAAGCCTACACTTCTGATGACGTGATCGGCGCTGAGGTGTGTGGTGCGTATAAAAACGTGATCGCCATAGCTGGTGGCATCTGCGATGGCCTTGGTCTTGGCAACAACGCAAGAGCAAGTCTCATTTCGCGAGGGCTTGTTGAGATGGCTAGATTTGGCAAATTTTTGGCGCAAAAGACGAGACATTTATGGGGCTAAGCGGCGCAGGGGATCTTTTCTTAACCGCTTCGTCGATACTTTCACGCAACTACCGCGTAGGTCTTGGCATCGCAAGGCACGAGAGATTAGAGAAAATTTTAAATGAGCTTGGCGAAGTGGCAGAGGGCGTGGATACTGCAAGGGCCATTAGTAAGATCGCTAAAGAAAAGGGCATATATGTGCCTATCGCTAGTGAGGTTGAAAATATGCTAAATGGTAAAGACGTTTTTGAGAGCGTAAAATCGCTTTTGGGAAGAAGATGAGAGCTTTTAAATTTATACTTTTTATGGCTATTTTTACTCTTGGGCTAAACGGCGCAGAGGTGAGCCTAAGAGCCAAGGTCTCGCAGATGATAATGGTCGGCTTTAACGGCGCTAGCACAAAAGACGCTGCGTTTCGCGCGATGTTAAGCGACGCTGGATATGAGAGATTTGGCGGTGTGATGCTACTTGGCAGAAATGTCACCAGCAAAGCCCAGCTAAAAGCTAGCATAAAGGCGATCAAAGAGAAAAGCCCTGAAAATTTTCATCGCTATCGACGAAGAGGGCGGCAACGTAAGCCGCATGAAGGACAAGAGCTTTGATGGCCCATATCCTAGCGCATACGAGGTCGCAAGCACACTTGATATCAAAAGCGCTTATGATCTCTACTCAAAAATGGCCATAAATTTAAAAGAGTGTGGAATAAATTTAAATTTCGCCCAGTGGTCGATCTACACGATGAAAACTCGCCGATCATCGCCGCTAAGCAAAGGGCGTTTAGCGAGTATGCAAGCAAGATAGTGATCTACGCTGATGCCTTTATGGACGCATTTAAAGAACAGGGCATCCTAACGACACTTAAGCACTTCCCAGGGCATGGCAGCTCAAAAGAGGACTCGCATAAAAATAAGAGCGAGGTCATGCTAAGCAAAGATGCGCTACTGCCATACAAAGACGCCATAAGCACCGGTAGAGCGCAGATCATCATGGTCGGGCACCTTTTTGTAAAGGGTATCGACGAGGACAATCCAGCCACACTTTCTAAAAAAATAATAACCGATCTACTACGAAATGAACTTAAATTTAATGGCGTGGTTATCAGCGATGATATGCTCATGAAAGGCGTTGGCGACGAAGCTTTGGCGCAAAAAGTGGTGAAATTTATAAACGCTGGTGGTGATATCTTGCTATTTAGCGAGTTTAAGATAAATAACCAAAGAACGGCCGATCTAATAACTCAGATCATAGTGGATGCCATAGATGAGAAAAAGATCAGCAAAGAGCGGATAGATGCATCATATAAGAGGATAATGGCTCTAAAAGCGAAGATTTAAATTTATGCCAATGAGTTTGAATTTACTCAATTAATAAATGTAAATTTGAGTAAAAATCAATATTTTAGACGTAAATTTTAGAGCTTGCCTAAAATGCCTGAGCTACTCTCACAACCCATCAAATTCTTTTTTAGTTCGTCTCTTAGCTCTTCGGCTCTATCTTCGCCGTTTTTGAAATTTGCCTTTACAAAGCCATCGATCTCGTCTAAAATTTCAACAAGTTCGCTCTCCCAGTTTGCATTTTCTCGCTTTAAAAGCGCTTCTAGCTTGTCTCTTGTCTGCTCGAGCTGATCAAGAGCTTTATCTTTGTCACTAGCCTCATTTAGCGCATCTTCAAAGAGTATGTCTTGCCTTAGAGCATTTATCTTTTTTAAGATGACATTGCAAAATTTAGGGTATTTCTCAGCGTTGCTTAAAATTTTCTAAAACCTCTTGCGCAGCCTTTTGATAGGCAGGTACCGCCCCTTCATCGTCAAGCTTTTTGGTTAGTTTTTGTATCTGAAAATATAAAATAAGCGCTGCAAAAAACGCAAGCAGCAAATAAATCGTTACGCTATTCATTTTTACTCCTTTTCTAAATTTATCCACGCTAATTATCGCTAAAGCCAGCCAGATCATACAAAATGAGACGACTTTGTAACCGTCTAAAATTTCGCCGTAAATAAAGACCGCGCAAAGGATCGCGATGGTTGGCGAGATGTATTGCAAGTAGCCAATCGTTGTTAAATTTATCCTTGTTGCCGCTGCGTTAAATGCGACAAGTGGCACGATGGTGACGATACTTGAAGCGATCATTAAAAGTGAGTCCTTGTTTAGTCCAAAGTGGCTTTGCGAGTGAAAAACCAGCCATAAAACATATCCAAGCGCAAATGGAAACATAAAAAATGTTTCGATAAAAAGCCCGTTAAATGCGCTAATCTTCGCCATCTTTCTAACCATCGCGTAAAATCCAAATGAAAGTGGCAAGATGATAGAGACAAGTGGCAGACCGCCTTTGGCATAAATTTGCCACGCAGACGGCTGCGATGACGATGCAAACGGCTATGGCACCAGCTTTGCTGAGGCGCTCTTTAAAGATGATGACACCAAGGAGCATGCTTATCAAGGGATTTATAAAATAGCCCAAACTCGTGTCTAAAATTTTGCCGCTACCAACCGCATAGACATAAACGCCCCAGTTTATGGTGATAAAAATACCGCTTAAAAATAGAGCCTTTAGCGAGCGGATATCCTTAAGAAGCGCAAAAATTTCGCCCATTTTACCTCTAAGGCAAAGCACTGCCGCCATCAAGAAAAATGACCAGATGATCCTGTGGGCTAAAATTTCATAAGCATCGACATCTTTGCTAAATAGGTTGAAATAAACCGCCAAAAATCCCCACATAAAAAAGGCGCTAAGCGCGAGAATAACGCCTTTTTGGCTCTCATTTAGTCTTGGTATTTTTGTCGCCTTTTATAGAATTTATACTATCTATCATCAAAAGAGTGACAGAGATGGCTAGGCAGATCATCAAAAAGTATGAGCTTTTCTCCAGTCTCTCGCCGATGGCAAATGAGACAAAAAGCATCATTATAGGCTCAAAATATGTAAGCAAACCTGAGTACATTTATCGGCACGAGCGTGCTTGAGAGGATCTGGGCGATGAGGGCTATGCCGCTTATAGCACCAAGCAAGATGAGCAGATAGTAGATGTTTGGATTTTGGCTCATTACGTAGTCCATATCGGCTGTGAGCGCAAAATAAAATGAGAATAAAAACATAAAAATTATCTCGATAACAAAGCTTGAGAAATTTGCAAGGTTGTAGTACTTTCTAATGGTAAAATAGACTGGATAAAGGCAAAAAACTACAGCGCTCTCCCACGAGATGCCACCGCTTATGACTGCTGTGCTAAAGACGCCAATGGCAGCGAAAAATATCGATGCTAACTTTGTTTTTGAGAGGTGCTCTTTGAAAAATATCCGTCCAAAAAGGACCATGACTATTGGCATGATGAGGTAGCCTATCAGAGACTTTAGCGCTGCGCCGTTACTTGGAGCCCAGAGATAGAGCCACATCTGAAATGAGACGATGAGCGAGGTAGCAAGCAAAACTAGTAAAATTTTAGGTTTTAGCTTTATTTTTAGAAGTAAAAATTTGAAATTTCGCTGCTGTTTTAACAAAAAAATGGCGGCGATGACGAAAAGGCATGGCAAAGATCATGCGGTATCCAATAAGAGCTTGCGTGCTGATGGGGTTCATGAGCACTGACATGTAGTAAATGCAGTTAAATAAAACTGAGGCTAAAAGCGAATAAAATATGCCTTTTATCATGAAAAAAATCTTCTCTTTTCTGGGTAAATTTAAAGTAGTGATTGTATGCAAAATATCTTTAATAACCCATTAATGGCTTTTATTTTTTAAGTTTTGCGTGATATAATCTGCGCTAAATCAAGGTAAAAGATAGGAAAAGTTTACTGACTTGGAACAGAGATAGTTGGAGAAATTTAATATCTTACAACAACCAACTTATCCGAAATTTAAAAGAGCTTAAAGAGGCTGAAGAAAAACTAAAAGCACTTCCACCTTTGGTATTTGCTGGCGAGGCTAGAAGTCTTAAAAATGAGCTTGCAAAAGTTTGCAATGGCGAGGCCTTTTTGCTTCAAGGTGGCGACTGCGCTGAGAGCTTTGCAAATTTTAACGCAAACAACATCAGAGATATGTTCAAGGTCTTACTTCAAATGGCGATAGTTTTAACCTTTGGCGGTGGCTGTCCAGTGGTCAAAGTAGGCCGCGTAGCAGGGCAGTTTGCAAAGCCTAGAAGTAGCGATTATGAAGAGGTAAATGGCGTTAAGTTGCCAAGCTATAGAGGTGACATCATAAATGGCTTTGAATTTGACAAAAAGCTAGAGTTGCCGACCCAAAACGCATGATAGAGGCCTACTATCAAAGTGCTTCTACGATGAACCTCTTAAGAGCCTTTTCAAGAGGAGGTTTGGCAGACCTTCATCAGGTGCATAAGTGGAATTTAGGCTTTGTTAAAAAGCCAGAGATCGGTGAGAAATACGCTAAACTAGCTGATGATCTAACAAAAACTCTATCTTTCATGGCAGCTTGTGGCATCACTTCGGCAAACACTCCAGCGATAAATCAAACAGCAGTCTATACATCTCACGAGGCGCTACTTCTGCCTTATGAAGAGGCACTAACTAGGGTTGATAGCCTTAGTGGCGAGTGGTACGACTGCTCGGCTCACATGCTTTGGATAGGCGAGAGAACGCGCGGCATAAACGACGCTCATGTGCATTTTTTAAGTGGTGTGAAAAACCCTATCGGCGTTAAGATCGGACCAAGTGCAAAGGCAGAGGATGTCGTAGCGCTTGCAAATAAGCTAAATCCAGAAAATGAAGCTGGCAGGCTAAATGTGATAATCAGAATGGGCGCTGATAAGATCGGCGAAAATTTACCGAAAATTTTAAGAGAGCTAAAGCGCGAGGGACTAAATATCGTTTATAGCATCGATCCGATGCATGGCAACACCGTTAAGACCTCAAACAACTACAAAACTCGTGAAATTCAGTAAAATTTTAAGCGAGGTTAGAAGCTTTTTTGAAATTCATAAAGCTGAGGGCACAAGAGCAGGTGGCGTGCATCTTGAGATGACTGGCAAAGATGTGACTGAGTGCACTGGTGGCGCGCTAAATATCACCGAAAGCTCGCTAAAGAGAGATACGAGACACAGTGCGATCCAAGACTAAATGCTGATCAGGCTTTAGAGCTTGCATTTTTGATGGCTGATCTAGTTAAAAAAGCTTAAAATTTACTAAAATTTGGAGAAAAATATGGCAAATATTTATGATCTAATAGTAGTTGGTGGCGGACCTTGTGGTATAGCTAGCGTAGTAGAGGCTAAAAGAAATGGCTTAAGTAATGTTTTGCTCCTTGAAAAAGGCGACAACCACAGCCAAACGATCAGAAAATTTTATAAAGACAATAAACGCGTAGATAAAGAGTATAAAGGGCAAGATAGCACGATACATGGGCTAGTTTCGTTTGAAGATGGCACAAAAGAGAGCACACTTGATTATTTTGACAAGCTACTTGACTCTGAGAATATCGAGGCGTTTTTTAACTCTGAGGTCGAAAGCGTAAAAAAGAGGGAGAAATTTTAAAGTAACTACCTCAAAAGCTGTCTATGAAGCCAAAAACGTGATGGTCTCTATCGGCAAAATGGGACGACCAAACAAACCTGACTATAAGATCCCGCCATCACTAAATTCAGTTGTAAATTTTAACCTTGATAACTGCACAAACGGCGAAAAAGTGCTAGTTGTGGGCGGTGGCAACTCTGCGGTTGAGTATGCTATCGAGCTTTGTCAGTATAACAAAACTACGATCGCTTACAGAAAAGATAAATTTAGCCGTGTGAATGAGACAAATTTAAGCGCTCTTTGGGAGCTTGAGAAGCACAATAAGATAAAAGTAAGACTAAATCACGATATAACCGAGATCGATAATGAATCAGGCAAGGTAAGAGTGCATTATGAAAATGGCAAGATCCGTGTCTATGACAGGGTTGTTTATGCGATCGGTGGCTCAAGTCCGGTTGATTTTTTACAAAAATGCCAGATAAAAACTGATGAGAAAGGCACTCCGATAGTTGATAGCAATTACCAAAGCAGTGTGCCAGGACTATATGTGGGAGGCGACATCGTTTTAAAAAATGGCGGCTCGATAGTAGTCGGACTAAATCACGCTCATAGCGTCATCAAAGATATCTTAAAAGGCAAGGCACAAGCTTGATAAATAAAATCGCACTAGCTATTGTTTGTCTGATAGCTGGCTTTTCTCTCTCGTTTTTGAAATTTCAAAAAGAGGACGAGGCGCCAAAAGATACTAATCAAACGATTTACTCTATAAATTTTGATGATCTCCCAGAAGAAGAGAAGCAAAGATATGTAAGCAAAGACGATCTTTACGAGTACGGCGGCTACATCACGCCAAAGAGCTACATGCAAAATTTTGTTGATGATAAGGATCTAAATTTATCAGACAATGTAAAAGAGCTTCAAGAGCAAGTGCGCGAGTTAAGCAAAAAAAATGAAATTTTAGCCGCTGATAATGTCGATATGAGCGAGAAAAATTTAGACTTCATAAGCAAAATTTCAGAGATGAAAAGAAATGTCGAAAATGAAAAAAACGAGATAGTTGAAAAAAATCAAAAGGCTCTTGGCGAGCTTGAGGCGCAACACTTTGAAAATATCCAAGCTTTGACAAAGCGCCTAAATGAAGCGCAAGCTGATATGATAGAGAGCTCAAAGGCTTATGAGAAAAAGATAATCGACCTTGAAAATGCGATAAATGACGCTAGAAATGGCGATGAGAGCAAACTAAAAGATGCCAAGGCCAGCTTTAATAAATTTAAAGAGAGTTTTGAGGCAAACTACACCGCTTTAAAAGAGCAAAATAACGAGCTAAATGCAACGCTTGCGCAAAAAGAAGCTCTTATAAAAGAGTATGAAAAAGCTCAAAGTGAAAAAGATAGAGGCGAGAAAAAAGAAATTTTGCTTTTAAAAGAGGAGATCGAGCGAGTTAAAAATGACGCCGACACTCGAAAATTTAGCTACGAAAAGAGATAAATGCGCTAAATGACGGCTTTGAGACGCAAAAGAGCGTTATGGAGGATGAGCTTTCTAAAAAGGCAAATAAGATAATCGATCTGCAGGAGGCTCTTGAGTCAAACAAGACTGCACTAAAAGATAGAATTTACGAGCTTGAAGAGATCAAGAAAAACCTAAACTCAAAGGATCTAATGGCGCAAAGCTATAATGGCAAAAATTTAGAGCTAAATGCCTCGCTTGCGGCACTTCATAAGAGTTTTGATGATCTAAAGCAAAAGAGTTTAAAAAGCGAGCAAGAGAACAAGCTTGCAAATGAAAATATAAGCTCGCTTAAAAAAGAGCTTGAGAGGGCAAATGCTCTAAATAAAAAGCTTGAAAAGCAAAATTTAGACGCAAACTCAACTCTAAGCGAGCTAAGCAAAAAGCTAAGTTTAAGTGAAGAGAGCTTTAAAAAGAGCCAAGAGGAGCTAAAAGCGCTTGATACAAAGACAACTAAATTTCTAAAAACGCTATTTGATCAAAACCAAACCATCTCTTTGCAGTCACAAAAACTTGGCTCAAACGAGGGCGAGCTAAAGAATTTAAGCGCTAAGCTTGATCTAAAAGATGCGAAGATAAAAGAGCTTGAAGAAAATGTCACAAAGACAAGCCAGATGCTAATCACCAAGCAAAACGAGCTAGAAACGCAAAAAAGAACGCTAAAGATCGATATGCAAAACTATGAAATTTTACGCCAGCAGATAAATATGCTACAAAAAAAGATAGTCGATACCTCAACCTTTTTAACCGACAACAACAAAAGCGGCAGCAAAAATTTACTAAGCTTGCAAAATGAGCTAGAAAATGCAAAGCAAAAGCTAAATGAGAGCAACAAGACGATAGAGAGGCTAAATTCAAAGATAAATGAGCTAAGCTCAACCACTCACAAAGGCGGTAGCGGTAGTGTAAATGCCCAGATAGTCGAGCTCCAAAAAGATATCGAGCAAAATTTAAACAGACAAGATGAGCTTGAAAATGAAAATGTAAATTTAAAAAATATCTTACAAGCTACGACAAAGCCTGAAACTCCAACAAAGCTAGTCCTCATCTCTAGCATCGAGTGCGACGATATGGATGCAAAGGACAAAGTGAGCATAATGTGCAAAAACAGAGTGAGCGAATTTTGCAGAGATTTAACTCAAACTACATGTACTGAGATCATCCCGATCGTGGATAAGAAAATTTTGTCATCCCATCAAATGTCGCTCAAAATATCAAAAAAGATGACCTTGGCAAGCTAAATAACTACGTAAATTACGGCGTTGGCAAAGAGCGTGCAAAGGCAGCTGCTGAGCTTATCAAAGAGGAATTTGGCGACTTTGCAAGGATCAGCTTTAGCTCCGAAGTGATCGTAAAAGATGTGACGCGCGGCTTTATCATCAAGGTTTATAGATGATCTTAGCCCAGCTTGAAAATGGCTATCGCTACAACAGCGATACGCTCGTTCTTTATGATTTTATCTGCTCTGGCGTAGGCGCAATTTCTGGCAGAGTTTTGGATGTTGGAGCAGGGTGCGGGATACTTGGACTTTTGCTTAAGCGTGATTTTAAAAAGATAGATCTAATCATGCTTGATCTTTTGGAGCTAAATAGCGAAATTTCTAGCTTTAACGCAAAGAGTAACTGCCTAGAGGCTAGAGCTGTAACGGCTGACTTTGCAAATTTTAAAGATAGTGAGAAATTTGATCTAATCATCTCAAATCCGCCCTTTTATCATGACGGTGTTACAAAAAGCCAAAATGAACACATAAAAGTTAGCAGATATGCAAGCTCGCTAAATTTAAAGGATTTTATAAGAGGCATAAGCGTAAATTTAAAGCCACATAAAAGGGCGTTTTTTTGCTATGCACCAGATGATCTTAGCGAGATAGTGGCTTGTTTGAAAGAGTATAAACTGAAATTTGGTGAGCTTAAAATTTGTCCATACCAAAAAGGATAAGCCAGCAAATTTGGCTTTACTTGAAGTGCGAAACAACTCAAACTCAAAGCTAAAAGTCCTACCACCTCTTGTGATGAGCGAAGATGGCTCACACACGAAAGAGGCAAGCGAGATCTTTAAAAAAGCTGATACAAACAGCATCTCTTACAAGGAGATCGCGTGAGGGCTGATGGCTTTAGCTATGAGTTTGATCCTAGTTTTTGCGAGAGTTGCGGGGCAAGTGTTGCACTGGCGAGAGTGGCTATATCTGGATAGATGAGGGTGAAATTTAAAATTTTGCGCCGCTTTTGATATGCCAAAAGATGAGTTTGAGAGCAAATTTTTAATACGTGTTGGGCTTAGGCGAAGCGTCAAAGAAAAGCCTTATGATGACGGTTTTGCTTGCATATTTTTTGATGAGAAAAACAAAAACTGCTCGGTTTATGAGCTAAGACCTAAGCAGTGCAGGACATTTCCGTTTTGGGATTATTTTAAAAAAAATTTAAAGGAGCTAAGAGCAGAATGCATTGGCGTAAAATTTTAATAATTTTTATAAGCGTATTTTTTAGCACGCATCTGCTTGCAGATGACAACAAAAGTGTAAATTTACGCCTAATGCAAGCTCTCATCTCGCAAGATAGTGGCGATGTAAATGCTAGCATCCAGACCTATCTTGGGCTTTTTAAAGAGACAAATCAAAAGACCTATCTAAAAGAGGCGATCAAGCTAGCATTTGCTACAAAAAATGAAAATTTAGATAGCCTCATGAGTGATGGCGAGAAGAGCTTAAAAGATGATAGCGATTTTATCAGGATCAAGGTTGCAAATTTAGTCAATCTATCTAAACTAAACGAGGCAAAAGAGTTGATGCAAGAGCTTGCCACAAAAGAGCCAAACGCTCAAAATTTGCTCATGCTTGGTACCATTTGTATGATGCAAAATGATACGGTAACGGCGCTAAAATACTTTGAAGAGGCATACTCGCTAAAGCCTGAAGAGGAGAATTTACTCCGCATCGTTGATATCCTTTTAAACCGCATGGATAATGTAAATGATGCGACAAAATACCTCGAGAAATTCCGCGAGGAGCAGGGCTGCACTCAAAAGACATGCGAGCTTTTGGCTGAAATTTACCTCTCAGCAAAGAAATTTCCCAAAGGTGATCGAGCTTTTTGAAGAGATCTACGACATCACTCACGATACCTCTTATCTTGACAAGATTGTGCAGTATTTTGTCTATGCTAAAAATTATAAAGCGGCTATTGAAATTTTAAAAAATATGGCTACAACTACGCCACGCTGATGGACCTTTACGCTGCGACTGGAAATTTTGGCGATGCATACGTTTTGGCGGTTAAAATTTATAACGATAGCAGGGATCTAAAATTTCTTAGCAAAGGCCGCCATCTACGAGTATGAGATGAATAAAGAAAACCTAGATGAGAAAAAGATCACTGATATCTAGATAAATTTGAAGCTAGCGTGCCAAAGCTTAATAACGATATGTTTTTTAACTACTACGGCTACTTGCTTATTGATCACGAGATAGACCCTAGAAAGGGCGTGGAGATGGTGCAAAAAGCACTTGAGATCTCGCCAGACTCACCTTACTACGAGGACTCGCTAGCGTGGGGGTACTTCAAGCTTGGAGAGTGCAAAAAGGCAAAGGGCATAATGATTCACGCGATGAAAGATGTTGATTTTAGGACTTCAAAAGAGGCAAAAGAGCACCTGCATCTAATCGAGCGCTGCATAATAAATTTAAACAAAAGGCTTAAAAAATGATACTTGATGAGATCATAAAAAAGACAAAAGAGGATCTAAAAAAGCGAAAAGCTGACTATCCGCAGGAGTGGCTAGGTCGCTCTCTAGCATATAACCCATACGTGCCAAGAGATGTTCTAAACGCACTTAGATCAAGTAAAGATGAGCCTATAAAGATCATAGCCGAGATAAAAAAAGCAAGTCCAAGCAAGGGCGTGATAAGAGAGGACTTTGAGCCGATCAAGATCGCTCAGGAGTACGAGCAGTACGCAAACGCTTTTAGTATCCTAACAGAGCCTCACTGGTTTAAGGGTGACATAGAATACATCACGCAAGTTCGCCGCTACGCCTCAAGGCCTATCCTTAGAAAAGACTTTATCGTTGATAAATATCAAATTTTAGAAGCGCTTGTTTATGGAGCGGACTTTATCCTACTCATCGCCAAAGCTCTAACTCAAGGCGAGCTAAAAGAGCTACTCGAGTATGCGCACCACTTGGGGCTTGAGGTCTTAGTGGAGACCCATGACGCGAGCGATGTGAAAAAGGCGGTCTTTGCAGGAGCAAATATAATAGGGATAAATCATAGAAATTTAGATGATTTTACGATGGATATGAGCCTTTGCGAGAAGCTCGTGCCGCTTTTGCCAAATGGCAAGATAATAGTCGCTGAAAGCGGACTTTACGAGCATGAGCAGCTTTGCGAGCTAAGCAAGATCGGAGTCGATGCCTTCTTGATCGGAGAGCATTTTATGAAGCAAGATGATATAAAAAATGCCGTTAAAAAGATAAAGGAGGGCGAGTGATGCAGCACCTTTGTGCCCCTTGGAGAAGCGAGTATTTCAGCGCAAAAAAAGATAGTTGTGTCTTTTGCGAGGTCATAAATTCAAAAGAAGATGACGAGAAAAATGGCGTGCTTTTTCGTGCTAAGCACTGCTTTGGGATCATGAATTTATATCCGTATTCGCCTGGACACTTTATGATCATACCAAACCATCACACCGACAAGATCGAGGAGCTTGACGAGCAGACGTGGGTTGAGATAAGTAAATTTGTAAGGCTTGGGGTTGAAATTTTAAAGCGTGAGCTTCACGCTCAGGGCGTAAATATCGGTATGAATTTGGGTAAGGCAGCAGGCGCTGGTATAGCTGAGCACGTGCATTATCACCTTGTGCCAAGGTGGAGCGGGGATACAAAATTTCATAACGACGATTGCCGATGTGAGAGTAAATGGCACGCCGTTTCATCCGCTTTATCAAAAACTAAAAAAGGCTTTTAGTGGCGTTATTTGAGCTTGATATAGAGCAGTGGCTTGAAAAAGAGGCGACTTTGAAGTCCTAATAGACGCTAGATCGCCGCATGAGTATGCCTACTCGCACATAAAAGATGCGTTAAATTTATACGCGCTTGATGATGCTGAGCACAAAGAGGTAGGCACGATCTACAAAAGTGACAGAGCCCTAGCAAAGAGCCTTGGTGCAAAATACATCTGCAAAAATTTGCAAAATATCATCGACGAGGTCTATAAAAGGGCTAAGGTTGGCTCAGCGGTTGGGATATACTGCGCAAAGGGCAGACTTAGATCAAGCTCGGTTGGCTTTGTGTTAAGCATGATTGGGTATAGGGTTTTTAGGCTAAATGGCGGCTATAAGGCTTATAGAAATCATGTTTTGGAGTTTTTAGAGCGTCCTTTAAGCACGAAATTTATTACTCTTTTTGGCAACACTGGCTGCTTTAAAAGTAAGCTTATAAGGGCACTTTCGCCATCAATAGACCTTGAAGCGATGGCAAATCACCTAGGCTCAGTTTTTGGCGCGATAAATGGCGCGCAGCCTAGCCAAAAAAGCTTTGAAGATGCTTTATTTGAGGAGCTTTCTGCGCTAAAAGATCAAATTTGCTTTATCGAGGGCGAGAGCAGAAGGATAGGCTCTATAACACTTCCAAAAAGCCTTTATGAGGCGATGCGAAGTGGCATCTGCGTTGAGGTTAGCGCGAGCTTGGAGAATAGAATTTCTTGCATCACAAGCGACTATAAAAGTGTGGATAAAGCCTTTTTTGATGAGTGTATAAAGAAAATTTCGCCCTTTATCGACAAAGAGGCCAGAGATGAGGCTGTGGCTAAATTTAACGAAAATGACATAGCCAAAGTGGCTGAAATTTTACTCACAAAATACTACGACAAGGTCTATAAGAAAAATGAAAACATTAGCGTTTTTGTAAGCTCTGATGATCTTGACGAGGCGGTAAAAAGCTAAATTTGATAAGAGATGAAGTTAAATTTTAAATTTTTTTGGTGCTTTATTTGGGCTAAATTTCATCTACAAATTTAAATTTGCTCTCTTTGGTTAGGTCAAATTTACTTTTAAATTTAAAATATATTGGTTTTTGCGCTTAAAAATGGCTTATTTTAAGGCTGTTTTTATACTTTGGCATAAATTTCTTGCCATTTTTATGAAAATTTCTAGTTAAATTTATCTGTTTATCTGGGGCTGGATTGGCTGGATTGGCTGGATTGGCTGGATTGGCTGGATTGGCTGGATTGGCTGGATTGGCTGGATTGGCTGGATTGGCTGGATTGGCTGGATTGGCTGGATTGGCTGGATTGGCTGGATTGGCTGGATTGGCTGGATTGGCTGGATTGGCTGGATTGGCTGGATTGGCTGGATTGGCTGGATTGGCTGGATTGGCTATCGCCCCTCCACTTTTTCTAAATTTGCCAAATTTATCAAAATACTAAAAATAATATGCATAAATATATGTAAAATATTTTGTATTTTTTACTTTTTTAACTCAAAATTTTTCAAAATTTTAAGATAACGCCCAAATTTCGCTAAAAAGTTAAAATGGATTTAAAATGCTTTGGGATATAATTTGCGATAAATTTATCAAAAGGCTAAAGTGATGATAAAACAAATTTCTGGTTCACAGATGATAAGCGAAGCCTTGCACGAAGAGGGCGTTGAGATAGTTTTTGGCTATCCTGGCGGTGCAGCTTTAAATATCTACGACGAGACATATAAACAAACTTATTTTAAACACGTCTTGGTTCGCCACGAGCAAGCAGCAGTTCACGCAGCAGACGGATACGCTAGGGTTAGCGGCAAAGTTGGCGTAGCTTTTGTGACAAGCGGCCCTGGCTTTACAAACGCGGTCACTGGTCTTGCCACAGCTTACAGCGATAGCATCCCAGTTGTGCTTATAAGCGGTCAAGTACCAACCTTTATGATCGGCACAGATGCCTTTCAAGAGATCGATGCAGTCGGCATTTCACGCCCCTGTGTCAAGCATAACTTCTTGGTTAATAGCGTCGAGGAGCTACCTCGCATCATAAAAGAGGCGTTTTACATCGCAAGATCGGGCCGCCCAGGACCAGTTCATATCGATATCCCAAAAAACGTCACTTCAAGGCTTGGCGACTTTGTCTATCCAAAAGAAATTTCTATCCCAAGCTACAAGCCGACATATAAAGGCAACTCTAAGCAGATCAAAAAAGCCGCAGCTGCGATAAATGAATCAAAAAGACCGCTTCTTTACATCGGTGGCGGTGCGGTCGCATCAAATGCAAGCGAGATTATACGTAAATTTATGAAAAAAACAGGCATCCCAGCGGTTGAGACGCTTATGGCTCTTGGCGTGCTTGATGCAAAAGATGAGCTAAATTTAGGCATGGCAGGCATGCACGGCAGCTACGCTTCAAATATGGCTCTTAGTGAGTGCGACCTTCTTATCTCGCTTGGCGCTAGATTTTGCGATAGGGTCACAGGCAAAACTGACGAGTTTGCCAAACATGCAAAAATCATTCATATCGACATCGATCCAAGCTCTATCTCAAAGATCATAAACGCTCACTATCCGATAGTTGGCGACCTTACAAACGTGCTAAGCGAGCTTTATGAGGAGGTGAAAGGTGAGCCTAAAAACTATGCACCTTGGAGAGAAATTTTAGATAGATATCAAAAGCTAAATCCACTTGGCTACACAGATAGTGACAAGGTCTTAAAGCCTCAATGGGTGGTTGAAGAGACCGCAAAGATAGTTGGCCCTGAGGCTATCGTCGCAACTGACGTTGGTCAGCATCAAATGTGGGTGGCGCAGTTTTATCCATTTAACCGCGCAAGGCAGCTTGTCACAAGTGGCGGCCTTGGTACGATGGGATACGGCCTCCCTGCAGCGATCGGCGCAAAGTGTGCGATGCCTGAGCATTTGGTTGTGAATTTCACAGGCGATGGCTCGATACTTATGAATATCCAAGAGCTAATGACGGCTTATGAGACAAATGTCCCTGTCATAAACATCATCCTAAACAACAACTTCCTAGGCATGGTGCGCCAGTGGCAGACATTTTTCTATGAAAAACGCTACTCATCTACTGACCTTAGCCTTCAGCCTGATTTTGTAAAGATCGCTGAGGGATTTGGCGGCGTTGGCTTTGTATGCAAGAGCAAAGATGAGTTCAAAAAAGCCTTAAAAGAGGCGATCAAGAGTAAAAAATCAGCTCTTATCGACGTTAGGATCGACCGCTTTGAGGACGTGCTTCCTATGGTTCCAGCTGGGGCTGCGATTTATAATATGATATTAAAGAGCAAGGAAGAAAAATGAGCATCAGAAGAACGATTTCGGTTATAGTTTTAAATGAACATGGCGTTTTGGCTAGGATTTCTGGGCTTTTTGCGGGCAGGGGCTACAACATCGACACGCTCACAGTCGCTCCGATACCTGAGAGCAACTTCTCAAGACTAAGCATCGTCACAAGCGGCGACGAGAGGGTTTTAGAGCAGATCGTAAAACAGCTTCACAAGCTCATCCCAACATATAAAGTCATAGAAAGCGGCGAATTTGTCGAAAAAGAGATGGCTCTTGTGAAAATCCCGCTTGGCGAAAATTTCGCCGGCCTTGAGGCGATACTAAAGACATACAATGGCATCGTCACAAACACAAACGAAAACTACATCGTCGTCATGGTGGCTGATGATGCGAGCAGGGTAGAGAGCTTTTTAAAATCGATAAAGAAATTTAACCCAGTTGATGTCGTGCGCGGCGGATCTGTGATAATGGATATATGATGAAACTAAGCGAAATAGCCTTAAAAGTAGATGCCACTTTTAGCGGAGAAGATCTTGAAATTTTTGCTCTAAAATTCTTTAAAAAATGCAAATAAAGCTGAGCTAACATACTGCGATGGCGAGAAAAATGCCAAATTTCATAAGCACTTCAAACGCCGGAGCTATCTTGGTGACAAAATCGCTTTTGGACTTGGTGCCGGCTGGCATGGTAGCGCTTGTGTGTGACAACCCACACCTTGCATTTGCCATTCTTAGTAAAATTTACGCTAAGCCGCTTTTTTGCGAGCCAAAACCATCAAATATCGCCCAAAGCGCCATTATAATGCCAAATGTCTATATCGGCTCAAACGTGAGCGTTGGCGAAAACACGATAGTGATGGCTGGGGCATTTTTAGGAGATAATGTAACTATTGGTAAAAACTGCATCATTCACCCAAATGTCGTCATCTATAACGACTGCGTTATCGGAAACGAGTGCCACCTGCTAGCAAACTGCGTCATAGGCAGCGATGGCTTTGGTTATGCGCACACAAAAACTGGTGAGCATGTGAAAATTTATCACAATGGCAACGTTGTTTTGGGCGATTTTGTCGAGATCGGCGCTTGCACGACGATAGATCGTGGCGTTTTTGAAAGCACGATGATCGCAAACTACACAAAGATAGACAATCTCGTTCAAATAGGCCACAACTGCGAGCTTGGAAATGGCTGCCTCATCGTCTCACAAACTGGACTTGCTGGCTCAACAGTGCTAGGCAGAAACGTCGTTATGGGCGGACAAAGCGGCTCAGCTGGACACGTAAGCGTTGGAGACTTCGCTCAGATCGCGGCACGCGGCGGCGTTAGCAAAGACCTACCTGGCGGCAAAAAATACGCTGGAGCTTATCCGATAATGGAGCTTTCAGAGCAGTTTAAACTACAAGCAAAGATATTGAGATTTTTCAAGAAAAACTGAAATTTGGCGGAGCTCTCCGCCAAATAGTTGTCGTACTTCTATAATTTAAATTTTTCTATTTATTTTATTTCACCGCAATCACAAACTAACATTTATGGCTAATAAAAATAGCCAGCAAGAGATCTAATTTAAGCATTAGGCTTAAATAAAATTTAATGCTCATAATAAACGGCTGAACTAATATGAGCAAAGTGTTATAAGGTGTAGTAATTTTTATATTTAATGGTGTAGAGAGCAGTCTATCTACTAAAGCTTGTTTGCTCGTGGCGGTAAAAAGCAAATTTGGATACATGCTTTGATATATAAAAACTTCTAAAAGATATTAGTAAAACGCTGGTGGATAAAATTCCTTTTACTAAGGTGATTTGTCTAAATTTATAAGGTAATATCACACCAACATTTACTTTATTGCTTATTAATTTTAACTCTTTATAGTGGTTACATAAAATGTGAAATTCTAGAAAAGAAATTTACAAAGCTAAATTTTATTTTCTGTTTTCGTCTAGGACTTTTTGCATGCTCTCTCTAGTCGCCTCTAGCCAGTTTTGTTTTGAGGTATCAACTAGATCAAGGCAAAAGAGCTTGATGTCTGCTTTTTTAAAGCTAAATTCTTTCACTTTCATCGCATCGCTTCCAACGATCACGATAGGCTGAACCTTTAAATTTAGCTTTTCAACTAGCAACTTTGCGCCACCTTTAAATGGTAGCAGCTCTTTAGTTTGAGACCTTGTGCCTTCTGGAAATATCGCTAAAACACGGCCATTTTCTACTCTGTCTTTTGCTTCGCTTAAAAGCTTTATTAGCGAGTGCTTATTTTCTCGCTCGACCGCTATCATCTTTGGAAGGCTCAAAATTTTACCGATGATCGGGATCTTACCTATCTGCGCCTTTGCGATCCAGCAAAGATTTTTAGGGTGCACCTCTTCAAGCACGATGATATCAAGCATGCTTTGATGATTTATTAGTAAGATATTCGCCTCATCTTTAAACTCACCTACCACCTCAAGTGTATAACCGCCAAAAAATCTCTGAGCTCTGCCCCAAATTTTTCTAATAGGTCTATTTTTCGAGTTAAAAAGCCACATAAAAAATACCACGACAAAAACGCTAAGAACAAATGTGATAGAGAAGAAAATAGCTCTAATTTTTGACAAGATCACCCTTTCTTACCCAGCCGATTTTGCCATCTGCGAATAAAATTTTGAGTAGTCATCTTTTGTGTCTAAAATTTCAACATTTTCGTTTTTACGAGATGTATAAAAAACGGTTGAATTCTTAGTTGGCAAGATAGTGACGCTCACATCTGGCTTAAGCACTGCTTTGCCAAAAGGATTGTAAGTGTAAATTCCAAGTGCGATAAAAACAGCTGCCACAAAGAAGTAGCTTAGCTTTCTACGCCAGATCGCTAGCAAGATAAAGATAGCGACCAAAGAGTAGATCGTGATATCTTTGTAAGTGCTAAATTTGCTTTGTTTTGGATTTAGACCGATTTGCGTGCTAACCTCGTCCTCTTCGACGCTCACAGGCAGAGAAAAGCTCTCAAATTTAGCTTTTTTTAGGTTGTAGTAGTTAAAGTCAAGCGTCTTTTTGTTTGGCTTAAATACTGCAAAATAATATGCACTTTGCGAGTTAAAGTCGCCATTTATCGTATCTACGCCTTGCTTTAGGATCGTTTTATTTTCGATATTAAAGGCGCTTATATTGACATTGTTGCCGTAAATTTCAACGACCATGATGTTGTTTATGTCATCAAATTTCAGTCGTTTTAAATTTCTTCACCTCAAGGTTGTCAGCGACGATATGGTTGTAGTTTTCGTCGCTTCTAAGCTCTTTTAGCTTTGGTAAAAAGATATTTATGTTTGAGTTTTGATAGTTCTCGCCATTTCTTTTTAGATCCAAGCTAACTCGTAAAGTCTTTGCGTCAATGCTCGTTGCTTCAAGGTAGAAAGTGCCGATGTATTTGTTTTCATCGCCTTTTACCCATTGAAAATTCTTCTTATTTAGCCATTTGATATTTGTCTCATCAAGCTGTGTCTCAAACTCAAACTCAAGGTCACTTTGTGTATCAGCCACGATCTCAACGCTAAAAATTTCTCCTACTACGACGTTTTTAGGGATATTTGTCGCTTTTAAAAGGAGGTCTTTTATCTTGATCTTGTCATAGACTTGATTATCAGGGACGCTAATGTCTGGTTCGTTTGTCGGGACGATATTTCGCATCTGCTCTGGAGTGATACGCTCTGGTTGTGGGGCGATAGAGCGTGGAGAGACGAGCTTTCTTGATATATCTTCTTCGCTTGGAGTCTTTGCTTGCGGCTTTGATGCTTGGCTATTTACAAATTTATCCTCTCTTGCCTCATCCATCATGTCAAAAACGCTGACTTCATCAGTGTTTGCGGCAAATAAATTTAGCGCGAGTAGGGCGATAAAAAGTGTTCGTTTTACCAAACTAGCCCTTTTAACATCTTCATGCCATCATCTGTGCCTAAAATTTTCTCGCAAGCGCGCTCTGGGTGAGGCATAAGACCAAAGATCTTTTTGCTCTCATCGCAAATCCCAGCTATACTATCAACTGAGCCATTTGGATTTATCTCATTGCCGTGGCTGTCGCAGTATTTTAGCAGGACTTGCTCATTATCATATAGACTTTTTAGCGTATTTTCATCAGTGTAGTAGTTGCCCTCGCCGTGAGCGATGGGGATATTTACCACTTCGTCTTTGGCTAAATTTGCTAGGAATTTATTGCTATTTGAGATCACTTTTAGATGGTGATATTTTGAGACGAAATTTAAATTTTCATTTCTTCTCATCGCGCCTTTTAAAAGTCCAAGCTCAAGAAGCATCTGAAAGCCATTGCAAATTCCTGAGGATGTAGCCGCCTTTTTTCGCATGCTCTTTTACAGCCTGCATCGCTGGGCTAAATTTAGCTATCGCAGCCGTTCTTAAGTAGTCGCCGTAGCTAAAACCACCAGGCAAAACGACTAGATCAGCATCGATCTTATCTTCTTTGTGCCAGATGATCTGCGTTTGGCAGCCAAGTAGCCCAAAAGCGTGAGCTGTGTCTTCTTCGCAGTTTGTGCCAGGAAAAAGTATGATGGCTACTTTCATAGCACGATCTCGTAGTCTTCGATGACGGTGTTTGCTAGAAGTTCTTCACACATCACTTTTAGCTGCTCTTTTGCTTTGCTTTTATCGCTCTCGTCGATGTCTAAAACGATTTGTTTGCCTATCCTGACATTTGAAACACCGCTAAATCCAAGCCAAATTTAGCGCGTGCTCCACTGCCTTACCAGCAGGGTCTAAGACCCCACTTCTTAATGCTATATTTACGACAGCTTTCATCTTTGTCCTTAAGAAAGAATTTTCTTAAAACTTCTTCGTAAGCTACTTTTACGCTACCAAGGTCTTGTCTAAATCTATCTTTGTCAAGTTTTTCATTTGTCGTAGCATCCCAAAATCTGCAGCTATCAGGGCTTATCTCGTCAGCTAATATGATGTTGCCATCTTTGTCGATACCAAATTCGACTTTGAAATCAACTAGTTTTAAATTTCTCTCTGCAAAGAATTTAAATAAGATAGAGTTGATCTCTCTAGCTGTGTGTCTTAGTGTTTGAAGGTCTTTTTCACTCTTTACTAGCCCCATGATGATGCAGTGCTCATCAGTAACTAGTGGATCGTGCAAATCGTCATTTTTGTAGTAGAACTCAACAAGTGTAAAAGGTAGAACGGTGCCTTCTTTTATGCCAAGCCTTTTGCTAAGTGAGCCAGTTGCGATATTTCTCACAACAACTTCAAGAGGTATGATCTCGCATTTTTTGACAACTTGCTCAGTGTCGCTTATTGTCTCAACTAGGTCAGTGACGATACCTTTGCTCTCTAGCAGTTTAAAAAGCTGAGTAGAGATTTTATTATTTAGTGCGCCTTTGCCAGCTTCGTTGCCTCTTTTTTGAGCATCAAATGCTGTTAGATCGTCTTTAAATTCAGCCACAAGTAGATTTGGATCGTCTGTGGCGTACATTTCTTGCCTTTTCCCTCGTAGATAAGCTCTCTTTTTTGCATGTTGTTCTCCTTTAGATTATTGTTGTTTTATTTTTAAAATTTTGATCGTATCAATCGCTGTTTTTAACTGAATGTCTTCATCGACTTTTTTCTGTGTGATTATATTTTTATCATCTTTTGCTTCAGTTTTATTGCCTTCACTTGTTGGATTTATCTTGTTTAGTTCGCTCTTTAGGTGTGCTTTTAGTTCGCTCTCTTTGATGCTAAATGCACTATCATCGCTTTGTGGCACTTTGCCAGGATGCACAACTACATCAGGCGTGACGCCCACAGCCTGGATAGTTCTGCCACTTGGCAAGTAGTATCTTGCAATGGTTAGTCTTAGTGCTTCTGTATCGTCTATTGGCAAGATTACCTGAACGCTGCCTTTACCAAATGTGTTTTCGCCAATTATCACCGCACGCTTGTGATCTTGCAGTGAGCCACTTACTATCTCGCTAGCACTTGCGCTTCCGCCATTTACAAGGACAACAAGTGGGAGTTTTGATAAGGTTTTGCTAGCGCTTGCTTTATACTCTACATTTTCAGATGCGTCACGACCTTTTTGAGATACGATGATACCATTATCTACGAAAAGATCAACTAGATCAACAGCTTGATTTAAAAGACCGCCAGGGTTGTTTCTAAGATCAAGTATGATGCCATTTGCTTTTGGATGCTCTTTGATAGCCTCTTTTACCTTTGTGACGACGTTTTTGTCAAAATTTGTGACGCGTATATAAAGGATGTTATCGTTTTCTATCATTTTTGCATAGACAGACTCAACTTTTATAAGATCTCTTATGATCTTTACGTCAAATGGCTTTTGCTCGCCTTTTCGCAAAATCGTAATTGTTATCGGAGTTTTTGGCTTGCCGCGCATCTTATTTACAGCTTCATCTATCGTTGTACCGATAGTTGAGTTGCCATCGATCCTTAAAATGATATCGCCTGCCTTTATGCCTGCTTTATCAGCTGGAGTATCCTCGATAGGCGAGATAACGGTTAGTGCGCTATCTTTCATGCCAACTGTTATGCCAAGTCCGCCAAATTCTCCGCTTGTTTGCACCTGCATATCTTTATATGCTTTTTCATTTAAAAAGCTTGAGTGAGCATCTAAAATTTTGCATCAAACCAGCGATGGCTTTGTCGATTATCTCTTTAAATTTAATATCATCAACGTAGTATTTTTCAACGGTTGAGATGGTTTTTGTAAGTTTTGAAAGTGCTTCAAGTTTCGCACTCGCCTCATCTTCGGTTTTAGCAAAAAGTGCATTTACTGCTACGCTTGAGATGAGTATGGCGCCTGTTATTTTTAGCGCAAAAGATCTAGTAAATTTGTTCAAAATATCTCCTATATTTTTTGGCTTAATTTTATTAACATTTGGCTAAAAAAAGCATAAATTTAACCTTATATTTTTAGCTTTTGTCTATTTTTAACACAAATTTATAACAGGCAAATTTTAGCAATTATATAAAAAGAGTGACAAAGACTATAAAAATACTTGACAATATAAGACTAAAGTTATATAATGCCACCATTATAAAATAACTTAAGGAGCTTTAATGGCTGACATAACAGAAAATTTAACAGCGCAGATGCAAGAGACACTTGAAAAAGGCGTTAGCTTAGCGATCTTTTCTAAAAATCCACAAGTTGTGCCACTTCACGTCTTTTGGGCTTTGCTCGCTGATAGCAATTCTATTTTAAATCAAGTATTTAATAAGATGAACATAAGCAAGGACGCAGTCGAGCTTGAGATAAAAAGCAAGATCTCGTCACTCCCAAGCAGCTCAAACGTCACAAAAGATAACGTTTCAGTTTCAAGAGAACTTATAAATTTGCTTGAAAATGCAAAAGCTTTAATGGTAAGCATGGGCGATAGCTACATAGCTGTTGATACTTGGATCATCTCTGCTCTTGAGCTTAGTGAGATCAAACAAATTTTAAGCAAATTTTGTGACATCTTAGAGATCAAAAAGAATCTTGAGAGCATAAGAGGCGGTAAAAAGATAGATAGCCAAACTGGCGATGATACACTTGATAGCTTAGAGAAATTTGGTATCGATCTAACGCAAAAAGCCCTAAATAAAGAGCTTGATCCAGTCATCGGACGTGATGAAGAGATCACTAGAATGATGCAAATTTTAATAAGAAAGAGCAAAAATAACCCTATCTTGCTTGGTGAGCCAGGCGTTGGTAAAACAGCTATCGTTGAGGGGCTAGCTCAAAAGATAGTGGCTCGCGATGTGCCAACAAGCCTTGCAAATAAGCGTGTCATCGCGCTTGATATGAGCGCAGTTGTGGCTGGTGCAAAGTATAGAGGCGAGTTTGAAGATAGGCTAAAAGCTGTCATCGACGAGGTTAAAAAAGCTGGCAATATCATACTTTTTATAGATGAAATTCACACCATAGTTGGAGCTGGTGCGAGCGAGGGCGGAATGGACGCTGCAAATATCCTAAAACCAGCTCTTGCACGTGGAGAGCTTCACGCCGTTGGTGCGACAACATTAAAAGAGTATAGAAAATACTTTGAAAAAGATGCAGCACTTCAAAGACGTTTTCAACCAATAGACGTTAAAGAGCCAAGTGTAAATGAGGCATTACAAATTTTACGTGGTATAAAAGAGCGCCTTGAAGTTCATCACGGCATCACGATAACAGATAGCGCGCTAGTTGCCGCAGCAAGGCTAAGCGACCGCTACATCGCAAACCGCTTCTTGCCAGATAAGGCGATAGACCTTATCGACGAGGCAGCAGCTGAGCTAAAAATGCAAATAGAGAGCGAGCCATACGAGCTTTCAAAGATAAAACGCGAGATCGTAACGCTTCAAGTAGAAAAAGAAGCGCTAAAGATGGAGGATGCGGATAAAAATAAAGAAAGACTTGGCGAGATCGAAAAGAGATAGCTGATCTAAATGAGAAAAAGCTAGCGCTTGATACTAAATTTGAAAATGAAAAGGCCGTTTTTGGCGGAATTTCAAAAGCTACAAAAGAGATAGATAGCCTAAAATCACAAGCTGAGATAGCAAAAAGAAATGGCGATCTTCAAAAAGCTGCCGAGATAGAATACGGCAAAATAGCAGACGCTAAAAAGCACAAACACGAGCTTGAAGAAAAATGGGAGCACATGAAAAAAGAGGGCGTGCTTCTTAAAAATCAGGTCGATGAAGAGCTTGTGGCTGAAATTTTGAGTAAATGGACTGGAATTTCAGTTAAAAAGATGCTAACAAGCGAAAAAGAGAAATATTTGCGCATCGAAGAGCATCTAAGAGAGAGCGTTGTCGGTCAAGATGACGCACTACACGCACTTGCACGTGCTGTTAAGAGAAACAAAGCAGGGCTAAATGAGGGTCAAAGGCCTATTGGTTCGTTTTTATTTCTTGGACCAACAGGCGTTGGTAAAACTCAGTCTGCTAAGGCTTTGGCTAAATTCTTATTTGACGATGAGAAGGCGCTTATCCGCTTTGATATGAGCGAATATATGGAAAAACATAGCGTGAGCAGGCTGCTTGGTGCGCCTCCAGGATATGTAGGCTACGATGAGGGCGGTCAGCTAACAGAGGCAGTTCGCAGAAGACCATACTCGGTCATACTTTTTGACGAGGTTGAAAAGGCTCATAAAGACGTATTTAACATACTTCTTGGCATACTTGATGATGGACGCGCGACTGATAATAAAGGTGTAACGGTTGATTTTAAAAACACGATCATCATTTTAACTTCAAACATCGCTTCAAATTTCATAATGGAGCTAAAGGGTGAAGACCGTGACGTGGCTGTTAAAAACGAGCTTAAGAACTACTTTAAACCTGAGTTCTTAAATAGGCTTGATGATACTATCATCTTTAATCCTCTAAACGAGCAAGGCTTGATATCTATCGTTGAGATCATGTTTAAAGAGCTTGAAAAAACTCTTCACAACCGCGGCATAAAGGCAGTTTTAAGCGAAGAGGCTAAGAAATTTATCGCAAAAGCTGGATTTGATATAGTTTATGGCGCAAGACCTCTTAGAAGAGCGCTTTATGAGCTAGTTGAGGATAAGATCGCTGATATGATCTTGAAAGATGAGCTTGAAAGTGGCGATGAGATCACCATTGATAGCGACGGCGAGAAGATCATCATTAAGAAAAACTAACTTCAAATTTACTTGGCAGGTTGGATCAACTTGCCAAGCCTCGCAGTAAATTTAACTAATATCCTTATTTGTTCTGTAATAAAATATAAAAAATAGCACGCAAAGCATCGCTACAAAGGCAAAAACTATCAATGTGCCATCTTTAAATGAGCTTAAAAACATGCCATTTGTATTCATACCAAAAAAGCCAGTGATGAAATTTAGCGGCAAAAATAGAGCCGAAATGAGCGTCAAGAGGTAGATATTTTTATTTATCTTGTCGTTTTTAGCGCTTTGTATAAATGTATAGATGTCTTCGACCCTGCAGGCATATTCGTTAGCTATTGTTTTAAAGACGCTTGCTTCGTGGATGCTGTTTTTAAGCTCTTTTTTTAGCCCTTGCTGCTCACTTTGGCAAATCGCAAGAGCTTCGTAAAAGTGCGAAATGCTATTTTGAAATTTTCTGATCTCATACTTTAAAAAGTGGTGTCTTTTTATAAAATTTCTCAAAATTTTTTTGGCTAGCATAAATTTTCTCATACTCATTTAGCTCGTCTTGGTGCTCTAAAATTTTATTTGCATATTCGTTACAAATCCCCTTAATAGCTACTTCAAACGCGCTTTTGTCGCATTCATGCTCAAGATCTTCTTTGTAAATTTTGCCATCTTTGAATAAAAATTTAAAAACTTGCTTTTGCGATGATGAGATGAGCGTGATGTAGTCAAATGCATCTCCATAAAAATATCCACAAAGTGCGCTTTTATAGCTCATCTGCACTCCTTTTTGCGTAGAAATTTCGCTTAAAATTTAGCAAATTCGCCGACCTCTATCGCCTCTCTCATCTCTTTCATTAAATCTAGATAGTAGTGCAGGTTGTGAAGGCTTGCTAGTCTAAAAAATGTTAGCTCTCTAGCCTTAAAAAGGTGGTTTAGATAGCCTCTAGAGTAGCGCTTGCAGGTGTAGCACTGGCAGGCTGGATCGATCGGCGAGTGGTCGTTTATAAATTTGGCTGATTTTATATTTATCTTGCCAAAGCTAGTAAAAAGCGTGCCGTTTCTTGCGTTTCTTGTTGGCATAACGCAGTCAAACATATCAACCCCTCGCTCCACGTTTTCGACCAAATCCTCAGGCGTGCCAACGCCCATTAGGTAGCGAGGTCTAAGCTCATCCATAAATGGCATAACCGCCTCAACCGTGTCATACATCGCCTCGTTACTCTCACCAACGCTTAGACCGCCGATCGCAAGGCCATCAAATGGCATATCATTTAAGGCCTGCGCGCAAAATTTACGTGCCTCGTAGTCGGTGCCACCTTGAACGATACCAAAGATATTTTGCTGCAAGCCAACGCCCTTGCTTTGCATAAATTTGTGGTAATCAATCGCCTCTTTTGCCCATTTTATCGTCCGTTTTATGCTGAGATCTATCCTTTTTGGCTCAGCTGGCAAAGCCACTAGATCATCAAGTATCATCATGATGTCGCTGCCAAGGTCATACTGCGTCTCAAGAACGGATCTTGGCGTGAAGTAGTGTGTGCTGCCGTCGATGTGGCTTTTAAATTTTATCCCGCCATCGTCGTTTTTGGTGTTTGACCTAAGCGAAAATGCCTGAAAGCCGCCGCTATCAGTTAAAAACGAGCGATCAAATTTAGAAAAACCATGCAGTCCGCCAAACTCACGCACGACCTTGCTGCCAGGGCGCAGATACATGTGGTAGGTGTTTGCTAAAATGATCTTTGCGTTTAAAATTTCACTCATATCAAAGGCGTCTAGGCTTTTAACTGCGCCAACCGTGCCAACTGGCATAAAAACTGGCGTTTGTATCACGCTATGAGCGGTTGTTAGGACGCCGCGTCTTGCGTTGCCATCTTTTTTTATAACTTCAAATTTCATCTAAGTCCTTAAAATTTTGATTTTTTATTTTAACAAAATTTACTAATATAATCCAGAAATTTTAAGGCAAAGGAACTTTTTGCAAAAGAGAAATGATATCGTTTTTACCGAAGCAAACGGCACTGCGACCATAAAATTTGCAGGCGAGTTTAGCTACAAAGAGGCTAAAAATTTACAAAGCATTTTTAAAAAAATTTCAAAAGCTTAACGGCAATGTTAAATTTGACTTTAGCGAGCTAAAGAGCATTGATTACGCTGTTTTGATCCTTTTAAAAAACACGCTAAATGGCAAGAAATTTCGAGATCATCACAAATGACGAGAAGATAAAGGCTATGGGCGATCTTTTAAACGACGAGAAGATCGACTTTAACTATATGCCACCGCACAATAGCCTAAATTTTTCTCACGCCTCGGTGAGAAAATTTGTGAAGGTTTTGTAAATTTAGTTGAGTTTGGCTCGTTTTTGGGAGAGTTTTTGATAAAAAGCGTCAAAATTTTCCTTAATCCTGCAAATTTAAGGTTTAGAGAATTTAGCAACTACATAAAAGATGGCGGTGTAAATGCCGTTTTCATCGTTTCGCTCACCGCTTTTTTGATAGGCGTCGTGCTTGCATATCTTGGTAGTGCGATGCTTGCAAGCTTTGGGGCAAGTATATTTATAGTAGAGATCATGGGTATGCTAACGCTTAGAGAGGTGGCACCGCTCATCGCTGCTATCGTCGTGGCGGGCAGGTCGGCCTCTAGCTTTACCGCGCAAATTGGCGCTATGAAGCTAACTGAGGAGATAGACGCGATGAAGACGATGGGTTTTGAGCCCTTTAACTTCTTGGTGCTGCCGCGCATCATCGCCATGGTGCTTTGCGTGCCAGTCATCATCTTTATAGCTGACGGCATAAGCATTTTAGGGCAGATGATCATTTGTCAAACTATTCTTGATATTAGCTTTAGCGACTATCTCAATAGATTTCGCGAGATGGTCGAGCTTAGACACTTTGCTGTTGGCATGATAAAAGCGCCGTTTTTTGGCGCGGTGATAGCGATCATTGGCTGCATGAGGGGATTTGGTGTTAGTCAAAACGCTCAAAGTCTAGGTGCTATGACAACAGTTAGCGTTGTAAATGCGATATTTTGGGTCATCGCGCTTGATGCATTTTTTGCGATAATTTTTATGTGGCTAAAGATATGAACGAGATAATAGTTGGAAAAAACATAACGACAAGTTATGGCGATAAGATAATGCACGATAACGTGAGCTGGAGTATCAAAGAGGCTGAAATTTATGGCTTCTTAGGCGGCAGTGGCACTGGTAAAACGACTCTAATGAAGACGATGATATATCTAAAAAAGCCAAATAAGGGCGATATAACGTTTGATGGCGTCAATATGTGGAAAAGTAGCCCCAAAGAGCAGCAAGAGATCAAGCTAAAAAGTGGGACGATGTTTCAGTTTGGAGCGCTTTATAGCTCGATGACGATCCTTGATAACGTGGGCGTTTTGCTTCATGAATACTCTAAATTTAACAAGCGTCAGATCGATGAGATAGCGATGTTTTGGATACAAAAAGTTGGACTAAAAAAGAGGTATCGATGCTCTATCCAAGCGAGCTAAGTGGCGGTATGAAAAGCGTGCTGCGCTTGCAAGAGCCTTGGTACTAAGCCCTAGGGTGCTATTTTTGGACGAGCCAAATAGTGGCCTTGATCCAGTTAGCTCGCGCCAGATGGACGCGCTCATAAAAGAGCTTCGTGATAGCATCGGTGTAACAGTCGTCATGGTGACGCATGATGCTGATAGTATTTTTGATATTTTGGATAGATTTTTGATAATAGATAACAAAAAGATAGCCTTTGAGGGAGATATAAAAGAGCTTGAATATCTCGAAAATAACCCGCTTGAAGAGCTATTTAAAATGAGGAAAAAATAGATGGAAAATAGAAATTCTTATACCATTGTCGGCATGTTTTTTATAGCCTGCCTTACAGCGTTTGCCATATTTATCTGGTGGATGACTAGCAAAAATAACACAAAGGTTGATTTTAAAGAGTATTACATCCACACAAGCGAGCTGCCAAGCGGGCTAAAGGTTGATTCTACGGTTAAATTTATCGGTGTGCCAGCTGGAAGCGTTAGTGATATAAATTTTTGTCGATGACAAAAACGCTCTTATAAACATCACGATGAAGATAAGAGAGGATCTGCCTATCAAGGCTGATAGCGTGGCTAGCATCGAAGTTCAGGCTATTAGCGGTGTGGCTAGTATCAATATAAGCCGAGGCACGAAGGATTTTAAACGAGGCGATAAGCCTATCTTAAAGCTTGAAGAGAGCCTTCTTTCAAAGCTTGGAAACAACGCTGAGAACATCACTTTAAAGATAAATCAAACCCTTGATAAGGTTGATGGCTTTTTCTCAGCTGAAAATATCTCTCACATCGAATCAATCCTAAGAAATATCGATAAATTTACTCAGGTTTTAACCGATGAAAATGGTCTAAGCGAGGTTGATAGCATCGTTAAAAATGTAAAAAATTTCACCGATAGCCTAAACAAAACAGATACAAAAGAGCTTGCTAAAAATTTAAACACGCTAATCGCAAGTGCAAATTCAGTTTTCAAATCAGCAAATTCGGCTGTCACTGGATATAGCTCGCTTCAAGATATCATCACTCAAAAGGTAAAAAACGGCGAGTATGACCTTAGAAACACGGTCTCTCCGCTTCTTAGAGAGGCTAGTGAGTTTTTAAATGGATTTGACAAGACGCTACGTGAGTTTAGAGGCGCGCTTCAAAGACTTGAGGACAACCCTTACGAGTTCTTCTTCACAAATCCAGTGCCAAATGACAAAGGAGATAAAAAATGAGAAATTTAATCTTTCTAGCGGCTGCATTTTTATTTTTTGGCTGCTCGCTAAAGACCGACGTACCAGTGGCAACTATGTATGAAATTCACTACTCAAACAAAGAGTGCTCAGCTGAAAACAAGCAAAAAGAGCTAAAAAATGTCTTTATCGAAAACGTAAGTGCCCTTGATATGGTCGATACTAGAAAATTCTAATCGTCGCTGAAAACAATAAGATAAGATATTTGACAGATGCTAAATTTCGTATCTGAGCCAAGCGAGATGATCTATAAGTCGCTTGTAAAAGGACTTTACTCAAACTGCGCTGCAAAGCCGATATTTTCGCCAAATGCAAAGGATCTTAGGCTAAAAGTTAGCATCATCTCACTGCAAATAAGAGGCGACAAAGCCGAAGTTTCGCTAGCTTATGAGCTATTTAACGCAAACACCTCGCTAAAATCAGGCATGATCACAAAAGAAATTTTCTGCCCAGATCCAAGCTCGAGCACCATTTTTGAGACGATAAATAAGGCTGCAAATTTCAGCTATAGATACTTTAATCTCTGAAATAATCTACTAAAATTTTCTTAAATTTTTTGGCTGTGAAAGCTTAAATTTACAGCCAAAAATAGCTTATTTTAAAGACCTTTTGTTATAATGCGGCTTTAAAATACGGAGAATTAATGAAAAAAATTTTAATAATCGCAGATGGAACTTTTGCTAGAAATTTTTAAGCAGACTTCTTGGAGCAAAGTCAAATTTACACCACTACATCGTTGTTTCAAACGAAGATCACAGCCAAAAGGTAAATTACGAAAATTTTACATTTTATCAGTTTGACCCAACAAGCCTTTCAAAGCTAAAGAGCATAAGCGACGGCTATTTTAGCCAGTTTTGTATCGTAAGTGACAATGAAAAAGAGGCGGTTGCTGTTTATGAAAATTTAAGAGAGATCAGCACAAAAACTGAGACCATTTTTATGAACTCGTGGGAGCTTGATGAAAAGTGCAAGGAGACTTTTGCAAGCGATAAGCATCTAAGCGTGGTTGATATAAGAGATATCGCAGCTTCTAGGCTCATGGACTATCTGCCAGATATGCCTGTATATGCTGATAATATCGGCTTTAGCGAGGGCGAGATCATGGAGGTTAAGGTGCCTATTGGCAGCTCATATATGTATCGCCATGTAAGCTCGATCGCTCAAAAAAGATGGCGGATAGCGCTTATTTATAGGGGCGCTGAGATCATCTTGCCAAAGCCAAATACAATGATCCAACCAAGCGATATCTTGCTAATCGTTGGCGATCCAAACGTGCTTCAAAACGTTTATCGCTCGATAAAACGCGAAAGTGGGCAGTTTCCAAGTCCATTTGGCAGCAACATCTACACGCTAATCGACATGAGATCAATGAGCAAAGAGCGCGTTAGCAAGCTCATAAAAGATAGCTTATATGTGCATTCAAAGCTAAATAACAAACGCCTTATCTTTAGAGTGATAAACCCAACATTGGGCGAAAATTTAGAGACGCTAAAGGCGATAAAGAGAAAAATATCCTTGTTTTGATGGATTATTTTAATAGCGACAATAAATCGATAAAAGATGACGTTTTAAAACACGACATCGGACTAATCATAAGCGACGATAGGTACTTTTTTAAATTTCAAAAGTTATTTTACGAGCTTAAAATCCCAGTGCTAAAAACGGGTAAAATTTTGCTCTCAAATATAAAAGAGGGCGTGATACTGGGCGATCAAAGCCAAGAGGTGGAA
This sequence comes from Campylobacter concisus, assembly GCA_037321105.1. Lineage (GTDB taxonomy): Bacteria > Campylobacterota > Campylobacteria > Campylobacterales > Campylobacteraceae > Campylobacter_A > Campylobacter_A concisus_AZ. Next base: position 164,085 of record CP147775.1, on the reverse strand, counting down.
AATCAATCAGCTGTCATTACAGATTGCTGCGCGCAGCTTGATTTGGAGATGAGATTTTACTATTTTGATAACAAGCATAGCGACGATGAGGCGCTAAAAGAGCACTTTGAGAGCATTAGCACGCTCTTTTCAAAGCGCATAAAGATAGAAAATCACAGCCTTAAAAACCCGCTTGTAAAGCTAAAAGGCACAAATGATCTGCTTCATTTTGTGATGTTTACTAAAAACGTGGCAAATGGTAGTGCTTTTGCCTTTTTATCGACAAATTTAAATAGACTTTATAAAAAACTAAGTCAAAACGCACAGCTTTTTGTGCCAGTAAGTGAGTAGAAAATGCAGATAAATTTAAACCTTAAGGAAAAGGGCTCAAGCTATAAAATTTATATAAATGAGCTTGAGAAGTTGGAGCTAAAAGGCAAGGTCGGTATCGTCACAAACGCCAAAGTAGCTGGGCTTCACCTTGAAAAGCTACTTAGCGTTTTAAAGTGCGATGAGAAATTTATCATAAGCGTGCCAGACGGCGAGGAGTATAAAAATTTAACAACGATAGAGCAAATTTTAGAGCAGCTTTTTGTTAGGTAAATTTGACCGCACATCTACGCTCATAGCCCTTGGCGGCGGCGTCATAAGCGATATGACCGGCTTTGCGGCAAGCATCTATGAAAGAGGGATAAGCTTCATAAATATCCCAACCACGCTTCTAGCACAAGTCGATGCTAGTGTAGGCGGAAAAACGGGCGTAAATAACAAATTTGGTAAAAATTTAATAGGCTCATTTTATCAGCCAAAGGCAGTTTTTTGCGAGATAAATTTCTTAAAAACATTGCCAAAGAGAGAATTTGCAGCTGGTGTGGCCGAGGCTTTGAAGATGGCGATAACCTTTGATAAAGAGATGTTTAGCTGGCTAAAGAGCGTAAATTTAGACGATGAAAACTTGGCAAAGCTGAGTTGAAAAGTCGATAAATTTAAAGGCTAGAATGGTCGAGCAAGATGAGAAAGAAAAGGGGCTAAGAGCTATCCTAAACTATGGCCACACATTCGCTCACGTCATCGAAAACGAGACAAATTACAAAGAATTTTACATGGAGAAGCGGTGGCGATAGGTATGAATATGGCAAATCGCCTAAGTGTTAGACTGGGTCTCATGAGCGAGGCGGAGGCAGAGGAGATCAAGCAGGTTTTAGTGAAATTTGATCTGCCTGTAAGCTATAAAATAGAAAATGAATATGCATTTTACGAGGCGTTTTTTATGGATAAAAAGACAAAAGGTGATAAGAGTAAATTTCATCATCGCAGTTAAAATCGGCAGTGCATTCATCAAAAATGACGTCAAAAAAGAGGACGTTTTAGAAACTTTGAGAGAATTTAAATGAAAAAGATCCTAGTTTTTCTACTTTTTTGCTTTGCACTTTACGCTGAAGAAAACGCGACACTTGAGCAAAATGTCTCACAAAATTTACAAAATAGCGAGCTTATAAAAGAAATTTCAAACCTAGACAACTCCCTAAAAAACAACATCTGGATCACAAGATACGCCAACTACAACACCTATCAAAAGCTTCTTGATGAGCTAGAGCAAAATGAAAATGAGCTTAAAAAGCTTGATAAAGGCTCAAAAAGAGGTGGCGATCTCATAAAGAGAAGTCAAACTCTAAAAGAGCAGATGAAATTTGCTAAAAGAGTATGAGAAAACGCCATTTTCAAATATGCTTGCAGCCCCAGAAATGGAGACACCACCTAGGATAAATAGCCCAGTTGCGCTAGTATCTGGCTTTTCATATATCAAAAAGATAAGAAGCGACAAGATCGAGTACCAAAGGCACATCAAGGAGCTTGACACCTTGCTTGAGAAGCTTGAGGCAAAAGAGAATTTGCTAAATAGGCTAAATTTGATAGATGACAGCGAGCAAAATAGAGCAAGTCTAAACCTTGCAAAGCAAGAGATAGGCGACTTCAAAGCGGCAAAACAGATCGCTGATACCACTTATAGCGTCTATGAAAAAAGGGCAGATGAAGCGGTAAATATGACGACCTCTGACATCAAGGCTCAGTTTTTAAGCATGGGCTACACAGCCATCGTCATCCTTTTAACGATCGGACTAACATTTATCGCTAAATTTATCGTTAAAAGAACGATTACGGATAACGAGAGATTTTACACGGTCAATAAATTCTTAAACGTGCTAAACATCACCGTTATCATCATAATCTTGCTCTTTTCATACATCGAAAACGTCACATATCTAGTAACCGTGCTAGGTTTTGCCTCAGCTGGTATCGCCATCGCGATGAAAGATATGTTTATGAGTATGCTTGGCTGGATGGTTATCATGTTTGGTGGCACGATCCATGTGGGTGACCGCGTCAGGGTCTATCACGACGGAAGCGAATTTGTGGGCGATGTTATAGATATTTCACTGCTTCGCCTAACCGTTTTTGAAGACGTAAGCTACTCGACCTATAAGACAAACCGCCGTGCAGGTAGGATCATCTTTGTGCCAAATAACTACATCTTTACAGATCTCATCGCAAACTACTCGCACTACGGCATGAAGACCGTTTGGGACGGCATAGATGTCGTGATAAGCTTTGATAGCAATCACAAAAAGGCCGCCTATCTAGCAAAAAATATAGTAAAAAAATATTCAAAAGGCTACACTGACATCGCAAAACGTCAGATGAACAAGCTAAGGAGCCAGTACAGCATCAAAAATCCAAACGTAGAGCCAAGAATTTATACATTTTTTGAGCCTTACGGTATAAATATCTCATGCTGGTTTATGTCAAACTCATACGCCACGCTCGCTCTTAGAAGCACGATAAGCGCTGAGATCATAGAGGCATTTTTGGCTCACGATGATATAAAGATAGCTTACCCAACACAAACTATGTTTATAGGTAAAAAAGAAACGCCAAGCGATCACGTAGCTCACGCTGAGCAAGAGGGCGAAAATATCTAATGCAAAAGATATTTTTTAAGACATTTGGATGCCGCACAAACATCTATGACACCGAGCTTTTAAAGAGCTACATCAAAGACTACGAGATCACAAACGACGAAGAGGTCGCTGATATCGTCGTGATAAACTCATGCACCGTGACAAATTCGGCTGATAGCGGCGTTAGAAACTATATAAACGGCGTAAAAAGACGTGGCGCAAAGGTTATACTAACAGGATGTGGCGCAGTTAGCAAGGGCAAAGAGCTTTTTAGTAGTGGCGTCTTTGGTGTGCTAGGAGCTAGTAAAAAGAGCGATCTAAACGAGCTTTTAAAGCAAGAGAAGCCATTTTTTGAGCTTGGAAATTTAAACTTAGTCGATAAAAACATCGTCACAAACTACGAAAATCACACAAAGGCTTTTATAAAAATTCAAGAAGGCTGCAACTTTAACTGCAGCTACTGCATCATCCCATCAGTGCGCGGCAGAGCTAGGAGCATGGATGAGGCGATGATACTAAAAGAAGCTAGAATTTTAGCTCAAAATGGCTATAATGAGCTCGTCTTAACTGGCACAAACATAGGCAGTTACGGCAAGGATACAAATAGCTCTCTTGGCAAATTGCTAGCAAATTTAGGCAAAATTTCAGGCATCAGACGCATAAGACTTGGCAGTATCGAACCAAGCCAGATAGATGAGAGCTTTAGAGAAATTTTAAAGAGGAGTGGCTGGAGCGCCATCTTCACATCGCACTTCAGCATACGAGCGAGGCGATGCTAAAGATCATGCGTAGGCGAAATAACGCATTTAGCGACCTAGAGCTTTTTAATGAGCTAAGCTCCCTTGGCTTTGCTTTGGGGACTGACTATATCGTGGGTCATCCAGGCGAGAGTGAAGAAATTTGGGCAGAGGCGGTGGAAAATTTCAAGAAATTTCCTATCACGCACCTGCACGCTTTTGTCTATTCGCCTAGGCGCGATACGCACTCAGCGACGCTAAAGAGCGACGTTAGTGGCGACGTGGCAAAGGCAAGGCTAAAAGTTTTACAAGGCATTGCTTTTAAAAACAATGAAAATTTTAGAAAAAATCATAACGGAGCTTTAAAAATTTTAGTCGAGCAAAAAAACGGTGACTTTTACGAGGGCTTTGATCAGTTTTATAACAAAGCTAAAATTTCTAGTCAAAATGACATAACAAAAGAGTGGTTGGAGGTAAGCGAATATGAAATTAAGCCAGATGCCAATTATGCAAAAATTTGAAATTTAACAAGAAAAATATCCTTATAATAGCCGCTATGGCTCTGATAATAGCGCTACTTTTTGCTGTGAGCAAAGAGCCACGAAACATCACATACTCGCAATATATGCAACTAATGGATGGAAATTTCATCGATAAAGCGGTCATCGACGAAGATGAGGTCATCCTCTATGCGCAAAATAATCGCTTTGCCATCATAAAAGAGGGCATAGACATAAAAGAGCTCATCAAAAAGGTCCCAGTCGAGCAAAGCGTGCAGTATATCACGCCTGGCATGGTTTGGGGAAGCATCATCTTTGTTTGTCTTGTGCTTTGGTACTCCTATATTTTTAGGGCTATTAAGAAAAAGAGGAGAGCCTTTTAAACAAAAAAGATGGCGCTTTTGAGATAGAAAGCGTGCTAAACCAAAATGCGATGCCAGTTATCTCAAACGTGAGATTTAGCGATGTGGCAGGCATTAGCGAGGTCAAAAGCGAGCTTAGTGAGATAGTTGATTTTCTTAAAAATCCGCAAAAATATAGAAATTTTGGTATCAAAATGCCAAAAGGCGTGCTAATGATAGGCCCTCCAGGCGTCGGTAAGACGCTTGTGGCAAAGGCAGTTGCAGGTGAAGCCAATGTGCCGTTTTTTTACCAAAATGGTGCAAGCTTTGTGCAAATTTATGTCGGAATGGGCGCAAAAAGAGTTAGAGAGCTATTTAGCAGAGCCAAATCTTACGCACCTTCAATCATCTTTATCGACGAGATAGACGCTGTTGGCAAGAGCAGGGGTGGCACTAGAAACGATGAGCGAGAAGCCACACTAAATCAGCTGCTAACCGAGATGGACGGCTTTGAGGACAATTCTGGCGTCATCGTCATAGCTGCAACAAATAGGATCGAGATGATCGACGAGGCGCTACTTAGATCAGGGCGCTTTGATAGGCGTATATTTTTATCAATGCCTGATTATAACGACAGAGTGGCGATCCTAAACACATATCTAAGAGATAAAAACTGCGAAGTGCCAGCTGAGGATATCGCTAGGATGAGTGTTGGCTTTTCTGGTGCGGCACTTAGCACGCTTGTAAATGAAGCTGCGATAAACGCCCTAAGAAACGGCGAAAGCGTGCTTAGGATGAGAGACTTTGAGGCTGTTTTAAACAAGGTCTTGCTCGGCAAGAAAAAGGTGCTAAGCTACAGCGAGAGCGAGAAGAAAATTCAAGCTATCTATCAAGGCGCAAAGGCGCTAAGTGCCTACTGGTTTGATGTGAAATTTGAAAAAATTTCGCTCATAGAAGACCGCTTTATGGCGACTGAGCAAGAGATCGAGTCAAAGTCGCAGATGCTCTCACGCATAAAGGTGCTCATCTCTGGCATGTGCAAGCTTGAGATAGATGAGAACGACATCTTTTCAAACTCGAGTAACGACTTAAAATTTAGCAAAAGAGATCGCCTCAAAGATGGTTTATGAGTATGGCATGGAAATTCTTCGTGCCAAATCCAAACGACGTGGAAGAAATTTTAAAACAGGCAAAAGAGGAGATAATCTCCTTTTAAAGGGCACAAACGAGCAAATCGCAAGGATAAGCTCATATCTGCTGGCGTATGAGAGCGTAGATAAAGAGACGCTTGCTAAAATTTTAAATGAAAACTACTAATAAAGGAGAAAAAAATGAAAGCAAAAATAGGAATTCTAACTATGTCTGATCGCGCAAGCGAGGGAACATATGAGGACAAATCAGGCCCAGCGATCAAAGAGGTGCTTGATAGTTGGATCGTGAGCGAGCGTGAGTACTTTTACGAGGTGATCCCAGATGAGCTTGATCTCATAAAGAGAGGCTCGTGCACATGATAGACGTGCTAGGATGTGACCTTGTGCTAACGACTGGAGGCACAGGACCAGCTGTAAGAGACGTCACTCCAGAGGCTACTGAGGCAGTTTGTGAGAAGATGATGCCAGGCTTTGGCGAGCTAATGAGAGCTGCAAGCTTGCAATACGTCCCAACAGCGATCCTATCACGCCAAACAGCAGGCATCAGAGGCCACGCGCTAATCAGTAAATTTACCAGGTCAGCCAAAGGCTATAAAAGAGTGCTTAGAGCCGGTATTTCCAGCGGTACCATACTGCATCGATCTTATAGAGGGTGCGTTTATCGAGACTGATGAAAACGTGATGAAAGTTTTCCGCCCAAAACAAAAGAAAATTTCATAATCTTTTAGGCCTAAATTTAAGCTAGCTACCCTTGTGGGTGGCTGAAATTTAGGTTTTTTTAAATTTATATATTCAAATTTGACTGCAATCAATAAAATTTTAATATAACACTGCAATAACTGACGATGAACTGGATGACGCACTGAGCTATATCAGATATGTTTTGTTAGCAAAATTTATGCCAGTTTTTAGCAAAATAGACCGCCACACAAAAAACAAATTTTGCTAAAAATATGTATCTTAATTTGCTATTTTACGCTTTAGTAATGTGAAATTTAACAAAAGATGGCGGCGTTTTTTGTTAAATTTAAGTAGAGAAAAATGCAAATTTTTAAATTTAGTAAAACATTAAATTTATACAAAAAAACAGATGATGAAATAAGCTAGAGCCACAAAAACAATCTTTTATAAATTTAATAAGATAAATTTAAAAGATAAAAGCGGTAGTTAAATTTAACTTAAATTTGCCAAATTTACATAAAATAATATGTAAAATTTTATGTAAAAAGAGCTAAATTTGCTGTTTTTACTCTCTGCTATCTTTTTTATAGGCTCCAGATCGCCGCTCATCGCTAGGCTCATAAAGCAAACGCCACTTGCACCAGCTTTTATGACCTCTTTGTAGTTTTGGTTGTCTAGTCCGCCAAGTGCGTAAATTTCTTTATCAAAGCTTTTTATCTCGCTTATAAAATTTACTCCTTTTGGCTCTAAGCCCGCCTTGCAAGAGGTGGCAAATTTTTATTTTATCCACTACTGCTACCTCTTTAAATTTGATGCTTTCTAGCTGCTATTTTGATGTTTGCTTTTGTATGTGTCTTTTTTGACTAGTTTTTAGTTTGTTACTGTTGCTAAATTTGATGAAAGACACAGCGTTTATGTCATATTTTGTGAGTTATGTCTTATTTTAAGCCAGAGCGGTGAAAATTTGCAGAGCATGGCGCGTTAAAGATTGCTTGCATAGCGATTATTGGTGAATTAAATTTTTAAAAGCGGTTTTTATTTAAATGCCTTTAAAGCCAAACATCATAGAGCCATTTTTTAGTTTTCAAACTTGAAATTTGTCACCTCATGTAGCATTATAAGATAGATAAAATGTTTGAAATTTCAAGCCAAATGATTTAAATTTATTGGTTTTTGATCTTTGTTATCCATTTATATCGGTATTTGCTCCTAGCTTGCAAGGTGGGCTAACAACTTTTTCTAAAAGTTTTATAGTTAAATTTGCATTATTTTAAATAAATACTATACAAATTAGCATTTTAAATAATAAAAATTAAACATATATTTTTATTTTATTTATAAATTACCATATATGCATAAAAAATTGTTAAATACCTTGATAGTAGTGCTATCAAGGTTAAGTATATTTTTATCACTTTGTGCTATAATCTGCCAAAAGTTTTAAAACAAGGAAAAGAAAATGGCAGATAAATTTGAATTTCAAACCGAGGTCAATGACCTTTTAAATTTGATGATCCACTCTCTTTACTCAAACAAAGAGATATTTTTAAGAGAGCTCATATCAAACTCAAATGACGCACTTGACAAGCTAAACTACCTATGCTTGACTGATGAAAAGTATAAAAGCTTAAGCTATACTCCAAGGATCGACATCAAAGTAGATGAAAAAGCTAAGACTTTAACCATCAGCGACAACGGTATCGGCATGGATAAAGACGAGCTCATCGCGAATTTAGGCACGATAGCAAGAAGTGGCACAAAGGGTTTTATGCAAAGCTTAAGCGGCGATGCCAAAAAAGATAGCTCGTTGATTGGCCAGTTTGGCGTGGGCTTTTACTCAGCGTTTATGGTGGCAAACAAGATCGAAGTCATAAGCAAACGAGCACTAAGCGAGAAGGCCTATAAATGGACATCTGATGCAAAAAGCTACGAGATCGAAGATGCTAAAAAAGATGGCTTTGGTACGGATATAATCCTCCATTTAAATGACGATGAATTTGCAAATTCTTGGCGTATCGAAGAGATAGTCAAAAAATACTCAAACCACATCCCTTACCCTATTTTTATGGATAAAGAGAGCTATGTCGCACCAAAAGAAGGCGAAAAAGAGGGCACTTATGAGACTAAAAACGAGCAGATCAACAAGGCAAACGCGCTTTGGAGGCTAAATAAAGCCAGCTTAAAAGAGCAAGACTACAACGACTTTTATAAGCAAATTTCACACGACAGCAGCGATCCGCTCCTTTATATCCACACAAAAGCTGAGGGCAAGATCGAGTACTCGACACTATTTTATGTGCCAAGCACCGAGCCGTTTGACCTCTTTAGGGTTGATTATCAAAGTGGCGTGAAGCTCTATGTGAAGAGGGTTTTTATAACTGACGATGCAAAAGAGCTTTTGCCGCCGTATCTTAGATTTATCAAAGGTGTGATCGATGTTGAGGATCTGCCGCTAAACGTTAGCCGCGAAATTTTACAAGAAAATGCGATCATGCGAACGGTAAAAGAGCAGAGCGTGAAGAAAATTTTAAGCGAACTTGCAAAAGTAAAAGATAATGACCGCGAAAAATACATAAAATTTTACAAACTATTTGGCAAGGTTTTAAAAGAGGGACTTTACGGTTTTAACGCTGAAAAAGAGCAAATTTTGGATCTTTGCCTATTTAAAAGCTCAAAAAGAGACGGACTTATTAGCTTAAAAGAGTACAAAGAGGCGATGAAAGAGGATCAAAAGTCGATCTACTACATCAGCGGTAATAACGAAAATATGCTAAGAAATTCGCCGCTTCTTGAGAGCTTTAAGAAAAACGACATCGAAGTGTTAATAATGGATGAAGAGATCGACACGATCGTCATGCCAATGGTCAATGAATTTGACAAAACACCTCTAAAATCAGTCTCACATGCTGATATAAACGACGAGATCAAAAGTGATGAGAAGGTCGATGAGAGCAAGGTTGCAAACACACTTGTTAAGATGAAAGAGATATTAAAAGACGAGGTAAAAGATGTTAGGCTAAGCTCAAGGCTCTCAAGCTCGGCTGCGGTGCTAATATATGACAAAAACGACCCTGATTACGCTATGCAAGAGATGCTAAAACAGATGGGACAAGGCGCAAATGCTCCAAAAGTTAAGCCGATCTTGGAGATAAATGCTGATCATGAAATTTTTGCAAAACTTGAGAAAAATGAGGCGATGATTTATGACATAGCGCCTTTGCTTCTTGATATGGCAAGGCTAAATGAGGGCATGAGCCTAGAAAATCCAGCTAAATTTTCAGAACTTCTAACAAAAGTTATGATAAAAGCTATATAAAATTTGTAAGCCCAAAGAAATTTGGGCTTTTTAAATTTGTAGTCTAGTAAAAGCTCAAAATAATGCAAGCTAAGCGAAATTTGGCTCCACTATTAGTTTGATTTTACTTATTTTTGCTCTTTGTATTTTAAAATTTGGGCGTAAATTTCGTCTTTTAGTTTTAATTTTTCTTTTTTCAAGGCATCAAGCTCAGAGGCTTGTGCAGCTTTGCTGTCTATTTTTTCATTTAGCTCGTCATGCTTTTTGCAAAGTGCGGCAAAATGAACATCTACTTTTTTCAACTCATTTATGAGATCAGTGTATTCGTGTAACATACGTAGCTCCTGTAAAAAATTTATAAATTCTAACAAGGCTTTGTAAATGTTTGGCTATCTAAATTTAGATATATAAAAGCTTCTGGTATATAGCGGTTAAGCCAAATTTATCACAAAATGCAAAAAACTAAACGTATTTTAGCTCTTCTGGCTTGTGTTTGCTCTTTACTAGGCGTTTGGTTAGCCGTATACCATCAACTGTGCCGATGACTAAAAGCTTTGTGCCTGTGCCGATTAGAGTGTCACCATTTGGCATCGGGATAAATTTGTTATTTATGTCTCTAATGCCTACCACGTCAGCATTTGTGATATTTCTTAGGTGCGTCTCTTTTAGCCTTTTAAACCTTATCCAAGAGTAGTCAGGCACAAGAATTTCTTCTATATCGATAGGCGAACTTTTTGTGTATAAAAATTGCTCGAGTAAATTTTCCATATCAGGTCTTACGCTCATGGCACTTAGACGCTGTGCGACTAGGCGAGATGGGCTGACTACGTTGTCAGCACCAAGTTTTTTAAGCCTTTGTGTGTCATCTTCGCTATCGGAGTTTGTGATGATATGGTAAGGTTTTTTGCGGCCTATCTCTTTTTCATAAAGTCTAACAGATGCGATAAGTGCGATATTATCAGCGATATTTGGGCTAAGAGTGATTAGTCCTTTTGCGCTTGATAGATGCGTTTTTAAAAAGGCGATTTGAGTGTGAGGCTGAGCTTTTATGAAGTATGGATACTTGTAAATTTGAGCTAATTCTGCGATATCTTCTCTGTCATCAACCACCACAAATGGTATGTGATTTTCACGAAACTGAGCGCTAAGCTCGATCGTGTAGAGGTTGTGATAACAAATAACGAAGTGATTTTTTAGTCTTGCGATCTTGTAAAGCATACGCCTTTCCTTTAAAATGCTAATTAATGTGCCTCTTTTTAGAACTTCTACAACGATACCGATTGATAGCGTGAAAATGATGAAGCCAACAAGTATAAATGTTATAGTAAAAATTCGCCCCTTTGGAGTTATGGGCGCAACTTCGGTAAAACCGACCGTCGTGAAGGTCATGCCTGCTTGGTAAAAGGCATCTATGAGAGAGAAGTTATCTATAAAGATATAACCAAGTGTTCCAAAAAGTAACAGTAGTACGACTGAAATTAGTGGAAATCTAAAAGGTTTTAGTTGTTCGTAAAGCTCAGTATCTAGGCTTATTTCTGGTTTTGCGGAGTTTGACCAGTTGAGGAATTTTAAAAGTCTTGAGAGAAAAGACATAAATTCCTCTTCATTTTATCTCTTAGTTTGACTGCTTTTTCATAGTTCTTAGAGTAGAAGCAGCAACTTTTATTCTTCTTGTTGTGCCATCTTCTAGAGTAACACGGATAGTTCTAAGATTTGGTAAAATCTTCTTTTAGTTTTATTGTTGGCGTGGCTCACGTTGTTGCCTACCATTGGTCCTTTGCCAGTTATCGCACATCTTTTTGACATTTTTTTTCCTTATAAACAAAAATTTCTGCTGATTTTATCTAAACAAAACCAAAGTATTGCTTAAAATGGAGATTTATATTTATAAGTTTTGTTGATTTTTTATTTAATTAAGGCTAAAATAGCCCCAAAATAAAAAATCGGTAAAACAAAAATGCTAACTAAAAATCAAATAGATGAAATTTCAAATTTTATCTATAAAATGCCCGATGCTTTTTATGAGTGCCAAAAGCACTTGGATGAGGGCGACATCACTGCTGCTATGGAGCTTTTTAGGGGGAGTGAGACTTTTAAAGCGTACTTTGCTACGATAGGTAAATTTAGGCGATTTTGGTGCTCAAAACCATACTAGAGATATCTTTGCGATGGCTTATCCGCTAGGCATAGACAACCTAAAAATGATAATTTGCTCTTATTTTGTTTTTATCAAATCTCCAAAAAGATATAAAAATTTTGGCGTAAATTTACACTCGATGATGGAGTTTAATGCCAAATTTCTATCTGACTGGAGCAAACTTCTAAACTATCTTGGGCTAAAAAATCAAAAAAATTTTGTTTCTAGCTGCCTACGCGCTAATTTTGCTTATATTTTGCGAGCTGATCTTTTTGAAGTATCCACACTCGCTTAAACATATCGTTGGCTTTTCTGATATGAGCTTTGATAGGATCTTGCAGCGAAGGTTTGATATTTCGCTATTTGGAGTACTTTTAAAGCTTGCGGGATGGGAGAGCGATAGGCTCACTAGAGAAGAGGTTTTGGTTTTAAAATACTTTAAAATTTTGCTCTTATGAGGCAAGCACTGCTAAATTTTTTGACTTTGGCATAGATAGGATCACTGATGTTAGCGTCCATGCTTCGGCTGATATGGTTATAAATTTAAAAAAGGCTCTTAGAAAATGAAAGTAACTTTTGAGGGCTCTTTAGCCATAGTTAGGCCATTTGGATTTTTAGAGGTTAATATCACCCCTTCAAGCATCAAAAAGGCCGATATAGAGCAAATTTGCGCAAGGCAGATAAGTGCCATTTTGCTTTCATTAAAAAATGTCACATTTTTTAGCCCACTTTGGCTAAATAGCACGTGCGAGCATCTATCAAGCATCGCTAAGCAGATAGGCGCTGAGTTTGCAGTCTGCGACTATGACGATACTTTTTACGAGCTTGTCGCAAAGACTTCAAAAAATATTTTGAGATTTTCACTCTTTGAAAATGAAAAAGTTGCGACGCTATTTTTAAATGATACTTTAGCAGATAGCAGCGAAGCCATCGTGATTTATAATAAAAACGAGCAGTATAAAGACTACATAAACTCGCTTTTGGAGCAAAAGTGTTACAAGTGTAAATTTGTAAAAAGCGTAGAAGAATTTAACGCTGCCAAACAAGCTTACAAATACACCATCAGCACCCTAAATCACATCGTTTTAGGCAAAAAAGAGTTTAGCACCTTTGTAAGAGGCGACGTTGTCATTTACAAGACAGCTGGGCTCATAGATAGCTCTTTTGTGCAGAATTTTGACTATAAATTTCACGAAAGGTTGCAAAAGGTAGGCTTTAAATTCTTTGTTTTTTGGTCTGATTCGGTTGGTGCTTTAAATACCATAGGTGCTAGTTTTTTGATAAAGCTATCTGAGCTGAGCCAAAAAAGTGGCGCTATAGTGGCGATTTGTGGCTTAAATGAGGGCAACATCTCAGAGACACTTGCGTCAAATTTAAAAGCGGCAAAGATACTTTTATATAAAAAGATGGATGACTTTTTCAAAGATGACTCGACGCTTTATTTTAAAAAGCGCCTTATCGATATAGAGCCCACAAAGATGAATAAAAACTTGGTTGAGTTTTTGCCGCTTGTGATCTCAAGTGTCACAGACGTGCTCTCGCCTTTGATAGAGAGTGAAATTTTATGCCTTGATGCAAAGATCAGCAACTTTAATGTAGAGAGCGAAAATGACTATTTGCGGGCTTGCGTGCTCTTTTATGGCGACGTACAGATGAGAATTTTGCTTGGTGTTAAAAAGGACAAGCTTGGTAAAATTTGCTCTATTTTTTCAGATAATGGCGATCTGGAGTGTGGCTGTTTAAGCGGATTTTCTCAAATTTTAGTATCATTGCAAGCAAAATTTTAGATATTTTCATCGAGAGAAATTTAAAGGTAAAACTTAGCAACTTTAAATTTTTCGAAAATGAGATGTTTTTTGACAGAGCAAGCAGTGGAATTTTTGCCACATTAAATGCAAAAGAGAGCCAAACTGGCGTGATTTTTATAAGTAAATAAGGATTTGAAATGTACGTTGCACCTAGTATTTTGTCGGCTGATTTCGGAAATTTAGCAGCTGAGATAAGAGCCATTTGCGAGGCTGGGTGCGATCTGGTGCATGTTGATGTTATGGATGGGCATTTTGTGCCAAATTTAACCATCGGGCCAGTCGTGGTAAGTGCCGTTGCAAAGGCCGCTACAAAGCCACTTGATATTCATTTAATGGTTGAAAATAACTCATTTTTTGCTGACCTTTTCTTGCCGCTAAAGCCAAAATTTCTAACCTTTCACATAGAAGAAGAGAAGCATCCGATGAGGCTTATCGATCACATCAGAAAAAACGGCGTAAGTCCTGGCATCGTGCTAAATCCACACACGCCAGTTAGTGCGATCGAACATATCATCTATGAAGTCGATATGGTGCTATTAATGAGCGTAAATCCCGGCTTTGGCGGTCAGAAATTTATGCCAGTCGTGCTTGAGAAAACAAGGGCGCTAAGGGAGCTAATAGAGCGCAAAAACGCCAAGTGCCTCATCGAAGTAGATGGCGGCGTAAACGGACTAAATGCGCCTGATCTTGAAGAGGCTGGAGCTGATGTCTTGGTGGCTGGCAGCTATATCTTTTCATCAAATTCTTACGAACAAGCCATTCGCGCCATAAAGCTTGAGTTTTGAAACCAAAAAAACAGCGTTTAGAAAATAGCATTGAAATTTTAGCTAGGCAAAATTTAGGCTATCACGAGTTTATCTTGAAATTTAGCGATATCGAGGAAATTTCATCACTCATTGACGTGCGCGACCTTGATATGTGGCGAACTCTCGGGCTTGACATCACTAGAAATGAAAGCAACGAGATAGAGCTTGGCACGAGATTTAGAGATATTAGCGAGCAAGAATTTTGCGTCGTGGATATCGAAACGACTGGTGGCACGACAAATGGCCAGATCATCGAAATAGGCGCTATAAAAATGAAAAATGGCACCGAAATAGGGCGCTTTGAAAGCTTCGTGGCAGCTAGTGTGGTGCCTGAAAATATCACAGAGTTAACTGGCATAAGAGCAAGCGATCTAGTCGGTGCGCCAAATTTGCTAAACGTGCTGGAGCGGTTTAAAATTTTTCTTGGAACTAGCGTCTTTATCGCACACAACGTAAATTTTGACTACGGATTTATCTCGCATAGTCTAAATGAGATCGGCCTTGGCATACTGCTAAACAGAAAACTTTGTACCATCGATCTTAGCCGCCGCACCATCGCCTCGCAAAAATACGGCCTTGGCTCACTAAAGAACTCCTTGGCATAAACAACACTCACCACAGAGCCCTAAATGACGCGGTAGCAGCGGCTGAAATCTTTAAAGTCTGCTTAACTCGCCTACCTTTTAGCATCCAAACGACAGAGGATCTCATAAGCTTTAGCAAAAATGCCCCAAGCGTAAAGCTAAAACCAGAGCCAGTTTTAAAAGCTTTGGAGTAGGGCAGGTTTAAATTTTAAGCCACTTGGCTGGGAATTTGAAATTTGATTTAGCTATGACATATTTAAACGAGATCGCCTATCTTTTCGCGGTTTGCGATCATCATGCTTTCAAAAACGGCGTATTCAATCGCCTTGCAAGCGCTGATCTTTACAAAATCCCTAAAAACAGCATTGCCATTGTGATAAATTTCTCGTGAAAGCCAGTTTCGTATGTATAAATAGCTAAGCCGTCGTTACTGATGACGCAGTTTTCTAGGCGGTTTTTGCTTTTGTAGTTAAATTTAGAGTTTGTGCCAATGTGAAAATTTACTTTTGCTAAAAGTGCAGACTGAAATTTAGAGTCAAATTTAGCTAGAAAATTAAATTTAGTCTTTTGGTTTAAGATTTAGGATTTATAGTAAAAATGGCTTTTAAACTTAAATTTAAAAGCCATTTATCTTTTAGCTCTCTTTTAAAAGCTTGCTTGCAAGCATATCTGCTTTTGCTTTGTCGGTGTCTTTTTTGACGGATTTGTAAATTTTAGAGATATAGTTTTCTAAAATTTCGTGGCAAGATATCACTTTTTCGCCCTCGCGTCTAGCTACTTTTGTGTATTCGCCGTTATTTTGTAGCTCAAATGCTAGGTCGTTATCGCTTAGCTGAAGCTCTAAAATTTCAAGTAGTCTCTCTTGCAGTCTTGGCTCAAAAATAGGCGTCATAAGCTCCAAGCGGCGCTCTAAATTTCGTGGCATCCAGTCAGCGCTTGAGATGTAAATTTTTGGATTAGCGTGTTTAAAATATAAAATTCGAGCGTGCTCTAAGTATTTGCCGATGATCGAGCGAACTCTGATGTTTTCGCTTTTGCCTTTTACGCCTGGTCTTAGTCCGCACACACCGCGAACGATTAAGTCGATCTTCACGCCTGCGTTTGAAGCGCGGCTAAGCTCGTTTATCACGTCTTCGTCTATTAGCGCGTTCATCTTGGCGATGATCCTGCCCTCACTGCCTTTGCTAGCCTCCACTCTTATCTTTTCGATGATGCGCTCTTTTATCTGAAAGGGCGACATGCTAAGGGCGTTTAGACGGCGATTTTTGTTATATCCTGATAGGATGTGAAAAAACGAGGTTGTATCTTGGCTAAATTCCTCTTTGCTCGTAAATAGGCTCACGTCTGTGTAAATTTTAGCTGAACTGCCGTTGTAGTTGCCAGTGCCAAAGTGCATGTAAAATTTGAGTTTATCGCCGATCTGGCGGATCACTTGGCTAACTTTTGCATGCACCTTAAAGCCTGTGATACCATATATCACGTGTGCGCCAGCATCTTCAAGCGCCTTTGCCCAGTGAAGGTTATTTTCTTCATCAAACCTCGCTTTTAGCTCGACCATCACGGTTACTTGCTTTCCGTCGCTTGCAGCGTCTATCAGGCTTTGAATGATCGGTGAGTTTTTATCGACCCTGTAAAGCGTCATGCGTATCGAGATCACCTTTGGATCTTTGCTCGCTTCTCTTATAAAGCTAACGACTGGATCAAAGCTCTCAAATGGATGAACTAGCAGCACATCCTCTTTATCTATGGCGTCAAAAACTGAGATGCCGTTGCCAAATGGAGGCAGTGTTTTTGGGGCGTAGGGCGGGTTTGCTAGGTGGCTGAAGTCTTGCTCCCAGCTATCTCCCAAAGCGAGCTAAGTGTGAGCGGGATGCTTGAAAAGTAAATATCTTTGTGAAAAATTTTCATGTGAAAATTTAAAAACTCTAAGATATCAGCGTCTGCGTCTTTATCTATCTGCATACGCACAAAAGCCCCTTTTCTACGAAGCTTTAGCCCTTGCTCAAGTATCATCATAAAATCATCCGCCTCTTCTTCTTCGATGACGATATCAGCGTTTCTTGTCACTCTAAAAGCAGCCGAGCTAATGAGCTTATACCCTGGGAAAATTTCTTCTGCGTGGCGGTGCACGATCGTTTCTATTGGCACAAAAACGTTGCTACTTGGCTGAGTAAATCTTGGCAATACTCTTGAAATTCTTATCATGCCGTATTTTAAAATTTCAGGATGCTCGATATCAGCTAGCTTAACGGCGAGCGAAAAGCTAAGGTTGTTTAGGTGTGGGAATGGATGTGTCGCATCAACGGCGATAGGCACGATAACTGGCAGGATGTTTGAGAAAAAATATTCGTCGCATTTTTGCTTTAAGCTATCATCAAGCTCGTCGTAGTTTTTAATGAAAAGACCCTCTTTGCTAAGCGCGTCTACGGTGCTTTTGTAGTGAGCTTCGACCAAATTTTGCTCATCTTGCAGGTACTTTCTGATCTCTCTTAGCTGATCAAGCGGACTCATGCCGTCACTGCTACTTGTCGTCACTCCAGCTGCAAAAAGCTGCTTTAGACCAGCCACCCTTATCATATAAAATTCATCAAGATTTGTCATATAAATGGCTATAAAATTTTAGCTTTTCAAGTAAAGGTATATCCTTTTCACACTGAGCGAGCACCCTTGAGTTGAAGCGTAGCCAGCTTAATTCGCGGTTGATAAAAAGAGTTTCGTTTTCGCTCATCATTTTCTCCTTATAATTTTTGATTATTTTATGATATGTGCGGTTATAAAGTTCTTATTTTGTTAAAATTTTAGTTACAATAGTGCAAATTTTAAACGTAAAGGTTTTTTATGTCGGATTACATTATATTAGTTGGCATTTTTGTTGTGGCGGTTGTTGTCTTTGCGCTTATCAAAAAGGTCTCTTTTTAACCTTTAAATTTCTCCCACCACAAGTAGGCAAAGATGAGCCCAAAGCCCTTGACCTTGCTCTCGTCAAAGGCAAATTTCATCATATCTTCTCGTTTTATAAAAACTAGCTCGATATCTTCGCCATCGACGCCGCCACCTGCATTTACCTTCATACTCTCATCGATCTTTGCGTAAAACATCGTTTGCATGTTGCCACCAAAGCCAAAAGCGCCATACGTCATCGTGATGCGCTCCATCTCTTTTAGCTCGTATCCTACCTCTTCGACTGCCTCTTCTCTAGCGGTCTGCTCCTCGCTTAGCCCCTTATCCATAAGCCCTGCGCAAAGCTCATAAGTAAAGCCTTGCTCGCTTGTTTTGATGCCTTCTTTTTCTTGCGAGTACCAAACAGCTGGGCGAAACTGCTTGACAAACAAAAATGCATCTTTTTGCTCGTGATATAAAAATATACTAACGCTATTCATCACCTTGACGCAGTCCCAGTCCCTTTGCAGGCCATTTTGTTTAAATTTCATCTTAAATGGTTTTAGGTATTTTGACTCACCAAGAGGTAAAATTTCAAATTTGTTATAGTAGTATCCATTTTGCAAGTCCTAAAAAGCTAAAAAATCCTATCGCATCGGTAAATGTAGTAAGAATGACCGCCGAGCCAACGGCAGGATCGATGTTAAAGCGCCTTAGCGTCAAAGGTATGATCGTGCCAAAAAAGCCAGCAAAGAATGAAATTTGTAACCATACTAAGGCCAATGACTACTCCAAGCATGCCTTTGTCAAACCAAACAGCGGCGATGACGCCCATGATAGTGCCAAAGATGAGGCCATTTACAAGCGATATCGTCACCTCACGCTTTAAAACGCTCTTTGCATCTTTAAATTCTATCTCGCCAAGTGCCAGACGGCGAACCGTAACAGCAAGTGCTTGTGTGCCAGTGTTACCGCCCATTGAAGCAACTATTGGCATAAGCACGGCAAGTGCGACGTAAGCTGCGATCGTCTCGTCAAAAAGTCCGATGATAGATGAGCTAAAAAGGGCTGTTAGGTAAATTTATGCCAAGCCAAACCGCACGGCCACGACCAGCTTTAAATAGCGTATCGTCCTCTTCTGACTCGTCATCAACGCCAGCTAGGTTATAAATTTGCTCTGTAGCGCTCTCTTGGATGTAGTCGTGGATATCATCATACGTGATACGACCTAGCAAAATTCCAGTGCTACTTGTAACTGCGATAACGTTTAGATCGTACTCTTGAAACATATCAGCGACATCTTGCATGAGATCCATATCGTTTGCCATGTGAGGCTTGTAGTGGTCGATCTGGGTTGATTCGATATTTTGTTTTAGCGTCTTTGTAAAGTCAAATAGAATGAGATCTTCAAGCGGGATAGCGTATTGCAAGACACTATTTTTATCGATGATGAAAAGCTGTGAGACGTTTTCTAGTTTGCCTTCTTGCTTCTCTTGTCTTAGTCTTGCGACTGCGCTGCCAAGCTTCTCTTCAAGATGAGCTGAAAATAGCTCTGTTTGCATGTGCGCACCAGCTCTATCTTCGTCGTAGCTTCTAAGTCTTAAAATTTCGTTTTGATTTTCTTTATCTAGCTCGTTAAAAAGCTCTCTAGCCTTGTCCTCATCGATATCCTCGATGTATTGAAGTAGGTCTGTCGCATCGTCACTCTCTAGCTCTTCAAGCGCTTCTACGATCTTTTCAGCTGGGAGCGTATCGATCACATCTTTTAGCATGTGATCAGGTAGTTCTATCGCCACATCACCCAAAATTTCAGGATCTAGCTTTTCAAGGTACTGAGCAAAAAGCTCTTCATCGTGCTTTTTAAGTGTTTTAAGATGCTGGGCAAGCTCGTATGCAGAGAGCTCGCCGTCTTCTAAATTTTCATCTAAGTGCTGATCTATCAGCTCTTTTGCTTCTTCTAGTTCTTGGCTCAAGTTTTACCTTTAAAAATCTATTACGTTAGGGAAAAATTCCACCTTGTGATACTCTTTGTCGTTGCTTAGAGCTTGTCTTATCAGCTCGTCATTTCTATTTATGACTGCTTTAAATTTAGCTGACTCTTTTTTGTCTTCTATATTTTTTACGACCTTGATGGCGCTTTCTGGATTGATCGGTTTGCCGCCTAGATAGAGGCCAAAGTGTAGGTGAGGGCCAGTACTCATGCCGCTTGTGCCAACATATGCTATTAGCGTGCCTTGTTTTACTTTAAGACCGCTTCTTATGCCCTTTGCAAAGCCGTTTAGGTGCGCGTAAAGTGTCTCGTAGCCGCCAGCGTGAGAGATGATGACGGTTCTGCCATAACCGCTCTTTTTGTCCGACGAAATTTGACCGTGCCATCGCCTGCAGCCTTGATCGGTGTGCCTTTTGGAGCACCATAATCAACCCCAAGGTGCGCTCTATATCTTTGAAGGATCGGATGCCATCTTTTTAGGGTGAAATTTGATGTGATCCTAGCGTTTGCAAGAGGGCGGACGAGCAAAAATTTGTCATTTTTCTTGCCGTTTTTATCATAAAATTTATCTTCAAATTTATACATCACGTAGCGTTTGTTTTTAGTCTCTATCATCGCTGCGTAAATTTCAGGCGTGCCAAAAGAGCGCCCCATGCGTAGCTTTTGGTTATAAACGATAGCGATCGTATCGCCTTTGTTTATCTTTTTAAAATCAATCCCGCTGCCGCTAAAAACCTCTTTAAAACCAAGTGCTAGCGTGCCAGAGCCAGTGTAGTCAAAGATATCTTCAGAGACTGATTTATCGACTTTTAGGGCTAAAACTTTATCTTCGCTTTGGTATAAGATCGGGATAAACTCAAGTTGAAATTTACCCTTGTCATCTCTATAAATATGTATCTGAAGCTCGTCACTAACGGGGATAAGAGCTTGTTTAACCTCGCCGTTATCGTCTTTGTAAATTTGATATTTTGTGCCAGCGATGATCTCTTCTGTTAGCTCTTGATCTTCGCTTGCTAGGTTGTAGTAAAGTGAAAGTGGAATTTTATTTGTTTCAAGGAAATTTAAAAAGCTGCTGCCATTTGGCCAACTAAGCTCATCGATAGTTGGTTTTATGGCATATAAATTTATACATAATATTGCAAAAATCACAAATATACGAGGCATCGATATCCTTTTAAAAAGCTGGAGGGGATTTTAACTAAAACTTGCTTTAATTTTGCAAAAGATAAAGCATTTTAGGCTATAATCGCTCTAAAAATTTAAACTTAGGAGATATTTTTGAAACGTATAATCGTGATTTTATCGCTGTTTTTTGGCTTTGCTTTTGGAGCTGATTTTTCTTTAAACGAGTATAGAACTCCTCTTATTAGCGTCGAGAGTGACGGCACAGCAACGATAGTTGATAGTCCTGAAATTTTGATCGGATCAGAGTGGCGTCGTGCTTCATAAATTTGACACTGATAGCTCTATCATCGCAAGAGTAAGCGTAGTCTCTAAAAATGCCGGCTTTGCGAAGGTTAGATTTGAGGTGTTTGACCTGCTTGAGCAAAAGGCTCTTCCACTCCCTGCATCGCACCTGCAAGTGGCGATATAGTCGTGCTAAACTACCTTTATAACCGCTCGCTAATCGTCGTGCCAAATAAAGAAATTTACTGAAGAAGTTTTGGGCGCATTTCCTAATATGATATTTATCCATCCAGACCTTGTTGGAGCATACTTAAGCTACGAATACAAGCCAAATCCAAGCAGAGATGACTTTAGAAAGATGTGTGCTCAAAGTGCGGCTGGACTTATCTTTGTCGCGATGGATGGCAGAAGCGTTTTTGCTGATTGCCAAAGCTTTAAGGTGCTAAAAGA
Source organism: Campylobacter concisus (assembly GCA_037321105.1). Taxonomy (GTDB): domain Bacteria; phylum Campylobacterota; class Campylobacteria; order Campylobacterales; family Campylobacteraceae; genus Campylobacter_A; species Campylobacter_A concisus_AZ. The sequence goes on along the minus strand of CP147775.1, from coordinate 142,379 downwards.
GTTTAAAACTGGCGAGGTTGAGTACTATCAACTACCATTTTATACAAGAGTTAGCGACATAGACACTGTATTTTGGAAGCTAAATAGCGAGCACATCAACAACTACGATGCTCACTACGAAAAACTTTTTGAAGAAGACAACTGATAAATGAGCCGTTTGTCCTTAAGTAAGAGCGATTTAAAGAGTGGTTTAAATTTGCTAGCTGCTCTTAAGGACAAAGAGCTCTTTCACTACGCAGCAAGCCTTAGTTTTCACACGATCTTATATCTATCATACCGATACTTCTTATATCGTTTTCTATCTTTACTAAACTGCCTAGCTTTGAGGATTATTACGCCAAAATTCAAGACTTTGTCTTCTCAGCTCTTTTGCCAAGCAACCAAGAGATCATCTCAAACTACTTGCAAAATTTCCTCCAAAATAGCGGAAATTTAGGCATAGTTGGCTTTGTGGCGATGATATTTACTTCAGCTATGTTTTTTAGCGACTATGAATACGTAGTCTTAAAAGTGACAAGAGCTAGCAAGGCTAGGGGCTTTTGGTCGGCACTTAGCTCGTACTGGACGCTCATCACACTTGCGCCGCTCGGACTTGCTGGCAGTTTTTACCTCTCAAGCCTTGTGCAAGAGATGCTAAACTCGACTGAAATTTACAAGCTGGATAAATTTCTTAAGCATCGTGCCATATCTCATCATCTGGGTGATATTTTGCGTCACATATCTCATCTCAGTAAATGATGAGATAAAATTTAAAAGCGCGTTTTTTAGCTCGTTTGCCGCCTCGCTTGTTTGGTATCTTGGCAAGTCAGCCTTTGTCTATTATGTCCTTTACAACAAGACCTATCTAAGCGTCTATGGCTCATTTTCAGCCGTGCTTTTCTTCTTTGTCTGGATATATATCTCGTGGATCATCTTTTTATATGGGCTTAAAATTTTGCGCCTATCTCTCAAATAGCTCTAAATTTCATTACTTATCTCCAAATAGACCAAAAAGGAAACCAAAGAAAGTCCAAGGCTTAAATTCGCATAATTCTATATTTATTTCAAGATCTTTTCTAATTTTATCTACAGCTTTTGCAAGCTCATTTTTATCATAGCAGCAAAGATCTATATAGGTATATGTTTTGCCCTCTGCAGTGCCTATAACTACACAAAAGTTGCTCTCTTGTAGCTCTTTTCTATCTTGTCTCTATGGTCAATACTGTGCTTTATATCTCCATTGTAAGGTAATGCTAAAAAGCAAAAATTTATACCATATTCTAAGCCATCCTCATAGGTGTATTTTTGCTTATTGATATATTCACAACAAAGACTATATAAAAGTGTGCATCCTTCATAGATATCTTTTCTTAACGCGTTGGCAGAAGGTTCTTGTTTGTAGGATTCAAATTTATTAAAAGTGTCACTTAATATCTCTTTGCCAAATTTTCAACTATTATAGCACCAAGCTCATTGAGCGCAATAGCATTTTCTTTTGGTATTTCATCAAAGATATCATCTTCTACTTCTTCGTCTTCATCGTCATTTTTTATTTCTTCATAATCTTCATCATCGTCTTTCATATCTTCTTCTGACGGCTCGTAGCAGATACTAACACTTTCTACTACATTTATCATTATCATCTCGCCAAGGACTTTTTCGCAAATGGCATAAGATAAAAGCTCTGCTTCATAATCGTCTTCTTCTTCTGCAAATCTGTTAATGGCATTGTTGTAAATGTAAATGGATACACTTTTATCGTTAAATTTTGTATATGATATGAAATCTTTCGCGTTGATCCTAGTGCGGTTTACCACTATAGAGGCATTGCTATCAGGTACATTACCGATCGTTAAAGTAAGCTTAGATTCAAGTTCTTTTGGCATGCGCGATTTCATAAATCTAAGCCATAAAAGCTTCTCTTTGATGGATTCTGTTCTAAGCATAAGATCGACCTTATCACCAATAAGAGATATCTTAAATTTTTGATCAATTAGACATAGTTTTAGATACTGCTCCATTATTTTGTTTGCAGTCATAAAATTTTTATTTCTTAAATGCTTTTCAACAGTGCCTAAATTTTTGCCAAATTCATTCCAAAAATTATCAACCCTGCTTAAAAAAGTAAGATTATCCTGAGAAGACGACATTTTTATCCTTTTTGTTAAAATTTTCAATATTTTTTTGTGTATAAATTTTCATCGATGGAAACTCTAACGCACTAAGTTTGTCAAAACCAACTTCGTTAAAAACACAGCCTGTATCGATATCTGCGCTATTTTTATAAAATTTTACCTCTCTTACTGGTGTGTGACCATAGACGTTAAAGATGCCACTAACTTGCATCTCGTCGCCTCTGCCTGAGAGTAGGTGCCTTTTAAACTCTTCGCTAGCATATTTATCGTTTCTTAGCTCCCACATATTGCCAACGGCTGAGTGAGAAACGACTAGATGCTCGCCATTTTGGGTTTTATAATCTTTAAATTCCAGATAAACTGGCCTGCTTTCTAAAAAATCCACATGCCTTTGCTTAAACTCCACGCTTTGTCCAAGATATGATCTATATGTCGCCTCGCCGCCGTTTCCAAAGAACCAGCTCCTGTCAAATGGCACTTTGTTGTTTAGAAATTCAAATTTATTGCTAAGTAACCTTCGCTCGTGATTTCCCATTACCATTTTATAGTCATTTTGCATGATAAGCTCGACCACGTCGCAGCTAAAAAGCCCTCGATCTATCACGTCGCCAACAAAGCAAATTTGAGATTTTTCTTTGTTTGGAAACTGCTTTATTAGCTCTAAAAGCGTGTTAAAACAGCCGTGAACGTCGCCGATAATGTAAATTTGCCTCGCTCAAAATTTTCTCCTTTGCGCCAAATTTTAGTCTATTAAACTTAAAAATAAAGATTGTTAATTGTTGATAAATTGAGAATGAAATTTTATTTATGAAATTTAAAGCAGTAGGGGCAAAACCCCCTAAAATCATTGTGCGTAAAAGCCGCTAACCTTGCCGGTTAGATCTATCATGATGTTTTTCATCTGAGTGTAGTGCTCAAGGATGATCTTGTGCGTCTCACGGCCGATACCTGAGTTTTTATATCCGCCAAATGGACTTCCTGCTGGGATTTGGTTGTAAGTATTGATCCAGACCCTGCCAGTCTCCATAGACCTTGCGACGCGAAGTGCTTTTGTGATGTCTTGCGTGAAAATTCCACCACCAAGGCCGTATTCGCTGTCATTTACCATTTTGATAAGCTCGGCTTCATCTTTAAATTTGATGACAACGCCAACTGGTCCAAAGATCTCTTCCTGAGCCACTCTCATATCGTTTGTCACATCAACTAGCAGCGTTGGCTCGACAAATGCGCCCTTGTCGCAACCATTTGCGGTGTAGGCTTTGCCACCGACTGCTACCTTTGCACCTTCTTTTTTGCCGATCTCTACGTACTCTAAGATTTGCTCGGCTTGTTTTTTATTGATCTGAGAGCCCATTTGAGTCTTAGGATCAAGCGGATCGCCAACTTTTATAGTGCTAAATTTCTTAACTGCAGCCTCGATAAATTTGTCATAAAAGCTCTCTTCTACGAAGATTCTAGACCCTGCGCAGCAAACTTGACCTTGGTTAAATAAAATTCCAAGCTGAAGACCGTCAAGTGCCTTGTCTAAATTTGCGTCGCTAAGAAGATATTTGCGCTCTTGCCGCCAAGCTCAAGTGTAGCTGGGATGATACGACGAGCCGCAGCTATGGCGATATCACGGCCGATCTCGGTTGAGCCAGTAAATGCTAGCTTGTCAAGGCCTGGGTGGTTTTGATCCACTCGCCACTCTTGCTACCTCTACCAGTTACTATGTTTATCAAACCTTTTGGCAAAATTTTATCTATCAGTCTAAATAGCTCAAGCACGCTTAGGCTTGTCTCGCTTGAAGGTTTAAACACGCTCGCATCGCCTGCTGCGATCACAGGAGCAAGCTTCCAAGCTGCCATTAAAAATGGAAAATTCCAAGGCACGATCTGACCCACAACGCCTATTGGCTCGCGTAAAACGATAGAGAGTTGCTTCTCATCAAGCACGTTTGCGCTGCCTTCTTCGCCCATGATAACGCCAGCAAAGTACCTAAAATGCTCGGCTGCAAAAGGAATATCAACATTTAGCGTCTCGCGGATCGGCTTGCCGTTATCCATGCTCTCAACTTTTGCTAAATGCTCTTTATTTTCATCGATGATGTCAGCGATCTTGTTTAGCAGCTTTGCGCGCTCGCTAACTGTGGTGTGTTTAAATTTATTAAAAGCCTCACGTGCAGCACGAACTGCGTCATTTACATCTTCTTCGGTAGCGTCAGCGATCTTTGCAAGGTGCTCGCCGTTTGCTGGATTTTTGGCATCAAGTGTAGCGCCGTCTTTTGCGTCACGCCACTCACCATTTATGAAAAGCCCGTATTTTTCAAGTAGTTTCATACTTTTCTCCTTGATTAAGATTTTGTAAAAGGATTATAATATTAATAAAATTTATCAAAAATAAATTTTGGATATAAATTCTCTTTTTTAATAAATTTTATTATTTAGAGTAGGGTGGTTTTAAATTTAACTCTGCCAAGAGAGCAAAAACGTAGTCTCGCCATCAAGTTCGCTTTGGCATTTTACGGCGATGCCATTTTTCTTGCAGCACTCTTTTACTAAATTTAGCCCTATGCCAAAGCCACCTTGATCGTCGTTAAATCTCGTGTAACGATCAAAATTTTCATCTGCTGCTCTTTACTGATGCCACGCCCAGTGTTGCTTATGCTAAAGAAATTTGGCTCTAAAATGATGCTAACCTTTGAATTTGGCGCTGCATATTTTGAGGCGTTGCTTAGGAGATTATCTAAAATTTTGCTCATATCCTCAAGGTCTGCCTTTATAAGGCTTGGCTTTAGTTTGGCCTCTATCTTAAGCCCGCGTTTAGCAAAAAATGGCGAGAAGTAGTTTAGCCTTTGCGTGGTTAGCAAATTTAGATCTATTAGCTCTTTTTTGCTTGGCCTATCAAGGTTAAAACTTAGATGAACGAGCGCGTCATAGATGTTGTTTAGGCTCTTTGCAGCAAGGCTGATGTTGTTAAAACGCTTTAAATTTCGCTCATTTAGGTTTTTAAGATCAGCCGTTTCTATGCTCATAGAAATGACGCTTAGAGGCGTGTTTATCTCGTGTGTTGAGTCTTTTATGAAGTGATTTAGCGTATCTATCTTTTCATAAAGTGGCTTTAGGCTCAGTTTTGCTAAGTAAAAGGCGATGAAGAGCAGTATAAAAAGGAAAAATATAGCATCCACAACGCATGAAATTACAAGGGATAATATCTCTTTTTGATGTCCTTGCCTACCAAAAATATCTCAGCGCTAGAAAGCTCATCTGTTATGTCATTATCCATGCTTTGGATGTTTTCAAAGATCGTGACCTTGCCGTTTATCAAATTTATATTTTTTTCTCTATCTATATTTTCGCAGGCAAAGTCCTGATAAATTTTCGCTCTGTTTTTTGAGATGATGCAGGCTTTTACCCCTTTTTCTTTTGTTAGGCTTGAAACCGAACTAAGACCATTTGTCCTTGCTTTCATATAAATGCCCATCTTTATCTCTTTTAGCATTTTGACCTCGTTTAAGATGAGTGCTTCTTTTTTATTTTGGTAGTCGTGTATAAAAAAATAGCTCAAAAATAGCACAGAGCTAACAAGATAGAGGGATAAAATTTTAAATAAAATTTGCGTCTTTTCAGACATAGATGTAGCCGTCTCCACGCTTGTTTAAAATGGCATCTTTGCCTAAAATTTGGCGTAAATTTTGATATATACACGAAGGCTAAGCTCACTTGGCTCCTCGTCAAAACTCCAAATTTTATTAAAAATTTCATCTTTGGTTAAAATTTTGCCCTTGTTTTGCAAAAATAGGGCGAGCAGGTCGCTCTCTTTGCTCGAGATATTTACATTTTCGCCGTTTTTACTTAGAGTTTTGCTCTGTGGGTGAAAGCAAAGATCATCTAAAATTTTGATATCTTCGCCGTTTTGGTGTGAGAAATTTCTTTTTATGAGAGCTTGCATGCGGATAAGTAGCTCTTTTAGCTCAAATGGCTTTTTTAGATAGTCATCGCAGCCGCTTTTGTAGCCTTTTTCAAGGTCGTCTATGGTGTTTAGCGAGGTGGTAAATATGCTAGGTGTTGTGACGCCAAGCTCACGTAGCGATGAAAGTAGGGAGAAGCCGTCGCCTTGCGGGAGTTTGACGTCTAGTATAAGTAGGTCAAAATTTCGCTCGTATGCAAGATCTAGTGCGTCTTTGGCATTGTTTGTAGTGGTGACATCGTAACCATTTTCGCCCAGATACTCGCTTATTAGATCAAGTAATGTTTCATCATCTTCAACAAGCAAAATTCTGACCATCAAGTGCCTTTACATGCCTTTTTTCATTTCGTCTTTCATGCCCATGTCGTCTTTTTTCATACCCATGTCGTCTTTTTTCATACCCATGTCATCTTTTTTCATTTCGTCTTTCATGCCCATGTCGTCTTTTTTCATTTCGTCTTTCATGCCCATGTCTTCTTTTTTAGCTTCGTGTTTTTTGACAGGATGTTTTTTAGACATATCATCTTTCATCATCTGCTCTTTCTTCATCATCTCATCTTTGCCCATCTTGTCCTTTTGCATCATTTCAGTAGCATTTGCAAGACCGCCAAACATAAACATAGCACCAAGTGCAACTAAGATTAACTTTTTCATAAAGTCTCCTTTAAATTAAATTATGTTGCAATTGTAGTCACTTAGTGTGAAATAAGTGTGAATTTACGCAAATACAAAATAGATAACTGGTAACGTGATAAATGAAAAAAGTACACCAATGGCTACTGATGAGATGGCTAGTGAGCTATCAAGCCCAGCTTTTATGACCATCGCACTTGCAAGGGCTGATGTCGGCATCGCACATTGAAAGAGGCCAACGACCCAAGTTTTGCTCATCTGGATACCTGAGACTTTTAATATGATGAAAAATACGATAGCTGGCAAGATCATCTTGCACAAAAGCACGACGCTAACGCCTTTATATGAGCTTGTGATGCTACTAAAGTTAAGGCCAACACCGATCGCAAAAAGTGCCACTGGAGTGACGCTGCCTTCAAACATCCTAAGTGGCGCAAAGATAAAATCTGGAAGCGGGACTTCTTTTAAGACAAGCCCCATAATAAGCGCGATAAATGGTGGAAATTTTAAAATTTTCATTGTATTTTGAAATAGCGAAACCTTCTCTGGTGCGGCAAAAGATAGGATGAGTGGTCCAAGGATAGAAAGCGGGATACCAGTGGCTATTTGGTCGTAAAAGATGACCTCATTTACCATCGCATCGCCAAAGAAGCCCTGAATGACAGGCATACCGACGAATAGTGTGTTACCAAAAAGGCTTAGCATGACCATACTAACGGTTGTTATTTTGGTAAATTTAAAAACCTTACCTATGACAAATGCCAAAGCAGCGCTAATGGCGGTTGAAGCAAAGCCGATAAGGATCGTGTTTATAAGCGAGGCATCGACATTTACGTGGTAAATTTTGTCAAAAATTAGCGCAGGCATTGCAAAACAAAGGACAAAATCCACAAAAGGGATCGAGTGCTTTTGCTCAACAATGCCGACTTTTTTAGCAAAAAAACCAGTTGCGATTATAAAAAATATTGCAAAAAGTGGTGTGAAATTCATAGCAGTCTCTTTTAAGTTTGGAATTTACAAAAAATTGATTATATGCCCCAAAAGATTAAATTACAATAAACTTTTTCAAAATTTATTGTGTGCTTTGTGTTAAAAAGAGCTTTTTACACAAATTTATATTTTTTGTCTTTTAATTTGAAGTAACTTGCAATATAAAATTTATATTTGCATCTATTCTAAATTTGTTCGTACTTTTGATCTTAAAACTTGATGTAGTTGAAAGAGAAATTTAATGGTGCCGAGGTCGGACTCGAACCGACACAAGGTTGCCCTTATCAGATTTTGAGTCTAACACGTCTACCAGTTTCACCACTCGGGCTAAGTTAAGATTGAAATTTTAAATTTGTGAGAAGAAGAAAAGGGGAGACTTGCTCCCCAAAAAGAAAATTATTTCTTTTTACCTTTTTAGCAGCGCCAGCAGCAACTGCTTCTTTAAGTTTTTTGCCAACTTTGAATTTGACTGCTTTGCTAGCAGGAACGTCGATTACTTTCTTAGTTCCAGGGACTCTAGCTTTCCTTGCAGCTCTGTCAGCAGTACCGAAAGTACCAAAGCCTATAAAGCTAATTGTATCGCCTTTTTCAAGAACCGCTTGGATTGTCTCCAAAGTAGCATCAACAACTTTTAGAGTATCTTTTTTGAAAGACCAGCCTTGTCGGCAACCGCTTGAATAAATTCAGCTTTTTTCATGAACCATCCTTTTAAGAAGTTATGCGGCAATTCTACACTCTTTTAAAAAAAAATACAATACTTTTTCCCTAAATTTAGCTCTTTTTTGCATTTTTTTAGTAAAAAAGACCAAAATTTGAACTTTCACTCACAAATTTCAAACGTAGCTCGTTTTTTAGCCCTATCTTTTTCATATCTACAAGCTTTAAATTTTCAAAATTTAAACACATTAGCTCATCTTTGTTTGTCACTTTAGCATTTGCGATCTGGCGCAAAACCTCACCTCTATAAGCTTTTGCATGGTGGCTTAGTATCTTTTTGTTTTTCAAAAAGCAAAATGTCGTAATTTTTCTTTATCACATAAAATTTCTCATAAAATTTCAGCTCTAAGATCTAAAATTTCATCATTTTCTAAAAAGCTATCGACCGCCTTGCTAAAATTTTGCTCATAAAATTTAGAAATATCAAAGCCAGCTAGCTTTTCGCCTTGCTTTAGTTTGTACTCAAATATCTCATCTTTTGCTAAAATTGGCCCAAATAAATTTGAAAATATCAAAACATTATTATCTATATATTTTTGAGCCTCAAAGCTTAGTCCGCGGTAGTTTAGGTGCTTGTAAGCAACGCCGTCATATCTTAAGATAGCTTTTATGCTACCTTTTTGAAAAAGGCTTTCTCGCAGTTGCTCGCTATCCTCAAGCTCTTTTAGCCCAAAAAGCTTTTTTATCTCGTCTAAATTTGCACTTTTTAAAAACTCATCGTATCTTTTTAAAATTTCAGCCCTTTTGTCAAAAAGCTCAGAAAATATCAAATTTTTACCATCAAATTTATCATTTGTATTTAGAGAAATTTTGCTTTCGCTTGGTGAGAAGAGGATTTTTAACGCCATTTTCTTTCCTATTTTATATATGTAAATTTTAGCAGATTATACAATAAAACTTTTTTGCACTAAAAAAAATCAAATTTTCACCGATATATCACAAAGCGGAATTATTCTTGCTTAGAGTGAATAAAAATTTAGGGAAAAATTATGAGAATTACAAATCAACTACGTTTTAGTCAGACTTTACACGACTATCAAAAAAATATGGTTGGCGTAAATAAAAGCTACCAGCAGCTCTCAAACGGACTTAAAATCCAAGATCCATACGACGGTGCTGCGGTTTATAACGATGCGATGAGGCTTGATTATGAAGCGACCACTCTCACTCAAGTGGCTGATGCTACCGGTAAGTCAGGTAAATTTTGCAAAAAACACGGACAATGCGCTGAAAGAATTTGAAAAACAGCTTGAAAATTTTAAAACAAAAGTCGTTCAAGCAGCCAGCGACGTGCATAGCACAACGTCTCTTGAAGCTTTGGCAAACGACCTTCAGGGTATCAAAAATCACCTTGTAAATATCGCAAATACCTCTATAAATGGGCAGTTTTTATTTTCAGGAAGTGCTGTGGATACTAAGCCGATCGATGGCTCAGGTAAATATCAAGGCAACCGCGACTATATGAAAACTTCAGCCGGTGCGCAGGTAGAGCTACCTTACAATATCCCGGATTTGATCTATTTTTAGGAAAAGATGGCGATTACAACAAAATTTTAACAACAAACGTGATGCTAGCTGATCAAACTAGAACCGACATCTCTTATGCGCCAAAATATCTTGACGAAAATAGCAAGATAAAAAATATGATCGGTCTAAACTACACAAGTGACTCAGTCGTGGGCAGTGATGGCTCTTACAAAGGCACTATCGAGCCAGATTTTGACTTTTTGGATACTTCAAATGTAAATTTTCCTGACACATACTTTTTCATGCAAGGCAAAAAGCCAGACGGCACAACATTTACTAGCAAATTTAAGATGAGTGCTGATACGTCAATGGCTGGTTTGATGGAGAAGATCGGTATGAAATTGGCAACACAAAGACGACAAAAGTTGTCGATGTGAGCATAAATAACGACGGACAATTTAACATAAAAGACCTCACTAAAGGCAATCAAACTATAGACTTTCACATGGTTGCAGCTACTTCTGCGGCGGCAAATCGTGGTGCAATAGCTCCAAATAATACACTTGATACGGTAAATTCGCTACAAAGTCTTGAAAATATGGCAAATGCTGTGCCAAAAACGGTTCATATAACTGAATTTACAAAGAGCAAATACCTTGATAAAGATGGAAATTTAACAAACGCATTTGACTATGACAAGGTTAGATTTGAGCGAAAAGACAATGAATTAATCGCAAATTTACCTCAAGTAGCTAGAAGAACTGGTGAGTTTGCAACTGATCAGACAAAGCTAAGCGAGGTCTCTGGCACAAAAGAGAGCTACAATAGAAATTTATACCCAAAAGATGTCGATGCTAGAAAGAGAGAGCTTTACAATATAGATAATCAAGAGATAGGTCTTCAAGTAAAATCAATCACTGGCACAATGTATGACATCAAAGTAAAAATGGGCGAAGCAGGTGGCGTAAATACCCCAGTGCAGTTTCAAATAACATCTACAACAGCTGCTGGCGTGGTATCTCCAACTAGAAATTTGACCGTCTATAACTCAGATGAATTTGGCAGTTACAGAACCTATGCAAGCGACTTTACGTATCGCCAGCTAATGGATATCGTAGCAATGGCTGCAAGCGATAATATCCCTGATCCTCAAAACGTAGAAAATGCAAATTTTGATACAGATATCGAAAAGGTGAGAAGAGATCAAAACTATAACGCCTATAAAGACGCTTTATCAAAGACTAAAGGCGCAGTAGAAGTAAATTTAGACGATCGTGGCAGGATGGTTTTAACTGACAAGACGAAATCTGTCACAAATATAGAGCTAACCATGTATGATGCGAAAAATGGAGATATATTTGATGGAGATAGCACTGGCATGAACACTGCTGGCGCTGCTGGTCACACTCAAGGCAAGGGCTCAGTATTTAGCTTTAACGAAAATAACGCTTTAACTATCGATGAGCCAAGCACAAGCGTTTTTCAAGACCTTGATGATATGATATTTGCCGTTAGAAATGGCTACTATAGAGCAGATGCTAACAATCACGATCCACGAAATACAGGCATGCAAGGCGCTTTAAAAAGGCTAGATCACTTGATAGATCACGCAAATAAAGAGCTTACAAAGATAGGCTCTCAAACAAAGCTACTAACTGCGACAAATCAGCGTGCAGAGGTTATGAAAGTAAATGTGCTAACTGTTAAAAATGACGTTATAGACGCAGACTATGCAGAGTCATATCTTAAATTTACGCAGCTTTCACTCTCGTATCAAGCTACTCTTCAAGCGAGCGCTAAGATAAATCAACTAAGCTTGCTAAACTACCTAAACTAAAATGATAAATCAGCAGGCCTAGCTTGCTGATTTTTTAAAAATTAAACTCAAGCGTGCTATAATAAGCCTTTTTAACAAAAGGATCTAAAATTTTAAGACATATATTATTTACTATTTTTGTTTGTTTTTTTATATATTTTGGTATCGCTACGGCTGCTCCGACTGCTGATTTTGTAGGCTCACTTGGACAAAGCCTTGGCGTTTTTAATATTAAATATTTTGGCCTTATAGCCTATGTTTATCCATTTTTACTTATCGTTCTAGGCTATTTTGTATATAAAAATTTTAAGAAATTTGACTTTGATTTTGCCCAGTTTGTAGTTGGGATTTTTCTATTTTTTATCGCATTTTTGATGTTTCAAGCTCTCACAACATCTGGAGCAAATAGCGGCGTGATAGGCGGCTTTATAGTCTCAGCGCTAAAAGAAGTCATCGGCGCTATCGGCACTGCGGTTGCTATACTTATGATATTTATCATCTCACTTGGACTTGCTTTTAGAGAAAATTTTATCATCGTTTTAAGAAAGGCTTTCGTAGATAAAGAGCCAAATGGCTATGAAGAAAAAAGCGCAAGCGTAAAAGAGGTAAGGGCAAGACAGATACCAAAGATAGAGCGCAAAAAGCCAAAAGCTGACGAGATAAAAGAAGAAGAGCTTATAGACGCGCAGGTGCTAAATGATGATGAGCCGAAATTTAGATAGTGGGCCAGAATTTGAACCAGAGCCAGAGATGGAGCCGGCACAAGAGAGCAGACCTGCAACCATAGGCGGAGTTGAAATTTTAAACGAAGTGGCTGAAAACAAAAAACTTCTTGATCAGATAGAGCGCGGCAAGGTCGAAAAGCCAAAAGACTTTGTCTTGCCACCGCTTAAATTTCTAAACGACCCTCCAAAGCGCTCGCACAATATAAATGAGGCCGAGATCGACCAGCAAATTTCAAATTTACTGGATAAACTGCGTAAATTTAAGATAGATGGCGACGTGGTGCGAACTTATACTGGCCCTATCGTCACGACATTTGAGTTTCGCCCAGCCCCACACATCAAGGTGAGTAAAATTCTCACTTTGCAAGATGACCTAGCGATGGCGCTAAAGGCTCAAACTATCCGTATCCAAGCGCCGATCCCTGGCAAAGACGTCGTTGGTATCGAGGTGCCAAATCAAAATTTAGAGACGATCTATCTAAAAGAAATTTTAGAAAGTGAAGTCTTTAAAAACGCGAGCAGTCCGCTAACCATGGCTCTTGGCAAAGATATAGTGGGCGCTCCTTTTGTGACTGACCTCAAAAAGCTCCCACATTTACTAATCGCAGGTACAACGGGATCGGGCAAGAGTGTGGGTATAAATGCGATGCTTTTAAGCTTGCTTTATAGAAATAGCCCACAAACTTTGCGCCTAATGATGATCGATCCAAAGATGCTTGAATTTAGCATATATAACGACATCCCACACCTTTTGACACCGGTTATCACAGAGGCTAAAAAGGCGATCACGGCGCTTTCAAACATGGTCGCTGAGATGGAGCGAAGATATAAGATAATGAGCCGAACTCGCACAAAAAATATAGAGAGCTACAACGAAAAGATGAAGAGCGAGGGCGGCGAGCAGTTCCCATACATCGTCGTGATCATCGATGAGCTAGCCGATCTTATGATGACTAGCGGCAAGGACGTGGAGCTTTACATCGGCCGCCTAGCGCAGATGGCAAGGGCTAGTGGCATACACTTGATAGTAGCGACCCAGCGTCCAAGTGTGAACGTCGTGACTGGTCTTATAAAGGCAAATTTACCAAGTAGGATAAGCTATAGAGTAGGGCAGAGGATCGATAGTAAGGTTATACTTGATCAAATGGGAGCTGAGAGCTTACTAGGACGTGGGGACATGCTATTTACACCTCCTGGAAGCCCTGGTGTGATCAGGCTTCATGCGCCATTTGCGAGTGAAAAAGAGATCGAGACGATCGTAAATTTCTTAAAAGAGCAACAAGATGTGATCTATGATGAGAAATTTCTAGCAGAAGAGGGCTCTAGCGCAGGCTTGGCTGCTGGTGCGCTAGGCGAAGATGAGCTTGACGAGCTTTATGAAGAGGCAAAAGAGATCATCTTAAGCGAGCAAAAAACTTCGATCAGCTACTTACAAAGACGCTTAAAAATAGGCTACAACAAAGCTGCAAATATAATCGAGCAGATGGAAAAAATGGGCGTGTTAAGCCCAGTAAATGCAAAAGGCCAAAGAGAAATTTTAGTTTAAATTTATATAGCAATGTAAAGATAAAGGAATAAGAATGTTTAAATTTGGAGTTCTCGTTTGTATTCCTTTTTAATACTGAAATTTTACCTTTGCTCAAGATATTAATACGAGTAATATAGAGAAAACTCATCAAAATCAACATCTATGCTAAAAACTCTAAAACAGATGAGCATACCTTTTTCTGGTGATGAATATGAAATAGAGAATTTATCCAAGCTAGATTATAAAATGCTAGCTGCAGTGAAAGTATCATTGTCAAACCAAACTGCACTATATGATGCCATCAAGGGTGATCTAAACAAAGATGGCATAGATGATGTAGCTGTAGTAACTCAAGAAACATTTAAGGAAAAATTTATGCCGTTTAGCGATGGTTGCGATGAGAGCACCAAAGACGATAAATGGTGCCAAATAGTAAATAAAAATCGTCGTGGTGTCGTGATCTTGCTCTCAAATGGTGATAAATATGAGGCTGTAGTAACTAGAGAGATATATTTGAGAGTCCAAATGAAGATGGCGGAGCTTATTTTCCACCAGAGCTTGTAGTAGAGATAAAAAATAGCGAACTAAAATTTTCTATAGTTATGGCAAGTACGGATACTGGGAATATGTTTTTGCGCTAGTCGGAAAAGATTTTAGGCTTGTAAAGTATTTGAGTAATGTTAATAATGGTCCTATGTCAGAGTATATAGTGCAAATGGACTTTGTAAATCATAGGCTAGATAAAAGTGTAAATTTGCTATACCCTGGTAATAAAGAGTATAAGAGATACGAAGAGTGTATAGAAAAATATAAATCTTTATATGATGCACAAGAAGAGGATGATTATGATGGAACATTTATTAGAAAAACTTACGAGCTAAAAACACAAGAAATTCTACTCTCAGAAGTTAAAAAGGTTGATTATATAGATGGTCGTTGGCTGGATGATTTGCAAAATTCAAAGCAGTTAGGAAAAATTTTGAATATTGATTTTTGGAGTGAATATACGGGCGATAACGAAGATGAACTTGTTAGATGTGTCGCGGATAAGATATAAAAAGCCTTGTGTTAATTTAAATTTTTCTACTAAATTTAATTGATAATGAAAGTTTACGAATTAAAACTGTCGTTAAAAATTTAAAAATAAAATTTTAGAAATAGCTAAAAACATAATCAAAAATATTTAAACTCTTTATGAAACAAATTCGCATAACGTGCTAATTGATACCTAAAATAGTTATATCATAACTACAAAAAAGCAATGCTCTTGACGTTAACGAAATAAAATTTGACACTTTAATTAATCTTATAATAACTGCAAAGACTTACCATTAGATAAGTGTCCTATAACCCACCTAAATCACGATACAGCAAATCGTATGTGGTGGGCTGTGAGAAACCATCTTGGATATTTAGGGACTAGCAACACTCACGGACTTTATGTATTACGCCATACAGTGGCTTCTAGGTTAATGAGTTTGAAGGGATTTAATGCTCATAAACTGATGGCTTTTATGGGTCACACAGATATTAAAAGTAGCCTGCATTACGTGCATCTAAATGTTGATGATATACGTGATGGTGTGGGAGTTGGTGTTTAGTTAAAAGGTGGTAAAAGTCCTTGGTATTTGGTTGCGGAGGACGGATTTGAACCGCCGACCTTCGGGTTATGAGCCGCAATCTTAAGGCTTTCTGTGATATTCTTATTAGTTTGATAGGGAAATATGCAGGAAGCCCCTAGCCCTAAACTTTTACCTTTTTATGTCGTTAATAGGTTTGACTAATAGGAAGAATTGAGCCTATTCTTATTACTATTGTTAGCTTAGTTTAATCTTAATCGTGAAGATTTTAATCTTTTTACTCCCTAACACACGCCACCTATTGGAGAAGGCGAGAGGGGGTAAAGGATTGTAAAGGATTACTCTTAGATATCCATAGGATGGTAATAGAACTCTCTGTCTTTCTCTTAGTCTTACTAGAAGTCCATAAAGGAGGACAATATGACACTAGAGCAAAGACAATTAAATCTTGAACTTGAGGGTATCAACGAAGGTGTTGAGAAGATAAGAAAAGAAGTAGCTACTGCTAAAGCTAGAGGTGGCTATGGAGAGACTAAGGTTAGCTCAGTGCTTATCTATCAACTTATGCAACCTTTTATGAAAGGTCTTATGGAATATAAGAAAAGTAAGCTAACACATAATGAAAGGTTTATTAAAGATTTCATAGAGCGTATAGGATATGCTGAGGCTGGCTATATAACTCTAAAGATAATCTTTAATAGTGTATGTACTAAGCAGGTTAGATTAGTCTCCGTAGCTACAGCCATAGCTAAAGCTTTATTGGAAGAGTTAAATATAAAGAATTACAAGGCTGTTAATACAAGGATAGATATAACTGCTAGCTTCTATATTAAAAGCCAACTACAAAAATGTGTAAGTAAAGAAAAGATAGCTAAAGGCTTTCATAGATTTATGGATGAGACTGAGGACTTTACAAGAGAAACATTAGACACTAAAGAGCAACTCTTGATAGGTCAGAAACTCTTAGACGTCCTTATAGCTTCTACTGGT
Source organism: Campylobacter concisus (assembly GCA_037321105.1). Taxonomy (GTDB): domain Bacteria; phylum Campylobacterota; class Campylobacteria; order Campylobacterales; family Campylobacteraceae; genus Campylobacter_A; species Campylobacter_A concisus_AZ. Next base: position 125,871 of record CP147775.1, on the reverse strand, counting down.
GTATTTGAGATTGGCGATAAGAGAGAAGGCTTTAATAGAATATCAAAGACACTTACTCCTACAAAAGAGTTTAGAGAATATCTAACAAAGATAGAGGGAGAGTGTGAGCTTCTTACTCCTATACTCTATCCTATGCTTATTAAACCTAGACCACACGAAGCAGGAAAGCTTGGTGGTTTCTTAACTCCAGTATTACAAGTACCATTAGTAAAGAACCTCTCAGGTAAGCCTAGTAATTATCTAAAAGACTATGAGATGCCAAAGGTTTATAGGGCTATCAATGCACTACAAGACACTGCTTGGTGTATAAACAAGAGAGTGCTAGAGGTAGCTCAGCATTTCATAGAATTGGATAAAGAGATAACTGAGCTTGAGATAACAAGTGGAACTGAGCTAGGATTTATCCCTAGACCTGCTGAACTACCTGAAAATGCTACTGATGAAGAGTACGCTCACTTTAAAGCTACATATCCTGAGGCTTATGCAGATTGGAAAAGGATAAGTAGAGCAACTTATAGAAAACAGATAAGTGATAGAGGTAAAAGACTTCTTCTTGTGTCTTTGATAGCAACTGCTATGAAGTTTAAGGACGAGAAAGAGTTTTACTATTGCTACAACCTAGACTGGAGAGGCAGAATATACCCTATTCAAAGTGGTGGTTGCCCTAACCCACAAGGTAATGACTTATCTAAGGCTCTTCTTATGTTTGCTAATGGTGTAGCTCTAGGAGCTGAAGGGGCTAAATGGCTCTCAATGCTTGGTGCGAATGCTTTTGGAGATGATAAACTCCCTATGAGTGAGAGATGGAGCTGGGCAAAGGCTCACAAAAAGATATTCTAGCAGTTGCTAAAGACCCATACGCAAACACTTGGTGGTTTGAAGCTAAAGGGTCATTTAAGTTTCTAGCTTTTTGTTTTGAATGGAGCGACTATGTAGCTAGTGGATATAGCCCTGAGTTTATTAGTTATCTACCTGTACCTCTTGATGGCTCTTGTAGTGGCATACAACACTTCTCAGCACTACTTCTTGATGAGAGGGGAGCACTAGCTACAAACGTTATCAACGGAGCTGAGGACAAACCCAATGACATCTATGCAGAGGTAGCAAAAGAAGTCTCAAAGGTTGTAGAGATAGATGCAGCCAATGGTGTGCTTGAAGCTAAACCTCTAGTGGGGAAAGTTGATAGAAGTGTAACAAAGAGAAATACTATGACTACTCCTTATGGTGCTAGTAGAGAGGGTATGAAAGAACAGCTACTATCTGAGCTTAATCCAAAAGACTACACTTTTGTTGATACAAGCTTTGCTAAGATGTGTGTATATCTAGCAGATAGAAACAGAGAAGGTATAGAGAAAGTTGTAGTAGCCTCAAAGGATGCTATGGCTTTTCTAAAGGACGTGGCAAGAGTAGCAACAAAAGAAGATAAGCCACTATACTGGACTACTCCAAGTGGCTTCAAGGTAAAACAAGAGTATCGCAAGCTAACATCAAAGCTTGTTGAAACATATTGGGGAGGCACTAGAGTGAGACTAAGTGTAGAAGAAGAGGCAAAAGATAGTGATAAAAAGATAGATAGTAGAGTTACAACTAACGGACAATCTCCTAACTACATACACTCAATGGACGCTTCACATCTAGTCCTAACGATTGATGCTTGTCTTAATAAAGGTGTAGAGAACTTTGCAATGATACACGATAGCTTTGCAACTCACGCTGGAAACACTGATACTCTACGTGATACACTCCGTGAAGAGTTTGTAAAGATGTATAGTGAAAATAACCTAGCAAAGTTTAGAGACGAGATAGCATCACAGCTTAGCCCTAAGAATGCTAAGAAGCTCCCTGAGCTACCTAAACAAGGTAACTTAGATATTACAAAAGTCCTAAACTCTACATACTTCTTTTCTTAGCCCTATCTTTTTAGGGCTTAACCTAATCTTAATCCATACCATTTTATAAAAAACAACTCCCTAACACACGCCACCTATTGGAAGAAAAACCTTGAGGAGGCGTTTTATGACTTCAAACAAAACAATCACAACAGCTTACAACAAACTAAAGAAAGGAGAACAGCTAAACACTAAACTTTACTGGGAACTCGTAGCGATAGGGCTACATCCGTGTCAGTTAAAAGAGGCGATAGCTCAAGGCATCTCTTTAAAAACACTCATAAGACCAAAGACAGATGCACTAGATGCACCTGCTAGAGTGTATGAGAGAGAGGTTAAGAGGCTATTCAACAATGAAACATATATGAGACAGAATAAATATATTCGCTCATTAGACCAACTGCTACAAACTATATAAGGAGAACGACTATGGCAGAAACTAAAAAGAAACTTGCAAAACTTAATACACCTATTGGAGAAGCTAGATGGTGCTGGCTATATGAGCCTGATACTAGATTTAAAGATGATGGAGAGTACCACGTAGATTTGGTGTTAAACGCTGAAAATCCAAAAGTAAAAGAGATAGTAGCAAAGATAAAGGCTACCTATGATGACTTCAAAGCAACCCTAGATGACCCTAAGAAAGCTAAGAAAGAACCTAAACATCTTGGCTTTGAGCCTGAGACTGATGACAATGGCGATGAGACAGGCAACTTAATATTTAAGTTTAAAGCTAAGGCTATCCGTGTAAATAAGAAAGGCGAGAGAGTAGAGAAAACACCTCCAGCTGTCTTTGATAGCAAGCTAAAGCAAATCAAAGAGCCTATACCAATCTACAATGGCACTACTATGATAGTTAATTTTAGTCCTAGCGGATACTTCAATGGCACAAACAACGGCGTAACCTTGTATCTAAATGCAGTACAGATTATCAACCTTGTAAGTGGTGGTAACGGAGATGCTAAAGACTATGGCTTTGGAGAAGAAGAAGGATACAGCTCAACTCCGTCTATGGATGCAGACGATGACACAGATGAGGGCGAGGTAAATGACGAGGACTTCTAAGCCACAGCTAAACAAACAAGGCGAAAGAGTTAGAAGTGGCTTTGAAGCAGCTCTTACTGATGAGCTAACTAAGTTTAACATCAAGTATGACTATGAAGCTGTGAAGATACCTTACCAACCCTTACAAAAGGTTAAGCATTATGTGCCTGACCTTGTGTTAGCCAACGGCATCATCGTAGAAATAAAGGGTAGATTTACAAGTCCTGATAGACAAAAGCATAAAGCTATCAAGGCTAACTACCCTGACCTAGACATACGCTTCGTGTTTCAAAAGCAAGACCAAAAGATAAACAAAGGCTCTAAGACGTCCTATGCGATGTGGTGCAGAAGCAATGGCATCAAATGTAGTGAGGGGCATATCCCTCCTACTTGGATAGCTGAGCCTGTTAATGCTACTAATAAGGAGTACATAAAACAATGGGTAAAAAAATAATAATCAATCAAGAAAAACAAGTCCTTGAGTTTCTAAAGCTAGGGCTTACGCTTAACTCTGTGGTAGCTACAAGAGAGCTAGGACTAATAGGCTCAACCTTAGCATATCACATACACAACCTAAGGCATAAGGGGTGGGATATAGAGACAAGAATAAAGAGGTCAAAGTATAGTGGCAACAAGTATGCCGAGTATCATCTTGACCCATCTTGGAGACTTCTAAGTGAAGCAGAGAAACGAGAAGCCCTCAAAGGACAACGTAGCTTTCATATAAGAAACTTCAAGATTGATGACAGAGTAGAGCTTATAGATGGAACGAAAGGGAGCATAACAGGTATCTACAAATCAAACCTTCTAGTACTTGAAGATGAGAGTGGTAGAGAGAGCCTTATAAATCTAGCAGACATAGCTGTAAAACTAAGGAGATAGCTATGGCAGACTTTTTGAGGCACGAGCCTTGTGAGCTCTGTGGTAGTAGTGATGGTAAGGCTATATACTCTGATGGCTCTACGTACTGCTTCGTATGTGAAAAGGTAGGAAAGGTAGATGAAATGCAACAACAAACAACAAAACCTGAGCCAAAAGTAAAAGGCACTATGATAGCTAATGGCACTATCAAACCCCTTAACAAGAGAGAGATAAGCTATGCTACTTGTGCCTTTTGGAACTATCAGATAGGCAAGGATAGCAAAGGCAACACTTGTCAGATAGCAAACTACTATAACGATAAGCAAGAGGTCGTGGCTCAGAAGGTAAGGTATCCTGATAAGAGCTTTGCAGTACTTGGAGATAAGCACCTCCCATTATATGGAGCACAGCTTTGGAGCAAGGAGAACGCAAACGCTATCATCATCGTTGAGGGAGAGATAGACGCCCTTAGTGTCTCACAGGTCTATAACAACAAGCAACCAGTAGTAAGCATACCTAATGGAGCTCAAGGGGCTAAGAAAGCTCTAGCAAAACAGCTTGACTATCTAAATCAATATGAGACAATCATACTAGCTCTTGATAATGACGAGGTAGGACGTAAAGCAATGCTAGAGTGTGCCTCTTTGTTTAAAGCAGGTAGCGTAAAGATGTGTTATTGGAGTGGTGGCAAGGATGCTAATGAGATGCTAGTAAAAGGTATGCTAGCAGACATCCATAAGAATATTAAAGAGGCTAAGGTATGGAGACCTGAGGGCATCATAAGCTCTAATGAACTAGACCTAGAGGAGTTAGTAGCACCTGTTAAACAAGGTATAGCTTATCCATATCCAAGACTTCAAGAGATGACACTAGGCTCAAGAGGTGGAGAGCTTATCATTTGGACTGCTGGTAGTGGCATAGGTAAATCAACAATACTTCGTGAGCTAGCTTATCATTTTGTGCTTGCAAATGAGAGTGCAAAGATAGGTATGATATTTCTTGAAGAGAACATTAAAAAGACAGCTCAAGCATTCGTAGCTCTTGATAACAATATCCCCTTAGCGATACTAAGATACAACCCAAGCATACTTACTGCTGATGAGTGGCAAGCCTCTAAGGCTAAGCTATTCGATAGTGGCAGGATAGTCTTTTATAAACACTTTGGCTCACTAGAGAGCGAACATCTACTAAACGAGATTAGATATATGGTAGTTGGTCTTGGAGTAACTCACGTATTCTTAGACCACATAAGCATTGCTATAAGTGGTAATGAGAGCGACAATGAACACAAGGACATTGATATGCTTATGACTTCTTTACGCTCACTTGTAGAAGAGACAGGCTGCCATATAGATGCAATAGTCCATCTTAAACGAACAAGCAAAGGTAGCTTTAACGAAGGGGCTCAAGTAAGCCTATCAGATTTAAGAGGTAGTGGAGCACTAGAACAGCTAAGTGATAGTGTAATAGCCCTAGAGCGTAACCAACAAGCTGACGGAGATACTAAAGATACTTCAACACTACGTATCCTAAAGAACAGAGAGATAGGTATAACAGGTGTTGCAGATAGCCTAAGATATAACAGAGAGACAGGCAGGCTAGAAGCAATAGAAGAAGATAACAACGAACACTTTAAGGTTGTTGAGACCAAAGTGGAGAACACAGACTTTTAACAGAAAGGAGAGAAATGCTAGTTTTTGACATTGAGACTGATGGCTTACTTAATGAGCTATCTAAGATACACACAATGACTATCTATGACACGCAGACAAAACAATATAAGCGATATGACAAAGAGCATACTAGCGAAGGTGTAGCAAGATTAGATGGTGCAGAGGTTTGCGGACATAACATAATAGCCTTTGACATACCAGCTATAAAGAAGCTTTATCCCTCCTTTAAACCTAAGAACGTCTTAGATACTCTTGTGATGGCTAGGTTAGCTCTAGCAGACATAAAAGAGTTAGACCTTGCAAAGAAAAACATAAGCACTAAGCTTTATGGCTCACACTCGCTAAGAGCTTGGGGAGAACGTTTAGGAGTGCTAAAGGGAGAGCTATGGAGAGACTACGGATTGGCAAGAGTGGAGCAAAGAGATGAGCGACTACTGCGAGCAGGACGTTAGAGTTACCGTAGCCTTACTAGAGTATCTTAGTAAGTTTAAGCTAGAGGATAGCTATGCCCTTACCTTAGAACATAGAGTGCAAGAGGTCATATCAAGACAGATAGCCTTTGGGTTTATGTTTGATAAGGAGAGAGCTGAGGACTTCTACATAATGCTCTTACAAAGACAGAGCGAGCTCTTAAAAGAGTTTAGAGAGCTGTTTCGACCAAGGCTAGAGAGTGATGGAGAATTTACTCCAAAGGTCAATAACAAGACCAAAGGTTATACAAAGGGTGTGCCATTTACAAAGCTAAAGCTAAAGGAGTTTAAGCCAAGCTCAGGAGCTGATATAGCTAAATTCTTTATAGAAAAATATAAATGGCATCCTGAAAGCTATACAGATACTAGAGAGCCAAAGGTTGATACAGAGGTCTTAGAGCACCTAAGCTACCCTGAAGCCCCTAAGCTTTGTGAGTATCAGCTAATATCCAAAAGACTTTCACAGCTAGCTACTGGCTCACAAGCTCTTATAGGGTGCTGTGAGAGTGATGGACGTATTCACGGATATGTAAATAGCTGTGGAGCAGTAACTGGTAGGATGACCCACTCAAGACCCAACGTGGCGCAAGTCCCTGCTGTAAAGATAGACAAAGAGGGTAACTATCTTTATGGAGCAGCAGGAGAGTATCAAACAGAGTTTAGAGAACTCTTTATAGTGCCTAAGGGTTACAAGCTAGTTGGCTGTGATGCTAGCGGACTTGAGCTTAGGACACTCTCACACTATCTAGCACGCTATGATGGTGGTGCTTATGGACGTGAGGTAGTCAGTGGAGACATACACACAGCAAACCAAAAGGCTGCTGGACTACCTACGAGAAACTCAGCGAAGACATTTATATATAGCTGGCTTTATGGCGGTGGAGACTTAAGGATAGGCTTAAGTATCAACAACCCCTTAGAGCAAGTTAGGAAACTTAAGGCTGAGTATCCTAAAAAATACGAAGAATACAAAAAGAGATTTCTAAAAGATAGCTTTACAAAGGATGGCAAGCATTACACTAAGGTAAGCAAAGGTAGATGGGTAGAGCTTAACTCTGACCTTATCTGCTATGCCATAGATGGATGGCTTATAAAGGAGAGATTTCTAAAAAGCTTACCAGCCCTTACAAGCCTACGTGAAGACGTGGCAGCTAAAGCAAAATCCCAAAAGTTTATAAAAGGTTTAGATGGCAGAACGCTAAAGATACGCTCAGCACACTCAGCTCTTAATGTGCTACTTCAAAGTGCTGGAGCTATCGTGATGAAGCAGTATCTAGTAACCCTTGATGAACTCTTACAAAGGGAGCTAAAGGCTGGAGATGATTATGAGTTTGTGGCAAACATTCACGACGAGGTGCAAATCCAAGTCAAAGAAGAGTACGCCACTAGGGTTAGTGAGATATGCCTAAAGAGCTTTGAGCTTGTTACAGAGTTTTTTAAGTTTAGGATACCACTAGCAGGAGAAGCCAAGATAGGTAACTCTTGGAAAGAAACGCACTGATAAAGGATAGATGATGTTATTTGAAGAAAAGATAGATATTGCTCTTAATAGATTTATGCTCTCAAGCATTGTTGGCTTGGTAGCTATGATGATTTTTATAGAGGTAATAAGATGAGACTTGGCTCACTATTTAGTGGGCTTGGAACTGCTGAGATAGCTACTAAGGCTGTGTTTGATGATGCTAGATGTATCTTTGCTTGTGAGATAGATAAGTATGCTAGAGCTAGCTTTGAAGCTAACGTCTCTTGTGAAGAGTTTTACAAAGATGTAAGAGAGATAGATGGCTCTAAATATAAAGGCAAGATAGACATCTTAATAGGTGGTAGCCCTTGTCAAGACTTCTCTCTCGCAGGCTTAAGAGCAGGCATAGCAGGAGAAAGAGGGCAACTACTCTATGAATATCTAAGAGTTTTAAAAGAAGCTAGACCAAAGTATTTTATCTTTGAAAATGTCAAAGGACTTTTAAGCATAAACAAAGGTAAGACTTTTAACACATTACTAGAATACGTTAAAGAACTTGGATATTTCTTAACATATCAAATCCTTAACACTAAAGACTATGGGATACCTCAAAACAGAGAGAGACTATATTTAGTTGGGAGTAAAGAGGATTTAGGCATTAGCTTCAAAAAGCCTGTAAAGCTTACCAAGAGCATTAAAGACTTCTTGGATACTGATAACAATAAGTATCTAAACAAACCCTATGAACTCTTACCAAAACCCATAGGCTCATCTATCATTCAAGTAGCAAAGACAGATTGCTCTAGGGCAAATATGAGAAGGGTTTATAGCGTTGAGGGTGCTTCTCCGTGCTTATTAGCAGCAGCAGGAACAGGTGGAAACAATCAAGTTAAAGTGCTTATACAAGACAAGATAAGAGTTTTATCCCCTAGAGAATACCTAAGGCTTCAAGGCTTTGATGATAGCTACAAGATAGTTGTTAGTAACTCTCAGATGTATAAGCAAGCAGGAAATGCAATGAGCTTAAATGTGCTTACTATGGTTTTAGAAAGTATCAAAGAGGCTCATAAAGGTGTCTAGGAAGCTCTAGGTTAAACAAACACTTCTTAGATGATAAATGATAGCCTTAAAGGGTTAAAAGCTCTCTAAGGCTCTGCAAATGATTTTAAAAGGATATATGATGATGATGACACTGGAAGAAAAGATAAAGATAATTACTGCTTACCATAACAAAGAGACAGTAGAACGTCTTTATGAATATGATGGAGTAGAGGTGTGGCAACCAGTAGGTTTAGATGCTTGGAACTTTGAATTAGGTCAGTATCGTATTAAACCTAACTCTGCACCTAAGTTTAAAGTAGGAGACGTATTAGTAGATAAAACTGAAGAAGGTAAAGCTAATCCAGCACTATATAAATGTACAGAAATAAGTAACGACTGGTACTACTTCGATGGTGGAGTTGGAAGAAGTAAAAAGTTTGCCCATAGTAACTTCATAGATATAAACGAAGTGCTATGGTTCTTTACTGGGGTAACTCCAGATAACGCTAATAAATTACTTAATACGACTATGACAACAATACCAGATATTCAAGAATACTATAAAGGACAGATAACAGATATTACACCTATGTACTCTATAGGATTTAGATTACCTATCAATAATAAGGAGACAGACAAATGACAACAGAAGAAAAGATAGAGCTTATCACAGCCTATGCTGAGGGTAAAATCGTGGATGCCTACGATACCATTTTTCAACGCTGGTTTGCAAAAGGCACGGATACTTGGGATTTTGATAGAGAGGAATACAGAATAAGACCCAACTCTGCACCCAAGTTTAAAGTGGGAGATAGATTAGTTTATAAATCAGACGAAGGTTATACAGACATTGAAGTATATGAGGTCACTGAAGCAACACAAGAGTTTTACAGGCTAGATGATATGGTAAATAAAACTCCTGAATATGTAGAGAAAGAGTTTATCAATGAACGAGATGTATTGTGGTGTTTTAATATTTACGATTATGTCTCTAAAAGATACTCTATATGCCTATTTAGAAAGACTATACCTGAAATGGATAAAGAGTTTGCAGCTAATCACGATACGCTTATGTGGAAGCCTATATATGCTCTTGGATTTAAACTAAAGGAGAACTAATGAGAATAACAATAGAAGACTACTTAATGCACAATGAAAGGATAACGCCTATTCAATATGTCAAGGCAGGTCAAGTAATAAAGAGCCTTACTATATTTATTTCTTGCAAAGAGCATCTAAATAAGTTTGCTGATATAGTAGATTATTCAGTAGATAGATATTCTCCTGACGGATGTGCGAGCGTTATAGCTAAGTTTAAAAAAGATTGCCTCTTGGTGTTTGAAGAGGATATAAGGCAGCTAATGAGCAAGCCATACACTGCTAGTATAGAGTATATGTTATGTGAAGTTGTTGAAGTATCCGAAACTGAAAGGAGAACTAATGAGACCAAGATATAGAGTTTGGGATAAAGAAGAAAAGAAAATGATATATGATGCAGAGCATACCTATGATAGCTATCCTGTTGATATATCCTCTTTTGGAATGATACTAGATTTACCTAACCTTTATGATGTTATGCAATACACAGGTATAAAGGATATTCATAGCAATAGGGTATTTGAGAGAGATATGGTAAGCTTTAGCACATTAAATGGCACAGAGCTTATAGGAGAAGTTAAATACTATGAGGATGGTGCAAGCTTTTTAATAATAGCTAAAGGGCGATATGCAGAGTATCTTAATAATGTTTGTGATTTAGAAGTCTTAGGCAACACCCATCAAAACAAGGAGTTACTCGATGACTAACTTTAAACAAGAGACTATGCGACTTATAGGAGACCATAAGATAGATGAATACAGGTTTGAGTATATAAGAGATTGGTATCACTCAAATAACCCTATCTACATAGGCAAAGATAAAATCGCTTGGGATGAGATACCTGAAAGTGAGCTTAACTATGACAGAGGATATGGCGTACAGTATTGGAGAGGCTATGTAACCTTTAAAGATACGCTTGGCTGGTTTGAGCGAGATACAAATGATGGTGCTGAGTGGTGGTCTTGGAGAAGCAGACCTTATCTAACGCAAGACGAGAGGAGAAAACTAGATGAGAAAAGAGATTAAACAGCCATTAATGCTAGAAGGTTTAGACGAGCCTAAAGAAATAGTAGAGATTATCCTTTCTGAGGGGCAGACTGAAGCTATGAAAGAGCTTATAGATTTTATAAAAGATTGTGATGTGGAGGTAATTATAAGAGATGATAAAAATATATGAAGTCAGGATAATCAAAGATGACAGAACCTGCTTTCATCAATGCTTCTTTGATGAGGAGTTAGCAGAGTTTGAAGCAAAGCAGCAAAACGAGAGAGCAACCAAAGAGGAAGATACAGCCTTTTTCTTTGTTAAGCCTCACGTTGTAAAGGACAGCTATGGCAAAGAGTTACGAAGTGTATCTTTTTGATACAAGTGTAAATGAAGCTAAGACAATAGCTACTTATGTATCACGTATGGTTGCTCTAGCAAGAGCCAAAGAGCTAAACGTTGCCCTTAAACCTAAAGAGAGAAGATATAAGGGCTACTACATAAAGGAGGTTTAAAATGAAAGACATAAATGAGAGTACATTAAACACAATACCAATAAGCATTTATGCAAAGTTTTTATCAGAGGGAGACTTAAAGGTAAGTGGTAAAGAGCTAGTGAAATACTTGATAGAGTTAGGGTATTTTAGCGAAAACTCTACCCCTAAAGATAAGTACATTAAAGAGGGGTATTTTAAGCACTCCATAAACTACGCCATAGGAGCTAAGGGCGTACTAAGATATGGTCTAACTCAGATAACTGGCAAGGGACAAATCCTCTTAGTTGATAAGATAACTAAACACTTTGCAAGGGAGGTTTAAATGGACTTTAGAGACAAGGTTACAGAAGTTGTAAGAGACATAGCAACAACTCTAATAAAGAAAAACGAGAGCTATGGCAACTCTGCATTTGAGCCTGTGAGGATATTTAGCAAAGCTGATGAGCTAGAGGGTCTTAGGGTACGCATAGATGACAAGCTAAGCCGTATAGCAAAAGGCAATGAGAGCTACAACGAAGATACTATAACTGACCTTATAGGTTATCTAATACTACTAAAAATAAAGGAGAGTGAAAAGTGATAAAAGGAAGCAAACAAAAGAGGATACTTGATTGGGCTTTAACAAGCAAAGACCAAACTGAGTTTAACGTTAGGGATGTAACTATGACCCTTACAGACATCTCTTCAGACTTTATGGCTAGTTACAGAGCCAACAATATGTCTGAGATGATTTATGAATACTGCTCTTACGTCTTTTGGTTAAGGGTGTTTCAAGCTAGGTTAATCTCAACATTCTATGGAGATGACTACATAGAGCATAGAGCAAACGTAGCCTACATAAACGATATGACTAATCAAGGGTTTTTAATGCTTGAACTATTAAGCAAGGTAATCCCTGTTGGTAATGTAGATTTAAATATGGCTATGGAGTATCTCATTCGTGCCTATGAAGAGGGCAGAGATAAAGAGCAGTGCAAAGAGGATATAAAGGAGCTTATCTTTGGCGAGGAGATTATTAAAGAAAAATGATAAAACACTTATCATAGATGCAGATAGCTTGCTCTATGAGGCTGCTAGCGTTAATGAGAGCACCTTTAACTTTTCAGAGGATAACCAAGTAGTAGTCCTTGATGAAGAGGGAGCAAGAAAGAGTTTAGATGAAGCCATAGAGAAACTAAAGGATAACACCAGATGCTCTAAGACACAGCTTTATCTTACAGGTAAAACAAACTTTAGGTATGACATCCTACCAACCTACAAACACAACAGAAAAGACCTACCAAAGCCACAGCTCTTACCAATGCTAAAAGAGTATGCAGTAACCAAGTATGGTGCAAAGATAACTACTAAGATAGAAGCAGATGACGCTTGCTCTATACATCTTAGCAATGACCCAATAAACAACATCTTAGCTCATATAGATAAAGACCTAAACCAAGTTGAGGGAGAGCACTACAACTGGCGTAAGGACTTAAGGTATGAGCTTAGCTACGCTCAAGGACAGCGTGTATTCTTTACACAGGTGCTTACAGGAGATAGCACAGATGGCTATGGTGGCTGTAAAGGCATAGGTAAGAAAAAGGCTGAAGAAATCCTAAATGAATACCTAAAGTGGTCTATAAGCTTAGAAGGTAACAAGATAGTTAAGAAAGCACTACCTTGTAAAGACATTTGGGAGGCTATTCTCTCTTGGTATATGAAGCCCTACTATGACAAGCTTGAGGGCGACATAGACGATTACTTTATGTTTGCTAATGATGACGCAATAGTACAAGCTAGAGTAGCAAGAATGCTAAGAGTTGATGAGTTTAAGGGTGGTAAGCCTATTCTTTGGAACTATGAACCCCTTAATATTGACCTTAGAAACGCACATTTACCTAACCTTTAAGAACCCCCTAAAATAGGGCATTTGAAATCACACGCCACTTATAGGAGAAAAACACATTCTCCAAGGGGGGTGAGGGGGGTTATATAGATTATCTAAAAGGAGAGTTATGGCTATACCTATAAGCATAGACCACGAGAGATTAATAGTAGCTTTAAATGAAGCTTATCCTAGATTATCCATAAGAAACTCTAAGAGCCCTGACTTTAACCTAACTAAGAAAGAACTTTACTTTAAGCTAGGGCAAAGAAGTGTTATAGATTTTTTAATAGATGAACTAGAGAAACTTAAACAAAGGAGAGATTAACTAATGGGTATTCTTACAGCTCTATTTGGACGTGCAATACAACAGCAAAAGAATGCAGAGGCAGCCTCAAGGGCTTCTCAGGCTAATCTCCAAACAGCAGAGATAGGTGTAAGTGAGAATACAGCCAAAGGCAGAAGAAGACGCAGAGGCTTATCAGGACTTACTATACAAAAGACAACAGATGCCTTAACAGGGCTTAATATACCAACAAAGGAGGATAGATAATATGTGCGGAGGCGGAGGACGTAAAGCACCAGACCCACAACCAGCACCACCACCAGCTGCTCCAGCAGAGACAGCTGAGCTAAAGGTAGGGGATAGTGACGATACAAAAAACCAAAGAAAGAAACGTAAGGGTAGCTCAAGGCTTACCATACCAATCCAAAAGACAACTGATAGCTCCACAGGCTTAAATGTAATGAGCTAGAGGGGGTTAAATGGTAGAGGTAACATCTCTAGCTACAAGATACAAACAGCTAGAAAATAAACGCAGTAGTGTCCTAGAGAGAGCAAGAGAGTGTGCTAAGCTAACTATACCTTCATTACTACCTCCTGATGGTAGTGACGAGCAAACAAAGCTTTATAAACCCTTTCAATCACAAGGAGCTAGAGGTGTTAATACATTAGCTTCAAAGCTTATGCTGACGCTATTACCACCAAATAGCCCCTTCTTTAGATTTACCATTGACCCTAGCTTAATCCAAGAGGGCTCTAAGAGTGAAGATGTAGAAGCTACATTATCACAGATGGAGAGTGTGCTTGTAAATCACATTGAAGCTAGTGGAGAGAGGGTGCAAATCTTTCAATTCTTAAGGCTATTAATCATTACAGGTAATGCCCTTTTATACTTCCCTAGTGACGTTAAAGGCGCATCCCTAAAGATTTATAGACTAGACCAATACGTTTGTCAAAGAGACCCCTTAGGCAATCTACTAGAGTTTCTGATAAAAGAGCAGATAGCCCCTATGGCTATTACTGATGAAACTATCAGAAATGCAGTACTAGCTAAGACAAAGCAACTAGAAAGCTCAAAGAACTATGTAGAGCTTTATACAAGGGTCTATCTTGATAAGGACAAAGACAAGTGGATAACAGCTCAAGAAGTGAGTGGCTTTAGCTTACCTGAAGCTGATGGAGAGTTTGAGAAAGATGAGTTACCTTATCTAGCTCTTAGGTGGTCTGCACTGCCTAATGAGAACTATGGTAGAAGTTATGTAGATGAAGTCATAGGAGACTTAAGGAGCTTAGAGGGCTTATCTCAAGCAAGGCTAGAAGCTAGTAGTGCAAGTGCAAAGGTACTCTTCTTTGTAAGTCCTAATGGTACAACTAGAAGCGTAGATATTGCTAATGCTGAGAACCTAGAGGTGCTTGAGGGTAATGCAGAAGATGTTAGTGTGCTTCAAGTTAATAAGAATGCAGACATTGCAACCATAAGAGAGAGCGTTAATGACCTTAAGCAAGACCTAGCATTTCACTTTATGATGAACTCTAGCATACAAAGGCAGGCTGAAAGAGTAACAGCTGAAGAGATAAGGACAATGGCAAGTGAGCTTGAAGAGAGCTTAGGTGGTACGTATAGTGTGTTATCTAGGAGTTTCAACTCCCTTACATAAAGTTAAAGATACAAAAGCTAAGAGAGAGTGGAGCATTCCCTGAAGGTAGTGAGAATATAGAACCACTTATTACAACAGGCTTAGAGGGCTTAGGTAGAGGACAAGACTATAACAAGATTATAACCTTTATGCAAACAGCTAGCACCCTAGCACCACAAGCAGCTTCTATGCTTAACTATGAGTACGTACTAAAGAGCCTAGCTACATCGCTTGGCATAAAAGATACTGACATACTCTTGGATGCTGACACCATAGCACAGCAACAACAACAAGCTCAGCAACAAGAGCTTATGAGTAAGGCTACTCCAAACCTAGTGAGTGGCATTAGCAAAGCTATGACAGACCCAAGCGTAATGCAACAAATGACACAAATGCAACAAGGAGATATAAATGGCTAAGAATACTAGCAAGAACGAACAAGAGAACAATGAGAACTTAGAGCAAGCTGAGAATACCAAAGAGACACCTAAGTCTAACACTGACAGCCTAGCAGTAGAAGCTAAGGGCTTTAGTGAGAGTGAAGAGTTTAAGGTAGGTAAAGCTAATCCAGTGGAGAACACTGATGATACTCAGGTAATCATTAGGTTTTAAGGAGGAGTAATGAGTGATAACATTATTGGTAACGAGGTGGATACTAACGTTGAGGCTAGCACTGAGCCAAGCAAAACAGAGATACCTTCTCAAACAGCTGGTGCTAAGACCATTGACAACGGACAAGATGTTGGTCTTAAAATCACAACAGATAAACCACAAGATACTCCTAAACAGACTTATGACCCTAGCAAAGACTTCGACTACTCAAAGTACGAGAACGAACTAAGATACACAGGCGATATTGGAGAGGCATCACGTAAGGAGCTATATAAGAGTTTCCCTAAGAACCTAGTGGATAACTATATAGAGAACCTAAAGGTAGCCTCAGCTTACGTAACAGAACAAGCAGCCAATCAAGCTTATAACTTAGTTGGTGGTAAGCAGGGCTATACAGATATGATAGCTTGGGCTAGCGAGAACCTCACAGAAGATGAGATAGAGGATTATAACGAGGCTATAAATAGTGGCAACCAAAGAAGAATGAATGCTGCCATTAAGGGCTTGTATGCAAGAAAGAGCCTAAATAGCACAAGCAAGCCTAAGCTAACTATGGGAGAGACAAGTAGCGGAGGTCTTAGAAACGATACATTTCTAACACGCAGAGACTACGCCAATGCAATCTCTGATGAGAGGTATAACAAAAGCCCTCAATACAGAGCAGAAGTAGATGAAAAGCTAGCCAACACTTTAAGGCTTGGTGGCTTCAAACAACAATAACAACAAGGAGAACATAGATGGATAAAGCAACAGCTTTAAATAGTGGTAGCAAGAACGGCTCATTTAGTGGCTTAGAGGCTAATGACAGAGAGCTTCTAGTAGAAAAGGTAACTGGAGAAATCCTATCTAGCTTTGAGAAAAACGTAGCTATGGAGGGTAAGTACCAACGTAAAGAGATAAATGGTGCTAAGTCATTACGCTTCGAGCACATTGGTGGCATAGGTGCTTACTACCATAACGCAGGCGAGCACATTAAAGGCTCAGAGGTAGCTCACGATAAGTCAGAGCTTACTCTTGATAGACCATTGGTATCATCTTTCTTTACTGATGATTTCAATGAAAGTATGTTGCATTACGATGCACGTAAAGAATATACAAAGAAGATGGGAGAAGTCCTAGCTCAAAAGTATGACCGCAACATTCAGATGAAGTTTATTACAGCAGCTCGCTTGAAGAACGTTATGGATGAATATGATGGTGGCTCTGTAATAGTTGATACAAACCTAGCTAATACTGACCTTGCTACAAGAGTTAATGCATTTGCTAAGGCTTTGATAGCTGCTAAGAAAGAGCTAATTAAAAAGAACGTTACAGGCGAAATCTTTGCTGTTACAAGCCCTGATACATACTTTGAGATTATCGAAAACAGAGCCTTGCTAAACAAAGACTATGGCAACGTAGGAGATTATGCAGAAGGTACTGTGTTTAAGATTGGTGGCATCCCACTAACTTATCACAACTACCTACCAAACGTTGATGCAACAAAGCCAGCTAATAAAGAGTTTTACGATGAGTATCACGGTATTAACTGTGAAGGTACTATTGCCTTTGTAGGTACTAATGAAGCAGTTGGTGTATTAAAAGGCGGAGACATCACTACTAAGATATGGGATGATGATGGCAGAATGGGTACTTGGACTAGAGCAAGCCTTGCTTGTGGTATGGGTGTATTAAGACCTGAATGTGCTGTTGAAATCCGTAAAGCAGCCTTGCCAGCTAACTGGGCTCAAGTAATCCACGATAAGAATAGAGTAGGAGCAGGCAAGCTCCCAACAGGCTCATTCGCATAACATAGGGGGGCGTTATGCTCCCCTTTTTGTCAAAAATAAAATAAGGAGAAATAATGCCAAACGATAGAATAAAGGACGCAGTAAATACAATATTGTTAAGCGTAGGTCAAGAGATGCTAGAGGATATGAATGACCCTAGCGCCTTAATGGCTAAACGTATGCTTCAAAATGCAATAGATGAGCTACCATACACTAATGATGACTTTGCTTATAATGGCATAAACACACTTAATAGTATGCCAATAGAGGTCTATAACTTAGTTGTAGCAGTTGCAGGTCGTAAGTTTCAAACAAACGTAGTATCAAGTGAAGTCTTACACAAATTTACCGCAGAGGATGAAGCTTATAATAAACGAGCTATCATAAGAAGAAGCTTATACCTAAGAACATCCAAGCAGAAGTTGATACAGAGCTAAGTGAGCTTTATAGCTTTAGTAGCCTTGTGCCTAAGAGCTTAAAGCAAAACCTAGCACTCATCAAGCTTGAAGCTATACTCTTTGCTAAGGTTGATGAATACCCACTAAGCATTGAGAGTGTAGAGCAAAGCTATCAAGACTTTAAGAAAAGGCTCATAACAAGAAGAGAAGTACCTTTGGAGGTGCTAGAAGCCACAGCTAAAGAACTCTTTGCAATCTATGGCTTTAGTAATGTAATCCCAACAGACCTAAGTAACTCTAGTAATATAACACAAACTCTAAGGGTTATAGCTAGTTATAACTTTCAAAAGTCAATCCTAAGCCCTGATGATTATGTCATATCAGACGCTGAAAAGAACCAAAACCAGCTTGATTTACGCTTAGCAATAATAGCAAATAGATTGTATCCACCTGAGCTTTATGCAAAAGTTTCAGATGAGTTTATAGCTACCTATGGCTATACACAAAGTGAGTTTAACTCTGTCATAAACGACTACATCCTTAATAAGACTATGTATAGATTACAAAGTATTCTTATACCAAGTGAAGCTCAAAGACCTATCACAACTGAAGATATGGATAATGCTGAAGCTAGCTTAATAACAAACCTAATAGCTCCTAAAGCACTCTACAACAGAGCCTTAAGAGAGGTTAAGATTGAGCTAGGCATTGAAGAGGGTGTAGAAGATAGTGAGATACCTGATGCAGTATTTAGCTATGCAAGGTATAAAGCAAGCTTCTTACATCAGCCAACAGCTATTATCAGCCCTAGAAAGTACGTACTAGATGAGATGATGATTGTAAGAGCTAAAGCCTTAGCAGGTCAAAGCTTAGCTCCACTATCCTTTATGAACTCTAAGAGTGTCTCAAGGATACTAGATAAGGAGAACAACCCTGAAGCTGTCACATCTAGTGTAAGACCTAAATACAGACTAAAGGTAACAAATGCAAACACTAATAACTAAACACTACGCAGGGCTTTTTAATGGTATGAGCCAGCAAGCCCCTACGCTTAGGCTTGAGACGCAAGGCAACTACCAAGAAAATGCTATAAGCTCATTAGTTTATGGATTATGCCAAAGACCTCCTGTAAGCATCATTAGCTCAGGTCTAGGTTATGCTAAACCCTTTTGGCATACGATAAACAGAGATGAAGATGAGCGATATATTATAAAGCTAGATGCTAAGGGAGACCTAAAGGTTATGAACCTAAAGGGGTTTGAGTATCCAGTAGAAGGCGTAACACAGCATCAAAACTATATAACAACAAAGTCTCCACAAAATGATATAGCTATGACAACCATAGGAGACTACACCTTTATTGTTAATAAGCGCAGAGTTGTAAGGATGAAACAAGTTGTAGATAGTTTTACCTCTAACTCTGATATGTCAGCTATGGTAAAGCTATCCATTAATGCTAGGCTAGATATGACCCACACGTACTACATAAAGGTAGATGGTGTTACTCTAGCAACCTATACACACGTAGATGGTAAAAGGAGAGATACTGGGGAAGCAGAGACACTTGATGATATAGCTCAAGAGCTTAGAGACCAAATCAACGCTCGTACAGGCTTCTCTGCTACTCAGCCAAACATCCCTTTTGAAAATGGCAGACCTACCTTTTACTTTAGAAAGGTGGATGGTACAGCCTTTACACTAGAAGTAGATGGGTGGATGGAGCAGTCTATATCAGGAGGCAATACAACTAATCTTTCAGAGTATGATAAAAGAGCTATCATCTATGTGAGTAAGGGTGTAGCAGAGCAGAATTACAGGGTTGTCCTTACTAAAGAGGCACCACAGTCAATGCCTCGTATCAATCAGGTAATACCAATCAAGGTAGCACTTATAGAACAGAGACAATAGCAGCTAATCTTGCAAGTCAGATAAACGCAGGAGCTGGAGGGATATTTGAGACGTCATTAAATGGTGCTGTTATAGAAGTTTGGGCTAAGGATAAGTCAGACTTTACCATAGAGGTTGGGGATAGTTGGGGAGACGCAGCCCTTAAAGCCTTTAAAGGTAGAGCACAAGCATTCAATGCCTTACCTCCAAAAGCTCCTGATGGCTTTGTGCTTCAGATAGTAGGTAAGACAGATAGCGATGAGGGTACATACTGGGTAAGATATGAAAAGAGTTACCTAAAAGAAGGTAAGAAGATAGCTTCAACTGGTGTATGGAAAGAGTATAGAGAGCCTAATGGTTACCATAAGTTTGATAACTCTACTATGCCTCTCCAACTAATAAGAAAGCAAGACATAGCTAGATATAGAAGTGAGAACAATCCTCTTGGTCTTTACTTTGCACTAGAGTATTGTCTTTGGTCTGATAGAGCTGTGGGAGATGAGAACTCTAACCCAAATCCAAGCTTTGTAGATAATACAATCAATGATATATTCTTGTTTTCTAATAGGCTTGGCATACTAAGCGGACAATCAGTTAGCCTTACGAAGGTTGGAGACTTCTTTAACTTCTTTGCAGGTACTGTTACAGATGCTCTTGATGACGCTCCAATAGATGTAGATGTGCCTTCAACCTCTGTAACAACGCTTTATTATGCAAAGGCAAGTAGAGATAACCTTATGATATTTGGAGACGACCAGCAGTTTATCCTTAATAGTGGCAATGACCCTCTTTCATCAAAGACTATAAACGTAGCACCAATACTATCTTATCCATTTGATGGCTCTGTAAGACCTGTAAGCTTAGGACAGATGACATACTTTATCTCTCCAAGAGGTAATGGTGTAAGCCTAAGAGAGTACTTCATACAAAATGATGGTATGATTAATGACGCTCCTAGTGTCACAGACCACGTGCCTGACCTTCTTAAATCAAGTAGCAACTACCTTGTAACAGGTATGCCTAATGAAGACATCTTATTCGTAAGTGACTACTCAAGCAAGCTCTATGTCTATAAGTATGCTTGGAGTGGAGATAAGAAAACCCAAAGCTCTTGGAGTGTATGGACGTTTGCTAAGAGTGTAGCTGGTATATTCTGCTTTGATAATAAGCTCTATATTGCCTTTGGAGACGGAGTATTAGGTAAGATAGACTTAGGCTTAGTAGGCTCAGACTATGAGTGTGTAGATTTTGATAAGCCTTTTAGTGCTATGAAAGAGAACGTTGGAGAAATCCTAGCTACCCCTAATGTCATTATGAGAAAGTACTATGATGGCTCTGAGATAACCTCTAGCACTCCTCAAAATGACTTACAAAATGCTATTGCTGGTGGCTTACACTATGGCTATAAGTACTCATTTAAGTATCACTTCTCGCCAATCTTTCTTAAATTTACCTAATGACGTAGTAGGCTCAATAGATGGTAGAACACTGCTTAGAAGGGCTACCATATATTTAGCTAAGGCTGCTAATGTCTATGTAAGCATAAGAGATTACTCATTTGATAAAGAGAAGCTAAGGTACTTTTGGGATAACCTAACAAGCACAGCACGTCCTAGTATCTATAAGAAAACCTTTATACTTCGTGGAGAAGCTAAGGATAATAAGCTTTGCATTGAGAGTGCTGGCATTAAGCCTATATACATTCAATCAGTCTCCTTTGAAATACTAACTTCACTAATAGATAAGCCACTATGATAAGAACACTTACATATAAGCCTTGCTATTGGGATGTAGTAAAGGAGCTTAAGATTTGCAAGCGTGAGAGAGATGAGCTTAAGGCACAAAGTGATATTAGCCCTAAGCAAGCCCTAAAGGATAGCCTAGATAGCTCAATAGTTGCTTGGCTACTCCTTGATGAGAGCGAGAAGTGTATAGGTGCAGGCGGAGTTGCTAGAGACCCTAATGATGAGAAGGTAGGCATAGTGTGGGTGCTATGTAGTGATGAGCTGTTTAATAAGCACCTCTTTAGCTCTAATTCGTTTTGTTATGATGGCTTAGCTTACTGCTTCTTTAAACTAGGTCTTACAAGAGTTTATAACTATGTGAGCCTAAAGAACAAGCCCTCTATAAAGTGGCTTAAGAGCTTAGGCTTTAGCTTTGATAAAGAGTACGTAACCTTTAAGGATAAAGAGACACTCTTTGTTAAGTTTCATTTAGATAAAGGAGATTTTTAATATGTGTTATATGATAGCTATACCAATAGCAATGGCAGCTATCTCAGCAGCAGCTACCGCCTATCAAACAGTAGAGCAAAACAAAGCTCAGAACAAGGCGATAGATGCAGAGGTAAAGCAACAAGAAAGTAATATGATGGCTCAGCAAGTAGCCTTACAAGAGCAGAACCAACAAATATCAGATAAGGCAGCAGTAGAACGTCAAAAGAGACAGGCTGAAGCTTTAAGAGAGAGGTCAAGACTAAGGGTTGAAAGTGGAGGTTTAGTAGGCAACTCCATAGATGCTATCTTTAATGCTTCAAGGTTTAATGAGAACCAAGACCTAAGTGTAATAAATCAAAATGAAGAGAACGAACACGCTCAGAATGCTAGGGAGTATGAGAGACTATCTAGCCAATATACAAGTGGTGTTAAGAGCCTTCAGTCTCAATACAAGAAACACGGAGCTAGCCACTTAGAAGCAGCCCTAGCAGGAGCTGTGGGAGGCTTGCAGATGTATAGCACAGTATATGGAGCTATGAACCAATCAGGGATGATGAACCAAAGTACTCAAACAAATCAAACAGGCGGTACAACCCCTATGGAGACATCCAATGCTACAAAGGCAGGAGCTACCACCACTCAGCAAAAGAACCTTATGATTAAAAGAAGCCCTTATGCTACTAACTTCAAATCTAACTGGGGGTAATAAATGAGAATAGAGAACTCTAGGATAGCTGTAAGGAGGGTTGAAACTCCTATGCTATCTCGTAATTCATCAGCACCAAACGTTGTAGCTCAGCCTATAAATATGTACGTGCCTACTGATTTAAGCCTTAACTCTGACGTGCAGAGTGCTAGACAAAACGCTAGGATAGGCGGACTACTAGAGAGCTTGCAGGCAACACTGTGAGAATAGCTGGAGCTAAATATCAAGAGAACGTCAAAGAGGATACCTTAAGGGGTATGCAAGATGCTAACGAAAGACTTGAGATGGATAGCTCTAGGGTTGGTGGCTTCTTGCACTCTGAAGAGGCTTACAAGAGAGGTTACAGGGCTACTGAAGATGAAGCTAGAGCTATTGATTTAAAGACCCAATTCTTAGAACAGCTAAAGCAAAACAACTACTTCTTAGATGACCCAAACCCTAGAGCTAGAACAGACGCCCTCTATAAAGAGACATACCAAAACGTCTTTAATGAGGAGTATATGAACTCTAATGAGCGTAATGGAGCTATGAGTGAGAGTGGTATCCTTATGGCTAAACAGGCACTCCTAGAGGGAGAAGAAGCCTATAACAAAGCCTATATAGAAGATAGAAAGACAAAGCTTTTAAACTCTACTAGCACTCTTGTTAATTACTACGTTGATAGTATGTTTGATAAGGGAGAGCTAAACCCTATGTCTTTTCAAGAGACTATGAACTCAATCTCAGCTCAAACAAGAGAGAGCGAAGGGGGCTCTTGGCTTAGCCCTAATGAGTTAGCTACCTTTGTAGTCAATAGAGTAGGAGACAAGATGTTAGCCTCTGTAAATGAGGGCAACTTCAAGAAAGCTGATGCAATCCTTTATAGCCTAAGAGGGCTTAGGGGTGCTGATGGCAACCTACTATATGACACAGTAGTTGGTAGTAACCCAAAGACTGGCGCTATCTCTATGCCTTACAAGGATATGATGGATAACCTAGAGGCTCAAAGTATAAAGGCTAAAGAGGAGTATAGAAAAGAACAAGAAGCTTTACTTAAGAAAGCTCAAGAAAAGAATGCAGCTAATCTATGGACACAGATATATTCTAATGACCTTTTAGACCCAGCTAGCAAGACTAAACAAGCTAATAATATGCCTTTTGAAGTAGCTTCAATGATAAATAGTGGTCAGATAAGTGCAGAAGAAGGAGCAAGACTTATGAAAGCTAGTGTTAGCCTTAGTCAAAACGCTGGCTTTGCAGAGACAACAAATACTGAGGCTTATACAAGGTTACTAAGGAAAAACCAAACAGGTAATCTAAGCTTTGAGGATGTAGAGGCAAACAAAGCAAACCTTACAAAGGCTGATTATTCAAGCTTACTAAAGAGCATAGGAGATACAGAGACTAGCTTAAAGAGCATAGGCTTAGGTAACAATACAGCTGAGTGGAAAGCCCTTATGTCAGGTAAAGAAGCCTTAAATGACCGCATAGGTAAAACTACATTAGATAAGCTAAATCAAAATATGAGGGGAGACGCTACAAAGGCTCTTCAGCTAGTAGATAGAGAGGTTACTAAGTTTATCTATAAGGCTCAGCAAGAGCAAAGAAAAGTAAGTGTGCCTGAGATAAATGACTTCTTAGATGATTTAACTGATAGGGTTATAGATGATGATACTGGACTTATAAGACCTGAATATATAGGAAGAGAGATAACTAAAAAGGATAAAGCAAATGGAGGTAAAACACAATCTATCAGAAGTGGCAGATTTGACAACACTAAATCTACCAACCAAAGAGGCTCAGGAGATGACCTCAACGAAAGCTCTTCACTAGATGATGTGGGAGGGCTAACTAAAGAAGCTTCTATGCCTAGCCCTATGCAGATAAGAAAGAAGCTAGGTATCTCTATTGAAAATACTCCCACCCCTGATTACCCACTAAACCAACAAGGTAAAGTAGCAGACCCATTTAGCATAAGCTCGCCTGATGATGCTTACGTGCTTTATAAAAAGGGGCTACTAGATAAAGAGGGGGCTTATATGGCAAGGGCTGGATATAACTTTAGAAACAAAGGACTGCTTGAGCTTAGCCCTGAAGATGCCAACACTCTTATAACTCAGGACGTATGACTGAGCTTGATGCTACTAGGTATGAAGAGTATCACTCTAATAAGTTTAGATACTATCTAGCTGAGGTTGGCTATAACGCTATGGGTGGAGCATTAGATGCCATTGAAAATACTAAAGACCTAGCAGTAGATAGCATAAAGGGTCTTTCAAGACTACCTGATAGGGCTAAGATTTGGGCTGATGATGTATGGAGTGGTAAGAACTTAGGGGATATGATAGAGCACCAAAAGTCTCTTTACCCTGATGACCCAAACGAAAAGGATGTTATAGACTTCTCTAAGATACTCCCAAAAGATAAAGATAGCTTTGGAGAGGCTATGAGAACCCTATCTCAATTCTTAATCCCATATACTGGTGTAGCTAAAGCAGGAGCTTTTGCAAATACTATTAAAAACCCAGCAGTGCTTGGTATGGCAAGAGGTGCAGTAGTAGATTTTACAGCCTTTGATGGTAAAGATACTAAGGTTAGTGACTTAGTAAAAGATACCCCTCTTGATAACGCCATAGCTGAAGCTTTAAGAGCTAAAGAGGGAGATAGTGCAGTGCTACTTAGAACTAAGCAGACCATAGAGAACTTAGGGCTTGGTGCATTTGCAGAGAGTATCTTTAAAGTTATAGGTGGTATTAAGAAATCAGCTGTCCTAAAAGCTAATGGCTCAGGAGCTATCTATGAAAAAGAGATAGAAAAAGCTATTGATAGCACAGGTCTAAAAGCACCTAAAGAGACCCCTAAAGTTACTCCTAAGAGTGAAGAAGAGGCTAAGAGCCTACAAGAAGCCATAGATACCAAAAGGGAAGCTAAGCTTATGGGTAAAGAGGCTGAGCCTACTAAGGTAGAAATAGAGCAACCTAAGAGTGTAGCAGATAAGCTTATAACAAAAGAGGACATAGTAAGTCACGTTGATGAGCTAGAGGCTAACCTAAACAAAGCTAAGGTAACCCATAAAGAAGTTGAAGAAATCTCTAACACCTACGATGTTGATATGGACTTTGTTAAGAACGCTTATAAGGGCGTGCAAAACATCAATGCTAAGGTTGTAGCCATTGGCAGAACTTTAAATGATTTTGGTAAGGACTTGTTTGAGGGTATCAAAAGCTACAAAGAAAGGGGAGCTTCAGACATTGCAGAGGCTACTGAGCTATACACTAGGATGCTTCAGCACGGACGTATGCAAGATATGTTTAAAGGCATAAGCTCTGAGATAGGTAGAGGCTTGAATGCTCATAAGCTATTAAATAAACCTATAAGACTAAAAGACCTACCAACAGAGGAGCTACAAGCAAACGTAGATAGCTTAGGTGGCTTAGCACAGATAAACAAAGAGCTTGACCTCTTTGCTGAAAGATATGAGATGAGTGTTAAAGAGGGGGCTGCTGTTACTAGAAGAGCGTCTCGTGGAGGCTCTTGGTATGATGTAGTTATGGGTATGGGTCAAGGAGCTATGCTCTCAAGTCCTCAGACACACATAAAGAACGTGCTAGGCAACCTTACAATGATAGGCTTAAGAGAGATAGAGCACCTTACAGCTCTAGCAGGCAGGTCTATTGCAGACAAAGACCTTAAGCACTTTAAAGAATACTACTACAAGTGGGCTGGCTTTGTAGCAGGAGCTAAAGATAGCCTAAAGCTTGCTAAGTATTCTAAAGATGGTAAGAATGGAAATGCTATAAAAGCCTTCTTAACAAATAAACCTATACTAGATGTGGGAGAGAAATGGAACCAAGCACTCACAGCTAACGTTAGAGGTGTCTTTGGCAAGATGTTTGATGAAGAAGGCAGGCTCATACCAAAAGAGCAAAGAGTAGCAAGTGACGTAAAAGACTATGTTTCAGACCTGACCTATAACTTTATCTTTAGGGCTCTTACTGGAGTTGATGAGGTCTTTAAAAACATATCTTATAAAGGGGAACTATATAGACAAGCTGCTGAGACTATGAACAAACAAGGGCTTAAGTTTGGCTCTAAGATGGAGCAAGCTGAGTTTATCAGCAACTTTGTAAATAACCCTACTACTAAGCAGTATCAAAGAGCAATAGATATGGCAAGAAGGGCTACATTTACTACTCCTACATCTGTATCAAATCCTTTTGACAAACTCACACAGCCTGTGTATCACGCACTAGCTAATGGCTCATTAGGGATTAACCAACCTTTAAGATGGCTACAAGATATGTCAAATAGCCCTAATATAGTTATGAAAACAGTTGCTAGATTAGTAGTGCCTTTTAGAACAACTCCAGCAAACATTACAAAGGAGATGCTAAGACGCATACCTCCATTTACCTTCTTTAGTAGAGAGTGGCTAGGAGACTTTGCAGCAGGAGGCACTAGAAGGGCTATGGCTATATCACAAGTAGTTGTTAGCTCTATGATTATAGGGACTATATGGGAGCTATATAGAAATGGCATCATCCTATCAGCAACAGATACAAAGCAAAGCAAGGCTTTAGGTCTAGCAAACATACCTGAAAATAGCATCATAGTGGGAGATAGAGCTTACAGCTTTGAAGGGCTTGACCCACTTTCATCTAACATAGCTTTAGTAACTAATGTGCTTAGTGCTTGGGATAAGGTTGAGAGTGACCCAGAGCAAGATGAGAGCTTCTTAGCTGCTCTAACAGGTGCATTTATTAAGACTGCAACAAACAAGTCTTATATGAAAGGTGCTAAGGACTTCTTAGAGTTGTTTTCAGACCCTAACGAAGAGAAGGGGCAAAAGGTAGTTAAGTGGTCTTATAACCTATTAGGTGCTCGTGTGCCTTATAGTGCTTTAAATAGAAGGATAAGGGAGTATTGGCTAGATGATAGCAAGACAGAGAAGCAAAAGTTTCGTGATTACATAACAGCTAGCCTACCTTTTGGAGAGATGCCAAAAGCCCTTAACCTCTTTGGAGAGCCAAGCCCTAAGGCTGAACGTATGTTTTTAGGTGTTACAAATACAGCTACCTTTGATAGAAGCTCTATTGAATATGAACTAGCAAGCTTAGGCGTAGGCACTGACCCACTAAAGGGAAATACTATGGAGTTTAATGGTGTAAAGCTACCAATAGAAGCTGCTGATAAGACCATTATAAGAGGCATAGTAAAAGAGCTAGGACTTAAAGAGAAGCTTATAGATGTTATGAATAATCCTAGCTACCAAGCTTTAGCTCTTGATAGTGACAAGGCTGCTTTCTTGCAAGACATTATCACAACCTTTTACTCTAGTGCTAAACAGATTTATATTACTAGAGAAGAAGAAAAGCTAGACAAAGTTAAAGAGAGACTAGAAAAAGATATGCAGACAAGGTTTGACCCTGCACTTGCAAATGAAGCTAACAGACAACAACCACTATGGATGTTAAGGAGAGGCAATGATTGATGAAGTCTTTAGGAAGAATAAGACTACACAAAAGATAGCAGATGCAGAAGAGAGGTTTCTTAAAATCTCTCCTTTGCCTGATGGAAGTAAAGTAGTTGATACAAGAAGCTCAAGGCTTACCTATGTGGCTGACCCTGTGGATGATAAGGATGCCATTAACAAGTCTTGGGCTACAAAGTATTTTAAAGATGAGAAGGACGCTGTAACTAGGCTAGGGGAGAGTGCAACAGCTAAGAGTGCTGAGCTCGATACTAAGCTAGTTAAGTTTAACTCTGATAAAGCAAGCATAGAGCAAACAGGCGAAGAGCTAAAGGTACTTAGTGCAGAGACAAAGAGCAGAGCTGAAGAGACCAAAGCAAAGCTAGAGAGTGCCTTAGCACAGCTAGAGCAAGCTAAGACAAAGATAGATAACTTCAACACTGACTATGCAAAAGCTAAAGAGCTTAAAGGAGATGTTGAAGGTAAGGCTGTTGAAGTCAAAGCAAACTTAGATAGTGTTAGAAGTGTGCTAGCAGATGTTACCTCAAAGAGTACAGACATCTTACTTACCTATAGCAATGCTAAGCAGGACTTAACAAACTTAGGTAATGCTACTAAACTAGATATAGGGGATGTGGCTACAAGAACAAAGCAAGAGATTGCCACAACTAAAGCTAGCATAGATACAAAAGCCAATGAAGCCCTTAACCAAGCTAGCACGTCTCTAGCTGATATAAAAGCCATTGTAGCTGATTTTAAGGGAAAGCAAACTGAGCTAAACGCTCTTAAGGCTAGCTTAGAGACCCTAAAGAGTAGCTTAGAGAGCCTAAACAAATCAGGGCTTATTAATGACAGCCAAGTCGGTATAGCTCAAACTTACTCTAGCAATAAGATAAATAACTTGTTGCAAGGGGTACTAAGAGAGAGTGATGCTAGTGAGAGTAATGCTAATGGCAAGCTTGTAAAAGAAACGCTCAGGGTAATATCTATGCAACTAATGTCTATCTCAATGCTACAATTAAAGCTGAAGTGAGCGATATAAAGAACTCTTTAGCGACTGACAAGTGGAGGTTTATCGTAAGAGATACTGGAGAGGGGCTGCTTAGGTCTATGTCTATCAAGGACTTTATAAACTCCCAAGAGGTTGATGCTTATAAAAAGAGCGAGAGTGATGATAGGTATCTAGCAAAGAGTGATGCAGGAAAACTATACAGAACACAAGCAGATAGTTACTCTAAAACACAAACAGACCTTTACTTTGTTAGGCAAAATAATGTGTCAGAAGACAATAGGGCAGGAGATATTGTTAAGAGAGGAGAAGGAGGATATATAAACGTTGGTAGAATAAACTCAAATACCTCTATAATGAGTACAAGCAGGGATGTATTCTCTCCTGATAATGTATATAGTTGGACTTTTGGTATGTTTTCAGAGAATACATTATATAGGGTTAAACCTAGCGAAATTAAGGGGTATTTAGACACTTATTATGCTAATAAGAAAACCACAGAGAGTGCCTTATGGGATAGAGTAAGCGTAAGCACTAAAGATAAACCCAATGGCTATGCAGGGCTAAATGCTAAGGGGAAGATAAGCTCTGACTTATTGCCTTATACTGAGAACGTAACAGAGCTATCTAACACCCTAGAGATTAACCCCTCACAAGGTAAAAACTTCATAATAACCTTAAACAATACATCAGGAACTTTTAGCTTCTATCCAATATATCTTAGTGTAGGGCAAAGTGGCATTATAGTTGTAAAGGGAGCTACTAGGATAACTGGGTGGAATAATAACATAACGTGGCGAGAAGTGCCAACTGATTTAGGAGAAACTGAAGTCTTTTCTTACTTCATAGCTAGTGCAAGCGAAGTATATATGGGGAGGGCATAATGAGCTTTATGATAGGTTGTGGCGGTGGCTATACAGATGGTAAGCCTGCTTTGATGACCCCTAAATATTTTAATACTCAAGCTAGCATAGAGCTAAACCTTGCAAAAGGGGAGCAGCATACCTTAACAAAAGAGGTGCTTAAAGCAAAGGTTGGGAACACTTATAAGTATAATGATGTTAAAAGGCGTCGCCTATACATCTCTTTAAACTATCGCTTTTTCTCAGAGGGAAGTACATTATGGCTTTTAGAAAATGGAGATTTTAGTAAGTCCGTAATTCTAGGCTATATATGGAGAAGTGAAGATAAACTTCGCTTCTTGTATAAGGGAAGCTCTAAAGAACTATCTAGCTCTATCGCAAGTGATAGAATGCAATATCCCCTCAAAGGCTATAATGTTGGAGCATCTGTGCTTCTTTCTGTAAAAGGAATATCTGCTTATGCAGAAAAAGATATGCTAGAAGTTTCTTTTTCTGAGGATTTTCTTAATGACACTAACTCTACTTTCTCTTTGGTATTTAAAAGAGGAGATAAAGGGGGAGATGATTACTTCAATACAAGAGGGAATAGCCTATATGCTAAGGGAGAGTATAACTCCTATGATAATCTTACAGCCCCTAACTTTGTTATCCCTAAGTCAAAGCGAAACGTAGAGTTTATTATAGGGGATTGGAGTGACACCTTAGCTAATAAGCGTTTTAGGGCACAGACTACCTCTTTAGGTGGCTCAGGATTTCTACAAGGGACTATCACGCTAACACCTGCTGAAAACTCAACAGGGGGCAGAGGAGCTTACAAAACAAGTGTATGGGTTTATAAAAAGATACTTACCTTGTAATGAGAGCCTCAGTACAGGCAACAGGAGGCAATAAAGAGTTTATAAACTTAACAATGTCTTCTCTTTCACTTTTAAGCCTTTAAAAGGAGGGATAAATGGAACTATATAGTTTGAAGGATGACCTTGTAGCAGAGACCCCTTACGTTATAACAGATAAGGGTACGCTTTATACAAAGTTTTTAGATGATAAAGAGCTAAAAGAGCTAGGGTATCTAAAGGTATCCTACAAGGATTATCCAACAAATGTAGATGAGTTTAAAAAGGTGGTGCAGTCTAGTGAAGTCAAAGGAGACACTTACGTAATATCTTATGAGATAGTAAGCAAGAACCTAGAGGAACTTACAGCACTCTTTAAAGAAAAGACCCAAGAGCTTTTAGATGCTAAAGCAAGAGAGAAAGGATACGATGACATCCTCTCAGCTTGCTCTTATGCAGGCTATGACAATGATTTTAGGGCAGAAGGGGAAGCCTTTGGTATTTGGAGAGCTAAGGTTTGGAAGTATGGCTATGGCTTGCTAAGTGCTATTGCTGAGGGTAAGCATAAGATGCCTAAGAGCTTTGATGAGATTTTAGCAGAGATGCCAACACTTGAGGAGGTGCATAATGGCTGAGAAGTTACAAAGAATAGTTGTTAAGCCTTTTGGTAAGGATAACTTTGAAACGGTTGGCTACTTTAAATATAAAGACATTGAGATACACTCAGGCTACATCACAGATGGTGCTAGCATCCCTAGAATATTTTGGTGGATGTTTGAGCCTTATAGCCCTGAGTATCTAACAGCATCTGTGCTTCACGATTACCTTACTGATGACGCCCTTAGGCTATATATCAAGACAGGCAACAATAGTGATTTTAAAGTGGCTGATGACACCTTTAGGGAACTCTTAGAACTTCTAGGGGTAGCTAAATGGAAGATACTGCTTTTCTATTATAGTGTAAGAGCCTATCACATAATCAAATATGGGAGAGATACAAGTGCTAAGTCCTAGTTTATATCTTAGTGGCTTCTTGCTACTTACAACTTTGTTTCTTGGGTATAGGTATCAAAGCCTAGATAATGAGCTAAGCGTTACCAAAGAGAGGCTAAAGTCTAGTGATGAGATGAACCAAAAGTTAAAAGATGAGATAAACGAACAAGATAGGCTCATAAATCTCAAACTAGAAGCAATAGAGAAAGCCAGCAAACAAAGGCAAGTAATAGAGATAAAAGCAAATAAAGTCAAAGAAAGGGTGCAAAATGAGGACAAAAAGGATATGTCTAATGCTCTTGACATCAGCGTTTCTTATGTGCTTGATGGGTTGCGAAAGCAAGCAGGCAGTGCTAAATAAGTATGACAAGATACCAAGCTACCTACTACAAGCCCCTATGATAGGGGATAGAAATGTAACAAACCAAAGTGATGCTGGTGTGCTGCTAATAGATGTTTATAGTGGTTATGAGAAGTGTATAGGACAGCTAGAGGATATAAAAAGTATGAAAGGAACAGGGATGGACGGCAATAATGTAGGACAAGTCCTAGACTTTGCTTTACAAGCGGATAAGCTAGGGGTTGTGAGTATATTAATCTTGGTTGTATTTGGGCTAGTTGGGTTTTGTGTATATACCATTAAGTCACTTAAAGAGCCTATGCACCAACTAGCAGAGAACGGAAAGATAAGTAATGAGTTGTTTAAACAAGCACTTGATTACTCAAGGGATTTAAATAACGAAGTAAGAGGCGACCTAAAGGATATTAAGAGCAAGACTAATGATATTCACGATTGCTGTAAAGAGGTCAGGTTTAATCAAGGTAGTAACATCTCTTATCAAGCAGTAGTACCACCAATGGTTAGACAAAGAAGAAGCATTGAGGAGGATGATGATAAATGGTTAAACTAGATGATAGTAAGAGAACAAGGTGTGTTATCTATACTAGGGTTATGGGTTATCACAGACCAATAGAGAGCTTTAATCTTGGTAAGAAAGGGGAGCATAAAGAGAGAGTAAAGTTTAAGGAGAGAGCTAATGTCTAACTTCAAAGAAGCTATGGCACTCTTAGAGACCTTAGAGTTTAACTCCCCTTCTAATATACTTCATAAGAACTCTAATGAAAAGGATGTAACCTTTTATGGTATCTACAAATACGCACACCCATCTTGGATAGGCTGGGATAAAGTAAGTAGGGCTATAGAAGCCACAGGAAACCTAGAGAGAGCTAGCGTTATCTTATCAAAAGATGAAGAGCTAAAAGCACAGGTCTATAAGTTTTATAAGGCTGAGTTTTGGGATGTTATGAAGCTAGACTATATCAATGATAACATAAAGGCAAACGAGATGTTTATCTTTGGTGTTAATGCAGGTCATCATAACGCTATCAAAGCAGCTCAAAAGCTTGTAGGGGTAAGTGTCGATGGTGTCATAGGAGAAAAGACTATAAAGGCTATAAATGACTATGATACGCTAGCCTTTGACTTGGGTTATGATAGACTTGAAGTTGCCTATTATCAATCACTTATTGAGAAAAACCCTAGCCTTGCTATAAACGAAAGAGGATGGATAAGGAGAGCAAAAGCAGTATGAATGAAGCAAAAGAGAGAATACAAGGTCTATTCATAGACATAATGGAGCTAACTCTAAAAGATACCATTGATAAGCTAAAAAGAGGCGAAGCAGACAGCAAGGACATAAGAAATGCTATAACACTCCTAAAGGATAATGGCTTTACCTTAAGAGACCTTGATGTTGCTAAAGACCCTAATGAGTTTCTTGCAGAGTTAGCACAGAATATGCCAAGACTACCTAAGCTAAACAAATATGGAGAAATCATAGCAGAGCCTGAGGAGATAGTGGATGGAGAGTGATATTGAACATATAAAGGGAGACTTTAAGCAGTTTCTCTTTATAGTGTGGAAGCACCTTAACCTACCTAATCCAACTCCAGTGCAGTTTCAAATAGCAGATTACCTCCAAGAGCCTGATATAAAGAGAAAGATTATAGAGGGCTTTAGAGGTATTGGTAAGTCTTGGATTACCTCAAGCTTTGTGTGTTGGTTACTACTACGTGACCCACAAGCTAAGGTATTAGTTGTCTCAGCCTCTAAACAAAGGGCTGATGACTTTAGTGTATTTACACAAAGATTGATATGTGAGCTACCTCTGCTTCAACATCTCATACCTACAAGCGACCAAAGGCAATCTAAAGTAGCCTTCGATGTAGCCCCTGCATTAGCTAGTCACGCTCCGAGCGTTAAGTCATTAGGCATAACATCAATGCTTACAGGCTCACGTGCTGACTACATTATTGCAGATGACGTTGAAGTACCTAACAACTCAGCCACAGCAGACCTAAGAGAGAAGCTTCTTAAAGCTGTAAAAGAGTTTGAAGCTATCTTAACACCAAAAGAGACATCTCAAATAATCTATCTTGGTACTCCACAAACTGAAGAGAGTATCTATAACAAGCTTAGGGCTACTGGGTTTCATTGCAGGGTTTGGACTGCTGAGATACCTCAAAAGGATACCTATAATG
Source organism: Campylobacter concisus (assembly GCA_037321105.1). Classification (GTDB taxonomy): domain Bacteria; phylum Campylobacterota; class Campylobacteria; order Campylobacterales; family Campylobacteraceae; genus Campylobacter_A; species Campylobacter_A concisus_AZ. Next base: position 91,790 of record CP147775.1, on the reverse strand, counting down.
GTGCATTAGCTCCTAGCATTGAAGAGATGATAGAAAGAGGAGAGCCAGCAGGAACTCCAACAGACCCTAAGAGATTTACAAGAGATGACCTAAATGAGCGTAAGCTCTCTTATGGTAGAAGTGGATATGCTCTTCAGTATATGCTAGATACTAGCTTAAGTGATAGCGAGAGATACCCTCTTAAGACTGGAGATTTGGTAGTTACTAACTTGCCTTATGACAAAGCACCTATTAACCTTAGCTATGGTAGTGCTAAAGAGCAGATAATAAGAGAGCTACCTAACGTTGGCTTTGAGGGGGATAGGTGGTTTTATCCAATGTTTTGTGATAGTGAATATGCTCCCTACACAGGCTCAGTAATGGCTATTGACCCTAGTGGTAGAGGTGGAGACGAAACAGGATATGCAGTAGTTAAACACCTACACGGAAGGTTATTCGTTACAGCTTGTGGTGGTCTTACAGGTGGTTACAGCGAAGAGACACTAATAAAGCTAGCAACAATAGCTAAAGAGAACAATGTAAATGAGATATTAGTAGAGAGTAACTTTGGAGATGGTATGTATGTAGAGCTTCTTAAGCCAGTGTTAAATACTATCTATCAGTGTGCCATCTCAGAGGTATCTCATTCAACCCAAAAGAGAAACGTATCATAGACACCCTTGAGCCAGTCCTAAACGCTCATAAGCTTGTCTTTGATTATAAGGCTGTAAAGGAAGATTTAAAGCCATTTCTTGATGGCTCTTATGATGACAGCAGGTTTGTATATAGTCTATTCTATCAACTCACTCACATAACAAAAGATAGAGGCTCTTTAAGGCACGATGACCGCCTTGATGCACTAGCTATGGCAGTAGCTTATTGGCAAAAGCAAGTCGGAGCTGACCCTAAGAAGCTCCTAAGGAACTATCAAGAACGCATTGATAACAAGCTACTTGATGAGTACTTAGCTGAGCTTAATATGAGTAAGAGAGAAAGAACAAAGTTTAGGAAGTTTATATAGTAAAGTTAAGGGAGAAAGCAGTTAGCCTCTCCCTTTTAGTCAAGAACATTCATAAAGGGGTCTAGGAGGCTCTACAATCAACAAACATCATCAGGGTAGTATGATTACCTTCTGAAAGACAAACGTTTAACCTAGAGCCTCCTAGATAGCTTTATGAGCCTTAGCACTTCTAAAGACCATTTTTAGGCTATGTTTAAAAAGACCCTTTAAATAGGCTAAGAAATCATAAACATTCATAAAGGGGTCTAGGAGCTTCTACAATCAACGAATGCTTTTCAGACAATAGATTATACCTCTAGTAACCATTTCGTTTAACATAGAGCCTCCTAGACCCCTTAGAATTGATTTTCTATTTGTTATTCATATAATCAAATCTAGGCTCAGTAAAAGGGAGTATATAATCCATATCAGCCACAGAGAAACGAGGAGCTGGCTTAGGGGGCTTAAACTCTCTCTTTATTAGTGTCCTATCCACTCTTAGTCCTGCTGCTGTATAGACCTTAGCCTTTGTACTTAGAGAGCCAAAGTTTCTTAGGGCTTCTTTAACATTCTTACCTAGAAGCTTGATACTCATCAAGACTATTTCGTCTCCCCTTACTAGGTCTTGCATTAGATAGTGCAAGTTGTCCTGAGTAATAGGTACTGTGTAAGTGTGTTTCATAATAAGTGAATTATAATATAATTATGCTTAAAATATACTAAAAATATACTAATAATGTATTGTTTTATGTACTTTTTGCTTAAGCTCTCAAAGCCCCTAAAAATAGGGCGTTGAAGTCACCCGCCACTTATAGGAGAAAGGGGGGCAGGGGGGATATAGAAAACTTAAAGATAATCTATAAGATATCTAAAGGATAATCCTAAGGATAATCTAAAGGATACTCTAGGATAACACAGAGATATATCCTGTGATACTCTAGGGATAGTTTAGGGATTGTTTAGGAGTTCTTAATCTAAATCCTATAAAGAATATCTATAAAAGAATATCCTCAAGATAAGCATAACAACTTTAAAGATAGCTATAAGATACCTTTAACTTACTCAAAGATATAGCTTTGGGATTGTTAAAAGGATTGTTATAGGTGTCTTTAAGTAACTCTATAAAGACCATTAGGAGAGGTAGATAATGTCGAAACTCCTTTAACTATAGCTGAAGTCAGCTATGGGGATATAACTAGATAGTTCGGAGCAGAGGTAAGGTAATTCTGAAGCTCCCTAACTATGTCTGAGAGATAGTCACTGATTGTCTCTTGGATATAGGGATAAAATCATATATGCCCTTTAGAAGCATTTAGAGAGCCATAGAGAGCAAAACTAACCTTCGGTAATACAAACTTACCTTTGGATACCTTTCGTTGATTGTAGAAGCTCCTAGATAGGTTTATTAACGTTTTTAATAGATAGAGCTATATAAGAGCTAGAGGTTAGCTTATGATAACTCAAGATTACCTAAGAGTTGCTTAAGGATTACCTCAGGAGTGGTTTAAGAAAATGGTAAAAATATTTGAAACCCTAGATAACGCTCAGGGTCTCCAATTTACCCCCATAGCCCCCTACAACATTTCTAAAGCAAAGCCCAACAAATCCACAAGCACAGCCACAACGTCGCAAGGGTAGCAAAGCAAACCCAAAGCAAAGCCCTATAAAGAATAATTAAAATTCATATATATAGGCAAATCCAAAGCTAAATAATCCAAAAGCAAGCTAAACAAAGCTAAGCAAACATAAAGCCAAAGCTAAAACAAATAAAAATCCCCTTCAAAAGTCCCTACACCCTACAAGCTACAAAGCTAAATAATCCCTAAACACCGCCCTTGTGCTATCTCCTGCGGTCGGGTATATTAGCCGATAGTGTTTCAAACTTCAGTAGAGCAATAGCCAAAAGATACCAAGACAATATCCAAGAGCTGCCAAAAGATAGCCTAGCAGCTCCCAAAGTTTTCATCGCTTTTTGCTACCTTTTTTCAATTCTGTAATAGCCATTACACTTTTTATTATTTTCGCTATTTCTCTACACACTAATAAAAAGCTCAAGCACTCCCAAACAACCCTATACAAACCCAAACAACCCAAAAGCCTCCCAAACAATCCTACACACTCCGCAGCTATCCACACATCACAGCACAACACAAGCCAAAAGCAACCAAAAAGCAAGCCCTAGAAACTCCAAAAGCTCCCAAACAATCCCAACAACTCCAAAACATTTAAAAGTTTTTAGCGTCTTTTTACAACCTTTAAAGCCCCTAAATATCGCACCTTCTCTAATATCCTAATAAACTTTTTCAAAATATTCATAAATTCTCTTTCTTATTAAGAATAAATTAAGCTAATATGTGTAATAATTCTCTCAACAAAACAAAAGAGAGCTTGAAAAAAGAGCCTTAAGAGCCTAAAAGGTTATCAAAGGTTTCATCAAGAGCTTTTAAAAGAGTTTTGTAAATATGAGGTAAGTAAAAGAGGCTAAGACGTCCTAACCGACCAAAGTTTAAACGTCCTAACCCTTTAGAAGTTGTGGCAGTTAAGCCACTTGTATGAGTACTTGAAAAAGTACAGATACGCCCTTGAGGAGGGGCAAATAAAATGTTAGCTAATGAAACATTAAACTTAGCTTTAAATGTGTGGGGTAGTCTCACAAGTGGAGATTATTCAGATTTTAAAGAGCTAATCCAAAACGAAAAAAATCAATACTTTGACGGCGAGAACGGCTTTTTTAAAGCTTTACTAATAGAGAGCCCAAGAGGTAGCATCGAACTTCAATATTTACGCTATGAGCTACGCACAGAGGGACAGGGGTTTTACGCCCCTTGCTATGTTATTAGCAATAGTGGAGAATTATTTAATTTAAAACAAAAAGCAGGATACGACCCAGTTATCTCAAAAATCAAGGACAGCCTAAAAGCGGACTTTTGTAAAGCTGCAAACCTTGAGAGTAAGTTAATCGAACTCTTAACAAACACAAAGCCAGTGTCACGCTTAGAGTGGGTAGAGGTATCAAAAGGATACGACCTTGAAGACTTGCCACACAGCTGCCAAAAGGGTAAGGGATACAGATTTGAAGCCTTAGATAATATGGCTCAAATGGCTTTACTAAAAATAGGCTCAAGGATAGCCGCAAGGGCTATTATATGGAATAATAATGTTATCTATGATGAAATAAAAGGCAAATACTTAAATAGCCATTATGCTGACCGCCTTTATTATGGCGATAGCAACAATAGGGACGAGTTTATTAAAGCCCTAGAAGCTGAGGGGATTAATCTACTATGGGGCGTGACTAATTCAAGATTAAAGCCTGAAACTGGGGATTATAGCATAAGCATAGGGGACACGAGCGCCATAAGTTGGCTAGATACTTTTAGCCTAGAAAAGAAGGACGCCTTTACTCATACCGACTGGGTAAATGGCGGATACTCAGACGATACTTTAAACGAGCTAGTGCCAAAATATGGCTTTACTAGAGCCTTTTTAAGTGTAGATGAAGAAGGGGGCGAAGAGTTAGAGGACTACACTAATAAGGTTTATTCTGAATGGGCAGGCTACTATTTAGACGAAGATGATGCAGTATATAGCGAGGCGTTAGCAGATTATTTACCCAGCGAGGATGTGGTGTATAGTAATTTTCAAGAAGACTATATATTAGCAGATGATGCCCTTTATTCAAGCATCGAAGACGACTACATTGATGAAAATACGCACGGGCATAGTCCTCTAATAGCTACTGATATAGATAGCAGCGAATGGGTACTAACAAATAATCATGATTATGTGCCTTATAAAGGCGATGAATATCGCAGAACAGCCCTAGAGGATGCGGTGTATATTAATAGGGACGATGAATGGGTAAAGATAGACGAGGCTTACTATATAGATGAAATAGATGAAAACGTACGCAGTGACTGGGATAAAGACGAGCTTAAAGACTATTTAGCTGACCGCTTAGGCTTATATAGCGAGCAAGAGATTGACGCTCTTGTAGAAAAATACAGATTTTAATAAGGGGGTGCATTATGATAACTATAAGAAACAAAGAGGGGCTATTTAATGCCCTCAACAATAAACAAGATTTTAAGTATGGTGGGCATTTAGTGGCTTATACTAGAGGGGATGGCAGCTATCACGTTGTGGATTATAGCGCTTTATTGCTAGTCCTTGATAAAGATAATAGGGTAGTCTATTTTGATAATAGTTTTTATAGTGTTACTACTACAAAGACACAAAACTTATTAAAAGAAGTGTTTTGTATAGATGCCCCTAAGCGTAAGCTATATTTAAATGATACTACGCCTAAGCTAGCCCTTGTGAGTAATCTTAGCTCTGTGAATATAACCTTTACAAGTGAGGGGCTTATCTCTACGATATCAAAAAAGACAGAAAATGGCTATATATTTTTTAAAGATAGTATCTTACCACCTTTAATAGCTCTATTGATAGGTGGATGTTACTATGATATAGAGACAAAACTATTAAGAGGGGAGGACTGAGCTATGTTAAGTAGAAGTGAAATAATAGATAGATTAAAAAGCTTTAAGGATTTTGATACCTATACTAACATAGAGGCTTTTAATACAGACGTGGGATTATATGTAGTTAAATCTTGTGTATGGCACAAAACTATGCTTATTATAGATAGAGTACAAGATAATAAGGTTATCTATTTAGATAATAGAATACTTTGCGCCGATATGGGGACTTTTTTAAAAGTTTTAGCAGAGGCTTATAACCTTGATAGAGATTTTAGAGAGCGTAAAGAATACATAGAGGGCGCAATAGACCTCTTGAGAGGGCAACAAGAAGTTTTAGGATATATTGTAGGGGCAGAGAGATAGTAGGGACGCCTCTCTAGCAGGTAGGACTATAAGGGTCTTTTTTAACAGTAAAGGGAGCTTACATTAATAAAACTAGCTAATAGAGACGTCTTTTTAATCCTAATAGCTTCTTTTTAGAGAGTGCGAGAATTACTTTATATCTCAAGGGGAGCTTAGCCTTTTCAACAAGCTTAAGTAACTTAATAAAGCAGGAGGTATCACAATGATTATAAATGGATATTTCAAGCTAGCTAGGGACGGCTCAGTATTCAAAGGGGCTTTGGATATAAGCGACAAGGGCGAGGTTGTATCTATGTATGGTAAGCTTATGAAGCACAGACCTGATGCAAGCTTTAAAGAGCTAAGGACAGCCTACACAGCAGGCGAAGTTTATGTTAGCTCAAAGGATATGCTACTACTGGATAACAAAGCAGTAGTAACGAAAAGGGGTAAGAATATGAAAGATTTAATAAAACTACTTGGATACTCTAAAGAAAGCCTATGGCAATATTTAGAGGGATTATCTTATGCTGATTATGATAAAATCCTAGTGCCTAATGGTGGGATAATCTTTGTACCAAAAGGCAAGGAGCAATATGCTCTTGTATGCGTGCATATAGATACCATTAACGACGCTAGAGCAGCTAAAGCACCAACTGAAAGGGAGCTTTACATAAGAAAGAATTACTTAGCCTTGTTACCTAACGCTGAGTGTGCTTGCCTAGGGGGCGACTGATAGGTGCGGTTGTTATATCGCCCTTAAGTTGCTTGATAGAGGGATACCTTTTGCCTTTGGCTTCTTTACTGATGAAGAGATAGGGGGCTTAGGCAGCTCAAGATGTATCAATGCTATTGAAGCTCTTAATGTTACTTTGTTTATAGGGCTAGATAGGAGGGGTAGCAATGAGCTAGCACTATATGGCTATGATAATGAGGAGCTTATATGCCTTTTTGAAGCTATGGGATATAATACAGCTTTTGGTAGCTTTACAGATGCTAGTAACCTAGCAGGAGCTCTTGGGATTGCTTGTGTTAATCTAAGCATTGGCTATCAACACGAGCACACGCACAGCGAGTTTATAGACTTTACAGCAACGCTTAACACTCTTAAAACTCTTAGCACTAGAAGGATTATTGAGTATCTTAATAGTAAAGAGTTTTTAGCTGAGTGCGATGCTATGGGTGCTTATGATTATTACTACGATGATGGGTATTATAGAGATGAATATGGATGCGATGAGTATGGCTATGATGATACTAGAGGCGTAATGTATTACGACTATAAATAGAGGGGATTTTAGTATGAAGCTAACACTACTTGGAAAAGAGCTAACCCAAGATGAGAAACGCTTTTTAGGTATAACTATTCTAGGAGTGCCTAAGATAGCTCTTAGCTTAATAGCAGTCTTTGGGTTTGTTTGCTTTGTATGCGTGCAGTTAGACTGGCTAGACTATTGGTATGCTTGGTGTTTCTTTGGGATGTTTGCCTTATGGCTTATATGTGGTATAGCAGGAGCTCAACAAGATATAGAAAACTATCGTAATGGGCTAATAAAGCAACAAAAGATAGCAACAGAGCCTAAACCATCTAGGCACTATACAAGACGTCTTAAAGGGGAAAGCGATGAGGAGTATCTTATAAGGATACTAGAGAAGCAAGCACAATATGGCAGAGCTGATGCTATCTATAAACGCCTTAAATACTATTATGAGATGTATGAGCTAGATAGAAAGAGAACGCCAAAGGGCTTAAGGTGCAGAAAGGAGCGTAAGGATGTATAAGAATAAAAATGGTACTTGGTGCAGTGATTTTATAATGAACGGCGTAAGGTTTCAAAGAAGATACCCTAACAGCACCAAAGCTGAAGCTCTAAGATTTGAGAAAGAGTGGAAAGAAAGAATACGTAAAGGCAAAGCTGAGGATGAGCTTTGGGAGACTGATGTAAGCTCTGCTAGAGGTGGTATGAAGCTCTCAGAAGCCTTAGACTTCTTGCACGATAGATACTGGCAATACCTAGATGATACAACTCATTATAGAGTGTGCCTAAATAGGGTTATAAAAGCCATAGGAGACAAAGAGGTTTCAGAGCTTACAACAGCTGACTTATACGAGCTAAAAGATAAGATGCTAAATAAAGGAGTTAATGGCAAGATATATTCGCCACACTCTTTTAACTCATCTCTAGTAGCTCTTGGAACAGCACTTAGGATACTTGAGGGTCTTGAAGTAGTTAAGTTTAAATCTAAACCAAACTTCAAAGGACTTCAAGCTAGGCAAGTGATACCCAAAAGACCTGCTTTAAGAGATGATGAGCTTCTAAAAACCAAAGAGTTTCTATACAACAGAGCTAAAAAATCTAAAGCACTATCAAGTGTAGAGATATACGAACTCTTTATAGTCCTATCTAATCTCGGACTAAGACCTGCTGAATACTTTGCTATTGAGCTAGGAGATATTAGTTTTGAGTATGATACTATCACTATCTCAAAGGCAATTAAGACACACAAAGGCACTGGCACTATCATAGGAGCTCCTAAGAACGGACATAGCAGAACCCTACCTTGTGGAGAGAATGTTATGGAGGTCTTTAGAGCCATAAAGCAACGCTTAGAAATAGCTAAGAGCGTAAGTAAAGCGGAGGCTAGGAGACTTTTTACAGAGACAAAAGACGACCAAGTGCTTAAGATGGCGTACTACTGGGTGTCTCAAGGGGCTTATGATAACTGCAAAGACTTACCACTTGATAAGTGTCCTATAACTCACCTAAATCACGATACAGCGAATCGTATGTGGTGGGCTGTGAGAAACCATCTTGGATATTTAGGGACTAGCAATACTCACGGGCTTTACGTATTACGCCATACAGTGGCTTCTAGGTTAGTGAGTTTGAAGGGATTTAATGCTCATAAACTGATGGCTTTTATGGGTCACACAGATATTAAAAGTAGCCTGCATTACGTGCATCTAAATGTTGATGATATACGTGATGGTGTGGGAGTTAGTGTTTAGCTAAAAGGTGGTAAAAGTCCTTGGTATTTGGTTGCGGAGGACGAATTTGAACCGCCGACCTTCGGGTTATGAGCCCGACGAGCTACCACTGCTCTACTCCGCGATAAGAGTTGTTTGGGATTTTTAAAAGTGGATGGGGTAAGAGGATTCGAACCTCTGAATGACTGGACCAAAACCAGTTGCCTTACCGCTTGGCGATACCCCAATGTTTTTAAGAGTTGTAATTATATAGACTTTAATGCCATTTGTCAAGGTTTTTTAAAAAAAATATGTAAATTTATTTTATTTTTCAAAGTAGCTTTTTAAAAATTTAAAAATAAATAAAATACCTTTATAGCATATAAAATTTAACTATAGCTTTTAAAACCCATGCGAAAATTTACATGGGTTTATCTAGTTTTTAACTCAAAAGCTCTTTTGCGATCATGCTTATGCGTTTTGCTTCAGCGCTCGCTCCGATCTCATCTTTTGCCATTTTCATCACAGCGCCTAAATTTTTACCAACCTTTTCAATTATGCTTTTGATCTTCTCTTTTAACTCATCATCGCTTAGCTGAGCTGGTAGATATGCCTTGATCAGCTCTATCTCGCTCTGCTCTTTTTGGCTAGATCCTCTCTTGCTCCCTTTAGATAGAGCTCAACCGAGTCAGCTCTCTTTTGATCTCTTTTTGAAGTAGCGGAAGCACGACCTCGTCGGTCATCTCGATCCTTTGATCGACTTCAACCTGCTTAAGTGCTGCATTCAGCGTCCTTAAAGTATCCCTTTTAAACTCATCTTTTACCTTCATAGCCTCTTTTATATCAGCTAAAATTTGCTCTCTTATGCTCATTTTCTCTCCTTTAAAATTTTGAAATCATAACTGAAAATTTCGTGATAATTTCTTGAAATATGCCTTTTAAATAAGCCGCCCCAACGCCCTCTCTAAGCCCATCGTCAGATAACTATAAATTTCGCTTCTTGCCCGTTTAGTAGCTCTTTTAAGAGCAGCGTTCGCAGCGATGAGTGGATACTTTCTGCTCTTCCAACCGCCACGTCAGCGCTTTTGTCATCCATCTTTAAAAGCTCATTTACAAACCAAGCAAGATCGTCATTTTTAAGCTCATATCCACTCACTTTTTTTGGATCGTAGCTTTCGTAGTTTAGCCCAAGCTTTAGTGCTGCGATGGTGGTTGGTACGCCAGAAGTTAGCACGATAAGTCTATTGTCAAGACTTGTTAAAATTCCCTTGCCTCTTTTGTATAAATTTTTGCATTTCTTGCATCAGATCAAGCGTCTTAAACCTCTCGTAAAAGGTGATGATGCCAAATTTAAAGCTTATAAATTTTCCATCTTCGCCTATCTCTGAGCTTGCACCGCCAATGTCGATGATGCTAAATTTATCATTTATGCCAAGCTTTTTTAATGCATTTTGCACGCCTAAAAATGTAAGTTTTGCTTCAGCTTGCCCGTCAATGATATGAAAATTTACTGCCAAATTTATCTCTTATCTCGCTAAAATTTCTTCACTATTTGACGCTACTCTAAAAGCCTCAGTTGCGACTGCCACGCATTTAAATTTAGTAAAGTCAAATTTGCCTTTAGCCTCCGCTATCGCTTCAAAAAGCCTATTTTTAGCCTCCAAACCTATCTTGCCACTTTCGTTTAAGCCCCTTGCAGCTCCAACTATCTTTTCATAAATTTGCTCGTTAGTCAAGCCATTTTGCTCTTTTTTATAAGTGCCACACGAAAGGTGTTTGAGCCAAGATCGATCGCTATAACCAAAATTTATCCTTAATATTTTTGCCAAATTCTAACATATGATAATTTAGTATCATTTAAAGTGAGAAAATTCTAAAAACTTTAATAATTTTCAAGATATAATTTTGCCAAAAACTCTTACAAGGGGGCTTGATTGCTTCGAGATAACTTCTTGGCGTTAGTTATTTTTGCGATTTGCAGCGTTGGATTTTTCGTTTGGGGCTATCAATACATCCCGGCAAATAACTACTTTTTATTCTTGATCGCTGGCATGTTTGGTCTTTTTATGGCGTTTAATATCGGCGGAAATGACGTTGCAAACAGCTTTGGCACAAGCGTCGGCGCAAAAACACTCACACTAAAACAAGCTCTTGTAATCGCCGCCATTTTTAAGCTTAGCGGCGCGATATTGCAGGATCTGAGGTTACAAATACCATTAGAAACGAGATCGTAAAATTTCCAAGCGATATAAACCCGATGAAAATTTGTCATCATCATGATCTCAGCTCTTCTAAGCTCTGGTCTTTGGTTATTTTACGCGTCCAAAAAAGGTCTGCCAGTCTCGACCACTCACTCGATAGTTGGTGGCATCGTTGGCGCAGGACTTGCTATGGGATTTATGATAAAGATCCTGAGCCATTTAATATGGTCTCTTGGAGCGAGATCGGCAGGATCGCCGTTAGCTGGGTCATCTCGCCACTACTTGGCGGCGTGATGTCTTACATTATATTTGGCTATGTAAAAAGCAAAATAATTGAGCCAACGCATGAACTAAAGACAAATTTAAAAGCGTTAAAAGCTGAGAGGAAAGCCTATAAAGAAAGCTTTATAAAAGCACTCAAAACAAAGCCAGCTGAGGAGCAAATAGCCACTCTTTCAAAGATCGCAGTTATCGATGAGGACGAGATCGAAACCACTGAATACAGCGAATACCGCTCAAAAATTGCCATCATGAAAGATAGTGAAAAAGAGATAGATACCTTTAAAGCGATGAAAAAGCACATCCCGATCATCGCTGGATTTGCCGCAATGGTCATCTCATCAATGATGCTTTTTAAAGGGCTTGAACACATAAATTTAGCCTTTAGCATCATCCAAACAGTTTGGATCATCTTTGTTATCGGTGCCCTAGCGTATCTTGCAAGCCTTGCCATCATAAATGTCATGAGTAAAAATGATAGCGAAAAAAGCATCAATAGAATTTTCTCATGGTTTCAAATTTTTACCGCTTCATCTTTTGCGTTTTCACACGGCGCAAACGACATTGCAAACGCAGTTGGACCATTTGCTGCTGTGCTTGATGTGCTAAAGACTGGCTCTATAAATGAAAGCTCACCCATACCTAGCATCGCAATGGTAACCTTTGGCATCTCGCTTGTCGTTGGACTTTGGTTTTTAGGCAAAGAGGTGATCACTACTATCGGCTCAAAACTAGCTGAAATTTTACCTACGACTGGCTTTAGCGCGGAGCTTGCCTCAAGTATCGTCATACTTCTAGCTACAAAGCTTGGCATACCAGTTAGCTCGACGCATATCCTAATAGGCGCGGTTTTGGGCATTGGCATCGTAAATAAAAATGCAAACTGGAAAATGGTAAGACCTATCATCCTAGCTTGGCTCATCACGCTTCCAGCAGCTGCTATCTCATCGGCTATATTTTACTTTGCCCTTGCTAAATTTCCAGGCGTTTAGAAAAATACTCTGCTTGTAAATTTAAAATTTGCAAGCAAATTTCATTTAAACTAAAATTTCTAATTTCTACGGATAAAAACTATCAGAAAAATAAAATTTTACTTACATTATTTAATAGATTAATTTATTAAAGATTAATCAATTTAGGCTAAAATACGACCATTTCAACAAAAGGACAGCTATGAAAAAGATGTAAAAAAAGTTGTTTTAGCATACTCAGGCGGACTTGACACAAGTATTATTTTAAAGTGGCTTCAAGACGAATACAAATGCGAAGTAGTCACATTTACAGCTGACATCGGACAAGGCGAAGAGCTAGAGCCTGCACGCAAAAAAGCCCTAGCACTTGGTGTAAAACCTGAAAATATTTTTATAGAAGACTTAAGAGAAGAATTTGTACGTGATTATGTATTTCCAATGTTTAGAGCAAATGCAGTCTATGAGGGCGAATATCTACTTGGCACATCGATCGCGCGCCCACTAATAGCAAAACGCCAAAGCGAGATCGCAAGACTTGTTGGCGCTGATGGTGTGAGCCACGGAGCAACAGGCAAAGGCAATGACCAAGTTCGCTTTGAGCTTGGCTACTACGCACTTGGCGACAACCTAACTATCATCGCTCCATGGCGTGAGTGGGATCTAAACAGCCGCGAAAAACTCTTAGCATACGCTGAGAAAAACGGCATAGATATCACCAAAAAACGAGGCAAGAGCCCATATTCAATGGATGCAAATTTACTTCACATAAGCTATGAGGGTCTAGTGCTTGAAGACCCAAGTCATGCACCAGAAGATGATATGTGGAGATGGACAGTAAGTCCAAAAGATGCTCCAGATAAGAGCGAGATCATTGAGATAGGCTATGAAAAAGGCGATCCAGTGAGCATAAACGGCAAAAAAATGAGCCCAGCTGAAATTCTAACCGAGCTAAATCGCCTTGGTGCAAAACACGGCATCGGCAGACTTGACATCGTAGAAAACCGCTCAGTTGGTATGAAGAGCCGCGGCTGCTATGAAACTCTGGGCGGCACGATAATGCTAAAAGCTCACAGAGCGATCGAGAGCATCACGCTTGACCGCGGTGCAGCTCACTTAAAAGATGAGATCATGCCAAAATATGCCGAGCTAATCTACAACGGCTACTGGTGGTCACCTGAGCGAAATATGCTCCAAGCGCTCATCGACAAGAGCCAAGAGCACGTAAATGGCTCTGTAAAAGTTGAGCTTTATAAAGGCAATGTAACCATCCTTGGTAGAAGCAGCAAAGATGATAATCTATTTAGCGAGGCATACTGCACATTTGAAGAAGATAGCGTTTATGATCAAAAAGATGCAGCTGGATTTATCAAGCTAAATGCACTTCGTTTCATCATCGCACGCAAAAATGGGCGAAAATTTGACTAAAAATAAAATTTAAAAGGATAAAAATGAAAGTACTACTAATAAAAGATGTAAAGGCGCTTGGCAAAGCTGGCGAGATAAAAGAGGTAAAAGACGGCTACGGCAATAACTTCTTAATCGGCAAAGGCTTTGCAAAAGCGGCCACTCCAGATGTACTCCGCCAATATGAAGCAGCTCAAAAAAGAAAGGCTGAAGAGCTAAAATATGAGATCGCAAATTTAGAAAAGCTTAAAGAAGAGCTTGCAAAAGTGACAGTCGTCGTCAAGAAAACTCTTGGTGCAAATGGCTCGCTTTTTGGCTCAGTTTCAAAAGAGGAGATCGCAGCAGAGCTTGAAAAGACACATCATTTGGTAGTTGAGAAAAAGGCTATCGACCTAGATACACACCTAAAAGCAGTTGGTCTTTATGACGTCTCTATAAAGCTTGGACACTCGATAAATGCGACCTTAAAGGTTGATGTGCAAGGAGAGTAGATGTTTCATGCGACAACCATCTTAGCCTACAAAGGCAAAAATAAAGCGGTCATCGGCGGTGACGGACAGGTGAGCTTTGGCAACACCGTCTTAAAGGGCAATGCCGTAAAAATCCGCAAAATTCACAACGGCAAAGTCCTAGCTGGCTTTGCTGGCAGCACCGCTGATGCGTTTAATCTCTTTGATATGTTTGAGAAAAATTTAGAGCATACAAAGGGGGACTTGCTAAAGGCGGTGATAGAATTTAGCAAAGAGTGGCGCAAAGACAAGTATCTAAGAAAAGCTTGAAGCGATGATGCTTGTGCTTGATAGGGATAAAATTTGCTTACTTAGTGGCACTGGAGATGTTGTTGAGCCAGAAGATGGCAAGATAGCAGCTATCGGAAGCGGCGGCAACTACGCTCTTTCAGCGGCTCGTGCTCTAGATGAAATTTGCTGATATCGACGAAGAGGAGCTAGTCAAAGAGAGCCTTAAGATCGCTGGCGAAATTTGCATCTATACAAATACAAACATCAAAACTTATGTTTTAGAATAAGAGAGAAATGAACTTAACACCAAGAGAAATTGTTAAATTTTAGATGACTATGTGATCGGTCAAAAGGACGCCAAAAAGATCATAGCGATCGCACTTCGCAACCGCTACCGCCGCATGAAGCTTGAAAAGAGCCTGCAAGATGACATCATGCCAAAAAATATCTTGATGATCGGCTCAACTGGCGTTGGCAAAACTGAGATCGCAAGGCGCCTTTCAAAGATGATGGGGCTACCTTTTATAAAGGTCGAGGCCAGCAAATATACCGAGGTTGGCTTTGTTGGTCGCGACGTTGAAAGCATGGTAAGAGACCTTGCAATGGCATCATATAATCTCGTAAAAAACGAGCAAAGCGAGAAAAATCAAGACAAGATAAATGCCTACATCGAAGAAAAGATCGTCTCAAAGCTACTTCCGCCACTTCCAAAAGGTGCAAGTGAAGAGAAGCAAGCAGAATACGCTAAGAGCTATGACAAGATGCTAAACGGGCTAAGAAATGGCGAGCTTGATGAGCTAAGCATCGAGATAGAGGTGCAGCAAAACCCACTTGAAGCTGGCTCAAACGTGCCACCTGATATGGCGCAGATGCAAGAGAGCTTTATAAAGATAATTGGCATCGGTGGCAAAAATATCAAAAAAGAGATGAAGGTAAAAGACGCTAAAAAAGCCCTTCAAAGCGAGGCAAATGATAAAATTTTAGACCTTGAGAGCGTAAAAACAGAGGCTTTAAGAAGAGCTGAGAACGAGGGCATCATCTTTATAGACGAGATCGATAAGGTAGCCGTTGGCTCAGGTAGCTCAAATAGGCAAGATCCTAGCAAAGAAGGTGTGCAAAGAGACTTGTTACCTATCGTTGAGGGCTCGAATGTAAATACTAAATTTGGAAATTTAAAGACAGATCACATTTTATTTATCGCAGCTGGTGCCTTTCATATAAGCAAGCCAAGCGATCTCATCCCTGAGCTTCAAGGCCGTTTTCCACTAAGGGTCGAGCTTGATAGTCTTGATGAGGACGCGCTTTATCAAATTTTAACTCAGCCAAAAATTCGCTTTTAAAGCAATACATCGCACTTCTTTCAACCGAAAATGTCGAGCTAGAATTTGACGATGAAGCGATAAAAGAGATAGCTAGGATCGCTCATGCGGCAAATGAAAAGATGGAAGATATCGGTGCTAGACGCCTTCATACGGTGATCGAGCGCGTGATAGAAGATATCAGCTTTGAGGCTAGCGAAAAGAGCGGCGAGAAGATAAACGTGACAAAAGAGCTTGTAAAAGAGCGCCTAAAAGACGTGGTTGAGGATCAAGATCTAGCGAGGTATATACTTTGAAATCAGGCTTTGTTAGCATCATAGGACGCACAAATGCTGGCAAAAGCTCGTTTTTAAATGCCTTATTAAACGAAAAGATCGCCATTGTCTCGCACAAGCAAAACGCAACTCGCAGAAAGATAAATGGCATCGTGATGAACGGCGAAGATCAGATCATCTTCACCGACACGCCAGGGCTTCACCAGAGCAACAAGGCGATAAATCAACTACTAATAAACCAAGCTATAAAATCGATGGGAGACTGCGATCTCATCGTATTTTTAGCGCCTATCCATGATGATACAAGCGACTATGAGAAATTTCTAGCTCTAAATCCAGAAAAACCACACATCTTAGTGCTAACAAAAGTCGATGAGAGCTCAAACGCAAAAGTGCTTGAAAAGATCACTCAGTATCAGCAATTTCAAGATGAAATTTGCAGCACTTCTTACTTTTAGCACCAAGCAGCCTACCTATAAAAAGCCGCTTCTTGATGAAATTTGCAAGCTTTTGCCAGAGCATGAGTACTTTTATGATCCAGAATTTCTCACGCCGACAAATGAGAAGGAAATTTTAGAGAATTTATACTTGAAGCGATCTATGAAAATTTAAGCGATGAGATCCCATATCTTAGCGATGCGATCATAAAAAGCGTAAAAGAAAAAACAGGCATAACTGAAATTTACTGCTAGCATCATCACGGAGCGTGACATCCATAAAAGCATGATCATCGGGAAAAATGGTGAAACCATTAAAAGAATAGGAATTTTTGCAAGAAAGTTAATACGAAAATTTAACCAACACAAAGGTCTTTCTAAAGCTCGATGTAGTCGTTAAAAAAGGGTGGAGTAAGAAGAAAAGAGCCTAAATCAGATAATCGGCTATTGATTTTTTATTTTAAAGATATTAAAATACCCAATATAAGCGTTTAGGAAGGTTTTTTGATTCATGATGAATATTAAAAAAAATAGTGAAATTTCTATAGTTGCACTAGATCCGTATGACTATAAAGGATTTCGTTATCACAACAGCAATGTAGAAGCTTTTAACTTTTCAAAAACAGTCAATAAACGCGACTTTTTCATCTCATACATAAAATTTAAAGACTTAAAAACAACAACATTTTTTATCCCTAGAAGCGTTGATAACGACACCCTCTATGAGGAGCTTTATTCAAAGACATATGCAGAGCTCTCACTTGATCCAGCGCTTGATAATAAGATATTTTTCTCAGAAGGCACTACAAAAGCTCAAGAGAGAATTTTTACTGTTTTTGCTATCACAAATGAAGATATAAATTCGACCTTTAAAGCAGTTGCAAAAAAGGTCCCATATATCGACTATCTTGCGCCTGAGCCTTTGATCTACTCTGCTGTTTATAAAAAAGGCTTGCTACCTAGCACACAAGCAGACTGCTTTATCGCGCTTAGAAAAGATGAATCATTTTTAAGCATATATTTAGATGGTGATTTTTTTACTGCTAGAGAAATTCGCTATAACTTAAACTATCTTAAAGATAAATTCTAGAGCAAAGTGGCGATAGCTTGAGTGATGAAAAATTTATCGAAGTTTTGTCTCAAAGAGGACTCGTAAATAAAGACGATGATGGCTTTAACTACGATCTAAACACAGTTTTTGAAGATTATATTTTTTACTTTAACGATATTTTAAACATTATAAATAGCCAAAATGGCATAGCCATAAAGAAAATTTACATAGATTGCGACTATGAGATCAAAAATTTTGCAAATTTTCATCTCAACCAAGCTTGGTTTGGATGCAGAGTATATAAACATAAAAGTTGCGATAAACAACAAAAACTATACTATAAATGAGCGTTATAACGTTATGGCTTTATTTGGTAGATTTTATACCAAAGAGCCATTTTATGAGAATTTTAACCTCTCAAATATGCTCCGTCCAGATCCATTTGTCAAAAGAAAAAGTGGCAAATTCTTGCTCACTTGCGCTGCGGCATTTGCGCTAAGTATGTTATATCCAGCTTACAACTACATAGCTGGTCTTGTTTTAGAAAAAGACAGTGCAAGACTAAATGACGAATATAGCGTCCTAAACGCACAAGAGATGCAGATAAAAGAGACGCTAGCTAAAATTTCAAGAGAACAAGAGGCGGTAAAAGAGCAGACTCAAAAAGAGAATGAAAAGCTAAATTTACAGAAAAGGTTTGCTTGCTGAGATCGAAAATAAAAAAGATAATTACGCTATGAAGGGTTTAAATCTTTTTAAAATTACCGATATTTTAAATCTAAACGCAGTTCATATCACAAACATCGTAAATAACGATAGAAATTTGACCATAACTGCAGTTAGCGATAATGAAAAAAGGATAACCCAGTTGATCAAAGATATCAGCAAAGATGAAAAATACTTGGTAAATACTAAAAAAATTCGCTCTGATGACGCTAAACACGAGTATGAAAGTAATATAAGCATAGAGATTAGACAATGAGACAAGATATTTTAAGCAAAATAGATCAATACTTTGATAGCAAAAAGCCAAACGAAACAAACCTCATTTTTCTTGGCTCAGCGCTTATCATAGCTTATCTTGTCTATATGCTATGCTTTGATCCTGCGCAAAATTTCTTTGATGAAAAGCTTGATAAACATACGAGAATTTCTACAAAACTAGAAAACACTAGAAACTATCTAGCCTCAGTGAGCTCCCCTGATGGCGATAGAAATTTTAAGATAAACGAAGAAAATAGAAATTTAAGCAATCTAAAACTTCGCTACACGAATATTTTGAAATTTAATACCTATTTTGATTCAAAGCTTAAAGAGCTTTCATTTTTGCTTTTTAACAATCAAAACTGGGCAAACTATATAGATAGTATCGTGCTTTTGGCAAAACAAAATAATATAAAAATTTTAGAGCTTAAAAGCGATATAAAAGAGCCAAATTTCCAAAAGATAGAGCAAATTTTAAATATAGATGTCACTTGTCTTGGAAATTTTAAAGATATGCTTAGCTATATAAACGGACTTGAAGAGTCAAAACTCGTAGTAGATCTTCACAAGATGGATATAAATTCCACTCAAAAAGATCTAGGAGCTAAGCTCTCTATCTCTGTATGGGGTATGAAGTACTGATGAAAAATTTGGTTTATTTTTAATCTTAGCTCTAAGCCTATTTGGCAATGAGTTTGAAGGCGAGATGAAAAACTATGATGAAGTTTTTGTTAAGATAAAAGAGCAAAGAAAGGGGCTTAATAGCAGTGAAATTTCTAGCTTGCAAGATCCTTTCAAGCTAAATTTGCCAGTTGCTCCAAAAGGCGATCAAAACACTACAAAATACTCTTCTGCAAGGGGGTTTATGCTAAAGGCCATTTTGCTAAATAAAGCAAATATAAATGGCAAGTGGTATAAAGTGGGAGATATGATTGATGATTACAATATCACAAGTGTTTATGGCAGCAAGGTTATCATCGTAAAAGATGATGAAAAACAAGAACTAACTCTTAAAAATGGAAGTAAAAATGTTGGTATCAAAATTAAGTAAATTTTATTATAACTGCGGCGTTAGCTTCATTTTTAGCTACCCCTATAATGGCAAAACCAAGCACATGCTTGAGTAAAAATTTTAGTATGAAGATCACAGACGATATAAGCCTTGGCGATGTTTTAAATCAGCTCTCTGAAATGTGTGATTTTAGTATCGTTGCAAAAGATGCTTATAGTAAAAAAGAGCTTGATGATAAAGTCTTTGGCGTAAATATTAGAAACATGAGCCTAAGCGAGGTATTTGATCTGCTTTTAAACGAGAAAAATTTAAGCTATGAGTTTTCAAATAATGTCTTAAAAATATCATCGCTTCAAACAAAAATTTTTAAAATAGACTATATCACCTCTATCCGTGAGGGCACAGCTATCACAAAAGCTTCAGTTGATGCTTCTCCGTCAGAGGTTGGCAATAGCTCAAGCAGTGATACTAGCTCAAACGACATAAAAAATGAAAACAACTTGATAAGAACAACTGAGAAATTTGACTTCTGGGAGAAGCTTGACGCTGAGCTAAAAGCTATCTTAAATAATAGTAGTGAGCACATCACAGCGCCAGATCCTATCATAAACCAAAATGCTGGACTTATCACGGTTACAGCTACCCCGTCACAGCTAAAACGCGTTGAAAAATATATAGCTGAGATGCAAAGAAGACTTAAAAAACAAGTCATCATCGATGTTTCTATCATCGCAGTTGATCTAAATAATGAGTATAAGCAAGGTGTTGATTGGAGTAAATTTGAGCTTGGATTTAACTCATATATAGGCAACCAAGGCTCTAGCACCGGCTCAAGTGCAAGCTGGACAAACAAGGGCAACAGCTTAAGCGATGGCTTTGGCCGCACACTAAATATCGCTGCAAATTTAAACTTTAGCCTTGATGGCATGATAAATTTCCTTGAAACAAATGGCAAAACAAAGGTCGTTTCAAGCCCAAAAGTAACCACTCTAAACAACCAGCAAGCGCTAATCTCTGTGGGAGATAATATAAACTACCGCGTAATGGAAGAGACAGATAATGGTAGCAACAATAACAATAACAACAGGCTTACAACAACGTATAAACAATACTCTGTATTTATCGGTATCTTGTTAAATTTACTTCCAGAAGTTTCAGATAACAACAAGATCATGCTTCGCATCAACCCAAGCTTAAGCAGCTTTAAGTATGCAGAAGACGATATAAGATCACAAAATACAGCCATTAGAGAGATCGCCCCTGATACAGTTCAGAAAAAGCTCTCAACCGTAGTTCAGGTAAATAGTGGCGATACGATCATACTTGGCGGACTTATCGGACAGACTAAAAATAAACAAAATACAGCCGTGCCACTTCTAGCTGATATACCTTTGATAGGAAGCGTCTTTAAAAGCACAAGAGATGGCGTAAAAACGACTGAACTTATCTTTGTCATCACGCCAAGAGTTGTTGATCTTGAAGATCCAAAACCAGTTCAGCAGTCGCTAAAAGATCTAGGATTTTCTAAATCGATCTATGAGTAACGAAAATATTTATACACATATAAAAGATGTTTTCATAGATGAAGACGAGAGTTTAAATTTCGTAAATTTTAGACAACTCTATAAGCTGCTACAACAAGATAGTTTTAGCTCTAAAAAAGCCACTTAAGCTCATCTTGTTTTATGGTAAGCCAGGTAGCGGCAAGACCTTTTTGCTAAACAAGATCGCAAATGATCTAAAAGAAGATAAAAGCCTCATCTTTTTCCCACATCCATTTTTTAGCGAGGCGACTTTTATCGAAGCACTTTGTGAGCAAATTTACTGGCAAAAAGCTTGAAGATATAAACAACTTTGAGAGCTTTATAAAATTTTATTCAAAAGACTTTAGCAATAAAGATGAAATTTTAAAAAATCAAATGACGGTTATCCTAGATGAAGCGCAGCTCTATCCGACTGAGCTTATCGAGAAGATAAGGCTTATGGCTGATACTAGGATGTTTAAATTTCTCTTTACGATACACAAAACCGAAAACGAAGATATTTTGGCAAAAGATTATTTTCAGACTAGAATTTGGGAGAGCATCGAGCTAAGTAGCGCTGATGTAAATGAGATCATCATCTACTTGCAAAGAAAGCTTAGTCAAAAAAACTATGACAAATATCTTAAATTTGAGAAAAAAGATTACGAGTGCGCCTACTCATTTTGCGGTGGAAATTTAAGAACGCTAAACAAGATCATGTATAAATTCTATGAAATTTGCGAATATTACGAGCAGTATCAGCCTTCAAAGCTTAGCGGCGATAAGGCAAACACCATGATACTTACCATGGCTGCACTTGATGCGGGGCTAATCGATGCTTGAACCACAAGAAATTCAAAGACTAGAAAAGCTTTATGAAAGCTACAAGAAAAAAAATGGCGGTTTTTTGCATAAAATTTTTAATGCCAAAAACTCTAAAATTTTAATCATCGAGCTTTTGCTTATCATCATTTTGCTGGCTGCATTGATAGTGCTAAGCATAGAGAAAACTCCAAGTCTTGCTAGTAAAAGCGATAAATTTTTAGCCAAAAATGCAACCGCAGTAAAAATGGTAGAAAAAAACGAGACAAATGCAAGCATGCTTAGCGAGCTAAAGCAAAAGAGCGAGGTTGCTAAAGCTAAATTTGAAGAGGGTAAAAAGCAAGATGAGCTAGCTGACAAGATAGCTAAAAAGCTCGAAGAGGTTGTAAAGATAAACGAGACAAACGATACTTCAAAAAATGACCCAAAAAGGCAAAGAAGCTCACAAGGTTGGCTTAAGCTAAATATCCCTGATGAAGAGCCACTTAGTGAACAAAATGGCATAAACGGCATGAGCGTGCCACAAGATGAAGTGATAGACCTTGAGTCAAAACCAGCTAGAAAGCGTGTAAATATACAAGTAACTTCAGCATCAAATGAAGAGAGTGTGCTAAGAGATCAATTTCTAAAAACAAACAATCCAACTATCGCACTTGAGCTTGCTAGATTAAATTTTAGAAATAATAATTTCAAAGAAGCTATAAAGTGGTCGCTTGCCGCGAACGATATAGATAATAGCTTAGAGGAGTCGTGGATCATCTTTGCAAAGTCAAAATATAAGCTAAAGCAAAGCGATGATGCCGTCAAAGCTCTAAGGGAGTATAATAAAAACTTAAACAAAGCTTCGATAAATGAGCTTATAAATAAGATAAAAAGTGGAACATTATGAAATTTTTTGTTATTTTTTTGGTTTTTGTTTGTGAAGTTTTTGCTGTTAGTCTAACCGAGATAAGGGATGACTTTAACAGCGCAAACTATGCAAAAGTCTGCAACCAAAAGGTTGAGGACTTTTTAAAAACACAAAATAACGAAGAGCAAATTTCTATGTTTGGCATCGCTTGCATAAAGACGAACGATCTAAACAGGCTAGCAACTCCGATCGATAAGCTAGTAAAGAGCGAAAAATCAAGAGAAAATGCTGCCTATTTTGCTGACATCTTGTTTAAGAAAAAGCTCTTATTTCACGCTATGATAGATGGCGTTGATATAAGCTATATCAGGCTTCCAAAGAGTGATTATATACTTTCATTTTTGTTTGATAAATTTTAAAAAAAGAGTATGTCGAAGAGCTTGGCACATTTATCTTTGAAGAGCCAAATTCTGACACAAGATATGAGATAAGCCCAACAAATGGACAAATACCAAAGCTAGTGCTTAAAATTTTTAAAAATAACGACCTGAAATCACAAATAGAGTATAGATAATGAAAAATGTAGAAAATGTAATCTTAAAAAATATAGAACAAAACGGCAAACTAAGCACATCAGATATAGAAAAGATAAAGCAGATAAGCGAGCAAGAAGGCAAAGGTCTTGTTAAAATTTTAAGAGATGAAAATTTAATAAACGATGAAGATTTTATGGAAATTTTGTCTGATATTTACAGAAGAGGACATGTAAATATCGATGAAATTTCAAACGATCTTGAGCTTGATATAAAGGCTTTTGTTAAATTTATAAGCGAGAAATTTAAGGTTTTATACTTTGACCTTGATGATATCGATATCGACTACCGCATCAGTGAAAAGCTAAGCACTGCTCAGCTAAAGACATATAGCGCGATCCCAGTAAAAGAAGATGAGATAAGCGTATATGTCGCTTTTAAAAATCCATTTGACGTTATGGCTCAAGATAAGGTGCAAAATTTTATTTAATAGAAAACTACTAAAAGTTGCCATCGCTCAGCCAACTCAGATAGAAAAATATATAAGCAAGCTAGCGCTAAATGAGAAGCATAAAAGATGTGATAACAGAGATCAGAAGAGAGCTTTCAAGCTCAGCTAGTCAAGGTCAAAACAGTGAAAACTCTGGAATTTTAAAGCTAATAGAGATCATCTTAAAAACATCTATCCAAAGCAGAGCCAGCGACATCCATATAGAGCCGACCGAGACAAACTGCATCGTAAGAAGCAGGATCGATGGTATGCTAAGCGAGACATTTATATTTGATAAAGATATCTATCCGCCGATGGTTAGCCGTATGAAGCTACTTTCAAACATGGACATCGCAGAGCGCCGCCGCCCACAAGACGGTAGATTTTCAGCTCAAATTTTAGACAAAGAGTATGATTTTCGTATCTCGACGCTACCTATCTTAAACGGCGAAAGTATAGTTTTAAGAATTTTGGATAAGTCAAAGGTCATTATAAATTTAGAAGATCTTGGCATGCATCCTGATAACTTCGCTAAATTTAAAAAGAGCATGAAAGCACCTTATGGCATCATCCTTGTTACTGGTCCAACAGGCTCAGGTAAGACTACGACACTTTACGGCGCTCTAAATGATATAAAAAGCGTAAAAACTAAGATCATCACAGTTGAAGATCCGGTCGAATACCAGCTAAATATGATCCAACAAGTGCATGTAAATGAAAAAGCTGGACTTACCTTCGTCTCAGCCCTTCGCTCTATCTTGAGGCAAGATCCAGACGTCATAATGATAGGTGAGATCAGGGATCAGAGACGCTTCGCATAGCGATACAAGCGGCACTTACTGGTCACCTTGTCTTTTCTACACTTCACACAAATGATGCCATTAGCGCACTTCCTCGTATGATAGATATGGGCATCGAGCCTTATCTAGTAAGTGGCGCACTGGTTTGCATAGAGGCTCAAAGGCTTGTTAGAAAGCTCTGCCCACACTGCAAACAAAAGATCACTCTATCTCAAAAGGCATTTGACGAGGTTAAGAAATTTGTCCCTGAAAACTACCAGTTTTATAAAAGCGTCGGATGTCCGCAATGCTCACAAACAGGGTATCTAGGACGTGAGATGATAAGTGAAAATTTGCCTATTAGTGACCATATAGCAAGCATGGTTGCAAATGGTGCTTCTAAAGATGAGCTTAAAAGCGTTGCTTACGAAGAGGGCTTTATAGATATGTTTCATGATGGCGTCATAAGAGCGGCAAATGGCATAACCACGCTTGAAGAAGTTTATAGGGTTGCTAAGATATGAAATACTTTGAGGTTGAGTACATCCAAAACGGCAAACGCCACAAGATGAGCCTAAGAGCGAACAATAAAAGTGAGATCAAAGATAAAGCAAATGTTACTGGCATGATCGTAAAGATCAAAGAGACGCAAACTTCTAGCATAAATAACTTTGAAAATTTACAAAATGTAATCGCAAAAGCTTTTACTAACCCAAAGGTCAAAATCCCAAATTTAGTAGCCACCATAAGGCAGCTTAGCGTTATGACAAATGCTGGAATTTCTATCCACGATAGCATTAAAGAGGTTGCAAACTCTACTGAAGATAAGCGCCTTAAATTTATATTTCAAACTATAGATGAGGAGCTAAATCAAGGCTCAAGTCTCACAAATAGTATAGAAAATTTTAAAGAAGAGCTAGGCGACGTGACGCTAGCGATGATAAGACTAGGGGAAAGCACTGGTAATATGGCTGATGCGCTTGCAAAGCTTGCCTCTATCTTGCAAGAGGTCTGGGACAATCAGCAAAAATTTAAAAAAGCTATCCGTTATCCGATAACAGTCATCTGCGCGATCATCATAGCCTTTGTCATCCTTATGATACTTGTTGTGCCGCAGTTTAGAGAAATTTTCGAGCAGTTAAATGCAGAGCTGCCACTGCCAACTGAAAATTTTGCTAAATATCGAATATGTCATGACAAACTACGGCTTTTATATCCTTGGAGCACTTGCATTTATCGGATATTTGCTTAGAAAATACTACCTTGAGAGTGAAGAATTTCAAGATAAGGTCGATAAATACCTTTTGAAAGTCTATCTCATCGGCAAGATCATATTTTATTCGAATATGAGCAGGTTTAACCTCATCTTTACAGAGCTTGTTCGAGCTGGTTTGCCTATAGCAGATGCCCTTGATACGGCTGTGATAACGGTTTCAAACAAGGATATCAAAAAGAAGCTAAGCGGCGTTAAGATACTTGTTGGTAGGGGTGTTAGCCTAACAGAGGCTTTTAGAGATACAAATTTATATGAAAATATGCTCATACAGATGATAAGCGCTGGCGAGCAAAGCGGTAGCTTGGATGATATGACTGGAAAAGTTACTGACTATTACAGGATGAAATTTAACGATATTATTGATAACATCTCAAACTATATCGAGCCTATCTTGCTCGTTTTTATAGCAGGTATGGTGCTTTTACTAGCTCTTGGTATATTTTTGCCGATGTGGGATCTATCAAAAGCCGTTAAAAACTAAAATAATTAAAATCTTAAAGGAGAGAAGATGTCTGAAAACAAAGAACACATGGTCGAAGAGAGCGCCTTTTTGGTCTCAAAGACCGACTTAAAAGGACGTATTACGTATTGTAACGAGCCATTTTTAAAGATAGTTGGAGCTAAGCAAGCTGAAGTCTTGGGTAAGCCTCACAACATCATAAGGCACCCAGATATGCCAAGAGCTGTTTTCAAGCTACTTTGGGAGCGTATAAAAAATAGAGAAGAAATTTTTGCTTATGTTAAAAACAAAAGCTTTGATGGCGGGTACTACTGGGTATTTGCAAATATCACAACTTCGCTTGATGTGCAAAACAATCCAGTTGGCTACTACTCAGTTAGACGCAAGCCAAATCCAAAGGCGATTGAGATAATAGAGCCTATATATCAAAAGTTATTATCGGTAGAAAGAGCGGTGGCATGGATGCTTCGATGAAATTTTAACTGATTTTTTAAAAGAAAAAAATCTAAGTTATGATGAATTTGTAAATAACCTACAAAGGCTATAATGATGTTTGGAAAAAAACTTGACTCTATAAATGAAATTTTAAGCGTAGTGGGCTCAGCTAGAAACGGCATCTTAGAGCCTAGGATAGTAAATGTAAAAGAAAATGACCCTCTTTATGAAGTAGCACTTGGTATAAATGACTTGCTTGATCAAGTTGAGGCGCTCCAAAGAGAAATTTCAACCTCAATAGACGCTGCTCAAAGCGGACTAACATATAGAAATATCTTTACAGAGGGATTTCGCGGTATATTTAAACAAAATGCCATCTCTATGAGCAACGGTGTAACTGGTATAAAAGATAGTCACAAAAGTAAGGTAAGAGGCCTGCTTTCAAAAGAGCTTGACGCGCTTGGAAATGGCAACGACGGCATAGAAGATGTTAGAAACGATCTAAATGAGAGTATCAAAAACCTAAGCCAAATGGCTCACATGGCAAAAGATACAGCTAGAATCGCTGAGGATACGACGCAAAGCATCAATGAGCTAAGCGTAAATATGAGCTCACTTGAAGAGCTGATAGAGGGCTCAAGCCACGCTATAAGCACGCTAAATAGCAGAACAGATGACATCACTTCGGTTGTAAATTTGATAAAAGATATAGCTGAGCAGACAAATTTGCTAGCTCTAAATGCAGCCATCGAGGCGGCACGCGCAGGCGAGCATGGACGTGGCTTTGCAGTTGTTGCTGATGAGGTTAGAAAACTAGCTGAAAACACTCAAAAAGCGACACATGAGATCGGCGTAAATATCCAAACACTTCAGCAAGAAGCCAAAGATATAGATGAAAACTCTAAAAAGATAGATGAAATTTCAAAGATCGCCACAGCAAATGTCGAAAATTTCAAACAAACTTTAGCTAGCTTTAACCAAAATGCAAAAGAGACAGCCAAAAGATCAAAATATGTAGAAGACAAGACCTTTGGCATCATCGCAAAGATAGCTATCATCGTCTATAAAGTGGGTGTTTATTCAGACACTGTAAATGAGCAAGGCTACGGCGATGATATAGCAAAAGACGCGGATGATCTTGTAGCGTGGTATGAAAACGAGTGCGCAAAGAGCTTTAGCCACACTAAAACTTATGAGAAATCACGCCATTTGGTAGATGAGTTTAACAAAAACATCAAAGCCATCTTGACAGAAGCTGGCAAGGGCTATAACGAGAAAAATTTAAAACATTTTGTCACCGAGTTTAGAAAGCTCGAAGATCTTAGTAGAGAGATATTTAACTCATACAACGAAATGGTCGCTTCAAAATAACTTCAAATTTGCTAGACTCGACTTGGGTCTAGCTCCTCTTAGATTGATTTAAATTTTATTTTCATAATTTTTTTCTACATTGTTGTTTAAAATTATGATAATTAATATTGTTTTTATGCTTGCTTTGTTAAATTTGCGTTTCGCTTTCATTATCAAAGATTAAATTTAACAAAAGGATATCCGTGAATAGATCAAAATTTATCGCCATTTGCCTTAGCGCTTGTGTGGCAAATTCTTCTATGCAGTAGAGAAAGAGAACAACGAAACTAAGCTAGATGGCGTCGTAGTAAGTGCGAGTGGCTTTTCGCAGCAGATCAAAGAAGCCCCTGCAAGCATAAGCGTGTTAAGTGGCGATGAGCTTACAAAAGATAGCTTTACCTCACTTCACTCAATCGCCCAAAAAGTGCCAGGCGTAAATGTCGTCGGTGGCGAGGACGGGGCAGCTAGTGGCATCTCGATACGTGGCATGGAGAAGTCTCAAACGCTAGTTTTGATTGATGGCAAAAGAGTAAATTCAAGCAGCGCAAACCCAAAGGGCGGAGCAGGGGATATGAACTCAAATTTCATCCCACCAGCTGAGGCGATCGAGCGTATAGAGGTCATCCGTGGCCCTATGAGTTCGCTTTATGGTAGCGACGCAGTTGGAGGCGTTATAAATATCATTACCAAAAAGGACTTTTCAAAATTTAGCGGCAATGTCGGCATCTCAACCACGATAAACGCGCATAAAGGCATAGGTGATGGCAGACAAGGCGACTTTTATCTAAATTTACCTCTTTATAAAGAGCTTTTTGCGCTTCAGCTTTGGGGCTATAAAAAGCTAAGAGATGAAGATGGCTACATCGGTGGCTATCAAAAGAGTGATAAGAGAAATTTAAGCGCAAAACTTTGGATCACTCCAGATGAACACAATAAATTTTTCATCCTTGGCTCAAACGAAAGACACGACTACTCGCGCACCCTTGGTAAAACAGCCGATCCAAACCCAAGAAGAAGAGCATTGGATAATTATGACTACGAGAAAAAGAGCTATGGCGTGGGTTATCTTGGCGAATTTGATAGCCTAAATGCCGATCTTAGTTATATTTATGATGAGACACAAAGAACGAGCCTTTTTGACAGCCTCATACCTGCAAAAGCTAAAAATCACAACTTTAACTCTAAATTTACAACATTTTTTGGCGCACACACTCTAACTTTTGGCTATGACTTTAGTAAGCAAAATGTCGGCACGACCTTCATCGTCTCAAACGCTTCAAAAAACGGCTTAAAAGACCCAAAAACATACTCGATGAGCGAGCATGCGGGATTTATCGAAGATGAGTGGCAAATTTTAGATGAGAAGCTATTTTTAACGCTTGGATCAAGGCTCACGCACAACGAATTTTTGGCAACCACCTCTCGCCAAGAGCCTACTTAGTCTATAACGCCACAGATACGCTAAGTCTAAAAGGTGGCGTAGCGACTGGCTATAAAACGCCAAATGTCAATCAAATCTCCCCTGAAGTAGGCACTATTCAAAATTCTTGGAAAATAGTTGATTTTGGCAACAAGGACCTGAAACCAGAAAAGAGCACGACTTATGAAGTTGGGGCATATTATGACAATCAGGCTGATCTTAGAGGCTCGGTAACGCTTTTTAGAAATGAATTTAAAGATAAGATCCTAGACACTGATGGCAGTAAAAGAGTAAATGGAATTCCAGCCTTTGGCACTTGCACAAATGCACCAGACGTTACTTGCCCTGGCTGGGGAACTTACTTTAACATAGAAGGTGCGACCGTTTGGGGCGTGGAGCTAAGTGGCGACTATGACATCCTTTCAAATCTAAAATTTAAGCTCAAACTATACCTATAGTAAGTCAAAGATAAAAACTGGTGACCCAACGATAAATACG
Organism: Campylobacter concisus; assembly: GCA_037321105.1. GTDB lineage: Bacteria > Campylobacterota > Campylobacteria > Campylobacterales > Campylobacteraceae > Campylobacter_A > Campylobacter_A concisus_AZ. Next base: position 61,908 of record CP147775.1, on the reverse strand, counting down.
CCAAATGGCCCTATGAAATTTAGCCAAACTGGGCTTAACAGACTTGATGGCAAAAGCCTAACAGCAACGCCAGAGCACACACTTCACGCCACGCTTACATATAAGCCTGTAAAAAGCGTCAAGACATTTTTTGGCACAAACTATGAGAGTAAGCTAACAAGCGTAAATTTTGGTGCTGGTAATAGTGTAAGAGAGAACACAAAAGACCTGCTCACCTTCGATACAGGCGTCAGCTGGGATGCAAATAAGCACCTAACGCTTAGCCTAAATGCCTACAACATCTTTGATAAAGTAAGATACGATGAGGCGCTTGTGGGCAATACATACTACTTTTATCCGCAAGAAGGCAGGAGATTTTGGTTTAAGGTCGCTGCAAAATGGTAAGAGCCTTTAAATTTTTGCTTTTTGCGCTTAGTATGACGCAAATTTTACAAGCAGGACCCAGTCAAACGCCTGAGCCACTTAGCCAAAAAGCTGCTAGGTAAATTTGAAATTTCAACCTTTAAAATGAGTGCAAATGATGAAATTTATAAAATTTTCACAGCCAAGCTAAAGGGGCAAAACGAGTTTAAAAACGTGCTTTTCTTGCTTGACGCAAACGCCCAGTTTAACATGCTCTTAAATGAATTTGACGCCACAACTGCCCCGCTAATAATAGGCATAGGATATGACAGTAACAAAAGCTACGAGGTAGAAAAACGCACAAGAGATCTCACGCCAAAGGCGAAGGGCGAGGAGTTTAGCAAGGGTGGGGGCGCAGATGCGTTTTACCACTTTTTAACTAGAAATTTAGTGCCGCTAATTGATGAGAAATTTAACGTGCAAAATAGTCAAAAAAGCCTTTATGGACACTCTTTTGGCGGGCTTTTTACACTTTATGCCTTGCTTAAAAATGAGGGCGTATTTTCAAATTTCTTTATCGCTTCGCCGTCTCTTTGGTGGGGTGAGTCTGAAATTTTAAAGCAAAACGTGAATGATGGTAAATTTAAAGAGAAACTAAAGGCTAAATTTGTCTTTCTTAGTGTTGGCGAGCTTGAAAAGAGAAAGGGCAAAACAGACAAAGCTGGCATTTTAAAGGCGAGCGATCTAGCTGGGATTTTAAAGCAAAGTGGCGTAAATTCTCACTTTGAGCTTTTTAAAAATGAAACCCATGGCAGCGTCATACCTCTAAATTTAAAAGAGCTTTTAAAATATCTAAAGGATTAAAAATTTAAGGCTATTTTTGTTAAAATCCGCCGCATGAGAGTAGATGAAATTTTTAAACGTAGTAAATATCACCAAAAGGCGTGCCGTTAGCGAAGATATGTGCAAAAGCGGCGTTGTGAGCATCAACGGCGTGCAGGCAAAAGCGGCAAAGATGTAAAGATCGGCGATGTTATCACTATCAAATTTCTAGCTCGCGAGGCGAGATACGAGGTGCTAGCGATCCCGACTACAAAAAGCATACCAAAAAGCGCTCAAAGCGAATATGTAAAAGAGCTTTGATGGTTTTTGAGCTTTTAGAAAATGAGCTTGATGAGCTTGTGCGGGTGCTGCCAAAAAGTGGCGTGGTGCTACTAAGTGGCGATCTAGCAAGTGGCAAAACGACGCTTGTAAAGGCGATCATCAAGGCTCATGGCATAGATGAGAGCGTGACATCGCCGACATTTTCTTTGATGCAAATTTACTGGTAAAGATATCTACCACTACGACATTTATCAGATCGGTTTTGACGGGATGGCAAAAAACGGCCTTTTTGAAAATTTGTTTGAAGAGGGGCTTCATCTAGTAGAGTGGGGCGATGAAAATTTAGAAAAAGCTCTAAAGAAAAACAGCGAGAGCTATACATTAGTAAAAATTTCTCCTAGCAAAAATGGCAGAAAATACGAGGTTATAAGTGCATAAACTAGAAGTAAAAGATCTAAAAAAGACGATTAAGAAAAGTGAGATCATAAAAGGTATATCTTTAGAGGTAAATAGCGGCGAAGTCGTGGGGCTTCTTGGGCCAAATGGCGCTGGAAAGACGACCACTTTTTATATGATCTGTGGGCTTATCTCACCAACTAGTGGAGATGTCTTTTTAAACGATGAAAAGATCACAAACGTCCCGCTTCACAAAAGAGCGCACCTTGGCATTGGCTATTTGCCGCAAGAATCAAGCATATTTAAAGAGCTAAGCGTAGAAGAAAATTTGCTCCTTGGGGCTGAAAATTTTAAATCAAAGCAAAGAAGATATCTCTAAAAGAGTAAATGAGATGCTAAATATGCTAAATATCGAGCCTATCCGCCTAAGAAAGGGCGTTAGCCTAAGTGGCGGCGAGCGCAGACGCTGTGAGATAGCTAGAAGCCTCATCATAAAGCCAAAATTTTGCTGCTTGATGAGCCATTTGCAGGCGTCGATCCTATCGCGGTTAGCGACATCCAAAGCATCGTTAGGGACCTTAAAAAGCTAGGTATCGGCGTTTTGATAACTGACCACAACGTCCGTGAGACGCTAGCCATTTGCGACAGAGCCTACGTCATCAAAGATGGCTCACTACTAGCAAGTGGCAGTGCGAGCGAAGTGGCAAACAACAAGCTCGTTAGAACGCACTATCTTGGCGAAGAATTTAAGCTACTTGAGTAGATGATGCTAAGGCAAAAGCAAACTTTAGCGCCAAAGATCAAACTAAACCAAACGCTAAGAAGCTGGCTCCCTATCCTTCAAAGCGGGCTTGATGAGCTAAAAGAGACGCTTGAGCCTTTTATAAAAGAGAACCCATTTGCTACGATCGAACATAAAAATTTAGAAAAAAGCGAAAAAAAGCGAAATTTTTTCGAGCAGGTTAGCAAAAACTCGGTTAGTGAGAACATCGAGGCTTTAAGCATATATAAAGAAAGCCTCTATGAAAAGCTCGTTAGTCAGATAAATCCACCACTTTCCCCACGCAAAAGTCCCAAGATATCGCATATAAAATCATCGAGTGTTTAGATGATGAGGGATATTTTTCTTATGATGATGAAATTTTGCAGGCTTTTGCGAGAGCGAAGTGGAGCGAGTTAGGGCGAGATTTGCCTACCTTGAGCCATGTGGCGTGGGCGCAAAGGATATCAAAGAGAGCTTTTTGTTTCAGCTAAGCGAGGCTGAGGCGAGTGAAGAGATCATAGAGTGCGCAAGAAAGATCATCTTAAATTTTGAAAATATAGAGAAGCTTAGAAAGCTTAAATTTTACGACGACGCGCTAAAAATAATAAAGAAATTTAAAAATCCTCCGGCCATTGAATATCTAGAAGAGGCTAGCCAAAAGGTGCCTGACATCTTCGTGCTAAGCACCAGTAGTGGCATAAGCGTGCAGATAAATGACGACTATTATCCTGAAATTTCTATCGACACCGAGGGGCTAGACGAGAAAGAGGCCTTTGTAAGTTCGCGCATAAAAGAGGCAAGCGAGCTCATAGACGCCCTTGAGATGAGAAAGGCGACACTTTATAAGATAGGGCTCATGATAGTTGAGTATCAGTACGACTACTTTTTGGGCGGCGACATAAAGCCTATGAAGCTAAAAGACCTAGCTGACGAGCTTGGACGCAACCCTTCAACCATCTCAAGAGCGATCGCGAACAAATATCTAAGCTCTTCAAGAGGCACGGTCGCACTTAAAATTTCTTTGCAACTGGCTTTGATGAGGAGACTTCAAACGCCGCGATAAAGGAATTTTTACTAGAGCTTATCAAAAATGAAGATCACAAAAAGCCACTTTCTGATCTAAAAATCCAAGAGCTCATCCAAGCTAAATTCTAACATCCAAATCGTTCGCCGAACCATCACCAAATACCGCAAAATCCTAAACATCGGTAGCTCAAGCCAGCGAAAAAAGTCTATCAGATAAACGGCTAACTACCACTCATTTATGGCAAAAAGTGTGGCTTTGCGCATCTGCGTAAAAAGCTCGCTGCTAAGCTCGTCATACTCTTTGCCTCGTTTTTTATGCTGCGCCCAGCCTGCTGCGTCGTCGTTCCAAGAGCCCATGCCACCAAAGACATCAGCCGCACTTGCCGCAGTAAAAAGGGCCAAATTTAGCTTTGGCATAAGTGGCGCATTTAGGATATTTTGCTCTATATTTTCTGGCTCATTTAGCGCTTTTAGCCCTTTTCTGAAGCAGTCGCCAAAATTCTCACACTCTATCTCATCTGCAAATTTAGAGATCCTTGTTAGGATATCTTTAAACTCCAAAGTATTGTCACTAAATTTTTAAATTTCTGGCACGCTATCTAGGCTAAATTCTTTATAAACTATATCCCATATATCCCAGCCTCTTTATCTTCTTCAAAGCTCCAGTGCGGCACAAAGCAGCTCATCTTATCTTTATAAATGCAAAGGATTGACTTGTAGCTTACATTTGAAAAGTCTTGTAGCGAGCGCTCCTTCGATGCAACCGTCAAATTTGTAGCAAATCTCACGTCGCTTAGTCCAAGCTTTTTAGCGTGCTTAAACCACTCATTTATGCTAGCTTGCTCTCTTTTTCTTGCTCATCCTCCAAAATATAGTCAAAAACTAGGCTTTTTATATATTTTTCGCCTTTGTAGCTTAGCTCTAAATTTGACCTTAGAGCTTGCTTTATGGAGGCTACGATAATGCAAGCATTAAAAACTTCGCCATTCATTTTTACTCCTTTTTTGAGGTATTTTATTAAAGAAAGCATAAATTTATCTCTTTAAGGATTGCAAGCGAAAACTTCAGCTTTTTATAGTAAAATAGCCAAAATTTCAAAGAGGCAAAATGGATTTTAATGAGATTGATAAGCTGATAAATACGCTTAAGAAAAACTTGGAAGTTATCGAAAACAACGGCGTTGTCGAGCCTGAAACAAAGATCGATGCGCTTACTTTTAATAAAAATGTCGAAGAGATCAAAAAAAGACTTTATAGCACAACAGACGAGGGCAGTTTTTTTAAAAATGTCTTTAATACTGAAGATTACTACGAAAACATTAGCTCATACCTCGAGCAGACAAATAAAAGCCTATACTACAAGATAGAAAAGGCTGGCGTGAGCCTAAAGACTAATCAAAATTTGCAGGAGAGTCTGACAAACATCTCAAACATCATGCAAATTTTAGTTGCCGAGTATCAGATACAAAATAAAAAAAGAAAAAGAGTATCTTCTCAAGAAGTGGCGACACAGCGATGATAAGAGGGTTACTTGCAGAGCTAATGGAGCTGCAAAATAGGATGAATAAAATTTTACATCTTGACTCTCAAATCGTCTCAAACGTTGTTTTGGAAAATTTTAAAACTATCTATACATTTTTTTACAACTGCATAAGAGTGGCCAAACAAAGGGGCGACGAGCTACTTTTGGTTGAGATCGCAGGCATCACAGATAGGATCATCGAGATGATAAGACCAGTACTTTCAGGCAAAAGCCTAAAGACAAATGAACTTATCTACCACTACCTAATCTACGAGCTACGAGAGCTAAAAGCTTACGCCATAGGCGAGGATCTAGCTTAAAATTTTATCCATTATCTCTTTTGCCCCATTTGGCAAAAGGATATCTTTTAGAGCTTTGCTGCTTTTGTTTAGATCAAAGCTCTCGATCATTTTTATGACTTCATCTTTGTCTAAATTTTCGCCATTTTGCAGGCAAATTTCAGCTATACCTTTATCTTTTAGAAATTTAGCGTTATAAAACTGGTGATTGCCAGCGGCATAAGGAAATGGCACAAAGATAGAGGGCAGGGCGTTTGCGCAAAGCTCCCAAAGTGAGCTAGCTCCAGCTCTTGATATGGCAAGATCAGCCTCGCTCATCTTCTTTTCTATCTCTTTGCTAAAGTCAAAAATTTCTAAATTTGCCTCGCTAAAGCCAAGCTCATCATATCTTTTTTTAAGCTCATCAAGGGCGTTTTTACCGCATTGATGAATGATATTTATACCTTTTTCTTTAAGATATGGGGCTAAATTTATAGCTAGCTCGTTTATCGCTTTTGCACCTTGTGAACCACCTAAAAAAAGTATAGTTTTTAGCTCGTCTCTAACTCTTTGGCTTTCAAAAATTTCTTTGCCACAGGATAAGGACAGGGTGAGAGCTCATCATAAGAGCTAAAAAAGCCCTTTGCGTATGGCTTTAAAATTTTCATTTAGCTTGCCAGTTACGGCATTTTGCTCGTGGATAAAAAGTGGCGTTTTTGAGATGATGGCAGCTATGGCTGCTGGTGCTGCTGAGTAGCCTCCCACGCTAATTACTGCCTTAACGCCATTTTCTTTAAAAATTTGCTTGCATTTTAGCGCTAGACTTATGATATTTGTTAGTGATTTTAGCTTTGCAAGACCTCTTTTATTTACTACTCCACTGCTTGGTAAAAGAATTTTTGTGCAAATTTATCATCATTTTCAAACCAAAATTTATCCTGACCGCTAGTTGAGCCGATGAAAATAGGCTTTATGCCTCGTCTATTTAGCTCCTCGCAAAAGCTTCTAGCGATCGCCAAATGCCCTCCAGTGCCACCACCACAAATAACTATCATAGTTTCGCCTTTTTACTAACCATCAAGACCATACCGATGCCGATGCATATAGCAAGCACGGAGCTGCCGCCATAGCTAAGAAATGGCACAGCGATACCTTTTATCGGCGTGATCGATGTGATGCCGTAGCTATTCATCAAAAATGAAAACGACAAGATAAGGCCAATACCAAGTGAAAATAGGTGATAGACCTTGTTTTCGCTCCTAGCTGAAATTCTAAATATCCTATAAAGTAGCGTGATAAAGATCGCTGTGATGCACAAAATGCCAAAAACGCCGACCTCTTCAGCTATGCCAGCTAGCACGAAGTCTGTATGCACCTCGCTTAAAAAGCCAAGCTTAAATATCCCGGCTCCAAGCCCCTCGCCAAAAAACTCGCCGTGTTTAATTGCATTTAGTGAGTGAGAAATTTGATAAGGCTCTGGTGCGTCTGCCACTCTAAGCACGTTTGCCACGCTATCTGGCAAGAAGAGAGAACCATATTTTGTATAGTGCCCCACCATGACTTTATACGCAAAATTCTGTGCTCAGAGCTAACGATCGCCACCGTCATGACAAAGGCAGCACCCAAGATACCGATACCAAAGAGCCTAACGCTAGCCCCTGCAAAAAGCGCCATCGTCACAAAAGTAAGCGCCAAAACTACAACCTGACCAAGGTCGTTTTGCATAACCGCGATAAGGAAGATAGCGATGCCAAAAAGGATGATATAAGGCAAAAGTATCTTTAGCTCAGCCATCAAAGTCCTCTTGCCGTCGCTAAATTTTCTAGTAAAACTCCATGCTAAAAAATAGACAAAACCGACTTTGAAAAACTCAACAGGCGCAAGTGAGAAGCCAGGCAGTCTGATCCAGCGTCTAGCACCTCCAGAGTCAGTCACCATCGAAGCTGGCAAGGCGTGCATGAGCCCCATAGCGATACCACAAGAGATAAGAAGTCCAAAACCTATCCAAACGAGCGCTTTGTCAGGATTTAGCCTAGAGAGCCACCACATGAGAAAAATTCCTATGCAGCCGACTGCAAACTGACGGATAAAAAAGTGAAATTCGTCGTAGTTAAAAAATAAAACTGTAAAAACTGGCAAAGATAGTGAAAAAATGATGCTTATGGCGATCAAAGTCGCACAAAGATAGAAAATAACCTTATCAACTGCCAAATTTAGCTCCAACTTTAAAATGAGCCAAAGTATAATAAAAAACGGCTTACAAAGATATTATTTGCTATAATTGCAGGCTTTAAGGATGGGCATGAAGATAGGTATATTTGACTCAGGGCTTGGCGGACTTAGCGTCTTAAACGAAGCTTTAAGCAAGCTTAGCGAGCATGAATTTTTATATTACGCAGACGTGAAAAATGTCCCATACGGACAAAAGAGCAGAGATGAGATATTAAAATTTAGCTTTGAGGCGGTGAAATTTCTTGTTAAAAATGACGCAGAAGCTGTCGTGGTGGCGTGTAACACTGCTACAAGCGTGGCGATAAAAGAGCTTAGAGCAAATTTAAGCGTGCCGATCATCGGTATGGAGCCAGCTGTAAAAAAGGCTCACGATCTAAGCCATGATGATGCCCTAAAAACGCTTGTCATCGCCACTCCAGTCACCGTAAATGGCGCAAAACTAAAAGAGCTAATCACAAATTTAAACGCAAAAGATAAAACCGAGCTGCTTGCTCTGCCTCGCCTTGTAAATTTTGCTGAAAAAGCTGAGTTTGAGAGCGAAAACGTGAAGTCATATCTAAAAGAAGAGCTAGGCAAATTTGATCTAAGTAAATTTGACTTTTTGGTGCTTGGCTGCACGCATTTTAACTATTTTAAAGATAGCTTAAGAGAAATTTACCCCCAAATGTAAGCATAATAGACGGTAACGAAGGGACGGTAAAGCGCCTTATAAGCGAGCTTGGACTTAAAATTTCAAATGTAAATTTAACTCCAAATGTAAAATTTTCTACTCAGGCGACGAGGTTTGCGAGCAAAGTGAGATAGAAAAATTTCAAGAAATTTAGTTAGATTAGAAAAAATGAGAACGATCAGCTAGGCTAAATTTCAGCTAAAAATTTGAGCTAAATTTGCAAAATATATTAAATTTTATGTATTTTTATATGTATTATCTCTTTCTTTGCTTTAATATATAGATAGCACTTATTATCGCAACCACTGCCAAAAGAGTAATCGTGATCATTAGAAGCGTCTGTTTGTCTGGATTTGAGCCTAAAAAATAGCCAACTCCAAGCAAAACCGCGCACCAAATCCCAGCACCAAGTGTGGTAAATAGGCAAAATCTAAAAATGTTCATCTTGGCAAGCCCAGCTGGTAGGCTGATGTATTGACGAATTCCAGGGATGAGGCGTGAATTAAAGGTTGAAATTTCGCCATGTTTATTAAAAAATGCTTCAAATTTATCCATCTTTTCGTGAGTGATACCTACAAATTTGCCGTATTTTAAGACGATCTCGCGTCCAAAAAAGTAGCAAAGATAGTAGTTAAAAATGGCTCCAAGCAAACTGCCAAGCGTGCCAGAAATAAAAGCAAGCGCTAGGCTCATCTCGCCTTTGTGGGCTAGATATCCAGCTGGTATCATCGCCACTTCGCTTGGAAATGGAAAAAATGAACTCTCCAAAAACATCATCACAAATATGCCAGCATACCCCCAGCTGCTCACGCTTGAGACTATAAAATCAATAATGTCATGTAGCATTTTTACTCCTAAATTTCATCTTAAAATAAGGCATTGTAGCAAAGCTTTATTTACTAATAGTAACTAACAAAAGCGATAAATTTTAAAAAGGATAGTTAAAACGAAAAGATATAAGATTTAAATTTAAAGGTAAGAGCAGGGCGAAAGCTCGCCCCATTTTTAAAATGCAGGTATGACCTCGCCTTTGTAGCGAGTGATGATGAAATTTTCAGTATCAGGGCTAAGCACCGCATCGACTAAAGCTTTGATCTTAGGATTGTTCTCGTTGCCAGCTCTTGTGACGATGATGTTGGCGTAAGGGCTGTTGGCATCTTCAAGTAAAAGTGCGTCTTTTGCCACGCTCATGCCAAGGTCAAGGACGAAATTTGTGCTAATAGCAGCTATATCGACATCATCAAGCGTTCTTGGGATCTGAGCGCCTTCTAGCTCGACAAACTGCAAATTTCAGGATTTTTAGTTATGTCATTTACAGTTGCAACTTTTACATTTTTATCGATCTCGATAAGACCAGCTTTTTCTAAAATTCTAAGCGCTCTGTTGCCATTTGACGGATCGTAAGCAATCGCCACTTTTGCGCCATCTTTTAGATCTTTTATGTTTTTTATCTTTTTAGAGTAAAAGCCAAGTGGCTCGACATGGACATTTGCAACGCTTACAAGATGCAGGCCTCTAGCCTTGTTTTGCTCCTCAAGATATGGCAAATGCTGAAAGAAATTTGCGTCTAAGCTGCCATCTTCTGTGGCGACATTTGGGATAGAGTAGTCTGAAATTTCAGAGATAACAAGGTCGTAGCCTTTATCTTTTAGCTTTGGTTTTACAAATTCTAAAATTTCAGCGTGTGGCACTGGTGAGACACCAACAATGATAGTGTGGTCCTTGTCGGCTGCGTGAAGGCTTAGAGCAACTAAAGATGCGGTTAAAAGTTTGATAAATTTCATTGTTTTTCCTTTTTTGATTTGATTTGAAGCGACGCTAAAAAGGTAAAAGCTTTTACGTCGCTTTTTATAAATTTAATTAAAACGCTGGGATGATAGCGCCGTTATATTTTGTCTCGATAAATTTCTTAACTTCTGGTGAGTTGATCGCTTTATCAAGAGCCTTTATTTTAGGGCTGTTCTCGTTGCCAGCTTTTACAACTACGTAGTTTACGTATGGGCTATCTTTGCTCTCGATCACAAGCGCGTCTTTTGTTGGATTGAGATTTGCATTTAGCGCGTAGTTTGTGTTGATAACTGCGATAGTAACGTCATCAAGCGTTCTTGGCACTTGAGCAGTCTCGATCTCTTCAAATTTAAGCTTTTTAGGGTTATCAACTATATCAAGCGGGGTTTTTAGTGGGTTGTTGTTTAGCTTGATAAGTCCAGTACTTGCTATGATGTCAAGTGCGCGGCTCTCGTTTGTTGGGTCATTTGGTATAGAGACAACTGCGCCATCTTTTAGCTCTTTTATGTCTTTGATCTTTTTAGAATAAACGCCCATTGGCTCGAGGTGTACGCCAACTGTTTTTACAAGGTGAGTGCCTTTGTTTTTGTTAAATTCTTCAAGATATGGGATGTGCTGAAAGAAGTTTGCGTCAAGGTCGCCGTCCTCTGTCGCAAGGTTTGGCGTGGTGTAGTCGTTAAACTCTTTGATCTCAAGTGTGTAGCCATCTTTTGCTAAAATAGGCTTTACAACCTCTAAAATTTCAGCATGTGGGATAGGTGTAGCACCGACGATTATTGTTTTTGACTTGTCAGCAGCATTTGCGCTAACGCTAAGGCCTAAGGCAACTAAAGAGGTAAGAAGTAGTTTTTTCATTTGTTATCCTTTTTTAAAATTTGCCAAGCACCAAAAAAGGATAAATTTAAGCTAGAAGGTTAAATTTCTTTTTAAGCGCTTAAGCTAGTTCTAAGCACTTAAAAAGAAATTCTGTGCTTAGAGATTAGTCTTTCGACGACGCATTTTTTAGTAGGCGGCACATCTGGCACATATCTGATTTCATCTTTTGTCCTTTCAGCTAAAATTAATTTGGCAATTTTAAGGAAAAAAGCTTAAAATCAGATAAAAAATGTGGCCTTATTTTTTTGAAATTTTATAGAGATAGTTGCCTAAAACTTGGAAAATTTGAACCATAATGATAAGAATAACCACCGTGTAGAGCATGATATCTGGGCGAAATCTCTGATATCCGTAGTTTATAGCAACAGATCCTAGTCCGCCACCGCCAACTGCACCAGCCATCGCTGAAAAGCCGATATTTACGATAAGCGTTAGCGTAAATGCCGAGATGATACCAGGAAGCGCCTCTACAAACATCACACGAAAGATGATCTGAAATTTCGAGCTACCAAAGCTTTGAGCAGCTTCGATGATGCCTCTATCAACCTCTTTTAGAGCATTTTCAATGAGCCTTGCCACAAACGGAGCCGCTCCGATAGTTAGCGGAACGATCGCAGCCGTGGTGCCGATGCTTGTGCCTACGATCATTTTTGTGACAGGAAAGAGCACAATGATGAGAATAATAAACGGAAAGCTTCTAAGCACGTTTATAACGATATCAAGCACAAAATAAAGCTGCTTGTTTGGCTTTAAGCCGTTTTTGTCTGAAAGGATGAGCAAAACCGCAGGTATAAGGCCTATGGCAAAGGCGAGTAGGGTGGAGACTATGCTCATATATAGCGTCTCGCCGATAGCTGGCAAAAGTATCCTAGAAAAAACATCTGGAAATTTAGAAAAATCAATACCAAACATCAAGCAACCTCCCACAAAACGCCACTTTGCTTGATATAGTTAAGCACGTTTTCTTTATCTTTTTCATCTATGTTTATGACAAGTGAGCCAAGGACGTTGTCGTTTAGCTTTTCAAGCTTGCCCCAGACTATGTTAAAGTCGATATTTAGGCTTCTTGCCATGTGCGTGATCACGCTGTTTTGAGCCACTTCTTTTGGGAAAAATAGCCTGATATTTGTGCCAGTGCTTGGCAAAATTTCCACTTCACCCAAAAACTCTTTCATCTTCTCATCTGGCTTTAAAAATAGCTCTTCGATGCTTCCAGAGCCTATGATCTTGCCGCCTTCTAGCAGTATCGCGCGTTTTGCGATCGATTTTACCACCTCCATCTCGTGCGTGACGATGACGACGCTGATCTCTAGCTCTTTGTTTATCTTTTCAAGCAGCTCTAAAATTTGATTTGTCGTGTTTGGATCAAGAGCTGAAGTCGCCTCGTCGCTTAGTAAAATTTTAGGATTTAAAGCAAGCGCTCTGGCGATTGCCACACGCTGCTTTTGACCGCCACTTAGCTCGCTTGGATAGCTTTTTGCCTTGCTTTCAAGACCGACTAAATTTAAAAGCTCTCTCACTCTTTTCTCGGTTTCATCGCTTTTGTAACCCCAAAATTTAAGCGGAGTAGCGACGTTTTCAAAGACGTTTTTCTAGCCATCAGGGCAAAATGCTGAAATATCATCCCAACATCTCGCCTTAAATGTCTCTGCTGCGTCTCATCTAAATTTTTTATCTCTTGATCAAAGACTTTTAGACTGCCACCTTGATAGCTCTCAAGCCCGTTTATGCACCTTAAAAGCGTTGATTTACCAGCACCGCTGTGCCCCACGATAGCAAAAATTTCACCCTTTTTAACCTCTAAATTTACATCAAAAAGGATCTGCGTATCACCGTAAAATTTGCTTAATTTCTCTATTTTTATCACTATTTTTCTCCAAGAGCTTCTAACTCTTCGCATACTTTTTTAAATTTAGCCTCAGCGCTCTGCAAAGCCTCTTTGTTTGTTTCTATGACCTCTTTTGGTGCGTTTGCTACGAAATTTTGGTTATTTAGCATGCCTGAGAGTTTGGCTATCTCTTTTTCAAGCTTTGTCTTTTGAGACCTTAGCCTTGTGATGATACCGCTCATATCAAGCCCTTCAAGCGGGACAAATGCCTCTAAATTTTCGCTCACATCTCTTATTGAATTTTCGATCTTTTCATCTACAAAGCCGATCTCTTCGCATTTTGCAAGTAGCTTGATATACTCTTTAACCTCGTTAAGATCTATTTTTTCGTTAAATTTAACAAAGGCTTTTGCGATCTTTGAGTTGCCAAGATCGATGGTCGCTTTTGCACGGCGAATAGCCACGATCGCTTCGATAACTAGCTCAAATTTCTTCTCAACATCTAAATTTCGCTCTTTTATCTCTGGATAGCTCATAACCATTATTGATTTTGCGTTTTCAAGCTGTGTGCCGCTAAGCTCTTGAAATAGATACTCTGATAAAAACGGCATGAAAGGATTTAGCAGTTTCATCGCCTCTTTAAATATACTTCCAAGCTCTTTTACACTCGCTTTGTCAGCCTTGCTAAGCTCGATGCCCCAGTCGCAAAACTCATCCCAAAGGAATTTATAAAGTGTGTTTGCAGCGTCATTGAAGCGGTAGGCGTCGATGTTTTCGCGCACCTCTCTCACGCACTCATTAAAGCGGCTATTCATATAAATTCCAAGCTTTGTTTCAAGCTTGATATCCTCTAAATTTTCAAATTTACTCTCATTTAGCATGAGATATTTGCTTGCGTTATAAAGCTTGTTGGTGAAATTTCTTACCTGCTTCATCTTAGCGTCACTTAGCTTGATGTCGCGTCCTTGAACAGCTAGAAGAGTTAGTGTAAAGCGCAAGATATCGGCGCTATACTCATTTATACTATCAAGTGGGTCGATGACATTGCCAAGGCTTTTACTCATCTTTCTGCCAAACTCATCTTTTACAAGCGCGTGCAGGTAGATGTCGTCAAATGGCAGCTTGCCAAGGGCATTTTCACCCTGAAACATCATCCTAGCAACCCAGAAAAATAATATATCAAAGCCAGTGATGAGTAGGTTGTTTGGATAAAACTCAGCCAAGTCACCTTCAAACCATTTTACATTTTTTAGCTCATTTTCATTGCCCCAGCCAAGTGTGCTAAATGGCCAAAGACCAGAGCTAAACCACGTATCTAGCACGTCTGGGTCTTGGTGGATGTTTTTACTTTTGCACTTTTTGCACTCGCACGGCTCTCCCTCGTCAGCCCACATATGACCGCACTCGTCGCAGTAAAATACTGGAATTTGATGTCCCCACCAAAGCTGGCGTGAGATACACCAGTCTCTTAGCTCTCTCATCCACGCGTTAAAGCTGTTTATCCAGTGCGGCAGGTAAAATTTAGCAAGGCCCTCTGAGACCTTTTGTATCGCTTCGTCCGCGATCTCTTTTTGACAAACCACTGCTTTGAGATATATGGCTCGACGACGTTTTTGCAGCGGTAGCAGTAACCTACTTGATTTTCGTAGTCTTCTATCTTTTCAACATTGCCAAGTTTTTCAAGCTTGGCTACTACGATATCTCAGCCTCAAGCCTCTCAAGACCTGCAAATTTATCGCACTTATCGTTTAAGATGCCTTTTTCATCAAAGACGGTGATAAACTCAAGGTTGTGTTTTTTGCCAACTTCGTAGTCGTTTTGATCGTGCGCAGGTGTGACCTTAACAAGACCTGTTCCAAACTCCATATCAACGTGCTCGTCTGCGATGATCTCGATCTCTCTATTTATGATAGGTAGCACCACTTTTTTTCCGATTAAATTTTTATAGCGCTCGTCGTTTGGATTTACCATTACCGCCGTATCGCCAAAATATGTTTCAGGACGAGTCGTAGCAACAACAACAAATTCGCTCGGCTTGTCTGCAAAGTAGTATCTCAAATGATAAAGCTTGCCTTTGTTTTCTTTATGTTCGACCTCGATGTCAGAGAGTGCGCCGTCGTGCGTACACCAGTTTATCATGTAGTTTTTCTGGACTATTAGCCCTTTGTCGTATAAATTTACAAAGGCTTTTTTCACAGCTTTTCTTAAGCCCTCATCCATAGTAAATCTCTGGCGTGACCAAGCTGGAGTGATGCCAAGCTTTCGCATCTGATGGACGATCATGCCGCCGCTTTTTCTTTCCACTCCCACACTTTTCTACAAATTTCTCACGTCCAAGCTCTTCTTTCTTGATCCCTTGAGCTAAAAGCTGCTTTTCAACGACGTTTTGAGTAGCGATACCAGCATGATCAAGCCCTGGCTGCCAAAGTGTCTTGTAGCCGTCCATCCTCTTGTAGCGAGTCATGATATCTTGGAGTGTGAAGGTTAGGGCGTGTCCGATGTGAAGCGATCCAGTTACGTTTGGAGGTGGCATCATAATGCAAAATTTACGTCCATCTTTTTGGATATTTTTGTTTGCGTCTATCTCGAAATATCCGCGTTCTTCCCAAATTTTATAAAATTTATCTTCTATCTCTTTTGCATTGTAAAATTCTGCCACTTTTGTATCCTCTTTCGTTTAAAAAATGCTTAATGTTATCTAAAATTTGTTTAAAAAAATCTTTGCAAAAGTGGGGAAATATGGGCTTGGGGCGGTTAAACGCCCCGAAGTTTAAATAGCTATTTGACGTTAAAGCTTCTCACGGCTAGGTCGTAGTCGTTTTGTCTTTCGTTATACATATTTTCAGTTGTGACTGCACCAAGCGAGCATTTGCCACCAAGTCTTACACGATAAGGCGTATAAAGCACGGCGTCTTTTTCGTCGCTACTTAGCGTGTAAAAGCTTAGCACGCGGTCATCTTTTACGCTTTTATACTCAACTTGCAAGCTGTTTTTTAAGCTCTTACTAAAGTTGCTTAAATTTTCATTTATCGGCTCAAAGCAGCTACTTACGATCTCGTTTATAACGCCGTTTCTAACCATTGTTTTTGAGTTTATCACTACTTTTGAGTAGATGACGTCATTTACTTTTAGGCTGTCAAGACCCAGCTCTTTGCCTTTTTCATCGACAAAACGCGGTAGATGTCAAGCTCTTTTGGCTCGATTTTATGTTTGATCTCAAGTGGCAAGTAAGCGTAGCTTAAGATAGTTGCATAAAGCTTATTTGAGCCTAGTGGAGTGATGCTAAATTCGCCATTTTTTGTAGTAAATGAGGTGCTTAAAAGACCGTCAAATTCTTTACTTTCACCATTGTAGCTAAGCTTAAATTTGTTATTTTTCTCGCCGCTATCTTTGCCAAAGTAGGCGTTTAGCGCTCTTAGCGTAAATGCACGCTCCTGCGTTGAGCTAAGCTCATTTAAATTTACCTATCAAGAAATTTGCAAGGTCGTCTGAGTAGTCGTTTTTCTCAAAGTATTTTGCGTGCAAGTATAGGATAAAGGCGTTATCTCTTACTTTTGAGCTAAAATCAGATGCATTTTCTTCGCTTGTTTTAGCATTTTTGATATCTTTTAGCGCGACCTTTGCCTCGTCATCTAGTCCGTTTAGCTTTAGAGCTGCTGCCATTAGATATTTACTTAGTGCTGTTTTATTGTAGGCTTTGTCGTCGTAAATTTTATTTAAGATTGACCTATCAGCCATATTTGCACGTGAGCTTACATAAAGGGCGTAAAGTGCCTCAAGGTCGTTGTTTGCGTATTTTAAGAGCGAATTTAGCGCATTTTGTTTGACGCCTTTGCTTACCTCATATCCAGCCTCGCTAAGATCAAGTAAAACATCAGTTGCAAAGATGCTTGCAAATGCATTTGTCTCGCCTAGATCGCTCCAGTAGCCAAAGCTGCCGTCTGGCTTTTGCATCTTAACTAGCTCATCTATGCCACTAACGATAAATCTCTTTTGATCACTTTTTTCAAGCTCATCTTTTGGTTTTAAATTTTAAAAGTGCAAGCAGTCTTGAGCTCCTTTGCTCCGCGCATCCGTAAGGATACTCTACTAAATTCTTTGAAGCTGCTAACAGCACACTTGAGACCGAGCTTGAGGCATCAACGCTTACATCGTGATAGCCTTTTGGTAGTGAAATTTTGCTCTCTTTGTCAAAGACGCTGCTCTTTGCGTAGGTGCTGATCGTATAAGGGCTAACGACATCTAGGTAAATTTTGAAGCGTTTTTGAGCCATTTTTGTCGCTTATTGTGACATTGTATTCGCCAGCACCTGTTTCAAGGGCTGAAATTTTAAGCACAAACGCCTTGTTTTCAAATGGCTTTAGGTTGGCATTTTCTTGCGTTTTGATGTTTAAATTTTTGCTTGTTACGATGTTTATAGTAAGGTTTTTGTCGGCATTTGTCGTATTTATGAGCCTTAAGTTTGCATTTAATTCATCGCCTTTTAAAAGATAAATCAAAGCACTTGGCTTAATGATCACATCATCTTTTACTTTTATCTCGCTATTTACGGCGTTCATTGCAGTTGCGTCATTTGCCACAGCATCTACTCTAATGGCGCCGTTAAAGCCACTTGGCGTTTTAAACTCGTATGAAATTTCGCCTTTGTCGTCTGCTTGAAGGCTCACTAAATTTGCATAAGTTTTTACATTTTTGCTATCAACTGGGCTTGCATGCTTTGCCATTTTTGCCGCCACTGCCATCGCCGCAGCATCACCGCCAAAACTTAACGTTTTGCCCTCCACCTTGTAGTTTGTGAGCATATTATAAATGTCGTAGTCAAAGACGCCATCAGGTAAAATTTTGTCAAAAAACTTAAGCGGATCGGCTGGTTTTTGTGAAGTGATATCAAGCACGCCAACATCTGTGATAAATAAATTCAGATATGCTTTTGGCTTTGTTTTTAGTGAAATTTTGATATTTTCATCACTCTTTGCGCTTTTTGGCGCTTCTAAGCTAAGCTCTATTTTTCTTGAAGATTTATCGCCGTTTGCATATACCTTGCCGTAGGTTCTAAATGGAGTTAGTCCAGCGTCAGTCATGCGGTAGATATTTGCGCTCACGTAAAGGCCGTTAAAGTCAAAGTCAAGTTTAAATTTAACATTTGCTGAGTTGTTTTTGATCTTGACGACCTTATAGGCTTTGACGCCTGCGTCTTCAAGCGTGACAAGCGCGATGCCTTCTTTTATGGCTGAGCTTATGTCCGCGCTTAGTTCGTCGCCTTTTTTATAGACGCTTTTGTTTAGCTTGATTTGAGACTTGCTAAGCTCTTTTGTAGGCGCTAGGGTTGAGTAGTTGTAGCCGCTCACATCGATGTCTAAGCTCGTGCTTGCGCCACTTACTAAATTTGTAGCTGTGATGACGTATGAGCCACTTTGTGTGAATTTATAGCTAAACTCGCCACTATTTTTATAAAAGCTATCCACATCTTCAAGCGTTCGTATCCACTTTATATAGCCATTTGCGTCCCTTTGATACTGCCATGTGACACGTTTTATATCAAAATTTTAAATTTGACTTCACTGCCTTTTGGCTTGGCATCTCAAGCACAACCGTTCTTAGCTTCACATCCTCGTTTGGATCAGCAAATGCCGTGCTAGCAGCGATGCCAACCATATCTTTATAAGGATAGAGCGTAAAGCTTTTTGCGTCACTTACGTTTTTGCCATCGTCATTTACGTTGAAATTTATGACGCCTTTTATTATCGAAGGCGCGTTTTTAGTGTTAAAGCTAAGATCTATCATCTGGCTTGATTTGCCATCTTTTGAAAGAGTTAGATCATTTTCTATGCTTGGATAAGCAGCCGCTTTTAGGGTGTCATTTTTAAATTTATACTCTTTAAATTTGCTATTTTTATACTCATCGTCAAAGAAGCTAACTTGCATGCTGCCAGCTAGGTCGCTAGCTGCTCCGCCAAAGAGGTAGCTACTTGTTAAATTTACCTTTACTAGCTCATTTGAAAAGAATTTATCCGCGTCTATTGCTATGTCATTTTTTATCTTGTTTGGCACGAAGCTCTCGACGTAAAATGGCACGCTTGCTATCACCTTGCTAGCGTAGATTATCTGCATGTTAAATCTACCGCTTAGATCGCTTAAAATTTCTTTTTCAAAATTTTATCATGCCGACATCATTTGTATTTTGCGTTATCTGGGCGCTACTTTTGCCTTGTGGATCGATAAATTTGATCTTAACTGGCATATTTTTAAGTGGGTTAAAGTCTCTATCTCTTAGATAGATAGCCCCTTTTAAGCTCTCGTTTGGTCTTATGATATTTGAGGCAAAATGCGTGTAAGCGTCGATGCTCTCGCTTGGATTTTGGCTGATGAGCTTTGCCTCATTTAGCGCTTCGCCATCTTTTATGATGAGGAAATTTTGCTCCTTGCCAAGTGAGACGACGATTGATGAGATCTCTTTGTAGATATCTTTTTTGTTAAATTTAAAGACGCCAACGTCATTTGTCGCGCCAACTGTGATCTCTTCGTTTCTTTTGCCAGTAAATTTTGACATTTGCGTTTGGTAGCATTGTGTTTTCGCCAAGGCGGTTTGCAAAGACGAAAATTTCATCCTTGCCAAGCTTTGCATTTATGGCGATGTCGCTTAGATAGACGACCTTTGAGACGCTCTTATCTTTGCCGTAGTTTAAGCTTATCTTATAAACGCCATCTCCAGCTCCTGCAAAGTCAAGCTTGATCTTGTTTAGTGAAATTTCGTTTAATGCACCTTCTAGCTTGTAGCTTTTGCTTGCTACTTTTGAGCTAAAATTGCTTAGATCTTCGCTATTGTCGTTGAAATTTAAAAAGTATCTAAAATTTTGATCGCTTAACTTTTCAACGCTTACATTTAGCTCAGGTAAATTTGCACTTCTGATGCCGATCTCGCCCACGCTTGAGATGTAAGGCTCTTCATTTGTGAAATTTGCAAATGGAGTGAAGTTGCTAGCGACCACTTCGGTAGGTTTTGGCCTCTCTTACGACATTTCTATCATCTCCAAAGCCTGGTTTTATCGTGATCTCGTAGCTATTTTGTGGCTTAAACTCATCGCTTGTGATATCGATGTAATAATCATACCCCTCAAGCTCAGAATTTGGCGCGCCGTTCTCATCGTCATTTTTATATGTCACGTCGCTTATGCTAAAGCTTTTTACGCCTTTTATCTTTATAAATTTCTTTAGATTATTATCATCGCTTAGCCACTCTTTTAGATGAAATTCTAAAAGCTAAGATGCCGTTATCAAGGCTTGTCGGATAAATTTTAGCTATCTCAAAGCTTTTTGCCTCAGCGTTTAAATTTGCTGCTCTCATCGCTTGCTTGCTCACTAAATTTAATCGCGCCATCGCCTGCAAGTTTAGCGCCAAATTTACTCTCAAAATTTTCTCCAAAATCAAAAGTAGGCTCACTTATATTTTTATCAAGATCAAGCTCAAAGCTGTTTTGAGAGAGCTGCAAGGCATTAAAGCTAGCGCCTTTTATGGCTATTTTTTTCACAAGCTCTTCACTAACTTCGTCATTAAATTTAAGGATAAATTTGCTATCAGTGAGCTTTTCTATCTTCTCAAGCGCAAATTCTTTCGTCTCAAAGCTAGCACTACTGCCATTTTCTAGCTTACAGCTATACTCTACGCCTGCGTGCATATCTTTTGTAAAGAGCGTAAGGCTTTGAGCGTTAAATTTCACCGTGCCACTTAGCGCTGGCTTGCACGAGATAAGCTTTTTCTCGCTTAGCGTGCCTATGAGATTTTTGCTAACATCATCTTCTAGTCCAAATTCCACGCTTAAAGGCGACTTTACCTCGACATTGCCATTTAGACTTAAAGCATATAAATTTACCTGCTCCTAAAAGTGCTAGAAGTAGCGCTTTTTGCTGCATTTTATCTCCTTAGTTTTATTGTTATTTCACTTTGATTTGAGTTTTGATCAAGGCATTTTAAAGTGTGCTCGCCAAGAGTTAGATCTAGCCTTTTTCGCTTGCATTTTCTATCTTAGAAAAGTTCAAATCATCCACTTTTAGGTAAATTTCATCACCTAAAAACGCGTAGCATTTTAGCATAATTTGTGTTACATTTTCATCTGTCACGATCTCTTCGCCGTCATACGGATAGGCAAAGACTGGCTTTTTGTCTTTAAAGACTTCAGCGCAAGGACTATTTTTGACCTCGTCTTTGTCTAAAAAGCCATTTTTTATCAAAAACTCAAGCTCCTCGCCTCTTAAACTCTCGCATTTATCTTGCAGCTTAACTCCAACTATCCTATCATCAAGCGCCGTTTTTTTGCATGTTTCATAGCTAAAAGCATCAAGGCAGGTTGGCACTTTTTCGATGCCCTCTGGCTCGCTCATAAACTCTAAATTTTGCCTTTGCGCCGTGATCTTAAACATATCAAAAACGATCTTTGAGACGTCATTTAGCCCAGTTAGCTTGTCAGTTTTTTCAGCGTTAAAGTTGCCCACCCAGACGGCTATGGTGTAGTCTTCATCAACTCCTATGGCGTAAAGATCGCGTGAGTTTGCACTTGTGCCTGTTTTAAAGGCGATCTTTGGTGTGTTTTGCGCATATTGCCAAGCGTTTTTTAGATATGACCTTGAAGCTTCGCTCATCATTTTAGCAGTTAGATAGGCGCTTTGAGGCGAGATGAGAGTTATGTTTTTGTCTTCATTTTTGTAGTTTTTGCCAGCAAACTCAAGTGGCCTATAAACCCCGCCATTTGCGTATATCGTATAAAGATGTGCAAGATCAATCAGGCTCATCTCAGCGCTGCCTAAAACTATCGAAGAGCCGTGAAATTTCCTTGTTTTCATCAACTGAAATTTACCTTTTCAAGCAGCTCATAAAGTGAGTTGTATTTTAGCTTTAAGTCTAAATTTATAACTGGGATATTGAGGCTAAAATTTAGAGCGTCCTTTGCGCTTACAAGCCCCAAAAAGTCGTTACTAAAGTTCTTTGGCACATATTCATTTATATAAATTTGCGTATCGATTAGTTGCGAGCTTGGCGTGATAAGCCCGCTATCAAGCGCAAGCGAGTAGATAAAAGGCTTTAGCGTGCTGCCGGTATTTCGCTTCATATTTAGGGCTGAGTTTTTGCCGTCGCGTGCGCTCTCATCGTGCGAGCCGATAAATGCAACAACGCTCATTTTTTTATTATCAATGACCACGGCTGCTGCGTTGTTTGCATTTTTAGCCTTTAGCGAAAACATCGCATCTTTTAAAATTTTAAGCATATCTTTTTGGTAAATTTAGATCCAAGCTCGCCTTTGAAATTTGGTTTTTAAAAGCGACATTTGCGTAGTCGCTTGCATTTACGACGGCTCTTATCCTTACATTCTTAAATGGCTCAGCTTGAGCTCTTTTAAAGGCGCTAAGATCGATTAAATTTGCCTTATAAAGCATCTTTATAACTCTGTTTTTTAGGGCGTTTATGTTTGAAACACGGTCAAGTCTATTTTTATTTGGATTTTTTGGTATTGTGCTTAAAAGTGCGGCCTGAGCGTAGCTAAGCTCGTTTAGCTCTTTGCCAAAGTAAAAGAAGCTTGCCGCCTTTGCACCCTCGATATTGCCACCATAAGGGGCTAAATTTAGGTATAAATTTAAAATTTCATCCTTGCTAAAGTGCAGTTCAAGCTGAAATGCTCTAAAAATTTCTCTTATCTTATTTTTATAGCTCCTATCACTTGGCTCAAGCATTCTTGCTACTTGCATCGTGATAGTGCTGGCCCCTATGCGATTGTCGCTTCTTAGGTTATGGAAAAACGCCCTAAAAATGGAGGCAAAATTTACGCCAAAATGGTAGTAAAAGTATCTATCTTCAAAGAGAATGACGCATTGTTTTAGCGAGTTTGGGAAGCTTTGCTCGTGAAATCTCCAAATTCCGTCGCTACTAAGCTTCATATTTATGATCTCGCCATTTTTATCAAACAAAATTTTCGGCTTCGTCTTTTTTAAGCGCATCTAAATTTAGTGGATAAATTTGATCAAGTATCAAAAAAATAGCAACCATTAGAGCCAAAAATAGGGCAGGGAATTTTAAAATTTAAACTTTTTCATCCGCGTGATTATAGCTGTTAAAGTTTAAGTAGCTATAATTAGACCTTTTTAAAAAAGAGGAAACAATGCCCTTATCTAGGTTAAACAAAGAACAATACACCGCCGCAACTGCGCCATTTGGACACAATCTCATCATCGCTTCAGCTGGCACTGGCAAGACTAGCACCATAGTCGCGCGCATCGCTCATCTTTTAAATTTTAGGCGTAAAGCCTGAGAAAATTTTACTTCTAACTTTCACCAACAAAGCAGCCAGCGAGATGATAGAGCGCTTAAATAGGTATTTTGACAAACAAATCACCTCTAAAATCACCGCAGGCACCTTTCACTCGGTCTCATTTTCGCTTTTAAAAAGCCTTGATAAAGGCGTCACGCTAAAGCAGCCAAGCGAGCTAAAGACGCTTTTAAAAAGTCTTGTTGATAGGCGTAAATTTTACCATTTAAGCGAC
Organism: Campylobacter concisus; assembly: GCA_037321105.1. GTDB lineage: Bacteria > Campylobacterota > Campylobacteria > Campylobacterales > Campylobacteraceae > Campylobacter_A > Campylobacter_A concisus_AZ. The sequence goes on along the minus strand of CP147775.1, from coordinate 38,554 downwards.
GTCAAGCCTTACGGCGGAGCCTGATCTATACGACCTTTATTCGCTATTTCAAAACAGCGAACAAGGCACAACTTTTGGCAAATGGATAAGCGATAAGAGCGAAGAGCAGGGCGTTTATGCTGAAATTTATGAAGATGTTTTAGAGGAGTTTGAGGCTGAGAAGGCTAAATTTTCTTACGCTGATTTTAACGATCTTCTCATAAAAATGCGCGACGAGCTAAAAAATGGGGCAAATTTAGCTTATGATGAAATTTTGATTGACGAGTATCAAGATACAAACACGCTTCAAGGCAGCCTAATAGACGCATTTAAGACAAAGAGCCTCTTTTGCGTGGCGATTTTGACCAGAGCATCTATGCATTTAACGGCGCAAATATCGAGATCATAGGCTCATTTAAAGATCGCTTCCCAAACGCAAATATCTACGCTTTAAATGTAAATTACCGCTCAAGTTCAAGCATACTTGCCCTTGCAAACAAGGTCATAAACAACAACCCAAGGCTTTATGAAAAGCACCTCACAGTTAGCCGCGAGGGAAATTTCAAGCCTCCAAGGCTGCTTGTCTATAACGAGCTTTTTGATCAGTATCAAAATATCGCCGATATCATCTCGCTCTCGCCATTTAATAGAGAAAATATCGCCATAATTTTTAGAAATAACTCATCAGCCGATGGCATCGAGGTTGCGCTAAAAGAGCGAGGTATTGGCTCAAAGCGAAAGGGCGGGGTGAGCTTTTTTGAGAGCCGCGAGATCAAGGCGCTCATCGACATCATGGGAATTTATGTCAATCCAAAAGATATAATGGCATTTATCCACATTTGCGAATACGCAAAGGGCGTTGGCAGCGCAGTTAGCAAAGAAATTTTTGACGCACTTCTTAAGCTTGGACATGGAAATTTGATAAAAGGGATAGTTGAGCCAGATGAGAGCGTAAATATCTCATCAAACAAAAGGCGAAACTACCAGCTGGGCCTTTTTGACGATCTTGACGAATTTGCCGAGGTTTCGAGGTTTTCTAAGCTTGGCTTTAGTGATAAATTTCTGGGTCACCCTGTGCTAAAACTACAAAAGCTAAGCGAGAGTGGGGCGCAGTTTTTATATGAAATTTACAACTTTTTACGAGGCATGAGAAATATCTCAAAGCCAGCCACGATGATAAATGAGATAAAAACTAGCAAAATTTACTCGTTAATCGTCGAAAACATCAGCACAAAAAGGGCAACTCTAAAAAATGGCAACGTCGATCTGTCGCTCAAAGAAGAGGTCAAAGAGCGCATAATGGCAAAGAGCGTGGTGCTAAGCGAGCTAGCTAAAAAATATCAAGATATCAGTAAATTTTATAACTTCTTAGCTCTTGGAAGCAACGAGATGAGCGAAGGGCAGGGCGTTAGCTTGCTTAGTGTGCATGCGAGCAAGGGGCTTGAGTTTGACCAAGTTTTCATAGTAGATCTCGCACAAAATCGCTTTCCAAATTTAAAGCTAATGAGCATGGGCGGCAGCCTAGAAGAAGAGAGGCGGCTCTTTTATGTGGCAGTTACTAGAGCAAAAGACGAGCTTTATCTTAGCTACGCAAAATACGACAAGATAAAGAAGGTGAATTATCAGCCAAGTAGGTTTTTGATAGAGGCTGGCATGGCAAAAGAGGAAGCTTAAAGAGTATTTACTCTTGTGAAGTAGAATTTACCAATTTTTTACAAAGAGAAGCGATGAAAAAAACTAAAATTTTAATAATCCTGCTTATTTTAGGCGTCGGTGGATACTTCGTCTATGATAAATTTTTTAATATAAAAGATGAAAAGGTGGAGTTTATCACCAAAAAGGCAAAGAAGGGCTCATTTAGCAAGAAAGTCGATGCAACTGGAGAAATTTTCGCCACCGAGCTAATCGACGTGGGAGCTCAGGTGAGCGGTCAGATAAAAAAGCTCTATGTTAAGCTTGGAGATCAGGTAAAAAAGGGCGATATGATCGCAAGTATCGATAGCTCGACCCAGCAAAATAGCATAGACAATAAAGAAGCACAGCTTGCCATCTACAAAGCTCAGCTTGAAAGTGCAAAAGTGGCTCTAAATATCTCTAAAACGCAGTTTGATAGAGAAAATGCGCTTTTTGCCAAAAACGCCACTTCAAAGCAAGAATTTGAAAGCGCAAAAAACACATATAGCGCAAATAGCGCCAAGATAAAAGAGCTTGAAGCTCAGATCAAGCAGACAAATATCGAGCTAAGCACCGCTAAGAGTAAATTTAGGCTACACAAAGATCACTGCGCCAAGAGATGGCACCGTTGTAAGCGTGCAGGTCGAGGAGGGCCAGACTGTAAATGCCAACCAAACTACGCCAACTATCGTAAATATCGCTGATCTTAGCCATGTAAAGATGAAGATGCAAATAGCAGAGGGCGACATCACAAAGATTAAAGTCGGCACGCCAGTTGAGTACTCGATCCTCTCTGAACCAACAAAGAAATTTCAAACGACTGTTAGCTCGATCGACCTCGGGCTTACCACACTAAGTGATGGTAGCTACGGCTCAAGTAGCAGCAGTAAGTCTTCATACTCAAGTAGCTCAAGTAGCAGCTCGGCGGTTTATTACTACGCGCAAAGCATCGTTGATAATAAAGATGGAATTTTAAGAATAGGCATGACCACACAAAACGAGCTTTTAATAGCAAATGTCGAGGACGCCATCATCGTGCCAAGCATCGGCATCAAAAAGATGAAAACGGCACTTTTGTCTATGTGCTAAAAGATGGCAAGCCGGTAAAAACAGCGGTCAAAACTGGCATAAAAGACAACCTCGATACGCAGATCATCAGCGGCATAAACGAGGGCGATGAGATCATCACATCTCAAGGCTCATCAAGCGAGATCGCTAAGATGATCGCAAAAGAACATAAGAAGTTTTAAGTGATAAGCCTAAAAAACATCACTAAAAGCTTTAAGCTAGGCGATAATGAGATAGAGATCTTGCATGGCAGTAAATTTAGAGATAAAAAAGGGCGAATTTATAGCCATCATCGGTCAGTCTGGCTCTGGTAAATCAACCCTGATGAACATCCTTGGCTGCTTAGACAGCCCAAGTGGTGGGCAGTATCTGCTGGACGGCAAAGACATATCAAAATTTGATAGCGATGCACTTGCTAAACTTAGACGAGATGAAATTTGGCTTTATCTTTCAAAGATATAACCTGCTTAGCACGATGAATGCCCTTGAAAACGTAGCGCTGCCAAGCATCTACGCAGGTGCCAACAAGAGCGAGCGAGAGAAAAGAGCTAATGAGCTTCTTGGCTCACTTGGACTTAGCGAAAAAGCGAAAATTTACCAAATAAACTCTCAGGCGGACAACAGCAAAGGGTCTCCATAGCAAGGGCGCTGATGAATGGCGGCGAGATCATCTTGGCTGATGAGCCAACAGGCGCGCTTGATAGCAAAAGTGGGCTAAGGGTGATGGAAATTTTAGTTGATCTTTACAAAAAAGGTCACACCATCATCATCGTCACGCACGACCCAAAGATCGCAGAGTATGCGAGTAGAGTGATCGAGATAAAAGATGGCAACATCGTAAGTGACAATGTCAAAAATAGTGAAATTTACCGAGGCCACAAAGCAAACTCAGCCAGAAAAGAGGTAAATTTACCTACTATAAAGACCAGCTCATAGAGAGCTTTAAAATGTCGGTAAATGCGATGCTATCGCACAAACTAAGATCGCTTTTAACGATGCTTGGCATTATAATCGGCATTACAGCGGTCATTAGCGTCGTTGCCCTTGGCAAAGGCTCGCAGGAGCAAATTTTAGCTGGTATCAGAAAGATCGGCACAAACACGATCGACATCATGCCAGGTAAAGGCTTTGGCGATATGCTCTCAGGCAAGGTAAAAACGCTCTCCATAAGCGATGCAAACATGCTTGCTAAGCAGTCCTTTCTAGACTCAGTCACGCCAAATACAAGCACTTCAGGCGTGCTAACTTATGAAAATATCTCGTTAAGTGCGAGCCTAAAAGGCGGTGGAGTAGGGAGCTTTGACGTAAATGGGCTAAAGCTAGAAGAGGGCAGAATTTACGATGATGACGAGGTTTTAAACTCAGCTTCAGTCGCACTAATCGATCAAAACACCAAAAATAGCATCTTTAAAAATGATGATCCTATCGGCAAGATCATACTTTTTAACAAAAAGCCACTTCGCATTATCGGCGTTTTGCAAAAGGATGATTTTAAGATGGGCGACTCAAGCACGCTTAAAATTTACGCTCCATACACGACCGTGATCAACAAAGTAACAGGGGATAAATTTATAAGCTCGGTCACCGCCAAAGTAAATGAGGGCGTCAATGCGCAAATCGCCGAAAAAACACTAACTGAGCTTTTAGAGATCAAGCACGGCAAAAAGGACTTTTTTACAAGAAACTCAGACAGCATCAAGCAAACGATCGAAGAGACCATCTCGACCATGCGCCTGCTCATCTCAAGCATCGCCGTCGTCTCGCTCGTAGTTGGGGGCATAGGCGTCATGAACATCATGCTAGTATCAGTCACCGAGCGCACCAAAGAGATAGGCATAAAAATGGCGATCGGAGCTAGACAGAGCAACATCTTGCAGCAGTTTTTGATAGAGGCGGTGCTACTTTGCCTAATTGGCGGAGCCATCGGCATCGTCCTATCCTACGCTATCGGCTACATCTTTAACAACTTCTTAAATGGCTTTAGCATGATCTTTTCAAACGGCTCGATCGTGCTTGCACTTGTCACGTCGATGGCTATTGGTATCATCTTTGGCTACATGCCTGCCAAAAACGCCTCAAAACTAAACCCAATAGATGCGCTTTCAAGGGAGTAATATGAAATTTCTAAGCCTAGCTTTAGTGCTCGTTTTAAGCGGCTGCGCTGTTAAAAATATAGATGAAAACTACAAACAAATTTTACTTGAAGATAATGTAAGCCGTGAGCTAAATTTAGACACCTCTTGGTGGAAGCAGTATCACCAAAGCTACCTTAATGAGCTTGTAGAACTTGCACTTAAAAACAACACCGACCTTGCAAAAGCCGCGATAAATGTAAATAAAGCGCTCGCTCAAGCTGGTGCTTTAGAAGCAAATTTGATCCCAAGCTTTAACGCTGGCATCGAGGCAACAAGTAGCAAAAACATAAAAGAGGGCGGCGCGGTCACTAGAAGTTTTGGCTCAAGCATAGGGCTTAGCTACGAGCTTGATCTTTGGCAAAAGCTAGCAAACAGCAAAGACGCAGCGATGTTTGAGGCAAAAGCAACTAAATTTTGATCTGGAGGCTAGCAAACTAAGCGTGATAAACTCAGTAACAGACGTTTATTTTCAAATTTTATATCTAAACGAGAGCATCAAAACTTATGAGCAAATTTTAAAATTTATAACAAGCTAAATGAGATAGTTGGGCTTAAAATTTAAGCTTGGCAAAGAGGAGGCGCTAAGCCTAAAGCAGATAAACTCACAGCTTTTGAGCGCTCAAAATAAGATAGAAAGTGCTAAAAAAGAGCTAGTGAGTGCTAAAAAAACGCTTAGGATTTTGCTAAATGAGAGGCCAAAATTTGAGCTTAAATTTGAAGATCTCACACTAAGTCCAGTTAAAAGAGTGGGTGTTGATCTAGATGTGCCAACAAGCACCATAGCAAACCGACCTGATCTAAGAGCGGCCATTTACCGCATAGAAGAGGGCATCTTAAACTACAAAGCGAGCCAAAAAGAGTTTTATCCAAGCATCACGCTAGGAGCCAGCCTCAAAAGCAGCACCGACAAAAAAGAGGAAGCCTTTAGCCTTAAATTTCTAAATGGCAACATCGCTTTGAATTTACCATTTTTAAACTACCACAAGCTAAAGTCAAATTTAAAGGTTAGCGAGGGCAAATTTCGAGCTTGCAAAGCTAAACTACATAAGCGCGCTAAATAGCGCGCTAAACGAGATAGATGCATTTTATAAGAGCTACATAAATGACGAAGCACTACTTACAAACTACCAAGAGCAGATAAAAAACTACGAGGAAATTTCAAAATTTTACTGAGCTAAAATACTCTTACGGCAAGGTTGAGCTAAAGCAGTTTTTAGAGGCGAAAAATAGCGAACTAGAGGCCAAAATAGGGCTACTAAAAGCAAAATACACGCTTTTACAAGACGAGCTAAATATCTACAAAGCGATGGCTGGCAAATTTAATAGGTAAATTTATGAGCTCAGCTTGGGACTACAAGGCAAACGCGTGCAGCAAGGATGGCAAATTTAGTGCTAAATTTGAAGGTTGCGAGGTCGCTATGGGCGCTCCAACCATTGGCGAGCTACGACTTTTTGTAAATAGCGAGCACTATCTAAATTTAAAAAATGAGCTCTCAAACCACGCAAAAACACTATCAAATTTGGATTAAAATTTAAACACAAATGGTGCTAACTGTGATCAAATTTTACTTAGCGACAGGGCAACAGCCTGCTTTATGTTTTCAGATGACACTAAATTTCTAGCTTTTTCTGAATGGACGGCAGATAAAATGCAGATTGTAAAATACTTCGCCTAGCCGATATGAGCATAAAAACTGACAACAAACGCAAAAGGGTAGTGGAATTTCTCTCATTTGATGATGGCTTGCTTAAAATTTTAGACTCACCGATCTTTATGCCCAAAAACTACACACTAGATATCCACACACTTTTTAACGATAAAATTTAACTTACGCACTTTATCTTTAAAAATAGTTTTCAGGCGTGTTTTTATAGGTAAATTTAACTACATTGAACGCACAAGATCACTATTTGGCACACAAAAACAAATATCACGCATTTATTCTATTTTATGCCGCTCTTAAAATTTACATGCATAAAAGATCGTCTTATCAGCTTTTTAGAAAAAATCGCTTTGGATTAAATTTGTCTCCAAAGTGCCAGCTCGAGTAAGCCACTTTATTTACATTTATCGCCGTTTTTGCAAGGTCGGTGCTCTGCGTTTAAAAGCAAGAACCACAAACTCCAAAGATAGCTCTTGCTCACATTTTCAAAATAGGGTAGATCAAATTTTAAGTTACGTATAAGATAAATATAAATTTCACAATTTTTGAAAAGTGTAAAATTTAACTAATTTTCTTACAAATATTTTTACGCCAAATTTAATGGATAAATTTAGATCACACAAAAGTTAAAATGCAAAACCTAGTCAAATCTAGCCATTTAAAACATTCAAAAGAGCATAATAAAGATTTTAAAATATCAATTTGAAAATTGCAGTTTTCAATACAAAATATATAAAATACCTTGCATTTTACTTTTTGTCATATTTTGGCATTGCAATTATGGTTGATTTTAAATTTGCTTTTATGCTTGGTAATTTGAACTTGAAATAATTAAATTTTAAAATTTCGAGTAGAAAAAGATTTTTAGTTCAAAAGCAAAACTTGCATTTGAAAAATCAAATAAGCAGATGTCCTTTGTGTCTGTCAAATTGCAATGAATAAATTTGCGGATTTTTAATAAATTATCTTTGATGTTTCTTTGGGTGGTCAAAAAACAGAGCTTTTGCACTGCCCTCTTTTAGCTCTTTAAATTTGCACTCAAACTCTATACAAAAAATGCCTGAAGTTGGGATATTATCGATCGATGAGTCGCTTAGATATTTGCAAATTTCTGTTATGCTAGGATTGTGCGTGATGATGAAAATTTCATCTAAATTTTTATCCAAATTTCTTACAAACTCTAAAAGATCTTCAAAGCTTATGTCATAAAGCTCGTCTTTTATCTCTATGGATTTTTCTTTAAATTTTAAAGTTTTAGCGATGATTTTTGCTGTTTGCTCGCTTCTTTTAGCGCTACTTGAAAAGATAGCTCCTGGCATCACATCATACATTTTTAGCCTGCTAGCCATAAATTTAGCGTCCTCTTTTCCTTTTGGGCTAAGCTCTCTTGAAGCGTCTTTTGCACCGTCTTTGTTCTCATCGACTGCTTTTGCGTGCCTTATGAAGTAAATTTTGCTCATGATCTCTCCTTTGAGAAATTCTTTATCCAAGTAAGCTCTTCCTCGCTAAAACCTGCCTTTAAGCGATCCTTTTCGTTGATTTCTCTAATGCTTTTAAATGAATTTGGATATAAATTTAATATGATGTCAAAGTAGCTTTTCTCATTGACGCCCTCTTTTTTGCAGGCAAATTTAAACCACTTATCACCCTTATAAACGTGAGAGACCTCCTCTTCTAAGATGACTTTTAGGCACTCTATTAGCTCTTCTTGCCCGCCCTCACCTTCTAGCCTTTTGATGATGTGAGCGTTTGCATCAAGCCCGTTTGCCTCCATATATCTTGGCAGCAGTGCCATGCGGCTAGTAAGGCTATCTGAAGTCTTTTGAAGTGCGATAAAAAGGCCGTCATGCACGCTTAGCTCGCCGTATCTGCCGCCTTGTTTTGTGAGTAAATTTTCTATCATGCAAAAGTGCCTGATCTCATCCTCAGCCACCTCCAGCCAGTCCTCGTAAAACTCTCTTGGCAGCCCTCTAAATCTATAACAAGCATCAAGCGCGATATCAATGGCGCTAAATTCTGATATGAGCGACTGAGTGGGTGAAATTTAGGTTTTTATCTTTTGGCTTTACCTTTTTGTTTAGCTCTTTCATATTAACGACGTCGCAAAATTTAGCGTAGCATGGGGTAGTTAGCTCATTTGGCGCAGAAATTTCATCAAAACAAATATCCAAATTTTGATCTAAATTTCTCGTAAAATAGCTCAAATTTTAAAATTTTAAGCCCCATGTCGCCTTCGTTTAAAATGTCCCAGATCTCATCAAAAAATCTCATCTGCTCTCTTTAAGTAAAATTTAGCATACAAACAGCCGACAGTCCAGCCTATAAAGTGTGCGTACCATGCGACATTTATGCCCATAAGTAGTGGCAAAAAGCTCATGGCAACAACGATGGCAAAGTAGCCAAACCACGTCTTTTTGTCTGAGTAAAGCATCGAGGTCGCCAGCATGCCAAAGAGCATACACAAAGCCCCGCTTGCACCGACTGAAATTTATAAATTTCTCATTTTTAAATGCAAAATATATATAAATAAAGCTTAAAATTTGTGTCAAAACGCCGCCAACAATATAAAAAATGATAAATTTCTTCGTGCCAAGATATAGCTCGCTCATCGTGCCAACTTGATATAAAAAGATCATATTCATGAACAGGTGAGCTGTGCCTGCGTGTATAAAGATAGATGTGAGGGGCTCAAATATATAGAGTTTTTCTAAAAAATAGATGTTTAAGCCAAGCGCAAGCCATAGCTCACGCGAGTGCAAAAAGGTAACGCCAAAAAATGCAGCTAAATTTAAAAGGATAAGCGCAAATGTAGCTGGGCTACTTAGCTTTGCCATACCCAGCAAATCTGTTTGCCGCTAGGCAGCTAGCGTTTGAGCATCTTACAACGTAGCTATTTATCTCTTTGTCGCCCTTTAGATGCGTGTTTTTTTGTTTTAAATTCATATAGCTGTGGATTATCCTGCCGCCAGAGTTGTGGATAATTTCACCGTCTCATCTGGTAGTATGGCTGTCACGATGCCAACGTGAGTGACGTTTTTCTTGTCTTTATTTTTTTGCATGCCTTTGCCAAGGGTGTTTGAAAAGAAGATAATATCGCCTTTTTTTGGATTTTTATGAGTGATCAAATTTTGGCTTTCATAGAAGTTGTAGATGGCTTTTGACTTTCTGCCGCCCTTGCTGTAATAGTTATTGATAGTTTTTTCATCAAAATACATATTTTTATATTTTGCATTTACAATAGATACAAAGCCTGAGCAGTCGCCCCCTGCTCTAGTGTTTAAGTATTTTTTAAAAAATGAACCAAATTCTTTATCAGCTCTGCCGTCATCTTCGTCTAAAAGCTCACTTGAAGTTTGCCTGCTAAAGTCTTCGTTTGTAGAAGCAGTTTGATTGTAGTCATTTTGTGGGATTTTAGGCTCATTTGAGGTGAAAGAACAACCTGTAAAAAGTGCGATACAAAATGCAAAAAATATTCTTTTATTTATTAAACTTAACATATTTTTATCCAAAATAATTAATTTTCGTAATTTTAACTCTTAAATGTAAATAAAGCGAAAATAGCGCCCTGTTTTCTTTACTCTAAGTTTAAAAACAATATAATCGGCAAAAAATATATTTTCTTAAGGCAAAAAATAATGATGCACTATCTAAAAATAGAAGGCAATGCCAAATTAAGCGGCGAAGTAAAGATCAGCGGAGCCAAAAATGCCGCCCTACCTATCATCGCCCTAACCCTACTTGCTAAAAATAAGATAAATTTAACAAATATCCCAAATGTCGCTGACATAAAGACGCTTTGCCAGTTGCTTGTTAATCTTGGCGCAAAGTGCGAATTTAAAGATGAAAACTCACTAAGTATCGACACGAGCAGCGTAAATTCAACCACGGCAAACTACGATATCGTTAGAAAGATGCGCGCTTCTATCTTGACGCTGGGTCCGCTTTTAGCGCGCTTTGGACACTGCGAAGTGAGCCTTCCTGGAGGCTGTGCGATCGGACAAAGACCAATAGATCTGCACCTAAGCGCACTTGAGAAATGGGCGCAAATATCGAGATAAAGCAAGGTTACGTTGTCGCAACCGCGCCAAATGGCCTAAAAGGCGCAAAGATCGTTTTTGATAAGATCACCGTAACTGGCAGCGAAAACATCATCATGGCAGCAGCGCTAGCGCATGGCACGACAGAGCTTTTTAACGTCGCACTTGAGCCTGAAGTGGTGCAAATTTGCGAAATTTTAGCAAGAAGTGGCGTTAAGATCGAAGGCATAGGCACGAGCGAGCTAAAGATCACTGGCAGCGGTCAAAAACTGCTTGAAATTTGCGATATCGAAGTCATCCCTGATAGGATCGAAGCTGGCACATATCTTTGTGCTGGAGCTATCACAAATAGCAAAATTTCAGTCACAAGGGCAAATGCTGCGCACATGACGGCCATTTTAAATAAATTTGAAGAGATGGGCTTTGGCATCGAAATAGACGGCGATAAGATCACGATTTTGCCGACAAATGAGATAAAACCAGTCGAGATAAGAACGACTGAGTATCCTGGCTTTCCAACCGATATGCAGGCTCAGTTTATGGCGCTTTGTCTAGCAGCAAATGGCGTTAGCACGATAGATGAGAGACTTTTTGAAAACCGCTTTATGCACGTTAGTGAGCTAGCTAGGATGGGCGCTGATATCCGCTTAAATGGTCACATCGCAAGCGTTTATGCCCCTGCAAATTTAAACGCAGCTGATGTCATGGCGACAGATCTTAGAGCGAGCTCAGCGCTGATACTAGCCGCTCTTATCGCAAATGGCGAGAGCTTGGTGCATAGAATTTACCACCTTGATAGAGGTTACGAGAGGCTGGAAGAGAAATTTAAAAGCCTTGGGGCAAAAATAGTTAGGCTTGAGGAGTAAAAATGCTAGTAAATGACGCACTTGAGGCTTTAAGGGCTAAATTTATACCAAAAAATGAGAGTGAAATTTTACCTCTTAGCGAGGCTCTTGGCAAAACCTTGGCAAATGACGTGATAGCGGTCAAAGACCTGCCCTGCTTTGATAACTCAGCGCTTGATGGTTTTGCTGTTAAATTTTGATGAAAAAGATGAACCTTATAAGATAATCGCAAGTGCCTTTGCAGGCGATAAAGAGCAGCTAGCTATCGGCAAAAACGAATGCGTGAAGATAATGACTGGTGCAAAGATGCCAAAGGGCGCTGACACGGTCATGAGGTTTGAAGATTGCGTAGTTGAGGGCGAGTTTGTAAAAGCGCCAGCTAAGCTTAAAAAAGGCGAAGCTTACCGCTTTAAAGGCGAAGAGACAAAGGTTAGTGAAATTTTACTAAAGAGTGGCGAAATTTTAAACACAAGAAGCGTGATGATGCTAGCGGCTCAGGGCATAAGCTTTATAGATGTGAAAAAGCAGCCTAGTGTTGGAATTTACTCAAGCGGAAATGAGATCATCGAGCCTTGGCAAAGAGCTAGTGAGGATGAAATTTACAATGCAAACGCACTTGGCATCACTGCACTTTTAAGCTCAATCGGTCAAAAAAGCTCATATCTTGGCATCATAAAAGATGAGCTAAATGCCGTAAAACAGGCATTTTTAAACGCTGCAAACTACGACATCGTTATATGCTCTGGTGGAGCGAGCGCTGGAGAGGCTGACTTTATGAAGATAGCCCTAAGCGAGCTTGGATACGATGAAATTTTCTCGCACCTTGACATAAGACCTGGCAGACCTTGTAAGGCTTACGAAAAAGATGGCAGGCTTGTTTTTATCTTGCCTGGCAACCCTATGGCTGCTTATCTTTGCACGATGATGCTTGTTTTGCCACTTCTAAAAAGTGAGTGTTTTGTGACGCAAAAAGCTATAAATAGTGAAAATTTAAAGGTAAAATCAGGCAGAGCAAATGCGGTTTTTGGTAATGTAGCTGATGGCAAATTTATAGCAACTGACGGCGGAAAATATGGCTCAGGCATGATAAATCATATATTAAAGAGCGATTTTGTGTTGATAACTAGCCCTGATCAAGGTGAAATTTTACAAAATAGTGAAATTTCACTTATAAAACTTCCATAATCCTTGACAAATGAAAAACAATCTGATAAAATGCGGACTTCATTTTGATTGCGGGAATAGCTCAGGGGTAGAGCACAACCTTGCCAAGGTTGGGGTCGCGAGTTCGAATCTCGTTTCCCGCTCCATCTTTTTTATACTCTTTTTTTATTTTCCACAAAACTTTTTGCAAATGAAGTCAGCATCTATCCGATGTATTGCGTCGTAAATGATCAAATTTCACTTAGCACTTTTGGCTTTGAAGGCGAAGACAATGAAATTTTAAACTTAGAGGGCAAAAGAGCTGCCAAGATAGATAGCAAAAAACTCTATGAAATTCTAACAGCAAATTTTAAAACATATAATGACAAAAGCGGCGGCAGCGTAGCTTTTGTAAAAAACTGCTCTATAATGGATGAAATTCAGATGCAATTTCTAAGAGAGATCAGCGATGAGTATCCGGGCATCAGCGTGAGCGATCTTAGCATAAGTCCGCAAAACAAACTCCAGCAAATTTTAAAGACTTAGTCTTTAAAAATATATTTTTAAGCGATCAAAATAGCCAAAAAGGCGTCTTTAGAGCCTCGTTTGAGGACGTTGATCTAAGCTTAAAGAGCCTTTATTTTAAATTTAGCTTTAACGCTAAAATGCCAGTTTTTATCGCTATAAATTCAATGAATACAAACCACATTTTAAGCCTGCTTGACTATCAACCAACGATGATCGAGTTTAGCAAATGGCCACGTGACGCACTCTTTGGACTTAGCGCCTCAACGCTTGTCACAAAAGTGCAGATAAGAAGCGGTGAAATTTTAACCAAACGTCAGTTTAATGCCATTAGTTTAGTCAAAAAAGGTCAAATGCTAAACGCAGTTTTAAGCGAAGGTGGCGTCAAGATAATCGCCGAGGTAAAGGCGCTTGAAGATGGAAATTTAGGCGATATGATAAAGATAAGAACAAGAGAAAATAAAATTTTACAGGCTACAGTTTCAGGCAAAGACGAGGCAGTTATCAGATGAAAAAGGTAGTTTTTGCAGCCACTGGAGCAAGCGGGGCTGGGCTTTTTCTAAAGCTAGTAAATGCCGCCAAAGATAGCTGTGAGGCGCACATCATAGTTAGTAAAAATGCCATGAAAGTTTTAGAAGCTGAAGAAAATTTGAAGCTGAAATTTAGATGAGCTTGGCGTAAAAATTTACTGATGATCAAGACCTTAGCGCAGGTCCAGCTTCTGGCTCGTTTGGCGTTGATGCTATGATCATAGCACCCTGCTCTACTAATACTTTGGCAAAGGTTGCAAACGGCATAAGTGACACGCTCATCACAAGAGCTGCAAGTGTCGCGCTAAAAGAGAGGCAAACCTTAGTTTTGGGCGTTAGAGAGATGCCTTTTTCTACGATCACGCTCTCTCAGATGCAGCTTCTCTCATCTCTTGGAGCTACCATCGCTCCGCCAGTTTTAGGCTACTACGCAGGCATAAAGAGTCTTCAGGATATGGAGCATTTCATCATTGGCAAATGGCTTGATGCCTTAAAAATCCAAAATAATCTTTACAAAAGGTGGCAAATTTGAAAAAATCTTGCATCTATCCAGGGACCTTTGACCCCATTACAAACGGCCATTTAGACGTCATCATAAGAGCTACGAAAATTTTGACAAGGTAATCGTCGCAGTTGCAAAAAGTGACAGCAAGCAGCCGATGTTCGCACATGAAAAGCGCATAGAAATGGCAAAAGAGGCAGTTTGTGAGCTAAAAAATGTAAGTGTTCTTGGCTTTGATAATTTGCTTGTTGATTTTGCTAAATCGCACGGCATAAACACCGTCATCAGGGGGCTTCGCGCGGTTAGTGACTTCGAGTATGAGCTACAAATCGGCTACGCAAACGCTGCACTTTGGGACGAATTTGAGACGGTTTATCTTATGCCAAGCTTAAATAACGCCTTCATCTCAAGCTCGATCGTCCGCTCAGTCTTGCGCCACGACGGCGATGTGAGCAACCTAGTGCCAGCAAAAATTCTAAAAATTTAAAGGCGTAAAATGTATGTTTTGTTTGAAGGCATTGACGGCGTTGGCAAGAGCACGCAGATAGAAATTTTAGCTTCTAAATTTAGTGATGCTATCGTCACAAAAGAGCCAGGTGGCACGCAGCTTGGTGAAAATTTACGTAAAATTTTACTAAGCTCAAGTATCAAAATAGGCAAAAGGGCTGAAATTTTACTCTTTTTAGCTGATAGGGCTGAGCATTTTGAAAAGCTGGTCGCTCCAAATTTAAGTAGGCTCATTTTAAGCGACAGAGGCTTTATCTCAGGCATCGCCTACGCTTTGGCAAATGATGAAAACTTAGATGAAAACATGCTTTTAGAGCTTAATAAATTTGCGCTAAATGATAAATTTGCAGATAAGATAGTCTTTTTTGAAGCAAGCCGTGAGCTAATAAGCACGCGCTTAAAAGCAAGAGGCACAAGCGATAAGATCGAGGCTCGTGGGCTAGAGTATCTTTTAAAAGTGCAAAGCCTGATGAAGCAAATTCTTATCAAAAATGGCTTTGAAACGCTTTTTATAGACGCATCTAAAAGCATAGAGCTAATTTCAAAAGAGATAGAAAATTTTAGTAAATTTTAAGTAAAATCACAAAAAAATAAAAAGGATAATGCGATGATAACGGCACTTCGTGGCATGAAAGATATGCTTCCAGCTCGCGCAAAACTTTACGCACAGATAATCAAAACCTGCGAGGAAGTCGCAAAAAACTACGGATATGAGCAAATTTTGACCCGCACCTCGAGGAGACGGCGCTTTTTAAACGAAGTGTCGGTGAGAGCAGTGACATCGTGGGCAAAGAGATGTATCAGTTTGAAGACAAAGGCGGCAACGACGTTTGCTTGCGTCCTGAGGGCACAGCTGGCGTGGTTAGAGCCTTTATCGAGGCAAAACTTGACAGGGCAAACGTGACAAAACGCTGCTTTTATCATGGCTCGATGTTTCGCTACGAGCGCCCACAAAAAGGCCGCTTAAGAGAGTTTCACCAGTTTGGCTGTGAGTGCTTTGGCGAGGGCAGCGTCTATGAGGATGCGAGTATTATCTTAATGGTGAGTGAAATTTTTAACAGACTAAATATCAAAACAACCCTAAAAATCAACTCACTTGGCGACGAGAGCTCGATGAAGTCTTACAAAGCAAAGCTTGTCAAATTTCTAGATGAAAACAGTGAAAAAATTTGCGAAGACTGCAAAAGACGCAAGCTTTTAAACCCTATCCGCGTGCTTGACTGCAAGATAGAAAGCTGTCAAGAAATTTACAAAAATGCTCCAGTTATCACTGATAGTCTAAGCGATGAGGCGCAGGCTGACTTTGCAAAACTGCAAGAAATTTTAACGGCAAATGGCGTTAAATTTTGAGATAGACACTAAGCTTGTTCGTGGGCTGGACTACTACTGCAAGACGGCGTTTGAGTTTATAAGCAACGAGATCGGCTCACAAAGTGCAGTCGCAGGTGGCGGTAGATACGATAGGCTTGTTGAGTATCTTGGCGGTAGAGCAAGTTACGGCGTTGGTTTTGCGATGGGTGTTGAGAGGATAATGGAAATTTTAGGTGAGGCCCAGGATGAGCGAGCTGGAATTTATCTTTGCGCGCTTGATGCGCCAAATTTAGACTTTGTCTATGCGCTTGGCTCGAAACTTCGCAAAAAATATCAAGTTGAAATTTCTTATGAAGCTAAAAAACTTCAAAAACATCTGCAAAATGCCGACAATAAAAATGCAAAAATTTTCCTTTGCGTGGGCGAAAATGAGATGAAAGAGAATAAAATTTGGTATAAAAATTTAGAGACTAAAGATGAAAAAACGATAAATTTAGATGAGTTTGAAAAGGAGCTGGGATGAATGATTTTGGACTTAGCATTTGGGGCAATTCAAATTTTGTGATAGAAGACGGCAAAGTCTGCATAAACGAAGCCAGCAAGCCAGCGATCATCGACATCGTGCGTGATATCAGGGACGATGGATATAGAGGGCCACTACTGCTTCGTTTTCCGCACCTTATCCAAAAGCAGATCGAGCAGATCCACGCAAGCTTTGCAAAGGCAAAGAAGAATTTGCCTACAAAGGCAGCTTTAATGCCGTTTTCCCGCTTAAGGTCAATCAATATCCTGGCTTTGTAAAAAACCTAGTACGCCTTGGCAAGCCCTACAACTACGGCCTTGAGGCTGGTAGCAAGGCTGAGCTACTTTTAACAATGGCTTATAACAACGACAAAGCGCCTATAACAGTAAATGGTTTTAAAGATAAAGAGATGATAAATATAGGCTTCATCGCTGCTGAAATGGGGCATAATATCACGCTAACGATCGAGGGCTTAAACGAGCTTGAAGCGATAATCGCCATCGCAAAAGAGCGCTTTAAACCAAAACCAAAGATCGGACTTAGGGTAAGACTGCACTCGACAGGCTCAGGACTTTGGGCAAAAAGTGGAGGCATACACTCTAAATTTGGCCTAACATCAACCGAGCTAATAGAAGCTGTAAAGATGCTAAAAAAGGCAAATTTGCTTGAAAACTTCACGATGATACACTTTCACATCGGCTCTCAAATAAGCGAGATCCATCCGCTCAAAAAGGCACTCATCGAGGCTGGCAACATCTACGCTGAGCTTAGAAAAATGGGCGCCTCAAAATTTAAAAGCTATAAATTTAGGCGGTGGTCTAGCGATCGAGTACTCGCAGTTTAAAGAAGAGAGCAGCAGAAACTATACGCTAAACGAATATGCAAACGACGTTGTTTATATGCTTAAAACCATAAGCGAGCAAAAAAGGAGATCGAGCCAGATATTTTCATAGAGTCAGGTCGCTACATCGCCGCTTCTCACGCACTTTTGGTCGCTCCTGTGCTTGAGCTATTTTCTAAGAATACACCGAAGAGAAGCTAAATTTAAAGAAAAATAATCCAAATTTTGATAACCGAGCTAGTTGATCTTTACAAGTCAATCAAGCCTTCAAACGCCCTAGAGTACCTGCACGACGCCATCCACCACACAGAAAGCATCCTCACGCTATTTGATCTAGGCTATGTCGATCTGCAAGATAGATCAAACGCAGAGGTGCTTTTAAGGCTCATTAGCAAAAAAGCTGTCGTGATGCTTGGTAACAAGAGCAACTCAAGCGATCTAACTAAAATTTCAAAAAGAGGTTCAAGAGAGATACCTGCTAAATTTCTCGATCTTTCAAAGCTTGCCAGACTTTTGGGGGCTAAAGCAAAATTTCCCTATCATGCCACTTGACAGGCTCGATGAGCGCCCTACCCTGCCAGCTTCGATCTGGGATATCACATGCGATAGCGACGGCGAGATCAGCTATGATGACGAGAAAAACCCATTGCTTTTGCACGATGTGGATGTGGAGAAGGAGGATTATTTCTTGGGATTTTTCCTAGTTGGCGCATATCAAGAGGTGATCGGCATGAAGCACAACCTCTTTACTCATCCAACAGAAGCTACCGTGGAGATAACAAGTGATGGCTACAAGATCACAAATTTACCTAGAGAGCCAGTCGATCCTTGATATCATGGAGGACATGGACTACGATATCTACGAGATCCAAGACACTCTAAATGAACGCTTAGAGAAATCAACTCTGATAAACGAAACACAAAAGAAGCAAATTTTGGGTGAACTTTATCTATTTTTAAATGACAATAGCTACTTAAAGACAATCAACTAAAAAGGACGAAAATGCAACTAGCAAACAGAATGCAAACATTGAGCGAATCAATCACAATCGCGATCAGCACAAAGGCCAAAGAGATGAAGGCTGCTGGCATCGACGTGATCTCACTTTCAGCTGGTGAGCCTGACTTTATGACTCCAAAAAAGATAAGAGAAACTGTAAAAAACGCACTTGATAACGATAGTAAAAGCGGCAAATACACGCCAGTACCTGGGCCTGCCTGAGGTCATTGATGCCATTAGAGCAAAGCTAAAAAGAGATAACGGACTTGACTACAAAGCAAATCAAATCGTCACAAACATCGGCGCAAAACACTCACTATTTAATGTATTTCAAGCGCTTATCAACCCAGGTGACGAGGTCATCATCCCATCTCCATACTGGGTGAGCTACCCTGAGATAGTTAAATTTTGTGGTGGCGTGCCTGTCTTTATCGAGGCGGATGATAGCAGAAATTTCAAAGTCACAGCCGAGCAGCTAAAAAAAGCGATCACGCCAAAAACCAAAGTCTTTTCGCTAAATCACCCGACAAACCCAACTGGAGCTGTATATACAAAAGAGGAGATCGCGGCATTTGGCGAGGTTTTAAAGGGCACTGATATCATCATCACAAGCGATGAAATTTATGAAAAAGTGATCTATGGCAAGAAATTTCACGCAGTGGCTTCAGTGAGCGAGGATCTTTTCAAAAGAACGGTCACGATAAATGGCCTAAGCAAATGTGGAGCGATGCCTGGCTGGAGATTTGGCTATATAGCAAGCTCGATGGACTGGCTGATTGCCGGCATCAAAAAGCTTCAAAGCCAAAGCACAAGCAACATCAGCTCGATCGTGCAAATAGGCGCTATCCCGTCACTTCTTGGCGAAACTGACGACGATATCGAAAACATGAGAAAAGAGTATGAAAAAAGACGCGACGTGGCGGTTGAAATGATAAATGCTATCCCTGGACTAAGCGTAGTTAAGCCTGATGGCGCGTTTTATCTATTTGTAAAATGCAAAGAGGTAGATAGCGACTCACTTAGATTTTGCAAAAAGATGCTTGAAGAGGCGAACGTAGCGACCGTGCCAGGTGTGGGCTTTGGTATGGAGGGATACTTTAGAATTTCTTTTGCGACAGACATCGAGAGCATAAAAAAAGCGATCGAGAGGATCGCAAATTTTGTAAAAAGCTACAAAATTTTAATGATCAAATTTAGAGTAAATGGCAAAATTTTCGAGCTTGAAAACGATATAAATGTTTATGATTTTTTAGCTCAAAATGGCTATGAGCTTAAATTTTATAGCCCTTGAGCGAGACGGAGAAATTTTGCCAAAAAAGCTTTGGCGTGAGCGCTTCATGAGCGAGGGCAAAGCTTATGAGATCGTCACTTTAGTTGGCGGTGGATGAGGAGAAAATGATAGAGATTGTATTAAACGGCGCAAAATTTTAAGGTGCCGGTAAAGAGCCTTAGCGAGCTAAAAGAGCTTGCGCTTGGCGATAAAGAGAGTGAAATTTATAAATTTTAGAGAAATTTAACGCGACAAAGCCAGACATTTTTATCGTTGATGGCTTTGCTATAAAAGAAGATAGCGAGCTAAAAGATGGCTCAAACGTCGTATTTATAAGGCGTGGCGTGATGCCTGAGCGTGAAGTTTTACGCGCGATGATCGCTTCAAGAAACAGCCCTGAACTGAAATTCAGCCCTAAGCAAGGCAGTAATCGGCGTGGCTGGACTTGGCGGTCTTGGCTCAAATATCGCGCTAAGCCTTGCAAGAGTTGGCGTAAAAAGCTAGTGCTTGCCGACTTTGACGTCGTTGAGCCAAGCAACCTAAACCGCCAGCAGTATTTCGTCCGCCACATCGGCTTAAAAAGACGCAGGCGCTCAAAGAGCTGATAAATGACGTAAATCCCTTTGTCGAGGTCGAAACTCACGATATATTTTTGGATGAAAAAATGTTGCTAGCGTCTTTGGCGAGTGCGAAATTTTATGCGAAGCCTTTGACAACGTCGCTGGCAAGGCGATGATACTAAACGAAGCTGGGCAAGCTTAAAGAGAAAAAGATCATCGGCGCCTCTGGCATGGCAGGCTACTTTAGCTCAAATCTCATAAAAACCATAAAATTTGCCAAAAATGTCTATCTTTGCGGTGACCTCACAAACGAAGCAAAGATCGGTCAAGGACTCATGGCACCACGCGTTGCGATCTGCGCAAATCATGAGGCAAATTTGGCCATTAGACTGCTTATGGGCTTGGAGGCGTAGGTGCAAAGTGATAGTTTGATCCTTGGCGGCAAGGAGTTTCAAAGCCGCTTTATCCTTGGCTCTGGCAAGTACTCGCACGAGCTCATCGACTCAGCAGTAAACGAGGCTGGAGCGCAGATCCTAACGCTTGCTCTTAGGCGCATAAACGAGAGCAAAGAGCGAAATATACTTGACTTTATCCCAAAAGGCGTGACGCTCTTGCCAAACACAAGTGGCGCTAGGAACGCTAAAGAGGCCGTTCGTATCGCCCAGCTCACACGTGAGCTTGGATGTGGCGAGCTTGTTAAGATAGAGATCATAACTGACTCTAAATTTCTCTTTCCAGACAACGCTGAGACTATAAAAGCGTGCGAAGCACTGGCAAATGACGGCTTTGTGCCAATGCCTTATATGTTTCCTGATCTAAACGCCGCAAGAGCGATGCTAAGCGCAGGAGCTAGCTGCATAATGCCTCTAGCTGCGCCCATTGGCTCAAACCAAGGGCTAGTTTTTAAAGATATTATTGAAATTTTGATAAACGAGCTTGATACGCAGATCATAGTTGATGCTGGCATAGGCAGGCCATCACAAGCGTGCGAAGCGATGGAGATGGGAGCAGCTGCGATCATGGCAAACACAGCCGTCGCCTCATCTAAAAATATCCCACTCATGGCAAGAGCCTTTAAAGAGGCCATCATCGCTGGTCGAAACGCCTATCTAGCAGGGCTTGGCGCAAAGAGCAAAAGCGCAAATGCCTCATCTCCGCTCACTGGATTTTTAGACTGATGAAATTTACAAGAACCGACCATATGCAGCTACTACCTCACATGCAGGATGTTGGCAGCGACATTATGGATGAGATTTTAAAAGAGCGAGCGAACTACAAACCTGAAATTTACACCGAGGCAGACGTAAAGGCAGCTCTTAATGCAAAGCACTGCTCGCTTGAAAATTTAAAAGCCCTACTCTCGCCTGCTGCAGCGCCATTTTTAGAGCAGATCGCCCAGCTAGCTCAAGCAAAGACAAGGGCAAATTTTGGCTCAAACATCACGCTTTTTACCCCGCTTTACATAGCAAACTACTGCGATAACCTCTGCGTTTATTGCGGTTTTAACGCTAAAAATAATATAAAAAGGGCAAAACTAAGCGACGAGGAGATCACAAGGGAGCTAAGAGAAATTTCAAAGAGCGGCTTAGAAGAAATTTTAATTCTAACTGGCGAGAGCGAGACAAACTCAAGTGTCGCTTACATCGCAAATGCCTGCACTTTGGCAAAGAAATTTTTTAAAGTCGTTGGGGTTGAAATTTACCCACTAAACTCTGAGGGCTACGCCCTGCTTCACAAAAGCGGCGCAGACTACGTGACTGTCTTTCAAGAGACTTATAATCCCACAAAATACGAGAAAATCCACCTTGGTGGCAATAAAAGAATTTTCCCATACCGCTTAAATGCACAAGAGCGAGCGCTTCTTGGAGGCATGAGAGGAGTTGGCTTTGCCGCACTTCTTGGCATAGATGACTTTAGGCTTGATGCCTTTGCGACGGCACTTCACGCAAGTTTAGTTCAAAAAAAGTATCCGCACGCTGAGATCGCATTTTCATGCCCAAGACTTCGCCCTATCATCAACAACGACCGCATCAATCCACGTGACGTGGGCGAGCGCGAGCTTTTGCAAGTGATCTGCGCTTATAGAATTTTCATGCCAACAGCTAGCATAACGATCTCAACCAGAGAAAAGGCGAAATTTCGCGATAACGCCGTAAAGATCGCTGCAAATAAGATAAGCGCTGGCGTAAAAGTAAGCATCGGAGCTCACGGCGAAGAGAAAAAGGGCGACGAGCAGTTTGAGATAAGCGACGACAGAAGCGTGGATGAGATAAAAGCTATGATAAAAGCAAACGGCTTAGAGCCCTTGATGAGCGAGTATGTCTATGTTTAAAATTCTCTGCGTGGCCGACTTTGAAAGCTATGAGGGCGATGACTTTTTAAAGAGGATTCAGCTACTTTGCAAAGTTGGCGTGGATGAAATTTTGCTTCGTGCAAAGGGGCTAGACGAGGCTGATTTTTATGATCTTGCTAGGGTTGTGGCTCAAATTTGTGAAAACTACCGCAAGAAATTTATCATTAATCAATTTTTTGACGTAGCTTGCAAGCTAAAGAGCGACTTTTGGCTCACTTCGGCGCAGCTTGACTTTTTAAAAATCACGGCGTTTTTTTAGAAGAATTTAGAAAAACAGCCAAAATTTACGCCCCAGCTCACGACCTAGAGCAGGCTAAAATTTCAGCCTCTATCGCCGATGTGCTCGTTGCTTCTCATATATTTGCCACCTCATGCAAGGCGGGTTTAGAGCCAAAAGGGCTAAATTTTATAAGCGAGCTAAAAAGCTTAGATAAAGAAATTTACGCACTTGGCGGACTAGACAGCGGGAACTACAAAGAGGCCATAAAAGCTGGTGCAAATGGCATTTGCTTCATGAGCCTAGCAATGAACAGCGATATAGAGCTTATAAAAAAGATAGCAAAGAGCAAAAACGAGGCAAATTTAGCTTTATTTGCATAAAATTTTACATATTATTTTATATATAAAACTACATAAAATTAAATTTACAGACTATTCTTGCTCCTCTTGCAAGAACCAAGATGAGCTTTACAACAGATCAACTTGCACGCCGTCTTGGATCTCGACATATACAGTATGCTTTGAATTTATTGTGTTACCATTGATAACTTCTTGGCGATTAAAGGTCGCTTTATAGACTTGATTTACCGCATCACCATCACTTGTGACATCTACTTTGTTGTACGTATCGCCAACGACGCTATGTTTATTATTTAGCGTGGTGATATCTGCTTTTGTAGCTTTTACAAAATCATGCGTAAGCTGCACCAGGTCTTTGCTATCGCCTATAACCTTTAGCACGGTATTTACGCTCTCGCTGGCTGCGCTATTGCTCGCATCTCTTGTATTTCTACTATCTACGATGTCAAAGATGCCATTTGGGCTGAAATTTTATAGATACAGCCTGATCTGCGCTGCCTAGTTGCACTTTTTCAAAGTTATTTATCTTTTTAACATTGTCTAAATTTCGAAAAATCCACATCATCAACAACTATAAGCGTATCTACACCACCTTTGCCGTCTATCGCCCTGCCCTTACTATAAACAAAAGCATCATCTAGGTTACCGCCTTTTACGTCGCCTTCTTGTTTTAGATAGATCGGATCTCCAAAATTTGCCTCGCTATATTTGCTTGTGTTTATCTCGTAAGAATTTGTAGTGCCTATCTTTTTTATAAAATCATTTTGAATGAGCGCTTCAACGTAGTTGTTGCTAAAAAGCCGAGTGCCACTATGTTCTGAGCCCACCAAAGTATCTGATGGATATGGTCCACTAGCTGGCGCACTATTTTTTTGCATTATATACAAAGATAAATTCATCTCGCCAGTTCCGTCCATATACTCCATATCAAATTTATAAAAGCCAGCCTTATTAAATGTAAAATCCCTGCTCCACCACTGACCATTTTTGCCATATGATACTTCTGTGAACGGATTTATAAATGTTGTTGCGCTTCCAAATTTTTGTGTATTGCCATTTATGGTTAGCTCTACATAGTTGTGTAGGTCGGCTGCTCTTACTGAGTATGTCCCAGGAGCATTTACATATATCCAACCATCCATTTTCATGACAAGATCAGAGCCAACAGGGTTTGACTCTCCAAGCGTGTAGTTGCCAGGCTTGCCTTTTAATGTGCCATTTGCAAAGCTTATATTTTCTCCTGTGCCAGCAGTTGTATCTACACCGTTTCTAAATTTCTTTGGTGCGTATGGATTAGATGCGTCATACAAGGCATCGCTACCATATCTACCCACTCTTGCTAGATCTTCTGCATGCATATTGCCCTGATCAGACAGGGTCTTATAGTGCGTCCCAGAGGCAAACTGCACAACGTCATATGTAGTAGAGGCGCTTGGAGAGTAAATTTTGATATAGTCTTTATAGATGGATTTGCCCCCTCGCTGCAAGTAAACACCAGAATCGCCACCAACTCTAGCCCTCCACGATGGATCTACGTAGTTATAAAACCACATATCAGCATCAAGGCCGCTGTTACCGATAAATGTCACCGTGCTAACAGAGACATTTCCTGCGGTGTCGGCATTTTTTATCATGAAATTTGCTCCGGTGCTGTTTGCTGGCAGGGCAAAATTTTCAGAGTAGCTGTGCGTATCATCAAGGGCTGAGCTTTTGTTAACGGAATTTACAGATCATAAAGATCTACTTTGTTTATGGTGTTTTTATTTAACGTGTTATTACCGCTCGCATCGGTGCCAACACTACCTGAGATATCTACGCTAGTGACGTGAGAAGTTGCCGTTGGAGTGCCGATCGCATCAGGGGTGGCGTCTAGATCTACGCTGAACTATTAGATCATCATCCTTTGTGTCATCACTCTTTAAAACTGTCGCTCTTATGTTTGAGTATCTCTCATCTAGCTTTATACCAAGGGCCTCAAAGTCCATATTTACACGCTTATCTGCTCCGACTGTTAGATCTATATATGTTTGTCCGCTTGGTAAAATTTTGGCATTACCATGATCATCCTCAAGTGCTAAACGAAGCTTTGTACCAGGGTCGCGGTTCACGCCAAATACAATATTTGGCTGTTCATCGTTAGTAAGTGAGATGTTGTACTCTTTTATAGTTTTTGTCTCATCGTCAAAGTTATTTTTCTGGATAACCTTCTCATAGTCCTTACCCTAAGGTATTTAGCGATATTTATAGCTCCGCCATCTATCTGCGTGGCAAGCTTGACGTCATCTATGTAGCTTAAAATTCCAAAGTCAAAGAGCCTACCGCGAACGCCATCTGTCGTGGTGACCTCGTTTGGTGTCGTGATAGTAGCTCTAACAGGCGTAGAGTGATCGACCGAGATAGGAACATTTGGTATGCTGAAATTTACCATCCACGATAGGAAGTGGCGCTGAGCCGTCACTTGGCAAGGCGGTTAGTCCATCGTCGCTTATCGTGTACTTGACAGTTGTGGTTATGGCTGGTATGGTCGGAGTTGAGATAGTGACGCTTACATTGCTTCCTGGTTTTGCGTTGCTAGGCACGTAGATATCAAGATCGCTTTGGGTTGATGGTGAGCCAGAAGGCGTGGTGATGCTATCAATTAGCCCGTCTCCGTCATTATCTCTTGCAAACTGCACCTTTATACTGTTATCTACGGTGATCTCGTCTGTGACTGGGTCTGCTTTGTTGCCAGCTTTGTCGGTAAATGTGGTCGTGAAATTTGTCGTAACGCCATAAAGTTTTGTCGTGGTCTCTATGGTGCCATTATTTACGCTAATAGCTACGCCATCATCTCTTGTGGCGCTATATGCGCCGGATGCGTTTTGAGAAATTTTAATGGTTATCTTATCTGTTTTGCCGTCGCTTCCTGCGATATCTATCTCGAAATTTATCGCCATCTCTTGCGTCGTTTGGAATTTTCATCTTTATAGAGGTTTTCGCACCATCAGGGCTAAAGCCACTCTCTTTACTAGTTAGCACGCCGTCTTTATCGCTATCTTTTGCAAACTGCACGTGCGGAGACCTAACAGGTGCGACTGTATCGCTTGAAATTTCACTCACACTTGAAGCTTTTAAAGCTCCAGTTGTGCCGTCAATTATCGTCGTGCTTAGCTTTTTTCTGCTCGGATCAGTTGAGCTTGTAGGGTCAGTAACTGTGATCTTGCCATTTTGAATAGAGATAGTCTCGCTACCTCCATCAAGCGTGGCAGTAAGTCCGTCAGGTGCGATAGTGTAGGTCTTTGTAACACTTGTTGGTGTGCTAGCTGGGTCATCGACCTTTATGCGGATCTTGTCGCCAACTGCGGCGTTGTTTGGCACGTAGATATCGATAAGCGACGCTGTGCCACCACTTTTAGCTAGTTCGGCTGCATTTATAATGCCATCTTTATTCTCATCAAGGGTAAAAACGGCGATCGGATCGTTATTATTTGCGATAGTTATCGTATCTGTCGCACCTGGATTGCCTGACTTGCTTATCATTTGGATATTTACATTTGTTGGCGTCGATGATGAAATTTTAACAGCACTTGCCACGTTAAAGCCGACATTTCCGCCGCTTTCACTTGTAAGTGGATAGCTCTCGCCACTATCTTTATCTACAAGTGTGCCACTAGATGTTTTAACAAGCGTCTTTTCATGCAAAGTGCCGTCAGGATCAGTGGTAGTGAGCTTTATCTTATCGCCTATTTTCATATTTGGTGATAAAACGATCTTTGCATCGTCGCTTGGCGTACTGCTGGCTGGATTAAAGCCATTTTCGCTAGCGTCTATCACGCCATCGCCATTTAGGTCTTTGCCTAAAACCACCTTTGTAAAGCTAAGAGCTGGCGTAACAGTATCAACGCTTGCGGCTGCCTTTGCTGGAGCTGAGCTAGCGCCATTTGCTAGTGTGATGCTGGAGCTTACATTAAATGGAGCATTTGGCGTGATAGCAACGCTTGGGATGATAAATTCTTTTTGATCTGGGTTTGTTGCATTTGGCGTGATAGGCAAAATTTCGCTTGGATTGTTTTCATTTATCACGCTTGTGCCTGCAGGATCTACTTTGTAAGAAAGTGTGGTCTTTACGCCGTTATTTACAACTTCTCAGCGTCACTTTGTCGCCTGGCATAAAGTCGTTGTTAAAAGCAACAGCCATGCTTGTGTGATTAGGATCGCCGCCTGCTTCTGCGATATTGATATAGCCGTCACCATCAAGGTCTTTTAAAAGTGCGATGCTTGGCGCTGGTATAGTTGGAGCACTCTCTTTTTGCTCTGCCACCACTGGCGCTGCTCCGCTAATAGAACTAACTGGCATTGTTGGCTCGCTTGAGATGATAGCTGGTAGCTCTAGCGTACCGCCATCAAACCAAACTACGTTTGAGATGTGCCCTTGCGTGTCAAAATTTGATCCATTTATGCTTGCTGTGTCGCTACCATGACTTGAGCCATGAGAGTAGTGGCTAGAGCCTTGAGCGCTTTCGTCGCTGCTTTGGCTACTAGACTCTTCGCTCTCGCCAAAAATCCTTCTCTTGTCCTCTTCTACCTGCGCTTCATTGCCTTGGGCGTCAAATTTTGCATTTGATAGCTCTTTTGTGATGATGATAGTTTGTGGTTCAAGTAGCGTGATAGGCGCAGCGTGGTCGAAATTTATAACGATAGTGTCGTTGCTGCTTTGCGTGATGATCTCATCGCCCAAAAATATCTCGTCGCCCTGCTTTAGCAAGATCAACTTTCCGTTTCGTTTTACAAAAACTTTTCCACTTATCTTTGCGACGACACCAACGCTTTGCATCTTTCATCCTTTAAATTTAAAACTAAAACATCCATTTAAATTTTCACGCGATTATAGCCAAAAGTATTACAAAATAAATAAAGTGATTTTATATAAAAAATTGTCATTTTGTCGCTCTTTTTTGTATCTAAAATTTAGTGATATTACCTGATAGTGCGCTATTTTTGCAATGATATAAAAGAGCAAATTTAAATAAATTTTAGCTGCAGGCAAATTTATATGTTACAAAGTAAATTTTAAAACTGATTTTGTTATCAAATTTTATTTATTTTGAAAAATTTACGTTTGAAATTTCCCACGCCAAAAGACGTGGATAAAATTTACGCTATCTTACTAGCGTCGATGATGTTTAGATCAAGACCTAGATCTTCGACAGATAGGCCAAGTGCAAGACCTACAAGCTGAGAGAGGTGGATGATAGGTTTTCTAACATCTGAGTGGTTCTCATCTTGATATCTCTCTGATAGATGTCAAGTTGCATTTGACAAAGTGGGCACGGAGTTACAACTACGTCTGCGCCATTTTGATCAGCGTTATTTACGATCTGGCTTGACATTTTTCTTACTGATTTTCCAGCTGGGTAGCTAGCGTGGAAGCCGCAGCAGTCAAGTCTTTTCTCAAACGGCACGATAGTAGCGCCAAGTGCGCTTACGACGGTTTCAAAACTCTTTGGATTGACTGAACTTTCTCTATTGTGCAGATCTTTTTCAGGTCTTAGGCTGTGGCAGCCGTAAAATAGCGCTACTTTTAGACCGCTAAGTGGCTTAACAACCTTTGCTTTTAGCGTATCGACATTTTGATAAAGCTCCCAAAGAAGGCTTGTGATCTCGGTTGAGCCGTTATATTTCATATTGCCTTCAGCTAAAAAGGTATTGATACGATCTTTTGCGCCCTTATCAAGCGTGCTTTTTGCTCTTGTTAGAGTTAGCATACAGGTTGAACATGTCGTAAGCATCGGCATATTCATCTGCTCTGGAAGCGCTATATTTCTAGCGTTTGCCACAAGTGCAGCGATGGGATCGACATCTTGTGCTTGTTGAGCACCACAGCAGCTCCAGCCCTTTATCTCGTGAAGCTTCCAGCCAAGTACTGGAGCGATGGCCTCAAGCGACATCTTAGCCTCTTTAGCTGCTTGAGTGAGTACGCATCCTGGAAAAAAGCGAATTCATTTTGCATAATTACTCCTTACTAGCAGCTTTGCGAGCCGCATTTATCATTTTTACTAGATCGTCATGACCTTCTATGTCTTCTTCGCCAAATACATGAAGCGGATTCATCTTGCCAGCAAGCATTAAGTTTGCAGCGATGTCTAGTTTGCCCATATTTTTGATAACGCCTTCTGAACGAAGTGCAAGTCTAACCTCATTTAGCCTGCCTGAGCCATCAACTAGATCAGTTAAGAACGCCTCAGCGTGATCTGGTCCCATGCCCTCATTAAAGCCTTTTTGTATAGCCATGATACGAAGATCAGTTATGTCAGCGCATGCGCTTATGCCTTTTGGACAGCGATCAGCACACTCTTGGCATTTTACGCATGTCCAAAGACCATTATCGATAGCTGGTTTTAGGTGTGGCATAGGATCTTTGCTACGTGAGTCAAAGGCAGCTCTATAAGCATGAACAAATACAAATGGCTGCATATAATCACTCGCGTCTGCTTCAAGTTTATTACACTCACTAGCACACGCACCGCAAAGTATGCAGTCCCATTCAAGTGCGACTTTGTCGTACTCTTTTTGGCTTTGCTTACAGCCTTTTGCAGCGCTAAATTCTGGCTTAGCAGTGATGCTTGGCTTGATCTTGCGTAAATTTTCGATACTTGGCTCCCAATCCACCATAAGATCTGAGATAACCTTGAAATTTCCAAGTGGTGAAATTCTAATAGTATCTGGGTTGCCATACTCAGCCAAAAGCTCGTTCATCTTTGTATCGCAAGCTAGATATGAGTGACCATTTACTCTAACAGCGCACGCACCGCATATCGCTGAGCGGCAAGATGCTGTGAAATTTAACGTCGCATCCTTTTTTTGTTTGATGTCAAAAAGCACTGTTAAAAGAGTTTTGCCTTTGACCTCTTCATTTGTTAGCTCATAAGTTGATTCATATTTTTTAGTTCCGTCAAAACGGTCGATAATAATTTTCATCCTAGCTCCTTACTCTGGCTTCTTGCCGTCAAGTGAAAATATGCCTGTCACAACGTCTTTGTAGCCAAGCTCTAACTTGCCGTCTTTTAGTGTGACTATGCTGTGTTTTAAGAAATTTACATCATCTCTTTTTGGATAGTCCTCTCTTGTGTGAGCGCCACGGCTCTCAAGACGATTTTGCGCTGCAAGACATGCTGCACGAGAAAGAAGTATAAGGTTGCCAAGCTCGACATAGTCAGTAAATGCTGTGTTCATAACTGGGTTTTGATTTGGCACTTTAAGGGTGTCATATTTTGCTTGGATAGCTTCTAGGTTTTTAGAGAGTTGGTCTAGTTTAGCACCAGTTCTAAAGATACCCATTAGATCCCAGTTGTTTTTACCAAGCTCTTCACGAAGTGCGTACATATCATTTACGCCACCCTCGCCTGTTGCTATGGCTTTAAATTTATCTTGCCACATTTTTGCTAGCTCAGAAGTCTTTTTGCCACTTGCAAATTTTGCATTTTGAGCGTAAGCACCAGCACCTTTTCCAGCTAGATCGCCAGTTACAACTGCGTCAGTTAGGCTGTTACCACCAAGGCGGTTTGCACCGTGGATAGATACGCATGAAGCCTCGCCACCTACATAAATTTCAGGGATTTTTGTGCTCATATCATCAAATTTAGCTACCTCTATACCACCCATTGAGTAGTGAGCTGTTGGGCGGATAGGCACTGGTTGCTCGATAAGGTCGATGTCTTGGAAAAGCATAGCAGTGTGGCGAATTTTGGAAGCTTTTTCATGATAGTATCTTTGCCAAGGTGACGAACATCGCAAAGCACATAAGCGCTCATACCCTCGCCAAAGCCTCTACCTTCGCGAATTTCTGTCTCGATCGCACCAGCGACGACGTCACGAGGAGCAAGCTCCATCTTTTCGTGATAGTTTTTCATAAAGCGCTCGCCCTTGTTATTTAACAAGTAACCACCCTCACCACGAGCTGCTTCTGTGATAAGTGTGCCGCCATTTTGAACGCCAGTTGGGTGGAACTGAAGCATCTCAGGGTCTTCAAAACCAAGACCTACTTTAAGCGCAGCAGCGATGCCATCGCCTGTTGCTATAAATGGAACTGATGTGCGGTTATAGAAAATTCTAGTGTATCCGCCAGTTGCGATGACTAGAGATTTGCAAAGAACCGGGTAAATTTGACCATCTTGGATGTTGCGAAGAACGACGCCTTCAACTTTACCATCCTCAAGACCGATCTCAAGTAGCTCATGGTCCATTAGAAATTTAACGCCAGCTGTGATAGCGTCGTCAAGACAGGCGTGCATCAAAACGTGACCAGTTTTATCGGCTGCATAGTTACAGCGTTTTTTGCTAGCGCCACCCATGAAGCGAAATGCAACATCGCCATTATCTTTACGGGACACGTCGCCATTGTCTATACGAGAAAAGAGCATGCCATTGTGGTCTAGCTCGTGGATGACTGCGCCTGCTGCCTCGCAAAATTTCACAACTGCATCTTGATCAGCAAGATAAGCCGCACCTTTAACTGTGTCATAAGCGTGAAGCTTGAAGCTATCGCCATTACTAAAGTCAGTAACGCCGTTTATTCCGCCCTCCGCCATACAGGTTGCATTGCGAGATGGCATCATCTTTGTAGCAACAACGACGGTTGAGTTTGGATATTGCTTGCGAACGGCTGTTGCTGCACGAAGTCCAGCACCGCCAGAGCCGATTATTAGCACATCAACAGATGGTAAGCCACTTTCATTGCCCTTTGGCAACTCGCCAGCAAAAACATTGGTCGCTCCAGCTGTTGTAGCTAGCGCACCTACGCTGATACAGGCGCTTTGTAGAAATTTCTCTTCTGGTAAATTTTCACTCATTGATAACTTCCTATTTTAATAAGTTTATTAGCGTCAAAAAACGCACCGCCAGTTCATTTCTTAATATTTTTTAAAACAACTACATTAATAAAAAAATTAATAATGAAACTTTACATAAAATTTACTTAAAAGAAACATAAAGATTTATTTTAGGTTATATAGTGAGATTTGATAGCCAAAATCATTTAGAAAAAGACCATTTTATCGTATTTGTAGCTACTACTTATAAATTTATTATTTTGATAAAGATGAAAATAATATTATCTCGCAATATATTAATAAAAATAGATAAGATGTTATAAAATAGCCAATTTTACGTATCTTTGAGGATATTTCTTAAAAATAAATAAATAATTAAAACTAGTAAATTTAAATGCGATAAAAATCGTATGATTATCAAAAATCATATAAATTTGTAAATTTTTAATAGCTAGAAAGTAAAATAATAGATAACCCCGTAGTGTCTGACTGAGAAAATGAAGCTTAAATTTATATCAAATATCTCAATGTCATCAAGTGACGGATACCAGATATCGCTAAAAAATTTATCTAAATCATCAAAGCGCAAAATATCAATACTCTCAAATTTATTAAAATTTATACGAAATTTCATTTGGCGTGGCGACGTTAAGTTCGTTAAAAAGAGCATTTAGATCAAAATTTTCTTCGTTTGCATTAAAGCCATCAAGCTTGCTAAATTTATCTATCTTAAAAAACTCATCTATATCATCTAGGCTAAATTTATGAAGTAAATTTTCTCTTATCTTTAAGCACTCACCAGCTGACAAGCTCCTAATGATCGGCATCTCAAAGCCATGTTCTTTGCGGAAATTTTCTAGTTTTATCTGATCCATTTTGGGAGGTTTTGGCTAAATTTGAAATTTAGCCAAAAATTTATTTTAAAAGCTCTTTTGCGTATTTTAGGCCTAGCTCGTATGCTTTGGCGTTTGCCTCTTTGACCTTAGCTGGCACGCTTGCTAGCATCTCTTCACGCACTAAATTTTCATCCATGCACCTACTCATCGCCACAGCCACACCAAGAGCCACGACGCTTTGAGTGATGACATTACCAACCTCGTCTTTTGCGATAGAGATGATAGGAATTTCAGAAATTTTCCAGCGCTTTTTGTCCTCGTCGCTCACTTTTACCAAATTTGGCTCAACAACGATCGCACCACCCTCTTTCACGCCACTTTTAAAGGCGTTGTAGCTTATCTGCGCAGTGGCAAGCATAAAGTCTATCTCGCCCTCGTTTGCGTAAGGATATAAAATTTCTTTCTCATCTAGTATGATATCGACCTTTGTTGGACCGCCTCGCACTTGAGATGTGTAGGTAGATGCCTTGACGCCGTATCCGCCTGCTTTTATCTTGGCAGCTGAGAGGATCTCGCCAGCTAGCATGACACCCTGTCCGCCAACGCCGACAAATCTTAATTGTGACTTCATGCTAGCTCCTCAAAATTTATCGCTTCATTGCTCATTGCAGCTCTTCTTACCTTGTCGTAAGCCTTGGTGTATTCTATCTTTTCTTCATCTTTGTGCAGCACGCCAAGTGGAAAATGCCCTTTTTCTCTTCATCGCTTAGCATGTCAAATTTGACCTTGCTAGTCGTGCGACCCTTTATCCACTCTAAATTTTTCACCGCCTCGCCCATTTTGTTTTTGCGGCCTAAATTTATGTGGCAGTTTGAAAATACATCAAAAAAGCTGTATCCATCGTGACTAAAGCCCTCCACAAAGAGCTTTGTAAGCTTCTCTGGCTCGATGACGCTACCACGCGCGACAAAGCTAGCGCCTGCGGCAGTTGCGAGCTTACAGGCGTCAAAACTAGGATCGATGTTGCCGTATTGTGCTGTGACCGTCCACATGCCCTTTGGCGTGGTTGGACTGGTTTGCGAGTTGGTTAGCGCGTAGATGAAGTTGTTGATTAAGATGTGATTTAGCCCGATATTTCGGCGGCATCCGTGTATCGTGTGGTTGCCTCCGATAGCTAGTCCGTCGCCATCGCCAGTTACAACTATGACGTGCTTGTCTGGGTTTGCCATCTTTACGCCAGTGGCATATGCTACGGCTCTGCCGTGAGTTGTGTGGATGGTGTTGCAGTCAAGATATCCGCTAAAGCGACCAGAGCAGCCTATGCCTGAGACCACGCAAACGTCGTTCATATCCCAGCCCATGGTGTCGATAGCGCGGATGAGCGCCTTTAGTATGACGCCGTCGCCACAGCCCCAGCACCAAAGAGTAGGCATTTTATCTGTTCGTAAATATTTATCGTAATTAAAAGCCAGTAAATTTCTCCTATCTTCGCCTCGATCTCGCTTGGGCTTATCGGTCTGCCGTTTGCTTTTAGCAGTTTTGCAAAGTCATCTCTTAAGATGATCTTTGAAATTTCGCCACTATATTGACCTAAATTTAGCTCGCAGACTAAAATTTTCTTAAATTTATTTGATATCTCTTTTAGCTTTTTGGCTGGAGCTGGGAAAAGTGTGAGTGGCTTAAATAGCCCTACTTTTAGCCCTTTTTCACGTAAATTTAATATCGCTTGCTTAGCTGAGAGAGCGACACTTCCAAAGGCGATGATAGAAATTTGCGCGTCATCAAGCATAAACTCTTCAAATTTCTCGCACTCATCAGTGTGTAAATTTCATCTTATCAAATAGTCTATTCATCGAGTTTTCAACGATCTTGCCATCTTCAGTTGGAAAGCCAGTAGCGCCGTGATGAAGCCCTGTTATATGGTAATGATAGCCTTTAAAGAAAGGATTTAGCGTGGCTGGCTCATCTGGTGCAGCCTCGTATGGTTTATACTCTTTTGGCTCGCCGCTAAATTCTCTTCTTTTATAAATTTCTAGCTCGCTAATCTCTGGCAGGCGCACCCTTGCTTGCATGTGACCTATCGTCTCGTCAAGTAGCAGCATAACCGGCGTCATAAACCTAGCTGCGAGGTTAAAGGCACGCACCGTTTGCGTATAGCACTCCTCTAGGCTACTAGGCGCTAGCACTATCATATTTACATCGCCGTGAGTTGGGTTTTTAGCCTGCAAGATATCGCCTTGTGCGACACGTGTTGGTAGGCCAGTTGAAGGGCCGCCGCGCATTACATTTACGATGACAAGCGGTATCTCAGCGATAAAACCAAGGCCTATTTGCTCAGCCTTTAGTGAAATTCCTGGACCAGAACTTGCAGTCATCGCTTTAGCGCCACTCGCACTTGCACCAAGAGCTACGGAAATGCCAGCTATCTCATCTTCCATCTGTATAAATGTACCGCCGTTTTTTGGCAAAAGCACGCTTAGCTCGTGGGCGATCTCGCTGCTTGGAGTGATAGGATATCCGCCAAAGAAGTTACAGCCACACTCGACGGCAGCCCTTGCTACTAGGGCATTTCCAGTTGATACTACCTCTCTCATGTGCTCTCTCCAAGCTTGGCAAATTTATTTGCCTTTACAGCCGCAGCTCGCTCTTTGCTCTCAGGCGTTAGCTTTGCAAATTTAAAGCCTTTATCAGACACATAAATGGCAAAATCAGGACAGTGAAGCTCACAGTCACGGCATCCTATGCATGAGTCAGCATAGACCACCTCTATCATCTTGCCAAGCACCGCCTTTGGCTCAAGCCTCATGCCTAGCACGCCTGCTGGGCAGTAGCTCACGCAGACATCACAGGCCTTACACCTGCTCTCATCGACCCAAACTGGGACATTTTCTTTTACGATCATATATCTTCCTACTCTAAGTTTTCTTTTAAAAATTTGATATTTTTTCTAATTTCAGCTTCACTTTTGTTTAGTTGCTCTTGCTCGTCTTCATCTAAATTTAGCTCTAAAATTTTCTTTTAAGCCATCACGTCCGAGTCTTACTAGCCTGCCGCAGCTTAGTTCATCATCGATTAGCACGCTAGCGCTTATTATCTCATCGCTCTTACCAACGATCATCTCGCACATCTTCACAGCTGCAGCCGCTGGTGCGTAGTAAGCCGAAGTACCAAGCAGTTTAACGATCTTTGCGCCGCCAGTGCTTGTCTCTTTTTAAGGATTGCAAGCTCATTTTCATTTAAATTTTCACTGATATTGCTGGCTGATACGATCATCTCGTCATTGTGAGTGCCAACGATCTTTGCTCTTAGCTTGCTGGCGTCCTTATCTTTTAAAAGCGCTAGCTCATATCTGCACCTTGCGCTGTCTAGCTCACCAGCCATGCCGATCACTTTGTTTTTGCTAAAACCGCTAAATTTATGAGCCGTCCAGACCATCACGTCAAGTGGATTGGTGACTACGATTATCACTGCGTTTTTGGCAAATTTCAGCTATCTTTTGCGCAGTTTGTTTTACAACAACGGCGTTTTTAAGCAGTAAGTCCTCTCTAGTTTGACCCTCTTTCTTGGGCTTCCAGCTGTGACTATGACGATGTCACTGCCCTCAATAAGTACAAAATCATCGCCACCACAAACGCTAGTTTTAGCGTTAAAGACACAGCTTGACTGAGCTAGGTCGATCGCCTTTGCACGCGCCACGTCACCAAATATATCCACAAGCGCGATCTCATCGCAAAGCTCTCTCATGCAAAGCGCATAAGCTATGCTAGCACCGACGTTTCCAGCTCCAACTACACTTATTTTCATCTTTTATCCTATTATTTTATTTAAAATTTCACTTGGTCGCATGACCTCATTTGCCTTTGCTTCGTCTGGCAGGTAGTATCCGCCAAATTCCACGCTTGCACCATCATTTTCTCTGATCTGCTTTAAAATTTCACCTTCATTTTTTTCTAGCTCGTCTGCTAAATTTGCAAATATTGCGCTCAAAATCCCGCCACTTTTTGCCATCTCTCGCCCAAAAAGCGCCAGATAAAAGTGCGACTCTCTAGTATCAAGAGTGGCATTTGGCGTTTTGTTTTCATCAAGATAGCTAGCAACTGCTCTATTTAGCGCTTCACTTAGCTCTTTTGCCTCTTTTTTTCGCCTAAAAAACGCTAGATGTTCAAGCGAAGCACTAAGTGCTAAAAACTCGCCCAAACTATCCCAAAGCAGGTGGTTTCTCTCTTTTAGCTCTTTTACAAGCGTTGGAGCCGTTCCGCCAGCGCCCGTCTCAAACATCGCCCCACCAGCAAGTAGCGGCACGACTGAGAGCATTTTTGAGCTGCCACCTAGCTCAAATATCGGGAAAAGATCGGTTAGATAGTCTCTTAAAACGTTGCCAGTTACGCCTATGACGTCTTTGCCAGCTCTTATTGCTTCAAGCGATTTTTTAGTTGCTTGCTCGTAGTTTAAAATTTCAAATTTCACGCCAGCACTAGTAAATTTATCTCTAAATTTCTCAAATTTAGCTATCAAATTTCTATCGTGAGCACGGCTACTATCTAGCCAAAATATAAGCTCATCTTTTGAAATTTCGCCTCTTTTTAAAGCAAGCTCAAACCACGCATTTATCGCATCATCCTTTGCCTGTGTCATTCTAAAAATGTCGCCACTTTTAACGCTAAATTTAAAGACGCTCTTGCCCGCCTTATCAAAAACAACAAATTCTCCGTCCTCTTTTGCAACAAAGGTCTTATCGTGGCTGCCATACTCCTCGGCCTTTTTAGCCATAAGCCCCACGTTTGCCACGCTGCCGATCTTACTCACATCAAGCGCGCCATGCTCTTTAAAGTCCGCCACGCAGGCCTCATAAACTCTAGCGTAGGTCCTATCTGGGATCATACAAAGCGAGAAATTTCAGCTCGCCGTTTTTGTCTTTTACCTTGCCAGAGTTTCTAATGAGCGCAGGCACGGAAGCGTCGATGATGACGTCATTTGGCACGTAAAAGTTGCTAGCATTTTCATTTAATGCCCAAATTTTTGCCTTTTTGCTCTAAAATTTCATCAAATTTAGCCAAAATTTCATCTTTATTTTTAAGAGTTGAAATTTTAGAAAACATATCTTTTAAGCCGTTTTTTGCCTCAACGCCACTAGCTTTAAACTCATCACCAAATAGCTCAAAAACCTCTTTAAAATAGCTCTTTATTGCATGTGCAAAGATGACTGGGTCACTAACCTTCATCATCGTGCATTTTAGATGTAAGCTCAAGGTCAAATTTCTCTTTAGTGCAGTCTCAAAGCAGCTTTCATAAAATTTCATCTAGCTCATCTGTGCTTAAAAAGGTAGCATCTATGATCTCGCCACTTTGGACAGCAAGCTCTTTTAAAAGCTCTTTTTTGCCCTCCAAGCTAATAAAATTTTATATAAAATTTCTCATCTTTTTCTGCGATGATTGAGCGCTCATTTTCATAAAAGTTGCCCTTTTGCATGTAGCAAATTTTAGTTTTATTTGCCTTGTCCCAGTTACCGTTGCTATGTGGGTGCTTTTTGCAAATTCTTTAACCGGTGGCAAGACTCTTCTGTCTGAGTTTCCTTGTCTTAGCACTGGATTTACCGCACTTCCTAGCACTTTTTGGTATTTTTTAGCGATCTCTTCGTCGTAGTCTGTGATGATCTCGTCTGGATAAAATGGCACATTTAATCCCTTGCTTCTAAGCTCCTCAATTGCTGCTTTTAGCTGAACTAGTGTGGCTGAGATGTTTGGCAGCTTTATGATATTTGCCTCTTTGTGCGCGGTTAGCTCACCCAAAAGCTCTAGCTCATCGGCCTTATTTAGTCCAAGCTCTTTGCTAAAAAGAGATAAAATTCGCCCAGCCAAGCTTAT